>NZ_CP015625.1:2617500-2907212 GCF_002007565.1 Ditibartonella choladocola | reverse complement strand
ATGACAAAAAAACTTATTGAAGTCTTAAGTGGTAAAACACTTTCTCCGCCACCCGTCTGGTTGATGAGACAAGCCGGACGGTTTTTACCCGAATATCGTGAGGTGAGGAAACAAGCAGGAAGCTTTCTTGATCTTTGCTACAATCCTCGCCTTGCTTTTGAAGTCACGATGCAACCGATCAGACGATTCGGTTTTGATGCAGCAATCCTGTTTTCGGATATACTCGTCGTTCCTCATGCTTTGGGGAGAAACTTACGTTTTGAAGAAAAGAAGGGGCCGATTCTTGATCCACTATCGGTCAATGAAATTGAAAAATTGAATGTCGAAAAGGCTCAGGAAAGACTGGCTCCAAGTTTTGAAACTTTATCTCTTCTCAAAAACGCTTTAGCTCACGATACAACGCTGATCGGATTTTGTGGTGCCCCCTGGACAGTGGCAACCTATATGATCGCCGGACATGGCACTCCGGATCAAGCTCCCGCCAGATTGTTCGGTTTCACTCACCCTGAAGCAATGAAAACTCTTCTCGAAATTCTTGCCGACGTTTCAGCCGATTATCTTGTCAATCAGGTCAAATCCGGAGCCGAAGTTTTACAGATTTTTGATTCCTGGGCAGGCGTTCTTGATGAACAGAGTTTTGATGAATACGTCATTTATCCGATCAAGCGGATGGTTCAGCGTATCAGAAAAGTTTTTCCCGAAGTTCCGATAATCGGTTTTCCGAAAGGTGCCGGCGCGCTTTACGAAAATTTTGCCCGAAAAACAGGGGTGACTGCCGTCGGACTTGATTGGTCTGTTCCGCTTTCCTTCGCCAAAAAATTGCAACAGATAACGCCGGTTCAGGGAAATCTCGATCCTTTGCGATTGGTTTCGGGTGGCGCTGCTCTGGAAACAGGAATAAATAATATTCTCGATAACCTTGGACATGGGCCGTTGGTTTTTAATCTGGGACATGGAATAACACCACAAACGCCTATCGAAAATGTTGAAAGACTGGTCAAACTGGTGAGGAATTTTAACAAATGACGAATTCTAAAACGCATATGACAACGGGGACAATCTGGCTTCGCGCCATCGTTTCACTCTTGATTGTCGTGGTTGTTTTATGGGGGTTGTTTCACGTGAATCCTGATGAATATCCGGATTCGACTTTATGGATCAAATCTTTTCATGTGATTTCTATCATTTGCTGGATGGCGGGAATGTTTTATTTACCACGTTTGTTTGTCTACCATTGTCAGGCCGAAATTGGCTCGAAACAATCCGAGACATTCAAAACAATGGAACGGCGGTTGTTGCGGGCAATTATCAATCCGGCGATGATTGCGTCTTGGGTAACAGGCTTATGGATGGCCTGGAAAGTTTATGAGTTTCAAGGCGGTTGGCTTCATCTCAAACTTCTTGCTGTCGTTATTTTATCGGGCTATCACGGGTTGTTATCACGTGGTGTTCGCCATTTTGCCGAAGATAGAAACAATTTTTCTGAAAAAACCTGGCGTATTTTGAATGAAGTTCCCACTGTTTTGATGATTATTGCTGTGATTGCTGTGATTGTGAAACCGTTTTGAATGAAATTTTCTTGATTTCTTCACACAAGGGCATTAGATGGAGCTACCCTCCTTTTTTATTTTCCATAGTTTCTTAACAAGATACTTTTCAAAGGAAAATAATATTTCCACAATTATAAGAGTTTATATTGGATGCAGAATATTCAACAGATGAAACTACAAGAGCTGAAAAGTAAGACTCCGGTCGAGCTTGTCGCTTTTGCCGAAACGCTGGAAGTCGAAAATGCTTCGTTAATGCGCAAACAGGAATTGATGTTTGCCATTTTGAAAAAGCTTGCCCTTCAGGATGTTGAAATTATCGGTGAAGGTGTTCTGGAAGTTTTGCTCGACGGTTTCGGGTTTTTACGCTCGGCCGATGCCAATTATCTTCCAGGTCCTGATGATATTTATCTTTCCCCTTCGCAAATCAGGCGGTTTTCATTAAAAACCGGCGACACTGTTGAAGGACCGATACGCAGCCCCAAAGAAGGCGAGCGTTATTTTGCTCTGTTAAAAATCAATACGATCAATTTTGAAGATCCGGAAAAAATCCGCCATAAAATCCATTTTGACAATTTGACACCTCTCTATCCGAACGAGAGGTTGAAAATGGAATTGAATGACCCGACAAACAAGGATATGTCGGCAAGGGTCATTGATCTTATCTCGCCTTTGGGTAAAGGGCAGCGTGCACTGATTGTTGCACCTCCAAGAACCGGTAAAACAGTTCTTCTGCAAAACATTGCCCATTCAATCACAGCCAATCATCCGGAATGTTTTCTGATTGTGTTGCTCATTGATGAACGTCCGGAAGAAGTGACCGATATGCAACGTTCGGTCAAAGGCGAAGTTGTTTCTTCAACATTTGACGAACCCGCATCCCGTCACGTTCAGGTTGCCGAGATGGTCATTGAAAAAGCAAAGCGCCTTGTTGAACAGGGGCGCGATGTGGTCATTCTCCTTGATTCGATCACCCGTCTTGGTCGTGCCTATAATACGGTTGTTCCTTCATCAGGAAAGGTCTTGACCGGTGGTGTTGATGCTAACGCTTTACAACGCCCCAAGCGCTTTTTTGGTGCAGCCCGCAATATTGAAGAAGGCGGTTCGCTCACAATTATTGCAACGGCTTTGATAGATACCGGAAGCCGTATGGATGAAGTTATTTTTGAAGAATTCAAGGGAACCGGTAACTCGGAAATCGTGCTTGACCGGAAAGTAGCCGATAAGCGAATTTTCCCGGCAATGGATATTTTGAAATCCGGAACCCGCAAGGAAGATTTGTTGGTTTCCCGTCAGGATCTGCAAAAAATATTTGTTTTGCGTCGTATTCTCGCTCCAATGGGCACAACCGATGCAATCGAATTTTTGATTGATAAATTGAAGCAGACAAAAACCAATGCGGAATTTTTCGATTCGATGAATACCTGATTTGGAAATACCTGACTTGGAAATAGCTAATTCGGAAATAGCAAATTTGAACACACCTGATCGGGTGATACTCAGTCGGCAACTTTACACTCCGGATAATATCCGGGGATAATGTCTGACAGGTGTTTTTCAAAAAATAGACGTAACAGTTTTTCCGTCCGGAATTTTTTTTCGGACGGTTTTTTATTTTTGATTTGGCCGAACAACAGCTTCAAGCGAATCTCGAAGGAGTTTTGCTAAAAAATGAATGGTCTCTTCTGTTTCAAATGGCTTATAGAACATTTGTTGAATTGTAGAACTTTTGTCCGTTCAAAATGAAGCGGGCGAGATTGTAAAGCACATTCCGCAACGAGGATAACGACTATGGATACTATTTTTGCTCTATCAAGCGGAAAACTTCCCTCCGGAGTAGCCGTAATCCGCGTTTCAGGAAAAATGACAAAATCCATTGTTCAAACATTGCTTGGCAAAATTCCGGCGCCCCGTGTCATGAGTTATGGCAAGCTTGTAGCTCAAGATGGTGACTTTGTCGATAGTGCTTTAACGGTGTTTTTTCCCTCACCACACAGTTTTACCGGTGAAGATTGTGCCGAATTTCATCTTCATGGTGGAAAGGCTGTTATAGACCGGTTTTTGAATGAACTTGCAAAGTTCGATTCATGTCGATTGGCCGAACCCGGTGAATTTTCAAGACGGGCATTTTTTAACGGCAAGCTTGATTTGACGGAAGCCGAGGGACTGGCCGATCTCATTGAAGCAGAAACCGAAAGCCAGAGGCGGCTTGCCATCATGGGCGCAAGTGGCGAACTTGCGACACTTTATCGACAATGGCGGAGCGATCTTATCAAAGCGCGTGCCATGATCGAAGCTGAGCTTGATTTTTCCGACGAGGAAGATGTACCGGGTTCTGTGAGCGATATTGTTTGGGATCATTTACAAAATTTAAGCCGGTCGATCTCGGATTTTATCATAAAAAGCGAACGTGTTGCATCAATGCGCGACGGGATAAAAATTGTCATTGCTGGTGCTCCGAATGCTGGAAAATCGAGTATTATCAATAAGTTAGCCGGTTTTAATCTTGCCATTGTAACAGATGAAGCCGGCACAACACGCGATGCTTTGGAGACGCGTATTGTGATTGATGGCTATCCGGTTTTGATGACTGATACAGCCGGCTTGCGAGAAACCGATAACAAGGTTGAAAAACTCGGTATCGAGGTCGCCTATGATCGAGTGAAAGACGCAGATCTCGTACTGCTTGTTGATGATTTGGCACATCCGGTTCCGATAGAGCTCCCCGAAACCGATGCGGAAATCTGGCATATCGGAAATAAAAGCGATTTGGCGAACGGTTCAATAAGACAATGGCCAATCCAGTTTTCAACGAGAACGGGGGAAGGGTTTGATGCCTTTGTAAAAGCTATTGCATCTTTCTGTTCAAAATTTTCATATGATGTAGGTGAAGTGGTTACCGCGAGAAAAAGGCAATTAGCATTGCTGAAGATTGCTGTCTCCGAGATAGACAATGCAGTTCAACATTCCAATCGCGATTTATCGTTGAGAGCAGAACATTTACGACTCGCTGCCGATTCGCTTGGTCGAATTACCGGAGACATAGATGTTGAAGACATATTGGATGTTATTTTCTCGCAATTCTGTATTGGTAAATGATTTGAATAAGAGAGTGCGATTTATTTTTTCCGCTGAAAAACAGTGATTCACGTGAAACATTTTAAAAATAAAATGTTCAATCTTTAAAAATAATGATTCACGTGAAACATTCCATGTGTTAGACAAGTGAGATAATTCGTGCACGTTGCAAAGCACACTAATATTCCGCAATAAGGTTTGGTTCTTTGTTTCACGTGAAACGTTAAAACTTTAACGGTGTTTGTATAAAATTGGCTGATAAATTTGATGTAATTGTTGTCGGGGGCGGACACGCCGGTTGTGAAGCTGCTTCTGCTGCTGCACGTACCGGTGCAAAAACGGCGCTCATAACCTACCATTTTGCTTCCATCGGAACGATGTCATGTAATCCGGCAATTGGTGGCCTCGGAAAAGGCCATCTCGTGAGAGAAATTGATGCACTTGACGGGTTGATGGGGCGTGCTGCCGATGAAGCCGGAATACAATTTCGTTTGCTTAACCGGAGAAAAGGCCCGGCGGTCAGGGGGCCACGAACGCAGGCAGACCGCAAGCTCTATAAAAAAGCTATGCAGACGTTGATTTCGGAACAGCCCAATCTCACGGTTATAGAAGATGAAGTCATTGATCTTATTGTGAAAAATGACACCGTCGCGGGTGTCGTATGTAAAACCTGTGGACCAGTTGATGCAGGTGCGGTTGTCTTGACAACGGGTACATTTTTGCGTGGCCTTATCCATATAGGTGAAAAAACATGGCCTGCCGGAAGAATGGGTGAAGAACCCAGTAATCTTCTGGGAGAACATCTGGGACAATATGGTATCCGTTTGGGACGGTTGAAAACCGGCACTCCTTCACGCTTGAGTAAAAAGACAATAGATTGGGACAATCTTCCAAAGCAGAGTGCTGACGAGGATCCCGTACCGTTCTCGTTTTTGACCGATACAATTTGTCAACCGCAAATTGACTGTGCTGTTACGAGGACCAATCATAAAACCCACCAGATCATAAAAGATAATATTCATCGTTCGGCGATGTATTCGGGCGCTATCAGAGGTATAGGTCCGAGATATTGCCCTTCGATTGAAGATAAAATTGTAAAATTCGGAGAGCGTGACGGACACCAGATATTTCTTGAACCGGAAGGACTGGATGACGATACGGTCTATCCGAACGGTATATCCACATCTCTGCCGGAAGAGGTTCAACTCGATTTTATCAAAACCATTGAAGGGTTGGAACACGCGAAGGTTTTGCAACCGGGCTATGCAATCGAATATGATTTTGTCGACCCGCGCCAACTTTATGCAACATTGGAATTAAAAGCACTTCCAGGCCTGTTTCTGGCCGGTCAGATCAATGGAACGACAGGTTATGAAGAGGCAGGAGCACAAGGTTTACTTGCAGGATTGAATGCTGCAAACAGAGCTTCGGGCACAGATCAGGTAACGATTAGCCGGTCAACGGCCTATATCGGTGTTATGGTTGATGATTTGATTACGCGTGGCGTCAGTGAACCCTATCGTATGTTTACTTCTCGCGCCGAATTCCGTTTGTCTCTAAGAGCGGATAATGCCGATGAGAGGCTGACACCATCGGGATTAAAATGGGGAATTGTCGGCTCGCTGAGACAGAAGAGTTTTCAACATAAACAGGATTTACTGGATAAAGCCCGTCATCTGTGTCAATCGGTATTTATCACGCCAAATGAAGCGACAGAAAAAGGATTGCAAATAAAACACGACGGAATTCGCCGGAATGTTTATGATTTGCTTTCCTATCCGGAAATGTCACTCTCGCGTTTGAGTGAAATTTGGCCATCGCTCAACCAGATTGATAAAAAAACGGCTGAAACATTGGAAATTGAGGCGCAATATGCGGTTTATCTTGATCGTCAGGCACAAGACATTGCCAATCTTCAGCGCGATGAACAACTCCGTATTCCGGCAGAACTCGACATTGATGTGATTTCCGGTCTGTCCAATGAACTGAAAGGAAAAATCCGTCAGCGCGCGCCTCAATCAATCGCCGAGGCACAAAAAATTGACGGCATGACACCGGCAGCTCTGTCTCTTATTATTACCCATATCCAGCGGTTACACCGCGAAAACCGGAGAAGCGCCTGATGACTGAATGGGTAGAAGAAAAATATCAATCATTGCTGCAAATTGTACCTTCGGTTTCACGTGAAACAGCAGAAACTTTGATGGCATTCGAGGAGGCGGTTAAAAAGTGGCAATCCCATATCAATCTGATTGCAAATGCGACTTTGCCCGATCTCTGGAAACGGCACATTCTTGATAGCGCACAAGTCGCCGGATTTAAGCCACACGCAAAAAACTGGTGTGATATTGGTTCCGGTGGCGGTTTTCCCGGAATTGTCATAGCCATTCTTTTAAAAGACCAAAGCGGTTTTCATATTGATCTCGTCGAAAGCAATAGCAAAAAAGCTGCATTTTTAAGAAGTGTCAGCGCCGAATTCAATTTGCCTGCTACAGTTCATACATGCCGCATTGAAACCAGTTACATCCACATTAACAAGCCGGAAATTATCACGTCACGTGCCTTGGCATCGCTCGAAAAACTTTTTGAGTTGACACAACCCTGGTTCGAGCAAGGCGCAACCGCCCTATTCCAGAAGGGCCGTGATTATAAGAAGGAAATAGCCGAAGCAGAGAAAAACTGGACATTCGATTTTAAAGTTCATCAAAGCAAGATTGATAAGCAGTCTGTTATTCTCGAAATTAGCAAGATCGATTCACGTAAGGGGTGAGAGAAATGAGCGACACACGTATTATCGCCATTGCAAATCAGAAAGGCGGGGTTGGCAAAACAACAACAGCTATCAACCTTGCTACTGCGCTTGCGGCCATCGGCGAGACTGTATTGGTTATGGATATAGACCCGCAGGGGAACGCCAGCACCGGACTGGGAATAGATCGTAACAGGCGCCCGCTATCTTCTTATGATGTTATTGTTTCAGGTGCATCGGTCAATGACGCGGCTTTGGAAACAGAAGTGCCAAACCTTTATGTTGTGCCTTCGACACTCGATCTTCTTGGAATCGAAATGGAAATTGCACCGGCAAATGACCGGATACAGCGGCTACAAAAAGCTTTGCGAAAAAATCCTATGGTGACGGAGAAGTTTTCTTATATTCTGATTGATTGCCCCCCTTCCCTCAACCTTTTGACACTTAATGCAATGGGGGCAGCCGATTCCGTTCTTGTGCCTCTGCAATGCGAATTTTTGGCACTTGAAGGCTTAAGCCAATTATTGGAAACGGTAAAACAGGTTCGCAGTTCCCTTAATCCTGCGCTGGAAATACAGGGTATTGTGCTCACTATGTATGACGGCCGTAACAATCTTTCCAATCAGGTTGTAGAGGACGTACGCTCCTTTATGGGAGACAAAGTTTATCAAACTGTCATACCACGCAATGTTCGCGTGTCGGAGGCTCCTTCATTCGGTAAACCGGCTTTACTTTATGATTTGAAATGTGCGGGCAGTCAGGCCTATTTGCAACTTGCTTCCGAAGTCATCCAACGCGAACGCCAATTGCGCGCCGCTTGAATTTTTTAACCTATTGAATAATCAAGGAAATAAAGATGAGTGACGATCAATCGAAAAAACGGCTTGGACGTGGTCTTGCTGCTCTTATCGGCGATGTTGATCTTGGTATTGATAAACCTGCCACAGCTCCGAAAACATCGTCGGAACGCCAGGTTCCTATCGAATTTATTTCCCGTAATCCGCAAAATCCGCGGCGACACTTTACCGAAACCGAGCTTGACGATCTCGCCCAATCTATCCGTGAACATGGCGTGGTTCAGCCGGTTGTTGTTCGTCCCTCGCCCGACCATCCGAACCGGTTTGAATTGATCGCCGGTGAGCGTCGCTGGCGTGCTGCCCAGCGCGCAAATCTCACTGAAATACCGGTTATTATCCGCGATGTCGATGATCGTACGGCTTTGGAACTTGCCATTATCGAAAATGTCCAAAGAACCGATCTCAATCCGTTGGAAGAAGGCATGGGTTACCAACAACTGATTGATGAACATGATTATACACAAGCCGATCTTGCACAAGTGATCGGCAAAAGTCGCAGCCATGTTGCCAACACATTGAGATTATTGAAACTTCCGGCCAAGGTGCAACAATTCATCAATGATGGCCAATTGTCGGCAGGCCACGCGCGCTGTCTGATAACAGTCGATGACCCTTTGGCACTTGCCGAAAAAATTATCCGTGATGGCTTGTCTGTGCGTCAGGCCGAAGCTCTGGCAAATGGACAATCAACCGCAAAGGCAAAAAGACGTACACCGAGCGAAAAGGATGCCGACACCAAGTCGCTTGAAAAACTGCTTGCCGATGTCATAGGCATGAAAGTTGCCATCAAACACGGGAAAAAAGGCGGGGATGTAAAAATCCATTATTCCTCGTTGGAGCAGCTTGATGACATTTGCAGGCGTTTACAGAACTAGGGCGGGTTGTAGTCAATCTCGTACCCCGATTGAACGGGAGAGGTGACGCTTGACGTTATCCGGCTTTGAAGTTTGTGTAACGGCATGTATTTTCGTCTGTGGCGATGTCTTTTTCACTCCGGAAGCTCCGCAAAGTTGCTCTTACCCATGTGAAAATTCTTTGTAACTTTGTTTATGAAAATGACATCCGGTTTGTCCCGAGCGTAAAAAAATGACCTGAAAAGAACATCGAACAAGAGCCAAAATATATTCACGGAAAATTATATAATAGTCTCCTATAAGATAATAAAAAATATTTTTCCGAACGTGACTGTTTATATTTTTACAAGTATTGTTTATGTTTAAATATTTATAATTTAATGAACTATTACATTTATCTACGAATACGATGTTTTTTTTATACAAGTCCGGTGTTTAACTGATCGCGTTACGAAAAAGCACAGGAAAAAATTAATCAAATCTTACGCTATTCAAAGTAGTCCGGATTTGACAGTCGGCAATAAAATTCTATTGTTCGAGAACTTTACGAATGCGGTCGGCAAATTGTTTTCCGAATTCGAGATTTTCCTTTGAAACTGTTGTGCTGTCGTCAAATATTGCGTCCTGATCTTCAAGCGAGGATGCAGCAGCCAGGCTTGCTTGTAATGCCAGATAACCGACAACATAATCTTTTGGTTCAAGCGCATTTTTTTTCAAAATGTTCATGACGCGCTCATCTTTTGAAATGGTTTTAACGAGCCCGTCAATACTACCGTCATTTCCGGTTTCGGATTCCGAAAGCCTGATCGTGGACTCCGACATTTCCTTCTGGACATTTTCCATCTTAGCCAGAAAAGCTTCATTCAAAGGATATTCCGCTACAATCTTAGGATTACCCGTCGGAGAGAGATAGAATTCGCTTTGCTTGTCATTCTGCTTTGGCACATCTTCGCCAAAAGCGGCAACCGGAAAAACAATCAAACAAAGGGCAATCACAAATCGCTTGATAAACATTCAGAAATGATCCTTGCGTTTTCTTAATTCAGCAAAAACAGCGACATCCGAAGCATTTTCCATCTTCAATGTTTTGCGTATATCGGGGTCATTACAGCGTAAAAAGGGATTTGCCGCTTTCTCGCTTTTGATCGAGCTTGGGAGCGAGGTTTCCCCGACAGCGATAAGCCGGTCAACAGCAGCAGCGCGATTGATGAGCGCAACATTATCGGGATCGACCGAACGTGCAAACCGTGCATTTTCTTTGGTATATTCATGCCCGCAATAAAGCTTTGTATCGTCGGGAAGAGCTTTGAGCTTTTCAAGCGAAGAAAACATCATCTCGGCTGTTCCTTCAAACAGTCGCCCGCAGCCCAGAGAAAACAACGTATCACCGGTAAAAACCAGTTTGTCATGAGGAAAATAATAGCAGACGGAGCCAAGCGTATGACCGGGAGTTTCAAGAACTTTGACATCGAATTTTGCGAATTTGCAGCCTGATTGTTCATTGACCGCTTCATCAAGTCCACCAATTTTGTCGGCTTCACGTTCCGGCCCGATGATTTTCGTACCATAAACGGCTTTAAGTGCGGTAATTCCTTCGATGTGATCCATATGATGATGGGTTATGAAAAGGACATCAAGCTTGTAACCTTTCCGGTCAAGCGTTTCACGGATTGTCTTTGCGTCCGGCGCATCAATAGCCGCAGTCAGTCCGCTTGCCTCGTCATGAAGCAGCACTCCGAAATTATCACTGCGGCAGATGAACTGTGTAATTTCCATTGTTTCAATCCCATCGGTTTTTGAAATTCCCGACCTATTCATCGAGCTTTGTCTGTTTCACACCTATTGGCGAGGTTGCATGTTTCATAACAATCGGCATTTGTGCAATCATAAAAATAATGGTGATAGGCATGACACCGAAGACCTTGAATGTCGTCCAGAAATCATTGCTGAAATTTCGCCATACCAATTCGTTCAAAACGGCAAGAAAAATAAAAAACCATGCCCAACGACGGGTGAGAATTTTCCAACCTTCATCATCAAGTTGAAAGGCAGAGTCGAGCACATAGCCGAGAAGCGATTTATTGAAAGCGAGACCACCGAACAGGATAAGGCCGAACAGTGTGTTGATAATTGTCGGCTTCATCTTGATGAATGTATCATTATGGAGCCAAAGCGTTAAAGCCCCGAAAATCAATACAAACACACCGGAAATAAGCGGCATGATCGGGAGTTTTCGTGCAATAATCCACGAGGCGACGAGTGCGATAACAATGGCAACCATGAAAATCGCCGTGGCAGGAAAAATCGGTTTTTCAAATCCCTGAAACAGGCCGACATGTTTGATAAGCCATTCGCCTTTGTAGTTGGCAAAGAAAAACACCACCAGTGGCCCCATTTCGAGAACGAGTTTGAGCGCCGGTGACATATGAAGCTCTTTCACCGCTTTGGTATCTTCCGGATCGGGTTCAAAAAGTGAATTGGTCATTCGTGTTTTCCTGCTATTGCTTCGGCAAAGTCCGAAGCTGCAAAGGGTTCGAGGTCATCAATGCCCTCTCCTACCCCGATAAAATATACCGGCAACTTGTATTTTGCCGCTATTGCAACAAGAATGCCGCCGCGCGCTGTTCCGTCAAGTTTTGTCATGACAAGGCCGTTCACACCGGCAATGTTGCGGAATATTTCCACCTGGTTCAGCGCATTCTGGCCGGTTGTCGCATCAAGTGTTTGCAAAACAGTGTGGGGCGCATCCGGATCATGCTTGCTTAAAACACGCACAATCTTGGCAAGCTCGTCCATCAGTTCGGTTTTATTCTGCAACCGTCCTGCCGTGTCAATGATAAGAACATCACTTCCGGCAGCTTTGGCTTTTTCATAAGCGTCATAAGCAAGGCTTGCCGCATCGGCACCGAGTTTGGTTGAAACAACCGGTGCATTGACACGGTCTCCCCAGATATGGAGTTGTTCGATAGCAGCCGCACGAAAAGTATCACCAGCCGCGAGCATCACCTTTAATCCGCCGGCGGTAAGCTTGGCCGCCAATTTTCCGATTGTTGTGGTTTTTCCCGTTCCATTCACACCGACAACCAATATAACATGCGGCTTATGGCTCAAGTCCAGTTCAAGCGGGCGGGCAACCGGTTCAAGTACTTTCTTGATCTCGTCACTCATGATCGTGCGTACTTCGTCGGTTGATATATCTTTACCGTAACGGCTTGATGCGAGAGTATCGGTAATACGGAGAGCAGTTTCAAGACCAAGATCGGCCTGAATGAGTACATCTTCGAGATCTTGCAATGTCGCTTCGTCAAGCTTGCGCTTGGTAAAGATGGAACTGATCGAATCACCAAGTTGGCGGGATGAACGGGCCAAACCGGTTTTCAACCGTTCAAACCATGACATTTTTTTGGGTTCATGGAGGGGCAAATCCGGTTTGCTGACCTTGTTTTCGTTGCTTGTTACCTTGTCGGTAATTGTTACGGTGTTGCGAGCAGGAAGGTTGGTTCCGGCCTCGGTTGTCTCTACCCTTTGTGAACCGACAAACTCCGCTTCCGGAATTATCGGTTTTTTTGCCGGTTGATTTTCTGCCTTTTTCTTTTCGGTTAAATCGGGTTCTTTATCTTCCGACGGAATATCCGGCCGTTCTTTTTTCGTTTCGACCGGTTTTTTGTTTTCGGTGTTTTTGGCTTCGCTCTGTTTTTTTGCCTGAGCTGCCTTATAGGCTTCAAAGGGTGACAAAGCGGGTGTTGCCGCATCTTTTGTCACATCGTTGTCTGAATCCGTTTTCGGGTTCGAGCCAAAAGAAAAAACTTTTTTAAATAAACCTTTAGCCATAAAAATCCCCGGTCAGGCAGCGTTACGTTCGTCGAGCTTGGCAATAAGCTTGTCACCATCCTGGCCGACAATGTGGCCTTTAACGATGGTTCCGGCAATTGCACCGTCGATTTTGGTCAGTGTGAAATCCTCCGTACGGCCGATTCCATCATGTTCGACAAGAATCATGTGTTCGGTGTTTTGTAAATGCTTGAGATGGTCGTTATAGGCTTTTTGCCCCTTTTGCCGCAGTTTTTCCGCTCTCAGTTTGATAATATGCCGATCAACCTGTGGCATACGGGCAGCCGGTGTGCCTTCCCGCGGGCTATAGGGAAAGACATGAAGATGTGTCAGTTTACAATCATCAACAAGTGCCAGTGTATTTTCAAACATTGCATCGGTTTCGGTCGGAAAACCGGCGATAAGATCGGCGCCATAAACCATTTCGGGGCGTCTGTCGCGTAAATCATTGCAAAACCGGATTGATTGATCGCGTAAATGACGCCTTTTCATCCGTTTCAAAATCATATTGTCGCCAGCCTGAAGTGAAAGGTGCAAATGCGGCATTAACCGTGGTTCATAAGCCAGTAATTCCATCAATTCATCATCGACTTCTACCGAATCTATTGAAGAGAGGCGCAAACGCGCAAGATCGGGAACGTTTCGCAAAATCGAACCGACAAGTTTTCCAAGCGTTGCCTTTCCGGGAAGATCAGGTCCATAGCTGGTAAGATCGACACCGGTGAGAACAACTTCCTGATAACCGTTTCCGTTAAGGCGTTTTATCTGTTCGACAACTGCACCCATTGGAACCGAGCGTGATGGCCCCCTTCCATAGGGAATAATGCAGAAAGTGCAGCGATGATCGCAACCGTTTTGCACTTGCACGAAAGCGCGCGAATGACCTTCGATCGAGTCAACCATATGGGGCGCATTTTCTTTCACGTCCATAATGTCGTTGACTTTGAGTTTTTCGTAATTATTGACACCGAAATCAGGGAGCTGACGATAGGAATGGGCATGCAGTTTTTCTTCATTCCCCAAAACCAGATCAACTTCATCCATATCGGCAAAATCCTGCCCCAGAGTTTGGGCAGCACAGCCTGTCACAATGATACGTGCAAGCGGGTTTTCACGCCTTGCTTTGCGAATTGCCTGTTTTGCCTGACGGACGGCTTCAGCCGTGACAGCACATGTATTGAAGATGAAAGCGCCGTTTTCCAGCTTATCAAGGCCGGCTTCAGCACTTTCTTTGCGCATGACTTCTGATTCAAATGCATTCAGCCGACAGCCGAAGGTGACAATTTCAGTTGCCATTACGAAATCCTTTGATATTCACCCGAAACCGGATCGAACTCTCCGCTAAACTCGAATTCCGTTGGTCCCGTCATGATGATATGGTTGTCTTTATCCCATAAAATATCGAGTTTTCCACCCGGTAAGGTTACCGTTACATGCCGTTTTGTGAGCGCACGTCTTGATGCGGCAACAGTTGCGGCACAAGAAGCCGTGCCACAAGCGCGTGTAAGGCCTGCTCCCCTTTCCCATGTCCGCAAAGTCAAAGAAGTGGGCGATGTGACATGGGCAATTGAAATATTGCAGCGTTCGGGGAAAAACGGGTCATGTTCAAGTTCGGGACCGAATTTATCAAGAGCAATGTTCTCGATATCATCGCCAACAAAGAAAATTGCATGCGGGTTTCCCATAGAAACAAGCGAGGCATCATGAAGCGGCCCGCGACCGATAGAAGCATGATTTGTGTCGTCGATAGCGTGTGACACAGGTATTTCCTGCCATTCAAGATGGGGAATCCCCATATCGACCGATACCAAACCGTTTTCACGACGCTTTGCCCTGACAATGCCGGCAGCCGTGTCCAGTTTGAAATCATCACCCAGATTTTGGTTATAGAGCCATTCAACGACGCAACGTGTACCATTTCCACAGGCCTGAGCCTTGGATCCATCCGAGTTCCATATCACAATGTGATAATCACCACCGGATTTTGTCGGCTTGTGGACTGCCATTATCTGGTCGAACGCCGTATCGCGTTTTTTAGAAAGAGCAATCGCTGCCTCCGGCGTAATGTCTGTTTTGGCCTCGCGCATATCGGCAACAATTATCTCGTTGCCAAGACCATTCATTTTTTCAAAAGGGATCATATTTGCCATCTACCTGATATTTATTACGATAATATGGCTGAAAATCCAAAAAATTCCAGCACAAGCACTTTTTACAGTCGGAATAGACCGGAGATATATAAAACCCGGAGAATATAAAACCCGGAAATGTCTAAAATATTGACCGGATTTTGAAAATGATTGCGGTTGTCTGTGTTAAAAGCCGGTTTGCGGCCATATTTTATTGCTCTTTCCGGTAATTTCTCGATTTAAGGTAAACAGCTTTCCGGAATGAATAAGTTTTAAAAAAGTATAATAAAAACAATATGTTATAAAAATCCTATCAATACTGGTTATTTTTCTCATCGTATGAAAGTCCCGTTCATTGTCCGCTTTCTTTGTGAATCATGAAGAGAAGCGGATGTTTTTCTTTTTTTCTGATACTTTTTTGCTATGTATAGTCTTTAAATAAAATTTAACCATCATGCCTTTCCTTTGTACGGATTTTACTGCGCAATCATGCGATTGAAGAAAGTAGGAATATGACAGTCTCGAAGAATTCACTTCTGGTGTTGACAGTTATGGCAACAATGCTTGCCGGTTGTGCGAATTCGCGATTCGGCAACAATGGCGGTGGTGAGCCACCGCAAGTCGTTATGCCGGGACCGGCAAGTTCGGGCGGTGTCAGTCAATCGGAGTTGCCGCCGCCGGATAATTTTCCGTCAGCGCCTAATAATAGCGTAAGTAGCAGTATCCCGCAGTCGCAAACCGATGTAGCCAGTCTTCAACCACCTGCAAACGCTTCCGATTTAACGCCTGGAGCCATTGCCGGTGTATGGAAGGCGTCGGTTGGCGGGCTGAATTGCCAGATTGCAACACCACAGACCAAATATGGTCAAGGCTATCGCGCCGGACCGTTGCATTGTCCTGAAGCCTTCACCAAGGTTGCGTCATGGGCGGTAAGCGGAAAGCAACTGAATTTCTATGATGGTGCAGGTAGTCCTGTCGCAACACTTTATTCTGCCGGACCAAGCCGGTTCGAGGGAAATACGGTAAACGGTCAAGCCGTTATCTTGAGTCGTTAAACAGTTTTCGGAGAGGCCATAAGGCCTCTTCAATTTTTTGATACAAGGAGGGGCTTGTTAATGGGATCGATGCGTGAGCGCTATGATGCTTTGGTTGAAAACGGTGAAATCAGCCGTGATGAAGCACAGATTGCCTTGATTTCCCATTTTGACCGTCTTCTTGACGAGCTTTCTGTCAAGCGTGTATCGCAAAAAAGTTCGCCGCTCGGCTGGCTTTTTGGCAAACATAAAGACAATCATTCAGGTGTGCATGGCCTCTATGTTTACGGCGAAGTCGGTCGTGGCAAAACCATGCTTATGGATTTGTTTTTTTCCTGCCTGCCCGATGGCGACAAGAGGCGCGCCCATTTCAATGATTTTATGGCAGATGTGCATGATCGGATAAACCGTCACCGACAGGCATTGACACGTGGCGAAACCAAACAGAACGACCCTATTCCTCCGGTTGCTTCAAGCCTCGCCAAAGAAGCGAAAGTCCTTTGTTTTGACGAGTTTACCGTTACCGATATTGCCGATGCAATGGTGCTTTCAAGGCTGTTTACCGCTTTATTCAAGGACGGTGTAACGCTTGTTGCCACTTCCAATGTTGCACCCGAAAATCTTTATAAAAACGGTCTCAACCGGCAATTATTTTTGCCTTTCATCAAGATTCTCGAAGAAAATGTCGAGGTTTTCAATCTTGATGCCGATACAGATTACCGGTTGGAAAAAGCTGATCGAAAGCCGGTTTATATTACACCGCTCGGCCATGTCGCACAGGAAAAGATGGATGCAGCATGGGCACTCATTGAACAAGGGCACATAGCAAAACCGGAAATTGTCGATGTTCGCGGTCATCCGGTTCACGTGCCGCGCGTTGTAAATAATGCTGCCCGCTTCGATTATATAGATCTTTGCTCCGTTCCCTTGGCTGCTGCTGATTATCTTGCTTTATCAAGCCGTTACGATACTTTTTTCGTTGACAATGTGCCGATTATGGATGACGAGCACCGGAACGAGACAAAACGTTTCATTTTGTTGATTGATACGCTTTATGATCGTCATATCCGTTTGTTTATTTCGGCGGCGGCAACTCCCGATAAACTCTATCAGGGAAAGAACCAGACGACCGAAACATTCGAGTTTGAACGTACTGCATCACGTCTTTTTGAAATGCAAAGCGAGGAATATTTGGCCAATTGGAGTGAAAAACAGGTCAAATAATGCGAAAAAATCGCCCAACACGTGTAAATTGTGTCGATTTGACGCACAAAAGTGAAGAAAAATTGACGTTTACGTAAAGTGAATTCAATATAACCGTTTGAATTTATTGGATTTCGATAATTCTATTGTAATTTTCCACGATTCAGCCTATCGACGATAGAGGTGTAGATCTTGAAGCGGCGTATCGACGTGACAAAATCTATACGGGAGTTTTAACAAACCCGACTTTCTATCCGGTCTTTCGAGCCAGGTAAAAATGAGGGGCGTTTGTATCACGTCGGAGAGGAGCAAATCTGCTTTACAATTCCGACAATTTTTTAGGGAAGAAACCAGAATGGCACGCAATAAAATAGCTCTCATCGGTTCAGGTATGATCGGGGGCACATTGGCACACTTGATAGGTCTCAAAGAACTTGGCGACGTTGTCTTGTTCGATATTGCCGAAGGTGTACCACAGGGAAAAGGTCTTGATATTGCCGAATCTTCACCGGTTGAAGGTTTCGACGCCAAATACACCGGCGCCAATAGCTATGCAGCTATCGAGGGAGCCGATGTTATTATTGTGACAGCAGGTGTTCCCCGTAAGCCCGGAATGAGCCGTGATGATCTTCTTGGCATCAACCTCAAAGTTATGGAACAGGTTGGCGCCGGAATTAAAAAATACGCTCCCAACGCATTTGTTATCTGCATCACCAACCCGCTTGATGCAATGGTTTGGGCTTTGCAAAAATTTTCAGGTCTTCCGGCAAACAAGGTTGTCGGCATGGCCGGAGTTCTCGATTCCGCACGTTTCCGCTATTTCCTCGCTGAAGAATTCAAAGTTTCGGTTGATGATGTAACGGCATTTGTTCTGGGCGGTCACGGCGATTCAATGGTACCGCTTGCCCGTTATTCGACAGTTGCCGGTATTCCTTTGCCTGATCTTGTCAAAATGGGTTGGACAACCGAGGCAAAGCTTGAAAAAATTATTCAACGTACCCGCGATGGCGGTGCAGAAATTGTCGGTTTGTTGAAAACCGGTTCTGCTTATTATGCTCCGGCAGCATCGGCCGTTTCGATGGCAGAAGCTTATTTGAAAGATAAAAAGCGTGTTGTACCGGTTGCTGCGCATCTTTCCGGCCAGTACGGCGTTAAAGACACATATGTCGGTGTTCCTGTTGTTCTGGGCGCTGGTGGTGTCGAACGCGTTATCGAAATTGAACTTGATAAGAAAGAAAAAGAAGCTTTCGATAAATCTGTCCATGCTGTTCATGGACTTTGTGAAGCTTGCTTAAAACTTGCACCAAACTTGAAATAAGTGGGGGATTGCCCCACTTTTTCATTCACATAAGTCGGATATACCGATTTTCCGGGACCGGACTTTCGGCCCATAATAGAAAAGGAAAAATGAATGAATATCCATGAATATCAGGCCAAGCGTCTGCTTCATGAATATGGCGCACCGATTGCAAACGGTGTTGCTGTCTATTCTGTAGAGCAGGCAGAGGAATGGGCAAAAAAATTGCCCGGACCGCTTTATGTCGTTAAAAGCCAGATCCATGCTGGTGGCCGCGGCAAGGGTAAGTTTAAAGAACTTGGTCCCGATGCTAAAGGTGGCGTCCGTCTTGCAAAATCGGTTGAAGAAGTTGTTGCCAATGTCAAGGAAATGCTTGGCAAAACACTTGTCACCAAGCAGACGGGTCCGGCCGGAAAACAGGTAAATCGTCTTTATATTGAAGATGGTGCCGATATTGAACGCGAACTTTATCTGTCAATTCTCGTCGACCGTACAGTCGGAGAGATCGCTTTCGTCGTTTCGACAGAAGGCGGCATGGATATCGAGACCGTTGCACATGATACACCGGAAAAAATCCTCACCCTTCCGATTGATCCGGACAAGGGCGTTACTGCTGAAGACAGCGCAAAACTTTGCGATGCACTGAAGCTTGATGGCGTTGCTCGTGAAGACGGATTGAAGCTCTTTCCGATTCTTTACAAAGCTTTTGTCGAAAAAGACATGAGCCTTCTTGAAGTCAACCCGCTGATCGTCATGAAAAACGGCCATTTGCGGTTGCTGGATTCAAAAGTATCGTTCGACAATAACGCACTTTTCCGTCATCCCGATATTGTCGAGTTGCGCGACACTTCCGAAGAAGATCCGAAGGAAATCGAAGCTTCCAAACATGATCTTGCCTATATTGCTCTTGATGGCAATATCGGTTGCATGGTCAACGGTGCCGGTCTTGCTATGGCAACGATGGATATCATCAAGCTTTATGGCGGCGAGCCGGCAAACTTTCTTGATGTTGGTGGCGGTGCTTCCAAAGAACGCGTAACTGCCGCTTTCAAGATTATTACAGCCGATCCCCATGTGAAGGGCATCTTGGTGAATATTTTCGGTGGCATCATGCGTTGTGATGTTATTGCCGAAGGTGTTCTGGCTGCGGTCAAGGAAGTCGGTTTGAAGGTTCCTCTCGTTGTCCGTCTTGAAGGTACAAATGTCGATAAGGGTAAAGCTCTTATCAACGAGAGTGGTCTGAATGTCATCTCGGCGGATGATCTTGATGATGCCGCCAAGAAAATTGTTGCAGCCGTGAAGGGAGCTTGAAGTCATGTCGATTCTTATCAACAAGGATACAAAAGTTCTCGTGCAGGGTTTGACCGGTAAAACCGGTACGTTCCACACCGAACAGGCACTTGCCTATCATGGAACCAAAATGGTTGGTGGCGTTAACCCGAAAAAGGGTGGCGAAACCTGGCACGGTTCCAATGGCGAGGAATTGCCGATTTTTGCAACAGTTGCCGAAGGCAAGGACAAGACCGGTGCCGATGCATCTGTCATTTATGTTCCGCCGGCAGGTGCTGCTGCTGCAATTATGGAAGCAATTGATGCCGAAATAGGCCTTATTGTTTGTATCACGGAAGGTATTCCGGTTCTCGATATGGTCAAGGTCAAGGCGAAATTGAGAAAATCGAAGTCCCGCCTTATCGGCCCGAACTGCCCCGGTGTTCTCACACCCGATGAATGCAAGATCGGCATTATGCCGGGATCGATCTTCAAAAAAGGTTCGGTCGGTGTTGTATCGCGCTCCGGAACTTTGACCTATGAAGCTGTTTACCAGACAACGGTTGAGGGTCTCGGCCAAACAACAGCCGTCGGTATTGGTGGCGATCCGGTCAAAGGCACAGAATTCATTGATGTGCTGGAGATGTTCCTTGCAGATGACGAAACCAAGTCGATTGTTATGATCGGTGAAATTGGTGGTTCTGCCGAGGAAGACGCTTCCCAATTCCTGATTGATGAAGCCAAGAAAGGGCGCAAGAAACCGGTTGTCGGTTTTATCGCCGGTCGTACAGCACCGAAAGGCCGCACAATGGGTCATGCCGGTGCGGTCATATCGGGTGGCAAAGGTGGAGCCGAAGACAAGATCGCTGCTATGGAAGCAGCCGGTATTCGGGTTTCCCCGTCGCCCGCACAAATCGGCAAGACTCTCGTAGAGGTTCTTAAAGGCTAATTACAAAAAAGCCACTCGGACGGCCGGTTCGGGTGGCTTGAATTTTTAACAGAAGCAAATGCTTCTTCAACACCAATTCGTAGGGTACTCCCACGGATATCAAGGAGACGGAACAGGCGTTCCGGCAGAATATATGGCAAGGCAGGACCAGACAAACGATCTTTTTGAACAAACTTCGTTTTTATATGGTGGCAATGCTGACTATATAGATCAGCTTTATGCCGAGTATGAGAAAAACCCCGCAAGCGTTGATCCGCAATGGCGCGAGTTTTTTGAAAATTTGAAAGATAACAAGGAAGATGTGCTCAAAAATGCTGAAGGCGCATCCTGGCAGCGTGACAATTGGCCGGTAAAACCGGAAGGCGAGCTGGTATCGGCTCTTGACGGCGATTGGTCGGCTGTTGAAAAACACATGGGCGACAAGCTCAAAGGCAAAGCAGCAGAAGCAGCCAAAAAAGGCGGCTCGGCTGTCAGTGATGCCGATATTATTCAGGCTACACGCGATTCAGTGCGCGCAATAATGATGATCCGCGCCTATCGTATGCGCGGCCATCTCCATGCGAAACTCGATCCGCTACAATTGCGTGAAGCACCGGAAGATTATAACGAATTGTCGCCTGAGACCTATGGTTTCACAACGGCTGACTATGATCGCAAAATATTTATCGATAATGTTCTCGGTCTTGAATATGCGACCATTCCACAAATGCTGGAAATATTGAAGAACACCTATTGCAATACAATCGGTGTCGAATTCATGCATATTTCCGATCCGGCAGAAAAAAGCTGGATTCAGGAACGGATCGAAGGCCCGAACAATTGGGTATCGTTCACGCCTGAAGGCAAAAAGGCGATTGTCCATAAGCTCGTCGAAGCCGAGGGTTTTGAAAAGTTTCTGGATACAAAATATAAAGGGACCAAACGTTTCGGTCTTGATGGCGGTGAATCGCTTATTCCGGCTCTTGAACAGATCATCAAGCGCGGTGGTGCTCTTGGTGTTGAAGAAATCGTTTTCGGCATGGCTCACCGCGGGCGTCTTAACGTTCTCTCGCAGGTGCTCTCCAAGCCCCATCGCGCAATCTTCCATGAATTCAAGGGTGGCTCTTATAAGCCTGATGATGTTGAAGGTTCGGGCGATGTGAAATACCACTTGGGTACTTCTTCCGATCGCGAGTTCGATGGCAACAAGGTGCATTTGTCACTTCTTGCCAACCCGTCACACCTCGAAATTGTCGACCCTGTTGTTATCGGCAAAACCCGTGCAAAACAGGATTTGCTCGCCGGTCCGAGCCGCAGTGATCTTGTTCCGCTCAGTGAACGGGCGAAAGTCATGCCGGTTCTTATCCATGGTGATGCGGCTTTTGCAGGGCAAGGCGTTATTCAGGAAACATTGGGTCTTTCGGGGCTGAAAGGTTTCCGTGTTGCCGGTTCTATCCACTTCATCATCAATAACCAGATCGGCTTTACCACCAATCCGCGTTTTGGTCGCTCGACGCCTTATCCGTCAGATATTGCCAAAATGATCGATGCGCCGATTTTCCACGTCAATGGCGATGATCCGGAAGCTGTTGTTTATGTTGCCAAGGTTGCAACAGAATTCCGCATGATTTTCCATAAACCGGTTGTTATCGACATGTTCTGCTATCGCCGGTTCGGTCACAATGAAGGTGATGAACCATCCTTCACACAGCCATTGATGTATAAAGCCATTCGTGGTCATAAAACCACTTTGGAACTTTACGGCGAGAAGCTGGAAAAAGAAGGCCTTATCAAAGCCGAAGAACTCGACCAGCAAAAGCGCGAGTGGCACGACAAACTTGAACAGGAATTTGAAGCAGCCACTTCCTATAAGCCCAACAAGGCCGATTGGCTTGATGGCACATGGACAGGCTTGAAAGCCGCCGACAATGCCGACGATCAACGTCGCGGTGCAACCGGTGTGCCGATCAAGACACTGAAAGAAATTGGTGAACGTCTGGTTGACATTCCTGCCGATTTCCATGTTCACAAGACCATTAAGCGCTTCCTTGATAACCGTGCAAAAATGTTTGAAACAGGTGAAGGAATCGATTGGGCAACCGGTGAAGCTCTGGCTTTCGGTTCGCTCGTAATCGAAGGTGCTCCGGTTCGTCTTTCCGGTGAGGATGTCGAACGTGGTACATTCAGCCAGCGTCATTCTGTTCTTTACGATCAGGAAAACGAAAACCGTTATATTCCGTTGAATAATCTCAAAAAGGGTCAGGCCATTTATGAACCTGTCAACTCGATGCTTTCGGAAGAAGGTGTATTGGGATTTGAATATGGATATTCACTGGCGCAACCTCTCGGCTTGAATTTGTGGGAAGCCCAATTTGGTGACTTTGCCAATGGTGCACAGGTTCTTTTCGACCAGTTCATCTCGTCTGGCGAACGCAAATGGTTGCGTATGAGCGGCCTTGTTTGCCTGTTGCCACATGGATTTGAAGGTCAGGGACCTGAACACTCTTCAGCCCGTCTTGAACGTTATCTGCAACTTTGTGCAGAAGATAATATGCAGGTTGCCAATTGTACGACACCGGCAAATTACTTCCACATCTTGCGCCGTCAGATCAAACGCGATTTCCGCAAACCGCTGATCCTGATGACACCGAAATCCTTGTTGCGTCATAAACGCGCTATTTCTTCGTTGAGCGATATGGGAGCCGATACAACGTTCCATCGCTTGTTGCTTGATGACGCCCAACAGCTCAAGGATCAGGCAATCAAGTTGCAGAAGGATAACAAGATCCGTCGCGTCGTTCTCTGCTCTGGCAAGGTTTACTACGACCTTTACGAAGAGCGCGAAAAACGCGGCATTGACGATGTCTATCTGTTGCGCGTCGAACAGCTCTACCCGTTCCCGGCAAAAGCCTTGATTACTGTGCTTTCCCGCTTCTTGCAGGCGGAAATCGTCTGGTGTCAGGAAGAGCCGAAAAATATGGGTGCCTGGTCGTTTATCGAACCGTATCTTGAATGGGTACTGGCTCATATCGGTGCGAAATATCCGCGCGCCCGCTATGCCGGTCGTCCCGCAAGCGCTTCGCCGGCAACAGGGCTCATGTCGCAACATCTTCAACAGCTTGCCGCGTTCCTTGAAGACGCGTTGGCTTAATTCTCAAATCACTCTGACGTATGGAAAAAAATTATGGCTAATGAAATCCGTGTTCCTACTCTGGGCGAGTCCGTTACTGAAGCAACCATTGGGAAATGGTTCAAAAAGGTTGGCGATGCTGTCGCTATGGACGAGCCGCTGGTTGAACTTGAAACTGATAAAGTGACAGTCGAGGTTCCCTCGCCTGTCGCCGGAAAACTGACAGAAATCACTGCCAAAGAAGGTGACAATGTCGAAGTTGGTGCGCTTCTAGGCGCAATTGAAGCCGGTGCTGCCGGCAATGTTGCTCCGCAGCCGAAAGCTGCACAACCGGCTCCGAGTGCTCCTGCACCACAACCGGCAGCAAGTGCACCGGCAGCCGCTTCCGGCTCGATGCAGCCAGCTCCTTCAGCAGCCAAGCTCATGGCTGAAAACAATCTGTCGGCCGGTCAGGTTGACGGTTCGGGCAAGCGTGGACAGGTTCTCAAAGGTGATGTTCTTGATGCACTTGCGAAAGGCATTTCGTCGGCTGCTCCGGTTGCAGCACCGCGCGCGGCTTCCCAGCCGCAAGATGCTGCACGTGAAGAACGCGTCCGCATGACAAAATTGCGCCAAACAATCGCCCGTCGTTTGAAAGACGCACAAAATACCATGGCAATGCTCACCACTTTCAACGAAGTGGATATGACGGCTGTTATGGACTTGCGTAAACGTTACAAGGAAATGTTCGAGAAGAAACATGGCGTCAAGCTCGGCTTCATGGGCTTCTTCACCAAGGCTGTTTGCCATGCTTTGAAAGAAGTTCCTGCTGTTAATGCCGAAATTGATGGTACCGACATTATTTACAAAAATTATGTTAATGCCGGTATTGCCGTTGGTACAGCCAAAGGCCTTGTCGTTCCGGTTGTCCGTGACGCAGACCAGCTTTCAATCGCAGGAATCGAAAAAGAAATCGGTCGCCTCGGTCGTCTGGCACGTGATGGCAAGCTTGCTGTCGCCGATATGCAAGGTGGCACATTCACCATCACCAACGGTGGCGTTTATGGTTCATTGATGTCCACACCTATCCTGAATGCACCTCAATCGGGTATTCTTGGTATGCATGCCATCAAGGAACGTGCTGTCGTCGTCAATGGTGAAGTTGTTGCCCGTCCGATGATGTATCTTGCTCTTTCTTATGACCACCGTATCGTTGATGGTCAGGAAGCTGTTACATTCCTCGTTCGCGTTAAAGAATGCCTTGAAGATCCGGAACGTCTTGTTCTCGATCTTTAAAAAGGGATAGTCGCAAATGAATGCACCAGCAGCATTATTGGCCATAAGTGTCATATTGTTGTTGGTGCATATTTTTTTGCAAGCTTTTCTCACAACACGTGAATTGGGGCGAAGCTGGAACGCCGGACCAAGAGATGGCGGAGAAACACCGAAATCTGTTTATGCCGGTCGGGCAATGCGTGCCAGCGCCAATTTCCGTGAAACTTATCCGGCATTTCTGGCATTGATGTTGCTTGGTGATTTTGCACCCAATAACATCATGTTGACCGTGGCCGGTGGATCTATATGGGTATTAGCAAGGATTATCTATATTCCGCTTTACCTTTCGGGCATCCCCTATATTCGTAGCATTGTCTGGCTAATTTCCATTTTCGGATTGGTCATCATGCTTGTCGCTGCTTTCTGGAGATGATTGATGGCTCCTTATCTGGTCGAATGGTCAACATTGATGGCGGTATTCGCAATTGCGGCAATAACACCGGGTGCCGATTTTGCATTGATTTTGCGCCAATCGCTGGTTCATGGGCGGAAGGCTGCTTTTGCAACCGCTTTCGGCATTGGTGCGGCTTTGCTTTTTCACGTGAGTTACACAATTCTGGGACTTGGGTTGCTCATCTCGAAATCCCTTATTCTGTTTAATGTCGTTAAATGGCTCGGTGTTCTCTATCTTCTCTATATCGGCATTAAAAGCATCACCTCGCGTGGTGTTGCTGGTGGAGAAAATGAAAATGGAAAAAGTAGGAAAACACGGCAGAGTTTGAAAAAAGCATTTTTTGCCGGATTTACCGTTAATGCTCTTAATCCGAAAGCAGTGTTTTTCTTTCTTTCGATTTTTTCGACATTTGTCGCACCGGTAACGCCTATGGCCGTCAAGTTCGGCTATGGTTTATCGATGTCGGCACTTCTTATTGGATGGTTCGTTTTGGTTGGCATTTTTATGACGACCCCTGCCATTCGCTCATTATATCAACGCGCCGCCAAATGGATTGATCGCCTTTGCGGAGCAGTTTTCATCGCATTCAGTATCAGGCTTATGTTTCAGAAAGCCTCGTAAGTTTTAGAAAATTCAGGTCTCAGCGGCCGTAACGAAAGGAAAAAGAATGTCTTATGATGTTGTCGTAATTGGAGCAGGTCCCGGTGGCTATGTTGCAGCAATCAAGGCTGCGCAACTCGGACTAAAAACAGCAATCGTTGAAAAGCGCGATACATTGGGCGGTACATGTCTCAATGTCGGCTGTATTCCTTCCAAAGCTTTGCTCTATGCTTCAGAAATTTTTGCCTCGGCTCAACATGGCTTCGAGGCTCTTGGGGTTTCGGTTTCCAAACCCAAACTCGACCTTGCTGGCATGATGGCTCACAAGCAGAAAACCGTTGATGGCAACACAAGCGGTGTCGCTTTTTTGATGAAGAAAAACAAGATTGACACCATTTACGGCACGGCCAAAATTCTTGGGGCAGGCAAAGTCGAAGTTGCCGCCAAGGATGGCTCGAAGCAGACTCTCGAAACCAAAAATATCATCATCGCAACAGGTTCCGACGTTGCCGGTATTCCGGGGCTGAAGATCGATATTGACGAAAAAGTTATCGTTTCCTCAACCGGTGCTTTGTCGCTTGCCAAAGTGCCCCAGCACATGGTTGTTGTTGGCGCCGGTGTGATCGGTTCCGAACTTGGTTCGGTCTGGAGCCGGCTTGGTGCAAAGGTAACGGTTGTCGAATTCCTCGATAAGGTTTTGGGGCCGATGGATGGTGAAGTTTCCAAACAGTTCCAGAAACTCATGGAAAAACAGGGCATCGAATATAAACTCGGCGCAAAAGTAACCGGCGTTGAAAAAACCGCATCCGGCGCAAAAGTTACCTTTGAACCGGTCAAGGGTGGTTCGGCTGAAACTCTTGAGGCCGACATTGTTCTCGTTGCAACCGGTCGTCGTCCTTACACGGAAGGGCTTGGTCTGAAAGAAGCCGGTGTAACACTGGACGAACGTGGTCGGGTGAATATCGATTCACATTGGCAAACGAATATTGCCGGAATTTACGCGATTGGCGATGTTGTCAAAGGTCCGATGCTTGCCCATAAAGCGGAAGATGAAGGCGTTGCTCTGGCTGAAATTCTTGCCGGTCAAAAAGGCCATGTCAATTATGATGTCATTCCGAGTGTCGTTTATACCGAGCCGGAAGTCGCATCTGTTGGTAAAACCGAAGAAGAACTCAAAGCAGCCGGTATTGAATATCGCGTTGGCAAGTTCCCCTTCTCGGCCAATGGTCGTGCCCGCGCTATGTTGAAGACTGACGGATTTGTAAAAATCCTTGCTTGTGCCAAGACCGACAAGGTTCTGGGCGGCCATATTCTCGGCTTCGGTGCCGGTGAAATGATTCACGAAATTGCTGTTTTGATGGAATTTGGCGGTTCGTCGGAAGATCTGGCACGGACCTGCCATGCTCACCCGACAATGTCGGAAGCTGTGAAAGAAGCTGCATTGGCTGCTTTTTCAAAACCGATCAATATGTAAGCGAATTGACATATCTTTCAAAAAGGCCGCCTTCGGGTGGCCTTTTTATTGTAATCAAACCGGATTGATAAGGTCACTCCGGAATTTTCAGGTCAGGTTGGAAGAGAAGCGGCAATTTTCTCTGACAATCGGGGTTCAATCACGAAAATACGTCAATATTATTCGTATTGATGAATGCGATGGCAAAACTTTGCTTTGAGCTTTGTCGGTTAAAGAAGCTATTGTTGATTTAATAAAAGTGACCAAACCGGATAAACGGAAAAAGCTGTTATCCGTTACCTGTCGCAAACAACAGGGTGAGGGCGCTATTTCTGATCTTGAAGAGCCTATCTTAGAGAGTAAATAGGGTCGCGACAAAAGAAAACCTTCTGCCGATATATTGTTTTTTTATTGTCAAAGTTTTATCGGGCTAACCTGATAGCCATGTTTGCGTAATTGTTCGACAAGGCCACTATCGTCAACCATATGCGCCGCACCGACCGCTATGAAGCTGTTTCCTTGTTCAATCAAAGGAAGTGCGCGTTCAGACATGCGTAGATTGCGTTTAGTCATTAAAATATCTTTAAAAATGTCCTGATCTTTTTCGCTGACCGTCGTTTTGAACATGGTATCAAGAGCCAATATTTCGCCAATGCGACTTTGTTTATAAAGTTGCATTTCGGTATAAAACAAATTGGCGTAAAACTTGGGATTATCGAGGTAGTCTTCGATCGAGTTTGCCTGAAAACTCAACGGTAATTTTTCAATCGCCGATAATTGTTCATCAACTGTTTCAAGGCCGAGAACCGGTTTTCCAAGTTTTTTGGCGTTTTGCCCGATTTCTACATCAAGTGCATGGTATCCATAGGCTTCTCGACGTGCTTCACAGGCCGGAAGGCTCAATGTCATCCAGATGAACCATGGCTTGTTATTGGCAATAAGCTGAAAAGGTAGGCCGTGGGTTTCAAATGTGGTCTTAAGCTTTTGGAATTCTTCCCTCGAAAGCCCGTCCTTGAAACTCTCGCCTTTTTTAGGCGTAAGAAAATCGGGCGAGGCCGCAAGCTTTGTTGCCATGGCTTTACCATTATCATCCGCCGCCTCGCTCAGTTCGAGGGCGACACGATCTGCATTTTCGAGCGCGGTTTTGACCGACGGAGCAAGATTGACAATGGCCGGATCGCTAACATGCATTGTGCCGAAAAGATAGGACGGTCTCGTTCCTTTCTTTTCAACCTTCCAGAATCGCGCATTGCCATTTTTTATTTTTTTGGCACGGTTCAGAAATTTCCGGTTTTCCTCTTTTGAAAATTTTTCGGTTAAATCCTCACCGGAGCAGACAGGCGGCTCTTCATGTTTTTTTTGCTCAAGCAGCGCCTTCGGTAAAAATTTTTCAAAAAGTTTTGGTTGTGACGCTGTCTCTTCACTGCTTGATGCCGGTGAAGAAAAGCAAAAAGTGCCGGCAAAAAAAGCAAAAAGAAAAGCAAAACGTCTCGAAAATCTTGCGATCATCCTGAAATTTATTCGGCTTTTCTTTTCCATCACAGCCTTCCGGTTTATCAGCTCGTGTCAGTCATTAAAGCTATAAATCAAGCTTTTTATCTTCTTTTCCTTCGCGGATTCGGGTAGGTAGCCCCATTTCATCAAGCTTCTTCAAAAATGGTTTCGGTGGCAATTCTTCCACATTGGCCATGGTTTTTACATCCCAATCACCAAGTGCAACCAATATGGCTGCTGCAACGGCCGGAACACCGGCTGTGTAGGAAATAGCTTGTGAGCCTGTTTCAAGATAGGCTTCTTTGTGGTCGGCAATATTATAGATGAACAGTTCACGCTCTTTGCCGTCTTTTTCACCCTTGATAAGGTCGCCAATACAGGTCTTGCCGGTATAATCGGGTGCGAGCGAAGACGGATCCGGTAAAACCGCTTTGACCACTTTGAGTGGCACAACTTCCAGACCTTCAGCCGTTTTTATCGGCTGTTCGGATAGAAGCCCAAGATTTTTCAACACATTGAACACGGTGATGTAGCGTTCACCGAAACCCATCCAGAATCGGATATTCGGCACATCAAGATTCTTTGACAAAGAATGGATTTCGTCATGACCGGTCATATAGGTATTGCGCCTGCCGACAACCGGCAAATCCCATTCATGACCGATTTCAAACATTTTGTTTGAAACCCACTTGCTGTCTTGCCACGACCAGACCTGACCGGTAAATTCGCGGAAGTTGATTTCCGGATCGAAATTGGTGGCAAACCAGCGCCCGTGACTACCGGCATTGATGTCAATAATGTCAATATCGCTGATTTTATCGAAATAGTCGTGATGGGCAAGCGCTGCATAAGCATTGACCACACCGGGATCGAATCCTGCTCCGAGAATGGCCGTTACTTTACGGGCTTCACATTCTTCGCGGCGCGGCCACTCATAATTGGCGTACCAAGGGGGTGTCTCGCATATTTTTAGCGGGTCCTCGTGAATGGCGGTATCAATATAGGCTGCACCGGTTTCAATACAGGCCGACAAAACCGACATATTGAGAAAAGCCGAGCCGACATTGATAACAATTTGACTTTTTGTTTTGCGAATAAGGTCTGCTGTCGATTTTATATCCATTGCATCAAGGTGGTGTGTTTCAAACACACCTTTCACCTTCATGGATTTTTTCTCTTTTACAGATGCAATGATCGACTCGCATTTTTGCAATGTTCGTGATGCGATATGAAGATCACCGAGAATATCGTTATGTTGAGCACATTTATGAGCAACCACCTGAGCTACCCCACCTGCGCCAATAATCAGGATATTCTTTTTCATTCCCGGTTTATCTCCTAAATCTTGTTTTAAAACCTTTGTTTAAGCTGGAGCCTTTTTCAAGAAAGGCTGTCACGGTAATCCTTATAGCCGAATTCTCGTTGAAGACGAATGGTTCCATCCAATTCTTTTATCGCAATAGCGGGCATATTAAGACCGTTGAACCAGTTTTTTTTCACCATTGTATAACCGGCTGCATCTTCTATCGACAAATGATCGCCGATTTTCAGCTTTTCAGGAAAACGGAACGTTCCGAAAATATCGCCCGCGAGGCATGATTTGCCACAAATCATAATTTCATGCGCCCCCTGATTTGGCGAAATTTTTGCTTTTTCCCGATAAACAAGAAGGTCAAGCATATGGGCTTCGATGGAACTGTCAACAATCGCGAGATCTTTGCCATTATGCATGGTGTCGAGAACGGTAACTTCGAGTGTTGCACTGTTGGTAATAGCCGCTTCTCCCGGTTCAAGATAAACCGTTACGCCATATTTATCCGAAAAACGCTTGAGCCTGTCGGCAAAAGCTTCAAGCGGGTAATCTTTGCCGGTAAAATAGATACCGCCGCCAAGGCTGATCCATTGCACGTGATGAAAAAGTTGGCCGAATTTCTGTTCTATATCGGAAAGCATCCGGTCAAATAACGAAAAGTCGCCATTCTCGCAATTATAATGAATCATGAAACCGTTTACGAGCGGCAAAACCGCTTCGATCTTTTCATAACTTGTCTCGCCAAGACGACTGAAAGGACGGGCAGGATCGGCAAGGTCGAAGCCGGAACAACTGACCCCCGGATTTAATCGCAAGCCCCTTTCGATATTTTCGGATTTTTTTGCAAATCTGTGAAGCTGGTTGATGGAATTGAATATGATTGTATCGGCATAAGTGATTGCTTCATCAATCTCGTAATCGGCCCAAGCGACGGAATAGGCATGGGTTTCTTTACCGAATTCTTCTTTTCCCAAACGCAGTTCATAAAGAGATGACGATGTGGTGCCATCCATATATTGCGCCATAAAATCGAAAACGCCCCATGTTGCAAAACATTTCAACGCCAAAAGCGATTTTGCACCCGACAAATCACGAAGGCGCGCAATTTTTTCCATATTGCGCAGCAACTTCGATTTGTCGACAAGGTAGTAAGGCGTTTGAAGCATTTTTCAATCCTGTAATGGCCGGTTTTGTATGATGGCTTTCAAAGCCTCGAACACATATAGAAACACATTTCTATAAGCGCAAATATGTTCTTCATTAACTATAGCAAAAAAGAGTGCAGTTTTCTCGATTTGATGTCTGCTATAGTCCTCATGTGTCGTTCTGGGAAGGATTCTTAATGCCTAAAATCAATAAATCTTTTTGCTTTTTTGTTGGACTGCCATTGGTCGGATTGGTTACAGTTTTTTCCACATTGGCGGCCGACTTTGATGGAAACATTGCAGTTGCACAAAACTCCAGAACAACCGAACCTGCAGCCGTAACCAGCCAGAGCCGTGGCGAATTGAACGGTTTCAAAGGCTATCGCCATCACCGTACCGGTTATAAAAAACATACAGATGGCTGGTGGTATCCGGAAGCAGCATTTGAGCCCGGAGCACATGCCGATAGTAGCAATGTAAAACTTAAAAAAACGCCACAAAAATCCAAAAAAGAAGATGACAAGCCATGGCTTATCAAAAACCATGTCGATTTTTGCTCGTCAAAATATAAGTCCTATACAAGTTCCGACAACAGTTACCAGCCTTTTGACGGCCCGCGAAAACAATGTGTATCGCGTTATTACAGCCCGAAATGAAAATCGTCCGGTTGATGGAAATCGGACTTTATAAACTCCCCATTCCGGTGAAATGAAGAAATTTAAAAAAAACGACAAATTTTTCTCGTTCAAGCTTTTGAAAAGGCTTGCGTTATATGCTTGAAACCATCCAATATAAAACTCAGGTGATGCCGATTCATTTCCGGTGACCTATATAGAAACGAGGCCCCGAAAAAGAGGATGGTTTATAGATAATGACAACACGGGAAGCAATCTTGATATTGCTGGTAATACTTCCCTTTGTCGGTAGTGCCATTATCGGTTTTTTTCGTTCTACAGCAAAAAACAATGAAGCATGGTTTGTCGGTGCAATCGCGCTGATGGCACTGTTTTGTACCATTATGCTTTATCCGGCCATTTCAGCCGACAATGTTATAAGATTGGATATTGTCTGGTTGCCGCAATGGGGGTTGAATTTCACCTTGCGGATGGATGGTTTTTCCTGGTTGTTTTCGGTTCTTATAACGGGTATCGGCCTGCTCGTTGTTGTCTATGCCCGTTATTATATGAATCCGGCCGATCCCGTGCCGCGGTTTTTTTCATTCCTGCTTGCCTTTATGGGGTCGATGCTCGGAATGGTATTGTCGGGCAACATTGTTCTCCTCGTTATCTTCTGGGAACTCACCAGTATTTTCTCGTTTCTTTTGATCGGCTACTGGTATCATAATGCAAGTGCGCGTGACGGCGCACGCATGGCCCTGACGGTGACAGGGTTTGGCGGCTTTGCGCTTCTTGTCGGGATGTTGATTATCGGTCACATTGTCGGCAGCTATGATCTCGATGTGGTGTTGAAGTCGGGGTCACTCATCAAGGCAAGTCCGCTTTATATTCCGGCACTTGTCTGTGTGCTTCTCGGAGCATTGACAAAAAGCGCGCAATTTCCGTTCCATTTCTGGCTTCCTAATGCAATGGCCGCGCCAACGCCGGTTTCTGCCTATCTTCATTCGGCAACAATGGTCAAAGCCGGTGTGTTTCTTATGGTGCGGTTCTGGCCGGTACTGGCGGGAACAGAAGCATGGTTCTGGATTATCGGCCTTTGCGGTTTGATTACGCTTTTGATCGGTGCCTATTTTGCGATGTTCCAACAAGACCTTAAAGGTCTGCTTGCCTATTCGACGATCAGTCATCTGGGGTTGATAACCACGCTTTTAAGTCTTGCAAGCCCGCTTGCTTGCGTTGCAGCAATTTTTCATACCGTCAACCATGCCATCTTCAAGGCATCGTTATTTATGGCTGCGGGCATTATCGACCACGAAACGGGAACCCGCGATATGCGCAAATTATCGGGGCTTTTCCGCTATATGCCGTTTACCGGAACGCTGGCGCTGGTTGCAAGCGCTGCCATGGCAGGTGTGCCGCTTCTCAATGGCTTCATATCGAAGGAAATGTTTTTTGCCGAAGCGGTTGAAGTCCATCTGGAATCCTGGCTCGACAAGAGTACACCCTATCTTGCAACGCTGGCAGGATTATTGAGTGTTACCTATTCGGTGCGTTTTATTCATGGGGTGTTTTTTGGCGGAAAACCGCATGATTTGCCAAAAACTCCACATGAACCACCGCATTTCATGCGTTTTCCTATCGAATTATTGGTGTTTTTATGCCTTTTCATCGGCATATTTCCGGAATTTGCAATCGGGGGCATTTTGGGAACAGCCGTCCATTCGGTATTGGGGGCAGAAACGCCACATTATGATCTCGCTCTCTGGCATGGTTTCAATACGCCGCTTGTCATGAGCCTCATTGCGTTAATAGGCGGGCTCATACTTTATATTCTCACGCGCAAATATCTGAAATCCTGTGAAGGTGGCCCGCCATTTTTCAGACATTTGAAAGGGCAGCGTATTTTTGAACGCGTATTGGTGACAATATCATGGAAATGGGCGCGTTCGGCGGAAGCTTTTCTTTCTACCCGTCGCCTGCAAGTTGAAGTGCGCTGGATTATCCTTGCGCCAATCGTTGCGCTCTTGTTGTTGATTGCCGGAAATCAATGGATTGATGCGGGTGCATTGCCGCTTTTCCCGCTTGATCTGCCATTTTTAATTATCTGGTTAATCGGTGGTGTTTGCGCAATATTGGTTGCATGGCAGGCAAAATTCCACCGCTTCGCTTCGTTGATACTTCTGGGTGTCACGGGGCTTATGACCTGTGCCACATTCTTGTGGCTTTCCGCCCCCGATCTTGCATTGACACAACTGGTTGTGGAAGTTGTCACAACAGTTCTTCTGCTTTTGGGGCTTAGATGGTTGCCCAAACGCTTGCAGGCTCCTGCCCCTATACCGGATGGTTTTAGACCTTGGTTGCGAAGAGGCCGCGACTTCCTTATCGCTGTTGCAGGCGGGGGCGGGCTTGCGTGGCTTTCCTATTGTGTGATGACGCGCCCGCAGGGCGCAACAATTTCCGACTTTTTCCTCACCCGTTCCTATGCGGATGCCGGTGGGCGCAATGTCGTCAATGTGCTTCTCGTGGATTTTCGCGGCTTTGATACGATGGGCGAAATAACGGTGCTTGGTATTGTGGCGCTCACCGTTTTTGCCCTGCTGCGTCGCTTCCGTCCGGCCGTTGAAAGTATCGAGGCACCGACACAACAACGGGTTCAGTCAGCTTTTGACGAGGCAAGACCCGATCGCGAGGTCGGAGACACAGTTTCCGATTATCTTGTTATTCCGCGCATTATCATGCATTGGCTGTTTCCGGTCATTATGGCCTTTGCCGTCTATTTGTTCATGCGCGGGCACGATTTGCCGGGTGGCGGTTTTGCTGGCGGTGTCACCATGGCTATCGGATTTATTTTGCAATATGTGGCATCCGGAACGCGGTGGGTGGAAAGTCATCTGACAGTTTTACCGCTGCGCTGGATCGGGTTCGGTATTCTTCTGGCATTGGTAACAGGTGTCGGTTCGTGGTTTTTCGGCTACCCGTTTCTTACCTCCTATTTTCAATATACGAAGATTCCGTTTATCGGAAAAATGCCGACAGCCAGTGCTATGGCATTCGATCTCGGTGTCTTTTCACTGGTGGTCGGTGCAACTGTGCTGATGCTCATCGCAATAGCCCACCAATCAATCCGGCATTATCGTGTCGGTAAACGCACAATCCGTAAAGAGGAGGAACGCTGATGGAAATTGTTCTCTCTTTAGGTATCGGTGTACTTGCCGGTTCGGGAATCTGGCTCGTTTTGCGGCCAAGAACCTATCAGGTCATTCTAGGCCTTTCACTTATTTCCTATGCGGTTAATCTGTTTATTTTTTCGATGGCGCGTCCCCGCTCGAACGCAGCACCGATTGTTGACCCATCCAATCCTGTCAATCCGGCAAATTATGCCGATCCGATACCGCAAGCGCTGGTTCTTACAGCCATTGTGATCGGTTTTGCGACAACCGCATTATTTCTCGTTATTCTGCTGGTTTCACGCGGTCTAACCGGTTCGGACCATGTTGATGGAAGGGAAAATAAATGATTGAAAATTTTCTCCAACATCTCGTAATTCTGCCCATCCTCCTTCCTATTGCGACTGCGGCACTTCTCCTTTTTTATGATGAAAGACGCCGCAAACTCAAATTATGGATAAGCCTTTCGTCGATAGGACTTCTCATTCTTGTTTCTGTCGGGTTGATCGGGCGCGCTATTGATTTTTCACCTGAAGCAGAAGTTTATAACCTCGGAAATTGGCAAGCGCCTTTCGGAATAGTTCTGGTGCTCGACCGGTTAAGTGCGGCGATGGTTTTTCTGGCAAGCATTCTTGGGGCGGCTTCATTGGTATTTTCGGCTGCCCATTGGCATAAAGCCGGTCCACACTTCCATTCTCTCATGCAATTCATGATTGCCGGTGTAAACGGCGCTTTCCTGACCGGAGACCTGTTCAATCTCTTTGTTTTCTTTGAAGTTATGTTGACAGCATCCTATGGGCTTGCCCTTCACGGTAGCGGGCAGGCAAGGGTGCGCGCCGGTATGCATTATGTGGTGGTCAATCTTATTGCCTCTTCGTTTTTTCTGATTGGCGCAGCACTCATTTACGGTGTTTGCGGAACATTGAATATGGCCGATCTTGCCTTGAAACTCCAAACTCTCAAATCGGCCGATCGTATTATTTTCGAGTCCGGCGCGGCAATTCTCGGAATCGCCTTTCTGGTCAAAGCCGGCATGTGGCCACTCAACTTCTGGCTGACACCGACTTATAGTTCTGCGGCGGCACCGGTTGGAGCAACATTTGCTATTTTAAGCAAGGTCGGCATTTACGTTGTTTTGCGCCTTACATTACTGGTTTTCGGAACTAATGGCGGAACTTTAAGCGGTTTTGGCAATGACATATTGTTTTATGGCGGCCTTGCAACCTTGATATTCGGCTTTATCGGGGTGCTTGCAAGTCAGGCTCTGGGAAGGCTTGCTTCTTATAGCGTTCTGGTGTCGTCGGGAACACTGCTTGCCGCTATTGGAACCGGCAATGCTTCGCTTACCGCTGGTGCGCTTTTTTATATTGTCTCCTCCACTTTGTCTCTTGCAGCATTTTTTCTCCTCGTCGAGCTTGTCGAACGCACTCAGGACACAGCAGCCAATGTTCTTGCGGTAACAATGGAAGTTTACGGCGAAGACGAGGAAGATGAAGAGGATGAAGTTGGCACTTATCTTCCGGCAACGCTTGCAATTTTGGGAGCATGTTTCGGCATAACGGCCATTCTCATTATCGGTATGCCGCCATTTTCGGGGTTTGTCGCAAAATTCATGATGATTACCGGTGTTTTCAATCCGGACGGGCTGAATGGCGATGGTTACCAACCCAGCGCGCGGGATTGGACTTTTGTTGCTCTTCTCATTTTTTCCGGTTTTGCCGCACTCATTGCCATGACGAGAACCGGTATCCGCACTTTCTGGGCATCGATTGAAGGTAAAGTGCCACGCGTACAAGTGATAGAATTCGCTCCCGTTGCTGGTTTGCTCGGCTTGTGTCTTCTATTGACCATTGCTGCCGGTCCGGTCGCCGATTATATGGGACAGACTGCCAGAGAATTGCATCATCCGCAAAATTATATCGGCAGTGTTTTGCCACAAAAAACAGTCACAGCAAGCCGGATCTCGTCAGAAGAAATAACGGCGGGACTTATCAATAATGTTGAAGTTGAAAGGGGTATGGAATGACACGCATAATCCCCTATCCATTGTTGACTTTGTCGCTTCTTCTCATGTGGATGATTTTGAACGGCTTTACCTTGGGGCAGGGCGTCATCGGTATTGTCGTTGGCATTGCGGGCGGGTTTTTAATGCGGCTTTTAAAACCGCAGAAGGTGCACATCCATCATTGGAGTTCTGTTATAAAGCTGTTTTTCCGTGTTACGCTGGATATTGTGAAATCGAATTATGATGTTGCCCTCTATGTGCTTTTTAACGGAACAAAACGGAAAAAATCAGGCTTTATAACGGTTCCGCTGGCACTCAAAAATCGCACGGGACTGGCTGTTTTATCCTGTATTATGACGGCAACGCCGGGGACTGCCTGGATAGCCTATCACAGCAAGGAAAGCAGTCTTCTTGTCCATATCCTCGATTTTGATATGGATGATGAAAATTATTGGAGAGATTTCATTAAAAACCGTTATGAAAGTCTGCTTCTGGAGATATTCCAATGAGTATTGTTATTCTTTATTGGGGCATCAATATTTCGCAACTGTTTCTGGGACTAGCGATGATATTGTCGTTCATACGGCTTGCACGCGGTCCCCGTGCACAGGACAGAATTTTGGGGCTTGATGCACTCTACACAGCGACATTGATGTTATTTGTCACCTTCGGCATGCGTACCGGAACGACAATCTATTTCGATTCCGCATTGGTTATCGGCCTTTTGGGATTTGTTTCAAGTTCGGCTTTGGCGAAATTTCTGATGCGCGGGGAAGTGATCGAATGATTGAAGACTTTCCTCTTTGGCTTTCTATTGTCATTGTGTTTTTCCTGCTTTTAGGCTCAGGGCTGACATTGATCGGCGCCATCGGTCTTAATCGTGCAAAAAGCTTTTATGAACGTTTACATATGCCAACGCTTGGAACAAGCTGGGGTGTCAGCGGCATTATCATTGCCTCGATCATCTATTCAACGGTAAGCGGTCACAAACTCATTTCCCATTCTATATTGCTTGCCATATTTATTATCGTAACAACACCTGTCACACTCATGTTGTTATCGCGGGCAGCCATGCAGCGCGATCAATCCTCCAATTCAACCGAATTGCCGGAAACAATGCGCTATCAAAAGATCGACGATAGTTTGCCGACACCGCAAGAGCTTCTCGAAAAAACGCCGAGCCTTGATGATTTCAAGTAAATTGTGAAACGTGCAGTCATGTATTGTTCGGGCAAATGCCGAAGCAATTATCCCGCATGATTGATAATGTGACTACCTGATTGTGGCTTAAAAAAAAACCGGCGAATGTTTTGCGCCACATGCCCTTCAATTCTATCGCCGGAAAAGCCGCAATCCTATATCCGGACAATAGAAAATCGAATTATAGAAAAGGATGCAAAGAAGCGCATCTGGTTCTGTTCAAATGCGCTCCCTTTTCAAAACGGATTATTTTTTCAGATCTTCGGGGTGTTTGCGGGCAACCTGACGACCAAAATCGGGTGCATCGACTTCCTGTCCCGCATCAATAATGCCGCGTCTTACGGCACGTGTACGCGTGAAAAGGTCAAACAGAGCCTGCCCATCTCCCCAGCGGATTGCGCGTTGGAGCGAAGCAAGGTCTTCACTGAAACGTCCGAGCATTTCAATGATAGCGTCTTTATTGTTCAGGCAGATGTCGCGCCACATTGTCGGGTCGGAAGAGGCAAGACGGGTAAAATCGCGAAAACCGGAGGCCGAATAGGCAATAACTTCGGAATTGGTGACTTTTTCAAGGTCGCTTGCAGTGCCGACAATGTTATAGGCAATAAGATGTGGCAGATGCGATGTGATTGCCAGAACCAGATCGTGGTGTTCGGGGTCCATTCTGTCAACTTTTGCACCACAGGCTTCCCAGAATTCGGTCAATTTGGCAACTGCTTTTTCATCCGTGTTAGGAAGCGGTGTCAAAATGCACCAGCGATTGATGAAAAGGTCGGCAAAACCGGCATCGGGACCCGAAAATTCCGTACCGGCAATGGGGTGACCGGGGATAAAAATAACATTATCGGGCAGTTCCGGTTTCATCTGGCGAATAACCGATGCTTTGGTAGAACCGACATCGGTAACAATGGCACCGGGTTTTAGATGTGGTGCAATTTCTTTTGCAACCTGACCGGATGAACCGACCGGCACCGAAACAATAACGAGATCGGCATCTTCAACCGCTTTGCCATTGTCGGTGGTATAGCTGTCACCCAGTTTGAGTTCACGTGCCCGTTCAAGCGTTGTGCCTGTGCGGGTGGAAATGGCAATATGATCGGCCAATTTTTTTTCACGGATAACACGGGCAAGAGAAGAGCCGATAAGGCCGATACCGATAAGGGCGATTTTTTTAAATTTCACTTCAGACATTTTTCTACTTCAAAAATTTTTCAATGTAGCGACAACGCCGCGATTTGCTTCTTCGGATCCAATGGAAAGGCGCAACGCGTTCGGAAATCCGTATCCGGTTACGCGGCGCAAAATATACCCGTTGGATTTCAGATAATCATCAGCCAGAGCAGCCGATTTTTCCTTGTCTGCCGGAAAATGGATGAGCAGAAAATTGGTGACAGAAGGCGTAACCTTGAGCCCCAAAGCCTCGATTTCATGTGTGAGCCAGGAACGCCATTTTGAATTATAGGCTATCGCATTCTGGATATAGGCACGGTCACGAAAAGCAACACTTGCAGCAGCCTGTGCCGGAACACTGACATTGAAAGCTCCGCGAATACGGTTGACCGCATCAATGACATGAAGAGGCGCATACATCCACCCCACACGCAAACCGGCAAGTCCATAGATTTTGGAAAATGTGCGCGTCATGACAACATTTTCATTGGCCGAAACAAGTTCGACGCCGGTATCGTAATCATCCTCGGTAACAAATTCGGCATAGGCACCGTCAAGAACTAAAAGCACATTTTTGGGCAGCCCCGCATGAAGTCTTTTGACCTCGGTTGCTGTCAGATAAGTGCCCGTCGGATTACCGGGATTGGCGATAAATACGATTTTTGTTCTTTCTGTTACTGCGGCAAGAATAGCGTCAATATCAATACGGCAGTCTTTTTCTTTCACAATAACAGGTTTTGCGCCGGTCCCTCTGATTTGTATCTCGTAAACGCTAAAGCCGTGTTCGGTCATGATTCCTTCATCACCGGCTGTAAGATAGGTATTGGATAAAAGACCTAACAAATCATCCGAACCGTTTCCCGCCATCAAATTGCTTCTTGCAAGCCCTGTCACTTCGGAAATGGCTTCAAGAAGGGGTGTGGCCGAACCATCCGGATAGAGTTCAAGATGTGCTGCGGCCTGACGATAAGCATCAATCGCTGCAGGACAGGGGCCAAGCGGCGACTCATTGGAAGAAAGTTTGAAAACTTTTCTTGTATTTTCGGTCTCGCTTGAACCGGGAACGTAAGCTGCAATATCCAGAATACCTTTTCTAGGCTGTGGACGGTCAACAAGAACATCTTTTTTCATCGATATTTATCCGGTCTGGTAGTTTAATATTTTAGGAAATACCCTTGCTTTCATCGGAAGTCGAGAGAAATTCTTGACATTTGTCAGAGGAGGCGACTAGCTATTCTTTTTCTTTCAAGACGGTGCAACCGACATGACACAAATAAAATCGTCCGGAAAATCTTCCGGCGCGAAAAATTCCCAAGCCGATTTTCCTGACAGTAAAGTAGCGCTGTTCGGGCAAGACGAGCCGCTACAGCTTGATAGCGGCGTTGTTTTATCGCCTTTCCAGATTGCCTATCAGGACTATGGCACATTGAATGAAGACAAAAGCAACGCCATTTTGATCTGCCATGCCCTGACCGGCGACCAACATGTTGCCAATACCCATCCGGTAACCGGAAAGCCCGGTTGGTGGGATATATTGGTGGGGCCTGGTAAAATTATTGATACCGATCGCTATTATGTAATCTGTTCCAATGTGTTAGGGGGGTGCCTCGGCTCGACCGGTCCGGCATCGAAAAATCCGAAAACAGGAAAACCCTATGCACTCGATTTTCCTGTCATCACGATAGGCGATATGGTGCGCGCGCAGGCAATGCTTGTCGAAAAACTGGGAATCAAGACATTGTTTTGTGTGGTTGGTGGTTCTATGGGCGGAATGCAGGCATTGCAATGGGCTGCAGCCTATAAGGAAAAAGTGTTTTCATCTGTCATTCTTGCAACCGGCGCGCGCCATTCGGCTCAAAATATCGCTTTTGATGAAATTGGCAGACAAGCCGTTATGGCCGATCCCAACTGGTTGGGCGGGCGGTATCTCGAAGCGGGAAAACGCCCGACAAAAGGTTTGGCTGTTGCCAGAATGACAGCCCATGTTACCTATCTTTCGGAAGCGGCACTCCATCGTAAATTCGGGCGGAATTTACAAAATAGAGATCAGATAACATTCGGTTTTGATGCCGATTTCCAGATTGAAAGCTATTTGCGTCATCAGGGGATGACATTTGTCGAGCGCTTTGATGCCAATAGCTATCTTTATTTGACGCGTGCGATGGATTATTTCGATCTTGAAGCCGAATATGGCGGCCATCTGGCAGACGCTTTCAAGGGCTCGCGCGGGCGATTTTTTGTTGCTTCGTTTTCCAGTGATTGGCTGTTTACCACCGCACAATGCCGTACCTTTGTGCACGCACTCAACGCTGCCGGAGCGCGGGTTTCATTCGTTGAAATCAAAACCGACAAAGGCCATGATGCTTTTCTGCTTGATGAACCGGTAATGTTTTCTGCCATTCACAGTTTCCTGACAGCGGCTGCAGAACAGAGGGGATTGACGGCATGAACGAGGATGAAGAATTATTGTCCGCGCTAAAATCCCGTACCGATTTTGAAGTAATCGCCAATTTTATCAGGCCGGGGGCGCGTGTTCTCGATGTCGGTTGCGGCGATGGTAGTCTGCTTTATCTGTTGCAAACACGGCGCAATGTTGATGGGCGCGGTGTCGAATTGTCGCAACAGGGTGTTGACCAATGTTTGCTTAAAGGTCTCTCGGTCATTCAGGGTGATGCCGATAGCGATCTTATCTATTATCCTGATTCCGGCTTTGACTATGTTGTCCTGTCACAAACCTTGCAGGCAACGCGCAATCCGAAAGCTGTGCTTGAACAACTTTTACGCATTGGCGAGAGAGCCGTTGTCTCGATTCCGAATTTCGGTTATTGGCGCGCCCGCGCACATCTGCTTTTTCTCGGTCGTATGCCGGTTACCAAAGAGCTTCCCTATAGCTGGTACGATACGCCGAATATCCATTTCTGTACGATTGAGGATTTTGTCGATCTGGTCAATGAAATAGGGGCAAAAATAGAAGAAGCGGTGGTGTTGAACCGGCAGGGAAAACCCGTCAAACGCAAATTGCCTTTGGGAGCCTGGAATTTGTTCGGGCAGCAGGCAGTGTTTCTGTTACATAGATGATGATGAAAGCCGAAAACGATCTTCCGACTTTGGTAAGGGATCATCTTGCTTGTTGGGATATTCCCGATAGCGCCCGCATCGACCTTCTTACCATATCGGAAAATGCGACTTTTCGGGTGACTTTCGGGAACGAGACGAGAATTATACGGATTTATCGGCCTTCCTATCATCAAAATGATGAAATTTTATCCGAACTCCTTTGGCTTCAGGCAATCGAGCAATCCGGCATTGTGACAGTTCCACATCTTTTCGTTTCCCGTTTTGGTCAATTGTTTGTCGAAGCGGGTATTTTCAGGCTTGCCTGTTTTTCTTTTATAAGCGGGCATGAACCGCAGGCGGATGACAGACTTGTGCGCCGGTTTTTTGAACTTGGTAAAATTTCCGCCAAATTGCATCGGCAATCCATAAATTGGGTAAGGCCGGAAAGATTCATTCGTAAACATTGGACTTATGAAACAATGATCGGCCCGAATGCGATCTGGGGAGATTGGCGAAAGGCCGAAAATCTTCAACCCGCTGACCGTGAAATTCTTGAAAATTGCGATGAGACGCTCAAATATTTTTCTTCAACTTTTCCGAAAGATAAAGCCCATTACGGTCTTATCCATGGCGATTTGCGGCTTGCAAATCTGTTGATTGATGGCGAAAACCTTGCCGCAATCGATTTTGATGATTGCGGCTTTTCATGGTTCGGACTGGATCTTGCCAATTCTTTGAGTTTTATTGAAGATAGCCCATTTGTGCCAAGCTATATCAGTGCATGGCTTCAAGGCTATGGAGAAGTGATGCCGGTAAACCGGGAAATGGCAGATATGATTGTCCATCTCGTCATGATGCGCCGTTTGCAATTGACAGCATGGCTTGAAACGCACAATCAAACACCAACAGCCGAAAAACTTCGCAAAACCTTTTTGAAAGGCACGGTTGAACTTGCGCGAATCTATCTTGGAAAAGTTAGCCCTCTTGCTGGTCGATCAGGGCAACGCCTTTAATCTGGGCATAAACGTCCATTCCTTCTTTAAGCCCTAATATTTGCCATGAATGGCGTGTGAGGCGTGAAAGAAAATGCGCTCCCTCTCCATTGCCACCCAATTCCAGTTTGACCAGAACCTCAAAATGCCCCTGTTCCCGCATTGTCAGAATGCGCGCCGGCATCACATTGAGGATCGAGCTTTTCAGCGGTTTTTCGACAGCAAGGCTCACATCATTGGCAGCAATGCGAATGCGCATTTTTTTCCCCCCTACTAAAGGTGCGGACGGGGCAATGAATGTGCCACCCGGTACATCCACTTCGACAAGGCCGGTATTTTCGTTATAGGATTTGACATAGCCGTCAAGGTTGACAGCAGCTTCGCGAGTATTGGCAAGCGGCAGATCAGGATTTGCTTCGATTTCTCTCAAACTGCCGGAGGCAATAACTTTGCCACTATCCATCAAAACCAATGTGTCGGCCAACCGTTCGACTTCATAAATATCATGGGTGATATAAATGATCGGCATTGAAAGACGGTCACGCAGACCAATCAGAAAGGGAAGGATTTCATCTCTCGACCGTTTGTCGAGTGCCGATAGCGGTTCATCCATAAGGAGAATCTTGGGATGCGACAAGAGTGCGCGGCCGATTGCCACGCGTTGACGTTCACCACCGGAGAGATTGTGCGGCGCACGATCGATAAGGTGGGCAATATTCAAAAATTCCACCACTTCATCGAATGTCGGCGAGAGATTGTTTTCGCCTTTCGCCATAGCAAAGGTAAGGTTCTTTCTGACAGACAAATGCGGAAACAAACTGGCTTCCTGAAAAACATAGCCGAGGGGACGTTTATAAACAGGAACGAAACCGGTTTCATCTTGCCAACATTCATTGCCGATCTCGACTTTTCCTGAAAACCGGTTAAGTCCGGCAATGCCGCGCAAAACAGAAGTTTTCCCGCATCCGGAAGGGCCGTAAAGCGCAATGACACCGCGAAGCGGGGCATGAAATGAACAATCGAGCGAAAAATTGCCCAGTGTCCCTTTAAGATCGACAGAAATGGTTTCACTCATAATGTTCGCGCCTGCATGAATTTTTGCAAGAGTGAAACAGTAAGAATGATGCAGAATGAAAAGATAACCATAATGATTGATAGAACATTGGCTTCATGCATCTGACCGGCTTCGACATAGCTCATAATAGTGGTCGAGATCACGGCCGTCTTGCCGGGAAGGTTTCCACCAATCATCTGCACAACACCGAATTCGCCCACTGTATGGGCAAAACCCAAAACAGCGGCAGTCATAAAACCGGGGCTAGCAATCGGAAGCGCTACTTTCCAGAATGCTTTCCATGGCGACGCACGCAACGTTGCTGCGACTTCCATCGGCCGCTTTCCCATAGCCTCGAATGAATTGCGGATGGGTTGAACAACAAAAGGCATGGAATAAATGACCGAGCCGATGACCAGCCCTTCAAAAGTGAAGGCAAATTTATCCATGCCGAACCATGGTGCAATAAAGCCACCCGGTCCATTAGGCCCCAGAAATACCAGAAGATAAAAGCCCAGAACTGTTGGCGGCAAAACCAAAGGTATGGAGATAATGGACGCGACGATTTCTTTTCCATAAGTTTTGGATCGCGACAGCCACAAAGCAATCGGCGTTCCGATAGCCATCAGAAAAAATGTGGTTACCGTCGCCAATTCGGCCGTAAGCTTGATCGCGGTCCATGTCTCATTGGAAAGAAGCATCATGCTTGCTACTTTGTTTCCGGCAGGGCGTAGCCATATTTTTTGATAATGGTTGCTGCTTCCGGACCTTTGAGGAAGCTTACAAAAGCCTTTGCCGCTTCGTTATTTTCACCGGTTTTCAAAAGCACGGCATCCTGACGGATCGGGTTATAGTCGGTTTGAGGAACAACCCATTTCGAGCCGCCTTTTTCATTGATAATCTGCGAAAGAGCGACAAAGCCGATTTCGGCATTTCCGGTTTTGACAAACTGGTAGGCTTGCGAAATGTTTTGTCCTTCGACAAGTTTGTCCTTGATTTTGTCGTGAACTTTGAGCGCATCCATGGTTTCGACAGCCGCCTTGCCATAAGGGGCAGCATCAGGATTGCAGAAGGAAATGTGGGTGATTTTGCTATCCGTCAAAGTTTCAGGACCCTTTACAAGGTCATCTTTTGCACTCCACAGCACCAATGTGCCGATTGCATAGGTAAATTCTGTTCCTTTGACACCATAGCCTTCTTCAACGGCCTTGGTCGGCCTTTCGGTATCGGCTGCAAGAAATACCTCGAAAGGAGCACCATTCTTTATCTGTGTATAGAAATTACCGGTGGCACCGAATGAAAGTGTTGCCGTGTGTCCGGTCTTTTCTTTGAATTGTTCGGCAATTTCCTTGACGGGTTCGGTAAAATTGGCAGCCACCGCAACAACGGTTTCACCGGCATGGGCAAAGGTTACACTTGCCAGCAACAGACCTATCGATAAAGCGAGTTTGGATTTCATTGCCTTCTCCTAACATGTTGCAATAATGATGTTTTCAGCCTTGATAAGCGCAAGAACAGGTTGATTGGCCGTAAGTCCTTTAAGTGCGGGGTCGTCCGGTCGGGTTGTTGCAATTAATGTTTTGTCTTCACCAATTTCAACGTTAAGCTCGACACTTTTTTTGCCAATCGTTATCGACTCTAAAATTCCCGGAATCCGGTTTTGTTCAGAAAAATCTTCCTTGTCTTCAAAAGGTACGACCCTCACAAAGGGTGCTTTGATAAGAGCTGCAACCTGCCGCCCATTGACAAGTCCGAGCCGTTCGACACTTTTTTCGGTAATTTCGGCTTTGATTTCGATTTTTCGGGAAATACCGATGGTTACAAATGCGGCTGGCGGTGCACTTTTGATGGATAAAATGTGGCCTGATAAAACATTGCGCGCCGAGGTTCTCATCATGAAACCTTGTAAAAGCCCTGTCGAACTCAGACCTATTTCCGACAGATTATCGGAGGCTTGCTTCATCATTGTGGCAAGTCCGGTTTCAAGATGGTGAAAAGTTTCGATGAGTTTTAGCGCTTCCGGTGTCAGGGTAGCACCACCACCATTTTTCCCGCCGATGTTCTTTTTCAAGAGCGGTTTTGCAACGAGGTTTTGCATGGCGCTAATGCCATCCCATGCCGCTTTGTAACTAAGCCCGACAGAACGGGCGGCGGCAGAAATCGAACCTTCACGGCCGACAGCCTCAAGAAGCTTGATACGCTCCCGACCGACCGAGCCGATATGATCTTCTGTGAAAGATAAGGTTGCTTTGACCGACATAGATACACCATTCTGTTATATAGATTAACTATATAACGTTCATGACGAAAGCAAGGTTTCCGCACCAATTTTTCTAAAGCCGGTTTTGGTGGGTTTTATGGTGTTTTATCGAACAACTATTTGAGTGGCCGATTAATAGCCGCGCATCCGGTTGACGACGGGCGGCAAGTTTCCGGTTTTTCGCCAATGAGCTATATTTTTTGCCACAATTTTTGCGGCACTTTCTTTGTTTGTAGGAGCCGAAATATGGGGAAGCACGGTTATATTTTCATTTTGCCATAAGGGCGAATCGGGCGGCAAAGGTTCCTGATCGAAAACGTCAAGAACCGCATGATCGAGCTCATGTTTATTAAGAGCGTCAACAAGAGCATCTGTATCAATAACAGGCCCTCTGGAAAAATTGATAAGGCTTGCTCCCTTTTTCATATGGGCAAATTCGTTTTTTCCGAGAAGCCCTGTTGTTTCATTGGTGAGCGGTATAAGCAGAACGACAATATCACTTGTTTCAATCAGTCGCATAAAACCGGTGCTTCCACTCGAACATGTGACATTATCAAGTGTTTTTTGGCTCTTTGACCAGCCGTTTACCTGAAATCCGGTAAGTGTCAGCAATTTCGCCGCAGCTTTTCCCAATTGACCTAAACCAAGAAGGCCGATTTTCCATTGTGAGGCGGGCTTATAGCTATGTGGTTGCCAGAGCCGTTTTTGTTGTTGGCGATGATAGCGCGGCATATCGCGGGTTAAATAAAGCGTCCACGCAAGAACAGCTTCGGCCATGGCTTCGGTCAAAGCGGGATCAATAAGCCGGACAATCGGTGGCGCGTTTTCGGGTAATTCCTTCACCATCCGTTCGACACCTGCCCACAGGCTTTGTATCCATTTCAGATTTTTGAGTTTTTTCAATTGGTCGGGATCGGGGTTTGCAACAATGGCAAGTTCGATTGCGCCATAATCGTCCGGTTTCAAATCGTTGAAATCTATAATCTTTTCGTCGCCCAAATTTTCGGAAAGAACTTTTAACCAGTTATCCCTTTCGGTTTGTGCACTACGGCTGACAAAAGCGATCGGTTCTGCCATCGGATATTTTCCTCATGAAAAAAGCGGCATGAAATGATTGGCCGCGACATCTCGGCTATTGCTGCTCTGTCAAATCTGCCTTAAGTTCAGCCAAAATTCCATAGTGATTTTTAAACGTGGAAAATGATCGTCCGGAAAGAATGGAAGACTTCTGTTTTCTAAAACCGGAATAGCCGGATTCTCTCCGGCAGGATAAATCTTTTCCACTGGTGAATGATGTTGAAGAGGTTAAAATACGATGACACGCACCGTTTATGTCAACGGCGATTGGTTTGATGAAACAAATGCCCGGATTTCGATTTTTGACAGGTCTGTCATGTTTGCCGATTCCGTTTATGAAGTCACCTCTTTTCTTGACGGAAAGTTTCTCGACTTTGACGGACATATCAAAAGGCTTAAAAATTCTCTGAAAGCGCTGGAGATAGAATTCAACGTGGATAGAGACGAATTTCTCGATATTCATCGCGAGCTTATCAAGCGAAACGGTCTTGAAAACGGCACTGTCTATCTTCAGGTTTCGCGTGGCGCCGGTGATCGTAATTTTGTTTATGACAATAGCGAATTGAAGCCCTGCCTTTTCATGTTCACCCAGACAGGCATTGTCAAAAATCTCGATAAAATGCCGCAGTTGAAAATGATATCGGTGAAAGAAGGTCGCTGGTGCCGCCGCGACATCAAGACAACGCAGCTTCTTTATTCGTCATTGACCAAGACCCACGCCCATGCCGAGGGTGTTGATGATGCTGTTTATGTCGAAGATGGCTATCTGACCGAAGCAACCTCGTCCAATTTCTTCATTGTCGATCGTCAGGGAACACTTGTCACCCGTCAGTTGGATCACTCCATTTTGCCCGGTATTACCCGCGGTACGATTCTCGAACTTGCGCGCAAAAACGGCATTAATGTCGAAGAACGGCTCTTTACATTGGAAGAAACCTATGCCGCCAGTGAAGCGCTGATTACCTCGACAACCAATTTTGCCGCTCCTGTTTTGAGTGTTGACGGGCGTAAAATTGGCGATGGTAAGCCCGGAAAAGTAACAATGCGCTTACGCGAACTTTATATCGAACACGTCAAGCGCAGTTAGAGCTTTTGTTTAAAACCGGAATCTAGTTCTGGCGCTTTGATTGAACAGCAAGCGCCAGAAGTGCCTGCCGGATAACCGGTTCGGCAAGAGCCGCATTTTGCCTGCTTTCAAGAACAGCTTTTTGTAGCCGTTCCATGGCTTCCGCAATCCGCTGCAATGTCCAGCGGGTGAGTGCCTGTTCCATGATCTTTTGTCGGCGAAAGAAAATAGGCGGACGCGCCGAAGCAATGGCCGAGGAGGGCGTCTTTCCCTCGACTTCCACTTGCTGGCGCAAAAGTTGCAATTGCTGGAATTGTCTCTCGGCTGCGCTTAATATCAAAAAAAGTGCGTTACCGGTTGCAACCTGACGGTCGAAACGGTTGTTGAAGCCGACGAGATCACCAATGAGCACAGCATCAATCATTTCATCATAAGTGAGGCCGCTTACATCGCTGACGGCAGCTTTTACATCATCAAGTGTAATCTCGTCTTTACCCATTGCGTAAAGGCAAAGCTTGTCCAATTCACTGCGCGAGATAAGCCGGTCACCCCCCAGACTTTCTTTGAGCCATTTTCTTGCTTCAAGCGAAATAGCAAGGTGATATTCACCAAGAACCTCGTCGATCAGCCCTTCAAGCGAGCGTGCATCATCGGCATAACAGGGAAGCGCCATGGCTGACGCTGCCGTTTCCACAGCCGAGCGCAAACCGGCACCTTTTTTAAGGTCTCCGGCTTCTATCATCAGATAAACATTTTCAAGGCCGGTTTTTGCAAGTTTTTTGATGACTTCGGTGAGATTTCGTCCATTGCCGGCGTTTTTTATCGAGATGAGCCGCTTTCCGCCAAACAGCGAAACCGTATGGGCTTCGTCAAGAAGGCGCGTAGGGTCGCGTTCAAGATCGGCCGCTTCAAGCCGGATATTGGAAAACGGGTCATCAAGTTTGACGCCGGTGAGCTTGGCAAATTTCGACGCCCGTTCGGAAACAAGCCCCTTATCGGGACCGTAAATGAGAACAATGGGGTATTGCGCTTGTAAACGTGAAAGGAAACCGTCAACCTCATGAGCTTTTTTCTGCGCCATGTTAATCCATCAGCAGCTTGTCATCGTCGAGCGCTTCACCCCTGACCTTCTGGAACATGCCGACAAGGTCGCTCACATCAAGACCTTTGCGTTCTTCTTCGTGCACATCAAGTATCACCTTTCCACCATGCAGCATAAAGGTACGATCACCATAATCAAGTGCCTGCCGCATAGAATGGGTAACCATCAAAGTGGTCAGATTATTTTCCTTGATAACTTTTTCTGTAAGCTTCATGACAAATTCGGCCATTCCCGGATCAAGTGCGGCTGTGTGTTCGTCAAGCAACAAAACATCGGCATCCGACAAGGTGGCCATAATTAACGCCAAAGCCTGACGTTGCCCGCCCGAAAGACTGTCCATCCGGTTCTGGATGCGGTCTTCAAGGCCAAGACCGAGAGCGGCGATTCGGGCGCGGAATATTTCGCGGTTTTCTTTTGTCAAAGCCGAACGCAACCCCCGCCTTTTCCCGCGACGGGCGGCAAGGGCAAGATTTTCTTCAATAGTGAGTGACCCGCAGCTGCCCGCTAGCGGATCCTGAAAAACCCGTGCGATCATGCCTGCCCGTTCGGCTGTCGATTTTCTTGAAACATCAATATTGTTGATAATGACTTTGCCTTCATTGGGCAAAATATCTCCGGCTAGAACCCCAAGCATGGTCGATTTGCCAGCACCATTCGAGCCGATAATAGTTACAAAGCTGCCACGCTCGATTTTTAGGTTGAGATCGATAAGCGCCTGTTTTTCCAAGGGCGTTCCGGCTTTGAATGTTACGCCGATATGTTGCAGTTCAATCATGCTTTTTTGCCCCCAGATAATGCGGCAAAACAAGAGTCAATACCACAATCAAAGCGGTAATAAGCTGCAAGTCTGTCGATGTATCAATGCCAAGGCTGCTGCCTTCAAATGCAAATTGCACAGCAACGCGATAAAGGACGGAACCGACAATGCAGCTCAAAATAATCAGTAAAAGATTTCGGGTTCTAAACAATGTCTCGCCGATAATAACGGCAGCAAGCCCGAACACAATGGTTCCTGCACCTCCCGTTATGTCGGTGGCGATAGCGGTCTGGATATAAAGCGACCCGCCAAGAGCAACCAGAGCGTTGGATAATCCCATACCGGCATAGATGAGAAGTGCGGTTTTGATTCCTTGAGCTTTCGCCATACGCTGATTCGTTCCGGTTGCCCGCATGGCAAGGCCGACTTCACTTTCCAGAAAACGCCAGACAAGAAAAGCAACAATGATGACAAGTATGCCAACAAAAAGCGGGCGGATAATCATATCCGGCAATCCGAACAGATTATAAAACGGTGTGAGCGCGGTATCTGCCAAACCCAGATTGACATTCGATACCCCCATAATTCCCATAATGCGAAGATTGATGGTGTAGAGCGCCGACATCGTCAATATGGATGCAAGGAGGTTCAGAATGCCGAACTTCAAATTCAAAAGTGCGGTAACAAGTCCGGCAATCATTCCAGCAATCAAAGCCGAAAACATGGCAAACCACGGATTAAAACCGCATAGAATCATAACACCGCAGACGGTCGAGCCTAACAGAAACGAACCGTCTACCGTCAAATCCGGAAAATCGAGAATCCGGAACGATAAATAGACTCCGATAGCGACAAATGCATAAACAAGCCCGAGCTCGACAGCACCGGTAAAGGCAAACATACTCATGAGGCAATTGCCCCGCTTGCAATTATGTCAGTATCGAAAAATTCCACCGTCAGGATACCTTATTTGTTGATAATTTTTGCAGCCCGATCAAGTACCGGTTGGGGAATCACAACCCCCATTTTTTCTGCAGCTTGAAGGTCAATCGCCACATTTTTTCCGTCCGGTATGACAACAGCGATGTCTGCGGGCTTTTCACCTTTTAAAATGCGGCCAACGAGTTTACCCGCCTCAAGCCCCGAATCATAATAATCGATTCCCTGGGCTGCAAAGGCGCCACGTCCAATCGAACTCGGATCAGCCGTAAAAAGCGGTGTTTTTGATTCGGCTGCTACTTTTGTTGCCCCTTCAAGCACCGAGATAATTGTATTGTCTGTCGGTACATAAATCATATCGACTTTGCCGATAAGGGCGCGGGTTGCTGCCTGCACGTCGGATGATTTCGGTGCAGCCGAGGGGATAACCTCTATGCCGTCTTCTTCTGCGAGCTTTTTCAAAACATTCAGGGTCGAAACCGAATTGGCCTCGGCAGCATTATAAAGGTAGCCGAGTTTTTTTAAATCGGGTTTGATTTCTTTCAAGAGTTTTATATGTTCTTCAACCGGCGAGCGGTCGCATATGCCGGTGACGTTTCCACCGGGGTTTTTCATATCCGGTACGAGCTTTGCTTCAACGGGGTCTGAAACAGCCGCAAAAACAATCGGTATATTCTTGGTTGCTGCGAGCATGGTTTGTGCCGACGGCGTTGAAATGGTCACAATCACATCCGGCTTGTCGCCAACAAATTGGCGGGCAATCTGGGTTGCTGTGGAAATGTTTCCCTGTGCTGACTGGAAGTTGAGAACAAGATTTTCCCCATTCTTGTAGCCCTGTTGTGCGAGGACATCCTCTACGCCTTTGCGCACGGCATCCAAAGCCGGATGGGCAACAATCTGCGTAATATCGACTTTCACTTTATCGGCTGCGAATGAAAAATTTCCCAATGCCAGAATAGCTGCGGCTGCCAGAACCAAACGACGCATAATCACTTCTCCCTCTAAAACCTCTTAAAAGCTTTATTGGAGCCATGGCCGGAAATCAATATTTTCAACGATTTTTAAAGCATGAAAAACGAATATTGAAAGAATTTTATTTTTTATGTTGCAATCGTCGCAAGGTTGGGTCATATAGGCACGACCGAAGCGAAGCGCTTCCGGTTTGTGAGCGGGTGTAGCTCAGGGGTAGAGCACAACCTTGCCAAGGTTGGGGTCGTGGGTTCGAATCCCATCGCCCGCTCCAATAAATCTTGAGAGAATCAAGAATTAGACAAGCGCCGTAAGGCGCTTTTTGTTTATGTAAAATCACGCCAAACCAATTCGGAACCAAATGAATTAAAATAAGCCATTTTGTTTGACCAGTTGTCGCGATTATAAACAGAAAGCAATACGAGAAATGGCTATCCAGGCGACTGCGGCTCCGTCTATGTTGTCTTTGAATTTTCTTTGTGCATCATTCTGTTGCCTACGCCATCTGTATGGGGTGGCATATTGGAAAAGTACCACTGCGATACTGAATGAACGCCATACAAAAAGCGGACAAACAGAATCACCCTTTCCATTGATTCAATGCAGACGTGAAGTTCATATCTGAAATTGGAAGCGGCGCAGGTGTGTGATCGCAAAAAGAATTATGTATTTTGTGTTATCACAATGAAAAATCTATATTTTATAGAATGATAATGACAACCTTAGATGAAATTTCGCTCAATACTATTTATTAAAGAGTCAAGCGATAAAATTCATAAAAACATCGTTATGCACAAAGGAACATTAAATATCCACAGTTTCGTATTGATTTTTGTTAGGCAATAATCCATATATATCCTTAATAAGACCCGCCACGCCTCGGACAATGATTCGTCATTGAACTGCGCACCCAGGCGGGTTTTTTGCTTTTATAAACTTAAAAAATAGTTTAAGCAGTATTTATGAAATTTATAAAACCGCCAATAAGTATAGATGAACAAATAATACTCTTAAAAAAGCGTGGCATGTTGATTCATGACTATGATCGAGCCGTGCATTATCTAAAACATATAAGTTATTATAGATTGCGTGCATACTGGTTACCTTTCGAGATAAAATGCGATGTTCCTGATGAGCATGCTTTTAAGGAAGGAACTTCTTTTGAGGATGTTGTCGATTTATATGTTTTTGATAGAGAATTACGTCTTTTAATAATGGATGCTGTCGAGCGTATTGAAGTTTCAGTACGTGCTTCATGGGCTTATTATTTAGCCACTACGTATGGAGCGCATGGTTATTTAGACCGAAATCTTTATGCAAAGCCTACTCACTATGATGAAGCTTGTTCATTATTGATTAATGAAATAAAGAGATCAAAGGATACATTTATTGAACATTATAAAAATAAATATGGTGACCCAACGGAGCCTCCAATCTGGATGACTGCCGAAGTAATATCTTTAGGGCAATTGTCAAAATGGATTGCGAATTTGAAGTTCCGGAAAGATAGGCAATTAATTGCTGAAAATTTTAAATTAGATGAAAAAGTGTTTGTATCTATAATTCACCATCTCGCCTATATAAGGAATATATGTGCTCATCATGGTAGATTATGGAATAAAATATTTACCGTCACCATGACAATACCTAATTATCCTGATTATTTGAATATTTCAATGAATAGTAAAAATTTAAAAAACATTTACAATACATTATGTATTATAAATTACCTATTAAAAATAACTGATCCTAATACACAATGGAAAAACAAGTTATATGAATTACTTGGCCGATCAAATGTTGATCTAAAACCTATGGGCTTTCCTGATGATTGGAAAACATTTCCAATTTGGAAAATTGATATGTAACATCTGTGAGCCGTGTAACACCATAAAAATAACATTGGTTATTGTCCAAAAGCATGTGACTTTGTCGGGAATATCAATGCTCATCCTCAAGATCTTTGCAACTATCAAAACAACCTGTTATTGAACTTATGAATGTGGTTGCTATGTAGAAAACAGTTCTCTTTAAAAAAACGCAATCAGCCGCGAGAAATCGGGTTTGCTGTTCTAAACAGGAAAAACACATAATGACCAAAAAAATTACGCAATTTTCCGGAATCAATGCCCTGATGGGAGGCGTTTTTGAAGGTTTATTTCCCATATCGGAGATAAAAAAGCATGGCCATTTCGGCTTGGGCTGTTCTGACGGTTTGACAGGGGAAGTCATCATAGATTGTTGTCATTTTCTTGATGCCAAGGGCAATAAGCCATTGCGCATAATGGATGATAACGAAAAAATGCCTTTTGCCCAGATTACGACTTTCGAGCCTGAAGCAAGTTTTGAAATTTCACAGATATCGAAAGCTACTTTATATCAGGAATTATCCAGACATCTGAAGTTTGACAATGTGTTTCTGGCGCTGAAATTGGAAGGCAAATTCGACCATTTGAAAGTGAGAAGGCCGAGAGAGCTTCAGCAACGCTTCAAGAATGCATTGGAAGTTGCAGAACATCAAATTGTTGAGGATGTCGAAGATGTCGAAGGAGAACTGATCGGATTCTGGACTCCTGAATTTTTCCAGAACATTTCGGTTGCCGGTTTTCATCTTCATTTCATTGATAAAAGCAAAACATCGGGCGGGCATGTCATTGATTTTTCAATTGAACAAGGCACTTTGGCATATGAGGTGAAATACGGGTTGGATATCGAGCTATCAGACAAGAGAGCCTATCTCGACCATGATCTGAAAATTGCCGATATGGATAAAATTATCAAAAAAGTTGAAAATTGAGTGTTTTATAGAGTGATGCCGTGAGGACAAAAATCGGGAAAGCCTTTTATAGCCGGAAGAGGTGCATGATCCGGATGAAATTGGCTTATCTAATATGCTCTTGATCCGGATCACTTTTCATTAAAACAGTTTGTCTGAAGCATAAGGTTATCAATCGGGCTCATTGCCGGTCATCCGGTTAGCCGTCATTGACGGGTTCAATCCGTTATCGGAAAACGCGCAATTTATATTTGCGACGATGCGGCTATCTGTGATTTAATTTTTGTCCAAAACTGTTAAAACATAGACAAAAAGTTCCATTTCGTTTAAGCCGGAAAGACTACCGGGGAGAACAGAAAATGGATGCTGGCAACGTTAATCTTCTCAAATTTTTGGAAGATGCCCGCCAATTTATCATTCCGATTTATCAACGCAAATATTCGTGGACATCAACACAATGCGAACAATTGTGGCATGATATTTTGCGCGCCGGTAGAGCAAATGACAATGCAGGCCATTTTCTTGGAACAGTTGTCTATATCGCCAATAATGATGCTCATAATGCGCCATTACTTGTGATTGACGGTCAGCAAAGAATAACCACTTTGACATTGCTTTTATTGGCACTTGCCAAAACCGTTGGAACAAGAGAACCTTATGACGGTTTTTCGGCTCGTAAGATATTCAATTATTACCTTGTCAATGAATATGAGGACGGAGATCGGCATAACCGTCTTCTTTTAACCGAAACCGACCGCGATACATTGTTGGCGCTTGTTAATGACACGCCTTTGCCGGCAGCAGAGTCGGAACGTATTTTGGCAAACTACCATGATTTCCAAACTCAACTTGCCAGGCTCAATGAACAGGAATTAAAGCTTCTATGCCGGGGAATTGCAAAACTTCTTATTGTTTATGTGGCCCTTGCCAGAGGGCAAGATAATCCGCAACTCATTTTTGAAAGTATGAATTCGACAGGTCTGCAATTGACGCAGGCAGACCTTATCCGGAATTTTTTTCTTATGGGACTGGAGCCGGATCAACAGACGCGGCTTTATCGTGCCTATTGGCAACCGATGGAAAAACTTTTCGGGCAAGAGGCCTATGACACAGAATTCAACAGTTTTATGCGACATTATCTCACAGTCAAAACCGGCTCAATTCCGCGGCTGGATGAAGTTTATGCCGGCTTCAAGCAGTTTGCACGCACTGACAATATTAAAACAATCGAGAACATTGTTGATGATATGTTGCGCTTTGCCCGCTATTATTGCGCAATGGCTCTTGAAGGGGAAAATGATAAAGAGCTGGCACAAGCTTTTTTTGATTTGAGCGAACTTAAAGTTGACGTCGCATATCCTTTTTTGCTGCCGGTTTATGCAGATTATGCCAATGGCACCCTTGAAAAAGGTGATTTTCTCGAAATTGTCCGTCTGGTGGAAGCCTATGTGTTCCAAAGGGCAATTTGTTCGATTCCGACCAATTCGTTGAATAAAACCTTTGCAACGCTTTATCGTGATATTGATAAAAGTGATTATCTCGAAAGTGTGAAAGCGGCCTTCAGTTTGATGACGTCTTATAGGCGTTTTCCGACAAATGAAGAGTTTAAAGAAAATTTCCAGCACCGTGATCTTTATCATTTCCGCAGTCGGTCTTACTGGTTGCGCCGGTTTGAAAACTTTGGTCGTAAAGAGCGGGTCGCTGTTAATGATTACACAATCGAACATATTATGCCGCAATCAACGCCATTGCCGAACGATTGGCAAAAAATGCTCGGGGAAGATTGGCAACGTGTTCAGGAAGCATGGTTGCATACGGCCGGTAATTTGACACTAACAGGATATAATTCCGAATATGGCAACCGGTCATTTGAAGACAAACGCACGATGCGAGGCGGATTTGCCGAAAGCCCGCTCCATCTCAATAAAGGGCTTGGTAAGCTTACGGAATGGACAGAAAAAACAATCATAGCGCGGGCGAAAAACCTTGCCGATCAGGCAGTCAATATCTGGCGTGCACCGGATATATCTGAAGAATCACTTGAACGTTTCAAACCGGAAAAACCGGTTTTGAAATCATATACAATTGCCGATCATGCGTTTTTACAAAGCGGCATTACACGAGAATTGTTCGAGGCCTTCCGCAAAGAAATACTTAATCTTGATGACAATGTGCGAGAGGAATTCTTGAAACTCTATATCGCCTATAAAGCGGAAACGAATTTCGTTGATGTTGTGCCGCAATCAAAACAATTAACGTTAAATCTCAATATCGAGATAAACGAGCTCGATGATCCGCGTGGCCTTTGCCGTGATATTTCGCATCTTCACCATTGGGGAAACGGTTCTGTTGAAGTCAAATTCAGGTCGCTGGATCAGCTTCCTTATATGGTTGGCCTTGCCCGTCAGGCACTTGAAAAGCAATTGGGCGATGACAGTGGAATTTGAACCGGCTTGTTAACCCCGTTTGCTTTGCGCTAGATAAAATGAAATAGTTTTTAAGGGAAGTCGTGAAATGTCCGAGAGCCAACAACAGCGTCAAGCATTGCACCGCCAAATCTGGCAAATCGCCAATGATGTGCGTGGTTCGGTCGATGGCTGGGATTTCAAGCAATATGTGCTGGGCACATTGTTTTATCGTTTTATGAGTGAGAATTTTTGCGACTACATTCAAGCAGACGATGAAACTATCAATTATGCAAAAATCGCAGATAAAGACATTCCTGACGAAACGCGTATTCTTGCAATCACGGAAAAAGGTTATTTTATCGCTCCCAGTCAATTGTTTGAAAATGTCGTTGCAACGGCCGACCAGAATGACGAGCTCAATATTGAATTAAGACAAATATTTGATGCTATTGAAAATTCCGCAAATGGGCATAAGTCCGAGCCGGATATTAAAGGCCTTTTTGCCGATTTTGATACAACCAGCAACAGATTGGGAAATTCTGTTCAGGATAAAAACAAAACCTTGGCCAAGGTGCTAAAGGGGGTAGCGGAATTTGATCTTGGAGATTTTCAGGATAATCACATAGATCTGTTTGGCGATGCTTATGAATATCTGATTTCCAATTACGCTGCCAATGCCGGTAAATCCGGTGGCGAATTTTTTACACCGCAAAGCGTGTCGAAACTTATTGCCCAACTTGCCTTATATGGTCAGGACCATGTCAATAAAATATATGACCCGGCAGCCGGTTCAGGATCTTTGTTGCTACAGGCAAAGAAGCAATTTGACGAACACATCATTGAAGAAGGATTTTTCGGTCAGGAAATCAACCATACCACCTATAACCTCGCTCGTATGAATATGTTTTTGCACAATGTCAATTATGACAAATTCGACATTGCTTTGGGCGACACATTATTGGATCCGAAACATAATAATGACAAACCGTTTGACGCGATTGTTTCCAATCCGCCCTATTCGGTTCACTGGATTGGCAGCGATGATCCAACCCTTATCAATGACGAGCGTTTTGCCCCTGCCGGTGTATTGCCACCGAAGTCGAAGGCAGATTTTGCTTTTGTTCTCCATGCATTAAGCTATCTTTCTCCCAAAGGGCGCGCGGCAATTGTCTGCTTTCCCGGCATTTTTTATCGTGGCGGGGCCGAACAAAAAATTCGCCAATATCTGGTTGATAACAACTATGTCGATACCGTTATTGCTCTGGCTCCCAATCTGTTTTTCGGCACCAGCATCGCGGTTAATATTTTAATTCTGGCAAAAAATAAGCGGCATACTGAAACGGCCTTTATAGATGCCGGTGATATTTTCAAAAAAGAAACCAATAATAATATTCTGACAGAAGACAATATTGCCGAAATCTTGAAGCTTTTCGCTGATAAGCAAGATGTCGATTATAAAATGAAGATGGTTTCTTATGAAGCGATCAAGGAAAACAATTATAACCTTTCTGTAAGCTCTTATGTGGAACAGGAAGACAAGACTGAAAAAATCAACATTCAAAAACTCAATGCTGAACTCAAGGAAACGGTCGAAAAAATCAACAAACTTCGCGCTGAAATCGACCAGATTGTTGCGGAGATAGAAGCATGAGCCAATCAATCATAGAAAAGCTGCTCAAAGGCGCCGAGGTCAAATGGATACGACTCGGAGAACGGTTAAAACGGACAACGGGTACATCAATAACCGCAGGAAAAATGAAGGAACTTCACAAATCTTATGGGCCTTTAAAAATATTTGGAGGAGGAAAAACATACGCTTTAGTTAATTTTAATGATATACCTGAAAAAGATATCAATATATATCCTTCCATAATTGTAAAATCGCGAGGATTTATTGAGTTTGATTATTACAATAAGCCTTTTTCCCATAAAAATGAGCTTTGGTCTTATCATTCAGAAGATAAAGGCATATGTATAAAATATATCTATTATTATATGAAGACGAAAGAGACATACTTTCAACATCTGGGCAATAAAATGCAAATGCCACAGATTTCAATTCAGGATACAGATAAATTTCCAGTTCCTATACCTCCATTATCGATTCAAAAGGAAATTGTTCGGATATTGGATGCGTTTACGGCTCATACCGCAGAGCTCACCTCAGAGCTTAATCAACGTAAAAAACAATACAACTATTATCGTGATAAATTACTTACTTTTTCTGATGACGAAGTTGAATGGAAAACAGTTGAAGAAATTATCACTACGGTAACACCTCCTCTAAAAATACCGCGGGGAAAATATAAATTATCTGGAAATATTCCAATTGTTGACCAGGGAGAAAATTTTATTGCCGGTTACACCGATAATGCCGATGCTGCTATACCTGAGGATGAATATGTGATTTTCGGAGATCATACCGAATATATTAAATATGTAGATTTTTCTTTCGCTCAAGGTGCAGATGGACTGAAAATTCTGAGACCAAAACGCGATTTAGCAAAGTATGTTTATTTTGCATTTCTGAATTTTTATAATAAAAAAGGAAATTACAAACGTCATTGGTCAGATGCGAAAAAAACATTATTACCGATAGTTAATATTAAAACGCAAAAACGCGTCGTGTCTATTCTTGATAGATTTGATAATTTAACAAATTATATTTCTGAAGGACTACCTAAAGAAATTGAATTGCGAAATAAACAATATGAATATTATCGCGACCAGTTATTGAATTTTCCTAAACCGGGAAATGATGCAATAAAACAAAGTCCGACGAACCTATAAATTAACTGCATAAGGCGGGGAAAAATGGCTGTTGAAACAAAACCGATTGCCGAAACTAATAGTTTTATTGTGCTTGATCGTTACGACACCATAGATCAAACAGGTGCTACCTACCAGACTGAAGCCGATCTTGAAAATGAGCTTATAAAAGACCTGTCATCGCAAGGCTATGAATATTTGCCTAAGCTCACCTCACACGAAGCATTACTTGTAAATTTGCGCGAGCAATTGGAAAAATTGAATTCCGTCCATTTTTCCAATAGTGAATGGCAGAGGTTTTTAACCGAATATCTTGATCGCCCAAGTGATACGATTATAGATAAAACCCGCAAAATCCAGAACAATCATATTTATGATTTTACTTTCGATAATGGCGAAATAAAAAATATTTATCTCATTGATAAGAAGAATATTTTTCGCAATCAGCTTCAGGTTATCAACCAGTTTGAACAAGAGGGTACCTTTGCCAACCGTTATGATGTAACCATTCTGGTCAACGGCTTGCCATTGGTTCAGGTGGAACTTAAAAAGCGTGGCGTTGCCATACGTGAAGCATTCAACCAGATTCATCGTTATACAAAAGAAAGCTTCAATAAAGATAATTCGCTTTTCAAGTTTTTGCAGATATTTGTCATTTCTAACGGTACGAACACACGTTATTTTGCCAATACCACCAAACGCGACAAAAATAGCTTCGATTTCACAATGAATTGGGCGCGTTCGGACAATACAATTATATCCGATTTGAAAGATTTTACAGCTACATTTCTTTCAAGGAACACGTTGCTCAATATTCTTATAAATTATTCGATTTTTGACGTGGAAAATACGCTGTTGATTATGCGCCCCTATCAGATTGCCGCAACAGAACGTATTTTATGGAAACTCAAATCCGCCCATAACGCTAAAAAGTGGCACAGTACAGAAGGCGGCGGTTATATCTGGCATACAACAGGTTCGGGAAAAACGCTGACCAGTTTTAAAACAGCGCTTATGGCGACCGAGCTCGATTTTATTGACAAGGTTCTCTTTGTGGTCGACCGCAAGGACCTTGATTATCAAACGATGAAAGAATACCGGCGTTTTTCGCGCGATAGCGTTATTGGATCCAACAACACGGCCGGATTGAAGTATAATGTCGAGAATAATGATAATAAAATCATCGTTACGACCATTCAGAAACTCAACAATCTGATAAAAAGTGAAGATGATTTGTCAATCTATAACAAGCAGGTCGTTTTCATTTTTGATGAAGCGCATCGATCGCAATTCGGGGAAGCACAAAAGAACATTAACAAGAAGTTCAAGCAGTTTTATCAGTTCGGTTTTACGGGAACTCCAATTTTTGAAAAAAATGCTCTAGGCGCCCAAACGACCGAAAGCGTTTTCGGCAAATTATTGCACAGCTATGTTATCACCGATGCTATTCGTGATGAAAAGGTTTTAAAATTCAAGGTTGATTATAACAATGTGCGCCCGCTTTTCAACAAAGTGGAAAGTGAACAGGACATTGAAAAGCTCTCGGCTGCGGAAACCAGCGACGCATTGCTACACCCCAATCGGATTAAAGAAATTTCGCGTTATATTCTCGACAATTTTTCTATCAAAACACACCGCAATGTACCAAATGGCAAAGGTTTTAATGCTATGTTTGCGGTTTCAAGCGTAGAGGCTGCCAAAGCTTACTATAATTGCCTGAAAGCCTTGCAAAAAGACTGCGATCACAGTTTGAAAATTGCAACGATTTTTTCTTTTGCAGCCAATGGCGAACAAGATGCACTTTGCGAAAAACTACCCGATGCTAAAGGCGAAATTGCCGACGAGAGCTTTGATCCCTCACAGCTTCAACAGTCGGATAAAGAATTTCTAACAGCAGCGATCAACGATTATAACGAATATTTTAAATGCAAGTTCAGTGTCGATAGTGAAGGCTTCCAGAATTATTATCGTGATCTGTCTTTAAGGGTAAAAAACAGGAAGTTGATCTTCTGATTGTTGTCGGCATGTTTTTGACCGGCTTTGATGCACCACAATTGAATACTTTGTTTGTTGATAAAAATCTTCGCTATCATGGCCTTATTCAGGCCTATTCGCGCACAAATCGCATTTATAATGCAACCAAAACATTCGGCAATATTATAACCTTTCGTGATCTTGAACAGCCGACAATCGACGCCTTGAAACTTTTTGGTCAAAAAAATCATGACGACATTGGAGCTATCGCTCTTGAGCGGCGTTTCGAGGATTATATCAGGGGCTATACGGACGAGCTTACAGGCGAGCGGCACCGTGGCTACATCGAGATTGTCAACGAACTCGTGAGCCGGTTTCCCAACCCGACTGCAATTCATACGGAAAAAGACAAAAAGGACTTTGTCAAACTCTTTGGCGAATATTTGCGCATTGAAAATATATTGCGAAATTACGACGAGTTTACCTGTCTTCATGAACTTAAAAAAATAGACATTGAAAACCCTGAAGATGTTGCCGCTTTACAAGCAAAATATCAGATTGATGATGAAAAATTGAAAGAACTGCAAGAGATTGACGTTCCTGACATTCGTCTCTTGCAAGATTACCGGTCAACCTACAACGATATTCGCGATTGGCTTCGTCGAGAAAGAGATGGTGAAAAGCCGGACGATATACCCGATATATGGGAAGACGTCGTCTTTGAAGTCGATTTGTTGAAATCGCAAGAAATCAACCTTGATTATATTCTCGAACTTATTTTTGAAGAGACCAGAAAAAACAAGGATAAGGCGACGATTGTTGAAGAGGGACGCCGGTTGATCCGCTCAAGCGTGGGAAGCAGAGCCAAAGAAAGCCTGATTGTCGATTTTATCAATCACGTCGATTTCGATAAAATTCCCGATAAATCAAGCATTATCGACGAGTTCTATCAATTTGCACAAAAGAACAGGCACGGGAAGCCGAAGAACTGATTGCTTCCGAAAATTTGCGGGAGGATGCCGCAAAACGCTATTTGGCGACCTCTTTAAAGCACGAATTTGCCAATGAAAACGGCACTGACTTGAGTGAGGCTCTTCCAAGAATGAGTCCGCTTAATCCGCAATATGCGTCAAAAAAGAAAACAGTTTTTGATAGAATTTCCGCTTTTGTCGAAAAGTTCAAAGGCATTGGCGGAAAAATTTGAAGACCGTATATCCGATCAAAGACATGACATCGACAAAAGTCTGGTTGGTTCGCGGTCACCTTTTCAAACAAACGAATTTCCGTGAGGGCTGTATTTTTTAAAAAATTATGCAAATCAAACATTTCTGAAGTGAAAAATGGGTAAACTACGGCCAATGCATAATAAGCCGATAGATCAATCGCAAAACAAACCTGCAAATGATCGCATAGCGAAAGCGAATATCGTGGATTTTATTCGTTGGATGATCGTCCTCAGGATTCTATTTCCATCATTTGAATGATAAGCCGTGCGTTTCAAATCTGGATAATGTGGCAAGAAAAATCATATTATTGCCAGTTTCATTCAAAGTGATATTAAGATGTGGATGTTTCATGAGACCAAGGCTTCTTTTGACTGGTCTATAAACTGAAACCTTCTATATAAACCCCTTACTGGAGAAGCCTTCATAAAGGATTATATTGATGCAATCCCTAAGCAAATTAAACCAGAAACTATCGGAATATGTACCTTTTCGTATTATTCCCGGTATTATTTGTGTGCTCATTTACTGGGCTTTATACATGTCGCCGAAGCCTGCCGGTTTGACCGCAGAAGCTTGGCATTTTGTAGCCATTTTTGTGGCAGCTATTCTTGGCATCATTCTCAAGGTTATGCCTCTTGGCGTCATGTCGATGATTACGATTGCCGTGGTCATGTTGTCCAAGGTGACATCACCAACCTCTCCGAAAGCTGTTGCCGATGCGCTTGGCTCGATGGATAATGCACTTATATGGCTCATTGTTATTTCGGTCATTGTTTCGCGCGGCCTGATTAAAACAGGTTTGGGTGCGCGGATTGGCTATTATTTCATCCGTCTTCTCGGTAAACGGACGATCGGTATCGGATACGGACTTGCACTTTGCGAATTATTGCTTGCTCCTTTTACCCCCAGCAATACAGCACGCTGCGGCGGTATTATCCACCCGATCATGCGCTCGATTGCCCTTGCCTATGATTCTGTTCCCCAGAAAGGAACGCAAGGCAAAGTCGGCACTTATCTTGCTCTTGTCAATTATCATGCAAATCCGATCAGCTCGGCAATGTTTATTACAGCGACCGCACCAAATCCGCTGGTTGTCAATTATATTGCCGAAGCAACCCATCAAGGTTTCACGCTTTCATGGAGCACCTGGGCACTTTGCATGTTGGTACCGGGCATTGTTGCCATGTTGATTATGCCCTTTGTCATTTATCTGATTTCTCCGCCAGAACTGAAAGTCACTCCGAATGCCGTCACTTTTGCCCATGACGAGTTGCAGAAATTGGGTAAAGTCAAAGCTCCGGAAATTATTATGTTGCTCACATTCATTATTATGCTTCTGTTGTGGGCAGGTCTTCCGGCTGCATTGTTCGGCCCGTCCTTTGCGGTTGATCCGACAGCAGTCGCATTTGTCGGTCTTGTTATCCTGCTTTTGTGCGGAACACTGACCTGGGATGATGTGCTGAAGGAAAAAAGCGCATGGGATACACTTATCTGGTTCGGTGCGCTGGTTATGCTTGCCGGCCAGCTTAACAAACTTGGCGTTATTGCCTGGTTCTCTGACGGTCTTCGTTTCGCTATCGAATCAAGTGGAATGAGTTGGCCTGTGGCTATGGCTATATTGATCCTGACATTCATGTATACACACTACGTGTTTGCAAGTACGACAGCCCATATCAGCGCGATGATGCTGGCTTTCCTGATGGTTGGTGTTCACCTCATTCCCGCTGATTATGTCAATCTCTTTATGTTGCTGATGGCTGCTGCTTCGGCAATCATGATGTGCTTGACCCACTATGCCACCGGTACATCGCCGATCATCTTCGGTTCCGGCTATGTCAGTCTCGGCCGCTGGTGGGGCGTGGGCTTTGTGATGAGCGTCGTCAATCTTCTGGTCTTCGCAATTATTGGCGGAATCTGGTGGAAAATATTGGGCTATTGGTAAGCCTCTGAAACCATCGTTTATCGATGGTTTCCTCCGATCTGTTAAAAAACAGCGGAGAGTTTCAATTATGCTTGAAATGCCGGTTTATACCGGCATTTTTTTTGACCAGAATATTTCCGGAAACATCAATTTCACGGCTATCGGAAATTGTGGCGAGCAATAGCTCGTCAGAATCCGTGTTTTTCCTGCCATTTACGGATAATTTTTTTCCGTTCGTCAGTACTATTTTCCCGTTGAAGTTGTTCTACCAATGCCTTCGGGGCTTTCTCAGGTGTTCCACAATCAAATGGCGGTTCGGGGTCATATTGCATGAGCAATTGCGTTTTTTTGGCCGTTTCCTGGCCTAGAAGTTTTGCGATGATGACCAAGCCGAAATCAATGCCTGCAGTGATTCCGCCGGCGGTTATGATGTGACCGTCAACAACCACACGTTCCTCAACAGGAATGGCTCCGAAAATCGGTAGAAATTCCATGGCGCTCCAGTGGGTTGTGGCTTTGCGACCTTTGAGCAGGCCGCTTGCACCCAGAATAAGCGAACCGGTGCAAACCGATGTGAGAAAGCGGGTCTCTTTTGCTTCTTGACGGAAAAACTCGAGAACCGGTTCGTTGTTCAAAAATTGATTGACGCCATTTCCTCCGGGAATGCACAGGACATCAAGTGGAAGGATTGTGCTGATGTCATGATCGGGCGCAAAGGATAATCCGCTCGTCGTTGTAATTGGCTTCAAGCTTTCTCCGATGAGAGAAACTTCTATTTCAGGAGTTGAACAAAATTCATCATAGGGCGCGGCAAAGTCCAGAAGTTGCATTTCGTCAAAAATAAAAAATCCGGCTTTTATAGTCATAGGCGATCCCTTTTTTAAAAATATGTTTTAAAAAACTATAGAGCACGTTAAATTGGCAGTTATGACAAAGTCCCCACAATTTAAGCCAAGTAAGAAATGTTCGATCGATTTTTCGACAACTATTGGACCGGCAAGCATTGCGCCAAAAACTATTGCACCAAAAACTGTTGCTATTGTCTGCTTTGATGACGCGCAATTGCTTGACATTACGGGGCCAATGCAGGTTTTTTCGAGTGCCAACGATCTTTATGAAGGTGACGTGAAGCCCTACCGGCTTTTGACAATTGCCGAAAATGACAAGATTAAAACGACAAGTGGTCTCGAATTGGCAGTTGAACCTTTGTCCTTGGCTCCCGATCAGCTTGATACGCTTATCATCAGCGGTGGTCGCGGCATCAACCGCTTTGCCGGAAACAAAGCGATACTTCAATGGCTTGATATGATGAACCGGAAAACGCGGCGCACAGCATCGGTCTGTAGCGGCTCTCTGGCATTGGCAAAACTTGGGCTACTTGACGGAAAAAAAGCGACAACGCATTGGAGCAGGATAGACGAATTCCGGAGGGATTATCCATCGGTTCTATGGACAAACGAGGCAATTTTTATTCGCAACGGAAAGATCTGGACATCTGCCGGAATCACCTCCGGTGTAGATATGGCTTTGGCAATGGTGGAAGAAGATTTGGGGTTCAATCTGGCAAAATCCGTTGCCCGTCACTTGGTTGTTTATCTGCGTCGTCCGGGCGGTCAAAGCCAGTTCAGCGAACTTCTCGATTTTTATTGCGAGGACGAACGATTCAATCTCCTCAATCAATGGATTATGAAAAATCTCTCCCGTCCCTTGTCGGTCGCTATGCTTGCCGAAAAATGTGGTATGAGCGAACGGAATTTTTCCCGCCTTTATACCCGTGATACGGGGTCATCGCCGGCCAAAGCCATAGAGCTTTTCCGGCTTGAAGCGGCAAGACAATATCTTGAACAGAACTGGTCGATAAAAAAGACAGCCCGCCAATGTGGTTTTGGTAGTGAAGAAACTTTAAGACGGGTTTTTCAACGGCACCTTCATGTTTCACCGCAAAATTATCGCGACCGGTTTTCACGACTTCCGGACGAATGACGGTTCAATCGCCGATCATCCCGTCTTGCCATAATTCGTAAAAATGGTGAACAGGCCCATGCCCATGCCCGACTTCGAGTTTATTAGAAGCGGCAAGTGCACCGGTCAGATAGCGTTTGGCAAAACGGACCGAATCAACCAGTGGTGTCGTTGGTAATAAAGCGGCAATGGCTGCCGAAATCGTGCAACCTGTGCCATGATCATTTTTTGTTGCAATGCGTGGAGCTTCAAGTTCGATAACACCGTGGCGGTCACAAAAAATATCGGGGCTTGTCGGGGTTTTGAGATGCCCGCCTTTAAGGAGGACAGAACGGCATTGAAGCTCCAGAATATCGGGCGCACACTTCCTCATTTCTTCAAGTGACCATTCCGGTTTTGTTTTGAGAAGCACGGCAGCTTCGGGCAGATTGGGGGTGATAATGGCAGACATCGGAACAAGCACATTGCGAATAATTTCTATGGCATCGTTTTCAAGCAACAAGTCACCGCTTTTTGCCACCATGACAGGATCAAGAACAATATTGCTTGCGCCATAATGCATGAGCTTATCTGCAATAACTTCGGCAATTGCGGCATTGGCTACCATGCCGATTTTTACCGCATCCACTTTGATGTCTTCAAAAACAGCATCAATCTGGTCGGCTACAAAATCGGCATCCATGGCTTTGAACGCCCGGACACCTTGCGTATTTTGTGCGACAACGGCTGTGACAACACTCATGGCGTAAGTTTTCATGGCCGAAAAGGTTTTGATATCGGCATGCATTCCCGCGCCTCCGGAAGGGTCGGTTCCGGCAATTGAAAGAATGCGGGGAATCACGGTTCCGTTTTTCTTAACTGGTGACGTCATTGCAGCGTTTTCCTGTCCACTCATATTGGGGAATGTTTAAATCTGTGCCCCAAAGGCCTTCAAATTCATCAAATTTTTCATCAAATTTTAAAATAGCAAGTCCCGTGCCATATTTATCATTCCATTTGACTGTCCGTTCACGGCCCTGCTTTTTTATGACTTCCTCAATCGTTCCTTCCGTTACCTCGTCACCGTCGCGATAAGTCATTTTGCCGATCAGGCGACCGTCTTTCGTTTTCCCGATCACAACTTCGGAGCGAACCAGATAACCGGCATTATAGACAAAACCGCAATAGCGCCCCTCCGGCCCGTCAGGCAGCTCGCCAGCAAATGAGAAGGACAACCAAAACACCAGCCAAAAAGCGCTAAAGGCCAAGATTTTCATGAAGTTCCGTTTTACCGCAATTCCTGTTTTACATTTTTTCCGAACATAAACGATAACGGAAAAATAGAAAATGACAAAAAATGTGACAACCAGCTGAAGGTTTATCACTTTTCCGGAGCTCACACTCTTGTTGCTTAAATATCACGATAATTCGTGTAACGAGGGCACTGTAATTCGCTCGTGGAGGTATTTATGACACGAAAAAATTTGAACGAAACCAACCTGTCCATTACAAGACGTGGGCTTCTACTGGGGGCAGCAGCATGTGCTGCCGCTGCACTATCGGCCCGTCATGTAATGGCACAGCCACAAGGGCCAGTTCCTTTACAAAACTATCAGCGGTCGTTTTTCAACGCTGAAGAGTGGGCCTTTGTGATGGCCGCTACTGCCCGAATTATCCCGTCAGACGGGAAAGGACCGGGTGCTTTGGAAGCACGTGTTCCGGTTTTCATTGACAAACAATTGGCTGATCCTTGGGGGCAAGGTGACCACTGGTATAGACAAGCGCCTTTCAATCGTGATGCGCCCCGTTACACAGGCTATCAGGCAGAACCTTCACCTGCCGAAGCCTATCGTATTGCCATTCCGAAGATCAATGAATGGTGCAAAGCCCAATATGGTGCAATTTTTGCAGAGCTTCCCGCTGAAAAACAGGATGAAGCTTTAAAGCGTGTCGAAAAGGATGAAGTCGAAATTGCCGAATTGCGTTCCGGTGATTTCTTCTCGTTCCTGTTGCAAAACACCAAGGAAGGTTATTTTGCAGATCCCCAATATGGTGGCAATTATGACATGGCTGCATGGGTTTACATCGGGTTCCCCGGTGCACGTGCAAGCTTCCTCGAATGGGTCGAAAAGGATAATGTTCCTTACAAACTCGGGCCCGTTTCACTCTCAGGTCAAAGGGCTTAAATCATGACACAAACAATGAAGAAGAAAGACGTTGTCATTATCGGCCTCGGATGGACCGGTGCAATCAGCGGCATCGAACTTGCAAAAGAAGGTCTGGAAATTGTCGCACTGGAACGCGGTGAAGACCGCGATACAGTTCCGAGTTTTGCTTATCCAAAACCGGCTGACGAATTGAAATATGGTGTCCGTCTCGGCACTGCTGTCCGTCCGCGCGATCATACGGTAACGATTCGCAGAGGACTGGATCAGGTTGCTCTCCCCTATCGCCAATTGGGTTCTTTTCTTCCCGGTATCGGTGTTGGCGGGGCAGGTATCCACTGGAACGGCATGACATGGCGTGCACAGCCGGAAGAACTCAGAGCCCGTTCCTATATCGAGGAAACCTTCGGCAATATTATTCCTGAAGATATGACAATTCAGGACTGGGGCGTTAGCTATGACGAACTGGAAAAACATTTCGATATGTTTGAAAAGGTCGCAGGCGTTTCGGGTACTGCCGGCAATCTGAACGGTAAAATCCAGGAAGGTGGCGATCCTTTTGAAGGCCCGCGCAAGAATCCTTATCCTATGCCGGCTTTGCCTTATACTTATAACGGGCGGCTCTTTGCAGAAGGTGCAAAGAAAATCGGCCTTCATCCGTTCCCTTGCCCGTCGGCTATCGCTTCCGAGGCTTATACCAACCCTTATGGTATGCAGATGGGGCCTTGTAACTATTGCGGTTTCTGCGAACGTTATGGCTGCCTCAATTATTCAAAAGCTTCACCGCAAGTCAGTGTTCTGGCTGCTTTGAAGCGCTATAAGAATTTTGAATACAGAGTTAAGTCGGAAGTCTTGCGTATTGAAAAATCCGCAGATGGCAAGACTGTAACCGGTGTTACTTATGTCAATGAAAAGAATGAAGAATTCTTCCAGCCAGCCGATCTCGTTATTCTTGGCGGTTTCATGATTAACAATGTTCACCTGTTGTTGCTCTCCGGCCTCGGTCAACCTTATGACCCCAATACCGGTGAAGGCGTTATCGGCCGTAACTATGCCTACCAGACTGCTATTGGCGGTGGCACATTGTTCTTCAAGGATAAGGTATTCAATCCATTTGTTGGTACCGGTTGTAACGGTTCCTATCTTGATGATTACAGCTTCAACCAGATCGATATGGCAAAAGAAGGCTTTATCGGTGGCAGCCGTATTTCGTCAGGCCAGACCAACGGCCAGCCAATTCGCAATATGCCGTTGCCGGGTGGCACACCGGCATGGGGTGCAGAATGGAAAAAGGCTATTGGCGATTGGTATGGGCATGCCATGTCGATCAGCCAACACGGTTCGGTTATGTCCTATCGTGATGCCTATCTTGATCTTGACCCGACTTATAAAGATAAATTCGGCCGTCCGTTGATGCGTATGACATTCAACTGGCACAATAATGAAATCAGGATGTCGCAATTCATCACAGACAAGATCAACAAGATTGCCGAGGCAATCGGTCCTGATAAATATCGTCAAAATCCGGCGATGAAAGAAGGCCAGCAATATGATACCCGCATTTATCAAACAACCCACACTGTGGGCGGTGCGATTATGGGTACAGATCGCAAACGTTCGGCATTGAACCGTTATCTCCAACACTGGGATTACCACAATCTGTTTATTCCGGGTGCCAATGCTTTCCCGCAGAATATCCAGCATAATCCTACAGGAACGCTCGGCGCTTTGACCTATTGGATGCTTGAAAATATCAAATCCGATTACCTCAAAAACCCGCGGCCTTTGGCATAGGAGAAACATCCGATGAAACGTTTAATACAAATTATTATTGGATTGGTAATCCTTGCAATTATTGTCATTCTGGCAATCATGTTTGTGCCAATCAAACGAACAGGCCCGACAGAAGCTCTTTCTCCGGACTTCAAACCGGAGCAGGGACGGGGTGAATATCTTGCCAGAATGGCCGATTGTGCAGCCTGCCACACCGCACCCGGTGGCCAACCTTATGCAGGTGGTCGTGAAGTCAAAAGTCCGTTCGGCATTATCTATTCATCCAACATCACACCGGATGAAAACGGTATAAAGAATATGACACTTGACCAGTTCCGTGATGCTTTGCGTGACGGTATTGGCAAAAATGGCGAGCTTCTTTATCCGGCAATGCCTTACGAAAACTATCGCAAGATCAGCGAGCCCGACATTGTTGCACTTTATGATTATTTCATGCATGAAGTGAAACCGGTTAGTGCCAAAGTCAAAGAAACCAATCTGTCATTTCCGTTCAACCAGCGTTGGGGAATCCGGCTTTGGAACTTCTTTGCGATTTCCGGCAAAGGTGGTTTCGAGCCACGCTTCAACGATGCGAAACTTGATCGCGGTGCCTATCTTGTCGAAAGCTTGGGCCACTGTGGTGCTTGCCATACACCGCGTGATTCCATGTTCCGCCAATCGGGAACGAATAGCGACAGCAACAAATTCCTGACCGGTGAAACGATTGACGGTTTCTATGGGCCGAATTTGCGTAGCCCGAATTCATCTGTTGCAAATTGGACAGCAGATGATTTGAAGGCCTATTTGCAGACAGGGCGTAACAGTCATTCGGCTGTTGTCGGTCCGATGACGCTCGTTGTCGAAGAATCAATGCAATTTGCAACCGAAGACGATCTTGATTCGATTGTTGCCTATCTCAAACATATTGCACTTCCAGGTGACGCATCAAAACAGGTACGTGATCCGAAAAAGACAACAGATATGTTGACTGAAGCCAAACCGGATATGGCACTTGGTGCCCGCCTTTACATGGACAATTGCAATGCTTGTCACTTTGTAAACGGTAAAGGTGCAAAAGGTGTCTTCCCCGAGCTCGATGGTGCAAAAATCGTCAATGCAAAGGATGCAAGCGGATTGTTACGCGTGATCGTTAACGGTTCTCGTATGCCGTCGACTGAAAAACGCCCTGCCGATCTTGCAATGCCGGGCTTTGGCTGGCGTATGAATGACGACGAAGTTGCAGCACTTGCTACTTTCTTGCGTTCGAGCTGGACCAATGATGCTCCGGCAGTCACAGCCGCGGATGTCGCCAAGGTTCGCACGAAATAATAAAGTGTGAAAATTGCAAACAAATTTGAAAACGGCCTACGGGCCGTTTTTTATTGAGGTGTTTTCTCGAAAGATTTTGCTCTATAAGCAAGATTGATTTGAATAGCTTGAAATGGAAACATTATGGTTCTTGCAATCCGGTCAATCCTGTTTACGGCAGCATTCTATGTGACAACTTTTGTCCAGATGATTCTTTATGCGCCGTTCTACTTTTTTCTTCCGCGCAAAAAAGCATGGATTGTTCCCAAAACATGGGCGCGGGTAAATTTATTTCTTCAAAAACATATTGCCGGAACGGATTTTGAAATCGAAGGCCTCGAAAACCTGCCAAAAGGTGCCTACATCATTGCACCAAAACACCAATCGGCATGGGAGACGTTCGGCCTCGTTCCTTTTCTTGACGACCCCTCGCTCATTATGAAGCGTGAATTGACATGGATACCGATCTTCGGCTGGTACATGTTGAAAACCGGCATTATTCCCATTGATCGCGGTTCACCTTTGAAAGCCATGAAGGCGGTTCTCACCGGCGCCAAAGAAAAAGCGGCAGAAGGTCGCCAGATTCTGATTTTTCCGGAAGGTACGCGCCGTCAACCGGGAGCAGAACCCGCCTATAAACCCGGTATTGTTGCTATTTATAATGAACTCGGTTTGCCGGTTGTGCCCATTGCCCACAATGCCGGGCTTTATTGGCCACGCGGCAATTTCCGCCGTTATCCGGGTAAAATTCGTGTGCGCGTATTGCCACCTATTGAAGCCAACCTTAATAAACGCGAATTTTTGCCGCGTCTGATAAAAGACACCGAAAGTGCGTGTGACGAACTGCTCGTGAAGGCCGCGCTTGATCCGAACCCGCCTGCTATGCCGCCGACAGCGGTCAAAAGGCTGAAAGAGTTGGGCGTTGACTGGACCGGACCAACCCGCGACTAGCGCTTGAACTATTGGTCGGATCGACAGAAAATTCTTCATTAATCGGGGTATTCCACTGACATGATTGAACTTAAAAATGTTTGTGTCGAGGCGGGCGGCCAGAAGATACTCGATCATTTGAATTTGAAACTTTCCGAGAAGCGGATTGCTATTATTGGTGCCAATGGTTCGGGCAAAAGTACGTTTGTGCGATTGCTCAACGGTTTGCGATTACCAACATCGGGTGAAGTGCTGGTCGATTCACTCGACAGTCGCAAATATGGCAAAGACATCCGTCGCAAAGTGGGGTTTGTCTTTCAAAATCCCGATAACCAGATTGTCATGCCGGTGGTTGAAGAAGACCTTGCATTCGGTTTGAAAAATATCGGTGTTGAAAAAGCCGAAATCGCGAGACGGATCGATTATGTGCTTGACCGCTTCAACCTGCAGGCGGCGCGGCTACAATCTGTGCAAAGTTTGAGTGGTGGACAAAGGCAATTGGTTGCACTTTGCGGTGTTATCGTCATGGAACCGGAAATCATTGTTTTCGACGAACCCACTACCCAGCTTGATCTTTCCAACAAACGAAAAATGACAGAAACAATTTTCGGTCTTTCCCAGCAAGTTATCGTCGTTTCGCACGATCTTGATATGCTCAAAAACTTCGATCGGGTTATTGTCATCGACCATGGTAGAGTTGTCCATGACGATATACCGGAAAAGTCAATTAGCTATTACGAGGAGGCGATGGCATGATTGATCCGAGTTACGGGACGACATTTATTCATCGGCTCCCGGCCGGGTTGAAACTTGCTATCGTTTTTTTTTGCAGTATCGGGCTGTTTTATCTACCATCACTTTTATTGGCGGTTTGTTCTCTCATTTTCATCTGGTGTCTTTTTTTACTGGCAGGTTTTCCGCTTTTGCAGCCGGTTTTCGAGCTAAAGAAAATTTTATGGTTTCTTGTTGCACTCTTCATTGTTCAATATTTTTCAAACAATTTGGCAAGTGCTGCACTCGTCATCATACGACTTTCAAGTCTGTTACTGCTTGCCACACTCGTAACATTGACAACGCCATTTTCAAAAATGATGGCCTGTTTCGAGAAATTATTTTCATTTACGCGCTTCTTTGGCGTAAATCCTGCGAAAATCTCGTTAGGGCTGTCGCTCACTTTACGATTTATTGCAATCTTTTCGGATATTGCCAAAGATGTACGCGAAGCACAAAAAGCACGAGGGTTGGAAAATAATGTGTTTGCGGTCATTATGCCGGTTCTGATAAGAAGCTTGAAGGTTCAAGCCGATGTGGCAGCCGCAATCGAGGCGCGTTGTTTTGATGAAGATGTGAACAATAAAAACGGGAAAAATTGAGCGGGGGAGAGAATGTCTATTCGTGATATTGTTGCGGTTGCGCTTTTTGCGGCCTTTATTGCAATTTTAGGATTTTTACCGGCCATTCCGGTTCCCGTTATTCCTGTTCCCATTACTGCGCAACTGTTAGGAATTATCCTTTCCGGTGCGGTTTTGGGGGCAAAAAAAGGCTTTGCAGCCTGTCTTTTATTTCTTGTATTGGTTGCAGCAGGACTCCCGCTTCTATCCGGCGGGCGTGGTGGCATAGGTGTATTTTTTGCGCCCACAAGCGGTTATCTTATCAGTTTTCCGTTTACTGCGGCCTTTATCGGCTATTTCTTTCATGTTTTTCGCAAACAACTGACACCCGCCAAACAGATATTGATTATGATGGCGGGAGTTTTTTGTATCGATCATTTGTTTGGCGTTGTCTGGCTCACCATGATGAGCGGGCTTGATTTTTCCAAAGCTTTTTTAGGTGACCTTATCTTTGTGCCTGGCGACATGGTAAAGATTATTCTGGCCTATTTGATTGCAACCCGTCTGCGCAAAGCTTTGCCGGATTTAATGGGGGCAAATAAATAAAAAGCAGGCTGAATAGACAAAAGCAAAATTCACAGAAAAAATAACGGAAAAAATTAATAGAAAAATGTGTGTTTCATAAAAAAAGCGGGCATAAAGCCCGCTTTTAACAGTTCGTTGAATGAAATGATTATTTAATGACCATAACCGGACGTTCACTCATGGCCAGAACTTCCGAAGCCTGACTGCCGAGAATGAGCCGGTTAACACCGCGACGCCCATGCGAGGCAATGATAATAAGATCGGCATTATGTTCGTTTGCCGCGTCGACAATGCCGGCAGCAGCAAGCTGGTTTTCTGCATGAACGCCTTTTGCTTTAACGCCCTGTTTTTCAGCCTTATTGAGTGCACCTTCAAGAATCTTGCGTGCACCATCTTCCATCTCTTTACGGAATTCGTCAAAAGCACCGGGGCTGGAAGCCCATTCTGCGCCGACGACAATGCCGTAAGACGGCATCAGACTTGTTACTGTCACAACGAAAAGTTCACCGCCGGTTTTCTTTGCAAGTTCGACGGCTGCATCAACGCCACGGCCAGCAAGTTCCGAACCATCCGTTGCCACAAGAATACGTTCATACATATTTATTTCCTTCCCTCTTCTATTCGGACTTATGCCCTACCACGCAAATAAGAATTATCTCGCTCCGCTTCAATAATTTTAAAGCTAAACTTGTCCGAAGTATACTATATTTTATTCGCGCTTCCATATCGGGGCAGGAAAAAACATTTGTTCACAGCTAAGCCGCTCTTGAAGGCGGCTATATCCGGTAAATTCGCATCAATTTACGTGCCAATCGCCATATTTTTATGCGGTTTTGAATTTTATGAGCTATAGGATTAATAAGCTTCATCTGAAAATGATAAGATCTATTTTTCCGGTCAAAAGCCGGTTTCAAGAGAATCGCTAATGAAAACAAAAGTCCAATCAGGATCCGAAAACCAATCCGGATCTTACAATATGTGTAAAATAACGGGTCTACCCGTCCTTTTTATAATGTTTTTTATAAGTTTGGCTGTTGCCCATGCCAACCCTTATATATCGGTGGATGTCGCAAGCGGTCGTATTCTTGCCCATAATGAAGCATTCGACCGTTGGTATCCTGCTTCCTTGACAAAGATGATGACTGCCTATGTCACTTTTCGGGCACTCCATAATGGCGAGGTTACGCCTGAAACAAGAGTAACGATAAGCATGGCAGCCGCAAAGCTTCCACCCAGCCATTCGGGATATAAACCGGGTTCCGTTCTTGACCTTGATACAGCCTTGTCAATCACCTTGGTAAAATCCACCAATGATCTCGCAACAGCGATTGCCGAGACAGTTGGCGGCTCCGAACAGGCTTTTGTTGTACGCATGAATGAAGAAGCCCAAAGGCTCGGCATGTTCGGAACACATTTTGCCAATGCCAACGGCCTTCCCAATCCCGACAATTATTCAACCGCCCGTGATCTTGCCGTTCTTGCAGTACAGATCCGTCGGGAATTTCCCCAATATGCCCATTATTTTTCTATTCCCGCGATTGATTTTGGCGGCGGGCGAAAAGTCGAACAGAATTCAAACAATCTGATCGGCCGTTTTTCCGGTGCCGATGGCATGAAAACCGGTTTTATATGTGCGTCCGGATTTAATCTTGTCGCATCTGCCACCCGCAACAAACGCACAATTATCGCGGTAGTTCTCGGTGCTGATCGTATCGACCAGCGTGAAGCGCTCGCCGCCAAACTTTTGAACGACGGTTTTTCGAGCCAAGGCTCGTCACAAACAACGCTTGCAACTTTGCAGCCTTATGGAACGAAACTAACGCAAATTAGCGATATTAAAGACAGGATTTGCAATGATGATGCGTGGAAAGCACGCATGCAGCATCGTGATGAAAAGGGGAAAGTGGTTTTCGATTCTCCCTATATTTCAGCACGGCCACTTGATGTTACACCCATGCAGGTTCGGCTGATTTCGGCACCGGCGCCTGCAAAACCGGGTGAAATACCGGCGTGGAAAATTCCTGTTCCGACACCTCGTCCCCAATCAATGGATGCACAATGACGAATTCGATGAACCGTATCGCTGTTACAATTTTTACCGGTTTTTTAGGGGCGGGCAAAACCACTTTGCTTAATCGCGTTTTGAAAGACCCGATGCTCACCGATACAGCCGTTATTGTCAACGAATTTGGCGAGGTTGGAATTGATAACCTTCTTGTCGAACAAGCCGATGACGGCGTTATCGAATTATCCAATGGTTGTCTTTGTTGTACAATGCGTGGTCAGCTTGTCGATAGTCTTGCAAGTCTTGTCGACAGGCTTCAAACAGGGCGTATCAAACGCTTGAACCATGTTGTTATCGAAACAACAGGCCTTGCCGATCCCGCACCCATTCTGCAAGCTTTGTTAGGCCATCCGGCAATGGTTCAGGCATTTGTCATAGACGGGGTTATCACCGCTGTTGATGCGATAAACGGATTGGAAACTCTGGCAAGGCATAAAGAAGCACGCAATCAGGTTGCATTGGCTGATCGGATTGTTCTCACCAAAACCGATCTTGTTGAAGACAAAAAAGCTCTCGAGCCATTGATGAGCGAGCTTGGCAAACTTAATCCCATGGCCGAAATTCTTTATTCCGATGCTGCCCATTGCCCGCCTTCGGCACTCGTCAATATCGGCGTTTTCGATTTGAACAAGAAAGTGCCGGATATAAGAAACTGGCTTGGTAAGGAAGACGATCACGATCACCATCATCACCATCATGATGTCAATCGCCATTCCGATACGATTCATGCTTTTTCTCTCACCCACGACAAACCTATTCCCTATTTTGCGCTGGAAGCTTTTATAGATCTTTTGCGCGCCAATCACGGGCCAAAAATGTTGCGTATGAAAGGCATTGTCGAGCTGGAGGAAGACCCGTCACGTCCGGTTGTCATCCATGGTGTCCAGACATTGTTCCATCCGCCAGTTCGGTTATCCGCATGGCCGGAAGGCCGTCATGAAACGCGGCTTGTTGTGATTACCGACGGGGTGGATGAAACCACAGTGCGGGAAATGTTCGACGCTTTTTTGGGCAAACCTGTGCTTGATAAGGCTGATCGGGCAGCAATAACAGATAATCCGCTCGCAATACCGGGCTTCAAATTTTAAAGTGAAGAAAATTATCTGCACAAATACCATTTTGTTTTGGCCGTAAAATTCATTCCTTTCCGGTTTGAATGATTTACGGCTGCGGGTAAAATTCCAAGTGAAATACGGGTTAAATAGCCCAACAAAATTTTTTGCAACCGGAAACGGCATTTCAAACAATAAGTTAAAATAAGCCGAAAACATCGGTAACAAATAGAGAAACCTGAAAACAATCTTATTAAATAAGATTCTTTAAAATAAACATAAAATCAATTAAATATTGAAATTCCTAATTTAAAAAATTCTAATTAAGCAATCATTTTCATGAATATCGTGATAAGCAATTAGAAATTGAATTGTTTAATTATATGATGACTTATTCAAATATTTTGAATGGATAAACTTTTGAATATAAATAAAATTTAAAAATAGAATTGATCTTCTCATAACTGAGTAATTTAAAGGATTATGCCGGAAAAGCCGATTTACGTGCCGGCCGCTTTTTCAAGTGTTCTGTCGTGGAATGATAAAAAGATGATGAATGTGATTTTCCAGACGTTTTTTAAAATCATAATTATTATGTTGGCAATAATTGGCAATGTCCAAAGGTGCCAACGGGTCATCGCTTAATATGACAAGCGTTATATTATCGGGGAGTAAACGCCGCTTTTTTCTTGCCTTCAAAAGAACAAGCGGGCATTTCAGCCCGCATAAATCATATATAAAACTTTTTTCAACCACCAAATAATTTCCAGAGCGATTTCTTTGTTTGTGGTTCGCCTGCCGCCGGAGTAACCGGCGCACCGGAATTTTGTGCTTCCTCTTCGGCAAGCGACTGGCCAGCGACTTCAGGTTTTTGTGCCGGTACAACTGTGCTTGCTGTCTTTTCATTGGAAACAGCAGCTTTTGACGCAACGGCATTTTCCTTTGCTATATCCGGCGCGTCAGGTGTTTCTTTCGATGCCGGCGTCAGTGACGGTGGCTCGCGCGATACTTGTACACCGGAAGCACGTTTACGGCTCCAATCGGCAACCAGAGAAGCTTCTTCCACACCTTGAATTGTCGGTGCCGGTGCTTTCATTTTCTTTTCGCGGGCAGATGAAAATGCATCATCATATTTCTTTTGATATGATGCAAAAGCCGTCTGCAATGCTGCATCGGGTGTTGCAACCGGACATACGCCTGCCGGTGTCAAAGCCTTGCCATCGGTATTACGATTGAAAACATAGCGTTTTTCACAGACATCAACCTTCGGCGGGCGTTTTGTGACTTCAAAAATGTCATAGCCTTCTTTCAGCATTGTCCAGAATTTATAATTCGGATCATTGCGGTAACGAGCCATGTTTTCGGCAGTCATGCGGAATGGAAAAGCTTGAAGCTGGAATTCACGTTGTCCACCTTTGAACGAGTCACGCCCGAATGCGTAAATCTGAGCAATATTTTCATCGCTCATCGAATAGCAGCCGGATGACGAACATGCCCCATGAACCATCAAATGTTGGCCGGTGCGACCGTTGACCTGATCGTACGCGTTCGGAAAGCCGATATTGAAAGCCAGATAATAGTTTGAATTCGGATTCATCTGGCTTGGGCGGATTGTATAGAAACCTTCAGGAGCCTGCCGGTCTCCTTCCATATATTTAGGTCCAAGTTTTCCCGACCATTTGCATATGTTATAGGTGGAAATCAGGTCATATTTTCCGGTGCGTGTCTGCTTCCATATCTCGACGACGCTTTCTTCCTTGAAAACCCGCACAACGATAGGCGAATATTTTTCCATATTCTTGGCAACCATCTTGTCTTGCAGCTTTTTCGGTAATTCTTGTGTCGCTTTACCGATTTGCGGCAAGTTCGATGATTCCTGGCAACCACTCAGAAAAGTCGCTGTAAGAAAGAAAGAAGCAAGAAGCGCAGTTCTAAATTTCATTCATAAAGCTCCGGATGAGCAGGTCCTCACCAATACCAGATTCAATCGAGGTGATTTCATCCATTTGAAAGATGAAACCTGACCAGTTGTGTTTACTATAACATAACACCAAAAAAATTAAACATCCCCTAAAAAGCCCGCATTTCTATAGCCACGAGAATATAACAATCCGGTTTACCGCCGTTTTTTCAATATTATTGTTTTCGCGGCCGCGGTTTCTTATCCGATCTTTTCAAGTTTTGAACGGCTATTCAATTATGGTCGGGACATATGAACCCGTTGAAGCGGTGGCCGGTTTTTCGGGATTTTTCCTGAAATTGTGGTCGTCCATGACAGCAAATGGAACAGAAAATTTTGCCATATTATCAGCCACCCGGCTGCTGGCATTATTTACCACCACAATCACAACAATGAAGGCAATTGCCAGTGAGAGAACTGCCCGGATAATGCGCATCAACCACATATCTGTTCTTCTACCTTCTTCGAGGAGCCATATACCGGCTTCCTCTTGCCAGCTCTTTTAATCTTTCAATCCGGCTTTTATTTAAAGCCGGTCAGATAAACCCCTCGACACAGCTTGAAGCCGGTCAGATAAAACCCCCGATCCGGCTTAAAGCCGGTCAGATAAGATTATTGCCTATATCAATAATATAGTGATTTGAGGAACGACTTCTAAGGGGTAAAAATTGCGAATTTTAAAATTGGTGAAGTTATAAGTTTGCCAATCAGAAGAATGTCGTTTTTTCCCGTCTATTGCTTGAACAGGCATGGTTTCACGGGAAACCCGTTTGTTTGAACCGGATTTTCAAAAAACCGTTTTATTTTTTACGGTTTCATTTGCCAGATTGTTACATGCTTGAAACTGTTATCTTCTATTGCTTTTGAAACATGTAGCTTGAAAGATGTTTTTGCTTCCATCCATTCGACCGGTAGATAGGCGCGTGCAGGATCGCCAATGAATATGGCGGTTTTTGATCTGTCAAAGAGTTTTAGCCAGCTTATAACCGTTTCGCTCATTGTTTTGTCATAAAAAACATCACCTGCGAGGATAACATCGAAAGAGTTTTGAAAGTGGCTACCATTTTTGACAAGATTGTTATTGTCGATTTCGATTGATACATGATTGAGGCGGGCATTAAGCCGGATAGCCTCACATGCAAAAGCATCAATATCATTGGCAAGAACCAGAGAAGCTCCCGCTTTTTTCGCAGCAATGCCGACAAGCCCCGAACCGGACGCGAAATCGAGCACTTTTTTCCCCCTTACTGTTTCCGGGTTTTCCAGAATATAGAGTGCCAAAGCTTCGCCGCCTGCCCATGGAAAAGCCCAAAAGGGTGGATCCAAGCCGATTTTTCCTATTTCCGCTTCTGTCATATGCCAGAGGTCGTGGATTTCATCGGCCTGATACAGTTTTATCGCCGGTATATTGAGACAGGGGAGTGGTGAAGTGTTTTCAAGGATAAATGTTTCTTTGTTTATCACAGTGGCAAAACCGATCCGGCCGGGGGCAATTTGACTAAGGGCAATTCGACCAAGGGCAATTCAGCTAAGGAATTGTCAAGGTGCCGGTAAAAGCCCTCCCATTTTACAGACTTCCAACCATTCATCTTCGCGTACCGGCTGCACCGAAAGGCGCATGGATGTCACCAAAGACATATTGGCAAGTTTCGGATTGGCTTTGACAGCTTTCAAAGTAACGGGTTTCGGCATGTCGCAAACAGCGCGAATATCGACACATTCCCAACGCGGATCATCGGTGGTCGAATCGTGGTGGGCGGTTTTACAAACTTCGACAATGCCAACGATTTCCAGCCCTTCATTGGAGTGGTAAAAAAAGCCTTTGTCACCAAGTTTCATGGCACGCATATTGTTGCGTGCCTGATAGTTGCGCACACCGTCCCACTGTTCTCCTTCGGCGCCTTTATTTTTTTGCATGTCCCACGACCATTTGAATGGCTCGGATTTGAATAACCAATAAGCCATTTAAGCTTCCTCGGGATTATTGACACTCCAGCGCCACGGACGGATTTTCATATCACTGAAGAGACCGGCTTTTGCATAAGGGTCGTTTTCGGCAAGACTTTTTGCTTCTTCCGGTGATTTTGCCTCCACAACAACCAAAGTGCCATCGGGTTTTTCATCAGCATCAAGAAACGGACCGGCAAATTTGAGAGTTTTGCCAAGGCTTTTCAAATATTCGAGATGCTTCGGGCGTATTTCAAGACGAATATGCAAATGGTCTTTTTTGTCATTGCAGATAACGGCGTAAAGCATTGTCTAATCCTCCGATTTCAATGGGCGAGTTATAAGTGCGGTAACAGCCTGATCGATGGTGATACGTCTGTCAAGCAGGTTGGCGACAGCATCAATAACCGGTGCAACGATATTTTTTCTTTTGCATAAATCGGCAGCACCGGGTGCGGTAGCAACGCCTTCCGCCAGTTTCAAACCATCTGTCGATTTCCCTTGTCCAAGTGCAAAACCATAAGAAAAATTACGCGACTTCGACGATGAACAGGTGAGGATAAGATCGCCCAATACCGAAAGCCCTGTCATGGTTTCGGCTTTCGCGCCCATAACCTTTCCGATACGGCGCAACTCGGCAAAACCGCGGGTTACAAGAGCGGCTTGTGCACTTGCTCCCAAACCTCGCCCCGCAGCCGCACCGGCAGCAATAGCAAGAACATTTTTCAACGATCCGCCAATTTCTACGCCCATAATATCATCACTCGCATAACAACGGAAAACCGGTCCCGAAAATACATTGGCAATCTCGCGGGAAAGGTTGATATTTTTTGCAGCAATGGTTACCGCCGTCGGTAAACCACGGGCGACATCTTCGGCAAAACTGGGGCCGGAAAGAACAGCTAAACTGTGATCGGGCAAAATATTCTCGACAATGTCGGACATAAAACGTCCGGTTTTTTGTTCTATGCCTTTGGCGCACAGAACAACCGGTGTCTTTTCGGGAATGAAGCGGGCAAAACCGGCCAAGGCAGAGGCAAAAACCTGTGCCGGAATAACCGCAAGGACAAGATCGGCAGAAGAGAGTGCACTTCCTGCATCTGTTGTCGCAGAAATGCCGGAGGGTAAAACCACATCCGGAAGATAATAGGGGTTGATGTGCTGGCTGTTAATTTTTTCGACGGTTTCGGGATTGCGCCCGTAAAGCGAGACATTGTGCCCCAGATTACGAGACAGAACAGCAAGCGCTGTCCCCCATGCGCCACTTCCCATCACGGCGATTTTTTTGGAAGTTTTGGTCACGCTTTGGCTCCCCGTCGTCCGGCACCGATCAATGGCGATGACTGTTCATCAAGTGGCCAGCGCGAACGCGGGGCAATATCGAAGGATGAATAGTCGCCGTGAATAAAATGTTGTAGCCCTGCATAGGCAATCATGGCCGCATTGTCGGTGCAAAGGCCGATTGGTGGTGCGATAAATCTGAACCCGTGCGCGTCGCACAATTGTTGCAAACAATTTCTTATATCTTTGTTCGATGCAACGCCACCGGCAACCACAAGAGAAGCCTCTTTATCAGGATATTCGTTTTTGAAAACGGCAAGTGAACGTTCGACACGGTCGCTTAGTGTATCGGTCACAGCAAGTTCAAAACAGGCTGCAATATCGGCAATATCTTTGTCGCTTAAAGGTGCCATTTCCAGAGCAATTTGTCGTACCGCAGTTTTAAGACCGGAAAATGAAAAATCGAGCCGTTTTTCACCCTTTAACGGTCTTGGCAGTTCTATTCTTTGATTATCGCCCTGAGCGGCCAGTTTTTCGATAATCGGTCCACCGGGATAAGGAAGGCCAAGAAGCTTTGCGGTTTTATCGAAAGCTTCCCCCAATGCATCGTCAATAGTTGTGCCAAGGCGTTGATAATCACCCAATCCTTTGACCAGAATAACCTGTGTGTGACCACCTGAAACAAGAAGCAGAAGATAGGGATAGTCAAGATTATTGGTAAGTTTTGCAGTCAGCGCATGGCCTTCCAGATGATTGACTGCAATAAAGGGCTTGTTTGCAGCAAGAGCCAGTGCTTTTGCCGTCATCAAACCGACAATCAATCCGCCGATAAGTCCGGGGCCACCTGTTGCGGCAATGGCATCAATATCCTGAAGTCCGGTGTTTGCTTCCTCAAGGGCACGTTTGACAAGCCCGTCAAGAATTTCGACATGCGCGCGTGCGGCAATTTCCGGAACAACACCACCATAAGGAATGTGGTCTTCAATCTGGCTCCAAACGATATTGCTCAATATATGTGCTTTGTCACCTTCGTCACGTTCGACAATAGCGGCCGCCGTTTCATCACAACTCGTTTCAATTCCTAAAACACGCATTTTGCGCCTCAAGCACCTTTCCGAAAGCCGTTTCAAAGATATTTTCCATTATGGTTTTGAACGTAATCTTGTCTGTCACCAAGATCGTTAGCAAAGTTGTTATCAGGACAATCAATTGTCAGTTTTAGCTTTTTTGGCTATCATGAAAACAACGATTTTAAAACCGGTTCTATCAAATAACCAGTTCTATCGAATAGAATTTGCCATGTTATAAAGCAAAAAGATAAATCCGGATTTATCTTTCGGCTTTTTTAAGAAATGGAGTTTTCCTTTATGGTCATTCTGGTGACGCGTCCTGAACCCGGTGCAACGCGAACCGCCGAACATTTGCGTCGTTTGAATTTCTTTCCCTATGTTTTGCCTTTATCAAAAACCATCGCGTTACCTGCCACCCGTTGCGAGGTTTCATGTGATGCTGTTATTGCCACAAGTGAATCGGCATTTTTATATGCGAAAAGGGATTTATTGGACCAAATTCGCCAAAAACCTCTCTATCTTGTCGGGGAACAAACGGCAGAAGCGGCCAAAAAAGCAGGTTTCACCAATATTGCGGTTGTTGCACCTGATGCACAAACTCTTGGTCATCGAATAGAAAGAGCCTCGACCGATCATCTTCTTTATCTTGCCGGCCATGTGCGCAGACCCGATCTTGAAGACCATTTGCGGCAGAAATACAAATTTTTAAAGCTGATCGAAATTTATGATACAGTACCGATAAGGCTTGATGAAAAACAAAAACGTAAGATTCCGCAAAAAATCGAGGCCGTTATGCTCTATTCGGCGATGGCAGCTTCTGGTCTTGAACAAATTGGCGGCTATATTAATCAATCAACGGTACTTTTATGTCTTTCGATGCGTATAGCAAATGCTATTCCGAAAACATTTTTGAATGCACCGATTATAGCATATGAACCGAACGAGAAAGCGATGTTAGAAGGCTTGAAGGCAATATTGGCTTAAACTATTTTCAATATTTTCAGGTGATTTAAACCATTCTTTCATCTCACGCCCATATTCTGGCGAGAGATTAAACAAGGAAAGCGAGGAGCAATGGCAGAGCCTCAAAAACCAAAGGCCAAATCCCGGCATTCGGGGAAAACCCGTAAGCCGCCGGTTGTCGATCTTCACGCAGAAAAGGCCATTCACTCGGGAAAGAACGGTATTCCGGAAGCCGAGCCTGTCGCTTTTGATGAAAACAATAAAAATTCGATGGCGGAAGCTTCGGGGAAAAACGGGAAAACTGCTGTAGCGAAATCATCATCGGTCGCAAAAGCCGAAACAAAAACATCTGCCACATATAGTGCGGAAACCTCCGCCAATAGAAAAACCACTCCAGTGACCAACAGAGAAAAAAACGAGGTAAAAATGGCAAGTGACCAGACCTCTCGTGCCGATGAAAAAAACAATGGCGCTTCGACAGCTTCGAGACAACAAAAATCCACCGGTGCAAAAACAGGCGGTTTCAGCCATTTTGCTTCAGGTGTTGCCGGTGGTGTTATTGCCCTCGTTCTTGGAGCGGGGTTGCAATGGAGCGGTTTGTTGCCGGCCTTTTCCCGTCAGGATAATTCCACACAAACCAGATTGGCTGAACTTGAAAACCGGATTTCAAGTCTCAAACAGAATGCGACAGATGGTGCTGCAATTACCGCCGAACTTTCTTCCGAAGACCGCGAAGCACTTGATAAAGTTGTTTCTTCTGTTGGCGAACTCGATAGCAAAACCAACGCAATGGGCGAGCAATTGTCGGGCGTTATCGACAATGTTGAAACATTGAACAATATTGTCAACTCATTGGGAAGTGATAACGCCAATCCTCAGGCCGCCGGAGTTTTGACAAAGAAATTTGATGATATTCAAAACCGGTTGCAATCAGTCTCCGCAATATCGGAAAAATCCGGTGAGGCTTTGGATTTGGCTCATAAAAATGCCGAAGATATAGATCATTTGAAGAATGAGATCGAAGCGGTAAAAAGCGAATTCAAGAACCCTGTTCAGGGGAAGGACATTGCGTCGATAACAGCGGCCAATGCACTTAAAAATGCGATTGATCGCGGTGGTTCCTATGCAGCCGAGCTTGATATGCTCAAAAATCTTGCGCCCGATTTGACTTCGCTCGATAACCTCGAACAATATGCCGATAAGGGTGTTCCCAATCAGGCCGAACTTTCGCAAGAATTTGCCCATGTTGCCGATGAAATTGCCCGAACTGAAAATCAACCTGCAAGTGACGCAGGTTTCGGTCAAAAATTATGGGCAAGTGCAAAAGGTCTGGTTGCTTCCCGTCCGGTCGGAAATGTAGAGGGAGAAAATGCACCGGCAATTGCTGCAAGAATGGAAGTCGCAATTAAAAAAGGCGATAATGAACGTGCTTTGAGCGAGTGGCAGAATTTGCCCCAAAATGCCAAGGATGTTTCATCGGATTTTATAACAAAATTGAAAATGCGGCGTGATGCCGATGCGGTTTTATCGGAGATTTTAAGCAAGCTTATGTCTCCTTCCAAAGCACAAGATTTGAATTAGAGGAGTATTCAGAAAAATGGTTCGCGTACTCTTTTATGTTCTTGTGGTAGCAATTCTTGGTGCCGGATTTGCGTGGATTGCAAACAATCCCGGAGATCTGGTGATGGATTTTGGTTCAAGCCGGGTAACAGTGTCGGTTCTGACAGCCGTGATTGCCTTTGTTCTGCTTGTGGTCATTGTCTTGTTGTTGCTCTGGCTCCTGAAATCTATCTTTTCTGCACCCCATAGGCTTTCGCGTCATTTCGCAGAACAACGGCAGAAAAAAGGTCGTGACGCATTGTCGAACGGGCTGTTGGCAATTCTATCCGGTGATATTGACACTGCAAAACAGATGAACAAACGGGTTGCCCGTTATCTCGATAGCGACAACGAACCTCTGGTAAAACTTCTGGAAGCAAGAACCTTGCTTGCAGAAAACGATGTTCCCAATGCACTTCGCATTTACGAGGAAATGAGCAAGTCTCCGAAAACGAAACTTGCGGGGTTTTACGGGCTTTATCGTGAAGCCATGAGATCGGGCGCTTATGAAGCGGCCGGTCAATATGCAGAAAAAGCAAGTCTCGTTGCTCCTTCGGTTACATGGGCCAATCAGGCAATGCTCGACCGGTTATGCTCGGAAGGGGCATGGGATAAAGCCATTGCGCTGTTTGACCGCGAGGTGAAATCGCTGCCGCGCTCGAAACGGGCAGATAAAAAACTGACGCATAAACGTGTTGTCCTTTTGACCGGTCAGGCAAAGGATATGTTTGAATATTATCCCGACGATGCGCGTAAAACAGCATTGAAAGCCCAAAAGCTCGAACCGTCATTTGTTCCGGCAACATTGGTCGCTGCCGATATACTCTATCGCCAACATGAAATCGGCAAAGCTGACAGGCTCATAGAAAATTTATGGAAAACCTCGCCCCATGGTGATTTGGCAAGCCTTTATCTCGATGGCGAAGAACGTGCTGTCGACCGCTTGAAAAAATCCAGAACACTTTTCCAAAAAAATCCGCAAGCCTATGAATCGTTCTATATTGTTGCTCGATCGGCTTTTGATGCGGGAGAATTGCAGCTTGCGCGCGATCAGGCGGAAAAAGCGTTAAAAATTGCTCCTCGCGAGAGTGCCTATCTGTTGCTTGCCGATATTGAAGAAGCGCAAAGCGGCGATCAGGGGCGGGTACGTCAATGGTTATCTTTGGCGGTGCGCGCCGACCATGATCCGGTTTGGATGGCGGATGGCAAAATCTTTGAAAAATGGCAACCGGTTTCACCGATCAGCGGCAAATTGGATGTTTTCCGGTGGCAAGCCCCTTCACGCAATCCGGGACTGACTTTAAATCCGGATGAAGTTATACCTCCTGCCATTGAACAATCGCCGAAGGAGGCAAAAAAAGCATCCAATACCGGAAAGAGCGGAGCGCTCAAAGCGGAAGCGAAAATCGGATCGGAAAAAATCGGAAACCATGAAGGGGAAGGAACGCAAGCATTCCACACAAAACCGATAATGATTGTCGATGCTGTTGACCCGTCAAAACCGGAGACACCTGTCGATGTTACGCGCATCAATGTCGATGATCCTGGTGTTCATAAGAAATAAGGTTTGAAAAATTACCAAAAATCGGCCAAAAGTTTGAAAACCGGTTGCAGATGGTTTCCTGTTGGGACGATTGAAAAAATATCGGGTTTCAAACCGGATAAAAAATCTAAAACCGGATGAAAAACCTAAAACCGGATGAAAAATCTAAAACGGGATAAAGAATCCGGATAGAGAATAAAGTCGAACGTTTTGTATTTTCTCGTTGAATGGCTGCGTGCCACATCAACCTATTCCGAAAAGGCGAGGGCAGGGATTGATATTAAAGCATCTGACAGATTTTTTACAATCGCTTGCAAATACCAATCACGTGTTTGGCGATGATGATCCACGCGTTGCGGCGGTCGCCCTTGCTTTTCACGTTGTCGATGCGGATGGTCAGGAACAGGGTGTAGAGAAAAAAGTTCTTTATGATATTATTTCCCATGAGTTCGCGCTTGCCGGATCCGAATTGAAGGCATTGATCGAAGCAGGAAAAGCAGCCAATCGTGACAGTCTTGATATATTCCAATTTACCTCGACATTGAAACGCCACCTTACGCGTCAGGAATGTATCAAATTTATAGGATTGCTATGGGAAATTGCATATGCCGATGGTTATATTTATGAATTGGAAGACACACTGATCTGGCGAATTGCCGAAATGATCGGGGTTGACCGCAAGGATCGTCTGGAATTGAAAAAAATGGCGGGGAAAAGAAAACAACTTACCGAAAAACCGGAAGCCCCCATAGAGAATGAATAGGTCGTTTTATTAAAATGTCAGTGGCAGAAGAAAATTTCTACCCGAAAGAAAAAAAGCAAAAAATAGCGGTAGTGTTACATCAGGCCTCTTCAACCACAGGCCGGATCGGGCAAATCTTGCAACGAAACGGGTTTGAACTCAGCATTTATCGTCCGGTGTTAGGGGATTGTCTGCCTGCAACATTGGAAGATTATGCCGGAGCCATTATTTTTGGCGGCCCGATGAGTGCCAATGATAATGAGCCTTTTATCAATCGCGAGATGGACTGGATTTCGGTAGCCCTTAAAGAAAATAAACCGTTTCTCGGTATTTGCCTTGGGGCGCAATTGCTTGCCAGAAATCTTGGCGGGGTGGTCAAACCGCGTAGCGATGGCGAGGTGGAGATCGGGTGGTATCCGATCGAAGCAACCGGAAGGGGCAAAAGTGTTATGGATTGGCCGAAAATGGTTTATCATTTCCATAGCGAAGGCATTTACGATTTGCCGCAGAGTGCCGAACTTCTGGCCAAGGGCAACACTTATCCCACACAAGCCTTCCGCTATGGTGAAAATGCGTGGGGGTTGCAATTCCATTCCGAATTGACACGTGCAATGATGCAGCGTTGGGTGGTGCATGGTGCGGAACGTTTGGAGTTGAAGGGCGCCCAATGTGCAAAATCGCAACTGGAAGGGCGTTTTGTCTATGACCCTGCTTTGCGCCGCTGGATCGAACAGGCACTTGTCAAGATATTCGGCAAGCCGGAAAAAACCATCCAATCCTGACCGGTAATTTCCGAAGCGGCTTTAAAGGTTGTCGATTATTGGATTTCGTCAATCCTGAAGAAGTTTTGCAAGCTTTTCCAGAGACTTGTCGGGAATGCCCATTTTTCTCAAACTTGCCGCAGTATTAACCACGTAATCAACGTTGGAACCGGCAAGCCCGTGACTTTTGCGAATGATGAGTGCCATATTTTCCGGATCAAGCTTTTTTGCATATTGCTCATGTGATTGATCGGCGACAAAGAACAGCCCGTTGACAACGCGACCGTCTTTCAAATAGATCGGCTTCATCTTTTCGATATAGACACTGTTTACCTGTTCACGTTCAATCAGATAATCGTAGGTTTTTTTGGTATCCTCTACCGGAACGTGGAAAGCCAGCCCGTCGCAACACCCACCGCGATCAAGTCCTAAAACAAGGCCGGGATTTTCTACTGTTCCGCGATAATGGTTGGAATAGATACATAAAGAGCGGTGGTAGCCATAAAGGCGGGCAGGCGACATAAAATCATAGGTAAAACCCGGATTCCACATCAAAGAACCATAACCGAATACCCAAAAGTCGTGCATTTGCTGCCGATCCTTATTCCATGCACCATTATAGACATCGATATATGCACTAAAAAAAGCATAAATGTCTATGGAGATATAAGTTGTTATTCTCTATGATCGGCGAACCGGCATTGATGGAAATTGCGAGAAAACCGAAAGATGACCTCCTCCGACTTTGTGTCTCACCGTAAATCACTCAAGCACAGATATTTGAAACGGGGTATTTTTTCCATTGTCCTGATTGTCGTTCTCTATTCGATTCTCTGGTATTTTCTGGCAGCAAAGGTCGAGGAAAAAGTTTCCGGACAATTGGCAAGCTATAATGAAAACGGCTTTGTTGCGATATGTGAAAATATGCATAAAACCGGCTATCCGCTCAGAATCGGCGTTTCCTGCGACACAGTCAATTTGCAGCAATTGGTCAAAGGATTTGCTTTTTCCGGCGGGAAAATAATTACCGGTGCTCCGGTTTATGCACCCCGCTGGCTGGAATTGTCGCTAAATTCCCCAATATCTCTCGAATTTCCGGGCCTTGTTCCACTTTCTGCCAAGTGGAGTGATATGAAAATTGAAACAGATATGAGCCATCATATCCCCGATGCTGTCAGTTTACGGACTGATGACATAGAAATTGGAACCAGAACAGATGCCGACCAGCTACAAGACAGAACGACAGGAAAATTTCTGCGTTTTGATGCTCATGGTTTGAATAGCAATCTTGATGCCAGATTGACATTTGTCGATTTGCAGTTGCCCTTGACTGTTCCGCATGAAAATACGACGGTACCGGAAATGAGTGGTGATATTCAATGGACACTCGATGAAGCTTCATCCCTTTTTACAAGTGACGAAAACCACGATATTCCGATCGAGCGACTACGCGGTCACAAAGGTTTTTTGAAATCGTCGACAGTGCGTTTTGCAACCGGCGGGGCGTTAACTGTTTCGGGACCATTTTCCTTTAACGAGGAAGGTTACCTCAATGCAAAATTCGACATTGCAATAAGTGACCAGAACAAGCTCATGCAAACGGCCCGTTCAACATTTCCTTCACAATTCGACAATCTCAAAACAATCTTTTTCGCTTTAAGCGCTATGCCAAAGAATGATAAGGGCGATCCGGTTCTGCAACTATCAGTGAAAAACGGTGAAGTGCGATTGGCCTTTTTTAAAATTGGACACATTGATCCGATATAATTACCGAAACAATTTTTAATATCCGATTTGAAATAAATTCAATCATTAAAATATATAAATAGCTTTTTGGAGCTATATGAAGTTTTTTATTTTATAAAATAATGATATTGGAATTTTGTATAAAATTTTTATAAATTTATATTTCAAAAAAATGATCTTTATAAAATGGTCATATGTAATTTCAGGAACTTAAAGCGACGATAATTTCCAAATGGCGCTATTATAGATTTCCCGACTATTCCGTTTCCGACTATTCCGTTTCCGCCCATTCCTGTTCCGCCATTTGATTGCTGGAACTTTGCTGCCGATTGTCACCAATTTCTCACTTGTGGCAAAGTGAAACAGGTTTTAAATAAAAGCTTGTTTTATGAAAAAGGCATTGTTGATGAGCAATTCTGGAAAATCTGTTCTTGTTATTTCAAGTCATGTCATTCGCGGTTCGGTCGGCACACGTGTGAGCGTCAATGCTCTCGAACAAATGGGATATGCTGTTTGGGATATGTTGACAGTCAGCATGACATGGCAGCCGCGCCATGGTCCTTCCCACCGGCTGATCGTTCCGGTAGCCGATTTCAAAGCCTGGGCGGATGATATTATCCGCTCGAAATGGGTGGGTGAAATTGCAGCAGTCATGACCGGCTATTTCGGAAGTGCCGAACAGATCGAGATTACCGCCGATCTTATCAAAACGCTCAAACAGAAAAATCCGCATCTTGTCTATTTTTGTGATCCGGTTCTGGGGGACGAAGGCGGGCTTTATGTCGGGGAAGACATCGCCAAAGAAACTGTCGAAAAACTGTTGCCGCTTGCCGATATTCTGAAACCCAACCGGTCGGAACTTGAATGGATTGTGTCGAAAAAACTTGATACCAATCACGAGATTATTGAAGCTGCACGAAAAACGGGTTGCAAGACAACTCTTGTTACTTCTGCATGGCCACTTTTAAAAAACGCCACCGGCAATCTGCTTGTGACCGATAAATCCATCCTGCTTGCCGAACACCCGTTGGTGAAGGATCCGGTTAACGGGCTTGGTGATCTCACAGCGGCACTTTTCCTTGCCCGTATTCTTGATGGTGACAATGAAGAAGATGCTCTCCGTTTTGCCACTGCTTCTGTTTATACCATGCTCATGGAAACAACGAGGAACAATGGTTACGAATTGATGCTTGAAAGCGGGTTGCACCGGCTTGGCACACTCGCCGAGCGCGTTACGTTGCGCTATCTCAAAGATACGGCAGAAGTGGCAAAAAACAAATAAAAGGCGGGAACAGCGAAAGCTGCCCAGTGATTGTTAAGTGAAGTGATTGCCCAGTGATTGCCCAGTGATTGCCAAATGATTGCCAAATGACTGATTGATTGATGATGGATTTCCCTGAAAAGCTTTTAAACGGCTATCATATATTTATGAAAAGCCGTTTTACTCATGAGCGCGAGCGCTATAAACAATTGGCTTATGAAGGGCAAAAGCCCGAGACCATGGTCATAGCCTGCTGCGATTCGCGAGCTGCACCGGAAACTGTTTTTGATACCGATCCGGGTGAAATATTTGTTATGCGTAATGTTGCCAATCTCGTGCCGCCATTTCACCCTGACAAGGAATATCATGCAACTTCGGCGGCACTGGAATTTGCTGTCCAGTCTTTAAAAGTCAAAAACATTGTTGTACTTGGCCACGCGCGTTGTGGCGGCATACGCAATGCACTTGACCTTGATGGAGCACCCCTTTCAACGGTCGATTTTATCGGTAAATGGATGGGGCTATTGACACCGGCTGCCGAAGCGGTTGCAACCAATACATTGATGACATCGGGTGAACGTCAAACCGCACTTGAGCGGATTTCCATCCGCTATTCAATCAATAATCTGCGTACGTTCCCATGGATAAAACGACGGGAAGATCAGGGAAAGCTTGCCCTTCATGGAGCGTGGTTCGATATTGCGACAGGCGAATTATGGATTATGGACAGGCGTACCGGTGATTTTATCAGGGCAGAAGAATAATCTTTGCGGCAGTCCGTTTCAAACCGGTCGCGTTGTCGAACAAAAGTTTTATAGAAAAAGCCCGCCGGATTGGCAGGCTTTCAAGACTTTAACAAATATGACTTTTATCGCCACTTTATAGTTATTGCCGGATAGCGGAATGGAAAAATACCATTTGCCATGAAACGGCAAGGCGCTTCATCAATTGCCGTCTATCTGTTTACCCATAATGGCAATTGACTGCTGGTAAACGCTTGCATCATTCCAACCCTGAATGGCGGCGAAATTGGGTTCTCCCGGTTGATAGCCCTGTCCCGGTTTCCAACCATGGTTACGCAAGAAATTGAATGTCGAAGCAAGTGCGTCGGCTTTCGAGTTAATCATGTCAATGTGACCGTTGCCATCACCATCGGCGCCATAAAGCAGAACATTTTTCGGCAAAAATTGGGTTTGTCCGATTTCGCCATGCATCGCACCGATAGAATTCGGGTCGAAATCTCCGCGGTCAATCAGCTTTAAAGCGGCATAGAGTTGGTCGGTAAAAAATGCGCTGCGCCGACAATCATAAGCCAATGTTGCAACGGCGGACAACGTATGTTGTTTACCCATATAGGAACCGAAGCTCGTTTCCATTCCCCAAATGGCAATCACCGGACCGGATGCAACACCGTATTTTTTCTCAAGCCGGTCAAACAGTGCCGCATTCTGCTTTTTCATCACTCTGCCACGGGCAACAATGGTTGACGAGCCGCGTTTTTTCATGAACTGGTCAAGGCTCAGTTTGAAACTTTTCTGGCCACGGTCTGCATTGATGGTCGCCTGCGCATAATGCACATTGTTCAACGCGGCTATGCCCTGTTTGCCGATTCCGTTTGCGGCTGCTTCCTGTTTGGTTGCCTCTACCCAGTTTTCAAAACCGGCCGAAGTGTTTCCGCATTTCGGAGCCGCGACGGCAACTCCTGTGGTTGCGGCAAATGCCAAGCCGATAAAACCGGCCTTTATCGCTCTTTTACAAAACATTCGAGACATTAGAGCTGTTCCTTCTTAAAACCTGACTTTTGTGTAAGGTAAAATGTACTTTACCGCTTATAACAAGTTGGTTCTGAAACCAAGTGGGATTACACTTTATCAAATACAATATGCTTAAACCTTGACAAGATGCTCCTTTTGCTGTTTTAAGACGCTTTAAATCTGCGACAAGCTTATCAGACTTGGAGCCACCGACCGGGACCCGTAACGGTATAAAGAGATCCCGGAGGTCAACATCCGACAGCGCGATGCGCCCTCGGGTGGGTGTTTTGTTTGGTTCGGGTTTGTTGGCTTATTAAAGAGGTAGACAATGTTTGATTCCTTACAGGAACGTCTGGGCACTATTCTGAACAATCTGACAGGGCGTGGAAGCTTGTCGGAGCAGGATGTTGCAACCGCTCTGCGTGAGGTCCGTCGTGCGCTGATTGAAGCCGATGTTGCACTTGATGTTGTACGCTCCTTTACCGACCGTGTGCGTGAAAAGGCGGTTGGTGCCAATTTGCTCAAATCAATCAAACCGGGGCAAATGGTTGTCAAACTCGTTCATGACGAGTTGGTGGAAATGCTTGGCACGGAAGGCATTTCCATAGACCTCAATGCACCTTCACCGGTTGTTATCATGATGGTCGGCCTGCAAGGTTCAGGTAAAACCACAACTTCGGCAAAAATTGCCAAACGCCTCACTGAAAAACAGAACAAGAAAGTCTTGATGGCTTCTCTTGATACGCGCCGTCCGGCGGCGCAGGAACAATTGCGCCAGCTCGGTGAACAGATTCATGTGCCGACATTGCCGATTATTGCCGGACAGACACCTGTCGAAATAGCTGCCCGTGCTGTTCAGGCTGCCAAACTTGGCGGTCAGGATGTTGTTATTCTCGACACGGCCGGTCGCACCCATATCGACGAGCCGCTTATGGTCGAAATGGCCGACATCAAGGCCAAATCCGCACCACATGAAATCTTGCTTGTTGCCGATAGTTTGACCGGTCAGGATGCTGTCAACCTTGCCCGTTCATTTGACGAGCGTGTGGGCATTACCGGTATCATATTGACACGTATGGATGGAGACGGGCGTGGTGGTGCTGCCCTTTCAATGCGCGCTGTAACCGGCAAGCCGATCAAGGCTATTGCAACCGGCGAAAAAATGGAAGCGCTGGAAGAATTCCATCCGCGCCGCATTGCCGATCGTATTCTGGGCATGGGCGACATTGTTTCGCTCGTTGAAAAAGCTGCCGAAACGATAGATCAGGAAAAAGCCGCTGCACTTGCCAAAAAAATGCAGAAGGGCAAATTCGACCTGAGCGATTTGGCCGAACAGCTCAAGCAAATGAAGAAATTGGGTGGCATGGGCGGCATTCTCGGCATGATGCCGGGCATCGGAAAAATGAAAGACCAGATTGCCGCTGCCGGTCTTGACGACAATCTTTTTAACCGCCAATTGGCCATTATTTCTTCCATGACCAAAGAAGAACGTGCCAATCCCGATCTTTTGAAACATAGCCGCAAGCAACGCATTGCCAAAGGGTCGGGTACCAATGCGGCTGACATCAACAAACTTCTCAAAATGCATCGTCAGATGGCCGACATGATGAAAATGATGGGCGGCAAAGGCAAAGGTGGTCTGATGCAGAAGATGATGGGCGGCATTGGCGCCAAATTGGGATTTGGCGGTTTGGGTGGTGGCCTTCCCGATCTTTCGTCAATGGATCCCAAGCAATTGGAAAAAATTCAGAAACAGACTGAAAGTGCAGGCCTTGGAAACAAACTTCCCGGTCTTGGTGGCGGGACATTACCCGGACTGCCGTCAAGCGGAACGAAATTCCCAGGTCTTCCCGGCCTGCCGAAAAAGCATTGAAAAACGAAGAAACGTTGAAGATTATGAGTGATACAAAAATTCCTGAAGAGCTTGTGCAACTTCGTGAATCAATCGACAATTTTGATGCCGCACTTGTGCATATTCTTGCCGAACGGTTCCGCTGCACCAAAGCTGTCGGAGTATTAAAGGCAAAATATGGCCTTCCGCCCGCCGATCCATCACGCGAAAAACGGCAGGTCGAGCGTTTGCGCAAGCTTGCTGAAGAAAGCCATCTTGATCCCGATTTTGCGGAAAAATTTTTAAATTTCATCGTCAAGGAAGTCATTCGTCACCACGAAGCGACGGCTTTGAAACTGCATTCAAAATAAGGAAACATTTCTGCCGGAACACGAAAAGACCGGCGGCAACCCGATTGGTCAAAAGCCAAAACCGACAATAGGAGATAAAACATGTCGTTGAAAATTCGTCTGTCACGCGCAGGTTCAAAAAAGCGCCCTTACTACCATATCGTTATCGCCGATATCCGCAGCCCGCGTGATGGCCGGTTTATCGAACGTGTCGGTTTCTGGAATCCGATGCTTGCCGACGAGAATGATCGCGTAAAGATAGATAACGAGCGCATCCAATATTGGCTGGGTCACGGTGCTTTGCCGACAGATCGTGTTGCACGTTTTCTTGATGCTGCCGGTCTTTTCAAGCGCAAGCCCCGCAACAATCCGAATAAAGCACAGCCCGGCAAAAAAGCTCAGGAACGTATTGCTGCCGCCAAACAGGCTGAAGAAGAAGCCAAAGCTGCCGCAGCTGCTCCTGCTGAAGCAGCAGCCCAGCCGACAGAATAAACTTTTAAAATTAAAGCTTTTAAGACTTCCGGCAAGTCTTGAAAAAAGTCAAAAAAACGGGCACTTGATGCCCGTTTTTGTTGGAATTTTGCGTGAACCATCAACGGCGCACAGAATTTTTTGCATTCGTTATTTTTATCAAAGGCCCTATATTGATGTTGTGAAGCGTTGCAGCATGAATAATCGCACCGGCAGCGCGGCAATTTATCAATTAGGCAGTTTAAACTTTCTCATTTACGGGCTTTTCACCGATTCCGGCTATGAGCTTTTTTAAACATTCCGGCGTCTATTGATTAAAGGCTGATATAAAGCTTTGCGTATTTGTCGTTAAAATATGGAAATAAAAACAGGGAAGCGCGCTGTATAAATCGCTTTCTCGAACATTCGATTTGTTATAAAAATTGGCAAGTCCAAAATAAAAACAAAAAAATATATAAGAAAAAACCGGTTTAACAATTTAGACGGAATAATATAAAAATAATAATACACAAAAAATCCGGAATTAAATTTTTAAAAACCGGATTTATTTGAATGAGCTTTCAAAAATCAGAAGTCGATAGCCCTTCCCTTTATTTCCCAATCGCCATAGCGTGAAGGATCATTTCCGCCACGACCGCCGATTTCCTTCGGCGCATCGGTTTTCTTGGCTTTTTTACGCCGTTCCTCGGCTTCTTTCAGTGCTCTTTGTGCTGCAGGGGGAAGTTCTTTTTTTTCGGGATTTTTATTTTCTATATTTTGTTCTTTTTGTTTGTCTGTCATTTTTCATAGGTCTTCCATTGAAGAAAACGGAAATATTCACCATCATATAGGGCAAATATGCTTTATATCGGAGTTTTTGACAATGAATTTTATGCGTACCGCCATGCTTCTTGCTTTCATGACGGCACTATTGATGGGCGTCGGCTACCTCATTGGCGGCAGTAATGGTGCAGTGATCGCATTTCTCATTTCAGCCGGAATGAATCTGTTTTCCTATTGGAATTCGGATAAAATGGTTTTGAGTATGTATGGCGCGCATCAGGTCGATGAGCGGAGCGCCCCCCAATATTACCGGATTGTGAGCGACCTTGCCAAAAAAGTCGGTCTTCCCCAACCGAAAGTCTTTGTGATTGATAACGCGCAGCCCAATGCTTTTGCAACCGGACGCAATCCCGAACATGCCTCTGTTGCTGCCACAACCGGCCTGTTGAATGCGCTTAGTCCGGAAGAACTGGCCGGTGTTATGGCGCACGAGCTGTCACATGTACAAAACCATGATACGCTGACAATGACAATAACCGCTTCGATTGCCGGAGCCATTTCGATGCTTGGCAATTTTGCGTTGTTTTTCGGCAGCAGTAACCGCGATTCCAATGGTAACTCCAATTCATCCGGTATTATCGGTACAATTATTGCGATGTTCGTGGCACCTTTTGCTGCCATGCTTGTGCAAATGGCGATCAGCAGAACACGCGAATATGCGGCCGATAAACGCGGCGGCCAAATATGTGGAAATCCGCTATGGCTTGCCTCGGCCTTGAACAAAATTGCCCGTGGTGTTGCAGATGTTCCCAATGAGGAAGCAGAACATAATCCTGCAACAGCACATCTGTTTATCATCAATCCTTTGAATGGCAGCGGGGCGGATAGTCTTTTTTCGACCCATCCTTCAACGGAAAACCGCATAAAAGCTTTGCGTAAACAGGCCGAGGAAATGAATATTACGACAACAAGCGGTTCGCCATGGGAAAATATGCGCCGCACTGTTGAACGTCCGTCATGGATGCGCAATAACACGCCGAAAGGTCCATGGTCATAACGAGTCGATATTGGCAAATAAACATAAAATACATCATTCCGGTTTGTCCGAAAGAAAATCCGCCGTGCCTGTTCCGGGCCTTCCGGCAAGGCTGGCAGCAGCCCGTCTTCTTTCGGCAGTGATTGACAAAAAGACATCGCTTGATGGCCTCACCGATAACGAGCACGGGCATCCCCAATATTTGGCACTTGAAATGCGTGATCGTATGCTGGTGCGCGCTATTTTGGGGGCAGCCCTTCGCCATCGTGCTGATATTGAAAGAATAGTTGAGCGTTATCTTGATCGGCCTTTGCCGCAAAATGCCCTGTCGTTAAAACATCTTCTCCATGTGGCGGCAGCGCAAGTGCTCTATCTTGATGTTCCCGACCATGCGGCCATTGATCTTGCCGTTACTGCCGCCAAAAGCGACCCGCGCAATCAACGTTTTTCAGGCCTTGTCAATGCAATTTTGCGAAAACTTGCCCGCAATGCCGATAAGGAACGGGCGCAAAGTTCGGCAACGGAAAATATTCCGGCATGGTTTTCTCACATGTTGATCGAAGCCTATGGTCGTGAAAAGGCAGCAAAAATTTTGGCCGCACAGGCAATTGAACCACCAATCGATATTTCAGTCAAAAGCAACCCTGAAATATGGGCGGAAAAACTCGGTGGTCATGTTCTCTTCAATGGCACAGTCCGGCTTGAACATGTCGAAGGGGCGGTAAGCGATCTTGAAGGCTATCAACAAGGGGAATGGTGGGTGCAAGATGTGGCCGCCTCTCTTCCCGCCCGCTTGCTCGGCAATATTAAAGATAAAGCTGTAGCAGATTTATGTGCAGCACCGGGCGGAAAAACGGCAGAGCTTGCCGTTCAGGGCGCCCATGTAACGGCAATCGATCTTTCGGCAAACCGCCTGAAGCGTTTACAACATAATATGGAACGGCTCGATTTGAAGGTTGCAACATGGGCGGGCAACCTTAAAGATTTCAAACCTGAAGAACTTTTTGATGCTGTTTTGCTTGATGCGCCCTGTTCGTCGACCGGAACAATCAGAAGACACCCTGATATTTTATGGACAAAAGATATTAGTGACGTTGAAAAACTTGCAAAATTACAGCTTGAACTTCTTGTCGCTTCCATTTCGCTTGTCAAAATTGGCGGCTTGATTGTCTTTGCAAATTGTTCGATTGCAAGACAGGAGGGCGAAGAGCTTGTTGATAAAGTTCTTTCAAGCCGCAATGATATCACGCTCGTACCAATCCGTGATGAAGAAGTGGGGGGAAGAAAAGAGCTTTTGCCAAACGGTGTTTTACGCACCACTCCCGCCGATCTTGAAGGGGAAACGCCATTATTATCGGGCATGGACGGCTTTTTTGCAGCGAGATTCAAACGTATTGCTTAAGCCTTTCGTAACCTCGCTATTATTTTCAATTTTCATGCCGCTTTGTCCTGACAAAAGAGAAAAGGGGCACTGAAACCTTCAGTTTTTTGAATGCTTGTTTTGCGAATTTTAAATGGCTGATGGGCAGCATCCGGAATTTTTAACGCCGATATTTCAAGGCGGGACGCATAAAATTGGCAGAATATTTAAGTTTGGTTTTAAAAATAAAAGCCCGAACGCATTTTAAAAAGTTAAAAGTTCAAGCGCCACTATAGCGGTTTATGCCCCAGCACATTATCAAGCTTTAAGCCTTTTTTGCCGGTATAATGGATGACAACCACTTCATTTGATCTTGATGTTCTATTGCGGGTTTTTTACCAAAATTAACCAATCATTCACCTTAATCCATGAAAATAGGTTCAAGTTCATTTTCATGGAGTTCCTATCGTGGCCACCACAATCGATCAGCAATATAAAACATCGCCAGCGCTTTATGCTGCGATGCGTTTGTTGCGGCGTGTGTGTGTCGGACCGTTATTTCGCTGGCGGTTTTCCGGTTTTCGTCCGCAACGTATTCTGGCTGAACCTGTCGATCTTCATTTGGCCGATCCGGAAATGGCGCATGAATTCTATCATGGCCGTTTTGCGCTTGCCGGAAGGATTGTGCAAACCGGTTCAATTTCACCTTTTGCGGTCGAGCCACCAACGCCTGCTTGGGAAGCAGCGCTTAACGATTTCAGTTGGCTCCGGCATCTTGATGCAGCGCGTACGCCGCTTGCCAATGCCCATGCCCGTTCCTTGCTTAACGACTGGCTTGAACAATCCGGAAAACATGTCAAAGGTTTGGCATGGCGCCCTGATGTTGCAGCGCGCAGGCTGATTTCATGGCTTTGCCATGCACGAATGTTGCTTGATGGCGCAAATGAAAATTTCGAGCGCCGGTTTTTGCGTGCGTTAGGCTTTCATGCACGGTTTCTAAGAACGGCTATCCGCAATATGGATGAGGATGAAAACCGTCTCCAAGCCGCTATCGCTTTATGTTTTGCTTCTGTTTCTTTGCCTGTATCACCTTCCATGAAAAAGGCTTCCCAGATGCAGCTTGCGCGGTCTTTGGCGCGGCAAATCTTGCCGGATGGTGGGCATATTTCGCGCAATCCCGCAACATTGCTTTCCCTGTTGACCGATCTTATCGCATTGCGTCACCTTTATGCCCATAGCAAAGAGACTGCACCCAGAATATTGGTTGATTCGGTTGAACGCATGTTACCGGCTTTGCGGTTTTTTGTTCATCAGGATCAGACGCTTGCCCATTTTAACGGAGTGGGGCCGGTTTTGCCGGAAAGGTTGGCAGTTGTTTTGAAACTTGACGAGACAGCCGGTATGCCTTTTTCACATGCGCCTTATTCCGGCTATCAGAGACTTTACGCGAATAATACAACCATCATTGCCGATACCGGAACAATTCCACCGCGTCAGGTTTCCTATCAAGCGGCCGCAGGTTGCCTTTCCTTTGAAATGTCCTCAGGTGCCGACCGTTTCATTATCAATGCGGGAATCGACCCCTATGGACCGGACGATTATGCTTTGATGGCGCGGGCAACCGCAGCCCATTCGACGGCAACACTGAACGATACATCTTCCGGTAAATTCCATAAGCGCAAAGGCAATAGCCGCGCCGCACTCATAAGCGGCCCGACAATTGTCAATATCAAACGCGTTGAAGAACCGGACCGTGTCGGTTTTGTTGCAAGTCATAACGGCTATCTCGCATCATTCAATATGATTCACGAGCGTGGATTGCTGCTTACATCCAATGGCAATATTATCGACGGCTATGACTCCTTTTTCGCACCTGCCGGAAAATCCATCAAAAGCGATGGTCGTGACAATGTAGCGGTGCGGTTCCATCTTCATCCCCATGTCGAGGTGAGCCATGATGGTAACAGCTTGCGTCTGGAAGTTTTGAAGGGAGATGCGTGGAATTTTATTTCTCCCGATGCCGATATACAGCTTGAAGATTCAATCGACTTTGCAGATCCGAGCGGTCCAAGAAGAACACGTCAGATTGTCTTGAATTTTCGGCCGGTTCTCACCGAAAAAATCCGTTGGCGTTTTACACGTATTACCGGAGCAAGCTAAGTAATTGAGCTGGAAATGAAGGTATTTTGAAAAGAGCTTATCTAAAAGTTTCAAGTCAAAACCGTTCACTTTTCTTTTCATAGAGTGTTTTTTTCAACTTCCTGTGCTATGGCAGTTAAGGTTATTTCTTCTGCGTAAATTTCAGGAACAATGCTATGACTGTGACATCGAAACACATTCCCGCGCCCGATTTGCTTCGGGTGCGTCGGGCTCTTATTTCCGTATCGGATAAAACCGGCCTTATCGACTTTGCAACGCGCCTTCATGAATATGGCGTCGAGCTTATTTCGACAGGCGGTACTGCAAAGGCTCTGGCTGAAGCCGGTTTGCCTGTCAAAGATGTCTCCGAAGTTACCGGTTTTCCGGAAATTATGGATGGTCGGGTCAAAACTCTGCATCCGGCAATTCATGGAGGCATACTTGCAATCCGTGATGATCCGGAACATCAGGCCGCAATGAAAAAACACGGAATTGTCGGCATTGATCTTGTTGCTGTCAATCTTTATCCGTTCGAGGAAACAAGACTTTCCGGTGCCGATAATGAAACCATTGTCGAAAATATCGACATTGGCGGCCCGGCAATGATTCGTGCCGCTGCAAAGAACCACGCTTATGTTACAGTTGTGACAGATGCGGATGATTATAATCTGGTATTGGCCGAACTTGATAAAAATGAAGGCAGTCTGAAGCTTTCCTTCCGTCGCATGCTGGCTGCCCGTGCTTTTGCCCGTACAGCTTCATATGATGCAGCAATATCGAACTGGTTTGCCGAGGCACTTGAAATTGATACGCCGAAATGGCGCGCAATTGGCGGCGAACTTGAAACGATTATGCGCTATGGCGAAAATCCGCATCAAAAAGCGGGTTTTTATCTGACCGGTGAAAAGCGTTTCGGTGTATCAACCGCACAGGTTTTACAGGGAAAACAGCTTTCCTATAATAATATCAATGATACGGACGCAGCCTTTGAAACCGTTGCCGAATTCGATCCGGAAAAGACTGCAGCGGTCGCCATTATCAAACATGCAAATCCTTGCGGGGTTGCCAAAGGCAAAACGTTGAAAGAAGCCTATCTTAAAGCTTTGGCTTGCGATTCTGTTTCGGCTTTCGGTGGTATTATTGCGCTGAACCGTCCGCTTGACGAAGATTGCGCCACCGAAATTACCAAAATTTTTACCGAAGTTATTATCGCACCGGACGCTACAGAAACGGCTCGCGAAATCATTGCCAGGAAGAAAAATCTGCGTCTTCTGATTACCGGTGGTCTGCCTGACCCGCGCGCTCCCGGTTTGACAATGAGAACCGTATCGGGCGGCATGTTGGTTCAGACGCGTGATAATGGTGTGATTGACGATCTCGATTTGAAAGTGGTTACAAAACGCCAACCGACCGAAGCGGAAATGCGTGATCTCAAATTTGCATTTCAGGTTGCCAAACACGTGAAATCGAATGCCATTGTCTATGTGAAGGATAATGCAACAGTCGGTATCGGTGCCGGTCAGATGAGCCGCGTGGACTCAGCCCGTATAGCCGCTCATAAAGCGCTGGATGCAGCTAAAATCGCCGGTATTAGCGAGCCTTTGACCAAAGGTTCGGTTGTCGCATCCGACGCTTTCTTCCCGTTTGCCGATGGGTTGTTGTCAGCGGTGGAAGCGGGCGCGACAGCGGTCATCCAGCCTGGCGGTTCTATCCGCGATGATGAAGTGATTGCAGCAGCCGACGAAAACAATATCGCAATGGTCTTTACCGGTATGCGCCATTTCCGTCACTGAATGGATGGAAAGAACAAAGATTTCATACAAGGAAAAGCTGCTGGATCAATTCCGGCAGCTTTTTTTAATACTACTACAGTTTCCGATACTTGCGGGAATTGATTGGAAGACACGTTGAGCAAGCTTCAAAATGGAAGCGCCGGAGAAGAATAGTGATTGTTCGGGCTAAAATATTTTTAAAACCGGCCGAGCTTTGTTTCGATAGATCTAGCGGAGATTTTTACGAGATTGAACACTTTTCTCGAATAGCGTGGTGTCTATGAAGCGTATGGCATTGGAAATCCTTAAGGGATAATTGCAATAGACATGCCGCAATTGATTGAAACAGATAAGAATTTTTCTGGCTGAGACAGTATCGCGACAGCAAAGAATAGCGGGAATAAACAATAGCGCTTGCCAAAAAATTATTTGCCCCCGCCAACAATATATTTCATCTCCGTGAAGCGGGTTGCGCTAAACGAAAAATTAACCATGATTTAAGAGTTGTGTTAGAAAATAACCTTATCCTGCAAGTTGTTTTTAAAGGTAAATAGAATTTCTTTCTTTCAAATTTGAAATTTGCATCATTTCAAAACAATTTCCACGCGATTTTTCACAAAAATTATGGCGAAAAATATCGTTTTATTTCCTGAATAAGGCCAAATGTTACGAAATGAGGCGAAATATCGCCAATTCTTAATGAATTGTGACTAAAAAATATACAAAATGCTTAATCGCTGCACAGCAGCTATGCAATCTTGTCACTCCTCAATGCGGGGGGTCAAGTCTATATACGCCTCAACAAATTCCAACATAATATATTCAATCAGGTGAGTGTCATGAATCTTCTTCGTAGTTTTAATAAATGGCGCCGTTATCGTACAACTTATAATGAATTGAGCCGCCTTTCTACTCATGAATTGAATGATCTCGGTATTACCCGTTCAGAGATCGCGGCAATCGCTCGCCGTACAGCGCGCTAAAAGCTCGCAGAGCCTTTTCCCCTCAGGCTCTGGGTGGAAAGCCTTTCCTTCCCTTGAGGCTTTCCTTTTGTAACGTCTGCTGCCCCCTCCCGCAGCAGGCGTTTTTATTTCCTTCCCTTGGGCTTACCTTTTTGCAACGTCTGCTGCCCCCTCCCGCGAGCCAAGCGTTTTTATTTTATTCCTTTTATTTCCTCCTCTTGAGGCTTTTCTTTTTCAACGTCTGCTGCCGCCTCTCGCGAGGCAAGCGTTTTTATTTCGTTTCCTTGAGGCTTTCCTTTTGTAACGTCTGCTGCCCCCTCCCGTAAGCCAAGCGTTTTTATTTCCTTCCCTTGGGGCTTACCTCTTTGCAACGTCTGCAGCCCCCTCCCGCGAGCCACGCGTTTTTATTTCCTTCCCTTTATTTCCTTCCCTTGAGGTTTTCTTTTGCAACGTCTGCTGCCTCCGCCCGTAAGCCAAGCGTTTGTTATTTCGTTTCCTTGATCGAAACGCTTATTTTGCGATGTGGGCAAAAATCTGCTTCATTCCCGTATCCAGTGGTTTTGAATTATCGCACGCTAAAAGCTCGCGAGGTTTTTCCGCTCGGACTTTGCGGGAAAATCTTTCCTTTTATGAGATTGGCACTCCGATCTCTCGCTGGCGATAATGCCAAAAACTGCCAGAAATTTTCTTCAAAAACACAAACCGGCAATTCCGCCGGTTAGGCAGTTATTTTAATATCGCGCGTTCTTTCGATTTTCGGCATTTTCAACTTGAGCTGTTCTTTTCAAGCGAAGAATTCTTAAAACGCGAGGGAGGGGGAATTTCATTATTTCTGTGGTGTGGTTTGGTTCCGGTGATGCTTTTCGCGCATAAAAGTTAAAAGGCTTGAGGCCATGATAAGGATAATGCCAACGGCCATCGGGAGGTCAAGATGATCGTTGAAAATGAAATAACCGAACAATATCGCCCAGATCATCTGGCTATATTGCGGGGTGGCAATAGCAATTGCGGGAACGCGGCGCGCAGCCGCCATAAGAAAAAGTGCACCAAGAGCTGCAAGTAACCCGTAACCGGAAAGATAGAGCCATTCAAAACCATGCGGTTCGACATAGCCGGGTAAACTCAACAAACCGCAAATAATAATCGAACCGATAATGCCACTTGAATAAAGTGTAATGCGTTTTTCGCGACCGCCCATATGACGTACAATAATGATAGAAATAGCGCCGCTCAAACCGGCAAAAACAGCCCCAACATGTCCGATATTAAGTTCACGGAAACCCGGTCGCAAAACGACAAGCACACCGATAAAGCCGATGATGATGGCCGACCAACGCCGCCATCCGATGGCTTCTTTTAAAAATACCATAGAAAGAATGCTGACAAAGAGGGGCTGCAAGAATATCAATGTGAAGGCTTCTGCCATTGAGAGATGTGTAAAAGCAGTAACGCTGCCGATAACTCCGAAAGCACCGGAAACTGTCCGTAAAAACCACATTGGCCAGTTCTGCGAGCGGATAATGTCTATCCATTTATTGTCACGGTTTTTCAAAAATGGAATGACAATGATGCTGATTAAAGCTCCGAAAAATGCCGTTTCATAAGGTGGCAATGCGCCATCAATAAATTTGACACACGCATCGCTCACGGCATAGGCGGCGTAAGAAGCAAATGAAAGGAAAACCCCGTAGAACATTTTTGACCTTTCAACCCGCTTTTACCTGATTTTGATTGTCGGTAGATATGTGACGGCAAGTTTCAGCCCATCGCCATAAATTTATTTTGCTTTCTCAAGCCTTTTTTCGCGCCTTTAAAAAATACCATATGATAAAAGAACGAAAAAAAGACAGGCGAACCAAAACATTTTATTGCTTAAATAAAACCGTTTGATATTTCTTCAAGACGGTGACGATTAGCTTCCGGAACAAGAAAATAGTTATCAATATCATTTGGCGGGGTGAACCAAGGCTGAAACACCAGGCAATCAAACTGTTTTTTCAGTCTTTTGCTAACAGCCACATCAATTCAACAATTCTTAAAGTCAAGCTTGCATTGTTCAAACAATAGTTCGTTTTTAAAGCAGTTGGACAACAGGCCTTTGCTCTGTCGCTCGTGAAGATGCACGTGAAAATAGTGAATTTACCGGCAAGCCGATGAAGAAATGCCGGTGAACGTATCCGGTTATTTATTCGCGGACGGCTTCTGGTTTTGGTTTAAAGATCAGATTTTTGGAAGCGAGAACAGCACCGCCTGTAATGAGAAGACATGCTGCCAGTAGCCGCCATGACGGTTCTGCAAGACCGGTTGCCACCATAATAAGGGTAGAAAGCAGTGGGGCACTATAACTGGCGACACCCAAAAGCTGGATATTGCCACGTTTAACACCGAAATCCCAACAGTAAAAAGCAAGCCCGACGGGAAAAAGACCAAGCAATAAAACCGATAGCCATTGTCCGCCGTTTTCAGGCAGAATGAAAGGTTCGGAAAAAATAAAGTGGCACAGAAATGCAAGAATAGATGTTACAAGGCAAAACGCTGCGACAACAGTTGTGGGCACTTTTGCCAATCGGCGGGAAAGAAGTGAATAGGCCGCCCATGCAAAAGCACTGCCCAATGCAACGAGATAGCCAAAGCTGTTTTTTTCATCAATCACAAATCCGCCTTTACCGGCGATAACCAGCACCATTCCGGAAAAACCCAACAAAGCGCCAAGAACGTGGAACCAGCGCAATTTTTCCCCCGGCATCAGTGCGGAACCGAGAACGATGAATAACGGCCACAAATAATTGATAAGGGCGGCATCAACAGGCGGGGCATTTCTTAACGCTGTGAAATAAAGGAAGTGGTAGCCGAAGAGGCCGCCAATGCCCACAACCCACACAATGAGCGGCTGTTTCAGATCTTTGAGTGTTTCAGGATGTTTAATCCAGATCACTACGCCCGGAAGCGTGCCAATGAGGAAAGTCATAGACGTTAACAGGAGCGAAGGAACTTTTCCGGAAAATGCCGTTAAAGTCGCCAATAGCGACCACATAAGGATTGCCAGAAAACCTATTCCTGTTGCTTTATTCATAGATAATTCCGCGTCGACGCCGTCTTTCGGAAATGATTAAAAATATAGATGCAGCAAATACGCCGGCGGCCAAAGTAAACCAGGTAATTGCATAGCTCAAGTGGTTATTCGGGAAGCTCACAATAGTTAAACCACCGATCGGTAATCCACCTATATTCGGCGTTCTGTCAGCATCAATGAAATAAGGGGCAACATCAACAAGCCCGACTTTTTTAGCCATAGCAGGCAATTGCCGTGTATACCACAAATTACTATCGGGATTATTTTTACGAGGGAAAAAACCGCCCCCTTCACTCATACGCAAAAGACCGGTAACCGTTGTTTCACCTTCGACAAGTCCGGCTGCCCGTGTTTTCTGGTCGCGTTTATCCATCGGCACAAATCCCCGATTGATAAATGTGATCGCTCCGTCTTCTGTTTGCATCGGAGTGAGAACCCAATAACCGGTTGTCTCGTCTGCAACAGCCGTTATCAGAACTTCTTTATCATTTAAAAAATGCCCTTTGAGGGTGACGGGGCGATATTCGTCTTTGTCGTAACTCACCTTGCTCCACTCGCTTTTAGCAGGTGCCGGAACCGGTGCGAGATGGACACGTTCATTTGCATTTTTAATCAGATTTTCTTTCCAGCCAAGTCGCTCGACTTGCCAGACACCCAACGAACAAAAAGCGCAAAAAAAGAACAGGCATAAAAAACCGAAAATTCCCAAAAATATCGGGGAACGGCCATGCGCTGGCTTGGGATCTGTTTTAGCTTCACTCATCATAATATTTCTTTTATCATAGCTTGCGGCTAAAAAAACAGATTTCTTACGTTTTAACCTTCTGACCGCACACGAAAACTCTTGACCTTTTTGCCTAAGCCCCCTATAGAAACGCAACTTACCAATTTTTGGGAAGCCGATCCATGCGCGTGTTCATTGGATTTTTAGCACGCTTATTGATTGCTTCTGTATTAGAATTTAAAGGTGAAATCTATGTCCCGCGCCTGCGAATTGACTGGAAAATCAGTCCAATATGGCAATAATGTCAGCCACGCCAATAACAAATCGCGTCGCCGTTTTTTGCCAAATCTCTGCAATGTTACTCTGATCTCCGATGCGCTTGAACAAAGCTATCGTTTGCGTATTTCGGCAAATGCTTTGCGCTCTGTCGAACATCGTGGTGGTCTTGATGCATTTCTTTTGAAGTCCGGTGACAAAGAATTGTCGCAACGGGCACGCTTGTTGAAGCGCCAGATTGAAAAGAAACTCGCTGAAAACGCAGCCTGATTCTTTTCGATAAACGATTCGTCTTGAGGGCCGGTCTTCGGCCCTTTTTTCTGGTTCCATCACCCAGGTTAAAAAAATGAAAAAGACCCGGCATCTTATTTTTGCAGTTTTTGCAATGTGCGTCGCGGTGACGGCGTCCAACGTTTTGGTGCAATATCCGTTTCATTGGTTCGGATTGGAACACCTTCTGACCTATGGCGCATTTACCTATCCGTTCGCTTTTCTTATCAACGACCTTACAAATCGGCGTTACGGCCCCCATGCCGCAAGGCGCATTGTTTATGCCGGTTTTGTTGCCGGGCTTGTGGTTTCGTGGATTCTGGCCAGTCCGCGATTGGCGATCGCATCCGGTACAGCATTTTTGTTTGCCCAATTATTGGATATTCTGGTATTCAATCCTTTACGGCGTAAAACATGGTGGATTGCACCGCTTGCGGCTGCGATAACCGGTTCGGCACTTGATACCGTATGGTTTTTCGCTGTCGCTTTTTCCAGCCATTTTTCGTTTATCGACAAACTCACCGGTTATAGCGATAGCTCCATTCCCACCATGACAAATCTTTTGGGGCTTGAAGTGCCGGTTTGGCTTTCATTATCGTGTGGTGATTTCGGCGTGAAATTGTTTATGGGCGTTTTCATGCTTTTGCCCTATGGAGCGATTTTGGCAATATTTATGCCGGATATTTATCATGGCAAAAGTCAAGAAAAGGGCGATCAGGCTGTCTGAGGAACGGTCTATTTATTTCCAATCTCCATATTATCTTATAATTATTCGCTTTTTTACCCCGCTGCATTCAACAAAGCCGGTTTTGTTTTTCAACGCCGGCTTCTTTAACAACGATTATGCCTGCAATCATGTCGGGCAGGCGTTGGGGTGTTTATTTGCTCTTTCTGACAATCGCTACATTTAAGCAATACATTGCCGCATTTAAGCAATACATTGCCGTGATTGTCAGAAGGAAATTTTTTCCCGTTCGCAAAACATGACGGGCGCAAATGACCAAGATAAGCATATCTTCAAGCTTCACTCATAAGCGCTCATATTATCCAGATAAAAATCGTATCATTAGAATAAAAAATACAATGAGATTTCAACAATATTGAATATAGAATTATCAGTTATGATAATATAGACATGTATAATACGATTGAAATATAATTTTAAAATCGGGTAAAGCGTTTAATAGACTAAATAAATAAAATAAAAAACGAATCAAAACTAATCAAGTTCAAGCAACAAAGTCATTATATTTTAAACGAATTGATAGAACAGTTCCGGATTTTCTTTCAAAGATCAATTTTCTTATAATCGGCACTTTCATAAATGACGGTTTATTATCTCGTCAGTCGGTTTTTTTATCATCAAACAGGCTTGCCAATTGTTCGGTCATGGCACCGGCAAGTTCTTCTGCATCGACAATTGTAACGGCGCGCTGGTAATAGCGGGTGACATCATGGCCAATGCCGATTGCAATGAGTTCGACCGGAGAGTGTGTTTCGATTTCGTCAATAACGGCGCGAAGGTGTTTTTCCAGATAATTACCGGGATTGACGGAAAGCGTAGAATCGTCAACGGGTGCACCGTCGGAAATCATCATCAGAATGCGCCGATATTCACGCCGGCCAAGTAACCGTTGGTGAGCCCATATCAAGGCTTCGCCATCAATATTTTCTTTAAGCAGTCCCTCGCGCATCATCAAACCGAGATTGCGTTTGGCGCGCCGCCAAGGCGTATCGGCACTTTTGTAAATAATATGGCGGAGATCGTTAAGCCGACCCGGATTGGCAGGTTTTCCGTTGGCAAGCCACTTTTCGCGTGATTGGCCACCTTTCCAGGCTTTTGTCGTAAAGCCCAGAATTTCGACTTTGACACCGCAACGTTCCAATGTTCTTGCCAGAATATCGACACATGTTGCCGCAACCGTGATCGGACGGCCTCTCATCGAACCGGAATTATCAATGACCAGCGAAACAACCGTATCGCGAAAATCGGTATCACGTTCTTGTTTGAAAGAAAGTGGCTGTGTCGGATCAATGACAACGCGTGGCAGCCTTGCCGAATCAAGATAGCCTTCTTCAAGATCGAAATTCCATGATCTGTTCTGTTGTGCCATTAAACGCCGTTGCAAACGGTTGGCCAGTTTGCCAACAGCGCCTTGCAAATTGGTGAGCTGTTTATCAAGAAATGCACGTAATTTTGTAAGCTCGTCCATATCGCAGAGTTCTGAAGCTTCAACTTCCTCGTCAAATTCTCGCGTATAGACTTTATAATCTCCGAGTTGATCCATATCGGAAAATGGCGGCTGCGGGCGTTTTGTCTGGCCGGGTGTTTGTTCGGTATCTATTTCTTCGGAATCGCTGCCATCATCATCGGCCGAATCAGAAGCTTCCATGTCTCCGTCTTCGGCATTTTCGTCAACGTCATCAGAAGGTTCGCTTTCTGTCTTGTCGGAACCTTCCTGTTCTTTTGATTCTCCGTCCTCGTTTTCCTGAGGTTCGTTATTTTCGTCTTCGCTCTCGCCTTCGCTATCCGTTTCGTTATCTTCGAGGTTGTCGGCAAGCTGCATAGAGGCCAACATGCTTCTGACAATACGAGCGAACTTGTCTTGGTCATTGACATTTTTTGCCAAATCATCGAGATCTTTTCCGGCTTTTTCCTCAATCCAGTCGCGCCATAAATCAACGACGGGACCGGCTTCTTCAGGTGGTTTGCGGCCGGTAATTTTTTCACGAACAACAAGTGCAAGCGCTTCTTCAAGCGGTGCTTCTTCCTTTGTGGTGATTGCCTGATAATTTGCTCTTTTATATTTGTCGGCAAGCATGGCACCAAGATTTTCCGCCATGCCTTCCATAGCCAATGTGCCGATTGCTTCGACACGGGCTTGCTCGACTGCATCATATATCGCACGCGCTTCAGGAACTTGCGGCGCGAGATTGGAATGGATTTCGCTATCATGCCAGGCCTGACGCAGCGCCATGGAATCGGCCAGACCACGGGTAACAGCAAAATCGTTGAAAGTCGGATGGCGCGGTATGTCGGGAAGTCTGGCATGACCGCCGACAATTGACGGGCGATCATCACCAAATGCGACTTCAAGCTCATGATCGCCGGAGACAGCACGCATACAAACAGTGGTTGCCCGTTTGAAGGGTTCACTGTCAATCAGTCCGGAAGGCCGTTCGCGTATATTGTCTCCTGATTTTGCGGTCATAAAGCTGTTTTCCTTATGACAGAACCGAATTTGCGAGTGATTCCGGCAATTCCTTGCCAAAAGCCCGTTGATAGAATTCGGCAACAATCGGGCGTTCCAACTCGTCGCACTTGTTTAAGAATGTAAGGCGGAATGCAAATCCCAGATCTTTGAAAATTTCGGTGTTTTCAGCCCATGTAATAACGGTACGCGGGCTCATGACTGTCGAAAGATCGCCATTGATAAAAGCCTGTCTCGTCATATCCGCGACATGCACCATTTGGGAAACAGTTTCGCGGCCTTCCTCGGTGCGGAAGCTTTTAGCCTTTGCCAGAACAATGTTGACTTCATTGTCATGCGGCAAATAGTTCAAAGTTGTTACAATCGACCAGCGGTCCATTTGCGCCTGATTGATTTGCTGGGTTCCATGGTAAAGGCCGGTTGTATCACCCAGACCGATCGTGTTTGCGGTGGCAAACAGGCGGAAAGCCGGATGTGGCGAAATAACGCGGCTTTGGTCAAGCAATGTCAGACGACCCGATGATTCAAGTACGCGCTGGATAACGAACATCACGTCAGGACGACCGGCATCATATTCGTCAAAAACCAGTGCAACATTCCGCTGATAGGCCCATGGCAGGATCCCGTCCTGAAATTCGGTTACCTGCATTCCGTCTTTAATCACAATTGCATCTTTACCGACAAGGTCGATACGACTGACATGACTGTCAAGATTGACACGGATACAAGGCCAGTTCAACCGCGCAGCAATTTGCTCGATATGGGTGGATTTTCCGGTACCGTGATAACCGGAAACCATAACACGACGATTGAAGGCAAAACCGGCGAGAATCGCCAAAGTGGTTTCCCGATCAAATAGATAATCCGGATCAAGTTCAGGTACATTGGGATCTGTCTCGCTGAATGCAGGAACTTGCATATCGGTATCAATACCGAAAAGTTCACGTGCCGAAACCGTTATATCCGGCACATTATCAATACCCAGATCATCCTTTGTCATCATGCCTCCATACGGGATAAACCGCTGTCCGAATTAAATATTAACGCACTCTACGTCTATAATCTGTTTTCTTTTGAAGAGCTATAAGCTTCCCTCTCTTATCAGACTAATGGACAAGAATTTCAATGATCTATCGAAAAGAATTGTCTTTTCGTCTTCAAATTAGCGTCAGCAAAAACCCGCATTTTTTAAAAGATTGTATGCCTGCAATACTTCACGCAAACGATCTTCCGAAGATCTGTCACCACCATTTGCATCAGGATGATGAAGTTTTACGAGCGCTTTATACTTGGCCTTGATGTCACGGCTCGTCGCATTGGCTTCAAGCCCCAATGTCATGAAAGCGCGTGCTTCAAGAGTTTTCAGTTTTCGGGGTGCAGAAGCTGCCCGACTCTGCTGGCTAAACATATGGAGCGGGTCATTGACCCGGTTCTGATAGGCAGCAGATCCCGAACGGATGCGGGAAAAATCGGCCGCAGGCTTGGCGGCCGCAGCATTCACACCGGATTTCCATGTCGGGCGGTGGCCGGTCAGGGCATCTTTCTGGAATTTCGCAATCTCATCGTCCTTCAAACCGGTGAAGTAATTGAAATTCTTGTTATATTCGCGCACATGTTCAAGACAGAAATGAAGATATTGTCCCTCGTGATCGCGCCCTGCCGGTGCGCGATGTGTGCCGGGTTTGGTGCATCCTTCCCACTGACATTGTGGAACCTCAGGTTCCACTTTCTTTTTTCTGTTGGAACTGATGCGGATAGAGTCAAATAATTTCGATGTGGTCGTCATGTTTCCGACTTAATGTAAAACATACATGTTTGACAAGAATTGACTTTCGGGATTTTTGTTCCCACATGTTTATAACCGGTTTCGCAAAATTGCAGAATCGGCTCAAACTTACTGCTCACATATGGGATTAAAAAAGAAAATGTCCAGCACAGTCGCGGAAACAATCGAGAAAAAGCTACAAGCTGCGTTTTCTCCGTCCGCTATTGAAATTATTAATGAAAGTCACCTCCACGCTGGCCATCAGCATGATGATGGCCGCAGCTTTGATGGCACTGGTGAAACGCATTTTCGTGTCAAAATTACCGCTAAAGCTTTCAAAGGCATGAAACGTGTCGACATCCACCGTGCAATAAACCACGTTCTCAAGCATGAACTCGAAAGTGGCATTCATGCTTTGGCAATCGAAGCCAAGGCCGAATAAAAGAAAAAATGATCGTTCGTTTTTATTGCAAAAATCATAAAACCCGAAAACCGTCCGGTTCAAAAGGACAGGGCGGGTTTTCAGGTCTCTGAACGATATTCCGCTCCGAAGACAAAATCAGTTTCCGTTTACAAGCGGTAATCCGGCGAGCATATTTTTAAGATGAAGCGCATCCCACGGCAGGTGTTCGGCAATTCCGATACCGACAATTGTGGTCGCTTCATTAACATCATTTACAAGCTTGATAACGTCATCCATTGTCAAACGACCTTCGGCAATGCCGGCATATTTATCGGCACTTACACCCGGTTCGGCCATCAATAATGCATGAAAAAGATGAAAATCGAGGACATCAAGGTCGAGATGAATAGCGAGATATTCGATATTCTGTTTTTTTATCCAATCCAAAACAGGTTGATCGGACGTTTTTAACTGTTCCGGCGAAACGGTGGAAATCTGGTGATCTTGTAAAAACTGTTTTTCATAGTCTGTCGGGTGGTGGATGCCGGCAATCATCACCCTTTCTGCTGGCACCGGTGTTTTGACATCTTTGACGAGGTCGGGGTCGCCATTTCCCATAAGTGCTCCGAGCACATGCGCATGAGAATTGGCAAATTGTTCCGGTGTCATAACGTCGGGGTGGGCATCTATCCACAATATGCCGAAAGATTTTCCGTAAACTGTGCCGAGATAGGAAAAAGGCGCCAGATCAACCAGACAATCACCACCGAACATGACAATTTTATCCGGTTTTTCACTGTTGATAATCGCATAGGCGCTTTGAAGCTGTTTAACGACTTCTTTTCTTTCCACAATACCGTTTTCATTTTTGAGGGGCATGTCCGGTTTTGTAACGGGAACGGTAAAGGACGGAACATTTGTATGGGGAGCCAGAAATTCCAATAATTCCGCACCAAGGTGATAAAGCGGATTATTGCCACCTTGCCATTGCGGCATAACAAGCCGGATTGTTTTCGGTTTTGTCATATCGGTCTCCCATTTTGTCGTAACAGATGTTAATATAGTTCTTATTTCGTAATATAAATCACGGGCGAATTGTCTTTTTTAATTACACAGAATTTTGGAAGACAATGCTTGATGTCAATAAAAAGCATAATTCCATATTATTTGACGTAACCGGTATTTTATAACTTGATATTTACTTTATCTTGGGTGTGCTTTTTTGTAAACTTCCATCAAGCGGTCAGTATCAACACCTGTATAGATTTGCGTTGTTGACAGGCTGGCATGACCAAGCAATTCCTGAATGGTACGAAGATCTCCACCACGTGATAAAAGATGCGTGGCAAAAGAATGCCTGAGCGCATGTGGTGTGACACTATCGGGAAGGCCGAGACTTGAGCGCAATTGTTGCACAGCCTGTTCGACAATTGCCCTGTGTAATTTTCCGCCGCGCACACCACGAAATAAAGGTTGTTCGGGTGGTAGAATGAAGGGGCAGCAGGAAAGATAATCATTGACCGCATCATGAACTGCGGGAATAACCGGAACAAGGCGGGTTTTTCCGCCTTTTCCTGTCACATAAATGCTGGTTGTGGCTTTGTCGGCAAAATCTGCCGGTGTCAATGCCAAAGCTTCCGATATTCTCAGGCCGCATCCGTAAAGCAGAGTGAGAATGGCGGCGTTTCTGGATGCAACCCAAGGTTCTTCGTCAAGCTGGGTGTTTTTATCGACAATATGGAGCGCGTCGGCAATATTGAGAGGTTTTGGCAATGATTTCGGTTGTTTGGGAGTGCGCACAACACGTGCCGCGGGAATGTTGGCAAGCCCCGCGCGCGTCAAATATCGGAAAAATGAACGGATTCCTGCCAGTCCGCGACCGAGTGAACGGGAACTGACCCCTTCATTACGTCGATAGGCGAGAAATGATCTTATATCTGCAACACGCAAGTCCGAAAGATCGGAAATGTCGGGAATATGTCCCAGATGCTGACAAAGAAAGCTTAAAAATTGACGACTGTCTCTTTCATAGGCTTCGACGGTGAGTTTGGCGACCCTGCGAGTTTTTTCCAACTGTGCAAGCCAATCTTTGCGTGCATCGAGAAGTGCAGGTGAAGCTTCCAATAAAGGAATATTGCGGGCGGTCATCTCTGTCATGACAAATATTTATCATGACAGAGTTTAATATAGAGTTTCCTGATAATCGCTTGGCCTTAATCGGCTTTTTTCGAGGTGGAATTGTCTTTTTTATCCGACTCGTCAGCTTTCGGTGCATTCAATGCATTTTTCATATGGGCAAGATGTAGCCCCATAAGACTGGGCAGATTGTTCATCGACATCAATTGCGCAAAAATCCAGCCGAGGAAACCTTGTTTATGAAGTTTGGCAAGTTGATCGCCGGTTAACTTGTTGAATTTTTCAGTGTCGATGATCCAGAAATTTTCCAGTCTCGCGGTTTGTCCGGTTTGCGCACGTATGTCGATAGATTGTTTTTTAAACAGACCCATTTTGGCAACGGTTTCCAAAAATTTGCTTGTCCGTTCCATGCTGTTTTTGAAAGCGTTCAGGAAATTGATCCGGTCTTCCATAAAAGGCGAAACACTGCCGTCACTGTTAAAGAGATCAATCCCCTCTATTTCGTTGAACATGCCCGATTCGGAGTCAAAACAGACTGTCAATTCTTTCTGGTCGGGTGCTCCTGCCAATACGAATGGATAACGGCGGATGAATGCCGGAATATAGGTATCCGCACGCCACTTTTTTTCCTGATCGAGATAATCATTTTCTTCGTTTGCCAAACCGAGCATGGCAACCGCGGTATAGGTGATTTTTTTATCCTTATCTTCGGCGCCCATAAACAATATCGGATAGTTCAATGCGGCCTGATAGAATTCTTCGCCGGCCAGAGGAACCCAGTGGGTATTGGCTGCAAAATCGAGGTTCTTCGGTGCATGGAATTTGAGCTTTTTGTGTATTTCGCGTGAAATGGGGACGATGTTTTTATAAAAAAGCATAACTGTTGGCATAGGTATCCTCCTAAAAGATTTTTTAAATGGCTACGTTTTGCAATATATTGACCCCAAAGCCGCCATTTTTGCTTTTCCAGTCTGATTCGACGCTACATCTAATAGCGTATAGAATGTGGCAATTGAACCTCGTTGGCGTGATTATCTTGAATTTTGGGCAAGCATAATTAAAAGTCTCGAACAATTTTTGAAAAATCAGCATGATAAAAATAAACCGGACGGGATCATTGAATCATCCTGACAAATTGCGTATCCGGAGAACTGTAAAATAGGCAAAACCGGAACATATGGGAAAAACCGGAACATATTGGAAAAGTCGGAACATATGGAAAAAAATGGAAATAATTTGGTTCAACTTGCTACCATTGCGGCCGCTCATGGTATCAAGGGGGACGTAAAACTTATCACATTTACCGCCGACCCCTTGGGAATTTTGTCTTATGACAGGCTATTCGACGAAAATGGCAGAGCCTTCAAAATTGAAAATTCAAGAAAAGCCGGTCACGCCATTATTGTGCATTTTTCCGGTGTTGATGATCGCAATAGTGCCGAGGCACTCAATGGAACAGCTCTTTATATCGAACGGCAACAATTACCGGATAATCTGGAAGAAGACGAGTTTTATCAGACCGATCTTATCGGATTGGATGTCAGGGACGGGAATGGCCGAATAATCGGCAAGGTTAATGCTTTTTTCGATTTTGGCGGTGGTGATATTCTTGAATTGAAGGTTGAGGGCGAGGGGCTGAAATTCATTCCGTTCTCGAAAGCGGCAGTCCCCGAAATCAATATTGAAAAGGGGTTCATCGGCATTGATCGGGTTGCAGCAGGACTTGTTGCAGACGAAACAGATGTTGAAGGTGGAGAAAGTTAATGGGCTTCAAGGCTTCTGTCCTCACTCTTTATCCGGAAATGTTTCCGGGCTTCCTCGGCTATTCTATGGCCGGACGGGCATTGGAAAATGGAATATGGTCACTTGAAGCCATTCAAATCAGGGATTTTGCCAATGATCGCCACCACAGTGTCGACGACACACCGGCAGGCGGTGGTGCAGGAATGGTCATGAAACCTGATGTGCTCGCCAGAGCCATAGATAGTGTCGATAATCAATATCCGCGATTGTTGATGAGCCCGCGCGGGCGCCCGTTTAACCAGAAAATGGCGCATGACTTGAAAGATCGTGGCGGGGTCACACTTGTCTGCGGGCGTTTTGAAGGTATCGACGAACGAGTAATTGAAGCCAGAAATCTTATCGAGGTTTCGATCGGGGATTATATACTCTCCGGTGGTGAAGGAGCGGCACTTGTTGTGCTTGATTCGATTGTGCGGCTTTTACCCGGTGTGATGGGAAACAGCCAGTCGGGCGAACAGGAAAGTTTCGAGGCCGGACTTCTTGAATATCCGCAATATACAAGGCCGCAAATATTCGAGGGAAGAGCAATTCCCGACGTTTTGACATCGGGAAATCATCAGGCAATAGAAAAATGGCGTAAAGACCGGTCTGAAGAAATAACACGCTCGAGACGACCTGATCTTTACGCGATTTACGAGAAAAATAACAGGAAAGCTTGATTCAGTTTTCATGATAGTGTAATGGGCAAACCACGTTTTCAGATGGTACGTCATCTGCATCCGGAAATTAATGGATGGTGAACCCGCTCCTGCCGCAAGGCATAGCCGGAGGAACAAGGTTTCTAGGGCAAGAGTCGAGCGCTCTGACTGTTCGAGAAGAACATGAAGGATTGATGAGATGAATATTATACAACAGCTCGACGCCGAGCAGCGCGCAAAAATTGAAGAAAAGCGCAAACTTCCGGCTTTTCAGGCCGGTGACACATTACGTGTTCTGGTTCGTGTGACTGAAGGTACACGTACACGTGTGCAAGCTTATGAAGGTGTTTGCATTGCCCGTTCGGGTGGTGGCCTTAACGAGACATTTACTGTTCGCAAGATTTCCTATGGCGAGGGTGTAGAGCGCGTATTTCCGGTTTATTCTCCGCTTGTCGAGGGTGTCGAGGTTGTTCGTCGCGGTAATGTTCGTCGTGCCAAGCTCTATTATTTGCGTGGCCTTACCGGTAAAGCTGCCCGCATTTCTGAAAAAAGAGATTACCGCAAGAAATCGCTTGATGTTCCGAGCACAGGTGTGGCCGAAACTGTCACTGTTGAAACAGTTGCTGCACCGCTACCGGAATCCGGAGAAAAGTCCGAATAAAGCCGTTTCGGTTGATGCGAGATTAAAGCGGCTTTCAAGCCGCTTTTTTATTATTCCGGATTCAAATTTATTATATCGAATCCGATTTATCGGCTTTGTGGCTTTGTAAATTTCACGGTTTATTCTTATCTATTGTCAAGTGAATTGACTTTTAGAATGATCGTAGAATAATGAGCCGTTTAAAAGTTGAAAACACTTAAATCATAATATCCAAGGACAAAAAAATGAGTGCCCCGCGTACGCTTTATGACAAGATTTTTGAAGATCATATTGTAGACCGTCAGGAAGACGGAACCTGCCTACTTTATATTGATCGTCATCTTGTTCATGAAGTGACCAGCCCCCAGGCTTTTGAAGGCTTGCGCATAGCGCACCGTCCTGTGCGCCACCCTGAAAAAACATTGGCTGTTGTCGATCATAATATTCCGACTTCACCGGATCGGGCGAAAGGGATCAAGAACGAACAAAGCCGGACACAGGTCGAAGCTCTGGCAAAAAATACCTCCGAATTTGGCATAGAATATTTCGACCAGAATGATAAACGGCAGGGCATTGTTCATATTATCGGTCCGGAACAGGGCTTTACACTGCCCGGAATGACGATAGTCTGTGGCGATAGCCACACCTCGACACATGGTGCTTTCGGTGCGCTTGCCCATGGTATTGGCACGTCTGAAGTGGAGCATGTTCTTGCCACCCAGACATTGATCCAGAAAAAATCGAAAAATATGCTGGTTCAGGTCAATGGCAGTTTACCAAAAGGTGTAACGGCAAAAGATCTTGTGCTGGCCATTATCGGAAAGATCGGCACAGCCGGTGGAACCGGTCATGTGATCGAATTTGCCGGCGAGGCTATTCGCGGGCTTTCCATGGAAGGTCGCATGACTGTCTGTAACATGTCGATCGAAGCAGGCGCACGTGCCGGTTTGATTGCACCGGACGAGACCACTTTCGATTATATCAGAAGCCGCCCGCGTGCGCCGAAAGGTGAAATGCTGGAAAAGGCGATCGCTTACTGGAAAACCTTGAAATCGGATGAAGGAGCCCATTACGATACTGTCGTCACACTTGAAGCAAACGAGCTTGTGCCGTCGGTTACATGGGGTTCATCGCCTGAAGATGTTGTTCCGGTTACCGGTGTTGTACCGGATCCGGAAGAAATTGACGATGAAACCAAACGCGCATCGAAAATGCGGGCGCTCGAATATATGGGGCTGAAGGCCGGAACCAGAATTACCGATATTAAAATTGATCGGGTCTTTATCGGTTCTTGCACCAATGGACGCATTGAAGATATGAGAGCAGCGGCCGCAATGGTTAAAGGGAAAAAGGTTTCACCCACCGTTTCGGCAATGGTTGTACCGGGATCGGGGCTTGTCAAAGAACAGGCGGAAAAAGAAGGCCTTGATAAAATTTTCAAGGAAGCCGGTTTTGACTGGCGGGAGCCGGGATGTTCCATGTGTCTTGCCATGAATGATGACAGGCTGGAGCCGGGCGAACGCTGTGCCTCGACATCCAATCGCAATTTTGAAAGTCGCCAAGGCTATAAAGGACGCACGCATCTGGTTTCTCCGGCCATGGCTGCGGCGGCTGCAATTGCCGGTCACTTTGTCGATATAAGGGACTGGAAATAATCTTGCGTCAAAATCGAGTTCATTAAACAAGAACTCTTTACGTTTTGATCCGGTCACTTTAAACATAGTTCAAGTTAAAAACCCAACAAAGGGAGTTCGGGTGTTATGACAGATAATAAAGAAGACCGGCATGATGTTGCAATCAGCCTCTTACATTTGAAGGATGCACGTTTACTTGCTCCTCTTCTTGCAAGTTATACCCAGGCGTTGAAACGTGGTGCGCCACGTCGTCCCGATGAATATTATGCCGAACAATTGTTGCAGGATCGTACGGCAGAAGTATTGGGCGCACATGTCGATGGCGAGCTTGTCGGCTTTGTTATCTTCTATGACCATCCGGAACCTGTTTCCGGTTTGCGGGCAGGACAGGTCGATCATATCCATGTTCACCATGCCTATCAGGGTAAAGGTATTGCCAAAGCCATGATTGATCTGCTTTGTGATAAGGCCGAAGAGCGTGGCTGGACCAAATTGATTTTGAATGCACCGCGTATTCCGGAAGACGGGCGCAAGCTTTACGAACAGATTGCTGCCAAAGGCGACTGGACAGGTTATATCATCCGCTTCGATTGAGATGCGAAAATCAAGCAGGACGCGATAAAAGCGTTTGTTGAAAAAACAGATTTATAAAGGCCGTTTTGCATTTTTTGCAAAAACGGCCTTTTGTCAAATGCAGATTGTCAAGCATAGAAAATTTTTGCAAAAGCCGGTCAGGAAAGCGACCGGTTAAGAATCAGTCCGAGAATCAATCCGTGTCCGTGACGCCGGAATAAAAGCGCTCATAAAGTGGAAATATGATTGTTTTTATCATGTTTTTTAACCGATTAAAACCGTTTTTAAGATAAAAACTTTACTCAATCCCAATGATTTGATGACAAGAATATGCTTTACTGCTTTGACGCGGAATAAAATCCGCATTAGAACAGAATACGTTCTATAGTTTAGCTAGTGAACATTCGGTTGTTTTTGGGTGTGACCTTTAATCCGCCAACTGAAATGGCCGGCCTGTAGTATTGGAGGAAAATTATCGTTCCAATGCATTGAGAGTTATTTCCAACCTGTTTGCAGTGCAAAAATGCAGAACAGACGGGAGGAATGGCGGGAATGGTTATCCATATCCGCAGTCAAATCCAGGTCAGGGAAGCCTATGACAGATACGACAACGACAAAAACACGTCCTCTTTCACCTCATGTCAGCATTTATCGCTGGCCCATTACGATGGCAATGTCTATTGCCCACCGTATCACTGGAGGTGCTCTTTATGTTGGCACCTTGTTTCTTGCAGCTTGGCTGATGGCGGCTGCCTCCGGTGAAGGAGCATTCGAGACAGTAAACGGCTTGTTTAATTCATTTATCGGCCGCTGCATTCTGTTTCTTTATACATTGGCTCTAGTTCATCACCTTGTTGGCGGTGTGCGGCACTTTTTCTGGGATACAAGAACCTATCTCCTTGAAAAACATTGCGCGACCAAAACGGCTTGGGCCACGGTCTTTATTTCCATTATCGCGACGCTTCTTATCTGGATCGTCGGTTATTGCGTCCGTTAATGGCAGGGAGATATTTATGAAAAAAGATTTCAGAACAGAGCTTGGAAAAGTTCGGGGCTGGGGAGCTGCGCATACAGGAACAAGCCATTTTTGGGCCCAGCGTATGACAGCGCTTGCCAATGTCCCGTTATTCATCTTTTTTATCGTGCTTGTTGTCTCTCTTGTCGGCAAGGATTATGCAACGGTTCATGCAACTTTGGCAAATCCGGTTGTGGCCGTCGTGATGGCATTGATGATTCTCTCGGGCATCTATCATATGAAACTGGGTATGCAGGTCATATTGGAAGATTATCTTCCGAATGAAGCAACACGCATCCTGATGTTGTCACTCAATACGTTCTTTTGTTACGCTATTGGTGCCGGTCTGCTTCTCGCCCTTCTAAAAATTTCATTGGGAGGTTGATCTCTATGGTCACCACTTCTTCAACTCAGTCCACTTCGCAAAGTGGAAAAGCCTATCATTATGTCGATCACAAATTCGATGTTGTTATTGTCGGTGCAGGTGGTTCGGGATTGCGGGCAACATTGGGAATGGCCGAACATGGCTTGAAAACAGCCTGTATCACCAAAGTCTTCCCGACCCGTTCACATACTGTTGCGGCGCAAGGCGGTATTGCCGCATCCCTATCCAATATGGGGCCTGATAATTGGCAGTGGCATATGTATGACACAATCAAAGGGTCTGATTGGCTCGGTGATATGGATGCCATGGAATATCTGGTACGCAATGCGCCTGCTGCTGTTTACGAACTTGAACATTATGGCGTGCCGTTTTCGCGTACCGAAGATGGTAAAATCTATCAGCGCCCGTTTGGTGGACATACCACCGATTTCGGAGCCGGTCCGCCCGTTCAGCGTACATGTGCAGCCGCCGACCGTACAGGACACGCGATCCTGCATACACTTTATGGTCAAAGTCTGAAGCATAATGCGCAATTTTTTGTTGAATATTATGCACTCGACCTCATCATGACAGATGGTGTTTGCACAGGTGTTGTGGCCTGGAATCTTGACGATGGAACCATTCACCGTTTTTCGGCAAAAATGGTTGTTCTGGCAACCGGTGGCTACGGCCGTGCCTATTTTTCGGCAACCTCTGCCCACACTTGTACAGGTGATGGCGGCGGCATGATTGCCCGTGCCGGTTTACCGTTACAGGATATGGAATTTGTCCAATTCCACCCGACCGGTATCTATGGTTCGGGGTGTCTGATTACCGAAGGTGCGCGTGGTGAAGGTGGCTACCTCATCAACTCGGAAGGCGAGCGTTTCATGGAACGCTATGCTCCTTCGTTCAAGGATCTTGCTTCGCGTGACGTTGTTTCGCGTTGTATGACGATTGAAATCAGGGAAGGACGTGGCGTCGGACCGAAAAAGGATCACATCTATCTGGTTTTGAGCCATATTGATCCGGCAATCTTGCACGAACGGCTTCCGGGAATTTCCGAATCCGCCCGTATTTTTGCCGGCGTTGATGTCACCAAAGACCCGATACCGGTTATTCCGACGGTTCACTATAATATGGGTGGTATACCAACCAATTATTTTGGTGAAGTGTTAAACCCGACGGAAGATGAACCCGATCGTGTCCAGCCGGGCTTGATGGCTGTTGGTGAAGCGGGATGCGCATCCGTTCACGGTGCTAACCGCCTCGGTTCCAACTCGTTGATTGATCTTGTGGTATTCGGTCGTGCAGCAGCTATCCGCGCGAGCGAGGTTATCGACCGCAAGTCGGAAATTCCGCCAATCAATGAACAGGCTGTCGAAAAGATTATGGATCGTTTCGACCGTATCCGTTACGCCAATGGAGCCAAACCGACGGCCGAGCTGCGTGAAAAGATGCAGCGTGCCATGCAGGAAGATGCGGCGGTTTTCCGTACCGAAGAATCGCTTCGTCAGGGATGCAAACGCATTTCGGAAATCTGGAATGAATTACCGGACGTAAAGGTAACTGATCGTTCGCTCATTTGGAATTCCGATCTGATGGAAACATTGGAGCTGGAAAACCTCATGGCCAACGCAATATCGACGGTTTATTCGGCAGAAGCCCGCCATGAAAGCCGTGGTGCCCATGCACGTGAGGACTACCCGGAGCGTGATGACAAGAACTGGCGCAAGCACACGCTTTCGCGCTTGTCACAAGACGGGAAAGTTACGCTTTCCTATCGTGGTGTCCACCTCGACCCGTTAACCAAAGAGGAAGACGGTGGCATTTCGCTCAAGAAAATTGCGCCCAAGAAGCGCGTTTACTAAGGGGAGATATTGATAATGGTTCATATGGCGCTTCCCAAGAATTCGCAAATCAAGCCGGGTAAGGTCTGGCCGAAGCCGGCTGACACCTCGAAATTGACCGAATTCCACATTTACCGCTGGTCGCCGGATGACGACCAGAATCCGCGTCTCGATACTTATTATGTCGATCGCAATTCTTGCGGACCAATGATTCTTGATGGGCTTCTATACATCAAGAACCATGTTGACCCGACTTTGACATTGCGTCGTTCATGTCGTGAAGGTATTTGCGGCTCGTGCGCGATGAATATTGACGGCTCCAATACTCTTGCATGTATTACAGGTATGGACGAGGTCAAACATCCGATCAAGATTTATCCATTACCATCCATGCCGGTGGTAAAAGATCTGGTGCCGGATCTCAACCGCTTTTACGCTCAACACCGCTCGATCGAGCCATGGTTGCATACGGTTTCGCCGGAGCCGGAAAAAGAATGGTTGCAGAGCCATGAAGACCGTCAGAAACTGGACGGACTTTATGAATGTATCCTTTGTGCATGTTGTCAGACATCTTGCCCAAGCTATTGGTGGAATGGCGATCGTTATCTGGGACCGGCTGTTTTATTGCAGGCCTATCGCTGGATTGCCGATTCGCGCGACGAAGCCAAGGGTGAACGGCTTGACAATCTGGAAGATCCATTCCGGCTCTATCGTTGCCACACCATCATGAATTGTGCGCAAACATGCCCGAAGGGGTTGAACCCTGCAAAGGCTATTGCCGAAATCAAGAAATTGATGATTGAACGGCGCGTCTAACTAAAACATTTTTGCGAATTTGTTTATTTTGAAAGCCGTGTGGGACAGCCACACGGCTTTTTTGTTTTCAATTCTACCGGCACTGACAGCTTTTTGCGCTTTAATGAAAATAGTTCGATCTTTCGTTGTGTGAATAAGGATGAATTTCCCATGGGTAAGCCGTGCCAATATCGCCCTTCGTGGTTGAAATCACGCCAATCACCACATTTCCAATTACGTTCGATCGGGTTGTGTGGATGGAAATCCGCAAAAGCAACTTGCGATTCATGGTTGGATTGCTTGCCGTGAGACGGCACTAATTGTTTTCTCCGAGCCAATTTTTAGAATCGCCAAATGGATCGGGCTTATATTCTCTTGTTACGTTCTCTTCCGATTATAAATGTTCAATTATTTTCAGGTTCGAGATAATGACATGACAGATGTTTTTGCCATTCCGTTGCTTTGATAGAAGGGCTTGGCATGCGAAACCGTCTCGTCGGGCTTATCCGGATTATTTCCTTTCCCGACGATTATCAACGGTAATCAGGTTTTAATGTTATTCACCGTCAGCACCGCTATGGTTCAGTGGCTCTTTTATCAGGTAGTCATAGATCGTTTTAAGGGTAAGCAGCAATTCGGGCAGGATTTTATACCTGTAAGTCTATTCCGTTTGATTGCCGAGAGTAATGATGACAAGGAACGACGAACGATCAATGATCGCGAATTTCATAATCGTTTTTTTTAAAGGGTATGAAGAACATATAGAAAACCGAACCGCTTCCGCTCAGGTAATCCGGATTTCGGGAATCCGAGGAAACAGTGTCCGGAGCGCTCCCGATTGTGGCATAGCATCAGTTCACAAAAATTCGCGCATATTTAGGCGACGGGCTTACCCATTCTTCAGACGAAATAGAAATCCGGCCTTTTAAATCGAACATTTTTAAATCGGCCTTTCACAATCAGACCTGCCACTAACAAAATAGCATCTATTTAACGGCAAGGTCTGATTGAAAATTCCATATGCCTTAAATTCTGGTCACCTGAAAGACTTTTATTAGAGGTTTTAAAGTGCTTCCCCTAAAAGGAGTTTAGGCGCTCCGTCAGTAATTCCGGCAGCTTCCTGAATGAAATAATTTTTCATTCTCGGCATCCGTTCGACCAGACCGAGACCGACATCGCGCAACAAGCGTATTGGCGAAATATCATTGGAAAACAAGCGGTTGAGTACGTCTGTTGTTATCCCCATACGCACTGTCTCGAATCTGCGCCAAGCCTGATAGCGTTCCAGTCCCACAATTGAACCAATATCGAGTCCGAGACGGGCAGTTTCAACAATGATTTGAGCCAGTGCTGCAACATCCCTAAACCCAAGATTTAAACCCTGACCAGAAATGGGATGGATGCCGTGGGCCGCATCACCGGCAAGTGCAAAACGTGGCTTCACAAAACTTCTTGCGAGCGTAAGTCCGAACGGAAAAGCACGTCTGTCGCCGACAAGTTTCAAAGCACCGAGATGGTGTCCGAAACGGGCTTCGAGTTCGGCTTCAAAAACAATATCATCGGCAGCCATAAGCCTTTTTGCGTCGTTTTCGCGTTCGTTCCAGACAAGCGAAGAGCGATTGCCTTTCAGCGGCAAAATAGCGAAAGGACCGGCGGGAAGAAAATGTTCTTCGGCACGTCCATTGTGCGGCCGTTCATGTTCGACAGTACAAACAATGCCCATTTGTCCATAAGGCCAATAAACGGTTTTAATATCTGCAATATCACGGAGTTTCGAGCGCACGCCATCGGCTGCGACAAGAAGACGGCTTTGCAATGTTTTCCCATTGCTCAAATCAATGAGCATTTCGTTGCCATTATTGGTAAAATTATCGACACTCAGCTCTTCCAGAACAGCTATTTCCAATTCTTCAGCACGGCGGTGGAGTGATGCATTCAGATATTTGTTCTCGACCATATAGGCAAATGGTTCACCGGGTGCGACATTGCCTTCAAAGGTAAGGAAAACCGGCCTTACAGGATCACTATTGCGTGAGTCCGTAATAATCATGTCATTGATCGGTTGTGATAATGGTTCTATTTCATCCCAACATTGAAGCTGTCGAAGCATACGAATGGCAGCTGCAGCAATTGCAGAAGCACGCGGGTCGGTTTTCCAGCTATCCTTTGGGGCGGCGTCAATTACCGCGATTTTCAGGGAAGGAACAGCCTGTTTGATAGCAACAGCCAGTGAAAGACCGACATAGGCACCTCCCGCAATGACGAGATCCAGAATTTTATCGGTGGGGGTTGCCGAAGAAGACATATAGCTTCCTTTCGTAAATATGTATGAGCTTAATGGTTGTTGACAATCATCAGCTTTCCTGTTTCACCTAATCGGTTTCGTTCAACCATTTAGGTGAATATGGCTCATGTCCGATCGACTTCAACATCTGTTATCCATACTGGATTTAGAAAAAATTGACCAGAATTTGTTTCGTGGTCAAAGTGGAAATTCACGCTGGCAACGCGTTTTTGGCGGCCACGTTATCGCGCAAGCATTGGTTGCTGCCCATCGCAGTGTCGCGCCGGACAGGTTTATCCATTCGCTTCATGCCTATTTTATTCGCCCTGGTGACCCGGATCGTCCAATTATTTACGAAGCCGAGCCGCTACGTGACGGAAGAAGTTTTTCTGTTCGGCGTGTGGTTGCCAAGCAGAATGGCGTTGCCATTCTTTCGTTTTCAGCTTCTTTCCAGATTGATGAACCGGGACTTGATTATCAACGCCCGATGCCAGAAAATTTGCCGGAACCGGAAATATTGAGTGGCGACCAGGCCATCGATCAGGCTATTCTTGAATCGGCACCGGAAACCATCCGCAATTATTGGAACCAGCAACGTCCGTTTTTAATTCGCCCGATTGATCTTGAAGATTATCTCAATCGCGACAAACACCGGCCGATACAACGCTGCTGGTTCAAACTTAACGGAAAAGTCGACAGTACAAGAAGTCTCAATTCTGCTCTTCTTGCTTATCTTTCCGACATGACGTTGCTTGATACGTCGCTGATCGTTCATGGATTATCCATTTTTACCCCCGGTCTTATTCCGGCAAGTCTTGACCATTCTATGTGGTTCCACCGTCCTTTCAGCCTTGATGACTGGATGCTTTATGATATTGAAAGCCCTAACACCAACGGGGCACGCGGCTTGGCTCAGGGTTATATTTACACACGCGACGGAAAATTGATTGCAAGTGTCGCACAAGAAGGGCTTATCCGCCTTGTGGAGCCAAAATCATAAAAAATAGAAAGACGGGTGCAGCAGCTATTAAACCATAAGCAAAAAGGCCGGTTTCATTTGTGTCCTTTGAACCGGCCATTGATTGTTCCGGTCGGGAAAGAACAGATTTCCGTTGTGATTTATCGACCTTATCCATTTGCGATACGGGGTGGGAAATTCCGCCCGTTAAAGCCGGTTTGCCGGTGCGGCATTATATTCCGGTATTATTTTGCGGCATTATTTTCCGGTTTTATTTTATTGAATGGCAATATTTTAGCGAATGATATTGCCAAAAATAATGGCAGCTTCTAAAGCCGCCATTCCGAAATGGTTTTTTAAAAAAAGCTGTTTTATCGACTTCAACAAGGCGTTTCTCCCCCCACAACTTTTCAATCCGGAAGATCGGGCAAATTGCATATTCTATCAGGTTTAAAACCTGAAACAGCTTCCACTATATTTTGTTAAATATTTTGGCTTGACCGGAGCAGCCATTGCTCTCTTCTTTTCGGTGTCTTTCTTCCCGACGAACCATCAAATCCCGAATTTTTTACGGTCTCTACCCCAATTGGCATGAGTCTTGAATAGCTTCATCGCGTGTCCGGAAATTTTCAGATTATTTCTGGTCGAAACCAAGCCGAGGAGAAGACAAGCCATGAAATTCATTTCTGCGATTATAAAGCCATTCAAGCTCGACGATGTGAAAGATGCACTTTTGAATATGGGTATTGATGGACTTACCATCACCGAAGTCAAAGGATATGGACGCCAGAAAGGCCATACCGAAATCTACCGCGGAGCCGAATATGCAATCAGTTTTCTGCCTAAAATAAAGATCGAAGTTGCAGTTCCGGCAGATCAACTTGATCGTGTATTGGAAGTCATTACGGAAGCAGCCCGCACCGGACAAATCGGAGACGGGAAGATATTCGTTTGGTCACTTGATCGAACCTTGCGCATAAGAACCGGCGAAACCGATGAAAATGCACTTTAGATGACAGTAAATCGGAAGCAAGTTGCCTAAAAAATATGCAAAATAATAAAATGATTATCATATGTGCGTTTTTTCACGCATAAATAACGGTTCAAAGCAATTGGCATGAAACTTGTTAGATATTGAAATAACCGAACGTGGTGCACGTTCTTTTCCAAATGGAGAGGTTTTATGGCGAGTTTAAAAAAATTGGTTCCAATGGCGGTCGGTGCATTTGCGTTAATCGGAGCGGATGCAGCTTTCGCACAGGAAGTAGAAACGGTGACGGAAGTTGTCACCGAAATTCCGGCAAAGATAGATTCTGGCGATACGGCATGGATGCTGGTTTCAACTGCATTTGTTCTGCTCATGACAATACCGGGTCTTGCACTTTTTTACGGCGGCATGGTGCGTAAGAAAAATGTTCTTTCAACAATGATGCAGAGCTTTGCAATATGCTGTCTTGTCAGCGTGATCTGGTTTGTTGTGGGCTATTCCTTCGCTTTTTCCGGAAAAAATCCATATTATGGAGATTTTTCACTCTTGTTCTTGAAAGGTATTTCGATTGACGACCTTAACGGAACATTTCCGACCTATCTTTGGGTTACTTTCCAGATGGCCTTTGCCATTATCACACCGGCATTGATTACCGGCGCATTCGCCGAGCGAATGAAGTTTTCTGCAATGTTGTGGTTTATGGGATTGTGGTCGATTTTGGTATATGCGCCAATTTGCCATTGGGTCTGGGGCGGCGGCTTTCTCGGAAAAGATGGTGTCCTCGACTTTGCCGGTGGTACAGTCATTCACGTTAACGCCGGTGTCGCCGGTTTGATTACCGCTCTTGTTCTTGGCAGACGGCAGGGTTATCGCACGGTCAATATGGCACCGCACAATCTTACTCTTTCTATGATTGGTGCTTCATTATTGTGGATCGGCTGGTTCGGTTTCAATGCCGGTTCTGCCGGTGCAGCAAACAAAGTTGCAGCCGTTGCAATGTTGAATACGCAAATTGCCACTGCTGCCGGTGCTTTATGCTGGATGATAGCCGAGTGGGCAGTATCCAAAAAGCCTTCGGTTCTGGGAATTATTTCAGGTGCAGTTGCCGGACTTGTTGCCATTACGCCGGCGGCCGGTTTTGTCGAACCGGGCGGTGCTATCATTATCGGCATCATTGCCGGACCGGTTTGCTATTTTGCTGCAGTATTCGTCAAACGTGCATTGGGATATGACGATTCGCTCGATGCTTTCGGTGTCCATGGTGTTGGTGGCATTATAGGAGCGCTGCTCACAGGCTATTTTGCTTCCGATATTTTCTTTACCGATCCGGAAGCCTATGCAAAAGTTTCAGTGCTCAATCAGGGTTTCGGTCTTATCGTGGCGATGATCTATACTGCAATTGTAACCACTATTATTCTTTACGTGGTCAAAGCTGTCATCGGTTTGCGCCCGACCAAACAACAGGAAATCGAAGGATTGGATATTTCCCTCCACGGCGAAACAATCCAGTAGAATTTTCTTAAAAACAACCCGAACTTTTGGCCCGCTTCAAAAAGCGGGCTTTTTATTTTGCCTGTCGTTTTTTCGATTGGTTAATAGCCCGTTAACTCTCTCGTTTTATAGTCACGTTTAAAAATTATCTTTCGGTCGTTTTCGGGTTTTCAGGTTAGGTTATGCGTCAGGAATCATCCCCTTTTGATTTAACCACAGATGGAGCTTATCAAAGCCCGCATCTGGTGGAGATGTTTTCCCGACAGATCGGATCTTTTATCGGCATCGGCATATTGATTTTAATCGGGCTTGCGGCGGCGGCTCTCGCAACATGGAATGTTGCCGACCCCTGTTTGAGTTATGCCAATGACAATCCGGTTACAAATATCATGGGATGGCCGGGTGCCGTCTTTGCCGATATTGCTATGCAATTTTTCGGGCTTGCAAGTGTCGCGGCTCTCCTTCCCCCATTTTTCTGGGCAGTACTTCTTATTGCCCAAAAAGATATAGGAAGGCTCGTACACCGTATATTCTTCTGGTTGATTTCCGCTTTCTGTTTTGCAGGCGTTATCGCTCTGGTTCCGCCTTTCGCACATTGGCCGATGCCTATCGGGCTTGGGGGTGTTTTTGGCGATAAAATTCTGAATTTTGCCTATCTGTTTTTAGGATCGCTTCCGGCTGTTGTTTCAACCTCGATTATTGCTGCGGTTTTAGGGCCTTTGGCATTCTGGACGGCAGCTATTGCGGGAGGCGTTGTAGGGCGTCGTAATCGCAAGAAAAAAGCAAAATCCAGACGCAAACAGGAAAACCGCCTGCAAATGAACGAAGATGAAGAACCGGCTCGCGCCTCGTTAATGGTGACGGTTCTTGGCGGAACGATGCACCTGTTCTATTTGCTCAGGGCTGAAATCGGCCGGTTGTTTCATCGCAAGGAGCCTATGTTTCCCCCTGTGCCGAATAATTTTGGCAACGGCTCTTCGTCAAGAGGCCGGATTGAACCGGATTTTTCTGCGCCCGATAGCGAACCGGACGAAATGCCATGGTCTGATCCGGAAGAAGAAGCCGCTGTTCCGCCTGAAGCCAAACGCAAAACGAAGTTGCATCAGGCAAACGGGTTTGAATTGCCAAATGTCGACTTTTTAGCCGAACCGGAACTGATCGACAAAAGTGACCTCCTCACGCCCGAAGCTTTGAAAGAACGAGCCGGTCAATTGGAAAGCGTATTGGAAGATTTCGGTGTCAAAGGGCAGATTATCAATGCGCGTTCGGGGCCGGTTGTGACCCTCTATGAATTTGAACCGGCACCGGGCATAAAATCGTCACGCATCATCGGATTGGCCGATGATATTGCCCGTTCGATGAGTGCCATATCGTCGCGCGTTGCTGTTGTGCCGGGGCGCAATGTTATCGGTATTGAATTACCTAACCCGAAGCGCCAGATCGTTTACTTGCGTGAAATCATTGCAACACGTGATTTTTATGAAAACAAAGCCAAACTCGGTCTTGCTCTCGGCAAGACAATCGGTGGCGAAGCAGTGATTGCCGACCTTGCCAAAATGCCGCATTTGCTGGTCGCCGGTACGACCGGTTCCGGTAAGTCGGTGGCAATCAATACAATGATCCTTTCGCTTCTTTACCGGATGACGCCGGAACAATGCCGGATGATTATGGTTGATCCGAAAATGCTGGAATTATCAGTTTATGACGGAATCCCGCATCTTTTGACTCCGGTCGTCACCGATCCCAAAAAAGCCGTTGTTGCGCTGAAATGGGCGGTTCGTGAAATGGAAGAACGCTATCGCAAGATGGCTAAAGTCGGCGTCAGGAATATTGACGGTTTTAATGAACGGGTGAGAGAAGCCGAACGTAAAGGCGAGCAACTTTCGCGCACAGTCCAGACCGGCTTCGATCACGAAACGGGAGAGCCGATTTACGAGACTGAAACGCTTGATCTTGCAACCATGCCTTATATTGTCGTTATTATAGACGAGATGGCTGATTTGATGATGGTTGCGGGCAAGGATATTGAAGGCGCTGTCCAGCGTCTGGCACAAATGGCACGCGCTGCCGGTATTCATGTTATCATGGCAACGCAACGTCCATCGGTCGATGTTATCACCGGTACAATCAAGGCCAATTTCCCGACGCGTATCTCGTTTCAGGTTACTTCAAAGATTGATAGCCGTACCATTCTTGGCGAACAGGGTGCAGAACATCTGCTGGGGCAAGGCGACATGCTTTTCATGATGGGGGCGGGCCGTATCCAACGTGTTCACGGGCCTTTTGTCGGGGATGAGGAAGTTGAACAAATCGTCCAGCATCTCAAAACGCAAGGGGCTCCAGACTATCTTGATGCCGTCACAGAAGAAAGTGACGACGACAGTGATGATGGCGTTTCCGGCGGCACAAGTCATTTCGAGGATTCGCAAGATCCTTACGATCAGGCGGTTGCAGTCGTTTTGAGAGATCGTCGCGTATCAACCTCTTATATCCAACGCCGGCTTGGCATTGGTTATAATCGCGCCGCTACAATCGTCGAGCGGATGGAAGAAGAGGGCTTGATAAGCCCTGCCAATCACGCCGGAAAGCGCGAAATTCTGGTTCCTGAAGAAGGTGAACATTTTTAAAATATTTGTTTTAAGTTGCGGGCGCGTTGCCGCTCGCCGCCAATGTCATAGTGACGCCACAGGTTACTGCAAGAATAAATGCAGGAGATAATGAATGACAAAAACATGCGCATCCACTTTCAAAGTTTTTTATACTGCTATTGCTCTTGCAACAGCCGCAGTCACGACGGCTACTATCATGACACCGCCAGCTTTTGCCCAGAACACCAATTTGGCTGCCCATGCACAGGATATTGCAAATCATTTTGCTGCAATCCAGACAATGACCGGTGATTTTATACAATTCAGTCCGAAAGGCGAAATGACCGAAGGAACATTTTATCTCGAAAGACCCGGTAAAATTCGCTTCAGTTATAAAAATTCGCCGGTGCGCGTGATTACAGATGGCAAATCGGTAGCGATCAATAACCGTAAACTTGATACATGGGATCTTTACCAATTGTCGCAGACACCCATGAAGATGTTGCTCGATACAAAAATTGATCTGTCAGATGGCAAATTATTGAGTGTCAGTCAGGATCAAGGGTCAACGACAATTATTCTTGCCGATAAGACATTGGGCAAAGGGCAAATTCGTATGATTTTTGATTCCAAAACTTATGAACTTTTGCAATGGACCATTGTCGACAAACAAAATCTTGAGACAACAGTACAGATTACCAATGTTCGTAAAGGCGTCAGATTTGCCAAAGGAATGTTCGATATTCCCTATCAAAGAATTTCTATGAAAAGGAACTGAAATTAACTTTGATAAGTTAAAGCCGGACAGTCAAAATATATAACCTGATTTTATAAATCTTATTATAATTTATGTAAAAACGGACATATCCATTCTACAAAAATACAGAATAAAAATTAATTAAAATTAAGTATAACAAGTTTTTATTTAAATTTTTTTGAATATTGCACTATGAATTTAATAAATATAGTTTTGAATTATTTTTATTATATTGATTCATTAAAAATAAGACCTGATATTTATTTATTAAAAGTCTTACCTGTTTTGAAAAGTCGCTCCCTATCACGGAAATAATTTTCCGGAATGGCCGGAATTCATGGCCTACTTCCGGTCAAGAAAATTCAGGAAACAATATGGTTCAGGCTAAAACTGGATTTTATCTCGTTTTGCGCTTAAAGAACCGGTAACCGCATTATTTCTCAATCAAGGTTCAAGTGTAATGAGTTTTTCAATTGCTACATGGAATATCAATTCGGTTCGTTTGCGTTTGCCTCTTGTGCTTCAACTTTTGCAAAAGGAAAAGCCGGATGTTTTGTGTTTGCAGGAAACCAAATGTCCCGATGATAAATTCCCGTATAAGGCCTTGCGTGCGGCAGGTTATGAACATATCGCTGTTCATGGGCAAAAAGGCTATCACGGTGTGGCAACCTTATCGTTGCGGCCATTCGAGGAGGTCGAGAAAAAGGAATTCTGTAACAAGCATGATTGCCGGCATGTTGCTGTCGTCATAAAGGCTGGTGACAAACATATCCGTATACATAATTTCTACGTTCCGGCAGGCGGGGATGAACCGGATCCCGAAATCAATCCCAAATTCCGTCATAAGCTTGATTTTCTGGAAGAAATGAAAGCCGTCAAAGCCGATATGGGCGACGGGCTTTCAAGCATTCTTGTAGGCGACCTCAATATAGCACCTTATGAAAATGATGTGTGGTCACATAAACAACTTTTGAAAATTGTCAGTCACACGCCGATAGAGACAAAAACATTGATTGAACTTTGTTCTCAAGGTGGTTGGGTTGACTTGATGCGCAAGAAAATTCCCGAACCGGAAAAAATTTTTACATGGTGGAGCTATCGGGCCAAGGATTGGGAGACATCAAATCGCGGGCGCAGACTGGATCATATCTGGTCATCGCCGGATCTTGTACCACATATGCAGGAAATGGAAATATTGACCGAGGCAAGAGGAATGGAAAAGCCGTCCGATCATGTGCCGGTTATCATGCGTTTCGACCTTGCTTGAAAAAACGGGAATTGTTTCTATAAAGTCCATTGATTTGGTTGAACATGAACAAAATTTCACGAGATTTTCGTTTCTGTTTATGAAATAAGAAGCGCGGGAAAAACGTTTTTTGACTGTATGGTTTTTTGATCGGAGCAGAAAAATAATGCGCAAATGCCGTTTGAAAACTGTCGGCCGATCAGCTCTTTTACTGGTTATTCTTGCCGGAGGGGCAATGCTTTCGGGCTGTCTTGTCGGCCCTGACTATCAAAAGCCTGTTTTCAAACTTGATGCCAAGTGGAGTTCCGATTCCCGTGAAACACCTTCATCACCGCCGGAACTGGCAAACTGGTGGCAAAGACTGAATGACCCCTTGCTTGATAAACTTGTGACGGATGCCATTGCCGGTAACAATGATGTCCAGTCGGCAAAAGCAAAAGTTCGCGAAGCAAGAGCAAGCTTGTGGCAGACGACCGGCACATTATTGCCAAGTATCGACGGCTCGGCTTCTGCCAATCGCAATAAATCTGCAGGCGGGCCTGAGCGCAGCCAGTATCGCGGCGGTCTTGATTCAAGTTGGGAAATTGATCTTTTCGGTGCCAACCGGCGGGCTGTTGAAGCTGCAAAATACGGTCTTGATGGTGCCAAAGAAGATATGCGTGCGACAATGCTGACCCTGATTGGAGATGTTGCAACCAATTATGCGGAAATACGCGGGCTACAACAACAAATAGCATTGGCTCAACGCACGGCAATTGCCCAACGGCGCACCGCACAATTGACGAAAGATAAATTTGCCGCCGGTGCGGTTTCCCAGCTTGATGTCTCGAATGCCGAAGGTCAGGCTGCCACCACCGAAGCCGGTATTCCGCAAATGCAGGCCAATCTTGCAACAACAATCCACCGTTTATCGGTTCTGACAGGACAAAGCCCGACAGCCCTTAATGATGTCATGGCAAAAGCGGATAAAATCCCTGAACCGAAATGGCCGATTCCGGCAGGTGTTCCTGCCGATATATTATTGACGCGTCCGGATGTTCGTCTGGCCGAGCGGCAATATGCGCAAGCAACTGCCCGTATCGGCCAGAAGGAAGCCGACCGTTATCCTTCATTGACATTGACCGGCAATATTTCAACGGCTGCGACCCAGCCGGGTGAACTCGGAAAAAGTTCTTCGATCAGTTGGTCGGCAGGTCCGGGTGTCAGCATACCGATTTTTGAAGGCGGGCAGAGAATGGCTGCTGTAGAGGTTGCCCGTGCCCAGCGTGACCAATCGTTTATCAATTATCGAAGCAGCGTGTTGACGGCATTGGAAGATGTCGAAAATGCACTCGTATCCATGAGCAAAGAAAGACAGCGCTCGGCTAAACTTGCCATTGCCGCCAATTCCTATGCCAAAGCATTGAGTTTATCACGCTCGCTTTACCAAAGCGGCAATACCAGTTTTCTTGAACTGTTGAATGCAGAACGTTCCCATTATTCATCCGAACAGTCGCTGATTGAAAGCCGCGTTTCGATTACCAAAGACTATATTTCGCTCATGAAAGCATTGGGTGGCGGATGGAATGGTGCGGTTGACGATAAAAAACCTGAAATTGTTGACGGCTATACAGGTCCTCACATCAGAAAAGTTGAAGCAGAGAGCAAAACGCGATGAAAGCAAAAAAAACAGTCACCATTATTATTGCTGTGATTGCACTGATCGTGCTTTTGATATTTATCCATTCGGTCTTTTTCACCACGGCTGCGCCGACTTACATGACATCCAAAGTCAAAAGGGGAGATATTGAAGTCAGCGTTCTTGCAAATGGCACGATAAAACCGCACCGTCTTGTCGCTGTGGGTGCACGCGCGACGGGTCGTATTATTTCTTTGAAAGTAAAACCGGGCAGTGTTGTCAAAGAAGGCGATCTGCTTGCCGAAATCGATCCGACAACGCAGACCAACGATTTGAAAAGCAAGGAAGCAGCGCTTGCCAATTATCGTGGCAAGCTTGCCGAGCAGGAAGCGCAACTCGTTCTTGCCAAGCAGAATATGACCCGCCAGCAAACGATGATTTCGTCCCATGCGGTTTCCAAAGCCGATTTCGATGATGCCGATGCGCAAGTCAAAATCCGTGCGGCACAGATCGACCAGTTGAAAGCCCAGATTGTTCAAGCGGAAGTCGATGTCGAGACAGCCAAAGTCAATCTCGGTTATACACGCGTAACAGCACCGTCCGATGGTACAGTTCTCGCCACAGTCGTTCAGGAAGGGCAAAACGTCAATGCTGTCCAGTCGGCTCCGACGATTGTTATTCTCGGCGATTTGTCGGTGATGACTGTTCGTGCCGAAATATCCGAAGCCGATGTTATCAATGTCAAACCCGGTCAGGACCTTTATTTCAATGTTTTAGGCAATCGTACGCGACACTATGAAAGCCGCTTGGAAAAAATTGAACCGGCGCCTGAATCCATCCGCAATGACATCAGTTTCAATTCGTCGTCGACTGCTTCTTCGAGCTCGTCAACGTCACAGGCCATCTATTATAATGGCACATTCAATGTGCCGAATGATGATGGTGTTTTGCGCACTTATATGACTGCGGAAGTCCATATTATTCTGGGGCGCGCTCAAAAAGTGCTGCTTATACCGAGTGACGCGTTGAATGATGTTTCGGGCAACAAAGCTGTGGTCAATATTCTTGACAAGAATGGCAACGTCGAAGCCCGCGACATTGAAACCGGATTGAATAACAAAGTCATGGTCGAGGTGGTTTCAGGACTTGAAGAAGGCGAAACCGTTGTAACCGGAGTGAGCAACGGCACTATGCCTTCTACATCCGGAAACCGTCATCGTGTGGGGCCATTCTAAGCTATGGAAAACACTCACAAAGATGCGGTCATTGTGCTTAAAGACGTTATCCGCGAATTTCCCGCGGGCGAAACCAATGTACGTGTCTTGAAAGGAATTGATCTCACCATCCATCGGGGCGAGATGGTGGCAATCGTTGGCGCATCGGGGTCGGGAAAATCGACCTTGATGAATATTCTCGGCTGTCTCGACCGGCCAAGTTCGGGAAGCTACAAGGTTTCGGGCAAAGAAACCTCGCAACTTTCTGCTGACGAACTTTCTGCGCTCCGGCGCGATCATTTCGGTTTTATTTTCCAGCGTTACCATTTGCTGGGGGAATTGACAGCACTCGACAATGTGGAAATTCCGGCGATCTATGCGGGGCGTTCCCCCGCCGAACGGGAAAAGCGTGCAACAGCGCTATTGGAACGTCTCGGTATGGGCGAGCGCATTACCCACCGTCCCGGACAACTTTCCGGCGGCCAGCAACAACGCGTGTCTATTGCCCGCGCATTGATGAATAATGGCGAGGTTATCCTTGCCGATGAGCCGACAGGCGCACTGGACAGCCATAGCGGCGAAGAAGTGTTGCGTATTCTGGAGGAAATTCACGCAGAAGGGCGCACGATCATTATCGTAACACACGATATGTCGGTGGCCAAAAAAGCCGAACGGATTATCGAAATCAGCGACGGGGAGATTTTGTCGGATAAACCCAACCAGCCGACAGAAGTAGCCACCGGCCATGCAGACGAAGTCGCAACAGAAGTTGTCAGCAACAAAAAAATCGGACTCTTGAGATCTTTTTTTGACCGCTTCCATGAAGCTTTCCGCATGGCCTTGTTGTCAATGAACGCCCATCGTATGCGGACGTTTTTGACGATGCTTGGTGTTATTATCGGTATTGCCGCCGTGGTTTCGATGGTTGCTTTGGGAAACGGTACGCAAAAACAGATTCTTGAAAATATCAACAGTCTGGGAAGCAATACATTGAATATCTTTGCCGGAAAAAGCTTTGCCGATATGCGTTCGGGTAAAGTCACGACACTGGTTGATTCCGATGCAATAGCACTTTCCGAACAACCTTATGCCGATGCGGTAACGCCGACTGTTACAACGTCGTCCACTGTCCGCTACGGGTCGATTGAATCGAACGTCACAGTCTATGGCGTGAGCGACCAATATTTCAAAGCACAAGGAGCAAAACTTGTTGAAGGGCGGTTGTTCGATTCGGAAAGTGTGGCTTCGCGTGCAACCGATCTTGTGGTTGAAAAGCAGGCCGTGCCAACGCTTTTTCCCGATAGCCATGAAAGCCCGATAGGCAAGGTGGTTCTGGTGGGAAAAGTTCCCACCCGTATTGTCGGTGTTATCGAGTTGCAGCAAATGGGGCCACCATCCGATACTTTGCAACTTTATTTGCCTTATACCACGGTGCAGACGCGTTTTCTCGGCAATAATACTGTTCGCTCGATTACGTTGAAAGTTGCCGATAATGTTGACTCACGTCTTGCGGAAGAGGCCGTCAAACGCTTCCTCGTCATGCGGCATGGCACTGAAGACTTCTTTATTCGCAATTCGGAAGAATTTCGTGAACAAGTCATTGCAAGCACGCAAGTTCTGACTTTGCTTGTTGCCTCCATCGCTTTGATTTCTCTTCTGGTCGGGGGAATTGGCGTTATGAATATTATGCTCGTCACAGTATCCGAGCGCATCAATGAAATCGGTGTTCGTATGGCAGTGGGCGCGCGACAGAGCGATATTCTCCAACAATTTCTGATCGAATCTGTGCTTGTTTGTCTCATCGGCGGGGCTTTGGGGATTTTATTAGGACTTTCTGTCGGATGGATTTTTGCAGTAAGCGGTGCGCCGTTTAAACTTGTTTACTCGACAGGTTCGATTATTATAGCGTTCATCTTTTCAACCCTCATTGGCATCGGATTCGGCTTTTTGCCCGCTCGTAATGCTTCAAAACTCGATCCTGTGGCCGCTCTCGCTCGCGATTAGTTTAGCCGATGGGGAATGGATCGGGTTGATAAATATTGGAACTTGAAGGAAGTCAAAAGTGTCAAAAACCACTCCGGCAACCGCCTTTCTCGATCACAATCATATCGCCTACGAGTTCATTACCTATCATTATGATCCACATGCAGACCGCGTTGGGTTGCAGGCTGCCGAAGCAGTCGGAGCAGATCCCGAAACGGTTTTTAAAACGCTGATGGTGAGCGTCGATGGCAAACCCCATGTTGCGGTTTTACCATCCGATCAGGAAGCCAATATGAAAAAGCTTGCTGCCGCTTTCGGTGGAAAACATGCCGAAATGTTGAGTGTTGAAGAAGCTGAAAAGCTCACCGGTTATAAAGTAGGGGGTATATCGCCTTTCGGACAAAGGCGGCATCTGCCTACGGTTTTTGAAGAAACGGCCGAATTGTTCGATAAAATTTATATCAATGGTGGCGGCCGCGGTTTTCAGGTGAAGCTGCGTTCGACAGATGCGATCAATGTCCTTTCAGCAAAAGTTGCCGATTTCAAACGCTGAACAATGACGATAGATTGTCACCCAATATCATTTTGCCAATTGTTGAACATATAGGCTTAAATGAAAATCGCTTCTATCAGAAATAGGCTCGCAACTCCGCACCGATAAATTTGATATATTCGCTTGCAAGCAGTCGTAATTCACCCAATTGCCTGAGCAGGCTTTGTTCACCGGTTCCCTCGCTGATCGGATAGGCGATAAAGTCGATATCGGGCATCAAGCGATTCAATTCGCGTAAAGAACGCGGCATATGATAATCGTTGGTGACAATATAAACCTTTTGATAGTGATTTTTCCGGATCCAGTCTGTTGCTTCTTCCGCATTGCCCATTGTATTGATTGCTTCCCGTCCGAGATCCACACAGCATTGAAAGAGTTGCGGGTCGCTGTGGGTCACACGTATCAAGGCCTGACTGTTGGTTGAAGGATTGACACCGCTGATGAGAAGCCGTCGACCCAATCCCTTGGCAAGCAGGTCAAGACCCGCTTCCATGCGACTTTCGCCGCCGGTCAACACAATTATTCCATCAGCCTCTGGTAACGGATCAGGCCGCGCAAGACGCGATACTTTTTCGCTGAAATAGAAAAAACCGCTACCGAACAGAATAATACAAACGAGAATAAAAATGCTGACAGGTGGAAGATGTTTGAAAAACCGTCTTTTCCAACGCAACAATTTTATCCGGCTTAAGCTTTTGTGCTCCGGTTCCGGATCGGAAATTTGTGCGTATAAAGTGTATTCGCTCATTGTCAGAACAGATCACTTTCCTTGCGGTCGATGGATTTCAACTGGCTTAGAATTGTCAGGCGGCTTGTGACCATAGTTAACAATGCAACAAAGCCGATTAAAATGAAAATCTTGATATAGCTTGAAAGCCCAAGACTGAAATGTCCGAATAATGCCGAAGCCTGATCGCTTCCGGGTGTTCCGGCAGCAAAACGCGTCCAGAACGAAAAAACGATAAAAATAACGATACTTGTAAAACCGCCCAAAAATGCGCCCTTCAGACCGGTCTTGAAAAAATGGAAGTCGAATTGGCGGGCAATAAAACCGGCTTCGGCACCAATAAAGTAGAGCACTTCGACAATGTGGGCATTGGCTGAAAGAGCACTGCGCGTTGCAAATATGATGGTGAGCGTCAATGCAGAAATGACAAGTGCCAATATGATTACTCCGATAATGATCGTTGCGTGCGCCATTGTAACAAGGCGATTGATCGCATTGCGGTGGTCATCGAAACTGCCACCGGGAATTTGTGTTGCAACGGCATCGCTAATCATACCGAAATCGGCTTTATTGGTATCATCGAGGGTCACGACGACAAGACGTGGAATAGGCAGTTCCTTCAGTTCCAAACCGGTTCCAAGCCAAGGCTCAAGCAAGCGCTCGGTTTGAGCGCGGTCAATGATCTGAGCTGATTTGACGCCCGGAAAACCTTGCACAAGTTCGACAGCATAATTCAGAGTTTTTTCAATATCCAGTCCGTCGGTCGGCCGGATTTGAATTGTTGCTTCGCGTGAAATCTGGTTTTCCCAGTTGTGTGCCGAATAGCCGATCAGGTCAACCCCGCCAATCGACAGGGAAGCAAGCAGTGTCATGATCGCAATGACAACAACAAGCGCTTGCCCTGCGACATCACTCGCCGGAACAATTGACGTTTGTCCGGAAACGTTTCGACCTTGCCACAATTTTCGTGAATTCGGGGATGGGGAAAGCTCAGTCATAGAGTTCGAGCCTTCCGTCATTGAGTATCATCCGGCGAGCATCAATCTGCTCCATCAGGTTGACATCATGGGTGGCGATCACCACAGCAGTTCCCGACCGGTTGAGTTCGATAAACAAGCGCAATAATCTGCGCGCAAGAACAGGGTCGACATTGCCTGTCGGTTCGTCCGCCAACAATATTTCCGGCTGGTCGATCAATGCGCGGGCAATTGCCACGCGTTGTTTTTCCCCGCCGGAAAGTACAGGGGGCAACACATCCATCCGTTCGCCGAGCCCCACCCATTGAAGAAGTTCTTCGACCTCGGCACGATAGGTTGCTTCTTCACGCCCCCTCACGCGTAAGGGAAGCGAAACATTTTCATAGGTTGTCATATGATCGAGCAGGCGGAAATCCTGAAAAACGATTCCGATTCGTTGGCGTAATTTCGGCATATCATGCCGTTTTAAAAGCGCGGTATCGTGGCCGAATATATTGATAAGACCGCGTGTCGGTTTTAATGCCAGAAACATCAAACGCAATAATGTGGTTTTACCCGCACCGGAAGGGCCTGTCAAAAACTGGAATGACCCGTGCGGAATATAAAAGCTTATATCACGGAGGACTTCCGGCCCCATGCCATAACGCAAGCCTACATTTTCAAAACGAATCACTGTTAATTAACCTATTCTGCCCGCACAAATATTTATCCGGTTTTTCTTTTTTAAATGTTGGTAACCGCCTTAATGGCAATCTTGATTGATCGTGGAAAGGTATCTTGACCTGACGCCACTCTTTTTCCTATCCTTAACGAATATGGTTAAGTCGCGGTTAAAATTTATTATTGGCAACAGCTTTCTTGGTAGAAGCGTCTGTGTTACCCCGCGGCCATAAATTTTTATATGGATAATAAAATGCCCGTAATTGATGGAAAGTCGATCGAAGTTCTTTTTTCGGAAGAAGAGATTGCCAACCGTAACCGCATCATAGCAAATGAAATTGCCGGAAAGAAGCCGGTAAACCTGTTGGTGTTACCGATTTTGAAAGGGTCATTTATTTTTGCTGCCGATCTTATCAGAGAGCTTCATCGCGCCGGTGTCAGTTCGTCTGTGGAATTTATCACAATTTCAAGTTATGGAGCCGGTCAGGAAAGTGGAGAAATAAAGCTTTTGCACGATTTCGATAGCGATATTACGGGGCGTGATGTTCTTTTGATCGACGACATTCTGGAATCGGGAAAGACACTCAAATTCGTGCGGGATCTTTTGAAAACTCGCGGTGCAGGGCGTATTTTTATCGCTGCTTTGCTGGACAAAGCCATGCGGCGCAAAGCCGATATAGAGGCGGATTTTGTCGGCTTTTCTTGTCCCGATCAATTTGTTGTCGGATATGGAATGGATGCCGGCCATGCGTTTCGCCAGTTGCCTTATGTCGGGGTGCTTCAAAAATAGTGATTGCATCGAGAAAATTGAAGCGCTCACACAAAACCGGTGGCTCAAGGAAAAATCTGCCTGATTTTCAAAAGTTCTGGCAGTCAGTGTCTTCTAGTAAACGTTGCAGTTATCTTCCGGTTACGGCTTTCGGAATTTCGTCAGAAAATCATTTGTTTTATGATTCGGACTAAACACACTCTAGCGAATTGTCCGGTTTTAACGAGCTTTCATGCGTAACGACCGGTATTCGAGAGCCGGATATAAATGCACTTGAAGGCTACAAACCGTTTTTTAAGCCTCGCAAGAATCAATTGTTGTTGAAAGATTTTGGCGGAATAAAAATGATGAAGTGAGCGAAACATCATTTGAAGAAGTTTCAGACGGCGGAAGCAATGACGTTGTTATCCTGTTCACCAAGCGATTTTGAAGTTTTACCCGAATAATTGTTGATTTTTATGTGTTCCCTTTATTGAGGAGGGAAATTATCCGGTGTACGGGGCGCTGAAAGCTCGAAGGAAAAACCTTCGGGAGCATAACTCAGATTGGCATGTCCATTAAAACGGGCGGGCAAAAGCCGTGTAATCAATTTGCTACCGAAGCTCAATTTGGTTGGCGCATGAACTGTCGGACCACCTCTTTCGCGCCAGGAAAAATGGAACTCGTTTTTATCAAGTGTCCAGATAATTTCTATAATTCCGGTTTTTGACGAAAGTGCCCCATATTTGACGGCGTTGGTACTCAATTCATGAAGTGCCAAAGCCATGGAAAGAGCTGTTTGTGGTGATAAGGCAACCGGTGGGCCGGATACAACAAACCGGTTTTTGGTTTTGTCGTGAATATCAAGGCTGCTTTCGACAATTTGTTTGAGGTCGGCACTATTGGTTGCGCCTTGCGTCAAAATATCCTGCGCATGTGCAAGTGCATTCAGCCTCACAGAAAAATCCTGCAAAGCTTTTGTCATTGATGTTGCTTCGGTCAGCGTCTGATTGGCAATGCTTTGCACAATTGCCAAAATATTTTTAACCCGATGGGCAAGCTCGCTGGAAAGAATTGCCTGCTTTTCCTGCGCTTCCCGTCTTTCGGTAATATCTTGCAAAACGCCCAAGATCCGGTGTTTCATAGACTTGCCGACATCTTTAGGTGCGGCTTCTGCCCAATAGCCGATCCAGCGTAATTGTTTGGTATCAGCCCTTTTGATCTGGAACTCCAGATGCGTAATCAGGCTTTCGTCCTGCCGTGTTTGCAACATCTGCTTTGCAATTTGTCGTGGACTATCGACGATCACAGAATAAAAGTCATCGAGTGGAAGTTCGGAACTTTCTTTAAAACCGAGTAGCTTCAAAAATTGCGGTGTCGCCTCGATCATATTGCGATCACGATCAATTTCAAATGCGCCAATACCGGCTGCCTGTTGAGCCAGTCGTAGACGTTCTTCACTCAGACGCAATGATTCGGAATGTAATTGTTCGTCGGTCCGGTCACGGACAATTTTTAAAAAACCTTGTTGTTTTCCATCATCGCTATAAAGAGCTTGCAGGTCACCCGATGCCCAGAAAGTCGTACCATCTTTTCTTTGGTGGAAACGTTCAACGGCATCAATCCGATGAAGACTCGCCATTTGTTGGCGGGTTTCGGGAAGCTTGTTCAGCCGGTCTTCTTCGGTGAAGAGAATGTCCAGCGGCTGACCGATTACTTCTCCAGGTTTCCAGCCGAACAGTTTTTCTGCACCCGGACTCCAGCTCACAATCAGCCCATTCATATCCGCTGTCAATATTGCATAATCCAAGGCATTGTCGAGAATAAGTTGGTTACGCCACTCCTGTTTTTCAACACGTTTCATCGTGATTACACAGACTCCGTTTCAATAACCCGAAAATACAATCATGTACCTGAAGGTCTTTAGCGTCATCCCGCTTTTCCCATGAAAAATTATATCATTGAATAGCAGCTTTGTTAACTGTTTATCATGCGAGTTTATTTGAAAATCAATGATAAAAATTTAGACAGATAACTTATTAAAGGCTATTTGTCGGTTACCGGCTGAAAGACGCAGTGTAAATTCACCGGATAGGTTCTGTCCCCCTTGCAATTTTCAATTCAGCTTCTTCCGGAAAAAATTAATATTTTTTGATTCTTATAGTGTTTATATTTCTATTTTTGATTTTATTTGAAAGTATTGAATTGATAAAACATATATCATTCTTTATTGTAAAAATTTTGTAAATTTAAACAATTTAAATATATATTATGTATAAATATTTTGTTTTTTACAGAATTAAAAATAAATAGGAATTTTATATTATATAAATAACATTTTATATTTTATATAAGAATGAATTCAAATTTTTAGTGCCGGTGCGATTATCATTTTTTCGACGATCCGCATAGAGAGTGTATTTGTCGCCAACAAGTTGAAACATGTAAATGTTGTTCAACATCATCATGATTATTGCAACATTGGTAACAATATTGTCGATGAAACAAATGGCATCAACTTCTCATCGTTTAATAGCGAATGAACGCGATCATTTTTCGCGCAACAATGTAACCCGTCGCCACCGGCAGGCAAAACCTTTGCGTTCTCTCTCATCCGGAAAAAATCCCGATTTGCTTGACATTCGGGTAGTCGCTCATCGGGGAAGTGACAATTTATCAGGCTTGAAAATAACATAAAGCGGCCTGAATTCTTATCCTTATATACGGGAATTGTTTTTCATACGTTTGTTTTTATTGCCAAATATAAATAGTGAAACTCTGCTAATATGTTTGACAATAGAGCTTACGCATGTTGAGTTTGAAGTTATAAAAAGAAACGGCAGATCAAAGTCCGATCTTGTTCTTTGGTCATTGCACCGCAGACAATTGTGACTGTTTCAAAAGTGGCGTTCTGTAGTGGAAGGATTTGAAAATGGTAACAAAAAAACACGGACGTTATGATTCTTATCTCGAACAGGCACGTAACCTTCCTCCTATTAAAACGGCTATCGTTCATCCCTGTTCAAAAGAAGCAATGCTTGCAGCCATCGAGGCCTGGCAGGAAAAATTTCTGGAACCGGTTCTTGTCGGGCCGGAAGCTAAAATTCGTAATGCCGCAAAAGAAGCCGGTGTTGAAATTGAAGGCTTGGAAATAGTACCGACCGAGCACAGCCACGCGGCAGCCCAGAAAGCGGTTGAAATGGCAGCAGGTGGAAAAGTTCAGGCGCTGATGAAAGGGTCGCTTCACACCGATGAACTTTTGGGCGCTGTGGTAAGCGCACAATCCGGGTTACGGACAGAGCGTCGTATCAGTCATGTTTATGCAATGGATATTCCTGCTTATCCCAAACCGCTTCTTATTACCGATGCGGCAATCAATATTCGTCCCGATCTTGATGACAAACGCGATATTATCCAGAATGCAGTTGATCTCATGCGCATTCTGGGGCTTGAAAAACCTCTGGTAGCTGTGCTTGCTGCGGTAGAAACGGTCAATTCAAAAATGCCCGCTACACTTGACGCGGCAGCTTTGACTGTTATGTCGATGCGCGGACAAATCACCGGCGCCATTGTTGACGGGCCGTTGGCATTCGACAATGCAATCAATTTGAAGGCCGCCGAAATAAAAGGCATTGTTTCACCGGTGGCCGGTAAAGCCGATATTCTTTTGGTGCCGGATCTTGAAGCAGGAAATATGCTTGCCAAACAATTGATGTATTTTGCCGATGCCGGTGCGGCCGGACTGGTTCTCGGTGCGCGTGTTCCCATTATTCTTACCAGCCGATCGGATAAAGTGGCCGTGCGGCTTGCGTCTGCAGCACTTGCAAAAATCATGGTCGAGCGGCGGTTCAAGTTGGAGAAGGCGCATCATGAATAACCGGATCATAACGTTCAATTCCGGCTCTTCATCCTTGAAGGTGGGGCTTTATGAAAATAATAATGGCCACGCGGAACGGTTGGGTAAAGGTTCTATTGATCTCAGGCGCAATTGCTTTTCTTTTCGTATTGAAAAAACCGGCGAACAAATAGCGGCTTCACCGCTTCCTGAAAAAGCCGATGATAAAGAAATGCTCGGCCGTGTTTTCGGTTGGCTGACCGAAAGAATGGACATCGGAGATATTAAAGCGGTCGGTCACAGGATTGTTCATGGGGCCGATATTTTCAGGGATGCCTGTATCGTTAATGATAAGACGCTTGATTATATGGAATCACTTATTCCGCTTGCACCGCTTCATCAACCGGCAAATCTCCGGCTGATTTATCTTGTTAAAAAACTTTATCCCTCACTTATGCAAACGGCCTCTTTCGATACAGCCTTTCATCAGGGGCAGAGTGACAGGGTGAGACGTTTTGCCATTCCCCGCATTCTGCATAACCGCGGCATCAAGAAATATGGTTTCCATGGGCTTTCCTACCACTATATTTCGGAACAACTGCCAAAATTGCCAAAAGATGTCAGAATAAAAAATGTCGTTGTGGCACATCTTGGAAGCGGTGCCAGTCTTTGCGCATTGAAAAATCAACAAAGTGCCGAAACGACCATGAGTTTTACAACGCTTGACGGTGTGCCTATGGCAACGCGTTGTGGGGCGTTGGATGCGGGGGTTCTCATCCATCTCTTGCGTAACAAGCGTCATAGTGTCAGTGACATGGAATATATGCTTTACCATTCGAGCGGCCTACTCGGTATGTCCGGTATCAGTGCCGATTGTCGTGATCTGGTGGCGTCGAAATTGGAACAGGCAAAACAGGCTCTTGATGTTTTTACCTTGCGTATTGCGCAGGAAATCGCACGTTTAGCGGTAACTTTGGAAGGGTTGGATACAATTATTTTCACCGCCGGTATTGGTGAACACCAACCTGAAATTCGCGAAGCGGTTTTGGAACAATTGCGATGGATGGGCATCGAGATTGACTATCAAGCCAATAATGCCAATCAATCACGGCTAACAACGCTTGATAGCCCTATTGCCGCGTTCATAATTCCCACGGATGAGGAACAACGCATTGCCGACGATGCAGCCCGCCTTATGACGGAAAATGGAAAAAAGTGACGCCGATTTTTTGGTAAAACGTTTTTTTTGAAGCACGACTTCGGTCGCTATGTGTGTTTGATGTGTTGAACAACAAAACAATTATTCAAAACCGGACATAGGCTGTTTTAAATAGTAATGGCCTTGTTCAATTTCAGACAACACCGTCAATTTCAGACATAAGCGTAAATTCCAGATATAATCTTCAATTTAAAACATGGTCTTCGATTTCGGATATAACCGGCAATGTCGAAGATTGAATTGCGCGCATGAAATCGTGTTGGCGTTACCGGCTTTTTGTGCATTTTATAACTTTCGATTTTTTTAAAAATTGAACCGGATCGACACGTTCACGGGGATCATTTCCGGATGATGGTTTCATGAAAATCAATAAGCGAATTTTCAGCCGCCCATGCACTTCATATCTTTTTGAAATTAAAAGCGTGACTATTTCGCAGGCTCTGCATTCTGCTATGAATTTTGCGCATTTATGACCGGTTTTGTCCGTTAATAGAAGGTTATGTTGCAATACAGATCTGCTGCCAATGTGCCAGAGAATACAATATGCCAGAGAATACAATGCGCGAAAGAGAATACAATGCGCGCAAGAGAACACAATTTGTGTAAATGATATTATGTGCGCAAGCGATACAATGAAGGGGATATGCAAGTGCAAGCGCCACAGGCGATACAATGCGCGCGATACTCAAGTGCGTTTAACCGCCACGGGCGAAAAAAGTGTTGCTATTCAGCCAATTGGTACGCCCGTGAGCGATTGTGGTCAATATCACCGGAATTATCCGGTGATATTGTTTTAAACCGGCTTCTTGTTCAAACGGTTGGCTATCAGATCTTCAACAACTTGTGGTTCGGCAAGTGTTGAAATGTCGCCTAAATTTTCAAATTCGTCTTCGGCGATCTTGCGTAAAATTCTTCGCATGATTTTGCCTGAACGCGTTTTCGGGAGACTCGGTGCAAACTGGATTTTATCGGGTGTGGCGATCGGTCCGATTTCGTTTCTGACATGTTTGACAAGGTGCTGGCGCAATTCGTCAGTGGGTGCAACACCCTCCATCAATGTTACATAGCAATAAATTCCTTGTCCTTTGATCGGGTGCGGATAACCGACAACCGCAGCTTCGGAAACGCTGTGATCGGAAACAAGTGCCGATTCGACTTCGGCTGTTCCAAGGCGATGGCCAGAGACATTGAGAACATCATCGACACGACCGGTTATCCAGTAATATCCGTCATGATCCCGCCTGCAACCGTCACCGGTAAAATATTTCCCCTTATAGGTAGAAAAATAGGTTTCGACAAACCGGTTATGATCGCCATAAATGGTTCGCATTTGGCCGGGCCACGAATCGATAATGCACAAATTACCGTCATTTTCGCCTTCCAGTACTTCACCTTCATTATCAACCAGTTGGGGTTTGACACCGAAAAACGGAAGTGTTGCCGATCCCGGTTTGAGATCGGTTGCACCGGGTAAAGGCGTAATCATGTGACCACCGGTTTCGGTTTGCCACCATGTGTCGACAATCGGGCAACGCTCGTCACCGACTTTATTATAAAACCAGTTCCACGCTTCAGGATTGATCGGTTCGCCAACCGAACCAAGAATGCGCAACGACGTCCGTTTTGACCGTTCGACATATTCGTCACCGGCTCCCATCAATGCACGTATGGCTGTCGGAGCTGTATAGAGGATGTTGACCTTGTGTTTGTCGACAACTTCCCAGAAACGTGCCTGATCGGGAAAATTGGGTACGCCTTCAAACATAAGGGTTGTCGCGCCATTACATAACGGCCCGTAAACCAGATAGGAATGTCCGGTCACCCAACCGACATCGGCAGTACACCAATAAACTTCGCCTGCATGATAATCGAACACATATTCATGCGTCATTGCTGCATAAACAAGATAACCGCCGGTTGTATGAAGGACACCTTTCGGTTTACCTGTCGAACCGGATGTATAAAGGATAAAAAGCGGGTCTTCGGCTTTCATGCGCGCTGGCGGGCATTCGGGTTTCGCATTGGCCATTTCTTCGTGATACCAGAAATCGCGACCGGGCGCCCAGCCGATCTTGCCGCCTGTTCTGCGTACAACCATCACCTGATTGACCAGAACATATTGGCGTGCGGCAATGTCTATCGCGTGGTCGACATTTTCTTTCAAAGGAATGGGCTTGCCACCACGTACGCCTTGGTCGGCCGTAATGATAAAGGTCGATTCGCAGTCGACAATACGTCCGGCAAGCGCTTCCGGCGAAAAGCCTGCAAAAACAACTGAATGGACAGCGCCGATACGTGCACAGGCGAGCATTGCATAAGCAGCTTCAAGGATCATGGGGAGATAGATTGTAACCCGATCACCTTTTTTTACGCCGCGTTTTTTTAAAATATTGGCGAAGCGGCAAACATTGTCGTAAAGCTCTTTATAGGTGACTTTTTTATCAATATAGGGGTTGTCACCTTCCCAGATCATGGCAACCTGATCGCCACGACTTTTCAAATGCCTGTCGATGCAGTTATAGGTTACATTTGTGACGCCGTCTTCATACCATTTGATTGATACGCGTCCGCGAAAACTTGTATTTTTTACCTTTGTAAAAGGTTTGAACCAGTCAATGCGCCGGCCATGTTTCGACCAGAATGCATCCGGATCCTTTATGCTTTCATCATACCATTGAAGATATGTTTCACGATCAATCAGGGCATTTTTCTTGATATTACTAGATACAGGATAGACTTTATCCGACATCTTCTCCTCCTTTCGTGCTGCAATTCTCCTCACGCAACACTTTCTTTATGAAATATCCATTTGTGATGGGTATTTGATATTTACATTAAATGGTATCGCCGGCTTCTTGGAAGTCTTAAAATGATGTTTTTAAAAAACTTATCGTGAATGATTAGAAAAAATCGAAGTAAAATAATTAGAAATTGTCAATTTTTGTTTCTTTTTTACTGAAAATATTCGCCAAGGCATCGATTTTGAAAGACCGGGCAGTAGTTAAAAACAATGAAGTCGTGGCACTTCATGTTGTGTTCGGTATTTGAAAGGAAAATGCTATGTTGGATGAAAAGCTGATACTCTCGCGCGAAGAGGCATTAAAAAGTGGAACCGATGGTTCATCACAAAAATCAGGTCATCAGACAGCAACCGGATCTGCTTCAAAGGCTCAATTGAAAAATCCGCTGGATGCCTATCCACGCCCGCCCTATTCGACGGAAAAACAACAAGCTCCCGGACTTGCATCAAAGTTGACACCGCTCGCCGATCATGGCGAAAAAACTTACAAAGGGTCGGGTAAACTTTTAGGTAGAAAAGCCTTGATTACCGGCGGTGACAGCGGCATCGGGCGGGCGGTAGCAATAGCTTTTGCGCGTGAAGGTGCCGATGTTGCAATCAATTATCTGAAAGAAGAAGAATCAGACGCGCAAGAGGTTATCGAACTTATCGAACAGGCAGGGCGCAAAGGATTTGCAATTCCCGGAGATCTGACCGATCGGCATTTTTGCGAAAAATTGGTCGAGGAAGCAGTCCAAAAACTGGGCGGCCTTGATATTCTGGTGAATAACGCCGGCCGTCAACAGGCGGTGGAAGCTCTTGCCGATCTCACAGACGAATCTTTTGACAAGACGATGAAAACCAACATTTACGCACCTTTCCGTGTAACAAAAGCTGCATTGCCACACATTCCGGCAGGTGGTTCCATCATTATTACATCTTCGATTCAGGCATTTGACCCGTCTGCAATCTTGTTTGACTATGCACAAACCAAGGCTGCCAATGTTGCTTTTGCCAAATCGCTGGCAAAACAACTGGCTCCGAAAGGCATTCGCGTCAATGCTGTTGCCCCCGGTCCCTTCTGGACACCATTGCAACCTGCCGGTGGCCAGCTCATGAACGCCTTGCCGCAATTCGGCTCCGAAACACCTTTGAAGCGTGCAGGCCAGCCGGTTGAAATTTCGCCACTTTATGTTTTGCTGGCATCAGAGGAAGCGAGCTATTGTTCAGGCCAGGTCTTTGGTGCGGCCGGTGGAATCGGCATGGATAGCTGATTATTGGTGAGAAATCGGCGGACGATGACCGAATATTGCCGAACCGACGCGCACACTCGTGGCACCGAAGGCAATGGCTGTTTCATAATCCGCCGACATTCCCATTGACAGTTTTTCCACTCCCGCCTCTTTTGCCAATTTTGCAAGAAGGGCAAAATAGGGGCCGGGATTTTCACCAACCGGCGGAATACACATCAAGCCGACAATATCGAGATGATGGTCGTTCTTGCAATGTTTGACAAACTCGACTGCCTCGTTCGGAGCGATACCGGCTTTTTGTGGCTCTTCCCCGATATTGACCTGCACATAGCAGGCGAGCTTCCGGTTTTGTTTTAACATTTCTTCTTGAAGAAATTTTGCAATTTTTTCTCTGTCAACCGTTTCGATCACGTCAAAAAGCTGAACCGCTTCTTTTGTTTTATTTGATTGCAAAGGCCCGATGAGATGGAGTTTGAGATCAGGAAATTCGTCGCGCAATTGCGGCCATTTGCTTTCTGCTTCCTGAACACGGTTTTCGCCGAAAACACGTTGTCCAGCTTCAAGAAGCGGGTGAATATCTTCAACTCCGAAAGTTTTTGACACAGCGATAAGCTGAACGTCATCAGCCGCACGTTTTGCATCATGGCACGCTTTGACGATATTCTCTTTGACTTTTTGCCATTGTGCAATAACCGCATCCATAGTCATTTTCCCTTCTTCATCAATTTTAATGAATAAAAGCGCATAGAAATGGTTGACGCTTTCCTTAATCCGTGGTGAAGCACGTATTGAGTTTTTTGACCACATTTTGCAAGAGTATAATTGTAATGGCAACCGAACGCTACAATCCACGCGCGACTGAACAGAAATGGCAGTCAATCTGGGGCGAAAAAGAAGTTTTCAAAACCGATAATAATGACCCGCGTGAGAAATACTATGTGTTGGAAATGTTTCCCTACCCTTCAGGACGCATCCACATGGGGCATGTGCGCAATTATGCGATGGGGGATGTGGTTGCCCGTTATAAACGCGCCCGCGGATTTAATGTTTTGCACCCGATGGGGTGGGATGCTTTCGGCATGCCGGCAGAAAATGCCGCTATGCAACACAAAGTCCACCCGAAAGACTGGACTTACCAGAACATCGCTTCCATGAAAAAGCAACTGAAATCCATGGGGCTTTCTCTCGACTGGTCGCGCGAATTCGCAACCTGCGATGTCGAATATTATCATCGCCAGCAGATGCTTTTTCTCGATATGTATGAAAAAGGACTTGTTGATCGTAAAACATCCAAGGTCAATTGGGATCCGGTCGATCATACGGTGCTTGCAAACGAGCAAGTCATTGACGGGCGCGGCTGGCGTTCGGGTGCTTTGGTCGAACAGCGGGAGCTTACACAGTGGTTTTTCAAAATCACCAAATTCAGTCAGGAACTTCTGGATGGTTTGAACGGTCTTGATGAATGGCCGGAAAAAGTGCGTGTTATGCAGCGCAACTGGATTGGCAAATCCGAAGGTGCGCTGTTGCGTTGGGAAATCGCCAAGGAAACGCCGATAGACGGTTTCCGTGAAATCGAGTGTTTTTCAACCCGCCCCGATACAATATTCGGTGCTTCGTTTATCGCTATTGCTGCCGATCATCCGCTTGCCCGCAAACTTGCCGAAAAAAATGCGAAACTGAAAGATTTTATCGACGAATGTCACCGCAAGGGAACTTCGACAGCCGAGATTGAAACAGCCGAGAAAAAAGGCTTCGACACCGGTTTGAAAGTGGTTCATCCATTCGATGATAAATGGGAAATACCCGTTTATGTCGCCAATTTCGTTTTGATGGAATATGGAACGGGTGCGGTTTTCGGCTGTCCTGCCCACGATCAACGCGATCTTGATTTTGCCAATAAATATGAATTGCCGGTACGTCCGGTTGTTTTGCCAGAAGGTGCGGATCCCGACAGTTTTGTTGTAACGGAAGAAGCCCATACTGAAGACGGCGTTATGATTAATTCCGGTTTTCTTGACGGATTAAAGCCGAAAGCCGCATTTGAAGAAGTCCTCAAACACTTGTCAGGCCAGATGTTGAATGGTCGTCCGCAAGCCGAGCGGAAAGTTCAATTCCGCCTGCGTGACTGGGGTATTTCGCGGCAACGTTATTGGGGATGCCCGATCCCGATTATCCATTGTGATGATTGCGGGGATGTACCGGTTCCGCGTGCCGATTTACCGGTAAAATTGCCCGATGATGTCACATTCGACAAACCCGGTAATCCGCTTGATCGCCACCCGACGTGGAAATTTGTCAAATGCCCGCATTGTGGCAAGCCCGCACGGCGGGAAACCGATACGATGGATACTTTCGTTGATTCCTCGTGGTATTATGCCCGCTTTACCGCACCACGGGAAAATGAACCGACAAACAGGGAGGCGATCAGGAAATGGTTGCCGGTCGACCAATATATCGGTGGCATCGAACACGCGATTTTGCATTTGTTGTATTCGCGCTTTTTCATGCGGGCAATGAAAATGACCGGCCACGTCAATGTTGACGAGCCGTTCAAAGGGCTATTTACGCAAGGCATGGTGGTTCACGAGACCTATCATAACAAGGAAGGTTGGGTTGCACCTGCCGATATCCGGATTGTAGAAAAGGATGGTGTGCGTCGTGCTACACTTCTCTCCGATGGCAGTCCGGTAGAAATCGGTTCAATCGAAAAAATGTCGAAGTCGAAGAAAAATGTCGTCGATCCCGATGATATTATTTCTTCCTATGGTGCTGATACGGCACGGCTTTTCATGCTGTCCGATTCACCGCCCGAACGCGATGTTATCTGGACCGAAGCAGGAGCAGAAGGTGCCCACCGTTTTGTACAACGCGTCTGGCGGTTGATTTCGTCAAGTGCCGAAATATTGGCGCATGTCAAACCGCAAGCCGGAACAAAGGGTGCAGCACTTGATATTTCCAAAGCGGCGCATCGCACACTTGCGAAAGTGGCCGATGACATTGAAAAGCTTGCTTTCAACCGCGCTGTGGCGCGCCTTTATGAACTCGTCAATAAACTCGCTCCGGAGTTACAGAATCTGGAACAAGCCGATGACGAAAAGAGGTCGGCACTCAGACAGGCTCTGGATTTCTTCATCATCATGATTTCGCCAATGACTCCGCATCTGGCGGAAGAATGTCATGCTGCTTTGGGAGAGACCGATCTGGTTGCCAAAATGTCCTGGCCACACTACGACCCTGCTTTAATTGTGGATAACGAGATAACTATCCCGATCCAGATTAACGGGAAAAAGCGTGGCGATTTGACAATTGCCCGCAATGCGGATCAATCTACTATCGAAAAGGCTGTTCTTGCGCTCGATTTTGTGCAATCAAATCTGGCAGGCAAGAAGCCGAAGAAAATAATTGTAGTTCCACAAAGGATCGTCAATGTTGTTGCCTGACCGTATTCTACATAGCATCAGACCTTTAACAACTGCTGTACTATTGGGGACAACGCTTGCTATATCGGCTTGTACTGTCCAGCCGCTCTATCACGGCGACGCGAATGGTACGGCGCAACTTAATGTTTCGCCGTCTATCCGCTCGAAATTGTCCGGCGTTATTATTGACGCACCAACCGACCGGTTTAACCAGTTGGTTCGTAACCGCTTGATTTTCTTGTTAAATGGTGGAGCAGGTGAGCCATCCGCGCCGACTTACCAACTGTCGCTTGGAACAAGTTATTCTGTTCGTACGGCTGTCCAGATGGATATTGGCGATTCGACCGATCGTACGGGCCGTGCATCTGCCGGTGCTATTGATGGCCGTTCAAGCTATGTTCTTAAAGATATGAAGAATAAACCGCTTGCCAAACGCACACGGACTGTCAGTGCCTCGTTTGACCGTCCTCGTCAGGAATATGCAAACTTGCAAGCCGAAGAGGATGCCAAGAAGCGTGCAGCAGAAGAGCTTGCCGAACAGATCTTCCTGTCTCTGGCTCAGGACGTATCGAAGTTGAAGTGATTCGTTGTTCCGGCAGGTGAAAAATCTGCCGGAATTTTTTAATTCTATTCCGTTTGTTTTGTTTCATATCATCGCGAAACACTGTTCTATTGTAAATCGCCATCCGGAATTCGAGCGCTCTTGTTGTTCTGTTGAATTCGATAATTTTTTAACTTTTTGGATTGGCGTTATCCGCTTCTATCGTAAGTGTTGAAGAGATTGACGAAAAACCGACGCGTTTTCCTTGGTTAATATTTTGTGGAATTATTCGTTTAACCGGATGCACTCATTTATACCCACACTTATAGAGCCATGTGCAACATGTGCGAGTATACCGGTTTGATTAAACGGTCTTATGTGCCATGCGGTCTTATATGTCATGGCGGATATAATCATCTTCCGGTTCATTCGGGTTGTTGTTTTTTTAAAGAAATATCCGGATGACAATATATGATATGAACAGGAAAAAGCCCGATTATTCAATCATATGTTTGGTCAAGGACTCAAACAATCGTTCATAAAACGGGTTTCAAAATCGGATGGATCGCATTTTTCATGTTAGCGGATAATATAAACCGGATAAAATAAAAGCATTGGAAAATCGCTTTTTCCAATGCTTTTGTTTGGCCGCAAATCGGGCTTTCAATTGTTATTTGTCTTTTGTTGGAATAGTGGTTCAGGCAATGGTCTGGCCGGTTTTTTTCCAATCATTCATGAAAATTTCAAGACCTTTATCGGTTAGTGGATGTTTTATCAGCAATTTCAAAATTGAAGGTGGAATTGTCGCGACATCGGCACCGATAAGGGCGGCTTCCTTGACATGATTGACCGTGCGGATAGAGGCGGCAAGAATTTGGGTTTTAAAATCATAATTATCAAAAATTGTACGGATTTCACCAATCAGATCCATGCCGTTCAATCCGATATCGTCAAGCCTTCCGATAAAAGGTGAAACATAGGTTGCACCGGCTTTGGCTGCAAGCAATGCCTGAGTGGCTGAAAAACATAAAGTCATATTGGTTTTCAGTCCTTTTCCGGCCAGAGTCTTACAGGCTCTCAATCCGTCAAATGTCATCGGAAGTTTGATGCAAATATTGTCGGCAACTTTTGCCAATATTTGCGCCTGTTTCATCATTCCGTCAAAATCGGTGGCGGTCACTTCCGCTGATACAGGCCCGTCTACGAGTGCACAAATCTCTTTTGTTACTTCGATAATATCCCGACCGGATTTCAAAATAAGGGAAGGGTTGGTTGTGACACCGTCAACAAGTCCGAGATTATTGAGTTCCGAAATCTCTTCGATAATAGCAGTATCAACAAAAAATTTCATGTTTAGACTCCCAAGTTTTCCGGTACGATCCGGCATTTGGCAATTGCTATGATTTTGCTGTTATGGTCCATTGTTTTATGTAAAAGCAAGTCCAACATGTTACGAGCGATGATAAAAAACGAATCAAAGACACCAAAAACCGTTTCAGTGTTGGTACCGATGCCGGCAGAAACAGCTTATAGCTATTCTGTGCCCGACGATATGAATGTAACTGCCGGATCGATTGTTCGTGTACCTTTGGGGCCAAGGGAAGTGGCCGGTCTCGTGACCGATGAAGCAAACAGCAGTAACAAAGTGGCGGCAAAAAAATTGCGGCCGATTTCCCGATTGTTCGATTGTCCGCCACTTTCTGCGGATATGATGCGCTTTATCCATTTTGTTTCGGATTATACTTTGTCCCCTCCGGGGATGGTGGCTCGTATGGTTTTACGGGTTCCGGCGGCATTTGATCCCGAACCGGCAATTCCGGGCTTGCGTTATTGTGGTGGCAAAGTCGAAAAAATGACGGCTGCACGCAAACGCGTTCTGGAACTTGCACAAAATGGCATGGCCTGGACCAAATCGGGGCTTGCCCATGCTGCCGGCACGTCGACAAGTGTTGTCGAAGGGTTGAAAAATTCCGGTCTGTTTGAAGAAATAGAAATGCCGCCACCCCCTGTGGTCGCTTGTCCCGATCCCGATTATGCCCGTCCGTCATTGGAAACAGCACAGAAATTGGCCGCTGATGAACTTATCAATGCCGTCGAGGCGGATTGTTTCAAAGTCTTATTGCTGGATGGTGTGACAGGTTCGGGAAAAACGGAAGTCTATTTTGAAGCGGTTGCAGAAACGCTTAAAAAAGGCAAACAGGTTCTTATTCTTTTGCCGGAAATAGCGTTAACCCAGCAATTTCTTGACAGGTTTGAAAGCCGCTTCGGTGCACCACCGGCAGAATGGCATTCCGATCTCACACCGAAACAACGCGAGCATGTCTGGCGACAGGTAATCGAAGGTCGGGTGCGGGTTATTGCCGGTGCCCGTTCTGCTCTGTTTCTTCCTTTTGAAAATCTTGGACTGATTATTGTCGATGAAGAACATGACACTGCTTACAAACAGGAAGATCGTGTCTTTTATAATGCGCGTGATATGGCAGTTGCGCGCGGTTCTTTCGGAAAATTTCCGGTTATTTTATCTTCCGCTACACCGTCGGTGGAAAGCAAGGTCAATGCCCTTCAGGGACGCTATCACGCTGTTCATCTTCCATCCCGTTTCAAACAGGCGGCAATGCCGGATTTGCGCGCTATCGATATGCGCAAAAATGCACCTCCGTCTGGCCGGTTTTTGTCACCGCCGCTCGAATTGGCTATGCGCGAGGTGATCGAGCGCAAAGAACAATCCCTTATTTTTCTTAATCGACGTGGTTATGCTCCTTTGACATTATGTCGTGTCTGCGGTCACCGTTTCCAATGCCCGAATTGTTCAAGCTGGTTGGTGGAACATCGCTTTCGCGGACAACTTATGTGCCACCATTGCGGCTATCATGAACCTATACCGGAAGCTTGTCCCGAATGCGGCACACTCGATCATCTGGTTGCTTGTGGTCCGGGGGTGGAAAGAATTGCCGAGGAAACGTTGAAGCTTTTTCCTGAGGCACGCATTCTGGTGTTGTCGACCGATTTGATAGGGGGTGTCAAAAGACTGCGGCTGGAGCTTGAAACAATTGCAAAAGGTGAAGTCGATATTATCATCGGAACGCAATTGGTTGCCAAAGGTCACCATTTTCCCGGAATTTCACTGGTTGGCGTGGTTGATGCCGATCTCGGACTTGCCAATGGCGATCCGCGTGCAGCCGAAAGAACATTTCAACTTTTGTCGCAAGTCACCGGTCGCGCAGGCCGTACCGGATTGAAAAGTCAGGGATTGATCCAAACCTATCAGCCCGATCACCCCGTTATGCAGGCTATTATTTCGGGCGATAGTGAAGCTTTCTACAAAAGAGAGATTGACGAAAGGGCACGGCATAACCTTCCGCCTTTCGGGCGTCTGGCTGCACTTATCGTTTCATCGGAAAACCGGAGTGCCGCTGAAGCACATGCACGCGGTTTGCGTCAGGCTGCGCCATCGGCAGATGAAATATCGGTTCTGGGGCCTGCCGAAGCACCATTGGCATTGGTACGCGGAAGATATCGCTTCCGGCTGCTTGTTCATGGAAGCCGCCGTGCCGATATGCAATCTTTCATTCGTGCAATGATTGCCAAGGGGCCGAAAATCCGTGGTACAATACGTGTGCAGGTTGACATTGATCCACAAAGTTTCATTTAATGTTGGTGCTTCGGCATCAAAAGGGAAAGCCGCGTAAGTTTGAAAACGCGTGAATTTGAAAAGATGTCGAGCTTGGGCGTTCCAAATCGTATCCAGGGGATCGGGATAATGCGTTTTTTATTGGTATTATCAGCCTTGCTGCTTTCGACAAGCACAGTTTTTTCTCAATCTGTTTCCGACGTTATTGGCCACGATAGCCAGAATAACAAAAAAAGTGCCGATGTTACGGTTTTTGTTTTTGCCTATAGTATGCTCAAAGAATCGGACAAAGTGTTTATGCCGATGATTGAAGAACCGGCAAACAATATGCTGAAGATCTGTAAAAAGCCTTCCCGTAAGGCAAGACAATGGGTCTATATGAATATTGTCCAGCAATACGACCATATTCTCAAGGAAATTTATCAACTGGAAAAGGGGCTGAGTATCAATGGCAAGGCAGAACCTGGTCCCGTAGCCACGCGCATGGCAAAAACATTGAGTGAACGTCGCGATATGATGGAAACTGCACGTGCACTCGATCTTTCTTCCGAGGTCGTGGAAGGGCGCATGGAAAACAACGATGCTTTAATGGATAAGGCACTCATTGAAACGGGCGATACTGTTGCATCTTCGGCATTTGATACTTTCAGGGAAACAAATACTGCAAAAATAAAGTCCGTTCCTCAGGATATTGAAAAAATGTTGCAAGAAAATTGCCTGAAAGATCCGTCGGGGGAAGAGAATTTCATTGTACCATCAGCCCAATAATCATTGTCCCCGTTTTCTTTTTTGCGAAAGCATGCATATAGAATCGTAACGCAGGTATTATAGGAAATGAAGCACAATTCGGGCTTTACAGGATCTGGAGGCAGGTAATCATGATTGAACTATACTTTCCCCAAACTTGCGGAGAATGGCTTGCCTGGCTTGTGGCGTGGGGATATGTGATTGTCGGCTTGTTCTATTTTTTCTGGCCGAAAGTCGCAATGCGTATGTTCTGGACCTACCCGCAACAAGAATCAGCATCACTTCTTGCGGCAATAAGGGGAAATATGGGCGGCCTACCAATTGGTCTGGGGATAAGTTACCTGTTATTTGCCCAGCCATTTCTTGCGATTGCACTGTTTTTAGCAGCATTTTTTTGCATTGTAGGAAGGCTTGCTTCATTTATAATTGACAAAAGCTTTTCTGGCTTTAATGTCATTGCGCTATTGATCGAAATAGTGTTTGCATTAGCCAGTTTTGTTTATGCTTTCGGTTTTGTAGCTTAAATATTAAAAAAATAAGGCATAGTTTTAAAAAGCAGCCTGTTGCGGTGTTGCGAGTCGCAATTGTGTATGCTAGATGGCTATCAACTTTTTAATATTTAAATAGCGGTTGCATACCGACAACGTGAAAAGTTATCTGGCATCACCGAGTTGGCAGTTTTTATGTCAGCTCTCTGCTAAGGGGAAAGACAGGATAGAGTGTCAAAGTCGTCTTCGCTTACATCTGCAGTAGCCGAACGTTATGCTGCTTCACTTTTTGATCTGGCACATGAATCCGACTGTGTCGATGCTGTAGAAAAAGAACTATCTTCATGCCTTTCATCAATCGAATCAAATGACGATTTAAAACGTCTGGTTTTCAGTCCGGTTTTTTCATCTGTCGAACAGGAAAAAGCAGTGGCTGCTTTGTGCAAAGAAGCAGGAATGGACAAAAATAAGGCCAGTCGTTATGTCGCCAATTTTTTATGTGTTGTAGCATCCAACCGGCGGCTTTTTGTATTGCCGGCCATTGTTTCGGCCTACCATGCTATGGCAGCCAAATTCCGCGGAGAAATATCAGCGGAAGTTGTTTCGGCACAACAATTGACTTCAGCTCAGGAAAAAGAGCTGAAAGCAACATTGAAAGGTGTAGCAGGTAAAGATGTAACCCTGCATACAACTGTAAATCCGGATATATTGGGTGGTCTTATCGTCCGACTCGGTTCGCGTCAGATTGATACGTCACTTTTATCGAAATTGTCTTCGCTTAAGCTTGCACTGAAAGAGGTCGGCTGATGGATATTAAACCGTCGGAAATATCTAAAATCCTGAAAAATCAAATCGAAAATTTCGGTAAGGAAGCCGAAGTTTCCGAAGTTGGTCAGGTTCTGTCTGTGGGTGACGGTATCGCCCGTGTTTATGGTCTGGATAACGTTCAGGCCGGTGAAATGGTCGAATTTCCCGGTGGTGTGCGCGGTATGGCGCTCAACCTCGAAACTGATAATGTCGGTGTTGTTATTTTCGGCTCGGACCGCGATATTTGTGAAGGTGATACGGTCAAGCGCACAAAAACCATCGTTGATGTTCCTGTCGGTCCGGAACTTCTTGGCCGTGTCGTCGATGCTTTGGGTAACCCGATTGATGGCAAAGGCCCGATCAATGCCAAAGAACGCCGCCGCGTTGATGTGAAGGCTCCCGGAATTATCCCGCGTAAATCGGTTCATGAGCCGATGTCGACCGGTCTTAAAGCAATTGACGCACTTATTCCGATTGGGCGTGGCCAGCGTGAACTCGTCATCGGCGACCGTCAGACAGGTAAAACGGCAATTCTTCTTGATACATTTCTTAATCAGAAGCCGGCACATGACGAAAATAAAGAAAAAGACAAACTTTATTGCGTCTATGTTGCAGTCGGTCAAAAACGTTCGACCGTTGCGCGCTTTGTCAAGGCTCTGGAAGAACGTGGCGCACTCGAATATTCGATCATTGTTGCTGCCACTGCTTCCGAACCTGCTCCGATGCAGTTTATTGCACCATTTGCCGGTTGTGCAATTGGCGAATATTTCCGTGATAATGGCAAGCATGCATTGATTGGCTATGATGATCTGTCGAAACAGGCTGTGGCCTATCGTCAAATGTCATTGTTGCTGCGCCGTCCGCCGGGGCGTGAAGCTTATCCGGGCGATGTCTTCTATCTGCACTCCCGTTTGCTTGAACGCGCAGCCAAGATGAATGATGCCCATGGTGCGGGTTCGCTAACAGCTCTTCCTGTTATCGAAACACAGGCCAATGACGTTTCGGCCTATATTCCGACCAATGTTATTTCGATTACAGATGGCCAGATATTCCTTGAAACGAATTTGTTCTATCAAGGTATCCGTCCGGCTGTGAATGTCGGTTTGTCGGTTTCGCGTGTTGGTTCTGCTGCCCAGATCAAGGCAATGAAGCAGGTTGCAGGTTCGATCAAAGGTGAACTTGCACAATATCGCGAAATGGCGGCTTTTGCCCAGTTCGGCTCCGATCTTGATGCTTCGACCCAGCGTTTGCTCAATCGTGGTGCACGACTGACCGAGCTGTTGAAACAGCCGCAATTTTCACCGTTGAAGACAGAAGAACAGGTTGTTGTTATTTTTGCCGGTGTTAATGGCTATCTCGACAAGATTGCTGTCAATCAGGTTAGCAAGTTCGAGCAAGGATTTCTGACATTGATGCGGACCGATCACAAGGATATTCTTGATGGTATCCGTAACGAGCAAAAGTTGACAGATGAATTGAAGAATAAGCTTACGACTGTTTTGGAAACTTATTCCAAGAATTTTTCTTGATCTTATGATGGGACGGTTTAATGGCTTCGTTAAAAGATCTTAGAGATCGTATCGCCTCGGTTAAGGCGACGCAGAAAATCACCCGTGCGATGCAAATGGTCGCTGCGGCGAAACTGCGTCGCGCCGAAGAGGCGGCGGAAGCAGCGCGTCCGTATGCGCAACGTATGGCTGCGGTGCTCACCGATCTTGCTTCTCGTATCGGGGCAGAAGATGCACCAAAACTGATGGTGGGAACGGGTAAGGACAATGTCCACCTTCTTATTGTCTGCACGGCGGAGCGCGGGCTTTGCGGTGGTTTCAATTCACAGATTGCCCGTCATGCGATAGAGCATATCAAAGTTCTGCTCGCAGAAGGCAAGACTGTCAAAATTTTGACTGTGGGCAAAAAAGGCTTCGATATTCTGCATCGTGATTTCGGTCAATACATTATCGATCATATCAGCTTGCGTGAAGCCAAACATCTTAACTATTCACACGCCAAAAATATTGCTGAAAAAGTTATCGAATTGTTCAAAAATGGCGAATTTGATGTTTGCACATTGTTCTATTCGGAATTTGTGTCGGTCATCAATCAACAGCCGACAGCCCAGCAACTTGTTCCTGCTCCTACAATTGAAGAGGAAGAAGACATTCAGGAAAAATCTGTTGTTCCTGCCGTTTATATTTATGAACCTGATGCAGCGACAATTCTGGATACGCTTATTCCGCGAAATATCGGAGTGCAGATTTTTCGGGCACTGCTTGAAAACGGGGCCGGAGAAATGGGTGCCAAGATGAGCGCGATGGATAATGCAACGCGTAACGCCGGTGAAATGATCAATAAATTGTCGATCACTTATAACCGTCAACGTCAGGCTCAGATCACGACAGAACTGATAGAAATTATTGCGGGCGCAGAAGCGCTCTAATATGGAAGGTAAGGATCGATGGCAAAAGCGGCGACCCCAAAGACGGCAGCCACAAAGGCTGCGGAAAAGAAAGTAACAGCAAAAGCTGCTGCCAAACCGGCAGCCTCGACAGCTTCAGCTAAAACAGCACCGGCATCTGCCAGTAATAAAGATGCCTATAAGCTTGACACGACAAAAGGTGTTGTCGGGCACGTAACGCAAATCATCGGTGCTGTTGTCGATGTTCAGTTTGACGGGCATTTGCCGAAGATCTTGAATGCGCTTGAAACCGAAAATCTGGGACATCGGCTTGTTCTCGAGGTTGCCCAGCACCTCGGCGAAAATACAGTTCGTACAATTGCAATGGACACCACCGACGGTTTGGTTCGCGGTCAGGAAGTTGTCGATACCGGCGCACCGATCTCGGTTCCAGTCGGCGAAGCAACGCTCGGTCGTATCATGAATGTTATCGGCGAACCGGTTGACGAAGTCGGACCGATCCAATCCGATAAAAAGCGCGCCATTCACCAGCCGGCTCCGGCCTATGTCGATCAATCGACCGAATCGGAAATTCTGGTTACCGGTATCAAGGTGGTTGATCTTCTTGCTCCTTATTCAAAAGGCGGTAAAGTCGGTTTGTTTGGTGGTGCCGGTGTTGGCAAAACAGTTCTGATTATGGAACTCATCAACAATATTGCCAAGGCACATGGTGGCTATTCGGTTTTTGCCGGTGTTGGTGAACGTACCCGTGAAGGTAACGACCTTTATCACGAAATGATCGAAAGCCATGTGAATGTCGATCCGAAAGAGCATAACGGTTCTGCAAAAGGTTCAAAATGTGCTCTGGTTTATGGACAGATGAACGAATCACCGGGTGCCCGCGCCCGTGTTGCACTTTCCGGCTTGACGGTTGCCGAAAGCTTCCGCGATGACGGTCAGGATGTTCTGTTCTTCGTGGATAATATTTTCCGCTTTACCCAAGCCGGTTCGGAAGTTTCCGCTCTTCTCGGCCGTATTCCTTCGGCAGTGGGCTATCAGCCGACTTTGGCAACCGATATGGGTGCTTTGCAAGAGCGTATTACAACAACCAACAAAGGTTCGATCACATCCGTTCAGGCCATTTACGTCCCTGCCGATGACTTGACCGATCCGGCTCCTGCAACATCGTTTGCCCACTTGGATGCGACGACTGTTTTGTCACGTTCGATTGCTGAAAAGGGTATTTACCCCGCTGTCGATCCGCTTGACTCTTCGTCGCGTATGCTTGACCCGCTTGTTGTCGGTGAAGAACACTATAATGTTGCCCGTCAGGTGCAGACTATTCTTCAACGTTATAAATCGCTGCAAGATATTATCGCAATTCTTGGTATGGACGAGTTGTCGGAAGAAGATAAGCTTGTTGTCGCTCGTGCCCGCAAGATCGAACGTTTTCTGTCCCAGCCATTCCACGTTGCCGAAGTGTTCACCGGTTCACCGGGGAAACTGGTTGCCCTTGAAGACACAATCAAAGGCTTTAAAGGACTTTGCGCCGGTGAATATGACTATCTTCCGGAATCGGCTTTCTATATGGTTGGTTCGATCGACGAAGCTGTCGAAAAAGCGCAGCGTCTTGCCGAGCAGGTATCGTAATAAAATTGGTTCTGTCGCCTTTTATATTGGCGACCGAACCGTTTGCAGTGTCTTGCCCGCACGGGAAGATCTAAATTTGCACTGCAAATAGTTTGAAATCTTCAGGTCTTCTGGACTTATGCGGATTTTATCATTTGTCGTTAGTGTAAGGTGACGAAAGATATGGCTAAGACGTTTTTATTTGAACTGGTTTCTCCGGAGCAATTGTTGCTTTCGGAGCAGGCAACAGAAGTTGTCTTGCCGGGAAGTGAAGGCTATATGACCATTCTTCCGGATCACTCTCCTGTTATGACTGCGGTAACCCCCGGAATTATTACTGTAAAATCGGCAACCGGCCAAATGTCTTTTGTTGTTTATGGTGGTTTTGCGGATATAAACCGGAATGGATGTTCTTTGTTGGCCGAGTCGGCGGTATCGCTCGAAAAGTTCGATATAAATGATTTGCAACGGCGTATCAACGAAGCCCGTGATGTCTTCCAGGAAGCCGAGACGGATGAAGCTCGCAATAGAGCAGAAGATTTTCTTCATCAATTGACATCTGTCGAAAATGTTATTTCGACCACCTGATTGGTCGAACTGTTCGGCTAGTCTATCAGAATTTTCAAATTTTACATTTGCGGGGCTACGTCTGTTAGCCCTTTTTTGTTACGTCTGTTAGCCCTTTTTTGGCTTCTTGATATTATAAATTCGGGAAATATTTTTTGAGTTGAAAGTTATTTTATATGTGAATTTGATTGAACTTGTAATTATTATGAGGTTAAAAAAATATATATACTGACTTTAATTTAACAATATAATGATAAATCCGATCTGTTAGCTTAATCCTTTCGTTTCAAGCTCAGTTGTATTAAAAAAAAATAGCGGTAGTCGGCGACGAATTAACTAATATTGTCGATTTCTATGATTGTTTGTTTATCAAAACGAACATCTATGGATATTTTTTCGAGCTTCAATGACAATAGCGTTGTTAGCCTTTTGCAGGCAATTATGCAGCCCGTCATAATCGCGTCACCGATAGACGTGTTTGCAAGAGACGTGTTGACAAGCCATATGTTGGCAAGAGATGCATTTAATAGAAATCTACTTCCCGAAGATGCGCTTGCAAGAGATCTATCTGTCAGGCAAGTGGATGAAAGGGTATCAGAAAAAACGATTAAAATCCTGGCAGCACCAAATAGCTATTGTTCATGGCCGGACACCATCTTTGAAGATCAATAGCGTTCCTTCCGAAACATAAAATTTGAAACAAAATGAACAAAGCCTTGCGGCCGTTACGGATGCAGTTTTTTCTCGAAGCTTGTCAACTTCCAAAAAAAGCACCAATAATGCTGGCACCGGTAAATGTGAGCGTGTGCGGGCAATTGCCAATATACTGGAAATTTTAAAAAATATCGGCCGTTCCGGAAGTCCGGAACGTTCATTTGTATCGAATTTCTTAACGTTAAACACCCGAAACCGGTTTCAATTTTTTATCATCCTGTTTTTGTTTTGACGATTCAAGGCTTTCGGCTAAAACCGTTTCTATCAGGCAATAAAATTCTCGCACAAAAACGTTATTCATCAATCTTTATAGAAAGCTTTTTGAAAGATTGACTCATAAACGCCACAATTATTGGTTGAATGAACAACTTCAATTCTAACCTGTCGTATTTTCAAAATTATCGACTCTGCAAAGACTGAACCATCAGCCCTTTGCAGAATTCGGCCAAGCGTTTCCGGAAATCTTTAAACCGGTTCAACCCTTCGTGAGGAATAAGGAAGTGAATTGCGAACAAATTATTAGACTTATATATGTCGCATCATAATCATTAGCATGCTACATAAAGTCGCGGAATATAAATAATGAAAAACGCCAACCAATCAGTGTTGTTTATTGATTTGCTATTCAAGGTGAGCCGTAAATTGCGGAATCTGTTGGATGCCCGTATCCGTGAACATGGATTGACTTTGGCGCGTGCGCTAACATTATCGGCTTTAAAGGATCAGGACGATTTTTTTCAAAAAAATTTGGCTGAAGAACTGGGAATCGAACATGCGACTTTGGTGCGATTGATCGACGCATTGGAAGAGCAGGGGTTGGTTGTACGCAATGTTGCTGAAGATGACCGCCGCGCCAAACGTGTCACTTTAACGCCGGAGGGGAGGGAAACTGTCGAAGAAATTGAAGCTTATGCTTCTGAACTCAGTCGTGATGTCATGTCCGGCATAAAGGAAACGGGCATTGTCGGGGCAATGGGTGTTCTCCAGCATATCGCCGATGCAGTTGAAAAAGAGGGGCACGCATGAGCACCGGCGTTCTACCACTTCCTGACGACGAACGGGAACCACCGTTTCCAAATCCCGGCAAGATATTTGCCGGACCGGTTCACAAGTGTCTTCTCTATATTTTCGCAGCCAGTCTTCTTCAGTGGGTCTATGGTCTCGGCGCCAATATGGTGCAATCCAACATTACCCAATTGACAGGTTTTTTCCATGCGACGGTTGAAGAAACGACATGGCTTGTCGGTGCTTATATGGCCCCGAATGTCAGTCTTTCCATTTTTCTCATCAAAATACGCAATCAATACGGGTTACGACTGTTTGCAGAATTGTCGATTATCGGCTTTTTATTGACATGTATATTGCATTTGTTTGTCACAAGCTTGCAATCGGCCATTATCATTCGTTTTTTTGCCGGTATCGCCGCCGCACCTATGTCTTCACTTGCTTTTTTCTATATGATCGAAGCATTCGCGCCAGCCAAAAAGCGCACTGTGGGCTTAAGTCTCAACTTGATGAATATCGCCCTTGCGGTTCCTTTATCAAGGCTGGTTTCACCTGCATTGATCGATCATGCCGGCTTTCACGCATTGTTCGCTTTGGAAATGGGGCTTGCGCTTATCGGTTTCGCTTGCATTTTCTATTTGCCGCTAACGCCGATCAAAAGAGCCAAAGTGATCGAGAAGCTGGACTATGTCAGCTACGGACTCATCGCTGTCGGTCTTGGAATTAACGCGGCCATTATGCCGGTTGGAAAATTATATTGGTGGCGCGAAGTATCGTGGATGGGGTGGTGGCTCGCTATTGCCGTTTTCTGCCTTATGCTTGCCTCGGTCATCGAACTGAACCGGAAAAATCCGTTGATTGATCTGCGTTGGCTATTCAGCAAAGAAATGCTTCACATCGCAATTGTTCTTCTCATGTTCAGGATTTTGCTGTCGGAACAGGCGACACTGGCTTCCAATTTTTTCAACCTGTTCGGGCTACTTAATCGCGAAATGGAAGTTATGCACGCCGGAGTGGTGGTTGGCACGGTTCTCGGAGGCCTTTCATGTGCTATATTTTTCAAGCCTGGCCGCGAGGATTTGTTCCACGTCATTGCGCTTATTCTGCTTGCTGGCGGGTCCTTCATGGATAGCCATGCAACCAACCTCACAAGACCGGACCAGATGATATTAAGTCAAGCAATGATTGGCGTTGGCTATGCGTTGTTTTTGCCTCCTTCCATGTCAAAGGGGCTGGCAACGGCTATTGCCAGAGGACCGAATTATATTCTGAGTTTTATTGCCGTCTTTCTGTTTACACAAAATACGGGTGGATTGATGAGTTCGGCGTTTTTCGGCAGTTTGCAAATTGTCTTTGAAAAATATCATTCAAATATCCTCACCCAACAAATTGTGATGAGCAATCCGATTGTAGCAAATGGTGTCAATCAGCTCTCGGATGCCTACGCCCATGTGATCAGCGATCCGGTATTGCGACATAGCGAGGGGCTTGCGGCATTAGCAAAAAGGTCGACACTCGAGGCCAATGTTCTGGCTTATAATGATGTGTTCCGCCTTTATTCATGTATCGCTCTTATTGTTCTGGTGATGTTGCTCATCAGAATGGCTTTGCGTGGATATAAAAATTTTCGTGACAAACAAGTCCAGTTATCGACACAAACAGCCTGAAAAACAGGCGCTAAAATGCGGATGAAAGAGAATGATAAGGTTTTTACGTTCAAAAGCAACGGCTGTTTCCATTATCGCCGGTATTTGCGGGATATTGCTGATATTATGGGCATGGCAATTGCCGCCCTTTATCAGCAGTATCGAAACCACAGATAATGCTTATGTTAAAGGCTTTGTGACGATGATTAGCCCGCAAGTGGCGGGCAATATATCAAGCGTGAAAATCCAGGATTACGAGCGTGTCAAAGAAGGCCAATTGCTTTTTGAAATAGAAGATCGCATTTTCAAACAGAGATTAGATCAGGCCGTTGCCACACTGGATTCAAAGAAGGCAGCATTGGCAAGTTCTTTTCAGCAGGAAGAATCAGCAAAAGCCGATATACGTTCGGCCGAAGCTGCCTTCACCAAATCGGAACTCAATTGGAAACGTGTCGAACCGTTGACACAACGCGGTGTATCTTCGCAAAGCAGCGAGGATTCGGCCCGCGCCGACCGTGACCAGAAAAGTGCGGAACTGGAAGTCAAAGTACAAGCTTTGAAGAAAATTCTTGTCGATCGCGAAGGTTTGAAGGCCGATGTCGAAAGTGCGGAAGCTGCCGTCGAACTTGCACAAATAGACTTAGATCATACGAAGATCTACTCCCCGCGTGACGGGCGCGTTGGCGAAGTTGGTGCAAAACTCGGACAATATGTAACGGCAGGAACCCAGCTTCTGGCAGTGGTTCCCGACGATGTCTGGATTGTCGCCAACTACAAAGAAACGCAATGTGCCAATATGAAAATCGGCCAACCTGTGGTGTTCTCGGTCGACGCATTGGATGGCTATAAATTGAAAGGTCATGTTTCCCGCTTTTCACCGGCTGCGGGTTCGGAATTTGCTGTTCTGAAGCCGGATAATGCAACAGGCAATTTCACCAAAGTTGCCCAACGTATTCCGGTGCGTATCGAAATAGATCCGGATCAGCAATATGTTGACAAGCTTATCCCCGGTATGTCGGTCATTCCCCATGTTGATACATCTGTCGATCCGCAAAGCCATGGAAAATAACAGATCATATTGAAACGGCTTCTTTCGTTTCATCTTCCGGCGACTTTTAGAAAATTTAAAAAAAGCTATGAAACGGTGGCGGATTGCGTTAATTCGTAATCCTGCCATTTGCTTTCGGCTTGACAGTTGGTATTGTGAAATTAGAAAAATAACATAGGGAACATACACTCGATGGATTATTTTTTTCAGCAACTGATAAACGGAGTTGCTCTTGGGGCTATTTATGGGCTGATCGCCATTGGCTACACGATGGTCTATGGTATATTGGGCATGATTAATTTTGCCCATGGTGATGTGTTCATGATCGGCGCGTTCATTGCAATGATCGTTTTTATGATGTTGTTGACATTGCCTGCGGCTGTACCGATTGCCCTGGCACTTCTGATTATGTTGATTGTCTCCATGGTTTTCACCTCTGTGTGGGCGTGGGTTATCGAACGTGTAGCCTATCGGCCGTTGCGCGGCTCTTTCCGTCTTGCGCCATTGATTACCGCCATTGGCATGTCGTTTGTTTTGCGCAATTTCGTTCAGGTCGAACAGGGGCCACGGAACAAGCCTATTCCGGAAATGATAAGTGGCGGTTTTGTAATTCCCGGAACCGATGTTTTTGTTTTGAACAAGCAGCTTCTGGTCGTCGTGGTGACCGCAGTTCTCCTTTTCATTTTTTCCCATATTGTTAGCAAAACGCCGCTTGGCCGCGCTCAACGGGCTGTCGAACAAGATGGTAAAATGGCAGCACTTTTGGGTATCAACGTTGATCGTGTTATTTCTATAACGTTCATTATGGGTGCAGCGCTTGCAGCGATTGCCGGAACGCTTTACCTCATGAATTACGGCCAAATCCATTTTGCCGACGGTTTTATTCCGGGCATCAAAGCTTTCACTGCTGCGGTTCTTGGCGGTATCGGGTCTTTGCCCGGTGCGGTTCTTGGCGGCCTTCTTATAGGTTTGACCGAAGCATTATGGCAAACCTATTTTCCGCCTGAATATAAAGACGTCGCAGTCTTTCTCATTCTTGCAATTGTTCTTGTCTTTATGCCATCCGGTATTCTTGGACGGCCAGAAGTTGAAAAGGTCTAGACGGCGGCCATGACCCAGATGAAATCCTTGCCAAATACCGGAAAAGTCGACATTGTCCGAGCCTTTCGCGAAGGTCTGATAACAGCGTTTATCGCCTTGTTGCTATTTGCCTTTATCGTCGGTTTCAGGGCTGATCTCAATTTGAAAAACGAGATGACGCTAACGCCGCAAATCGGCTATCTCATCAATTATGTGATTATTGCCGGCGTCGGGCGTTTTACGTGGTGTCTGTTTGGAGGCGGCACGAAAGGTGCGGTTTTTGCAATTGTTCCTTCGGTCATCCTGTTTGTCGCCTATCGTGCGTGGCTTTATTATGAAGACGCATCTGCCCAATCGACTTATAATCTGTCAGCTCAGGCACATCAGCTCTTGATTACGGGAATTGTGCTCGTTGTTTTTGTTCTGCTTGCCTTTATTTTTCTTTATGCCAAAGGGCTTCAACAAGCGATCAGAATAACAGTAAGAGAGGTAACACCCGGCTTTCAGAAATATGCGCCCGGATGTATTCTTGCTTTATTACTCGTATATCCGTTTTTTATTACAACCTTTGTGGTCGACAATCTGGCGCAGTCACAAAAATGGATTGATAATTATGCGATCCAGATTTTGATTTATGTGATGCTTGCATGGGGGCTTAATATCGTTGTCGGCCTCGCCGGACTGCTTGATTTGGGTTATGTTGCCTTTTATGCAGTGGGAGCCTATACGGTTGCGCTCCTTGGCAACCATTTCGGTTTTTCATTCTGGCTGTGTTTGCCTTTGGCAGGTATTTTTGCCGCCCTTTGGGGAATGATGCTGGGGTTTCCGGTATTAAGATTACGCGGCGATTATCTGGCTATTGTTACTCTGGCCTTTGGTGAAATTATCCGCACAATCTTGCAAAACTGGACGCCGGTTACCGGTGGAGCTGCGGGACTGTCGGTACAAAAAGCAACCTTCTTCGGTATTCCTTTCACCAAGGGTGATGGTGGTTTTGCCGCATTTTTCGGGCTGAATTTTCAGGCCGCCCATTATAAGATATTTCTTTATTACGTCATTCTTGTCATGGTGGTCATAACGGCGTGGGTTGTCGTGAGATTGCGCCGCCTACCCATCGGACGGGCATGGGAAGCTTTGAGAGAAGATGAAATTGCCTGCCGTTCGCTCGGCATCAATACCGTCACAACAAAATTGACAGCGTTTTCTATTGGCGCAATGTTTGGTGGTTTTGCCGGTGCATTTTTTGCAGCAAGGCAAGGGCGCGCCGATTATACCAGTTTTATTTTCGATGAATCGGCCATTATTCTGGCAATCGTTGTGCTCGGTGGCATGGGTTCACTTGGCGGAATAGCTGTTGCCGCCGCCGTCATGATCGGCGGTACCGAATTGCTTCGTGATGTTCCCGCCCTGCAAATGATATTCGGGCCCGATTTCGACCCGCCGCAATATCGTATGTTGTGGTTTGGTCTGGCTATGGTGTTTGTTATGGTGTGGAAGCCGCGAGGCTTTGTCGGCAAGCGCGAGCCGAGTGCTTTTCTGAAAGTGAAGAAAGCTGTTTCAGGTGATTTTACAAAAGAAGGAAACGGCTGATGGCTGACGATAATACCCTTCTTCAGATCGAACATTTGCGGATGCAATTTGGCGGTCTTGTTGCTGTTGATGATTTGAGCTTCAATGTCGAGCGGGGAAAAATAACAGCGCTGATCGGGCCGAATGGTGCAGGTAAAACAACTGTTTTTAACTGTATTACCGGCTTTTATCGCCCGACTGGCGGAATGCTTTCTCTCCACACAAACGAAGGAAAAACGTTTCTGTTGGAGCGACTTGCCGATTACGAGATTACCAAGAAAGCAAAAGTTGCCCGTACGTTCCAGAATATACGTCTGTTCACCGGTTTGACGGTTCTCGAAAATCTGCTTGTCGCACAGCATAACGAGTTGATGCGCGCTTCCGGTATGACCGTGCTTGGTCTGTTCGGCTTTCCTTCCTATAAGCGGGCAGCCAAAGAGGCGATCAAAAAGGCGGAAATCTGGCTTGAAAAAATCAATCTCGTCAATCGTGCGGATGATCCTGCGGGTGATCTCCCTTATGGAGACCAGCGGCGTCTGGAAATTGCACGGGCAATGTGCACCGAGCCGCAACTTCTATGTCTTGATGAACCGGCAGCCGGTCTCAACCCGAAAGAATCGCTGGAACTCAATGATTTGCTTTTGAATATACGTGATGTCGAGCACACATCGGTGCTGCTTATCGAGCACGATATGTCGGTGGTGATGGAAATATCCGATCACGTTGTTGTTCTCGAATACGGGTCGAAAATTGCCGATGGCACGCCGGAAATGGTTAAAAACGATCCGAAGGTTATTGCAGCCTATCTTGGCGTTGACGAGGATGAGGCGGCTTCCGGTGAGGTTACGTCCGGCGGGGAGATAACGGGAAGTGTTGAAATCTCCGAAACAGAAATCATTTCTGCCGACTTGCAGGAACAAGAGGAAAAGCGTTCATGAGTAGCGATGCACCAGAACTCCTTAAAGTCGAAAATATCGAAACTTATTACGGTGCTATTCAGGCTCTAAAAGGTGTGAGCGTCGAAGTCCGGCAGGGCGAAATTGTTACGCTCATTGGTGCCAATGGTGCCGGTAAATCGACATTGATGATGACGATATTCGGTAAGCCGCGTGTAAGGTCGGGTCAAATTTTCTTCGAGGGGCGCGATATTACCTATATGGAAACGCACGAAATTGCGAGATTACGTATAGCGCAATCGCCGGAAGGGCGGCGGATTTTTCCACGTATGACCGTGCTTGAAAACCTCCAGATGGGCGCAAGTATCGACAACCTCAAATATTTTGACGAGGATGTCGAGAAAATGTTCACATTATTTCCGCGTTTGAAAGAACGTTTGCAGCAGCGCGGTGGTACTTTGTCAGGCGGCGAACAACAAATGCTGGCAATAGCGCGTGCTCTGATGTCCCGCCCGCGGCTTCTTTTGCTTGATGAACCGTCATTGGGGCTGGCTCCTCTCATTGTCAAACAGATATTCGATGCGATCAAAGTACTGAACGAGGAAACAGGACTGACCGTTTTTCTGGTCGAACAGAATGCTTTCGGAGCATTGAAACTTGCCCATCGCGGCTATGTTCTTGTGAATGGTGCTGTTACAATGAGCGGAACAGGCGCGGAATTGCTGGCTGATCCGAAAGTCAGGGCAGCCTATCTTGAAGGTGGCCGACACTAATTGAAGTCTTCAAAAAACAATTGTCGTTATTTGAAGTTTTAGGGAGAAAAAATGCAAGGTATCATCTACGAAGAGTCATCGCTTTTTGTCTTTATTCTGGTGACCGTAATCCTCGGTGGCTGGGCTGCATGGATGACAGGGCGTGCCTGTGCATTGACCTGGCACGGACTGAAAGTAGCACTCGTTTCAATGGTACCGCTGGCGGCCGCCATCCGCTTCATCCATTATATTCCCCCCTTTAACGGGACGCTATTATCGCTTCATTATTATCTTGTCGATCTTGTCGTTTTGCTGATTTTTGCAAGCCTCGGTTTCCAGTTTACCCGAACCAACCAGATGGTTCGCCAATATAGTTGGCTTTACAAGAAATCGTCGCCTTTTAGCTGGCACAAGAAATAAGCTTTTCTTTGATGTTGTCTGGAAAAAATACTTTGGATGTTTTACAACTTATGAAGAAAAAGAGGAGAACGGAAATGAAGAAGGCTTTACTGACAACTGTTGCGGCGATCGGTCTTGGTGCGTTCATGAACAGCGCCTGGGCCGATATTAAAATCGGTGTGGCGATTCCGGCTACGGGACCAAGTGCGGCAATTGGCGCACAAATTCAACACGGTGCGGAAATGGCCGTTAAAAATATCAATGACAAGGGAGGAGTAAAAGGCGAAAAGCTTGTTATTGAAATTGTCGATGATGCATCCGACCCCAAACAGGCTGTTTCGGGCGCAAATAAGCTTGCCGGTGACGGCGTGGAATTTGTTGTCGCACACTATAATTCAGGGGCCGCTCTTCCGGCAGCCACTGTTTATGATGAAAACGGAATGCTGGCAATTTCAGCCGGTGTTACCAATCCGAAATTGACGGAATCGGGCTATCCGCTACAGTTTCGTGTTTGCGGCCGTGACGACCAGCAAGGTTCATTTGCCGGTGAATTCATAAAAAAACATGTTCCTGATCCGAAGGTCATGATTATCCACGACAAAACCGCTTATGGAATTGGTATTGCCGAAGAGGTTAAAAAGACACTGAACAAGCTTGGCGTTACCGAATTGAGCTTTGACGGTGTCAATGTCGAAGATAAGGATTTTTCGGCGATTATCGCAAAAATGAAGCAGAGTGGCGCGAATGTTGTCTATTTCGGCGGGCTTTATACACCGGCCGGATTGATGTTGCGCCAAATGGCGGAACAGAAGGTTAAACCTGTCTATATCGGTGGGGATGCTTTTGCCAGCAATGAACTTGCGGCGACTGCCCAAGATGCCGTTATCGGCGTTATGAACACTTTCAACGCCGATCCGCGTGCCAATAAGGATAATGACGAATTGGTAAAAACCTTCAGGGCAAGCGGATTTGAACCGGAAGCATTCACGCTTTATTCCTATGCGGTTGTGCAACTTATTGCCGAAGGCATTGAAACCCAAGGACAAAACCCGCAAAAAGTGGCTCAATACCTGAAAACAAAAGGACCCTTCAAAACCGTGCTCGGACCTTTGGATTTTACCGAGAAAGGCGATCCGAAAGAGGGTGGTTTTGTTATGAACCGTTGGTATAAGGCTCCGGACGGAAGCTATAATTATTCCGAAGTCAAGGATTGAAAAATAAAGTCGGAAAAGAACTAAAGTAAGCCAAAAGAGCTGAAAGCGACTGGAAGATAAAAAAGCGCGTTTAACGCGCTTTTTATTTACTTCTATCTTCATTACACGATCAGATATGACCAATCGGACCTTTTGAATGTGCCGCTCATTTTAAAAATTTGTTTCTCAACTCTTAGTGAGACAAATTTTATTCAAACACATATGCAATCCGATTTTTTATCGTTCCGGTTATTTACGTCGTAACAAGAAATAAGCTGCAACGCCCAGAACACCGACAACTGCCAAAGCAGTCTTCGGATAATTTTTTGTCTGCTTTGTGATATAGTGGGCTTGCTCGCCAACGACATCAAGCGCCTGACGGCCTTTGTCTTTTATTGTTTCGGCAATTTCACCGGTATTCTCGAAAAAACCATCACCCTTCGTTAAAGGTTGTTTCAGCGATTGTGTCAGTGATTGAAGCTCGGATTTCAGATCTTGAATGCGTTTTTCGATTTTTTCTTTTGTGTCACTGCCGTTTAATACATTAAACATTGTTTTCTCCTTGCGCTTGAAGCCCCGTATAAGTCGAACACAAGGCCGGGAATTTCCACGTCTAAGAATAGATCACGTATAAGAATAGATAATGCAAAAATATGTTCCTTCCAGTGTAAAGTAACAGGTAGAGCCGGTATTTTTCGTAAAGAAAAATTTCGCGGGCTTATGGGAGGAAAAATACAAGGCTTTGCAGGAGGGAAAATAATTGTCGGATAAAGTGCGGAAATTGTGCGATAAACGATCTGCCATGTCATATATATAGTTATATATAAAAATGATGATTGATAAAAACGGGAATGTGAATCATCAAAAAAGTGAAAAGCTTTTTTAATTTCCGGTTGGGAAAATGCCGCTATAACAGTTATAAAGGGGCGATGTGTTTATCCCGACCGTTCAATGAAAAGAGACATCATCCGAAAATGAACAAGCACGAATATTTTTCAAAACCGTTTCCGCGCCGCAAGTCTGTTGCCGTCAATGTTGGCGGTGTCATGGTGGGGGGGAACAATCCGGTTGTCGTGCAATCAATGACGAATACGGATACGGCAGATGTAGATGCTACAGTAGCGCAGGTTGCAGCACTGGCAAAAGCGGGCTCCGAACTGGTACGCATCACTGTCGATCGGGATGAATCGGCAGCCGCCGTGCCAAGAATTAGAGAACGGCTCGATAATCTTGGAATTACAGTTCCGCTCATCGGCGATTTTCATTATATCGGCCACAAATTATTGGCCGAATATCCCGATTGTGCGAAAGCCTTGGCAAAATACCGCATCAATCCGGGCAATGTCGGGTTTCGCGAAAAACGTGATAAACAATTCAGTGAAATTATCGAATTTGCAATCCGCTATGACAAGCCGGTACGGATCGGCGTGAACTGGGGTTCGCTCGATCAGGAATTGCTCACGCGTTTAATGGATGAAAATGCCGAAAAAGGTGGCCCTCTCTCGACCGACGAGGTTATGCATGAAACGGTGGTGCAATCTGCACTTATTTCTGCGCATCTTGCTGAAGAAATCGGCCTTGGTCGCGATAAAATCATTCTTTCGGCTAAAGTCAGTCAGGTGCAAGATCTCGTTGCCGTTTATACCATGTTGGCCGAGCGCTGCGATTATGCTTTGCATCTGGGGCTTACCGAAGCCGGTATGGGGACGAAAGGTGTTGTTGCCTCTTCAGCAGCTCTAGGTATTTTGCTGGAACAGGGAATTGGCGATACGATTCGTATTTCTTTGACACCGGAACCGGGTGGTGACCGCCGCCGTGAAGTGCAGGTTGCCCAAGAGCTTTTGCAGGTCATGGGATTCAGGCAATTTATACCGACTGTTGCCGCTTGCCCCGGTTGCGGGCGTACCACCTCGACAGTATTTCAGGAACTCGCGCAGAAAATACAGGGTGATATTCGTAAAAACATGCCGGTCTGGCGGGAAAAATATCCCGGTGTCGAAACGCTTAATGTTGCTGTCATGGGGTGTATCGTCAACGGGCCAGGGGAATCAAAACATGCCAATATCGGTATTTCGCTTCCCGGTACCGGCGAAATGCCGGCAGCCCCAGTTTTTATTGACGGGAAAAAGGTAAAAACATTACGTGGCGCGAATATTGCGGCTGAATTCGAGCAGATGGTTGCCGACTATATCGAGGAACGTTTCAAATAGATTTGCGATCGTCAATTCAAAAACCATGAAGTTGACACTTGAAACGGGTGTCCAACTTTGAAGGGTGCGTTTTTCGCGTGAGTTTTTCAAACAGCAAAAAAGTCGTTTGCTTTTTGTCGTCATCAAAAACGATGAAAAGCCCGGTTTACCTATTTCAGGGTTGAAAGAGCTTGAACGCGTTTAAAAATTCAAAATGTTTTAAAAGCTTTGTTGGAATGAAAAAATGTGCTTCGCCCGATAAAGCCGGAAACCGGAGAGTTAAGGAAGGCAGATCACGGAAGAGCTGGAACGGTTGCCCTTTAAGCGGAAGCGATTGTTTTTGAACGTGTCGCCTATCGGAGGCTCGTCAATCAAGTGAAATAAAGAAAAACCTAACAGTCAAATTGACGGTCATCTTTGTATGACCGGAGTTTTATAAATTTGGAGCGCGCTTCTAGAAAGACATGTCGGAGTGGGAGTTTTCTCTATCAATCAGGATTTTGCCGCTGCTCTTATCTTTTAGCCAGTCAATAAAGTTTTGTTGTTCAGCTTTTGGCAAACGCAGTGTCAATTCACATCCGGAATCGTCAAAATGCCGATTTTCAATTTGCGCAAGGAAATTCTGAACCTCGTTTTCGATAATGGGCAAAAGATTGAAAGGGCAGTGAAAAGTCAAATTTTGCCAGTCCACAAGCTCGACGAGTTCGGCATTCTGGAGTGCTCTTGCCGCACCGCCCCCGTAAGCACGAACAAGGCCACCGGTGCCAAGTTTAACCCCTCCGAACCAGCGTGTGACAATGACGAGAACGCAATCACAATTTCTGCCTTCAATGGCATTGAGTATCGGTTTACCGGCAGTTCCTGTTGGCTCGCCATCATCGTTGAAGCGGTAATTCTGATGGAACTTCCAGGCATAGCAATGGTGTGTTGCTTCTTCTTTGCGAACTGTTTCAATGATCTCTTCTGCCTGTTCCACGGAATTGATCGGAAAAGCACGTGTTAAAAAACGGCTTTTTTTAATTTCTTCCAAAAGCTCGGTTGCAGAAGCAAGAGTAAAGGCCATCAATATTTTCCAAAGTCTTCGGTTTTAACGAGGGGCATAGTGGCAAATTGTGCGTTTTCAAAACATCCGGCTTTTTAGCGTTTGGCCGACTTTTTAGCGTTTAGCCGACATTTTAGCGTTTAGCCGACTTTTTAGCGTTTAGAATGACAAATCGTGTGCGTTCGACGAATGTCTTTTTGACGGATTTTTTGTCGTCAATCGTTCCTTTCCTGCCGGTTCTTCACCCCCGTCAATTGTTCGGTTTTCCTGTCGATTTTTCCGTTCGCCCCTTTAATTTTTCCTTTCCCCCTTTAATTTTTCCGCTCCCCCCTTAATTTTTCCGCTCTATGACAAATCTTGCAGTCGCCCTTAAAATATCGGCTTTGTTTCCGAATGGTTCAAGCAAGCTATCAGCCTGTTCCATCAGGCCTTCCAGTTGGTGTTTTGCCCATTCGACACCGTGTAAGGCTACCAAAGTTGCTTTATTGGCGGCTATGTCTTTACCGGCGGTCTTGCCGAGAGCCTCGGTATCGGCAGTCACATCAAGAACATCATCGGCAAGCTGGAAGGCCAAGCCGATTGCCGCGCCGAATTCGGAAAGTCTTTCGCGATCTTCACGTGTTGCATTGGAAAGAATAGCACCCGCTTCACATGCATAGCGAATAAGTGCGCCGGTTTTCATGGCTTCCAATGTGATAATGCCGCTTTCATCAGGTTTTTTCGTCTCCGCTTCGAGGTCGAGTACTTGCCCGCCAACCATGCCGCCAAGACCGGCACTGCGGGCAAGACCATTTATCAGTTGAAGCCGGATTTTTGCATCAAGCTCCAATTTGTCATCGGAGAGAAAATCGAAAGCAATTGTCAATAATGCGTCACCGGCAAGAATGGCCGTTGCTTCGTCGAATGCTTTATGGACAGTAGGCTTGCCGCGCCGCAAATCATCATTATCCATGGCCGGTAAATCGTCATGTATCAGTGAATAACAATGGATTGCTTCAAGTGCTGCACCAACGCATTGTGCTGCTTCGATATTGGCATCAAAAAGTCGCGCTGTCTCGATAACAAGAAAAGGCCGCAATCTCTTGCCACCATTCAAAACGCCATGGCGCATTGCGGCGAGAAGGCGTGGCGGACGGGCAATCTCTCCCGACTCGATATGGTTAGAGAGTTTCGCGTCCAGCATTTCACCAATCTGGCGGGCATTTCTGGCAAGTAAATTGGTAAAATCTTCCATTGAGTATTCCTCTATTCTTTGCAAGATGCACATGAAACATTCAAACGTCGCCGTCAATGCTTATAAACGAGACAATATTGATATAAACGAAGGTTGTTTATTAAACGAGGAATAATTGTTGTCTGAAAGCCAAAGCCCGCAAGTTCGTTTCCATAGAAAGCGTTCAGGAAAACTGCGCGTGGCGCTTTACCTATTGGTGTTTTTGCTGGCTTTGCCGTTTTTCATGCTGCTTCTTTATAAGCTCCCTTTTATTCATCCTGTTTCTACTTTGATGTTGCGTGATAAAATCACTTTCACGCCTTATGAACGCGAATGGACTTCTATTGAAGATATTTCTCCTCATCTTGTTTATGCGGTTATGATGTCGGAAGACGGGCAATTCTGTTTCCATAATGGCGTTGACTGGGACGAATTGAAAACAGTTATTTCTCGTAATGGCGGGCCTAATAGAGGGGCATCGACCATTACTATGCAAATGGTGAAAAACCTGTTTTTGTGGCATGACCGGTCTTATCTCAGAAAAGGTCTGGAAATTCCTTATGCAACAGTTGCCGATGCTGTTTTGTCCAAACGACGCATTATGGAAATATATCTCAATATTGCCGAATGGGGGCCGGGAATTTATGGTGCAGAAGCTGCCTCCCGACATTTTTTCAAACGTTCGGCAAAAAGCCTCAATCCACGGCAGGCTGCCTATCTTGCGGTAACATTGCCCAATCCGAAACTGCGTAATCCCGCACGTCCTTCAGTCAATCTTACAAGGCTTGAACGGCTCATTGAAAGGCGTTTGCGACAATCGGGTGCTTATACGCAATGTCTGCGGGAATAAGCCATTACTCACGAAAATGGGGTGGCATCAACGTTAACGGAAAGAATTTGCAAGCAGTGAGCGAAGCGGAAGCGTGTCGGGCACGTGTTAAAAACCGGTTCGGGTTTTATATACCAAATCGACCACAACAATTTTAAAATATTTCAGCCCGACTGTTTATTTTGAAATTTTTAGCCTGTAAGAGACACAATATCGGCCTATTTCATAAAAAATGCTGATTTCAGTCTAGTCAAAGCCTGATAATCAGTGTATAGGCACGCCAAACCTTCTATAATTTTGTCTGCCGATATAGCTTCGGGTTATGGTGGCAGATACGTTTTAAGCAAATTTGGAGTATAATTCCATGGCTGTACCTAAACGAAAAACGACACCGTCAAAGCGCGGTATGCGTCGTTCTGCCGATGCCCTCAAGGCTCCGACCTATGTTGAAGACAAGACTTCCGGCGAGCTTCGCCGCCCGCATCATATCGATCTGAAGACCGGTATGTATCGTGGCCGTCAGGTTCTGACACCGAAAGACTGAAGTCTTTTTGAATTTAAAGAAAAACCGGTCTGTTGGCCGGTTTTTTTATGTCCGGGATCATTTTGTTTTTTAGCGTTTTCGGTGAGTCGGTTTCGCGAGATTTCGGGTTACCCGTTTTGTAAAATATGATCGACCAACCGGTTGCCAATAAGATTCACGCCCCCGATGCTTGAAGGCCGGCTATTTTTGAAACCGGAGCGGCCGTTTTAATTAACTGATTCCTTTGTCCGGTCTCAGGCCAAATAATTTTCTGTTCCGTTTTCAATTTGTGAAGTTTCAGGTAAAGCGCGCATTTTTAATGCCGCAATAAGGTTTTTCTGCCCGTTTGACCATGTAAACAATAACTGCCAATCCGGACGATCGAAAAGTAACAATCAAAAAACTTTATATTTTTATTTCTCGAACAGGGATGTTCAAAAAGCCCGCAGCAAAATTCTATTTTCTGTTTCGGGAATGTATTCGTAAAAACGGTGATGGGAACCTGATTATTGGCACGAAACAAAGGAAACGGTGTAAAGAAGTGAACCAGTGGGTTTCCGATTTGCCGGAATTTTTCTTGTCGCCAAGATTTTTATGACAATTGAATATCGCGTCGGGTGTCCGATATATGGTTAATAGCAAATCGCCGGTTTTTTAGATTACGCCTTGACCTTATTGCTATATTTTGGTTTCTCTCCTCTGTAACGACACAGTATGTTGTAAGAACATAGCAGGAACATGCTAATGTCGGTGATTCGTCGCCGATTCGTTCCGGTAGTGTTCCAGAGGTTAAGAATGTTGGTTAATGTCTTGTAAATGGTAAAGCTTGCTTATCGTTTGACAGGGCGTTAAGGCATGTTTTGGCGGTCAAACCGGCAAAACTGATTATTTGGAGTAGATGATGGCCAAAGCCCCTCTTATCCTTTCGGGGCGTGATGTAACAGCCGTTCTGGGGCCGACAAATACTGGCAAAACCCATTTGGCAATCGAGCGGATGCTCGCTCATGATAGCGGATTGATCGGCTTACCGTTACGACTTCTTGCACGTGAAGTTTATAACCGTATCAGCGAAAAAATTGGCCCTGACCGCGTTTCTCTCATTACCGGAGAGGAAAAGATTATTCCTCTTGGTGCACCTTATTCGGTTTGTACGGTGGAAGCTTTGCCGCGGGAAACCAAAGCATCTTTTGTTGCCATTGATGAAGTGCAACTTGCCGGCGATCTGGCACGTGGCCATATTTTTACCGACCGGATTTTACATTTGCGCGGCACTCAGGAAACAATGTTGCTGGGCGCTTCGACGATGCAAGGAATTTTGCAAAAGCTTTTGCCCGGTCTGAATGTTATCAGTCGTCCGCGTTTTTCCCAATTGCTTTATGCCGGTTCAAAAAAGTTGACCCGTTTGCCGAGTCGCACGGCAATCGTCGCCTTTTCGGCCGATGACGTTTATTCTATTGCCGAACTTATCAAACGGCAGCGCGGCGGGGCAGCGGTGGTCATGGGGGCGCTGTCGCCACGCACAAGAAATGCACAAGTTGCTCTTTATCAATCGGGGGATGTGGATTTTCTGGTTGCGACCGATGCAATCGGTATGGGGCTTAATCTTGATGTCGACCACGTCGCTTTTGCGCAGACAAGAAAATTCGACGGCTACCAGTTTCGCGATTTGACGGCGGCAGAAATGGCACAAATTGCAGGACGTGCCGGTCGTCACATGCGTGACGGGACCTTTGGCGTAACCGGCCGAATCGCGGATTTGGACAAAGATTTGGTAGAGAGAATCGAATCACATCATTTTGATCCGGTCAAAGTTCTCCAGTGGCGAAGCGAAAGTCTGGATTTTTCAACGCTTGACAGCTTGAGAAAATCGCTGGAAACAGCCGCGCCTCTGGAAGGGCTTGCCCGTGCACTACCGGCGGTGGATGTTCAAGCTCTTGATAATTTGTCGCGTGATTATGACATTATCCGCCTTGCCGACCGTCCGGAACGCGTTTCCTTGTTATGGGATGCGTGTGCGCTTCCCGATTATCGCAAAATAGCACCGGCACAACACGCAGAAATTATTGCCAACATCTACCGTGATCTTGTAAAACGCGGCAGTGTTAATGAAAACTATTTGGCCGAACAGGTTTCCCAAGCTGATCGAGTCGATGGCAATATTGACACTTTATCGCATCGGATTGCACAGATTAGAACCTGGACATTCGTGTCACATCGACCCGGATGGCTTACCAATCCGCAACACTGGCAAGAAAAGACGCGAGAAATTGAAGATAGATTGTCAGATGCGCTACATGAGAGGTTGACGAAACGATTTGTAGACCGCAGAACAAGCGTACTTATGAGGCGGCTTAGAGAGAATGTGATGATGGATGCCGAAATAGTTCAAACTGGCGATGTTCTTGTTGAAGGACATCATGTTGGAAAACTTGATGGGTTTCGTTTTATTGCCGATGTTAATGGCGAAGGTGCCGATGCAAAAGCTCTAAGGGCTGCTGCGGATAAAATATTGGCTGTGGAATTTGAAAAAAAAGCAGACCGGTTGGCTGCTTCGGCCAATGGCGATTTTGCGATCGGTTCGGACGGTGTGGTTCGCTGGATTGGCCAACCTTTGGCAAGTCTTGCTGCAACCGACGATATTTTAAAGCCGCGCGCGGTCCTTCTTGCCGATGAACAATTGACAGGACAGGCACGAGAAAAAGTCGCCGAGCGGGTAGACCGTTTTGTCAGTTTCCATTTTGAAACAGCATTGAAGCCGCTTTTTGACCTTATCAATGCGGATGCGCTGGTTGGTATGACACGGGGACTGGCATTCCGTCTGGTAGAACATCTGGGCGTTTTGCCGCGTCGTGACGTTGCCGAAGAAGTCAAAAGCCTTGACCAGATTTCACGCGCTGCCCTGCGCCGTCTTGGTACGCGGTTCGGTGCTTTTCATATTTTTCTGCCAATGATGCTGAAACCTGCACCGGCACAAGCAATCACGCTTTTATGGGCATTGAAAAATCATGCAAGGGATTTGCCGGGCTATGGCGATGTTTTGCAGGTGCTTGCAGCCGGTCGTACCTCGGTTGTCGTCGACCCGGCTTTCAACCCCACCTTTTACCAGCTTGCCGGTTACCGCATTCTTGGTCGGCGCGCTGTCCGCGTCGATATTCTTGAACGCCTCGCCGATCTCATTCGCAATGCAGTAAACTGGAAACCGGGAAGCGGTTCGCGTCCGGACGGTGCTTATGATGGCCGCCAGTTTCTGGTTACTCCGGCAATGATGTCCATTCTTGGCGCAACGGCCGAAGATATGGAAGAAATTCTCAAAAGTCTCGGCTATCGGTTCGATAAAAAAGACAAAGCCGAAGTTTTGGCGAAACTCAAGGAATTCGATCAGGCTTCGACAGAAGAAACAAAGCCGGTTGCCGCAAATGTGCGTCCTGCCGAACCGGTTGGCGATTTCATAAACGCAGCGGCTCTTCAGAAAACGCCGTCAAAGCCGGAATCGAAAACACCGGATGCCGAACCGGTAGGGCCGCATTTTACCAAAAAGACGACGGAAGAAGAGGAAAAACCTGTTTTGCTTTGGCATTATCAGGGGCGCCACGATTATCGGCCGTCACGGTCAAACAATGACAGGAAAAAGCGTTCCGAGCAGCGCTTTGAAAAGTCGGGCGAAAAGTCGGGCGAAAAATCGGGGCAAAAGCCGGGTGAAGGGGCAGAAAAAACAGGCGAGCCACGGCGTGACAAGCAACGCCCGCGCAAAAATTCGTCGTTTAATAATCCGAAAGCCGATGCTTCCTACAGACAACATAAACCGAAGGCACAGTCAAAACCGGTTGATCCTGATTCGCCGTTTGCAAAACTGGCTGCCTTGCGTGACCAATTGAAAAAATGATTGAAGAGGCCGTCCCTAAACAGCGCCTGGACAAGTGGTTGTTTTTTTCGCGGACGGTCAAAACGCGTAGCCTTGCTGCCAAACTGATCGAGGGCAGCAAGGTCAGGGTTAATCGTGTAAAGATTGACAAGTCGAGCTATTCCATAAAAGTCGGAGATGTTTTGACTATTCGTCTTGAACGGTCGGTTGTTGTCTATAAAGTTGCAGGGCTTGGCGTGCGTAGGGGGCCGGCTCCTGAAGCCAGATTGCTTTATGAAGATTTGACGCCGGAAGTAAGTCCGACAGACAGACAGGAAAATGTCATTTCTTCGGGGCCACGACCGACAAAGCGTGACAGACGACATTTGTTGCGCTTTCTAAAACAGGAAATGTGAACATATTGGTGCATATGCGGGGTTGAAACCGACCGTCAAAAACGTTAACTCATTGCTGTTATCGTTTCATTTCCGTTTAAAAGTGTGACAGGCTTTTGTCGGAATGCGCTTGACGTGAACACTGGAGATTGAAAAATGACCTATGTTGTGACCGACAATTGCATTCGCTGCAAATATACTGACTGCGTTGAAGTATGCCCGGTCGACTGTTTCTATGAGGGGGAGAACATGCTTGTTATCCACCCTGATGAATGTATTGATTGTGGTGTATGTGAACCGGAATGTCCGGCAGAAGCAATCAAGCCTGATACAGAACCCGGACTTGAAAAATGGCTTGAACTCAACATGGAATATTCGGCTAAATGGCCAAATATAACCGTCAAAAAGGACCAGCTTCCCGAAGCAACCGAAATGGATGGTGTTACCGGAAAACTGGAGAAATACTTCTCGCCAAAACCTGGAACCGGTGATTAGATATATAATCAGTTGAACTTGACTGGCCGATGATTGATTTCGACGGTTTTTTGTGTTATCGTCTTTCCGTTAAGCCGAAAACCGGATGTCGTTGACGTTTCTTTTTCTCATCGAAAGGTGTTTTAATCTGGCATAGTTCGCACTTTCTAGTGGATGGGTTTGTCGCGTCCAGTCGGATTGTGTAGAGGTTGATGGATTTACAGTCGCATTTGCTTTGCAAATGCATGAAACTATCTTTGCAAATGCATGAAACTGTTTTGCGCCAGTTAAATCAAAAGGAACGTTCATAAAATTCGGGGGTCGGATATGGCTCTTTATTTGCAGAGCCTTCAACCTGTGTTTGTCGGCAACAATGCCGAGCACAAATGGAGTTGGTTAAGAATATGTCATCCCCCAAGAAAAAATCCCCGGCTCGTCAGGGGTTCAAGGCTCAAGAATACATCGTTTATCCTGCCCACGGTGTCGGCCAGATTGTTGCTATTGAAGAACAGGAAGTTGCCGGCCTTAAACTTGAACTCTTTGTTATCCATTTTGAAAAAGACAAGATGCATGTCAAAGTGCCGGTTGCCAAAGCTATTTCGATTGGCATGCGCAAATTGTCTGAAACAGATTTTGTCGACCGTGCATTGAAAGTGTTACAAGGGCGCGCCCGTATCAAGCGTACCATGTGGTCGCGTCGTGCACAGGAATATGATGCAAAAATCAATTCCGGTGATCTGATTTCGATTGCGGAAGTTGTCCGTGATCTTTTCCGTGCGGATAACCAGCCCGAACAATCCTATTCCGAGCGTCAGCTTTATGAAGCCGCACTTGACCGGATGGCGCGGGAAATTGCTGTCGTCAATAAAATTTCGGAAACCGAAGCTGTTCGCGCAATTGAAATCAATTTGGCAAAAAGCCCGAAGCGTAGTGCAAAAACAGATGCCGAAGGTGATAGCGACATCGACATTGATATAGATGGCGAAGATAGTGAAAATGTTGCTGCTTGACTGAAGTCAAGAAGAGACATTCCACTCGTTAATCAAGTTTTCTAAAAGCCCGCTTTTCAAAGCGGGTTTTTTATTTGCAACCGTTTACATTTATCAATTCAACACGGAATGATTGTGAAAAAAATACCGAAAGTTGATTTTTTTAAACTTTTGATTGTTTTTTTATGGAACCAAGTTCCTCGGTGGGCGTTGTGTGCCTGAAAGAAACACAGAATGTGTCGCTTTTGTGTACCAACAAATTTTCTGAGGGGCAAATCATGGCCGGCATCTCAACGTCAACGCAACTAATCACAAATTTTACTGCGGGAACAGACAATACACTTGGCCGTAACATGATGCGTTCGGCAATGCGCGCTCCCTATCTTGAAAGGAATGACGAACATTCTCTGGCATTGCGTTGGCGCGATGAGCAGGACAGTGTCGCAATGCACAAGATTGCAGTTTCCCATATGCGGCTTGTCATTTCGATTGCCGGAAGGTTCAAACATTTCAAATTGCCTTTAGGTGATCTTGTTCAGGAAGGCTATGTTGGTCTGCTGGAAGCTGCTGCACGTTTTGACCCTGAACGCGAAGTTCGTTTTTCCACCTATGCAACCTGGTGGATCAGAGCGTCTATACAAGATTATATTTTGCGGAATTGGTCGATTGTGCGCGGCGGTACAAGTTCCGCACAAAAGGCACTTTTCTTCAATTTGCGTCGTTTGCGCATAAAACTCGCCACTGAGGATAGAACGCTCACCAAACAGGATATTTTCCGTAACATTGCTGAACAGTTGGGTGTTTCGGTTGGCGATGTTGAAACCATGGATTTCCGTTTTTCAACGACCGATAATTCCTTGAGTGCACCGATGATTGCCGATGACGAAAATTCCGGTAGCAAGATGGATTCGCTCGTTGATGAACATCCTTTGCAAGATGCGTTGGTCGAAGATGAAATTGACGGTGATCGGCGTTCCAAATGGCTCAATGACGCTTTGCAGATTTTGAACGACAGGGAGCTACAAATCATCCGTTTCCGCCGGTTGAATGATGACGGTGCAACCCTTGAGGCACTGGGTGAAAAAATGGGCATTTCCAAAGAACGCGTACGCCAGATCGAAGCGCGCGCCATGGAAAAATTGCGAAATTATCTTCTTTCTGTTAATAGTGCGGATGCCTATCAGGTTTGATCGCTGAACGAGTGCGTAAAGTCTTCTTGAGCGATCTTGAGCAGTCAAGCTAATACCTGACACTATCGCTTTGGAAGAATTGGCCGGAACAATCGGCCAGGAGAATTACGTTTGTCACCGTTCGACAGAAACGCCCATCTTGAACAAAAAATACTTGCCTATTCCATTCTTGCAACCATTGTTCTGGCCGTTGCTGCGGTTATTACCGGAATTCTGACGGGAGCTTCTTCAATTATTTTCGACGGAATGTATTCGTCGATTGATTGTCTGTTCAGCATTGCCGCGCTTCTGGTCGTTCGTCTGATCGAGATTGATGTCAATCGCCGCAGCCGTAAAGCGCCAAAATTTATCGAGCGGTTCCAATACGGTTTCTGGCATCTTGAACCTATGCTTCTGGCAATTAACGGTTTGTCTTTGATGGTTGCCATTATTTACGCTTTGTTCGAGGCGACGGGAAAGATATTGAACGGTGGCAAACTGCCGCATTTCGATGCCGCCATCTGGTTTTCGACTTTTGCAGTTTTTCTGTGCTTCGGCATGGCATTTTACGAACATTATTTCAATCGCCGTCTAAAATCGGCTTTTATAACGATTGATGCGAAAAGCTGGATTGTGTCGGGCGGCATAGGCTTGGCACTTTTATTTGCTTTCAGCTTTGCCACCCTTATAGAGGGTACAGATTATGAGTGGATCCTGCCTTATATCGATCCGGTTGTTCTGGCTTTTATTGCGCTGATAATGTTGCCAATGCCGGTGAAAACCGTTTTGCGTGCCATGCGCGACATCCTCATGATAACGCCGGTTGATCTTGATGAACATGTTAATACCGTTGTCGATGCAATCGTGGAAAAATATGGCTTTGTCGGTTCCCAGAACTATCTGGCCAAGGTGGGGCGATCGACCATGATAGAAATTCACCTCATTTTGCCGGAGCATTATAAAATTGCCGAGGTGGAGGAGCTTGATAAAATCCGTTCCGAAATTGGCAATAAAATAGGTCATGCAGGCCCCGACCGCTGGTTGACAGTTTCTTTCACCTCAAGTCCGCAATGGGCTTATTGATTAAAAGATTTATATCCGAACATCCGGAATTATTCCGAAATAATCTTGACCCTGTCGCCGGCCGATAAATTTGTAGTCGGCGAGAGTGCATTGATAATGCGCAACAGTTTCTCTTTTGCGTTGGTGCCTTGCATGTGTGTGGCAAGAGATGCGACGGTGTCACCCGAACGGACGTTGATGACACGAATACGCAAAGGTTTGAGCGCGGAAATTTCGCGCGACGACAAGGTTTTGAAAGTCGAAGTTGTAGAAGTTGCGATACTATCAAGTTCTGTCGAGTTTTTCTGGGCTGCCGTCAAAAATCTGTATACGCGATCTTTGACGAAAATCACGACAACATCGAACTGCCAACGATCATTGGCAGCATGGGCACGGGCAGCTTCCAGACCGTTAATGGTAAGAGGCCGGATAGTGGACGCATCAAGACCGCTTACCCAACCGCTTTTTATATAGTCAACCGGCGTTAAACCGCGCGGTAATGCGACTCCGTCAAAGCGTATCGCGATGTCATTATTGCCGCTCGCAATAACAGCATTTGACGAATTATCAATCGTGAAATTCTGCGGAACAGAAAAGGTAATCCCCAATTTGGGGTGAATGAACTGGTTGCCGCGAATATATCCTTCATCGGCAGTATCTCCGAAAATCATTCCGTCAATACCGTTGAGAAAATCGTCGCGGTCGGTTTTGCCGACACCGGGAGCCCCCACTTTGCGTGCCTGATCGGTTGCAAGCTGGATACGTTGGGGCGTTGACGGGTGACTTGCCAGAAAGTCGAGTGTTGCGTCGGTTGCACCCGAAACATTACGAAAAGCGGCGTAAGCTTCCATAGATTGGAGGAAACGTGGCGACGCAAACGGATCATAACCTGCTCGCCCTAACATTTTTATACCGATTGCATCCGCCTGCAATTCCTGATTGCGCGAAAATTGTGCAAGGCGCAGTTTCCCGCGAATGGCTGTTTCACGTTCGGCCGAATGATCTTCCAGAACTTCACTGACAACCTGATTTGTAAGCTCCACCTCGGCTTCTTTTTGCTGGCGTAAAATACCATGATTGGCGGTGACATGTGCCATTTCATGGGCAAGAACGGCGGCTACTTCCGATGAATCATTGGCAAGTGCGAGAAGACCGCGTGTGACATAGACATAGCCACCGGGAAGCGCAAAAGCGTTGACATTGGGCGAGTTCAAAATTGTAATTCTGTAGGTCTGATCGGGGTTGTCGGAGACGGCTGTGAGCCTTCCGACAATTTTTGCAACCATTCGCTCCAGTTTCGGATCGCTATATTCACCGCCATAGGTTTGTAAAATCCGCGGGTGTTGGGAGGCTCCCAATTGCGCAAGAGAATCGCCCTTGCTCACTTTGTCGACAGTGACAGGAGCGCCCGAAGGCATAAGACCGCCGTCGGGCTTATTGTAATCGACAAGCTGGCAGCCAGTTAACGGAAAAAAAACGAAACCTAAAAAAAAGACAAAACCGGCGGCTTTCGCGGCACGATTATCATCGCGCTGCAACAAAAGCGGCTTGATAGAGTTATCTTTTCTGCGTTTACTCATTGTAACTGGTGCTTGACCCTCATTGCAGGCAAACTGATAAAAGTACACTATAAGGCTGAAAAACTTTGAAGCTAACAGGCTTTTTCAAAATTTCCCCTATAATAGAACGGATAGATTTCAATTCTTGTGACATATAGCTAACCTCAGAACAATCAAATAGATGCCGATTGGAAAATTAAAATGCGAAATCTACGTAAAAACCGGAAATCGGAGTGGTTATGAAAAGCTATACGATCGTTCTTGATGGACATCTTCAGGTGACCGGGCGGCTCATCAGCCAGATTGGCAAGAGCAATGTCATCGTTGCAGATGGTGCAATACGTTATATTGAAGCTCTTCATGTCAAACCCGAATTATGGGTGGGTGATTTTGATTCAACCGGATCCGGATTGAAACTGAAATACAATACTATAGAGCAGCGGTCATTTCCTGTTGCTAAAGACAAGACAGATGGCGAACTTGCGATTGATTTTGCTTTGGAACGGGGAGCCGAACGCATTATTTTATGTGGCGCATTGGGGGGCAAACGTTCCGATCATGCTTTTTTCCACTTTGCTCATGCATTGGCGATGAAAAAAAAGGGCATTGACGTTCTCTTAACAAGCGGCAACGAGGAAGGTTATGCCATTCTTCCCGGACATTATACATTCGATTTTCCTGTTGGTACAATTTTCAGTCTTATCGGCTTTGATGACCTCGGTGGTCTTACAATCGAGGGAGCGAGATGGCCGCTTTTCGAGAAAAATGTGCCCTTTGGTTCATCATTGACCCTTTCAAACGAGGTAAATGGCAAGCTTCAATTGCATCTTTCCACGGGGCGGGCGCTGTTGTTGGCTACACTTCCTGAAGTGTGACGAATTTTAACTGCAAGGTTGGTGGAAAAAATGCGGCCTATCCATATTTATTAATCAGGATGAGGTGAGTGATAGTTTTAACTTTATCTTGGTTTTGCCTTATTATTACGACACAGTATCAAAAATATCAAAAAGAGAAAGAGTGACGACATGTTTAAACGTATTTCTGTAATTGCCATGGTTTCGGCGTTGGGACTTGCAACTGTCGCCTGTTCCCCGAATGAACAACGTACCGCCGGTTATGGCGTTGGTGGTGCAGCTCTGGGTGCATTGGCAGGCGGCGCTATCAAGGGCAATGGCAAGGGAGCATTAAGAGGGGCTGCAATCGGTGCGGCAGCCGGTACTCTGGTTGGCGTTGCAACCAAGCGTAACGGCGTTCAATATTGTAATTATCGCGATGCCTATGGGCAGATGTATCAGGCACCTTGCAACCAATATCAATAAGTTTTTCAAGGCTTTGCAATTGAAAGGGGTCGGTTTGCTGACCCTTTTTTATTTTATGTGTTTAAACGTTATATTTTGCTATTAATCTCTTAAATAGCAGAATGGAATCATAATGGCGCCTCCTCTTTTACGTCTCGATCATATTTCACTTACCTTTGGCGGTACACCATTGCTGACCGATGCCGCGTTATCGGTGTCGAATGGCGATCGTATTGCGCTTGTTGGTCGTAACGGGTCGGGTAAATCAACGCTTTTGAAAATTGCAGCCGGTCTTGTCGAACCGACAGACGGGGAAATTTTCCGGCACCCCTCGGCAACAATCCGCTATTTGCCCCAAGCACCTGATCTTGAGGGTTTTAAAAATGTGCGTGCCTATGTCGAGGCCGGACTGGGGCCTTTGGATGATGTCCACCGTGTCAGCTATATGCTCGATCATCTGGGATTGAGCGGAGAAGAAAAACCCGACCAGCTTTCCGGTGGTGAAGCACGCCGCGCGGCATTGGCGCGCGTCATTGCCCCCGCTCCCGATATTCTGCTTCTTGACGAGCCGACCAACCATCTTGATCTCATGACAATCGAATGGCTCGAAGGTGAACTCAAAACGATACGTTCAAGCATTGTATTGATTTCGCATGATCGCCGTTTTCTGGAAAATGTCTCGCAATCGACAATCTGGCTTGATCGGGGCGAAACAAAGCGCCTTGGTAAAGGCTTTGCTTTTTTCGAGGAATGGCGTGACAAGCTTCTTGAAGAAGAAGAAATGGAGCAACAAAAACTCGGCCGCCAGATTGTGCGTGAAGAGCATTGGCTGCGCTATGGTGTTACAGCGCGGCGCAAACGCAATGTGCGTCGTCTTGATGAATTGCAGAAACTGCGGCAAAAATACAAGAACTATCGCGGGCCGCAAGGCAATGCCGTTATGGAGTTGAGCGATTCACAGGAATCCGGAAAGCTGGTGATCGAAGCCAAAAATATCAGCAAGGCTTACGGCGAACATGTGCTTGTCGATCATTTTTCCACCCGCATCCATCGCGGTGACCGTATCGGACTGGTTGGTCCCAACGGCATTGGTAAAACAACATTGTTGTCTATGTTGAGCGGGGTTTTGACACCCGATAGCGGAACTGTAAAACTCGGCGTCAATCTCGAAATTGCCACGCTCGATCAAAAACGCTCGCTTGATGAAAATGAAACGCTCGCCCATTATTTGACCGACGGGCGCGGCGACAGTGTTATCGTCAATGGCGAACAACGTCATGTTGTCTCCTATATGAAAGATTTTCTATTTTCACCTGAACAGGCGCGCACACCGATCAAGGAATTGTCGGGCGGTGAAAGAGCACGGCTTATGCTGGCGCGCGTCTTGTCACGTCCTGCAAATCTTTTGATACTCGACGAACCTACAAATGACCTTGATATGGAAACACTCGATCTTTTGCAGGAACTCGTAAGCAATTTTCCGGGAACTGTTTTGCTTGTCAGCCACGATCGCGATTTTCTTGATCGTACGGTTACCAGCATTATCGCCCCTGAAGGTAACGGTCGCTGGCTTGAATATGCCGGTGGCTATAGCGATATGATTGCGCAACGAAAAGGTCGGGAAATCGAACAGAAGAAAGGCGTGAAACCGTCCTCGTCGCAAACGTCTGGCGCAGTTGAACAGGTGAAACGGGAAACAAAACAGAAGCTATCCTATAAACAGAAATACGCTTTGGAAAAATTGCCTTCGGAGATTGATGGGCTTCATCGCGACATAGCGCAGATGGAAAAAGAGTTTTCCGATCCTGACCTTTATACAAAAAATGCCAAAAGGTTCGAGGAACTTTCGCACCTTCTCGAACAAAAACGCAAAGACCTTGAAACAAAGGAAAATGAATGGCTGGAGCTTGAAATGCTGAAAGAAGAACTTGAAAAATAGCTTTGTTTAAAAGGCTGTAGGTTTCAGCTTCAAGTGAATTTCGTGTCGGTCGGGTTTGTGTCGGTTTTCTACCGGTTTTGCGTTGGTTTTTATTTGGCGGGTGACCGGAACCCGATAAATAACCGGTGGCGCAAGGAAAAGCCGCAATCATAAAAGAAAATAGATAATAAACAAAAAAGCCTTCCCGAAAGGGAAGGCTTTAGAGTTTTCAGAAAATTCAAAAATCAGCTCATGCCAAGCGCATCTTTATAGAGCTGGATCATAGCTTCTTCTTCTTGCCGCTCGTGGTCTTCCTTTTTGCGCAAGCGGATGATTGTGCGCACCGCCTTGCTGTCAAAACCACTTCCTTTAAGCTCGGCATAAACCTCTTTGATGTCGTCGGAAATTGTTTTCTTTTCTTCTTCGAGACGTTCGATACGTTCGATAAAAGACCGTAATTGGCCAACAGCCACTGCTTGTTTTTCGTCTGTCACTTCACTCATGGAAATGGCCTCCAGATAAATCGTGTTGAAACGAGTCGTTCAGTCGATCGTTCAGTTTCCTGTTGATGTCCGAGTCCGACCCCTTGAGTCAAGATGCAGGTTCCTTTTTTTCACGCCTGTTGGAAAGTCGTAAAATTTTCTAACGCAAACGTAAACGTCAATTGTCTGCACGCGAGGGATGAAGTTGTTTCATGTGAATCTCCCGCATTTCATTTATTTTCCTGAAGAGCGGTTCGAGATAATTTGCCCATTCCCGCACACCCTCTTCATCCGCTATCAAATCCTGCCGGACTTCGATCAATATATGGGCAATGCCTTTTTTTGTACAATGGCGATACATTGTGTCACCCTTCAGCGCTCCATCATAAGGTTCGTTATCGCCGACCTTGATATGTCCGATTTTGTTCAAGCCTTCAAAAAGCGGATCGAATACGCGCCTGTCGCTATCCCATAAAAGGCCGATATGCCATGGGCGGGCTTTGCCCCGCCAGACAGGTGTAAACGAATGGACAGAAACAACAAAAGGGCTGTTTCCGCTTGCTTCCCCGACATTGGCGATGAGCCTTCCGATTGCCTTGTCGTAAGGCGTATAATAATTGTCGATGCGGCGTTTCCTTTCAGCCTCACCAAGCGGATAATTATGCGGAATTACCGAACCATCGGATAGTTGCATGATAAGTGTCGGGTCATGTTCCCCGCGATTGGGGTCGATCAACAATCTTGAAAAATGGCTGATGACGGCGGGGGCTTCAAGGCGTTTGGCCAGTTCCTCGGTCAATAATTGTGCACCTATATCATAAGCGATGTGTCTTTTGAATTCGGCAGGATCAAGCCCCAGCGAACCATATTCGACCGGCAGATCGCTGCTTGCATGATCGCAAATGAGTGCAAGCCCTGCTTGCATATTGCCGGCAATTTCTTTGAAGGGATGGAAAATTTCTTTCTGTTTCATTTTTTTATCATCACTTTATAATATGATATGTTTTGAAAACCTCTGACATTGACAAAGTTTGAGAAACTACACAAAACACAATTCAAGTGCAAAAGAACAGCGGTCGGGACGAAATAAAACCGAAGGTGCCAGGAATGTTGTTGAAAAAGACTCGGATTATACTCTTCGGTGGCATGTTTGCGTTCACCTTTCTAAACGCAGCTCAGGCAGATTTTCGTGTCTGTAACACGACGCAGGAGGTTATCGGCGTTTCCATCGGATACCGTGCAAAAGTCGGCTGGATGTCCGAAGGGTGGTGGGTTGTCGGTCCGACACGTTGCAAGACGATTATTGATGGGCCTTTAACCTCGCGCTTTTATTATCTCCATGCGGAAGACGCTAAAAATCACGGGCGCTGGGATGGACCTATCAATATGTGTGTGAAGGATTCCGAATTTACCATTAATGGCGTCAATGACTGTTTTGCACGCGGCTTTCAAAAAGCCGGTTTTCAGGAAATCGATACAGGCACACAAACAAGCTGGATGGTTCAGCTAACCGAGCCTGTATCCAATAATCCGGCGTTAAATACGCCGCTTGTTACAGGAGCTCCCACAAAATGAAACGTAACCGTAAAGTAAAGATTGTTGCTACGCTCGGACCTGCATCGTCTGACGAAAACATGATTGAAAAGCTTTTTTTAGCGGGAGTTGACGTTTTTCGTATCAATATGAGTCATGCCGATCATGACACAATGCGCTCTCTCGTAAAAATCATTCGCAATATCGAGAAAAAGCAGGGGCGGCCAATCGGCATTCTTGCAGATTTGCAGGGGCCGAAATTACGTGTGGGAGAATTTGCAAAAGGTAAAGTCGATCTTGTTGTCGGGCAAACTTTCACGCTCGATAATAAGGATATTCCGGGTGATAATACACGCGTCTATCTGCCCCATAAGGAAATTTTCGACGCCGTCAAGCCCGGTGAACGCCTGCTTATTGATGATGGAAAGCTCCAGCTTCTTGCTCAAAAATGTACACATGAATCCATTGAATGTAAGGTCGTGGCGGGAAACCATATTTCCGACCGTAAAGGGGTAAGTTTGCCCGACACACTGCTCGGTGTCGGCGCAATGACCGAAAAAGACCATAAAGATCTTCTGGCGGTTCTTGAACAGCCGATCGACTGGATTGCGCTTTCCTTTATCCAGCGTCCTGAAGATATTGCCGAAGCGCGTAAAATTTCCAAAGGAAAAGTGGCGATTCTTTCAAAAATCGAAAAGCCGCAAGCCGTTCGCAGAATCAACGAAATTGTCGATTTATCCGACGCGGTTATGGTGGCGCGTGGTGATCTTGGTGTCGAAATGCCGTTGGAAGCCGTGCCCGGTATCCAGATGGATATTATCAAATTGTGCCGACGCGCTGGCAAGCCGGTCGTTGTCGCAACGCAAATGCTTGAATCCATGATTACTGCACCTGTTCCCACCCGTGCAGAAGTTTCCGATGTTGCAACGGCCGTTTATGAGGGGGCCGATGCCATTATGCTTTCGGCTGAATCGGCTGCCGGTGCTTATCCGGAAGAAGCTGTACGTACGATGGATAAAATTGCTTGCAAGATCGAACGGGATTCCAATTATGAACCGATGATCGACGCCCAACATCCTGCTCCCGAACCAACCGGCGCCGATGCAATTTCGCTCGCCGCAAGGCAGATTGCCGAAACGCTCAATCTTTCGGCTATTGTTGCTTATACGGCCTCCGGTGCAACAGGTATACGCGCATCCCGCGAACGGCCGATACCATCCATCATTGCTCTTTCACCCATTACCGAAACGGCACGGCGTCTTGCCCTTGTCTGGGGGCTTCATTGTGTTGTCACGGAAGACGCTCACAATCTTGATGATATGGTCGAAAGAGCCGCTGCCATTGCACTGCGGGAAGGCTATAGCGTTCCCGGCGACAGAATTATCGTAACGGCCGGTGTGCCACTCGGAACACCGGGTGCAACCAATATGTTGCGTATTGCCTATGTCGCCAAGGAAGATGGTAAACGCAGATAATCTGACTGGTTAATTTCTTGATGAATATCAACTCTGCGGCGGAAGCTGAAAAGCCTGTTCCGTCGCAGAGTGTAAGCTTGTGATGAACGATCAGGCTTGCTGTCTTCATGTGGTTCACGAGCGCAAGACGAAGATAGAGAAATCTCAGGACACGAAGCGGGCGGAACAGGGTGCTTGGTATCGGGGCATAGCATCACGGATCATATGAAGAAAAAGCCCGACGATTATTGTGTGGATCCCGACAATTATGCGAAGCCCTGTAATTGCGTGTAACCCGCCGGTTAAAAACAATCTGCCGCAATGGCAGCGAGAATATTCGAGAGCTTGAAACAAAAAGCGGATTATCAAATAACAGAGCCGGTTTCTGCTTGTCTTGAAATATTTTTGAACAACCGCCAAATCTTTTAAAAATAATAATGAAAAAATTATTCTTCAGGTGGGGTCAAGAATTTACTTGTCGTCTTTAGAAGTTTGCTTGTCTGTTTTTTGGGGGGGTCTTGTCTAATTCACCGGTTGTTTGTCTATTTCACCGGTTTCTTGTCTGTTATATTTTCAAAAAAGTTAGTCCATCCAATTTTTTAAAAGATGTGTTTCTTCAATTTTCAATGTCACTTGTTGAAGAAACAAACACACAAGCTCAAGACCGGTATGACCGGTTTATTGATTTTTGACAAGCTGGCGGGCAAGAGCGTCAATATGATTGGCTGCCCTGTCAATGGCTTTTGCAGCAACTGTTTCATAACGTTGGCAAGCATCGGCCAATTGGTTATTTTCTTGTTGTAGAGTTTCGTTTTCCTGTTTCAGGTTGTTTAGCTGACGCCGCGCTTCATCAAGTTCATCCATGACCATGATGCCGGCCATGACAGAAAGACGGTGGTCGCCGATTTCGCCGAAATTGGATTTTAAATGGCTGATATACTGGTCAAGCTGATGGGCGAGACCGGCAAGATGTTCTTCTTCGCCTTCGTCGCAAGCCATTCGGTAAGTTTTGCCATCAATAGTAACTGAAACAGTTGCCATATTTCTTTGCCCTTTACCGGTCAACCACAGTGCGTATCGTTTCCATTGCAGTAATAAGGCGGCGTGATACTTCCTTATTGGCTTGTTCAAGACGTTCGGCACGTGATTCAGATGTATCAAGTGCTTGCGCCAGACGGCTGCGATCTGCATTCATGCGCTGGATTTCTTCTTCGAGTTCGCTGGTGTCATATGAATCTTTATTGTCATTGACAACGGCATTTTCAAGCGTTTTAAGAGCGTTTTCCAGACGATTGATCGCTTGATCGAGAATTGATGTGTCTTGTGGCATCGAGTTCCGGATCCTTTTTGTAAAATGTAACTTTAAAAACGAATCATTCCGGTAAATTTTATCCTGTTTTTGCTATTCTTAAATGTCTTCCGGCTTTGTGGCAAGAAATCCACCGTATCAAAGCTGGTGACAGTGGGATTTTATTGACTCACACCGTTTAAGTGATATTTGTCAGAAGAAGCATTAGACCGAATTTAATAGCGATCAAAGAGTAGCCGATTCTCATGAAAAATAATGACAAGCAGAACCAGATGGCCAATGCTATCCGTTTTCTATCTATAGATGCAATCGAGAAAGCAAATTCCGGGCATCCGGGGCTTCCGATGGGAGCTGCCGATATTGCAACCGTTCTTTATACAAAATTTCTCGCTCATGACCCGAAGAAGCCGAATTGGCCCAATCGCGACCGTTTTGTTCTTTCGGCAGGTCATGGCTCCATGCTGCTTTATTCGGCTATGTATTTGTCCGGCTACGAGGATGTCACAATTGACGAGATTAAAAATTTTCGTCAGCTTGGTGCAAAAACTGCCGGTCACCCCGAATATCGTCATATCAACGGTATTGAAACGACAACCGGTCCGTTGGGGCAGGGAATAGCCAATGCTGTCGGTATGGCACTTGGCGAGCGGATCATGAATGCACGCTGGGGAGATTTGGTCGACCATTACACCTATGTGCTTGCCGGTGACGGCTGCCTCATGGAAGGCATTTCGCAAGAAGCCATTGCTTTCGCCGGTCATATGAAGCTGAACAAGCTTATTCTCCTTTGGGACAATAACCAGATTTCGATTGATGGTGCGATCTCCGTTTCCGATAATACCGATCAATGTGCACGCTTTGAAGCCTGTCAATGGAATACAATCAAAGTTGACGGGCACGATCAGGATGCGATTGCCAAAGCAATCGAGAAAGCAAAATCATCCGACAAACCGACTTTGATCTCGTGCCGGACAACAATCGGTTTCGGCTCTCCCCATAAAGCGGGAACCAACAAGGTTCACGGTTCGCCTCTCGGTCAAGAAGAAGTTGCCGAAACGCGCAAAGCATTGGGCTGGGAAAGCGAGCCTTTTGTGGTTCCTGCCGAAATTCTTGATAGCTGGCGTCTTGCAGGCCTCAACGCCGCAAAGAAACGTCAGGAATGGGACAAGAAGCTTGAAGCACTTGATCCGCAACAACGTGCCGAATTCGACCGTTTGATGCGGGGTGATCTTCCGGGTAATTTTGACAATGTCATTAGCGAGTACAAGAAGAAGCTGGCCGCAGAGCAGCCGAAGGTGGCAACGCGTGTCGCTTCGCAAATGGCGCTCGAAGTTATCAACGGGGCGGTCAACGAAACAATTGGTGGATCAGCCGATTTGACAGGCTCCAACAACACCAAAACAAGCCAGACCAATGATATTACGCCGGAAGATTTTTCCGGTCGTTATATCCATTATGGTATTCGTGAACATGCAATGGCCGCGATTATGAACGGCTTGTCGCTTTATGGCGGCATTATCCCCTATTCGGGGACGTTTTTGTGTTTTTCCGATTATGCCCGCCCGTCGATGCGGCTTTCATCATTGATGGGAATTCGTGTCATTTATGTCATGACACATGATTCGATTGGTCTGGGGGAAGATGGCCCTACCCACCAGCCGGTTGAACATCTTGCAAGTTTGAGAGCAATTCCCAATCATCTGGTTTTCCGTCCCGCCGATGTTGTTGAAACGGCCGAATGCTGGCAATTGGCGCTGAAATCCAAAACGACACCATCCACTTTGGCGCTGACCCGTCAAGGATTGCCGACCTTGCGGAAAAACTATGAAGAAGATAATCTCTCGGCACTGGGTGCTTACGAACTGATGACGGCAAGTGACGATGCGAAAGTCACAATCTTTGCATCGGGTTCGGAAGTGGAAATTGCGGTAAAGGCGCGTGAAGTGCTTGAAGCGAAGGGAATTCCTACAAGAGTGGTATCTGTCCCTTGTTTTGAGCTTTTCGAGCACCAAGTAGAGTCTTATAAAACAGCATTGATAGGCAATGCTCCGGTAAATATCGCTGTAGAAGCAGCTATTCGACAAGGGTGGGATCGTTTTATTGGCCGAGATGGTGTATTTATAGGGATGACCGGTTTCGGTGCGAGCGGTCCTATCGACGCACTTTACAAACATTTCGGGATCACACCCGAAGCCGTCGTTGCAGCGGCGGAAGCAAAGCTTTAATATTCAAATATCTCAATTAAAGGGAGAGATAATATGGCAGTACGTGTAGCAATCAACGGATTTGGACGTATTGGGCGCAATGTTGTGCGCGCAATCATTGAAAGTGGTCGCAAAGATATTGACATTGTTGCAGTTAACGATCTGGGGCCTGTTGAAACAAATGCCCATCTGTTGCGCTATGATTCGGTCCATGGACGTTTCCCCCATGAAGTAAAGGTAGCCGGTGATACCATTGATGCGGGCTGCGGGCCGATCAAGGTCACGGCAGCACGTGATCCCGAACAATTGCCATGGAAAGAACTTGGCATTGATATTGCTTTGGAATGCACCGGCATTTTTACCGCTCGCGAAAAAGCTGCTGCCCATCTTGATGCAGGTGCCAAGCGTGTTATCGTTTCCGCACCGTCAAAAGGCGCTGATCTGACAGTTGTCTATGGCGTTAATCATGACAAGCTGACAAAAGAGCACAAGGTCATTTCCAATGGATCTTGCACCACCAATTGCCTTGCTCCGGTTGCCCATGTTCTCAACAAAACTGTCGGCATTGAAAAAGGCTTTATGACAACCATTCACTCCTACACCGGCGATCAACCGACTTTGGATAAATTGCACAAAGATCTTTACCGTGCACGTGCTGCCGCTTTGTCGATGATTCCGACATCTACCGGTGCTGCCAAGGCTGTCGGTCTGGTTTTGCCGGAACTTGACGGCAAGCTTGATGGCGTTGCTATCCGTGTTCCGACCCCGAATGTTTCGGTTGTCGACTTTACCTTTATTGCAAAGCGTTCGGTTACGCCGGAAGAAATCAATGAAGAAATCCGTGCTGCTGCAAATGGACCTTTGAAGGGTATCCTCGGCTATACCGATGAAAAACTCGTCAGCCACGATTTCAACCATGATCCACATTCGTCGGTTTTCCATACCGAGCAAACACGCGTTATGGATGGAACATTCGTTCGTATTCTTTCCTGGTACGACAATGAATGGGGCTTCTCCAACCGTATGGCTGATGTTGCTGTCGCTTTTGCAAAAACCATCTAATAGAACGATGGGGGCGCGAGCCCCCGTTTTCTTTTGAAAAGCGGGGCTTTGTCGATTGTCTGGCCGAGGCCTTGCTATAAAAAGTAAATGAGCGGACCGTTTATGAAAAAGAACGGCCATGTCTTGAAAATCTGGAGAAAAATATGGCTTTTCGCACCCTTGATGATGTTGACGTAAAATCCAAACGCGTTCTTTTGCGTGTTGACCTCAATGTTCCTGTCACAGACGGAAAGGTCACAGATGCAACCCGCATCGAGCGGGTAAAACCGACCATCAACGAATTGAGTAGAAAAGGTGCAAAAGTTATTTTGCTTGCCCATTTCGGGCGTCCGAAAGGCAAAGTCGTTGCCGAATTTTCGCTGAAGCAAATTGTTCCGACTGTGGAGAAAGTCCTTGGCAAAACAGTAGGTTTTGCAGAAGATTGTATCGGTGAAAAAGCAAAAGCCGCAGTCGACGCCATGAAAGACGGCGATGTTGTTCTTTTGGAGAATACGCGCTTCCATGAAGGCGAAGAAAAGAACGATCCGGCATTTGTAAAAGCATTGGCTGAAAATGGCGATATTTATGTCAATGATGCGTTTTCCGCCGCTCACCGTGCCCATGCTTCAACGGAAGGGCTTGCCCATTTGTTGCCGGCCTATGCCGGACGCTCCATGCAGATGGAACTCGAAGCACTGGAAAAAGGACTCGGCCATCCGGCGCATCCGGTTGTAGCCATTGTTGGCGGAGCCAAAGTTTCTACCAAAATCGACCTTCTCAACAATCTGATAGAAAAAGTGGACGCACTTATTATCGGCGGCGGTATGGCCAATACGTTTCTTGCAGCCGAAGGTTTAAGCGTTGGAAAATCGCTCTGCGAACATGACCTTGGCGAAACAGCCCGCGCTATCATGACCAAGGCGAAGACCGAAAATTGTTCGATCATTTTGCCGGTTGATGCCATTGTTGCCGAAAGCTTTGAAGCAAACTCGCCCAATCATCGTTATGGAATTGACTCCATTCCGGCCGATGGAATGATCCTTGATATTGGTGAAAATTCTGTCGAACGTATCAATGCAGCAATTGACGATGCTGCAACCATTGTCTGGAACGGGCCGCTTGGCGCTTTTGAACTTCATCCTTTCGATGCGGGTACAGTTGCTGTTGCCAAACGTGTCGCTGCCCGCACAAAACAGAAAAAACTCGTTTCTATTGCTGGCGGTGGGGACACTGTTTCGGCGCTGCACCATGCCGGTGTCGCTTCCGATTTCACTTATATCTCGACAGCCGGCGGAGCCTTTCTCGAATGGATGGAAGGCAAGCCTTTGCCGGGTATTCTGGCTTTGGAAAAATAGGTTTAAAATGCGGGGAGAGAGAGTTTTCTTTTTTAAAGAATTTTCCGCCTGCAAATTCAGGTAAACGAAACGGAGGTTTGTCCGTTTCACTTTGAATATTATTATTTTAATGTCTGGCTATTAGAACAGAGGAGCCGCCCCAATGAGTGAACGTATTGAGGATATCGCAATTGCTATGACAGCAGGAGGAAAAGGTCTGCTTGCTGCTGATGAAAGCACCAGTACGATTAAAAAACGTTTTGATGCGATCAAGCTTGAATCGACCGAAGAAAACCGCCGCGACTATCGTGAGATGTTGTTCACGACTAAAGAAGCTATGGAAAAATATATTTCCGGTGTCATTCTTTATGATGAAACTATCCGCCAAAAAGCTTCTGACGGCCGCATGTTGACCGATATAATCAAAGCGGCCGGTTCAATTCCCGGTATCAAGGTTGACGAAGGGGCAAAACCGCTTGCCGGTTTCCCTGATGAAACGATCACTGAAGGACTTGACGGTTTGCGTGGACGTTTGAAGGAATATTATGAATTGGGTGCCCGTTTTGCCAAATGGCGCGGCGTTATTGCTATTGATAGCAATAAATTCCCGACATGGGGTGCTGTAAGGCAAAATGCACAGGCCTTGGCACGCTATGCCGCACTTTGTCAGGAAGCACAGATTGTGCCGATTGTAGAGCCGGAAATCCTGATGGATGGCAAGCCCGGAGACCATTCGATCGACCGTTGCTATGAAGTAACAGAACATGTCTTGAGAACAGTTTTCGACGAGCTATTTGCCGCCCGCGTCAAGATGGAAGGCATGATTTTGAAACCCAATATGGTGATTGATGGCAAAAAAGCCCGTAAAGCTTCGGTCGAAGAAGTTGCAGAAAAAACAGTTCGTGTTTTGAAAACGACAGTTCCTTCGGCTGTTCCCGGAATTGCATTCCTTTCCGGCGGTCAATCGGACGAAGAAGCAACAGCCCATCTTTCGGCAATCAATGCAATCGGCAATCTCCCGTGGAAGGTAACATTCTCTTACGGGCGCGCTTTGCAAGCTGCTGCTATCGCGGCCTGGGGCGGTAAAAAGCAGAATGTTGCAGCCGGACAAAAGGCTTTTGCCCACCGTGCAAAGATGAACTATCTTGCAGCACTTGGCAAATGGACCAAAAAAGACGAACAAACTGCCTGATTTTCAAAAATAGAATTATAAGAGTTTCAAAAAGCCCGAAGCACTTGTTTCGGGCTTTTATTATAAAAGTGTATCATATTTGTTACAGATTATCTTTTAAAAACGCCTTAGAAATAAAAACACTATTAAAAACTTGAATAGATTCTTCAAGTTTGTATAGATGCATCAGAATTTCTATTTGCTCGTCGGGATTTGCATGGACATGACGGGCTTGCTAAGTGAGAGGTCCATGACAGACAGTCAATACATTATCGACAGGTTCGATAAGTAACTTTTCGGGGCAATGATGAATAAATTATTTCAGGCATTCATGGTAACTTCAGCGGTTATCGCAATTCAAACAACAGCGGCAAAGGCAGCCGATGTCGCCTTGCCGGAAGCTGAACCGGTCGAATATGTCCGTGTCTGCGACGCTTATGGCGAAGGGTATTTCTATATTCCGGGCACTGATACATGTTTGAAACTGGGTGGTTTTGTCTATGCGCAGGCGAAGGGTGGTGACGATGTTTATGCCCGTTCGCGTGACGAACGTAATATGAAAACCTGGCGCGATGAAGTCCGTGCCCATTTGCTCGTTGCAACAGCTTCCGAAACCGAACTCGGAACTTTGAAAACACATATCGAGTTGCGTTCCGATTTTGACGACGGGACGGATTCATCTTCGTCGGAATTGCGCTTCGGTTATATCGAACTCGGCGGTTTGCATATCGGTGTTGATGAATCGGCATTGAATACATTCTTCGATTATTATGGCAACTTCATCAATGATGACGTTATCTTGGGCGGTGCCTATCGTACCAATATGATCCAGTACCAATATGCTTTCAGCAGTGGTTTGACGGCAATGGTTTCAATCGAGCAGGGCGGCGACGAAGATACCGACTTCAACGGAACGATAGAAGATTACACCCCCGATGTTGTGGCCGGTTTGAAGTTTGAACAAGGTTGGGGATCAATTACAGGTGCCGGTGCTTACGATGCCGTAAATGAAGCATGGATTGGCAAGGCAAAAGTCAACCTGAAGATTACCGACGCTTTCAATATCTGGGTTATGGGTGCCTATAAGGATTTGAAAGACACCTATTATGAGGACATTGAAGATAAAGATTCCATCATCCGCGACGGTCGTCGCGGTATCCGCGCTGTCGACAGTTTCTACGGTACATGGGGCGGAAAATGGGTTGGCTGGCTCGGCGCTTCTTATAAATTCACGCCGAAAACAACAGGAAACTTCCAGTTGTCTTATGAAGGTGTAGGCAATACTTACACAGCCGCCAATGTTGCTTATGAAATGCTTCCCGGTCTTACCGTTATGCCGGAAGTCAACTATCGTAAATGGAATGATGTCCATTCGGATTTGCACGATCAGGATGCTATCGGCGGCGCTATCCGTATTCAACGCGACTTCTAAACCGTCAAATATTGCACAGCTAAAAAGCCCCTTCACGGGGCTTTTTGCATTTTATAAGCAGATTAAGCAGCTTTTTGCGTTTTATTAGCAGAGTTTTATCGACGTCGGCGGGCAATAAGAAACTTCGGTATTTCCATTGTTAAAACCGGCATAATCCGATTTTTAAACCGGTCAGTCCGGTTGTTGCACATCTTGCCGGCACTGCTAGAAAAACATATTTAAAAAAATTTATGATTAGTAATATAAGTATAATTTTTATTTTAAATAGTTATATATAATTTAAAATAGATATGAAATATTATTCAGTGAACGGTAAACTATTTATATAACTATTATAAATAATTATAATAAAAATTATAAATAACATATAACTATAAAATAAAAAAATGATTATTCATGTTATTATCATAAAATGATACAGATTTTGAAATATAAACGAAATATTGTTTATATCGCTATTTTATAGGATCGACCTTTCTATGGGCGGATATAGGCGGCGAAACAGCAAGTGAAGCCGGTGTGCAGAAACAATTTTGCAGAAAAGAAAAACAATAGGAGGCCGCCGAAAAGACCGCCGAGGAAGTTGAGAAGACGCTAGCGGACGGGCGGCTATAACTGGTTGGGCGGCGGTAGAGGGTGGGGGGGCTGTAGCGAGAGCGAGAACAGTAGCCGGATGCGACGACAGTAGCAGAACGAGAAAGCTATATCTCGTTGGGCGGCGGGGAGAGGATGGGGGACTGTAGCGAGAGCGAGGACAGTAGCCGGATGCGACGACATTAGCAGAACGGGGAGCTATAACTCGTTGGGCGGAAGGGAGAGGATGGGGGACTGTAGCAAGAGTGAAGACAGTAGCTGCATTGGAGGGCAGTAGCAGAACGGGAAAGCTATCGCAGGTTGGGCGGGCGGTAGAGGATGGGGACTGTAGCGAGATTGAGAACAGTAGCCGGATGCGACGGCAATAGCAGAACGGGAAAGCTATAACTCGTTGGGCGGGCGATAGCGGATTGGGGGGACTGTAGCGAGATTGAGAACAGTAGCCGGATGCGACGGCAATGGCAGAATGGGGAGCTATAACTCGTTAGGCGGAGGGTAGAGGATGGGGGCTGTAGCGAGAGTGAGGACATTAGCCGGATGCGACGACAGTAGCAGAACGAGAAAGCTATAACTCGTTGGGCGGGCGGTAGAGGATTGGGGGGACTGTAGCGAGATTGAGAACAGTAGCCGGATACGAAGGCAATAGCAGAGCGGGAAAGCTATAACTCGTTGGGCGGAAGGGAGAGGATGGGGGGACTGTAGCGAGAGTGACGACAGTAGCCGGATGCGACGACATTAGCAGAATGGGCGGCTATAACTCGTTGGGCGGAGTGTAGAGGATGGGGGCTGTAACGAGATAGGGAGCTGTTATGAATCCTGCTTGATATTTGGTCGCCATTCCAATTTTCAAACGGCAAAAATGGAAAAATAAGGGTGGCAGGAATTTTCCCGAAGAGTCTTTCGACTTATTTTGGAAAGTCGTCGGCAGTAGATTTACAGTTCAAGAAATAAAGACATTTGTCAGTGGTTTCATATTGACGTTTAATAACATGGAAAAACAGACTATCGACGTTAAAGTGCAACTGAAAATGGCGCCCGCTCCGCTGCGGCGCAATTAACTGTAACAAATACGTACCGAAGAGATTTTTACCATTAAACGCGAGATATCAAACGAGTGCCGGACGAGCAAAAACGCAATTCTATAAGCGCTTTAAAAAATTTTATTTTCGGGTCTCGCTATCAGTGCGGATCAATGCCGAACCATTTTTTATAAATCGTTGCATATGTACCATTTTCTTTCAGGTGATCGAGAGCAGTGTTATAACGCGTCACCAACTGGCTACCTTGGGGGAAAGCCGCACCATAATTCTGTTGTTCAAGATCGTCTCCGACAGTCTTGACTTTGCCTTTGCCGGTCGTTGCTGCATAATTCAACAAAGCAGGCGTATCATATAACACAGCATCGACATTGCCTTCCAGAAGATCCTTGAACGCCCCGTCTATTTCGGAATACAGACGACGCTCGGTATTCGGCAGATGTTCGATTGCATAAGGAAAAGCACTCGTTCCGTTCTTTATTGCAATCGTTTTTTCCTTTAAATCATCAATTGATTTGATATTGCTATCATTGCGAACCAACAAGATCAGACCACCTGCATAATAAGGCTTGGAAAAATCGACAACGTTCGTCCGCGTTCTGGTAATGGCTAATCCCGCCATAGCAACATCAATCTGGCCGATGTGAACGTCCGACATGATTGTCGAAAAATCCATCGGTGTTACTTTATATTTGACACCCATATCACGGGCAATTGCATCCCAAAGATCTACATCGAAACCGTTAATTTTTCCATCTTGCATATAGCTGAATGGAACGTGATTATTATCGGTTGCAAATCGAACTTCCTGAGCTTGTGCAAGTTTTATAAAGCTTAAAGCTGTCACGCAAATGACAACTTTAAATATAAACCTGAAAGTCATACCCAACTCCCTGAATTTGAAAGACGATCAGAACGTACAAAAAGTACGCCTTTATCCTCAAGCAATATCCTAACAATAAAATTGCTTGATATACTCAATAATAGAATAAAAGGAACAAACATGAAGAACATTAAAATATATTTATATCCTTAAAAATAAAATTTAGAACAATTCTAATGCAGTGATAAGAATTTAAAAAAATTATTTTCCTGCAATCATCACATTCCAGCTTTCTATAAATTCATCCGGTATGCGTTGCGGAAATCCTTGTGAATTGACTAACGCCAATTGAACTTCGGCAGAAACAAGCAATACATCTTCTCGGAAAATTTTTTGAGCCATTACGAGGCGTGCCCCTCCCATTTTTATTATGCTCGTCCGGATATTTAGTATATCGTCAAAATGGGCGGATTTATGGTAACTAATAGCCATTTTATGCACAACCCAGCCCGATTTTTCACTTTGCTCACCATTTGCCAGTTCTTTATGGTTACGCAGACTTAATCTTATAAATTCGGAACGTCCACGCTCCAGAAATTCAAGATAACGGGCATGGTAGACGACGCCGGTAAAATCCGTGTCGGCAAAATAGACACGAGCGAAAAGATGGTGCACATGACCGATAAATTCGCCGCAAAAAGGAACATTCTCAATCATCGGATTCGCCAAACAGGTTCGTTTGCATTTGATCCATGGACTTCGGAGGATTTAACCCCATATGCGTCCACGCTTTTGCAGTCATTATTCTTCCCCTTGGAGTTCTTTGTATGAATCCTTGCTGGATAAGATAGGGTTCGATAATATCTTCAATTGCGTCGCGAGGCTCGGATAAGCCGGCTGCAATTGTTTCGATGCCGACCGGTCCACCGCCAAAATTTTCAGCAATCATTCCAAGATAGCGCCGGTCGAGCTGGTCAAGACCGAGCTGGTCGACTTCCAGACGCAACAAAGCCTCGTTGGCAATGTCTCTGTCTATTGTTTGTGCTCCGGCGACAGAGGCAAAATCCCTGACCCGACGCAAAAGCCGGCCTGCAATACGCGGTGTGCCACGCGCACGGCGTGCAATTTCTCTTGCGCCATCCTCGGCAATCGGCATTTGCAAAATATGGGCATTGCGTTTGACAATGTGTTCAAGCTCGTCAACGGTATAAAAATTGAGCCTGATCGGAATACCGAAACGATCACGCAAGGGGGTTGTCAGCAAGCCAAGTCTCGTCGTTGCTGCAACAAGGGTAAATTTTGAAAGATCAATTTTGACGGAACGTGCGGCAGGCCCTTCACCAATAATAAGATCAAGCTGGAAATCTTCCATGGCAGGATAGAGGATTTCTTCAACGGCGGGGCTTAAACGATGAATCTCATCTATGAAAAGAACATCGCGTTCCTCCAGATTTGTCAAAAGCGCGGCAAGGTCGCCTGCCTTGGCGATCACGGGACCGGATGTCGAATGGAAATTGACACCAAGTTCTTTTGCCATAATTTGCGCAAGCGTTGTCTTTCCAAGGCCGGGAGGGCCGACGAACAAAACATGATCCAAAGCTTCATTACGGCTTTTGGCAGCTTCAATAAAGACTTTCAGATTTGCCCGCGCAACTTCCTGACCGACAAAATCATCAAGACATTGGGGACGTAAAGAAATGTCTCCATCTTCATCGCGTTTATCGGCTGAAATCAGGCGTTTGTTGTTATCCATTCTGCAAGCTTACCTTGAAAGTTCCTTTAAACCAAGCTTTATCAGCTTGGCGGAATCAGCATCATCACCTGCCTGACGCAATGCACTTTGAACGGCATTGGCAGCCTGATCGCGCGAATAGCCAAGATTTTCCAATGCAGAAACCGCATCCAGAATTGCTTGTGAAGAATTTCCCTCTCCAATTTCCTGCTTCAAGGTTATATTCTTGTTACTGCCGGTAAATTCGGGAATTTTGTTTTTCAGTTCTGTGACTATACGTTCTGCCACTTTTTTGCCGACACCCGGAGCACGGCAGATCATGGCAATATCTTTCAAAGCAATTGCATTGGCAATTTCTGAAGTTGACAATGTTCCGACAAGAGCAAGGGCTACCTTCGCGCCCACTCCCTGAACTGTTTGCAACAGCGCAAACCATTGTTTTTCCGCTTTTGTTGCAAAGCCGAAAAGTTTGATGGCGTCTTCGCGTACCTGCGTTTCGATAAAGAGGGTTACAGCTTCGCCAATGCCTGTCAGGCTTCCAAGAAGGCGTGGGCTTGCAAACACGATATAACCGACGCCATGAACATCAACGATCAGGTGATCGGCATTGATTTCGTCAATAATACCCTTCAATTTTCCAATCATGCCAAAGCCTTCAAGCGTTTTTCAAGACTGTTGCGGTTATGGGCATGACATATGGCAATTGCCAAAGCATCGGCCGCGTCACTTGAATCGAAATTGGCTCGCGGCATCAGGACTTTCACCATCATATGAATTTGTTGTTTTTCACCATGTCCAACGCCGATAACCGCCTTCTTGATCGAATTCGGCGCATATTCGGCAACCGGCAAGCCGGCTTGAGCCGGTGCCAACAAGGCAATGCCGCGCGCTTGTCCAAGTTTAAGTGTGGCTGTTGCATCCTTATTCACAAAAGTCTGCTCGACGGCAGCTTCTAGTGGCATATAATGATGAATAATTTCCGTTAAACCATCATAAAGTGTCGATAATCTGGAAGCCAAACTCAACTGGTCATCCGATCTGATAGTACCGGAAGTTACAAATTTCAGATTATTTCCCAGTGTTTCGATGACACCATAGCCTGTACGTCTCAAACCGGGATCAATACCTATAATACGAATCGCTTCACCCATACTTCGCAATATAAAAGTTTCGACCCGATTTTTATAGTTGATTGTGAACAAAAAGGAAACAGAATGAACAGCGGGTTAATTATGCTGAAAAACGGCTTTCAGCATTTCGATTTGCTTGTTAACGGGATTGTCATCGCCATTTTCACCGGTTAAAGCGCTTTCGACATCATGATCCATATGGCGTACGCGTTCTTCTATACGCAACGATAGCTCGACAAGTTGTTTGAATTCGTCCGGCAGTTCCTGCCAATGTTCGTTTTCGTCAATAAGAGAGGGCGTGTTAAGGCTGACTTTGGCTTTTTCCTGAGCTATTTGATCTTTCGACATTTCTTTTTCGCGTGCCGCACGAAACAACAACAGCCACGAAGCCACCTGCATAAGCCGCGTACTCATACGCATTGCTTCGGCAGCATAAAGTGAAGAGGCTTCTCCGGAAAGGTTCCGCGAGGCGACTTTTCCGTCACCGTCAATATAGGAAGCAGTTTTTTCAATCAACGACATTCCCTCGTCATAAAGACGCGAAAACGCACTGTCGAACGCTCCGTGCTCGAACATGACAATCATGTTGTCATTATGAAAATCCTGCGGATGCAATCTTCACACTCCAACCCGTTTTCCGAATTTATTATGTTTATAATAGCCAAATAAAGATGGTCTCCCCCAATTGTCACCATCGTTTTTTGAACCAAAGGGAAATTGCACTTTTTCGACTGTTTTCGCAACGAATTCCTTAATGCAAGGTTAACGCCCCAAAAGCAGACCGATAGTTTTGGCTTTTATCATTTGACAAAGCAATCAATAGCCGGTTTTGCCGATATTTCCCGAACTTCACCCTGTGAAAGCGTTATCCGGTTCTTTGACAGCACGAATGTCAATTCTGCCAAACAGTTTTTATAAGGCTTGATCCTGTTTCAGGCTTTCTGCCAGCCTTGGTCGGCAATATCGCCTGTTGCGACCTTCTTTGTCTCTATTGCCGGGGCAATCGGGCGGTTATAGGTTTTAACACCGGCTTCAAGTTCTTTTGTGGCGATTTTTACCCATTCAAAATAGTAGGCAACTGCAAATTGAATAACAATGCCGGTCGTCAACAAGAGTGTATCATAATAAAGACCGCCCGGATTGACGACCTTCAAAACCTGCCCTGCCATGGCAAGAACTGTGCCCGTCACAAAAACCGCAAGGCTATGCTTGCCGAGGATGGCAAGAGGATGGTTGGCATCCACTTTTGCGATCCGGTTTAATGGACGAATTGAAACAATAAGATAGGCAAGAGCCAGAATATGGAAAAGCCGCGGCAGAGAAAGAAAAGTTTTATTGAAACCGGTAAGCGTCGCGGGAAGCCCCATTGTCGGATTAATCCACCACCAGCCAAGGCGTACCCATAAACAGGAAATGACAAGGTAGGCTAGTGCACTTGCCAACAAAAAAGGGTGACAGGGGAGACATCCACCCCTTTTGACATAAAGTGTCACCGAAAGGCCGATAACAAATAATAATTGCCATGAAAGCGGATTCAGAAACCATACGCCTTTTGTCGGGTAATTATGCGGTGCAATGCCGTAAAATCCGCCAATGATGTAGATTGCAACCGACAAAATAACCAATAATTTGAGTGATTTATTGGCAAGATAGAGCATAAAGGGTGTCGCAAGAATCAAAACAAGATAAAGCGACAGGATATTGTTATAACCGAGCTGGTGACCAAGCGTTACAAGCCCCAGCAATGATTGTGCGGGATCTTTCAGCAAGGTCGGGATATTATTGACATTCAGAAATTCCGGCCGGTGAAAAAATGTAGCAGCACTGACAAAAATGGAAAGACTGACCAGAGTTGTCAGAATATGGGCGGAATAGAGCGTTGCCGACCGACGCAGAAGCTTTAACGAGATGATAAGGCGATTTTGGCCAAAAAATTTGCTGCCATAAGCAAGGCCGACCGAAATTCCGGAAATCAGAACAAAGGCTTCGGCAGAATCAGAGAAGCCGAAATGTTTATGGGTGAACCATTCATAGATTGTACCGGGTACATGGTTTATGAAAATCGTCAACAACGCTAACGCCCGAAAAACATCAATGCGGGTATCCCTTTTGGACGTTGTCACTTGCGTCAAAGAATTGAAATTTCTGCTGGCCATTTCACTCATCAAAGAAAAATTGTTTCTGCGTCATTATCCGATTTGAAACCAAATTGGAGTCCAAATTAAGAAAAGCACAATCACATTTCTTTCCAGAGTGAAATCATTGTAAGAAATGGTTAGGACGAAAATGTTAGATTCGCCCTAATTCGTCCTTTTTATAGACCTAAACGATATTGCCATGAGTAAAGATACAAATCGCCTATATCCAAGACTTGTGATGACACTTGACACGCGCCGCAATATAAAAGCGGATATTCTCATGGATATTCTCGATCATGGCGATTTTGCCAGTCTCATTGTTTATGATTCGCAAAATGACGCTACATTTTTGCAGCAACAGGCGGAACTTCTGGTTGATGGAATAGAGGCAAAATCTGTTGCTTTTCTTGTCGCCAATGACAGCCGGATTGCCGGACGCATTCATGCTGACGGCGTCCATCTTGAAGGCAAGGTTGAAGAACTCCGTGCCCTCCTTGATCGCCGGCACAATTCGATGATTGTCGGCTTTGGCAATTTGCGCGACAAGCACACGGCCATGACAAGCGGTGAATGTGAGCCTGATTATCTGATGTTCGGCAAACTCGGTGCCGATAAAAAACCGGCTCCCCATCCGCGTAACATCGCGCTTTCATCCTGGTGGGCGGAAGTCATGGAAATTCCGGCTATTGTCCAGGCCGGTTCCGACATCGCCACTTTTCCCGAAGTTCTTGCGACAAAAGCCGAATTTATTGCAGTGGAAGAAATGGTTTTCGGCCATGACAATCCGCAGCATATTGTAAGCGAGATTACCCGCCTGATTGAAGAAAGTGGCGGTTTCGACGGGGAGCTTGTCGAATGAAGTTATTCGCAAGCAAACTCCTTGGGCTTGTTTTATTGGCGTCTTTGGCCGGTTTCCAATTCGCTGAAGCTCAGGAAGCACGTTCCGATAAAGGAGCCAAACCCGTTTTACCCAAACAGACAGGGGAAGATTATCTGAAAGCCGGTCAATATGACAAAGCCTATGATAATTATATTGCGGGAAATTATAAGACGGCGTTTCTTGAAGCCTTGAGAAGAGGCGAAGAAGGTGATGCCACCGCTCAAACACTTCTGGGGCGGATGTATATGGAAGGCTATGCCGTTGCAATTGACGGGGCACGGGCAGCCTTATGGTTCGGAAGAGCAGCCAAACAAGGCGACCCGCAGGCAGAGTTGCGTTACGGGCTTTTGCTTTTTAACGGTACTTATGTGCCCAAAGACCCGTCAATGGGCGAGGACTATATCAAACGCGCGGTTGATGCAGGTGTACCGGAAGCCTATTTCTATTACGGCCAATTATTGTTGAACAAATCTGAAAGCGATGATGCGCTCGAAACGAGCCTCGGTTATTTTCTGAAAGGGGCTTCGCTCGGTGATCCCGACTCGGCTTTCGCAGCAAGCCAAATTCTGGCAAGAGGAACACCGAAACGCCCGCGTGATGATAATAATGCACGCAAATTGCTGGAAGCAGCTTCGGCAAAAGATCACGTTCCTGCGCAAATTACATTGGCCAAATGGATGGTTGAAGGACGCGGTGGTCCGCAAGATTACGAAGGTGCATTCAATTTGCTCTTAATGGATGCAAGCAAGATGATTGCACCGGCACAGATCAATCTTGCGAGGCTTTATCGCGATGGCATCGGAACCGAGGGGGATATTGTAAAAGCGGCAGCTTGGTATATGGTAGCCAAACAGGCTAAAATGGAAGCTCCGGATCTTGAAACTATGTTGGAAGGCATGTCGGATGAGCAATTGGCAACAGCCCGCCAAAAAGCAGAACAGCTTATGCCAACACTTTAAAGTTCAGGCGTGTCCTTAAAATTGAGGCCGCGCCCCTTGCTTAAAGACTATTTTTATGGTCTTGAACACGTTAATTGAGGGCATATTCTAATGTCCTTATTCCATAATAATCTAATGTCGGATGAAAACTATGAAGATTAATGGCAATGAAATTCGCCCTGGCAATGTGATTGAACATAATGGCAGCCTTTGGGTTGCAGTCAAATGCAATGCCGTCAAACCGGGTAAAGGCGGTGCCTTCAATCAGGTTGAATTGAAGAATCTGCTTGATGGAACAAAATTGAACGAACGTTTCCGCGCTGCTGAAACTGTTGAAAAAGTAAGACTTGAGCAAAAGGACTATACGTTTCTTTACGAGCAGGGTGACGCACTCGTTTTCATGGATTCAGAAACTTTCGAGCAGCTTGAATTACAGAAAGATTTTGTTGGCGAACGTGCAGCTTTCCTTCAGGATGGCATGAAGGTCACGGTTGAACTTTATGAAGAAAAGCCGATCGGTATTGATTTGCCCGATCAGGTCACATTGACGATTACCGAAGCGGATCCGGTTGTTAAGGGGCAGACGGCTGCTTCTTCCTATAAGCCGGCCGTTCTGGAAAATGGCATCCGCATTCTCGTGCCGCCGTTTATTTCGGCAGGCGAGAAAGTGGTTGTGGATACAAACGAGCTTATTTATCTGCGTCGTGCAGATTAAGGATTGGTTTGATGGCGCGTTCAGCGATAATGAATGTCATGGTACAAGCGGCAATGAAAGCGGGGCGGTCGCTTGCCCGTGACTATGGTGAGGTACAAAATCTTCAAGTGTCTTTGAAAGGGCCTGCCGATTATGTCAGTCAGGCCGATCGACGCGCAGAAGATATTGTCCGGACAGAGCTTTTGAAAGCGCGTCCGGATTATTGTTTTCTCATGGAAGAATCGGGCGAGATCAACGGCAGCGACACGCAACATCGTTTTATTGTCGACCCGCTTGACGGAACAACCAATTTTCTTCACGGCATACCTTTTTTCGGCGTTTCGATTGCATTGGAGCGTCAGGGACAGATTGTTGCCGGTGTGATTTATAATCCCGCAATGGATGAACTCTTCACTGCCGAGCGTGGTGGTGGCGTGTTTCTCAATGACAGACGCATGCGGGTTGCCAATCGCCGCAAGCTTGAAGATTGCGTTATCGGAACAGGCATTCCCCATCTTGGTCGTGGTCATCACGGCGAATATCTTGTCGAACTGCGCAATGTGATGGCCGAAGTGGCAGGTATCCGGCGTATGGGTGCGGCAGCAGTTGATCTTGCTTATGTCGCAGCCGGTCGTCTTGACGGTTTTTGGGAAGATAATCTACAGCCATGGGATATGGCGGCCGGCCTTTTGATGGTTCGGGAAGCCGGTGGCTTTGTCAGTGATAAAGATGGCGGGCAGAATATCTTCGGGAAAAAGAATATTGTTGCCGGAAACGAGCTTATTCATAAAGCACTGATGAAGACGATCAAAAAGCCCATCTAAGGGCTAAGCTTTGTTAAAAAAATTCGATCAAATTCCATTCCCGCTTTAAAAAAAAGCGGGAATTTTTTTTAAGCTAAAGTGTGCACATATGTGTTTCGTTTGAGTTACGTTCACCTCATAAATCACCGCCAGCGGCGGCTTGCTCTTTTTTCAACCGGTAGCGGGCAACAAGCGAACGTATTGGATCGGGAACAATAAAGCTCGGATGGCTGTTTTCGCGAATGAAGCGGATTTCTTCATTATTATCACCAGAAATAAAATCGGCCGCATAAAATCCGAGATATGTGCCTTTTGCCACGCCAACGCCGTTACAGCCATTCAAAACCATGATGTTTTCGGCAGGTTTATGGAAAACATAATTCTGGTTGAGCGTAACGGCAATCATTCCGCCCCATGTGAATTCGAACGGAATATGGGAGAGCATAGGAAAACGGTTCTCGAACGAACGCCTATGATGGGTCAAGGCAAAGTCGAGATCATCTTTTGAAGTCGTCAATGTTGGTGCAAAACGCAATATATTACGAATAAAGATGCGGTGGTCGGGTGTATAGCGCACTGTTGTGCCTGCCGGATGAGCCGAGGTAATGCCCCAAGGTTTTACATTGGAAAAATATTTTTCGACATCGCTAGCCTCAAGCGGTTTTGTCAGGCTGGCATAAGTATAAACGGGCGCAAGACGGTGCTTTTCATAGCCGAATTCACTGTTGAAGATATTGCCTGCCTCGAAGATAAATTTTGCCGTAATAAGCCCGCAGGCGGTTCTAATCACATGCTTTGAACCATAAGTGATTTCTGTAACGGGCGTTTGTTCAAAAAGGCTGACAGAAGGTGGCAAGGCTTTGGCAATACCACGGATAAGTGCGGCAGGGTTAACAAGGACATTGCCCTTTGTATAGATTGCCCGTTGATAATAGCTAGTTCCCAATCGTTTCGCTAAATCGTCTCCGGCAAAATCCTGATAATCAAACCCGTCATTTTTGAGTTGTGCGGCAAAATGGTTCAGATTGCCGAGGTTATTTGTTTCGCGGGCGGCCATATATTTACCGCTTTCCTGCCAGTCACAGGAAATAGCATAATGGTCTTTGAAATCACGCAAACGCTTTATGGCAAATTTATTCAATGCATAAAGCCGCCGGTCATGATCGGGGGTTGTTTTGCCGCCGTCCACATTGTGCGGGACATCAATGATAAAGCCGGCATTCCGCCCCGAAGTGCCTTCGCCAACTTTAAGTGCATCAATGACCGCAATCTTGGCATCAGGTTGCCGTTCGGCCAAACGATGAGCCAAAGAAAGGCCGATAAAGCCCGCTCCGATAATTACAAAATCAAAGTCTTTATCGTCTTCAAAGCTTTTGCCAATTGTTATTCCATGATCGGGCGATGTGGCAAACCAACCTGAAACGCCGTCAATTTTCGGGCTAACACGAATTTGAACCATAGTCTGGCCTGTTTTTTAATTCCTGTATGTTCTTTTGCCGTATTGTCTTCAATGCGAGAATTGGAGTTTTGCCAAGCGCGCATAAAGGCCGTTTTGCGCAACCAGTTCGTCATGTGTGCCTTCTTCGACAATAGCACCTTTATCAAGAACAACAATTCTGTCGGCTTTCAAAACTGTTGCCAAACGGTGGGCGATAACCAGAGTTGTGCGATTTTTCATTAATCCTTCAAGTGCTCTTTGTACAAGCATCTCGTTTTCCGCATCAAGTGCGGATGTTGCCTCGTCAAGCAAAAGAAGCGGAGCATTGCGCAAAATTGCGCGGGCAATGGCTATGCGTTGCTTTTGTCCGCCTGAAAGGGTAATGCCGCGCTCGCCGACTTCTGTTTCAAAACCGTCTTTCAAATTATGAATGAAGTCGAGTGCATGGGCAGCCTCGGCTGCTTCTTCAATAGCTTTATTATCGGCTAAAGGATTACCGAAAGCGATATTTTCCCGCAAAGTCCCATCAAAAATGGCGACATCCTGCGGGACATAGGCAATGCGCGAGCGTAAATCCTCAAGCTTGACTTTGGAAATTTCCGTACCATCAAAAGTAAGATTGCCACTATCAGGGTCATAAAAGCGCAAGATCAATGAGAAAATTGTGCTTTTGCCACCGCCGGACGGGCCTACAAAAGCAACCGTCTCTCCGGCTTTGATCGAAAATGTCAAATTGTGCAAGACAGCTTGCGATTTTCTGGTCGGATAGGCAAAATCGACATGATTGAAGTTGATTGCACCCCGTGCCGGTTCCGGCAGTTTCAACGGACTTGCGGGAACAGTAATTGCAGTTTTTTCAACAAGCAGTTCGGCAAGTCTTTCGGCAGCCCCTGTTGCCTGTGCGAGCTCTGCACCAACTTCCGATAATTGGCCGAATGCACTGGCACCAAAAACCGCATAAAGAACGAATTGCCCCAATGTTCCGGCCGTCATGGTTTTATTCAAGACATCGTTCGAGCCAATCCACAACACCGCTACAACACTTCCAAAAACAAGAAAAATGGCAAAGGCGGTTAAAAATGCGCGCGACAGAATGGAGCCACGTGCCGATTGGAAAGCCCTTTCGATCAATTGGGAAAACCGTTTATTGACATTTTGTTCAGCCGTAAAAGCCTGAATAGTGCGGATAGCGCTCACCTGTTCGGAAGCAAGTGCTGTCGCATCGGCAAGACGGTCTTGTGCGAGGCGGGTTCTCTTTCTCACTTTGCGGCCGAAAACAATGAGCGGAATAACAACAATGGGAATTGCCACAAGCACCATAGCCGACAGTTTCGGACTGGTTACAATCATCATGATAACAGCACCAACGGCCATGATAATATTGCGCAAGAAAACCGAAGCTGTAGCACCGACAGCAGATTTCACCTGTGTTGTATCGGCAGACAAGCGCGAGATAATTTCACCGGAACGGGCTTTGTCGAAAAATTCCGGTGACAAGTTGATTATATGGGAAAAAACATCCCGCCGGAGATCGGCCACCACATGTTCACCCAGAGTAATTACCGAATAATAACGTCCGGCTGAAGCAAGAGCCAGAATTGCAGCAAGCAGAAACAGCACCGCAAAATAGGAATTTATCATTGTACCGTTGCTTAAACTAAAGCCATGATCGAGCATACGGCGGATTGCAATGGGAAGTGCCAACATGACAAGGGCAGCAACAATCAAAGAAACAGCAGCCGAAAAGGCAAGTTTTTTATAGCGGAATACATAAGGTTGCAGTGCTGATAAGGGACGCAAGCTATGTTTTTTCGGGGCAGATAGTCTTTTTTCGCTATTTTCCATGCTGTTCTTCTTATCCATATTCTATTGTGCCCTTGTGCTATCGTTCGTGCTGTTGTATAGGCAACACCAGATTTTTATCAAAGTCCGGTGAAGTCCGGGCTTTGTTTATCAAATTGATGAACGGATGGCATCATGAAAATACACCATGTGACTGTTCGTTCCCGTTAGAAGCAGGAAGTTCGCGTCATGAAAGCTGATATTCATCCCGATTACCACACCATCAAGGTTGTGATGACAGATGGCACCGAGTATTTCACCCGCTCCACTTGGGGCAAAGAAGGTGACACCATGAATCTTGATATTGATCCGAGAACACATCCGGCTTGGACTGGTGGTTCACAAACCCTCGTTGACCGCGGTGGTCGCGTTTCCAAGTTCAAAAACCGTTTTGGCAATCTCGGCCTTTAATAAGTTTCTATTTCCTTTTAAAACCCGCCAATCCGGCGGGTTTTTTATTGTTTAAAAATATCGCAATGGTTCTCAAATGCACGATATTTTCCAACTCTACCTCTGGAACGGTTATCGAAAGACTTGGTTGCCACGGCAGGCAAGAAGATGAAGGTGGAGAAAAATTCTAACAATCATGAAGTCAAAGGCCGCTCTTGAAAAACAGGCTGTTTTTTTAACAAGCAACCGGCTTTTGAACAGGAGACAAATCCCACAGACGGGAAGATAAATCCGGCACTCCGATAAAAAACCGGCTTTCGGGAGGTTTAAAAAACACCCGAAAGCCGGAACAATTCAGTTTAAAAAACTTGAAGAATAAATTTATTCGGCGGCAAGCTTTGCCATGACTTCGTCACTAACCTCGAAATTGGCATAGACGTTCTGGACGTCATCATCTTCTTCCAAGGTAGAAATCAGACGAAGAACCGATTCGGCTTTTTCTTCATCAATCGGCGTTGTCGTTGATGGTTTCCAGACGACTTTGACCGATTCGGCTTCACCGAGTGCGGCTTCAAGTGCTTTGGAAACTTCGCCGACATTTTCAAAAGCGCAAGTAATGACGTGACCATCTTCATCAGACTGGACATCATCGGCACCTGCTTCAATGGCAGCTTCCATAACTTTGTCTGCGTCGCCGGCTTCCGGTTTATAAACAATTTCGCCAACGCGATTGAACATGAAGCCGACCGAACCTGTTTCACCCAATGCACCACCTGCTTTGGTGAAAGCGGCACGAACATTGGAGGCGGTACGGTTGCGGTTATCTGTCAAAGCTTCAACAATAACAGCGACACCAGCCGGGCCGTAACCCTCGTAGCGGACTTCTTCATAATTTTCGCCATCATTACCGGCAGCCTTTTTAATCGCCCGTTCGATATTGTCTTTCGGCATGGACTGGGCTCTTGCATTCTGCACAGCCAAGCGTAAACGGGCATTCATCGCAGGATCCGGCACACCAAGCTTGGCCGCAACGGTTATTTCGCGGGCGAGTTTGGAAAACATCTTCGAGCGCATCGCATCCTGACGACCTTTGCGATGCATAATATTCTTAAACTGTGAATGGCCTGACATAGATCACCTTTCGGTTTTCACCGACAGCGAGCCTTGGAATGATCGAAGTTTCCTGTCGGACAATGTTCTAATAAAATCTGAATGAGCGCCTTATACGGAAAACGAGTGAAAAGGTAAAGAGTTGCCCGTCTTTCACCAAAAATCCGGCAAGCATTCTTCCAATCGCGGTCCAAGACGCAAGGCAGATACTTTTTCTGCAAGTCCTGTGCGGTCGGAAATTTCAACTGCAAGTCCACAAATGGTTGCAGGCCCGCTCGCCGGTTCATAGCGACCACGCGATATTTTTGTAACAAAACGGTTGAGCGGTTCTTCTTTATCCATGCCAAGTGACGAATCATAATCGCCACACATACCGGCATCCGACATAAACGCAGTGCCGCCACTGAAAATCTGATAATCGGCTGTCGGAACATGGGTATGAGTGCCCACCACCACACTGGCGCGACCATCAAGAAAATGGCCAAAACATTGTTTTTCGCTTGTGGCTTCGGCATGGAAATCAAAAATCACGGCATCGGCCTGCTCGCCGAGCGGACATTCTCCCACAATGCGTTCGGCTGCCTCGAACGGATCGTCAAGATCAGGATGCATAAATACCCGCCCCATAACATTGGCAACAAGCACACGCGCACCGTTTTTTGCAATATAGACACCCGAACCTTTGCCCGCCGTCCCTTTTGGAAAATTTGCAGGTCTTAAAAACCGGTCGGCATGATCGGCAAAAGTCAGAGTTTCTTTCTGGTCGAACGCATGGTTGCCGGTGGTTACAACATTTGCACCGGCTTCCAGTGTTTCATTATAGATTTTTTCGGTAATGCCGAAGCCGGAAGCTGCATTTTCACCGTTAACGACAACAAAGTCGAGCTTGAGACCCGATATCAGGCCGGGAAGCTTCTGGAACACTGCTGTGCGGCCGGATTTGCCAACCATGTCACCTAAAAATAAAAATCTCATAATTTTGCTCTAAACATATTTTAAAAAGACCTCAAACCGCTTTCGGTCAGTATCATTGCCAATTTTTGATCGTGTGGCTCTGCCGGTATTGATGGAACTTCCTGACAATCGAAAGCAAGTCCGATCAATAACGGGTTATGCCCGTTTTCTCTCATGCTTGCAATTGCCCGATCATAGTAACCGGCGCCATAACCGATCCTGTTTCCTTTGCTATCGAAAGCCGAAAGCGGAACGAGAAGTGTTTCCGGCGCAACAATTTGCGCGTCTTCAGATGGCCCCACTGTGCCAAAACCCATATCAACGAGTTTTCCCTCATCTTCAAAAATTCTGAAAACCATTTTTGTTTTATTGATAATGGCGGGCAAAGCCAGTTTAAAGCCATGTTTTTTCAACGCTGACATGAGAGGGCGCGGGTCGATTTCGCTTTTGATCGGCCAGAACCCTGCAACCGTTTTGCCTTTCAAAATGGCGAGCAGCTTTTGAAGCTCCTCGACGAGTTTTTGTGAAATGACAACACGTTGTTTTTCCGGTATCCGGTCGCGTTTTGCCAGTGCTTCCCGTCGAAGCGTGTTTTTGTTGTTGGTCATATTGCGAGAAACGTTTTCCACTTCTGTTTATTTCTTAAAAGCTGCTCTGCGATTTAGTGTTAAAATCCGGTTCACTCATGCGCGATAATGGACGATCATCCGGTTTTTTCAAAGCTGTTTTATAAAATATTGCCAAGAGAATGGTGGAAACCGGTCAATCGCGTCGATAAACACCATGATTTCTTCAATCATCACGCATCGGCAAGAAAATCGGCAAGAAAACAGGGGAAAGGCCGAACCCGCAACATTGATCGAAACAATTTGAAGATGGTGATGGGTTGATTTGAAGAGATAAATTTGAAGCAGGAAGAGGAGTGCAGCTATAAATTGAAACGGGCGGTGGCTTATAGGTGTGGAAAGATTTTCGTTTATGCCACACAATTTGGAGAGAGAAAGTGGCGATCCGCAGCAACCGGTGGAATGTATTTGATCCCGGGAAACCTACAACGTAGGTGGGCGCCATATGAAAAGGCCCACGAGCCTAATCAGGGACAGCTCCCTTAGAGATCAATAAGGCCCCGGGGATGCAGTTATTCCTGTCGAGAAGAGCAGAACGCCTTCGCCAATATAGGTCAAGTCACCGCCTGTTACCAGTCTGCAAAGTAGTTTTTGAAAAGTAATTTTTACCGCATCCGGAACTGGTGCAATTTGGCTGAAAGTCAGATGGCTTGCCCTGTCTGTTCTTCCAGAATATCGGCAACATGTTTTTGGGCGCGTTGCATTTGTGGATAAATTTTCAACGCATCTTCATAGGCGTGTAGCGCAAGCTTATTGCGCCCTGTCATTTCCAGAATCGACCCGACAAGAAACAGGGCATTATAATTTCTGGGTTCCAGCTCAAGGGAACGTTTCAGATCGCTCATTGCAAGTTTCAGGTCATTCAATTGCACATGAACGGCCGCACGACGCGCCCAACCTTCGGCATAATCAGGTTGCAAAGCGACCACATTATCAAGAAAATCGAGCGCCATGGCATAATCTTGCTCGTTGATTGCGTCTTCCGCCCATTGCATGAGAAGATCAATCGTATCGCTCCCCGATTGCGCCCACAGGCCTTGAATCTGGCGGCTTATTTTTCCCGCTTCCTTGTAATCGGGTGTTCGTTTCAAAACAGCGAGCAAACGGTCGATTTCAGCCTGTTTTTTTTGTAATGCATTCCGGTCTTTTCCAAGATCGGGCAATGCTTCATCCGGTGAAGGTTTTTCCGGAATCATATCTTCAGGAGATAATGGCGGAGAATCAGGATCTTCTTGTGGTGGAAGTTCCGGCAAACCTTGGGAAAAAACTGTCGCAGGCGACACCGCCATTACAATAGATAGCGACATAATGAAAAAATGAATTTTCAATCTCTTCAACATTATTTCCTCTGCCACTGTCGTTTTTCTTTGTCACCTGTCGCCTGTGACACATGATTTTGTTATTCAAAACTGCAACATATCTTGTTGGCGATCTTATATGGATGAACGAACCGAAGCAATGCCGGAAAAATCCGGGGAAAATAAAAAAGGCTCCGAAACGGAGCCTTTTTAAATCATATATCGAATAATCAACCCTGACGGGCTTTGAAACGCGGGTTGGTCTTATTGATGATGTATATACGACCCTTGCGGCGAACCATGCGGTTGTCGCGGTGACGACCCTTGAGCGCTCTGAGCGAATTTTTAATTTTCATTTCAATCACCGTTTGTATAACCCGTCGCCGGGTAAAAGGTTTAGTCCCGTAATCGGGCTTGAATTTCGTCGGTCAAATAGCCTGACGATAGAGGGTTTGTCAACTGCAAATCACGTAAAAATAGTGTTTCTGTTGGCAAATTCTATCAGGAATGAGGCAATGAAGATGTTTATCCCTGCCTTTTTTCTGTTATCAAGGTCGACCGGTCAGCCTTATAATGTGCCCCATTTTTCTTCCCGCTCTCAACTCCGCTTTTCCATAAAGGTCGATGAAAGTTTGCGGTTCAGCCAATAGATCGGGCAGACGTTTCACATCCTCGCCGATCAGATTTTCCATTACACAATTGCTATGCCGCGTTGTTTTGCCCAAAGGAAGACCGGTGATTGCACGTATATGCTGCTCGAATTGCGAGATAAGGCAGGCAGCCTCTGTCCAGTGGCCGGAATTATGAACGCGCGGTGCCAATTCATTGGCTAGAACCGAGCCGTCTTCCAGAACAAAAAATTCGACCCCGATCACGCCGATATAATCGAGTTCATGAAGAATCGTTTCCGCAGCTTTTTGCGCAGTTTCAGCGGTTTTCTTGTCAATTGCAGCCGGAACGGTGGATGTCCTTAAAATTCCATCGCGGTGAACATTTTCAGGGCAATCATAAAAAGCCACACGGCCTTTAAAGGCACGTGCGGCAATAACCGATATTTCTTTTTTGAACGGAACAAATCCTTCAAGAATGGCAGGCACATTGCCAATATCGGCAAGCGCTTTGTCGATTTCTTCTTCATTCGGATTATCAAGCCGTACCTGTCCCTTGCCATCATAACCGAATCGGCGTGACTTCAGAATGCCTTTGCCGTCAACATTGCCAAGACCGGCAATCAGCATTTGACGATTGTCGACAAGAAACCACGGAGCGGTTTTTATTCCGCTGTCGTTCAAAAATTTCTTTTCGGTAAAACGATCCTGCGAAACTTCGAGTGCTGCGGGCTTTGGCAAAACAGTTGCTTTTTTGGCAAGCCGGTCAACGGCGCGAGCCGGAACATTCTCGAATTCATAAGTGATCACATCGGATAAATTGGCGAGTTCATCCAAGGCTTTTTCATCGTCGTAATTTGCCACGATTTGTCGATTGGCCGTCTGTGCTGCCGGACAATCCGGCGTCGGCTCAAGAATAATTGTATGAAATCCGAGCCGTGCCGCAGCACTTGCCATCATGCGAGCAAGTTGCCCGCCGCCGATGATGCCGATTGTATCTCCTGGTTCAAGACTTTTCATTTTTTACCTCGTCGGCCGGAAATTCCGAAACACCGGCAGTCTGGTTGGTGCGCCATTCATCAAGCCGCTCTGCGAGAGCCTTGTCTGAAAGGGCAAGGACAGCGGCGGCAAGAAGTGCCGCATTAATGGCACCGGCTTTGCCGATCGCAAGTGTTCCGACCGGTACACCTGCCGGCATTTGTACAATGGAAAGAAGCGAATCCTGTCCCGATAATGCGCGTGACTGGACAGGAACACCGAATACCGGAAGACTGGTCATGGCAGCGGTCATTCCCGGCAAATGGGCAGCACCTCCGGCACCGGCAATAATAATCTTGAAACCGGCTTTTTTGGCGCCTTTGGCAAAATCGTACAAGCGATCAGGCGTGCGGTGAGCCGAAACGATTCTTGCTTCATAACCGATGCCGAGACTTTTTAGCGTTTCGGCAGCATGGCGCATTGTTTCCCAATCGGATTGGCTGCCCATAATAATGGCAACATCATGTGTTTCTGTGCCCATAATTTTTCCTGCCCCTTTATATCAGGCGATGATGTCGGGAATAATACGATCTTCAAGTTTCTGTAACTGGTCTTTGATTGCCAGCTTCTTTTTTTTCATCCGCTGGATTTGTAACTGGTCACAGCCAGCTTTTATCATAGCGTCAATTGCTGCATCATAATCAGCATGTTCCTGCTTCAGCTTGGCAACGGCCAATTTGACATCAACCTGTTCCTGTTCTGACATTCTCTGGCCGTCCTATTTTTGCAATCGTGCTTATATGGCATGGAGCTTGTTTATCAGTCGGTCTTTAAAGCCCATCATTAATTTTTTGCCTATATCACGAAAGAAAAATTGCGGAAATGTTTAATTGTCAAATTCTGTATTATTCGATTTTGAAGTCGACAATTAATCTTAAAGATGCCAAGTTATTTTTCAACGCCAAGCTATTTCATAATAATTGAAACAGGCTTTGCATAAAATACAAAGTTAATACCGTAAATAAGGAGCATGGTATGGCAACTGAAGCACATCTGGCATCTTTGGAACGTAAACACCAGGAGCTTGAAACGGAAATTGACAAAGCTATGGCTTCACCTTCGGCTGACGATTTGTCGATCAATGAACTCAAGCGGAAAAAGCTTGCACTCAAAGATGAAATTGAAAAGCTGAAGAATCTTTAAACGCTGGCATTTGCTTTTTTTAAACGGGGCGCGAATTATCGTGCCCCGAACAAGAAATGATTGTGTCCCGAACCGGACACAAAGAAGTTCCGAACAAGCCCCCGACAAGAATAAGTGGTCTGAATAAAATTTACTTGAACTATGATGGAAGCGCGATGTTGAACGCTATTTGACCTTTGTCAAAGAAGTGGTTTTCGCGAAAATGGCGGGTCTGTTTTTCCGGCAATAACCGGTGTGTGACAGAAAAGAAACCGGTGTGTGACAGAGACGAGCGAAAAAGAAGAGCGAATTTTTGTAAAAACGCGTTTCAACAATTCAAATGTTTGATGTGAAAAACGTAAACTATTGAAAGACCGGATCGGCAAAGGGATCACAAGCATCGGGTGATTGCCCCGAAAGAACAGCTATTTTTGAGGGAAATTCGTTTAAACGGAATTGTCTTGCAAACGGAATTGTCTTTTTTTTGGGGGGGAGAAAAATATTTGCAAGGTCAATGCCGGAAAATTTGGTAGAAAACACAAGAAATTCGATGAAAGGGAACACAATGACTTTTTCTGAAAAGACAATGCGGGCTATTGAAATTGCCGGTAAGGGCGGGCCTGAAGTCCTCAAACTTGTCGAAGTCGATGTTCCGGATATTAAAGATAATGAAATTCTTGTGCGTGTCCGTGCAGCCGGTGTGAACCGCCCTGATGTTTTTCAAAGACAAGGAAGTTATCCGCCGCCGGAAGGCGCTTCGCCACTACCGGGGTTGGAGGTTGCCGGTGAAATTGTCAAACTTGGTGTTGCAGTCAAACAATGGAACATTGGCGACAAAGTCACGGCGCTGATCGCCGGTGGTGGTTATGCCGAATATGCGACAGTTGCTGCCGATAATGCTTTGCCTGTTCCGGAAGGCTATGATTTTATCAAAGCGGCGGCGCTTCCTGAAACTTTCTTCACCGTTTGGAGCAATGTTTTTGATCGTGGGCATTTGAAATCGGGGGAAGTTTTCCTTGTTCATGGCGGTACTTCCGGCATTGGCACGACAGCTATCCAATTGGCAAAAGCTTTCGGTGCCAAGGTACTTGCTACAGCAGGAACAGCAGAAAAATGCGAAGCTTGTTTGAAACTTGGAGCCGATCTTGCAATCAATTACCGAACAGAGGACTTTGTCAGCAAGGCTCAGGAATTTACCGGTAAAAAAGGTGTCAATGTAATCCTTGATATGGTCGGGGGAGATTATACCAACAAGAATTACAAAATCGCTGCACCTGATGGACGTATTGTCCAGATTGCCAATTTGTCCGGCTCTATGGCAACAGTCAACCTCAACTATATTTATGTAAAACGGCTTATTCATACCGGCTCGACCTTGCGGGCACGCGATACTGTCTTCAAAGCCGCCATCGCCGCCCAATTAAAGGAAAAGGTCTGGCCGCTTCTTGAAACAGGTAAAATTCAGCCGGTTATTGATAAGGTTTTTCCGCTTGAAGAGGCAGCAAAGGCTCATGAACGCATGGAATCAAGCGCCCATATAGGCAAAATAATTCTCGAAATTGACTAAGGGGCTTGCGAGTTTCACCTCATGTCTTGTCGTTTTATAAAATTCGGTTTATAAGGCTTGGCGAATTCCCGGAAAATGTGGTCTATTCCACGTCCCGCCTCACCGGAGCGGGCGAACGAGAGGATAATGTTATGGCAACACAACTATTGATGCCCAAAGCTACAGCCGTCTGGCTGGTTGATAATACGGCGCTTTCTTTTGACCAGATCGCCGCTTTTTGCAAATTGCATCCATTGGAAGTCAAAGCGATTGCCGATGGAGAATCAGCACAAGGCATCAAAGGGCTTGATCCCATCATTACCGGTCAATTGACGCGCGATGAAATCGAACGCGGTGAAAAGAATAATGATTACCGCCTGAAAATTTCCGAACCCAAAGTTCGCCTTCCGGAAAACAAGCGCAAAGGGCCGCGCTATACACCGCTTTCAAAGCGTCAGGATCGTCCGAATGCGATTTTGTGGCTGGTACGCAATCATTCCGAATTGAAAGATGCACAGATTGCCCGTTTGATCGGCACAACAAAGTCGACAATCGAACAAATTCGCAATCGTACGCACTGGAATTCGGCAAATTTGACACCAATGGATCCGGTAACACTGGGACTTTGCTCGCAAATCGAACTCGATATAGAAGTAGAAAAAGCAGCCAAAAACCGTCCTGCTGCAATGCCAGAAGATGGCACATTGCTACCGGCATCGGCAACCGAAAACCTTGAAATTAACGATAAGAAAGACGAAGAACTGGACGCCGACAAGGTTTTCGCCAAGCTTTCTTCGCTCAAAAGTGATAACAGCGAAACAAACGATAGCGACGACAAGTAAAAGAGCTTTCTCTTATAGGTGAAGTTGCTTGTGTATATAGACTCTGTGCCTATCACATTGTTACGTGTTTATCACGATTGAAGAATTATTGAATTTCTGAATTTTATTTTTTTAAGCACCCGCAATTTTTGTAAATTGCGGGTTGTCTTTATAGCATCTACCCAAGTTTACAAAATGACGGAAGTCATCATGACCTGTTTTAAAATATCAACGGGAAACATTATATTTCATATGTTCGGGTAAAAATTGGTAAAATCCGGAATTTATTATTATAGAAAATTTAAAAATATAATTGATGAAAGAAAAATAGAAATAAAATAAGTCATCATAAAATATCTATTGTTTCAAAAATTGAATATGATGTTTGAATATATTTTTACTAATTATTTCAGCACGCTTTGCAATGCTTTTTTGGCTGTTTTTTAGATAATCGGGAAAGGAAAACAGGCAAAGCAGAGATCATCCATTTTATGGCGATCGACTTTGTAGCAAGCGAGAAAAAATTACTAAAAATTAACCATCTTTGGCTATCTATAAACGAGAAGCATAAGCGCCGTAATCTTTGCGTTTTGGCCTTTGTTTCACCAAATTTGAACGTCATAGAAATGTCGTGAAGCATTGCTAATAGAATTTGAAAACATGCTTCGGGCGTTTAGACAGGAATTGAAGAGTTTTGCTAAAGGCCGCCCGGTAAAAGATGCCGGGCGTTTGGATTCAGGGATTAACACATTATGCCGGGAATAGAATTAGCAAGTCCAGCGTCAGTAGGAATCTGGAGCCTGTTCATGCAGGCCAATTGGGTTGTAAAAGCTGTCATGATCGGCTTGCTATTGGCATCTATCTGGAGTTGGGCAATCATTATTGACAAATTGATTACCTATAGTCGCATTCGCCACGCGATGAACCGTTTCGAGCAGATCTTTTGGTCCGGTCAATCGCTCGAAGATCTTTACAGAAGCTTGAACGACCGACGCGTTTTCGGCATGGGCGCTATTTTTATGGCGGCTATGCGGGAATGGAAGAAGTCGCTCGAAAAGGGTGCACGTTCGCCTATGGGGTTGCAAAGCCGTATTGATAAAGCCATGGATGTTGCACTTGCCCGCGAAAGCGACAGGATGGAATCACGTTTGGGGTTTCTCGCAACAGTCGGCTCGGCAGGGCCGTTTATCGGCCTCTTCGGAACAGTTGTCGGTATTATGAGTTCCTTCCAGTCAATTGCTGCATCGAAAAATACCTCTCTTGCGGTTGTTGCACCCGGTATTGCGGAAGCTTTGTTGGCAACGGCCATTGGCCTTCTTGCGGCTATTCCGGCGGTTATTGCTTTCAATAAATTGTCGGGAGATGCGGGAAAAATTACAGGCCGTCTTGAAGGCTTTGCTGACGAATTTTCAGCCATTCTTTCCCGTCAAATTGATGAGAAATTGACTTCTCGCCAGTCTTACTAAAAGGAATTCTGTCATGGGTATGGCTGTAGGAAGTTCCGGTGGTTCAAAACGGCGTGGTCGCCGTGGCGGTGCACCGCGCCGTGGCTTGATGAGCGAAATCAACGTGACACCATTCGTTGATGTGATGCTGGTTCTGTTGATTATTTTTATGGTTTCGGCACCATTGCTTGTTAATGGTGTGCCACTTGATTTACCGAAAACGCAAGCAGGCCCCGTCAATACCGAAACAAAACCTTTGACGGTTTCCATTAACGATCAGGGACGGCTTGCCGTTAATGAGGAATATTATGATACGCCGGATGAAGTTGTTGCGAAATTGAAAGCGGTTACAGAATCAGGCGGTGATGCTTCCAAACAACGTATTTTTGTTCGCGGGGCAAAAACAGTAGAATACCAGAAGGTTCTTGACCTTCTTGCAATCATTCAGAAAGCGGGCTTTACCAATGTTGCATTGGCAAGTCTGCCACAACAGTAAAATTGGCGATAAACTGATATTATGAAAGCAGGTCTGGCAACATCGGTAGCGGCACATGCCCTGATTCTTACCTGGGGGCTTATCAGCCTTTCCTCGCCTGCCGATTTTAATGCGGAGGTAACCGAAGCTTTGCCGGTTTCTCTGGTGCCGATTGCTGAAACGACTTCGATACAAAAGGGCGAGTTGACAGCATCCAAAGAGAATAAGGCCGCGCCGAAACCGACCACAAAACCGGTTGAAAAACCCGATGCCGAGCATGTCGGCGATGGCAAGGTTGATAATGAAGCGCCATTAAAGCCCAAGGAAAAAGATCGCGATGTGGATGCAACACCGCCACCTTCGGGCACACCCGACGCGGATCCGAATCCTGTTCCACCTACAAAAACGCCTGAAACAAAGCCGGACAATACTCCGAAACCTGAAGAAAAACCGAAGGTAGAAGAACAGAAACCGGAAGAAAGTTCCAAGCCGGATAAGGCCGAGCCGAAACCGGAAGAATCAGCCGATGCGACCGAACCAGCTAGCGAGCCGAAGAAGGATCCTTTCCCGAATTTACCGGAAAAAGCACCTTTGCCGACAGCAAAACCGAAACCGGCAGAACCAAAGCCTGCTGTAAAAGCCAAAGGTGAAAGTGTCGATGATATTCTGGCAATGAACGAAAAGGCCTTGATTGATAAAACGCGCACATCCGGCGGTGGTGCTGCCCGTTCGCAGGGGCCGGCCGGTTTTGGTGCCAAGAAAAATATCGGCAATGGTCAGGATGTTGGACAGACACTCGTTAATGCGGCAACAAGCTGTATCACCAAAAACTTGAAATTGGCTGCCCTTGGTGGCGGGGTCGCGGGAGAAAATCCGGTAGCCGAAGCCAAGTTCAATTTGAGCATCGAGGGTAAAGTTGTCGGTGAACCGATCATTACCGGAATGAGTGGTAACCCCAATAAAGTGGACTTGCTGATTAACCAGACACGCGCGGCCATATTTGCCTGTCAGCCGTTCGAGGATTTGCCACGTGACCAGTATGACAAATGGGGTCAGGGATTTGATTTGAAAATCGACCCGTTCAACTCGTTCTGATTGTGGCGATGAATTTTTGTGACGGGATTAAACAAAGTAAACAATTTTAGGAGTGATAACCGACTTTACTATTCGCCAATGGTGTTGATGAGATAATTTCGTCATAATGGCGGAAAACAGTTTTCGATGTTCGTATTGTTTTCGATTGCATATCCGGTTTCCGGCTTGGCAAAATTGTCTCATGGCAATGATGATAGCGGCAGAAAACAAGACGTTGCTCGAAAATGTTTTGAAGGTATTGGCAAGGTCGGGAAGGATCTGATGTGAAATGGCTTGGAACCGGTTTTTCAAACAAGTCTTGTCATGATTGAAAAGCTGTTCATGCAATTGGAATGGATATCCGGAATTTTTACGATTCCGATACAAAAAAGACGTAAAGTGGAATGCTTTAAGGCAACGGAAAGAAAATGGTTTCTTCGATGATTAAGAAAAATAAGCGCCTTTATATTTTTGTTTTTTTGTCAATGGTTTTGCCATTTTTAAGCTGGCAAACCGCTTATGCGCAATTGAAAGGAACTGTCTCGTCGGCCGATTTCAATCCGATACCTATTGCAGTTACCGATTTTATTGCCGGTGACCAGATGGGCGTACAGATTTCGTCGGTGGTGACCGCCGATCTTGAACGTTCAGGGCTTTTCAAACCAATTGACAAATCGTCATTTCTTGAACGTATTTCCAATCCGGATGTACAACCACGGTTTCCCGATTGGCAGCAAATCAACGCACAAGGTCTGGTAACCGGCCGTGTCACAAAAGAAGCTGACGGGCGTTTGCGTGTAGAATTCCGTCTATGGGATGTTTATGGCGGCAAACAGCTTGAAGGCCGCCAGTTCTATGCAACACCGCAAACCTGGCGTCGCGTTGCCCATATTATCGCCGATGCTATTTATACGAAAATGACCGGTGAAAAGGGTTATTTCGATACGCGCATTGTATTTGTTGATGAAACAGGTGCAGCAAATGCACGTGTCAAACGTCTCGCTATTATGGATCAGGACGGAGCAAACCTCACTTATATCTCGAATGGACGTGAACTCGTTTTAACACCGCGTTTTTCGCCCAGCCGTCAGGAAATTACCTATATGGCTTATGCCGGTAACAATGTCCCGAAGGTTTATTTGCAACAAATCGAAACAGGTCAGCGCGAACTTGTCGGTACTTTCCCGAATATGACCATTGCACCGCGTTTTTCACCGGATGGTCAAAAGGTGATTATGAGCCTTTTACAGGATAATGGCAGCGCCAATCTTTACACTATGGATTTGCGTTCGCGTTCGACAACACGGCTTACAACAACACCGGCCATTGATACATCGGCGTCCTATTCGCCCGATGGCACACAGATTGTTTTTGAATCCGATCGCGGTGGCAAACCGCAAATCTATGTCATGAATACCGATGGCAGCAACCAGCACCGCATCTCATTCGGAGATGGCAGCTATTCAACACCGGTCTGGTCGCCTCGCGGTGATTACATTGCTTTCACCAAGCAGTCGCAGGGGCAATTTTCAATCGGTGTTATGAAGCCCGACGGGCAGGGTGAACGCTTGTTGACTTCCGGTTTCCATAATGAAGGTCCGACATGGGCACCAAATGGCCGCGTTATCATGTTCTTCCGGCAAAATCAGGGGCAGCAGCCAAAGCTCTATACGATTGATATAACCGGACGTAACGAACGCGTATTGCCAACTCCCAATGGTGCATCCGATCCGGCCTGGTCGCCATTGCTAGATTAGGAATAATCCTGAAAACCGGTTTCGATAAAAAGACCTTCTCGTTTTATAATTTTCGGTTTTCCGGCCCGTTCATTTCATGAGCGATCAAAAAGGAAATATGTTGGTTTCAACGCCGCTTTAAAAGTTTTAAAGCGGCGTTTTTATTTAAGCTCTTTTCACTTTAACTTGCTATTGGACTTTTTACTCATTTCGCGCTAATGAAAAACACATCTGCCGTCTTTCCGCCTCAATCAGCGAGCAACCGGTGGATTTGTATTTTTTATAAAAAGTGATGCGTAAGTATTCATTAACCATGCGTGTTGAGAGCTTTTTAAGCAAATCAAGCTAAAAGCCTTGAAATCAACCGCTAACTTTTAAGGAGTCTCGGCACATGGGCCGTTTCCAAAAACTTGCTCGCAATCCGCTTGCTATAGCATTTGTCCTATCGCTAACTCTCGCTGGCTGCGCCAAACACGGCCTGAATGATCCGAATGCGCTTGGACTGAACAACGCAAAACCGGGATCAGCGCAGGACTTTACAGTCAACGTTGGTGACCGCGTATTCTTTGATCTCGATTCTTCCAGCATTCGTGCTGATGCCCAGCAGACATTGACCCGTCAGGCACAATGGTTGCAGCGTTATCCGCAATACACCATCACTGTTGAAGGTCATGCCGACGAACGTGGTACACGCGAATACAATATTGCTCTTGGTCAGCGCCGTGCGGTTGCCGCACGTGACTACCTGATCTCGCAAGGTGTTGCAGCCAACCGTATGCGGACAATTTCCTACGGTAAGGAACGTCCGGTTGCCGTTTGTGATGCTCCACAGTGCTGGAACCAGAACCGTCGCGCTGTTACAGTCTTGAACAACGCACGCTGATTTACATTTTTATTCCAATGTTAAAGACGGCCCCCTCAAGGGCCGTTTTTTTGTGACAAATTTCCGCCGAAGTTGCCTGATAACGTTTTTGGTGCGCGAACATAAATAAAAGGACAAAGCTATGGGTTTTCTTTCATCCCCCCGTTTATTGACATGTTCGGTAAAACGTCTGGTTATCACAGCAGCTTTTATACCGGCATTGTCATTTGCCGCTCTCTCGCCCTGTTATAGTGCATCTGCCGATCAGGGAGGCTCGTCTTTTGCAAACGGGCTTTTTCCCTTTGGCAAGAAAAAAACCGTTGAAAGCCAGACGGTGCAAATGTCACCGCAACCCGATAGTCGGGTAACCGACCTTCAACAACAGGTGCGTGAACTTACGGGGAAAGTTGAAGAACTCAATTTCATGGTTCTGCAAATGCAGGAGCAATTGCGACAATTGCAAGGAGGAGCGGCGGCAAATCCTTCACAACAAACTGCTCAGGAACCGAAAAAACAGTCGCAAGCGGTGGAACCGCAATCGCCTTCATCTTCAACCAATGGCAAGCAGGAATTGCCAAGAACGGCCACCTCGACTGAAAGTTCGGCAACACTTCCCGGTGTGGGAAGCGACAAAAGTGGCGAACAAAAAAATATAAATCCGCAGGAAGCGCCGAAAGATCTGGGATCTATCGAATTCGACAAAAACGGCAATATCCTCAACGGGAGTATCAACCAGAATGCGGTGGCAACAGCTTCGCAAGAACAAGCGGCCACCCAGGGGAACTCTGCTGCACCTGTCGCTCCACAGACGGCGAGTGCAAAAGAACTCTATGACATCGGCTATAAAAATATTCTTTCCGGCGATTATCGGACGGCTGAGGCCGATTTTCGAGCCTTTCAGGAGCGTTATCCGACAGATCCGCAAATTGCCGATGCCGGTTTCTGGCTTGGTGAATCACTTTTCGGGCAGAAGCGCTATCGTGAAGCGGCACAAGCCTATATTGATGTGCAACGCAATTACAAGGATTCACCGCGCGGACCGGAAAATCTTTTAAAACTTGGAATGAGCATGGCTCATCTTGATGAACAGAAAGTGGCTTGCGCAACCTTTGCCGAAGTGACAAAACGATACAAAACCGTAGATCCGGCAGTTTTAAAACGTGTCAAGGACGAGCAAAGTCGTAACAAGTGTCAGTAATAGATTTTAAACAACTCTTTCAGCCATCAGATTTCAAAAACTCTAAAATTGTCATTGCTGCTGTTTCAGGGGGCGGGGATTCGACTTCGCTTCTGTTTCTTCTGCGCGATTATCTGAAACAACTTGAAGACGCACCCGAACTCGTTGCTGTCACAGTCGACCATCGTTTGCGTCCCGAATCCGCAGCCGAGGCGGAAGAAGTTGCCCGATTGTGCAAGCGTCTCGATGTTCGCCACGAGACCGTTTGTTGGGCAGATGCAAAACCGCAAACGGCTTTGTCTCACGAAGCACGGATCGCCCGTTACGGCTTGCTTTTTTCGGAAGCTGAAAAAGTCGGGGCGAGCGTTATCATGACCGGTCACACTTTGAACGATCAGGCCGAGACATATGAAATGCGGTTGCATCGCGGTAGCCGTCGCGGACTTGCCTGTATGCCGCGTGAATCACTTCTGATGCGCAAAATACGCTTAATCCGGCCTCTCTTGGGGGTGAAACGGGAACAATTACGGGAATATCTACGCTCTATCAAACAGGACTGGATCGACGACCCGACGAATGAAAACCCGCATTATGAGCGGGTGCGAATCCGTCAACGTTTGAAAGACGAAGATGTTGATATTATCGCCAAAAAAGTCGAAGAGGCGGCCATTTTCAGACGTGACGAGAACAAAGCCGCAGTTGAATTGATTGCCAAACTCGATATGAAGATGCAACATGCTTTATGTACGATCAGCAATGTTTCAGATGAACAATTGAATAACCCCCGATTTCCTTTTGTCATGGGTGTTCTTGCCTCAATTATTGGTGGTTCGCAGGCTCTTGCAAGTGATTCACAAGTCGATTTTTTGAAAAAACAATTGGTGAAGAAACGCACGTCACTTTATCATTTTACGTTGCTTGGAACAGTCATCGAAATCAATGGTAAAACAATCAGGCTATGGCGCGAGGCGAGAAACCAGACGGCAAGTGTCGCCGGTACACAATCTTCCATTATCTGGGATGGGCGCTACCGTGTTGATAACCGGTCGAATAATGCAGTCAGGGTAAATGTTGCCTCGGTTTGCGATATAAAGGCTGTCGCTGAAGAACAGAATATAAGCAGCCGTTCAATCCATTTTCTTTCATTGCAAACAGCATTGGCAATTTTCAGCCGGTCGGGAATCGATATTCCGGCACTTACCGGAAAACTTGTTCACGCCGAAAATTTGACTTGCAAAAGATTTATGCGGCCGTTCGGGTGGCTTATATCATCGGACGATTACTCCCTTTTCAATATATTAAGCCCGTTTTTTGAAATGACATTGTCAACATCGCGGGAAAATGACTAAAAAGCCGGATGAATTATGATGAAAGGTGATCTTCAACCTTGGCAAGGCAACTTCAAGCACATATGTTACATTAAAATTATCTGACAGAGCGTAATAGATCGAGTGGACCTAATATGAATCCAAATTATCGTTCCTTCCTGATATGGGGGATCATTGCACTCTTGCTGATTACTTTGTTTTCGTTTTTTAACGGGAATAGTCAGCAAGCTGGCACAGGAGAGATTACTTATTCAGATTTTCTGAAACGGGTTGATAATAAAGAAATCAAAACCGTCACGATTCAAGGACAACGTTTGACCGGTATCACAACCGATAACCGGACCGTCCTTTCTTTCGCTCCTAATGATCCCGGTCTTGTCGATCGTCTTGAAAGCAAGAACGTCAATGTCCGGGCGCAGCCGGAAAGCACGGGAAACAGCACATTCATGAATTTGCTTTTCTCGCTTTTACCCGTTGTTATCCTGATTGGTGTGTGGATCTTCTTCATGCGCCAGATGCAAGGCGGTTCACGCGGCGCTATGGGGTTCGGCAAGTCCAAAGCAAAACTGCTGACAGAAGCCCATGGTCGCGTAACATTCAAGGATGTCGCGGGCGTTGATGAAGCCAAACAGGATCTACAGGAAATTGTCGAATTTTTGCGCGAACCACAAAAGTTCCAGCGTCTTGGCGGCCGTATCCCGCGGGGTGTTTTGCTTGTTGGCCCGCCCGGAACCGGTAAAACATTGCTCGCCCGTTCTGTTGCCGGTGAAGCCAATGTGCCTTTCTTCACAATTTCCGGTTCGGATTTTGTGGAAATGTTTGTTGGTGTTGGTGCAAGCCGCGTTCGCGACATGTTCGAGCAGGCAAAAAAGAATGCGCCATGTATCATTTTCATTGATGAGATTGATGCCGTTGGCCGTCACCGTGGTGCCGGTTTCGGCGGTGGCAATGATGAACGTGAACAGACTTTGAACCAGCTTCTTGTCGAGATGGACGGGTTCGAGCCGAATGAAAGCATTATTCTGATTGCCGCAACCAACCGTCCCGATGTACTTGATCCGGCATTGCTGCGTCCGGGTCGTTTTGACCGGCAGGTGGTTGTTCCCAATCCCGATGTTGCAGGGCGTGAGGAAATTCTTAAAGTCCACGTTCGCAATGTGCCTTTGGCGCCCAATGTCGATTTGAAGATTGTGGCGCGCGGTACACCGGGATTTTCCGGTGCCGATTTGATGAACCTTGTCAATGAAGCGGCACTTATGGCAGCACGGCGCGACAAACGTCTGGTCACCATGCAGGAATTCGAGGATGCCAAAGACAAAGTCATGATGGGGGCAGAACGCCATTCCGCCATGACACCGGCAGAAAAAGAGCTGACAGCTTTTCACGAAGCCGGACATGCCATTATTGCTATCAATATGCCGGCAGCCGATCCCGTGCACAAAGCAACGATTGTCCCGCGTGGTCGCGCACTCGGCATGGTTATGCAATTGCCGGAAGGTGACAAATATTCGATGAGCTACCGCTACATGATTTCGCGTCTGGCGATCATGATGGGTGGCCGTGTTGCCGAAGAATTGAAGTTCGGCAAGGATAACATCACTTCCGGCGCGTCCTCCGACATTGAACAGGCAACGAAACTTGCCCGTGCTATGGTCACACGTTGGGGCTTTTCCGATGAACTCGGCAAGGTTACTTATGGCGAAAGTCAGGAAGATATGTATCAGGGAGGCGGGCGTAACCAGCAAGTTTCGGAAGAAACTGCAAGGGTGATTGATGCCGAAATTCGTCGTCTTATCGACGAAGCCTATCAGACGGCCAAACAAACCTTGACCTCGAAAAAGAAACAATGGGTTGCTCTTGCCGAAGGCTTGCTTGAATACGAAACGCTTACAGGAGCCGAAATTCAGGAAGTTATCAACGGCAAACCGCCTTCACGGGATATGGGCAAGGATTCGCCGACACCGCATGTCTCAAGTGTTCCGAAAGCCGGAAAAACGCCCGAAAAACCCAAAAGCGACCAGTCGAAGTCGGTTGTTGTAAGGGCAAAAGCGGCTTCTCAACCGGCCGACAAGGTCGACGAAAAGTCTGAAACTCCCGAAAAGCCGGAAATCGAAAAAAAGACAACTGAAAAAAAAGCAGCCGAAAAAAAGCCGAAAAGGACAAGAAAGGCGACAAAAACTTCGCCATCGCAAAAGTCCGAAAAACCGGTAACGGAAAGTGAAAAATCGGCAAAGGAAGACACCGTCACCGATCATGGTGATGATAAAAAGGCCTGAATTCCGGTTCAAAAAATCTGAAGCGGCTTGATACGCTCAAGCCGCTTTTATTTTGTTCAAACATATGAATGTTAACCGTGTCGTGATAATTCGCGCCATGAAGGCCTTCATTGATGCGGTCGACGGTTGGTTTTCTGCTTAAAAATTGTTAGTTGGAACATTGAAAATTGTAGTATGAGTGGCCGGCAGAATTTTATCGAAATTTGAATTGATCGAAATTTGAATTTTATCGAACACGGAATTTTGTCGAAAAAGGAAAATATAATGGCGTTTAAATATTTCGGTACCGATGGAATAAGGGGGAAAGCCAATACATTTCCGATGACCGCGGATGTGGCTATGAAAGTCGGTATGGCGGTAGGTATTCTTTTTCGCAGTCAGGGACGGCCGGGAAGAGTTGTTATCGGCAAAGATACACGCCTGTCGGGCTATATGCTGGAAAATGCTATGGTTGCAGGCTTTACGGCAAGCGGCATGGAAGTGTTTCTTTTGGGGCCAATTCCTACACCAGCCGTCGCAATGCTTTGCCGTTCGCTGCGTGCCGATGTCGGCGTTATGATTTCGGCCTCCCATAATCCTTTTTACGATAACGGTATAAAATTGTTCGGTCCGGACGGTTTCAAACTTTCCGACGAAATCGAGATGAAAATCGAAAAACTCATTGAAAGCGACATGACAAACGAGCTTGCGGGACAGTCGCAAATCGGTCGGGCAAAGCGCGTTGAAGGTGATATTTATCGTTATATCGAGTTTGCCAAACGCACATTGCCGCGTGATGTCCGATTGGACGGTATGCGTATTGTTGTCGATTGTGCCAATGGTGCGGCCTATAAAGCAGCACCGCTTGCGCTGTGGGAGCTTGGTGCAGAAGTTGTCACGCTAAGCGATAAGCCGACAGGCACAAATATCAACGAAGATTGCGGTTCGACCCACCCGATTGCTTTGATGCGCAAGGTTCATGAAGTGAGAGCGGATGCGGGAATCGCACTTGACGGCGATGGCGACCGCGTGGTGATGGTTGATGAAACCGGAGCCATTATCGACGGTGACCAGTTGATGGCCGTTGTTGCCGAACGTTGGCTGGAAAATGGTCTTTTACGGGGTGGCGGTATCGTTGCAACAGTCATGTCCAATCTCGGACTTGAACGTTTTCTCGGTCAAAAAGGGCTGACCATGGCAAGAACCAAGGTTGGCGACCGGTATGTGGTTGAATATATGCGCCAGCATGGCTTCAACGTCGGTGGCGAACAATCGGGTCATATTGTGCTATCCGATTACGGGACGACCGGCGATGGTCTGGTGACATCGTTACAAATTCTGGGATGTGCGAAAGAATCACAAAAGCCGATGAGCGAGCTTTGTCACCGCTTCGAGCCGGTGCCGCAAGTCTTGAAGAATGTCCGCTTTTCCGAAGGCAAACCGCTTGAAGATGCCCACGTCAAAGATGTTATCAAAAACGCTGAAAAACGTTTGGGAAAAAATGGTCGACTGGTTATTCGCCCGTCGGGAACCGAGCCTCTCATTCGTGTTATGGCGGAAGGTGATGATGAACGTTTGATCGGAAATGTTGTTGACGAGATTGTCGAGGCGCTAAAAAAGGTAAGAGACGCCATCTGACAAGTGCCCGAACTATAGTTCAAGCGCAAATAGACTTTTCGGTTTTTTGAAAAGCAGCCTGAAAATGGCTGCTTTTTTATGCCTGTTCCGGCTTTGGTTATGGAAAATAGATAGTTAAAATTTATGGTTAAGAACGTCTTAACCAATCATGTTTAAAAAGCTTCACAAGATGATGGCATTTGCGTCTTGTTTAGAGGCTTGAGAATGAAATTTTGCTTTGCACTTATTGGAGCATTGTCGGCACTTGGTTTAAATCAGGCGTTGGCCAATGACATCGACCTTGACAAGGTTCCCGAAATTGCCATCACAACCGAAAACATTCCCTTTTATGCAAAAGCATATGCCGGTGTCAGCCTCGGCGACATCCATAAATTCGACAGATTCGATTCGGGCGACGCAAGTGCCGATTATCACTGGAAAAATAAAGGTGATATGGATAACGCCTTTCTTGGCGGGGTCGGTTTGGGCTATCGTCTCAATGATATTGTCCGCCTTGACGGGACGATCGAATATCGTGCCAAAAATACAATCACTGCGAAGGATCGCGATTTCGATACAACAAGAAAATATGAAGGTGATATATCTTCAACCGTATTCATGGCGAATGCTTATGTCGACCTTGTAACCTATCATGATGTTACGCCCTATATCGGGGCAGGCCTCGGAGCAAGTGCCAATCGTGTCAGCGACTTCGAGGTGGATAACGGTAGACAAACCTATGAGGCAGCCGCAAAAACCGAATGGGACTTCGCTTTTGCAATTCATGCAGGCATAGGTGTGAAACTTTCCCGTCGTGTTATCTTCGACATCGGTTATAGCTATAGCGATCTGGGCGACGCAAAAACTGCCGGTATTTCGGGAAACGGCGCTCTCAAGCTCGACCATCTGACATCACATGATGTAAAAGTGGGTATAAGATACGCTTTCAAATAATCAATTGTAACCACTTGCGAAAAGACAAAAACCGGTTGGAACACAACCGGTTTTTTAAAATTTCATCCCTTTAATACGGATTTTACGACTTCCGGTTGTTATCCTTGTTCCAGAACATCAATGCTGCCAATCCGATAAGGGGAATTGCAAGAGTAAGCGTCTTTTTGTTTTTCAATATGGCAGGAACGGCAGCAACAAGAGATGCCGCCACAAGGTTGAACCGCTCGTCATTCATCTGTTCTTCATAGATTTTTCGTCTTTTGGCTGAAACAGACCGGCCGATTAAAAAACCGGCAAGCGCCACAATGAGCCAAAAGGCAAAAATAATCGTTGCCGACAAGATCGGAGAGACCACCCATGTAAGGGCAATAAATGCTATGACGCACAGGAATATCACCGCGAAAAACAGTGACAAACCGATCAGTAAATAACAAATTGCCTGATTACGCGTTGATTTGACTGCCGTTTTCACGCTGCCATTTGCCAAACCGCCAATAAGCGGCGCGATAAGCCGCAACATATTTTAACGCCGCATCAACAGAGCAAGAATAAAACCGACACCTGCGGCTGCGGCAAGGCTTGCAATCGGTTTTTCGCGTATGCAATTGCACAATTGTCCTTGCACATCGCCAATCTTTTCTTTTGCCTGCGAGATCGCTTCCTCACCATTTTCTTTCGCCGATGCATAAAGCTTTTCGGCTTTGCCTTTTGCGGCTGTCAGTTTTTCGGAACCCAGATCATTCAATGTGGAATGAATATTGGAAACCTCTTTTTTCAACTGTTCAAATTGTTCCTGGAGACTTTTTTCGGTTGGTGTCGCATTTTCCTTAGGCATATCGTCTTCTCCTGCTTTTTGAATGAATGACCGTACGAAATTTTCGGACGATGTACTTTAATTACATAGTTATTATGTTTGTTTTTTCCACTTTTTTCGCAAAAGTCTGCAACAATAAACTGTAAATGGAAATAAAAATCTGAAACAAAAGAAACGGGAAACAGATTTTTCGGGGAGGTCATAATTGAAAAATAACAATGATCGTCAATTATTGAACGAACTTTTTGATTGTGCGGTTGCCGCTGCCAATCCGGAATGTTTGATGGAACAGTTTTTACCCGCAAAGCCAAAAGGCAGGACCATTGTTGTGGGAGCGGGCAAAGGTTCCGCTCAAATGGTTTTGGCACTTGAAAAACTATGGGATAAAGCCGGCTATGGCGAGCTTGAAGGTGCGGTTGTCACCTGTTATGGCCACGCGACCTCGCTTCGTTCGATTGAAGTTCTGGAAGCTTCCCACCCCTTGCCGGATGAAAACGGGCTGAAAGCGGCAAAAAAGCTTGTCAGACTTGTTCAAGGATTATCAGCCGATGATCTCGTCATTGCGCTTATCTGCGGTGGCGGTTCTGCCTTGTTGCCTTTGCCGCTTGAACCTTTGACACTTGAAGACGAAATCGCGATCAATGAGGCATTGTTAAAAAGTGGTGCTCCCATCGGCGCAATGAATACGATCAGGAAGCATTTGTCACAAATCAAAGGGGGGCGGCTTGCCTATTATGCAGCGCCCGCCCGCGTCGTCAGTTTCATTGTGTCGGATATTCCGGGAGACATTGCCTCGCAAGTTGCATCCGGTCCCACAGTTGCCGATTGGTCAACCCGCGAGGATGCGTTAAAATTTGTAAGCCAATATCATATTGCTTTGCCTCCAAAAGCCGTTTCCGTTTTAAAGAGCGATCTTGCCAAGGCTCCAACCCCTGATAATCCTGCTTTTGAAAAAAATGCAGCTTATATTGTTGCATCGGCGGCGACATCGCTGGAAGCAGCCGCCGCTCATGCGCGCAAAGCCGGTTTGAATGCCATTATCCTTTCCGATTCGATTGAAGGTGAAGCAAAGGATATTGCATTGATGCATGCTGCCATTGCCCGTGAAATTGCTTTGAAAAACCGCCCCTTTGAAAAACCTGTCGTTATGCTTTCAGGCGGCGAAACAACCGTGACGATCACCGGCGCTTACAACAAGGGTGACGTTGGCAAGGGTGGAAGAAATAGCGAATTTTTACTGTCATTTTCGATGGCAATAGAGGGGGAGAGTTCTATCACGGCACTTGCGGCAGATACGGATGGCCGCGACGGTAGTGAATTCAATGCAGGTGCATTTTGTGACGGCAATAGTTGTTTACGTCTCAAACAGCAAGGTTTTGATCCCGCAACTTTTCTTGCCCGCCACGATGCTTGGAGTGCATTCAATATGCTTGATGACCTTCTTGAAACCGGCCCGACGGGAACCAATGTCAATGATTTCCGTGCAATCATTGTTCGTTAAGACGGCGCCGGGGGTAGAATTTTTTGGCAGGCAGAAAATAACTTCAATATTTGCATAAACATGACTTGATTTATCATATTAAATTTTGTTAATTAATCGCCATCGAATTGAAGTTCAGGAACGAGAGCGATGATGAGATCTTTGACAAGGCTTGTAACTGCCGCGGTATTTCTATGCCTGGCTGGCGGCTATGCATCGGCACAAAATGAAGTGCAGCAAACAACCGGAAATCAGGTATTGCAAGCTGGCGAACAAGCTGGCGAAAAAGCCTTACAAACCGGTGAAAATGTCTTGCATTCCGGTGAAAGTGCCGTTCAGACGGGCGAAAATGCTTTGAAAGCAGGTGAACAGGCTTTGCAATCGGCCGCTTCGGAAACGGAAAGCACAGCTAAAGCTGCTGCCGATACGGCCAGTCAGGCTGCCGACCATTTTATCGCTTCCATCCCGCATGATCTTTCTCCTATCGGTATGTTCCTGAATGCGGACTGGGTCGTTAAAGTGGTTATGGTCGGTCTGGCACTCGCTTCTGTTGCAACCTGGGTTATTTTCATTGTCAAACTTATCGAAGTATCGGCGGTGAAAAGACGGGCAAGAGCGACCATAAGGCAGGTTAACGGCGCTCAAAGCCTGTCCGAGCTTGCTTTGGCAGTTAAAAATGACAAAGGTGTCGGCTCCCGCTTGGTACAGGCGGCACAAGATGAAGTGGAAGCTTCGCTCGCAGCCGTGGATTTGGCTGGAACCGAGGGCTTGAAAGAACGATTGAGTTCGGTTCTCTCGCGCATTATTTCAGCATCCGGACGTCATGTTGCATTCGGAACCGGTGTGTTGGCAACAATCGGCGCTATCGGTCCTTTCGTCGGCCTTTTCGGTACTGTCTGGGGTATTATGAATTCCTTTATCGGCATTTCGCAAGCGCAAACAACCAATCTTGCCGTTGTTGCTCCCGGTATTGCTGAAGCGCTTCTTGCAACAGCCATCGGCCTTGTTGCAGCCGTGCCCGCTGTCATTATCTACAATGTCTTTGCCCGTTTGATTACCGGTTACCGGCAACAGCTTATTGATGTTTCAGCCGGAATTGAACGTCTTGTCAGTCGTGATCTCGACTTCCGTAAAGTCAAGCGTGAAACAGCAACACGGCCGAGTTTGTCGATTGCTGCGGAGTAGGAAGAGATGGCAACAAAGCTTTCAGATCTCGACAGTGATGAACTTGATGTCAGTCATGAAATCAATGTAACGCCGTTCATTGATGTTATTCTGGTTTTGCTCATCATTTTCATGGTTGCCGCACCTCTGGCAACAAGCGATATTCCGGTGCAACTGCCGACATCTTCGACACCTGCGCAACCAAAACCTGACAAACCGGTCTATATCACATTGCAGCAGGATAAATCGCTTTATGTAGGAGAAGAAAAAGCGTCTTTGGACGACCTCAGGACGACTCTTGATCGGCTTACTTCAAACAATCATGAAGAAAAAATCTTTATTCGTGGTGACGCAAGCGTGGAATATAGCGGCATTATCGAACTCCTTAATGAATTGCGTGCGGCCGGATACACAAAAATAGGTCTTGTCGGTTTGGAAAAAACATCGGCGCCGGCTCCACAGTAAAATAAGCCGTCCCCTGTGAAACAAGCTGTCCCCTGTGAAACAAGCTGTCAAAGCGGGTTTGTTTCACTTCGGATGGTGTTAAAATCCTGTTCTTGCCAAAAAGATTGACCTATCTGACGGCAAAATCATTGCTCAAATCAGATGGCAAAAGCATCATTCAAATCTGGCGGCCAAAGCATTGCTCAAATCAGATGGCAAAATTATCATTCAAATCAGATGGCAAAATTATCATTCAAAGGCAGCCCTATTGAATTCTGCGCCTTATTTTTCAAGTGTTATCCTTCGACATTTATAGATTGGTTGGACAAGTTCCGTTTTCCGGTTATAAAATTGACCGAACTAAAAATGGAGTCCATTGAAATATGCCGCGTAATAAAAAATTCGAAGGAGATATGACCGAAGTCGGTCATATGCGCACGCCTCCTTTCGTCCGGCTTCCCGATATTAATACGTTATTCGAGGAACGGAGCAAACGTTTTGAAGAGCTTGCTCCCACAAGTCCGGTTAAAGACTATATAGATTTTATGGTGGAATTTACCGGAGCACAGCAATTCGTCTGTAACGAGTTTTCTACTAGCGATATTCCGACAGCCGATCAGGTTCAGGCACAAAAATTCGTTATGCCGCCGATCGACCGGCAGGCAATTATATCTGCCCCTGTTTTTGAAGAGATTGCCAATAGTTTTTTCAAGATTCTCGGCAAAAGAAAGTTGAAAGGTTCAAGCCTCCTTGCCCTTGAGGATACACAAGCCAATAAGGCAAAATGGCAAAATTGGGCTTCCGATATTATTGCGCACAAATTGCCGCAGGAAAACCTCGCCCAGCATATTTATGTAACCGGCGCTTTGCAGATTACATTGGCATTGGCTGCTGCAAAACTTGACGCAAAGAAATTGCAGCCTATCGAAGGTAATCTTTGTCCCTGTTGCGGTGGTACGCATTCGGCTTCGATGATTGTCGGTTGGCCATCTTCGGAAGGCATCCGGTTCTGTTCATGCCTTTATTGCGGATCCATGTGGCGTTATGTACGCATCAAATGTACGTTTTGCGAAGAAACCAAAGGTATCAGTTTCCGCGAGATCGACGGGGGGCCGGGAACGATTCTTGCCGAGACATGTGATACCTGCAAACGCTATTGCAAACAGATGAATCATCAAAAAGATAGCCATTTCGATGTGTTTGCCGATGATATAGGTTCATTGGCACTTGATCTTTTGATGAAAGAGGATGGTACATTCAAAAGAGGTGCATTCAATCCATTTCTGGCGGGTTATTGATGGTCGCAGATTTTTCTCTCCTACCTCCGGTCAACGCAATTCTTGCCGAACGAGCGGCAAAAGAGGCGGAAGCCGAATTCGGGCACAGTGCAACGGTCGATGCTATCAGGGCAACCCTTGCCGACGAGCGCATTCTCATCAAGGCAGGACGCACACCACGCACAAGCGCTGTTCTGGCAATGATGGCACTTGAACGGCTGGAGGTGGATGCCCAATCGACCATGCGCGCCGTGTTCAACCTGACCGGCACAATTTTGCACACCAATTTCGGACGTGCGCAACTTCCGGAAGCCGCAATCCAGAATGCCGTTAATGCCATGCGCAACGCGGTTTCACTGGAATATGATCTTGAAAGTGGCGAGAGGGGAGAACGCGACGACCATTTACGCGAATTGATTTGCGAGCTTACCGGTGCGGAAGATGCAACCCTTGTCAACAATAATGCGGCCGCCGTTCTTCTGGTGCTGAATACGCTTGCGGGCAAACAGGGCGAAAGCATTATTTCCCGTGGCGAACTTATTGAAATTGGCGGTGCATTCCGTATGCCGGATATTATGGAAAGTGCCGGTTGCAAGCTGGTGGAAGTGGGAACAACCAATCGCACCCACCTTGCCGATTATGAAAAAGCCATCAATGAAGAGACCGCACTTTTATTGAAAGTGCACACATCGAACTATCGTATTGAAGGATTTTCTTCTGCGGTTACCACAAAAGAACTCGCGGCATTGGCTGCAACGCGTCATATACCTTTGATGGAAGATCTCGGTTCGGGAACGCTCGTCAATCTCGTGACTTTCGGGCTCCCCTATGAACCGACTGTTCAGGATGTCATCAAAGCGGGTGCGGATATTGTCACTTTTTCCGGCGATAAATTATTGGGCGGTGTCCAGGCTGGTTTTATTATCGGCAAGCAGGAATTGATTGCACGTGTGAATAAAAACCCCATGAAACGTTCGCTTCGTGTCGACAAAGTGCGCCTTGCGGCACTGGAAGCGGTTTTGCGTGCCTATCGGAATGAAGAAAAAAGGAACACAGCAATACCGACCTTGCGTTATCTTTCACGCAACCAAAGCGATATTGCTCATCAAGCCGCCGATTTATGCGCAAAAATAAGCGAATTTTTTCAACCGGCTTATCATGTTGAAATCTGCCCGTGTAATAGTCAGGTAGGCTCAGGCGCTATGCCGATGGAAACTTTGCCAAGCTATGGTATTTCGGTAAGTCCTGTTGACCCGACAAATTCCTTGACGGAACTCGCTTATCGTTTGCGCCAATTGCCAAAGCCCGTTATCGGACGCATGCATGCCAACCGGCTGGTTTTTGATTTACGCTGCCTTGATGACACAAACGGTTTTGTTAACAATCTCGATAAATTATCATGATTATTGGTACTGCCGGTCATATTGACCATGGAAAAACGGCTCTCGTCAGAGCATTGACAGGCATTGATACAGATCGTCTGCCACAGGAAAAACAACGTGGTATCACAATTGAACTGGGTTTTGCTTATAAGACTTTGAAAAATGGCGAGCGTATCGGTTTTGTGGATGTTCCGGGGCATGAAAAACTCATCCATACCATGCTGACAGGTGCCGGTAGCATTGATTATGTCATGCTGGTTGTGGCTGCCGATGACGGTATTATGCCGCAAACGCGCGAGCATTTTGAAATATTGAAGCTTCTGGGGTTAAAACACGGGGTTGTTGTCATCACACGCATCGACCTTGTCGATAAAGAGCGTGTTGATGCATTGCAAGCGGAATTGCACGAATTTCTCAAAGGTTCGTTTCTTGAAAATGCACCGATTTTTCCCGTGTCGTCACTGACCGGCGAGGGGATAGCGGCCCTTCGGGAAGAGATAGAAAATGCTGCCCTGCATTTGAAAAAACGTGTTTCCCATGGGCGTTTCCGCCATGCAATCGACCGCTGTTTTGTGCTGTCCGGTGCGGGGACTGTGGTGACGGGAACCGTGCTTTCAGGTGAAGCATCGACCAATGATCTTATGGTGATTGCACCCAATCATCTGCCGGCGCGATTACGTTCTATCCATGTACAGGATGAAGTTTCCGAAAAGGCAAGAACGGGCGACAGGGCAGCACTCAATATTGTCGGTGACGCAATCAACAAGGATAAAGTTAAACGGGGTATGATGGTCATTGACCCGTTTCTTGATAAGCCAAGTCAAAGGTTCGATGTTCGTCTCAGAATTCTTGCTTCCGAACAAAAGCCTTTGAAACAATGGTTTCCTGTTCACTTGCACCATGGTTCATTGGAAACCAATGCCCGTCTTGTATTTTTGTCGCAAGACACAATGAAAGCCGGTGAAACCGCTTATGTCCAGATTATTTCCGATAAAGCTGTGATTGCCGCAAGCGGCGACCGTTTTGTTATTCGGGATACATCGGCAAGCCGTACAATCGGTGGCGGTATTATTCTTGACCCGCTCGCACCGGAACGCCACCGTCGCTCACTTGAGCGTTTCAAATTTCTTGCCGCAATGGAAAATGAAGATCATCTTCAAGCTTTGTCGGCAATTCTGGCATTGCCACCTTATGGCATTGACTGGCTTTATTTTTGTCGTGCACGGAACCTGTCTGAAGTGGAGGCAGCCAAACTTCTCGCGAGTGGAAATTTTGTTGTTCTCGAACATGGTCAAGACCGGTTTGTTATGGAACAGCAACAAGAACAACGCCTGCAAAAGGCGATTGTCGATTATCTTGTCGAATTTCATAAAAACGAGCCTGATCTTTTCGGTGTCGGTCTTGAAAAATTGCGGCGTGACGTTGCTCGCGAAATCCGTGCCCCTTATTTTCGTGATCTGTTACAAAACGAAATTGACAAAGGCCGGTTGAAAATTCGCGGCGCCTGGGTTGGCCTTGCCGGTCATGAAGCCAAATTATCGCCTGAAGATGAAGCAATCTGGCAACGTGTCTATAAAGTTTTGAAAGGTGAAGAACGTTTTCGCCCGCCGCGTACGCGCGATTTTGCGCAAGAACTTGGAATTGATGAAAATCATATGCGGCAAATCCTCAAATCATGCGCACGGATGGGACGTGTCTATGAAGTGGCGCAAGACTATTTCTTCCCGCGTGAAGTGCTGGCTGAAATTATTATGATTATGCGGGACATTGCCGACAAAAAAGAAAAGCACGAATTTATCGCCGCCGATTTGCGTGACCGGCTGAATAACGGCCGCAAGGTTTCCATTTTTCTGCTGGAATTTTTTGATCGCCACGGTGTGACAATCAGAAAGGGCGACATAAGGCGGTTAAATCCGCATCGGCTCGACTTGTTTGCCGATAGTTAGGCTTGCAGTTTTTGCCTAAAAGCCGCATAAGACATTCGGAAGGGCTTTTCATCCGGTGATGGATGCGGCCTTCAAAGCCGTAAGGGGCCGTGAGACGGTCTTTTATGGGTTCGACTCCCATGCTCTTCCGCCAATTGTTTTTAATTGAATGATGTCCGATTGAAGCCCATCGCTTGCCATCACCATTCCCGAACCGTTGCTGATCGCCTTGGCACTTCAAGTGTCGGGAAAGGCATAAGCCATTGAGAGTCGGGAACAAGAAAACTAACGGGCGTTAGAGACGTTTTCGGCCAAGTTTGTCTTCTGTAAAACAGGTTTCATCACTATAGTTTTTTGAAATTGGCAGGATATGTGTCCGCAAAGTTCTGGAAACTTGTAATCAGCAAAAATTGGTCTGCCATTAACGGGGAAATAAAAAGGGTAAAACCGAAAAGACCGGCAAAAAACCTATTAATGCGAGCAAAAATAAAAAAGACGGGCAATAGCCCGTCTGATTTGATGAATCTCACAGTTTGATAAATCCCATAGAATGACTTAGGCTTCTTCTTCAGCCTTTTCCACTTTCGGTTTTGTCGTGCGTCTGCGACGCGGTTTCTTTTCAACAACCTCTTCGGCTGCAACCGGTTTTTCAACCGTTTCTTCAGAAGCTTCCGCTTTTTCTTTTACTTGCTCTTCGGCCTCGTTTTCACCGCCATCGGAACGACTTGACGGAGTGCTCCGACGACGTGGTGCACGACGGGGTTTCTTGAGTTCTACAACCTTACCGACTTCGTCTGAATCCTCGGCAAGAGCGACTTCAGCAGGAACACCCTGAATTTCCGGTTGCGGGCCACTTCCTGCGGCTTCATGCTCTTCATTCAGTTCCAAAGAAACGACCGGTGTATTCTCGTCCTCTTCATCGTCATCAATCAGTTCTTCACGCTGGATCGGTTGCGGCATTTGTGCCTGTGCTGCCAGAATGATGCGGACATAATGTTCGGCATGTTGCAGGTAATTTTCTGCCATCACCCTATCACCGGCAGCCTGCGCATCGCGAGCCAAAGCAGTATATTTATCTGCTATATGTTGTGCATTACCACGAATTTTTACATCCGGACCGTTACTTTCATAATTGCGTGAAAGAGGATTTGGACCGCGACGATTATTATTGTTATTATTGCGTCCACGGATGCGCCTATTTTGTTGTGGCCTCATAATGATCTCTTTAAGAATATGTTTTATCTAATTTTATTCAGTTGATTTTCAGACAGGGATATGATGGCGTTCGCGCCAATATCCGTTTTTGATTATGCTTGTTGACAAGCCATCAAGCTCAAACCAATTTTTTGAAAATCTCAAAAAGCCTATGGAAACGACTCCAATAGCTAAGTTCCATGACGATCTATTTGATATGGGGGAAATTAGCGTTCTTCAACCGAATTGCCAAGCATTTTTTTCAAAATTCATTATCTAATTCAAATGAAAAGAGAAAATTGTTCGCAAAAATGGGTCATATTGGTAAATTGTCGCCCGTTCGGGCGGGAAATTGCCGATAGCAACCCCGTCCGCGGGCGAGAAAAGCCACTCGAATCACTCTTCTATAACGACTTTTGGAGTGCCATTGCGGGCTTCGCCAATAATGGTAGAGAGTGGATAGCCTTGGCTTTTCCCGTAAGCAACGAGTGATTGGGCTTTCTCCGGCGAAATTGAAACAAGAAGGCCACCGGATGTTTGCGGGTCGGTCAACAGAAAGCGTTTATAATCGGGGTAGTTTTCCGGCAACACAATATGTTCGCCATAGCTATCCCAGTTGCGGCGTGAAGCACCGGTAAAGCAACCGTCTTTTGCGAGTGCCTCGGCTTGCTTGAGAAACGGAATTTTTGAATAATTTATAGCAATCTCGACATTGGAACCTTGAGCCATTTCAAGGCTGTGTCCCAGAACTCCGAAGCCGGTCACATCGGTTAAGGCGTGAACATCGGGGTTATTTCCAAGCTCTGTGCCGATTTTATTGAGGAGCGTCATGGATGCAATCATTTCCTGATAGGCTTCATCGGAAAGTTTTCCGGTTTTGAATGCATGCGAATAAACACCGACGCCGATACCTTTCATGAGAACGAGTTTGTCACCGGCATGGGCACGGGCGTTCAATTTGATCTCGCTTTTTTTGCAAATGCCGATAACGGCCAAACCATAGACCGGTTCGGGATTGTCGATCGAATGGCCACCGGCGACAGCAATGCCGGCTTCTGCGGCTTTTTGTCGCCCGCCTTTCAAAATCTCTCCGACAATGGCCGGATCAATCTTGTCAACCGGCATACCAAGGATTGCCAGCGACATAATCGGCTTTCCGCCCATGGCATAAACGTCGGAAATAGCATTTGTCGCGGCGATTTGACCAAAAGTGACAGGGTCATCAACCATCGGCATGAAAAAGTCTGTTGTAGCGATGACACAAGTGCCATCGTCAAGTTCGTAAACGGCGGCGTCATCACTCGTTTCGGTTCCCACCAACAAATGTTCAAATGGTCCATATTCCGGCTGGTTTTTCAGCATTTTCTGCAAAACGGAGGGTGCCAGTTTACAACCGCAACCCCCACCGTGAGCAAGACTTGTCAAACGGAAGGGTGTCATCAAAATATCCTCTTAATTATTCATTTTCCCGCGGATACCAGTTTATATCCGGTGGTAAGCCAATGTTACCATTTGTCAAACCTGCGTGCAATGCAGCGCTTCTTCATCCCTGATCGTTGACCAGATCGTTGACCAGACGTTAATTGTGTTCACAATAACGCGACTGTCATAGAAAAGCCGATTGCATTATCGGTTTTTGCGACACATATCGAAATATTGTAGATGATCTCACCCGACCGGCAGACATCCGCTCATGTTCTAACAGAGCGTTGTTTGGACTTTTTCAAAGCAGGATTGGTTGCTTTGGAACAATTGTTGATTTACAATTGTGAGCTTGTGGGATGATCGAAAAATACTAGAGGAAAGCCCGTATGAATATAGAAATTTCGCGTCGCGCCTTTTTAAAGGGTGCTGGTGCGGGTGTCGGCGCAACAGCCTTGGGGGCACTCGGCTTTAGTGAAGCCGAGGCGACCGTTGTTTCGGCGATAAAGCCTTTCAGGTTGGCTTCAACAACCCAGACCCGACAAACCTGTACTTATTGTTCGGTTGCTTGCGGCATTATCCTTTATTCAAAAGGATCAATGAAAGACGGCACAGCAAAAGTTATTCACGTCGAGGGTGATGTTGACCACCCGACCAATCATGGAACTCTGTGCCCGAAAGGTGCAGCCCTTCTTGATACAATCCATTCAAAGAACCGTTTGACAAAGCCGAAGGTTCGTCGCCCCGGTTCCGATCACTTTGAAGAAATCACATGGGACGAGGCACTCGATAAAATTGCCCGCTACATGAAAGATGACCGCGACGCCAATTTTGTTCAGAAAAATGAAAAAGGCCAAACAGTCAACCGCTGGTTGACAACAGGATTTCTCGCAGCCTCTGCGGCTACAAACGAAACCGCATTTGCGACTTATAAGGTCGTGCGTTCATGCGGTATGCTGGTATTCGATAATCAGGCACGCGTTTGACACGGCCCCACGGTGTCCAGTCTGGGCCCAACATTTGGTCGTGGCGCGATGACAAATCCATGGACGGATATCCGTGCAACGGATCTCGTCATTATTATGGGTGGTAATGCTGCCGAAGCACATCCTTGTGGCTTCAAATGGGTTACCTATGCAAAAGAGCATCGCGGTGCAAAGCTGATCGTTGTTGATCCGCGCTTTACCCGTTCGGCTTCGGTTGCCGATTTTTATGCACCGATCCGTCAGGGAACCGATATTGCCTTTTTGTCCGGTGTCATCAACTACTGCATAACGCATGACAAAGTTCAGTATGAATATGTCAAACATTTCACCAATGCCGGTTTGATCGTCAATGAAGGTTTCGGTTACAAAGATGGCCTGTTTACCGGATATGACGAAGCCAAACGTGATTATGACCGCTCGACCTGGTCCTACGAAATGGACGAGAACGGTTATGCCAAGAATGACGAGACTTTGACGCATCCGCGTTCGGTCTGGCAGCTTCTTAAAAAACACGTTTCGGTTTACACACCTGAAATGGTTGAAAGAATTTGCGGTACACCGAAGGATAAGTTCCTCAAGATCTGCGAGATGATTGCAGAATGTTCAAGCCCGACAAAGGCGATGACATCCATGTATGCTCTCGGCTGGACGCAACACTCCAAGGGTGCGCAAAACATTCGCACAATGTGCATGTTGCAGCTTATTCTTGGTGACATTGGTGTTCGTGGTGGCGGTGTGAATGCACTTCGTGGCCACTCCAATATTCAAGGCCTGACAGATGTCGGACTGATGTCCAACCTCATTCCGGGCTATATGAATATTCCGATGGAAAACGAGACAGATCTCAAGACCTATCTCGGAAAACGCAAGTTCACGCCGACACGGCCGAATCAGGTCAGCTACTGGCAGAATTATGACAAGTTCTTCATCTCGTTCATGAAGGCAATGTGGGGTAAGGCCGCAACAAAAGAAAACGACTTTGCCTATGATTATCTGCCGAAGCTTGATATCGCCAATTACGATATTCTTAAAGCTGTCGACCTGATGGATCATAATCAGATGAACGGCTATTTCTGCCAAGGCTTCAATCCTGTTCTTGCTTTCCCGAACCGTAAAAAGGTCGAGCGTGGCTTGAGCAAATTGAAATTCCTCGTCGTGATGGATCCGTTGGAAACAGAGACGGCACGTTTCTGGGAAAACCATGGTGATTTCAATGATGTCAATACATCCGAAATCAAAACGGAAGTTTTCCAATTGCCGACAAGCTGTTTTGCCGAAGATGAAGGTGCTGTTGTCAATTCCGGTCGCTGGTTGCAGTGGCACTGGGCAGGGCAAAATCCGCCGGGCGAGGCAAAGCACGACACATGGATCATGGCGCAACTCTGGTTGAGGCTGAAGAAGCTTTATGAAAAAGAAGGCGGTGTGTTCCCCGATCCTATCGTCAACCTCCATTGGCCATATGAGGACGAAAGCGAACCTCAGCCGGCAGAACTTGCCAAGGAAATGAACGGTTATGCTGTCGAAGATCTTTATGATCCGAAAGACCCGACCAAAAAAATCCTTGAAAAAGGCAAACAGGTTCCAGGCTTTGCTTCCTTGAAGGCCGATGGAAGTACCGCTTCGGGCTGCTGGATTTATTCAGGCAGCTTTACCGAAGACGGAAACATGATGGCACGGCGTGATAACACCGATTATGATGGTGCCGGACTTTATCCGAAGTGGACATTTGCATGGCCGGCAAACCGCCGCATTCTCTATAACCGTGCATCTGCCGATTTTGACGGTAAGGCCTGGGATCCGGAACGTAAAGTTATCGAATGGAATGGCGAGAAATGGACGGGATTTGATGTTCCGGATATTCCGCCTGCATCCGATCCGCACGCTGTTGGTCCGTTTATTATGAATGCGGAAGGTACTGCACGACTGTTTACGCTTGCCGGACTTCGTGACGGACCGTTCCCGGTTCACTACGAGCCGTTTGAATCGCCGGTCGTCAACCCGATTGCACCGAATATTCGTGGCAATCCGGCCGCTCGTATCTTCGATGAAGATCTTGCACAATTGGGAACGAGTGATGAATTCCCATATGCTGCAACCTCTTATCGCTTGACCGAGCATTTCCACTATTGGACGAAAAACAACCGGATCAACGCTGCTTTACAACCGCAATTCTTTGTTGAAATTTCGGAAGAACTGGCAGCAGAGAAGGGTGTTGTAAAAGGTGATTGGGTGAGAGTTTGGAACAAACGCGGGCAGGTTTTTGCCAAAGCGCTGGTTACCAAACGTATTCGTCCGATCATTTGTGACGGCAAACCGGTTCATGTTATCGGCATTCCACTGCATTGGGGCTTTATCGGCGAGGCGAAGAAAGGCTTCGGTCCTAATTCGCTCACGCCGTTTGTCGGCGATGCCAATTCCCAGACGCCTGAATTCAAGGCATTTCTGGTGAATATGGAAAAATCGAAAGCACCAGTCGATGAGAATGGAAAGGCGGAACAATGATTAATATCAATCCTCCAACACAGGATAAAATCGAACCGCAGATCGGTCCGGATGATTACATCCGGATTTCCGCTTCGCCAGCGCCGAAACCGAAGCGAAAATTGGAAGAAATCGCCAAGCTGATTGACGTTTCACGCTGCATCGGCTGTAAAGCTTGCCAATCGGCCTGTTCGGAGTGGAACGAACTGAACCCCGAAATCGGTGACAATGTCGGTGTTTATGACAACCCACGTGACCTTTCTCCGGACGCTTTCACAATTATGCGTTTCACAGAATGGGTTAATCCGGAAACAGATGCACTCGAATGGCTTATCCGCAAGGATGGCTGTATGCATTGTTCAGAACCGGGATGTCTTGCCGCTTGCCCGTCACCGGGTGCTATCGTGCAATATTCCAACGGTATTGTGGATTTTATTCACGATAAATGTATCGGTTGCGGTTATTGCATTAAAGGCTGTCCTTTCAATATTCCGCGTGTCTCGCAAGTAACCCACAGAGCCTATAAATGCACCTTGTGTTCGGACCGTGTTGCTGTCGGGCAGAAGCCTGCTTGTGCGAAAACCTGCCCGACCGAAGCCATTATGTTCGGGACAAAAGCCGAGCTTAAAGAACATGCCAAAGAACGCATTGCCGATCTGAAAAACCGTGGTTACAAGAATGCCGGTCTTTATGACCCGCAAGGCGTTGGCGGAACGCACGTCATGTATGTTCTCCATCATGCCGATCAACCAAGCATTTATGCAAACCTGCCGGAAGACCCGCACATTTCACCGATTGTGAAAACGTGGAAGGGCATTTCCAAATATTTCGGGCTTGGTGCTATTGCTGCGGCTATCCTTGGAGCTGCCGCACATGGTATCTTCATCGGGCGTACAAGAGTAACCAAACACGATGAAGAACGAGCCGAAAAGACTCTGGAGGATATCGATCATGACGCATAAGCTTTATGAAAAATACGATTATGTCCATAAAGGTAATCCGGTTATGGTCGACCGCTATACAAAAGGCGCGCGCATCAACCACTGGATTGGCGCCATTTCAATGATTCTTTTGGCATTGACCGGTCTGATGATGTATTGGCCACCGCTTTTCCCGCTTTCAAACCTCATTGGAGGCGGGCAGGTGGTGCGTACCATTCACCCTTATATCGGTGTTGTCATGGTCATCAGCTTTGCCGGACTTTTCTTCCGCTTCTGGCGCCTCAATATCTGGGAAAATACGGATTTGAAATGGATTGTCGATATCAAGGATGTTCTTGAAGGCGATGAAGAAAAACTGCCAATGATCGGAAAATACAATTTTGGCCAAAAATGTATTTTCTGGTCGATGTCGATTGGTCTTATCATATTGATTGTGACAGGCTTTATGGTTTGGCAAGCCTATTTTGCACCTTTTGTTCCTATTGAATGGCAGCGTTATGCATTGCTTACCCATTCGCTGGTTGCCGCCTGCATTATCGCGGTGTGGATTTTCCATGTCTATGCCGGTTATTGGGTTGCCGGTTCAATCGGCGCAATGATAAAGGGCAAGATTTCCGGCGGCTTTGCATGGGCTCACCATCGCAAATGGTATATTGCGCTTTTGAGAGCAAATCGCATCAAAGACCGCTAGGTTCAGGCCTTGAGGTTTCAATGAATTTAACCGCAATGTTTTTCCAAACATTGCGGTTTTATATTTTTAAGCGTTGTTTTGTTGTCGATATTATCAAAGCAATGCCGCAGAAGGCGAAAGAACCTGATAAGAACCCCTGTAATAAATCGGGCATTCGCACTTCTTTTCAGAGGCTTTGTCTTATTTTCAAGTTTGTTGTTTTTAAATCTCTACGGATTCTAATTGTCTAGTTGTGTCCGGTTGAGCCGAACCCTTTGGTTCCACGAATTGTATCGGAAGTTGTTGTGGTTTCCACAACGGCAATTTGCGGAGCCGGAGAAATGACAGTTTGTGCAATTCTCATGCCGCGGGTAATTGTGAATGGTTCCTGACCGAGATTGATAAGCAGAACTTTGATTTCACCGCGATAATCGCTGTCGATTGTGCCGGGTGTATTCAAACAGGTAACGCCGTTTTTGAAGGCCAGCCCCGAACGCGGGCGGATTTGCGCCTCATATCCTTCCGGTAACTCGAATATCAAACCTGTAGGGACGAGTGCCCGTTCACCGGGGGAAAGGATAAGCTCTTTTCCCTCTTCCAATGCCGCTCTCAAATCCATTCCCGCCGAGCCTGCGGTTTCATAGCAAGGCAATTTCAGCCCTTCCGAATGGGGAAGTCGACGAATGGCGAGTTTAACGGAAGAATCTGTTTGCGACATGAAAAGCCTTCAGGACGATATAATTACTACCAACCCTTTTAAAGGGATAGCGAAAAGTTACAAGTTCTCTTGGAGCGGTCTTTTTCAAGCGCTACCGATAAGAATACCGGTTGCAAAAACCAGAGCCCCGCCGACAACAACCTGTAAAGCGGCACGCCAGAACGGTGTTTCCATAAATTTGTTCTGGATCCATGCAATTGCCCATAATTCAAAAAACACAACAGCAAATGCAATGACAATTGCGATGTGAAAATCGGGAATGAGAAACGGAAGCGCGTGTCCGAGACCGCCGAGAGAAGTCATAACACCATTGGCAATGCCGCGTTTGATTGGTGAGCCGCGGCCGGATAGTTTTCCGTCATCGTGGGCGGCTTCGGTAAAGCCCATTGAAATACCCGCGCCGAGTGAAGCCGATAAACCGACAAGAAATGTTTGTCTCGTGTCACCGGTGGCAAAGGCAGCCGCAAAAATCGGTGCCAGAGTTGAAACCGAGCCATCCATCAAACCGGCAAGACCGGGCTGGATCCATGTGAGAAGCGTTTGCTTGCGTTCTTTTGCACGCTCTTCATCGGCAACCGATTTCGGCGTGTATTTTTTTTCAAGCTCGATCGCCACATCTTCGTGATGTTTTTCTTCAAGTGCAAGATCGCCCAGGAGTTTGCGTATTTCCGCATCCTTGGCATGCTCGGCAGCCTGTTCATAAAAGCGTGCCGATTGGTCTTCCATTTGTGCAACCGAATCACGCACTTTATCAATGCCGAGCGGGCGAACCAACCAGTCCGGTTTGCGATCATAAAAGCCGCTGACATGTTCGCGCCGGATAAGTGGAATCATTTTGCCAAAACGTTTTTCAAAAATCTTTATCAGCCTGTCGCGGTGGCTATGTTCCTCATCCGCCATTTTTTCAAAAATCTTGGCAGTTGCGGGAAACTCGTCACGTAAACCATCAGCATAGTTAAGATAGATGCGCTCGTCATCTTCTTCAGAGGAAATGGCAAGAGCGAGAATTTCCTTTTCACTGAGCGAGGAAAATGGTTTGCGATAGGAAGAGGCGAAAAGTTTTGAAAACATTTGGAACCTGCAAATTAGAATTATTCTAAACTAATCGAGTTAGTAAGAATTTCAATTGTAAAATACGCTTTGCACCGGATTGTGAATGTCTTTATCCGGCTGGAACGCGTGTTGAGATGGATGAGTGGCGGGGCCTAAGCCTTTTAAATCAGGTTGCAAGCCGGAATATGGGGCTTTTCTGCGCTCCTCCAACCGTTTCCAACCGGAATTTTTGTTTGCACCCGTCTGGTTTTGATAAACATGATCGCTCTACCCAATCTCCGGTTTTTAATAAACGGAATTTAACCCCTTTTGATTTGTGACAAAAATAAACCTGAATGTCACCCTTAGAATTGCAAAAAAGCAATTTCCTGTCCACATTATCCGGCGCGGATGAAAATTCGCCGATAGCGCAGAACAAGCCGGATTAAAATGTAAGAAGTGCTCTATAGCGACCATCGGCGTTGGTTTTCACTGTCACTCCGGCCGTTTTATTTATGCCCGATCATTCGCTTATATTTTGGAACAATATTTGGAACAATATTTGGAACGCTATAAAGGGGAAAGAATAATTATCACTTCCTCCAAGAGGTAATAAAGATAAAGCCGATGTCTCCGGAATTAAAGAGACATTCATGACAAATATCTATAAAGCCTCGCTAACAGCTAGAGAATTCTTTGCATCAACACAAGATTGAGCCACTGTCCGGCCTTTGTGCCGACTTCCGGCATGTGTCCGGTAATGGTGAAACCGAAGGCTTTATGAATGGCTATGGATGCTTTGTTACCCGCTTCAATACCGGCAATAAGCACATGGATATGGTTTTGTTCGGCATGGGTAATCAAGGCACCGAGAAGTTTTTTTCCGATGCCTTTGCCGCGTTGGGTTTTTTCAATATAAATGGATATTTCGGCAGAATAGCGATACCCCTCGAAAGGTCTGAACGGGCCATAGCTTGCATAACCGACAGTTTTACCATCATCATCTGCTACAAGAACCGGGTACCCGCTTGCATTTCTCGTCTTTAGCCATTCCCGACGATTATCAATATCGACGGTTTTTTCATTCCAGATCGCAAGTGTGTTTTTTACTGCATCATTATAAATATCTGTGATGGCTTCGAGATCACGTTCTTCGGCCGGTCTAATAGTAATCATTTTTAAAATCCATCGAATATTATGATTTCAAACCCTAATCGTTTTTTAAAACGGTGGGAAGAGGGGGGAACTGTAGCAACGGTCAAATTTCCGGCAAAATGGCAAGAATATCTTGTAACGATAGCCCGTGTTCACGCAGCGAGCGCAAACTTGTATCTTTGCTGGATTTTGATAATTTGTGCCCGTCTCGACCAAGAACCAGCGGGTGGTGGTAATAAAGCGGCGGTTTATAACCCAGAATTTCCTGTAACAGCCGGTGAACCGAAGTTGCTTGAAAGAGATCGGCTCCTCTCACGACATGGCTGATCTTTTGAAGAGCATCGTCGACAACAACCGATAAATGATAGCTTGTCGGGATGTCTTTGCGCGCGATAATGACATCACCCCACAGTTCCGGACGCGCTATAATTTTTCCGGTTTCATGGCCTTTAAATTCGTACCAGAAAAGCTCTTTGTTTAAAAAACGCCGTGCCAGATCCATATTGAGCCGCCATGAATAGGGCACACCTTCGGCGATCATTTTTTTCGCTTTCACAGGTGAAAGAGAGCGTTCATCTGTCGGGTAAAGTGGCACTCCATCGGGATCACGCGGCCAATTTTTACCCTTCCGTTCAGCTTCGGCAATGATTTCTTTCACCTCGCCACGGGTCAAAAATGCAGGATAGACAAGTCCGAGTTTTTCAAGTTCGTTGAATGCCTTTCTATAGTCGGAAAAATGTTCCGACTGGCGTCTGAACGGCTTTTGAAAATCGCATTCGAGCCATGAAAGATCTTCAACAATTGCATTTTCAAACTCTGTTGTGCAACGAATTGTATCAATATTTTCCATGCGCAAGATAAGCTCGCCATTCAACTCATCGGCGATATGCTTGTTCACAAGTGCCGAATAGGCGTGCCCCAGATGCAAATATCCATTGGGACTGGGGGCAAAACGTAATCTGGCAGTTTTAGAGTTCACCATTCTTCTTGAAGGCACAAAACGAGCCGATAAAACCCAGAACAGTCAAAATGAGACTTGAAACGCCATTCCAACCGGCAAATGAAAGACCGAGAAAATATCCTGCGGCCTTGTCGCAAGAGGGGGGGCGTTTGCTATTCAAATTGGCGAGCAAATCATTTGCATCGGTGGTAATCGCGGTTGCTGCAGCCGAACAATCTGTCGGCCCTTGCCAGAATTTATACTCGGCTCCGGCGTGATAGATAGATAGACCGCAATTATAGAGCATCAAAACGGCGCAAATTAAAAAAAGCACACGGATAAGAATCCCCGGCTTTCCCTTTAAAGACAGAATAAAAGTAACAGCCATCAAAGGGATGCCCGAATAATAGGGAATACGTTCTTCAAGGCACAATTTGCACGGCATATAGCCGCCAATATGTTCAAAGCCGAGTGCCGTTCCAATCGCGATCACCATAATGACCAGCATCAAACATGACAGAATCGTTTGAAGCCGTCCGGATAAATAAATGGGCGAGGCGAAACCGATCACTCCGAATTCCTTTAAACCAATATTTTATAAAAAATATAGCCGATTATCAGAACAGTGCAAGCGATAGCGATAATCCATTTGAGCCTGGGCAGGATATATTCGAGCATGGCTGCACCATAACGGCTTATGAGCCAGGCCAGACAATAGAAACGCGCACTGCGTGTGATAATTGCCGAAAGGATGAAAATCCATATATTCATTCCCACAACACCGGCAAGAATCGTCACTACCTTGATTGGTGGCAGGTGTGATATTCCCGACGTAATGAGCAAAAGCAGAATGATTTCCATACTGGTATTGCTGCGCAATGCCTCGAAGGTTTCAAATTTTCCATAAAATTCGAGAACCGGTTTTGCTATTGCTTCATATGCAAAATGGCCGATAAGCCATCCAAGTACGCCGCCAAGAACAGAAAACAGCGATGCGATAAAGGCATAGCGATAGGTCTTTTCTTTGTTGATAAGCGACATAGGGATAAACAGAACATCGGCGGGAATGAGAAAGACAGAGCTTTCCACAAAAGCGATAAACGCCAGCCAATATTCTGCCGACCGGCGGCCCGCAAGAGATAGTGTCCAGTCTCCGAGCTTTTTTAGCATTCTTCTTTTCCTCGTCAATGATGCTATCTCTAAAGAGGGTTAAAGCGTTAATCCAGTAGCTCGAACAAATTTTTTTAAGATAATTGTGCGTAAGACAGTTGACGAGACATCGGTTCTTAATATAACTCAACAAATCCATGACACAGGTTTGTGTCCTCACTTCATCGATGCGGGTGTGGTGGAACTGGTAGACGCGCCAGACTCAAAATCTGGTTCCCAAAAGGAGTGTCGGTTCGATTCCGACCACCCGCACCAATCAGACTTTCATGATTCCTGGGCTTCATTGCTATTTTGTTGGCTGCTTGAAGATGTTCTTCAAGAAATATCTTGAAACAAATAATTTTTATAAGATTATCTGATGATAATAGTTTCCTGATATGAAAGCCCATACGCGGCTTTTTTCTCCCATATAAAAACACCTTGTCATTCGGCTTTTTATCTATTCAAGAAAAATTCCGGCACTTTTTTCGTGTCGTATAGACGCAAAGATTCAAGTCTCCCCAACCGATATTTTTAAAAAACGTTTCAGTAACCCGCTTTTATATCAAAAACATAAAAACGGGTTTGATAATTGCTCTATCGGTCAGGAAACAGATAGAATATCCTCGGCAAATCTTTTCCGGCCGTGTTAAAGCAGATAGAGAATACTCAATTATAAAAGGGGCAATTTATGCAAAATACCGATGTTATCATTTATCATAACCCGCGTTGTGCAACCTCGCGAAACGTGGTCGGTCTTGTGCGCGCCATGGGATATGAACCCCATATTATCGAATATCTGAAAACACCACCCACACCGGAAATGCTTCTTTGGCTTGCCAATCGGGCCAATGTTTCCATCCGCGAATTTTTGCGGACGAAAGAACCGGCCTATAAAAAACAGGGTCTTGACGATGAAACATTGCCGGACGATGTCATCGCCAGCAAGATGCACGATTATCCTGAATTGATAAACCGGCCGATTGTCGTTTGTCCCAAAGGGGTTCAATTGTGTAGACCGGCCGAAAAGGTAACAAATCTTCTGATTTTACCGGAAGAATAAAGCTTTTTATAAAAGCTGATAATGAGCCGACAAACGTTCGGGCGCAGAACTACAAAAATAATGAAAGTCCGGTAGGGCTTTCTATTTTCCGGACAAATGGTGTCGGACGAAATGCGCATTAAAAATCGCCAGTTGAAAACTTTTCCTTCAATTTTGAAATAGATTAACCCGATAAATTAAAATTCGACTTGTTAGTTCATTCGACCTTGTCACTTCATCCGACCTTGTCACTTCATCCGGCATTGTCACTTCAGTCAACCTTGTCACTTATTGAAAACATTTCCTTGTTCATTCCGGTCCGGTTTTGAACCTTGTTTTTTGCTTGAAAATAATTTGAATTATCATTCGATATGCCGGTGGTTCTAAACCCGTTTTTTACGTTTGAAACCCTCAATGTTGATATTTTTCAATGAGCTTTTGTGCAAATTCCGGTACGGTCTTTGTTGCCGGTCCGGAAATGACTTCATCGAATAACGTATAGGAATGGGGATTGGCAGCAAGGTTGATTTCCAGACATTCTGCGCCTGAAAGACGTGCAAGGTTTACAAAACCGGCCGCCGGATAGACGAGGCCGGATGTTCCGATAGCAGCAAAAATATCGGCTCTGGAAAGCGCATTTTCGATTTTTTCCATATAATAGGGTATTTCACCAAACCATACGATGTCGGGTCTGAGACTCGCTTTGGCGTGACAATGCGGACAAACACTTGTTTCTGTTACGTCGGTGAGCCATTCGGATTTTTTATGGCAGGAAAGGCACAGAACCTGATTGAGCCTTCCATGCATATGAAGAACATTTGTCGAACCGGCTCTTTCATGCAAATCATCAACGTTCTGCGTCACAAGTACAAAGGATTCTGTGAAATGCTTTTGCAGCGCGGCGAGCGCAAAATGCGCTTTATTGGGTGAGGCTTTTAATGCATCACGTCGGCGTTTGTTATAGAAGTCATTGACGAGACGGGGGCTTCGTGCAAAGGCTTCCGGCGTAGCAACATCTTCGACCTTATATTTATTCCATGTACCATCGCTGCCACGGAAGGTTTCCAACCCTGATTCGGCAGATATACCTGCGCCTGTTAGAACAACAATATTGGGGAATTCATTCATTTATTACTCGCTCGTGACATGGTTATTTCTGTTTTATCAGAAATGCATATGTTACAAAGGATTTATTTTTAAAAGGAATCGTTCGGTTGGCTTTGGATAGTGACAGCAAAAAAACGCTTCGACAGAAGGTTGAGGATGCAGATTTGGCATTGTCGCTAAAAAAACGTGCTGAAAATAATGCCTCGTGGGCAGAAGCGCATATCGAACTTTCAGAAGCACTGCTGGCACTTGCCGATGCCGAAGAAGGGGAAGATGATGCCCTCGGTCATTACAGTGAAGCCGCATCCGGATTTGAAAAAGCCCTACAGGTTTTTACCCGCAAGAAAAATTTTACCCGCTGGGGAGGAATCATTGTTTCCTATGTGCGGTGTCTGCGCAATTATGCTTTAAGAGAAGGTGGCGAAATTGCAGTTTTGCGGTTAAAACGCGGGCTTTCTTTACTTGAAGAAGTTTATAGCGGCCTGCCAGAGCAGAAAGGTGCTTTTGATCGCGCGCTGATATTGACGGAAAAAGGCCACGTCTATCGTGCGCTTTCCGACATAGATTTTTCACGGCCACGTCAGGAAAGATTGAAATTGGCAATGGAAGCATTCGATGCAGCCATTGCTATTCTAAGGGAAAAAGAAAATTTCCATTATTGGTCGCTTGCCGTGTCTGCAAGTGCGCTGGTTGCGGCGGAATTGGCTCGCATAGAGCCGGTTGAAAAAGCGAGAGGATACCTCGAACAGGCAATCGAACGTTTCGAGACGGCATTGGTCTTTTTCAATGGTGATGACGCCCCACAGGATCTTTCCTATGTCTATTTTGAAATGGGGCGAACATTGATGCAGCTTGCAACATTGGATAGTCCGAACAATGTGAGCCTTATGGAAAATGCGCTGAAGGCTTACGAAAATGCTAACAAATCATTGAAGAATGACAATACGAGCAATGCCCTTTTTCGCCTTCAGAATGAAACAGCATTGGCACTTTCCCTTGTTGCCCAGCAAAAAGATAGTGAAAATGCAATTCCACTTTTGGAAAAGGCGGTTGCGCTTTACCGTTCAAATATAGCCCTTGTCAAAGATAAGGGAGAAACCGTGGAGCTTGCACTTGCTTACGGCAATATGGGAAAAGATCTGACGCAGCTTGCCAATTTGGCATCTTCACCATTTCGGGAGCTTGAAAAAAGGCTTGAAGCTATTTCCGCGTTGAGAAAAGCTGTCGGTAAAGAAATAAAAGTTGCCCGTCCATTGGATTGGTTGTCGTATTTTATTGAACTTGGTGCAGCCCTTCAGGCTGCAGCCAATATCGAAGCGCCGGAAAAACGCGGCGACATGCTTCGTGAGGCGGTAAAATTTTATAATCAGGTTCTGGAAACGGTCAAAGGCCAGCAGAATGCAAAACTTGTGAACCGGATTTTGCAATGGCGTGCTCTTGCCCGTGCCCGTCTCGGAGAGGATGAAAAAAGCCATCAGGGATTGATATTGCTTAAACAGGCGGAGCTGGATTTCCGGCTGGCAATTTCCAAACTCGATCCGGAAAAAGACAAAAGAGATCTATTCCGCCTTTATAGCAATCTCGCTCATGTTCTTTACGCAATGGCGCGGCGCAAAGATTCCGAAACTCCGGTTGATTTGTTAAAGGCTGCCAATATTGCCGTAGAAACAGCCTTTTCTGTTGTCGCGAAGGGAACCGTTGATAATATAGAAGAACAACTCGACACGCGTTCTCACCATGCACTTATTTTATGGCGCCTTGGCTCGTTCGGCGGCATACCGGATGCGTTCCCGAAATCGCAGGCAATTTATGAGGAATTGCTAGCCTCGCCGGTATTGAAAGATAAATATAACAAATTGGTCAACATATTGAATAGCTATGCGCTGATGTTGAAAGACTGGGCAGAAATTGTGCCCGCAAAACAGGCGCGACCATTGCTCGAAAAAGCAGCAAAACTGCTTGCAGAACTCCATGCGGTAGCAGTTGCCAGTGATGACAAGAAGGCTACAAAACGTTGCAACAATGCTTTGGCTGAAGTTAGATCGAGAATCGATGAACTCGCCAAAAAGCGGTTTTTGAATTTTTGGCCATTCAGCCGGAAATAAAACCGCTTTTTGTATTGTTACCTCTCACGCAAAGAGCTTATCAACCTCAAATATCAATCGGTAAAGTGAACCACCACGCCCGGTTTTACCAATTTTGCCAATTCTTCGGCATCCCAATTGGTCAAACGTATGCAACCATGGCTGGAAGTCTTGCCAATCCGTGACGGGTCGGGCGTCCCGTGAATACCGTAAGTGGGTTTTGAAAGAGCTATCCAGACAGTGCCGACCGGTCCGTTGGGGCCGGGGGGAATTGTGAGAATTTCGTTGTTACTTCCCTGTTTGAAATTGACTTTGGGGTTATAAGTATAATTCGGGTTAAAGGCTATTCGTTCAACTTGTACAGTACCGGAAGGCGAGGGATTATCAGTGGAACCGATTGTTGCCGGATAAGCCACAACAAGACGGCCTTCCGCGTTATAGCCGCGCACTTGTTTGCGAGCCTTGTCGGCAACAATGCGTACGACACTTTCCCGCTTTGGTAAAACGAGATTGGGAACTTTGATTGTTTCACCAACACGGGAAAAACGGGCCTGCGGATTGAGCTGTTGCAGATAATTTTCATCAATATGGAAGCGTTCTGCCAACATTTCCCTGACCGAAGTATAAGCCATAGCAGGCATTTGCGCCTTCATTGCATAGTCGGCGGGAATTGAAGACGCATAATGCCGGTTAACATCGCTTTCTGTAATTGTATATTGTGTAAAGGCCGGACCGCCGGTTGCCTGCAATGCCGAATCAAGCCGTTGCTTGTCATTGGGGTCAATGAAACGACCACTGATTTCACTTGCGGCGGCTGCTGCTTTATCAAAATTGCTTCCAACCTGTCCGTCAATTGCCCCCGGTGAAGAGCCAAGCCGATCCATCAGAATTTGCACAGCTGCTATCGTTTCACGCCCTTTGGGAACATTGATTGCAGGCGTATGTTCGGACGGAGTATCGCCGGTCTGATAATGCGGGGTATTTTTGCGATAGTTAGGCGAATTGTTTTGCCTGCTGCCGCGATAGGGCCTTGCGTCAGGTGCTTCCGGTACATCCTGATCGTATGGTGCTCCGCCTTCTACCGGCCCCTGATTATTTGTTTCATAAGGCGGAGGGGTTAGCCCGTGCGGGTAGTTTTGCGGTTCTTCAACACGCACGACCTGTCCACGTTCGTCGACATAGATCCGTCGCCCGTATTGATCCTGATAAATGCGCAATTGCTGGCTATGGCGCGGCGCATCGGCGGGGTCATAAAGCTGTGCCAGCCGGATTATTTCATCTTTTTCAACTTCACTTGCAAAAACAGGAGTTATTGATGTGACAAAAATAGTAAAAGCCAAACAAGAACCGGAAGAAATTTGAAACATTATGAACCGCGCAAATCTATTGTCATAAATTCGTTTAAATCAAAGAACCCGTTTTCTAGACCAAATTGGAGGCAGGAAAAAGGCAGCCTTTATTCTGTGTGCCGTCACATTATTCAAACAATCTCGACTGTTATCGAATATCCGGACTGAAGTGGCGTTCAAAAGAGAACAGTTTTTTATTCTCATTATTTAGAGAACCGGAATGCACTGAATTTATAGGTTTGGAACGCACCGAGCGCGATATTTTGAATTGTTATTCCCCGATATGTATTTGGCACATGCATTTTTGAAATTCGGGAAGATTTCCCCGTCTCTCCTGACCGGATAATTGCTTTTGCCGAATTGCAACGAAGTCATCTTCCGATTTTTTCGTAAATGATTCACGCATTGCTTTTTAACGATGACCGGTAACAATTGTGATGAACGATGATCGGTAACAATGCCGAAATTTCAAGAAGGAAGGTTACTGGTGCTGCGAGAGAGGATTGAACTCTCGACCTCTCCCTTACCAAGGGAGTGCTCTACCACTGAGCTACCGCAGCTAATAAAAACAGTTTTCGGGCGGCGTTCTGCCACATTGTAAAGAAATAGGCAAGCGTGCATTCACTTTTCTCGTAAGAAAAATCGGGATAATATTCTTTGTCTGGCAATTTTTTTTACATGGTGTTATGCCGGAAGCGTTTTTTAACAAAATTCAACAGGTTTGAAGGATGGCAGATTCGATTGCCCAGGAACGTCGCCAGAAACGGCTGGCTCAACAATTGCGCGCCAATCTCGTTCGGCGCAAGCAACAAGCGCGCGGGCGCGATGAAGTGCGTGAAAACACCGGACATGAAAAGGCGGAAGAGCTGAAACATTCTTCGACAGAATAATTCCGGATTAGCCGGATCCGGCGGATCAGCCTGATTTGTCGGATCAATTTGCCTCTGCCGGTTTAATCTTGTAAAAGCCGGGCTTGTCTTGTCGGATGTGCCCGGTTGTGTTTTATGCCGGTTGTGTGTGACGTTAAGTGCGTATCAGGTCCCGTTTGTGCCATGATTTATTTTTAAAGAACAAACGGAAACCGGTATATCCGGCTACCAACAGGAAAAACAAAGAAAGGCCTTGCGGAATGGATCGTATTAAAATTATCGGCGGGAACCGTTTAAATGGGGTTATACCCATTTCAGGTGCAAAAAATGCAGCATTGCCGTTGATGATTGCCTCTTTGCTTACCGATGATACGTTGACACTGGATAATGTTCCCCACCTTGCCGATGTCGAGCAGCTTATCAGAATTCTGGGCAATCATGGTGTCGATTATTCGGTAAATGGCCGCCGCCAACATCAGGATGGAGCCTATTCCCGAACGGTTCATTTTACGGCACGACAGATTGTGACAACCCGTGCACCTTACGAGCTTGTCTCGAAAATGCGGGCGAGTTTCTGGGTTATTGCACCATTGGTTGCCCGCATGGGAGAAGCTTGCGTTTCGCTCCCCGGTGGCTGCGCAATCGGTACCCGTCCGGTTGATTTTATCCTTCAAGGGCTTGAAGCACTTGGCACAGAAATCAATATCGAGAATGGTTATGTCCATGCCAAAGCGCCAAAAGGGCTGCGGGCTGCCGAATTTACTTTTCCGAAGGTGACTGTCGGAGGCACTCACACCATGCTGATGGCAGCATGTCTGGCAAGAGGCGATACTGTTTTACACAATGCGGCTTGCGAACCGGAAGTTGTCAACCTTGCCGAATGCCTTAATGCAATGGGAGCAAAAATCAAAGGTGCCGGAACCCCGACGATTTATATCGAAGGCGTCGAGGGGCTTTCTGGCGCACGCGTCAAGGTTATTTCCGATCGTATTGAAGCCGGTACCTATGCCATGGCGGTTGCCATGACAGGGGGTGATGTCATGCTGAAAGACGCACGCCCCGATTATTTGCGTTCGGTATTGGATACGCTTTCCAAAACCGGACTTGAAATAAAGGAAAGTGATGAGGGAATACGGGTTGCGAGAAACGGCCTTGACATTGTTCCGACCGATATAGAAACCCAGCCATTTCCAGGCTTCCCGACAGATTTGCAAGCGCAATTTATGGGGTTGATGACACGTGCAAAAGGTGTTTCGCACATCACCGAGACAATTTTTGAAAACCGGTTCATGCACGTTCAGGAACTTGCCCGACTTGGAGCCCATATTTCGCTTGTGGGGCAAACGGCAACGGTTGAAGGTGTCGACCGTCTATTAGGTGCGCAGGTTATGGCAACCGATTTGCGCGCTTCGGTTTCTCTCGTCATAGCCGGACTTGCAGCCGAAGGGGAAACAACGGTCAATCGTGTTTATCACCTCGACCGCGGCTTCGAGCGTCTGGAAGAAAAACTTTCAAATTGTGGTGCACAGATTGAACGCATCAGTGGATAATGACAATATCTTTCTTGTCGACAGAAGGATAATATAAAACTAAAATAGGTTGGTAAGATGCCACTTTTGAAATTGATAGCCATGGATGATGAGGATTTGGAGGTCTTGTCGGCGCATTTGCAGGATGCTGTTGTCAAGGTTGGCGATCTTGACTGGCGCAGTAATGAAAAGCGTTTTATCGCGGCACTCAACCGTTTTGCATGGGAAGAACAGATGAAGGGGGGCTTTTTTTCGCGTGCAAAAACCGGAGAACGCCACCGCACAGCTCTTCGTTTCGATCGTGTTTTGAGTGTCAAAAGCCGTGGTTTCAATCGCGACAAAAAAGACAATGTTTTGTCACTTCTGACGATGCAATTCCAGCCAACACTTCCTCCTGCCGGTATTGTAACGCTGATTTTTTCCGGTGAAGCGGCTATCCGCCTTGAAGTGGAATGTATTGAAGCACAATTGACCGACCTTGGTCCCGTATGGCAAGCCAAGGCCAACCCCCATCACAGATAGTTTTTTCGACAGGAAAAAGAATGGTTCAAATTCTTCGTCAGACATCGGCAAATTTTGAAAACGAGTTTCGTGTATTCCTTGATTCAAAACGGGAAGTTTCCCAAAGCGTTGATGATACAGTCCGCACCATTATTCAAACTGTTCGGGAACAGGGTGATAAAGCGCTGATCGACTATTCGGCAAAATTCGATCGCGTGGATTTAAAAGAAAAAGGGCTGAAAATCAGCGAGGAGGAAATTGATGAAGCGGTCAAGCTTGTTCCGTCAAAGACTCTTGATGCGCTAAAGCTTGCCCATGACCGTATTGCTGTTTACCACCGGAAACAATTGCCAAAGGATGAACGGTTTGTAGATCCTCTCGGTGTCGAACTCGGTTGGCGCTGGACAGCCGTCCAATCGGTCGGGCTTTATGTGCCGGGCGGTACGGCAAGTTATCCGAGTTCGGTTTTGATGAACGCTGTTCCGGCTAAAGTGGCCGGTGTCGAGCGTATTGTTATGGTGGTTCCGACACCGGATGGCCAGCTCAATCCGCTGGTTCTTGCCGCAGCCAAACTTGGCGGTGTCAGCGAGATTTATCGTGTTGGCGGGGCGCAAGCGGTGGCAGCTCTTGCCTATGGTACTAAAACCATAAAGCCGGTGGCAAAAATTGTCGGCCCCGGTAATGCTTTTGTTGCGGCTGCCAAAAGACAGGTTTTCGGCAAAGTCGGTATCGATATGATTGCCGGTCCCTCGGAAGTTTTAGTGATTGCCGATAAAATGAACGATGCCGACTGGATAGCAGCCGACCTATTGGCTCAAGCCGAACATGATACAGCCGCCCAATCCATTCTGATGACCGATGACGAAGCTTTTGCAAACGATGTCATGAAGGCGGTTCAAACACAATTGACGACATTGAAACGCGGTAAAACGGCTTCTGCCAGTTGGCAGGACTTTGGCGCGGTTATTCTTGTCAATGATCTTGAAAGTGCATTTCCGCTTGCCAATCGTATTGCTCCGGAACATCTCGAACTGGCAGTTGAAGACCCTGACCGTTTCTTGCCTTTGATACGCAATGCCGGAGCCATTTTTGTCGGGCGCTATACGCCGGAAGTGATCGGTGACTATGTAGGGGGATCGAATCACGTATTGCCGACGGCTCGTTCGGCAAGGTTTTCATCGGGTCTTTCGGTTCTTGACTATATGAAACGCAGCTCGATTTTAAAACTTGGAGCCGATGAATTGCGCAAACTTGGCCCTTCTGCAATAGAGCTTGCCAATGCCGAAGGGCTGGAAGCCCACGGGCGGTCGGTTGCAGTAAGATTGAACCTCTAGGGTAAAAAGGGAGGGGGAATGTGGACAAGGCACGTCTAATCGATGTTGAACTTGATGAAACGATCGGGCGGTCAACGCCCGAAATAGAACATGAACGTGCTGTCGCTATTTTCGATCTGATTGAAGAAAATAGTTTCAAGCCCGTAGGCGACACTGGAACCGGCCCCTATAAGCTAAAATTGTCACTTGTCGACAGGCGGCTGGTTTTCGATATTTCCCGTGAAAATGGCGAATGGGTAACCACCCATATATTATCGCTTGGGCCGTTTCGACGCATTGTTAAAGATTATTATCTTATTTGTGATAGCTATTACGAGGCTATCCGGTCTGCAACTCCCACAAAAATCGAAGCCATTGATATGGGGCGTCGCGGCTTGCACAATGAAGGTTCGACCACTCTGGAAGAACGGCTGCGGGGGAAAATAGATATGGATTTCAAAACCGCGCGGCGCCTTTTCACCCTTCTTTGCGTTTTATACTGGAAAGGGTGACAATGATCGAAGACCGGAAGTCAACACGCCCTTCATCAGTGCTTTTTGTTTGCGGACAGAATGCGATACGCTCGCCCATTGCCGAAGCACTGACACGCAAAATGTTTCCTGATATTTATGTCGCCTCGGCCGGCGTTGTCAAAGGTAACCGCGACCCTTTTGCAGCGGCGGTTATTGCTGAAGACGGGCTTTCCATGGAAGAACATAACCCGCGCGGGCTTGAAGAATTGTCGGATGGTTATTTTGATCTCGCTATCACACTCACCCCGCAAGCCCATCATGCAGTGCTCGAACAGATGCGCGGTTTTTCGGTCGATGTCGAATATTGGCCCACACCCGATCCGGCACTTGCAACAGGCTCGCGTGAACAGATACTCGATGCCTATCGGGATATTCGGGAAAACCTGAAGAAACGGATATTGGCGCGTTTCGGCAATAAATAGTGCCAATTTAGATAAAAACCGGCACAAACCGTTGCGCTCTTTTGATTCAGTTGTTCACAAATGGCCGAGAATAGGGTAGGTTCGCCCCAACTGGATGGACGGTATAGGCCGTTTGTCAAATTTTGATCAAAATAAACAGTCTTGAAATAGGTAATTTATGGCCAAAGAAGAAGTCTTGGAATTTTCCGGCGTGATTACAGAGCTTTTACCCAATGCAATGTTCCGCGTAAAGCTTGATAACGATCACGAAATCATCGCCCATACGGCAGGGCGTATGCGCAAGAACCGTATCAGAGTTCTCGCAGGTGACAAGGTCATGGTGGAAATGACACCTTATGACCTGACAAAGGGTAGGATCACCTACCGTTATAAATAATATGACCGAAAGTGCTGCCATGCCTGAAGAAGACTCTTTGGCGAAAGTCAAACTTGTTCTTGCTTCAGCCTCTCCGCGTCGTCTGGCATTGCTGCGGCAGATCGGGGTTTATCCCGATCATTTGCACCCTGCCGATATTGACGAAACACCGCGGCGTCTGGAACATCCGCGTTTTTTGGCGCGTAGACTGGCAAAAGAAAAAGCCGAAAGAGGCGCTGAAAAGGTTCGGGTTTTACCGGATCTCGAAAATGCTCTGGTGCTTGCTGCCGATACAGTGGTTGCAGTGGGGCGCAGAATTCTTCCTAAACCGGTTGACGAAGATGAAGCGCGTGAATGTTTGCGGCTTCTTTCAGGGCGCACCCACAAAGTTTATACCGGTGTCTGTCTTATTAACGCCAAAGGTAAAAGCCACCATAAGCTTGTTGAAAGCAGAGTACGTTTCGAGCGCCTTGGACGGGCGGTTATCGAAGCTTACTTGCAATCCGGCGAATGGCAAGGAAAAGCAGGCGGGTATGCTATTCAGGGCAGAGCCGGTTGTTTTGCCCTGCAAATATCCGGTTCATATAGCGGTATTGTCGGCTTGCCGCTTGCCGAAACAGTTGAATTGTTGACGACACAGAATTATCCCGTATTTGAACATTGGCAGAAAGATGAGGTCTGAAAATGGCTACGTCGAAAAATGGCGAGGTTTCAGAAACTGCAAAAGTATATCCTTTGCGTTCGCCCAGACCATGTCCGGAATGTGGTAAACCTTCAATCCGTGAAGCCTATCCGTTCTGTTCGGAGCGTTGCCGGTCAATCGACCTTAACCGCTGGCTGAAAGGTGCTTATATATTGCCGGGAAAGCCATTCAACAACGCGGATGAACAAGAATGAATATGATAAAGCCGGTTGCTATTTTTGACGCGGGCATTGGTTCTTATGCCATTGTTGATCTGTTACATAGAAAACAACCACAACGCGACATTATCTATTTTGCCGATCGGGCCAATTTCCCTTACGGGAAAAAAACAGCCGGAGAGCTTACCGATATAATGAAGTTGACCTTCAAACGGTTGATGCGTTACGACCCTTCCGCCATCATTATCGCTTCCAATGCGCCGTCTATTATGGTGTTCGATGATGTGAAAGAGTGCTGCCCTGTGCCGCTTTATGGCGTATTTCCGCCACTTGAAGAAGCAGAAAGAAAAAGCCGGAGCGGTCACGTGGCAATTATGGGGGTTGCTTCTATGGTTGCAAGCCCCATGGGGAGAGCATTTGTGAAGAAACACAGCAAACGTCCGGAAAATGTCGCCCTCGTCAATGCGTCTTCTATGGTCGAGCTGGTGGAAAGCGGCACTTTCCTGTTTGATCCTGTAAAGACGCAAGCCGAAGTCGACCGTTTCATGGCCGATTTGTTGGGACAATATCCGGCCGTTGATACGTGCACACTTTCAAGCACCCATTTGCCGTGGCTCAAAAGCTTTTTTGAAAAAGCAGCGCCACAATGCTGTTTTCTTGATCCCGCCGAAAGCGTTATTGCCAAACTTGGAAAAAGCGAAGAGGGAAGCGGTTTTATTCAAGGGCTGGTAACCGAGAGCGCCGGTTATGGTGTTCAGGACTTTAAAAATATGCTGGGAAAACTTGGTATTACAATTCCTCTGGACATTATTCCGGCAAATGAAAGCCAGACTTTTTCCAAATAAAAGCGCTTGTTTTTATTTCTTTTCAGAGTGCACATTTTGTTTGTCGGCTTGATTATTTTTGATCTTGTCGAATTTCACCGTCAATACCATATCAGGTAACGAGTACGGCTTGCCTTAACGGGAGTCTGTCACTTCAAGCCCATAAGGCCATTTATGGATTGTGGGAAAAGGAGACGAGAATGAATTTAGAAAAATATACCGAGCGCGTGCAGGGGTTCCTACAATCTGCACAAAATTTTGCCTTATCGTCTGATAATCAGCAGTTTGTTCCGGAACATTTGTTAAAGGTGTTGCTGGACGACAATGAAGGCCTTTGTGCATCGTTGATAGAGAAGGCCGGTGGCAACGTAAAAGCTGCAAAAGACGCATTGGCTACGGCACTTTCGGCATTGCCCAAGGTGAGTGGTGGCAATGGCCAGCTTTATATGTCGGAAGCATTGGCAAAGGTTTTTACGAAAGCCGAAGAACTGGCCGAGAAAGCAGGAGACAGCTTTGTAACTGTCGAACGGCTTCTACAGGCTTTGCTGATGGAGCCGAAAGCGAAAACAGCAGAAATTCTTTCAAAAAGTGGGGTTACGCCAACGGCGTTAAACAAGGCGATCAACGAGATGAGAAAAGGACGCACAGCTGATTCGGCCAATGCCGAAGCGCAGTATGACGCATTGAAGAAATATGCGCGTGATCTGACAAAGGATGCGCGCGAGGGGAAACTTGATCCGGTCATCGGGCGTGATGAAGAAATCCGCCGGACAATTCAGGTTTTGTCAAGGCGCACCAAGAACAATCCGGTGCTGATAGGCGAACCGGGCGTTGGTAAAACGGCTATTGTCGAAGGGCTTGCATTGCGTATTATCAATGGTGATGTTCCCGAAACATTGCGTGATAAATCGCTTCTTGCCCTTGATATGGGGGCATTGATTGCCGGTGCAAAATATCGTGGCGAGTTTGAAGAGCGCCTGAAAGCGGTTTTGACCGAAGTTCAGGCTGCAAATGGCGAAATTATTCTGTTCATTGATGAAATGCACACATTGGTCGGTGCGGGTAAATCGGATGGCGCAATGGATGCGTCGAACCTTTTGAAACCGGCTCTTGCCCGTGGTGAACTGCATTGTGTCGGTGCGACGACTCTCGAAGAATATCGCAAATATGTTGAAAAGGACGCGGCTCTTGCACGTCGTTTCCAGCCGGTCTTTGTCGACGAGCCGACGGTTGAAGACACGATTTCTATTCTGCGTGGCATTAAAGAAAAATACGAGCAACATCATAAAGTCCGGATTTCCGACTCGGCTCTTGTTGCTGCGGCAACTTTGTCGAATCGTTATATTACCGACCGGTTTTTGCCCGATAAAGCAATTGACCTTATTGATGAAGCGGCTTCAAGGCTGCGTATGCAGGTTGATTCCAAACCGGAAGAACTCGATGAAATTGACCGCCGTGTCATGCAGTTGAAAATCGAGCGGGAAGCTTTGAAAGCCGAAACCGATCCTGCTTCGAAAGACCGTTTGGAAAAACTCGAAGACGAATTGGTCGAGCTTGAAGAACAATCGCATGAAATCACTGCAAAATGGCAATCGGAAAAACAGAAATTGGGTCATGCTGCCGAGTTGAAGAAACAATTGGAAGCAGCACGCAACAATTTGGCTATTGCCCAACGTAACGGCGAATATCAGAAAGCCGGTGAACTTTCTTACAGCATCATTCCGCAATTGGCTAAACAATTGGAAGAGGCTGAAAGTCAGGAAAATCACGGCTCGATTCTGGAAGAAACCGTCACACCCGATCACATTGCACAGGTTGTATCGCGCTGGACCGGTATTCCGGTTGACAGCATGCTCGAAGGCGAGCGTGAGAAACTTCTGAGAATGGAAGACGAGCTTGCCAAACGCGTTGTCGGACAGGGCGAAGCAATACAGGCTGTTTCGCGGGCGGTACGTCGTGCACGTGCGGGCTTGCAAGACCCGAACAGGCCGATTGGTTCGTTCATTTTCCTGGGGCCAACAGGTGTTGGTAAAACAGAACTCACCAAGGCTCTGGCAAAATTCCTGTTTCAGGACGAAACCGCAATGGTTCGTATCGACATGTCGGAATATATGGAAAAGCATTCGGTTGCCCGTTTGATTGGTGCTCCTCCGGGATATGTCGGTTATGAAGAAGGCGGCGCTTTGACAGAAGCGGTTCGTCGTCGGCCATATCAGGTCATCCTGTTTGATGAAATTGAGAAAGCCCATCCGGATGTTTTCAACGTTCTTTTACAAGTGCTTGATGATGGCCGCTTGACCGATGGGCAGGGGCGCACTGTCGATTTCCGCAATACGCTTATCATTATGACATCGAATCTGGGTGCCGAATATTTGACAGCACTTGACGATAATGACGAAGCCGAGAAAGCCCGTGACGATGTTATGGCAGTAGTTAAAGCTGCATTCAGACCGGAATTTCTCAACCGTGTTGACGAAATCATCCTGTTCCACCGGTTGCACCGGAAAGAAATGGGAGCCATTGTCGACATCCAGTTGCAACGTTTGCAATCATTGTTGTCAGACCGGAAGATCAAACTGGTTATTGATGATAGTGCTCGTGAATTTCTTGCCGACAAGGGTTATGACCCGGCTTATGGTGCACGGCCGCTTAAACGGGTTATCCAGAGAGAAGTTCAGGATCCGCTCGCTGAAAGACTGCTGATCGGTGATATTCTTGATGGTTCGACAGTCAATATATCCCGTGGTTCCGATCGCTTGATCTTTACACCAACGCCAACGCATCCGGTCGATGAGGCAAAAGTTGAAGAAAAAGTTGCCGAAAAGACCGAAGAGGCGGGTGATGGAAAAACTTCCAATGCAAACCGTAAAACAGACAAGAAATAAGATCATGAGATGATGAAAAGGCCGCTTTTTGAAGCGGCCTTTTCTTTTGAATAAAATTTGAAAGCTTTTTATTGAGCGGGCTGGCTTTGTGGTGTCGGTTCTTCAACCGGCTGTTTGGCAACCGGCGATGTATCAACCGTGATTCCGGCAACCAGATGCCCTTGGCGATAATCGTAAATCACAAGTTCCGTGTTGCCTTCAGGTGTCAATGTTTCAAGCGCAATCATATCGTTCGACAGGCTCTGCGAGAGAATGCGGGTTCCTTGTGGAAGAGCAATCGAACGCCGGATAAATTCCGGAACGGCTGGCTGTGTTGTTTTGGCTTCAGAGGTCGCATCGGTTTCTGCACCGGGAACGGGACTAGCCTCTGTTTTGCTGACTTCAGTCGGTGTTTTTTCTGAAGGTGAAGATGTCACTTTATAAATGACCGCCGCCAGAATAATCAAAATCAGAACGATTGTTATTCCGATTGAAATCATCATCAAACGCATAAGTTTGCGTCTTACTTTTTCAACTGCAGGGTCTAATTGCGCTTGTGGCTGTGTTGGTTGCTGATTATAGGGATCCTGATAATCCATATCGTCGTAACCTGACTGGTAATCATCGCGCATTGAACATTCTCCATAGATAGTGCACCGCATTTACGAGTTTCGAGGTGATCTTTCAATGGAAAATATATTTTTTAGTCCGTGGTATATAAAGTGTTAAGGGGAAAGATAAAGCAGAAACGGAAAGTCAAATCCGGTTATCAGGCAAGATTTTATTGAAATCAGGCCGTCGGCTTATTGGTTACCGGTTTACCCGCCACCGGTTTTTCAAGTTTTTCAAGTGGCACAGTGAGCTCTTCTTCTTCACTGTCCTCGTTGGAAAGCTCGACAATGAAATCGCCATTCTGGTCGACCCGCCAATAAATACTCAAATCGCCGTTGATAAAGTCCGGATCGGATTTGATACATTTACCGAAAACCATCTCGTTGGTCTGTCCAACACGGCTGACCGCAGGCAAAAGCGCTGCTTCGCAGGCTTCGTGTGTCGGAAAAACCTTGACCATATCATCAGAGGCGTTGCAGGCAGAAAAACCATCTGTACAGGAAACAAGCAACATGACAGCAATGACGGAATTCATAATTGACCCCTTCAGAAAAGATACAGTATTGAACGGCTGGATTTACGTTTGTTTTATAATTAATAAACGGTTGATCCGGTTATTTGTTCCAGAACAAAACATATTTCATAAAAAGGTTTGAATTTGGCGCGCAATGATCGCTATCCTTTTAAGCAGGATATTAAAAAATTTCTGTGAGCGCGAATGCGATCAGCCGTAAAAATCAAAATAGGTATCAGGCAAAGTCAGATGATAAACGACACCGTCGTCGGTAAATTCGAGACTTGCTGTTCCATCGACAGAAACCGGAACAATTTTTTCGAGAACTGCGCTGCCGAAACAGGCCTTGCGATCATCGTCCAGGGTTTGATCGGGTGAAAAAACTTCATACCAGGAAATATAAAGGTGGGAAGGCTGCCCTTTATCCTTGCTGATCCGGCTTGTCACACGTATCGAACCGTCAGGTCTGGAGAGAGCACCATAAGAAAGAGAATTGATGATAAGTTCGTGAAACGCCAAACCGATGTGCAAGGCTGCACCAGGGAACAAATAGGGATCTTCTCCCTCGATCGTAAAGCGTTTATGTTCGCTCCCGAGGTAGCTTGAAGCCTGGCTTAAAAAAAGCTCCCTGAAATGCGCACCGCGCCAATCCGAATCTGTGACCAGATCTTGCGAATGCGACAAGGATTGTATGCGTCCCTGAAACTTCTTTAAAAATGTTTGCAATGAATCGGTATAACGGGCAGTCTGTCCGGCCACGCTCTGGATAATGGCTAAAAGATTTTTGGAACGGTGGCTTACTTCTCTCAATAAAGCTTTGAGTACCTGCTCGCGTCGCCGTAATTCTGTTACATTGACGCCCGTCGTCAATAAACCGATAATTTCCCCCTGATCGTTGCGATGACAATCGATAGAAAATTTATACCACAAAATCCGGTTCGAGCTATTTTCAAAGCGCGCTTCTAATGTTTGCATCTTGCCTGTTGCAAGAACCTGCGATTTTACAGTTTTCATATTATCGGCGAGTGTTTCGGATAGAAAATCCGATTCACGGCATCCGGCAAACCACTTGTTCGCGAGTATATCAGGCAAATTTTCAGCCCAATGATAGATAAAATCGGGCGTTTGATAGAGTACAAAAATATCGGCTCCGTGAATGGCCTGTGCCAAGGCACTCACATGCAATCTTTCAACGGCAGGTGCTGATCGGGGAGCCGATGTCATAAGAAACGAATAACCTTTTGTCTGAGATAGTTTTGAAGCTTCACTTTTGTTACTTCCGTGATGCATTTTCTTGGAAGAAAAGCGCTTGCGAGATCAACGCTTTGACCATATCGGGATTGAAAGGCTTGGTTACAAGGAATGTCGGTTCGGGCCGCTCACCTGTGAGGAGACGTTCGGGAAATGCGGTAATAAAGATGACCGGAACTTCATCGGTTTCCAGAATGTCATTGACCGCATCAATGCCCGAACTGTTATCGGCAAGTTGAATATCCGCCAGAACCATTCCGGGTTTTTCCTTTTTGAACAGTGAAACCGCTTCGTCACGTGTACGTGCAATGCCGACCACCTGGTGACCAAGCGATTCAACCAGTTGCTCGATATCCATAGCAATTAAGGGTTCATCTTCAATAATGAGGATGCGTGTTGCGACCTGTTCGGAAATATCACTCGAAGCATCATTCAGCAATTTTCTGAATTCTTGAGCATCGACATTCATAATTTTCATAGCTTCTTTATCGCTGAAACCTTCAACAGCGATGAGCAGAAATGCCTGACGGGCCTTGGGAGTGAGATAGGAAAGTTTTGCATTCGCTTTCTGCTCGACACCGAATTGCGGCAATGGCTCAGCAATATTCGGCGTTGTCTGATCGAATAATTCACAAAACAACCGATAAACGCTTATGCGGTCGGAAGATGTGTCAGGGAAAATCGAAATGTCGGCAATTAATGCTTCAAGCATAGCTGCAACATAGGCGTCACCCGAAGTTTGAGATCCGGTAACGGCACGCGCAAATCTTCTCAAGTAAGGTAGATGCGGTGCAATACGCGTTGATAAGGTCATATAAGAAACTCCTTCTGCCCCTGAAAGTGTACCCGCATGAGGGTGTGTTTGGAAGATTAATTCATGAATAATAAAAAGTTCCAGCCCCTTGGAACTTTTTACTCACTTCTATATTCTTTAAGGTAAGTGTATTTTTTTACACTCTTTATAAATTAACGGATGGCGTCATTTTTAAGGGACTTAAGATGGATGATGGCAAGGAAAAAAACGGTTCCGAGAATTTCGGTCCGCAAGATGATCTGCTTGGATCCAATAGCGAAATAGCGGTTAAGTTGCGGCAGTTTTATACAGCTCTTCAGGAAGAAGAAATACCGGAAAAATTTCTCGATCTTCTTGAAAAGCTTGATAAAGCCGAACAAGGCAGCCAAAATTGATATGGGAAAGTGAAACCCATGAGCCCGCATAATCCTGATTTCAAACGTGAACTTCTTTCAATTTTACCGTCTCTGCGCGCTTTTGCCGTGTCTTTGAGTGGTCAGCATGATAAAGCCGATGACCTTGTTCAAGACACCATTATGAAAGCTTGGGCAAAGCAGGACAGTTTCGAAATCGGAACAAATATGAAAGCTTGGTTATTCACGATTTTGAGAAACGAGTTTTTCAGTCAAATGCGTAAAAAAGGCCGTGAAGTGCAGGACAGCGAAGGCGTTTTCACTGAAAATGTTGCTGTTCATCCTGCACAATACGGTTCCCTTGATTTACAGGATTTCAGAAAAGCTCTGGACCAATTGCCCGACGACCAGAAAGAAGCCATCATCCTTATTGGTGCTTCCGGTTTTTCTTATGAAGATACAGCAGAAATTTGCGGTTGTGCTGTCGGCACAATAAAAAGCCGTGTCAGCCGCGCGCGTACCCGTCTACAGGAATTATTGGGCGTTAACGGTCAATCGGATTATGGTCCCGACGCCAATTCGGCAGCCGCAACAATGCGCTCGTTTACGAATAACTGACAGGCGGAACGAACAGGCTTGCCGGAATTTTTCCGGTGAGAGAGGCTAGAGGCTGTATTGCTAAAAGCAACTCACGAAACCGCCTAGCTATCTTATTATGATAGAATTGGAACTTATAAGAGAATTGGCATCGGCAGCTCATAATATCAGATCCGCCGGTCGAAAGCGGGGTTCAGTTATTCCGGTGTTGTTGCCTGACCTGTTCAGAACGAGGAAGCAAATAGTTGGTCATCCGCTCAACTGTTTACGAATCGAAAATCATTTTTCGATTTCCTGTAATATATGATGAATTTTTAATTGGCCGGCACGCCATAGACGCAGCTTCAAACTGCGCGAGTGCCATTCATTTTAATAAATCCAAAACAGTTTCTGTCGAATCAATATAAGAAATAAAATCCGCGACGTTTACGATTTTTAAGCTCACCCGATATGATGAAAAAAATCCGGTGAGCCGGTTTATAGCGGTCTAAAGCAGTTTCCTGTCAAATGTCGGAACGTGGATTTCGCACTTTATCGTCGGAAGTGACCGTTGCTGCAAGCTTCTGATCGTCCTGTCCGTTGATAAGAGCCTCCAATTTGTTGCGATCATGTTTGAATGCTTCCAGATCTTTTCCGTGTAACGACTTCGCATCGGGCAGACGAATTCGCATCGGGTCAACTTTGGTGTTGTTGACAGAAACTTCAAAGTGGCAGTGAGGTCCCGTTGCAAGACCGCTTGATCCGACATAGCCGATAATCTGCCCCTGACGAACTTTTGCTCCGACTTTGATACCGGGAGCGAAGCTGTTCTGATGGGCATAGGATGTGACATATCCGTTAGCATGACGGATTTCGGTTTGATTGCCATAACCGCGAACGGGGCCTGCTTTCGTTACAACACCGTCACCGGCTGCAACAATGGGAGAACCCCTCGGCGCACTCCAATCGACACCGGTATGCATTCTGACATAACCGAGGACGGGATGTCTTCTTGGCCCGAATGGCGAGCGGAAGATAGCGTTGGGGACAGGCTTTCTTAACAAAAATTGTTTCGAGCTGCGGCCTTGCGAATCATAATAATCAATTGTTCCGTCAGTTGAACGGAAGCGATAATATTTACGTGTAACGCCGCCGAATGTAGCACTGACAAAGCGAATCTCCGGTTCGGAACTGTCTTCCTCGTCTTTTCCCGGAGTCGCATAAAAGACTTCCAATGTATCGTTTGGCGAAACGCGATCTTCAAGGTCGACATCATTGGCCATGACGCGAATAAGTTGTCGGGCAGTCGTCAACGGCATATCATAACTCAAAACCGACCGGTAAATTGCATCATAGATTGTCGGTAAATTGGAAGCATTAATATGGGTGAGCGGTACGCCTCCCTCGAAAGCGGTTTTCAGAATCGGAGTCATTTCCGGTTCGTTGCTTTTTATAAATTCGTTTTTGTCGTTCAAAGAAATGGAAAGCACATGATGCATACCGTGATAAATGCTTGCACGTACGAGATGATCTTCCGATGCCGAATTGGTTTCGATACCGATGCGCAAGACATTTCCGGCATGAAGTGTGTCCGAGCCGTTGAAACGGGTTAGCGCTTGTGCAAGCCTGTCGGCATCATCGCCTTCGTAATTGGCATCATTCAACGCGTTGATAATAGTTT
>NZ_CP015625.1:2475000-2612500 GCF_002007565.1 Ditibartonella choladocola | reverse complement strand
TCCGTCGTGGAGAGGGCAACAACCCTGACCACCATCTAAGGTCCCCAAGTTATGGCTAAGTGGGAAAGGATGTGAGGATCCCAAAACAACCAGGATGTTGGCTTAGAAGCAGCCATCATTTAAAGAAAGCGTAACAGCTCACTGGTCTAAGTAAGGGTCTTTGCGCCGAAAATGTAACGGGGCTAAAGCCATACACCGAAGCTGTGGATACGTCGCAAGACGTGTGGTAGCGGAGCGTTCCGTAAGCCAGAGAAGGGATACCCGTAAGGGATCCTGGAGGTATCGGAAGTGAGAATGCTGACATGAGTAACGATAAAGGGAGTGAGAGACTCCCTCGCCGAAAGTCCAAGGGTTCCTGCTTAAAGTTAATCTGAGCAGGGTTAGTCGGCCCCTAAGGCAAGGCCGAAAGGCGTAGTCGATGGGAACCACGTTAATATTCGTGGACCTGTGGGAAGTGACGGATTGTGTAAATTGTAAGATCTTAATGGATTGGTCTTGCTTTGAAGCAGTCCCGGGAAATAGCTCCCACGTATAGACCGTACCCTAAACCGACACAGGTGGACCGGTAGAGAATACCAAGGCGCTTGAGAGAACTACGTTGAAGGAACTCGGCAAATTGCACGCGTAACTTCGGAAGAAGCGTGACCCTTTAGCGGGCAACCGTTAGGGGGTGGCACAGACCAGGGGGTAGCGACTGTTTACCAAAAACACAGGGCTCTGCGAAGTCGCAAGACGACGTATAGGGTCTGACGCCTGCCCGGTGCTGGAAGGTTAAGAGGAGATGTGAGAGCATTGAATTGAAGCCCCAGTAAACGGCGGCCGTAACTATAACGGTCCTAAGGTAGCGAAATTCCTTGTCGGGTAAGTTCCGACCTGCACGAATGGCGTAACGACTTCCCCGCTGTCTCCAACGTAGACTCAGTGAAATTGAATTCCCCGTGAAGATGCGGGGTTCCTGCGGTTAGACGGAAAGACCCCGTGCACCTTTACTATAGCTTTACACTGGCATTCGTGTCGGCATGTGTAGGATAGGTGGTAGACTTTGAAGCAGGGGCGCCAGCCTTTGTGGAGTCATCCTTGAAATACCACCCTTATTGACATGGATGTCTAACTGCGGCTCGTTAACCGGGTTCAGGACAGTGTATGGTGGGTAGTTTGACTGGGGCGGTCGCCTCCTAAAGAGTAACAGAGGCGCGCGATGGTGGGCTCAGAACGGTCGGAAATCGTTCGTCGAGTGCAATGGCATAAGCCCGCCTGACTGTAAGACTGACAAGTCGAGCAGAGTCGAAAGACGGTCATAGTGATCCGGTGGTTCCACGTGGAAGGGCCATCGCTCAACGGATAAAAGGTACGCCGGGGATAACAGGCTGATGACCCCCAAGAGTCCATATCGACGGGGTTGTTTGGCACCTCGATGTCGACTCATCGCATCCTGGGGCTGGAGCAGGTCCCAAGGGTATGGCTGTTCGCCATTTAAAGCGGTACGTGAGTTGGGTTCAGAACGTCGTGAGACAGTTCGGTCCCTATCTGCCGTGGGTGTAGGAATATTGACAGGATCTGTCCCTAGTACGAGAGGACCGGGATGGACATATCTCTGGTGGACCTGTTGTGGCGCCAGCCGCATAGCAGGGTAGCTATATATGGACGGGATAACCGCTGAAGGCATCTAAGCGGGAAACCCACCTGGAAACGAGTATTCCCTGAGAACCGTGGAAGACGACCACGTTGATAGGTCAGGTGTGGAAGTGTGGTGACACATGGAGCTTACTGATACTAATCGTTCGATTGACTTGATCGTTCCCATTACAAATGTTCATCTTTGCTGTGCAAAGATCACTTTACTGCGCTCACGGGCGCAGCCCTCCGCGAGGGCGGCTAAAAGTGGCCGACGTGCGGTCGCGTTTTAAAAGCTAAAGCGTGAAAGTGAATGTAAAAGAACAAAACAGAAAGATATCAGCTTCTTGAAAAATTGTTGCGCTTTGCCGACCTGGTGGTTATAGCGGAGCGGCTGCACCCGATCCCATTCCGAACTCGGCCGTGAAACGCTCCTGCGCTGATGGTACTTTGTCTTAAGACACGGGAGAGTAAGTCGCTGCCAGGTCTGCCAAGTGCAACAATAGCTTCTCTATTCTTTACGATATTTAGCCTCGTGCTTCCTCTTCAATTGGTATTTAACGGGCAGACCACTCTTGATTGGTCTGCTTGAATTGTTATATCAAAATGAGCCTTTTGGCTCTTTCTTATCCCGTTACATTGATCTACAATGTAACTTGAGCGTTTTACAATTTTGGGTCCGGTAGCCTTGTCGCTCCCCTCCCGCTTCTCGTAAAACACTCTTCCTTGGCGCGGGGTGGAGCAGCCCGGTAGCTCGTCAGGCTCATAACCTGAAGGCCGCAGGTTCAAATCCTGCCCCCGCAACCAATCATCACTTCACCACTCACAAATTTTTGCCTATCATTATCCGCTTTGTATACCGCAGCGCTTCCAAAAACGGGGCCGCAGCGATGATTACGTTGAGATGCTCGTCGTTTGGTGCGTGGGTTGTCTATTAGGATCGCGGAATTAATGACCTTTACTGCAATATGCGGTCGCGGACATGCCTATGTTGAAAACAAACCGAATTTCTATAAAACACCAAAACGCGTTCATTGCTTTAGCCGGGTTCTCACCTATCAATATCCTCATTATATGAACGCTGCGCTTCCCGATGCCGGCCCGTGACTCCGCTTCTCCGCTTGTCTTCAAACGGTCGTCGCTTGGAATGTGTGTAATGCCAAGCCGAAAACGCGAGCAACGTAACGCTATCCCCCGAATATCAGTTTGTTAAAATCGAAATCCAGCTTCGCGAAGCGGAAATAAAGCTTCTCTATCACAGATCTTCAACGTTGAAATTTATCCGTGTTTGATCCCGTCTCGGAAACTTAATTCTAACACGCAATTCTGTCACTCAAGTCTGTCACTTAATTCTGACACTTAGCCCGCGTCTCCTTCAACCGTCACTCCCTCATCTGCCTTCAACTCAATCCCATCGCCTAGATATTCGTGCAATTACGGCTTTAAACTTCTTTTTTTACCATTTGGAGAATCGCCATTTAACTTTGAAATCGGAAAGTAAGAAACAAAGTACGGACGTCGTATTTCGGTGTTTAGTAATAACGGAGTAGGAAAACACGTCCTTTATTGAACTTGGGTGTAATATCTGGTTAGTATTGAATTCTATGTTGGATATTTATTAAAACTCGTTATTTGAAGCTTGGTTTGTAAGGCAAAAAAGAAAAATGGGAGGCGCCAATGACTTCAATGCATGGAGATATTGTCAATCGTGTTAAACGATTGCCAAAGCCGTCACAGGCAGCCGAGGCTCTCCAACCTGTATTCGAGGCGGTGAGTAATTCGCTTCATGCTGTCGAGGATGCTTTTGGTGATCAATATCTGGAACGAGGCAAAATTACTGTCACCATTACAAATGCGCAGTCAGCGGATGATATCGAGATCGTTGTTGAGGATAATGGTGTGGGGCTTGAACCTGCGCGATTTGAGGCGTTTTGTACGACAGATACGGACTATAAGATTTCTCGTGGTGGCAAAGGTGTCGGTCGCCTCCTTTGGCTTGATGCTTTTGAAAGCATCAAGGTTCAAAGCATATATCGTGATAAAGAAATTTTGTATCGTCGTTCTTTTACTTTTCATTTAACAAGGCAAGATCAGATTTGTAATGAGAGAATAGAAACCTTGGCAGGTATAGCTCAAACGGGCACGACCGTGACATTCAAGCAGCTACGCGGAACAGCTTACCGTGATAAGTTTCCTCATAAAACTTCTACAATCATTAAGCACTTTGGCTCGCATTTTTTTGCAGATTTCATTATGGGGCAATCCCCGGCCGTCACTGTCGACATAGATGCTAACGTCGTTACATTTCCCGAGGAAATCCTGAAACTTCGAGTTGAGGATCGCGGTATCACTAAGATAGAAAGCAAAGAGTTTGGCACGTTATCTCTCAGGAGTTTCGTTTGTGAGAAAGCAGCGAGTGCCAACTTCGAAGGTTTTCATCAGATGCACTTAGTTGCAAACGGTCGAACAGTTACGACTCGGAAAATTGACGGTTTGATCGGCATTGGCTATTTTGGTCCCAGCCGCTCATACGTATATCATGGCTGTATTACGGGCAATTTCTTGGATGAACGTGTTAATCAGGAACGAACGCAATTTAATTTCGTAGAAAGCATTGTTGAAGAGATTGTGCGTGAGTGTTCCAAGAATGTGCAAAAGAATGCGCTTGGCGAAGAAATTACCCAGTTTAACAATCAACGCCTTGAAACTATGCATGAATTTATTCAGGAATATCCATCTTTTGCCTTCGAAGATGCGCGGGATCTCTTAGCGAGAACACCGAATAATGCCGTCAAGCCAGAACAATTCGCTCAAGCGTTGATTCCTGTCCGGATCCGGCGAGATAAAGAACGGAATGATAGGATACAGAAGATTGTTTCTCAGCTTGGAGAAAATGATGATGTTCCAGTGAATTTCCAAGAAACAGTTCGTAAGGCGGCCAACGATATTCGAGCCGAGGAGCAACGACAACTTACCGAGTATGTGTTGCGACGTAAAACGGTTCTTGATGTCATGGAAGTTTTGACCCGCCGTATACGTGAGCGTGACGCTGGTTCGTTGGATTTCCATTTGGAAGAGACACTCCATCAATTTATTTGTCCAATGAAGCTGAGGGGTGACGACCCATCAAAAGTAGAAGTCGCTGACCATGATCTTTGGATTATTGATGAACGCCTGACCTTCACCAAATATTTTGCATCAGACGTGTCATTTAACAAAATTCTTGATAAAGAAGCGAGCAAAAAGCGTCCAGACCTTCTCATATACGACCGCTTATACGGACTTCGATCTGAAGGGACCGATCCGTTACAGCGCGTGATGCTTGTGGAATTCAAACATCCTGGGCGAAAGGATTATGACGAACGGTATTCGCCGATGAACCAGATTAGTGAATACATTACTAAGCTTCAAAAGGGCGAAATTTTAGATTTTAAAGGCGGCCATATACGGGTTGCTTCTGATTGTATTTTTTATTGTTATGTCATCGCAGACATTGTCGGGAAGCTCGAAATTCAAACGAATGGCTGGCGTACAACATCGAATGGTCGAGGTCGTATTCAGGAATTGAGCGGAAAATTTCGTGGAATCGTTGAGATAATTGAATGGGCTGATTTGCTTAACGATGCCCGTTTGCGAAACCAAGCTTTTATTTCTGCTGCGGGGCTTCGATACGACAAACATTGATAAATACTGTTTATGAATTTATCAAAAATCAAAAACACATTAACGAAGATAGAAAACAACGATAGTCGCGATGAGATTGTGAGGAAGAATGTATGTCCACATCGGGCATAGCTTTTAGTATGCACCGCCGGTTCTTGAGTTTTGCAAGCTGGTAATCTATTTTCGGCAGTGGCAATAAGTTTGTCAGTCGAATGAAATTTTAATTGTTCTGCCCATCCGAAGTAGAATGAGGGGCTTGATGTTTCTCACAAACAACACCTGCCGGAAAAATTATGCATCATGCCGTCGATTGTTAATGACTCCGTATTTGGCCGAACCGACAACTGGGGAGCTATTCTCTGTAGCTACTCAATTGTCCATTTGATAGACTAAAGACTATCAGCTTTCTTTTAAGATTACAGGTTGGGTCAGTTTTGATTTCGAGCCGACTTTTGTGCTGCTGAGCGGCATATGCGTTGCTTTAATGGCATCCCTAAAAAGTAAGTTTGATGTCTATCTTAAAGAGTGTGAAAGACGCTGCAATGACCAGCCAACTAACAATCTCATATAAAATGGACGGTATTCAAAATACCGTCCATCTTGATTATTATCTTCCATAATACCGATCAGGATGAAAGCCGATCCTCAATAAAACGAGCGGCCATTTTTAGCATTTTTTTCGCGGTTTTCACTTTTCCGGCAGAGGTGAACATGCCATGCATATGATGAGGCAAATGGTGGTGTTCCAGTTCTGTGCCACTTTTTGCGGCAAGATTTGCATAATCACAACCTTCGTCTGTTAGCGGATCCAGTCCAACTGTAACAATGAACATCGGAGGTTGTTTGTTATGGTTATGAAACAGGGGCGAAAGACGAGGATCTTTCAAATCTGTTTTTTCCGGAACATATTTCTCTCGAAACCAATACATAGTTTTAGCAACCAGTGAAAATCCTTGTTTTATTTTTTGATAAGAAGGTGACGATGCCGTCAAATCGGTGACAGGATAAAGCAATATTTGAGATATAATTTTTATATCCTGACTGATGTGTTTTTCGTTGGCGAGTATCGTTGCCATATTACCGCCCGCGCTATCTCCCATGATGATCGTTTTAGAACAATCGAGTTTTAAAGCTTGTTGATTTTGTGCAAGCCAATTCAAAGCATCAACGCAATCCTGATAAGGAACAGGAAAAACATGTTCCGGAGCTAGCCGATAATTGACGGCTACAACATTGGCAGATGTCTTTTTTGCCATATATCGACAAATTCCGTCATGTGTATCAAGATCGCCGATGACCCATCCCCCGCCATGCAAATAAAGCAATAACGGTCTGTTCTTGTCATCGCCTTTTGAATAATGCCGCAATTTGATCGTAGCGCCCGTTACTTTGCAATCCACGTCAGTTACCGAGAGTTTTTTGTCCACTTGAAGTTGATATATGCTACACGACTGACGATAACCTTCTCGCACTTCTTCCAATGTCAAATCCTGAAATGATATTTCGCCATTATCTCGAAATGCTTTGACAAGATCTCTCGCATCGGCAGCGACCTCTTCCAGAGGAATAAATGTTCCTTTTGTCATTTTTCAACCTGCTCTTTCGACCCAATCAAAATCGTTATCATTCCATTTTGCCAATTGACGATAATCTTCCACAGTTCCCGACCAGTTATTGATGACACGGCCGGCAGCATTTTTATACCAACTGCTGCATGACGATGAAAAAGCCGAGTCTTTCATCTCCTCCTGAATATTGTCATTATAACGGTTGAAAACATCAATTTTTACAGAAGCAGCTTGCCCGTTATCAATATGGTTCATTGCCTGAACAATGTAATTTTGCTGAATTTCAAGCATAGCAAGAATTGAATTATGGTTGAGATTTGTGTTTGGTCCATAAAGAACAAACATATTGGGAAAACCGGGTATATTCATGCCCAGATAAGCTTGTGCGCCGTCTTGCCATACCTGATCGAGTGTCACATTATCCTGACCCGTAATGACCAGATCGCCCTGAAATGCCTGACTTGAAAATCCTGTACCGAAAATGACGACATCGAATTTGTGTTCGACACCTTCTTTGGTGACGATACCATCACTGGTAAAATGGTCAATCGGCGCAGTTTCGAGATAAACATTTTTACGCATCAAGGCAGGATAATAATCATCGGTACGCAAGATACGTTTGCAAGCGAATTCAAATTCCGGAGTGAGTTTTTTTAGCAATTCTTCATCGCTAATTTGTTTGGCCAGGTGCGCCTTGGCCATTTTAATACCTTCCTTTTGTGCGACGGAATTATGTTTGGTTCGTTGGAACCCTTCTTCCCGCAATTTATACACTTGTCGCCGGCTCTCCCAAAACGTTTCCGGATGTTTTTCAAAATTATCCAGTTCTTCTTCGGAAAAGAAATATTGGTTACGCGGCATTATCCAATTGGCACTACGTTGAAAAACAGTCAGATGGAGAACAATTTTCGCAATTTCCGGGACATATTGCACGGCACTTGCAGCGGAACCTACGCTTGCAACGTTTTTTCCGTTGAGATCAATCGAGTGATCCCATTCAGCGGAATGGAATATCGGATTTTTAAAATCGCTTAGTCCCTTAAATTCCGGAATTTTAGGCGTATTCAATTGCCCCCAGGCGGGCACAAAAAATGTTGAGGTAAAATGTTCTTTACCATTAACCTCAAATTCCCATTGATTGGTTTTTTCGTTCCAGACAGCCGACGTTATTTTATGATTACAAAAAATGTGTTTTTCGAGATCGAAATGATCGGCAAATCTATGCAGGTAGCCCATTAACTCGTCGCGCTCCGGAAACATACTACTGACACGCAAATAAGGAAAGTAGCTGTAACAATAGAGATGGGCTTCCACATCACACGCAGCACCCGGATAGCTATTGTCGCGCCATACACCCCCGAGTTCCCCGGCCTTTTCAAAAATAATAAAATCGTCGTCTCCGGCTTCCTTCAGAGTGGCTCCCATACCTAAACCACCGAAACCCGCACCAAGTATAACCGTGCGAAAGTGTTTTTTATTCCGATCAAACATGTCTATCCTCCCAAAAATAATTTTAACAATTTTCTTCCAAAAGCGGGCTAGCCCCACGTTTTCCAAGATATTTTTCGTCAACCATATTCAGTCTCAGGTGACGCGCCTCATGAAAGCAAAGCAATGCTACCGTAGATATTCCGCAGACAAAAAATAGATAAATAGTAACGGGAATTGTCGCGTTATATTTTGCGAGTAGAATTGCACCACCCCATTCGCCACTGAGGGTAAAGCCTTGTACGAACCCCAGCGCTATAATTGTAAAAGGTGCATGCAAGCCGATCGACGAGAAAGTAGGGATACAACCCATAAGGAAAGTTGAAATACCGACCTGAAAAAGGCTGAACGGAAGCCAGTTTTTTCGCCCCGATCTGTTACCATAGTGACCAAAAATCAAATCCCCAAGGGGGCGGGCTGCAAAGTCTATCGTGTAAGTGGCAAATGCTGCCATAATTCCGGTAAGCGGGTTATCCACTTTCGGTAAAAACAGCGTTCCGACAACCCGTATGGTTGAAACACCATAAATAAGGGATTCATACCATTCGGCAATTGTACCTGCCTTTGACGCTGCAATGACTTTTTTAATGTTGACGGGTGGCGCTGTTTCGCTTTTTCCCGTCGAAAATCCATGTGACATGATCTCTCCTCCCAAAGCGATCAAGTTGCATATAGGATATATTTCAAATTACAGTTTTATTATTAAATAAGTTACCTCCGACTTTTCGATAGTAAGGTTTTTTGAATTTAAAATTCGTCTTGTTTAGTTTTTTAAATTCGGGTCTATGAACCGGATTTTATACAGCGTCGTTCCGCCACAGCAGAAAGATGGACAAGAAATTTTCTTTGCTGCCACAACTTCAATATTCAAATAACTAATTGAATTTGTATAATTATTTAAATTTCCCTCCACAATATTTTTAATTTAAAATTATTTCATTATAATGAAATAATTCCGATGTTTTGTATATTGCGTAAGATATTTCAGTTTGTCAATAAAATGTATATCATGTGAATGTTATTAAAAATTACAATATCTAGGCCTTAAGCAGATCAGTATAAATTCTTGATTTACTGGAAAAAATACGCACAGTTTAACTGCTGCCGATATTGTGAAACGCCTGAAAATACCAAAAAGTACGGGACATGGTCTGTGTCCCATGTCATGCTGGAACCGGAGATGATCCAGAGAAACATAGACGGTATATTTACTTAAGGCCCACGATCAAAGAATGAGGGATCGTTTTTTTTGTTAACGTCGATTTACTTGAAGCGTTCAACAATATTGCTAGTGAGACGAAATGGCTGTTGGGCGATGTGTTGACTTTATCGGTAGCGGAAAAACATGACGACATCTATATAGCGTGCCGGAATAGCTAATCACCACTTCGTTTCACTTTCAAGATGGTTATGTAGTTACCGATGATTTTTTACCGCGACCGATAAAGCAATGTCGGTTACCTGTCCGGATTTGGAACTGGAAGTGTTTGAAAATACATATGCCTTGCCTGAACCATTAACAAAGCACAGCCTATATCAATGAATTACATTCATACAGGAGGTGGGCGCTACCCGTAAACGCGATTTTTATATCTATTGTTGCAATATCACCCCATTTTTGAAAAAGCATCACGACGCTGTGGTTTTCGGTAACCATCTCTATGAAAGATATTCAATATGTCTATGTGCCCGACATGTGTGAGTTCTATGAGTATGGATCCTTTCGCAACTGGATCGGTCGCGCTTTTTATCGCGCTGCATCAATTTTGACCCTGTCGAATAACACCACCGATACATCACTGACGAAGTACAATTTCAAAAACAAAACAAATGGCGATTACATTACAACGTATAGAGAGTGTGTTTTCGCCGATCAGAATCGTGATGGAGTTACCCTTGGCTCTATTGCCGGAACGGCGACCAAGATAATTCGGGAAGCGATTGGTGCAATCCGGTTAAAGTTTGTTGCCGAATTAGGCTAGAGAGGGATTTTAAATGGAAAGCTATGAGCTCTTATTGAAATTGTTTAATTCGATAAAACAAGGGGTTAAAGCGATCTGCTTATAGAAACTAAACATATAAAAATTGAAGATGGTGCCCAGACGCGGAATCGAACCACGGACACGCGGATTTTCAGTCCGCTGCTCTACCAACTGAGCTATCTGGGCAAATCCGATTTTTTAACCGGAGCGCTTGGGTTTATAACATTAAAATTTTGGGTGTCTAGCCTTCAAAACAAAAATATTCAAAATTTGCCCCGATAAGTTCATTTTTTTGGGGATTTGGCATTGCTCTTTGAGTAAACAAGGCTTATTAGCGGCTTTACACCGTGCGCCTATCGTCTAGCGGTCAGGACGCCGCCCTCTCACGGCGGAAACAGGGGTTCAATTCCCCTTAGGCGTACCAACCAATTTTTCCGAACATATCTCTCGTGAAAATGTCTTAGAAAAATTCCGGCAAATATCTTTTTATCTTTGCTGAAGCTCTTTGACGCCATAAGGCCTGTTCATGTGGCCATAAAATTTTTAAAGCCGTGAAAGACGTTTTTCATGTGTTTGTTTGCTTATTTACCGGTTAAAGCCGCCTGCCTGTTCGATAAAACGAATAATATCCTGAAGCCCTTCGCGGCGCAGCATATCCGTGAAAACGAAGGGTTTTTCGCCGCGCTGGATTTTGGCATCATGTTTCATCACATCAAGATCGGCGTGAACATATGGGGCAAGATCTTTCTTGTTGATGATGAGCAAATCAGAGCGTGTAATGGCGGGACCGCCTTTGCGCGGTATTTTTTCACCTTCTGCCACCGAAATAACGTAAAGCGTCAAATCGGCGAGATCGGGGGAAAATGTTGCCGCGAGATTATCTCCGCCTGATTCGATAAATATCATATCAAGGTCGGGATGCCGGTTTAAAAGCTCGTCAATAGCTTGCAAATTGACAGTTGCATCCTCGCGAATAGCTGTGTGCGGGCAACCGCCTGTTTCCACGCCGATGATGCGATCTTCTGGCAGTGCCTGAACGCGATTGAGGATCAGCGCATCTTCTTTTGTATAAATATCGTTGGTAACAACGGCGACCGAGTAATGATCGCGCAAGGCTTTGCAAAGCATTTCCGTCAAGGTTGTTTTTCCGGACCCGACAGGGCCTCCAATGCCGATACGTAACGGACCGTTTGGTGAATAAGAAGATGTCATGAACGGAAAATCCTTGAATAAAGTTTTTCGTGGCGCATTGCCATGATGTCGGATAGAAAACAACATGAACCGAGATTATCAAGTGTAAGCTTATCGCTGTTCTCGGTGATAGCAAGAATTGTTTTTTCGAGCTTTGCCATTATTTTGACCCCGTCGCTTTGACCAAGCGGAACAAGTCTTATAGCTGCCTGCACCAGATTTGACAGAAATGTGTGGAGATAGGCTGTCAGAACAGATGACAATGAAATTTCCAATTGGTGTCCGAGAACGCCCACAGCAACCGGATAGGGAAGAGCTTTATAGATTCCTTTTGAAAAACCGGTTTGGGCAACCGAGGTACAAAAAGCACGGCCTTGTAAATCAATTTCCAGAAAGCGTTCTTTCGAGGCAGCGTTGGCATTGGCTATTTCGACAAGGGCAATAATGGATTTTCCTTGATCGTTTGATCTCCACGCTTCGGCAATGAAAACCGCGTCATTATGGAGAGATCCGTAATTGGCAAGAGCATCAAGCCAATCAAACAAATCTTCGGCATTCGTAATAAAATTTTCATGGACGGCCTGTTCGAGACCATGGCTATAGGCAAAGCCTCCGACCGGAAAGACCGGCGAAAAAAGCGTCATCAAACGCAGTAAAGAGGCGTCACCCTGCAACATTAATGATGGTGTCCCGTATGGTCGTGATAAGCTCCGTGGAGAGGTTGAAAAGGAGCCTCGACTTCTTCTATGGTTGCGCCTAAACCTTCAAGCATAGCGCGAATAACCGGATCGCGAGACACGAAAATCGTGTTTTCTTTGATTTCGACAGTTTGATGACGGTTGCCCAAATGCCAGGCAAGTCGGGTAAGCTCAAGGGGAGTTGCCGCTTTGACAGAATAAAGTGGTTCATTGGCTGCGTGGATGAGAAAATATTCACCGTTTTCAGCTTCAAGAACATCGCCTTCTTTGAGATGGACGGGTTCTTTCAAATCCACCATAATCATATCGCCATTGGCAAAATGAAGCAATTTCCGGCGGATATGGCGTTCGTCATGGGAAAGTGAAAGCGCACCTGAAGTTTCAACCCCTTTGGCGTCGGACGCCGGTATATATTTTGTTGTTCGAAAAGTTTTATAGGACATTTAAACCTCAATAAAGGAAATAGCGTTGTGCCATCGGAAGTATCTTTGCCGGTTCGCAGGTTAATAATTCACCATCTGCGCGCACTTCATAAGTTTCAGGGTCAACGTCAATATGCGGCGTTGCAGAATTGAGTTTCATGGATTTTTTGGAAATTGTGCGGGTGTTTTTGACGGCAACGAGTTCCTTTTCAAGCCCTAGCTTTTCGGCAAGCCCATTATCAATGGCGGCTTTGCTGGTAAAGGTGAGAGATGTGTGTTTGACAGCCTTTCCGAGAGCGCCGAACATTGGCCGGAAGTGAACCGGTTGCGGTGTTGCAATAGATGCATTGGGGTCGCCCATCGGTGCCGCCACGATCATTCCGCCAAGCAAAACCATATCCGGTTTTACACCGAAAAAGGCGGGCGACCAGATGACAATATCGGCACGTTTACCGTTTTCTATCGAACCGGTGACATGGCCGATTCCTTGTGCAATGGCCGGATTGATTGTGTATTTTGCAATATAGCGTTTCACGCGCTCATTATCGTTGAACCCGCTATCTTTTCCCAAATAACCACGCTGTTTTTTCATTTTATCGGCAGTCTGCCATGTGCGGATAATGACTTCTCCGACACGTCCCATCGCCTGACTATCCGACGAGATAATAGAAAACGCGCCGAGATCATGCAGAATATCTTCCGCCGCGATTGTTTCCTTGCGTATGCGGCTTTCGGCAAAGGCGACATCTTCGGGTATTTTTGCCGACAAGTGGTGACAGACCATGAGCATATCGAGATGTTCGGCAATGGTGTTTTCCGTATAGGGGCGTGTGGGGTTGGTGGAGGCAGGCAATACATTTTCAAACCCGCAGACACGGATAATATCGGGAGCATGACCCCCGCCGGCACCTTCTGTATGGAAGGCGTGGATTGTCCGGCCTTTGAATGCCGCGATTGTATCTTCGACAAACCCCGCTTCATTCAATGTATCGGTGTGGATCATAACCTGCACGTCATAATCATCGGCAACGCTCAAACAATTGTCGATTGCCGCCGGAGTCGACCCCCAATCTTCATGAAGTTTGAGCGAAGAAGCACCGGCATTGACCATTTCGATCAAAGCGGCAGGGGAAGACGAATTGCCTTTACCGGCAAGGCCGATATTCATTGGCAAGCTGTCTACCGCCTGTATCATGCGCGCCAAGTGCCAAGGGCCCGGTGTGCAGGTGGTCGCAAGCGTTCCGTGCGCGGGCCCCGTGCCACCGCCAAACATGGTTGTAACGCCGGAATAGAGTGCTTCGTTGACCTGCTGGGGGCAAATAAAATGAATGTGTGAATCAATTCCGCCAGCGGTTACAATTTTTCCCTCCGCCGCAATAATTTCGGTTGCAGGACCAATAATGATGTCGACATTTGGTTGAATATCGGGATTGCCGGCTTTACCGATTTTTTCGATAAGACCGTCTTTCAAACCGATATCGGCTTTGTAGATGCCGGTATAATCGACAATAAGGGCATTGGTGATAACTGTATCCATAGCCCCTTGTTCACGTGAATACTGGCTTTGTCCCATCCCGTCGCGGATAACTTTACCGCCACCGAATTTGACTTCCTCGCCATAAGTTGTCTTGTCATCTTCGACAGTTACAAAAAGGTCTGCATCGGCAAGGCGGATATGGTCACCTTTTGTAGGCCCGAACATTTGCGCATAAGCAGCACGCGAAATTTTGTGGCTCATCAAAGATCTCCCTGAATTTTTGCACGAAAACCGAAGACACGCCGTTTTCCCGCTAATGGTATGAGGAAAACATCTTTTTCCTGTCCGGGTTCAAACCGGACTGCTGTACCGGCCGGAATATCAAGGCGCATTCCACGGGCTTTTTCGCGGTCGAATTGAAGGGCAGGATTGGCTTCATAAAAATGATAATGTGATCCCACTTGAATAGGGCGGTCGCCGCTATTGCCGACTTTGAGTTTTATCGCGCTACGGCCGGCATTCATTTCAATATCGCCTGATTCTGTAATCATTTCTCCGGGAACCATCATATTTCTTTCCGATTGTTAGAACGGGTGGCGGGAATTCGATGTCATGCGGCAGCAAATGCCAGATAAAGTCCTGCAAGAGTGGTCGCAACGCCGCCGATTCTGATTGCTGTTGCGCCATTCGACTGGCCAAAAATTTTGCCTGCTCCCAAGCCGATTGTAATACCGACGCCGTGAAGCAATGCTGTGGCAATAGAAAAACCGATTCCGTAAGCATAGGCTTCCGAATTTTCGAGTTCGAGACCATGCGCATAACCATGAAAAAGTGCAAAAGCACCGACGACGAGCATGGCGGGCATGATGGGAAGATGAACGGCCATTGCCGCAAAGAGCCCCATTGCAATAACGGAAGCAAGAATGACCGGTTCGACATAAGGTAGGGTAAAGCCCTTTGTGGCAAGCCAAAAACCGATTGCCATACACACAACAAAACTTGCCGGAACTGCAAGGATCGATTTTCCACCGAGTTGAGCTGCCCATAGGCCGACTGCAACCATGACAAGAATATGATCGAATCCGGTTAACGGGTGTAAAAAGCCGCTTGTAAAAGAGCTATGGTCATGTGGAACACCGGTAAGGTGGGCAAAAGCCGGTGTCGATGTTAAAATCATCAAAGCTGTTGTGATTGTCGATTTTGACAAGAGTTTCATGAGAGTTCCCCTTAGTTTTATATTTTTCAATTGTCGGGCTTAACGGATCGGATGGTGGACAGTGACAAGTTTTGTACCGTCGGGAAATGTTGCTTCAACCTGAATGTCTTCAATCATTTCAGGAATGCCTTCCATGACCTGATCGCGGCGCAATACATAAGCACCTTGTTCCATGAGATCGGCAACGGTGCGGCCATCGCGCGCTCCTTCCACGACAAAATCGCTAATCAGTGCAACAGCTTCCGGATGATTGAGCTTTACTCCCCGTTCGAGTCGTTTGCGAGCAACCATTGCAGCCATCGAGATCAACAATTTGTCCTTTTCTCTTTCGGTAAGTATCATTATTCACCCATAGCTAAATTGACCAAAATTTCGGCACATCTGCACCTTTTGTTAGCAGTTTTACCAAAGGAGCAAGTTTTTCCCTCAAAGAATAGGAGTCCTTTTCAATCATCCTTGCAAGAAACTTGCCATTCCACGCAGAGACCCCGCCGGATTGTCCGATAATCTCTCTCGCAGCCGCTTCGTGGCTCTGATAATCATCGGCAATGTAGAGAATTGTGGCAATGGCCTGATTGGCGTTGAAAATTGCAGGGCGGGTTGATTGCTGTAAAATATTGCCATTGATTTTAAAGGCTTCAAAATGGACAAGCTCATCGCAAAAACGCACCTGCCACTCGTCATCAATAAAGCCGTTGACAACTTTCTCTCCCATTAATTTCCGGCCGAAAACAAAAGCTTCTACCAGAAGAAGAGCCGCACCTTCTTCCATCTCGACGGTGATTTTGCGTTTTAATGCGCCACGATTGAAAAAAATTGTCTCCTGCGGGAGCCAGAACAATGTCGAGTTTTTTCTTAAATTTAGCGAAATATCGATCTCGGCCGGCATACCATCAAGCGAGCGATATATTTTTTCGGCGGCTTGTGTGGTGATGGTTGCTTTTGTTTTTTCACCGAGTTCGCATTTCCAGAAAAGCTTGTCGCCGCCGGTCAAACCGCCTGCCGTATTGATTTGCACAGCCTCGAAATGGTTGTCGGAATAAAGCGGAAAACGTAATTTCAACGAGCCGGATTGATAAAGTTTTTCCAAAGATGACCGTTGATCTTTATAAACCGTGCTGAACGAAGCGCTGCCTTCCATGCGCTGCATAACGGCTTTTTTTAAAGATGAATTTTGCAAAAGATTGCCATCCCCGAGTTTTGATAAAACTGTTTTTCTTCTCACCGCTATATGACAGCAGTTTTTCTATAAAACGCAATTTTTATCTTGAACGTGAAGTGACCAACTTGTTGAAAACAGCTATTTGGAAATAACCTCGGTTACATCATAAACTTTAGTCGATTGTGCTTCGGGCGTATGCATCATGGTGACAACCCAATGGATGCGACGAGTATTCAATGGTAAATCCATTGAAATTCCACCCCCCGTACTGTCTGCACCAGGGTCAGAAAAGCCATAAGGATCACGTCCGTAATTGATGCCGAAAGTCGGCATTTTTGAAGTTTGCGCACCTTCGGATGTATCATTGATTGTAAAATAGCGATAGCCGCGACGTTCTGCCGTAAAAGCGGCACGCCTCAGAACATCGGCCGGAATGCCAACTTCATTTGTCGGGCGGGTGTTGAATTCGTAAATATTATCGGGTGATTTGAGCTTGGGAACCGATTGGCAACCGCTTAAAAACAACAGCGGAATGATTATAAGGCTTAAGCTTTTTTTCCAATGCAATTGTTTCATTCTGTGCCCTTCCCGTTTGAAAGCCCATCATAGTTTTATTAGTCCTTTCCGACAAGAATGATTATCGTTATCTGATAGGCTAGCGTTTTTGAAAGAGAGGTGAAACATGTTTGTCGTGATGGGGGCAACCGGCCATATCGGTTCGGAGCTCACAAAAAATCTGCTTCGTTCGGGGAGAGATGTGACAGTGGTAACCCGTTCCGGAAAACGCGCTGAAAACCTTGTCAAACTTGGTGCTCAATTAGCGGAAATTGATATTTCCGACTATCGTTTGTTCCATGAGGTTTTGAAGCAGGCGAGCGGCGTTTATATCCTTAATCCCCCAGCCAATCCTGTTTATGATGTTGATCTTGAAGAGCGTAGAACAATTGCTGCGATGACGCGCGCACTCGAAAACACCAATCTTGAAAAAGTCATTGTGCAGTCGACTTATGGAGCTCAGAGAGGTGACCATATCGGAGATTTAGGCAGCCTTTATTTATTGGAGGAGAAGGTTAAAGAGATTTATCCGGAAGCGCTGATTGTTCGTGCAGGCTTTTATATGTCCAATTGGGATTTTGCTCTCAATGAAATCATCGAAAAAGGATGTTTGACCACTATTTATCCTTCCCATTCTATCATTCCGATGGTCGCTCCCCGCGATATTGCCGATTATTTGACAAGGCTTGTCGAATGTGGAAAGGCTGGCATTCATTATGTTGAAGGGCCGGAACGTTACACGGTTCAAGATGTCGCATCCGCTTTTGAAACGGCACTCGGAAAACCGGTAAAACTTAGAGGAGTGAAGAGGGAAGATATTGAAAATTATTATCTTTCCCTTTCTTTCTCGAAATCAAGTGCAATGTCATTTGCTGCAATGGCGTTAAAGACAATAAGTGGTGATTGGCCGCCATTGAATAAAATAGAGAGAGGAAAAATAACACTTCAACAATACATTGAAAAACTCTGTCTAAAAGCGGCTCAGATTAAATAATTTGTGATAATCTATTTTTTTACTTGTGTTGAAAGTGCCTTTCGGATAATCACGTCAGCGGGCCACCTCTTCCCAACGAGAGGCGAGCTATCTGAAAGGGTAGAATATTATGACAAATCTAAACGAGCCGGGCGTGCGCCCGAACAATCCCAATTTCTCTTCTGGTCCCTGTGCAAAGCGTCCCGGTTGGACGGTTGAAGCGCTTGCTGATGCGCCGGTTGGCCGTTCACATCGTGCAAAAATTGGTAAAGCCAAGCTGGCAGAGGCAATCAACCTCACCCGCGAAGTGCTGGAAGTTCCTGCAAATTATCGTATCGGCATTGTTCCCGCATCCGATACCGGTGCTGTTGAAATGGCACTGTGGTCACTCCTTGGTGCACGTGGCGTTGACATGCTGGCATGGGAAAGCTTCGGTTCGGGCTGGGTAACAGATGTTGTCAAACAATTGAAATTGACCGATGTGCGCAAGTTGGAAGCGCCTTACGGTGAATTACCGGATTTGACCAAAGTCGATTTTGATCGTGATGTTGTTTTCACATGGAATGGAACAACATCGGGTGTGCGCGTTCCTAATGCCGATTTTATTCCGGCTGATCGTAAAGGGCTTACGATTTGCGACGCAACATCCGCTGCATTTGCACAAAATCTCGATTTCTCGAAACTTGATGTTGTAACATTCTCCTGGCAAAAAGTGCTGGGTGGCGAGGGTGCACACGGTGTGCTTATTCTTGGGCCACGCGCGGTAGAGCGTCTTGAAACCTATACGCCCGCATGGCCGTTGCCAAAAATTTTCCGCATGACAAAAGGTGGAAAACTCATTGAAGGTATTTTCGAGGGCGCAACAATCAATACGCCGTCTATGCTTTGTGTCGAGGATTACCTTGATGCATTGAAATGGGCAAAGTCGATTGGCGGTCTGAAAACTTTGATGAAACGGGCTGACGAGAATTTTGCTGTTCTTGACAAGTTCGTTACCAAAACGCCGTGGATCGAATTTCTGGCGAAAGAACCGGCGACCCGCTCGAACACTTCCGTATGCTTCAAAATTGTCGATCCGGCTGTGGCTAAACTTGATGCAGACAAGCAGGCAGCATTTGCCAAGGCTATTGTCAACCGTCTGGAAAAAGCCGGTGTTGCCCATGACATAGGCGCCTATCGCGATGCACCGTCAGGTTTACGCATCTGGGCCGGTGCCACGATCGAGGCCGCCGATCTTCAGGCATTGACGGAATGGCTCGACTGGGCTTTCAAGGCTGAACAAGCAGCTCTTTAAAAATTAAGTTTCCCTTGTAGCGGCTTGTTTCAAGGCCGCTCATTCCCCCATTTTACAAAATTTTTGGAGGCCATAATGGCACCTCGTGTACTCGTATCTGATAAATTATCCCCGACCGCTGTCCAGATTTTCAAAGATCGCGGCGTTGAGGTCGATTACAAACCGGAACTCGGTAAAGACAAAGAAAAGCTTCTCGAAGTTATTGGCCAATATGATGGTTTGGCTATCCGTTCGGCAACCAAAGTAACGGAAAAACTTATTGCCGCTGCAAAAAATCTGAAAGTTGTCGGTCGTGCCGGTATCGGCGTTGACAATGTTGATATTCCGGCCGCTTCACGGCGCGGTATTATCGTTATGAATACGCCATTCGGCAATTCGATCACAACCGCAGAACATGCCATTGCATTGATGTTTGCTGTTGCCCGTGAATTGCCCGCCGCCGATAAATCGACCAAGGCTGGTAAATGGGAAAAAAGCCGCTTTATGGGTGTTGAAATCACTGGCAAAACTCTCGGTATTATCGGCTGTGGCAATATCGGTTCGATTGTTGCAACCCGCGGTGTCGGCTTGAAGATGAAAGTGATTGCCTATGACCCGTTCCTTTCGGATGCCCGTGCCAAAGAACTCGGAGTCGAAAAGGTCGAACTGGATGATCTTTTGAAGCGCGCCGATTTTATCACATTACACACACCGCTCACCGATAAGACACGCCATATCATCAATGCCGAAACGATCGCCAAGATGAAGAAAGGCGTAAGACTTATCAATTGTGCACGCGGTGCGCTGGTTGTCGAAAAAGACCTTGTTGACGCTTTGAAGTCAGGCAAAATTGCAGGTGCTGCGGTTGACGTTTATGAAGTCGAGCCACCGGCAGCCGATGATCCTCTCTTCAGCCTTGATAATGTCGTTTGCACGCCGCACCTCGGTGCGTCGACAACCGAGGCACAGGAAAACGTTGCTATTCAGGTTGCCGAACAAATGTCGGATTATCTTATCAATGGTGCTGTCAGCAATGCAATCAATATGCCTTCAATTACGGCAGAAGAAGCACCGCGCTTGAAGCCGTTTGTCAAACTTGCCGAAGTTCTTGGTGCTTTTGTTGGCCAATCAACCGAGGAAGACATCAAGGAAGTCGAGATTCTGTTTGACGGTTCAACCGCTACCATGAATACGCGTGCGCTCATCAGTGCCGCATTGGCCGGTCTCATCCGCCCGCAACTTGCCGATGTCAACATGGTATCGGCACCGGTTCTCGTTAAAGAACGCGGTATTATTCTTTCCGAGGTCAAGCGCGATAAATCCGGTATTTTCGACGGCTATATCAAACTGACTGTCAAAACATCGAAGCGCACACGCTCCATTGCCGGAACCTGCTTTGTTGACGGCAAGCCGCGCTTTATCCAGATCAAGGGTATCAATCTTGATGCCGAGGTCGGCCCGCATATGCTCTATATCACCAACACCGACACGCCGGGAATTATCGGTACAATCGGTACAATTTGCGGGAAATCCGGCGTGAATATCGCAAACTTCGCTCTGGGACGTAATGAACCGGGTGGTGACGCGATTGCGCTTCTTTATCTTGATGCTCGTATTCCCGATCAAGTGCTTGATGAATTGCGCAAGATAAAGGGTATCAAACACACTCAACCTCTGGAATTCGATGTCGCAAACGGTTGATTGAACCGTGAAATATTGGCGTCCAATGAAAGAAAGCGATCTGGCAGATGTCTGCCGGATCGCTTTAATTTGTCATCCGGATTTTCCGGAAGAGGATGCGGTGCTTGAAGAAAAATTCAATCTTTCTCCTTCTTCATGCTTTGTACTTTCTGACGAAAATCCTGCCTCCGGAAACATTTCAGACTTGAGCCCGGTCTCCCGAACAAGTGCAATCTATGGTTATTGCCTTGCCCATCCTTTTAAAACCAATTCCATTCCTGCTCTTGATTGTCTGCTTCATAAACTTCCGGAAAAATGCGATACGCTCTATATTCACGATCTTGCTTTATTGCCCGAAGCGCAAGGCGGCGGAAATGGCAAAAAAGCGGTTGAACTTCTGGTCGCTGTCGCTGAGCGGGAAAAACTCGAAACACTTTCCCTTGTTGCTGTTCATGGGTCACAAGTCTTTTGGCAAAAGAACGGGTTTAAAACGGTTGATGTGTCAAAGGAAATGAAGCAAAAATTGCTGACTTATAGCGAAGACGCCAGTTATATGACACGTAATCTCTGAATTTGCATTTCCTTTCCGGAAGACAGGCGATGTTGAGGAGCGGCTATCGGCTTTGCGCAATCAACCTATCTAACAATTACGCTCTCTTATTTCTATGAAACGGAATTTGCCAAAACGAAAACTCCGGCGATTGTTCAACAAAATGCAAACGTTGTGAAACCGTATAATCGTCGGCTTTGCGATATTCGGGATGATAATCTCGATTCACTCTTCAGAGTGTTAAGGCTTTCATCATTATTGTGTATTGCTATTCCAAATGCCGGATGGTTATTCTTTTGATGCAACGAATTTTTGCAATGAATTGCATTTCTCCCGCCATTATCAGCTTCGTTGGGAAATCGGGTTATTTTATCAAAAGAGCACGCAGGTCTTTTTGTGCGCTTGATGAACGCGGTGCTTTAGAAAAATTGTCGGGAAGGACGAAGTGGAACGACAGGGAGAACCGCCCAAAAAGCCGACATATTGAAGGCGCAAGATTTGCATTAAAAACGATAATGCGATGCGCCGAACTTCGCATGTAAGAAAACCAATGACCCGAAGCCGTTAGAGACAGTTTGGTAAATTGATAACCGGTTGAAATCCCGCGCCATTTGGCAACTTGAAATAACACGAAGAAGGCGGCCATCCTGATTGTTTGAAGGGGTGATTAATTCTCTCTGCTATAGGCCGGTGTGTCCGGTTATTCATATCAATCAAGAATATAAATAGGCCTTGATGACAATCAGGTTTTGCACACAACATAGATATGTTCTGTACATATCACAGAAGACAAATGAAAAGCAGCAACGGTGTGCAGAAAACGGTCATATAAAACGCTCCTATCAAGAAGCGTTCATGGAGTAAAAAAACGCGCTAAATAAGGATAGGGTACAAAAAACGCGCTGAATCAAAATAAATCCAGCGCGTATATTTTTTAAAGTCTATAACGACTTATTTTTCGGCATGGGCATGTTGTTTGCGTTCTCCCACCATTTCGATGGCAAGAAGCAATACAGAGATAACGCCACCACCGATCATGAGGAGGAAACCACCGTTCCAGCCGAAATAATCGACAGTGTAACCGACGATCGCGCTAGCAGCAACCGAACCGCCAAGATAACCGAAAAGACCGGTGAAACCGGCAGCCGTACCGGCAGCTTTCTTCGGCGCCAATTCGAGAGCGTGAAGACCGATCAGCATAACCGGCCCGTAAATCAGGAAGCCGATAACGATCATGCAGATCATGTCGACATTGGGATGTCCTTCGGGGTTGAGCCAGTAAATAACAGTGGCAATGGTCACCAATGTCATGAAGAAAACACCGGTTGCACCACGATTGCCCTTGAATACCTTATCAGACATCCAGCCGCACAGAAGTGTGCCGGGAATACCTGCATATTCATAGAAGAAATACGCCCAGGAAGACTGGTCAACGGCAAAATGCTTGACTTCCTTCAGGTAAGTCGGTGACCAGTCAAGAACGCCATAACGCAAGAGGTAAACAAAGACATTTGCAAAAGCGATATACCAGAGGAGCTTGTTGGGCAAAACATATTGGGTGAAGATCTGCTTTGTGGTGAGCTCGACTTCGTTTTTTTCCGAATAGTTTTCCGGATAGTCGTTTTTATATTCTTCAATTGGCGGTAAACCACATGATTGCGGTGTATCGCGCATCATTGCAAAGGCGAAAATTGCCACCAGAATGGCCGCAAAAGCCGGCATATAAAAGGCTGCGTGCCAGTCATTGAACCAGGCCATACCAAGCATGAACAGAATTGGCGGAAGACCACCGCCGACATTATGCGCACAGTTCCATAAGGAAACGATGCTCCCGCGTTCCTTTTGTGACCACCAGTGCACCATTGTGCGCCCGCAGGGAGGCCAACCCATTCCCTGAAACCAGCCGCAAATAAACAACAGCACGAACATGACGGCAATGCTGGATGTAGCCCAAGGGACAAAGCCCATAATCAGCATGACAACAGACGCGAGAATCAAACCGACAGGGAGAAAAACACGCGGGTTGGAACGGTCGGATACCGCCCCCATAATAAATTTTGAAATGCCGTAAGCTATAGAAACAGCCGATAGCGCAAAACCCAAATCACCACGGGTAAAGCCTTGCTCGACCAGCGAAGGCATTGCCAGAGCAAAGTTTTTACGTACGAGATAATAGGCGGCGTAACCGAAGAATATCCCAAGGAAAATCTGCCAACGCAGACGACGATAAAGCGGGTCGATTTCCGCTTCGGGTACACGCGGCTTGTTAGGCGCGTGTTGAAAAATGTTTAGCATGAACTGCCTCCCATAGATATCGACAGAACGCAACCTGAAAAAATTTGGCGTTTCATGCGCAAATCGGTGAAATTTCCACCGCAAGGACAAGAAAACGTCGCATAGCTGTTACATTCCAATGATAATATGATCCAATTTGTGCACAGTAACACGTTATGTTTTCGTTGTGAGTTCAATTAATTTCAATATTGAACAATCCACAATTAAATACGAATAAATGGTTAAGACGAAAAAGACAATGTTAACCGGCGGCATTCGTTTTTAAAAAGAAACACCAAACAACATTGAATGCCAAGGCAATAGATGACTAACCAATTGTTTTTAAAAAATAATTTTTTTAAATAATTTAAATTTTTTCATTTCTTTTTAAATAAACAAATTAAATAAACAAATGTTTTTGTCATCTTTTTTGGCTTTTGACTGCACTATTTTTGACCTCGTATTTTGCCGATTAAATAATTTATAAATCAAAAAAATCATTAAAAACAATAGGATAATAAAACGTTTTTGTGTCGCCCTACAATTATCACCGATTGTTGAACAATGTTCAGTTTTTTAGCCTGTGCAAGCGCGCAAAAATACCCTTTTCAAAAATTTTTTAACAGTGAAACCGCAGTTTTGAAAAATATTGTCCCAATAGGGAACAATTGTACAGGGAATCACTAAAGTTACGTCATTTATAATTTAAATCGATTTAAAAAGATTGAAAGAATAAAACGGTCTTCATAGCCGGTCTTCTTTATCAGATGGAAAGTTTCATATCACCACGGTTAAAAAGGCCACTATTACCAGCAGGCGCGAAGAGGCGGGTATCATCGGGTAATGCAGAAGGAGCGGTGTTAAAGGGCGATACAGAACAAGTGGTGTTACGGGTGAAACAGAAGATGCAACGTTATAAAGCAAGAAAGAATGGACGGTTTTTTGCTCTTAAAAAATCGAATGGAATTCCGTGATGGGCGTTTACGGGTGTTGAAGCGGCGAGGTTTAAAAGAAAAGCAGAAACGGGAACGGAAAAACGGACCGAATGAAAATGTGAGGATAGGTTAAGGAGAGGGAAAAACGAAACCGTGGGTGGATGGAGTTGGGCGTCAACAGTTAGACGCAGACGCAAATAGCTTGAGTTAGACTGCGATAGATAGACATAGATAAACAACGGCGCGGATAGTGGAACAAGGAGGGATGCAGCCAGGGATAGAAAGATATAGATTGATAACAGCGCGGTTAGAAGAACAAAGACGCGGTTATCCGGATATATAGACAAAAAGCGTAGATGGAGGAGAAGCCGTCGCCGTCAGATAGATGCCGACACGGATAGATGGATTTAGACCGCGATAGATGGACAAGGAGGCGGAAAGAGGGACAAAGAAGCGGAGACAAGACAGCAGCCAAGGATAGAAAGACATAGATTGATAACAGCGCGGATAGAAGAACAAAGACGCGGTTATCCGGATATATAGACAAAAAGCGTGGATGGAGGAAAAGCCGTCGCCGTCAGATAGATGCCGACGCGGATAGCTGGATTTAGGCTGCGATAGATAGACAAGGAGGCGGAAAGAGGGACAGAGAGGCGGAGACAAGACAGCAGCCGCGGATAGATAATGGCGATAGATAACGGCACGGATAGAGGAACAAAGACGCAGAAAGGAGGAAGCAGATAGAGAGACGAAGGCGCGGATAGAGGGACAAAAGAGGGGATAGAGGGAGAAAATCGAGGAAATAAGGAGGACGATATCGGGTTATCTTTTCGGCGTTTCCGGTTTTTCTCTCTGATAAAAAATCATGGGCTTAAAAAGCGGTTCTAGCAAACCCGATTTTTACGTGAAATCAATATGGGGCGATTATCCGGAATAATTCATTCTCCGACATAATTTTCCGGCATAAAAGTACAAAATTTTTTGGCGTAAAAGCACAAAAGAGGAGTCGCACTCGCCAATAGAGTTCGGTATAAGAAAACCGTTTATTTCTGAAGGAAGGTAAAAGAACCTTCACATAGGACGGAGAAAATTATGGCCAATGTAGTGGTTGTCGGCGCACAATGGGGCGACGAAGGAAAAGGCAAGATTGTTGACTGGTTATCCGAGCGTGCAGATGTTGTTGTACGCTATCAAGGCGGACACAACGCCGGACATACATTGGTTATAGATGGAACAAGTTACAAGTTGTCACTTTTCCCGTCGGGCGTTGTTCGTGGAAAACTGTCAATTATCGGCAATGGCGTTGTTGTTGATCCGCACCATTTTGTTGAAGAGCTGAAAAAACTCAGAGATCAGGGAATTAAAATTACACCTGACAATTTGCGTATTGCTGAAAATGCACCGCTCATTCTTTCGCTTCATCGCGATCTTGATGCAGCGCGTGAGGATGCCACATCGAGTCTCAAAATCGGTACGACAAAACGCGGCATCGGTCCGGCTTATGAAGATAAGGTCGGCCGTCGGTCCATTCGCGTGATGGATCTTGCAGAACCTGATACTTTGATGGCAAAAATCGAACGTCTGCTTGCCCACCACAATCCGCTTCGCCGCGGCATGGGAAAACCTGAAATCGACCCGAAAACACTTTATGACGAACTGATGGAAGTCGCCGCCGACATTCTTCCCTTTATGGATCGCACATGGAAGTTGCTTGATGAACAGCGTCGCGCCGGTTCGCGCATTCTTTTTGAAGGCGCCCAGGGCGCGCTTCTTGATAATGATTTCGGCACATATCCATATGTGACTTCATCCAATACGATTGCCGGTCAGGCTGCGACAGGATCGGGCATGGGGCCGGGGGCAATCAACTATGTTCTGGGAATTGCCAAGGCCTATACCACGCGCGTTGGTGAAGGCCCGTTTCCGACCGAACAGAAAAATGAAGCAGGCGAATATCTCGGAACACACGGACATGAATATGGCGTTGTAACCGGACGCAAGCGTCGTTGTGGATGGTTTGATGCGGTATTGTTGCGCCAGATGATTGCTGTTTGCGGCATTAACGGCATTGCTTTGACAAAGCTTGATGTTCTTGACGGGCTTGACGAGATCAAATTGTGCGTCGGCTATGAGCTTGATGGCAAAAAAATCGACTATATGCCTTCCTCCATGGGCGCACAGACCCGCCTGAAACCTATTTACGAGACAATGGAAGGCTGGAAAGAAACCACTGCCGGCGCAAGAAGCTGGGCAGAATTGCCTGCAAAAGCCGTAAAATATGTTCGTCATATTGAAGAATTGATCGGTGCTCCGGTAGCACTTTTGTCAACGAGTCCGGAACGTCTGGATACAATTCTTGTGACGGATCCGTTTGAAGACAGGTAAAATGACGTTATTTTTCTTGACATTATGCGAAGATGTCAGAAATTGACGATTGTTTTATAAGGCTATATTTATTTAGTCTCAAAATATAAGCTTACCGGATAGAGTTGTTTAAGAACAATATTGGTCAACAATCGGTAGCAACCGACCGATTAATCGGTTGCCGGTTGTTGTAAATATGAGAAAGCAAAAAACCGATGGCGAATTTCGCAGGTTTATTGAAAAAGACGATCGACGCTCAGGAAAATCCCACACCACAGTTGCGGGCGCGGGTTTATGCCCGCGCACGTGAAACGGTCGAGCGGAAACTTGCCGAGACCAATGTTCCTCAAAACGTTGCTGAAGCACAAATGAAAGCACTTGATTATGCTATCAAAAGTGTTGAAGCCGACTATGTCGCGGTTGAACAGGAATTGCTTTCTACCATCATGGTAAGGAAACCGGATGAACATTCGCCGGCACCTGATACCGATTTTGCAAAATCGGCAATAAACAATCCGGAAATCGAAAAAAATATAACGTCAGCACACCCGTTTCCGTTTTCGCATGAAAATGCGGGCAATGATGTCCATGGGCAGGTTCCTGAACGTTCGGAACGGGAAGAACAGTCTGCCGCTTCTCTAACAAATCATGAAAGAGAAATTCCGGTCGGGGGGGCTGATAACCGGTTTTATGCTTCACGAGGAGAAGTCCATCATGGAAGCAGAAATGAAAATAAAGAACATGTGAGCCATAGGGAAACACCCGTTGCTTCCGGCGAAGCCGTTTCCCGAAATAGTGAAATCCCGTCGTCAGGGTCGGGTAAACAGGAAGAAGCGTACAGCAGGTCGGAAGACGCTTCCACTGTGGCAGCACAACAACCCGACAATTATCGCGCCTATAAAACAGTGCCGGATGCCGAACCGGTCAACATGGAAGCCATTATTGCGGCTGAAAAAGAGGCTTTGGAAGAACAAGCCGAAAAAGAACAACAATCGGCGAAAGCCTTGGGCAATAATCAACAAAATGGCGATTATGATATTGTTTCGGATATTTTTGTGCAAGCTGCCCGCCGTACGGAACGTCGTGCTGCGCGAAAGCGGGCGATTGTGATCGGTCTGTCAAGTGCAGCAGTCATTATTGTGGTGGCCGGTGTTCTTTTGACAGCCTGGAGTTTCCTTTCAGGCAAAGACAAATCACATGAAGCGGAAAAACATGTTGCCGGAAACAGTGTGAGCGAACAACCCAAAGAAAAATTCACACAGCGATTGCTGGAGGATGGCAGCGAAGTTGATGAAGGCCCTGCGAAAGCGGCAGCCAAACCGGGCGAAGGCACGTCAACATCGGCTGGCACAACCGGAACCGCAAACCAGCAGGAACAAGCCGGAGAGGCAACATTCTATCAGGCGCGCACCTATCAGAAGGACGAAAAAGTCGAGACAGGTACAGTTCAATGGTCTTTGGTCAAGGACAAAGCCAATGCGCAAAATCCGGAAGAACTTGCGGTGCGCGGCAATGTTACAATTCCCGACGAGAAATTATCTTTAAGGTTGACGATCCGGCGCAATACGGATCCGTCATTACCTGCTGCCTATCTTATTGAAGCTATTTTTATTGTCCCCGATGATTTTGAAGGCAAGGCAATCGACAATGTTCATGAATTGACATTCAAGGATAGCGAACAGGCTCCCGGACAACAGTTGACTGGAACAGTCGAGGCGAAGATCGACGATGATTTCTTCCTCTTTGCATTAAGTGGTGCCAATCCGTTCAGGGATCGCAACTTGCAACTTATGAAGCAATTGGGGTGGATCCGGCTGGTTATTACCGACAAAAACAGCCGTATTTCGGAATTGACTTTTTCCAAAGGACCAAATGGTGAAACTATTTTCAATCAGGTTATCGATAGCTGGTTGAACCAGAACAACAAGCCTACCCTCTACGATCAGAAGCAGAATTCTACCACTAAAAATACCGATAATCAGGGAGGTGAGGAAGGCGGAAATGGTGGAGTTGCGCCACAGGGCAATTCCGGTGAAAACAGCGAAACCGGTCATAATGGGGAAGGTAATCCTGATAGTCAGTCGCAGGATAATCAATCGAATTTGAATATTGAAGGAACAAATAGCGGTAAGACACCGGATAACGGTGAGGCAACCGATGGAGGGGAAGAGGATACCGAATAATATCTTCTATTCGTTTTCCTCTTAATCCCGACATCCAGCTCAATTCTTCATGGCCTGTCGGCAAACAATTGACCTTACAGTTCACTCTTCCGGCAATTGGTAGAAAGCAAAGAAAAGACAATAACCGGATGCGGGCGATAAAATTCCGGTTACAGCTTTAAGAATGGCAATAGTATCTTTTGCTGTTGCTTTCACGATGATTGGTTCACTCCCGTCACGGCTGAACATTAAAAACAGAAAGGCTCTTGCGAGCCTTTTTGATTTGCCGGATCGAGAGGAAATTCTACCGTTTTTATTCTTATTGCTTTAAAAGCGAAATCAAAAAGCTTGAAACGCTGTTCAAGCCATTTTACTTCGCAGTTGCCGATGCAATTTTCTTTTGTGTGGTCGGTAAAAGCGCATGTTTTTGGGCAATAGCTTCTGCTTTGACTGCGTTTTGCACTTTTTCAAAAGCACGCACTTCAATTTGACGAACACGCTCACGGCTAATTCCGAACTCGGTCGAAAGCTCTTCCAGAGTGACAGGATCATCGGACAGACGGCGGGCTTTAAAAATCTTTTTTTCACGATCGTTCAGGCTATCCATAGCCTTTTCCAACATGGCACGGCGATTTTCAAGCTCGTCCTCTTCGATCAATAGCTGTTCCTGGCTTCTTGAATCATCAACCAGCCAATCCTGCCATTCTCCGCTTTCACCTTCGCTGGCACGGATCGGTGCATTCAACGATGTGTCGCCCGACAGACGACGGTTCATCGAGATGACATCATCCTCGCTGACATTGAGGCGGGTTGCAATTTCTTTCACTTGTTCAGGATTGAGGTCTCCATCGTCCAGAGCCTGAATTTTGCTTTTGACTTTTCTTAAATTGAAAAACAGCCGCTTCTGATTGGCGGTGGTGCCCATTTTAACAAGGCTCCACGAGCGTAAAACATATTCCTGAATGGAAGCCTTGATCCACCACATAGCATAAGTGGCAAGTCTGAAACCGCGTTCCGGCTCGAAACGTTTGACAGCCTGCATCAGGCCGACATTCCCCTCGGAAATAACCTCGCCGATCGGTAACCCGTAACCACGATAACCCATTGCAATTTTCGCAACGAGTCTTAAATGACTGGTAACAAGTTTATGTGCTGCCTTCGGGTCGTTATGCTCGCGATAGCGCTTTGCAAGCATATATTCTTCCTGCGGCTCCAGCATAGGAAACCGGCGTATCTCTTCCAGATACCGGGCAAGTCCCCCATCACCGTTGGCAACTGATGGTAAATTTGTCTGGGCCATAAAGCACCCTCCTTTAGCGCGTTCTCCCGTCATAGGCGAAAACGAAAAATATCCTTTTAGAATAGGATGTAACAAGCATATTACACCTTCTATATGGCCTTTTTAAGAAACAAGCAGATGTCAGGTTGACGTTCCATCAAACAAACCCGCCAAAGCCAGAATAGTTTCACCTAAATTTCCGAAATGCCCCGATAAGGTCGAGCATATCAGTTGGCAGGCCACTCGTAAAGCGCATGATTTTCCCGCTGGATGGATGTTCAAAGGCAAGTGTCGCGGCATGAAGAGCCTGTCGCGGGAAAGTGCTGACAATTGCTTTCAATTCTTCGGGTAATATGTTGGCTTTGGTTTTGAAAGCACCGCCATAAACCTGATCGCCGACCAAAGGGTGGCCGATATGAGCCATATGTACACGGATCTGGTGTGTGCGGCCTGTTTCCAAACGGCATTCGATCAGACTTGCAATCGCTTCTTTTTCATTGTTGCCCCCGAATGTTTCTATGACCCGATAATGCGTAATTGCATGGCGGGCATCCATCTGTGTTGGCGAGACAACAGCTCTTTTCGTGCGATCGCGCGATGAACGTCCAAGATAGGTGTCAACCACGCCGGTTTGTCGCTCGAAAGCACCCCAAACGACAGCCTGATAGCTCCGCTCAAGCGCACCCTGTCGGCCATGGTCGGCAAATTGGCGGCTCAGCATATTATGGGCATGGTCATTTTTGGCGACCACCATGACCCCGCTCGTATCCTTGTCCAGCCGGTGAACAATTCCGGGGCGTTTTACGCCACCAATACCCGAAAGCGAAGAGCCGCAATGGTGAATGAGAGCATTGACCATTGTTCCCGTCTCGTTCCCGTTGCCGGGATGGACAACAAGGCCTACAGGCTTGTCGATAACTATAAGATCGTCATCCTCATAAAGAATATCAAGATCTATTGCTTCACCTTGTGGGCGCGCAGCCACCGGTTCCGGCAAAGAAAACTCGATTGAATCGCCATTTTTCAATCTGGTTTTCGGCTCCAGAACCGGAATCCGATTAATTTTCAATTGTCCTTCGCGAATGAGTGCCTGAAGACGCGAACGCGACATTTCCTGACATTTTTTTGCCAGCCATTGGTCGACACGTTGGCCTTCGGCCGAGTCATCACTTACCAGTCTGATCAAATTTTATCCTGCTCATATGCGAAAGTCGTAAATTTGCATTTCCGGCAAAAAGTCATCTCCTTCTTGCCGGAAACAGTCACTTTATTTTACCATTCCGAGATGGCTTTGGTATCAAGAAATTCTGTAATTCCCCAAATGCCACCTTCGCGGGCATGGCCGGAATATTTGACACCGCCGAAATAGCTTCCCTTCGGCAAGGTCAAACCGTTGACTTCAACCATGCCGGAACGCAATGCTGTGGCAACGCGGTGGCATCTTTCCTTGTCTTCGGATTGGACATAGTTGGTCAGGCCATAATCTGTATCATTGGCCATCGCTATGGCTTCTTCTTCGCTGTCAAAAGGAATCATCGACAGAACCGGCCCGAAAATTTCCTCGCGGAAAATTCTCATATTCGGTGTGACATCGGCAAAAACAGTCGGGCGAACAAAATAGCCGTGATTGATGCCTTCGGGCAAACCCGTTCCGCCAGCAAGAAGTGTTGCACCTTCGTCGATACCCGATTGGATAAGGCCCTGGATTTTTTCAAACTGGGCTTTGGATACAACCGGTCCCAGATGGTTACCGTGTTCGCTTGCCACAGCAAGTTTGACATTATTTGCTACTTCTTTCGCCGTTTTTTTGGCTTTTTCATAAATCGAACGCTCGACAAACATACGGGTCGGTGCATTGCAGCTCTGGCCGCTATTATTGAAACACCTTAAAACACTCCATTTGACAGCATTTTCACGGGCATCGGCAAAAACCAGATTGGCGCCCTTGCCCCCAAGCTCCAGCCCCACACGTTTCAATGTGTCGGCGGCATTTTTGGAAATTGCCTTGCCTGCGCGGGTAGAGCCGGTAAAGCTTATCATTGCAATGTCAGGATGGCCGGAAAGACGTGTACCGACACCCGCACCATCGCCGTTGACAAGATTGAACACACCCTTCGGAACCCCTGCCTGATCGATGATGTCGGCAAAAAGCAAAGCGGAAAGAGGTGCAATTTCCGACGGTTTCAAAACCATGGTACAACCGGCAAGCAATGCCGGAATGACCTTCAAAGTAATCTGGTTCATTGGCCAGTTCCATGGCGTAATGAGACCGACGACGCCGATAGGCTCATATTGTAAAGCACTATCCTTATGACCTTTGACAAGTTCGGACTGGAATGAAAAATGTAAAAAACTGTCGATAAATGTTTCAATATGGCGACCGCCTGCACCGACCTGCTGTTCAATAGCCATATCGATAGGCGCACCCATTTCGGTCGAAATTGCCTTTGCCATCTCGCCTTTGCGCTGGTTATAGATGGCCAATATCTTTTCGACAAAAGTCAAACGTTTTTGCGGGTCGGTGTGTTTCCACCCTTCAAAGGCTGCTTTTGCTGCTTCGACGGCCCGATCGGCATCCTTTTCGGTGCCATTGCTGATGACAGCACAAACTTCTTCGGTTGAAGGATCAATGACCTCCAAATCGCGTGCTTCAACCGGTTCCACCCATGCACCATTTATATAGAATTTGCGTTTATCCAACATAGTTTATCCCTTCAAGTCCTCGCCAACTCGTTTATATCCGTTTCACCTCTATCCAAAGCGATAAGACGCTGATGTCGGCAAAACTTTTATGTTAAAAATATGCCATTCCGGTATGTGCGAACAAACCGGCTTTTTGAAAATTCCGGTTTTTGAAAAATCAAGCCGGTTTGTAGGAAACCCAATTTTTCAGAATTATCGGTGTCAGACAAGCACAAAACCGGACAAGTCCAAAAAATGCGCTTGTTTAAACCTTAACGTCCTGAAATCCGGTTTCATAAAATCCATGCCTGCAATTTCCGGATTTTCAATTTCCGGTTTTTGGCAAGATCTATTTTCCGGTTGTCGGGCCTGTTCCGGTTGTCGGGCTTGTTATTGTCCTGTTCTCACAACTTGATACGGGAATTTCCATATTTGCAGTTCGGTTTGCGTCGATAAATTTGACGTAATAGGAATTGATCGTCAAATCAAAATATCGTTGATTGGTTTTACGGTAGGGAAGCGCCTGTTCGGCCTTGAGAATTCGGCAATATTGGCCGAGATTTTTATTGAGATAACTGTTGGCATAGGCCTCAAGATCGTCTTTTGTGGAACCTTCGGCAAGAGGCTCGTTCGTTTTCAAAGTCAGCGTAAGCGAATGCGCGCGCACTTTAACATGGGTCAAGGTTACAACGTCGAACTTCAGCACGCTGTGTTTGAATTGCCGATCAAGCTGTTTTTGGCGTTGGGCAAGGTTGATTAATGGCTGGATCGGGCTTGGCCCTTCGGTCTGGAAAGCCATATAGGCACTCATTGCAAGAGCACCGGTGGCAATCACCATGAGTTTCTGTGGTACTTTCAGGAGCCTCATGACGATAGAGAACAATACCAACGCGATTATGAGTATCGTAACGACGATCTCGATACCGTGCAGGTCAAATGGCAATATATAGATCAGTTCTTCCATGGCTTGGTCATCGTCAATTTCATTCGGGCCGAATTATAAAGCAGAATTCTTAATTATAAGATGATAACAGACGGAATATGCTTTTCCACATCTCACAGTTGAAAGGATATATCCACATCAAAAGTTCCTTCTTAAGCGGTCGGGTTGTTATTTTTAATTTATGTTATTATACTATACCCCTCATATATGTGATTTTGGTTGACGGTTATTGATCCGACCCTAATTTTTACGATAAACTTTATCGTTGTTGTGGGCAATTATCCAATCGTCTTTAGCCCTTTATCAAATTTTCAGTTTTGTTTGACGGAAGATTTGATTGAAGCGAATCTGTTTGTTTTTATTCGGGAAAAGGGCAAACCTCAACATCGTGAGATTTGGTAATGCAACGGTCTTCATTTGCGCGTCATTCGCACGCTTATTGATGAAGAGATATGTTTTGCGCGCAGAAAAAATGCGGGCTTTAAAAAAGACATATCAGGAAGAAGGAAGAACATATGTCAGAAACGACACTACAACCACTCACTGTCAAAGATATTCCCATTGTCGGAAACAAGGAACTGCGAAAAGTTATCTGTGCAGCAGGTCTCGGAAATGCCATTGAATGGTTCGATTTTAGTGTCTACGGTTTTCTGGCAGTCATTATCGGACACACGTTTTTTGCTTCCGCTCCCCAATCGGTTCAATTGATTGCCTCGCTTGCAACCTTTTCCATTCCTTTTCTGTTCCGGCCGATGGGCGGCGCCATTTTCGGTTATCTTGGCGATAAATACGGTCGCAAAAACATTCTCTCTTTTACAATCATTTTGATGTCGGCAAGCACATTTGCCATCGGCCTCATTCCCTCTTACGCGACAATCGGGGTATTTGCCCCGCTTTTGCTGCTTCTCGCTAAAATCATACAGGGGCTTTCCGTTGGTGGCGAATATGCCGGTGCGGTGGTTTTTGTCAGCGAATATTCACCGGATAGAAAACGCGGCTTTATGGCAAGCTGGCTCGATTTCGGTTCCATTGCCGGTTTTCTCGTCGGGGCTCTGGTGGTGTCGACGATTTCTCTTGTGATCGGGCAGGATGCAATGGGCGATTGGGGTTGGCGTATCCCCTTCTTCATTTCACTGCCGCTGGGGTTAATCGGCCTTTTTTTGAGAAAATCATTGGATGAATCGCCCACTTATGAAGCCCAAAATAACAATTCGATCGAGGCAGAAGAACAGGAAAAAGTCGAGACAACATCTGTCGGTACGATCATCAAGGAAAACCTCAACGGCATTGTTATCAGTTGTCTTTTGGTGGTTGCGGTGAACTCGACCTATTATATGTTGCTCACCTATATGCCGAACTTTTTATCCGTCAATCTCGGTTACAGCTATGACCATGGTGTTCTTATTATCATTGTTGTTATGGCTTTCATGCTTCTGGTGCAACCGCTTGTCGGTTTTTTAAGCGATAAAATCGGTCGCAAACCGTTTCTGTTTATAGGTTCTGTCGGTCAATTCTTTCTTGCAATTCCCGCTTTTTATATGGTTATGCATCACAATGTGTTTATGATTGCAGGGGGAATTGCCATTCTTGCGGTTCTTCTTTGCTGTTTCATTGGTGTTATGGCTTCTATCCTTCCGGCACTTTTCCCGACAGATGTACGCTTCAGAACGCTTGCAATCTGCTTTAATATTGCGGTGTTGATTGCCGGTCTTACGCCTCCCATTGCAGCCTGGCTTGTTGAAACTTTACAATCTCTTTATATGCCGGCCTATTATCTTATGGTGGTTGCGGTTTTCGGCTTTATTGCAGCAGTCAAAATGCCCGAAACGGCCAATCGCCCGTTAAAAGACGCAACGCCGGTTGCTTCATCCAAAACCGAAGCAAAAGAAGTTTTGCAGGAACATTTCGATTATATCGAAGATCAGGTCAACGAGATTGAAAACAAAATCTCCGACCTTGAGGAACAGAGACAAAATCTTGTCGATCAACACCCGAAACTCAATTGATTGAAAAATGTGTTTGTTGTGATTGAAAAATGTGTTTGTTGCGGCTTGTTGACGACCAACCGGCTTTTTGCCCTCAAAGCCCGTTGGCCGACCTGATAGATACAGGGCAGGTGCCGGAGGTTTCCGGCTTATCATTCAGCGTCTGAAACCGGCATCAACCACATTTTCCATAACGACGAAGGTGGATGTACTTGCCACATAGGGCAAGGTCGAAATTTTTTCGCCAAGAACAATACGGTAACGCTTGATGTCGCTGGTTCGCACTTTCAAAAGATAGTCGAACGAGCTTGCAATCATGTGACATTCTTCCACTTCCCGTATTTTTTTAACGGCGGCGTTGAAAGCCCGCAAAGCTTCTTCTCTTGTGTCGGAAAGTTTCACTTCCGCAAAAGCAATATGTTCAAGTCCCATTTTTGCAGGGTTAAGAACGGCACGAAAGCCGGTGATATAGCCTTCATTGACAAGCCTTTTCAAACGCAATTGGCAAGGCGTTTTGGATAGGCCGACTTTCTCGGAAAGTTCGGTAATAGATATACGGCCGTTTTCAACAAGCGCATCAATAATACGATTATCAATGCGGTCAATTTCACTATTTTTTCTTCCATTAATGTAAAAAACCCCAATAGATAGCTATAAAATAAGAAAAAACGCTAAAAAATACCGTTTTTTATGCAAGAAGTAAACTATAGCCGGTGCTATGATCGCGGCATAACAAGCTTTAAATGCATATCCCCCAATCTTTTTCAAGTTCTAGAAATCTTATCCAGAGTGGAATGAAATAATGACCAGAACACAAAAACTTTTTGCCGAATTTGCGCCTCCCGTCTCCAAGCAGAGCGAACTTCGCAAGAAAATCACCGCAGCCTATCGCCGTCCGGAAACCGAATGTCTGAAACCGCTTCTCGAAGCAGCAACAATTGACGAAAAAACCAAAAAAGACATTGCTGCCACAGCCCGTCATCTTATCGAAACAATGCGGGCAAAATATAAGGGCAATGGCGTTGAAGGTCTGGTTCACGAATATTCCTTGTCGTCGCAGGAAGGTGTGGCGCTTATGTGTCTGGCAGAAGCGCTGTTGCGCATTCCCGACAAAGCAACCCGTGATGCTCTCATTCGCGACAAGGTGGCAGGCGGTGACTGGAAAGCGCATTTGGGTGGTGGAAAATCGCTTTTTGTCAATGCTGCAACCTGGGGACTTGTGGTTACCGGCAAATTATCATCGAGTGTCAGGGAAGGGGAACTGTCTTCCTCTTTGACAGGGCTTATCGCGCGTTGCGGCGAGCCGGTTATCCGCAAAGGAATGGATATGGCCATGCGCATGATGGGCGAACAATTTGTGCGCGGCGAAACCATTGACGAAGCGCTGGAGCGCTCGAAACCGCTGGAAGCACGCGGGTTTCGTTATTCTTATGACATGTTGGGAGAGGCCGCCACAACGGCTGACGATGCCGATCGCTATTATCGCGATTATGAAACGGCTATCCACGCTATCGGCAAAGCCTCGAACGGGCGCGGCGTCTATGAGGGGCCGGGTATTTCCATTAAATTGTCGGCACTTCATCCCCGTTATTTCCGCTCGCAAGCCGACCGCGTCATGGGCGAACTCATGCCGCGCGTCAAACAATTGGCTTTGCTGTGTAAAAATTACAATATCGGCCTCAATATAGATGCCGAGGAAGCCGACCGGCTCGAACTTTCACTCGATATTATGGATAGCCTTTGTTTCGATCCTGATCTTGACGGGTGGAACGGTATCGGCTTTGTTGTGCAAGCTTACGGCCGTCGCTGCCCGTTTGTACTCGATTATCTCATTGATCTTGCCCGCCGCAGTCACCATCGGTTGATGGTGCGCCTTGTCAAAGGTGCCTATTGGGATGCTGAAATCAAACGCGCGCAGGTTGACGGGCTTGAAAGTTTTCCCGTCTATACCCGTAAAGTTTATACAGATGTTTCCTATGTTGCCAATGCCCGAAAACTTCTTTCCGCTCCCGATGCTGTTTTCCCGCAATTTGCAACGCATAATGCGCAAACCATGGCAACGATCTATCATTTGGCGGGGCCTGATAAATACACTGTCGAACAATTCGAGTTCCAGTGTCTCCACGGCATGGGGGAACCGCTTTATGACGAGGTCGTAGGCAAAGATAAAATGCAGCGTCCCGCGCGCCTTTATGCACCGGTCGGAACACATGAAACTTTGCTTGCTTATCTGGTGCGGCGGTTGTTGGAAAATGGTGCCAATTCTTCTTTTGTCAATCGCATTACCGACAAGTCTATCTCGGTTGATGAACTTGTTGTGGATCCGGTGGATGTGGTGCGTAATATGCCTGTTCCCGGTGCCCAGCATGACAAGATTGCTTCACCTGCCGATCTTTTCGGGAAAGACCGCCGCAATTCCGACGGCTATGATTTATCGAACGAAACAGTGCTTGCAGAACTCTCGAAAGAATTTGAGAAAAGTTCGGCATTAAGCTGGCAAGCAGCACCGGCGAATGTCGAAAAGGGCGCAAAATCACGCCCAATCGTTAATCCCGGAGACCATCGCGACAAAGTGGGCGAGGTTATCGAGATTGATGAAAGTGAAGCCAGAAAGATGGTTTCTCATGCTGAAAAAGCGTTTTCATCATGGGCGAAGACTTCCCATCAATCGCGCGCCGAAATTCTTGAAAAAGCAGCCGATCTTATGCAGGCACGTATGCCTTCACTTCTGGCACTTGCGGCAAGAGAAGCCGGAAAATCTATTCCGAACTCTATTGCCGAAGTGAGAGAAGCAATTGATTTCTTGCGCTTTTATGCCGGACAGTTGCGCGCAACTTTTAAAGGCAATGAACAACCTTTGGGGCCGATAGTTTGTATCAGCCCGTGGAATTTCCCGTTGTCGATATTTATCGGTCAATTATCGGCTGCATTGGCGGCGGGCAATACCGTTCTGGCAAAGCCGGCCGAAGAAACACCGCTTATTGCTGCTGAAGGTGTGCGCATATTGCATAAAGCGGGAATCCCGAAGGACGTTTTACAATTTTGTCCGGGAGATGGAAAAATCGGTGCGGCACTGATTGGCGAGAAAGCGACTTCAGGTGTTATGTTTACCGGCTCGACCGAAGTTGCACGTCTCATCCAGAAAGAGCTTTCAACCCGCCTTAATAAGGATAAAAAACCCATTCCGTTTATTGCCGAAACCGGCGGGCAGAATGCCATGATTGTCGATTCGTCAGCTCTTGCCGAACAGGTTGTGGGAGATGTTATCGCCTCGGCTTTTGACAGTGCAGGCCAACGTTGTTCGGCTTTGCGGGTTTTGTGTTTACAGGAAGATGTGGCCGACCGCATTCTGGACATGCTTAAAGGCGCAATGCAGGAATTGCGTATCGGACGCACCGATTTTATCGGTACCGATATTGGCGCGGTGATTACCGCAGAAGCCAGGGATAATATCGAAACGCATATCGAAACAATGCGCGCTATGGGCCATAAAGTGACCCAAGTTTCCCTTCCCGATATTGCAAAAGAGGGAACATATGTAAGCCCCACTCTTATCGAGATCGATTCGATTGGTGAATTGAAGCGTGAAGTTTTCGGGCCGGTCTTGCATGTTGTGCGTTATAAACGCAAAGATATTGAAAAGCTCATCAACGAAATCAATGCAACCGGATATGGTCTGACATTCGGGCTTCATACAAGACTGGATGATTTTGTCGATTATGTTTCAAGCCATATTCAAGTGGGCAATATTTATATCAACCGCAATATCATCGGCGCGGTGGTCGGCTCGCAACCATTCGGCGGAAGGGGATTATCCGGAACCGGCCCCAAAGCCGGTGGGCCTTTATATATCGGCCGCCTCGTCAAACAGGCTCCCGACCCGCAATTTTCTGTTGGGCAAAGCAAAAATGAACTCATCGACAGTTTTGCCGATTGGCTTCAAAAAAACGGAGACTCATCCGATGCAGCTTTTGCAAAATCATTAAACGGGAAGTCACCGCTTGGCGTCGCCATCAATTTGCCGGGGCCGGTTGGGGAAAGCAATGTCTATTCCCTTCATAGCCGCGGAAAAATTCTCTTGTTTCCGCAAACAAAAAGCGGGCTTTACCGGCAGCTTGCAGCGACATTTGCAACCGGCAATATTGCCGTGATTGACGCGGCTTGCAAATTGCAACAATCGCTTTCGGATTTGCCAAAGCAGCTTTTACCGAATGTCAAATGGTCAGAAAATTTGAATGCCGACGGGCCTTATGCGGGTGCGCTCATTGAAGGCGATGAAAATAGCATTATAGAGAAACAGAAAATTATAGCAGCCCTTTCAGGTCCTATAATTCTCACACAAGCAGCAACAAGCGAGGAGCTTGCATCAGGTGAACTCCCCTATAATCTAGGTTATCTTATTGAAGAAGTTTCGACTTCGGTGAACACAGCCGCAGCAGGGGGCAATGCAAGCCTGATGACAATCGGCTGAAGACCGGCAATGATTATTGCTGATTGCAGATATAGTCATCACCACCGGAATATCCGTTCCGGTGGTTTTTTTGTTGATAAAGCGACTTTGGAAAAAGGTTATTAACTTTCGCACTTTAACGTTGAAAAAATGAGTTTCGTTAAAAGGCAATCTTTAAAAATTGCCGCAATCCAGTTTGAGTGCCATGCGTAATCTGAAAACAAATCCGGTCTCTTTAAATCCTGTTGCCAAACCCGCTTCTGGCGCCACTACAAAGCCAGATGAAGCGGTTTCTGGCGCACCATCACAAACGCAATATCCCACCATATGGAAAAAGGCTTTTGCCCTCGGCCAGAATGTACGTTTCACACGCACACCGGAAGTCGAGCTTGTGCGCAAACGGGTTGAAAATGATCCCGATTTTGCGGAAAAATTGAAGGCTTTCGAGCTTGAACAAAGGCAAAAGCGTGAAAACGTGGCCTTGAAAGAGGAGCTTTCAGAAAATAAAGAATCGGTTACACTTGCCGGAACCACGCCCTTGGAGCAGGGAAAGACTCAAGTTCGCTCCTTGCAAGACGAAGTAATTGCTTCTGTCCAACGCAAAAATATCGAACAGAATTATAGCGTCAAATCTGTTTACACCCGCCCTCAAAATAGTGGTGCCGCTCAAATCCGGAATGAAACTTCTACGCAAGAAGCGGTGGCCGAAGTAGAAAAGGTGGTCGAAGTAGAAAAACAGGCATCCGAAATCAATACGCCTGCCGATATAAAACCGTTTTATCTTTCCGATTCGGCATTTTTTGAATGCGGTCCGGATATTCTGGAAAAACTGGCAACGTTCATGCCGCAAAATGAAAGCGAGCCTCGAGCAGTTGAAACGCCGCTTAAAAGTGAAAACACCATCGCTCAGGAAACAAGCACGAACGTAAATCCGCCTATAATGGATACAACTCCTGTTGCGGTTGAAAAGAAGCCCGTTGTGACTGTACAAAAAATGTCACTTGACGGGGCGCTCACGTCGTCTGCTTCCCAATTACCGCCAGTGGCTTCCACTTTAATGACGGGCAATGCAAGCGAAGAAAAAAGCGGCTTGAAAGTTGAGGAAAAATCTATTGCCGACCTTTATCGGGTGCTGGAATGCCGTTTCCCGAAAAAGCATGGAAGTGTTTCTGAAAAACCAACAGAAAAAGCGGAACAACCAATAGAACAACAGGTGGCAACACCCGATGTTACTCAGTCGACAAGTACTGAATCAGGGGCTGCAACTCCTGTTGCACATGATGCGGCAGTTCAAGCGCCTGAAACATCGGCGAGAGCCGGTGTAGAAAATACAAATACAGTTATCTTTGATGCCGCACCGCAATCTATCGTCAATCAAACAGCGGTAACGGAAAATGTATCCTTGTCGAGTGTCAGTCCGGCAATCACTCCCCGATTGACTGAAACGCCTGTTCTACAAGTCGTAACACCATTGCCTGACAATTCTGTTGTCACCAGCTTCAATAATCAGGGGCAAGTGGTTATTGAAAATGCAGGTGTCGAGAAGAATCTGCAAAATACGGCCGGTGACGCGCAAACGAGTGAACCTGTTAGCGTTACTATATCCCAAGCAGCACCGCAAAATCCGGCTACCGCTTCCCCGTCGGCGCAGCAACAGCCAATTGCTCCATCTGCCGGAATTATTGAAGACATTGAACCGGTAAAAACCGCCGATGCTCCCTCCGGTCAATCGCTTTCACAGGCTGTAACGCCCCAGCAGAGCGGAGAAGAAAAGGCTCCCGAACAAAAGGAAAAATCGCAAGCTGTTGCGCAAATTGCAACAACAGCTCCAGTCGCAACGACCGCGCAAAATGCAACAACTGCGCCAATGGCAACAAAAGCGACGATTTCTGCGCCATTCCGCACGCTCAATCCGGCTTTTATTCCGAGCCCGAAATCCCAAAGCGACGATTCTTATATTTTCCCTTCAATCGACCTTTTGCAGGAGCCGGAACATAAAGATGGTGCGGTGATTTCTCAGGAAACACTCGAACGCAGCGCCGGACTTCTTGAAAGCGTGCTGGAAGATTTCGGTATAAAAGGCGAGATCATCCATGTCCGTCCGGGGCCGGTTGTCACCATGTATGAATTCGAGCCGGCAGCCGGTGTCAAATCATCGCGCGTTATCAGTCTTTCTGATGATATTGCCCGTTCAATGTCGGCCATTTCCGCACGTGTTGCGGTTATTCCGGGGCGCAATGTTATCGGCATAGAATTGCCGAATAAAGTGCGCGAGACCGTTTATTTACGCGAGATTATCCAGTCCAAGACATTTCAGGATAGCAATTACAAGCTTCCGCTTGCTCTGGGTAAAAATATCGGCGGTGAACCGGTCATTGCAGAACTTGCAAAAATGCCGCATCTGCTTGTTGCCGGTACCACGGGTTCGGGTAAATCGGTGGCAATTAACGCCATGATTTTGTCTCTGCTTTATCGTTTGAAACCGGAGCAATGCCGCCTTATCATGGTTGATCCGAAGATGCTTGAACTGTCTATCTATGACGGCATACCGCATCTTCTCACTCCGGTAGTGACCGACCCTAAAAAGGCTGTAACGGCGTTGAAATGGGCGGTGCGCGAAATGGAAGACCGCTATCGCAAAATGGCAAAACTCGGTGTGCGCAATATTGACGGCTTCAACCAGCGAGTCAGTGCGGCTGCCGAAAAAGGCGAAACCATTACCTGTCGTGTCCAGTCCGGATTCGACAAGGAAACCGGCGAAATGCTTTATCATGAAGAGGCAATGGATCTTTCGCGCCTTCCCTATATCGTCATTATTGTTGATGAAATGGCCGACCTGATGATGGTTGCCGGTAAAGAAATCGAAAGTGCAATCCAGCGTTTGGCACAAATGGCACGTGCTGCGGGAATTCACCTTATCATGGCAACGCAACGCCCCTCGGTTGATGTTATTACCGGCACAATCAAGGCGAATTTCCCGACCCGCATTTCATTTCAGGTTACCTCCAAGATTGATAGCCGCACGATTCTTGGCGAACAAGGTGCAGAAACATTGCTGGGGCAGGGCGATATGCTCCACATGGTAGGCGGTGGCCGGATTGTTCGTGTTCACGGCCCCTTTGTTTCGGATGAAGAAGTCGAACACGTTGTGGCACATTTAAAGACACAAGGCACACCCGATTATCTTGCAACGGTGACGGATGGCGAAGATGAAGAAGAATCTATCGAGGACGCTGATTCCATTGCCGATATTGTGGCCGCAGGCAGTGCGGGAGAAAATGTCGAAGAACTCTATTTGCAAGCGGTCAAAGTTGTCATGCGCGACAAGAAATGTTCAACATCCTACATCCAGCGCCGTTTGGGTATCGGTTACAACAAGGCCGCGACATTGGTTGAACGCATGGAGGCTGAAGGCATTGTTGGTCCCGCCAACCATGTGGGAAAACGTGAAATTCTACTAAACCATGGTCATGAATTTTGATAATTCAGTGGCCGGAATAATTCGCGAGAAGGTGTAGACAGTGATGTCTGCACCTTTTTGCTTTTTAGAGATCAAATCCCGTTATTTTTAAAAAATGGATAGCACCGTTTTAAATATTAGGGGTGATTGATAATCTCCCAAAAAAACGACGGAATTCGGCATATGTTTGAACGATAGCCGAAGAGCGAGGCAAAAATTTATAAACGCTGATAACGATATTTCCTGATTCCTTTTGAAACTCTCGGCTCTTTCCTGTAAAAGAACAAATTAACATTTCTTTAACCGGTGGAGCAATTCTTGGCATTTCTGGATTTTCTATCTGAAAGTACAATCAGAAACGCTTTTTTGAGCGGCAAGTGTTCTTTCGTGCTTGACCGCAATGCATCGGTTTTATTGTGGCTTGACGGTGCTGCTCTTTCGTTTTTCGGCTTTTCATCACTCACCGATGCACTTGATCGGGAAGAGATTTTCGATAGTGCAGTCAAGCGCCAGATCGAAAATGGCATCAAAAGCGGTCGTCCGGTTCATTTGCGCGGGAAAAGCGGATCGGCACGCTCTTTCAAACTTTCACTCATATCCGGCGAAGCTCATGCATTAAATGAAATGCATGGGAAAAATGCGCGAGACGATCAAAAACAGTTTATCTTTGTCTCGGAAGTTCATTCGACCGGAGCAGCAAACGGGTCAAGCAAAGCGGCAAATGAAATAAATCGGAATCTTTTAATCACTCAACCGGAAGCACTTCTTGAAGGACTGGAAGACAATCATATTTCGGCTGCTATTTTTGGTGACGGAAACGAAATTCTTGCACAGACAGGAAATTTTCAGCCGCTTGGCGATGCATTGCAAATTTTTCTTTCTTCTATTGACGGTTTTTCACCCGTTAAAACCTTGATGAAAAATGGCGGGGGAAAAGTACAGGTCAATGCTATTCGCCTTTGCGAAACACCGCAACGTTTTCTCGTTCTTTGCTTCAATATCGCGACTATAAATGAAAACGCAGCCGACCGGAACAATCTGAAGACAAATGAAAAGCCGGCCCGTTTTACATGGCAAATGGACAAAAACGGTGCGTTCAGCAATTTTTCCGACGCGTTTTATGATTGTGGTGGTGACGCTGAAAAATTGCTTGGCCGTTCGCTTGCCGATCTTGATAATGAATATAAGAATGCCGGTTTTCTAAAACTCAAAGAAAAAATTTCGCAATGCATCGCCTTTCAAGACGAAGTTGTTCGTTTTCCAACTAAAAGGGAACACGCGAATTTGGAAGTCTCTTTGTCAGGCCTTCCTGTTTTGTCGCTTGATGGAAAATTGGACGGGTTTCGCGGCTTTGGCACAGTGAAGGCTCCGGTCGACGGGCAGCTAAATCCACAGAACGGGAATCAGAATGCTGCTTCTGTTGCAACCGTCGAAAATAAGTTAGCACCACAACCGGAAAAGCCGGTTGAAAACGAAACAATTCAATCGCAATTATCGACGGGAAGCGCGCCGGAGGACGCAGACAAAACGGCTCTTGGGGGCCAAGAAAATCAATCTAATCAAACATTGCAAGAGCAAGATACCGGTTCGGCTTTGAACAGTTCGGAACGCTCGGCTTTTCGTGAAATTGCAGAACGTTTGCGCAGTGAATTACAATTGCCCGCCGTGGCGCGGCCGCTTTCAAAAGCTGTAAAAACCGATAAAACAGCTCATGACGAACAATTATCCGGAGAAAACAAGTTTATCCCCGAACGGTCTTCGCTTCTCAATTTGCTGGATACAGCAACAGACGGCTTTGTTTTTCTCAATAATGACGGCTCTATAGAGGGGTTTAGCGCAGCCGCTTCGGCACTTACCGGCTATGATAAAGAGGATGTGGCCGGTCGACCGTTTAAAAGCTTGTTCCGGACGACTTCCGAAGAAGCAATAAACGACTATCTTGCAGCACTTGAAAGCGGTGGTGCAAAACGATTGTTCAACCGCGGTCAATCGGCTGATATTCAAACAAAGTCTGGCGATGACATTCGTGTTTTTGTCACTCTTGTACCGCTGACCAATCAAAAAGGATATGCGGGTCTTTTGCGCGATATGACGAATGTATCAGTTCCAAGCCAGCCAATTTATGATAACGAGGTTTTTGCGCAAACCATCCACGAGATCAGAACGCCGCTTAATGCCATGATCGGTTTTGCCGATATTATGCGGGAAGAACGGTTCGGCCGCATAGAAAACGAGCGTTATCGCGGCTATTTGCGCGATATTGTTTCTTCCGGAAAACATATCTTGTCACTCGTCAACTCCTTTCTTGAAAAGGCAAAATCGCGTTACGAAGAAAAAACGCGCTCTGGAGAAACGAATAGCGAAACGGCAATAGACAACCGTCAATCGTCAGTGCCAAGTTTTGACGTTATCCAGCAATTGAGAAAATCGGTTGCATTGTTTGAAAATCAGGCAAACGAAAACGGCATTATCATTCGCATTACCATGCCGCCAAAAATACCGGCAATCGGAATTGAGGCACAGGAATTCAGGCAAATTATTTTCAATCTTCTGTCAAATGCTATCCGTTTCACCCAACGTGGCGGGCAAATTGTGGTGCATCTTTCAACGACAGACAAAAATTATGTAAAATTATCGGTGAGCGATAATGGTATCGGCATGAATGAGGAAGAAATGGCACGCGCCCTTCAACCTTATGGACAGGTTGCAAGAAAAGACGGACGTGCGGGAGATGCAGTCTTTACCGGTACCGGTCTTGGCCTGCCGACGACCAAAGGGCTTGTCGAAAAAATTGGCGGAAGGCTTATCCTGCTATCAAGACCGGGACAGGGAACAACAGTAGAAGTGTTTTTCCCCGTTCACCGTTTGTGAAATAAAGCGGAAATTTTAAGTGCTCGTCCTGAAAAGCCTTTTAAAAATATAACGGGTCTTAAAACAGCGCATTCAAAACCGCATTTTTTGACTCAGCATATGCGCAAATAAGATCTTCAATGCAGGCGTTATTTGATAAGGGGGAACTGCATCACTTTAAATCAAGCCGGAATTTTAAGTGTTTTTAAGCGGGCTGGCACACTCCGGTTTCTCGAATGGCCAGCACTTTGTATGATTTCTCAGGGCAATTCCAATGCCTGAACGATCGCACTCATGAGCTTTTTAATTTTATTGTAAATTGCGCTTTATCAAAACGCTTATTCACAAATATTATTTTTCGGCATTATTTTTTGGCAGCCAGCAGATCGCGTATTTCGGTCAGCAATACCTCGTCCCGGGGAACCGGCTTTGGTGCAGGGGCCTGCTGCTCTTTACGGTGCATTGCATTGATTGCTTTAACGACAATGAACAGCACCCATGCAATAATAAGAAAATTGATGAGCAATGTAATGAAATGGCCATAGGCAATTGTAGCACCGGCTTCGCGCGCTGCTGCAAGAGTTGTCTGTTTTTGACCGGCAAGCTGGATGAACATGTTGGAAAAGTCTATGCCACCGGTAATAAGCCCGATGACCGGCATGAGCAAATCGTTGACAATAGAATTGACAAGGCCGCCAAAAGCACCGCCGATAATAACACCGATGGCCAGATCAATCATATTGCCCTTTAGTGCAAATTCCCGAAATTCTTTCAGCATTAGCCTTTTCCTCGCCTCTTCATAGTCGTTTTCAATTCTCACAATAATCAACGTTGATTACGCTACGATCCTAAAATATGGCACAATAACAGTAAGAAAAGGCTTTTGTTATTATTTCCTCCAGATTACCACGAAAATATCGCGTATAGTTTGAAAAATTAAAGTTTATTGCCACCGTTTTCGGGTGGATTATCGTTATTTTTAAAGTCGTTTTTAAACTTGTCGAAGAAATATTTCATTGTGTCATAAGCCTGATCCATATCCTGTTTGCTAGGCAGACCCGTTGTGGCTTTATTTTGTTGAAGCTCGGCTATTTTATCTTTCAACGTCTTGATTTCCTGTTCATAGCGCGCGCGTTCGTCACCGGAGATAGCGCAGGTTATTTTCCCGTCTTTATCAAGACATTTGTCGATGCTGCCGGTATCGGTATCAAGGCGCAAATAACCGTCATCGACTTTTTGAAATTCAAAACGATGATCGGCTGCAGAACCGATTGTTGTCAAACCGATGGCACAGCAGGATGCAAGAACAAGTGTTTTAAGAAAAGTCGACATTTTTATCCCTTGGTTGAAACTCTCATATCCTTTATATAGGGATGAACAAAAATATTTCCCGTTCAATGGACTTTGATGTTCAACGAAATAGCATATTGGCTCGAAAGCTATGGCCTTGATTTATAAGATTGTGTCGAAAGACGAATGGAAAAAAGCCGAAGATTCAGGCGTTTTTTCTGGTGCTGCGGTCGATATTACCGATGGTTTTATCCATTTTTCAACTGCCGAACAGGTGGCAGAAACGGCAAACAAACATTTTAAAGGTCAAACCGGTCTTTTGCTTATCGCCGTTGACGAAGATGAACTTGATGAAGAGGCACTGCGTTATGAAGTGTCTCGTGGCGGGGCGTTTTTTCCTCATCTTTATGGCAACTTGTCGCTTGAAGCTGTTGTCGGTGTCAGTCCTTTCGAGGCTGACGAAAACGGCCTATTCGAGTTCAGCGAGGTATTGCCATGAACCTTTATCGTTCTTATTTGCGCCCGTTGATTTTTTGCCTTTCACCCGAAAAAGCCCACAAGCTTTCCATCCTTGCATTGAAGGCGGGCTTCGGTTCGGGGGAGGCAATCCATGACCAACGTTTGAGTGTGAACATAGCCGGACTGGAATTTCCGAACTTTTTAGGTTTGGCTGCCGGATATGATAAAAATGCCGAAGTTCCCGATCAAATATTGCGTTTGGGGTTCGGCTTTAGCGAAGTTGGCACAATCACGCCGCGCCCACAAGCGGGCAACCCTCAACCCCGTCTTTTTCGTCTTCGTGAAGACGAGGCTGTTATCAATCGCATGGGGTTTAACAATGAGGGGCATGAAGCTGCCCATAAACGCCTCGCCAAGCGCAAAAAGCAGGGCATTGTCGGGGTCAATATCGGCGCGAACAAGGATTCGGACGATCGTATTCTCGACTATTCGCGCGGCATTCATTGCTTTTATGATGTTGCAAGCTTTTTCACCATCAATATTTCATCACCGAACACACCGGGCTTACGGAATTTGCAAGCCCGTGACAGTTTGAAGGAATTGCTCCTGTCGGTGAGCGGGGCGAGAGCGGAAGAAAAACAAAAGACGGGTGTTCATGTTCCGGTCTTTTTAAAGATAGCTCCTGATTTGACTGAAGAAGGGCTTGATGATGTAGCCGCCGAACTTCTCGCCTCGGATGTTGACGGGCTTATTGTTTCCAATACGACACTTTCCAGAACAGGTCTTCAAAATAAAAGCTTCAGCGGCGAATCGGGCGGGCTTTCCGGCAAGCCGTTATTTGAACGCTCGACAATTATTCTTGCAAAAATGCGCAAGAGATTGCAGCAGCAAAAACCGATCATCGGGGTGGGCGGCGTTTATGATGCGAAAACGGCACTCGAAAAAATCAAAGCCGGAGCCGATCTTGTCGAACTTTATAGTGCGATGGTTTACGAAGGTGCAGGGCTTGCGCGACACATTCTGGAAAATGTGCTTGAAACCATGGAAAAAGATGGAGTGGGGAAGATAGGGGAATATCGCGACCTGTCTCTCGATGAATGGGCAAACCGCAAAATCCCTGATTAGGAGCACGTGCACTAAAAACCTGGTTTCCCAAAAGTGCCCAAGCAGTGCCTGAAAAGTGCGAAGCGGTTTTCAGAGAAAGCACTGCGATAAGTAAAAAGTACGGTTTTGGGATAAACCCAAGTGCATTAAAGACTTGGTTCCCCGAAAGTGTCCAAGCAGTGCCTGAAAAGTGCGAAGCGGTTTTCAGAGAAAGCACTGCGACAAGTAAAAAGTACGGTTTTGGGATAAACCCAAGTGCATTAAAGACTTGGTTCCCCGAAAGTGCCCAAGCAGTGCCTGAAAAGTGCGAAGCGGTTTTCAGAGAAAGCACTGCGACAAGTAAAAAGTACGGTTTTGGGATAAACCCAAGTGCATTAAAGACTTGGTTCCCCGAAAGTGCCCAAGCAGTGCCTGAAAAGTGCGAAGCGGTTTTCAGAGAAAGCACTGCGACAAGTAAAAAGTACGGTTTTGGGATAAACCCAAGTGCATTAAAGACTTGGTTCCCCGAAAGTGCCCAAGCAGTGCCTGAAAAGTGCGAAGCGTTTTTTAGAAAAATATAACGCGAAGATAATCGCTATTTGGGGCTTAAACATTCAATAAAGTTGAAAGCCGATTTTTTAGCCATGATTCTATCAACGTTCCGTATGGCAAAGGGGCAATAACCCTCTTGGACAGTTTTTAACTTCTTCGCTATCGGCGGATTTCTTCGGCTCGGCTATTTGAAAAAACGGCAATCTTCACTATTTTTGCATTTTATAAAAAACAAAAACCCGACGAAAATACCAATAAATAGGGTTAAAATGCGTTAAGGCACTTGCAAAATTGTTCGATCTTCCGTATGTCACCGGTCGGAATGTTTAATTCCGCCGATGCGGTTGTAGCTCAGTTGGTTAGAGCGCTGGTTTGTGGCACCAGAGGTCGTAGGTTCAACTCCCACCAACCGTACCATTTTTTTTCAAGCTTGATTTCTTTTATTTTAGTCCGGCCTTTTGTGGTTCCGGAGTTAGCGTTTTATCCCTGTTGAAGATGGTTAAAAGCCAGAACATCCAATTTAAAAAAATGAATGATTAGGCTGTTGTTTTTCAAGACTCCCTATCACGGCGGATGGATCGAATAACGTAAAAAATAGCAAGCAGAACAGGCGACGTTAAATTCTTTTGAAGCTATATCCGGCTAAAGATAAATCATATCAACGGATAGGCATTTCATCGCATAAGCCTGTTTTGTGGGACTTTTGCGCGTCAGTGAAAGAAAAATGGCTGTCTTTTTTGCTAAGACAAGAAATTAACGGGGCGTTCGTCATTGCGAAAATGGAAAGCCTGCTTTCAAATGATGGACATTGAAAAAAGAAATATTTTTAGAAGATATCTTCCTTTTGACTAACCTTTATAAGGCAGGAACTTGTATAATCTATATAATGAAAATGCGCGACACTGTTGTCGGAGGGAAAAACTCAACCGCTGCGATAAATTTAAGGCAAAACCGGAAAATGAATTCAAAACGGTTTTCATGATTTGGCAAAAAGCACGTGAAAAACGAACAACCGGTTGACAAAAGGCCAAGCCCGTCACAATTTTTGCCTGTCACATTTTTTGAAAGTAGATAATCATTCTCTGTTGACGATATAAATTTCGATTTGGTGTTTTATGACGGTAAAAAAAACAAAAAAGGCAAAAGATAAAAATACAAAAATACAGCACGCTTATCTCAAGAATATTTATGGCGTGAAAAATTGGAACGAAGCGTCGGAGTGGCTGGCTTTTCGCGGTATTGAAGACATTGAATGTATTACCCCCGATCAGGCCGGTGTCGCTCGCGGCAAAATGATGCCGTCAAACAAGTTTACCTCCGATACGTCACTTGCGCTGCCATCTGCTGTGTTTATGGCAACAATTTCCGGCGATTATCCCGAAGATGGCAACGGTTTCCATTATCCCGCCGATGACGGTGATTTGCGTCTCGAACCCGATCTTGCGACTTTAAGCGTTGTCCCGTGGGAAGATGATCCGACCGCGCAGGTTATTTGCGATATTGTTTACCAGAGCGGTAAACGGGTTGAATTTACGCCGCGCAATGTTTTGCGCAATGTCGTTGAATCCTACACAAAATTGGGATTGAAGCCGGTCGTTGCACCGGAAATAGAGTTTTATCTTGTCCAGAAAAATCCTGATCCCGATTATCCGTTGACACCTCCCGTCGGCCGCTCCGGTCGCGCAATCGGCGGCGGGCAGGGCTATTCCATTGCCGGTGTTAACGAATTTGATGAATTGATTGACGATATGTATCATTTTTCCGAGGCGCAAGGCCTGGAAATCGACACATTGATTCATGAAGAAGGGGCAGGCCAGCTTGAAATCAATTTGCGTCACGGCGACCCGATCGAACTTGCCGATCAGGTTTTTCTGTTCAAGCGCACGATACGTGAAGCGGCTTTCAAACATGATATGTATGCGACTTTTATGGCGAAACCCATTCAGGGCCAACCGGGGTCGGCCATGCATATTCATCAATCTATTGTCGACATGAAGACCGGCAACAATATTTTTACCCGCGCGGATGGCAGTGAAAGTGAGGCTTTCCGGTATTTTCTGGGCGGGTTACAAAAACATATGGCAAGTGCAATGGTCATGCTTGCACCATATGTCAATTCCTATCGCCGTTTGGTTCCCGATCTTTCGGCACCGGTCAATCTCCATTGGGGATATGACAATCGCACAACCGCTTTCCGTGTTCCCCGTTCGGCGCCTCAGGCACGACGGGTTGAAAACCGCCTTCCGTCGTCCGATGCCAATCCTTATCTCGCACTTGCGGCATCTCTTGCTTGCGGCCTCATAGGGCTTGTCGATAAACTCAAGCCTGATGAACCGTCCTCGCAAACTGTCAATGCCGATCATGTGGATTTGCCAAGGGGCCTTGTCGAAGCTGTAGCGCTATTTGATGAAAATAAACGGTTGCGTTCAGTGTTGGGGGATGCATTTGTAAACACCTATTCGGCAATCAAAAGGCAAGAATTTGAAACCTTCATGGAAGTTATCAGTCCTTGGGAGCGGGAATATTTGCTGCTCAATGTTTAGGATATTGGATGATGTTTCACGACAATACCATTTCGCCGGGTATATCATGGTATGAATTCAGCGTAGCCGAACGTCCGACATACCCCGTTCTTCATGAAACAAAAGAATGCGATGTTGCTGTTATAGGCGGTGGCTTCACCGGACTTTCCGCAAGCTATCATCTGGCAAAAGCAGGGCTTCGCGTTGTGCTTGTCGACGGGGCGCGTTTTGGCGATGGCGCATCCGGCCGCAATGGCGGACAACTTGGAACGGGGCAGCGTCAATGGGTGGAAAAGCTTGAAAAAGCACTTGGGCACGAAAGAGCCAAAGCTTTGTTCGATCTGGCGGAAGAAGCCAAAAAAGATATATTGGAACTTGGTAACAAAATAGATCTCGACTATTTCCCCGGACAATTGTCGCTTATTCATAAGAAACGCGAGATTGCAGCTTATCAGGCGCATGTCGAAAACATGCTGCGCTATGGTTATGACCAATTGTCATTCATGGACCGCAAGGAAACGCAAGACCGTTTGGGGTCGGATTTCTATTATGGTGGTATTCGCGATACCGGTACCGGTCACATCAATCCGTTAAAACTGGTTGTCGGACTTGCTTCTCTCGCTTCAAAAGCGGGAGCGGAACTTTATGAAAAAACGCCTGCAACGTCGCTTGAAGTCAAGAATGACAAGTGCATTATAACCACCCCCGACGGTTATATCAAATCCGCGCATGTGTTACTCGCCACCAATGGCTACAATCAAACTTTACGCGGTTTTGTAGACCGCACAATCATTCCGATTCGTTCCTATATCGGTGCGACTGCTCCATTGCCGATTGATAGCGAGATTTTGCGTGGTGGAGAGGCGGTGGACGATTCGCGTTTTGTCGTGCGCTATTTCAGAAAAAGCGTTGATAACCGTCTGCTTTTTGGTGGTGTTGAAAGTTACGATAAAGCTGTAGCCGACCATCTCGCCGATCGTATTCGTGCGCAAATGGTAGAAATTTTTCCGAAATTAAGTGAAATCGAACTGACGCATTGTTGGGGTGGCACTGTTGCGATAACGGTCGAGCGGATGCCTTATATCCGTGACATTATGCAAAATGTTACTTATTGCGGCGGTTATTCCGGTCATGGGGTTATGCTTGCTCCTTTTATGGGAAAGCTTTACGCAGAAAGCATAACCGGCAAAGGTGATCGTATCCACTCTTTCAAAGAGCTGAAAATTTCGCCTTTTCCGGGTGGAAAAACGTTAAGGAGGCCGCTTCTTTGGCTGGCAATGCGGTTTTTTGCATTAATGGATAGATTTTGAAGTTTTTAAAAATTTTCTCGGCTTCAATCTTATTACATTGCCGACCAATACGGGGCGCGGAAAGTGGCGGAACGAGCCGCAAAAAAATGTTGAGCCACCGGAAGCGGCAAGAAAAGAAGCCGATTGTTTGCGCAGCACCTTTAAAAAAAGCGTTTCTGACAAATTTTAATGACTTGAAAGATAAAATTAACGGTGAAGTGAACGCCAAATTAACAGCTTATTCAGCACCTCAAGGCATATATATTGTGATATGAACAAGATTGAGCACTTAAGGTGAAGCGTCCGAGGACTTTGATATTTCCATGGTAAGTAAAATAATTCCTATTCCCCCGTTTGATTGTATCGTTTTTGGCGGTGCGGGCGACCTTGCCGAAAGAAAGCTATTGCCTGCACTTTATCACCGCCAATGCACAGGGCAGTTCAGTGAGCCGACACGTATTATCGGTACATCCCGCTCGAAATTGACAGACGAAGAATACCGTAATTTTGCGCGCCAAGCGATCGAGAAACATGTTTCTGCCGACGATATTGATAAAAGTGAAGTTGACAGGTTTTTAAAGCGATTGAGTTATGTTCCGGTTGATGCCACAACCGACGCGGGTTGGGATCAATTGAAAAAAGCCATCGAGATTCCCTCGGTCAAAGCTATCAGGGCTTTTTATCTGGCGGTCAGTCCGGCTCTTTTCGGCAGCATTGCCGAACGCTTGGGAAAAAATGGTCTGGTCACCGATGATAGCCGCATTATTGTTGAAAAACCGATCGGCCGTGATCGCGAAACGGCAACAAAACTGAATGATATATTGGCAAGTGTTTTTCACGAGAACCAGATTTTTCGTATCGACCATTATCTGGGAAAAGAGACTGTCCAGAATTTGATGGCGTTGCGCTTTGCCAATGCGCTTTATGAACCATTGTGGAACTCGGCTCATATCGACCATGTCCAGATAACAGTAGCCGAATCGGTCGGGCTTGAGGGAAGAGCCGGTTATTATGATAATGCGGGCGCGCTTCGCGACATGGTGCAAAACCATATGTTGCAGCTTTTATGCCTTGTCGCGATGGAACCACCTTCAGCCAATACGGCCGATGTGGTTCGTGACGAGAAGCTTAAAGTTCTGCATTCACTTTCCCGTATTGATAGCCATAATGTGACAACCCACACGGTACGCGGGCAATATAAGGCCGGTGCTTCGACAAGCGGGCCTGTCGGTTCCTATCTTGATGATCTTAAAAAAGATAAAAGCAATACCGAAACATTTGTTGCTTTGAAAGTTGACATTAACAATTGGCGTTGGGCAGGTGCACCCTTTTATTTGCGCACCGGCAAACGCCTTGCAACCCGCATGTCGGAAATAGTGGTGACGTTCAAACCCATTCCTTACAATATTTTTGGCAGCGAAGCTGGTGAAATTGTACCAAACCGGCTGGTTATCCGTTTGCAACCGGATGAGGGTGTCAAACAATGGCTGATGATAAAGGATCCGGGGCCTGGCGGAATGCGCCTTCACCATGTGCCGCTTGATATGACATTTGCCGATTCATTTCCGGTTCGCAATCCCGATGCATATGAACGTCTGTTGATGGATGCTGTCCGTGGCAACCAGACATTGTTCATGCGGCGTGATGAGGTTGAAGCAGCGTGGAGCTTTGTCGACCCGATTGAAGAAGGTTGGGAAGCAACAAACATGCCTGTTCAGGGATATACCGCGGGAACATGGGGGCCATCAAAGTCGATTGCCCTGATCGAGCGGGACGGTCGGACATGGAACGATACAGTTTAGGGTATTGCTATGAGCTTGATGGATACAAACCGGTTGAATTTTGATACGCCTTCTGCATTGGCTTCGGCTTTGGCCGATCGGGTGGCGGCCGAATTGAGTGTTGCCATTGTTGAACGCAAACAGGCAGTGCTGGCAGTGTCGGGTGGTAAAACGCCCGAACTTTTTTTCCATTATCTCGCCAAGGCAGATATTGATTGGAAAAACATTCTTGTCACTCTGGTGGATGAACGATTTGTGCCCGTGACAGATGATCGTTCCAACGAACGTCTGGTGCGTTCAAGCCTGTTACAGAATTTTGCTTCAAAAGCCCGCTTTTACGGCCTTTATAACCCGTCAATTACTGCAGAGCTTGCGGCTTTTTCCGCAGCAAGCCGCATTAATGGTTTGCCACGGCCTTTCGATGTCATTGTTCTCGGCATGGGAACCGACGGGCATACAGCTTCGTTTTTCCCCGGCGGTGACCGTTTGAAACAGGCCATTGATCCGGAATCGCGTGCGCTGGTTTTACCAATTCATGCACGCGGCTTGAAGGAAGCCCGCCTGACACTTACATTGCCGGTGATTGCCGAAGCACGTTTCATTGCCCTTCATATTGAAGGTCAGACAAAACTGGATGTTTTCGAGCGTGCTTTGCAGGACGGACCGGTTGAAGAATTGCCAATTCGCGCAGTGTTGAAAAACACCCGCCATCCTGTGCAGGTCTACTGGTCGCCCAATGAAGAAGAAAAACAGATTACGGATGGAACCCATTCGTTATTTGATACAGTTTCAGTTTAGGAGAAAGAAAGAACATGTCTCTTTCGGGCACAATCGCTGCCGTGACAGACCGGATTCGTGAGCGGTCAAAGAAAAGTCGCGAAATCTATCTTGATCGGATAACCCGTGCAGCACGTAATCGCCCGCGTCGCAGTTTTTTTGCTTGTGCCAATCAGGCTCATAGTTTTGCAGCCTGTGCGCCACTAGATAAAGAACGGTTGGAGGAAGATGTCGTTGGCAATATCGGTATTATCACAGCCTATAATGATATGTTGTCTGCGCACCAGCCTTTTGAAGCTTTTCCTGAAATTATCAGGGCTGCGGCGCGTGAAGCCGGCGGTGTAGCCGAAGTTGCCAGTGGTGTGCCGGCAATGTGTGATGGCATTACCCAAGGTTATACCGGCATGGAGCTGTCGCTTTTTTCACGCGATGTGATTGCTATGGCTGCTGCCGTCGGCTTGTCGCATGACGTGTTCGATGCAGCACTTTATCTTGGAATTTGCGATAAAATTGTGCCGGGTCTTGTCATTGCCGCTTTGACATTCGGGCATATTCCGGCAATTTTTGTGCCCTCTGGCCCTATGACAACCGGTCAGGGTAACGACAAAAAAGCCGAAATCCGTCAGCTTTATGCCGAAGGTAAAGTTGATCGTAAAACGTTACTCCAGTCGGAAGCGACTTCCTATCATGGGCCGGGCACTTGTACTTTTTATGGAACGGCCAATTCCAACCAGATGATGATGGAGATGATGGGGCTTCATATGCCGGGAGCCGCATTCATCAACCCCAATACACCCTTGCGCGATGCATTAACGCGCGAAGCAACAAAGCGTGCTCTCGAAATTACCGCCCTTGGCAATGAATATACGCCGGTGGGTGCGATGATTGACGAAAAGTCTTTTGTCAATGCGATTGTCGGGTTGAATGCTACAGGTGGTTCGACCAACCATACAATTCATCTGATCGCTATGGCTCATGCAGCAGGCATTGATCTTACCTGGGGCGATATTGCCGAAATCTCGTCGGTCGTTCCGCTTATTGCAAGGGTTTATCCAAATGGTCTTGCCGATGTGAACTATTTTCACGCCGCGGGCGGCATGGGATTTGTTATCAAGCAACTGATTGAAGCGGGTCTTGTTCATGAAGATGTCCGCACAGTTGTCGGCGAGGGCTTGGATGCTTATGCAACCGAACCGAAACTGGGAAGTGACGGGCAAGTTGTGCGTGAACCGGCACCGGAAAAAAGTGGCGATGAAAAAGTGCTCACCGGATGGCGGAAACCCTTTCAAGCGGATGGCGGCATTCGGGTACTTTCCGGCAATATGGGCGCTGCTATTATCAAGGTATCGGCAGTCAAACCCGAACGCTGGTTGATTGAAGCACCGGCTCTTGTTTTCAATGACCAACTGGAACTTCAAGACGCTTTCAAAGCCGGTAAACTTGACGGCAAGGATTTTGTTGCCGTTGTGCGCTATCAGGGGCCGAAAGCCAATGGTATGCCGGAATTGCATAAACTGACGACAGTTCTCGGCGTGTTGCAGGATCGCGGGCAAAAAATTGCTCTCGTCACCGATGGTCGCATGTCGGGCGCGTCGGGCAAAATTCCGGCAGCCATCCATGTTACACCGGAGGCGCTTGATAACGGGCCGATTGCACGGTTGAAAGACGGCGATATGATCCGGCTTGATGCCAATGACGGAACTTTGACGATTCTCGTCGATGAACAGGAGTTCAACAACAGACAGATCGAACATCCTGATCTTTCTGCACATGAATTCGGCACAGGACGCGAGCTTTTCCGCGTTTTCCGCGAATTTGTCGGACGGGCAGATCAAGGGGCAAGCGTGGTCGTTGGTCCATTGCGCCAATAGCTGGGTTAGAGTTTTATATTCAAAAAAAACGCTCCGGATTTGGTTGTTCCGGAGCGTTTTTATTTTTTGCCTGAAGCAAATGATGTTTAGAAATGGTGTTATGAAATTTTAGGCAATGGCAAATTATTTGCTTTGCAGGCAGCTTTCAGTGTGTTTGCCATTAACATCGCAATTGTCATCGGCCCGACACCGCCGGGAACGGGGGTGATGAAGCCTGCCACTTTTTCTGCGGCTTTATAGTCGACATCGCCGACAAGACGGGTTTTACCCTGACCTTTTTCAGGTGCCGGAACGCGGTTAATGCCAACATCAATGACCGTTGCACCGGGTTTTATCCAGTCGCCCTTAATCATTTCGGGTTTTCCGACCGCTGCTACAAGAATATCGGCACTGCGGCAGACATCATCAATTTCGCGGGTACGGCTATGGGCAATCGTGACCGTCGCATTCGCCGCAAGAAGCAGCGCTGCAACCGGTTTGCCGACTATGTTTGAACGACCGACAACCACGGCATCAAGGCCGGATAAATCCTTACCCAGTCCATGTTCCACCATCACCATAATACCGGCAGGCGTGCAGGGAACGAATGCGTCTCCAATTGCACCGGTCATGATTTTACCGGCATTGATATAATGGAAACCGTCAACATCCTTGTCAGGCGAGATTGTCTGAATGACATGATCGGCATTGATATGTGCCGGTAATGGTAATTGTACCAGAATGCCGTGAATATTTTTGTCCTCGTTCAATTCTTTGACAAGGGCGAGCAAATCCGCCTCGCTGGTCTTCTCGTCCAGTTCATATTTGTTCGATAGAAAACCACACTCTTCAGCGCGTTTTTCCTTGGAAGCAACATAAACTTTGCTGGCAGAATCCTCCCCCACAATGATGACCGCTATTCCCGGCTGGATATTGTGTTGTTCACGTAAAATCGCGGTTTCTTGTTTTACTTTGGCAAGGATGTCTTCAGAAAGTTTTTTCCCGTCAATCACATTGGCCATAGAGGATTCCTTTCACTAGGCTTTTTGTTCTGCTTTAAAGCATATTCCTGAAATAAAACAGATCATTGTGTCAAGATTGTACATGTTTGGCACAAGGGATGTGCAAAATAGCCACTTTGGTATGGATGACAAGCAAAAAGTCATCCATTTTGAGAAGAGAAAGACCAAAAATGGTTAAAGCCCGTTCAAACACCGGATAGAGCGGATTCTGCCGGTAACGGGGTGGAAAAAACGGGATTACAAGGAAAAACGCTATTCCGACCCGGTCATGTTATTTGTTGAATGAATATGCTGCCAACTCTTTGTTTGAATGGATATGTTGCCAAAGCTGAAACAGGTTCAATCAGCCGATCTATCACAATTGCGGATCTTATCTTGCATCTCAAACTTTTTTAAATTTTGATTTAAGAAACGTTACGGCGTTTCAACAATCTCTTTCGTGTGCAGGTGCAAAACTGCACACGGCTTCTTTCAAGAATTTCTCACCTATTTCAGCAGCCAAGCCAGAACCGGCGCCAGCAGAACATTGACAATGCCGACCATGACCATAACAAGGCCTGCAATCGAGCCTTCCTGACGCCCCATCTGGTGGGCGCGGGCAACGCCTGCGCCATGTGCTCCCATGCCGAAAAGGGCACCACGTGCAAGGGAAGAGCGTAGCGGCAGATATTTGACAATAACTTCGCCGAGTGCAGCACCCAGAACGCCGGTAAGGACAACGAAAACAGCCGTCAGATCGGGTATACCGCCAATGTCACCGGAAACTTCCATGGCAAAAGGTGTGCTGATCGAACGCGGCATAAGACTTAGCCGCAAAGTCGGATCAAGTTGCATAAGGGTTGCAAGCCCCCATGCCGACAACATCGAAGCAAATGAACCGACGATAATACCGACCGTCAGAATAAACCAGTTTTTGGCAATGATTCTGCGTTGTTGCCAGATCGGAACAGCAAAGGCAACGGTGACCGGCCCCAGAATGGCAACAAGCCAATGGGTTGCTTTGATATAATGGGCATAATCACCCTTGAGCAGCACCACCACGATCATCAGCAAAAGTGGTGTTACTGCCAATGGTGTCAGCCACCAATAGGAAAAACGGCGGTAAAATGCTTTTGCCGCCATATAAAGCAAAATCGTAACGAGCGACCAGAAAACCGTTTTGAAAACCGGACTGGTATAAAGCTCTATATCAGCCATATATTGTTCGAGATTTGATTCAATGTTTAACATGACGCATCAACATCCAGCGATAACAAAGGTCTATTGTCAAAGCGGTAATACTCATAACAACGAATGTGCCACCCAGAATAACGACCAGAATTTTTATGCCCAACAAGCCGATAAATTCTTTATGGTTGAGAAGGGCAAGAACTGCTGGAACAAAGAACAGAAGCATTTCGGCAATGAGCCAGTCGGCACCGCGTTTCATGCTCAATATACTGAGTTTACGACTAGCGAGCGCAAGAAGAGCAAGCACCATGCCGATAATTGCACCCGGAATGGGTAGGCTCAAAGCCCATGTAATGATCTCGCCGATAATCCAGAAAGCGCACAAAAGTCCCATCTGCGCAAATATATTGTGATGGAAGAGATGACGTGTTTGAACTCTAAGACGATGTATCATTTAATTTACTCCTGACAAAACGTTAGATAAGTGATGCTGTGTCATTCGTAAAATGAATTGAATTCATGTAGACTATTCCTATATAGAATAGTTATGCAAATAAGAACACTTGAAGCCTTTGTAGAAATTATACGCCAGAACGGCTTTTCCTCAGCCGCGAAAGTTCTGAACTCGACGCAATCGACCGTCAGTAAGTCTCTGGCCCAGCTTGAAGGCCAGTATGGAACCAAATTAATCAATCGCAACAAAGGTAAAATGCAGCTTACAGCAGCAGGCGAATATGTCTTTCGTCACGCACAACGTATTCTTGCGGAAGAAACCCAAATGGAACGCGAGATTGCCGAATTGAAGGGGCTTAAACGTGGTGTTTTGAAAATCGGGCTTCCGCCTATCGGCAGTTCCGAACTTTTTGCACCGGTTCTTGCGCGTTACACTTCATCGCATCCTCATATCGACATCAATATTGTCGAACACGGAAGTAAAAAATTGGAAGAGCTGGTGCGGTCGGGCGAAATCGAGCTTGCCGGTTCGCTTGTGCCGATTGCAAGCGGTTTTGATTATCAGGATGTCCGCAACGATCCGGTTGTCGCGCTCATGCCGGCAAGCCTTGCAGGCAAGCGAACAAAGATTACCGCCAAAGAGCTTGCAGAATATCCGTTTGTTCTTTTTGCAAGCCAGTTTGCTTTGACACCACTTGTCATTGAAACATTCCGTAAAAAGGGGCTGGAGCCGGTGGTTTCGGCACGTTCAAGCCAGATCGACTTTCTGTTCGGCCTCGTTGCAGCCGGTATGGGTGTAGGATTTTTACCCCGCATGATTGCCGAAAAGCGCAATGTCAAAAATGTAAAAATGGTAGAGATGACCGATATAGTCATTGAATGGCATATGGCTTTAATCTGGCGCAGTCAAAGCCATCTTTCCTATGCGGCACGCGAATGGTTGCGGCTTTCAGGTGAATACCATGATGGAACATTAAAGGTAAATAATGGCATAAAATCATGAGCCGTTTTTTCCTGTACCCAAGAAAAAAGGTGCAGAAGCAACATAGTGCAAAATTCTCTTAAAATATTGGCGAATAGTTCTTGCGTCCGACAATTAAATTTCTATTATTCTGCCATTTAACACAGTAAATTACCGCTTGTGTGCGGTTATTTAAAAGCGCGGGGGCGTGAAGCGTCAAACTTGGGAATAGTTTTATGGGAACACAAAAAAGACGACTCATCGTTGTTGGAAATGCCGATTTACCAAGGGATTTTTCTGAAGAGATAGATAGTGCAGACTATGTTTTACGCTTCAATCGTCCCAGATTGCTTGACGGCTGGAGTGGTACTAAAACCAGTTGTCTGATGATGTGCAACTCCGGTAAGCCAATGCAGCGGAAACTTGAAGATCATTCGTTTCTGGAATACAAATTTTTTAAACAGGCAGAGTTCATTACACTGGTCTATCATCCCTATATTTTGAAGGCTTATTTTGCACTTCCCCGCCTGAGCTCGCGATTGTTAAAGCACCGAAGGCGCGACTGGACCGATAAGGCTATTAGAGTTTTTGGCGGGGCGAACAAGGATGTGGTTATAAAATCCGCGCAGTTTTATCTTGAAGCTTGTGCTGAAATCGGCATTGAAGGTAATAAACTCAAGGAATGGTTCCCGTCGACCGGCTATCTCGGCATTTGGGATTGTTTGAAACAGTTCGATTTGGCGGAATGGGAAATTTACATCTGCGGTTTTACCTGGCAGGGGTGGAAACACCATGCCTGGTCAACAGAAGAAAAATGGGTGCGTGAGCGCATAGATGAGGGAACATGCCATTTCCTTCAATAATGGCAACATTTTCGTCATTGTTTACTTTTCTGTTCGCCCTTATTATGCATGACAGGCTTTTGAAAAAGCCTGTTTTCAAACTCCGGGTCGAATATGAGCGGTTCACTAAAAACCATTAAAGCACTGATTATCCATCTCGATCGGGCGGATGAGAGGCAAATACAAGTCGAATTGCTGGAAAGACTTCTGCCATGTCCTGCTATAGTTTTGAAGGCGGTTGATAGTCTTGACCTTGATGACAAGACAATTTTTCATTTTTTTAGAAAAAAACTCTATCGCCCTTTTTATCCTTTCACATTGTCAAAAAACGAAATTGCATGTTTTTTATCCCACCGGCGTGCCTGGCAAAAAATTGTCGACGATGGCATGGACGCAGGATTTATCATTGAAGACGATGTTGCACTGGAGGAGCGATTTGAGGAAGTTTTCCGTTTTGCTGTTCAGGAAGCCAATGAAGAAAGTTTCATCCGTTTTCCTTTTCGCGTGCGTGAAACAGGCAAAATAATTGCCGAAAAAGGCGATATTAAACTTATCAGGCCAACAGAAATCGGTTTGGGGCAGGTTGCCCAACTGGTAGGCCGGAACGCTGCCCGAAAACTACTTGATGCGACAGCCACATTCGATCGTCCGGTTGATACGACCGAACAATTATACTGGAAAACCGGCGTCCATCCGGAGGTTGTTCTACCTCCGGTGGTTCGCGAGATTTCTGCCGAACTCGGCGGCTCGACGATCAAAAGCAAACATTCCTTTTTCGCCCGCCTTTATCGGGAACTGGCCCGTCCGCTCTATAGGCATCGCATAAAGGTTCTATCGAAACGTCAGGAAGGTTGATATGGCTGTTCCCATACTTCTTTATCATCATATAGGCACGCCCCCCAAGGCAGGGATCCCCGGTCGCTCCAATTATGTTACGGTCGAAAAATTCACCAGACAGATGCATGTTCTGAAACGTATCGGTTTTCAAGGATTGTCACTCAAAGAGGCAATGCCTTATATTCGGGGCCAGAAAAAGGGAAAAGTGGCAGCGATAACTTTCGACGACGGTTTTCTATCTGTTTATCAGGATGCTATGCCGGTTCTTGATGAATTGGGGTTCAGTGCAACCAATTTTTTTGTCTCTTCGCGTATGGGGCTAGACAATTCTTGGGACAATGAACGTTCACAGCGCGACAAAATAATGACATTCGACGAAATGAGAGATTGGGCAGCTCACGGGCACGAAGTCGGTGGCCACACGCTCGACCATTTGCATTTGAAAGATATTCCGCTTGAAGAGGCAAAACACCAGATAACTGAAAACAAACACCAACTCGAAAAAGAACTTGGCACGTCAATCATATCTTTTGCCTATCCGTTCGGCGACGAAAATGAAGCAATTCAGTCAATTGTAAAAAATGCCGGCTACAGTTTTGCTGTTACAACTGTCAAATCACGTGCGCATGGGAACGAGGGGGACTTTGAACTGCCCAGACACAGTATTCGCCGCAATGACACAATTTTGCATTTTTTGGCCAAATGTCTATTGCGCTAACCAAATGTTTATTGCGCTAAACGGGGCATAAATCACGTTTTTTTACCAATTGCATTGTCGTGCGATTAAAATTCATTTAAAAAAATGCCGGGCGAATGGACCCGGCAAAAATTTAAACAAGGGCATTTCAGAAACAAGCTTTTCACTGGAAGCCGAAATGTAATTCGGTTTTAATCATTTATGGTTAATAAAAAGTAAAGGGACGAGGTGCACAAGAAAATTTTAAAATATGTCGGGGTGCTGGTGTTGGTGTCGGGATTGATCGTTGCGGCGATTTTCCTGCTATTGCCGGTTCTTGTTTCGACAGATGCGATCCGCATCCGCCTTGCGCAGGATTTGAGCGCATGGACGGGCTACAACGTGCAATTGCGGGAAGCTCCCCATCTTGACCTTTTCCCTTATCCGAAGGCTTCATTGTCGGGCGTAACACTCACTCCGATGAATGATGAGGCCGCTCCGCTGATGGAAGCCGAACGCATTGAAGTCGACTTGTCACTGATCGATGCGCTGTTAGGACATATTACATTTTCGCAAACACGCATTATCAACCCGCATTTTGTTATGGAAGAACCGGTCAAAACGGTTGCGGATTTTTTTGACACTCTTTCCCGTTCGCAAGGCAGTTTCGGTTCGGCTGTTCGCGAGGCTCGTGACATTGTTAAAAAGAACCCCGACCATCCGGATACAACACGCCTTCTCAACCAGCCTTTCGGGCGTATTGTGATTGACAATGGCGAGCTTCTCTATCGCAAGAATATGGGAGGGATGGCGGAAAAAATTACGGCACTGAATGCGGTTCTTGAATGGCCGGAATCGACAAGAGCGGCAAGTTTTCGTGCCAATGCAACGTGGCATGGCAAAGCAACCGATTTGCGTATTGATGCAATGCAAGCGCTGATCCTGTTTTCAGGTGGAACGAGTGATGTAAGAGCCAGTCTCAATTCTTTGAGCGGCGGTATTACTTTTGAAGGAAAGGGGCGACTTTCCGACAGCTATATTTTTGACGGGCGGCTCTCGGCCCGTTCACCGGGTTGGAACAGGACGATGGAGTGGCTTGGTTATCACGATCTACCCGGACAAGGATTGAAAGCGCCGGTTGTCTGGGAGTCGGATTTTTCCGCCCAACCCGGTCATATGCAGTTTAACAATATCAATTTCAAACTTGGAAATGATAATGCTCGCGGTGCACTTGCGACCGGCTATCAGGATGATTTGCCGGTCATCAGCGGGTCGCTTGCTTTTGACAGGCTCGATCTTGATACATTGGTTGCTACATTTTTTCCGGACGAGGAAAAAAATCAGTTTCTTGATCTTTCGGTTTTCGACATGATCGGGCTTGACATCCGCATGTCCGCACCGGAAGCCAAGCTTCAAAATGTCACCCTCAATAATCTTGCTGCTGCCGTCCAGATCAGAAATGGAAGAGGCATTTTCGATCTTGGCAATGCCAATGCTTTTGGTGGTGCTATTCAATCCAATATACAGATTGCCCGCGACAATGATAAAGCCAATATAGAAGGCCGCATTTCTGCAAGTTCTGTCGATTTGCCATCAATCGCGCGGGCTTTCCACTATCCCGATTTTGTTCATGCAAAGGCCGGTCTTATTTTGACCATGCATGCACCTTTCAGCCGGTGGTCGGAAGTTATATCCGGAATGCAGGGGCATTTGACATTGAATATGTCGTCGGGCAGTTTCAAAGGCTATGACATTGACAAATTGCGTTTTGCCTTGAGTAGCGGTGAAAAAGCATGGGCAGAAAAAAGCGATCATGCGTCAACCGATTTTGATAAATGGGATATTGAAACAACCATCACCGACGAAAATCTTGTGATTGATAAATCAACCATCTACATGGGAAATTGGCGACTTCTTATGAAAGGCACTGCCGATCTTCAAATAAAAGACGGTAAGAACCACGGCTACGAAGTCAAGCTTGATTCAGTGCTTAAAAAAGTTCCGCGGTCGGATAAAGTCTGCCCCGATGTCGAATGTGTTTCCAACAGTCTTATCAAACCATTGATGTTTTCATTGTCTGCCAGTCAATTTCCCTATGGTGCCATTGACCTTGAACGCAATAATATGAAAGAAGAAAAACAGGATTAAAGGCAATAGGAACGGAATAAACCGGTGTGTCCGTTAGCATCGGTTTTAAAACAAATGGTAAAACTCCTGGCACTGTCGATTGGACCGATAACAACGATCGGGTCTGCAAACTTGAAAAGCGGAATTGATAAAAAACCGGTCGATCGGCCGCTTTTGCTTACCAAAACCGGCTTTATCGGTGACGAGCAGGCAGACAAGAAACACCATGGCGGACCGGAAAAGGCGGTCCACCATTATGATTTTGACCATTATGCTTTCTGGAAAAAAGAGCTGGGGCATAAAGAGGTGTTTGACACGCCGACTGCCTTTGGAGAAAATCTTTCAACCTCAAGCTTGAGTGAAAAAAATATCGCTGTCGGGGATATATTCCGGTTAGGCAAGGCAATTATCGAAGTTTCGCAAGGCAGACAACCCTGTTTCCGGCTCAATGTCAGATTCGGTGTTCCGGATATGGCGTTAAGGACGCAAAATAGCGGGCGAACAGGTTGGTATTACCGCGTTTTGCAAGAGGGGGAAGTTTCTGCAAGTGACGAACTCGAATTGATCGAGAGATGCCATGAAATGTGGACTATCCATCGCATATGGAAGGCTTTTTATGTGACAAAAAATGACTATGAAGAATTGTCGCATATTGCTTCACTGAACGAATTATCTCCAAGCTGGCGTTTGCTTGCACAAAAGCGGTTGGATAGCCACGAGATAGAAGATTGGACGAAAAGATTGAACGGTGTGGCATGAGACGCTCATTCGGGCTTTTGACAAAGCTCGGTTAAGTCTTGGGCGGCAGGTTTCCAAAAATTCTTAAATAAATTGTTGTTTGGGGCAGGCTTTAACGCTTTGTCACGGCAAACCGGTTTTAAGAAATCCGGTGTGCATAAAAGTTGTTGTCACCGCACTGTGGGGAATCACCGGCACTACGGGAAATTTGATAATTGCCATAAAGAGCCTTCAAGAAACCTATTAAGATACTTCCTGAAACCTATAAAGATCTTTCCCGAAACATTGGCGCATGTCATTTTTGCGGGTTTTTATATCAACCTTGTTAACGGCTCCCGGTCGCAACCGGATAAATGATTTTGCCTGAAAAGTGGTTTGGTGGTTTGCAAATATTGAAAGGGGTCAATTTTACTGCCGAACGTGGCTCGATCGTCGCTCTGCTCGGCGGTTCCGGTTCCGGAAAAACAACGCTTCTGCGCTCGATAGCCGGACTGGAAAATCCGGAAGTCGGGCGCATCACAATCGGCGATAAAATTGCCCGTGACAGTGAAACCAATATCCAGCTTCCTCCCGAACAACGCGACATCGGGCTTGTTTTCCAGTCCTACGCTTTATGGCCACATCGCACAGTGCGTGAAAATGTCGCCTATGGTTTGAAATTACGTCATGTTGACGCCGCGGAGATAAAAAACCGCGTTGACCGGATTCTTGAAACAATGGGGCTTTCCCGTCTCGCCGACCGTTATCCAAGCGAGCTTTCCGGAGGCCAACAGCAACGTGTTTCAATTTGCAGGGCAGTGGTCTATGAACCGCGTGTCTTGTTGCTTGATGAGCCATTGTCCAATCTTGACGCGAAATTGCGTGAAGAAGCACGCTATTGGATAAGAAAGCTCAATCTTGAACTTGATATATGTGCAATTCTGGTGACCCATGACCAGACAGAAGCTCTTGCGGCGGCTGACCGTATTCTTTTGTTACAAAATGGTCGGATTGTCCAACATGGTAGCCCGATTGAAATTTACTCCAATCCGGATTGCTTTTATGCTGCAGAATTTCTTGGCGCCAACAACATCGCTCACGGACAAATATTGCAAAAAGACGGTGCGTTCATCACTTTCGGCGCTGAAAACTGGTCTTTGACCGGAATGTTGCGGGAAGGCGAAGATACGAGGATAGGAGAGGCTGTCAAAGCTGTTATTCGCTTTGAACATATCAAGGTCAGCCAATAACCGGTTCCGGAAGCAATTCCGATGCATCTTGATGCCAGTCTTTATCTTGGCGACCGTTGGGAATACCGTCTTCATTACGGGGCGTTGGAATTGAAGGCGAGTGGTCCGGAAAAACTTGAGACAGGTGAAGTTTATATTATTATCAAACCGGAAGATGTCTGGTTATTTCGCGATTGAACAATATTTTACAGCCGCACCTTGAAAAATAACTCTCCAAAACCGGATAGACTTGAATTTATCAATCGCTCCGGTTTTTATTTAAAAAATAATTTAAAACCGAAAAACACTTGTTATGCGTAAAAATAAACGATTGAAATCGAATATATTACTTGAAAAAATCCGGTTTAAACTTTTTTTGACACACCGGAAACCATGTAGTTGATTGACATTCAATCCTGTTGAAGCGCATCATGGAAAAAGTTGAACTTGATTTGGAATATCATCTTTATACATGATATTTTGATAACATGTCGGGTTATAAGCTTGTCCGTTAAAGCCGGAGAAGAAACAATTTATTTTTAAATAGATTATCAAGGAGAATAGATGCCAGAACTTTCACAAAAAAAATCGGTTCCCTTGCTTAAGATGAATGACGGCTTGTTCATTCCGCAATTGGGCTTCGGTGTTTGGAAAATAGCGGAAGATGAGACCGAAAACGCTGTCAAACAAGCGATTTCGACCGGCTATCGACACATTGACACAGCCAAAGCTTATGACAATGAAGAAGGTGTCGGCCTTGGCGTTGCCGCGTCGGGTATCGAGCGGAAGAACATTTTTCTTGCCACCAAAGTCTGGAATACCGATCAGGGTTATGACAAGACGATGCAGGCTTTTGAGGAAAGCGCAAAGCGCTTGCGTGTAAGCGCTATTGACCTTTATCTTATTCATTGGCCGGTTCCGGCACGCGATCTTTTTGTGGAAACGTGGAAAGCTCTCATCAGGCTCAAGCAGGAAAACCGTGTTCGTTCAATCGGTGTTTGCAATTTCCGCATTGTCGATCTTGAGCGGCTTATCAAGGAAACGGGCGTTGCTCCGGCTGTCAATCAGGTGGAACTGCACCCGCATTTTCAACAAAAGCAATTACGCATATTCCACGATAAGAATAACATATTGACAGAGGCATGGGCTCCTCTCGGTCGCGGGCAATTTCTTGATGATCCGGTGTTGAAAAAGATTGCTGCAGAACACCATAAAACAGTCGCACAAATCATTTTGCGCTGGCATATGGAAATGGGCACAATCGCTATTCCGAAATCCCGTTCTAAAGAACGTATGGCCGAGAATTTCAATATATTCGATTTCGCGCTTACCGCTGCCAATCATGATGCAATTGCAGCCCTCGACAAAGTCGATGGCCGATTGGGACCAAATCCGGCCGAATTTCAAGGTTGAAATTTCCACTGTATTGATATTATCGAAGTGGCGCCTTCATTGTGGTGCCGCTTTTTTTTGCAGCGTCGCTTTGGTTATCGGGGTTTAACGGGCTTAAATATTGTTGTTTCTATTGTTTTGTCCCTATTCGCAGTGTTTTTTACCATAAAGTTTAATTGAATAGGGCTTCCTGTTTATGAATGCGTGTTCGTCATTCGTTTTACCGGTTAGGGGAAGTAACGAACACAAAAGCCTGAAATTTTAAGCCACACATTGCTATTCCGGCGGAATATCCATGAAGTTTTTTCTTTTGTAGGGGGCTTTTCCTCGCTTTTGCCGGTTGGCTCCGGTGACGCGGAAATGAACTTGAAGCAGCCGCGGACGAGCCTGAAACGATTTTGGAAAAGTAGCACAGCATTCAAAATGCTATTTCAAAAGCGTAATAGGTTTGTAACGAGACAGAAGAACGTTGTGATGAAAAACTGTAACCGGAAAGAGGAGAAGCGGGAGCCTTCTATTTGAGGTTTTGAAAAAACCGTCAAATAAATATAAATTGCGCTATCTGAACGTTCAGCCACACAATCCGGAATCATTTTTCCCGTTCATTCAAGTTTGCCTGCCAGCAGGTTCAAGCTTGAGCGGCGCTGCCTCAAGGTCTGTCAATCAAGGGGGATTTATTATTCCGGATAGGGATTGAAGACAGTCCTCATCGGCATTTTTGCAAAACGCAAAGACAAATGCGAAGATAAAGCCTGATATATATGAAAAAGAAGGGGCCAAAAGGCCCCTTTTTCAAGTTTCCGGTTACCGGCTTTTTCCTGACGAGGAAATCCGGCCAAATTTAGTGCATCGAGCTATGGACACCATAACCGTCTTTACTCATGAATTCGTTATTTCCCGCACCCACCGAACCGATTCCGGCAGCTACAAGAATAAATGTGAATAGAGCAGCGACGGTCACCAGAGTGGCTCTCTTGGCAGACATTCTATCTCTCCGATCAAAGGCTATTATTGAATCTCAAATTGTGTGTTGTCATATAGCGAAGTTTATTTTTCGACAATGAACGAACCCTTTTTTGTGATCCCTTTTTCTGCATTAAAGTAAAAAAAAGTTAAATCTGTTGCAGTTTGGTGACGAAAAAAACCTGACAAAATCAGTCGGTTATTGCTGCTTTTCTTCGATTGCTACACTGACTGTCCGTCCGGAAACCAGATGGACGTTATCAGGCACCGGATCAAGCTTGATACGAACAGGTATACGCTGGGCAAGGCGCACCCAGTTGAATGTTGGCGCAACATTGGCAAGAAGGCTTGTTGTCTGTGTGCGTTCACGATCTTCGATACCGGCAGCAAACCCTTCAACAACACCGGTCAACACAGCACTTGAACCCATAATGTGGATTGTTGCCCGGCTACCGATGTGAATACGGTCGAGTTTATTTTCTTCAAAATATCCGGAGGCATAAAACGAATCGGTGTCAACAAGTGCCGTAACCGGCTTACCTTGCGTGACATATTCTCCCGGTTGAAGCGAAAAATTGGTCAGTTTGCCATTCACAGCAGCACGAACGGTCGAACGTTCAAGATCGAGCTTTGCTGTATCGAGCTGGACGATCGCCTTACGCAAGGTGGCGGCAGTTTGCAATTCCTGCATTGCGGCCGTTTCCAATTGTTGGCGGGTGATGGTTTTGTCATCAAGTTTCTGGTCGCGTTCAAGATCGCGTTTTGCCTGATCGTGGGCGGCTTTGGCATTATCAACCATAGCCTGAGCATCTTCCAGAGCCAGAGTAAAACGCGCCTGATCTATCTTGAAAAGAACATCGCCCTGTTTGACTTGTTGGTTATCAACCACATGGACTTCGGTGACAAAACCGGAAACATCAGGTGCGACACGAACAACATCGGCACTGATTTTGCCATCTCTCGTCCACGGGTCATTCATGTAGTAGTTCCATAGCTGCCACAGAAGAAGTCCGGCTACCAGAGCCATGACGAGGGTGAAGAATATACGACCGGAATTGGCTATAAGCTTGTTCATATCCGTTAAATCCGAGTTACAATGAAAGAAAGAATACTCAAAATGATGAAATAGGTTGCTGCGGCAAACAGCGCATGGTGCCAGATGAACCGCTCCAGCCCTTTACGCAAGATGAACCGTTGGAGACCAACATTCAAAAAATAGCTGACCAGTGCCAGAATTCCGATTGTCGGAATATAGACACCATAAATATCGACCTCTGGGTTCATGAGTCATGTCCTTTGAAAATTGGAGGCAAGACTGCTTCGTAAGGTTCGGCATCACTGAAGAGGTTTTGCCGCAAACCGGTTAATGCAAACGAGATTTTCTGGTGATCTTCAGAATCAGGCAGAGCAAGCGTCCAATCAAGTGTTGTATCTATTGCTTCCAGCAATTCTTTGCCATCCGGCACATCGGTACTGTTGATTTTTACACGGTAATAAAATGCCAGTTCCTCCAGAACATTGGCAAGATTTTGGCGATTGGTCGGCCCTTGTGATTCTTTGAGATGTTGCAATTCAATCGTATCAAGCCCGACACGCACATCTTTGAGAATGTCGGTCTGGCGAACGGGTGAATGAATCGGTATCAGGGCATAACGGGGAGCAATCAATCCATAGCGGTAAAGCATGCGGTGTAAAAGTTCGTTATAGGCTTTGGTGTCTGTCGGTCTTTCCGCAACTTCGATAATATCGTTCCAGCTTGCACGAATGAGACGAAAAGCACTCCATTCGGCTCCGACAGAACGGACAATGGAAGCTGTTGCGGCAGCGACAATAATTCCCAGAATCATTGCCGTGTTGATATTGATGAAATTATAAAAATCGCCACTCAAGCGGGATTGCAGCAATAACAGATTGGGCAGGTTGACTGCCATTGTCATGCCCATGGCAAATTTTGAAGGGATGGCCATCATGATTCCGGCAGGTATCAGCACAAGTGCCAGACAGAGCATGAGTGGCAAAAAGCCGTCAACGAGCGGTAAAAGACCGAATTGAAGAACAAAGGCGATAACAAGAACAATGAGAATTTGCTTGAGCATTCCGCGAATTGCAGGAACAGGATCATCTTTCGTTGCAAAAAGGCTGCTGAAAATACCGGTCATCATGGCAGCGGTTGCGCCTTGTGTCCATTCTGTCATACGCCACAAAGTAACAGTAATAAAAATGGCAAGGATTGCAGAAAAAGCTGAAAGAAACGCAATGCCGAAATCGTAGTGAATCGACCTTACTTCGCCTAAAAAATCGAAACGGTGCCAACGCAATTTATGTTGGGTGCCGTTGACGATGTCGTTGCGCAAATGCAGACAGTCGGAATAGATTTCCATAATATCGACAAGGCGCAATGTCAGATTGCGTGAAACGAGATCAAGCCACACTTTCGAGCGGCCAATATCATCCAATACGGATTGCTTCAAAGCTTTGATACGGGCAATGCCTTCCGGCTTCATCGGTTCATGGGTTTGTAACCATGCAGATGTTTCCGCGATAAGTTCGTCAAGTTTGGTGTTGTTGCTCTTGCCGCCACATTGCTCGTCGAGCATTTTGTTGCGCTGGTTGATGAGATCGTTACAGCTTGCCACCATTGGCAGCAACGAGACCATGCGGCTTTGTAACACACGCATTGCATTCACTGTCGATGGCAATGTCGACGAGTCGTAAGTGACATGGGTGGTAAAAGCGCGCAAATCAACAGCATCAATCGCCAGATGTTGGCGCTTTTGCAATGCGTCTTCGCTTTTGCCTTGCCCTTTAATATACATAATTGCAAGGTCGGCGCTGTTTTTCAGCCATTTATCAATACGATCGGCAAGAACCGGTCCGGCATGGCGGGGAAAAACAAGGCGGCCGACGAGTGCGGCAGAAATAATGCCGACACTGATTTCTTCAACACGACTTGCCGAATAATCAAAAACAGTTTCCGGTGTGTCAACAATCATAAAACCGATAATGCAGACACTATAGCCGGCAAGCATGGAAACATAAGCGCGCGGGCTGCGATCCAATACGCTGATAAACAAACAACCGCCAAGCCAGAGGGCAAGCCCCAAAGTTGTGAGTTCCGGCGAAGGAATAAGCTGCGGTAACATAATGACTGTTGCCATACCGCCGATTGCAGTGCCGAGAAGCCGGTAGAACGCTTTTGATGTCAAAGCACCCGATAGCGGGTGGGCAACAATATATACGGCTGTAATTGTCCAATAGGGGTTGGGAAGATCACACAAAAAGGCGATATAGAGAGCCAAAGCCGCGGCTGCGATAGTTTTTAACGAGAATACGACATCCCATACAGTCGGTTGTTTTACGCTAACAGTCATATATTTTCAAATAAGCACAATAAGCGGGCAAAAAGAGAGTTCTCCTTTGTCCGGAATAACACTATAAAGCTGCTTTCCTACGAGATCACCAATTTGACAGCGTTGAGAGAAGGTAGTTTCTTCTCATATTTAGTTTTATTTTTAGAAAGTTTCTAGTCACCTTTATGTAAAACTTGTCACCTTTCTGTAAAAAGTGACTACGAATGTTGATAGGCACACGGTATTCTTGGCCTTGAATTTTGGAAAACAACTTTCAAGACGCATGAAAATATCCGAACCTTGCGCGGAATCAAATAAGTTCAAAACCTTTGCCAATTCGGATATTGTCGTTCCGAATTTAAAAAAACACGAAAGCATTTTTGAGAAAGATTCAAGCAATGCGCGCCAATTATAAATTGCAACGACTTTTCGTTCATGAACCTTTGTCATTTCACGAAAAATTCGATCTTGACGAAAATCAATCACATTATCTTAAAAATGTCTTGCGGATGAGGGAGGGCAATGAACTTCTGCTTTTTAATGGCAAAGATGGCGAATGGCGTGCAAAAATTGCCGAAGTGAAGAAAAAATCTGTTGTTGTGGAACTTGTCGCCAAAGAAAGAGAGCAACCCCCCGCTTCCGATCTTGTTTATTGTTTCGCCCCGCTCAAACACGCCCGATTGGATTATATGGTGCAAAAAGCGGTTGAAATGGGAGCATCGGTTTTGCAACCGGTTATCACACATTTTACTCAAGCAACGAGGTTGAATGAAGAGCGTATGCGCGCCAATATTATCGAGGCTTCGGAGCAATGCGGGGTTTTATCGATCAGTTCCTGCCGATCTCCGGTTTCGCTTGCAGAACTTTTGGCAAACTGGCAGCCGGAACGTCATCTTATCTTTTGTGATGAAGCCGCTGATACGCAAAATCCATTGGAAATCTTGAAAAAAATGACACCGGCTCCACTTGGAGTTCTTATCGGTCCCGAAGGTGGCTTCAGCGACAAGGAGCGTTCCGAACTCAGGCAATTTCCGTTTGTTCATCCAATTCCTCTAGGCCCCAGAATTTTGCGGGCAGATACTGCGGCTGTCGCCGCGCTTGCCGTTATTGAAGCGACTTTGGGGGATTGGCGAGATGACGGGTAAAGCAGAATGTGAGGCCGGCGGTACTTGAAAGAGCAATGAAAACAGTTCAATGATGAAACAAATCAAGACAAATTGGAAATTGTGAGTTATGGCGCGCGATATTGAAGATGAAACAACAATCAACGGTTTTGACGGTCTGGTAAACTATCTCGCTGGCGGCTCGAAAACTCCCGATAAATGGCGTATCGGTACAGAACATGAAAAATTTCCGTTTTTTGTCGAAGGTAACCGCCCTGTCCCTTATGAAGGGAAAAAAAGTATCCGCGCATTGCTTGAAGGTATGCAAGCCATGCTTGGCTGGGAGCCGATACTGGATGAAGGAAAAATTATCGGTTTGCTTGAGCCGACAGGAGCGGGCGCAATTTCACTCGAACCGGGTGGACAATTTGAACTTTCGGGCGCTCCACTTAAAACAATTCATCAGACTTGCCGCGAAGTGAACGCCCATCTTGCACAGGTCAAGGAAATTGCCGCGCCTCTCGGCATCGGTTTTTTAGGCCTTGGCGGAAGCCCCAAATGGAAGCTTGATGAAACACCGCAAATGCCGAAATCCCGCTACCATATCATGACAGAATATATGCCAAAAGTCGGGCGGCATGGTCTTGATATGATGTATCGGACCTGTACAATTCAGGTTAATCTCGATTTTTCATCGGAAACCGATATGCGCCGGAAAATGCAGGTTTCGATGAAATTGCAATCAATTGCCACTGCGCTTTTTGCAACATCACCTTTCACTGAAGAAAAACCGAACGGTTTTATGTCATGGCGTTCGGAAATATGGCGCGACACCGATAACCGGCGTTCAGGTGTTCTGCCCTTTGTATTCAATGAAAATTTCGGTTTTGCCGATTATGCCGCATGGGCATTGGATGTGCCAATGTATTTTATTGTCCGCGACGGGCACTACCATGATTGCACCAATATAACATTCCGCCAATTTATGGATGGTGCTTTGAAAGGCAAAATCGACGATTATCGTGCGAATATGGGTGATTGGGTCAATCACCTTTCAACATTATTTCCGGAAGTAAGACTCAAACGTTTTCTGGAAATGCGTGGTGCCGATGGCGGCCCGTGGCGGCGTATTTGCGCATTGCCAGCTTTCTGGGTCGGTTTGCTCTATGATGAGGAAGCACTTGAAGACGCTTTTGCAATGACAAAAGACTGGGGCTTTGAAGAAGTTCTCGATATGCGTAACCATGTACCGGTCAAAGGTTTGAAAACACCATTCCGCAATGCCACCATTCTCGAACTTGCCCGTCAGGCTCTGGATATTTCCCGCAAAGGCCTTGCCAACCGGAAGAAGCTGAATGCCGAAGGCGATGATGAAACGCGTTTTCTTGATCCGCTTTTCGAGGTTGTGCTGTCAGGAAAATGTGATTCGGAACGTCTGTTGTCAAAATTCCATTCGGTATGGGGTGGTTCTGTCGATCCGGTGTTTCTGGAATATGCCTATTAGGCTTTGCAGCCTGTTTTTAAGGCTTGGTTGAGGAATAAAGCTGAAAGGCGTGCACCAAGAATAGGGCTTCTACCAAGAACAAGAAGGTTGATTGGAACTGTGCCTCACCGGTTATTTAACGGTAGAGAACACTTCTTCATGCACAGGGCAACCTGAAGAGAGGCTATCAGGCAGATTGGACAGCCCCGACAATATCGTTAAAAAATAGAAGCTTTATTTTTCCAATCATTATCATTTTTGAAATAAGCGTTATTGGTGCGGCTTTTTAACTATATTTTTGCATGATAGAAAAATTAAATCCGATTTGTCTTGTTTTTGGACATATTGAATGCCCATATCAATATTGAATAAACAAGAGAGGAAAGGGATTTCTCAATGCAGCATGTCGATATTCCATCAATGACGGATTTTAACAAATTACGAGCGGTGAGGGCGGATGCATGTGTATCAATATACTTGCCGACAACACCTATTACATCCGAAATTGGTGCCAGTAAAATTGAGTATGCCAATCAGGTAAAGGAAGCATTGGCACAATCCCAATCTTTGACGGACAAGCGACGTTTGGCAAGTTTGGAATCACTGTTGACCGGCCTTTCCGATTATGAAGATTTCTGGTTGAAACAGGCACGCAGTCTCGCGGTTCTTGCCACCCCTGATCGTATCTGGACATTCCGTCTTGCAAACCGTTTGAAATCGTTTGTTGAAGTTGCAGACCGGTTTATGCTTAGTCCGCTTCTGCGTTCGATTACATTTGCCCATACGGCTCACGTGGTGGTTATTGCAGAATCAAAAGTCCGACTTATCGAAATTGCAAGTGATATCGAGCCATTTGAAGTCAAAGTGCCGGATATGCCCAAGGACATCAACAGCGCTGTCGGAACCAGTAACGAGAGAATCAGTTCCAATAGTTCGGTGCGGTTGACACAATATTGCCGTCTGATTGATTCAGCTTTGCGTCGTTATCTGACGAGGCCGGATGTTCCTTTGATTATTGGCGGAAATGAAGCAATGATTAATGCGTTCCGTTCGGTTTATAGTGGCAACAACCTTATCGGCGAAATTGTCAATGCAGGACTTGATCGGGCAAACCCGACAGAAATCGGTGATCTTGCGCGCCCCGTTCTTGACCGTTTTTACGAGCGCCAGGTTGCCGATATCCGTTCACGGTTCGAGCATCTGACAGCCGAAGGGCGTACCACAACAGATATTGCGCTTGCAGCGCGTGCGGCTACCATCGGCCAGATTGATACATTGCTTGCCGATATGGACGAAATGGTTCACGGGACTGTTGATGAAACAACAGGAGCTGTCAGTTTCGGTAAAGAGGGGCCGGATACCTATAATGTGGTCGACGAGATTGCAAGCCGTGTTCTTGCCAATGGCGGCCATGTGCTTGCCGTTCGCAAGAGCGATATTCCCAATCACCAATCGCTTGCAGCGATTTTCCGGTTCAGAATGTAGGAAAACTCCGTTTTGTTGATGCCGCTTGTAAAACGGGCGGCATCGTTCAAAAAGCGAAGATTTTGGTTACAAATATAAACAAAAGCCCGCAACAAATCCTGTTCGGGCTTTTGGATTTTTAACACCTGCGATTTTATGTAACGACAGACCTGTTTGATATGGTAAGCGGGCGGTGATTAGCCGCGGGTACGGCTTTGGCCTTCTTTTGCCGGTTTGAAACCCGGATCAATACTGACAGCCTTTGTATAGGAAGCATAAGCTTTCTTCTTGTCACCACGGTGTTCATAAACCATTGCCTGATTTGACCAGCTTTCGGCAATGTTGCTGTCAAGACGGATAGCCGCATTAAAGTCGTCGAACGCATTGTCCCAATCGCCAAGTGCAGCATAAGAAAGACCACGGCCATTATAAGGGGCAGGCGCATTGGGTTGGCGCGACATGGCTGCACCGAAATCGGCGATAGCCTGTTGTTGGTCACCACGTGCCTGTTCGATAAGTGCACGGTTGTGCCACGCACGCCCGTCGGTTGTACCAGCCTGAATAGCACTATTGAAATCGTTATAGGCCAGATCAAGCTTGCCACTTAAACGATAAACATTGCCGCGTCCGATCAATGCAACATCATAATTCGGGTTGATCGCCAAAGCGCGATTGTAATCGGCAATAGCTGCCGACATATTTCCTGTATTACGATAAATCAAAGCCCGATTGGCATAGGCTTTATAGAAATTGGGGTCGAGCGCTATAGCGGACGTAAAATCGGCAATCGCTTCCTTGCTGCGTCCGGCACGTCCATAAGCCGAGCCGCGTACATTGTAGCCTTCAGGGTCACGGGGATTGGCTTTAATAACGGCTGTAAGCGAGGAGATATTCTCGTGCGAACCTTGAGCAACGTCTTCAGGATCAAGCACACTATTGGTCGTGCTGCACCCCGCCAAAACAACAGCACCTAAAAGAAAGAAAGCGGACAGTTTCAATTTTTTCATCGGGCACGATCCTGTTACAGACGATTCTACGATTTTCACGTCAACATATTTCAAGACTATATAACAAAAAAGTGGAAATGCGCTCTGCATCTCCACTCGAATGAGGCGAAATTAGACTTCGCAGAATCCGGCTTCTGCCTGAATATATTAAACCTTGCGAGCGCAAACCCTACAAGTCTAACCGAATTCCGGCAAAATTCCGAATATTAGTGGGCAGAACCGCGGCCGCTCACCAAGCCTTCACGCTGTGCGCGCTTGCGTGCCAACTTACGGGCACGACGGACAGCCTCGGCCTTTTCACGGGCGCGCTTTTCCGACGGCTTTTCATAATGACCGCGCATCTTCATTTCACGGAAGATGCCTTCACGTTGCATTTTCTTTTTGAGCGCACGGAGCGCCTGGTCAACATTGTTATCGCGAACGAGTACTTGCACGTTTAATCCTGCTTTGTTTTACTATCTCGGTTAAATGGGTATATCCCAAACATCCCTAACCTATAAAGGCCAAGGTTTCAAATGATTGGGCTGCCAATACCACATAAAAGGCGTGCTTGTCTATATTGCTTTTATAAAAGCTGTGTTTTTTAAAAAATGCTTGGCCTTTATCGGCCTGTAAAGAAGAGAAAAGGCAAAAATAGGCCGAAACAACCACAATTTTTAGATCGTTATCGAAATTCCAAAGGTTCTTTTTAATAAAATATCGGCAACTCACACCAAACGGGAAAAGTAAAAGAACAAGAACCGACTCACCTGTTCGATATTTTTGGAATTTCCATCATTATTGAAGATAGGGGGAGATTGAAGATAGGGGGAGTTCAGTTTTAACGTTCATCTTTTTTCAGGTGTGCCCTCTGTTTCAAGTATGAAACCCCTTAATTCAAGTGTGAAGCCCCGTATTTCAAGTGTGAAGCCCCCTATTTCAAGAGCGAAGAAATAGAGCGATAAAACGCAGCTCGCGCAGAATTTGCTTTTGATCGTCAAAGATACTGTCTATTGATCGGAAAAAATAACCGTACACAAAACGGCTTTTATTTTGCCAGTCTTTCCGACAAAGGCTTGTTCTCCTGGTTGCCCCTTGTTACTTGGCATTTGCTTGCGCGGGCTTGGCCTTTATTGTTTCAAAGTCCGGATACTTGACCCCGTTAACTACCGCTTTTGGCGAAAATGAAAAGGAAATGGCCGGTGTCTTTTAACCGGTTTTTTTTAAAAATGCCGAAATAAAGTTGGCTGAACAGCCGCACGGGATTTCAGAGCTGAAACCTTTTCAATGAAGCTTATGAAGCCTTTGGCGGCACCATGGCTATTGTTATCCAGTCGGCTGTCAAAGCCGGTTTTTTCACATTTTCGATTTCAAGGGTTACAGCATAATGGAAAACAATTCTTCCCGATGGGCGAATTTCCGCATCGCTCAAAACAAAATGGGCACGCACCTTTGCACCGGTTTTGACAGGGCTCATCAAGCGCACTTTGTCAAAACCGTAATTGATTCCCATTGTTGTGCCTTCAAGCTCCGGAAGGGCTTCATAGGCCAATGTCGATAGAAGCGAAAGAGTTAGAAAGCCATGGGCAATTGTACCGCCAAAAGGCGTTTCGCTGGCGCGTTTTTCGTCAACATGGATCCATTGATGGTCGTCGGTCGCATCGGCAAACTGGTTAATCATTTCCTGTGTGACAGTACGCCAATCCGAAACGCCCACCTCTTTGCCGATTGAAGCGGGAATATCATCAACAGTCACTTTGCCGGGCATGAGCTTCTTCCTTGTTCAATATCTTCCGTCAGCCATGCGCCCGAATTGTTAAGGACGCATTCTTTTTCAAGTTCTCACGGTGCTTATATATGTCAAATATATTTCGCGCAAATTTTTGTTTTCAAAACGGGCGGTTTTGTCATCCCTCTATTTGCTTTCGATCCCCTCTATTTGCTTGCGATCCCCTCTATTTGCTTGCGATCCCCTCTATTTGCTTGCGATCAATGACGAGCCTTGCAATTCTCTATCGTTGTTATTAGACCTTTGAAGAAAAGATTATGCGTTGAACGACTGATAAAGCCCTATATCGGAAATAGTTATATCAGGGTGTGATGGTTCGTTTTTTACGGGAGAATTTTTTGAAATGACAAGCAATGTAGCTCTTATCGGTTTGGCCCGCGACCTTAAAAAACGTGAGGAAAGCGGCAAGCCTATCCGCATAGGGCTGGTAGGTTGCGGGGAAATGGGAACCGACCTTTTGACAGGCGTTGCCCATATGGATGGCATCGAGGTTGCAGCCGTTTCGACACGAACACCTGAACGGGTGATGGATGCGGCAAAAATTGCCTATGACGAGCAAGGACATGCAAAGGAAGTTTCCAATGCGTCGGAAATGACAGCAGCAATCGAACAAGGGAAAATCGCCGCCACCGACGATCTTGATATGTTGCTGAAAAACGAGCTTGTCGATGTTATTGTCGATGCGACAGGCTATCCTGAAGCGGGAGCCGAAATCGGCTATAAAACGTTGCAAAACAACAAACACCTCGTTATGATGAATGTTGAAGCCGATGTCACGATTGGCCCTTATCTCAAACATGAAGCCGAAAAACGCGGCCTTATCTACACGCTCGGTGCGGGTGACGAACCATCCTCCTGCATGGAACTGATCGAATTTGTTTCGGCACTCGGACACAATGTTGTTGCTGCCGGAAAGGGCAAAAACAACCCGCTCGATTTTGATGCAGTCCCCGATCATTATGAAGAAGAAGCGAAAAGGCGCAATATGAATGTGCGTATGCTTGTCGAATTCATTGATGGTTCAAAAACCATGGTCGAAATGACGGCGATTGCCAATGCAACCGGCCTTGTTCCCGATTGTCCCGGAATGCATGGCCCGAAAGCCGACATCGACCGCCTGAACAAGGTGCTCATTCCTGAAAAAGATGGTGGCGTTTTATCAAAATCCGGCGTTGTCGACTATTCGATCGGGCGGGGCGTTTCACCGGGGGTTTTTGTGGTTGCCGAAATGCGCCACCCGCGTGTTTGGGAACGTATGGAAGACCTGAAAATCGGTGAAGGGCCTTATTTTACATTCCATCGCCCTTATCATCTTACAGCTATGGAAGTGCCGCTCACCTGCGCACGCGTCATGCTCTACGGAAAGGCCGATATGGTTCCACTCGATCGGCCTGTTGCAGAAGTATGCGCCGTTGCCAAGAAAGATTTGAAACCCGGTGACAAGCTCGATTTTATCGGACTTTATACCTATCGCGCATGGAATATGACAGTCGAAGATGCAAGGAAAAACGAGGCAATTCCCTGTGGTTTGCTTGAAGGGGCAACAGTCACTGCACCGATCAAGAAAAACGAGCTGATTACTGCAAAAAATGTGGCGATCAATGAAAACCAGTGGATTGCACGCCTACGCAAAAAACAGGATAAGCTCATTTACGGCTGATTGATATTTTTAAAAACCGGTCATTCGTAATCGTTCCAATTGCGATTTTTATTGATCGGGAATGAGTTACTCATCATCGTTCCAATGGCAATCTTTATTGATCGGGAAAGTTTTGAAATTGCCGGTTTTGCAAAGAGGGTAGCCCCCGTTCGTTGAATTTTTTATTCTTCGGAACGGAAACGAGGGGCTTTTGCATAGTCCGGTACGTCACATATTTTATTGGATGTCGTCCGGATAAGGGCAGACGAATTTCAAAAACAGATCTGCAAAACGTGAAGCAAAATATGCAGTGAAATGTACAGTGAAACGTGCGGTGAAACGCGCAGAAAAATGCGCATCAATACGATGTAAGGTCTGGTTCAACTGATATAGCAGAACAAGCTTTAGCCTTTTTGGACGCGCCCGCATCTATTAGCGGTGGTTCCGGTTAGAGAATGAGTGATCGTTGAAAGCCGCGCGCCCGCAGTTCAATTGATCTTACTGTCAAAAGCTGGAACGGAAACTTCAAGAAAACCACAATAAGACAAACAGTTAAGCGCAATTTTAGAAGCGCGATTTATAAGCGCAAATGTATAGGTGCAAATGCGCTAAATTATCTTCCGAGAAAGGGTGAAAGGCGGAAGCCTATAATGCCGCCGTAAAAAAGATGATAGCGGCGGGTATTTCCGATCATCCATGTCAATTCGGAACGCGGGGTTTGCGCGGTTTGGTGAGGACATTCCAGTAGAGAACGACGAAACCTGAAAAAGCCAGAATCCATAAAGTTCCGGCAAGGTGGAGTGTTGGCAGATTGTTATTGGCAATGCCGGCAAAAAGCCGCAACCAGACCGATAGGAAAAGTGCGAGATAAACCAGCACAACCGGCCAGGAAACCGTAAGCGGGCGGCCTGCGTGGCCAAGGCTTGCACGCGTCATAACGGCCATTGTCATCATACCGATGCCACCGGCCATCCATAAATGTTGTACAGGTGCGCGTCCCCCCGGAATAATTCCGAATGTGCCGAGCGCCAAAGCGATAAACCCTAGCGGAATAAACAGAAAGCCGACATGAAGCACAAAAACCAGCGGTTCTTTCAAAGTTGCCAAACCCCGCCACCTTTGAAGACGGTAAAGATTGGCAATGCCACAAAGGCCGCATAATAGGGCAGTCAATTTTGTATCGGGAAAAAGAATCCACAAAACGAGGCAAATAGCCGTAAAAATCATGATGGTTTGGTCAACGTGCCCGTGCGGGGCAGGCAGTTTTGTGTTTCCGCGTTTGGCAAGCCAATTGCGTGTAAAGCTTGGCACAATGCGGCCACCAATAATGGCAATAAGGAAAACTGCAATGGCAAGGGCAAGACGTGCGCCATAGCCATCGGCAGCATAAACACCATTGAAAGCTTCACAGTCGAAAATCAGATTGGCGCAGAAAAGCAGAACAAGCAAAATAAGCACTTTGAGATTGCGCCAATTTTTTCCATAAATAATTTCGCGGCCGATTGCGATGGTAAAAAGAAACGGGAACAGCAAATCAAGCCCGACTGTTACAGTCGCAGGCAGATCGGATGAAAGCACCATGGCAATGCGCCCGATAAGCCACAAGGATACGAGACCCAAAAGTGGCCAGCCGACAATGGGCAAACGACCGGTCCAATTGGGAACGGCAGTCATCAAAAAACCGGCAATGACGGCCCATAAATAACCGAAAAGAAAGCTGTGGGCGTGCCAGGAAAACGGATCAATTCCGATTGCCAGCACATCTTTGCCGGAAAAAAGGAAAATCCAGATAAACAGGCTGAATACAGCCCAGATACTAGCAAACAGAAAAAACGGACGATAACCGTAACTCAAAAGTGCCGGGCCTTGCCACGCTCTCATCTGTTCGGCTGAACTTGCCATGATCGTTCCTCAAAAAAATGCCGCCTTGATGGCGGCATCTTAAGGTTTATTCCATAGCTTTGACAATGCTTTCGACCATTTTTTTGGCATCGCCAAAAAGCATCATGGTGTTGTCGCGGAAAAACAGCTCGTTTTCAACGCCCGCATAGCCGGTTCCCATACCACGTTTCAGGAACAGAACTGTTCCCGCTTTCGACACGTCGAGAATCGGCATGCCATAAATCGGCGAAGATGGATCCGATTTGGCGGCAGGGTTGGTCACGTCATTGGCGCCGATGACAAAAGCAACATCTGCTTCGGCAAATTCGGAATTGATATCGTCAAGCTCGAAGACTTCGTCATAGGGTACATTGGCTTCGGCAAGCAGCACATTCATGTGACCGGGCATACGACCGGCAACCGGATGAATGGCATATTTGACTTCGACACCGTTTTCCTTGAGCTTGTCGGCCATCTCACGCAATGCATGTTGAGCCTGTGCAACGGCCATGCCATATCCCGGTACAATAATGACCTTGTTGGCGTTTTTCATAATGAATGCGGCGTCGTCTGCCGAACCCTGTTTGACAGGACGGCGTTCCACTTCATTATTTCCGGCAGGGCCGGCGCTTTCGCCACCGAAACCGCCGAGGATCACGGAAATAAACGAGCGGTTCATGCCTTTACACATAATGTAGGAAAGAATAGCTCCCGATGAACCAACCAGCGCACCGGTGATGATAAGAGCCATATTTCCGAGCGTAAAGCCGATACCTGCGGCAGCCCATCCCGAATAGGAATTGAGCATGGAAACAACAACCGGCATATCCGCGCCACCGATCGGCACAATCAATGTGACACCGATAACAAGTGACAAAAGCACAATGAGCCAGAAAACCAGATGACTTTCGGTTCCGACAAGCGTTGCGATGAGGAGAACAATTGCCACTGTAAGGACAATATTGATGAGGTGACGGTTCGGCAAAATGATCGGTTTACCGGACATGCGCCCATCAAGTTTCAGGAACGCAATGATGGAACCGGTAAAAGTGATTGCGCCGATTGCGACACCGATTGCCATTTCAACGAGTGCCCGCCCGTGGATAGAGCCGATTTCGCCAATGCCGAAGGAATGCGGCGAATAAAGCGCACCGGCAGCCACCATAACAGCAGCAAGGCCGACCAGCGAATGGAAAAAGGCAACAAGTTGCGGCATTGCAGTCATGGCGATGCGGCGGGCAATGACTGCACCGATAGCACCACCAATGGCAAGACCTATAATAATAAGGACAAGACCGCCAAAGCTCGGACGGGCAAGCAATAATGTTGTGATGATGGCAACAGCCATGCCGACCATGCCATAGGCATTGCCCTTGCGGCTGGTTGTCGGATGGGAAAGTCCGCGCAGTGCCATGATGAACAGGACACCGGAGACGAGATAAAGAAAGGCTGCAAAATTAACACTCATAGGTTCAAGCCTCACTTATCTTTTTTCTTGTACATGGCAAGCATGCGCTGGGTAACGAGGAAGCCGCCGAAAATATTGACGCTTGCAAGTACCAAAGCGATGAAACCGAAAGCGCTTGCCAGACCTGAAGCCGACAGGCCGACAGCAAGCAGCGCACCAACGACGATAACCGAAGAAATTGCGTTGGTAACAGCCATGAGTGGTGTGTGGAGAGCCGGAGTGACGGCCCAGACAACATAATAGCCGACAAAAATCGCCAGTACGAAGATCGCAAACTGGAAAATGAACGGGTCAATAACACCGCCTGTCGCATTGTGAACGGCTTCAGCCGCATTATTGGAAATTTGGCCGCCTGCTTCACGCACAGCAGCAATGGCCTGATCGAGACCTTGAAGGGCTTTGTCGAGAGCCTCGTTAGACATTATTTGGCTCCTTTTTCATTTGTTTTTTTATCGGCTTTGGCGGCCGGTTCTTTAGATTTTGACGATGTATGCTTTGCCGGTTTTTCAACCTTTTCATCGGCTTTTTTTGCCGCGGTTGTTTTTGACGAAGCCGGTTTCTTATCGGCGTCTTTTTCACCCGTTTCTTCTACAAAACGGGGATGAACAACATGACCGTCAAAAGTAAGCAATGTGGCTTTAACAAGCTCGTCATTCCGGTCGATAGTAAACGCCTTCGTTTCCTTGTTTGTCATAATATCGACAAAGGCATAAAGATTGCGTGCATAAAGCTGGGAAGCGGTGGCGGCAATGCGGCCCGGAACATTGGTAAAGCCGATAATTTTTACACCTTCCACTTCAACAACCTTGTCAGCGACAGCGCCTTCGACATTGCCACCTCTTTCAACGGCAAGATCAACCACGACCGAACCCTGGCGCATGGTTTTAAGCATATCCTTGGTAATCAGGCGCGGTGCCGGACGACCGGGAATCAACGCGGTTGTAATAACAATATCCTGTTTGGCAATATGCTCCGCAGTCAAAGCCGCTTGCTTTTGCTGATATTCTTTCGACATTTCCTTGGCGTAGCCGCCAGCCGTTTCGGCAGCTTTGAATTCATCATCCTCGACGGCGATGAATTTTGCACCGAGTGAAGCGACCTGCTCTTTTGCTGCAGGGCGCACGTCATTTGCCGTGACAGATGCACCAAGACGCCGCGCGGTGGCAATGGCCTGAAGACCGGCAACACCGGCGCCCATAACAAAAACCTTGGCAGCCGGAACGGTTCCTGCGGCCGTCATCATCATGGGAAGGGCGCGGTCATAATATTCGGCTGCATCAATCACCGCCTGATAACCGGCAAGGTTTGCCTGTGATGATAGAACATCCATGACTTGTGCACGCGTAATGCGCGGCATGAATTCCATCGAAAAGGCATTCAATCCGGCTTTGGCCATGGCCTTGACATCATCCTCGTGACCGAATGGATCAAGAATGCCGATGAGGTTGGCACCCTTTTTATAGAGGGATATTTCCTTGGCACTTGGACGGCGCAATTTCAAAATGATGTCGGCTTTATTAGCCTCGTTTGCACCAACGATTTTTGCACCGGCTTCCTTGTAGTCCTCATCACTTATCAAGGACTGGAGACCGGCACCTTTCTCGACTGACACATCATAGCCGAGATTGATAAGCTTTTTGACAGTTTCCGGAGACGCGGCAACGCGCGTTTCCCCTTCGGCTGTTTCTTTGGCAACAAAAATTGTTTGACCCAAATGTTATCTCCTTGAGTTTTCGGAAAGAGAAGCTGCTTTTGACAGTCTTTTCTCCCCACCTATTCACAATGCCGGATTATTTCACGAAAAAATTGAAACGGTTTAGTTTTAACGGTAAAACCATATCATTTCTAGTGTTTTTGATAAAATTTCGCATTTCGCGCTATGGCTTTTGAAAAGTCCACAAAAAGTCTTCATCAAAATGATTGAATTTAAAATCAAAGTCATTGCATTTAGAAAATTGCACATTTGACAAAAGTCCGTTTTTCAAAAATATTGGTCGAATGGCTGGTCAAAGAGCTTGAGGGCAAAACCAATGACTGACTGTTTAAAACCGCTTGTTGCTGTACCGGCAGATTGCCCTTGTTTTGACGGTTATGTCTGGCATGGTGCGCCTCAACAATATCTTGAAGCGGCTTCAAAGGTAGCCGATGTTGCCCCTCTTATTGTGCCGTCACTTGGGCGGGATGCCGATATTCAATCCATACTTGCGGTGGTTGACGGTGTTCTCATCACCGGCGCAAAATCCAATGTAAATCCCGCTCGTTATGGTGAAAAAGCAACGGCTGACCACGAACCGTTCGATTTTTCCCGTGACGAGACATCTTTTTTTCTCATTGACGCTGCAATCAGGCAAGGTTTGCCGCTTCTTGCAATCTGCCGCGGCATACAGGAACTCAATGTCGCTCTCGGCGGAACGCTTTCACCGGCGCTACAAAAAATACCGGGGAAGCTCGACCATAGAGCGAATGATAAAAATGACAGTGACAAAAAATTCGCCATCAGGCAAACGGTTCACGTGAGCGGTAATACATCGCTTTCAAAAATTGTAGGAACTGGTGAAATCATGGTCAATTCTGTTCACCAGCAAGGAATCAATAAGTTGGCGCCGCGTCTTGTTGCCGAAGCGACAGCCCCCGATGGCACAATTGAAGCTGTCAGTGTGAAAGATGCAAAAGATTTTGCGCTTGGTGTCCAATGGCACCCTGAATATTGGGCAACAAGCGACGAGCCATCCAATAAAATATTCAAGGCATTCGGTGCGGCAGTGCATCATCATAAAGATAAACGTCTTGAAAAATAACACGCACTTAAGAAATGTAAAAACCCCTTGTGCAATATGGATAACATCGGGAAAGTAAGACCCCGTTAAAGCTTGCCCGAACAATCCGGTTTATTTGTTCCGGAATGGATAACTCTTGATTTCCAAAGCCGTTATAGCATTGTTTAAAGAACTTTGCGGCCATGTAAAAGCAATCAATTATAGATATTTAAGAGGAATTCGATCGCTTTCCCGCTATGTGGCTTTAAGAGGAATTTGATTGTATTTCCGCGATTGGCTAGCGGCCTGCCAACAAAAATTTCGCCATTCTTAAGGTTCGATTTTTAATCTTGCCCCTCTTTTTTCACGATGCACTCCAATTCTACTGTGAAAGGAACGGAAACGGGCAAAAAAGTTCGCTGCCTGACCGTTGAGCGAAAGTCATTCTAAAATATCGGAGATTTCGGGTTTTTCAGTCTTTTCGCGGCACCATGCGGCCGGTTGACTGGCGAATGCGCAGTTCCGGTTTAATGAGGTCGTGACCGTTTTTGACTTCGATACCGTTCAACAGGTCAAGGAGAGCACGCGCTGCGCGTCTTCCGACTTCGCGCTGACCATTCCAGACTGTCGTGAGTGCGGGGGTGGCAATTTCCGCTTCTTCGAGATCATCATAGCCGGTCACAGAAATATCCCGTCCTGCAACAAGGCCCGCACGGGCAATTCCGTTCATCAAGCCGATTGCGGCAAGATCATTGAAGCAGACAGCGGCAGTGGGTTTATCTTTAAGTGCCAGAAATTGCGGTGCTATCTCGAAGCCTGCCTGTTTGGTTCGCGGTCCTTCAAGACGCCATTCCGGTTTGACCTCAAGTCCGGCAAGTTGCATGGCATGGCGATAGCCTTCATAACGGTCACGGCCTGTCGAGGTATAATCTGTACCGCCAACCATGGCGATGCATTTATGCCCGAGCGAGATAAGATGGTTGGTGGCAAGCGAAATGCCGTAAGTATCATCACCACGGAAAACCGGTACGTCGACCCCTTCGACATGGCGGGCAACAAAGACAACAGGCAAACCGTTATTTTGTGCCATTTCAATGTCTTTTGCAGGGGTTCCGATTGCCGGTGACATAATGACACCATCTGCACCAAGCTGGAGAAGCGTTTCCAGAAAATTGCGTTGCTTATCCAACTGGTCGTAATGGTTTGACAGAATGAATGTCTGGCGCGAACGGTCAAGCTCTGTTTCGATAGAGCGCAAGATTTCGGCAAAAAACGGATTCATAATGTCATGGACGACGACACCGACAATGCCTGATCGCGATGTGCGCAAACTTGCTGCGCGTCTGTTATAAATATAGCCGATATTACGTGCATAATTCTTGATTTTCTCACGCGTATCGTCGGCAACGAGCGGACTGTCACGAAGTGCGAGCGAAACCGTAGCAGTCGATACATTCAATGCATCGGCAATTGTGGAAAGTTTGATTTTTTGCGCCAACGCTTCTCATCCTCTTGAGATAGAATTGATCGAGGTTCCCCCAACCTCATGCCAATGGAATAGATAGCCCCTTGTCCGGTTCGAGAAAAGCCTAAAACCGGATACAGCACATAGGAAACGGCGTTTTAAACAAGGTTTTCAAAACAAAACTGCGTTATATTCGGGGAAGATGAAAGCTTATTTCCAAACAACCGGTATTTTAATTGCAACCAAAGCAAAACGAAACAGACGATATATTGAAAAATAAAGAGAGGAGATATGAAAAGATAAGGAGAGAATTAAAAAAATTGACCACTCCTTATCATCCGTCAATCACTCGTTCATTTATTCATCAGGCTAGAATATGCCGTTTTCATTTTCGGCATAGATATTGGATAATTCCAATTGTTGTTCTTCCACATTTTTTTGAATACGTCCCAATAATTTAAGAAGAGTGACATGTTCATTTTCGTTAAGACCATAGGTAATATCGCGTTCGGTTGCAGCAATAGCCGCCTCGATAAGCTTTACAACCTTGTGGCCGTCTTTCGTCAGAAACACATGGAGCTGGCGCTGGTCCTTATGCGAACCGCGTTTGGTAACAAAACCCTGTTCTTGCAAACGTGCAATTGTCTTTGTCACTGTAGGCGGTTTTACGCCGAGTTGTTTTGCCAGACTGCCGGGAGACTGGCCATCATTCAAAGCCAGTGAAAGAATTATCCGGTCTTGCCCCGCATATAAGCCGAATTCATAAAGCCGACGTGCTAACAACGTTTTCATCATTCTGGCAGTGGATTGAACGATGTCCAGTGCCGGTATCTGGTTTTTCTCGATCATTTAGGTTATGTCTCCCCGAAGACGTTTCTAAAGAATTATCTGATTGCGTATAGTATTCCAGTCTGATTCGTTTCTGCGCGTTGAGGTGCATTTTATTCTATAGTTTTAAAAAGATAACAAAACTGTATATAAAAAAGAAGAAAGAATTTTATCAGGATTTGAGACAGTGGAAAAAAAAGATAAAACAATTGCCATTTTACCACTCGGTGCTCACGAATATCATGGCGAGCATTTGCCGCTCACAACAGATGCTGTAATCGCACAAGCATTTGCCAAAAATATTGAAAAACTATCTTGTGATAGACAAAAAATTATTACACTAGAGGGTGAGAATATTGGTTACTCGGTTGAACATGGTGGTCGTGAAGGTACGAAAACACTTGAATATTCTCAAGCAATAGACCGGTGGGTTGCAATTGGCGCCGATTGCTACAAAAACGGAATAGACAGGTTTCTTATTCTCAACGCCCATGGCGGCAATTCGCCATTGATGAATATTGTCATAACCGAATTGCGCTGTCGTTTCAAAATGCTTGCTGTCGCCACCAGTTGGGGACGCTTCGGTCTTCCTGAAGGTTTGATGACGGTCGAGGAAAAAGCCCTTGATATTCATGCAGGCTTTATCGAAACATCACTCATGCTTTATCTTGCGCCCGAAACGGTCAATATGGAAAAAGCGCAAAATTTTTCCAATTGGCAAAAAGAGCTTCAAGAAAAATTCAAATATCTGCGGGCTTACGGGCCATTTCCATTCGGTTGGAAAATGGCGGATATCAATAGATCGGGTGCGGCAGGAAATGCACTTGCCGCAAATAGAGAGGCAGGAAAAGCGATATTCGATCACGCGATGGAAGGTTTTCGCGCACTCGTTGAAGATATGTTTGCTTTTGACGTTGACGATCTTTCGTAGAAGGTTACCCTTCAAAAGGTGGAAATCGGCATCGGGATAGCCTATATCGACAACAGTAAAAATTCCCGTCATTTGAAAGGTCATGCTATGAGCGAGACTGAAAACACACCCCGTAAAATTCCGGTAACCGTGTTGACCGGCTATCTGGGAGCTGGAAAAACCACGCTTCTCAACCGGATTTTGACAGAAAATCATGGCAAGCATTATGCTGTCATTGTCAATGAATTCGGCGAGATCGGTATTGATAATGATCTGATTGTCGAATCCGACGAAGAAATTTACGAGATGAATAATGGTTGTATCTGCTGCACAGTGCGCGGTGATCTTGTTCGTGTTGTCGACGGTTTGATGCGCCGTCCCGGCCGGTTTGACGGTATCATTATCGAAACAACCGGTCTTGCCGATCCGGTTCCGGTTGCCCAGACATTTTTCATGGATGATGATGTGAGGGCAAAATCGCAGCTTGATGCTGTTGTGGCACTCGTCGACGCAAAACATTTGCCGTTGGAATTGAGAGACAGCCGCGAAGCAGAAGACCAGATTGCTTTTGCCGATGTGGTCCTTTTGAACAAAACCGATCTCGTTACCCCGCAGGAACTTGCCGATGTTGAAGCAACAATACGCGCAATCAATCCTGCTGCTGTTATCTTTCGCACACAACGCTCCAATGTCGATTTGAACGAAGTGCTTGATCGCGGTGCGTTCGATTTGAGCCGTGCGCTTGAAAATGATCCGCATTTCCTCGATCATGACGAGGAAGAGGAAGAGCATGTTTGCGGGCCGGAATGCGACCACGACCATGATCATCATCACCATCATCATGACCACGACCACGAACATCACCACCATGACGGAGATGAACATGTCCATGGGGCAGCCCTTCATGATGTAACGGTGAAATCGGTCTCGTTACGGGCAGGCGAACTTGATCCGGGCAAGTTTTTCCCGTGGATCCAGCAGATTACCCAGACACAGGGGCCGGATATTTTAAGACTTAAAGGCATTATCGCTTTCAAAGGCGATAAAGACCGTTATGTTGTGCAAGGTGTCCATATGATTTTGGAAGGCGACAGCCAGAGACCCTGGAAAGAAGGCGAAAAGCATGAAAGCCGTCTGGTCTTTATCGGCCGCAAACTTGATGCCGAAAAGCTCAAAGCCGGTTTCGAGAATTGTGCCTGATTTTTGAGAGGAATCTATGCCGACAATTGCACATTGTGACCTCGACAGCTATTGCCTGTTTGCGGGATTTTTAGATGACCAGCCGGTCTTTGTGACAGCAAATGGTGAAATCACCCTGCTTGGCGACAAACAAAAAGTGGTCGAGGCACATCAAGGGATTGCCTCTGTTGCGTTAAGCCGGGACAAGAAATCGGTGATTACCGGCGGTGAAGATGGCCGGATTTGCCGCACGTCAAGTGCTCTTCAATGTCGAGAACTTGCCCGCCATGAAAAAAAGTGGATCACCTCGGTTGCAGCCGGTCCTGACAATTCTTACGCCTTTGCCTTTTCACGCACGGCATGGGCTGATGACGGTAAAGGGCTTCAGGAGTTCGATCACGAGCGCAGTGTGGAAGATCTTGCTTTTGCACCAAAAGGTCTAAGATTTGCGGTGGCACGATATAATGGTGTGACATTGCATTGGCTTGGTGCCGACACAAAGCCCACCGACCTTACATGGAAAGGCGCACATTTTGCGGTTACATTTTCGCCCGATGGCCGTTATGTCATTTCTTCGATGCAAGAAAATGCGTTGCATGGATGGCGGTTGAGTGACGAACAGCATTTGCGCATGAGCGGCTATCCGGCAAAGGTTAAAAGCTGGTCATGGAGTGCCAAAGGCAAATGGCTTGCCACTTCCGGCGCTCCGGCGGCTATTGTCTGGCCGTTTCAGGCGAAAGACGGCCCGATGGGAAAAGCCCCCCTTGAACTCGGTACCCGTGCCGATGCCATGGTCACATGTGTGTGCTGCCATCCGGAAGAAGACATTGTTGCTGCCGGTTTTAATGACGGTATGATTTTGTTCATCCGCTTTGCCGATGCAAAGGAAGTGCTTTTGCGCCGTCCCGGAAAAGGCGCCATTTCAACCATGACCTGGGATGATAAAGGCTATCGGCTGGCATTCGGCTCCGAAAGCGGAGAAGCAGGCATTATCGATATTTCTGCCTGAAAGCCAAAAACGGAATTTTTGTGAATAAAAAAACCACCTGCCTCGCGCAGGTGGTTTTTATTTAAACGCTCGAACCGGTTATCCCAAAGTCGGGTAATCGGTATAGCCTTTTTCATTGCCGCCATAGAGTGTTGTCTGGTCAACCTCGTTCCATGGAGCATGCTCTTTGATGCGCCGGACAAGATCGGGATTGGCAATAAACGGACGGCCGAAAGATACAATATCGGCATAGCCGGAACCTACAGCTTTTTCAGCCATTTCGGCGGTATAGCCATTATTGACCATCCATGCTCCATTTCCACCGGCATCGCGATAGACGTGTTTCAAACGCTTATAGTCGAATGCATAATCGGCTTCGGTATAATTGCGGTCGCCTCCCGTTGCACCTTCAATGAGGTGGATGAAAGCAAGCTCATAGGCTGCCAAAGCATCGACATAAAAATCGAAAAGCGGCTGCGGATCCGGATCATGGGCATCATTGGCAGGGGTTACCGGAGAAATGCGGATACCGGTTCTGCCACCGCCGATTTCTTTTGCAACGGCTTCGGCAACAAGCAGCGGAAAACGGCAACGATTCTCAATCGAACCGCCAAATTCGTCGGTACGGTGATTGGAGCCGGAACGCAAGAACTGGTCGAGCAAATAGCCATTGGCCGAGTGAATTTCCACGCCGTCGAAACCGGCAATGTCTACAGCATTGCGTGCAGCTTTGCGATAATCGTCGATAATGCCGGGGATTTCGGATGCGTCCAATGCACGTGGTGTCGATGTTTGAACAAATTCGCCCTGACCATCCTTGTCTTTGATATAGGTTCGGGCTTTTGCCTGAAGGGCAGAAGGGGCAACAGGCGGTTTTCCTGAAGGTTGCAGTGAACTGTGGGAAATACGTCCCGTATGCCAAAGCTGGGCAACAATTTTGCCGCCCGCTTCATGAACGGCATCGGTTACTTTTTTCCAGCCGGCAAGCTGGGCTTTTTCGTAAAGTCCCGGAACGTCGATATTGCCTTGTCCCTGTTGTGAAATGGCCGTACCTTCAGAGACAATAAGACCGGCGGTCGAACGTTGGCGATAATAGACAACGTTCAAATCATTGGGTGTTGCATTGGGCGAACGAGCGCGAGTCAACGGCGCCATGGCAATGCGGTTTTTTAGAACAAGGTCTCCTGCCTTGATCGGGTCAAAAAGTGTTGTCATGAAAAGCCCCTTTCATATTGGCTGCAAATTTAAACATAAGGTGAATGAGCCAGATTAAAAAGGGCTTGATTAATTTTTATGAGGGGAACGATTATGGTTGCGTTCTGGTTCGCGATCCGTAATCTCTCCTTAAAATTGAACGAATCTGGTAAAGAGAATGACGACAATTGCGCAATCAATCTGCCAAACAATTGCTGGCGACATCAAGGCAAATCAATCACAGGTTGCTGCCGCTATCGGCCTCATTGACGAGGGGGCAACCATTCCCTTCATTGCCCGCTATCGCAAGGAAGTAACCGGCGGCCTTGATGACGGACAATTGCGCCTGTTGTCGGAACGGCTCATTTATCTTCGTGAAATGGAAGCACGCCGTGAAGCGATTATTCAAGCAATTCGCGAACAGAACAAGCTTAGTCCGGAACTGGAAGAATCTTTAAGAAAAGCAAGCTCGAAGGCCGAATTGGAAGACCTTTATCTCCCGTTCAAGCCGAAGCGGCGTACCCGTGCCGAAATTGCCAAAGAAAACGGCTTATTGCCGCTTGCCGAGGAAATTCTGAAAAACCGGAACGAAGAGCCGGAGCTTCTTGCCAAAGATTATATCAATGACAAAATTGCCGATGTCAAAGCTGCTCTTGACGGTGCTCGCGATATTATTTCGGAAACCATGGCGGAAAATGCCGAACTGGTCGGAAATTTACGTCACTATATGCAATCACATGCCTTTATCCATGCCAAGGTTGTTGCCGGTAAAGAGCAGGAAGGTGCGAAATTTTCCGATTATTTTGACCATAGAGAAAAATGGTCGACTGTGCCGAGCCATCGCGCATTGGCAATGTTTCGCGGGCGTAACGAAGAAATCCTGAATGTCGATATTGAAGTCGACGAGGATATTCCAAATGGCGAAAAACCGGTCATAAAGCTTATCAAACAGGCCTATCAAATCGGCGATCAGCTTCCCGGAGATATTTTTCTTGTGAGTGTCGCCTTATGGGCTTGGCGGGTAAAGCTATCTTTACATCTTTCGCTTGATCTCATGCGCGATTTGCATGAACGAGCCGATGAAGAAGCAATTGCTGTTTTTGCCCGTAATCTCAAAGCACTTTTATTGGCTGCACCGGCGGGTGAAAGAGCAACAATGGGGCTTGATCCGGGTATCCGCACCGGTGTCAAGGTTGCAGTGGTCGATAAAACCGGAAAACTCAAGGAAACCGCAACCATCTATCCATTCCCGCCCAAAAATGATGTTCGTGGTGCAGAGGCGGTGCTTGCCGCTCTCATTAAAAAACATCAGGTTGATCTTATCGCCATCGGCAACGGCACAGCAAGCCGCGAGACAGAAAAGCTTGTTGGCGATTTGTTGAAACATATACCAGCGCCGCGGCCGACAAAGGTCATTGTTTCGGAAGCCGGTGCTTCAGTCTATTCGGCGTCCGAACTTGCGGCAAACGAATTTCCCGATCTTGATGTGTCCCTGCGCGGGGCCGTGTCGATTGCACGGCGTTTGCAGGATCCGCTTGCCGAATTGGTTAAAATCGAACCGAAATCTATCGGCGTCGGGCAATATCAGCATGATGTCGACCAGTTCGAGCTGATGAGGGCTTTAGATGGTGTTGTCGAAGATGCGGTGAATGCCGTTGGCGTTGACCTTAACACCGCTTCGCCATCTCTGCTTGCCCGTGTTTCGGGGGTGGGGGCATCATTGGCCGATGCAATTGTTGCTTATCGTGATGAAAATGGCCCGTTCAAAAATCGTAACGGGCTGAAGTCTGTACCACGGCTCGGTGCAAAGACATTCGAGCAATGCGCAGGCTTTTTGCGTATCCGCAATGGCGACGAACCGCTTGATGCTTCGGCAGTGCATCCGGAAGCCTATAGTGTTGCACGCAAGATTGTTGCTGCATGTGGTCGTGACTTGCGTTCCTTGATGGGCGATAGTGCAGCTTTGAAAAAACTTGACCCGAAAACATTTATCGACGAGCGGTTCGGCCTGCCGACTGTTAAAGATATTTTGAGCGAATTGGAAAAACCCGGTCGTGACCCGCGGCCGGAATTCAAAACAGCAACATTTGCCGAAGGTGTCGACGAGATTTCGGACCTCAAAACGGGGATGAAGCTTGAAGGAACTGTGACCAATGTCGCCAATTTTGGGGCATTTGTCGATATAGGCGTGCATCAGGATGGACTTGTCCATATTTCGCAACTTGCCGACACTTATGTGAGTGATCCGCATAAAGTGGTAAAAGCCGGAGATATTGTTTCTGTGACAGTGCTTGATGTTGATCCAGCACGCAAACGCATCTCGCTAAGCATGAAAAAACATCCCGATAATCCGGATAGTCGCGCAAAAGCCGCTTCACCGGAAAATTCGTTACGTAATCACTTGCATAATATGAAAAATAAAAAGCCGGTTTCTCAAGAGGGCAGTTTCGGTTCGGCTCTTGCAGAAGCATTGCGCAAACGCCATTGAAAAACGCCGCTACGACTATTAAATTTCGAGGGGCAAACCGGAATTTTTTAACATGCGCGCTTTGCCGATGAGAAAATAACTGTGTCTTATTGGCTGAACGAAGAATGATTGTGTTTTAAAAGAAGAAATTTGCCTGTTTTGAAAAAGGCAAAAAGATTTATCGGACAAGACTTTTTATGATCGGGCAAGGCTTTTTATGATCGGACAAGGCCTGAATCATCATCGGAAAGGGCTGTGCCTTCCGGCTTTGTGCCGAAAGGCATTTGTCTTGTTTATCAGAGCTTGTGAAGGTCTCCATTAATCAAAACCTTTTCTGTTAAAGATTTGCAGGCGACAATCGGGATAAACACCAAAGAAGCCGGAAAGGCGGATAGGCACACGCTTAAGCGTGTCTCCGGCGCTGGTGTGCACCCGAAAGTTTTTAGGTCATGATAAAAACGGACATCGTTTCAGGAAAACCGAATTTCTATTGGTAAAATTGGCGTTTTGTTCTTTTGCCCGTTTTGTTGCATTCCGAAAGCAAGCCATTATGGGCAATCGTGAACAATTATGAGCACTATAAAAACAAAAAGCCGGTTTAACCGGCCTTTTATTTTAATCAATTTTTTTCCGTTTATTTCTTTTGGGGCTTAGCCGCTTTTTGGCTGTCTAGCTGTTTATAGGCTTCCGTCAATTGCGATTGCATAGGAGCACAGTTTTTGGTGCGTGCGATTTCCTGTAAAACGCCGTTACGATTGCGCAAGGCATCAATTTCCACTCTTTCCGGCGATTTCGGATCCATAAAAAACCACGCAGGAAAGAAGAAAATACCCGCTGCCCCCAATGCAACATTCTTTCCTTGTGCATTTGTGCGCTCATGGATGACTGCCTGAATCTGGCGTTCATTGGCTTGGAATTCTCGTGAAATACCTGCACAATCCATGACACTGTCGTTCGGATTGGTCAAAGCGACCGGATGGGCGTCGCGTCCGCCACAGCCGGAAAGCAGCATGGAAGCGGCAATTAAAGTGGCAATCGGCACGATAGACACAAAATTTGTCTTCGGTCTATTATTATCTTTCATCATTATTTTCCCCGTCTCAAGTGAAATAGCTAACGTTTCGAGTGGTCAAGCTTGCGCGCCAAACGGTCGCCAAAGGATTGCACAACCAGATTCATGATAATCAGAACACCGATAACGATGTTCATAATCTCCGGATTGTAGCGTTGGTAGCCATAGCGGATAGCCATGTCACCAAGACCGCCACCCCCCAGAAAACCGGCAAGCGACGTTGCACTAATAATTGAAATAACCATCACAGTAAAGCCGGTCACCAGACTTGAAAATGATTCCGGTACAATGACATTGGTAACAATTTGCATCCGTGAAGCGCCCATCGAGCGGATAGCTTCGACAAGCCCTTTATCAACTCCACGAAATGACAGTTCTGCCAAACGTGCATAAAGTGGTGTCGCCGATAATATCAGCACAAAAATAACAGATCTGATGCCAACACCGGTTCCAACAACAATGCGCGTCACGGGAAGAAGATAGAAAGCGAAAATGATAAACGGAATGGCGCGCACACAATTGACGAGGAAGCTCAGTAATCTGTTGAGATTTTCTTTGGGAAACAGGCTTCCCTTTGCGGTCATATAAAGGATAAGGCCGATCGGCAGCCCCAGAATGAGCGCCATAAGCGAAGAACTCACCGTCATGATGATGGTGTCTATAATTGCTTTCGGCAATTCTTTTGAAAGGACATCATACATAACCGAGAACCTCGCAATAGCGACCATGCTTGATAAGCCAGGAAACCGCCTTGTCAAGTTTGTCTTTGTCTTTTGCCGGAAGGCCTAAAAAGAAACGGCCAACCGGTTCACCCTGAATCGTATCAATGCCGCCGTGAAGAATACGCGGAATCAGTCCGCTTTCATATTCGATGAGGTGCAGGAATGGCTCTCTTGCCACGTCACCGGCAATATTGAGCTCGATAACGGCTTCATCTCCTTCGGGCTTCAACCTTTTGGCAAATTCGGCCGGTAATTGCGGTGTCACAATGCGCAGCATCGCAATGGTAGTATCATCTTGCGGAGAGGCAAAAATATCTCTTACCCGACCTTCTTCGACAATTTTTCCCTTGTTAAGCACAACAACCCTGTTGGCAATGGAGCTTACGACTTCCATTTCGTGGGTAATCAGAACAACGGTGAGGTTGAGCCTTTTATTAATATCGGCAATCAATTCAAGGATGGATTGGGTTGTTTCCGGATCGAGTGCAGACGTTGCCTCATCGGATAGGAGCACTTTCGGATTTGCCGCCAATGCTCTGGCAATGCCGACGCGCTGTTTTTGCCCGCCGGAAAGCTCTGCCGGAAAATGCAGCTCTTTGCCTTTGAGGCTCACAAGTTCGATAAGTTCCATTGCCCGTTCGCGGCGCTTTTCTTTCGGCACACCGGCAAGCTTTAGCGGCAACGCAATATTGTCGATCACACGTTTCGATGACAACAGGTTGAAATGCTGGAAAATCATACTGATGCGTTGACGATAGGGCGCCCATTCGCTTTCGCTCAAATGCGAAACGTCATGGCCTTCAAAGAAGATTTGTCCTTCATCAATACGTTCAAGACCATTGAGACAGCGAATAAGCGTCGATTTACCGGCTCCGCTGCGCCCGATAATTCCAAGAATTTCGCCTTTTTCAATATCGAGTGACAAATGGTCAACGGCCGCCGTTCGGGAAAAACGGCGGCTGATATTTTTAAGTGATATGATTGGTTCGGATGTTGAACCCATTTTTGAATTTACCATAATGGCTGGGCAGTTACGCCAAACACTTCCTTGATTTTTGCGCGAACGGGTTCCGAATTATAGGCAGCAACGAGTTTTTTCACCCATGGCTCGTCTTTATCGGCGGTGCGTACGACAATAATATTGTTATAGGGATTGTTTTCGGACTTTTCCCATGCAATCGCATCTTTTTCAGGTTTGAGGCCAGTGGTCAAAGCCCAGTTGGTATTGACAATCGCAATGTCGAAATCATCGATGGCGCGACCGAGCATACCGGCATCAAGCTCGCGAATTTCGAGTTTTTTCGGGTTTTCGACAATATCGAGTTTGGTGGCAAGAACATTGTTCGGGTCTTTGAGCTTGATAAGCCCCATATCGTTCAAAAGCCGCAAGGCGCGGCCGCCATTTGACGGGTCGTTGGGAACGCCGACGACAGCACCATCACGAAGCTCTTTCAAGTCTTTGATTTTGTGGGAGTAGACACCCATCGGGAAAAGCACTGTATAGCCTACGACCGAAAGCTTGTAGCCACGCTGTTCGATTTGTGCGTCGAGATAGGGTTTATGCTGGAATGAATTTGCGTCAATATCACCGGAGTTGACGGCTTCATTCGGTAAGGCGTAATCGGAGAAAAAAACAAGATCAATGTTGAGACCCTGTTTTTTGGCTTCCTGAGCTGCAACCTTCCAGACTTCCGATTCTTCGCCTTCCATTGTTCCAAGCTTGATACTGGTTTTATCTTCGGCATGAGCCAGAACCGGCGCTAAAGTTGAAACACTTGCAAAAGTGGCAAAAGAAAAAGCAAGTCCTAGAACTGTACGTCTGTTGATCTTATCGAGAAACATTGTTGAAACCCTTCGTGTTAATTTTCAGAATGTTTCATCTCAAAACATAGGCTGAAAAATTCCGGTTTGTTGATCGGCCTGATAAAGTCCCAATCCGGATTTAAAAAAGAACCGGGAACTCATGACCAGTATGCCATTCTGTTTTAACGGAAGTGGTATAAAAACCAAGCAACATTTTCAATAGCTATCAGTTCAGTTGCAGGATGATTTTTTTATAAACAATCAAATTGATGAAAATATTTTTCGCAAATTAATTAGGCCGCTTGCCATTATGAAAAAGCTGGGGAAGTAGCCAGCAAAGAATCGAGAATAAAATCAACATGACAAGTGCTACGCCCATACGGATGAAGTCAAAATTCGTTGCATCTTCAGGAATAAAAAGTGCGGTGATATAACCGGCACAATCTAATATCGCCTGTGCAACAGCACGTAACATTTTTTGCCTCCACATATTACCGGTTGATTGACCGGTATTTCTGCATGGTTTTCTTTATTTTGTTTTATATACAATCGTGATTGTTGCAAAGGTAAAAAAAATATCTTTTGGCAAAAAATGCCAATTAGCCGCAGTTTTGCTTTTTAAAATGGTTTTAAATTGTTTGTTACCGGTGGCATTTGCTCATGAAAAACGTGGATTGACTTCAAATTCCTTCAAAGTGGCGACATTTCTTATGAGTCGTCAATTCCAATTCGGGCGTTATCGGGTAAAGCCGATCATTCGAGCTTGCAAGCTGTTGTGCAATTCATTTGAAATCGGATATTTTATGTTTTTGTTCTCTATTGCCCGACAGATTGATCCGGAACTCAGCTTTTTTAAAAAAATCTTTTTATAAAATTTTTCTCGCATTTTTCCGACCGGCAATTCTCGTCAATAACAGTATGACCGTTATTTTAAAAAATCTTTTTTGAAAGGTCAGGCCGGTAAAAGCAGGGCTTTATACTTTATAATTAAAAGAAATCCCGCCTTTGAAAGATGACCGGTGACAATGAAAGGTGACCGGTGACAATCTGCACGAGAAAGTCAACAAGCTTTGGGCGAAAATTACAAAGCCCTCGCCACGCTTTCAATTCAAAAAATATCCCCTGTAAAAGTTCTCTACAGGGGATGGTTTTTTTAAACGGCTTTGAAGCGCAAAGCCGGAATAATTTGTGACGACAAGCTTTTATGCTTGGGCTTTCTTGGGTGTAATCAGATTGCGCGCAATCAGAAGTTCGGCAATCTGCACCGCATTAAGAGCAGCACCTTTGCGCAAATTATCGGCAACAACCCAGAAAGACAGGCCGTTTTCAACGGTAATATCTTCGCGGATACGGCTAACAAATGTGTCGTCTTCTCCGGCTGATTCATAAGGTGTCATATAGCCGCCATCCTCATGCTTGTCGACAACCTGACAGCCGGGGGCGTTGCGCAGGATTTCACGTGCTTCATCGGCACTGATGGGCTTTTCAAACTCGACATTGACGGCTTCGCCATGGCCGATGAAAACCGGAACACGAACGGCAGTAGCAGTAAGCTTGATTTTCGGGTCGAGCATTTTTTTGGTTTCGGCAACCATTTTCCATTCTTCTTTGGTGTAGCCGTCTTCCATGAATACGTCGATATGGGGAATAACGTTGAAAGCAATACGTTTCGTGAATTTGCGCACTGTAATAGGATCAGCCACAAAAACCGCGCGCGATTGCTCGAAAAGCTCGTCCATTCCGGCCTTTCCGGCACCCGAAACCGATTGATAGGTTGAAACCACAACGCGCTTGATGGTTGCGGCATCGTGCAACGGTTTTAAAGCAACCAGAAGCTGGGCTGTCGAACAGTTCGGATTGGCAATGATATTGTGTGTTTTGAAGCCGTCAATAGCATCCGGATTGACTTCCGGAACAATGAGCGGAACATCAATATCATAACGCCAGGCCGAAGAATTATCGATAACGACAGCACCGGCCGCGCCGATTTTCGGTGCCCATTCTTTGGAAACATTGCCACCGGCAGACATCAGGCAAATATCGGTGTCGGAAAAATCGTAATTATCGAGAACTTTTACTTTCAGTGTTTTGTCACCGAAGGAAACTTCTGTTCCCAATGACCGATGCGAGGCAAGCGGTACAACTTCATCAGCCGGAAAACCGCGCTCTTCAAGAATGTTGAGCATTTCCCGTCCAACATTTCCCGTGGCACCAACAACAGCAACCTTAAAACCCATTTAATCAGAACTCCTGTCTCTCTCCGTGTTTTGTGAAGAAGCCCGGCGGCCGTCAGGCTTACCCCCCGGGCCGGACCCGGGAGAGAGCAGGTTGGCCAAGGGACGTCAGATAATTTTCTTTGTCGTTTTTTTGTGGCCAATAATTGTCAAGGCTGCGCAGCAGTCATCGAAGCCGCGATTGCAGCTTGAAAACCGATAGCTATGGAAGCGAGTAAAGTCCATTTAAAAACTCCTTGACCACATCGCTTTTAACTTATTTTGCACTTCTGTCAAGAAACACAACAACAATCGCCTGTTTTTCATGTTGAATTTCTTGTCACTTATGGAGGTTTTATGAAAATTCAACTTACAAAGAAAAAATAAAAGATATTTTGAAAAACGGGAGCATTTTAACCGAATGATTGCGGAATGAAATTTTAGAAAACGGATTGTGTCAGTTTGCCATTTTTTAAGCACAAGAAAACGGGTGCAAAATTTAAAAAAAGGCGGTGTTTTTCCACCGCCTTATTGCTTTTACATTCTGTAGCCGCCTGCTTTGGCCGAATAAAATGAGCTCATTTAACCTATATTCAGCGGCATTATTTGAATTTGACCGGCAGGGAAGACAGTTCGGTTTCTCCCGCAAGATCGCCTTCAATAAACCCGATTGAAAGCGGGTTTCAAGCAACCATCGTTTTGAATTTTTGCAAAATGGCGTCTCCCATCTCACCGGTTGAAACTTTTTTCATGCCTTCCGAATAAATGTCGGCTGTACGCACACCATCATCAAGAACGGCAGAAATCGCTTTTTCCAGCCGGTCGGCTTCTGCCCCCATGAGGAAAGAATAGCGCAGGCACATAGCAAGTGACGCTATCATTGCGATAGGGTTGGCAATGCCTTTTCCGGCAATGTCGGGAGCGGAACCATGAACCGGTTCGTAAAGCGCATGACGTTTGCCGGTTTTCTTGTCTTCTTCGCCAAGAGAAGCAGAAGGCAACATACCGAGCGAGCCCGTAAGCATGGCCGCAATATCGGAGAAAATATCACCGAAAAGATTGTCGGTTACAATAACATCGAACTGCTTGGGCGCACGCACCAATTGCATGCCACCGGAATCAGCCAGCATATGTTCAAGCGTTACATCCTTATAGTCCTTGTCGTGAACCTCGGTAACGACTTCGTTCCAGAGAATGCCGGTTTTCATGACATTGTGTTTTTCAAGAGAAGTCACTTTGTTTTTGCGGGTGCGTGCAAGGTCGAAAGCAACTCTTGCAATGCGGTCGATCTCGTAAGTGTCGTAAATCTGGGTATCAATTGCGCGTTTTTGCCCATGGCCGAGGTCGATGATTTCTTTCGGTTCGCCAAAATAGACGCCGCCTGTCAATTCGCGTACAATCAATATATCAAGCCCGTCGACAAGCTCGCGTTTAAGCGATGAAGCCGAAGCAAGCGAAGGGTAGCAAATGGCCGGTCGCAAATTGGCAAACAGACCGAGATCCTTACGAAGCCGCAACAACCCCGCTTCAGGTCTCACCTCATAAGGGACTTTTGCCCATTTCGGGCCGCCAACAGCACCAAAAAGCACCGCATCGGCCGCCAAAGCCCGTTTCATATCTTCTTCAGAAATTGCCGTACCATGAGCATCATAGGCGGCACCCCCGACAAGCCCTTCCTCGCACTCGAAATCAAGTCCGAGTTCTTTATCCATATAAGCAATAATTTTTTTCACTTCGGCCATCGACTCAACGCCGATTCCGTCGCCGGGAAGAAGAAATAGTTTTCTGGAAGCCATAACGATTGCGCCCTCTCAAATAGTCGAAACGGTTGGACACGAAAGATCCAAACCTTTGCACATAATAATATAAAGGATCACCCGCCCTGATTGGAATAATGTGATCGCATTTGATGTTATAGCATGCTCTTTTGAAAGCGAAACAAGGTTTTGGAAAAATTATATTTCGTTTTCTTCCAATGGGCGCGCCTCCGAGGCGAGCATAATCGGTATACCGTCACGAATGGGAAAAGCCAGTCGTGCTTTTTTGGAAACGAGTTCCTGCCGTTCTTTGTCATAGTGAAGCTCACCCCCTGTTACAGGGCATATGAGGAGTTCAAGCATTTTCGGGTCGGTCGAATATTTGACCATCAGATCATATCCAAGCGTTTGAACCGCGGACAGCGTTCAATTGAGCGGTTTATCATCACCACTATGTTCCATGAGCGAGCGTTCTGTCAAAGCAACGAGGGTTGCAGCACGGGCAACAATATCGGGTGCTTCAAGAAGTGCCTGCTTTTCGGCAGCACCGAAAGGCGCCATGATAGAAAGCGCATTGACGAGTGATTCTGTCGGTGCCTGCATGATCGAATCCCAATCGGCTTCCATTTCATGAGCGTCGAGAAATTTTTCAAAAGTATCAAGAAGCTCTTCGCGATTGATTTTATCGCCTGCATCCTGTTGTTCGACAAGGTCACTTTCATCAATCGTAATTTTGGCAATCCGGTAAGGTTTGTCACTTGCAATTTCTTTTTCGAGTTTGAAACGACATACCCCCTGCAAGCCGATCATCAACCGGCCATCTCCGGTTTCGGCAAAACTTGTGATGCGCCCGATGCAGCCGGTTTTATAAAGCTCCGGCTTTTCGGTATTATTTGATTCCGGCTCTGGCTGGATAATGCCGATCAACCGGTTTCCTTTCATCGCATCTTCAACAAGTTCCAGATAACGCGGCTCGAAAACATTAAGCGGCAAATAACCGTTCGGCAAAAGCAGAACCCCTTCGAGCGGAAACAGACCGATTTCATCGGGCAGGTCTTTCACCTGAATATAGTGGGCATTTCCAGCTTTCATTGTTTTTTATCGTCCAGAGCCATAACAGGTTACAAAATCTTGAAGAGACGTATTTCTATCGTCCCGATGATGGTGAAATCTTGAGGGGAGCATAAAAGCACATCATCAAGAAAACAATAATGATGACAGTTTTCTACGCGCGGTCAATGTTGACGGATCCATCGCACCCCAGGCTTCAAAAAACTGCAATAATTGTTTTCTTGCACCGTCATCATTCCACGTCCTGTCTGCTTTCATGATGCCGAGCAGCAAATCGGCCGCTTCATCCCGCTTGTTTTCAGCATTATAAACAAGAGCAAGGTCATAGGCTGCCTGATAATCTTTCGGATTTTCGGCAATGCGTTTTTTCAATGCTGTCGGGTCGCCCAATTTGGCGGTTTCTTCTTTAAGAGCAATTTTCGCTTCGACAGCACGAATGGCAGGGTCTGACTTTTTGGCATCCGGCACTGCTTTGAGAATGCCTTTTGCCTGATCGAGTTCACCATGTTCGACAAGCATATCGGCAAAAGCGGCAATAACGGTGACATTATCAGGTGCCTGTTTCAGAATTTGCGCATAAAAAGTAGCAGCGCCTGTCACATCGCCGCTTTTGCGCAATTCATTGGCTGTCTCCAAAGCTTCGTCAATTGCTGCTTCTTTTTCGTTACCGGTGAGTTTTGCAACAAATTTCTTGACTTCGCTTTCCGGTACTGCCCCCATAAAACCGTCAACAGGGTGACCATCAACAAAAGCAATGACGGCAGGTACGGAACGGATTCCCATCTGGCCGGGAATGGCCGGATGTTTATCAATGTCGAGTTTGACGAGTTTGACAGCGCCTTTTGCTTCCCTGACAACTTTTTCGAGAACAGGCCCCAATTGCTTGCACGGGTTGCACCATGTTGCCCAAAAATCGACGATAACAGGTTGTTTTTTTGATTCGACAAGGACATCCTTTGAAAAATCGGCCGTTGTTGTATCCTTGATGACAGAATTATCTGCCGCGCCTGTTTGATTGGCCAGATTTACATTTGCATTCATTTGCCCGCCTTGTGGCGCAAAAGGATTGTCACTCATTATCAAGTCCTGCTTCTTACGAAATATCTATTCGTTTCTATTCTCAAAATCGTGCCTTTGCTTGTTAATTTCAACCCTCTTCCTCTGAAACCTGAATAATAAGCGGTTCATGATTTGTGGCGCGAACAAATTTTACGAGATCTTCTCGCGCAATAGAGGTTGTAGCCTCGTTGGTCATCGGGTGGCAATTGATAATAGGGTGATTGTAAAGCGCCTTATCAAGAATGAATGTTACATGATTGTCTTTGTCATTTATCAGACCGAAAACGCTGACAGCACCCGGATAAAGGCCGAGATATTCGGAAAGTTTTTCAGGGCTGCCAAAGGAAAGGCGCCCCGATGCACCGATTTTATCATGAAGATGTTTAAGGTCGACAACCGAATGGGCTCCGAGTGTCACCAGAAAATAATGCCCCTTCTTGTCTTTCAGAAACAGATTCTTGGTATGGGCGCCGGCGATAGTTTTTTTAATGTCTTCCCCTTCTTTGACTGTAAAGATTGCCGGATGGGTTGTTGTTTTGACATGAATGCCAAGTGTTTTTAGAAAATCCAATAATTCCTGTTTTCCTGCTGGCATTTTTAGTCCTTACGTTGTTTCTTTCGGTACTTTGTTCTTTTCGGCACTTTGCTTTATGGCGGCATTCTGTTTTATGTCGTCATATTATCTTATGGCATTTAATTTTTATGTCGGCGTTTTATTTGGTGCTTGGGTTGAAATAGTTTTCCTTCCTTTAAGGAGATTGTCTGATGAGTGCAACATTATGGGTGGCTTTTGGCGGCGCACTGGGCACGGTTTTACGTTACTGGTTATCGCTCCTCATGGTTCCGGTCAGTAAAAATCTGCCATGGGGAACAATTCTTATCAATATTGTCGGTTCTTTTGTGATCGCTTTTTTTGGCGTTATCACAATGTCTCAGGCAAAATGGCCGATGGGCGAGACCATCCGGCTTTTTGTCATGGTGGGGATTTGCGGCGGCTTTACAACTTTTTCTTCCTTCAGCTTGCAAAGCTTCGAGCTTTTGAAAAAAGGCGCAGTCGGTGAAGCCTTTCTCAATATTATTATTTCTGTCGCCTTTTGTCTTTTCGCGACAGCTATGGGATTTTATCTCGGCAGCAAGATCAACCATTAGAAAATTTCAAAAAACAAAACGGCTTCATCGTGATTATCACAATTAATTGTCAGGAACATACGGGGAATTGTCAGGAACATATGGGCTAAATATCCCGACATAGTCGGGGGAAACGATTTTTTAAGGATGACTTCACTTTGAAGATCGGCTAGAACCGGTCTTATGTCAGGGAGGGGTAAATTTGACCTTTCCCATCTTTTTGCGGGAGAGTGTAAAAATACAGTCAACCGTGTTTTGACCGCCGAAGGGGAAAACAGCCCGTAATCTCTCAGGCACAAGGAACCGTAAAAAGATCAAGACAGCTCTGGAAAGTCGGGTTTGTCCCGCGCCGAAGGTGTAAGTGGAGGGGGAGAGCTTTCCACAAGTCTCTCAGGCTCAAGACAGAGGGGTGTGAAATAGATGCATTGTGTGTCTATTGGCGCAACCTCGGAGCAATTTATGGGCAACTCTCAAGAAGACCTGAAAACTTTACCGCTTTTTCATATGCATGAAAAAGCCGGAGCCAAATTCGGTAATTTTGCCGGATGGAACATGCCGCTCACTTACCCGCTCGGTGTTATGAAGGAGCATTTGCATACGCGTGCCCATGCGGGTCTGTTCGATATTTCTCATATGAAACTGATACTGGTTGAAGGCAATGGTGCAGCCGACTTTTTGTCAAAAGCCCTGCCGCTTGACGCTGAAGCACTGCAAATCGGCCAGTCACGTTATAACTATCTTTTGAATGAAGAGGCGGGCATCCTTGACGATCTCATTGTCACCCGCCTTGGCGAAAAACGTTTTATGGTTGTTGCCAATGCCGGTAACGCGAAAGCCGACATTGCCGAACTTCAAAAACGCGCGCACGGCTTTGACTGCAAAATCGAACCGCTTGAACGCGTGTTTTTGGCGTTACAGGGGCCAGAAGCTGCCGATGTCATTAAAAAAGCAGGCTTACCCGGTAACGAACTTCAGTTCATGCATGGTTTTGAACCGAAGAAAAACTGGTTTATGACACGTTCGGGCTATACCGGTGAAGATGGATTTGAAATCGGCCTGCCGGTTGATGAAGCTCAAGCACTTGCCGAAAAACTGTTGAGCGACCCGCGCGTGACATGGATAGGCCTTGCCGCACGCGACAGTCTGCGACTGGAAGCGGGTTTGTGCCTCCATGGCAACGACATCACTGCAAAAACCAATCCGGTTGAAGCGGCAATTACCTGGGCTGTCACCAAACCGGTGCGTGAAAAGGGCGAGTTTTTCGGTGCCAAGGCTTTTCTTGAAGCATTGAAAAATGGCGCAACACGCCGCCGCGTCGGTTTGATGCCGGAAACACGCCAGCCGGTGCGAGCCGGTGCAGAAATTTTTGACGAGACAGGCAAGCTTGTCGGTCACGTTACATCAGGTGGTTTTGGTCCATCATTCAACGGGCCGGTTGCAATGGGTTATGTTGCAATAGACCTTGCAAAAGCCGGAACCAAGCTTGAGACAGAAGTTCGCGGTAAGAAAATACCGCTTGTTGTCCACTCACTTCCCTTTGTCGAACATCGTTATTTTAAAGGATAAAACACATGGTTAAACTGTATTTCACCGAAGATCATGAATGGATCAGTCTTGATGGTGATCTTGCAACGGTCGGCATCACAAACCATGCCCAGGAGCAGCTTGGCGACCTTGTTTTTGTTGAATTGCCGGAAGTCGGCAGCACTGTCAAAAAGGGCGATTCTGTTGCCGTTGTCGAATCGGTCAAGGCTGCATCCGATGTTTTTTCACCGGTTGATGGTACGATCAGCGAAGTCAATGACGCTTTGAGCGATGATCCGGCACTCGTTAACCAGAAGGCGGAAAAAGAGGGCTGGTTGTGGAAGATGAAAATTTCCGACGCAAGCCAGCTTGACAGCCTGATGGATGAAGCCGGCTATATCGCAATGATTGGATAATAAAATGCAGGAACTTCCATTTTCATCACGCCATATCGGACCGCGGCCCGAAGAGGCAAAGGCAATGCTGCATAAATTGGGGCTTGGTTCTCTTGAGGAATTGGTCGAGCAGGCAGTGCCGAACGCAATCCGTCTTCATCGCCCGCTTCAATTGCCAAAAGCTGTAAGTGAAGGGGCAGCTCTTCACGAGCTTCACAACATGATGGAACAGAATCGTCTCCATAAAAGCTTTATCGGACAGGGCTATTATGGCACTTTTGTTCCTTCTGTCATTTTACGCAATCTTTTTGAAAATCCGGCTTGGTACACTGCCTATACTCCCTATCAGGCAGAAATCAGTCAGGGGCGGCTTGAAATGTTGTTCAATTTCCAGACTCTTGTCTGCGAATTGACGGGTTTGCCGATTGCGGCGGCCTCGCTTCTTGATGAAGCGACATCACTTGCCGAAGCAAACGCCGTTGCGGTGCGCTTTTCGCGCAATAAAAAAACGGCCATTTCTGTCTTTGGCGAACTTCACCCGCAAACTTTGGCGGTGGCTCAAACAAGGGCAGAAACGCAAGGTTACGAGATCGGGTTAGAGAGCGAGATCACCGACAAGACGGCAGCAATCGTTTTGCCATGGCCCGACACAAAGGGACGTTTTGTCGATCATAGCGATGTTATCAAGAAAGCCAAAGCCAAAGGTGCATTGGTTATTGTTGTGGCTGATCCTCTGGCTTTGACAATCATGGAAGCGCCTGCCCTTTGGGGAGCCGATATGGTTGTCGGCTCGATGCAGCGTTTCGGCGTGCCAATGGGATTCGGCGGTCCACATGCCGGTTATCTGGCGGTATCCGAAGCTCTGACACGTATGATTCCCGGACGCATTGTCGGGCAGTCGATTGATACCAAAGGGCGGGTTGCCTACCGTCTTGCATTGCAGACACGTGAACAGCATATCCGCCGCGACAAAGCAACGTCGAATATTTGTACTGCTCAGGCACTCCTTGCCAATATGGCAACAGCTTTTGCTGTCTGGCATGGTCCGGAAGGTTTGCAGGCGATTGCCAACCGCGTTCATGATCTTGCAAGCCGGTTCGGCGACAGTGTCAAAGATGCGGGCTTTGCTCTTGCCGGCGACCATTATTTCGATTGTGTAACCGTCAATGTTGCCGGTAAAGCGGATGAACTGCAACAAAAAGCGGAAAGTGATGGCCGCCTCATACGCGTTATCGACAAGGATACCGTTTCCATCAATTTTGATGAACTTTCGGATGAAGAAGACGCAAAAGCACTTGCCAAGCTTTTCGGTGCAACGCTCAGTGATAAAGCCCCGTCGAAACTCTTGGGCAAAAAACGCGATGGTTCCTTTTTAAGCCAGCCGTTTTTCCATGCTGTGCAATCGGAAACCGAAATGATGCGCTTTTTGCGCCGCCTTGCCGATAAAGATCTGGCACTTGACCGCGCCATGATTCCGCTCGGTTCCTGCACCATGAAATTGAATGCGGCTGCCGAGATGATGCCTTTAAGCTGGCCGAAGGTTGCAAATCTTCACCCCTTTGCCCCGAAGACCGATAGTCGCGGCTATCAGCAGCTTATTTCCGAACTTGAAAAATGGCTGTGTGAAATTACCGGCTTCAGCGCCATTTCATTTCAACCCAATTCCGGCGCACAAGGTGAATATACCGGTCTTCTTGCTATTCGCCGCTATCACGACAAAAATGGCGAACATAATCGCAATATCTGTCTCATTCCGGCTTCTGCCCATGGCACAAATCCGGCTTCGGCACATATGGCCGGAATGGAAGTGGTTGTGGTCGATTGTCTAGGGGACGGAGATGTTGATGTCGAAGACTTGCGCAAAAAAGCAGTCGAACACAAAGACAATCTTGCTGCTTTGATGATTACCTATCCGTCAACCCACGGGGTCTATGAAGAAAGTATCAAAGAGATTTGCAAGATTATTCACGAAAATGGCGGGCAAGTCTATTTTGACGGTGCAAATCTCAATGCGCTGGTTGCTCTCGCCCGTCCGGCTGATGTCGGCGCGGATGTCTGCCACATGAATTTGCATAAAACTTTTGCTATTCCCCATGGCGGCGGTGGTCCGGGTGTCGGGCCGATCGGCGTTTCAAAGCATCTCGAACCTTTCGTTCCCGGTCACGCACTGTTTTCGACAAGCCATGCTGTTTCGGCAGCACCTTTTGGCAGTGCTTCAATTCTCACAATCACATGGATGTATATCCGTATGATGGGCGCCGAAGGGCTGAAACTTGCTACCGAAAATGCAATTTTGAATGCAAACTACATTGCAGAGCAACTTTCTGCGGCCTATCCGATTCTTTATAAAGGAAAAAGAGGGCGTGTTGCGCATGAATGTATTGTCGATACGCGTGTCCTCAAGGATAATTACGGCATCACTGTCGACGATGTGGCCAAACGTCTGATCGATTATGGCTTCCATGCTCCGACGATGTCGTTTCCGGTTCCCGGAACATTGATGATCGAACCCACAGAATCCGAACCGAAATCGGAAATTGACAGGCTGTGCAACGCCCTTCTTGCCATTTCCGAAGAAGCCAAAAAAGTGGGTGAGGGTGTCTGGCCGAAGGATGATAATCCGCTCGTCAATGCCCCGCATGTTCTGGCCGATACCATTGATGACAATTGGTCACATGCCTATTCGCGCAAAATTGCGGCACTTCCTGACCCTGCTCAGGATCCGGCAGATAAATATTGGCCGCCGGTTTCACGCATTGATAATGTGGCCGGTGACAGGCATCTTATTTGTTCCTGTCCACCGCTTTCCAATTATCGTTAAAAAAAACCGGCTTCGGCCGGTTTTTTATTTGGTTTTTGTTCTGTTTTTTATTCGGATTTTTATTCTTTTTGGTTTTGGGGCGCCATCTTCGGCGGTGCCGCAATGATGTAGAACTATTGGTGAAATGGACAAAACGGAAAGAGGAAAACGGTCAGCTTTTCGCCTTGGCTGTGTCTGTTTATTTTCCATAAAATTTCCGGACATTCCGGAACCGACGAAGAGTAAACTTTGAAAAGATTACGGGCAGGTCGAGCACTGAAATAACGGACGGTTCGAGCACTAAAAAAGTGTAAGCATGCGGAACAAAAATCAAACGGACGGTCAGGAACTAAAAAACCGGACAACCGGCCGGAATAGAAAACCGGAAGAACGAAAAGCACCTAAAGACGAAACGAATAATCCGCAAAATGCAATTCATGAGCGAGAAAAGGCAAACCGGATAGAGTGCGCATGAAAAGCTGCAACAGTTTCTTGTTTTAAAAGAAGGCTGTTGCAGCGCATAAGTTTTTCAATTGTCATTTAATTGGTCGAAAAATTATTGATACCGGCTGATGTCCAGTCCTGTCGGGTCAATTTCGGGCTTGTTGCCGCTGATAATATCGGCAATCAAATGGCCACTTCCGGTCGACATTGTCCACCCCAAAGTACCATGTCCGGAATTGATAAACAGGTTTTCATATTTTGTTTTGCCGATAATGGGCACACTGTCAGGCGTTACCGGCCGTAAACCTGACCATAGTTCCGGCTTGAAGTCTTTATCATAGGAGCCGGAAAACATCATTTCCAAAGCTTCTTGCAGGGTTTTCAGGCGTGGTTCGGTGAGCTTGATTTCATAGCCTGAAACTTCTGCCATGCCGCCGACGCGGATACGATTACCCAGTCTTGTAACAGCAACTTTGTAAATATCGTCAATAACGGTTGAAACCGGTGCTTTCGCCTCGTCGGTGATCGGTACTGTAATGGAATAGCCTTTTACCGGATAGATTGGCGCATGAAGTCCGAGATCGCGAATAAGAAACGGCGTAAAAGACCCCATTGCAACAAGATAGGCATCGGCATGCATTACACCGCGTGACGTTTCCACGCCGGTAATTTTACCGCCCTCAACGAGAAGTTTATTGATTATTGTATTATAGGAAAATTCAACCCCTTTATCGACCGCGAGTTTTGCAAGTTTGGTTGTAAACATCTGGCAATCGCCGGTTTCATCTTCAGGGGTTTGCAATCCACCAACGATTTTATCTTTTAACGGTGCCAATCCGGGTTCTGCGGCAACGCAACCGTCACTATCGAGCATCTTAAAGGCAATGCCATCTGCTTTGAGAACCTCGACATCCTTGTTGGCCGCTTCAAGCTGGTGGGGATCGCGGAAAAGCTGGATCGTGCCCTGCATGCGTTCGTCGTAATGGATAGATGTTTCTTCGCGCAAGGCCTGAAGGCATTTGGCGGCATAGTCGGATACGCGCACCATCAGGGATTTGTTTTTCTTGTAACGGTTTTCATTGCAATTGATAAACATTGCAAAGAGCCACTTCATCTGGTCGAGGCTGAAAGTGGGGTGAATAATAAGTGGCGGATTGGCTTGCCGCATCATTTTCAATGCTTTGAGCGTCAGCCCCGGCTGTGCCCAGGGGGTTGTATATCCGAAAGAAACCTGACCGGCATTGGCATAGCTTGTTTCCAGCGCAGGCCCTTCTTCACGATCAATGACCGTGACTTCGTGGCCTGCTTTATTGAGGTACCAAGCTGAAGTTACACCAACGACACCACTTCCCAGAACAAGCACTTTCATTTTTTGTTTCCCTCGCGGTTTTTCACATAGATGCGCTCGTAACGATGACCGAGCGACGTTAGAATTTCATAAGGTATCGTGCCGGCATCGCGAGCAACATCGTCAAGCGATTGGTGCTTGCCGATGAGTTCGACAAGATCACCGGCTTTTGGTGCATTTTCACCAAGATGCGTTGTATCAAGTGTGATGGAATCCATCGAAACGCGGCCAACAATCGGCACGCGCACCCCTTTGAAATAAACCGAACCTTTATTGCCGAGTGCCCTTAACCAACCATCGGCATAGCCCACCGATATTGTTGTGATTGTGCTTGGCCGTTCGGTTATAAATGTTCCACCATAGCCGATTGCCGAACCAGCGGGAACATGGCGTGTCTGGATAACATGGGCGTCAAGGCTGACAACCGGTTTGATAACTGTCGGGCTTTTGCCGAGCGGGTCAACACCGTAAAGGGCAATTCCGGGGCGCACCATGTTGAAATGATAACCGGTGTTCAAGAAAATCCCGCCGGAAGCAGCAAGCGCAACTTTTGAAGTTGGCAGTTTGGCAAGTGCCTTCTTCATTGCTTCAAGCTGGGCAGGATTGGCAGGGCTATTTTCCTCGTCGCTTTTGGCCAAATGGCTGATAACCAGTTTTATATCCGCGTCGTTAAAAATCGACGGGTCGGCGACAAGGCGGTAAAGCTCGCTATTATCAAGCCCCAAGCGGCACATGCCGGTGTCAATCTGGATGATTGCGGGTAAACGCTTTGCTTCGCTCGCGCATAATTTTTGCCAGTCAAGAATAGCTTCCCAGGAATTCAGAACCGGAATGATTTCGGCTTCCGCCGTTATTTTTTCCGTTCCCGGTAAAATGCCATTCAAAACAGCAATGGAAGCATCTGTCGGCAACTCATCTTTAAGCCGGAATGCCTCGACAAGTTCTGCTACAAAGAAAAACCGGCATCCTGCTTCATAAAGCAAGGGTGCGACTTTTTGAGCACCAAGGCCATAAGCGTCGGCTTTGACAACAGCAGCACTTTGTGCCGGAGCAACCATTTTTTTTATCGTGTTGTAATTTTCGACAATGGCATCAAGATTGATTGTGAGAATTGCCCCATAGGCTGATGTCGGAATTTTATTGTTGTTTTGAATTTCACCCATTTCATTATTTCCCAGATAAATCCGGTTGCCAATCCGGATGCCTGCATTGGTTCCCTTAAGCTTGTTCCCGTGGCTTTTTGCCATTTCAGGTTGTCTATCATATGTGAAGAGCATTTGAATGTTGTATCTATTTTTGAAATATTATAGATATTTATCGTCGAATATTGAGCGTAAATCCGAAAAATTGAAATATTATGCAAAATCTTGATGCAATAGATCGTAATATCATCCGCCTGTTGCGCCGCGACGGTCGCATGACCAATGCAAATCTCGCTGCCGAAGTGGGGCTTTCCCCCTCGGCATGTTTGAGACGTGTAAAATTATTGGAAGAAAGCGGTGTTATTCGCGGGTTTACCGCCATATTAGGAAGTGTCGAAGGAGAAGACCGGCTGATTGCCATTATCCAGATTACACTTGAAAAACAGACGGAAGAATATTTGAACCGCTTCGAGGCGGCTGTGCGCCGCCATCCGGAAATCAAGGAATGTTATTTGATGACGGGGGATGCAGATTATTGGTTGCGAGCGGAAGCAGAAAATGCCGCCGCTTATGAAACCATTCACAAGGAAATATTATCACGTCTTCCCGGTGTTGCGCGCATCCATTCGGCCTTTTCCATCCGCTCTGTTCTGATGCAGCGGTGAGAATTTCGGTGCATTTTTATGTCCATTGGCTTTTGACAAATACCGGCGTTTGTTCGATGACAATCGATATTTATCACCGCAGCGCCTTTTTTAATCCTTCAAAAACCGGCCTGTTTTTCTCGAATTGACCTTGTGGGTCTTGGGCCAAACATCCGGCACAAAAGGTCATGAAAGATGCTCGATAACATGGGCGAGTTGTTTTATATTTTTTGAAATCCGCTTGCCACAAACACCGTTAGATAATCCGGCTTTGACAAAGCAAAATAATGATAAAATCGGGGACACTTAACAAGGAGCCTTCAGCCTGATATGGAACCTTCAGCTTGGCAAAAAGCGTTGTTCCGTCAGCTAGAAAAATGCGAAAACAAAGGTGATTATCGGTTGGTTCAAAGGTGGTTTTTGATGTGTGTTCTCTGAAAGCCGCCCGTTTTTAGTGCCGGACTTTTTATTCTTTTCAATCGTTGCTTTTTATCGGTTTTTTGAAGTCCAAGAAAAATCGCGTTTTAAAAAATTGCCGTTAAAAAAGCAGAAGCATTGAAAAAGCCGGGCATTTTGCCCGGCTTATCCAATAGTCCATTATGTTGTTCTTTCAGCGTTTCGGTTTTGAAGGCCTGAAATCATAAAGAACATCATGGGTGAGGTCGGCAATTTTCTTCTTGCCGCAAAGTGCCATTGAAATATCAAGCTCGTTACGGATAATTTCCAAGGCTTTGGTGACGCCGGGTTTACCCAAAGCACCAAGCCCGTAGAGGAACGGACGACCGATAAATGTGCCTTTAGCTCCCAGTGCCAAGGCCTTCAACACATCCTGACCGGAACGAATACCACCATCGAGATGGATTTCTATCATATCTCCGACAGCATCAACAATTTCAGGCAAAACAGAAATGGTTGAAGGAGCACCGTCAAGCTGGCGGCCACCGTGGTTTGAAACCAGAATGGCATCGGCACCGGTTTTGACAGCCATTTTGGCGTCTTCAACATCAAGAATACCTTTCAGGATGAGCTTGCCACCCCAGATTTTCTTGATCCATTCGACATCGTTCCAATTAAGCTTCGGGTCGAATTGCGAGGCCGTCCACAAACTCAACGAAGACAAATCCGTTACGTTTTTGGCGTGTCCTGCAATATTGCGGAATGTTCTTTTATCGGTCTGCAACATGTCCATGCACCATTTCGGGCATGTCATCATTTGCCAGAGATTTTTCAAAGTGAATTTTGGCGGGGCAGACAGGTTGTTGCGCAAATCTTTATGGCGTTGTCCTAAAATCTGCAAATCGAGCGTTAAAACCAATGCACCGCATTTGGCCGCTTTTGCACGATTGATAAGGTCGGCGATAAAGTCGCGATCTTTCATCACATAAAGCTGGAACCAGAACGGTTTTTTGGTTACCGATGCAACATCTTCAATCGAGCAAATGCTCATTGTCGACAATGTGAAAGGCACGCCGAATTCTTCGGCAGCTTGCGCTGCCAACATTTCACCATTGGCATGTTGCATTCCTGTCAAACCGGTGGGTGACAAAGCAACCGGCATAGAAACTTTCTGGCCGATCATTTCGCTTTCAAGCGAACGATTGGTCATATCGACCAGAACACGTTGGCGCAGCTTTATTTTTTTGAAGTCTTCTTCATTGGCGCGATAAGTGCTTTCTGTCCATGCTCCGGAATCGGCATAGTCAAAAAACATCTTGGGTACGCGACGTTTGGCAAGTTTTTTAAGATCGTTGATCTCAAGTATTTTACGCATTTCAAATCCCGTTTATTCTTATTATCTTATGTGTAGTATTCTTCTCGCACAATAAAAAGTGCTTTTTTTCAAATCGCTAAATTGTGACAAAAAAGCATGGTATTTTTTTAAGCTTTACAAGATTTGCCGCGTTGAAAATAACATGATCGGATTTGCCGAAAGTGAGTTTTTTTAAAAATATAACGACTATTTTGGTTAATGACAATGACGGGATCCTGCAAGATCTTCAAGAATCGGGCAGTCCGGCCTGTCATCACCATGGCAGTGATGGACAAGGTGGTCGAGTGTATTAATCATCACCTGTAAAGAATCCATTTTTTCCTGCAGCGTTTTGATATGCGAAAGGGCGAGTTTTTTAACCTCGCTGGAGGCACGGCTATGATCTTTCCATAATCCGAGGAGAACGCGAATATCTTCGGAAGAAAAACCGAGCAGTCTTGAGCGGCGGATGAAGCGCAAGGTTTGAATATCGTCATCAGTATAAACGCGATAGCCGTTTTCGCTCCGATGGGCTGGTGAAATAAGTCCGGTTTCCTCATAATGGCGGATCATTTTTGCACTAAGACCCGATTGTTTTGCTGCTTCACCAATATTCATTTTTTTCATCCAATCCGGATTTTATAGAAACGCGTTTCCGGTTTTCTGTTTTTTGTTCAATGGCGTTATTGCATATAATTGTTGTTTTAAAGCCAACAAGATGTGTTCTTGCAAGAAGCGGCCGCTCAAATCTTGAGAGAGATTCGTATCATCGCGGGATTGTTATAAGAATTATATATTGAAATGGCCTTGCTTGCTGGTGGATAAATGCCGCGCACAGTCGAATAGACTTGACCTTTCTTTATCAATCCTCAACTAGAACGTTAACTTGAAAATTTCCCTTCAATTTTCACGCATCATGTTGTGCTGATGGAGAAAGCCGATGGAGACCTATAAAACGCATAAAAAATCGGGTGATCTCGTTTTCGAGATCAATGACCACCCGCATGCACCTGTCGCGTTTCTTGCCGCTCTCCAACATTTATTGGCAATTATCGTGCCGATCATTACGCCGGGATTTATCATTTGCAGCGCTGCCGGTGTGTCGCCGGAAGATACAGCCATGGTTTTATCCATGTCGCTAATCATTTCCGGCGTTGCGACTTTTGTACAATGTAAAAAAATCGGCCCCTTCGGTGCCGGATTGCTGATTGTGCAAGGAACCAGTTTCAATTTTGTCGGGCCGCTTTCAGCCGGTTCTGCTGCCATGGTTGCAAGCGGTATTCCGGCAAACGAGGTGATGTCGGCCGTCTTCGGTGTGGTGATTGCCGGTTCATTTATTGAAATGTCGGTTTCGCGCATTCTTCCCTTTATTAGCCGTATGATTACCCCGCTTGTCACCGGCATTGTGGTGTTGTTGATCGGCCTTACCCTGATTAAAGAGGGGCTTGTCAGTATGGGCGGCGGTTATGCATCGTTGGGCGAGGGGGGAAGTTTTGCCAGTTTACAAAATCTCGCTTTGTCATGCACAGTCTTTGCTCTTATCATTCTTTTAAACCGTGTGACGATTACGTGGGTGCGCTCCAGTGCCATTATTCTTGCCCTTGCTGTCGGTTATGTCATGGCGGGCTTTATGGGCAGACTCGATTTTTCCGGTTTTGAACATTCCGCACTTTTCGCTTTGCCAAGGCCACTTCATTTCGGATTATCATTTTCGTGGTCGCTGTTTATTCCGCTCATCATGATCTATCTTGTCACTTCTCTTGAAGCGGTTGGCGACATCACAGCAACAAGCAAAATTTCAAGCGAGCCGGTTTCGGGGCCATTATGGATGAAGAGAATAAAGGGTGGTGTGCTTGTCAATGGTGCCAATTCTCTTCTTGCCGGTTTCTTCAATACATTTCCAAGTTCGGTCTTTGCGCAAAATAACGGCATTATCCAGTTGACCGGCGTTGCAAGCCGCTATGTCGGCTTGTGGATTGCGGCTATTCTTGTTGTCCTTGGTCTTTTTCCGAAAATTGCCGCCCTCATACAGGCAATGCCGGAACCGGTTCTAGGGGGTGCTGCCATGATAATGTTCGGCTCGGTTGCCGCATCCGGAATCAATATCCTTTCCTCAATCAAGCTTGACCGGCGGGCACTTCTTATCATTGCAATTGCTTTGAGTGTTGGTGTCGGCGTGCCGCAAGTACCGGCTTTTGTAAGTCATCTTCCGGCTTTTATCGCCGATATTATGAAATCGGGACTTGCTGCCGGCGGGATTACGGCAATCATCCTCAATCTGCTTTTGCCCGAACAGCAACAAGTCGACGAAGAATAGAATTTTCTTTCAATAAACGGGCATGTGAAAAGCCGGTTTGAAGCCCGAATAATTTTGAAGCCGGAAGAGTTTTGAAGGCCGAATAATTTTGAAACGACAATAATTTTCGCGCGAATGTGGAGGGAAGCTCGTGAGATGGAAGGTTGAAATATGTTCAATTGACTGCCGGTTGACCACATCCCGGCTAAGGAGAATTGACTCAATACCTGCACAAACGCATGAAATAGTCGCTCCCTGTGCTTGTCGAAGAGCGACTGAATTAAAGTTTAAGAATAAAGAAAAAGCAGCATAAGCACGAGATTTGCAAATGCTGCTTTTGTCTTTGAAAAAGCTATAGTTTGTGTGTCAAAGCTTCTGTGTCATGACACTAACGAGAAAATCCTTGTAGCTCATCTTTGTCAATTCATCGATGATGCGAACAAAATGTTCGGTTTTGCTGTGTGCATCAAGAGCGCTTTTGTCTTTCCAGGTTTCAATGAAAACCATGTGACCGGTATCGCCTTCAACTTCAAACAGTTCGTAGGAAATGCAGCCTTTTTCTTTACGGGATTTTTCAACGAGTTCTTTGAATAGACTTTCGGTCTTTTCAACAAATTCGGGCTTGATATAGAAATGCGCAATAACCTTTATCATGATGCTTTCTCCAAGGTTCGAGCAATATTTTCAAGCCCCCATTCGAGAAGCTTGTCGGCCTGTTTTTGCGAGGCCGCTTCGCTATAACACCGCAATTCCGGCGCATTGCCGGAAAGGCGGAAATGCACAATATCACCATTTTCCATGATGACACGCAAACCGTCAATCATATCCCAATGTTTGATATTTCCGAGCGGATGGAAAAAATGCACACGTGTTGCAGCATCTTCAAGATTATGGAGAGCCTTTCGGGCATTATCCATATTGATATTGGAAAGCCGGTTGCTGGCAGTAAAACGTTTGGGAAGTCCGCTCGAAAGTGCCTGAACGGAGGAGCCGCGCAATTGTGCAAATCCTAACAAAGCCAGAATGGGGAGCATTGCATCGCGTGTTGGCAATTTCTTCAATTCGCAGGTCTCACTCGAAATATCGCTTCCCAGAAGAACGCCGCCATTGGCTTCAAAACCGACAATCGTATGATAGCCATCGCTTAACGCCTGTTTCATGCCGGCAATAACATAGGGGGAGCCGACGGAGGTGCGGTAAACATGCTCGAAAAAATGGCTTGTCTCGACCGCCGAGGTGGAGGTGACAGGGGTGACGACAGCATCGGCAAAAAGATATTTTGCTGTGAGCATTCCGACCACATCACCTTTCAGAAATATTCCGTCAGAACCGGCAATTAACGGCCGGTCTGCGTCACCATCGGTCGACACCAGTGCATCAAGCCCGTATTGGCGAACGGCATCAAGAGCAAGCTTGCGGTCGAAATCGCGTAATGCTTCGGTATCGACCGGAACAAAATGGTCGGCCCGCCCGATTGCAACCGTCTTTGCGCCGAGAGCTGATAAAACTTCGACGAGAAAATCGCGCACAATGGAACTGTGCTGATAGACGCCGATTTTCATGTCCTGAAGTGCCGATTTCGGCAAAATGGAAAGACAGCGTTTCCGATAAAGTTCAAGAACATCCGGAACAACGGGAGGGGATTGATAGTTTTCGGCAAGGTGAAAGGGCGTATTATTTTCTGAAAGTCCACCTTTTTCATCTTTTGCCGATTTATCAAGTTCGCTGACAATAGCTCGCTCGTCCTGCTTGGTTATTTCTCCATCGGGGCGGTAAAATTTTAGCCCGTTGCGGTCGTCGGGAATGTGGCTTCCTGTAACCATAATTGCCGGAGAGCGAGAATTGAGTGAATAAAGCGCGAGGGCAGGGGTTGGCACTTCACCGGCATTGATAACAGAAAAACCCTGATCTTCGATTGTTTTAATGACAACGTTTTTGATATGCGGGCTTGATGAACGCAGATCATGGCCGACAACAACACTTGTATCTTTGTTGATCTTGCCAATTTGTTCCAAATGTCGCAAGAAGCCGCAAGTGTAGCGCATAATAATATCATCGGTTAAATCGCTCACCAGACCGCGCAAGCCGCTTGTTCCGAATTTGAGTTGTTCTGTCATGATGTGGTTTGTTCCCGAACGGCCTTCCGATTGTCTATATGTGGTCACAATAGCTGTTTTGTCTATCGGCTTTGAAGCAATTATTTTGCATAGACAACGGACTATCTACAACTGTCATTTGACGAAAACAATTTTGTTATTATAAAGAAACTTCGCTTTATGATGTTGGCAGATCAACCGTTTGGCATTATATCATGCATGAATTTGTCAAGTTTATCTGCTAAAGTTTATTAAGGAAGAATTTCGATGACAACGCCTGTCGACAATGCAGCCCCGAATGCGACTGCCACGCCGTCTTCATTTCCGATACCGGCAAATGTTTTTGCTTTAACTGTGCAGGATGTCAAACATTATACTGATAGGCTTTTCCGTTTCCGCCTGAACCGGCCGGACAGTTTCCGTTTTCGTTCGGGCGAGTTTGTGATGATCGGCCTACCCAATGCCGAAAAGCCGGTTTTTCGCGCCTATTCCATTGCAAGCCCGTTCTGGAGCGAGCAATTGGAGTTTTTCTCCATCAAAGTTCCGAATGGCCCTTTGACCGAACATTTGCAAAAAATCAAAGTGGGCGACACGGTGCTGATGCGCAAAAAAGCCACCGGCACTCTGGTGCTGGATGCGCTTTTGCCGGGTAAGCGGCTTTATCTCTTTTCGACTGGAACAGGTGTTGCACCTTTTGCAAGCCTTGTTCGTGATCCGGAAACTTATGAAAAATTTGAAGAAGTTATTCTGATCCAGACAACGCGGCTTGTTGCCGAACTCGACTATGCGCGCGAACTTGTTGCGGAACTTAAAAATGATCCTCTCATTGGCGAATTTTCAGATCAGTTGAAATTCTATCCGATGACCACACGGGAGCAATCCGAGCATATGGGGCGAATTACCGACACAATGCGCAGTGGCGAATTTTTTAAACGGACCGGTTTGAAAAAACTTGATCCGGAAACCGATCGCGCGATGATTTGCGGTTCCATGGCAATGCTCAAAGATTGTGCTGCTATGTGTCGTGATTTCGGCCTTGTCGAAGGCGCAAATAACGCCCCCGCTACTTATGTGGTTGAACGCGCTTTTGTCGATTGACAAAAGAGTAAAACTGTTTTTGGACAGGCTCAAGGGCTCAAGGGCTCAAGGGCTCAAGGGCTCAAGGGCTCAAGGGCTCAAGGGCTCAAGGGCTCAAGGGCTCAAGGGCTCAAGGGCTCAAGGGCTCAAGGGCTTAAGGGCTCAAGGGCTCAAGGGCTTTAAAGTTTTAAAGGCTCCGAGGCTTCCTGTTTATTAGCAATTCCGCCCGCTTTGGCAGGTTTTCCTATTTCTTTGCCAAGCCTTTATATTCCAATGAGCTTGGGCGGTTGTTTGCCTACCGGTTTTTCAGGCAGTCAATTTTGTTGCGTTTCTCGCAAGTTCGGTAATGGCTTTAAAATCACCGGCATCAATCAGTTTTTTCGGTGCAACCCATGAGCCGCCAATACAAACGACATTGGGCAATTTCAGCCAATCGGCGGCGTTATTTTGCGAAATACCGCCCGTCGGGCAAAATTTGACCTCGGCAAAAGGGGAAGCCAGCGATTTGACAAAATCAATGCCGCCGGCCGCCGTTGCCGGGAAAAATTTCAAACATTGGTAGCCTTCTTCGAGTGCACCCATCAATTCACTTGGCGTGATTGCTCCGGGAAGAAGCGGTACATCGCTATCCTCGGCAGCGTCGATGAGTTCGCCGGTCAGTCCGGGGCTGACAATAAATTTTGCCCCCGCACCTTCAGCCGATACATATTGGTCGCCGTTCAAAATCGTACCGGCTCCGACAATGGCATCAGGCACATCTTCCGAAACCGCATGGATGGCATCAAGCGCTGCGGGGGTGCGCAATGTGATTTCGATAGCTTTCAGCCCCCCTTCAACAAGGGCACGTGCAACCGGCACCGCATCTCCCAATCGTTCAATAACAAGAACCGGAATAACACTTTGTCCGAGCAGAATAGGTAAAAGACGTTCGGTCTTCTGAGACATTATCGTTCTCCAAAAAGCTTTTTTAATTCTTATAAGCGTAAGCCAAGCTTTAGAAAAGAGTGTTCGGACAAGTTTCCTGTCGGCTTTGTCAAAAATACTTAAAGTTAAAGTGATACCGGAGTTTAACGCAATACCGGAAAAAAACGTGAATTCGGATGAACACGTAAAAACAGCAGATTGAAACGATCGAGTTCCCGAAAAGCTGGATAGTTGCGAATATATCAGCCGATTGCAAAAGGCCATTCATCCCGAAACCTCAAAATAAAATCACCTTCTGCCCAAAAAGGTTCGCAGAAATTGCTGACGCCCGTTTTCTCTTCGAGCTTGTAATGGGGCGAGCGGGCGCTATCTAACTTTTTCAAAGAAGCGGGAGTTTCACGAAACGGAGACGACAATGATTGACCCTAAACAGATTTTTTCGGATTTGCTGAAGTTTGACAATACCGCTTCCCCTGACAATACCGCTTCCCCTGACAATACCGCTTCCAAAGACAGTGCAAACAAACCGGCTTCTTCCGCACCATCTTCGACCTTTTCGGTCGTCGATCTCTTGGGCGGACTATTTGGCGGAAATGAAAAGGGCAATATTCTTGAAGGTTTGATAAAAGGCGGCGGCTTGGCGGCGATTGCCAGTGTTGCCTTCAATGCATTGAAAAACTTCGAAAAACATGATGCCAATGCCAATTCCAAAGTTGATATGACAGAAATCGGTCAAACCGGTGCCGACCATAATGGCGATTTTGCCCTGACATTGGTTCGGGCAATGATAACGGCTGCCAAAGCCGACGGCCATGTCGATGACAAGGAGCGCGAGCTGATACAAAACAAGATTGCAAGTTCCGGAATTGACCAGAAAACGGCTTCCTTTTTGATGGATGAATTGAACAAGCCGGTTGATCTCGACAATCTCGTCAGCAATGTGAATACAGACGAACAAAAAACCGAACTTTATGTGGCTTCCCGTATGACACTTGATCCGGATAAGCCGGATAATCGCCAATATCTTGATAATCTTATGGATAAACTCGGACTGCCAAAAGATCTTGAACAACATATAGAACAGGCAATTGTCAGCTTTTTACGATAATCCCATCCGGATGATCGTTCCGGAATTGGCTTAATCAAGCCATTTCAAAGCAAGCCACTGCAAATAAGCAAAACGAACCACTCCGAAAAGTGGAAAACGCTTTGGCTTCTGTTCGGTAGTCAGGGCTTCCAACATTATTACGGGGTTTTTAAGTCGAGTCTTAAACTGCAATTGAACGGCTTTGACAAAGTTTCTTCTTTAAGGGGCTTGGCAATAACGGGCTTTGGCAGTTGCGTTCCGTCCGGCGGTGGAAATGGTGGCAACCGGTAACAAGCCGGATGGCTTATTGTTTGGCTTGCTTTGATCGGGTTGGTCCGGTTTTTGATCGTGATTCCGGTTCCGGTTAGCCCTTCACCAAGAAAAAAACTGTAACAGAAGGGAAACCGGATTTTTTGTTTTGCTTACAGTTTTTGTTCATAGGTTTTGAACCATTGAACCAGATAGTCGATAAACATGCGCACTTTTGCCGGTAAATAACGCTTTTGCGGATAAACCACATAAAGGCCGGCTCCGTCCGGTATAAAATCGTCAAGAACGGTTTTGATAAGACCATCACGCAACTCTTCTTCGGCTATAAAACGCGGAATTTTGGCAAAGCCTATGCCGGCAATGGCAGCCCGCTTTATAATGACCGGACCGTTTACCGCCATGCGTCCGGAAACGGCAACCGAAAAGGTGCTGCCTTCTTTATCCTTGAATACCCAATGGTCGGAATTCACGCTGTTCCGGTCGACAAGACAGGGAAGTGTTTTAAGATCACGCGGCAATTTTGGAACGTTTGTCGCCTTCAGGAGTTCGGGAGAAGCAACAATAACCGAATGGATGTCCATAAGTTTGCGTTGAATGAGGGAGGAGTCCTGCATGTCGGTAATGCGGATAGCAAGATCGAAACCTTCATTGACCATATCGACAAACCGGTCATCAAGACTGATGTCGAGGTGGATGTCCTTATAAGTCGATAGAAAATCGATAAGAGATTGACCTATCGGCGCATCGGCAAAGGTGCGTGATGTACCGATTTTGATGCGTCCGTGAGTGGTTTTATTGGAGCGTGTAATTGTGTCATTGAGGTCGTCGAGTTCCTTGATGATCTCAAGAGCACGCAGATAATAAGCGTGGCCCGCTTCTGTCAAAGATAATTGGCGGGTTGTCCGGTTTAAAAGGACAGCGCCCAATTCATCTTCAAGTTCATGAACATGTTTTGAAAGGAGAGCTTTTGATTTGTGGGTCTTGCGGGCAGCGGCAGAAAAACCGCCAGCTTCAACAACTTCGATAAAACCCCTTATTTTCGTTAACAATCCCAAGAGTTTCATCCCTTCGCGTGAAAAGCACCCGTTAAATGCCATTTTATTCAATAAACACGTTTTATATTTAAATAACAAAAATACCGAACTTATAAAACGGCTGTCGGTTTTCTATTCTGAAAAGTCCCAATTTTCTTTCAACACAGGGTGGGGCGGCTTCAAGAATAAACAATTGTGCATTATTGCCACGTGGCTAAATAAAATTGTCTGAAGGTTAAAAAAAATATTGAAAGGCGACACGGTTACGCTTATATGCGTTTTTGCCCAAAGTCGCACGTGCCTGTGGGTGTCCGCCGGTCCTCGAATGGTGAGAAAAACCGGTACGGTACCTGGACCTAACCGCTCCAGTCATTCTTACGGCCAACCGGAAGAATGGGGACATCTTGAAGCAACGACGGTGCGGGCCTTTCTGGTGTCTTTCGGCTGTCCAAAAGTCGAAATTACTGAAGAGGCACACCTCATTGCCTTCCGTGCGGATGCGGTTTTCGTTATTCCAATCAAAAGGCAGACAAAGCGGAGCAATGCGTTAGCGCGCTGTTCCATCGCCGCAAGTTTTATAGAGTTTTTTCCGGTACCTCCAATAACCGGTTGAAACGAATATAGACCTTGCACTTTGTCCATGGGCTGATCGTGGCTGATGTCACGAGAAGCAAGATGTAGGGAACCCGAAGGGTTTCCTAAGGAGAACCGAAATGGCAACTCAACGTATTCGTGATTTCCTCGCAACACGACGCCCTGAAGGCCCGTGCATGATTCTGGATCTTGATGTGGTGCGTGAAAACTATGAAGGCTTTGTCAAAGCACTTCCCCAATCACGCATTTTTTATGCAGTAAAAGCTAATCCGGCACCGGAAATTCTACGTTTGCTGGTGTCGCTTGGTTCGTCTTTCGATACAGCCACTGTCGCCGAAATCGAAATGGTTCTTGATGCCGGCGCAACACCGGATCGGATTTCTTTCGGTAACACCATCAAGAAAGAGCGCGATATTGCCCGCGCTTATGAATTGGGTGTTTCACTTTATGCAGTCGACTGTGTCGAGGAAGTTGAAAAAGTCGCCCGTGCTGCCCCCGGTGCGCGTGTTTTCTGCCGCGTTTTGACAGATGGTGAAGGAGCCGAATGGCCGCTTTCACGCAAATTCGGTTGTGTGCCGGAAATGGCTGTTACGGTTTTGCGTCGTGCCCATGAATTGGGGTTGCATGCTTATGGTGTTTCTTTCCATGTCGGTTCACAGCAGACAAATCTGAAGGCTTGGGATCGTGCTTTGTCGGATGCGTCCAAAGTTTTCAGAACATTGGCCAAGGAAGGCATTATATTGAAACTCGTCAATATGGGCGGTGGTTTCCCGACACGCTATTTGAAAGATGTGCCTTCGGCACAAGCTTATGGCATGGCAATTTTTGATAGCCTTTCAAAACATTTCGGCAATCGTATTCCCGAAACAATCATCGAACCGGGACGCGGTATGGTCGGCAATGCCGGTGTTATCCGCTCTGAAGTTGTGCTGGTTTCAAAAAAATCGGAAAATGACAAATTGCGTTGGGTTTATCTGGATGTCGGCAAATTCAACGGCCTTGCCGAGACAATGGATGAAGCCATTCGCTATCCGATTGAAACAGCAAAGGATAGTGATGAAAAAGTGCCTTGTGTGCTTGCCGGACCAACCTGCGATTCAGCCGATGTGATGTATGAAAAAACACCTTATCCTTTGCCGATTTCACTTACCGTCGGTGATGAAATCCTTATTGAAGGAACCGGTGCTTATACAACGACCTATGCTTCTGTAGCTTTTAACGGTTTCGAGCCGATCCGCTCTTATGTTATCTGACCGGCAATGCCGCTGGATAAGAGAAGATCCGAATAAGCAACAATTGGCGCCCGTAGTTTTCTACGGGCGTTTTTATTTGCTTTGAATTGTGCTTGTTCATAGTGGTAGAGGGTTCAAATAATGTTGTCAGTCAGGCCAAAATATCTTCCCCGCCACAAATATTTTTCTTCTCTTTTTTTACCTTCCGCCAGCTTTTTTCATCGCGTGAATTTATTTGCAACGGGACTTTATAAGGTCGAATAAAGTGGAAGACATTGTTGTTCATCAGCTATTTTCACCGTTTGAGCCGCATTTTAAAAAATGCAACAGCACCTTTATCCGGAGGTGATTTAAATTTTATCGGGATTTGTTTTAAAAAATCGGAAGGCCGAACAGGATAAAAGCTGTTTTTTTCAAAACTTACGAAAATCGCATGTAAAGCTTCAAAATTCGCGACTTTAAAAAATAATGATTCTTTTTTGCGCATACCGTTCGGTGAAAGCCGTGAGTTTCAACCGGAAACCCGAATAACTGTTTGTCCCATGGTGCAAGCGGAAGGGAAAAAACAGTCAGGATTTGTTATTTCTTGCGGTTCATCTTTCCGGCAATTGCTGCGTTCACAATGGCAAGTGCTGCTTTTTTCGTCAGGCGGAAAAGTGGTTCATCAGACCCTTGATCTTCTACCGCGACACTTTCAATCAATGCTTTGTCTTTTGCCTTGATTTTCTGGTCTTTTGTCAAGCCTGCCAATTTTGTCGGGATATTGGCAGATTTTCTCAAGGACAGAAGGTGGCGAACAAAGCCGTTAAAACCGCCCTTTATATTAAGGCGTTCGGCAAGCGTTGAAATTCTGGTTCCCACTGCCGATTGGTTATAGGCAATGACATAGGGCAAAAGCACACCTGCTGTCATGCCGAAATGGGTTTGATAACGGTTACCTATTGAACGCGCGAGAGCACTGGTAATGCCTGACCCCTTTTTTGCTGCAAGCGCACCGGTAAGCGAAGCCGACAACAGGGCAATTTGCGCTTCATTATTCGAGGGGTCGCTTACCGCTTTCGGCAAATGATTAAAGACGAGACGGACTGTTTCGAGTGCGAGGGCATCCGAAACCGGATTGAATGAGGGGATGCACCAGCTATCAATCGCATTCGTCAGTGCATTCATGGCGGCTCCCGCAATGAAGCTTGCCGGAGCAGTTCCTGTCAAAACCGGATCGGCAATGACACATGTCGGTGTCAGACGTTTGTCATAAAATCTAAAACTGTTATTGTTTGCGTTATCAATCAAATAGGCATTGTCACTGATTTCGGCACCGCTTCCGGCGAGCGTCGGTACAGCAATGAGCGGAGGGAGCGGTGTGTAAGGGGAAGGGCTTCCGAGTGTTTTGACATTGGCACCTTGAGCACAAAACAGGCGGGTCATTTTGGCAAGATCCATTGTTGCACCGCCGCCAAAGGCAAGGATAGCATTAAAACCGCCACTCAAATAAAGGCGAACGGTCAATTCCAATGTTTCACGCGTTGCTGTTCCATCCAGTGAAGAAAAAACGCCGAAAGGCAATTTCAGTTTGTCTATTCGTTTAAGCAGTTTTTTTAACGCTGGAGATTGGCTAAGGCCGCGATCGGTCAAAACCATTATTGCTGTGACGCCGTTTTTCTCGAAAACAGAGCCAAGTGCTGCAAGGCTTTTTGGCCCCAACAAAATATCGGTTGGAAATGTCCATTCGTTTGCAATCGTCATTATTTATATTTACGTGAGAAGAGTAAAAAAAGCAAAACCCATAATCGTTTTTTGTGTTTTTTCCTCAAAGTTTGGAGTGTTAATGCCCGCCAACGGCTCCACTCACGGTTTTCGGCTTTTTCACAGCAAAAACCAGAAGTGTGAGAATTGCGAATAAAAGGGTAAGTATGAAGAAAGCGTCGATAAAAGCCATTACTGTCGCCTGTTGGCGGACAATATTGTAAAGTTGCATCAACGCCGAATCTTTCGGGTTCAAGCCTGCCATATCAAGTTGGCTCGCCAAAGAGTTCAACAGGTTGACTGCCTGCCGGTTTCCCCATTGCACACTTTCCGATAGTCGCTCATAGTGAAAATCTGTGCGTCGCATAATAATGGTATTGATGATTGCAAGCCCCACCGCTCCACCGAGATTACGGGTGAGGTTGAAAAGACCGGATGCGTTTTTAAGTTTTTCGGCGGAAAGTGTACCAAGTGCGATATTGTTGATCGGCACCATACACAAAATGAGCGAGCCGCCGCGCAAAATTTGCGGCCAGAACAATTCCCAGAAATCCCAGTCGGCTGTCATTCCGGTTACAAGCCATGTGCCCCAGCCAAAACCGGCAAATCCCAGCCCCATCATTAAACGCGGGTCAAGCTTGGTGGAAAGAAAACCGGCAAGGGGAGCGGAAAAAAACATCATCAAACCGGAAACGAACATCGTCTCGCCGATCATCAAGGCGTCATAACCGCGAATTTCTCCAAGATAGAGCGGGTAAAGATAGGTAAGCCCGTAAAGCCCGATACCCATAACGAAAGAAAAGATCGAACCGAGCGCAAAATTCAGATTTACAAAGGCCTTGAGATCGACAATCGGGTTTTTTGCTGTGAGTACACGCCAGAAAAACAGAATGGCAGAAACGCCCATAACAATTGTAAAACGGAAGATCATTTCGTCTTCCATCCAGTCATTACGGGGGCCTTCTTCAAGCACATATTCAAGGGAGCCGAGAAAGGTCGCCATGGTAATTAAACCGAACCAGTCGAAGGATTGGAAAAGCGAGCTGTCACCTTTATCAAAGTCGATAAGTTTCCATGAGGCAATGGTTACAAGAATACCGAACGGCACATTGACAAGAAACAGCCAATGCCAGGAAAAAGCATGGCTCAGATAACCGCCGACCGTCGGGCCGATCGTGGGGGCAAGTGTTGCCACCAGCCCGATAATAGGTGAAACAATCGGCTGTTTTGAAGGCGGGAAAATAGTAAAGGCGGCGGCGAACACACTTGGAATCATGCCGCCACCGATAAAGCCCTGAAGCGCACGGTAGGCAATCATCTGTTCAATGGAACCGGCCGTTGCACAAAGGGCGGATGCAATGGTGAAACCGGCTGCCGAAATTGTAAAAAGCACACGCGTTGACAACAACCGGCCCAAAAATCCTGATAACGGAATCATAATGACTTCGGCAATGAGATAGGATGTTTGCACCCAGGCTATCTCATCCGAGCTTGCAGAAAGTCCTGCCTGTATTTCCGACAAGGAGGCAGAGACAATCTGGATGTCGAGAATAGCCATAAACATGCCGAAAACCATAGCCACAAAGGCCACGATTTTTTTCGGTTCGATATGTTCTTCCATGTGGGGGAGGCTGGCAGCGGTCATCAAAACCTCACTTCATTGCCAAGGGTTTTGCACCTTCCGGTTTTGTGCGCATGTCGACGCTGACAACAACGCTCATGCCGGCGCGAATGCGCCCGGTTGCAAGAATATTTTCAGGTATCGAAATTCTGACCGGAACACGCTGGACAATTTTGGTAAAATTGCCGGTGGCATTTTGCGGTGGCAAAAGTGAAAAAACAGCACCTGATGCAGGTGACAATGAAACGACTGTACCCTCAAAGCTTTCACCATCAAGCCCGTCAACAGAGATGCGCACTTTTTCACCACCATAGATCGAAGGAAGTTGGGTTTCCTTGTAATTGGCATCAATATAAAGGGCATTGACAGGAACCAGTGCAGCCAGACGTTGACCAACGACGACATAGTCGCCTTTTTTACCGGCAAGATTTCCCAAAACGCCGTCAAAAGGCGCGCGCAACACTGTAAAATCAAGGTCACGACGGGCTTTGTCGCGTGCCAGTTCAAGGCTTCGCGTTTCGCTTACCGCCTCGTCATGTTGCGCTTCAAGAACTGTAATATTGGCAGCCGCCGCAGCAATTTGCGCCTTGGCGCGCGTGACATTGGCAATGGCCTGATCGTAGGCCGACTGGGCATTATCAACAGCCGATTTTGCAACGAAACTCCCGACATTCAGTTCTTTTGCACGTTTTAATGTAATATCGGCGTTGACGGCCACTGCATTGGCAGCGTCCTTTTGCGCATTGGCTTCGTCGAGCGAGGTTTTTGAAGCGGCAATCTGCGCTTCAATACGTGCAAGTGTGCGGTTTTGCGTTTGAAGTTTGGCTTCCGCCTCGTCATAGGCAATTTTATAATCGCCATCATCCAGACGGAATAACACGTCACCTTTTTTAACATAATGGTTGGTTTCAACCGGTATATCGTCGATATAACCGTTCACTTTCGGGGCTATAGAGGCAATGTCACCTTGAACATAAGCGTCGTCGGTCGTGACAAGAAAACGCCATTCGGTAAGCCACCTGAACCCCAGCCACAAAACTGCAATAGCAACGATGAGTGCTATGATGATAGCAATTTTCTTGTGGGGGCGTTGTTTGGCCTGCATTGTCTTAGGCGTGGTGTTCGAGAATTCTGGCATGGTACAAACTTCCAGATCTGATGAAGGAATGCGGTGTTTATCCAAAACGGTCAATACCGTCAATAAAACGGATGAGCTATCAACGCTTAAGCCCGCTTGCGGTTGCAATTGGTGCACAAACCGCGGATTTCAATAGTGGTTGTTTCCGGTAAAAAGCCTTCTTTTTGTGTCATTTGTAGAATAGTTTCGGCAAGTGTCGGATCTTCTACCTCTGCAACGTGGCTGCATTTTTCACAAATGATAAAAACGGTAAGCCCATGTTTATGGCATTCAGGGTGCAAGCAGGCCATAAACGCATTGACACTTTCAAGCTTGTGAACCAATTTTTCGGAAACAAGTTTATGAAGCGCGCGATAGACCTGTAAAGGCGCGCGAAACCCCTTGTCGCGAAGCCGGTCAAGGATTGTATAGGCGCTCAAAGGTGTGTGTTCGTTTTCAAGAACGGCGAGCACAAGCATCTGGTTGCGCGTCAGCTTATTTGTCATGGGAAAATTCCTTGATGGCTGCGCTCGTCAACCGGCTTGCAATAAAAAGAATAAACAGTGCAACGACAACGCTGGGGCCGGAACGGCTGTCAAACCCGATTGACGCATAGAGGCCGAGAACCGTTCCCACAATACCGATCAGAGAGGCAAGAATGGCCATCTGTTCAGGGGTTGTTGAAAAGCGTCTGGCAGTGGCGGCAGGTATAATGAGAAGTGCAGTTATCAAAAGGATGCCGATAATATTGATGGCAACAGCAATGACAATGGCCATAAGCAGCATAAATATGAAGCGGGCGCGTTCCGGCTTCATATTTTCGGCTTTTGCCATGTCGATATTGATCGTCAGTGCCAGAAGTGGACGCCATAAAATAAAAAGGACAACCAGAATAAAGGCACAGCCAATCCATACTGTCAGTAAATCGGTGCGTGAAACTGCCAGAATATCCCCGAACAGGTAACTGTTGATGTCGACATTCGTCCAGGTCATAAATCCGATCAGGATAAGCCCGATGGCGAGCGTTGCATGGGCAAGAATTCCCAAAAGCGAATCTCCCGACAATTTTTCTCTTGCCTGAAGAATAAAGAGTGCAATGGAAACAATGACAGCAACAAGGAAAACACCGAGCACCGTATCAATATTGAAAAGCAGGGCAAATGCCACGCCAAGCAAAGCCGAATGCGCCATCGTGTCGCCAAAATAGGCAAGCTTTTGCCAGACGATAAAACAGCCGAGCGGCCCCGCCATCAATGCCACGCCGATACCGGCTAAAAACGCTCTTACAAGATAATCGTCAAGCATTGTCGTTGGCTCCGATATTTTTCGTTGGCTTTCCCGATGGAGCATTGATAACTGCACCATGAATGTTATGACGGTGGTTATGGTGATGCTCATAAAGCGCCAAACCATTATCCGGTATCGCACCGATAAGACGCCCGTAAGCCTCGCTTTGGGCAACCTCCGTTGGCGCCCCGCTGCAACAAATATGTCCATTCAGACAAATCACGCGATCGGTCGCTGCCATAACAATATGAAGATCATGCGAGATAAGAAGAATGCCGCAATCAAGCTTTGTGCGCAAACTTGCAATCAATCCATAAAGTTCGGTTTCTCCATTATAGTCAACCCCCTGTAGCGGTTCGTCGAGAACAAGAAGATCAGGCTTTCTTGCAATAGAGCGGGCAAGCAGAACCCGCTGCAATTCTCCACCCGACAAATCGGCAACATTGGCATTTACCAAATCTTCAACACCGGTTTCCGATAAAACCGATTTTATGCCTTTCTTATCAAGTTTGGCCGTCAAGGTCAGGAAACGGCGGACTGTCAAAGGCAGAGATGGGTCGATTACCAATCTTTGCGGCACATAGCCAATGCGCAAGCCTGCTTTTCTGGTTACAGTCCCCGCGGACGGCTTCAAAATTCCCAGTGCCATTTTTGCCGTTGTCGATTTTCCCGAACCGTTCGGACCGATCAATGTGACAATTTCTCCACGATAAATATCAAGATCAATGTCGTGGACAAGCCAGCGACCATTTCTTTCGATGCCTGCCTTGTTGAGCGATAGCAGCCATTCTTTATCCATTTTTCTATCCTTCGGTATCGGGGTTTTGCAGTCAGTCATCCAATTTCTGAATGATCGGCCGATCTTTTGATGAAAATTCAATTACACGCATAACCTTGACCCAGCCTGTTTCACACCAAAGTTTGATATGCAAAATCCTTGTACTTTTTTAATGGCTGACTTAATACAAAACCGTAATGTAATAAAGTAACATTCGGAGCTTGATAGTGTTTCGGTCTCTTTTTTATGCATTGTCGGCGTGTCTGTTTGCTGTCGTTTCAGGTGTAAATGCTCAAGCGTCTTCAGTGCCGCAAGTGGTGGTTTCCATAAAACCGCTTCATTCGCTTGTTGCTGCCGTGATGGGAAAATTGGGTACACCTGCTTTGATTGTGAAACAGTCAGGCTCCGAACATAGCTATGCGTTAAAACCCTCCGATGCAAAAATATTGTCTGAAGCCGATATTATTTTCATCGCCAACCCCGATATGGAACTTTTTCTTATCAAGCCCATCGAAAATTTTGGTTTGAAAGACCGGATGATTGCGCTCTCGCAAGCTCCCGGAGTTGAACTCCTTCCAATCAGGGAAGGCGGCTTGTTTGAACACCACGGTGATGACCATAATCACGGGAGTGACACGGCGCATGCCATGGATTTTCATTTCTGGCTTGATCCGGAAAATGCCCGAAAAGTTTTAGCCTATGTGGCCGATGTTTTGGCAAAGAAAGATCCCGATCATGCCGAAGTCTACCATCATAATGCAAACGCATATGATAAAGTGATTGCCGAAACCGAAGAGAACATAAAACAATCTGTTGCACCGGTAAGCGACGAGAACTTCATTGTTTTTCACGATGCCTACCATTATTTTGAACACCGCTTCGGCCTTCATGCCATAGGGTCTGTCGCTCTTGATCCGGAACGTCAACCTGGTGCCCAACGGATAAGTGCAATCAAAACGACCATTTTGAAAGAAAAGGTTGTTTGTGTTTTCGCCGAACCCCAATATCCCAACAAGTTGGTCGATATCGTTATCGAAAACACGCCCGCTAAAGTCGGTATGCTCGATCCTCTCGGACAGTCCTTGCCCGAAGGCGCCGGACTTTATCCCGAATTGATTGCCAATCTTGCCGACAATCTGGTCAATTGCCTCACACGCAAATAAATTTTGACGATTAAAATTTTGGCTCTCGAATGGAACCTGATTGTCATATCTGCATTTTGAAAGGTGCAGAGGTCACAATCAATCTTTGCCAAGCGAACATATAAATCGAAAAACAAAGAACCGATCCCGGTGGCATGCGTCAATATCCGGAATCCGGTTCCAGAGCCCATAATTGTGCTCCAGAATCGGAAAATGTCATTTCAAACAATGCTTCAAGAATCATAACCAATGCCTGAACTGAAACCGGATTGCGGAAGTTTTATCAGCGTCTCTTATAAGTGAGGAAAACAAACTTGTAAGAATCAGCAGGCGATACTCCGGCAAGTGCTCGGATATTGGCAGGAGATTCTCCGGTAAGTTCTCGCAACTTGAAAGATTCGCCCGCGATTCGTTAGTCGACAAAACCGATTCTGTAAAAAACGGCATATTTTTTTGATGAATCCCGTTTTTTCATCCTGAAATCCGCATTTT
>NZ_CP015625.1:0-2472500 GCF_002007565.1 Ditibartonella choladocola | reverse complement strand
ATAGCTCAGCTGGGAGAGCACCTGCTTTGCAAGCAGGGGGTCGTCGGTTCGATCCCGTCTGGCTCCACCAAGACTTTGGTTGGGAAACGGGAAGACACATCATCTTGAGAAGAAACAAGTTTGCGGACTGTTCTTTAAAAAAAGAAAAGTCTGCCTGTTCTATTGAAATCGTGAAGAGAAGATATATTCGGACAATTGCTCCGGTGCTTTTAAGGAAGTGATCGGCGTATTGAACGGTTTTCGAGATTACCTAAAGTCTTGGAAATTGGTTGATATGAAAAGAGGCGATTTGTGTCGCAGAGGAAAGCTCAAAGCCTCTGCAAATGATTGGAAGCTTAACCGCGCCATCGAATATATCTCGAGAAGCTGGTCTTTCTGCTGATATTTATAGCGGTGTTTTGCACAAGACATTGCAAGAAGATGAATATTGGCAATGAGAACGATCAAGTGTCTTAAGGGCATTTAGTGGATGCCTTGGCATGCACAGGCGAAGAAGGACGTGATACGCTGCGATAAGTTACGGGGAGGTGCGAATACCCTTTGATCCGTAAGTTTCCGAATGGGGCAACCCACCTTTGATGGCTAGAAAAGCTAAGTTGTTCAGCGATGGACAATTTAGGTTTCTAGCTATCTGAATAAAGGTATCTACACCTGAATAAAATAGGGTGTAAGAAGCGAACGCAGGGAACTGAAACATCTAAGTACCTGTAGGAAAGGACATCAAATGAGACTCCGCTAGTAGTGGCGAGCGAACGCGGATCAGGCCAGTGGCTTAAGAGAGAAAAGTAGAACGAGTTGGAAAGCTCGACCGAAGAGGGTGACAGTCCCGTACACGTAAATTGATCTTAAGTCCTTGAGTAGGGCGGGACACGTGAAATCCTGTCTGAATATGGGTCGACCACGATCCAAGCCTAAGTACTCGTGCATGACCGATAGTGAACCAGTACCGTGAGGGAAAGGTGAAAAGCACCCCGACGAGGGGAGTGAAAGAGAACCTGAAACCGAATGCCTACAAACAGTCGGAGCCCAAGATTAGTTCTGGGTGACGGCGTACCTTTTGTATAATGGGTCAGCGACTTAGTCTAACGAGCAAGCTTAAACCGATAGGTGTAGGCGTAGCGAAAGCGAGTCTGAACAGGGCGTTCAGTTCGTTGGATTAGACCCGAAACCGAGTGATCTAGCCATGAGCAGGCTGAAGGTAAGGTAACACTTACTGGAGGGCCGAACCCATATCTGTTGCAATAGATCGGGATGACTTGTGGCTAGGGGTGAAAGGCCAATCAAACTCGGAAATAGCTGGTTCTCCGCGAAATCTATTTAGGTAGAGCGTTCGTTGAATTCTCCAGGGGGTAGAGCACTGGATGGGCTAGGGGTCCTCGCCGGACTACCAAACCTAACCAAACTACGAATACCTGGAAGAACTGACGAGCAGACACACGGCGGGTGCTAACGTCCGTCGTGGAGAGGGCAACAACCCTGACCACCATCTAAGGTCCCCAAGTTATGGCTAAGTGGGAAAGGATGTGAGGATCCCAAAACAACCAGGATGTTGGCTTAGAAGCAGCCATCATTTAAAGAAAGCGTAACAGCTCACTGGTCTAAGTAAGGGTCTTTGCGCCGAAAATGTAACGGGGCTAAAGCCATACACCGAAGCTGTGGATACGTCGCAAGACGTGTGGTAGCGGAGCGTTCCGTAAGCCAGAGAAGGGATACCCGTAAGGGATCCTGGAGGTATCGGAAGTGAGAATGCTGACATGAGTAACGATAAAGGGAGTGAGAGACTCCCTCGCCGAAAGTCCAAGGGTTCCTGCTTAAAGTTAATCTGAGCAGGGTTAGTCGGCCCCTAAGGCAAGGCCGAAAGGCGTAGTCGATGGGAACCACGTTAATATTCGTGGACCTGTGGGAAGTGACGGATTGTGTAAATTGTAAGATCTTAATGGATTGGTCTTGCTTTGAAGCAGTCCCGGGAAATAGCTCCCACGTATAGACCGTACCCTAAACCGACACAGGTGGACCGGTAGAGAATACCAAGGCGCTTGAGAGAACTACGTTGAAGGAACTCGGCAAATTGCACGCGTAACTTCGGAAGAAGCGTGACCCTTTAGCGGGCAACCGTTAGGGGGTGGCACAGACCAGGGGGTAGCGACTGTTTACCAAAAACACAGGGCTCTGCGAAGTCGCAAGACGACGTATAGGGTCTGACGCCTGCCCGGTGCTGGAAGGTTAAGAGGAGATGTGAGAGCATTGAATTGAAGCCCCAGTAAACGGCGGCCGTAACTATAACGGTCCTAAGGTAGCGAAATTCCTTGTCGGGTAAGTTCCGACCTGCACGAATGGCGTAACGACTTCCCCGCTGTCTCCAACGTAGACTCAGTGAAATTGAATTCCCCGTGAAGATGCGGGGTTCCTGCGGTTAGACGGAAAGACCCCGTGCACCTTTACTATAGCTTTACACTGGCATTCGTGTCGGCATGTGTAGGATAGGTGGTAGACTTTGAAGCAGGGGCGCCAGCCTTTGTGGAGTCATCCTTGAAATACCACCCTTATTGACATGGATGTCTAACTGCGGCTCGTTAACCGGGTTCAGGACAGTGTATGGTGGGTAGTTTGACTGGGGCGGTCGCCTCCTAAAGAGTAACAGAGGCGCGCGATGGTGGGCTCAGAACGGTCGGAAATCGTTCGTCGAGTGCAATGGCATAAGCCCGCCTGACTGTAAGACTGACAAGTCGAGCAGAGTCGAAAGACGGTCATAGTGATCCGGTGGTTCCACGTGGAAGGGCCATCGCTCAACGGATAAAAGGTACGCCGGGGATAACAGGCTGATGACCCCCAAGAGTCCATATCGACGGGGTTGTTTGGCACCTCGATGTCGACTCATCGCATCCTGGGGCTGGAGCAGGTCCCAAGGGTATGGCTGTTCGCCATTTAAAGCGGTACGTGAGTTGGGTTCAGAACGTCGTGAGACAGTTCGGTCCCTATCTGCCGTGGGTGTAGGAATATTGACAGGATCTGTCCCTAGTACGAGAGGACCGGGATGGACATATCTCTGGTGGACCTGTTGTGGCGCCAGCCGCATAGCAGGGTAGCTATATATGGACGGGATAACCGCTGAAGGCATCTAAGCGGGAAACCCACCTGGAAACGAGTATTCCCTGAGAACCGTGGAAGACGACCACGTTGATAGGTCAGGTGTGGAAGTGTGGTGACACATGGAGCTTACTGATACTAATCGTTCGATTGACTTGATCGTTCCCATTACAAATGTTCATCTTTGCTGTGCAAAGATCACTTTACTGCGCTCACGGGCGCAGCCCTCCGCGAGGGCGGCTAAAAGTGGCCGACGTGCGGTCGCGTTTTAAAAGCTAAAGCGTGAAAGTGAATGTAAAAGAACAAAACAGAAAGATATCAGCTTCTTGAAAAATTGTTGCGCTTTGCCGACCTGGTGGTTATAGCGGAGCGGCTGCACCCGATCCCATTCCGAACTCGGCCGTGAAACGCTCCTGCGCTGATGGTACTTTGTCTTAAGACACGGGAGAGTAAGTCGCTGCCAGGTCTGCCAAGTGCAACAATAGCTTCTCTATTCTTTACGATATTTAGCCTCGTGCTTCCTCTTCAATTGGTATTTAACGGGCAGACCACTCTTGATTGGTCTGCTTGAATTGTTATATCAAAATGAGCCTTTTGGCTCTTTCTTATCCCGTTACATTGATCTACAATGTAACTTGAGCGTTTTACAATTTTGGGTCCGGTAGCCTTGTCGCTCCCCTCCCGCTTCTCGTAAAACACTCTTCCTTGGCGCGGGGTGGAGCAGCCCGGTAGCTCGTCAGGCTCATAACCTGAAGGCCGCAGGTTCAAATCCTGCCCCCGCAACCAATCATCACTTCACCACTCACAAATTTTTGCCTATCATTATCCGCTTTGTATACCGCAGCGCTTCCAAAAACGGGGCCGCAGCGATGATTACGTTGAGATGCTCGTCGTTTGGTGCGTGGGTTGTCTATTAGGATCGCGGAATTAATGACCTTTACTGCAATATGCGGTCGCGGACATGCCTATGTTGAAAACAAACCGAATTTCTATAAAACACCAAAACGCGTTCATTGCTTTAGCCGGGTTCTCACCTATCAATATCCTCATTATATGAACGCTGCGCTTCCCGATGCCGGCCCGTGACTCCGCTTCTCCGCTTGTCTTCAAACGGTCGTCGCTTGGAATGTGTGTAATGCCAAGCCGAAAACGCGAGCAACGTAACGCTATCCCCGAATATCAGTTTGTTAAAATCGAAATCCAGCTTCGCGAAGCGGAAATAAAGCTTCTCTATCACAGATCTTCAACGTTGAAATTTATCCGTGTTTGATCCCGTCTCGGAAACTTAATTCTAACACGCAATTCTGTCACTCAAGTCTGTCACTTAATTCTGACACTTAGCCCGCGTCTCCTTCAACCGTCACTCCCTCATCAGCCTTCAACTCAATCAAACTATACTTCTCTTAAAACCCATCCAGTCCGGCTTCCTTCATATGGCTTGGAGGCGTCCGTTTCCAGACAAGCTTATTCCGCCAAAACAAGCCCATTTAACACGAACAATGCTGTGCGGGAAAATTGTCCGAAGTTCGGTTCGTCACCTCCCGACAATGAGGTTGAGATGACAAAAATAATATCGACCCCCCGATAAGTTGCGGTAGTTCCATTTCGGGGCTGGCATCTTTTGATACTGGCGTCGAAGCTTTAACCGCTGCCAAATTTGAGAAGATAAGCGGAATTATCACCTTGCCAATCAATAAGAACGCTATTCATTCTGCTGGAATAGATTGTCCAGAACACAGTGAAATTCTTGCTGATGAAGTTGGTAGCGGTCATGTTGCCATGATGCTTTTGAATGAAGATATTCGTACAATTCTTGTTACCATCCAGATGTCACTTCGACACACTATAAATCAGGTTATTTACGAAAAACGGTTATAAGCAATCAGGCTTGCAAATATAGGCATCATAGTGTTGGGGCACCAAAAGACCCATGTCGCTTTCACTGGATTGAATCCCCATGCGGGTAAAGGTGGTCTTTTTGTCGATGAGGAAATCGGCTTCATCGAACCCGCAGCAAATGGAGTGCGCTTAGAAGAAACAGACGTGAGCGGCTCGCGAACAGGTGATACGGTATTTATGACAGCAAAAAGAGAGGACAATTCGATGTCGTTGTTGCGCAATATCATAATCCAAAGCTTATACCCGTGAAGTCGATAGAAATTGAGACTGGCGTTAACATTATACCAGCCTTCCATTTGTTCGCTCCAGCCCGGATCGCGGAACTGCTTTCGACATTGCGGGGCTGGGTAGCCGAGCACTCAAGTTTGCTGACGGCTATAAAATATGTAGAGCGGCTGGTGCCTTCAGGTCAGCGTCAGGGAATGATATGAAGTTGCCTAATCATGCGAATTTCATCTTTAATGCGCGCAAGAAATGACAGAGCTATTGCAGATGCAATGAGCTATCTGCCAAAAGTGATTGAGGCTGTGTCATATCGGTTACGAAGACGTAGGCTTGCTTTTTCAACGTTTGGGCGGTTTGGGCTGCGAGCCATACGTGCAGCAGGCGCGAAAAATTATCTTGAAGTCTTATCGCTTGATGTTGAAAGTGAGGCGAGGTCCGTGCAATCGCCGATCAAGTTCGGTGTCGACTATTTGCTTGGCGGTACGCATAGTGATGATGTGTTGCCATTGATAGAGAGTGCAGGCATACAATATTATCTTTTAACCGGAAGGATAGAGGGAATATCGAGGTAACTGACTGGTTCAAGCGATGAAATAGCATTCAAAGCGTGCATGCTTGGGTCTAACACAGGATACATGGTCTAGATTTGTTAGCCTACCAAGCGAGAGTTGATGTCGTCAACTTGATCGAGGCTGTTTGTAAGCCTGTAGAAAAGCCTGTGATCCCGGCTAGAGCTATCGACAGGGACGAGCTTATGCATGCCGCGGTTCAAGCTAAAGCTATAGGCTATGCTGTGTGTGAGACGGGTTTTAATGAGCGTTTTTCTACCATGGCAAAAGGGATTGAAGAGCAAATCCGATACATTAAAGCGGTAAAAGAAAATGCAGAGAGAAAACTAATCCAATTATATCGCATATTGATAAAAAATAACAAATGAAATCAAAAACCGGTATTATATGTATATGAGTCAATATATCGGCTTGATCTCGAAAGGTAAGTGTCGGAGTTCTGAACAAGAAATTCTCTCTGACAAACCTTTGGAACCGCTTATATCGTAATATTTTTCTGATATATCCCGATAGATGGAACAGCATATTTCTTAACGCGAGATAGAATTGAATTAATGTCTTCAACGCCGATCTGAAAATCGGTTCTGCTGCTGAAGGATTTGATGGGGGTAAAGACATTCCAGCTCTCTGCCTGATTTGTTTCAAGCAATGATTAAAGCTTTCCTGATGCTAAATAAGCAAAAACGGGATGGCCAAGTTTGAGCATCATAGAAAACTCCAACACATCAATATAAAAACAAGGCAAGGCAGAAAAAATTGTAACCGTTAATTAGGGAACCAAAGGATCGCAGTAAATATCGCAATTATGGGTTGTTATTACATAATCAATTTGTGGTTGTTATCCTATTTGAATTCATTTTAACAATCCGGAATAGAAGATCGCACGTCTTGATACAGTATGAGGGAAACTTGTCTCTGCATGGTTTGCAACAAGTAATATCATCTGACTGTCATGTTTAAGAATCTCTGATTAATGGGGCTCTAAAATGAACCATCAGAAATTTTGACAGAAATATTATCTTACTTCGGTTGTTATATATGTTTCGGTGCGACATGTCTGGACTGAACAGAAATCGCGCTTTGAAAATTTATATTTGTGTAATCGCGAATATATGCCAGTTAAATCTTCATATCAGTTTGACAGAGTTGCAGTAATGTATCTCGGTCGGATCGTCGAGATAGATGAAAGCAGCAAGATTTTTTAACGTTCGCAGCATCCTTATATCAACACGTTGACTTCGGGTGTACCAATGCCGGAAAGATGGCCCGATGATCGTGTAGTCTTACAAGGTGAGCTACCAAATCCTGCTCATCGTCCTCATAGGTTGTGCTTTACACATTGCTCAAGAGCTGATGGGGCTATGCGGGAAAATCCCTTCTGAACTAACATCATCACATGGTGGGTTTGTTCTTGCCGTCGTTTAAGCCGTTCAGAAGAAACAGTAGAATATGCGGAAAAAATATGATCTACTTTCTATCAACGCGCTTTATCCGCCGCCTGTTGACTGTGTTTTGTGTTATCCGTTTTGCATTCATTTTATACGCATGTCAGTTGACCTTGCGCAAATCATATAGCGGACTGAAGTTATATAAAGCATGCAGTATTTCATAAACAATGGGGGGGCTGGATGCGCCATTATGGCAACAATTCTTCACTTGCTTCCATGCATTACTTCATGGAGATACGGCAGTATCTATGAGACATGGAAGACCTGTGATAGATCATGTTGCGGAACGGGATAACTGCCACCCTATTGTTAACGATACTTGCTTTGTTATGAAACTGGCTATCGGAATTTCTGGCGGGCCTATGCTGCACTGGATAGAGATAGTAAGATCAATCGTTTCGTTATAGCTTTATCTCTCCCCTGTTTCACCATGCCATCATTTGTGTCAGGGCTTATTCCAATATCCGTTTTTCAGTGCAATCGAGCTGGTTGCCATTAAAAGAGCAAGGCAATCTCAAACATGCTATTCTTCCTACACTAACAACAGGTCTTGGCGGTGCGGCGGTTCTCGCATGGTGGTCACGCAATGCCATGATTGAAGTTCTCCGACAATCTTTTCCGCTCTTATAGCTATAGTTTCGGGATTTGTAGCTGCAATATTTAACGGTATTATGAAACATTTTGTTATGATGCTGGCGACTTCCAAGCTGCTTTTCCAGTTCAGATTCTATCTTTGGTTGTCTTAGCTTTTTTCGGTAATACCATTTTACTATTAACATGTCTTATGGGGTTCCCCGGAAGGGAAAGATATGCGAGGATAATAAGGAGATGAGCTGTTTCAGCCAATAATCAGGGATATACTGTCGTTTTCATACAATTGGGAGCAAAACCGCCGCGTTTTTATATCAAGTACATATTTCCCAATATTGTATCGACGTTGATTATATCTTTGGCATTGACTTTCCCGCAAATTATACTTCTGGAGAGCAGACTTTCCTTTTTTAGACCAGGCGTTCAGCCACCGATGTCCGGTCTTGGCAGTATGAGCGGGTTCGGCAAAGAGTAACTCGTCAATGCATCTTGGATAATGTTGCACCGGCATCCATTATAATAACAACAATGATAATCAGTCTTGTTGGTGAAATGATAATCAGTCTCGTTGGTGACCGGATGCAGGACAAAATAAATTCTAGCTTGTGACGTTATAAATAAGTTTATGAAGTGATAGTATCTAAATTTATGATGTGATTGAATCCAAAAAGTGTAATTTAATTAGATATTTAATACTCGCCAGAAGAATATATTTGTTTTTTTTGTGTATTTTTTCTCGCAGGGGTTGCAAAACAGCAAAAAATCGGTATTGGTGTTACAAAAGCGGATGATGCTTTTATGCATCTCTAACGTGATGTTTAACGTATGAATTAGCTGACGTGTCCAATTAATTGGGTTGATGGAATACATCAAGGAGACGGTAAAGTTATGTTTGATTATTTGTTATTACTTATCCACCCTCTCTTTCTCCCGAGCCGAATAGTGCGAGGGATCCGGTTTATTCAATCCTGCTAAAGCTTCTGTCACCTAATCAGTGAACGAAGTCTTTCGTTTGCACGTATGAGCCTGTCTGCAAGCCTATTGGGGGCTGAGTGCAAGGCTCGGCAATATGCACTCTCACGTGAGCCGTTTTAACTTATCTATGTAGGAAATAGCGAAACATTTTTTACTAAGTCATGTAAGAAATAAGGGGGATTTCATGTCTATGCGTAGTAACTTTTTGAGCACCTTTGTATCAAAGGCTGTGTCGTGGTTGATGATTATCCTCTACGTCTGCTCAACCTTTCTGGCGATGGTTATGCCAGCGCAGGCTGCGCAAAGAGACTCGGGAAGTGAACGCTATGCCGCTGACAACAGTCTATTCGGGCAGAAGGATGATGGTGCAAGCGCCTCGCTTGATGGCTATAGCTCGCCGATCATGACACGCGCCTATGTTCTGGTGTCCGGCGATACGCTTGATAGTGTTGCCAAGCGCTATAATTTGAGTGTTGAGGGGTTGCGCCGTCTCAATCTGGATCGCTTCTTCAAGAACGGCTTTGACAAGGTAACGGTGGGGGATACGGTTTATGTTCCGCTGTCACCGGTTTCTGATGACATGGCGCATTATCTCGAAACGGGATCCTCGCAGGATAGTGCAATCAGTTCGCTGGCAACAAGGGCAGGGCAATTTCTTTCCAATGGTGGTCATAGCAATGAACTGGAAAATATGGCCAAAGGATATTTTTCGGGTAAGGCCAATGGCGAGATCAATCGCTGGTTCAACCAGTTCGGCACGTCCCGTATCCAGTTGAATGTTGATGATGGCTTTTCATTAAAAAATTCGCAATTCGAGATGTTGTTGCCGGTTTATGACAAAGGCAACAGTCTTGTTTTTACACAAACCTCCATTCATCGCACGGATGATCGCACCCAGAGCAATCTGGGTTTTGGCTATCGTTATTTCACACAGGATTATATGTTGGGCGGCAATGCGTTTTGGGATTATGACATTTCCCGTTCGCATTCGCGTATGGGAATTGGTGTCGAATATTGGCGCGATTATCTCAAATTGGGCATGAATGCCTATTACCGGTTATCGGATTGGCGAACCTCTCCCGATGTGGATGATTATTATGAACGTCCGGCCAATGGCTGGGATATTCGTGCGGAAGGTTATCTGCCATCCTATCCGAAGCTTGGAATGAAGCTGAACTTCGAGCAATATTATGGCAACGAGGTCGGTCTTTTTGGAAAGAACGAACGGCAGAAGAACCCTTATGCGGTTACGTTCGGAGCCAATTATACACCGGTACCGCTTGTGACATTCAATGTAGACCACCGGCAAGGTGCGAGTGGCAAGGATGATACCCGTTTAGGCTTTCAGGTCAATTATCGTTTTGGTGTTCCGCTGTCGAAGCAGCTTGATCCTGATGCGGTCGGGGATATGCGCACACTTGCGGGAAGCAGATATGATCTGGTTGACCGTAATAACGACATTGTTCTTGAATATAAGAAGAATGAATTCATCAAGCTTTATATGGTTGGCGGCATTACCGGCTTTTATAACGAGACTTATTCGCTTGGCATATCGGTTAAATCCAAGAATGATGTGGCAAGCGTCAGTGTGATGGCAGCAGCCCTGATTGCAGCAGGCGGCAAGATCGTTCAGGGAAGCGGTGTCAGCGATTATTCGGTTGTTCTTCCACCCTATCAGTGGGGTGGTAATAATGACTATGTCGTCAATGCCGTTGCAACGGATGTCAAAGGTAATACCTCGAAAGAGGCAACGACAACCGTGACAGTCAAGGCTCCGGGATTTGACAGTACCAACAGTACATTCGAAGCCGATCCACCCTCGATCGTCGCAGACAATACCGCGTACTCGACATTGACCTTTACGGCCAAGGACAAGAATGGCAACCCGATCATGGGCATCAAGGACAGGCTTGTCTTTGATGTCGTGAGCAAGGGCGGTTCCGCTCCTGACAAAGGCAAGGTGACGTTGACTTCAATTGTCGAGACCAAAAGCGGTGTCTATACGGCAAAACTCAAAGGCACGGTTGCCGATGTCTATACGGTAACGCCGAAATTCGATGGCAAAGCTGTCGGCAACCTCTCAGCCGATGTGACATTGACAGCCGGTGCTCCTGTTGAAAAAGGTATCGAGCTTTCAACATTCACAGCTGTTCCGGACTTGATCATCGCAGACAATGAGGATGCCTCGACATTGCTCTTTACGGCCAAGGACAAGAATGGCAACATGGTCACAGGCATCAAGAGCAGGCTTGTTTTTGATGTTGCGATCAAAAACGGTCCCGTTCCTGAAAGCGGCAAGGTGACGGTGCATGAAATTAACGAGACCAAAACCGGTGTCTATAAGGCAACACTCACAGGCACGCTTGCCAATGTCTATACGATAACGCCGAAATTCGATGGCAATGCTGTTGGCACCCTCTCGGCCGATGTGACATTGACAGCCGGTGATCCTGCTGAAAAGGGTGAAAAAGGTGAAAAGCGTTCAACATTCACAGCCTTCCCACACTCGATCGTCGCAGACAATAACGCCACCTCGCTATTGACCTTTATGGCCCAGGACAAGTATGGCAATGCGGTAGTTAGGAAAGCCAAGGACCTGAAATTTGTTATGAAAAGCGGTCCTAATAGCGGGGGCATAACGATTGACGATGTAGTAGAGACCGCAACAGCCGGTACCTATACAGCAAAGCTCAGAGGCACGGTTGTCGGCATTTATACGATTGTACCGGAATATAAAAACAAGGCCGTTGGTTCTCTTTCAGACACTGTGACATTGGGAGCCGGTGCTCCTGTTGACAAGGATGGCGACGGTAATCCGCGTTCAACATTCACAGCTGTTCCGGCCTCGATCGTCGCAGACAATAACACTACCTCGCTATTGACCTTTAAGGCCCAGGACAAGAATGGCCACGTTGTCGGTGGGATCGCCAAGGACTTGAAATTTGTTATGAAAAGCGGTCCTAATAGCGGGGGCATAACGATTGACGAGGTAAAAGAGACCGCAACAGCCGGTACCTATACAGCAAACCTCAAAGGCACGGTTGTCGGCGTTTATACGATTGTACCGGAATTTAAAAACGATGCCGTTGGTTCTCTTTCAGCCGATGTGACATTGAAAGTCGGTGATCCTGCTGACAAGGGTGAAAAAGGTGAACCGCGTTCAACATTCAAAGCCGACCCACACTGGATCGTCGCAGACAATACCGCGTACTCGACATTGACCTTTATGGCCCAGGACAAGTATGGCCACGTTATCAGTGGGATCGCCGAGGACTTGAAATTTGTTATGAAAAACGGTCCTAATAGCGGGGGCATAACGATTGACAAGGTAAAAGAGACCGCAATAGCCGGTACCTATACAGCAAACCTCAAAGGCACGGTTGTCGGCATTTATACGATTGTACCGGAATTTAAAAACGCGGCCGTGGGTTCTCTTTCAGACACTGTGACATTGGGAGCCGGTGATCCTGTTGACAAGGATGGCGACGGTAATGCGCGTTCAACATTCATAGCCAACCCACACTGGATCGTCGCAGACAATACCGCGTACTCGACATTGACCTTTAAGGCCCAGGACAAGTATGGCCACGTTGTCGGTGGGATCGCCAAGGACTTGAAATTTGTTATGAAAAACGGTCCTGATATCAAGGGCATAACGATTGACGATGTAGTAGAGACCGCAACAGCCGGTACCTATACAGCAACACTCAAAGGCACGATTACCGGCGATTATACGATTGTACCGGAATATAAAAACAAGGCCGTGGGTTCTCTTTCAGACACTGTGACATTGGGAGCCGGTGATCCTGTTGACAAGGATGGCGACGGTAATGCGCGTTCAACATTCATAGCCAACCCACACTGGATCGTCGCAGACAATACCGCGTACTCGACATTGACCTTTAAGGCCCAGGACAAGTATGGCAATGCGGTAGTTGGGAAAGCCAACGACCTGAAATTTGTTATGAAAACCGGTCCTAATAGCGGGGGCATAACGATTGACGATGTAGTAGAGACCGCAACAGCCGGTACCTATACAGCAAACCTCAAAGGCACGGTTGTCGGCGTTTATACGATTGTACCGGAATATAAAAACAAGGCCGTGGGTTCTCTTTCAGACACTGTGACATTGGGAGCCGATGCTCCTGTTGACAAGGATGGCGACGGTAATGCGCGTTCAACATTCATAGCCGACCCACACTGGATCGTCGCAGACAATACCGCGTACTCGACATTGACCTTTAAGGCCCAGGACAAGTATGGCCACGTTGTCGGTGGGATCGCCAAGGACTTGAAATTTGTTATGAAAAACGGTCCTGATATCAAGGGCATAACGATTGACGATGTAGTAGAGACCGCAACAGCCGGTACCTATACAGCAACACTCAAAGGCACGATTACCGGCGATTATACGATTGTACCGGAATATAATAACGAGCCCGTGGGTTCTCTTTCAGACACTGTGACATTGGGAGCCGGTGATCCTGTTGACAAGGATGGCGACGGTAATGCGCGTTCAACATTCATAGCCAACCCACACTGGATCGTCGCAGACAATACCGCGTACTCGACATTGACCTTTAAGGCCCAGGACAAGTATGGCAATGCGGTAGTTGGGAAAGCCAACGACCTGAAATTTGTTATGAAAACCGGTCCTAATAGCGGGGGCATAACGATTGACGATGTAGTAGAGACCGCAACAGCCGGTACCTATACAGCAAACCTCAAAGGCACGGTTGTCGGCGTTTATACGATTGTACCGGAATATAAAAACAAGGCCGTGGGTTCTCTTTCAGACACTGTGACATTGGGAGCCGATGCTCCTGTTGACAAGGATGGCGACGGTAATGCGCGTTCAACATTCATAGCCGACCCACACTGGATCGTCGCAGACAATACCGCGTACTCGACATTGACCTTTAAGGCCCAGGACAAGTATGGCCACGTTGTCGGTGGGATCGCCAAGGACTTGAAATTTGTTATGAAAAACGGTCCTGATATCAAGGGCATAACGATTGACGATGTAGTAGAGACCGCAACAGCCGGTACCTATACAGCAACACTCAAAGGCACGATTACCGGCGATTATACGATTGTACCGGAATATAATAACGAGCCCGTGGGTTCTCTTTCAGACACTGTGACATTGGGAGCCGGTGATCCTGTTGACAAGGATGGCGACGGTAATGCGCGTTCAACATTCATAGCCAACCCACACTGGATCGTCGCAGACAATACCGCGTACTCGACATTGACCTTTAAGGCCCAGGACAAGTATGGCAATGCGGTAGTTGGGAAAGCCAACGACCTGAAATTTGTTATGAAAACCGGTCCTAATAGCGGGGGCATAACGATTGACGATGTAGTAGAGACCGCAACAGCCGGTACCTATACAGCAAACCTCAAAGGCACGGTTGTCGGCGTTTATACGATTGTACCGGAATATAAAAACAAGGCCGTGGGTTCTCTTTCAGACACTGTGACATTGGGAGCCGATGCTCCTGTTGACAAGGATGGCGACGGTAATGCGCGTTCAACATTCATAGCCGACCCACACTGGATCGTCGCAGACAATACCGCGTACTCGACATTGACCTTTAAGGCCCAGGACAAGTATGGCCACGTTGTCGGTGGGATCGCCAAGGACTTGAAATTTGTTATGAAAAACGGTCCTGATATCAAGGGCATAACGATTGACGATGTAGTAGAGACCGCAACAGCCGGTACCTATACAGCAACACTCAAAGGCACGATTACCGGCGATTATACGATTGTACCGGAATATAATAACGAGCCCGTGGGTTCTCTTTCAGACACTGTGACATTGGGAGCCGGTGATCCTGTTGACAAGGATGGCGACGGTAATGCGCGTTCAACATTCATAGCCAACCCACACTGGATCGTCGCAGACAATACCGCGTACTCGACATTGACCTTTAAGGCCCAGGACAAGTATGGCAATGCGGTAGTTGGGAAAGCCAACGACCTGAAATTTGTTATGAAAACCGGTCCTAATAGCGGGGGCATAACGATTGACGATGTAGTAGAGACCGCAACAGCCGGTACCTATACAGCAAACCTCAAAGGCACGGTTGTCGGCGTTTATACGATTGTACCGGAATATAAAAACAAGGCCGTGGGTTCTCTTTCAGACACTGTGACATTGGGAGCCGATGCTCCTGTTGACAAGGATGGCGACGGTAATGCGCGTTCAACATTCATAGCCGACCCACACTGGATCGTCGCAGACAATACCGCGTACTCGACATTGACCTTTAAGGCCCAGGACAAGTATGGCCACGTTGTCGGTGGGATCGCCAAGGACTTGAAATTTGTTATGAAAAACGGTCCTGATATCAAGGGCATAACGATTGACGATGTAGTAGAGACCGAAACAGCCGGTACCTATACAGCAACACTCAAAGGCACGATTACCGGCGATTATACGATTGTACCGGAATATAATAACGAGCCCGTGGGTTCTCTTTCAGACACTGTGACATTGGGAGCCGGTGATCCTGTTGAAAAGGGTGAAAAAGGTGAACAGCGTTCAACATTCACAGCCTTCCCACCCTCGATCGCCGCAGACAATACCGCCACCTCGCTATTGACCTTTATGGCCCAGGACAAGTATGGCAATGCGGTAGTTGGGAAAGCCGGGAACTTGAAATTTGTTATGAAATTCGGTCCTGATAGCAAGGGCATAACGATTGACGATGTAGTAGAGACCGCAACAGCCGGTACCTATACAGCAAAGCTCAAAGGCACGGTTGTCGGCGTTTATACGATTGTACCGGAATATAACAACAAGGCCGTGGGTTCTCTTTCAGCCGATGTGGAATTGAAAGTCGGTGATCCTGTTGACAAGGATGACGACGGTAAGCCGCGTTCAACATTCACAGCTGTTCCGGACTCGATCGCCGCAGACAATACCGCCACCTCGCTATTGACCTTTATGGCTCAGGACAAGACTGGCCACGTTGTCGGTGGGATCGCCAAGGACTTGAAATTTGTTATGAAAAGCGGTCCTAATAGCAAGGGCATAACGATTGACGATGTAGTAGAGACCGAAACAGCCGGTACCTATACAGCAAACCTCAAAGGCACGGTTGCCGGCATTTATACGATTGTACCGGAATTTAAAAACGCGGCCGTTGGTTCTCTTTCAGCCAATGTGACATTGAAAGCCGGTGATCCTGTTGACAAGGATGGCGACAGTAACGAGCGTTCAACATTCGAAGCTGTTCCGGACTTGATCGTCGCAGACGGTCACGACACCTCGACATTGACCTTTACGGCCAAGGACAAGTATGGCAATCTGGTAGGTAACATCGCCGAGAACTTGAAATTTGTTATGAAAAACGGTCCTAATAGCGGGAGCATAACGATTGACGATGTAGTAGAGACCGGAACCGGTATCTATACAGCAAAGCTCAAAGGCACGGTTACCGGCGTTTATACGATTGTACCGGAATATAACAACAAGGCCGTGGGTTCTCTTTCAGCCGATGTGACATTGAGCGAATTTGAATTGGTTCTCGCATGGGAAAACGACAAAACATCGGCCACGGTGGATGAACAGCCAACATTCACGGTTGCTGTGCGTGACAAGAACACCGGCCAACTCATTCCGAACAAAACTGTCACATTTACTTTAAGTTCAAATGGAGGTGGCAGACCGTCAATCTATCCGGCTACAGTAAAAAGCGATGCCGATGGCCAAATAACACAAGCACCGGCCGTGTCTGATCATACGCCTGAAACTGTAACTGTTACAGGACAGATATCAGGAACAACTGTTACTGCCAGCTTAAATATTACGTTTACTGCGGGAAAGGTGAACAAGAATACAAGTACGATTTATGCTGATCCTGATACGATTGTTGCAGATGGTAAAACCACCTCAACGATCCATTATAAGCCAAGGGATGGTTACGGGAACCCTATTACCAGCATCGATGCGAGCACAATCACAAGTAAAATCATTGGGATAACCGATAGTGGCATAACCATCGGTAGCTGGTCGTTTGTCGATGGTCATTATCAAGCGGTTTTGACATCTGGAACCAAAATCGGCGCTATCAAGGTGATACCGGTGATTAATGGAGAGGATGGCATTTCCCGCTCGACCGGTAATATACTCACCCTTATTTCAGGGGCGATAGACGTTAGCAAAGGTGAGATCAAAGCGATTCCAAACCGGATTGTAGCAAATGGAAGGTCAACAAGCCGTATCGAGTTTAGACCACGCGATGCTGCAGGTAACTTCATTTCGACGTTGAAAACTGAAACCATTAGTCAAGTGATTACCCCTCAAGAGGCCAACGGACCACAAGACACGAAAATGTCAGCCTGGTCCTATGATAGAGGTGCGGGTGCCTATGTCAGCACTTTAACATCAGGTACGACGATAGGTGTTATCAACATCATGCCTACTGTTAATGGTATAGCTGCCGCTACAATAGGTGTAACGGATACATTGAAGCTTATTGAGATTCCTGGCCAGAACATCAATATCAATATTGCTCATACCGATACCGCGATAGCCGATGGTCATGCGACCAATGTTGTTACCATCACTTTAACGGATGACAACGGCGCAGCATTAGCTAATAGAACAGTCACTGTTACACCGACCAATCTTGAGCTTGAGCTTGCTATTAATGGTGTAGAGGGCAGTGTAGACGTTGTGACAGATGAAGGTGGCAAGGTCAGTGTTCAAATGTCATCAACCTATGCATCATGGCTTGGCAGCAATGGATTTATGGTCTCTGCCGAAGGCTTCACCGCCCAAGGGGAGACAAATTTCAGCCTCTATGTCGACAAAGATGAGTCGTTCGTCAGTTTGGATAAAGACATACTTTACAATGACGGCATAGACAAGTTGACCGCAACCTATAAGCCTGTTGACAAAAAAGGACGTGCTATTCCTGCGGAGCTGCTCCCCGTAACGTTCTCGACAACAGACCTCGGAGCAACACAGGTCATCACGCAAAATGGCCTCGTGGCAACTGTAAGCTCGAAAAGCAGCCCGTCTACCTATTGGCTTTCTGTCACGATGACCAATTATTCTCAAGGTTGGCAGCCTGAACCTGTCAAGTATGAACTCAGACCTGCATCAGGTGTTTTGCTGGCAATTCTGGACGTCTCGCCAAAACTATGTGGTACTACATCGAACTGGATTGAGAATGGAATGCCATACACTTACTGCACACCAACGGAAGACAAGGACTACTATCATTCAGGTCTTGGGTTCATTATTAAACTGAAATACGCAAGCCCATTATGGGATAAGCAGTTAACGCTACACTCATCAACGGTTGATGGCGCTATTTACGTTCAATCTAAAGATGGAAAAAAGAGGCAAAACTGTTCGGTTCCCGTATCAATTCCTCAGTCGTGGATGAACGATTACGGGGATCGTGACAACAATCTTTATCTATCATTCACAGACAAAAACGAATACGATACCATCAGCTCGCCCGGTTATCGCAAGCCAACCACCGGTGGCGGTGTAGGAGCATGTGATGTCAATCTCAATACATTAAACTACGCTCCTTTGAAACCTGATCTGGAAGGAAGTGGTAACGTTGTGTTTGAAGCCTATACGGCGAACCCGAAATCCACCACTTCTTTCAAGGTTCCATTGACAGGTAAGCGTATGGATGTCGGCGAGCTGGCGGCAATTACGGTCAATATCTATGCTGATTAAAGGTTGAAAAAGTGAGACAAATTATCTTAAGTAGAATAACCAATTTCGGGTATGTGTATTTCAGGACTTTCGATTTACTCGCTACAGGATTGTATAAATGTTTAACTCTTCAATCAGGAAAGCCACCTGGGCAAATGGGGTGTCTGTTTGCACCCTTATTGCGTCACTGTTTTACAGCAGTACATCTTTAGCAGAAACGTTAGTTTTTGACGGAAACAACACTTCTATTTTGCAAACCGATCCAACAGGTAACGGCAGCACTTATAAAAGTCTTTATTCGAGCAATATTTATAGTGACAATGTGGTTACTGTTGATGGTGGTACAAACGGAGCAGGACAAGCCGCTTGGACAACAACCGGAACAATCAACGCACCTTACATTATTTATGGCGGTGTAGATGTCCAGTTGAACCGAGCCATGGGAGAAGGTGTTACGGCGGCTGATATCTCGAACAATCAAATTTCGATCAGCAATGTCCGGTATAATTGGTCAGGCCAATCCGCTGCCAATGGAGGCTTGGAAAACGATGTGACCAATGGAGGGAGTGCGGGCGGCGGGTCTGTTTTCGGTGGTTTGAGTAGTGGTGGCGCTGGTAGTCATGGTGAAACCGGTGGCGCTAGTGGTGGAGATGGCGGGGCTGTAAACGATAATGTAGTAAACCTTTCAAATGTTGATTTGAAAGGTGGTAACGGTGGAAACGGTGTTGCCGGCAGCGGCGTAACCGGTGCGCTTAGTGGTGGAATAGGTGGTATGGGCGGCGCCTCTATTTTCGGGGGCTTGAGTATGGGCGGCTCGGCTGGTCTAAGTGAAAATGGCGGAGAAGGCGGTTCGGTTGGTAAAAACCACGTAACATTAATAGATGTAACCTTGACAGGCGGAGCAGGCGGTATTGGCGGTCAGGGCACGAATGGCAGTGTTGGCGGTGGTGTTGGCGGCATGGGGGGCGGTTCGGTCTATGGCGGCTTGAGCATTGGCGGGGCTGATGCCGGATTCATACATGGTTTCATAGGCGGATACAATGTCGGGGGCAATGTCAACGGTAACCGGGTCGCACTGACAAATGTTACTTTGATTGGAGCTGCAGGGGGAGATGGCGGTGGAAGTCATGCCGGCGGCGGGGGTGCCGGTGGTATGGGCGGTGGCTCGGTTTTTGGAGGACTGAGCATTGGCGGTGCGGCAGGCTACCAGATGATGGGTATAGGTACGGGTGGTGCAGGCGGCAGTGTCAGTGAAAACACAATTACATTGACGAACGTTATTCTAAAGGGCGCAGATGGCGGAAAAGGCGGCTCGGCGTTAGCAGATGCGGCCGGACTTGGGCATGATGGTATTGAGGGCGGAAGTGTTTTTGGCGGTGTAAGTATCGGGGGAGCTAGCGGCGACGGTCAGGGAGGAAGTGGAGGAAATGTAACCGATAACACGGTTACCATAACCGGAAAATCGTTAATTTGGGGCGATGTCTATGGCGGTTATAGTATTGGCGGTGCAGCGTATAGCAATAATAACGGATCTGGTGGCGCAGCTACCGGCAATACGATTACGTTGGAAGGCGCTGACATCAAAATTGGTGCGCGTGATGATGATGGCAATGTGACGACCTACGGCTCAATCTGGGGTGGACGGAGTGTCTATGGCGATGGATCGGACAATACCGACTTCGATACAGTTATTAAAGGTAACACACTTAATCTCGTCGGTTATCGCGGAACTGTTTCCGGTATCTACAATTTCGAGAACTACAACTGGACATTGCCAAGTGATGTGAAGAATGGCGATGTGCTTGTGACAATTGCCAATGGTGGCACTGCCGTTGATTTGACCGATACCAAACACACCATTGCCATGGTCAATGATGGCAGCCGTCTGAAGGGCGGTGACAGGGTTACCATGATCGATAAGACGACAGGCAGCCTTGTCTCACAGAATTATACCATCAGGCAGGGTAGCTTCATTGTCTATGATGCGACATTGGCACAGCAAAACACAGGCAATAATGCATTGGTATTGACTATTAATAATAACACCGATGACGTACCGGGCGGCGGCAATAGCGGTGACGGCGGCAATAGCGGTGACGGCGGCAATAGCGGCGGCAATAGCGGTGACAGCGGCAATAGCGGCGGCAATAGCGGTGACAGCGGCAATAGCGGTGGAGGCGGTTCAGCTGCCAAGATCAATCCGCAGTCGAAATCTTATTCGGAAGGCCGTGCGGCAGCCCTTGGCTTTGTCAATCAGGGTAGTGACCTGATAGCAACTGCCGGTATAGACCATATCCGCATCATGGTGCGCGCCAATGAGGATAATTTCAACCGTCCGGCTTTCATACCGTTCATGATCGCCAATGGTTCATCGCAACGTTATAAGACAGGCAGCCATGTGGATATAGACGGCTTCAACATGGCGGTCGGTCTTGCCACAGGCTTCGATTTTGCAGCAGGCCACAAGGCCACTGTGGGAGCCTTCTTTGAATATGGCCGTGGCACCTATGATACCTATAACAGCTTTACCGACTTTGCCTCTGTGCATGGTGACGGCGATAGCAACTATAAGGGCGGCGGCATCTTCGCTCGTATCGACTTTGCAGGCACCGGTCTTGGCCGTGTGCGCCAGCTTGCCGCCGATCAGGCCGATGGTCTTTATGTGGAAGCCTCGCTTCGTGCCGGTCGCGCCAAGAGTGAATTCGATGTCGGGCGCAATGCCAATCTACTTGGTAACTTCACCGGTGTCTATCGTGGTTCTTATGATAGCCCGGTGACCTATTATGGCGGGCATGTTGCCGGTGGCTATGTGTTCAACGTCAATGAAAGACAGGCACTTGATGTCTTTGGTCGTTATTTATGGACGCATATGGATGGTGATGATGTTTCTGTCGCCAATGAACCGCTTCACTTTGACAGCTCGACCAGTTCACGCATTCAGCTTGGTGGTCGTTATGCTTATGCCTTTAATGAACAGTTCAAGCCTTACATTGGTGCAGCCTATGAATACGAGTTCGACGGCGAGGTGATGGCAAAAGCCTATGAGTTCAATCTCGACCGTCCATCGTTAGAGGGTAGCACCGGTATTTTCGAGGCTGGCTTTAGCCTTCAACCGGTTGCCAGCAACAAGGCCTTGAGCATTGATGTCAATGGTCAGGGCTACGCCGGACAACGCCAAGGCGGCGGTGGCGGCATCAAGCTCAAATACCAGTTCTAATTGCTATCGTGGTAGGGGTGTGAACAGGTGTCAGAGTGTTTGAAAACATTTTATAAGCCTCGCGAGGGGCTAGACTTGCAAACAAAGAAGAACTCCTGAAGGCAATATGTTTCCAATTTGAAAAGTTTTCTGGCTTATCGGGGCAATTGCCTTCAGATTTATCTAACCTTCCGACAATGGAGGGGCGTAAAAAGGCTCCAAGATAACGGTTGAAGATATAGTTGCTTATTTGCTTGGGTGAAACAAGCTTGTTTTAAAGTGTCCGGATTTTGTTTCAAAAGGCCAACCTGTCGATTTTCATGAAACGGGATTTAATCAAAATCAGTTTCACTGAAAGATTCAACACCGACCATGAGAATGTACCGCTTGGAACTTTTTTAATCACGCAGTTGAATCATGCCAAAATAGAGACAATCGATCGAGAGCGATCTTTACGATATTTAGCCTTGAGCTTCCTCTTCAATTGGCATTTGACGGGCAGATCATTCTTGATTGGTTTGCTTGAATTGCTATAACGAAATCAGCCTCTCGGCTCGTTCTTATCCCGTTACATCCATCTATAACGTAACTCTAACATTTACAGTTCCGGATAGGGTGGCCTTTTCGCCCCCCGCGCGCTTTTCGTAAAACACTCTTCCTTGGCGCGGGGTGGGGCGCCCGGTAGCTCGTCAGGCTCGTAATCTGAAGGCCACAGGTTCAAACCTACCCCCGCAACCAATCACCCCACGACTTCTTTCTTCTCCTGCTTTCGCCGGATTCTCACCTATCAATATCCTCCTTATATAAGCGCTGCGCTTCCCTTTACCCGCCCGCGGCTCTGCCTGCCTTCAAACGCTTGTCGTTTGGCGTATGTGTAATCTCAAGCGGAAATCGCGACTGGCACAATGCTATGTTATCGTGAATAAATGATATGATAGATAATATCATCACGTTAAAGAAAAAGCTAACCGCCGTAAAAAGCTAACTTCGTTACTTGCTAACGAAACGCACTTTGAAAATATCCTGATGAAATGCCTCTCTTGGTGAGATCTCCGTGAAGGGGTTACCTGCTTAAAAAATGGCTTTAAATAACCCTGTTGACCATTGGCTGGGCATCTATCAGGTTTTTTCTTGCTGCTTAATAAGTGGAAATCTTGGGTGTGTGATCGCTAACAGACTTAAAATTGTTCATCTAATCTTCAAGAGACACCCTTGTGCGCTATTTGTCTCTTTGCCAGCGGCAAAATTTGATCTGTCCCGCAGAATTGGCAAACACGGTTATAGGCGTCACCCAAATAGAATAGGTTACGTCTCACTGCCTACCGGCTTCGTTTAATGCGTTCCGTAAAATCTCGGAAATGGGAAGGTTCGCCATCTGATGCAATAGCCGCTTCGCAAACCTCAAAACTCATCTACGTGGTTAGAATGAGAGAAACCATATTTACTAATCTTCGGATCGTTGAGAAAGTTTTGGCTTTTTTATAATCGCGAACGTCTGATGCAATATTGAGTCTTTTATTTCTGTGTTATTTGGGTACTGTTTTTTCTCGATGTAGCGCAATATTTTCCATATTTTGCCAAGTTTGCAAGATCTTTGTTTGAAGGCCGCTATTGTTGTTTTTTGAAAAAGGAACATAAGGAAAGTGAAGTTTTTATCAACTTTGATACTAGAAAAAAATTTGTTAAATGGCCCTTGTTTTGTGTCAAATACTTTTTAAAAAATTGGCGTCCGAAAAACAAGATATTACCTATCACTTTTGGAAGAACCTCTACGTCTTCGTAAAGCCCATTTGTTGAGCTGTAGTTATGTGAGAGGTGGATAGTTTGATATTAAGTGAATGCATTTATGGGAGGGTATTTAACTGAAATATATCAATAAAAATTCTAAAGGCTTGATTAAATATATTCAACTTTAATTGCTTTATGTCCGAATGTAATGCCTTTTGGTCAAGCGGCAAAGCAGTACATCTAATTATTTTAAAATCAGATGTTGAAAAAAAGAACGCGATTTAGGGATTTACGACACTCTAAAGGACGAATAATTAATGAGGCCAAGTATCATTAGGTTAATTGAAGCAGCTACGTCATATCAAAAAACCAATCCGTTGTTTTATTTAAGCGTTTGTTCCTCCTTCTCTGTGTTTATAAGTATTTTTCAATTGAAAAAATGTTCCTTTGGATGTTTACTTTGTTGAAAATATTTGCAGTCAAATTAAATATGGACGGACTTGATGACAGATTGGAAGAAGATGGTTGGTAACGTAGGCAACCAACAATATTCAAACAGGCTGAAGGTATTGAGGGGGCGAGGAATTGATACTAAGGCGATTGAAGAAACTGTAGAAAAAACAATTGAAAATTTGATTAAGAACCGCGGTAGGTCTTTTGTGATATTTGGGGAACCTCAAAGCGGAAAAACAGAGATGATGATAGCCTTGAACGCGAAATTGCTTGACGAAGGCACAGATGTTATCATTAATCTTGTTACTGATAGCGTAGATCTGTTGGAACAAAGTCTGTCGAGATTTCGTGAATCTGGTCTTAGTCCGTCACCAAAGCAGTATACTGAGCTCCCGCAAAAACCAGATGATTTTAACCACAAAAAATGGGTTATCTTTTCTAAAAAAAATGCGAAAGACTTGGAAAAACTTAAAACGCTTCTTCAATTTCGAAAACAAATCGTAGTTATCGATGATGAAGCTGATTTTGCATCTCCTAATGCGAAGGTAAACAAGAACCAAAAAACAAGAATCAACCAACTGATACATGACCTTCTTGGGACGACCGGGCAATATATAGGTGTTACAGCGACACCAGCTAGATTAAACCTAAACAATACATTCGAAAATGATAGTGAACTATGGGTAGAATTTCGTCCGCATCCAGATTATGTCGGGCAGAAATTTTTCTTTCCCTCCAACGGGGTAATAGATTATCGTTTGCATACGTTTGATGTCGATGAGGGATCTGAAAGAAATGAATTAGAAAATGCAATCTTACACTTTTTGTGCGGTGTGGCTGAACAACATATGCGCGGTTTTGAGAAAAATTTTACGATGTTAGTTCATACAAGCGGCAAGAAGGATGAACATAACAATGATATTGGTGTTATACGAAACACTATTGATACACTTTCTTCGCCAGAAAAACTATCATTTGAAAAGATAGTTAATAAAAAACTTAAAGAAATAGCGAACGAATACAGTGACAAAGGACCAGACGAAATTGTAAAATTTGTTTTGAGAAATATTTATAAAAATACAATAGTAGAGATAAATTCAAGTAAATTGAGTGCAAAAGTATCAGATATAGCTAAACCAAAATGTCTTTTCTCATTTGCAGCTGGAGGAAATATTATTTCAAGAGGTGTGACTTTTGATAATTTATTGTCAATGTATTTCACAAGAAGTGTGAAAGGAAAATTTTCTCAGGATACCTATATTCAGCGGGCTCGCATGTTTGGTAACAGAAAAGAATATAAGAATTATTTCCAGTTGTGGTGTCCAACCGAACTTATGAAGAACTGGAGCAAGTGTTTTGAATTTCACAATCTCGCGATTTCGGCTATGCGTAGTGCGTCAGGAGCGCCTGTTTGGCTTTCAGATCATAAGACAATCCCGACATCTTCTAACTCCATCGATAAGTCCACTGTAGATTTTGAAGACGGAGAGATGTCATTTCATTTGTTTAAGTATAACGACAATTATGATAAGGCCATGGATAGAGGAGGTCGTACGAACAGTCAAATGTTAGATATACTACGTAAAACATTTTCTGAAGAAGAATTTCCTCAATACCTATACGAATATATAAAGCGTGATTTATCCGAAGACCCTAAGACTGATATTTCGTTCCATAAAACCAGTCAATTTGGTAAAAGTAATAATAAGTATAGTTATGATGAAATCAAAAATATTCGGCGTAAAAAAGGAATTTTTTCAAATAATGAATTTTCTCGAAGTGAACGTCCGAATGCAAAGCATCATTTAAAAATATTTTTCAATAAATACGGAGATGCTCGGCTATTTTATAAGATTAATGGAGATGCAATTAAATTTATTAGAAATAAAAAATGATTTTTTGATTGGATGACATGAAAATATATTGGACAATATTATCATATATAATTGATAATATTACTATTGTATATAATGATAATAAATAATATTTATTTTCGTTTAGAAGAAATGCCAGAGCAAAATAATGTATTTTCTACGAAACATAGCGTTTTCGCATATTATTTGTTGGAATTAAATTGTCGGGGTATAGAATGGCTTAGATGCCTAACTGTGTTGTTAAACCGTCGTAAGCGAACAACATAATAATTTTGCGTAAGCGTCTATTTCCTTAAGGTATGTACAAAGGAATGATAGAAATCGCAGATAACACCGTTGTATCTTGGAATTAGATGGTTATAAAAGCCTTGATGAAGTCACACCCAAAATAGCAATGATTGGCAAAATAGCATCCCGGATGTTTTTCAAAAACAATTAAAGGTAAATTTGTGAATGAAATATATACACCCATTTCCCGCACGTATGGCGCCGGAAATTGCGCTTGAGAAACTAAAAAATCTGAGGGCAGGCCAGGTTGTATTAGATCCGATGGCGGGTTCCGGTATGGTACTATCGCAAGCAGCGCGTAATGGTATTGCTGCCATAGGGATCGACATAGATCCCCTTGCTGAGCTCATTTCACGAGTTGGATCAACTTCCGTTGATGAAAATGAAGTTCGAGCAGGTTTAGAAATGTTATTAGATCGGTGTCAATCGGAAAAGGATCAAGTGTATTTACCTTGGATAGATGAAGATATTAAAACTAAAAATTTCATTGATTTTTGGTTTGCACCTAAACAGAAAGAGCAGCTTCGTCAATTATCGTTTTATTTGCATGCACAACCAATCAACGTTTCTGAGATTGTCTTAAGTCTTCTGAAAGTCACTTTGTCCAGACTAATTATAACAAAAGAGCCTAAAGCATCGCTTGCTAGAGATACTGCTCATAGTCGACCTCACAGGACAATTCATAAAAATGATTTTAATGTCTTTGGTGCGATGAGATTCTCTCTTAATCACCTTTTAAGGGCACTTGATGCATCTTCAATTAAACTGAATGCGAGAACTTACGTGGGGGACGCGAGAAAACTAACTGTTGTTAAAAGCAATTCTGTGGATTGTATTGTTACATCTCCTCCCTACCTAAATGCTATTGATTATATGAGAGGGCACCGTTTGTCGCTGGTATGGCTAGGTTATTCATTGGATGATCTTCGCAAAATTCGCATAAGTGAAATTGGTGCCGAGGGAGCTTTGAACGATACTATTAGCAGTAAATTTTCGGATATACTTCATAATCTTGGATTGGATCTCCTTGAATGTAAAAGTAAATATATGCTTGCTCGTTATTTTTCGGATTTGATACGACAAACAAAAGAGGCATATAGGGTCTTGAAAAATAATAGTAAGGCTACATATGTGATTGGAAATTCCACAATTCGCGGGATATACATCCAAAACAATAAGCTGTTAAAGCTCGCTGGGATTTCTGCCGGCTTTGAAGTTGTCCATGAAACGACTCGTGAAATTCCGGATAGTCGTCGCTATATGCCTATGATGGTTGTTGGTAATAACCTTGCAAAGCGAATGCGTACTGAGCACGTTATAGATTTCAAAAAATGAATTTTGTCTTTTGTACTCATGTTATAAGCTTCAATTTTGAAATATTTTAAATAGAATATCATTTTTCAAATTTTATTGCTTTTTATATTTTCAATTTTGTTATTCCTATTTTATTGAGCGTAATAATTTTAAATTAAAAAGAAAATAGGATTAAATAAAGGAAAGGGTGTGGGGGGGGCGAAAAAAATAAAAAATTATATTACCACTCTTTCTTAAATTGAAACAGTTAGTAAAAAAGAATAGTAAAACCGAAATGGCGCCTTCAATTTTAATGAGAATAATAAAAATATAAATATATATTTTTAAGCATTGATAAAAATGTTAATAAAACGCATATCATAAGTCTACCTAACAAGTTGAAGTTGCCATGTAGAGTGAACGATTGAGATAGAAAAAGAGTGCACTGAAATAGGTTGAAACACATCCCGTGGCTTCAGACATACCTGAAAAAATGTGAATTACATGAGTTGAGCCTAAATTGACCAATAAAATTTAAGATTGGAATAAAAATTTTGAGATGGTGCTTGGAAAATGTAACGCAAGGATAACAGCGTGAATGGATTGTTTCTCATTTTGAAGTAGGGTGGGTAGTAATACTCGGCCACTCTAATGATTTTATCTGATTATTCTGAGGTTAAAGCGTTGTCACTTTTTACCAGAAGTGACGATCGTCCACAATTGGTTAAGGCGGCTGTTAACGCATTGGTCATCGACAAGCGCTACTGCGCGCCGAATTGGAGAAATTGAAAAAATTTGTTCCTTTGGAAGCCGATATAGCGGCAACTGCAATGGAACGCCGTCATATATTGGAAGAACTACGCAATGAATTAAAAATAGACGTTCCGGATATTGATGTTGTTATCAGCGAGGAAACCGACGCATTACGGTTTCAGAAAGATGGACGTTTTGCCACTTTATAAAGGCCGGCCGATACCAGCTTCTATTACGATCGGCCGACAAAGTAGATCGTTTTAAAACTTGTCGGAAGATGAGCAATCTGACAAAAACAGTGCCGAACCGTGAAAAGCCGCTTTGATCGGCAATACACTCCACAATATGAGACAAAACCACATATCAAAACTGATATTTGCCGCGTTTTGAACAAGGCAATGACAAATGTAAAAGCTATATCGGCCTGCTCATAATCAGAACTGGTATTTAATCTTGAGGCCGCCGCCGCCACCTTGGCGTTTGCCGATATAACCCTGTCCGCTAATGTCAACACTTAACGCTTTTATAGTGCTTATCGGGGTCATCGAAACACCTGCCTCGAATATGCCGGTGTCTCCCTCAAGTGAAGGTTTATCCAGTTTTAATTGATAAGCATATGCGCCAATTTTACCATCAAATTCATGATCGTAGGCGACACCAACAAAAGGTTTGAACTGCTGGTTATAAGCCATCGTGTAGCGTGCGCCAATGCGAATGCGCGAACTGTCGGCATCGTCGAACCTGAGCTTGTCGACACCGATGGTAACGGTTTCGCTGTCAATCTTTGTCCATAGATAACGGGCATAAACATCAACCGAATTGCGTTCGTCAAAATTCATGACATAACCGACACCGCCATGCAGACCATAGTAGTCGGCACCGCTATCATATTTGCTGCTGCCGCCGGTAATTCCCAAAATATCATTGGTATCAAAATCGGTATCTATATGGCCAGCCCGGAATGACGCTTCGGCATAAAGGCCATCTGCCTGTCCGGCTTCGAGCTTGTCAACCAGACCAAGGCCGGTACCGGCAAAATCAATTCGCCCCAAAATACCGCCGCCAGTATAATGGGTATCGCCATCACCATGAACAGAGGCATAGGTTGCAAAACTGTTATAGGTGTCGTAAGTCCCACGGCCATACTCAAAAAATGCCCCAAGTGTCACAGCGTGTTTATTGGCAATTTCAAACCCGCTAGCCAGACCAACAGCCATATTAAAGCCGTCTACATCGGCATGGCTACCCGTCTTGTAACGGTTGGAACTGCCGTCAATGACAAAAAATGGCATCAAATTCATATTCCAAGCCTTGTCAGCACCTTCAAGAACCGCAGCTTTTGCCGAGCGTATGCCCGAATTGGCAATAAGGTCTGCAGCCTGGTTCAAAAACCCGAGGGAAGCCACACGCCCTTCGGAAAAAGCTTTGGAGCGCGGATTGATCCGTCCGGCCAGTTCATTACCGGGATTGTCTCCGCCATTACTGCCCGTATCTGTCATATCTGTCATATTGACAGCCGTCAGAACATAGCCATCATTTTCCTGTTGCAATTTCATGTCATAAATAATGAAATTGCCTTGGTGAACTTCCAAGCTGGGAACATCGGGCCCGTTTTTGGACTTGTCGATCAATGTTATTTTGTCGTTAACATGCAACCGGTTACCGTCATTTAGCAATGAAACTGTATGGCTGGTTTTTGCCAGATCAACAGGATTTGTACCTGTAATATGGACAAGTGCATCATTGTTCACAACATCTTTCGGCAAAACCCAATTGTATTTTTCAAAATTATAGATGCCTGCCATGCTTCCGCGAAATTCATTCAGGTTTAGCGTATTGCCGGTAAAAACATCATTCGATGAAGCAGCCGCGTCATAGCCGCCATACACCGAACCGGAAATTTTGACGCTTTCTCCCATCAACGTCACAATGTTTTTCGTTGCCGAACTACCAGAAGATATGCCACCGAAAACATCTCCGGTAATTGTCGCATCCTCGATAGCAACATTATTTGCTATCGCCCCACCATTTTGGCTTTGACCGCCTATGACACTTTGTGCACTGCTTTTGGCCGATACTATCACCTTGTTTTCTGTTGCATCACCAAGTGAAGAAAACCCGCCTGTTACGCTTTTTTCGGCAATACCACCCCTCAACGCGACGGTGTTATTGATTGCATTGGTTGACGCCATTCCGCCATATATTACACCATTAACCGTCGCATCGGTAATAACCGCACTGTTGTTTGACGCCTCGCCAAGTGTTGAAAACCCCGCAAAAACATCAACAGTCCTGCCACCCGTCAAAAAAACTTTGTTAAAAGATGCCGCTCCAACGGATTCGCTTGATCCGCCAAAAATGCTATCTTTGACAGTGCTTTGTGTTATTGTCACTACATTATTCAACGCCGCACCGTTGGCCACACCGCCATAAATGCTACCGCCGACTGTTGCGCCCGTGATAGTGACCCTATTACCATCATCTTCATTTGTGCCACCAGCAGTGCCAACGCCGTACTGAATGTGAGCACCGTATACCTCACCGGTAACTTCGGTGTTTTCTTCAATGGTAACACTATTGCCCTTGGCTGATGTTGCTGTTGCCAAAGAATCGCCCGATCGGTACACGTATCCGCTAACAACTTGGCCTACTTTGGTTTTTATAGACCCTTTACTTGCTATATTAACATGATTGCCCCACGCATTGCCATCCCCTGCAAATGCCGCATTAATCACACTATTTTCAATATCTGCACTATGAATGATAATGCTGTTGTTATTGGCATCACCCGATCCCATGGAAAATCCGCTATAAATTTGTATCCGCGCAACAAACTTGCCGGACTCTAAAACAATACGATTGCCATTTGCGGTTCCGCTCATTGTTATGCCGCCGTAAAAATTACCTGATAAGGTAATGTCCTTTACATGGATATAATTATTATCGGCATTTCCTGTACCGTCTACACGCCCACCATAAACATGGTTTTCAATTTTACCGCCATTCAAAATAACTTTATTATTGCTGGCGTCACCATCACCATTACGAATTAAGCCACCTATAACGTTATAAGGCGAAACATAGGGAGTTTCATCATTTTCATCAAACGATAAATTACTATCATTTGATACAGTAATAGTGTTATTTGATGACGATTTTGCAGGATAAAGAGAGTAACGCAATGAAGCTGGATCCCGACGAAGTTTAGTGGTAGCGTCTTCCGAAGTACCATTGTAAACAATATCCTCTGCATAGGCACTTGACGAAGTTGATAAGGATAAACATAGCATCAACGTGAAAGTCGAAACTTTCACTGTCACATAGTTATTTATCATATTTCATTTTCTCCTAAACCGCATTCGCAAGTCTATTGCAGGCGACTTTTTCTCAAATTGAATGAATCAACTCGTGTAAAACGTAAAACTAAATTCATTCAATAGTGCACGCAATTATAAATTGTAAAACTACATTAAAGCATTTTTCGTGAAAAACTATTTAAAAAAGGTCAATTACAAAGTTTTTCTTGCGGATAAGTTGTTTTTTTAACGATCACGTCTGTTATTCTGATTTTTAATCCATTTGACTGGTATGGCGGTAAGAAATTCAAGGCAGATTATAGCTATTTTTGATGAGCTCTTAAGCCATTATTCTTTTCGCTCTATTATGCTGTATTGCGCTACAGTGTAGCCGTTCTAAAACCATGTTTTTTGATTTGCGCTTTTGCTCTTTTGCAAAAAATTACAGTTTTTCTGCACACGGTCGAAGCGTGCCAAGGCGCCGTATAAGCGCACGAACGCGTTTAAAAAGTCCGTACGCCCAAATAAAAGATGCGTAGAATTTAATTTGAAACGATACACCTGTCAAAGTGCTTGCCCCTGCTCATAGCGCATATCAAGCCTGGCAAAATATCAAGCCTGGCAAAATTCCGATGGCAAAAAGTAGCGGTTCTACATTGAGGATCAATTTTATTTTCTCCCTTCCGGTGATATTTAAAAACAGTCAGATACAAAATAACGCAAGTGGCAGATTTCCGATAAACGTTAAAACGAACAACCCGTTGACAATATTCAATAAAACATTGTGCATTATTCAATAAAACATTGTGCATTCAACCGGTATTACCAGCAACAACCTCTTTTTTATTTAAACAACACATATTCTCGTCATATCGCGGCCGGCGATCGTGTTAAAGTGACCATTGTTCAGCACACTTCAGGCTTGCTGCCCGTTCGATATTCTGTCGCAATTCAGGAAAGAGAATGTGACGCTATTAACAAAAGATGCGCTTATGATAAAACTTGGTGACATCGGAAAAAACGTCAGCAGCAAAGCGGCCGCAACAGACAAAAGTTTCGATTGACAGCATAAATTTGATTGATTGGCATATAATAAATAGAACCGTTTCAACACAGACATTCGGAAGTTCATAAGGCGTAAATTTTTCATTGCGTTCCAATAGGCGGAAAAAAAGAATTTTTTCACCTGTTCTATGCTTTTTGCCCCCTGCCGAAGGGCAAGCGCGCTATAGCAACAACAAAACCGGAATTAACGAGGCGCGGACCCGACCAATGGGTAGGGTATTATCATCCAACAGATGATCTTGTTGCTCATGAAACTATGAAGGATAATGCGGACGCAAGTCGAGAGTTGTTGCAAAATGTCTAAATTCGCAGATTTCTATGCGGTCCTGACTGACAGGCGCTAAACTCCAAATCTTCAAGCATTGTAGCCTCTTCCTGCCTTGGATTGATGATACGATCACTGGCTCTATCAACAGTTGACGTATCATTCCTTTCACTTTGCTAAGTGTATGAACTAATGGCAGCTTCAGTCATTGTTACTTTGCTTGTCGGGATAACGTCTTGTAACTGCAAGCCGCGGCAGGAAGCCGCGTTACGAATAAATGAAGCCGCGTTAGGAATAAATAATGAGGCCTTTGAATATCCGTCCTTAAGTTGCCAGAAAGAACTTTGTTGGTCTGAAAAAAGCCGATTTTCCATCTTTGCCAACGTATTTGCACCTTCAGTTATCAAATGTCTGGTCTGAACGCGGTGGTATTCGGCACTCGTTCAAACGCATGGTAATAACCACAACTCTTCCGAATATTGACTACAATAAGTTTGATGTTTTTTCGCAATAGGAAGTGCGTTATATCTGCAATCTTTCCTGCAATCGGGTTCTTGCGCTGGTTGCTTAATTTATTTGAAGTTTGCAACGAGATATAAGGCGCAACTACCACAAATATTTTGGCCAGTCTTTGACCGCGCCTATGTTGTTCACAACGAATGCGATAGCAACAAGAGTGACAGAGCCAAGGAAAACAGGTGTGAATAGAAATGAATATATCCGAGATCGACCAGCCCGTTATATCCGCGCCATCCATCGGAGTTTATGAAGGATACTATACTATTCTTCTGCATATAATGCCCTGTAACGTGGCTTTCGGGCAATCAGGAACAACTTCTGTATAAAACTGTCGATCGCGTTCAAAAAGCCAAAAATAGTTATTTTACCATAAGCACCGCGATTACGTTTACCTTTTACACGGCCTGCTCCGAACAGACTTTCATCAATTGCGACAACCCCGAACATTGGTCGCTCAGCTTCACTGGCAGCATATATTCTTTGATGCAGACTATGATGAAAACGGTCGACGGCATTACGATTAAGCCCTGTCAAGTCTGCTGTTTGTAGGGCTGTTAAATCGATCGCAAAACAGCGGACAAAATCGCAAATTCTCTGCTCTGAAATGTGACTACAGATACAATACTTATTCTTAATATCTGCTCATAACCTTAGGACGAATTTTGTCACTAAACTAGGCAAGACCCATTTATTATTTTTCTGCTTAGGCTATCTCATCATTTTTATAAAGGCCGGCCGATACCGGCTTCTATTACGACCGGCCGACAAAGTCGATCGTTTTAAAACTTGTCGGAAGATGTGCAGTCTGACAAAAACAGTGCCGAACTGTGAAAAGCCGCTTTGATCGGCAATAGATTCCACAATATGAGACAAAACCACATATCAAAACCGACGTTTGCCGCGTTTTGAACAAGGCAATGACGAATGTAAAAGCTATATCGGCCTGCTGATAATCAGAACTGGTATTTAATCTTGAGGCCGCCGCCGCCACCTTGGCGTTTGCCGATATAACCCTGTCCGCTAATGTCAACACTTAACGCTTTTATAGTGCTTATCGGGGTCATCGAAACACCTGCCTCGAATATGCCGGTGTCTCCCTCAAGTGAAGGTTTATCCAGTTTTAATTGATAAGCATATGCGCCAATTTTACCATCAAATTCATGATCGTAGGCGGCACCAACAAAAGGTTTGAACTGCTGGTTATAAGCCATCGTGTAGCGCGCGCCAATGCGAATGCGCGAACTGTCGGCATCGTCGAACCTGAGCTTGTCGACACCAATGTTAACGGTTTCGCTGTCAATCTTTGTCCATAGATAACGGGCATAAACATCAACCGAATTGCGTTCGTCAAAATTCATGACATAACCGACACCGCCATGCAGACCATAGTAGTCGGCACCGCTATCATATTTGCTGCTGCCGCCGGTAATTCCTAAAATATCATTGGTATCAAAATCGGTATCTATATGGCCAGCCCGGAATGACGCTTCGGCATAAAGGCCATCTGCCTGTCCGGCTTCGAGCTTGTCAACCAGACCAAGGCCGGTACCGGCAAAATCAATTCGCCCCAAAATACCGCCGCCTGTATAATGGGTATCGCCATCACCATGAACAGAGGCATAGGTTGCAAAACTGTTATAGGTGTCGTAAGTCCCACGACCATACTCAAAAAATGCCCCAAGTGTCACAGCGTGTTTATTGGCAATTTCAAACCCGCTAGCCAGACCAACAGCCATATTAAAGCCGTCTACATCGGCATGGCTACCCGTCTTGTAACGGTTGGAACTGCCGTCAATGACCAAAAATGGCATCAAATTCATATTCCAAGCCTTGTCAGCACCTTCAAGAACCGCAGCTTTTGCCGAGCGTATGCCCGAATTGGCAATAAGGTCTGCAGCCTGGTTCAAAAACCCGAGGGAAGCCACACGCCCTTCGGAAAAAGCTTTGGATCGCGGATTGATCCGTCCAGCCAGTTCATTACCGGGATTGTCTCCGCCATTACTGCCCGTATCTGTCATATCTGTCATATTGACAGCCGTCAGAACATAGCCATCTTTTTCCTGTTGCAATTTCATGTCATAAATAATGAAGTTGCCTTGGTGAACTTCCAAGCTGGGAACATCGGGCCCGTTTTTGGACTTGTCGATCAATGTTATTTTGTCGTTAACATGCAACCGGTTACCATCATTTAGCAATGAAACTGTATGGCTGGTTTTTGCCAGATCAACAGGATTTGTACCTGTAATATGGACAAGTGCATCATTGTTCACAACATTTTTTGGCAAAACCCAATTGTATTTTTCAAAATTATAGATGCCTGCCATGCTTCCGCGAAATTCATTCAGGTTTAGCGTATTGCCGGTAAAAACATCATTCGATGAAGCAGCCGCGTCATAGCCGCCATACACCGAACCGGAAATTTTGACGCTTTCTCCCATCAACGTCACAATGTTGTTCGTTGCCGAACTACCAGAAGATATGCCACCGAAAACATCTCCGGTAATTGTCGCATCCTCGATAGCAACATTATTTGCTATCGCCCCACCATTTTGGCTTTGACCGCCTATGACACTTTGTGCACTGCTTTTGGCCGATACTATCACCTTGTTTTCTGTTGCATCACCAAGTGAAGAAAACCCGCCTGTTACGCTTTTTTCGGCAATACCACCCCTCAACGCGACGGTGTTATTGATTGCATTGGTTGACGCCATTCCGCCATATATTATACCATTAACCGTCGCATCGGTAATAACCGCACTGTTGTTTGACGCCTCGCCAAGTGTTGAAAACCCCGCAAAAACATCAACAGTCCTGCCACCCGTCAAAAAAACTTTGTTAAAAGATGCCGCTCCAACGGATTTGCTTGATCCGCCAAAAATGCTATCTTTGACAGTGCTTTGTGTTATTGTCACTACATTATTCAACGCCGCACCGTTGGCCACACCGCCATAAATGCTACCGCCGACTGTTGCGCCCGTGATAGTGACCCTATTACCATCATCTTCATTTGTACCACCAGCAGTGCCAACGCCGTACTCAATTTGACCACCGTATACCTCACCGGTAACTTCGGTGTTTTCTTCAATGGTAACACTATTGCTTTTGGCTGATCTTGCTGTTTCCGAAGAACCGCCCGATTGGTACAGGTACCCACCGATAACTTGGCCTACTTTAGTATTTATAGGCCCTTTACTTGCTATATTAACATGGTTTCCCCACGCATCGCCATCCGCTGTAGCAAATCCCCCATAAATCATACTTTTTTCAATATTTGCACTATGAATGGTAACGGTGTTGTTATTGGTATCACCCAATCCCGAGGAAAAACCGCCATAAATTCTTGTCGTCGAAGAAAACTTACCGGACTCTATAAAAACGCTATTGCTATTTGCGGTTCCGTACTCGGCTAAGCCGCCGTAAAAATTACCTGATAAGGTAGTGTCCTTTACATAGACATAATTATTATTGGTATTTCCTGTATCGCCTTCTATACGCCCACCGTAAACATGGTTTTGAATTTTAGCGCCATTCAAAATAACTTTATTATTGCTGGCTTCGCCAAGACTATTTAAGCCACCTATAACGTTATAAGGCGAAACATAGTGAGTTTCATCAGTTTCATCAAACGATAAATTATTATCATTTGATACGGTAATAGTGTTATGCGATGACGAAGCTGTAGGATAAATAGATACATTAGCTCCATTAGGATCGAGATGAAGTTTGGCAGCATCTTCCGAAGTACCATTGTAAACAATATCCTCTGCATAGGCACTTGACGAAGTTGATAAGGATAAACATAGCATCAACGTGAAAGTTGAAACTTTCACCGTCACATATTTATTTATCATATTTCATTTTCTCCTAAACCGCATTCGCAAGTCTATTGCAGACGACTTTTTCTCAAATTGAATGAATCACCCCCTGTAAAACATAAAAATCAATTTCATTCAAGAGTGGGTGCGATTATAAAATGTAAAACCGCATTAAAGCGTTTTTTGTGAAAAACGTTCTAAAAAGGTCAATTACAAAGTTTTTCTTGCGGATAAGTTGTTTTTTTAACGATCACGTCTGTTATTCTGATTTTTAATCCATTTGACTGGTATGGCGGTAAGAAATTCAAGGCAGATTATAGCTATTTTTGATGAGCTCTTAAGCCATTATTCTTTTCGCTCTATTATGCTGTATTGCGCTACAGTGTAGCCATTCTAAAACCATGTTTTTTGATTTGCGCTTTTGCTCTTTTGCAGAAAATTACAGTTTTCCTGCATATGATCGAAGCGTGCCAACACGCCATATAAGCGCACGAACGCGTTTAAAAAGTCCGTACGCCAAAATAAAAGATGCGTAGAATTTAATTTGAAACGATACACCTGTCAAAGTGCTTGCCCCTGCTCATAGCAAATATCAAGCTGGCAAAATATCAAGCCCGGCAAAATTCCGATGGCAAAAGGTCACGGTTCTACATTGAGGATCAATTTTATTTTCTCCCTTCCGGTGATATTTAAAAACGGCCAGATACAAAATAACGCAAGTGGCAGATTTCCGATAAACGTTAAAACGAACAACCCGTTGACAATATTCAATAAAACATTGTGCATTCAACCGGTATTACCGGCAACAGCCTCTTTTTTATTTAAACAACTCATATTCTCGTCATATCGCGGTCGGTATTTCGTTTCGTGCGACGAAGAACGGTATTACCGCGATTGCTTCATTCCGGATTGAAGCAGGTGTCAGTTTAGAGCCTTGTTCGAGCGCAATGATTGTATAGTTCACCGGTTGCTGTCTGACGTCATCTTCGTAATGTGTTCGGAGGTTCAAGGAAAACGTCTGGAAAAAGGAATCCGAAACATGTGTCAAGCTTTAGATAATAAGGGGGAGGACTGTGTAAGCGTTGTATTCTACAATATGCATAACATCTGAATCCAATATATTGGATTCTTTGTTGATATGTCGTGTTATAAATAAAGAAATACTTTTCAATATTAATTGAATTACTTTCATCTCCAAATCAGCTCGTTTAGTGTTTATTAGCGTATTTTTCGAAAAAAAGCACACAAAGGATGCAGAAAACCAATTTTTATAAAGCTATAGCATTTTCGTTCTTTGTAATGTCTTCGTTATCTGTCAGCTGTGCGGAAGATCAGGAGACACCTGATTTACCAAAGGTACCTCAACGTAGCGAAAAGCTTGAAGACTTTGTTCCCGATTTTTGGAACATAGAATTTATCCGGCAAGACGATCTCAATAAAGATGGCCAATTGGATACGGTCATGGTTGTGAAAGATCGGGACGATGCAAACTTCATTCAGCCTAAGGATTGAGACTATTGCGCGCCGATTGATACCAATCCAAGAATATTGATCGTTTTATTCGCTGACGGGAAGAGCTGGTGACTTATCAAGCAGAACACTACTTTCATTCCGCGTGTTACCGCAAGTATGGATAGCCAAGACCCGTTCAACGGCGTAGTTTTTGGTGAAGTTTATGCGGGTAATGGCATCTTTGCTATCAGGATTGGCTGGTTCAGAACCTCATTGGGTTATAATGTCTATATATTTCGCTGGCAGGATAATGATTTTTATCTAATTGGACATGATGCTTATGAAAGGCATAGAATGACGGGGGAAGAAAGCACATCTAGTGATAATTTTTTGACCTGGCGCGAAAATACCGTCAGGGAAAACCCCGTGGAAGACGAAAAATCGGATAAAACGACTAAAAAATCGGTTTGGAAGCAGCTGAATAAGCAGCCGCTCTTGAAACTGGATCAAATTATTGAAGCGAACATTAACGATTATCTGTGCAAAGTCGACAATGACAAGTGAAACCGATAACAGTCGCATCGACAAAAAACCACAATGACAGCCTTGCAATATTGCCTCTGCCCCACTGGCTAGTACCACGGTAACCTAAAACCTCCCAATGTGGAAAAATGGTCACCGGCATGAAAGCAAAAGAATAGAAGATGCACAATTAGCGCATGCTTCACATAGCGCGTTTCTTGATGCATCAAAGACACGAATGATTGGCATAGGATGGAATGGGTGTTTCTCTCGTGACAAATATCGCCGGCATGGCTGAAATGATTATATTTCACCTCTTGTCCATGCTAGGGGTAGAATTCATTACTCAGGATAAAAGATGGCAGCAGGGACGATGCATATAATCGAGAAAAAGCTGTGTTCACATCGGTTATAGCGTGTCGCAATGCGCTGCCTGTCTTTGATTTTGGTGCTATCATCCATCAGTTCACATCACATCGGATTCAATATTGCGAAAGCGGCAGCAAGCGGAAGGCAAAGAGCCCATGAAAAATACCACATGGAATTTCCTTTCAAAAGTAGCAATCAATAGGATTTTGTTTCCTTCGATTGTTTTGATGCTGACTTTTCCGCAGTTTATTTCATTTATAGAATTAATTTCATTTTTTCTTTGTGATCGCAGGTTTGTGTCTTCTCTATCAAGCAAAACATATGGAGACGGAAATTGGCTATTTCTTTCTTGTGAGCTGTTTAAAAGACATCTTCATATATTTCAAAAATTTGGCCATCATTGCGCATGTAAATCTCTTTGAAAGTTTTCATTTCAGGTGGTTTTTAACTGCCAACAAGCTCCATCAGGCCTATTCCATTTTTGAAAATGACATGCTTGCCGACGCTCTAGCGTTATATCTGTAACTTGTTGAGATTATTTATTATCTCTTGGCTGAAAGCGGATTAACGCGCGAAATTTTTTTCGTGAGTATAAAATATAAAACAGAGCATTCCGTGGTGCTCTGTTTCCATCTCAAAAAATCTTGTGAACTATGTTTAAACACAAAGCGTACGTTAAATGCAGTGCCTTCATAACATTTGAGACGGCCACGTCTCTTTTGTTTTTATCTAAAACCTCAATTTCCTTTCATAACAAATGGTTCTCTCCTGTTGAATAGTTCAAAAAATAAACGCTGTATTCATAAAACGAACATTTTACTTGACATGTTTATAAACTTGTTATGTTTTAAATTTGAACGTAACGTTCATATATTGATCATTTTGAGGAGCTTGTGATCAATCGCGCTGAGGAGATTTGGAGTGATCCCTCATCGTGTGGAGTTCAAAAAGTGGAGGAATTATTATGACAACTGCTCATGTTGAGGAGGCTTTGCGTCCACCTGTGGACGGAGCTGCGATCAAACGTAGTAAATTTATTAAAAAGCTTACATTCTTGATCTCTGGCGGAATGTTTATTGATGGCTTTATACTTGGCTGCATTGGCATTGTTATGCCTGCGATCACTCATGATTTAGGCCTGTCTTTGACATGGCAGGGTCTCATCGGCGCGTCAGCATTGATCGGCATTCTGATTGGCAGCCCGTTAGGTGGCTATCTCGCGGATCGTATTGGTAGAAAACCTATGTTTGCAGTCGATCTCGCTATATTTCTAGTTGGTTCTTTTCTACAGTTTTTTGTCACCGATGCATGGCAACTTTTTGCCGTTCGCCTCTTTATGGGGATTGCTATTGGTGCTGATTATTCTATTGGCTGGCCATTATTGGCCGAATTTGCCCCCGCGCGTATGCGTGGTAAATTATTATGTATCCAAGAAGTGGGTTGGTATGCCGGTTATTTGATTTCCTATGCTCTTGGTTGGCTTCTTACAGTCTCTGAAACCGCTAATTGGAATGTTATTTTAGGTCTAAGCACAATACCGACATTTATTGTTTTCATCATGCGTTTAGGGTCTCCTGAATCGCCTCGATGGTTGATGAGCAAAGGACGCAAGCAAGAAGCTTTGACCATTGCCGAAGAATTTATGGAAAAAGAAGAACAGGACGACTTGCACAAGCAAGAGTTTAGTGGAAAGCATGGGTTTCGTGAACTTTTTATACCTCAGAATATCCGTGTAACCATATTCGTTTCTATCTTTTGGGTTTGCAATGTCACGCCATATTTTGCCATCGGAACATTTGTTCCCGTTGTTCTGGAACAGCTTGGTATGAAAGATGGTTTGACTGGCGGGCTTGTTCTTAATTTTGTTGCATTTTTGGGCACGATCGTTGCCGCCTTTCTCATCGAGAGGGTCGGGCGCAGAAAACTTGCCATTCCGCCCTTTTATATTTCAACGGTAGCCTTTCTGGTACTGGCTCTGTTTGCATCAGCTTCGGTGACTTTGATTGTTTTTTGCGTTCTCGTTTTTTCATTAACCAATGCCATTTCGACAACATTGACCGGAGTTTATCCTGGTGAAATTTTTCCAACAGAAATCTGCGGTGTCGGCGTTGGTTTTTCTGCGGCCATGTCACGTATAGGGGCTGCCATTGGTACCTTCTTCATGCCAATGGCTGTTGTTTATATTGGTATTTCCTGGACTATGATCATTGCTGCGGGCATCTGCCTGATTGGTGGTGTTGTATCACAGCTCTTGGCACCTGAAACAACAGGTAAACAGCTTAGCGAGACTGTCGGTTCACCTAGTACCGCACCAATCATTGAAGCTAAAACTATAGAATATAGCTGAACTTAAATCATTTGCGTCCTATTCTCTTTATCCAATAGGGCGCAAATATTCTTTCAATATCTATCTATAGAATTTTTCATATTCCTATCGACATTTTACCTCTTAGAAGCTTTATGGTATGCCTCGACAAATGTCTGCATTCCAGAAAGTTACATAGAGGATCAATTTGCCGTGTCCGACGATACCGTTATAGTCAGTGATGATGCCGAAACACCTGATCTCATCAATAAGTCAGTGATCAAGGCAACAGTCATCCTTGAAGAGCTTGGCCGCCATGTTGAAGGCGTGACACCAACGGAATTAGCGCAATATGTCAAAATGTCCCGTCCGACAGTTTTTCGGCTTCTTCTAAGCCTTGAACAAAACGGTTTCGTTGAGCGTAGCGATAATAAATATAAGCTGGGGTGGAAAATTGCGCGCCTCGGCAGACTTGCCAATCCGTATAAAGGCATGATTGCAATTATCCAACCCATTTTAAAAACATTGGCTGAAAACGTGAATGAAATGGTCGGTTATGCTGTGGCGAAGGGCGGGGCAGATTTTGACTTGATTAGCGAGGCGCACGGCTCTCGCTTGATCACTCTTATTCGTGGCTATGTTGGTCGGGACTTTCCCATTTATGCCAGTGCGACAGGTAAGTTTGTTCTATCCGAAATGAGTGATGAGGATGTTGTAGCTCTCTTGCCCAAAAAATTTTCTAAAGTTGCCAGTAAAACAATTACAGACAGACAAAAGCTGATCGAGGAACTCCATCTTATCCGCAGCCAAGGCTATGCTGTTGTTGATGATGAATTGGAAGAAAGTCTTTTTGCAATGGGTGTTGGTGTCTACGATAAGACAGGGCAATTCATCGGCGTTTTATCAGTTACTGGTCCAAGCCCACGTATGAAACAACGTGATATTAACGACATTTTAACACCTCTGCATCAAACCGCGAAGCTTATTGCAGAGGCGTTGGCGTAAAAGTCGTTGTTATTTGCGGGCAGGTTCATACCGGAACGAGATTTCACCCCATCCCTTAAAGCGTCCCGTAACTTTTTTCTTTGGTTCAAGGGCAACTGCGGCAAGACAGCTGCCGGGAAGTATCACATCGCCTTTTTTGAATGTGATGCCATATTCGGCAACACGATGACAAAGCCACATAATAGCGGCAACAGGATTGCCATAAACTGCAGCTGTATTACCCTGTTCAACCAAATCATCATCAAAGTAGATTTCGCCCCTGGTGTCTGCCAGATTAAGTTGGTCAAGTGTGCGCGGTTGCGCACTTAATATAATTGCTCCAACTGAACCGCCATCTGCAAGCGTTTCAAAAATATCGATTTTCCAATCCTTGATGCGAGAATCAATAATTTCAATCGCCGGCAAGACATAATCGGTTGCAGAAATAACATCGGCAACAGTGACATATTTTCCACCCAAGTCCTTTTTTAGAACAAAAGCGGGTTCCAGTTCTGCATAAGGTTGAATGAACTGGTCAGCATAGAGCGGAAGGTTTTCCGGTTTAAAATAGCTATGCAATAACGGGCCGAAATCGGGTTGACCAACACCAAATTTATTTTGCATGGCCTTGGCAATATTACCCAACTTGAAGCCAACCACCTTATCTCCGGCAAGGACACGTCGACGCACGATTTCATGTTGTATCGACATGGCATCATGGATCGTCGGGGCTTCATTTGCCTCAACGAGCCGCTCCAATGGTGTGAATGTATCACGAGCGTGAATGATACGATCTGCAATGTTTTCAATATCAATATTCATTATGCGCTCATCCTTTTTTGGTCACCCAAATGCCAAATCTCCATGGAAGCCAAAAGCTCGCGCGGATCCCAGACAACCCATTCCTCGACGATCTGGCCATCGCGATGGCGCATGAAAGAGGCTCCATGCACAGTCACCTCACGCTGGGTTGCAGGTACATCCATAAATGTTCCGGTGTGTTTTGCCTGCGTGCGCCAATGCAAAGCAACGAAATCACCTTCATCAATGGCGTGAAGAATATCGACGTTGAATTCTCCAAAAGCCGAATGCGAATCTTCAATCTGTTTCAACATTTCCGGAAGGCTAACTGTGTCTCCGCTTTTGGAATGACGTACATAGTTTTTTGACACCAGTTCCTCGAAAGCTTTTGTTTCACCTTTACCCCATGCACGCATCCATGCATCCGAAATGCGCGACAACATTTCCTGCCTTTTTGAAGTGGATGTTTTGGTTTGCGGCTCAAGCGTTGTGCAGGCCCCAAGTTTGCCTTCACTGAAAACGAGTGCGTGTTTGAAACCCGTTTCAATTCGGGCAATAGAACCGACAATCACAAAATGATCGCCGGCAACCACTTCCGAACGTACGTGGCAATCAACCCATGCTGTAGCATTCGGTATTCTCGGTGTTCCAATCGCGCTCAGGCGATAGTCAATATTTTTGAATTTATCATCGCCCTTTTTGCCCAAGGCACTGCAAACATCATTTTGGTCACTTGCTAAAATATTGGCAGTGAATTTTCCTTGCGCGCGCAGTGCCGGCCAAGTGCTCGACCCCTTGCCGACCGAGAAAGTCACCAATGGCGGATCAAGCGAAAGCGATTGGAAGGTGCCGACAATCAGTCCGGACGGCTTATTATCAGCTGTCATTCCGGTAATGGCAACAACGCCTGTTGGAAGAAGACTGAACAATTTGCGCTGGTCATCGGCAGTGAAAGCGGATGTAGCCTTATCTGTCATAGCGGTCATCGTTTTTCTCCCTTACGCAACATTGCTTTGTGCTTCGGCAAACTGTCTGCGATATTTCGCACCAGGATGATCTTCAGCGAGACGCTTTTGGCCACCACCAAAAACATTCTCACGCAAAGTGTTGCCTTCATAGTGAGTGCGCATAAGACCGCGTCGTTGCAATTCAGGCACTACATAGTCGGCGAAATTCTTGATATCCTGATATTTAATGGCATGCCCAAGATTAAATCCGTCAATGCCGGTGTCTTCCACCCAGGATAGCAATTCATCGGCGACTTTTTGTGGTCCACCAACAATTACCGGTGCCGTGCCACCGATGCCGACATATTCGGCAATATCGCGCGGCGTCCATTCCTTGGTTGGATCCATTTTTGAAAATATATCAACCATTGTCTGACCGGCATTGGTCTTGACATGACGCAGTGGTACATCCGGATCAAATGTCGACATATCCAAACCGGACCAACCGCTATAGCGGGCCATTGCACCTTCATAATTGACAAGTTTGCGATAGTCTTCATACCGGGCTTGTGCTTCTTCATCTGTCGCACCGGTGACAACCGTCATCATCTGGACAACGGCAATATGATGGGGATTGCGTCCGGCTTTTGCAGTTTGTTCGCGCAAATTATCCACCTGCTTTTTCAAACCTAGTTTGGACGTTGCATTCATGAAAACGGCTTCTGCTGTTGCCGCTGCTAAAGCGACACCACGGCTTGAGCCGCCAGCTTGGAAAATCACCGGTGTGCGTTGCGGAGAAGGTTCACATAAACCAATGCCCGGAACAGAAAAATGCTCGCCCTTATGGTGTATTTCATGAACCAACGCAGGATCGGCATATATGCCGCGTGCTTTATCAGCGGGAGCTGCATTTTCTTCCCATGATGCTTCCCAAAGTTTAAGTGCCACATCAATAAATTCTTCAGCAAGTGCATAACGGTCATCATGGGCGCGTTGCACACCGGTACCAAGGTTACGAGCAGCACTATCAGAATAGGATGTCACGACATTCCATCCGATGCGGCCATTCGTCAGGTGATCGAGTGTGGAAAATTTACGTGCCAAAGAATAAGGATGGTCATAAGATGTCGTGGACGTCACGCCAAAGCCCAGATTTTTGGTTACAGATGCCATAGCCGGAATAATATAGGCAGGGTCATTTGTCGGAATTTGTGCGCCATCGCGTAAAGCCGCATCGACACTGCCTTTATAAACATCGTGGTAGCCGACATTATCGGCAAAGAAAATACCATCGAAGCAAGCATTCTCCAACAGTTTTGCGTATTCGACCCAAAAAGCAACAGACTTGTATTCACTGCCCCTATCTTCAGGATGGCGCCATAAACCGGCAGATAAATGTGCAGGCCCCGAAAAATCGAAAGCAAATAGTTTCATCGGTTTTGTCATGATTTCCTCCCAGAAATAAAGTTCAATTTTTGAACGTGATGGTTGACAATTGAACAAAACTTAAAATAAGCTTCTTATTACGTCAAGTGGCTAGTTTAAAATGTGCGAATTTTTATAGTGCTGTTGTCAGTGAGAATAAGGGAGGATGATTTTATGCTATTGACAGGAGAGTTATTGATTGGTGGTAAGAGCCATATGGGAACCGCTGGTTCTTTTGAAGCTATCGAGGCCGCAACGGGGGGTAAACTTAAAGGCAGTTTTGGTGGCGCAACTCTTGATGATCTTGATGAAGCAACCAAATTGGCATGGGCTGCTTTTCCGATCTATCGCGAGACCGGTTTGGAGCAACGCGCAGCTTTTTTGGAAAAGATTGCCGAACTGATTGCCAATACGAGTGATGAATTGATTGTTCGTACGATGGCCGAAACAGGTTTGTCGCGACTTCGCCTTGAAGGCGAACGCATGCGCACGGTCAATCAACTTAAAATGTTTGCAGAAGAAGTGCGCTCGGGTCGTTTTCTTGATCGCCGTGATGATAAAGGTGATCCAACACGTGTGCCTCTCCCCAAACCGGATTTGAAGTTCCGGAATATCGGCATTGGTCCTGTTGCGGTCTTTGGTGCGTCGAATTTCCCTTTCGCCTTTTCTGTTGCAGGTGGTGACACTGCAGCAGCCTTGGCGGCTGGTTGCCCGGTCGTTGTCAAAGCCCATTCTGCCCATCCGGGGACTTCGGAGGTGATCGGTCGTTGTATTCAGCAAGCTGTTCGTGAGTGTGGGTTGCCGGTAGGTGTTTTTGCAATGTTGCACACAACAACCCGTGAGGTTGCGCAGGCTTTGGTAGCGGATGCGCGTATTCGTGCCGTCGGCTTTACAGGTTCGCGTAGTGGCGGTCTCGCCTTTATGGAAATTGCGGCAAAGCGCAAACAACCAATACCGGTTTATGCTGAAATGAGCAGTATCAATCCGGTTCTTGTGTTGCCGGAAGCTTTACGGAGTGATTGGGAGGCTATTGCGAGCGCATTTGTTGGAGCTTTGACAATGGGGGCCGGCCAATTCTGTACCAATCCGGGTTTGATCTTGGCAATTGAAGGGAAAGGGTTGGATGCATTTATTGAAAAAGCTTGTGAAGTGATTAGTACTCAGGCACCACAAACCATGTTGACACCGGACATAGCCAAAGCCTATCGCAAGGGTGTTTCGGCTCTTTCCGGCAACTCCAAGGCGAAGAAAATAGCTGAAGGACAAAAATCGAATGAGTTTCAGTGTCAGGCCGTTTTGTTTGAAACCAGAGCTTCCGACTTTATGGCCGACCATGCTATGCAAGATGAAATGTTTGGTTCAGCCAGTCTGGTGGTACGGTGCAAGGACAAGTCAGAACTTATTGCCGTTCTTGAACATCTTGAAGGCCAGTTAACGATTGCGGTTCATATGCGTGACGGTGACAATGCCTTAGCAAAAGAGCTTCTTCCCTTATTGGAAGTCACTGCCGGACGTTTGTTGGTCAACGGCTTTGGCACAGGTGTCGAGGTGTCTCCGGCCATGGTGCATGGCGGGCCTTTTCCATCCACGTCGGATGGCCGCTCAACCTCGGTTGGTACGGCTGCGATTTATCGCTTCTTACGCCCCGTCTGCTATCAAAATTTTGCAAGCGATGTCTTGCCCGCACTCCTTAAATAAAGAACTACGCCGGTATTGTGCCGTCGTATTTGTTTCTTCAGTTATCAAATGTCTGGTCTGAACGCGGTGGTATTCGGCACTCGTTCAAACGCATGGTAATAGCCACAATTATTGCGAATATTGACCACTATAAGTTTGATGTTTTTTCGCAATAGGACGTGCGTAATATCTGCAATCTTTCCAGCAATCAGGTTCTTGCGCTGCGAACTTAATTTATTTGAAGTTTGCAACGAGAGATAAGGCGCAATTACCACCAATATTTTGGCCAGTTTTTACCCGCCCCGATGTTGTTCACAACGAATGCAATAGCAACAAGAATGATAGAGCCAAGAAAAACAGGTGCGAATAAAAATGACCAACCGGGACAACTCGCCAAAAACACGACTATTGGATCCGCGCTGGCGGGAGCATGAATGGTTCTGGTGAACTGCATGAGACCTATAGCCAAACCGACAGCAAGACCCGTTTCCCAAACCCCGTGACCGATCAGGTGGAAAACAGCCAAGCCTACGAATGTCGAAAGAAGATGACCGCCTATCACGCTTCTAGGCTGCGCCAGCGGAGATTCGGGCAATGCGTAGAGCAATACGCATGTGGCACCAAAGGGAGCCATGATGAGCGGAACATGATAATGTCCGGCCATAAATGCCAAAATCGATATGCTGACCATGCCACCGGCAAATCCTGTCAGAATTTGCAATGACGAAGGTCTGGCCGGTGCTTTCGAGGTAAGAAAAAACGTCATTCGGCTTTTGGGGGCGTCGGTAAGATCACTCATTTAGCTATTTCTCCGGTAAGGGGTTGAATTTTTAATAAGAATGAGACTAATGTAATACTTAACAGACCTGTCTGTTTTTTTGAAACTTAACAGACCTGTAAGTAAATTATCAATATGCTGCAATCATAGATGTTACGTGTAAATGGAAATATTTTTCTAAAAAAATGGATTAAGGTAGAATAATGACACTAACTAAAGAAATGCCATCAAAAAAAGAGGCAGGGCAACGGGTAAGTAAACGACAGGTTTTATTGGAAACCGCCTTGCGACTGTTCAATGAACATGGTTACGCCAATGTTGGTGTGGACTGGATAGTAGGGGAAGCAAAGATTGCAAAGCCGACATTATACACCCAGTTCGGGACAAAAAATGGTCTCATAGAGGAAGCGTTAAAGCTCCGAGATGATAATTTTATGAAAAGCTTACAAACTTATGTCGACCAAGCGCCTGACGGAGCTGTTTCAAAAGTCACCGCTATTCTGGAGTGGCATAAAAAGTGGTTTACCGAACCCGATTTTTTTGGCTGTATGTTTATAAAAGCTTCGGAAGAGTTCGGAAAAACGAATGAACAGATTTCCGCAATCGTAAAAAAACATAAGGATTCTATTTATAACCTGATCCATCAGGTGATAGAGCCTGATTGCAAGGAAAAAACAGATCAAGTCGCTTCAATAATCATGATTATACTGGAAGGATTGATTGTTAATTATAATATTTACGGTGATTTAAAGCCGTATGAAGTAGCAACCACAACTGTAAAAGAATTGCTGAACTCAATAAGTCCTCGACTGAACAAGGATAAAAATAATGTATACGCTTCACATCGCAAATAAGAACTATTCGTCGTGGTCCTTAAGACCTTGGGTTCTTCTAAAGACATTGCAAATACCATTCAAAGAAAGCCAACATTTTCTTTCAGGGGACACCACCTATCGCAATTTCAAAACCTTTTCTCCATCAGGTAGAGTGCCGGTTCTCTATGATAACGATACCATCATTTGGGATAGTCTTGCGATAGTCGAATATCTTTTTGAAAAACATGACAGTGTTTGGCCAATGGATCGTCGCGCAAGAGCTTGGGCCAGAAGCGCAGCAGCAGAAATGCATTCTTCTTTCGAGGCGTTGAGAACACAATGCCAGATGAACTGCTCCGTCGAAGTGAAATTGAATGAAATACCCGAAAACCTCAAGAAGGACATTGACCGTATCGACGAGTTGTTTGAAAGTGGGCTGGATCAATTCGGTGGGCCTTATCTTTCGGGGCATGAATTTACTGCTGTTGATGCATTTTTCTGTCCCGTTGCATTTAGAGTTCGGGCATATAACTTACCTTTAAATACAAGATCCCGAAACTATCTGGATAAATTACTACAATTGCCTGCCATGGAGGAGTGGTTTGATTCAGCGATTAAAGAACCCCGATATGATGTCTACGAGCAGGCAACCAAACAATTCGGCTCCATCATAAAAGACATGCGTATTTAACTCTTCATTTGACAGGCTGTGTTCCATATATTTTCGCTATAAACCGGCTTTTACTGTAAAAAGCTTCAAACTACATTCTTTATTTCTTAAGAATTCGATATTTGAAGTGCAATTGACAATCATTGCGTTTCCTCTTGGCCGGACTGAGGGAGAAAAAAATCATTGTGAAATTTTTTAATTATCAGTCAGCTTCAATCCGATGTCGGTTTGTGGCGAGGAACTTTGCAAGTTTAGACATGAACGGGTTTTATTATCGATTGTTCATACAAATCTCGAACAAGAATCCGAGCGGCTCTATTCTTGCATTGAAAAACTGTTACGCTATTTCGTAAGCGTCAGGCGAGGGAAAAATGTCTATACCGCAAAATAAAGATGAATTGCTGAATGCAATCGAAACGGCTTTTTCCAAACTTGCCGAAGATTTGCGTAAAGTACCGGCAGATGTTTCCGGTTTGCCGCTCATGGAGGGGCATTCAAAAGGCGAGCTGATGAGTGTTTCAAATCTCGTTGCCTATCTTTTGGGGTGGAACAGGCTTGTCCTGAAATGGCTGGAAAGGGATGAAAAGGGCGAACCCGTCGATTTTCCTGAAACCGGCTTCAAGTGGAATGAACTTGGTGAACTCGCCAAAAAATTTTATTCCGATTATCAGAATGTTCCTTTTGCTGATCTTGTTGATCGGCTTTGTCAGGCAAAAAACCGGATTATTGTCGAAATTTCCAAACGGAATAACCGGAAGCTTTACGAAAAAGAGTGGTGCGGAAAATGGACAATGGGGAGGATGATCCAATTGAACACCTCTTCTCCCTATTCCAATGCGAGAAACCGCCTGCGGAAATGGTTAAAAAATCTGGCTGCTCAATAGCGATGATTTCAGAGTGCATAAATTGAAAAGCGAATAGACCGGTAGTCGCGCTTTTTTTAAACGACGATCAGGGAAGAAAACTCTGTGAGAAAAATAAAATGCCGCGGAGAGCAAGGAGCTTTCCGCGGCAATGATTTTTGTTTTTTTCAGGCTATTCGGATTTATTCTCGCCTTTATTTTGTTTGGCGCTGTCGTCCGTCAATTCATACCACATCGCATTCAATATTGCGAAAGCGGCAGCAAGCGGAAGGCCGAGAGCCCATGAAAAATACCACATGGAATTTCCTTTCAAGAGTAGCAATCAATAGGATTGCTTGTTTCCTTCGATTGTTTTGACGCTGACTTTTCCCCAAAGGATTTTGTAAACCCAGCTTGTATAGGCCAAGACTGTCGGAACAAAAATGACCGCGACAATCAGCATGACAAAGAGGGTGAAATGGCTTGAGGAAGAATCCCATACCGTAAGGCTCATCACCGGATCAATTGTTGAAGGCAGGATGAACGGGAACATTGCAACGCCAACACTTGCGATAATGCCGGCAATGCCAAGTCCGTTTGCGATAATGGCAAGAACCGGTTTTCTCATGGCAAGACATGCCACTGCCAATAGCGGTGCAACAAGTCCGATAATCGGAACAAGCCACAAGATCGGTGTTTGATGGTAATTGTCAAGCCAACCGGAAGCGTTGGTTGCAACCTGTTTCATCAACGGGTTTGAAGGGCCATTGGCAACCACACCACCGGTAATATGATAGCCGGTTGTTGCAAGGTTCAACAAAAGCCCGCACAAACCATAAAGAATGGTTGTGAGAACACCGGTAATCATGCCGATTTTGCGTACACGGCTGAAAATCGGATCGTCTGTTTTGACAGCAAGCCAGCTTGCCCCGTGGGTGAGCAGCATGACAATCGAAAGAACCCCGCAAAGGATTGCAAACGGGTTCAACAGTCCGAAGAACGAGCCGCGATAGAAAACCTGCATATCGGGTTTAATCTCGAAGGGAACACCTTGAAGCACATTGCCCATTGCAACGCCGAAAATCAGGCTTGGTACAAAGCCACCGACGAAAAGCAGCCAGTCCCAGGTTGACCGCCAGGTTTTGCTTTCGCGTTTGCTGCGGTATTTGAAGCCGACAGGACGCAGAATAATGCCAACGAGCACAAGAAACATGGCAATATAAAAGCCCGAAAACGAAACGGCGTAAAGTTGTGGCCAAGCGGCAAAAATTGCACCGCCTGCCAAAATCAACCATACCTGATTGCCTTCCCAAACCGGTCCGACTGTGTTGATGACGATGCGTCGTTCAAGATCGGTCTTGCCCACAAAGGGAAGCAACATACCGGTTCCCAGATCGAAACCGTCCATGACTGCAAAGCCGACAAGCACAATGCCAAGCAGCAGCCACCATATGATACGTAACACGTCATATGAAATCAAATCGTGCAAAATCATGATTTTATCCTTTAAGATAATGCTGTGGCAGAGGCGTTGTTTTGAACCTCGCTGTGCTCGTTAAGAACGTCCGGACCTTTTCTGATATATTTCAGCATCAAGCGGACTTCGACGACAAGAAGCGCAGTATAGAGGGCAACAAAGCCGCAAATTGTCAGGAACACTGTCGTAACGCCGAGGTTTGAAACGGCAACGGCGGTCGGAAGAATTCCTTCGATAATCCAGGGCTGACGTCCTATTTCGGCAACAACCCATCCACATTCGACAGAAACCCACGGAAGTGCGATGGCGCAAACAGCAAGTTTAAGCAACCAGCGCCTGTTTTCCAAACGATGACGTGCCGACAGATAGAAGAATGTCGCCATAATCAGGATAAGGGCAAAACCACAGGCAACCATGATACGGAAAGCCCAGAAGATAACCGGAACTTCCGGAACAAGATCCCATGCCGCTTTGCTGATCTGTTCGTCTGTTGCTGTCCGCGGATCATCGACATAGCGTTTCAACAAAAGTGCATAACCGAGTGAACGACCGTTATTTTCAAACTGGTCGATTGTTTCTTGCGGAACGGCTGCGCCTTTTGCCTGCTGGATTTTTTCCAGTGCATCATAAGCGAGGATACCTTGTCTGATCTCTTTTTCCGATTGTGCAACAAGATCCTTGATGCCAGGAATCTGTTCGTCAAACGAACGTGTGCCGATAATGCCCATGACCCACGGAATGTGGATAGCAAAATGGGTTTCGCGGTTTTTGACATCGGGAAGGCCGAACAATGTGAAAGAAGCCGGAGCTTTTTCAGTATCCCACATGGCTTCGATAGCAGCGAGTTTCATTTTCTGGTGTTCGCCGGAAAGGTAGCCGCTTTCATCCCCGAGAACTACAACGGAAAGCGAAGCAGCAAGACCGAACGATGCCGCAACTGTCATCGAGCGTTTGGCAATTTCTTTATAGCGACCTCTCAACAGGTACCAGGCTGAAACGCCAAGAACGAAAGCAGCGGCGGTTGTATAACCGGCTGAAACTGTGTGAACGAATTTCGCTTGCGCAACAGGGTTCAAAACAACCGAGGCGAAGTCGCCCATTTCCATACGCATGGTTTGCGGGTTGAAGGTGGAGGCAACCGGATTTTGCATCCAGCCATTGGCAACCAGAATCCACAAAGCCGAGAAGTTGGAGCCGAAGGCCACGCACCATGTGGCAATCAGGTGTTTAACCTTTGACATGCGGTCCCATCCGAAGAAGAACAGGCCGACAAAAGTTGCTTCCAAAAAGAAAGCCATCAAAGCTTCAATAGCCAAAGGTGCGCCGAAAATATCGCCGACATAATGGCTATAATAGCTCCAGTTCATGCCGAACTGGAATTCCATAACCACGCCGGTTGCGACCCCCAGCGCAAAATTTATACCAAACAGTAGTCCCCAAAACTTGGTCATATCCCGCCAGATCGTTCGACCTGTCATGACATAGACGCTTTCCATAATGGCAAGCAGGATTGATAATCCTAGTGTGAGTGGGACAAACAGAAAATGGTAAAGCGCAGTCGCGGCGAATTGGAACCGTGATAGGCTGACAATGTCAATATCCATAATTCAAGTCCTTACATTGAGTGTTTGTCATAATTGTCCTCGCGTAAACTTTCTAAAACGCGTTGATAGTTTTCGTTCGACCGCTCATAGTCGCCGGTGATGCGGGTGTGATCGAGTGTGATGATGCGGTCGCAACAGGTTGCTTCCCGTTTCAGGTGGGTGACAAGGAGCCAGCTTTTTTCACGCCCATAGTGCTTCATGCGCTCGAGAATATCGCGGGCGGTTCCGCCATCTATATTCTCTGTCGGCTCATCAAGTAGCCACAGGTCGCGTTTCTGCAGGAAAAGGCGTGCCAATGCGAAGCGTCGAGCCTGACCGGTAGAAAGACCGGTCTGGTTTTCACCGACGCTGCTATAAAGGCCGTCTTTGAGATTATCGAGATAGTCGTGTAGCCCCGCGCGCTCCATGGCCTCGACCATGTCTTCGTCAGAGGCGGTCACATTGGCAAGTTTCAGGTTCTCATGCAGAGTGTCTCTAAATATATAGGTATTTTGTTCCAATAATGCTGCTTTTATCGCTGCAATTTTTCCCTCGACAATCATATCTTTTGTCATGAAGAGCGAAATGAGCGAACTTTTGCCAGCACCATTGGGGCCAACAAAGGCTATTTTTTCTCCCGCGCTGACCGTGAAATGAATATCGTTCAAAACTGCCGGTAATTGTGGCTCGTAACTTGCCCGCTTGATGTTGGCCACAGCCACATAACTACATGGTGGTAACTCTTCGCGGGGTTTGGCGGGGTTGGTATTTCCACTTTCGACAAAGGGCGAAAGTCTGCGCAACGCCAATATATAGCGGCCAATCTCGCTACACCCCTGATAAAGCGGTTTGACAAGGTCATAAAGTGTCAGTGCGGCTAATATAGAAAGTACAGCAAGTGGCAGGCTGATCGAAACATAGCGATAGAGGAGAACGCTTGTGATAATAAGCCCGACAAAAATGAGCTTGTCGACAAAAGCACTGATTGCTTCAATGGCGAGTTGCCGTCTTTTCAACGAAACATCACTTGTTGCAAGGCTGTCTTCCGTGTTCATGACATGATTGGTGAAAGATTGCTGGCAGCCATTCATAACAAGGTCGGTCTGGCCGGAAAGAAGTGCGATCACACGTGTGCGCAGGCTTTCACGGCGTATTGCAAGAGAGGCTGAACGCTTTTCGTCAAGTTTTATGGAAAGGCAGGAAAAAACAATGACAATGGCAAAAATTACAAGTCCGAAGCCAAGCCCCAAGCCCAAATGAACGGAAGAAAGTACGGCTATAATTGTAAAAATTGCAACCAGTGCAACAATGGAAGGGACGATAAGTTTCAGATAAATAAGCTCGTAACTATCAATATCGCCGGTTAGACGGTGCAACAGCCGTGCCGGACGCATGGCAAGATCTCGCAAGGATTTTCTTTGTGCAATCGTTTTGAAGAGTTGCAGCCGCAGGCCTCTACTTTGCATGAATGTCGCATCATGATTGACAAGCCGTTCTGCGTAGCGCGCGCCGGTTCTCAAAAGCGCGAAAAACCGTATCGCAGCCGAGGGCATAAAAACATCGAAAACACGTGTTGCCGCAATCGTCAAACCGGCTATTCCGGTTGCTGTAATAAACCAGCCGGATAAGCAAAGAAGACCGATTGTTGACAGGGCTGTGAGAATGGCAAAGAGAAGCCCCCACAGCATTTTTTTGCGGATAATTTTGTCGCGAGGCGCAATGAGAGCGAGAATTGTTTTCATCTTTCGCTCTCCCGACAGTTCACTTCCGGCGAAAGTTCGATCACCCTGTCCATACGCTTGAAAAGTTCCGGATCGTGGGTTGCAACAAGAAGGCTATTTCCTCCGGAAATTTTTATGAGTGCATCTATAACAATCTTTGCACTTTCAGGGTCGAGATGGGCAGTCGGTTCGTCAATGAGAAGGATATTGCGGCCTTTTTCCAGTGCCAGCCGCACTAAAGAAAGGCGGGCGGCTTCCCCACCCGAAACGCCGGTTCCACCTTCACCAAGGCGCTGGTATTTGCGCTCATTGGCGAAATCGTGCAAATTGGCAAGATCGAGATAGTCGTCAATATTATCGAATTTTCTGTTGAATGTTATATTGGACAAAATTGACTGGTCGAACCAATAGGGTTTTGCTCCCATCCAGCCGATTTTGGCCCGGATTTCATCTATATTTGTGCCATTGACGGTCAAGCCGTTGACTTTGATTACCCCCTTGTCGGCCTGAATGAGACCGGCAATGAGCGCCAGCAAAACCGATTTTCCCGCACCACTTTTTCCTGTGAGTGCAACTTTTTCTTGCCTGCCGATTTTGAGTGAAAAGTTTTTGAAAACCGGTTTTTCGGGAATAAAGCCGAATGAGATATTATCAATTTCGATTGCAGTGCCACTTTTCGGGGAAGCTATTTCTTTTGGCTTGCTGTCATATGATGGCTGAACATCTGGTGATTGTTGAAAATTTGGTAATTGCTCAACATTAGAAGATTGATGAACAATCGTCTCTCCCTTGCCAACAAGTTTTGTGAAATTTTCCATGGCCGCTTTACCTGCAACACGGTCGTGCCAGACACTTGCAAGTTCGCGCAAGGGTTCAAAAAAACTCGGAGCAAGCAAAAGAATAAACAGTCCTTCGGCAAGGCTGAGCTTGTTTCCCCAAAAGCCGATGGTAATGACACCTAAAAGATGAAAACCGATATAGACGGCCATCAAAGCGACACCGAGAGCCGAAAAAAGTTCCAGCACTGCCGACGACAAAAAAGCAATGCGTAACACCTTCATTGTGCGTGTAATGAGGTCGTCGGATTGGCGGGCAAGGCGTTTCGCACTCCAGAAAGTGGCATCAAGAATGCGCAATGTCTTTATGCCGCGCAAACGATCAAGCAGATAGCCGTTCATCTCGCCCATTTCCTGCCATTGCTCTTTTGCCGCTTTTTGAGCTTTGGCGCCGATAATGGCCCAAAAGAGCGGGATGATCGGTGCGGTTATAAAAAGCAGCAAACAGGCAAGCCATGAAAACGGCAATACCAGACAAAGAATGACAAGCGGAACAACAGCAGCGCGCACCATCAGGGGGCGGTATTTCGCATTCCATGAAACGAGTGTCTCTCCCTGATCGACAAGAATATTGGCTGCCTCGCCGCCCGGCATACGTTTTTTACTTAGAGGAGAAAGAAAATTGAGGTGGGTCAAGCCGCGTTTGCGCCAGCCATTCAGGTTCTCGCGGGAATTTTTGAAGAGGTCAAGTTCGCTATAATAGCCGAGACAAGCTTTGATTGCTGCAAGTACAATAATAGCGCAACCGGCAATGATGATGGTTGATAACGCCCCGTCTGCTTTGGCAACAATCAGGCTTAATAAAGCAGCTTCGGCAATCCAGAAGAGCGGCAAAAGACTGAATATGATTTGCGGCAGGGTAAGCCTTGGCTGGAGACCGGCTCTTTCATTTTCCATATCAATTTGACCCGCTTTCACAGTCAAAACATATAAGATCGTTGCGGCAGATTGCCGCAAACACTTACGTCCTCACTTCTTTGTATTTCAGGATTAGGCGTTATCGAATGAATGATAATTATATAGGTATGAGCTCTTGAGCTTTTTATACAAGAGCGGAACGCGTTTTAAAAATTGTATTTGCAAATGTGATTTATTTATTTAAGCTATAAATCATAAGAGGGAACACTTGGGGAACGACTGATGAATCTGGCACAATTGAATTATGTTCTCGCTGTGGCACAGACAGGCAATTTTACTGTGGCGGCAAAAAACTGCCATGTGACGCAGCCAACCTTGTCAAACAGCATTGCCCAGCTTGAAGACGAGTTTCAGGCACGCATTTTCTCGCGCACGACGCGCCGTGTCGGACTTACCCCTTTCGGGCAACATATTATGCCCTATATCGAAAAGCTGATCGAGGCTAATTTCAATCTCGTCGACGAAAGCAAGAAATTCAACAATCAGGAAACAAATGTTATCAGAATTGGCAAATCGCCTTTGATGAGCTGCCAATATCTTTCAGCCGTTATGAATGATTTTCGCACTCGAAATCCGGACAGCGAAATTGTGTTATGCGAACGCAATAGCGGCGATCTCATCGACTTGCTGGAGCAAGGCGAAGTCGATTTTGTCTTTGACGTTGCGCCGGAAAAAAAGCCGACAAGAGCAAGCGAGTTTCTTTATGAAGAGCCGCTTTATTTCATACCGAGCACGGCAAAGCCGATCAGAAATGTCAATGTGGTGCATTTCTCCGATATTGCCGATGAAGTTTTTGTCATGGTCGACGACGAATCCGGATTGACCAAGTTTATCAGGGAAATGTTCGGGCACCACAATCATGTTCTGAAAGAATATACCGGTAAAACAGTTTCCTATCGTGAACTGGAAAACTGGGCACATTGCGGGCTGGGTGCAGCACTCTTGCCAAAATCGGCAATCACCATGACATCCGGTCAGCGTTATATTTTGTGCGATCAGGATGAGCGCCCGATACAAATCCGCTATGAAGCAACGTGGAAGAAAAATATTCCGGTTGCGAGCGGAAAATTGAAAAATTTCCTAAAACAGTAACTAAAACAGGAATTTTGAACAATCAACGAAACTTCTAGCTCTATTTTAGAGGAATATTTTTCCAAAATATCATTGTGATGCGAATCATATCGCTTGCTAACGCTATATAGAGAAAATTTTACCTGAACAGCGATCAGGGAAACCGACATGCTCAGAGCTATCCAATTATCCAAGTTTAAATGAAAGTGGAATTTTCAAGGTTGAAAACCTTGATCGGACAATGTGATTTTCGGGTAAGAAATGTCGGTCGATTTCTGTGTTCATCGAAACTGCGTGAAGGTTAATTGACTTTGATGCTCATCGTCTAAGCTGTTTGAATGTGGGTCTGTTTCTAAACTGCTTGAAGGCTAACAGAAGTGTATATTGCTTGAACGTTAATTACGCCTACAAAGCGGGGACTGAAATGCCCCGCCGAGTGAGCGGGCTTGATTGCCCCCTACAGTCAATTCTTTATTTGTAGCTTGACGGGCAACAGTCCTTTAATTCCTGCTTTGCCTGACGTTTTGCAAAAAGGCTTGAGAGAACAGCAAGGAAAAGTGCTGCAAAAGAAAGGCAAGCACCTGCCCAGTTCGGCGAGGCATAGCCGAAGCCAAGGGCGATCACCAAACCACCGAGCCATGACCCCAGCGCATTACCAAGGTTGAAAAAGCCGATATTGACTGCCGAAGCAAGATTGGCACCGCCGGCAGCTTTTGCTCTATCCATAACAAGGCGCTGGATTGGCGAGACGCTCGCAAAACCGAAAGCAGCCATGAAAAATATAGAGAATACATCGGCAATTTTGTTGCCAATTGTAAAGTAGAAAAACAGCATCACAACGGCTTGAGCGAAGAGCGTAATATAAAGAACCGGCATTAATGCACGGTCGGCAAATTTGCCACCTAAATAATTGCCGACAAACAAGCCTCCCCCAAAAATGAACAGAAGAAACGTAACACCCTGATCGGAAAAATGACCAAGCTCTTTGGCCATCGGGGCAATATAGGTAATCGAGGTGAAAAATGCTGCGGGGCCTAAAATAGTAATGCCCATGGCAAGAAGAACATGAACATCGCCAAAAACAAAAAGTTCATTTTTCAATGATTGTTCATGATGTTGCAGCTGTTTTGGAACCAGTCTCGACGTTGCAACAAAAGCAAGCACACCGATAAGTGTAATGAGATAAAAAGTGGTGCGCCATGACGTTACATGGCTGAACCATGTACCGGCAGGAACGCCGATAAAATTGGCGGCTGTCATGCCGCTGAACATGAAGGCGATTGCGCTGGTTCGCTTATCTTGAGGGACGAGGTCGGCGGCAAGCACAGAAGCAATACCGATGAAAACCCCGTGGCAAAGCGAATTGATAACCCGCCCGAAAATGGCGGTGGTGAAATTGGGTGCAAGAGCAGTCAGGAAATTTCCGACGATGAAAAATGTCAATGCAATAAGCAGCAGTTTTTTCTTTTCGACATTGCTTCCCAATATGATGATGATCGGTGTTCCGAAAAATACACCCAATGCATAAGAGGTTGCCATGAAACCGGCAGCCGAAACCGAAATATGAAAATCTGCCTGAATGGCAGGTAAAAGGCCGGAAATAATATATTCTGTTGTGCCGATACCGAAAGCGGCGATTGCAAAAGCCCATAAAGCAGCTGGCATAATGATATTCCCTGATTTGTTAGATACAAGAAACAGCTAGGTGAGTAGTGAAAAATATGCTAGAAGGTACTTAATAGGGACATAGATACCAAAAGGTGACTATTATGCCAAAAAACACCAATGAAAACCTTGTCTTTGTCGAAACCTGTCCGGCACGAAGAATTATGGAATTATTTTCGGTCAAATGGAAAAGCATGCTTCTGCACGCATTGTTCCATTGGCCGAATGGAAAATGTCGCACTGGTGAACTGCAACGCGCTTTACCCGGAATTTCCAAAAAAATGATGATCCAGACATTGCGTGATCTTGAACAAGGGGGGCTGGTTCGCCGCCATGTCTATACGGTTGTTCCCCCAAAGGTTGAATATTCGCTCACCCCGCTTGGAAAAAGATTTTGCGAGCCGGTTGAAATGCTGTTTGATTGGGGAAAAAGCAATTGCGACGCATTGGAAAAATTTGAAAAAAACCGGCAGAAGAACGCAAAACCGGAATAGAACTCCGTTCGTCAAAGGGTGGCAAAACCAAAGTGAAAACACCCGCGCAAAGAGCTGGCAAAACAATGGCTATTTTTTCTTGCTTGGGTTTGCGGGAAACCTCGGGCGAGTAAGGGAAACGCAAAAAAAATTGACTACCTGTTCTTGTCCTTTCCGTTTACCACAGTCAGGATTTTCAAGGAACAAAATTGTTGGCAATGCTCATGTGGTGGATATTATTGCGGCTATTCATCCCCACATATGTTTTATCCGGTTTTTTAAAACACTCATATAAAGGAGGGGGATTTTCATTCCCGTCCTTTTAAAATCCGGTTCACGTCTTCTTTATCAACCGGGTAGCGGTTAAGATCAGCCAAGGCGGCGGGCAGCCGCACGAACCGCGCTATCAAGCAAATAGCCGATCAATCCGATAAGTAGGATGGTTGACATCAGCTCAGGATAAGCAAGCCGGTCGCGTGTATCGAGAATGAAATAGCCGAGGCCTGCCGAGACACCCAACATTTCACACGGTACAATGATAATCCATGCAATGCCGATAGCCAAGCGGATCCCCGTCATCATATGGCTCAGAATCCCTGGAAAAACCACATAGAGCAATGTTTCACTTTGTGTTGCAGCAAGGCTTTTTGCAACCAGCAGAAAATGCCGGTCAAGTTGTTTGACACCTGCTGCCGTGTTGAACATAATCGGCCAGACAGTTGCAAAGGTGAGAAGAAAATAGATCGGCTTGTCGCCAATGCCGAAAACCATCACGGCAATCGGCATCCACGACAATGGCGAGATCATGCGCAGAAACTGGAATGCCGGACCGGTCGCTCTTTCCACCCATGGTTTGGCGCCGATCAAAAGCCCGACAGGCACGCCTATGATAAGCGCAAAAACCAATCCGACAACAATGCGTTTAAGGCTGATGAGAGCGTGAAGAAATAAGTCCGAGCCGGTTAACAAGTGCCATAAAGTCGGTAATGTTTCCTCAACCGAAAAGCGGCTTGCAAAGCTGTTTTTGGGGCTCAAAACATCTGTTCCAAGCCACCAGAGGAAAAGAAGTACAACAAGTCCCGACAAACCGGACAAATGGCGAAGACAGCTTTTCATCACGCTTTCTCCCCGTTAAACTTCAATCTCTTCATTGCGCACGAAACTGTCTTTCATGCCGAAAGCGGGAAGTCCGCCAACTTCGCTTAATGCGTGTTTGACAAATTGGTCATCGACAAGGTCTTTTGCCGCAAAAGCCGGATCAAGTGTTTCAAGAAACGCGTTATCACCCTCAATCAAAGTGTCTTTCAGCCGTCTTACCAGTTCTTCCGTGTAGCTCGGATAAGGATAGGGTTGAAAATCTATGCGCTTTTCAAGCCAGTCTGGGTGAATGATTGCACCCGATTTTTCATAAAACCGATTGTCTTCTTCGCTTGAAACAAGAACACGTTTGAGAACATCGGAACCGAAAGGCATATATTTGTTCGGATTTTCTTTGGAAAGAAGAAGCGCTGTTTCCTCGCGGTTCTTTGCTGTCCATAACTGCGCTTTGACCATGGCCGATACAACTTTTTGCGACCATTCGGGACGCTCTTTCAGGTCGTTTTCCTGCATGCAGACAAGACAGCAAGCGTGGTCACGCCAGACATCGGCTGTAAATCTTGCAAGTTTTGAAACTTTGGCCGCTTCACCCGCCGCATTGAAGGGTTCAGCAACGATAAAGCCCGAAACTTGACCATTGGCAACTGCCGGTATCATATCCGATGGTGCCATTATCACCATATTGACTTCATTTTTTTCAATTGTGCCGCTTTTTCTCGAAACGGGTGTCAAGCCGTTTTTGCGCAAGATCATTTGCAAAACGACCGTGTGGATTGAATACCAGAATGGAATAGCAACGTTTTTGCCACCAAGATCGGAAATGGAATTGATGTCATTGGCGACAGAAAAACCGGAGCCGCTCATATGGTTCCAGGCAACGACTTTAAGCGGCGCTTTGCTTGAATAGCGTGCCCAGATGGCGATTGGCGAAAGAACATGCATCACATTGATCTGGCCGGCAAAAAAAGCTTCTACAATTTGTGACCAGCTACGGAAGAGAACCGGTTTTTCAGCTTTCAAGCCTTCGCTTTCAAAAAAACCTTTACCATGAGCCACAAGCAGTGCTGTTGCATCGGTGATTGGCAAATAACCGACTTTTACCGGCTCATCCTTTTCTTGTGATTTTGCTCTTCCAATATTTAAAAATGGCAAAGCGCCACTTGCCGTCAATAAAGCCGATAGCCGCAAAATGTCGCGGCGGGAAAAATATTCATCTTTCATATTTCATCTCTTTTTTAAGTCCTGCATCTCTTAAAGCTGCAAGAATTTCGATACGGATTTTGCCGAGTTCTTCGACAAAGTTATTGCGGGGTTTCGGGAAATTGATTGTCCATGTGCCGATGATGTTTGCCGGTTTTCCGCCAAGCAGAATAACCCGTTCGCTAACAAGCAATGCTTCGTCAATATCGTGCGTGACAAGAAGCGTTGAGGCGGAGAATTCTTTCACCAGTTTAATCAGCAGATTTTGCATATCCTGCCGTGTCAATTCATCAAGTGCGCCAAACGGTTCGTCCAGAAATAGCACTTCCGGATTTCTTGCAAAACAACGCGCCAGTCCTGCCCGCTGTGCCATGCCGCCGGAAAGCTCGGAAGGTCTTAGTTTGCGTGCATAATCAAGCCCCACTTCGTGGATCGCTTTATTCACCCGATTTTGCCGTTCGCTTTTTTCAAGCTTTTCACGGTTTTTGAAATCGAGGCCAAAGGCCACATTTTTTTCCAATGTCAGCCACGGCAATAAACCCGGATTTTGAAAGGCTACCGCAATATTCGGGTCAACACGGGTAAGCTCTTTACCGTGAACAAAAATATGGCCGCCATTCGGCTTTTGCAGGCCGGAAAGCACACGTAAAAGGCTCGATTTTCCGACACCGCTTGGCCCCAGAATGGAAACTGTTTCATTTCTTCCGATTGCAAGGTTGAAATTTTCAAGAATAGGGGGCGCATCGTCGCGATACCGCAAAACGATGTTTTTGGCTTCAAGAAGGGGAGCTTTTTCTGTCATGAATTTGAATTGATAAAAGGGTTAATCACGCCAAGGCTTTTTTAAGCTGCGTGACACTGGGGGTAATAATGGGAACAAAACTTGCTTCGCGCAAACGACGGGGAAATCCTTCGGCAGTCTCTATGAGATAAGCGCCGCCACCGCGGGTTTCCAATTCAAGCAGAACCGCTTTCCAGAGCCAGTCTGTCAAACTGATGCGGAGCTTGAATAGATCTTCGGGAGCACTAACAAAATGGTTGTTGTTTACACCTTTGATAAGCGCATTGCGCAGGCTTGAAAGCTCTTTTTCTGTCTCGTCTATGTCGCCTTTGAGCGACGTTCTTCGGGCATTGAAATGCTTTTTGGCTTCGTCAATAAAGCGCGCCGCCAATCCTGAAAATAGACCGCATTGAAGCGCGATAAAAGCAGGACGCAGTGTTTTTAGCCATTCGGCAATATTGTCATGCAAAATCCTGTCAGCCGTCAAAGCGACATTATCCATGGTGATCGCTTTTGTACCGCTTGAACGCAAAGCCAGTAAATCGAGCGATTGGACATTTACCCCCTTGTCGCTGTTTTCAAGGCTGAAGACAACAGCGCGCCCGTTATCAAGTTCGGCGGCACAGGCTGCAAAAAAGCCTTGGCAGTCGATATTTGTAATCCACGGCATTTTGCCGGTGAGGTGATAAATGCCATTCTCAAACGAAGCAAAATTTTCCATTTTTTCCAAGCCGGAAAGATGCTTCATCAAATTGGAAAGACCGGCAGAACCGGCCATTTTACCTGATGCCAAAAGCGGCAATTGGCGGTGTTTGAGTGCTTCATTCGGGCTTTGCAAAACGCATTCGATATAAGCGCGGTGCGCCCATAAGACGAAGGCAGCCGTGAACGAGGAATAGGCAATGTCGGAAATCGTCAAAATAGCGTCAACAATGGTTTTGCCATCGCCACCGAATTTTTCCGGTACGCCAATACCTGTCAAATTTTCTTCTGCCAAGTGCTTCAATATAATTTTCGAGGATTGAAACCTGGTGTCCCATTCCTCTGCTTGGGCTTCAGCCCATGGATAGAGCTTCATAAAACCCTTCGGATCAGACGATAACACTTTCAAAATAGCCTATTGATGAGGGGGGAGGTAAAAGACAAGCAGCGCTTTTTCTCGCCGCTTTTTGAAGAAAGGCGCGATTGAAAAAGGTTGAATTGTAAAGGAAGAGACATTTTAATTCCCCGCAAACTTGCTATGGACGCCGTTAATATTTCTTTTTTTTCAGAAATGTTCAACCTCTAATTTTTTTCATTAAGAAAATCTGCATGAATTTTTTAAAAATTTTAAATGAAAAAAGCCGTTTTAAAATCGGAGACGAGGCGAAAAATCACATGACTATTGCGTAAAGGAGGCAAGTTTGCGTCGCACAAAAGCGGAATTATTCTGTTGTTGAACAATTTACGATTAGCAATACGGTTTTTTTAAAAAAAATAGTTTTTTAAATTTCCGGTAAAAACCGGAAGCAACATAATTTTTTGCCGGAAGGGGTGAAGCGGCAATTTTCAACCGGCAAATCACCATTCATTTTCCAAACGGCAAATTACTGCAATTCCGTTTTGGATAAAACAAAAAGCAGGCAATGATTATCATAAAAAACAAGAACTGCGAAAGGGAGACAGCGAGAGAGACAGCGAGGTGGAGATAGCGAGGTGGGGATTGCGAGATTGGGACAGCAAAGTGGAGACAGCGAGATGGGGACAGTGAGAGGGAGATAGCGAGAGGGAGATAGCGAGAGGGAGACAGCGAGGTGGAGACAGCGAGGTGGAGATTGCGAGGTGGAGACAGCGAGAGGGAGATAGCGAAGTGGAGACAGCAAGATGGGGACAGCGAGGTGGATACAGCAAGGTGTGGGGATTGCGAGATGGGGACAGCGAGGTGGAGACAGCGAGAGGGAGACAGCAAGGTGGGGACAGCGAAGTGGCGACAGCGAGGTGGGGATTGCGAGATTGGGACTGCGCGATAGTGTCATCATTCGGGCAGTCCTTTTTTCAAAAGCAATTTTCAACAAAGAAAAAAGAGATTTATGAGGTTCTGATGCATTCATCAAAAAATCGGCTATGTCGAGATTTATGCAGTCTTAAATCTCGACACAGTTTTTCAGTCTTTGACGAGCATATCCGCATTGATGTCGGTTATTTTCTTGGCTCCGGTCAGCGTCATGGCAACACGCATTTCCTTGGCTATGAGATCAAGCATATTGGCAACGCCCTTTTCGCCATCGGTCGCCAATGCGTAAGCAAAGGCACGGCCAAGCATAACCGTATCGGCTCCAAGAGCAATCATGCGCACAACATCAAGGCCTGAGCGCACACCGCCGTCAACGAGAACTTTGAGATCGGGTTTCAAGACTTCGGCAATTTTTGGCAATGCCCTGACGGTAGAAGGCACACCATCAAGCTGGCGCCCGCCATGGTTGGAAACAATAACCCCATCTGCTCCGAAACGCACAGCATCGCGGGCATCTTCAACGTCGAGAATGCCTTTGATAAGCATTGGTCCCTTCCAGAATTCGCGAATCCATTCAAGATCTTTCCAGCTTATCGACGGGTCGAAATTGGCGCCAAGCCAACCGATATAATCTTCCAGATTGGTCGGTTTCCCGCGATAGGTGGAAATATTGCCAAGGTCGTGCGGCCGTCCCATGACGCCGACATCATAAGCCCAGGCAGGATGAAGAACGGCTTGCGTATATTGGCGCAATTTCGCAAACGGGCCAGACATGCCGGAATGGCGGTCGCGATAACGGGCACCGGGAACCGGCATATCGACAGTGAAAACCAGCGTTTTGATTCCTTGTGCGACAGCACGTTCAAGAACATTTTTCATGAAACCACGGTCTTTGAGAACATAAAGCTGGAACCAGATCGGGTTTGGAACTTGTGACTGGACTTCTTCAATCGGGCAGACAGAAACAGTCGAAAGTGTAAAGGGAATGCCGCGTGATTGGGCGGCCTTTGCAGCCTGAACTTCACCTCGGCGCGCATACATGCCGGTAAGCCCCACCGGTGAAAGTGCCACCGGCATTTTCATCTTTTCGCCGAAAAGCTCGGTTTCAAGACTAAGTTCCGACATATTTTTCAAAATGCGTTGGCGAAGCGCAATATCGGAAAGATCGGTTGTGTTGCGTTGCAGGGTACGTTCTGCATAAGCCCCGCCATCAATATAATGGAAAAGGAATGGAGGAAGTTTGCGCCGCGCACCTTCGCGATAATCCGAGATAGAAGATATAATCATTTCGTTACCCGTCTTGGTTGTGTTATGGCTCGAATGCCGGAGCCAATTCGGCAAAGAGATGAATAAAAATTTTATCCTTTGAAAATGTTGATATTAACATTGTGTGTTATTCGGGGGGCGTAATAAAATTCACCTGTTACGCGCCCCCCCGAAAATCCACGTGATCTTCCAGTTTTATTTCTATGTTTCAAAAAGACTTTCAGTATTTCCGATATTAACAAGAAATAGTAACGGGAAGTAAAATCAATATTACGGGATCATCCACGAAAGAACATATCCCTGAAGCGTTGTCATAATACCGGCAATGGCACAAAGCCCCAGCGAATATTTGACAGTGTAGCGGAAGAGGTCGGATTCTTTCCCGACAAGTCCCACAGCCGCACAGGCAATTGCAATTGACTGCGGCGAAATCATTTTGCCGGTAACCCCGCCCGTACTGTTGACTGCAACAAGCAGAATATCGGAAACGCCGATTTGATGGGCTGTGGTTGCTTGCAAAGCACCGAACAGAGCATTGGAAGACGTATCCGAACCGGTCACAAAAACACCAAGCCATCCGAGAAATGGCGAAAAGAATGTAAAACTTTTGCCCGTATGTGACAAAGCCAGTGCCAAAGTGGAAGAAAGCCCCGAATAATTGGCAATGAAAGCAAAAGCAAGAACAATGCCGATCGAATAAATCGGAAGGGCAAGTTCTTTGAGCGTCATGCCGAAAACGCCAATGGCACGAGCAGGGCGCATTTTCAAAACAAAAGTACTGACGATTGCGGCAAGGATAATCGCAGTTCCCGTAGCGGAAAACCAGTCGAATTTATAAACGGCGCTGATTTTGGCATCTGTTGCAACAATGGGCGCTGTTTTGACAATGATATTATTGAGGAATGATACGTCGAAACTCAACACCCAGCTTTCCAAGGCACCGCCTTTGGCAAAAAGTTTTTTGAAAGGCGCAATGCTCCAAACCATAACAAAAATGGTCAATATGATAAAAGGCGACCATGCTTTGACAATTTCTCCTATTGAATAATGGGGAACATCTTCTTTGGGGGCAGCTTCGTTTTCGTCAAAACGGAAAATGCGTTTTGGCTGCCAGAAACGCAAGAACAGCGGCAAAACAACGAGTGTGGCAATAGCGGCTGTAATATCAGGCAATTCCGGCCCGAAATAATTGGATGTCAGGAATTGGACAATCGCAAATGTGCCGCCACCGACAAGCACAGCAGGCCAGGTTTCACGAACACCACGAAAACCATCCATGATAACAACAAGCAGGAAGGGAACAAATATCGAAAGAAAAGGCAATTGACGCCCTGCCATCTGGCTTAATAAAAACGGGTCGAGATTTGAAACCTGTCCGGCAACAATAATCGGAATGCCCATAGCGCCGAAGGCAACCGGAGCGGTATTGGCAATAAGACAAAGACCGGCTGCATAAAGCGGGCGAAAGCCCAAGCCGGCAAGGAGCGCCGCAGTAATGGCAACCGGCGCACCGAAACCGGCAGCACCTTCAAGAAAAGCGCCGAAAGCAAACCCCACCAGAATGAGCTGCAAGCGCTGGTCTTCGGTAATCCCTAGAATGGAATGACGAACAATGTTGAAGTCACCGGTGACAACCGAAATTTTATAAAGAAACACTGCTCCAACAATTATCCATGCGATTGGCCAAAGACCGTAGAAAAAGCCATAAATCGCAGAAGAAACCGCCGGTCCTATCGGCATACCATAGACAAAAACGGCAATCAGGAATGACAGGATAACAGTGATTGTACCAGCCACATGCCCTTTCATACGAAGAAGAGTCAAAGCCAGAAAAAAGAAAATAATCGGTATTGCGGCAATTAATGCCGAAAGCCAAATATTTCCAATCGGAATATAATTCTGCATCCACGTCATTGTCTTGTCCTCCCAATACGTGCGCGATAAATGTTATCTGGTAAATAATAAGGCTGAAGAAAACTAAAACGTCAATTTAATTAAGTTTAAATTTTTCGTATATGAACCGGAAATGTTTTTTTATTGGAAAATATGTAAATTTTTATTGTAAAAATTGTAAAAATGGACGTTTTTTTAAGAGAAAATCCGTTTTTTAAGACATTTGGCAATCGTGTTCCATGATTTTTTGCGGCTATACGCTTAAGCTTCCACAAAACAGGTGGATAGGTATTGGTTTTCCGTGTTCCGCAAAGCGGATAAACACGGTTTTCCTATTAAAGCGGCAGTTTTTTGAATAAAGCCACAATTTTTGAATAAAATGCCGATCTAACAAAGAAGTGTGGTCTCGAAGGGAAGTTGACTCTTAAAAAGGGATAAAGGCCGGTTTTGACGAGTGCTGTTTTTTTCACCTTTATAGCGGAAAAGGGGAAAAGAAAAATCTGACTTCTTTCACCTCTTTGACAGTCGAAAAAGGCCGGGCATTTTTTTTAAAACTATGCCACCACTTGTTAGAGCCGATATGTCACCCATACCGGCTTTTCTTTCACTTATATTTTTCACTGCTCACTGGTTACGTGTCAGGTATTTATCACGGCTCACCAGTTAGGTATTCATCACCGTTCAGGGGTGAAGGGAATCTCGTAAATATTGATGTTCTGTTTTGGCCTTTCCAGCTATCAAGCCGGAATGTCGAACTCATCAAAATCTTTTTCGGTTTTTCCCTGTGCAATAAGTTCGTTATAATATTTGCCTCGAATTTTTTCGATTTCCGTGCTGGCAAGCCCGAGACGCCAATATCCGATGGCTTTGATATTCTGCTTTTTCACATTGCAGTTCACCATAAAATGTTTCCTGATTGCACGGGCTTCTTCCCGTTCGCAGGCAATCCAGATATGGCAATTTTCGGCATCGCTCATCTTTTCAGCCGAATGAACAAGAAAGCCGGTTTGCCCCGGATGTTCTTTTTCCTTTCTGACATAGCTATGTATGTCTACCCCCTTTATATCGGGCAGTTCACCGGCTGCTTCTGCCGTGGCGGATTCGATATAGATTTCGGCTTCGGTATTTTCCGGCCAATGGGAAAGAATGGAAAAAACCGCTGGAATGGCGGTTTCATCGGCAAAAAGCTTCAGCTTTTTATTTTTATATTCTTCTGTTGAAAATTGCGGGCGCGGACCAATCAAATAAGCATGCGCACCGGTTTTCAAAGTTTGAAGCCAGTTGATAGCGGGGCTTTCCCCTTCATGTTTGACAAAATCGACTTCGATTTCATGTGTCTTGGGATCAAAAGAACGGATTGTATAAATCCGGTAAACCTTGCGGCCTTGTCCGGTTTCGTCAATCTCGAAGCGAACGGCAACATTTGCCTGTTGCCATTCAATCGGGTTCGTCGGGTTGATTGTTCCGGTCAAGCGGACGAGATGGGGAAAAGGTTCATAAATCCGGTTGACCGTGAGTTCGAGACGCTCCATCCCGTCCATGTGGTTTTCCGGCGTTAGTTCAGCCGCATTCCTGTTTTCTGTTTTTTCCATCTCTTAAGCTCCCGTGCCGATTGTTTTTTTTTGTCATAAAATATAGATGAATAAAAATGAATGTAATAGTCAAGTTTTAATAAGCCGGTATTGAAGGAAATATTCATGTCTGTCAATCAGGTTTTCATGTCGTTTACCGGCTTGATGGAAGTTTACCAGAATAAACAGTCCTTTCATTGGAAGACCGGTAAGACAAAAAATACCAAGTGCCTTCAAATTGCGCCTGTTGGCGGACAAGGTGACGATTAATTTTCCCACAAAAAGCGTGCTCTCCAATTTTCCCATAAGGAGTATGCCGTCCGCATTCTTTCTTAGAAAGACTGTTCTGTCCCATTCTTTCCGGCAAAGACTGTGCTGCCCGTATTCTTTCGCTCAAAGAGCGCGCTGTCGCATTTGGCAATTCTTGGGAACAAAGCTTGAAGACCAGCTTTTCCAGCCCAAAAAAGCTTGAAAGTTCAAGCTTGATTGGCGGCTGGTGACCCTGCTTTTTGTTCACCTTCGGTTTAATTCAGAATGGCTTCGGTTTGCGGCAACACGCCACGCGCTTTATTCTGGTTATTCCATAATTTTTGATAGAGGCCATCGGCTTTCACCAATGTATCATGGGTTCCTTCTTCAACGATTTTCCCGTTTTTCAGAACGATGATATGGTCTGCCCGACGAATGCTGTTCAGCCGGTGGGCAATGACCACGACCGTGCGGGTTCTGGTTAATGCATTCATGGCGCGTTGGATTTCTGCTTCCGCCGACGGGTCAAGACTTGCGGTTGCCTCGTCAAGAAGCAATATCGGGGCGTTTTTCAAAAAAGCGCGGGCAATGGATATGCGCTGCTGTTCGCCCCCTGAAAGCGAGCTTCCATGCTCGTCAAGCACTGTGTCATAACCTTCCGGCAATGCCATGATGAATTGATGGGCTTCGGCTTGCTTTGCCGCTTCGATGATTTCTTCGCGGCTCGCATCTTCCTTGCCGATTTTGATATTGTCATAAACCGTTCCCGAAAAGAGAAGCACATCCTGAAACACCATGCCGATCAAACGGTGAAGATTTTCCGTCCCTATGTCTTTAAGGTCGATATTGCCAATCGTGATTTTACCTTCCGTTCTTTCCCAAAGACGGGCGATAAGGTGGACAAAACTTGTCTTTCCGGCACCGCTCGGGCCTACTATTGCCGTTAATTCCTGCGGCCTGATAACACATGAAATATCATCGAGGACTTTGTGTCCGGCCATTTTTGTGTTGCCCGCTTCTTTGTTATTTGTTTCTTTTTTATCATAGCTGAAACCTACATGGTCGAAACGGATTTCATAGTTTTCCGGCATTTCCGGATGTTGCGGCTCTGTTAGTGTCGGTTCATGAAGCAGCGCTTCAATGCGCATGAGTGAACGGTTTGCCAGACGCAACATCAACATTGCCTGACCGACTTCATATAATTGGCGGTAGACGGGCAATGCAATGATAAGGAAAATCAACAATTGAGCGACTGTAAGCTTGTCATTTGCCGACCAGTAAATGCCGAAAATAACCAGACTGATATAGCTCATTTCCAGAACAAAACCGAAGCATGACAGGAAAGGCGAGGTTCTTGTTTCAGCGTGGAACCAGGCATTGCGCTGGTCGTCGAGGATTTTTACAAGTCTTTTCCAGCTATTGCCGAAACGCCCGAAGCTGCGGATAACAGTGATACTTTGCACATATTCTAGCAAAGCCGATTGCACGGCACTATTGGCTTTTGCAAGTTTCAAACCGGCGCTTTTTCCCATAGCGAGTGTCCATAACAAGGCAAGCAAAGTCAAAGGAAAGCCGCAAAGCATGACAATTGCCAGACGAAAGTCGACAAAGAAAAGAAAAATAGTCAGGAAAACCGGCATTGAAAAACCGGCAACAAATGGCTGGATAAAATGCGACCACATATGTTCGACAAAAGTAATATCGGAAGTCAGTCTTCCTGCAAGGTCGCCGCTTCTTTGTTTGTTGAACCAACCCATGGGGAGTTTGCGCAAATGTTCTGCCACATTAAGGCGTGCCTCGCCCATCATTGTGAAAGCACCATTATATATTTTCGGCGCGCCTATCGCACTTGCACCAATGCGCAACAAAAAGCTCAAAACCATGCCGCACCCGAAGAAAATAGCGGCTTTGATTGTCAACTCTTTGGCAAAGGCCTGTGTCAACATCATAAAAAGGAAGACAAAGGGAAGTGCTGCAAAAAAACCTTCGACAATCGTCCATAAAATGCCGTGAACGAGTTGTTTGTCGCGCGTTTTCGACAGCCGGAAACCGGACGTTAAAATATCGATTATCATGACTGCCCGCCTTTTTCTGCCAAATTATCCTGTTTTGTTGAAAGGGTTTTATTGTCTTGCCCGTTGGTGTCGGTTTTTTCTTCGGTTTTTTCTGCCTCTTCTCCGAGCGACCACTCTCCTGCCGAAAGCTGGTCTTGCCATAAAATCCGGTAGGTCGGACAGTTTTTCAAAAGCTCTTCATGACGGCCTTCGCCCGCTAGCTTGCCATGATCCATCACAATAATCTTGTCGGCAGAAACGAGATTTTGCAAATGATGGCCGACAATGAGAACCGTGCGATTTTTATAAAGTGTTTCGAGTGCCTCATGGATGAGGTTTTCATTTTCCGGATCAAGACTTGAAGTCGGTTCATCAAGGAGCAGGATTGGCGCATTTTTCAAAAAAGCGCGGGCAATCGAAAGCCTTTGGCGTTCGCCACCGGAAAGTTGCGAGCCGCGTTCCTGAAGGAGCGTATCATAGCCTTGCGGCAGGGCTTCGATAAAACCGTCTGCTTTGGCAAGGCGGCAGGCTTCCTTAAGTTCTTCATCACTCGCATCGGGTTTTGCAATGCGCAAGTTATCGGCAACAGTGCCATAAAGGAGAACAACATCCTGAAAAACAATGCTCGTCTTGTCGAGAAGGTCGTCAAGCCGCCAGTCGCGCACATCAAGGCCACCTATTGTTAGATGCCCGTGGTCGAATTCATAAAGTCGCGCAACGAGTTTCAGAAGTGTACTTTTGCCCGAACCGCTTGGCCCTACCAATGCCGTAACCTTATCGGCTTTTGCGCTAAAACTGACATGGTCGATCGCCAGTCTTTTGCCGTAACTATAAGAGACATCGTCAAAAACAATTTCATACGGGCCTTCAGGTGTTTTGCTATTGTGATTTTCGATAAGCGGTTTTGCGGTCAAAACTTCATTGATATGATCCATCGCTTCGATATGGTTCATTTTCTCATGAAGTGCCCCTGAAAGGGTCAACAAGGGTTCAAGCACCAGTGGCGAAAGAAGCAAAAATAACACAAAAGTAGCCGCGTCAAGTGAACCGTTCACATAGAATATGGCTCCGATCGGGGCGACCAGAACAAGATTGCCGCGCAGTAAAATAGCAAATGTCATAAACGAGCGCGTTACTCTGGCCGCAAAACTATGCGCCCAGTCCACCGCATTATGGATTGTCTTTGAAAGATTACCAAAAGAACGCGTATCGAGACCGAAACTTTTGATAACATGTACACCACGGATAAATTCGCTGATCTCGCCTGAAATTTTTTGCTGCAAACCGATCCATTCACGCATGTCATCGCCCATGCCGCGTGTCATCCACCATTGGGCAAAAAAGGCAATCGGCAAGGGGATCAAAACAATAATGGCAAGCCGCCAATCGGAAAAAAACAACAGGATAAGAGCCGAAAGCGATACAATGGGAGCAGAACTTAGATTTGGTAAAATATGGGCATAGAGGCTTTCGAGACTGTCAATATCATCATAAAGCGTGCGCCTGAGTTTTCCCGAAGACTGGCTTGCAAAAAACGACAGTGGAACCTCGCCCAGTTTTTGAGCCGCTCTTTTTCTGAGTGTGAAGAGAATGGTGAAGGCCCCTTTATGGGCAAGCATGTCACTTAAAGACACAAATATCCACCTAAGCAGAACAAGGCCGGTTGCAACACCTGCAAGATACCAGATTCTAGTCGTGTTCACCGTCGGTTTCAAAAGCTCGCCGGCAATAAGCGAAATCACATAGAAGGGCGCAATGCTCAAAGCCGCCGCGATAATGGCCGTGATGATGGCGGAGCCGGTAAAAAAACGCGAATAGCGTAAAAGCCCCAGAAAAGTGGCAGGCTTTTCACTGTCATAAAATGTCGAATTCATGGATGGTTGTTGGCTCATCACAGCTACCGCAAAAATTGTTAAAAACCGACTATGACTTATTTTTGATAATTTTGGTATAGTTTTATTTGTTTTATCCATGAAAAACTTTTTTATCCGTTTTATTGCCAGCGATTTCCCATGGATAATTTCAGTGTTCCGTGCGGAAAACCGGTCTCCAAACAGGATAATTTTGGAAAAAATGCGATAAATTTTATGAAGTTTCCATCAGGCTTTTCAAACGCGTTACAAGATCAATCGCAAATATTAGACCAGAATTATTCTTGTTATCCATTTTCTGGAAGTCGAAAAAAATTTCGCATGAGAAAGCTTCAAGGAACTGGCAGAAAGGTCGCAGACTATAAATCGGCGTTCTCGACCGTTAAAAAGGTTTTGTGTCAAGCTTGCAAGGTCGTTTGACGGTTTTGATACCCGTGGCACTCGATTCCGCTGTTTTGATGAGGCATAATTTTTAAAAAAATTATGCCTCGAAACATAAGATTAAACATAATAGGCAAAGTTTGATGTTATTTGCCTTAACTTTACAAATGGATTTCAGAACTTGAAATCGGCTTTTGCCCAGAAGGTGCGCCCCGGTTCTCGCACTTGATAATGGGCGGGAAAACCGAAACCGGCGTCGCCATCACGGTTCAAATGTTCAAAATAATCCTTGTTGAAGAGATTATCGACGCCGCCGGTCAAAGCTACATTTTTTGAAATCTTGTAGCTGCCATTCAAAGAAAAAACACCGAAGCCTCTACTTTTATCAAAGTCTTTCCCCACAACATTGCCTTTGTTTTCGGCAATGCGCGGTTGATCGGCAACAAGCCTTAAAAGGCCGCCAATGCTCCATTTTTCTTTTTGATAGGTGAGGCCGAGCCTTCCCTCCAAAGGTGGAATTTGCGGCAAAGCCTCGTTGTCTGTGGTGTTTTTTCCCCACGAATAGGCAAGGCTTGAATCAAACTTCCAGACATTGAAGAACATATGGGAAAGCCCCAACTCGCCCCCCATAATGGTGGCATCGACATTCGATGCTTTTGACTGCCCGCTTGAATAGTCGAAGAGAATATAGTCATCAATCCGGCCGACATAGGCGGAAGCCCAGATATTGCTATTTTCCCCGCTATATTGCGCACCGAAATCAAGCTGGGTGGTTTTTTCGGGCTTTATGCCGTCAAATGCATTGAGGGAGTTAGCGTCGGATTGTTTGGGGGAAAACAGTTCCCAATAATCGGGGAAACGCTCGGCATGGCCAAGCCCGATATAGGTTGTGAGCGGTATTTGATCGAGGTCGCGCTCATAACGGAGAAAACCGCTTGGCAATGTTCTGTCGCGCTTGTCGCCATCTGTCGGACTTGTGCTTCTCTCATCTTTGGCAGAAGCCCGATCAAGTCTGCCGCCAAAAACAAGGCGTTGATTTTCGGCAAAGGTCCATGTCGCTTCGCTAAACAGTCCGTAATTGAAAAATACCGCATCCTTATCCCAACCGTTAATGCTCATCATATTGCGGCTTTTTCTTTTGCGGTGGGTGTTGGTTTGGAGATCAACCCCGCTCACGAGTTTTAAATCGCCTAAATCCCAATTGGTGGTAAAGTGGCCGCCTATGGTGCGCCGGTCAAGGCGCGATTCCATCGGCATGGACGACATATCCATCGTGCCACCAGCACCCCCCATGCCGTTCATACCGTTCATACCGCCCATTCCACCCATGCCGGTCATCGGATTTCCGCCTCCGCTCATGGCATTTCCCATCATATGGTTCATATCCATGGCCCCCATAGCCGACATATGCCCCATATGACCGGTTCCCGTTTTGCCTGTATTTGTCATACCGATTGGCAGTGGCAATGCGCTGGTGGCAAGGTGGCGCAAACGGAAATTATCCATAATGTGATCGGCATAGTTATAGTAAAATTGCGCGTCGACCTTGGTAAGCTTGTCATTGATATTTTCTTTGATGAATTTGGCGCCAAGCGATTCCCGCTTGAATTGGCTGCCATCCATAGCGCGGCCTGCATAGCGGGCTTCACCATCACCGCCGCCGCCCGAAAGCTCGAACAATGTATTTTCGTCCGGAGTGAGCCCCAAAAACATATCGCCATTCCATTTATCCCATTTTGAGGGAACACTATTGCCATCGCCATCATGATAATCATGGGAAAGTGCTTTATTGCCGATAATCCGGACATAGCCGGGGCGTGCTCCGACAGTGCCATCAAGGCGGGATTCAAAACGGCTATTGGAACCGATAACAATACTGGAATCGCCTTTGACGGTCGGTTTTTCAAAATGTTGCGGGTCGCGTTCAAACAAAATTGTTGCCGCCGAACCGGTGGGGCCATAGCGCACGGTTTGAGGCCCCTTCACAACCGTCAGCCGGTCATAACTTTCAGGCGAGATATAGGATGTCGGATTATCCATCCGCCCCGGACAAGCGCCCATAATCGTGCTGCCATCATTGACAATATTAAGACGCGAGCCGAATTGGCCGCGAAAAACGGGGTCGCCATTGGTGCCGCCATTGCGAATGGTTGCAAAACCGGGAATGGTTTTGAGATAATCGGCACCGTCCGAAGCGGGAATAGGTTGGCGTGGGGCTTTCGGATTGGTAACAACAGTGACCGGTGAAGACATGGCAGCCGATGTAACGATCACCGGTTTGAGCACCATATTTCCTTGTTCCTCGGCCTTTGCAGCCTCTTTTTGTGCGGGACTTGTTGTCGGGTTTTGAAGTGGCGTTATCGTGCTCTTCTCATTATTTGCAACCGTTTCGGCTTTTGCCCCCGTCGGCATTATGATGAGCAGGGTAGAAAGGGTAGCAATTGCACCAATTACGGCAGACGATGATTTTAGTGCGTTCGAGTGCGCACTAAACCGCCTATCGGTTTGAAAGAGAGAATCCATTTTTTAAAATCCATAAAGAAAAAGTGGATTGAAACTTTGTCAGGCATGGAAAACAAACGGGAATTGCCATGGATGGCATTCTCCGAGCCTCGTTTTTTGTGAGGCTTTAAACCATGCGTTTTGACGGTGAAAAAAACAGGCTGACCAAGTTTTATAATCACAATTGAAAACTTAAAAAAAATAGCAGCAAACATTTGCGCCACGTCGTTAAAAAGGCGGCGCCATTTTTTTAAAAATTCGATGTGATGATATGTTGAACCTGTCAGCTTATGAGTGACAATGGCGGTGAACGCGGCGAGGCGTTGGACTTTACAAAAAACGTGCCGAAAATTACCGCATCATAGGGCAGTAAAATCTCGACGAGAAAGAGGTTATGTTCGCCGATTTCAACACTATCGGGCGGGGTGAGCATTGATGCGCCGATGCGGCAGGCGTGACACGCACCCAATTCATGACATGAATTGTCATTCTGGTGTTTTTTGCTTAATTTTTGCGGTTTTGAAGTTGCGTTTTTCGAGCAAATGTCGCTGTCAGAAACCATATGGGAATGGTTCTGCCGAACGCTTTCATGATGGTGAGACGAGTTGCTTGCAAAGCTGTTTGGTAAAACCGGAAAATTGCGATTATGGGCGAAGGCGAGGTTGAGCAGTGCGAAAATGCACAACACCCTGATAACCACGGAAAATGGTTTGCTCGTCCCGATCATTTCTAAAAAAACTTTCCCTTTTAAGGAAACTATTCTCCAGTTCGGTTTTTTTTGCAAGATAGACCAAAACAACCAACAGGAATTTTTTAAAAAATTAGTAGTAGCGGGCAGAGCGATAAATCATCGGGAAGGAGGCGGTGAGAAGTGGGCGGGAGCAAGGCGAACGGGAAAGGGAAGCGAGTGTCATAAGAAGGGGAGGGAGGGTGACGAAAAAGGAAGGTTAAGCAATTCTGAGAAAGAGAGAGGCTTGATCCACGGATTCAAAGCTTATGATGTGCTTTTTTTCCCATATATCCGTTCGCTTTTTATTTTCGCGAGCTTATAAAAAAGAACGTGTTTCAGGCAAAGCCCGCTCCTTTATTAATGAATTTTTCTAATAGGCCTTGTGAAATGAGGCCGGTTTATGAGCGGGCTTCAAGCGTCTATAGATCAAGAAGATTGTTTTCAAAGAGTCTTTGCTTATCTCGTTGCTCTTTCATGATTTTATGGTTCAAGGAGAAATCATGCGCCCTTTTATAATTTGCCATATGATGACATCGATTGACGGAAAAATCGTGGAAGATCATTGGACTGCGCCTTATGACGGGACAGAAAACGATGATACGACCATTTCCTATTATGATCTTAGCGACAGTTTCAATTGCGACGCGGAAATGCTGGGGCGGGTTACCGTTCAAAGGCATTTTGCAAAGCAGGAATTCAATGACCCAAATCCTGTAAGAGTGATTGACCCGCAACCTTTTATCGGTAAGCGCGAAACAAAACGGCTATGCATTGTTGTGGATCGCCATGGGCGCATAAAATATGAAGGCGACGAAATTTGCGGCGAAAACATCATTGTTGTTTTGGGCAAAAAAATATCGCAAGCCTATCTGGAATATCTCCGTGCCTTAAGAATTTCCTATGTCTTTGCCGGTGAAGATGGAAATGATCTTGTGGAAGCCATGGAAAGTCTTGGGCGTTTCTTCAATATGAAGCGCATTGTTTTGCAAGGTGGCGGCACGATTAACGGAGCATTTCTGGAAAACGGGCTTATCAATGAATTGAGTGTGATGATCTATCCCGGTATTGACGGGCGCAAAGCTGCACCTTCCTTATTTGATTGGTCACCTTGCACGGATAATAGCGGAACGGAAAAAACGGTTTTGGTGACAGGAAATCCGGCTGCCGGCCAGTCACTCGAATTGCTGGAGGTAAAAAACGCCGGTCAGGGTGTTATTGCGCTGCGTTATAAAATACACCGTGAGAAAAATCGGGAATAATAAGCGTTAAAAGCAATAGATCGGGCTTTCGGCAACGTATTTAACAGTTGCCGATGAAAAAACGCAATCATTTAGCCATTAGAGCATGAAGGAACAGAGCTGATAATTTTGCCGAACGCAATTGATCTTCTGGTTAAAAATTTTTCCCTTTGACTAAAAAGCATCTTCTGACGGAACCCACAGCACTTTAATATTCGGCTTTGCCGGAGATTTAAGAAAAGGGTTGTTTCATCTCTTTTAAAAATCGGTTGAAGCGGCAAGTTGTTCTTGCCCTTTGAAGTCTTCAAGCCGTTTTTTTAAAACCTCGATGGTGGTTTTTAAAGCACCTGAACCGAGCACCATGCGTAATGGTGCGGGCGTTATATCGACACTTTCGATAATGCGGGCAGCCATACGTTCGGGATCACCTGCGGCCAAGCCGTTTTTCCGATCAAGCATTTTCTGGAAAGCGTGGGCAGGCGTGTTGTCATAAGCTTTTATAGGCTTTGCAATTTTTGCGCTTTTATAGCGGAATTCGGTTCTTGCCCCACCGGGTTCGACAATCGTCACGCCAATATTGAATGGCGCCATTTCTTGTGAAAGCGAGTCACAAAATCCTTCTATGCCCCATTTCGTCGCGTGATAAAGCGAATTTCCGGCAAAAGCGACTTCACCCCCATAGGAAGAAATCTGGATGATGCGCCCATGTTGTTTTTTCCTCATAACGGGCAAGAAGGCGCGGATAAAGTCGATCGAGCCGGTGAGATTGGTTGCGATAATATCGTCAATTTCTTCATCCGACAATTCTTCGGCAGCTCCGAATAATCCATATCCGGCATTGCTGACAATCACATCAATTGTTGAAAACAATTCTTCGGCTTTTTGCCCAAGTTGTTTCACAGCTTTCCGGTCTTTCATATCGACAATTTCGACATGAAAATTATCGGGATAGCGGTTAACCAGCTCTTCGACAGGTCGAGTTTTGCGCACAGTTCCCAATACGTTATCGCCGCGGCTTAAAACCTGTTTGACCATTTCATAGCCGAAACCGCTTGAAACGCCGGTTATTACCCAGTTGCGTTTGACCATCTTTTGAAACCCTTTGACAAAATGCACATTCAAATTCGCACGATCCTGATCGACAATGCGTGGTTGCTTATTGTGAGCGAGATTAATCCGAAAAGCACGTCTTCTAAAAGAAGGTACGGCAGACTAGGCTTTATGCAAAATTTTCATAAAACAAGCTGATTTGCCAATGTAGGGTTCTCAAAGTTTACCGGCCAAAAATCCTCCCAGTCTGACAATTTGAAAAGGCAAGGTTCAGGAGAGGCAGCAGAAATATCGGGAAATCATAAAACAAATTTACGGGAAGGGGAGAATGAACCGTAAAAACAAATCTGCGACAATTCGAGACTGGAAGGGTTAAACGGATAGAATGAGCCGCGATGAAAAACCCGAAATGGCAGATAGCCCCTTTTTTAAGCCTTATCGGAAATTGAAATGTAAAATGTGCGGCGTGCGCAATCTTATAAAGCCTTATAGCGCAAACTATCGATAACCAGTTGAAAAGCGGCGGTATGTTGGCGTCGTGTCGGATAATAGAGATAATATCCCGGAAATGGCGGGCAATAATTTTCAAGAATGCGTTTAAGCCGCCCGCTTGCCACCCGTTCCACCACAGCATCTTCGGTTGTGTAGGCAATACCGAAACCGGCTTCGGCAGCATCCAATGCCTGATCGATTGTGTTGAAGCTCAATTGTCCTTCAACCCTTATTTTGCATTCATGACCATTTTCTTCAAATTCCCACACGTAAAAACCGCCGGATGTCGGCAATCGCAGATTGATGCAATGATGCTCAAGAAGATCGCGCGGCGTTTCGGGAACGGAATGGGTTTCAAGATAGTGTGGTGAAGCGACAGCCGCCATGCGGAGATCCGGCCCGATTTTGAGCGCGATCATATCTTTCTCGACCTGTTCACCAAGCCGCACACCGGCGTCGAAACGTTCGGCCACAATGTCGGTCAAAGCGTAATCAATTGAAATTTCAAGATGAATATCTGGATATTTAGCAAGAAGCGGGCAAAGCTTCGGCCATAAAATGGCTTTTGCTGCATAATCGGGCGCGGTTATGCGGATTGTGCCGGATGGGTGGTCGATTGTTTCACAAAGGTTTTTAAGCTCGCTTTCCATCGCCACAAGATGGGGCGTGTAAAGTTCCAAAAGCCGTTCGCCAATATTGGTCGGTGCAACCGAACGTGTGGTTCGGCGCAACAATTGTAAATGCAGGCGATCTTCCAGATTTTTTATCGAATGGCTCAAAGCCGATTGTGATATGTTGAGCTTGCGGGCGGCTTTGGTAAAGCTTTTTTCCTCGGCAACAACCATAAAGGCCATAAGATCGGCGATATTTTCTCGAAGCATAGGCACGCCCTTTGTCATTATGATAAAACAAGTCTAGCATGAGTAACAAAATGGGCTAGCCTGTTTTAATAAAAGCAACATCTATATTTGCCTTGAAGCCGTTCGGGAAGCTCTATTGAACAGTTTGAATAAGCCAGAATATATAAAGAACAAAGGCAAAATTGAAGTGAAAACCATTGGCACATTATCCGGCAATAAGAGGCGATAGTTTACAAAAGAACATGACATATAGTTTTTGTGTCATGAACGGTATCAACAGATCAACCGCCAACTGTTCATGGAAATAACCGGCATTTCCGGTAAAAACACGGTAGAAAATGCCGGTCTGGGGCAAACAATGTAAAATGCTCGCGGGATATACGGCGTGAAGTAACACGTTGAAATACACGACACACAAAATAAGAAAAAGATAACGACAGACCGGAGAAGCGAGGCGTTATTTTTGCTGTGCCGTATAAGCTCTCATAATCATCCTTTCGGATTGTTTCAGATAGACTTTGAGGAGGCGCGCTGCTTTCTTCGGCTTTTCTTTTTTTAAGCTTTCGACAATATTGCGGTTCATGGCGACAAAAGGCTGGTGAAGCGAGCGCAAGTCGGTCACAAGGCCGAAGATTAATCTGAGTTCGATTGTGAGTTCGACAAATAGCCGGTCAAGACGCGGGCTATTTCCAAGGCTTACCAGTAATTGATGAAATTCCATATCGGCTGTGCCGACATCCTGCCATTTCTTTTCCTCGCAAAATTGTTCCGATTCTTCCACCACCCGTTCCATCAAGCTGATAGAGGGATGAGGGAAATGCACGTTGCGCACCGCCCCCACTTCGATAATACGGCGCGCATTATAGACATCGACAATCGTATTGAAGTCGGGAACCGCCACAAAAACACCGCGATTGGCACGATATTCGACAAGCCCGTTTTTGGTCAGTATCCGGAATGCTTCACGTAATGTATTGCGTGAGACCGACAGTTTTTTTGTAAGCGTTGCTTCACTTAAATGCTCGCCCGGATAATACTGGCCATTGATAATACCCGTTTCAATCGCTTTGACAGTCTGGTCTGCAAGCGATATTTCATCTTTGCTGGTTTTCATAATCCTTCCCACCCCTCGATTTTCAAGCGAGCGCAAGCACTCGCGCAAAGTCTTGAATTGAAATGCATGAAACCGGATAGCAGAACCGCAATCCTCCCGCTTCACCATCCTCCGAATATATTTACAAGTTTATTTGAGAAAGAACATGATTGCAATGTCTAACAATCAAAGTTAGATTGTTCAACAATATAAAATAAACAAGAATCTATATTCGGCAAAGGGAGGGTAGAATGAAATCTATTGATTTGAACAGCGACCTTGGTGAAAGTTTCGGCCCCTGGAAAATGGGGGAAGACAGCGAAATGCTTTCCATTGTAACCAGTGCCAATGTTGCTTGCGGTTTTCATGCCGGTGACCCGGCGGGAATCTTGCGAACACTTGAGGCAGCAAAGAAGAATAATGTGCGCGTCGGTGCCCATATCGGCTATCGTGACCTTGTGGGCTTCGGCCGCCGCAATATGGACCCGACCGATAGCGAATTGACGGGCGACGCCATTTATCAGATCGGCGCGCTTATGGGGCTTGCCAAAGCGGCAGGAACCAAAGTTGTCTATGTGAAGCCCCATGGCGCACTCTATAACACGATTGCCTATGATATGCGTCAGGCGAAAGCCGTTATCAATGCGATCAAGGCGGTCGAGCCGTCGCTGGTATTGATGGCATTGGCGGGTTCGGCCATTATTCCTTTTGCCCGTGAAGCCGGACTTGTTGTGGTGGCAGAAGCTTTTGCCGACCGCGCCTATAATAGTGATGGGACACTAGTGTCCCGCCGCGAAAAAGGTGCAGTGTTGAGTAACCCCGCTATTGTCGCCGAACGTATGGTAAAATTTGTCGAGACAGGCAAAATTACCGCGATTGATGGCAAAGAGATTACCCTTGATGCACAGTCAATTTGCCTCCACGGCGACAGTCCGAGTGCGGTATTGATGGCCAAAGCTGTCAAAGCCGGTCTTGAAAAAGCCGGTGTTTCCTTAAAGCCATTTGTTGATTGAGGGAGTGTCTCTTTCCAATGCGCTTTCTCGGTGTCAATAATTCGGCCTTTCTGATCGAGCTTGCCGATCTTGAAGAAACATTGGCTTTGTTTGACTGCTTGCAGCAAGAAATCTGGCGCGGAGAGAAAAATCTTCAAGATCAAGAAAAGGTTCAGGCGCAGGACAATCTTCAAGCTATTGTCGAAATTATTCCGGCAGCGCGAACTTTGCTTGTCACTTTTGATCCCCTGCTTGCCGATGAGACCACGTTGGAAACAAACATTGCGGGATTGAAACTTGAAAAAGGGCAGCAAAAAAGTGGCAAACTTGTCGAAATACCGGTTGTCTATGAGGGGGAAGATCTCGACGACGTTGCTGCTCTTTTAAAAATTGACCGTGAAGAGGTTATCCGTCGTCATACGGAAAGTCATTATCAGGTTGCTTTTTGTGGCTTTGCTCCCGGTTTTGCCTATTTGACGGGCGGCGATCCACTTTTTAATGTTCCAAGGCGTGCGTCACCACGAAAATCTATTCCCGCGGGTTCTGTAGCACTTGCAGGGAAATTCGGTGGTGTCTATCCGCAACCAAGCCCCGGTGGTTGGCAATTGATCGGGCGGACAGATGTTAAAATGTTTGATCTCGACCGCGACCCGCCTTCACTTCTAAAACCCGGTGACAGAGTGCATTTTGTCGATGTGACGAAAGATTATTCGGCTCGTTCCAATGGGACGACAAGCTTTTCCTTATCCCCGAATGAAAAAGCCGGAAAATCAGTGCCGGATAGGTCGGGTAGCAAAGCTTTAAAGAACGGTGCTGCAACGAAAGCGATAGAGCAGAATGAAAAGGCTGATTTAACAAAAACGGGTGATGAAACCGAAGCATCGGGTATCGGGAAAACAATAGAAATTGAAACAGTACCGGCCATCGGGAAAACGGGCAATCATGACGACAGTGGAATATTACCTCGTGAAAAAACTCTAGCACGTCAAGGAAATGCGGTTTTCAAATTGCTAACAACATTGATGCCGGTGACGTTTCAGGATCGCGGGCGCTTGCTTCAATCCTCGCAAGGGCTTTCCCCTTCAGGGGCACTTGACCAGAAAGCAATGGCCAATGCCAACCGGCTTGTCGGCAATTCTCTTGAACAACCGGTGCTGGAATTCACCTATGGAAATGCGCGGATGAAAGCATTGCAGCCATCGGTTATTGCTTTTACCGGTGCTAAGCTGCCAATTACCGTCAAATCGGCAAAAGGCACGGTTTTTGTTTTTGAAAAAAACACACCGCTTTCCATTGATGAAGGCGATGAAATCATTCTTGGACAACCATTGGCAGGCTTTCGCAGCTATATGGCTTTGCGCGGCGGCTTTAAAGTTGAACCGGTTTTAAAAAGTGCGTCTTTTGACAGTCTTTCCAATTTGGGGCCAAAACCGTTATCAGCAGGTGACAACATCTTTATAGCCAATGATAGCCCTTTGCGGCCGGTTTTATTGTCGCTTGATGACCCTTACTTTTTGCCGAAAGCAGGCGATCAAGTGGTGCTTGATGTGGTTATGGGGCCGCGTACCGACTGGTTTACAGAGCATTCGATTGCGATGTTTCTTGAAAAACCGTGGCAAGTGACGGCAGCTTCCAACAGAATTGGCATAAGATTACAAAGTGACGCCCGTCTAGAGCGCTCGCGAAGCGATGAATTGCCAAGTGAGGGCACAGTAACCGGCGCAATAGAAGTACCAGCAAATGGAGAACCGGTTTTGTTTTTGCGTGATCGGCCTGTTACCGGCGGTTATCCGGTCATTGCCAATCTTGTGGAAGATCAGGTCGACCTTGCGGCACAAATTCCGATAGGGGCTTTTATCAAGTTTCGCGCCGTCAAAAATTTCTATGACAGCGAGCAGAAAAGCTTGAAAGACGGTGCCGATAAAACTTCAAAAAAACCATGAAATCAAATGGAAATAGCAAGAACCGGAAAACATAAAGGCGAAAGGCCGTTTTTGGTAAAAACAAGAGCGCAGGCTCGATCAAGAAAATGATAAATTTACAGTGTTGGGGACGTTCATGAAAAAAATACTGATTGCCAATCGCGGAGAAATTGCATTGCGCATTGTTCGTGCGGCACGCGATTACGGTGTTTTGTCGGTTGCAATTTATGCCGATATTGATAGTTCGGCGCTTTTTGTCAAAGAAGCCGACGAGGCTTATAGCCTCAATGGTAATCGGCCGGAAGAAACCTATCTTGATGGCAGCAAAATTATTCAAATTGCCAAACGTTCGGGGGCTGATGCCATTCATCCGGGCTATGGCTTTTTGTCGGAAAGTGCCGAATTTGCCAAAGCGGTAATTGATGCCGGCCTTATCTGGATAGGACCCGATCCGGAAGTGATTGATCTTTTGGGCGACAAGCTCAAAGCCCGTGCAGTTGCAAAAGAGGTAGGCGCACCTCTTGTTGCCGGTAGCAACGGTATGATTACAAGTGGCAAGGATGTTGTCGCTTTTGCCGAAAAATATGGTTTTCCTGTTGCGATCAAGGCCGCGCATGGCGGCGGCGGGCGCGGCATGAAGGTTGTATGGAAACGGGAAGAGGCTGAAGAGCTTTTCCGGTCGGCTGTCCGTGAAGCCGTTCAGGCTTTTGGCCGTGGCGAATGTTATGTGGAACAGTTTCTTGATCGCCCCCGCCATGTCGAAGCGCAGGTGATTGCCGACAAAATGGGGCATGTTGTGGTGCTTGGAACGCGTGATTGTTCATTGCAAAGGCGTAACCAGAAACTTGTCGAGGAAGCACCGGCACCTTTTATTTCCGAAGCGGTTGAAAAACGTTTGAGAGAAGCGGCTACAAATATTTGCCGCCATGTCAATTATAGCGGTGTCGGGACTGTCGAATTCCTGTTGGGGCGCAATGACGTTGTTTCCTTTCTCGAAGTCAATACGAGATTGCAGGTCGAGCATCCGGTGACAGAAGAAACAAGCGGGATTGATGTGGTGGTTGAACAATTCCGTATTGCCGAAGGTTTGCCTTTGACAATTGATAAAACGCCGTCACCTATCGGCCACGCCATTGAATTTCGCATCAATGCCGAGGATGTCGGACGCGGATTTTTGCCGTGTCCTGGAAAAATTACAAAGTTTTCGCCGCCGTCAGGCCCCGGTGTGCGGCTTGATAGCGGTGTGGTCGAAGGCGGTATTGTTGCCCCGCAATTTGACTCGATGATTGCAAAATTGATTATTACCGGAAGAACCCGCGAAGAAGCGTTAAAACGTGCCGCACGGGCTTTGAGCGAATTTGAAATTGAAGGAGTTGCAACGGTCTTGCCATTTGACCGGCTTGTTATTCAACATCCGGATTTTATTGGAGAAAACGGCTTTAAAGTTTATACACGCTGGATCGAAAACGATTTTGCCGAAAAACTGGCTATGGAAAAAAGAGCCGATAAAATTGAGCCGCAAATCGAGCGTTTCGATATTGAAATCGACGGAAAGCGGGTGGAACTCGGTTTGCCGTTCCGGTTTTTGAAATTGCTTGAAGGTGCGGGGAGTGCAGTCAATGGAGCACAAAATCCGCATTCCGAAGGCGGAGAAATCATGAAGGCCGATAAGGGCGCTGGTGATATTGCCGCACCAATTCCCGGAACGATCAAAGCTTGGCTCGTCGAGGACGGCAAAAAAGTCGAAGAAGGTTCGACTGTAGCCGTTATGGAAGCCATGAAAATGGAAACTGAAATTAAAGCCGAAACAAGCGGGACACTGGACATTGTAAAACCGGTGGGCAGTATTACCAATGCCGGTGAGATTATTGCCCGTATCCGATAGAAATCGGAAGCTTTAAAAATCGGCATCCGGAATTTAAAACCGTTTTTAAACCGGAGAAGCCAAGAACGGAAAACCTGCCGGTTTGGCACGTGAAACAAGCGTTCTGGAAGAGAGACCAGCCTGTAGAAAGAGGCCGGTTTTCTTCAAGAATGTTAATTTTACAAGTTCAAGCAGTGTTGCGGATATTTTGACTGCCAATTCCCACCATGCTGTGTGTTTTGAGCCGTTCGTTAGAAGCCGGATGTCGTCAGAATATCGGGGGCTTTCCCTTAAGAGAGCAAAAACATTCCACGCCCGTAATGCTTTTATAGCCGTCAGCGCCTTTTGTAACAGCGTGTTTTCCGATTTTGATCGGGCAATGACTGAAATAGCACGCGCTATGACTGCAAATTTGAGAAAAGATAATCGTTTCTGCCGATCATTCAAAATTCGAAAAACAGGGCACATTCACCGTTGCCCCCATGGAAGATATTGATTATCTCGTGACTGCGAGAAAGTCGGACACAATGCGGGATAATGTTTACGCTCACTCGTCATTGAAATTGTTATATAATTCGTAAATCCTTCGGGTTCCCATGCTTGAAGGAAAAAATGAAAGGGTTAACATTGTCATTTCAAAATGATTGTTCGAAACCTCTGCCGGAACATTATGTCACCCGTTATTATAAAAGTGGTCCGCTCAATGCGCTCACCGATGTTGCCGGTGTCAAAGTAGGCCATGTCACGATCAAGGAAGGGGATGCAACCCGCACCGGCGTCACAGCGATTGTGCCGCATTCCGACAATATTTTTAAAAACAGGATACCGGCCGGTTTCAGCGCATTTAACGGTTATGGAAAATTTGCAGGCTCTGTTCAGGTGGAAGAACTTGGCGAGCTTGAAACACCGATATTGCTCACCAATACACTTGCAACCGGTCGTGCGATTGAAGCACTGATCTATTACACCTTGCATGAAAAGGGCAATGAAAACGCAACTTCGATTAACGCTGTTGTCGGTGAAACCAATGATTCACGGCTGAATAATATACGGGCTTTGCGCCCGAGCTTTGATGAAATGCTCGAAGCTTTGAAAATTGCCCGCTCCGGCCGTTTTGAAGAAGGGGCAGTGGGAGCCGGTACCGGCACAGTGGCCTTCGGTCTTAAAGGTGGTATCGGCACGGCCTCGCGCCTCGTTAAAATGGGTGACAAAACCTATACAATCGGCATTCTTGTGCAGTCGAATTTTGGCGGGCATCTTGGAATTCTCGAAAAGAGCGACATAAATTATCCCGTACCGGGTGCTGATAAAGACGGGTCGATTATGATGATTGTTGCAACCGATGCGGCCCTCGATTCAAGACAATTGAAACGGCTTGCCAACCGGACATTCGGAGGGCTTGCCAAAAGCGGAGCGGCGTTGAGCAATGGTTCGGGCGATTTTGCCCTTGCTTTTTCTACGGCAAAAGAACTCCGCCATAGGGAAGAAGAATCGCACATGGTTGCTGTTCCCCATATTGACGACCGCGCCCTCTCGCCCATGTTCGAGGCGGTGATAGAAGCAACAGAAGAAAGCATTTTACGGTCTTTATGGATGGCTGAAGATATGTCGGGCGTTAATGCTGCAACCATGAAACCGTCGCATTTTATCTCGCTTGCCACACTTATCAACAATGCCGCAACAAGCTGATTTTTAAAGGAAAATAGGAAGCCCTTAAGCAATTTATATGCCAGTTTTGAAAGTTTTTGAAAAAAACACTTGAACGACAAGTACGATTTAGTGAATAAAACCGGCTTTGACGGTTTTAAAAAAAGGTAAAGCAGGAATGCGCCCGCAAAATATATATTCGGCGGCATTTTTAATCGTGAGCGATCTTTTCTTGTGCCCTGGCGGCCAAGAAAGCAAGATTCTGGTGATTGTATCATAGCAAGACAGTTTAAAGGCGTTGTCCATGACAACGGGTTACTCTGTCCTTGGTTTTGCCTAAAACAACCATAGTGGGTAGAAAGAATTTGAGAAAAAACCTTTCGTTGAATTTTGAGTACGTTAAAAAAGCGGGTGAAGTCAGCTTTTTCAAACGCGTTCCGGAAAGCGGTTGAAATGTCGGAAGAAAAGAGGTTGGTCAATTTGGATGCGCCGCTGTTAAACGTAAAAGGCCTTGATGTCGATTTCAAAACCGAAGACGGCAATTTCCGTGCGGTGAAGTCGCTTGATTTTTCGGTCAATGCCGGTGAAACATTGGCGATAGTGGGCGAAAGCGGTTCGGGAAAATCGGTAACGTCGCTCTCTATTATGCGTCTTATCGAATTCGGCGGTGGTAAAATTTCTTCCGGCGAGGTGCTCTTTAACGACAAGAATGCAGTGCGCGATCTTACAAAGCTCACCCAATCGCAAATGAATAGCGTTCGCGGCAAAAATATTGCGATGATATTTCAGGAGCCGATGACATCGCTTAATCCCGTTTTCACCATAGGTGACCAGATTGGCGAGGCAATCCGCCTTCATCAGGGGGGTACGCACAAGGAAGTGCGTCAGGAAGCGCTTGCGATGCTTGAAAAGGTGCGTATTCCCGACGCCAAGGGGCTGCTTGATCGCCACCCGCACCAGCTCTCCGGTGGTATGCGTCAAAGGGTGATGATTGCAATGGCACTTGCCTGTCGCCCGCAGCTTCTCATTGCCGACGAACCGACAACCGCCCTTGATGTAACAATTCAGGCGCAGATTTTGCGCCTTATCCGCATGTTGCAGGACGAGCTTGGTATGGGCGTGGTCTTTATCACCCATGATATGGGTGTGGTTGCCGAGGTTGCCGACCGCGTGCTTGTGATGTGCCGTGGCGACAAGATCGAAGAAGGCACGTCGAACGAAATTTTCAAGCACCCGCAAGCACCTTATACGCAAGCTTTGCTTGCCGCAGTTCCGCAACTTGGTGCACTGGCCAATGAAAAATTGCCACGCCCATTCGATATACGCTCACCCGGTAAAGATGCGGTTCAAGCATTGCCGCAGAATACAGTGAGGCAAGATGATGTTGTGCTTGATGTGAAGAAACTTGTAACCCGTTACGATGTCAAAAAGAACTTTTTTGGCAAGGTGACAGGGCGGGTTCATGCTGCCGAGCAGGTGAGCTTTTCCATTAAAGCGGGTGAAACGCTGGCACTTGTCGGTGAAAGCGGTTGCGGCAAATCCACTGTCGGGCGCACGATTATGCAATTGACCGAACCGAGGAGCGGCGAAATTCTGCTTCACGGGCGCGATATTTTAAAAATGGATAATGCCGAGCGCCACAAGATACGCCAGAACATCCAATATGTGTTTCAGGATCCGTTTGCCTCGCTTGATCCGCGCTTGACGGTCGGCTTTTCGATTGCCGAACCTTTGTTGACGCATAAACTCGTTCCCGCAAACAAGGTTGACGAGCGCGTGCAGGAATTGTTGCAGGCGGTAGGCCTTCCGCCACATGTGGCGCGCCGTTACCCGCATGAATTTTCCGGTGGCCAGCGCCAACGCCTGTGTATTGCCCGCGCATTGGCCTGCGGGCCGGAACTCCTCATTGCCGACGAGGCAGTGGCAGCCCTTGATGTTTCCATTCAGGCGCAAATTGTCAATCTATTGATGGACTTGCAAAGAAAATTGGGTTTATCCTATCTTTTTATCAGCCATGATATGGCTGTGGTGGAGCGTATCAGTCACCGCGTGGCGGTGATGTATCTTGGCCAGATTGTCGAAATCGGTCCAAGGCAGGCAGTGTTCAATCATCCGCTTCACCCTTATACGCAGCGTTTGCTTGCCGCCGTACCGATAGCCGATCCGGCGCGCCGTTTTATCGAGCGGCCACTTATTGAAGGGGAAGTGCCAAGCCCTGTAAGGGAACCGGGTAATGAACCTTTGGTCGAGCCGCTCATTGAAGTAGAGCCGGAACATTTTGTTGCCTGTCATCCGGTGGGCATTTTTGAACGCGTTGAACAATCGGGTCTATTGTTTGAAGGAGAGGGAAAATGAAGCTTGTTAAACGATATTTTGCAGCTGGACTGGTTTCGGTATTGGCAGCAATGCCGGTTTGGGCTGAAGCCAAACCTTTGGCTGTCGGTGTCGAATTCAATCTCACCAAACTTGACCCCACCAATATCAATGACACATTGACAATGACATCGCTGCGCACAGTCTATCAGGGGCTGTTGGGTTTCGACAAGGATTACAAGATTATTCCGCTTTTGGCCGAACGTTATGAAGCCTCGAGCGACGCCAAGGAATTTACCTTTTATTTGCGTAAAGGCGTCAAATTCCATGATGGTACGGATTTTAACGCCGAGGCAGTGAAATTCAATCTTGACCGTTTGGCCAATCCGGAAAACAAATTGTCGCGGCGCGTGTTGATTTCGATGCTCGACCATGTCGACATTGTCGATGATTATACAATCAAAATTTATCTCAAAGAGCCTTATGGGGCGCTGCCTTCCTCGCTTGCCCACCCTGGCACAATGATGATTTCTCCGGCAGCAATCAAGAAATATGGCAAGGATATTGACCGTCATCCTGTCGGAACCGGACCGTTCAAATTCAAAAGCTGGAGCGGTGATATTTTCGAGGTGACAAAGAACGAAAATTATTGGGGTAAAGTTGCCGATGTTGATGGCGTTGTCATCCGCTCGGTTCCCGAAAGTGGCGCCCGTTTTGCCATGTTGCAGGCCGGCGAATTGCAATATGTGCCGGATTTTCCTTCCGAACTTGTTGAAGTTGCCAAAAAAATACCGACACTTGACGTAACAACAGCCCCGTCGATCTATGAATTTTATACATCGATGAATGTCATGAAAAAGCCTTTTGACGACATCAGAGTTCGCAAAGCCCTGAACTATGCTGTCAACAAGGAAGCTTTCTGCAAGGTTGTCCTGAACGGTTATTGTGAACCGGCAACATCGTCGATTCCGCCGCTATTGCGCTTTTATACCAATGTCGGGCAATATGAATATAACCCTGAAAAAGCCAAACAATTGCTGGCCGAGGCAGGCTATGCAAACGGTTTTGAAACAGAGGTTTTTTCAAGAAACAGCACGGCCGTTATTCGTGCCATGCAGTTTTTGCAACAGGAACTTGCCAAGGTCAATGTCAAGGTTACGGTAACGCCACTTGAAGCCGGTGTCGAGGCTGACCGCGTCTGGGGCGCAGAGACACCTGAAAAATCCGACGTGCAAATGCTTTATAGCGGCTGGTCGGCTTCAACAGGTGATGCCGATTATGGTTTGCGTCCGCTCCTTGCCAGCGAAAGCTTTCCGCCCAATCTCTATAACACCTCCTATTATAAAAATGAAAAGGTCGATCAGGCTCTCGCTGAAGGCATAAAAACAGCCGACGATACAAAACGTGCGGAAGCTTATAAAATTGTCCAGCAAACGGTGTTTGAAGATGCGCCGTGGATTTTCCTCGGTGAAAAGCAGAATATTTCTGCGAAAACCAAAAAATTGTCAGGCGTTTATATGCTGCCTGATGGCGGTTTCTCGCTTGATGGCGCAAAATTTACCGATGAATGAAAATAAGGGTGGCAGCTTTGCTGCCGCTTTTTGAAAACTTTTATCAAAAAACCAATAAATCTCGACAAACCAACGAAATGGATGATTGATGTTGAATTTGAAACGATTGCTTGCTGCGGGGCTCGTTTGTACCACCATGTTGATGCCGGCTCTGTCAGAAGCCAAAACGTTGACGGTTGCCGTTCCTGTCAATCTGACAAAACTCGACCCGACCAATATCAATGATACATTGACCATGACTTCGCTCCGGACGATTTATGAAGGCTTGTTGGGGTTCGACAAAGATTTGAAAATTGTACCGCTTCTGGCCGAACGTTATGAAGCTTCAAGCGATGCCAAAGAATTTACCTTCTATTTGCGTAAAGGCGTGAAGTTCCATGACGGGGCAGACTTTAACGCACAAGCAGTCAAAATCAATCTTGAGCGGCTTGCAAGTCCTGAAAACAAATTATCGCGTCGCGTTCTCGTTTCCATGCTCGACCATGTGGAAGTCGTGGATGATTATACGGTCAAGGTAATCCTCAAAGAACCATATGGGGCTTTTCCTTCTTCCATGGCGCATACCGGAACCATGATGATTTCACCGGCGGCTCTTGAAAAATATGGTCGCGATATTGACCGCCACCCCGTTGGCACCGGCCCGTTTATTTTCAAAAACCGTTCAAGCGACACGCTTGAAGTCATAAAAAACGACCATTACTGGAATGGCACTGTCGGCGTTGATGGTGTCACCATTCGTTCGGTTCCGGAAAATGGCGCGCGTTTTGCCATGTTGCAGGCGCAAGAAGTGCAATTCGTTCCCGATTTTCCGCCGGAACTTTTTGCCGTTGCGCAAAAAATGCCCAATCTGGTTGTGACCAAAGAACCGTCTATTGCCGAATATTATGTGGCAATCAACACAATGAAAAAGCCGTTTGATGATGTGCGTGTGCGTCAGGCTATGAATTATGCAGTTGATAAAAATGCCTTCTGCAAAGTTGTGATGAACGGTTTTTGCGAACCGGCGACATCACCTATTCCGCCACTCCTGAAATATTACACCAATGTCGGTCAATATGAATATAATATCGAAAAAGCCAAACAGCTTTTGACAGAAGCCGGTTATCCGAATGGTTTCAACACCGAAATTTTCGGCAAAAACAGCACCATGGTCATTCGCGGTTTGCAGTTTTTGCAACAACAACTGGCGGCGGTGAATATCAAAGTGAACGTTACACCCCTTGAAGCCGGTGTCGAGGCTGACCGCGTCTGGGGGGCTAGAACACCTGAAGAATCGACAGTGCAAATGCAGTTTGGCGGCTGGTCGGCATCAACTGCCGATGCCGATTACGGAATGCGCCCGCTTTTTTCGAGCGAAAGCTTTCCGCCCAATCTCTTCAATGTTGCCTATTATAAAAATGCCGAGGTCGACCAGGATCTTGCCGATGCCGTCAAAACGGCTGATGACAGAAAACGCGCCGAACTTTACGGCAAAGCGCAAAAGATCATCTTTCAGGATGCACCATGGATATTCCTTGGTCAGAAAGACGTGCTTTCCGGCAAAACAAAGAACCTTGAAGGTGTTTATGCATTGCCGGATGGCGGTTTTCTTTTGAAAGATGCAAAGTTTGCCGATTGAAACGGAGTTTTTTGAATTGATCCCGTGGTTAGCAATTGGAACACGGGTTTTTAAACTGGATAATAACGGAGAATAGGCGCGTGTTCGCGCCGTTCACTCTAAAGTTCGGGATTTTCGATGTTCGCTTTTATTATCAAACGCCTGCTTTCCATCATACCGGTGATTTTTGTCATATCACTCATCGTATTCGGTTTTGTGCGGCTTTTGCCGGGCGATCCTGCCCGTCTTGCAGCCGGTGTTGATGCCGATGCGGAAACAGTGGAAGCCATGCGCTCGCAACTTGGGCTTGATCGGCCGATATGGGCGCAATATGTGACCTTTGTGGAAAACGCCGTTCATGGTGATTTTGGCGAATCCTTGAAAACCCGCAAACCCGTTTCCTCGGAAATTGGCGAACGTTTTATGCCAACTGTCTGGCTCACCGTTTTTTCGATGATTTGGTCAACCATATTAGGGCTTCTTATCGGTGTTTTTTCGGCGGTCAAAAGAGGGCGTTGGCAGGATTATACCGGTATGGTTGTGGCCGTTTCCGGCATTTCATTTCCGGTCTTCTGGCTTGGCCTTCTCTTAATCAATCTCTTTTCTGTGCGCCTTGGCCTTCTGCCAACCGGCGGTTATGGAACGGCACTTCATTTTATCATGCCGTCATTTACGCTCGGCGTCGGGGTTGCTGCCGTGATGGCACGGTTTTCGCGTTCGGCCTTTATCGAAATATCACGTGAGGATTATATCCGCACTGCGCGCGCCAAGGGGGTTCCCGAACGTCTGGTGACATGGAAACACACATTGCGCAATGCGCTTATTCCGGTCATCACCATGGTGGGTCTGCAATTCGGCTTTTTGCTTGGTGGCTCGATTGTTGTCGAAACAGTGTTTTCCTGGCCGGGGCTTGGAAGACTGTTGATCGATTCAGTGTCCTATCGCGACTATCCGGTTCTTCAGGCGCTGATATTGCTCTTTTCACTAGAGTTCATCCTTATCAATCTTCTGGTTGATGTTCTCTATGCTTTTGTTAATCCGGAGATCCGTTACTCATGAGTGCGAACACTTCATCCGATACACTTGTTGCCGAGGCAACGCGCAAGCCCTTCGGCGAATTTTTGCGCCGTTTCGCGCGCCAGAAAGCGGCAATTGTGGCACTTGTTTTTCTGCTTTTGTTGATCGGCTCGGCTATTTTCGCTCCTTTATTCATGACGCTTGATCCCAATAGTGCCGATTATAATGCCATTTTGCAGGGGTCATCTGCCGCCCACTGGGCGGGAACCGATGAATATGGCCGCGATATATTTACCCGCATCATCTATGGCGGGCGTATTTCTCTGGCAGTCGGTTTTCTATCGGTTACGCTTGGCGGTCTTATCGGGGTGTTTCTGGGAATTCTTGCAGGCTACTATGGCGGCTTTCTTGACTCGCTTATTATGCGCATTTCCGATGTGCTGTTTGCCTTTCCCGGCATTTTGCTTGCCATTGCTGTGATTGCCATTCTGGGGCCGGGAATTGACAATGTAATTTATGCGGTTGCCGTGTTTTCTGTACCGGTTTTTGCCCGCCTTTCGCGCGGGACGACGCTTTCGATGAAAAAGGCTGTTTATATTGATGCGGCGCGCGCCATCGGTGTTTCCGATCATATGATTGTATTGCGCCATTTGCTGCCCGGAACCTTGCCCAATGTGATTGTTTATTTTTCCATGCGTATCGGCACGTCTATTTTAACCGCTGCAAGCCTTTCCTTTATCGGCCTTGGTGCCCAGCCACCAAGCTCGGAATGGGGCGCAATGCTTGCCGCAGGCCGCAGCTATATGGGCGTTGCCGACCACCTCACCCTTTATCCGGGTATTGCAATTTTCGTTACGGTTTTGGCCTTCAATGTTTTCGGCGATGGCTTGCGTGACGCGCTTGATCCCAAAATCGACGTCAATTGACCGGCGTCGGAACGCTATTTTTTAAAATAGCCTGAAATGGTTTTTTGAAAGGACTTTGAAATGTCGTCTCTTGTAAAACCGGTTATCGCCATTCATGGTGGCGCCGGCACAATGCGCTCGAAAGATATGACGGAAGAAAAGGAAAAAGCCTATCGTCATGGGCTGACATTGGCACTTGAGGCAGGGCGCGCTGTGCTGAAGGCAAATGGCTCGGCCGTTGATGCGGTCACCGCTTCCGTTATGGCACTGGAAGATGATCCGCTTTTCAATGCCGGTCGTGGTGCTGTTTATACCACCAACCGCACGCAGGAAATGGATGCTGCCATCATGGACGGGCGCGACCGCAATGCCGGTGCCGTTGCCGGAATTTTCGGGCCGCGTCATCCGGTTCTTGCAGCCCGCGCTGTTATGGAAAAAACCGAACATGTTTTTCTTGCCGGTGAAGGAGCCAATGAATTTTGCCGCGAGATCGGGCTTGAGATCAAACCGGCCGAATGGTTTTACACCGAACGGCGCATGAAAGCGCTTGAACAGGAAATGGAGCGCCGCCGTAATGGCGGGGAAGAAAATGACCCTTCACGGCGTCATGGCACAGTCGGCGCGGTTGCCTGTGATGTTTTTGGCCATGTGGCGGCGGCAACATCGACCGGCGGAATGACTGCCAAGTTCCCTGGTCGTGTCGGCGATAGTCCGGTTATCGGTGCCGGTACATGGGCAGATGACAAAACCTGTGCAGTTTCGGCAACCGGACATGGCGAATATTTCATCCGCTATGCCGCGGCGCACGAAATTGACGCCCGTATCCGCTGGGGAAAAGAAACACTTGAAGAAGCCGCGCAATCGGTTATCAAAGATCTCGTAAAAATCGGCGGCGAGGGCGGGCTTATTGCCGTCAATGCCAAGGGCGAAGTGTGCCTGCCTTTCAATAGCGAGGGAATGTATCGCGCATGGATGGGTCAGGATGGCGAAATCCATACCGGCATTTATTGATTTTCCGGCAATCGGTGATTGTTCGTTAAGTTTGTCAAGCGAAGGGGAAACTGTTACCCTTTGCTTGGCATCTCTGCTTTGAAGTTGGTTTCAGAATTTCATTTCCATATCGGTTTGTCAGCTTTCTTTTCCGGAACATTTTAAGCCGGAAAAATCATAAGCCCGCTTTTGTAAAATGTGCCAAGATCAGCGCGGAAATTTGAAGCGTCACAATCGAAAAGCCAGTCATATTCTACCATTGAAAGCGGGTCATATCCCATATTGTGTTGAATGGGAAACCGGTCGCCTCAAAAAGAAGAAAAAGCGGGTTTTTACCCGCTTTCATGGTTCAAGAAAAGTTCAAGCTTTCTCTCACATGACCGAAGCGGCAAGTGCAGAAACTGCACTCATCCAGCCGATTGCATCACGAACCGAATTGCAGTCAAAGCCGATTGTTATCGCATCAATACGCTTGGCAGGAGGTAGATGTGCGGCCTGATCGGCAAGGGCAGGCAAAAGAACCTCGAATTTCACCATAAAAGGTGGGCGTATAATAAAGGGTTTCATTTCATGCCTGTTCTTGACGGCTTCAAAGGCGGCTGCTTTTATTTTTTCGCACGATTTTGTGGGCGAAAGAGAACGCGCGGCACGATTGGCATAAGCATGTTTGACTGTTGCAAATCTCGCTTTGGGGAAGAATTCCCTGTTTTGTTCTTCAAGGCAATTGTCGCCGGTTAAAAGCCCGACAGGAATACCGAGTTCGCCCGCATAAGCGCCATAAATGCCGGGTTCACCCAATCGTTTGTCGCCAAGATAGACAGCACGGAAAGCGCGGCTGTTGGTGGTGTGGGCAAGCACACCTTCAAGACTTGCTCCGGCATGGTGGCCAACAAGAAAAACCATGTCGAAACCGCCATCGGCAAGGCCGCAAGCCATATTTTGCGGTTTCGGTTTTCCCTGAATAAGTTCGGCATCGGGATGGAGGAGTTCGGGAACAAGATTGACCATTGCACCATGGGAATCGTTCACAACAACTTCTTTTGCACCGGCTTCAAATGCACCGGTAACAGCAGCATTGACTTCGTTGGTCATCAGGCGGCGCGCCCGCTCATATTCGGCATTGCCGGATGAACATTGCTGAGGGATAACCACACCGGCCACCCCCTCTATATCGGCTGAAATGTAAATTTTCATAAAATTCTCGTTGTCCTGTTTTTTAAAAATCCGCGACCGGTCGAAAGCCGCGCCAAAACAAACAGAAGGTTGGAACCTTCTGTTATAGAGACAAAGAGTATGACAGAAAGTGAATTGGTGATGCAAGGAATAGAAGCGGAAACTTGGACAAATTCCTGTCCAAGACAGAAAGTTCATTGTTGAAGACAGAAAGTTCCCCGTCGAAGACAAAAGTAACTTGTCGAAGATAAAAGTTTTTCGTGAAAATTTCCGCTTTAACTATTCCTTGCGATCCCCGGCTAAAGTTTTTTCATATGTCTTTCGGCAAGATAACCGAAACCGACACCGAGTATCAGCCACAATATGGCTTGAATACCGAAAGTCGCAATGCGGAAATGCCATAAAACATCAGCCGAAAAGTCGGCTGGAACTTCGTTGACAACCGGCATAATGAAATAGACGATGCCCATGAATACGGCATAGCCGATCATGGCAATAATCGCCGCATTAAGCCCGCCGAATTTGGCTTTAAGCCGGTTTGCCGCAACATAAACCAGAACCATGGCAAGAAGCGACACCAGAATAAGCGCGAAATAGTCTTCGGTACGCGAAACAATGGTTTCGGGTTGGCCGACCGCTGGCGGGTTGGATGGATATTTTAACTGCGGCACCAATACCACCGAAATAAAGGCAGAAGCCGAAATCAGTAGACTTGTGGCCATGATGTTTAATTTTCCTAATCGGCCGAAAGCATAGCTGCAAAAGCAGGAAAAAAGCCCGCCTGCACCGGCACCAAAAACCACAAGTGCAGTCAAAAGGCCAAAACCGGCTTGTGTTTTTCGGCTGACAACTTCTTCTTCATCTTCATGGGAATGGCCGCTTTGTGCTTCCTCTGCCGCTTCATGGGATTCTTCAAAAGCAATGGCACGATCAACATAAGGCTCGCCGTAAAGGCGGGCAAATCCGAACGCAATAAGACCGGCAACGAGGCCGACAAGCATGCCCCGATAAAGGAGTGAACCCATTATTCTATCTCCTCAGTGACATGGAAAGCCGAGAAGATGGCGCCCATCATGAACAAATTCATGAATGGTGGTGCCGCTGAAAAGCGACAATGCACCTTGCTCTGTGGTGATGAAATAAAGTGCGATGAGGCAAATAAGACCGCCAAATATAGCCCATGGCAAAATGGCTTTGACCGGAATGGTTTTGGCCGGAACAAATATGGTTTGCGGCGCATGCGCCGTTTTAATAGACATGAAACCTCCTTCAGGATAACGCGTCCTTGAGTTTAAGGGAAAAGCAATCAAATCGAAGTTCTGGCTTCTGTCCCATGATTGGTAGACAGTCACAGTGGCGCGACCGCCCCGGATTGACACCGGGTTCCACGAAATTGAATGTGAGGCTCACCATAGTCTCAAGCAAAATCCCTGTCAAATTCTGTTTGAAACGACTAGATTACTGTCTGTGACAATTTAGAAATTGATCGTGTTTGGATAATGCAGAAAAGATCGGGAAGCGAAATGGCGGAAATTATTATTATGACTCATGGCATGACACGTGCCGAACAGCGTGGCATTTTTCCCGGAAATGAAAGTCTTGATAGCGATGTTCTTTTGCCCGAAAAATTTTCGGTTCAAAAGGGCATGAATGTTGTTTGCGCCAATCTTACCTCGTCTATCCGCACGGTCGAATTATTGGGGCTTGATTTCAAAATAGATTTCTCAATTCCTGTTATCGATTACGGGCATTGGCAAAGAAAAGCTTTGAAAGAACTCGCAAATGAAGAGGAAGACGAGCTTGAGCAATGGTTGAGTGACCCTTATTCAGCTCCGCATGGGGGAACCTCTTTCAAAACCCTTTATGACAAGACCGTAGACTGGCTTGAACAGGCAAACTATGCCGAACCGACATTGATTGTCGCCGACGCCAATTTTTTGCGAATGGTTATGATTGACGTGTTGAAAGCGCCACTTTCATCTTTGTTTAAAATTGATATTGCTCCGCTCACATCTATAAAATTTGTGAAACGTCACGATCATTCAAAAATTTCATTGTTCCCCTCGAATATCGAATGACTGACAGATCAATAAAACCGTGGCTTTAGCCAGAACTCACGAGTTTCACCCCGCTTTTTTTACGACCGGGCAGGCGGCATTTTTACCATCCTGAGTTATGGAAGGCTAGCGGGCGTTCGAGATTTTGCTTTTTTCAAGTCTTACGGGAATAGTCTTCTGTTGGTCAAAATTTTCCATGCAACCGGAAAGTGTTCCCAGATGCACGAGGTTTTCCGAAAAGCGGAAATCGCGCGTAAAAATGGCAAGATTACCCCAAGGAATATAATAGGTAACGTCACCTTTTTCGGGATTAAACCCTTTTGGCTGTGTTTTGACATCAAGCTTTTTCGGCAAGGTGGCAATTTTTTCGGTTTTGTTAAAATCTTCAAGCGTAAGTTCGAGCGGCAACTCACTTATTAAATCACGCGCTTCATCACTGTCATCAAGCTTGATCGTGCAGGTTTTTCCGGTATCGTTAAAAACAATATCGATCTGGTTCATGTCATTTTCACCTTTCAAAGTTTGGCTTTGCGCTTCTTCACTTGAAACAGCCAGAAATGCGAGGCTTGTAAGGAAAAGACCTGAAAATAAACCGAAGAAACCGGTGGCACGCCGTCTTACAAATTGTTTATGAAAACCTGCCATTCAAACAAGCCCCTCGATGTTGATGCGATAGGTTTTGGCTGCAACTTTATAAAACAGATTGTCTTTTTCTTCTTTTGATGCGCCCGAAACGCATAATTTCAACGCGTTCCATAGCGGCACATATCCGCATGAACGCCCGTCCATCGGATAATCGCTTTCCATCATCGAGCGTTCAACGCCGAAAGCTTCTATTGCTGTTTCAATATAAGGCCGCCAGAGTGTGACAAGCTCTTTACTGGTGACGACATCTTTACGCTCGTGCAAATTGAAACCGAAAAACGGCAGACCTAGCCCGCCAATTTTACAGACGACATTTTGTCGTTTTGCAAGCTCTCGAAGATTGTTTCGCCATGTTTGAAGTGCTTCTTTCTTTTCTCTCTCGTCAAGCCCCAAAGCCATAACGTGCCCCATATTGTTCAACACAATAACAAGGTCGGGAAAAGCATCGGCAAGCTTTGCAATTTGTGGCAATTGGTGGTGAAAAGCGCCAATGTCGAATGTGAGATGGCGCTTTTCAACTTCGGCAAGACCTTTTGGAAAATCGGGGTGGTTTACAAGGTCATGCGGTGGCCTATTGGTCACAAATTTGAATGGCAACGGGCTTTTATCATCAATGATATTTTGTCTGACACCTTTAAAGCGAGTGCCTGCCCGTTCAAGACATGTATCAAGGAGCGGTGCAATTTTTTCGCCAAAACGCAAGTCGGCATATCCGACAATTCCATCCGCTATTTTGATTTTGCCATAAACGCCGCTGTCGGACATTGCCGCTACACCGTTTGCAAATTCCACTTCACCAACAGGGCGCATAACTTCCGGCTCTGAATGAGATATGAAAGCCTGTGTTTCTACATAAACCGAAGCGATAATATTATGGCCAGAGCGGGCATCTTTAAGATAGTCCTTCAAAAGATAGGTAAGCGGAGGACGGTCGAAAAGGTGATGATGGGCATCAATGATCGGCTGAAGCGGTTCGATAACGGTTTCATCCTTGCCTTTGCCAATCTGGCTCATGAGAGATCACCTTTTCCTACCGTTAATTAATCGTCATCATGGTCGATGGCTTTGGCTTCTTCCGGCCCATAACGGTCGCCATGAATAGGAATTGCCGACAAAGTGCGGTTGATTTTTTCAACATCCGCATCATCCAATGTAATATCCACGGCTGCGAGATTTTCATTAAGATGGGCGAGCTTCGTTGTGCCCGGTATTGGCACAATCCACGGATGTTGTTTTAACAACCAGGCAAGCGCAAGTTGGGGGCCGGTGACACCTTTATCCAAAGCAAGTTTATCAAGTGCGTCCACAAAGGGGCGGTTCGCTTTCATGTTTTCTGCCGAATAACGCGGCTTGCCATAACGCAAATCTGTTTTCATGAATTTGGTATTTTCGTTGAGAACACCTGTCAGATAGCCGCGCCCCAATGGGCTGAAGGGCACAAAACCGATGCCCATTTCTTCAATTGCGGGGAAAATGCGTTTTTCGGGTTCGCGCCACATTAACGAATATTCGCTTTGTAAAGCTGTGACCGGCTGCACGGCATGAGCGCGCTTGATTGTTTTGACACTTGCTTCCGAAAGGCCGAAATGCAAAACTTTTCCTTGCCTGATAAGGTCTTTGACAGTTCCTGCCACATCTTCGATCGGTACATCCGGATCGACACGGTGTTGATAGAGAAGATCAATATGATCGGTGCGCAACCGTTTTAATGAACCTTCAACAACAGCGCGGATATGATCCGGTTTGCTGTTGAAACCCGGTAATTGTTTTCCGTCTACAATGTTGAAACCGAATTTCGTTTCGATCACCACTTCATTGCGAAAAGGTTCAACAGCTTCGCCAACAAGTGTTTCATTCAAAAGCGGTCCGTAAACTTCCGCCGTGTCAAAAAGTGTCACGCCCTGATCGAAAGCAGTGCGGATGAGCTTGACCATTTCCTGATGGTCGGCAATCGGCCCGTGTGCGCCGGTCATGACCATGCATCCAAGCCCCATAGCAGAGACTTCAAGACTATTTGCACCGGAACCCAGAACACGTTTTTTGCTTATCATTGTTGTTGTCCCTTTAAAATTCTTATGCGACTGCAATTCTTGTGCTCGTGCAGCTTGCGGCAGTGCTGTGAAAAGCGGCGCTGCCATCAATAGAGCCAAAGCGGTGAGAACCTGCCGACGGTTGCCATTCAACGAATGCATGTTTTTTAATTGTTCCATCGTGTTCCATTCCTTCTAATTTTATTCCCTCCCTCAACTCCCTTAAATTTACGTCATGGGAAGAGGAATGTTTACCGAGGTAGAATTGTTTGAAGTGATGAATGGAATTCATGAAAAAAGGAATATTAACCGGAATACAAAATGAAAGCCTGAGGCAAAAACCGAAAGTGAAAACGCATGGTGCGAAATTTTATTCAAATCGTTTTGCGGCCATTTTGTTTGAAATAATTGTCGCCTCAGCCGGTTTTATAATTCATGAATATCAATCATAGCTTTAATAAAAAAATTCATGAAATCAGAACGATAAAATATTGTTAAAACACAGCGTGTCGGGTGACAGGAAGATAGCGGATTTTTTGAATAATCAGTCACGGTTTTTAGAGGTTTTGGCGAAGATGAAAATAGCAATTGTTTATCATAGTGGCTTCGGGCACACGGAAAAATTGGCGCACTATGTCGAAGAGGGAGCGAAAGAAGTACAAAATGCCGAAACATTTTTGATCGGACTTGATGAAAAACCGGTCAATTGGAACCTGCTTGAAAAAGCCGATGCCATCATTTTCGGCTCGCCTACCTATAATGGAACGGTGAGCGCACGTTTCAAACAATTCATGGAAGATTCAACCGGTCCGGCTTTTGTCGAACAGAAATGGCGCAACAAGATTGCAGCAGGTTTTACCAATTCGGGAGCCGAACATGGCGACAAGCTCAACAGTTTGATGACAATGAGCCTTTTTGCCGCCCAACATGCGATGATATGGGTCAATCTCGGTCTGCTTTCGGGTAAAACACGCAATGATCTTAACGGTATCGGAAGCTGGCTCGGTGCCATGGCGCAGTCGGACAATGCGTCACCGGATGTCACCCCGAAAATAGAAGATTTGAACACAGCCAAATATCTCGGACATCATGTGGCAGAAATTACCAAACAATTTTGTAACGGCAAATAAACAGTTCATTGTATAGGTGCGCTTGAAACCACGCGAAAAGCTCGACGCTTTTTAAAATGTTTAGTCATGGTTTCGTTTGGCATTTGTTTTTTCAAATTTGACTGGCAGAGGGTTCAGTTTAAAAAGCCAATGCGCGTTTGAGCTGGCAAACGGGTCTAGCAGGAAAATGTGTGGCTTAAAATTGCCATTTCATGTTTCAAAACTTTTTCTGGTTATTCAACCGTTCCGGTCTGCGGTTAGAGCGAGGCGGTGGCCGCTTTGCTTCAACTTTCACAATTATATTCAACCGAATAAACGGCAAAATGAGAGATGATGCCGGATAAAGCTCTGTTTTCAACAAACTGAACCTTTAAAAACATCCCTCCGATCCCTCATGATTTATAGTTGTCAAATAGAATAACGTCGTTTTAATTCTATGTAACGAACATCCTTTTTAAGGCTGCTATCGGCTTCGACTATTTTTTGCAGAATTTCAGCTATTTTGAAAGGTCGTTGACGAGTAGCATTCGGCGAAACCGTAAATAGTAATTCCAATAATTCTTTCGGGTAATCTTGAATAATTTTATTGCCAAAATAAGGCGTGGTGATGTCACCAAAATCTAATTGGTTTATGTCGTATATTTTATTCAAGTGGTTTATCACTAATTTTAGTAGAACAGGAAATTGCGCACCACTCCATAGAAGTAATTTGCAAAAAATAGCTGATACTTCAGGTGACCAGGCTTTCATCTGCTTTGGCCAAATTTTTAAAAGTTTAGCTAAGCATAATTTCGATTGATCGGAAGGATTATTATTCCTTCTAAATTCAGACGTAAGGTGACTTGAAATGATTATTCGGAATCGATTGTTGGATTTTAATAGTAATTCATGTAATTCTTCATCTGTAATAAGTTTTTCTTCTGTGCTATCATCCGTATTGTCCCATAAATCCAGAATTATCTTAGCATAGCGATCAATATTTTTTAGGTAAAAAGCTGGGAGAGTTTTAACAATTGTGAACAGATCGTCTTTTATGGTTTTAAATATTTCCGTACAAGGAAGCTCGCGAATTTCTAAAAAACCGGACCACGCAGCGTCGCGGTCGATAGATTTGCTGCTGTGAAAAATTGGTAACAAATATTTTTTGGTCCAATCTTTATTGATTAGAAAAAACCAATCAATTTTGGAGAATAAAATAACCAGAACATATTGGCGGGAACTATCTGGCAGCTTCAAGAGAGATTCGATCAAATCGAACCATTCTTTATAAAAACATTGATTGCCAAGGTTTTGCATAAACGGTTTGGTTAAAAGCGCTCGCGCTATCATTCCTGCAGGTGCATTGATTGCTTCGGTAAACTTGTCAATACTTAACTTAGCGATAGATGTACCTTTATCAGGCTGCACTTTCAATATTTCCACAAGTCTGTTTGCAAGACGAAAAAAAACGGGTAGATAATTTTTTTCAAGTTTACCTGCATTATCATCGAGCCAGTAACCAACAGGTTTAATAATTATAGCGATCTGTTCATCCGAATAATTAAGAAGACGATTGGCAATTAAAAGTTTGAAGCGGGTTTGATCGGCTTTGCGAGCTTCCGAATACAAAAATTTCTGCCATGCCCATTCTCGAAAAATACCTTTTTTGCCTTCAAGGCATAATGCAGAAAAAGCACGTACCGGCTTATCTTTTGCCAATTCCTCGAACGGCCTATTAACAATGCGAAAATCATCCCATCCCTGTCGAGTTCTTTCAACTTTGGCCAACAGCTTTGAAAGTGGAATGTTTAATAAAGCAGTATAATCTGTATTGGCTACTATAAATCCGCCATTTGTGAGTTGTTCCGCGGCACGTGCTCTTTCTTCAGTCCATTCAGGTACAATGGAATGCAGTTTTTGAGCTTTTTTTTGTGTTTTTACCGATAATTCACATCCCTCATCTATCAAGCGCTGAAAACGATTTAAGCTTAGCCAAGCGCGGCGTTTTTTTCGGATAAGTTGATCTTTCCCAGGAAAATGAGGTGTATTTTCAAGTAACCGCTTTTCAATTGTAGAGCGGGTGGAACTATCCAGTTTTACCCACCGTTTTGTCAAAATTGACAATAAGTCATCTTCATGTTGGCAATTACCAATTGTTTCATCTGAAAGGGATGAGATAAACTGCCCGAATTCATCATTGGCAACGATTTCTTCCTTTCCTGCTGCCCATATCCTTAAATGGGCAAAGACAATATCATCATCTTGCGGCCATGACAAAAATTCAAATTTTGCCACAGAAGGATCAATTTTACATAGTTGATCAAAAAGTCTCGCAAAATATATGATCATGCCGGAAAGATCAGGCGTTCTTTTAGAAGAGTTTTTATCTTCTTTGTCACAAACAATCGGTTGGAGAGGTAATTGACCATATCTGCCGATTTCCTTTTCGTACAAGATTGCAATTTCTAAATTTCTCCATAGTGCTTTCAGAAACGCATAACACCACTTATCAGGAATATCGAGTGGTTGATCGGAATAGGGATATTCAATAGCGACTGGTGCAAATTGGTTGACATTTTTTCTGTTAATTTTGAGTTTTTGCGGAATTGGTTGGAGATATATAGTAGATTTTACAGAAAAATAAGGGCGCGTTAGTTTTTCGAATTGTTCAACAACTGTTGCATTCCACTCGCCGTTTTTCCATGGTGAAATAGATAAAGCATTACGAAAATAGGTACGTTTTTCCCACGCCGATACTATCAGCTGCCATCGTTGACGAATAAGGGGATTGATAGGGTGCGAATGATTCACTAATTCACGTGAAATTACGTTTATGATGATTTGGTTTAACGAAAATTTAATTACAGCCCAAAATAAAGCAGCAGGCTGATCAAGTACTTTCGTAAACCATAACGTTAATTGTTCAAGACGATTGACAAGTTGCGAAACATTGTTTTGTAATGCATTTATGTTTTGAATGTCTACAGATGCATGGTCACGTGAGTTAATATCAAAAGCATCCCAAGATTTCCAAAAGAATGTTCGCACCATCTGCTCGTTATAACCGAGATCGGAGTCTTGAGGCGATTTATCAGAATCAAGGCCGTATAGAGTATGTATACCCATAAAATTTTTATTTGAGGATGATGGATTTAGTTGATCCGGGATTGTATTACGACAAGAGTCGTCAAAGACATAAAGCCATTCTGCCGAAGGAACCGTTTTTGCTTCTGCAAATTTTTTTGCTCCCTCACTTGATGAAACAATATGTGCAATTTGTCCGCGTTCAAAAGGTTGGAGTGCGCGAGGTTTGCCAGCAAATTTTTTTATGACTTGTTCATACCACTTGTCGGGATTACGTGCTCTTTCCGCCCAGGCTTCAAGCGTTTTCCATAAAATATCGTAACTCCCCGCAGGAAAACAAATAGGCATCACACCTTTGAATTTCCAGCGATTGATGACATCGTCACCATCATCCGACTGGAAAGCATAAATTTTATTATGCGTTGCTTCCATTTTGTGTAAAGCTTCGAGCAAATATTGCACCGGCGGGTCGTCGGCACTGTAGCCGACAAAGACAATTGTGTAATTATCAAGAATTTGGCGAATGAACTGGGTTGCCCAACCTTCGGCAAGATAAGCTCTTCCGAACTGGGATGTCGAAAGAATAAATCCGTCGCCTTCTGCGCCTTTATAATCTTTCGTTGCGAGGCCGTGTAGATAAACAATCCCATCCATCTCGTCGACGCGTGAAGGATCAGGCAATTTTGGCGGCTGCCAGATTTTGAGCTTTTTCCGGCATTGTTCAAACAGGCGGTCAAAATTTGTCGTGACCAACCGGACTTTTCCGTGTCTGTTTGTTGCCAGATCGAGCAAAATTCTGTGCGCTTTTAGGTATTCCGGCTTTTTGGGTGAATCTTGTTTTTCGGGATTCAGAGCTGATGCAACAGCCTCTTCAATATCTCCGGCACGAAAATCTCTTTCTAGCAGACCAAAAATACGATCAGCCGAGATCAAGCCGCTAATGCCCGCATTTTTTTCTATTTCATGCGCCGAGTGTATAAGCCTATAAGCATCGCTATTCTTACCAATTCCCAGATGTTTGGCTACAACATTTGCAAGGCCAAAAAAATCGGGCAAGTTTGCATATGCCCTTGATACGCCGGCACCACAGAAAAAGACCACTTTGCCTTCATCTCTCTCCCACAATAATTCATCGGGAATAGATGGTCCGTCGGCAAAGAATCGCACAGCAAGGTCTCCATTTTGTTTGTTTAAATATTACTATAGACACCTTAAAGTCGTAAATGAAAACGAATTTTCCTTAAAGTGGTAGTTTGTTTTTTACTCTTTTAAAGAGGGTATGGAGACATGAGCTACTAAAGCCAAGAAGTGCAAAACAAAATAACGGTGACGCATTTCGGCTTGATGTTTTAAAGCTTTCAATATTCGAATTTGGCAAAGGGGTGTGTGCGCCCGATGATGAGTACTTAAAAACACCCGTCAATTTTGCGAAAAAATTGCCCCCGAAATTTTATGAAAAAATTCAAGCATACGGCAATCAAACTTTGAAAAGGCCGATCTTCGTTGAGTTGAAGAAGGGGGAAGCTGTTCAGCGTCATTCATACCAGCGACATTCATCAACACCAGCAACCCAAGCCTGTTTTTCTGACCTAAGACATTATGTTTTCGACTTTAGAAAAATGTGGTGAACAAACAAAATGGGGCGGGGAAGAAAAGAAAAGTTGAGGTCTCGAAAATATTCTTAAAAAAATTGCAGGCAGAAGTTTATCTGCCCGCAAATATGCAATTGCTTTAGTTCTTTGTTGCAGCACTCAAATAACGTTCGCCACTATCAGGGAAAATTGCCACAATCATTTTGCCCTCATTTTCTTCCCGTTCGGCAAGGCGGGTTGCTGTCCATAAAATGGCAGCGGCTGAAACACCGGGGAATATTCCCTCGGTTGTTAAGAGATCACGTTGAACATTAAGAGCATCCGCGGTGTCGAGTGAAAAAATTTCATCAACCACTTCTGCCGCATAGTTCTTTGGCAGAGACTCTGGCGGCACTTCACTTACCTTGTGCACGCCGTCAATTTCATCGGGATAGGGATTTTCTTCACTCGGAAGCGAGGTTTCTGCCGGTTCTGCAATAACAACTTTGATTTTCGGATTTTTCGATTTCAAATATTTTCCGGTTCCTGACACTGTTCCGCCTGTGCCCATGGCACAGACCAGAATATCCACCTGACCGTCTGTATCTTCCCAGATTTCAGGACCGGTCGAGACAATATGAACCTTCGGATTATCGGGATTGGCCAATTGGTCGATAAAAAAGGCGTCCGGATTTTCCGAAACGATGCGGGCAGCCATTTTTTCCAATGCTTCCGGATCCATAAAAAAAGCATTTTCAACCGGAATCACTTCTGCACCATAAAGCTTGAGAAGTTTTATTTTGTCGGCGCTGATATTATCGCTCACATAGAATTTCGTTGCATAGCCTTTGGCTGCTGCCACAGCGGCAAGCGCAATGCCTGTATTGCCGCTTGTAACATCGACAATGGTATCGCCTTTTTTCAACTTGCCGGATTTTTCCGCTTCATTAATCATATTCAAAGCAGCACGGTCTTTTATACTGCCTGCCGGATTGAGATATTCCAGTTTGGCAATAATACGTGATTTCAAATGATGTTTTTTGCCGTAATGATGAAGCTCGACAAGCGGCGTCTTGCCGATGAGTTCGGTGATATTGTGATGGATTTTCATGAAATAATGCTCCGCTATTCTTCTGCCATGCCTTCGGGATTGTTTTCTGAAACGTTGAGTGCTTCATCTTCCAGATGCCATCTGGCGAGAATTTTTTCATAAGCACCCGACTTTATAAGACCATTGATTGCAATGGTAACAGGTTCTGCAAGGCCGCTTGATTTTCTTGTCACAACCGAAACGTCGGAACGATCAGGCCAACCGGCAATAAGTGTTCCGACTTTGCGCAAATTGTTGTCGCGCAATGCAAAATAGACCAATTGCGCATGCGGGCCGACAATGACATCTGCCCGCCCTGACTGGAGAGCAAGCAGTTTTGCAGCACTATCATCATAGTCCTGAAGCACGATCGGCTTCAGCTTTTCATGAGTAACAATATCATTCCAGCGTAACATGATACGCTCCTGATTGGTACCGCCACTTACAATAACCCGATACCCGGCGAGATCTTCCGGCTTTTCAATTTTTTTGATCGGACTATCACTTTTTACATAAAAGCCGTGAATGCCTTGCCGGTAAGTCGAGAAATCGAACTTTTTTTTGCGCGCTTCGGTCACACCGATATTGGCAAGAACGGCATCATATTTTCCCGATGACAGGCCAAGTGACCAATCAATCCACGGTATGGCTACGAGTTCGAGCTGTTTTCCAAGACTTTCAGCTATTGCCGAAGCAAAATCGACTTCCGAGCCGATGGGCGTTTTTGCGTCGCTAGCATAAAATGATAGAGGCGGGTCACTCGGAGCAACAGCAATTGTCAATTTATCTTTATTGGCAAATTGATAATCTTGCGGAATGGCCTTGATTGCATCTTCATTTTTTTCGACGTGAATACGGCCGTCCTGTTCGGTAGAGGTGTCGAAAAAGGGCATCTGGTCAAGCCCCCATACAGTCATCGTCATTCTGAACAGGATAACGATAACCAATAATGGCAATATAATTTTCGATTTCTTCATTATAGTCATCATGCCGGCATTTGAATGTCGGATTTACCGATAATTTCTGGGGCTATCGGTAAATCCGGGATTGAGGTTTGAATGTTGGTTTTACTGTGCTTTGGGCTTGGGCAAGCCCGGAGGATTGATTTGCGATTGCGAAATCGCTTCTTCCCACAAATTCCAACGTTTCAGGATTTTTTCATATGTCCCGTCGGCGATCATATCATTGATGGAATCCGACACCGGTTTGGCGAGCGGGCTGTTCTTCTGTAAGCCCACAGCAATATCAGCGGTTAATGGCCAGCCGCCATTGATAGTGCCAACCAGCCTTGTTTTTCCGGTTGTGGCAGAAATATAGGACTGTATAGCATTAACGCTGAAAATTGCATCGGCACGGTCACTGTCGAGAGCCAGTGTTTGCAAGGGACGGTCATCATAATATTGAACTTCAACCGGTTTTAAACCGGCTTTTACATTCATATCGTTCCATTGCAAAAGCAGTTTTTCCTGATTTGTACCGGCATCGGTAATCACCCGCAAACCGGCAATATCTTTTGCTTCTTTGACTTCTTTTATGGGGCTCGATTTCTTGACATAGATACCGATAATATCATGACGATAAGTGGCAAAATCGAATTTTTCTTTTCGCTCTTCGGTAACTGTCAAATTGGCGATGACAGCGTCATATTTGCCGCTCGATAGACCCAATGGCCAATCGGCCCAGACAATTTCTATCAATTCCAGTTTTTTGCCCATGCGTTCGGCAAGTGCAGAAGCCAGATCTACATCCAGTCCGATCGGAGTTTTTGCGTCGCTTGCATAATCATGCAAGGGCAAACTGCTATTGGTATTGATTGCGATGGTCAATGTATCTTTTTTGACAAAAGGAATATTGGCAACTTCATCAATACGTTGCTGGCTGGCCGCTATATGCGGGCGACCAGGCTGTTCGGGTGAAAAATCGAGCGGTACTGTTTCAGACCGGGAGAGCTGTGAATAGGCGATGCCAATGACGACAAGCGTTACCTTGGCAAAGGTGTTTTTACTAAAGAAACTCATCAAGAAACCTCTCGGTGTTGGGCAAATAGCCTCATCTGGAAATGTTGGATTATTTGAAAACCTTGTTCAGAAAAGCTTTGGTTCTCTGTTGTTTTGTGTGGTTGAAGACCTCTTCGGGACTTCCTGTTTCAACTATTTTTCCGCTTTCCATGAATACGATCGTATCAGCGACCTCGCGGGCAAACCCGATTTCGTGGGTGACGACGATAAGTGTCGAACCGGTACGGGCCAATTCCTTGATGACATCAAGAACCTCTCCGACAAGTTCCGGATCAAGGGCAGAAGTCGGTTCATCAAAAAGCAGAACTTTGGGGCGCAGCGCCAATGCACGGGCAATGGCGACACGTTGTTGTTGCCCACCGGAAAGCTGGCGGGGATAAACATTGGCTTTGTCTTTCAAGCCGACACGCGACAATAAATCGAGTGCGTCTTCAACGGCTTTTTTATGGGGAAGTTTTTTAACCTGAATCGGGGCTTCGATAATGTTTTCGAGAACAGTCAAATGCGGAAACAAATTGAAATTCTGGAACACCATGGCAATATCGGCGCGTTGTTTCAGAATGTCTTTTTCTTTCAGTTCATAAAGCGTATTTGCTTCTCTGCGATAGCCGATCAATTCGCCGTCGACATCAATAAAGCCGCTATCGACGCGTTCAAGGTGGTTGATTGTTCTAAGCAACGTCGATTTACCTGAACCGGAAGGTCCAAGAATAACAGTTACACTACCTGCCGGCACTGTAAGACTGACATTGTCCAACACTTTGTTGGAGCCGAAATATTTCGACACATTGTGAACATTGACTTCGGCACCATCACCCGAATAAAGATTGCCGAAACCCTGATGTTGGCACTCGTCAAGTGAAAAGGCCTCGCCTTCCGCCAATGCCTCGACTTCATCCTTGAAGGTCAATTTATCGTTCGGCTCTGCGGTTGACGGCGTTTTGAAAAATGACAAATGTCCGGCAAGATTGCGCACACGGCGGCCAATTCGCGAGAAAGCCAGTTCCGAAGGGTTGCGTACCGCGCCTTTTGCATAAATGCTTTCAATATAATATTGGGCGATCGAAAGCACTGTCATAATGACAAGATACCAGACGGTTGCAACCATCAAGAGTGGTATGACTTCGAGATTGCGCCGATAGATAACCTGAACAGTGTAAAATAATTCCGGCAGTGCCAAAACGTAAACCATAGAGGTTCCTTTGGCCAAACCGATAATTTCGTTAAAACCGGTTGGTAAAATCGTGCGCATGGCTTGCGGCAAGACAATGCGCAAGACTTGACGCTTTTTCGATAAGCCGAGCGAAGCGGCGGCTTCATGCTGGCCGTTATCGACAGACAAAATGCCGCCGCGAACGATTTCGGCAAAAAACGCCGATTGGTTGAGTGTCAATCCGATAAAAGCGGCAAGAAAAGGCGTCAACAAAGATACCATCGGGTAATTGACGAGTATTTCGCCATTCAACGGATTGGTGAGGCGGATGCTCTCATAAAGATAGCCCAGATTGTTGAGAATGAGCAAAAGCACAATGAGCGGTACGGAGCGGAGTAACCAGATATAGCTCCATGACAGGCCGGAAAGCAGTGGCGATTTTGAAACACGTGCCAACGCCAGACATGTTCCGAGTAACGAACCGGATATGGTCGCAAGAATGGTCAGCAAAATCGTGCGTCCAAGACCGGCAAGAACCGGTTCGGATAAAAACCATGTCGCGAAAACCGACCATCCCCATTTTTCATTCGTAAGAACCGAATATAGAATGGCTCCGATCACAAGAACAGAAAAGACCGTGCCGAACATTCGTAGCGGGTAACGTGCGGGAACAACTTTGCAATCCGAATATTGTTTTTCTTCAAAGTTGAAATTGGCAGATAGATCGGGGGTGTGAATATCTGTTGTTGATGACATGGTTGCTCCTTTTCAAAGGCTGGTTGGCGACAATGCGCTTTGCGCTTTGACAGGTGAGAAGGAACGCAGCCGGTTATCGCGTTCATTATTGTTTTCGGGGCGTTTATCACTAATGTCTTTTTCAAACGGCAAATGCCGATAGGCTTCCCAGTCGCCGTTCAAATCGAATAGATTGGTATAACCGTTTTTCAAATAGAGATTGACAGCTTCCGGCTGGCGGAAACCGGTTGTGAGATAAAGCCGGCGGTAGCCTTGCTGGTGCGCTTGTAATTCAAGTTTTTCAAGAATAAGTGCGGCAAGCCCTTGACGGCGATAACCGTTATCAATCCAGATACGCTTGAGCTCGGCGGTCGTCTCGTTGTAAAATTTGAAAGCGCCGCCACCAATAGTTGTTTCACCATCAATCAATAACAGGAAATTTCCTTTTGGCGGGGCAAAATCTTCGGCCGGATAGCGGTCAAGCTCGGCTTTTGCGCCTTCCTCATCATAAAAACTACCATAACGGCTGTCATATTCTTCTATCAACGCGGCACGCAGCCGCGCTGATCGAGGGTCTTTCAAACTGGTAAAGACAAAATGTTTCATCGGCGTCTCCTGACTCACGAATTGACCGCAAAGGGCAAAACATCATGCGTCCCGCGTGCCCGTTGGACAGTTGTTTTTTGTTCGGAACTGTGCGCTGTCTCCGCTTTGATGAAGGGGATGAATTGGTCTACCGCTTTATCAATGCGGGCGATCAGATCTGGCGATTGTATTTCATTATCCTGCCCGAAATCGCGTGCAGCGGCATAAATTGCTGTTGGCAGACTATGCGCCATGAAGAAACCGAAAAGCGGACGCAATTGATGTTCGACCATCAATGCGTGTCGGTCACCGCCGCCGGTTGCAGAAAGCAGCACAGGTTTTCCATAAAGTCGTTCAGGCTCGATGAGATCAATGAAATGTTTGAACAATCCCGGATAACTTCCTTTATAGACGGGACTGCCGATAATAAGCGCATCTGCCGATGTCAGTTCTTCGATAATCCGTTGGCCATTCGGTTCGAGTTTATCGGCACGCTGGGCAAGTCCCAGCGTGGTTCCGACATCGAGAAGATCATAGCTCACAACCTCTATGCCGAATTTTTTGGCCACCTTTTTGCCGATATGATTGACAAGAGCGGTGGTTTTTGAAGGCCGATTGAAACTGCCGGATAAAGCGATCACTTTGCTCATTTTTTGTCCTTTCGATTTCAAGCAGCAACAATTTGCTCATTTTCTGCGTAACGGTTCGAGGGAATGGCAAGGCCAAGATTTTCACGCAATGTGTTGTGATGGAGCTTGCGATCAAAATAGCCACGTTCTTCAAGGCGAGGCAGGATTTCGGAAGAAAAGTCGTCAAAGCCTTGGCCGCTCACCTGCATGGTGAGAATAAAGCCGTCGGCTGCACCGTTATCGAACCATTCGATGATACGGTTTGTGACGTCGTCATAGCTGCCGATAAAATCGCCATGTTGTGTGGTTTCATTCAATGCCACTTCACGCAAAGTCAGGCCTTGTTCACGAGCTTCCTGTTTGATGCGGTCGCTTGTCGAGCGGAAACTGTTTTTGCCGATGTCACCGATTTCGGGGAAGGGCTTGTCAAGGTCATATTGGGTAAAATCATGATGGTCGAAATAACGGCCAAGATAGGCAAGCGCGTCCTCGATATTGACGAGATTGCGAATAACCCTGAACTTTTCTTCCGCTTCTTCTTTGGTGCGGCCGACAATCGGATTGATGCCGGGTAAAATCTTCACATCATTGAGCGAGCGACCATGTGCAACCGCTCCGTCCTTGACGCGCTTGGCATAGTTTTTTGCCCCTTCAATATCTTTGATATGGGTAAAGACCGCTTCGGCATATTTGGAAGCGAAATGAATGCCGGAGTCGGATGCACCAGCCTGGAAAATGACCGGTTCGCCCTGACGGGAACGCTGGATATTGAGCGGCCCTTCAACCGAGAAAAACTTGCCGTGATGGTTGACGCGGTGCATTTTTTTCGGGTCGAAAAACTGGCCGGTTTCGCGGTTGCGAATAAACGCATCTTCTTCCCATGAAGACCATAATCCTTTCACCACGTCGATATATTCGCTGGCGATTTCATAACGCAATGTATGATCGGGATGGGGGCGGCCATAATTTTTGGCGGTTCCTTCAAGCGGGGTTGTCACAATATTCCATGCAGCCCGCCCGCCACTTAAAAGGTCAAGCGAGGCAAATTGGCGTGCAACCGTGAACGGGTCGCTGTAAGAGGTTGAAACTGTGCCACCAAGACCGATTTTCGAGGTATGCGCCGCAAGAAACGATAGCAGAGTGAGCGGTTCGAAACGGTTCAGAAAATGCGGAATTGATTTTTCGTTGATATAAAGCCCGTCGGCAACAAAAACGAAGGCTAGCCCTTCGGCTTCGGCGCGTTTTGCAAGATTGACATTGTAAGCAATGTTGACACTTGCATCTGTCGGAACAGAAGGGTGGCGCCATGAATTCATATGGCCGCCTGCACCATGAAGCATGAGACCGAAATTGATTTTGTTATGCGTCATCTTAAATCTCCTCGATAAGGTTCAGGCGGCAATTTTTTCTTGCTCGAAGGCAAGTGCGCCAATTGCATCAATACGTTCTTCAACACTGGTTGCAGGCAGTTCGAGCATAAATTCTCCGATACCGAATTGGTGATGAAGGATTTGAAGCTCTTTGTTGACTGTTGCTGCCGTACCGGCAATAATTTGTGTGCGATGTTGTTCGATCGTGTAATCGGAACGACCGGAAAGACGACCGAAATCTTCTGCTGCTTCCAAAGTGGTCAGCGAAAAAGTTTTGCCATCGGAAAAATGGATTTTGTAAATCGAAATTTCATTGGCGCGCTCTTTTGCACGTTTGTCGGATTTGTCAATAATGGCTGCAAGTGCCAATTGCGGCACACCGCCCGATGTTGCACGCCGATAGGCGGAAACTGTATTCTTCAGTTTTTCTTCGCTTCCGTTCAGATGTCCGGCATAGCTGAACTGCCAGCCGAGACGTGCTGCCAATTTCGCACTCTCGACACTTGCGCCAAGCAGGAAAGTACTTGCGCGAACTTCCGGTTTGGGTGTTGCTGCCAATCCTGCAAAACGGCCTTCCTTTATTTCTTCGCCGCCCAGAAGCTTATCGAGAAGTTCCAGCTTTTCTTCAAAGCCGATGCGTTTTTCATCCGAAAATTCGGCTTGCAGTGCTGCTGTTGTATGCGGCAAACCGCCCGGTGTTTTGCCGATTCCGAGGTCAACACGTCCCGGTTCGATAGCCGAAAGCACATTGAATATTTCTGCTATTTTGTAGGGGCTATAATGCTGTAACATGACCCCGCCCGAACCGATACGGATTTTGCTTGTTGCTGCCAACAGATAGGCAACCAGTATTTCAGGCGCACTCGATGCAAATTCTTTTGAGTGATGATGTTCGGCAACCCAGAACCGGCGAAAACCGGCTTTTTCTGCTGCACGTGCTGTTTCTACTGCGTTTTTCAAGGCTTGACCCGCATTGCGGTTGATTTCAAGCGGGCATTTATCCAAAAGGCTCAAGTCATAAACCATTATCTATTCTCCTGCCGGTTAACGGTTTTTATGTCCTTTCCCTCCGGACACCGTTTCGTGTTTTATAATCGGCGGAGATTGTGTATTTTGATAGCCCATCCATTCTATAGATTCGGATATTCTTGAAAAACATTTCTTGCTTTTGTCGATTATTTAAATTCCGATGGTAATGAAACGACAAGTTAAAGTCGTATAAGTCGAAGAACCGAAATTTTTCTCATGCGAGGTAATTATGACCAAAGATATTCTGTTTTTATTGCCAAAATCGTTTACTGACGCGAACCACCCCGATAAATTGTTTTATTGTCCGCATTGCCTGCCGATCGAAGGGGCACTTGCTTCTTTTAAAGACCAGCTCCACGATCTCGATGTGCGTCATGAAGAATTTCCACGTCCGCGCCAAAATGTTATTGCCCTTGCGGGGGAAGACAACCAGTCATTGCCACTTCTCGTTTTAGGCAAAGGGCGTACAACCAGCCATAAGACCGGTGAATATAACGGTCGTCAGCTTGTTGCCGGTTCTGCGCCGATATTGGCAGCATTGGCGGAACTTTATGGTATTCCTGTGAGCCATTAGAATAGACGCGGTTTTTAAGTGGCAAACAGGCGGAAAACAGGCGGCAAACAGATTGCAATATTTGAAAATTCGCCTGTTTATCCAACCCGCAACGTTAAAACTCACAATATTTGCGATATGATAACGACAGCTATCCGATCATAATGTCAAAAGATCATAATGGTAAAAGTGGCAATTTTCATTTCGTCGATTGCCGCTTTTTCCCGAAAAACATACCGGTTAAATTCTATCAGCAATAATGAACAGAACTTGTCGCGGCGAGCTTCTTCCCATTCCTGTCAATCAAATCACAGTTTCCCGCCTTGTGCCGGTCAAACGGCCAAGAAACAACTGTTAAAGAACAATGGCGTTAAAGAACAATGGCGTTAAAGAACAATGGCGTTTTTTTGCCGCTTGTCGGGATAAAACTTGCCTGCCAAATGATTTTCCAAAAAAGTGATGTAGTTGTCCATTTACCGAATATATCAGGAATTATGAATGGCCGGAATCTATTCAAACGGACGCAATATGGCGGTTACGACAGACTCCTGATTTTAGCCTTGGACTTCCGGTAATTCCGATAAACATGCGTCAGATCAAAAACGGTGTTCGGGTGGTGACAAAACAATCAGCCGGACAGTTAAAAAAATAACAAAGGGGAAAAGAAAACGACATTCACTACTTTGCTTCAGACGAAGTTTATGATATGTATTTGGTGTTTTCGTTTTTTAACGAATATTATTCTAACATATCAATGAACTTGCAGTCTTACTTCATGAGCAAGCAAATTTTTTTATTGAGTAAAAACTATTTTCATCTGAAATATTGGTTTTTTTTACCGCCTTATTTTTGCCTCTTGTTTTGTTTCATTATGGACATTAACTGCAATTATGGACATTGATCCGAATTGTGGACATTAACCCGAAAAGACACTTCTATTGAAAAGGGAGAACTTTCATGACCAATAAAGTTGCTGTAGTCACAGGTTCCGGACAGGGAATTGGCCGCGCTATTGCTTTGCATCTGGCAAAAGACGGTTTCAATATCGGTCTTGTCGACGTTAAAAAAGACAAGATTGCTGCTGTTGCCAAGGAAATCGAAGCTTTGGGGCAAAAAGCCACCACAATCACCGGTGATATTTCTGTACGTGAAGAAGTCTATGGTGCGATCGAACAGGCCGAAAAAGACCTCGGCGGTTTTGATGTGATGGTCAACAATGCCGGTATTGCACAGGTCAATGCTTTGGCCGATGTAACGCCTGAAGAAGTCGAGAAAATTTTCAAGATCAATGTTCAAGGCGCATTGTGGGGTATTCAGGCAGCGGCCAAGAAATTCATTGCCAGAAAGCAAAAAGGCAAGATTGTCAGTGCTTGTTCTATCGCCGGACAGGAAGGTTATGCAATGCTCGGCATTTATTCGGCAACAAAGTTTGCAGTACGCGCTTTGACACAGGCTGCCGCCAAGGAATATGCTTCCCAAGGGATTACAGTCAATGCCTATTGCCCGGGTGTTGTGGGAACAGATATGTGGGTGGAAATCGACAAACGCTTCCATGAAACCACAGGTGCACCGCTTGGTGAAACCTATAAGAAATTTGTCGGCGGTATTGCGCTTGGCCGCGCAGAAACACCTGATGATGTGGCAAATCTCGTTTCGTTCCTTGCAAGTCCTGCTTCCGATTACATAACCGGCCAATCCATTTTGACCGATGGCGGTATGGTTTATCGTTGATAAGCTTGTCAACAATTCAAACGTGTGAAAAAGCCGGCAATTTTGTCGGCTTTTTTATCGGATTGGTTTGTTATTCAAATAGCGGCAAGGCTGGAAACAATAATCCGGAAAACATGTATTTTTCGACTATGTTATTTTATGAAATTTTTTATGAGTTGAAGTGACGCTTTTGTTTGACCAATTTTGGATGGTTGATTTGCGATAGGTTAAATGATCGGAATTGGCCGTGAATTTATGGAAAGCCGGACAAAAGACGAATATGAAAACCCGTTCAACCGGATTGCTTTTTCACAGAAAATCATTGGAACAAAACGGTAAAGTGGCTCTTGTTCTTTGCTGACATCCTCACGTACTTCGACTTTGATGATAGCGTTATAGTTGATAGCTTTACAGCTTTACCGCCCTTATATCATTTTCTTCACGTGTCATATTTTTCACATGTCATTTTCTTTGCATGACATTTTCGTCGCATGACAATTTCTTTTGGCGGTCAAACCAAAGATCCATATGTGAAATTACCCCTATTTAAAATCGCCATGGTGACCATGGAAACGCAGCGATAGTGCCGTGAGGCAGATTGCGATAGCGCTTTGCGGCAGTCGCTTGAACACTTTCTGGAGTGTTGCGCTGGTGCTTTTCGGCTCACCGCGAAAGTGTATCACGGCGTGCCGGAAGTGCAGCGTGCGGGAGGTGGTGACAGTGTGTCGCAACATGCTGTGATAGTGCCTTGGGCAATTGCTGGAATCGCGTTCAGGAATGCTATGTTAGTGCTTTACGGCGGACAGCGAAAATGCGTCATGGCTTGCCGGAAGTGCAGCGTGCGGCAAGTGGTGACAGTGTGTCGCAACATACTGTGATAGTGCCTTGGGCAATTGCTGGAATTGCATTCAGGAATGCTATGTTAGTGCTTTGCGGCAGACAGCGAAAATGCGTCATGGCGTGCCGGAAGTGCAGCGTGCGGCAAGTAGTGACAGTGTGTCGCAACATGCTGTGATAGTGCCTTGGGCAATTGCTGGAATCGCATTCAGGAATGCTATGTTAGTGCTTTACGGTGGACAGCGAAAATGCGTGATGGCGTGCCGGAAGTGCAGCGTGCGGCAAGTGGTGACAGTGTGTCGCAACATACTGTGATAGTGCCTTGGGCAATTGCTGGAATTGCATTCAGGAATGCTATGTTAGTGCTTTACGGCGGACAGCGAAAATGCGTCATGGCGTGCCGGAAGTGCAGCGTGCGGGAGGGGGTGTCAGTACATCATAACACACTGCGATAGTGCCTTGGGCAATTGCTGGAATCGCATTCAGGAATGCTATGTTAGTGCTTTGCGGCGGACAGCCAAAATGCATCGGGGCTTGGCGGATCGGCTGCTTATGACAGGCGCAAAATCGCATCGGGTTTTGGCTCCGGAAATATATTTCCCGAACATTTCCACGTTCATGTCAAAGCCCTTTTACCCCCCAAAAAATTCCCGCTTCTACGTCACTTCATAACAAACTCTCTATACATATTGCCCGTTTACTATCAAAAAATAACATAAAATAACATTAATTTATCATTTATTTGTTATTTTTTGTTAAAATATGTTGAAAAATGTTTTTTTACTGTTTAGTTTGCGGTTAGATGGAAAAGGGAGGCAGTGATGCCGGAAAAATATAGTGTCTGTGTTGTAGGGCTTGGATCAATGGGGATGGGGGTTGCACGTTCCTGTATCAAGGCAGGCCTTGTCACCTATGGTGTTGACCTTGATTCGGCAAAATGTCGTGAACTTGTCGAAGCCGGTGCAGCAGGTGCAGGTGCAGGCTGCGAGCAAGCTGGCGAACTTGACGCATTGGTTCTTCTGGTTGTCAATGCCAAGCAATGTAAAGCGGTTTTGTTTGGCGAAAACGGTTTGGCTGATCGTTTGAAACCCGGTGCAGTGGTTATGGTTTCTTCCACGATTTCGGCAAATGACGCGAAAGAAATAGCCGGTAAGCTTGAACAAAAGAAGCTTAATGTTCTGGATGCTCCGGTTTCCGGCGGTGCAGTCAAAGCAAATGCGGGCGATATAACCGTTATGGCAGCAGGAAAAATTGAAGCTTTTGACAGGCTTGCCCCCGTTCTGGATGCTGTTGCCGGCAAAGTTTATAATATTGGCGAAGAAATCGGGCTGGGTTCGACAGTCAAGATTATTCACCAATTATTGGCCGGTGTTCATATTGCCGCCGGTGCTGAAGCAATGGCGCTTGCTGCCCGTGCCAATATTCCTCTTGATGTCATGTATGATGTGGTCACCCATGCAGCCGGAAATAGCTGGATGTTTGAAAATCGCATGAAGCATGTGGTTGACGGTGATTATTCACCAAAATCGGCTGTTGATATTTTTGTCAAAGATCTTGGGCTCGTTAATCAAACCGGTCTGGCTTTGAATTTTCCTCTCCCGCTTGCGGCCACTGCCTATACGATGTTTGCCAATGCTTCAAATGCCGGTTTTGGCAAGCTTGATGACTCGGCCGTTATCAAAACATTTTCAGGCATAAAATTGCCGGGTCAGGATGCTTGAAATGAAACTTGGTGTCATTGCCGACGATTTTACCGGTGCAACGGATATTGCAGGATTTCTTGTCAAAAACGGTTTGAAAACCGTGCAATTGAATGGCGTTCCGCGTGACGGTGTCAACGTTGATGCCGATGCGGTTGTTGTCAGTCTGAAAAGCCGTTCCTGCGCGCCTGAAAAGGCAGTTCACGATAGCCTTGCGGCATTGCAATGGTTGAAAAATCACCACAGTGAACAGTTTTTCTTCAAATATTGTTCAACCTTCGACAGCACTTCCAAAGGGAATATCGGGCCGGTTACGGATGCTCTGCTTGATGCTTTGGGCGAGGATTTTACTGTTATTTGTCCGGTTCTTCCGGTGAACGGACGCACCATTTATTGCGGTTATCTTTTCGTGAATGCCGTGCCTTTGAGCGAATCGGGAATGCGCCATCATCCGGTAACGCCAATGACAGATTCCAATATTATGCGGGTGATGGAAGCACAATCCGAAGGGCGTTGCGGCAATGTTCCAAGCCAAATTATTGATAAAGGCATTGCGGCGGTTAAAAATTGTTTGCAACAATTGCGCCAAAACGGTTTTCGTTATGCTGTTCTGGATGCACTCAATGACAAACATATCGAAATATTGGGAAAGGCCGTTGCCGATATGAAGTTTGTTACCGGCGGTTCCGGCCTTGCCGACGGTATGGCGCGCGCCTGGACAGATTTGCATGGTGATGTCGAACAGGCAGAAGCGGCCGGTCAACCCTTGGAAGGGGCGACGGTGGTTCTTTCCGGTTCCTGTTCGCAAATGACAAATGCGCAAGTTGCAAAATATAAAGAGATGGCGCCTGCACTGGCTGTAGACGTTGGCCGCGCGGTCAGCGACGCGAATTATTTTTCGGAACTCGTCGAATGGGTAAAGCAAAACAGCAACCAGAAATATGCGCCATTGATTTATGCGACAGTGATGCCGGAAGAGCTTTCCAATACGCAAGCAAGCTTTGGAGCAGAAACGGCAAGTCAGGCCATTGAAACGCTTTTTGCAAAAATTGCCAAAACATTGGAAAGCCAGGGCTATCGGCGTTTTATCATTGCAGGTGGCGAAACATCGGGTGCGGTTACTCAGGCGCTTGCGATTGAAGGGTTTAAAATCGGGCCGCAAATTGCCCCCGGTGTGCCGTGGGTCAGAAGTATCGGCAAGTCGCTTTCACTGGCATTGAAGTCAGGCAATTTCGGTGATGAAGATTTTTTCTTTGTCGCCCAACAGATGAAGACGGTTAAAGGGGAGTAATATTATGCCGCGTTTTGCTGCCAATCTTTCTATGATGTTCACCGATGTTCCTTTTATTGAACGTTTTGGCCGTGCCGCCAAAGCCGGATTTGAAGCGGTGGAATTTTTGTTTCCTTATGATTTTGCGCCTGAAAAGCTTGCAGAAGAACTTAAGAAAAACGATTTGAAGCAGGCCTTGTTCAACATGCCGGCAGGAAAATGGGATGAAGGCGAACGTGGCATGGCGGCCATTCCCGGACGTGAAAAAGAATTTCGCGACAATGTGGATAAGGCTTTGGAATATGCTTTGGCATTGGGTTGCAAATGTCTTCACGCTATGGCGGGTGTGGTGAACGGGCTTGATCGCAATGAATGCGAAAAAACATTTATCGAGAATTTCCGTTATGCGGCAGACAAAGTCGCACCGCATGGAATTACTGTTTTGACGGAGCCGATAAATACCCGCAACATGCCCGGTTATTTCGTCAATCACCAGCTTGATGGCGTAAGGTTGATGGAAGAGGTGGGGCGCAAAAATGTTGCTGTCCAGTTCGACCTTTACCATGCGCAAATTATGGATGGCGATTTAACGCGATTGACAGAAAAAATGGCGGGGAAATTTGCCCATGTGCAGGTGGCTTCTGTGCCGGATCGCCATGAACCGGATGAAGGCGAACTGAATTTTCCTTATCTTTTTAACGTGCTTGATCGGGTGGGATACAAAGGTTTTATCGGTTGCGAATATAATCCGCGCGGCAAAACCGAAGATGGTTTGGGCTGGTTCCAGCCTTATAGCAGAAAATAATCCTTATAGCTGGAAGTCGTCCCGATAGCTGGAATCAGTCCAGCTAGAAGAAAGTAATCCCGATAACAGGAAGTAGTGATTGTGATACCCGCAGAACGTCAGGCCCTGATTATTCAACATTTGTCGCAACGACATGTCTTGTCGATTGCCGAAATTGCCGACATGTTGGGCGTTTCGCAAATGACTGTCCGGCGGGATATAAGGGCACTTGAAGATCAGGGGCGGGCACTTTCTGTTGCCGGTGGTGTAGAATTGCCGGAGCGCATCTCGCGAGAGCCTTCGCATATTGCAAAACGCGCCATGGCGCATAACCAAAAAGTAGCGCTTGGCAGATTTGCCGCAAGCTTTGTAAAGCCCGGACATGTTGTCTATCTTGATGCCGGTACAACAATGTTGGAACTGGCGCGGCAATTGACAAACATTCCCGACATTATCGTTGTGACCAATGATTTTGTTATAGCAAGTTTTTTAAGTGAGGAAAGCACATGCCGCCTTTATCATACAGGCGGGGAGGTCGAGCGTGAAAACCAGTCTTGTGTGGGAACTTCGGCAGGGCTGACCATTCGCCAGTTCAATTTCGATATAGGTTTTATTTCAACCTCATCATTCGGCACGCGCGGTATCTCGACACCGCAAGAAAATAAAATTCCGGTCAAGCGTGCAGTCGTCGAGAGGTCTTCCCGCCGCATATTGGTAACCGATAGCAGCAAATACGGTCTGGTGGGGACATTCAATGCCATTCCGCTTGAAGCGTTGAATATGGTTATCACCGACGATGGTCTTCCGCAAAATGCACAGGATGCCATTACCGAAAGGGGTATCGAGCTGCGTCTCGTATCCTATGAAGAAAATCCGACAGAGGGGCAAAATCATGGGTAAGATTATTGTAACCGGTGGTGCCGGTTTTCTGGGCAGCTGGCTGATTGCAAATTTACTGAAGGAGCAAGGAAATAAAAGCTTTCCTGCTTTCAAGGAAATTGTTTCTGTCGATCTTGCCGATTGTCCGGTTAAAGATGACCGTGTGAAATCGGTAAGAGGCGATATAGCCAATCCCGACTTTGCCGAAAAAATTGTGACCGCAGACACGGTTGCAATCTATCATATGGCTGCGGTCTTGAGTGGACAATCGGAAGCCGAATTCGACACCGGTATGCGGGTTAATGTCGACGGAACCCGCGCGCTTCTCGAAGCGGCGCGCAAAACCGGAAAAAAACCGTTTTTTATTTACACCTCTTCGCTTGCGGTCTTCGGCGGCCCCATGCCCGATGTCGTACCCGAAGATCTCGCTTTGATGCCGCAATCTTCTTATGGTGCGGAAAAGGCAATCGGAGAATTGCTGGTTTGTGAATATAGCCGCAAAGGATTTGTTGATGGTCGTGTCTGCCGTTTGCCAACAATTGTGGTGCGTCCGGGCAAGCCGAATTCTGCTGCGTCGTCTTTTGCAAGCGGCATTATCCGCGAGCCGCTTTCGGGGATCAAATCGAACAATCCTGTACCGGCATCGACCTTGATGTGGCTTTCATCACCCGATGTTGTGGTCAAAAACCTCACCCATGCTTTGACTGTCGGCGAGCAGGAATTGGGGTTGAAGCGTGTTCTTAACCTGCCCGGATTATGCGTCAGCGTTGATGAAATGCTAGAAAGTCTCGAACGTGTCGCCGGACATGAAACGCGCATGCTTGTGAGTGAACATCCCGAACAGCGTATTATTGATATTGTGTGTTCATGGCCGGGTAATTTCGATGTTTCACGCCCGCTTTCGCTGGGCTTCATTCGCGACCGCGATTTCGACAGTATCATTCGCCAATATCGGGATGAATTTGTCACCCGATAACGTTGCTTGGAACACCCATAGAAAACGAGGTAGAAATAATGACAGAACAGGAAACCCGCGAGCTTCTTGTTGAACTTGGCGCAAGTCTTTTCCAGCGCGGTTTCAGCGTTGGTAGTGCCGGCAATATTTCTGTGCGACTTGAAGACGGTTATCTCATGACCCCGACCAATTCATCATTGGGAAGGCTTGATAGTAAAACATTGAGCAAGCTCGATCAGAATTGGAACCATATTTCGGGTGATCGCCCTTCCAAAGAAGTGTTCATGCACCGCGCTTTTTTCAGAGCGCGTCCGCAAATAGGCGCAGTCGTTCACCTTCATTCAACATATGCAACGGCTATCAGTTGTATGCCGACAGGGCGCGAAGACCATCCGATTACGCCTTATACGCCTTATTTTGTCATGCGTATCGGCAACAGATTACCCGTTATTCGTTATTACCGGCCGGGTAACAGCGAGATGGAAGAAGAAATATTTGAACAGGCAAAGACAGCTACCGCACTTTTGTTGGCCAACCACGGATCGGTGGTTTCGGCAAAAACACTGGTCGATGCGGTCAATGCTGCCGAAGAGCTTGAAGAGTCAGCCCATCTTGCTTTGATGCTGCAAGATAAACCGGCACGGGCACTCGATAGTGACCAGATTGAAGACTTATTGAGCACATTCAAACAGTAACAAACAGGTAAATCACAGAAAATATGAACCAATAGCGAACATCTACGGGAGGGTTGTCTATGGACACATTGGGTTCACTACAGGAAATTGATCGAAGCAATGAAGATTTTACTTATCGTAAAATTGCATTCCGGATCGTTCCCATTCTCATGATCTGTTATATTGTTGCTTATCTTGATCGTGTGAATGTCGGATTTGCAAAACTACAAATGGAAGTTGATCTCGGCTTTAGCGAAACGGTTTACGGTTTCGGAGCCGGGCTTTTTTTTATCGGGTATTTTTTCTTCGAGGTTCCGAGCAATATTTTGTTGCATAAAGTCGGTGCGCGGTTATGGATTGCCCGTATTTTGATTACCTGGGGAATTTTGTCGGGAATTTTTGCATTCGTGCAAAATGAATGGCAATTTTACAGTTTGCGGTTCCTGTTGGGTGTTGCCGAGGCGGGGTTTTATCCGGGGGTTATTCTCTATCTTACCTATTGGTTCCCTTCCCATCGACGGGCAAAGATGTTCGCAATATTCCAGGCCGGTAGCCCTGCTGCAGGAATATTCGGAAATCCGCTTTCCGGCTGGATCATGAACACATTCCATTCTGTCGATTCCTGGCATGGCTGGCAGTGGATGTTCGTGCTTGAAGCAATTCCTGCTGTTGTTTTGGGCGTTATTGTTCTGCTTTATCTCGATAATAGTGTGAGCGGTGCAAAATGGCTTGACGCCAATGAAAAAGCGATGGTTTCGCAAGATATAGAAGCCGATCATGCAGCGGCAGCCTCGACACATTCATTTACCGGACTTATCAGAAATCCCATGGTCTGGCTTATGTCATTCATTTATTTCTGTTTTGTGATGGGGCAATATGGGTTAACCCTGTGGTTACCGACATTGATTAAAGCATCCGGCGTAGAAGATAATCTGATAATCGGCCTTCTTGGCGCTATTCCCTTTATCTGTGCAATTATTGCCATGGTTTTGTTCTCGCGCAGTGCCGATAAACATCGCGAGCGGCGCTGGCATCTTGTCGTGCCGGCATTGATGGGCGCTTTCGGTTTTATCATTGCAGCAACCGCCACAAGCACGACAGTGTCTATTATTTTTCTGTCTTTTGCGACTGCTGGCGTTTTGTCATGTGCACCGCTTTTCTGGTCGTTGCCGACAGCCATTCTCAGCGGTTCTGCCGCAGCGGCGGGAATTGCAATCATCAATTCGATTGCCAATCTCGCCGGTTTTGCAAGCCCGTGGATGGTTGGCGCTTTGCTTGATCTCACCCATTCTCCGGCTATCGGAATGTATGTTCTTGCAGGTTTTCTGGTTGTGGGGGCTGCGATCGTGCTTTCAATATCGGCTGAAAGAGTAAACCGGTAAAATAACCATAGAGGCAAACCGCTTCGATCTTATGAAGCGGTTTGCCTGTTAGCATAATCGACAACAAAAATATTATTTGAACATGATTATTTTAGTTAATTCACATTGATAAAAAACCAATTCAAATATTATCAATTTGGCCCACACAGTATCACAAAATTTCATTTTATATTGATACATTCAGTATCATACTTTCTTTTTGTTTTAAGTTTGAAACATGATGTTTTGAATTTTTCCGACCGGCTCTCGAACGGGGAAGATTTAATCAATGAACATATGTCTCCCGTCACATATCCATCTTGTCGAAAGACGGTTCATCTCGTTCTCAATCCAAGAAAAAAACCCGATAGAATTTCCGCATTTTAGTTTAGCAGACATGCAACGGCTTGACGTATTGGATAGAGGCTTTTGAAACATCGGCCAGCAGCTTGAATGCGATTATCAGCCCGATTGTGAAGCGTCAGAGGCTCAAAGAACAAAGCGGGAATGAAAAATTTTGGCAGTAGCGATGTCGGCATTAAAGAAGTCGGCATTAATGAGGTCGGCATTAAAGAAGTCGGCATTAAAGAAGTCGGGAATAAAGAAGTCGGCATTAAAGAAGGCGCAATAATAAAGTTTGACGGGATTCTTTAATAATAGAAATTGAAAGAATTTGGCAATAATAGAGCTTGCAATCATGAAGCACAAAAGAGTTCCGCCCGATCAATAGATATTAACGATTGCCAAGAAATTTAGCCCGAACATTGCAAGCGCACATATTGCCGATCATGTGAAAGCTTTTGGTCTTGGTGAAGACTTCTTTGCGGAATGTCTGCTCATAACGAGGGAAAAGCTTAGTTGAAAATAGAGACGTTTATCCCACCTGACAGACGGCATGTAAGCAAAGGAAAGATGAAATGGTTGAGACCAAAAAACAAAACATGGTTAATAAAGGGTTTAAAACCGGTCATACAAAATTCAATTGCCGTATTAAAATTGAAAATGATTTTTACGTTTATCAATAAAACAATTAAAAAATATTGATAAATATTTTTAAAAACAATTTAAAATAACAAAATATAATAAATATTAAATTTTTATATAATAATTTAAAATTAAATAATTATAAAAATATAACAAAAATATAAATAAAATTATAGTTATATAAATTATTAAAAATCAATATGAATATAATTATATTTATTTTGAAAACCACGCCTGAAAGTTTCAATCACAGCATCATATATAATTAAATATATAAATTTATTTTAAATAAACAATTAAATTAATATTTCTATTTTTACAGGTTTATAAAATAATTTTTCTAAATAACCGGTTTCACGGCGCGGTTGCATCGTTTGAAAAAACATTTTTAAGTTGCAATAAAAATAAAAAACAACTAAAAGTAGAAGGCTAACTGACTATTGGCAGTTGCGGATAGTGCCTTAGATGGCATGTATCTGCCGTGTTTTCGCCGGGGGAAATCACAAAATATTGGGTGCCAAACAAGTGGCGTGGCAACGCCATTGCATAATTATCGAGTGATGTAGGAAGCAGGAAATGACAAAGTCGGAAATCATCAAACAACACCCAGCCGTGAAGTTGACCGTTAATAGCGGCTCCGTCGACAGTGGTGGTAAGCCGCATAATTATATCCTCACAGCGGATAAAGAAAGTATTACCAACTATTCCCGTTCCGGTAATGATCTGGTGATCGACTTTGTTAACGGAAAAACTGTTCGCATTGCCAATTTTTTTGCCTCCGGTCACCCGGTTAGCAATTTGATATTCATTGATGATGGTACAACATGGCTCACCGACTTCAGTCAGGCCTTGTCGGATAATGGCGACGGGATTCTCGATACCAATGTTTTCTATGAGGAAATAAAGGATAAAAGCGGCTATTCACAGAATGTATTGTTAGGAATTCTGGGTGCAGCCGCCGGTGCCGGCGGTATTGCTGCGGTTGCTTCGGGTGGTGGCGATGACGATCATGATGAACCGGCTGTTGATAAAACGCCGCCGACTGTTCCGCAATATTACGTCATCAACAATAATGACCCGAAAAATCTTCTGGCTGTCGCAAATGGCGGCTATCTGAATGATACAACGCCGCTATTGTCCGGTAAGGGAACGCCCGGCAATACGGTCAGGATCCATCTTGACGGTTTTCCCGATATGACCACAAAGGTCAATTCGGACGGCACGTGGAGTTACGAGTTACCGAAGTTGAGTGACGGCAAATATACGGCCAAAGTCACCCAGATTGACTCGAACGGGAATGTGAGTGCGGAATCGAAATACGATTTCAATGTTGACACAAAAGCACCGGATGCACCGATTATAGCCAATGCGGTGGATAATGTTTCGCCCGATCCGGTGGGGTCGGACGGTATATTGCATGACGGAGACTATACCAATGACAATACGCCCACATTAACCGGCAAGGGCGAGCCGGGAAGCACAGTCAAGATTTATGATACCGATGACAAAGGCAATAAAACGCTTGTAGGACAGGGTACTGTCGATAAAAATGGCAACTGGTCGGTTGAAACAAACAAAGCTTTAAGTGATGGTCACCATAAACTCACCACGACATTGACAGATCCTGCCGGAAACGAAAGCCAGGGCAGTGATTTCAACGTCAATATAGATTCAAGCAGGCCCGGCCGGATCGAAAATTTCCGCGTCGAGGATAATTATCCCGAAATAACCGGTGCGCTGCCATCGACGGGCGGCACAACCGATGACGATACGCCGGTTTTTGCCGGTAAAATCGGTAAAGACGTCACCCATATCATCATTAAACTCAATGGTCATGAATTTGTCATTGACCGGAACACTTTGAACGAAGCAGGACTTCAAAGAGGGACGGCAGAAAAGGTTATCAAAGACGACGGCACATTCGCCTTCCGCTTGCCTCAAGCCTATAAGCTTACCAATGGCAATTATAATTATGAAGTCTATGTCAAAAATAAAGTCGGGAATGAAAGCGATCATATCAACGGCAATTTCGCTTTTGACCGGACACTTCCCCCCACAATGGGCGACCAAAATCTTGATGTCATTGATAATGTCGGCGCGGTTACCGGATCTTACAAAAATTGGACAACACGCGACAGTGACCATAAGAAAGTGACCGACGATAATCATGCGGTGTTCAAAGGCAGGATTCCGGACGGTTATGATGTTGCAAAGGTCGATCACATCAACATTTATGACGATGGCAAGAAGATTGGCGAAGCCAAGGTCAAGAGTGACGGGAGTTTCGAATATAGTCAGGAGTGGTTGCAAGGCGACCATCGCTTAAGTGCAGCCATTGTCAACAAATTCGGCACAGTCGGTGAACAGTCAAAACCGGATGATTATGATTTCTGGGTTGATCTTAACCGCGCAGGACCACCTTCTATCCAGCAGGTACAGGATGATGAGGGGCATTATCATGAATCGGGTTACCCGACCAATGCCAACAGCTTCTTTATCACGGGTGGCGGGCCGTCTTCAGGGAAAGTAACACTCAGGCTTTATGACAAAGACGGCAATCCGGTCAAGAATTTCAAAGGTGAGCCTTTGGAATGGACGGCCGATGTCACGAAAGATGGGTCATGGTCGGTCAATACAGGTGATTTGTCAAAGCTTAATCCGCCTTTGAAGGACGGAGAATACAGTTTCAAAGCAAGTGCCGTAGACAGTAAAGGCGCCGCAACCGACCCGTCAGGCCCGCATTGGCTGGAACGCGATACGACAGCGCCCGATACGCCGGATGCACCGAAGGCGATGGATAATGTTGGCGAAAAGCAGGGTGAAATCACTGCCGGTGGGACAACCGATGATGACACGCCAACCTTGTCGGGCAAAGGCAAAAAAGGCGAGATTGTCAAGATTTATGACAATGACGGGAAAACGCCGATCGGCGAGACGGTTGTCGGTGATGATGGTACGTGGACTTTTACGCCCAATCCGCCGCTTGAAAGTGGTAACCACAGTTTGACGACGACATTGACAGATTCTGCCGGAAATGAAAGCGAACGGAGTGGTGCTGTCAAAATAACTGTCGACAAATCGGGTGTGAATATCTTTGCCGATGGTGCGCATGATGATGAAGGGGCAATCCGTAAGGATGTCCATGATAATGGCGTAACGGATGATCGCACGCCAACCCTTTACGGGCGTGGCACGCCCAATGAAACAGTCGTAATCACCGACGAAAACGGCAAGGAAATTGGCAAAACCAAAGTCGACGGCAATGGAAATTGGCAGTTGGAGCTTCCAAATCAGGCAGGCGATAATCAGGAAGTTACCCATAGCTATCACGCAAAAATCACCAATGCGGCAGGCAATAGCCAGTCTGTCGATTTCCATTTGACGATTGATACCAAAGCACCGGATGCACCGGCCATTGATAAAGTCATCGACAATGTCGGTAATAAAGATAATGCCGCCAACAGTACAAATGGCAACAAGGAACTTCATAGCGGTGACACCACCGATGATACAACGCCGACATTTTCCGGCAAAGGCACGGCCGGAGATGTCATCAAATTATATGATGGTAACAAACTTGTCGGCCAATCGGTTGTAAAAGACGATGGCACATGGAGCGTTTCGCCAACCAGCCCGATTACCGATCTCAAAGGAACACATGAATTTACAACGACGGCAACTGACCCGGCAGGTAACGAAAGTAACCATTCGGGCAAGTTCCTGTTAGGTTTCGATACCGAGCCGGTTCCGGCGATGGGCAACAGCAAGGATGAAGTCGATCTCATTGACGATGCGGGGTCCATTGTCGGCTCCTATCGCGACGGTCAGTGGGCGACGCGGCAAGGCCAGCATGGCGAGAAAACTGTTATCACCGACGATACAACGCCGACCCTTAAAGGCCAATTGCCGACAGATTTGCTGAATTCGGGCCGGATTTCGACAATCAATATTTATGACAATGGCCAATTATTGACCAAAATTCCGGTGAGCGAAGACGGACGTTGGGAATATACACCCACATTGAAAGCCGGTAACAACCACAATTTTGAAGTTGCTTACGAGAACAAGGCTGGCGTTGAAGGGCCGCATACATCATTTCCGTTTGTTCTTGATATGGCAACCGTTGGCCAGACTTCGATCGATTCGGCGACAACAGGCGACACTAATGCACCCTATACATGGGGCAATTCGACGAAGGAAAACATATTCCATCTACAGGGAAGTGCGCCGGCCAATTCGACCATTACTGTTTATCTGAAAGATGATAGCGGCAAGGTCATCCATACATTTGACACCACGCAAAGCAATGGCTCCGGTAGCTGGTCGCAAACGGTGGATTTGAGCACAGTTTCAGTGGAGACACGCAAAGCCATTGCCGATGGTCGTTACAGTTTTGTAGCTGATGCCAGAAATGACGCTGGAACGGTTGGTGCCAAATCCGGCGATAGCTGGGTCAATCGTGATACGACAGCACCGGAAAAACCCGATATTGTCAAAGCGGAAGATAATTCCGGTGACAAGCGCGGAACTATTGAAGAAGGCGGGACTTATGACGAGGATAGCCCGCATCTTTCCGGAAAAGGCGAAAAAAATTCCATTGTTACCATTTATGACGGCGACAAGATTATAGGAGAGACGACCGTCCATGAAAATGGCACATGGTCATGGACGCCCACCACGCCGCTTAAAGCCGGTTCACACAGTATAACAACCACCTTGACCGATGCAGCCGGCAATGTGAGCGATAAAAGTGACCCGTTGGGGTTCAATCTTGATTTGACACCTCCCGAAGTCAAAATCGATCACGCTGTTGACGACTATAACAAAGAGGCGAAAAACATCGCCAATGGTGGTGCTACCAATGATGCTATGCCGAAGCTTGTCGGGCGTGGAACAGCCGGACAAAAAGTGACGATTCTCGATAAGACAACCGGTTCAACCTATGAGACGACGGTCAAGGGGGATGGGACATGGGAATACCAGTTTACGACACCCCAACAAAATGCCGGTGAAGACAAGATACACGAATATATTGCCTATTTGACAAATAATGCCGGCAATAAAGTTGAACATCATTTCAACCTGCATATTGATACAACGGCACCGGCGACACCAAAGCTTGTCGAGGTTATCGACAATGTCGGCAACGATCCGGCAACCTATCCGGATGGCAACCGTTCATTGGAAAACAATGATATTACCGACGACACCACGCCGACCTTTAATGGTAAAGGTGTCGCGGGAGACATTATCAAGCTTTATACGGTTAATGAACTTGGCGAGCGCACGCTTATCGGACAGACAGTTGTTCATGAGGATGGAACATGGTCTGTCACGCCGACGGTCGCTTTGACCGATGACCCAAATCATAGCCCGACAAAATATACATTTATTGTGACAGAGACGGATAGTGTCGGCAATGAAAGCAATCCGACAGACGGCTATAATCTTTTCATTGACCGCGATCCACCGGTTCTTGACGACAAGACCATCAAGCTTGTCGACAATAAGGAAACGAATGTCGGTGACTTCCCGAACTGGTTCGAGAAGGATGACGGTAAGGGTGAAAAAATCAAGCTTACCAATGATGATACGCCGACAATGAGCGGACGCGCGATTTCAGGCGACACGAAATCGGTCAATATTTATGACAATGGCAAGCTGATCGGTTCTGCCGAAGTTGACGAAAATGGCGACTGGAGTTTCACACCGTCAACCGATGCAACCGGACACGGGCTTGGCGATGGCGTGCACGAATGGATAGCGCGTCCGGTTGACAAAGCCGGTAATGAAGGTGCGTCAACGCCTGCCTATAAATTCGAGGTTGATACAAAGGGACCGACAGGAACACTTGGCAGTGACATCGGCTTGTGGGATGACGAGGGGCCACAGACTGGCGAATTTGACGGTGCCAATGGCACCACGGCGTGGAATACCAATGATCAGAACCATAAAGTAACCGACGACAAAACACCGGAGATCAAAGGCAAACTTCCGGAAGGCAGTGATGTCACGAAAGTACATATCTATGTTGATGGTACACTTGCCGGTATTGTCGATGTTGCAGCCGATGGCACATGGTCCTATACGCCGCATTTGAGTTCGGGCACACATAAAATCGAAGCCCGTCCGGCCGATAATGCGGGCAATGAAGGTGAAGGCAAAATCTGGAATTTCGACATTGCCGGAGCAGCTCCGGGAATGCCGGCGATTACCGGCATTTACAACAATGACGAAAAACAGATTGATGCATCCCATCCGGATGGCAAGTTCATTGATAAAAACCAGTTTACCAATGATGCCAAACCGCTCATCAAAGGAACCGGTGATGCCGGTTCGTTTATCAACATCTATATTGGTGATAAACTTGTTGCCAAGGGTGTGTCGGTCGGGGGTGACGGCCATTGGGCAGTCGAGATTGATCCGTCATTGGCCGGTATTTTGCCGAATGGCGAGAGCTGGCAAATTCGCGCTTCTGCAAGTGACAGTGCCGGACAGGAATCCGACAAAACAGGTTTCTGGCCGATCAATGTCGATACATTGAAGCCGCTCACACCGGATTTGCCGAAGTTGGACGACCATATCGGTGATAAACAGGGAGATGTAGCTGAAAACACGACAATTGATGACAAAGCACCCACAATTCACGGAAAAGCTGGTGAGGGTAATGTTGTTGTCGATATTTATGATACCGTCGATGGCAAGACAAAACATGTTCAGACTGTTATGTCCGATGGTGAAGGAAACTGGAGCTATACGCCAACCGACCTCGGACAGGGCAAACATTCGATTACCACGACTTACACGGATAAGGCTGGCAATATCAGTGACAAGAGTCCGGCATTCGACTTTAACATTGATAGTTCGGCAATTATCGTTTCGATCAATTATGCTGCCGATAATGCGGGCCATATTGTCAAAGATCTTGCAAATGGCGCAACAACGGATGACACGACACCGACGCTTTATGGTACAACCACTTCCAACACAGTTGTCACCATCAAAGAAGGTGACACGGTTATTGGCACGGTTACTTCCGACGGGCATGGCAATTGGTCGTTCGAACTTCCCGAACAAACAAACGGGCACCATGTTTATACCGCTTCTGTGACAGCACAAAACGGCAACAATGCCCATTCTGATTTTGCCCTTGATATTGATAATACGCGCCCTGAAGCACCGGACATTACGCGTGTTCAGGATGACGTACCGCTTAACACCGATGATCTGGTTTCGGGTGGCAAAACCAATGATACCAAACCGACATTTTATGGCAAAGGTAATCCCGGCGATACAATAACCATTTATGACGAGATTGATGGCAAACTGGTCAAGATCGGCACGGCCACTATTGGTAACGATCATAAATGGGTATGCACGGTTGACGAGCTTGTTCCCGGTGCCCATCATTTCAAGCTCCAGACAACCAACAAGCTTGGTGTCGATAGCGAAAAATATACCGGATATGATCTGACGGTGAAGACAGATGCACCGACCGAGACAACGAGCCTTGTTTCGATTAATGAAGATCGGGGTTTGAGCGATAGCGATTTCAAGACCGGCGACGACAGCCTTGTTTTCAAATTCGGTGTTAGTGAAAAATTGCCGGCCGGTTACAAGGTTCAGGTCAATATTGACGGCAAATGGTATGATGCCACCTATGACGAGAGTGACGGTTATTGGTATTATGACCACTCGAAAATTCATCTTGCTGAAGGTGTCCACAAGGTTTACGGGCGCGTTGTCGATGATGCGGGCAATGTCAAAGACGGTCCGGCGCAGGATGTCGCAATCGACAAGACTGCGCCGATCGGTGGCAATTATGAAATCGTGATTGACAGCTTTACCGATGATGTCAATGAGGAAGGCGGGTCAAAGAGCCGTTCCAATGGTGAAGCAACCAATGATAATACGCCGACTTTGATGGGGCATACATCGGGCATGAAGGCCGGTGATTATGTCACTGTGCAGGTCAAAATCGGTGACGATTGGGTAACCATCGGCACAGCAAAAGTTGACGGGTCGGGTAATTGGAAGTTCGACGTCAAAGGTATTCCCGGTGGTACGGCAAAAGATCATCTCGATGACGGCTATCACGAATTCAGGGGCGTGATTACGGACGAAGCGGGTAATCTCGGACAAGCTTCTTCAGGTTTTGGCCTCGATGTTGCAACAACACCGCCACCTGTAATCAACGAAAGCGGCCTTGATCTTTTTGACGACCAGTCGCCCGATGTGGGAACAATCAAACGCGGACAAAGCACCGACGACAGCCGTCCGACATTGAAAGGGGCTGCCCATTCGGTTGACCCGACAAAAGTGGGTTCAATCAACCTTTATGACAATGGCAAGCTTGTCGGAACGGGTAAAGTCAATAGTGACGGGTCATGGAGTGTCGAGCCGACAGTACCACTGCGTCAAGGCGATCACAGTTTTGTTGCAAAACCGGTCGATCATGCCGGTAATGAACAATCGCAGGGAACAGCGGCGTGGGATTTCAACTTTGCCGGCCATGCACCCGCTACTCCTTCTATCGTCAATGTTCTTGATGATAATGGTGATACGATCCAGAAAAATGCCGTTACGCGCGATTCCACGCCGCTTATCAAGGGTACAGGCACAACCGGTTCGATTGTCCATATTTTCGTTGACGGAAATGACGTTGCACAGGTCAAAGTGAAGGATGATGGAACATGGGAAACCACCCTTAACGAGCTTTCCAATCCGGCGACAGACCGGAATGGTACCAGTCACAACATTAAAGCCCAAGCAGTGGATCCGGCCGGTAACTGGAGCCATGAAACGGGCGAGTATCCGATCATTGTCGACAGACAAGCGCCGGATGCACCCGATGCACCGACGGCCAAAGACGATCAAGGCAATACAATTACCGGAACAACGGCCGATTCAACCCCGATTTTGAACGGAAAGGTCAACGACCATCAACCCGGTGACAAGGTCAACATCTATCAGGATGGTGTCAAGGTTGGAGAAGTTCCGGTCAATGATGCGGGAGAATGGTCATGGACACCGAAAAATCCGTTAGGAAATGGCAAACACCAGTTCCAGACGTCTGTGAGTGATGCAGCCGGTAATGAAAGCGACAAGGGGGCTGCGACCGATATCATGGTTGACACCAGTACGGTCAATGTCAGCATTGATTATCTTGTTGATGACCAGTCACCGGTCGAAACACATGTTACAAATAATGACAAGACGGATGACAGAACGCCGTTAATTTGCGGAAAGGCAAAACCGAATTCGGTTGTCGTACTCACTTACACCGATGCTGAAAACAATGTGCATCAACTGGCAAGTGTTACAGCCGATGGCGAGGGCAATTGGTCCTATCAGGTCAAGGACAGTGAAAAATTCGGCGAGGGACATTACGTCATCCATGCCGAAAGCAAGGACGCATCAGGAGGAAAAGCAACAGCCGATTTCAATTTTGACGTTGCATTAACAAACGATCAAATGCCGTCTATTGATAAAATAAAGGATGATGTCGGTGCTGTTCAGCAAGATGTTGGATATGGTGGCAGTACGGATGACACAACCCCGACGATTATCGGCAGTGGTGCAAAGCCATATCAGAAAGTCAACATTTATGACGCGGTAGAAGACCGCGATGGTCAAAAAGGTGAAAGCAAGCTGATCGGTTCGGTCACAGCCGATGGTGAAGGCAAATGGAGTTTCACCCCGCCTTCGCCATTAAGCGAAGCCACCCATCATCTTTCAGCCACAACGGTTGACGAAGTGGGCAATGAAAGTCGGCACTCTTCCGATTATAACGTGATTGTCGATATTACATCGCCTGAACCGATCAAAAATGATACAGTTTCGGTGACCGATGATGTCCAAAACGATGCCAATGATTTTATCGGTAAACTTGAAAAAGACCAGTATACCAATGACAACCGTCCCGAATATTCGGGAAAAGCACCTTCCGACGCAAAAACTGTCAATATTTATGACAATGGCAAGCTGATCGGTTCGACCAAGGTCAAGGAAGACGGCACATGGTTATTCACACCTTCCGAAGATAAACCGCTTTCCGAAGGGAAGCACTCGTTGACAGCCCGTCCGGTGGATGCTTCCGGCAATGAGGGTACCGATTGTCAGGGGTCGGAATTTACCGTCGATACAAAGGCTCCCCAATCAACACCGAAAATTGTGGGAATACTTGATGATACCGGCGTGTCGGGATCGGATTTCAATACTTCGGATACCAGGCCTACCATTCTCGTGACTGTCGACGAGCCGATCGCCAGTGACGAACATGTAGAAATTTCGCTTGATAACGGGCAGACATGGATAAAAGCCGATTATAATTCTGAAACCGGACAGTATTATTATTCTGTTCAAAAAGGGCATGAACTGACCGGGCAGGTCTATCACATCAAAGCGCGTGTTGTAGATGCGGCAGGCAATGTCGGTCCGGTGGCCGGACATGATATGACGATTGATACCACGCCACCGGTTGACGGATACACAGTAACGATCAACAACGCCTATGATGATGTCCCGAACAATGTCGGCGATCTTCCATCAGGAAGTGCAACAAACGACAGCTCGCCCCTCCTTAAAGGCACTGTCACAGGTGCACATGACGGCGATCTTGTTCACCTCTATTATCGTGATGACAAAGGCAATCTCCACAGTGTTGCCGATAATATCCGTCTGACTAAAAACGACGATGGAACCTATACCTGGCAATACCAGCTTTCGGATATTGCCGAAGGCAGTCACCGTTATGTTGCGGTGGTCAAGGATACGGCAGGAAATGAAGGAGCGACAAGTGCCGACTTCTTGTTGACTGTAGACAAGACTCCTCCCATCTGGGGGAATGTCGACAATATCGAATTGCGGGATGACCAGCAGCCGGTAACCGGTATTATTCCCCATTCGAACGGTGTCACAGACGACAATTATCCGGAAGTGCATGCAGGACCCGGTACAGTATCGGGTGCGAGCGGTGGCGTTGTAGAACTTTACGACGGAACCACCAAAATCGGCGAGGGGCTTATCGAGTCGGATGGCTCGTTTACGATTATACCCGACAAGGCTATCAACCCCGGACAACACAATTTCCATCTGGTTGCTGTCGATCAGGCCGGAAACCGCACACCGCTCGAAAATGCCGATTGGGATTTCAATTTCGCCGGACACGCTCCGGGCACGCCATCAATTACCAATATTATTGATAATTATAAAAATCCGGATGGTAACCCCGTTTATCTGCAAAAAGGCCAGTCTACAGACGATTCAACACCAACCCTTCACGGCATGGGGACTGTGGGTACGCGTATCCATATTTACCTTGACGGAGAAGAAATCAATACCGAAGACAATCCAGTTATTGTCGACAAGGATGGCACATGGACTTTCAAACTTCCGGCCGCTTATGCCTTGAAAGATACGTCGACAAACGGTCTTGGAACGCGGCATGGTTTTGTTGTGCAGGCTGTCGACCAGACGGGTGTGGCGAGTTCAAAAACCGGCGAATATCCGATTATTTATGATAATCAAGCGCCAAACCGGCCGGATGTTCCTTCTCTTCAATCCGATCAGGAACCTGAAACCGGTACGATTGCGCAGAATGGAACGACACCCGACCAAACCCCGACATTCAGCGGTACTGTTCAAAACCCGCAAGTGGGCGACAAGGTTACCATTTACAACAAGGTCGGCGATGAATATGTCAAGCTTGGCGAGACAACGGTCGACCCGTCGTCTGGCCAATGGTCGTGGACACCGGAAAATCCGCTTGATAAAGGTAATTACGAATTTGCAACATCGGTCACCGATGCGGCAGGAAATGAAAGTGCAAAAAGCCAATCAACTTCGGTCACTATTGATCCGACAAATGTAAAAGTCAGCGTTCTTTATGCCGTTGATGACGAAAAGGATTACACGGGAAGGATTTCTGACGGTGGTCTCACCAATGACACAACACCGGAACTGCACGGGCGCGCCACGGCAAATTCCACCGTCTCCATCTATACCAATATCAACGGGGCCAAAACACTTATCGGCAAGGCCTATGCGGATGGCGATGGATATTGGACATTCGTGTGGCCGACAGACAAGGCACTTTCCGATGGAAGTCATACAATCATTGCCGAAGGTGGTTCGAACGACTCTGACGAATTTGTACTTAAAGTCGATACACGCAACACCAATATTCCGGTAATTGAAAACGTTGCCGACGATGTCGGTGCCATGCAATCGGACAATATGACATCCCCCTCGGCGAGTGACGACACCACCCCGACACTGAAAGGCAGAGGTGCCGAAGCCAATGGTATGGTCAATATTTATGATACGATCAACGGGGTAACGCGCCTTGTTGACAGTGTTCGTGCCGATGCAAGCGGCCATTTTGAATATTCCGTACAAAGCCCGTTACCGGAAGGAGAACATCACTTTACGGCAACATCTGTTGATGCGGCAGGAAACGAAAGCGATCAATCGAATATATTCGACTACACCATTGATTTGACAGCACCGGCGGCGTTGACTGACACCAGTCTTGTTGATGACGTAGATGAAAACACCGGTGTTATTGACGGTTTGACCAATGATAACAAGCCGACCTATAGCGGTTCGGCCAGTGCCGATACCGAAAAGGTCTACATTTACGACCGTGGAATAAAAATCGGCGAAGTCGATGTAATCAAAAATAACGGGCAATATACATGGAGCTATACGCCCGACACGGCTTTAAGTGATGGCGACCATTCGTTCCAGGCCAAACCTGTTGATGCGGTGGGAAATATCGGCATTCCGACCGATGCATGGGATTTTACTGTTCTGAGCGGCTCGATTGCGACAACAGCAAACATTTCGTCTATCACGCAGGATACCGGCTATGACGCGAACGATTTTGTAACCAACGACACCAGACCGACAATTTATATAAATGTGTCCGGAACGCTGAATGCTGCAAATGGTGAAAAAGTCCAGATCAACATTGGCGGTCATTGGTATGACACAACCTATGACGCAGAAAAGGGCTGCTATTTCTTCCGTCCGGTAACCGCTTTACCGTCGGGCAGCGACTATCTTTTAAAAACACGCATCATTGACAATGCAGGTCGTACATCGTCGGTCACCGAAAGAATGATGACAATTGATAACGATGCTCCCGATGGCTCGTTAACACTGGATAAATTCATTGATGATGTTGGTGTTAAAAACGAATTCAACAGTCATACCGAGAAAAACTATACCGACGACCGCACACCCGAATTACATGGAACAGTCACGGGTGCGAAGTCCGGCGATTATGTTGTCATTTATCTTTCGGATAAAAATGGCAATATCCTGAAGGATAAGAATGGCAATCCGATCAAGTTCGGTTCTGTCCATCCTGATGGAACCAATTGGAAATTTACACCCAATCTTGATGCGGCCGATTATCCGGATAATGCGGAATATTATTTTGTTGCAGTGCTTGAGGATACAGCAGGCAATCAGGGGCAAAAATCCGCGCCGCTGGGATTGTTCCTGACAACGCAAGGGCCGGATTGGTTAGGCTCGAAGAGCTATGTTGTCTATGACGACCAGAACCCTGAAACAGGCAATATCGGTGAAAATGGCAAGCCCGCTGTTACCGATGACAATAGGCCGACAGTCAAAGGTGAAGCAGGTTCGCTTGATCCGGCCAAGGTTAAATATGTTCTTCTTTATGATGGAGATCCATCCGACCCTGATGCCAAACCGATCGGCCAGGCAAATATCAATGAAAATGGCTCCTGGAGTGTGGAGCCGGAAAGTCCTTTGTTACCGGGGCACCACCGTTTCTGGGTTGTTCCTGTCAGCCATTCCGGAGTAACGGGAAAGACAAAATCGGATATATTCGAATTCGATCTTATCGGGCACGCTCCCGGAACACCGTCTATTACCCAGCTTGGCTCCGACGAGAATCCGAACATCAGTTTTCCTGACAACCAGATCCAGCGAAATGGCGTTACCCGCGACGATACCCCCTTTATAAAGGGCACGGGTACCAAAGGGTCAACTGTCAATATTTACGACCGTATCAATGGTGTGGACTACCTGATCGGAAGTGTAAAAGTTGATAACAATGGCAATTGGGAAAAGAGTTTGCAGCGGCTTGACGAAGGTATTCATAATATTTGGGTACAGGCGCAGGACGTAACCGGTACCAAGAGTGCAGCGACAGCACCCTATCCGTTCGAGGTGGATAGAACTGCACCGGACAGTCCCGGACGCGCTACCATCTCAAGCGATGTTGCCCCCAATAAAGCCGTGATCTCCGATGCCTTCACCGATCACGGAACAACAAACGATACAACGCCAACCTTCTCTGGCAAGATAAATAATTGGAAAGACGGCGATGTTGTAACCATTTATGACGGTGACAAAGCAATCGGCGAGACGAAAGTTAATCCGGATGGTACATGGTCGTTCACACCGACAACACCGCTTGATAAAGGCGAACATCATTTTACCACCACAGTAAAAGATGCGGCCGGCAATGAAAGCAATCGCGGCATTGGAACCGATATTACAATAGCCGATAATGGAAATACCGTAACGGTTGATTATGCCATTGACAATGTGGATCCGCTTAAAGGCCCGATTGCCAATGGCGGGCACACAGACGATACAACGCCCGAACTTCACGGCACGGCACCACAAGGCTCGACTGTCACCGTTTATACCGATTCTTCAAAATCAACGACAATTGGTGACCCGGTCGTTGTCGGGCAAGACGGCAAATGGTCTATCGGTTTGACGGAACAGACCGCCGGCGAACATAATTATTATGTCGAGGCAAAAGACGCCGGTGGCAATGTTCTTGCCGGACAGGATTTCAAACTGAATATTGATAATGGTCAACCGGAACAGCCGACAATTACCGGGGTTATTGATGATGTCGGCCTTATTCAGGGCGTAGTTGCAAATGGTGGCTCCCGTGTCGACAATGGCACGACCGACGATACCAACCCGACGATTAACGGCACGGCACCGAAGAACAGCCTTGTTATCATCTATGATAATGGCAAGGAACTTGGCCGCGTTTATGCCGATGGCAACGGCAACTGGTCTTATACAACCGGACCAATGCTCACCGAAGATGACCACAAGTTTACGGCCGTTTCGCAAAATGCCGTGGGAAAGACCAGCGGCATTTCAAACGAATATGTTGTTAAGGTCGACATTACCGCACCCAAGGAGATAACCGGCGAGACAGTTCAGGATAATGTTTTGCCGAATAGTGCCAATGGTGAAGACGGTCCGGCCGTTATCACTGTCAATCAAAATGATTACACCAATGATGATAGCCCGATCTTCAGCGGAAACGCACCGAGCGACGCCAAGAAAGTGCGCATTTATGACAATAACAAGTTGATTGCCGAAGTGGATGTGGATAGCGATCATACATGGTTCTGGGAAGCGGGTAACAGAAACTCCGATGCCAAGCTTGCCAATGGTTCACACTCGTTGACGGCCCGTCCGGTGGACGCTGCTGGCAATGAAGGACCGGCATCTAAAGCGCATTCGTTTATTGTTGATAAAACGGTTCCCGGTGCCAAGGCCACACTCGACAGTATTACCGACGATACCGGGTTTAAGAGCGGCGACTTCACAACGCAGGATAATACACTGCTCTTCAGCTTCAAAGTGGATGGAACGCTAAAGGATACCGACAAGGTTCAAGCCCTCATCAATAACCAATGGTATGACCTTACCTATAATTCAGCCAATGGAAAGTGGGAACTTGATTGGCGAAATAAGCCCGCCCTTGCTGACGGAAGTTATGTCATCAAGACGCGCGTTATTTCGAGTACCGGCATTTATGATGATGATGCAACCCAAAAGTCGGCAAAAACTGTTGTTATTGATAGCGATGGTTCGGCTCAACATTCCGAATTTGTGGGCTTTACCGGTAAAACCGGTAAAGTCTTCCAGAATGGTGAATATGTCGATGTTACAAATCCTGTTTTGATGGGTAAAATCAGCGGCAATCTTGCCGACCTTGAAGATGGTGCGAAAATCGGCATTTATCGCGATCACGTGCTGTTGGGCTATGTCGACAAAAGCCAGATCGGTAAGGATGGCACATTCAGTTTCAAACTGCCCGATGGCTGCCTGACCGACCGCCACAGCTATATCTTTACCACGGCAATTGTGTCGAATTCCGGTTATGTCGGCGAAGCACACAATGTCGAAGTGCGCGTTGACACAACCGGTGCTGCAAATGTTCCCGATTATGGAATTTCAAACAGAAATACTCAAAGAGGTAGTGGAGATTTAAGTTATACGCAGGCTGTCGCTCTCAACAATAATGGCGAGTGGCAGGTCATTTCCAATTCGAATGTCTGGGTTTTCAACAGTAGCGGCAAGGCCGAAGCCCACTATTTGAATTATCAGACAGGAATTAACAACGGGACGGTTGACGTTTGGGGGTGGGGGCCGGAATATGTTTTGTTCGGTTCCTATACTATGGCCGATTATAACCATGACGGCTACATTGATGTATGGTCAACAAAAACCTCCTATTCCTGGTATACAACCGCCGCCTATGTCGGCACAGGTGATAATCAATGGAATTATGTCGATGTGAAATATGCCGACATGCTCAATGGTGTGTCTATTGAAAACCACCTCGGCGGCATTGCCACTTTCGATATGAATGGCGACGGCTATCTTGATGTCATTCAGGGTGATTCCGGTATTGATTCAGGATCTATCTTCTTGAACAAGGGCGCGACTTCGTCAAGCCTGAACGGCAACCAGTTTATCGGTATGGGGCGGCAATTCGGCGGTAACCAGTCCGCGCTCACAACCAATTTTATGACCGATCACCATGTGTCGGCAATCGACCTTGACAATAACGGGACGATTGATTTTGCCGGTAACGGGCTGATTAACAATACGACAGGCGTTTCCGGTTTTGGCAACAACTGGTATCAATTGATGACGCTCATGAACAGTGGTGTGTCTGCCCCTAACGGGGTTTATGGTGCCAACTGGTCAGTTGGCCAGCATTTTGACGATTCATTGCCGAGTTACGGTAATGGCACTGATGAGGGAATTGGTCCTGACAACTATAAAAATACCATTTCCATGACATGGGCCGATTATAATGGTGATGGTTATATGGACCTGTTCCTTGCCAAAAATCACCGTAATTGGCATGGCAACAAGGAAAGCCAGATCTTTTATAATAAAGGTGACGGAACCGGGCAATTGCGTGGTGCTTACGGTATGAAGGACGACCTTGACGGTCGCTGGTCGGTTGCTATCGACTGGGATCACGATGGCAAAATGGATATTCTGGAGGTTCCGGGCTTTGGCCAGAGTGTCTCCGGCACGAAACTCTGGCATAATGGCGGCCTCGGTCTTGATGGCGCGGTCCAATGGGATAATTGGGATATTTTCGGTGCGCAGGGTGGCCGTCTTGCCAGTGCCAAAGGCGATGTTGATCCAAAGAGCATTAATGGCAGTGGCATTAACTTCATTTATGGCATCGGTGTTGTCGACTATGACTGGGATGGCGCGCTTGATGTCACCATGCAGCGTGACAACGCCCATTCATCGCTCATTTTGTCGAACAAAAACAAGGTGGGTTATGGAACGTCATTGCATTTTCGCATCACCGACAAGGATGGTGCCAATGTGTTCTATAACAATACCGTCCAGCTTTTTGACTCTTCGGGAAAACTGGTTGCCGTGCAGGTTATCAATGCACAAGGTGGCATGGGTGTTTCCGATAATACCGGTCTTGTCCATTTCTATGGCTTGAAAGAAAATGAAACCTATTCGGTTGTTGTCTTGCGCAATACCGAGGGGCAATCGAATGATATTGGCGGCATTGCCCACACCCGCACAACAGATACAACCGGTTATGGCAAAGAAAACACAATAGAAAATGTCAACACCTCGTGGACAGGTCTTAAAGCTGTTGAAGCCGACCATGCCTATATTCTGAATGCCAATAAGGATGGCGACACGGTCACCACCGGTGCGGGAAATAATGATCCGGCAACCCAGGGCTATCGTCCGGGACTTGTCGGAACCGGTTATAATGATGTTTTCACCGCCGAAGCCGGTAGCCAGAGTTATTCCGGTGGTGGTGGCTGGAGGAATGATGCCGGCGAGAAATACTGGCAGGCAAGCGGTGGTGAAGACATTGTCGATTTTGGCAAGGCAACCAACGGTGTCACAGTCGATCTCGGTAACACCGGCTATCAATCGACAGGTTTCAACAACGCCAAATTCAATGACATTGAAGGTATTTACGGCAGTAAATTCGACGATACCTTCACCGGTAACAAGAGTGACAATTTCTTTGACGGTCGCGGTGGTAACGACACCTATCACCTTGAATCCGGCGGTCATGATCTTCTGCTTTATCGCCTGATCCAGCAGGATGATGCAACCGGTGGCAATGGCAGTGACACGGCCTATGGCTTCAAGGTTGGAACCTATATTGATGCCGACAAAACCAAAATTGATAATGATGCCGACCGTATTGATGTGAAGGACCTGTTGCAAGGTTACCGTGCCGATGCTGATGGCGCTGCCCATTTTGACGACAAGGGCAAAGCCCAGATCGACTGGGGGGATAATATCAAGGACTTCCTCTCGACCCGCGTTGAAAACGGCAATACGATTTTGAGCATTGACCGTGATGGCAAGGGGAATGCTTTCCAGTCGAGCGACCTTCTGACTTTGAACAATGTCAATACAGATCTGGAGACTTTGTTGGCAAATCATCAGATCATCATAGGTTGATTTTTGCCATGGCGGGAAATTCCCGCCATGGAGAGTGACCTTCGGGCGGGGCGTATCTTTCCCGTTGCAGCGTTAAACCTCAGGTGGAGACAAAAATTGCTGGATCTTAGGCACGCAAAAAGAATTGCAGTTGCAGGTGGGGGATTGACCGGCTGGTTGGCCGCATTGATGTTGCGACGTGTGTTCAGCCCGAATGTGGAAATCGTGGTTTTGGAAGATCCCGATAATCCGGCTTATTCAGGGGGCGAGGGCGGATCCGGCAATTTTATTGCCAGTCTTGAACGTGCTTCTATCGACATTGATGAATTTGTGCGCGAAACCGATGCAACTTTCAAAATCGGCAATGCCTATCACGGTTGGCGCGCGGACAATGCAAACGATATTTTCTATGAGCTTTTTCCTGCACCCGACGAACATGTCGAAGAGGTTGATTTTTCGTTTCGCGGAGTTTGGCCGTTTCTTGCGACCCGTATTGCAACGGGAACACCTCTTCATACCTTGTTTCCCGGATTTTCACTGGTTGCAACGGGTGCTTCACAAGTCGAAGCCAATGCCGTTTTCAATCTGCGGCGTAGCGGCATAAAGCCGACATTCCATTTCAATGTCGGCAAATTTTTGAAGCTTCTGAAAAAAATTGCCCTTTCGCGGCAGATTTCCAGCCGGAGCCGGAAGGTGGTCGAGTTTGTCAAATCCGAAAGTGGCGATGTTGTCGCATTGAAACTTGTCGGTGGTGCCGAAATTTCTGCCGATTTTATCATTGATGCAACCGGTTTCGAGCGGCTTGGTGCAGAAAAGGCCTATAAATCCGTCTGGCGTTCATTTTCATCACAATTGCCGGAAGACCGCTATTTGTCTTTTAAAATTCCCGAAGAAAGAAAAAACCCCTCTCTTGTGAGTGCGGCGGTGGCGCTCGCCAATGGTTATTTATGGCAAGTGCCGTTGAGAGATCATGTCTTTGTGCACTATGTTTTTTCCGGCAAATCAGGCACTGAAACGCAAATCAGGCAAGCGCTTCAATCCTATTTCGGTTTTGCAGTCACGGCGGGCGTAATTTCAACTTACGAAGCGGGGAATTTCAAAACCGTCTGGAACAATAATGTGGTTTCTCTCGGTGTTGCGTCAGGCTTTATCAGTCCGCTTGAGTCTTCATCATTTGCGCATATGTTGCAACAGCTTGGCGAGCTTGAAAGAACGTTCATTGCCTGTCAGGGGATTATCGGCGCTCACACGATCGGGGCTTTCAATGAAGCAAATGACAGAAGCTTCGGCGAAATAGCCGATTTCCAGCGTATGCATTTTGATGGTGGCCGGTCTGACAGCGCATTCTGGCGCGAAGCCGGTCAGGCAAAACGTTCGCCAAATTATGAAGCCATGAAAGCCTGTTTTTCAGAACGGTTACCCCGCATTATCGACATTGCCGGTTATAATAGCGGTTGGTCTCCCCTGTTTCATTTGATGAACTGGCTGTTTGTTGCAGCACCGCTCGGCATTATCAGTGCCGGTGCGGCAATCAGAGACCTCAATTATCTGCCGCCGCGCATCATGGAAAGAATGCAACAATATGGTGCCGAACTTATGCGGATCAATGCGGCAAATGCCAAGCCGCAATGGAAAGATAGCGGAAACATTGAGCCGCGTGAACAGCAAGGCTTTGCCGCCTACCGGAATTATTCAACGGTTCCGGCCGGTGAATTTGGAGTGAAACCCGACAGGCAGTTTTCGGAAAGTTCCGGAACGATAGAAACAGCAGAAGGGAACTTGCGTGCAACACATGGTTAAGTTCAGCCTTTTGCAAAAATATCTGCTGCTTGGAGTAAGCCTGCTTGCCATCGGTATCAGCTTTACCGGTTGCACCACATCCCGATCACAAAGCCCGCGTGTGGTGCGCCATCATCCCGCCCAACCAAATTCCGGAAGTGGCGAGGCGGGGCTTATAGCAGATTCCATGATGTCGGTTGTCGACGAACATAATGTGGCGACCGGAAAAGCTGTCAACAATGAAGCGGAAGGCCAAAAAGCGGCTCAGGTCACAGCCGATGCGGCTTCCGGCAATGCCGACAATGCTTTATTAGAGAAATCACAAAACACAAATGCCAAAAATGGTCCGGTTACGACAATCGGTTTGAATGGCATTGGCATCAAGGATGCAGTCGGGGTTGCGCTTGCCCGTCACCCCGACATCGGGCGCGCCAATGCGGTTGTCGCTCAAGGCAAGGCACAAATAGCGATTGAAAAATCCGCCTGGTATCCGACGCTGCAATATAGCGTCAATCCCGGTTATAACCGCTATTATAATTCTTCCGGTAACAATAATGACCCCGGTAATGTGCGTGGCACAGTGGGAGCCTCGCAACTTATTTACGACTTTGGCCGCACCTCAAGCCGCATCGGTGCAGCTCGTGCAACGAACGAAAAACAGATGCACGAACTGCAAAGCACTATGGAAGATGTGGCGCAAAATATGGCCAATATTTTCATAGAGCTTTCGGCAGCACAGGATATGATCGGTGCGGCGCAAAGGGAATCCGCGCTGTTGCGCGATACGCATGATAAAATTTCCCAGCGTGTCAAAGCCGGTCTTTCCGATGCTTCCGATCTCAATCAGGCGGAAGTGGCGATGCAACGGGCAAAGTCCGATCTCTTGCAGGCGACAACGCGTTTCGATGTGGCTGCGGGAAAATTCGCGCAAATCAGCGGTTTCCGCCCGACAAAAGTGGCAACATTGGCTGAAACGAGCCGTTTCATGGACAGTTTGAGCAAGGGCAAGGGCGATGTCGACAAGACACCGGCGGTTCTTGCGGCAGAAGCGGAAGTCAAAGCCTCACAGCAAAGGGTGCGGCTTGCAAAAGCCGATCGTTTTCCCTCGGTGAGCCTTGGCGTCAGCCAATCGGGAGCAACCGGCCAGCGCAATGCCACCAATGACAGCACATTTGTCGGTTTGCAGTTAAGTGGCCAATTATCAACCGGAAAACGCGAAAAATATCAGATAGAGGCGGCCGAAGCGGAACTGCGCGCGGCAAGACAGGCACGCGACAATCAACAGCTTGTTTCGCGTACAACCCGCGGTTCTGCCGAAACGGAAGAAAGAGGGGCCAGCGCACGGATGGATAATGCCAGACAATTGATGGATTTGTCGCTTTCCTCGCGCGATCTCTATTGGCAGCAATATACCTTGAACAAACGCCCCCTTACCGATGTCATCAATGCCGAGAGAGATACGTTTTCTGCCGAAAGCGACCAGATTACAGCAATATCCGACCGGCTCTATGCCAAGGTCAAAGCCTATTATGCGGTGGGGCAATTGGTCACCCGTCTACGCGAGCACAATTGAAAGTATCACCATGTCAAGTTTGGAAATCATTTCAAATCGCATTTCGTTTCCTTCGGGCAAGAAAAATAAAAAAGCAACCGGTAATGAACCGGTTCCGAACCGGCCGCAGGCGGGGGATCCTCGCCATTAAATAATCCGGAAGCTCCGGAACGCGAGCCGCGAAAGGAAGCACGAGCGGAACACGAACCGCAAAAGGAAACCCGACAGGAAGGGGAAGTGAACACCCCGCGCGAAGCCCGAAAAACTGCCGGTATTGCGAAAAGCCAGGACGCCGGATTTGAACAGATCGACGCCGCCTCACTTATTGCCAAATGGGTCGATATTCTATTATTGGCAGCCCGCCAACTTGATATTCCGGTATCCGACGAACTTGTTAGAAATGCCGCCAAATGGAGCGGAAGAGAGGCCACCGAACAATCGATTATTGATGTTGCGCTAGCATCCGGACTTGCGGCAACTTTTGTCGAAGTGAGTGCCGGTGAAATATCGTCAGTGATGCTACCGGCCGTTATACAGGTTGATGGCACTCTGGGGCTTTTGACAGGGCGCGACAAAAACACCGCCATTATCCATTTTGTGGTCAATAATGCCGCATTTGAAAAACGTGTGCCATTTTCTGAAATTGCCAAAGGCGACAAAATCAGATTGCTGCTTGTCGAACGCCATCTGGCTGCCCACGATGACCGGCTTGACGAATATTTGCAAAAAAAACCGAAGTCGTGGTTCAAAGGGCTGTTTGTGAGCAATTGGCCAATATTTCTACAATTGGGGCTTGGCTCGCTTGTTGGCAATCTGCTTGCAATCGGCACGTCGCTTTTTGCCATGCAGGTTTGGGATCGGGTGGTGCCGGGGCGTTCCACCAATACATTATGGGTTCTCGCTTCCGGTGTTGCTCTCGCCCTGCTTCTCGAATTTGTTTTAAAGACAACCCGTGTGGCTGTGACCGATCATTTCGGCAAACAGGCCGACCTCAAATTGTCAGCCATGTTTTTTGCCCGCGTTTTGAATATCCGCAATGATGCGAGGCCAAGGTCACCGGGAACATTGATCTCGCAATTGCGCGATCTCGACCAGATGCGCGAGCTTTTGACATCGAGCACTTTGGGCGTTCTTATCGACCTGCCGTTTGTCGTGTCCTTTCTTTTCATCATCTGGCTCATCGGCGGTGCAATCGTTCTGGTTCCCGTCGCCGCCATTCCTTTCATTGTTCTGCCCGGAATTATTGCACAATTTCCGCTGGCCAAGCTTTCCGGTCAGGGGTTGGAAGAATCGGCCATGCGCAATGCCATTTTGATGGAGTCGATCTATCGGGCGGAAGACATCAAATTGTTGCAGGCAGAACCGCGGTTCCGCCGCCTCTGGGATGAAGTCAACAAGGTCAGCAGTAAAATCGGCCTGAAACAGCGCGAAATTGCTTCCATGCTGATGAATTTTTCCCAAACGATGCAGCAGATCGCCTATGTCGGTGTGGTTATTGCCGGCGTTTATGGCATTCTTGATGCCAAGCTCTCTTTCGGTGCTGTTCTTGCCTGTTCAATTCTAACCAGCCGCACCATTGCGCCGCTTGCCCAAATTCCGGCAATCTTGAGCAAGTTGCAAAATGCAAGAGTGGGAAAAAGGGGATTGGACGGGCTCCTTACTTTGCCCGTCGATCACGATAGCGACAAGGATTATTACCATAAGCCGGTTTTGACCGGTCAGTACCAGATGCAGGACCTCGTCTATCTTTATGGCCCGCAGGAAAAACCGGCTTTGATAATCCCCAAGCTCGATATTCGTGCCGGTGAAAAAATTGCCATTCTCGGCCGTGTCGGCGCCGGTAAATCGACATTACTTCGTTTGTTTGCCGGTCTTTCTGCACCCGTGCAGGGGCGCGTTTTGCTTGATGGCACGCCGATCGGCATGATCGACATTGCCGATGTGCGTCGTGATGTTGGTGCAATGTTTCAGGAATCGAGCCTGTTTTACGGAACCTTGCGCGACAATCTTCTTGCGGCCAATCCTCTGGCAAGCGACGAACAGATTCTTGCGGCGATGCGTTTATCCTCGGCCGATCATCTTCTTCTCAACCAGCCGCACGGGCTTGATCTGAAGCTTCGTGAAAGCGGTGTCGGCCTGTCGGGCGGGCAAAAACAAACATTGATGTTGGCGCGGCTTTTTCTGCGCTCTCCCCGCATTGTGCTTCTCGACGAGCCGACAGCTTCACTGGACGAAGCAACAGAAATTGCCGTGTTGAACCGGATGCAGTCATGGCTTGGCGAGAGAACATTGATTGTTGCCACCCATCGTTATCCGGTTTTGCAGCTCGTTGATCGCATTATTGTTGTCGACAATGGCAGGATTGTCCGCGACGGCCCGAAAGATGAAATATTGGGTATCCATCCGGTGAAGCCGGAAGCGGCGGAAACGTCTTTGCGGATGAAACAGAAAGTACAGCAATGAATGTCGATTCACTTGTGAAAATTCACGGCGTCAACCAGCGCGCACGGGCTATTCTGTGGATTATCATTGCGATGATTTGCATTTTCATTGTCTGGTCTTATTTCGCGGTGTTGAACGAAGTGGCTATCGGCGAAGGCAAAGTGATGCCCGCTTCAAAAGGCCAGATTATCCAGAATCTGGAAGGCGGTATTCTTGCCGAATTGATGGTGAGGGAAGGTGATGAAGTCAAAGAAGGACAAATTCTCGCTTCACTCGACCCTGCCAAAGCAAAGTCCAATGTTGATGAAACACTTGCCAAAATTGTTGCTCTCAAAGCGCGTGCTGCACGCCTTGACGCTGAAATGAACAATCAGGAAAAAGTCGATTATCCTGAAGATATAAGCGACAAAAAGGAAGTGATTGATCGCGAGACAGAACTTTTTTACACCAATCGTCAGGCTTTCAAGGAAAATGTTCTCAACCTCACAGAACAATTGAAACTTGCCCAGAACGAAGTCGAAATCGCCAAACCGCTTCTTAAAACCGGAGCCGCCAGCGAAGTGGAAGTCTTGAAGCTTCAACAGAATGCAGCCGAACTTTCTTCACGACTTGCTGCCACAAAAAACGAATATTATGTCGCCTTGCGCGGCGATTATACAAAAACCATGGCCGATCTTGAGCCGTTGTTGAAAACAAGGGAAGGACTGGCCGATCAACTGACGCGCACCGTTATCCGCTCGCCGACAAATGGTATTGTCAAAGATATTCGGGTAACCACCATCGGTGGTGTTGTTGCGCCCGGTGGCACGCTCATGGAAATTGTACCTTTGGGCGACCAGCTTCTTATCGAAGCCAAATTGAATCCGCGTGACATTGCCTTTATTCACAAAGACCAGAAAGCAAATGTCAAAATAACAGCCTATGATTCAGCAATCTATGGCTCGTTGCCGGGGCATGTGCAAATGGTTTCACCCGATTCAATCGAGGACGATGTCGACAAGCGCGTTTATTACTATCGCGCTTATATATTGACCGATCACAGCTACCTTGAAACCAAAGATGGAAAAAAACACCAGATTATTCCGGGAATGGTGGCAACTGCCGAAATCAGCACGGGTGAAAAAACCGTTCTTGATTATCTTATCAAGCCGCTCAATCGGGCGAAGGAGGCACTGCGGGAACGCTAGAAAACAGATCGGAATATAACGAATGGCAAAATCATTGAACGGGAAAAATCGTTGAACGGGAAAAATCATTGAACGGGAAAAATCGGCATTTTGCGGTTTTATTGTGTGCAACACTCTTCGTTTTTGTCCAGTTTTAAAGAAGTAAAAGCAAGTAAAGTAATTTAGTTTATAGAATATAAAATATTTAAATAATGAAAACAAAAATAAAATGAAAATTATAATCGATAGTTTTTAATTATTTAAATAAAAATATAAATGATATTTTATTTACACAAAATTATTACAGGTTAAACGAAACATGTTGAATAAGGTTTGAGCGTAAAGAATGGTCAATATTGCAGAACTTCTCAAGAAGTCGATAGAAAAGCAAAATTTGAAGCCGACCTCGGAAGTGCGTCAGCATATCTATGAGAAAGCGCGTTCTGCAATCAAATCCAAACTTGATGAAATGGATGCGCCGGAACTGGTTCAGCGCTCCTATCTGTTGCAACTCGAAGCAGCGATTTGTGAAGTGGAGTCTTTTTATGTGCTGGAACCGGAATTTTTCGAGCTTAGCCAAGAGAATGTAAGCTGCCATTTTGCCTATCACGCCTATTTGCCGGATTATTTTGGCACGAAACAGGATGTCGCTATTGATATGGCGAAATTGCGCCCGTTAACAGAAAGCCGGATAGATGTGAAGAAGCTTGAACAGGTCGGTATGAAAGAGCAACCATCCGCACTTGAGAGCGACGACGAAATTAACGCGCTCCATGAACAGAAATATAATCTGCAAGCTTCACGCGATAGAACCATCCATAACGGAGCAGATATTGCAGATAAAACGGAAAACAAAGGCGATAATCTTCACGCTTCAGCGATGAATAACGATAGGGGTAGCACGGTCGAGCCTCTCGGCACCAATTCAAGTAACGCGCCAATCGACCCCTTAATAGAAGGTCTGGAAGACGAGTTCGACAAGCTTTCAAAAAATATAGCCGAAGAAACTGCGGAAGTTGCAACTCATGCCCGGCAGAAGAACGAGCCGGTATTGATTATCAATTCCATGGTTGAAAGCAAAAAGCCGGAAATGGATAGCGAGACCCGTTTGCCGGAACGTGATGATGAAGTGTTACCGGTTTTTACGCAGCCCGATGAGAATGTTGTTCACGGGAAATCGGAGCAAGAGCAACACAATCCCGATAAAGAGAATAGGGGTAGGCAGCAGCAAATGCATATAGGTGCCGAAGACCAATCCGGCAAAAAGTTTTTTAGTGAGTTGCAAAGACAAGGCGTTGAACCTGTTGTTGGAACTATAGAAGAAGAGGTCTCTGTTTTGCCAATGCCTGATGGAGCAGAACCGGAAAATCGCGCAACAACACAAACCGGTTACAGCGAAAAACAGCAAACAGTCTTTATCGAAAAACCGGCAAATGAAATGCCAGCGCCAACCGGTGTTTTTCGCCGTTCAGAAGCTCCTTTGTCGACCGGCGACAGAATGAGCGAAGCCGCACATCATGCCGGAGCAAGACAGAAGTTTGACGAACAAAATAAGAGTGTTGGAGAACAACAAAGGTTAGAGGCAGGACAAACACCCGATAGAAGCAACAAGGATGACAGAACAAACAGCGATGACAGAACAAACAGGGCTGATAGAGAAAACAGTGACAGGAAAGAAAAGCCGGTTTTTTCCGACGTTTTGAAACCTCGACCGAGGGGGGCAATGAGGCCTGACGCAGAGGATTACCCCCTCTATATCGACACACCGGCCAATCCGGTTTCGATCGACAGTTTCTTCAACCAAAACGCTTTTTCCATGGTTGATGCACAAGCCGAAAGAAATGCACGACAGCCTTTCGACAATTCTGCGGGCAGTCGTTATAATATTCAGGAAAATCGCGGGAAGGAGCACCAACAGAGCTTTTTCAAAACCGAAACAGTGGTGATGGCAGAGGCTGTGCCTTCTTCTGCGGTGAAAGAAAATAGCGGCATTTCTTCCTCTGTTTCGAGTGCGCAGGTTACTTCCTTCAGTGCTGCGACAGTTGTGTTTCCAACAAAAAGAAATCCGGATGAGAAGGCGGTTTCGGGTTCTGTTTCAGGTTCGGATAAAGCTGTTTCAAAGCAAATAATGTCAGAAGAAAAACCGGCTTTTTCGGGAAAGCCTTCATCGCGGCAAGAACAACCGGCTCGAAGCACCGTTACTGAAGGCGATATTGTCCGACAATCGTTTGATACCACTAAAACCAATGCCACTCACAATGAAAAGCCATATATCACTTCCGCCGAAGCAGCTTCCGGTAAAATAGCCGTTGATGATGAAAAAATATTTGCAACCGGATCTGTGAACAAAGCCGCTCCATCCTTTTCTAATGCTGAAGAAACAAGCGCGGATATTGACGTTCATACAATCGAAGAAAAAACGGCAATCGAAGAAAAAACGGCAATCGAAGAAAAAATCGCAACCGAAGAAAAAACCGCAACGCGTATGACTGCGGAAAGCAATGGAACGACTGATAAAGAAGTGGCGGCCTTTCAATTATCACATGAAGACAATTCGACAATGAAAGGTGAAAATAAGAAAAACCAACTCACAACTGCAATTTCAGAAAATAAAACTGCGGAAATAGGTGCGCCCGATATTGCCGACACATTTGAAAAGAACAGAACCGCGTTTTTCGGAAATCTCGATCATAGGGGTGAAGAACTCGATCATAGGGGAGAAGAAAATGTCACGCAGGATCTCTTTCCAACAGTTCCGGTTGATCGTAAAGGTGCAAAAAGATGGGAAAAGCAGCCATCACGCATGAAAGATTTTCAAGACTATCATGCAAAATTATGGAACAAACCTTTTATTGCAGCCGCAATTTTTCTCGTTTCTTTGCTTTTAGCCGGCGGCTATTTCTTCAACCGTTCAAAACCGTCTGTAGCGATTGGCGAACCGTTCAAACAAGCAGGGGAAAGCGTGACTGCAAACAGAAATGAAAAGCCTGACCCTGCGCAAACGGCTGCGATCAATCAACCGGCCTCACCTGAAACTGTCGTGGGTTTACTGCGACAAAAATATGTTCCCTTGGGCAATTTTGAAGATGAACAAAGCTCGACAGACCGGAATTTTTCCGACAAAAAAAATAGCGAGACGCAGAAGAACGGGCTATCCGTTCAATCACAACGGGTAAAAGCGGATGATCGGGAAGAGGCTGAAGAAGCCGTTTTGACACCGAAGGAGAGTGTCAGAACCGGCGCGGTTTCCTATCCGATATCGGTGATGCGCCCGCAATTGGAAGAGGTCCCGAATAAAAACGTAACAGGGGGAAGCCGGACAGACGCGACTATTCAGCCGGATGATTTTTCCGACAAACAAAGTTCAAATGAAGAAAAACCGGAAGCCGCCCTGTTGTTGCTTACCGACAAGAAGGGCAAACAAGTGAAGTTGCAATCAACTGTAAGCTGGTCACTTAACGCTCCCCATTCAAAAGATAATCCGCTTGATGAAACGGCATTGGTTGGCAATTTCAAAACCGATGACGGAAAATTATCGGCTCGAATGAGTATCCGGAAAAACTATCGCAACAATCTGGGAGCAACCCACCTGATCGACCTTTCATTTTCCCAATCGGACAATTTTGACGGCGGTGTTGTGGTGGATGTCAAAGGTATTTATTATGGCGACAAAACCAATGTTTTGAATAAACAGGCTGCAACAATCGTTGCCGATCTTTATGAAAACAACTTTGTTGCTTCTTTGCGTGATGATGAGGATGATAAAGAAACAAACCGGAATTTTTTAACCCGTTCAGCGGTTATAGGTTTTCAAACCGTTTTCACCGACGGCAAAACGGCACTTTTTATGTTGAACAAATCTGCCTCGGAAAATCGCCTGTTCGATAGTTTCAATGCAAAAACCACCCATTGAAAGATGAATAAATTGTTCACAAAAAACAGACAAGCAATCAGTATTGAAATATGGTCACGGAGGAAAGGAAAGCCGATGCTTTTATAAGGTTTCAGGAATAAAACGCCTATGCTTTCAACCGGTTTATCGTCTCTCGTTATTTTTGTTGCGGTCGATATAATCTATCTGGCGGGTAAATTTTTCCCGAAAGTCGGGTTGTAGAGGCCAGCTTTTCGACTGGAAATAATGCTGCTGCCATGCCAATTCGACAGTTCACCAATCAACCTTCGCTATAGCACCGATTCAAGATATATTGGCGCCGGAATTGAAAGATAATTGCAGCTTAAAATATTCGCGTTTTTTCTTATGTGAGACGAGAAACACAGGTTTGCGACCGTTATGGCGACGATAATGGAAATCAACCATTAAATAAGTCATTGATGAGACGGGTTCCATAAAACGGTCAAAGGAAGAGTTGCGTTTACAAAACAGAAGGAAGAAGAGCCACATTTTCATGAAAACAATTATTATGCTTGGCATTACAGGAAAAACGAACCTTTTTCAAAAAAAAGGCGAAGAAGCAACAATGGACAGCAAATTACAGCGTGCAATAGAGTGACCAGGTTTTAAGGAACAACCGGAAAGCACCCGCCTATAATCCGTAAAACTTTGATAGCCCGCTATTTTTTAGTTAAAAATAGTATATCAACGTTTTATAAAAGCTTATCTATTCATTTATGGCGCAATTCCTCCTATAATATCCATATTATTTAAATAATAGTTTTAAAAATAAGTAAAATTATAATAGGAAATATTGACAATTATCAAATAATATTAAATAAATTAAATTTTTAACAAAAAAATATTATAAAATAGAGTCTAAAATAATATAATCAATTTATAACAAAATACATATTCTTATCTAACTTTATGACTTTTTATTAAATGTTGTGAATTCTTTGCATTCTACTAAACTAATGGTTGAATTTAAAAAAATATGTGATAAGAATGTGAAAAATCAACTTGATCGGGCAGAAATAAGTTGATTTTGTTAATCAAGTTTAAAGCAGAGAAATCATCAGATAACTGAACTATTGGTTGAAAAATTGGCTCGTAATTTTCGGTGCTTTTCGTTGATTGTTCATTGAAATAAAACGGCTAAATATTTTTATCGGAATTTATTTCATAAAAAAATGCTGAAAAATCAGCAGGTTAAAAACCAGGAAATTTTTTATTAAGCATTTTTTTTAACCAAAAATTTACCATGTCTTGAAAAGATATAGCAAATCGTTAAAAGATGAAATTGATTCTTAACCGGCAAATATTTGGGAACGTAGGGGGTGAAGTCCAAATCGGGTTGTTAGAAGCAAGATTGTCGGGACGAGTTTTCGGTGATTAACCATTGTAAAGATAAGGCTGATAAAGGTCATGCTTTGTTTCCTTTTTGAGGGGGTCGTATGAGATCTACACGTTCTGTGCTTTATTTTTCACTGCTTCTGGCAATGTTGTCGCTCATCGCATTGCTTTATACGCTGATTTTTCACGGTGATTTTGTAGCACATAATATTATTTTCAACTCGATCATCGCTTGTTTCGATGTCATTGTGTTGTCTTACGCCCTCTACACAATTTTTTATCTCCAACGCGGAATGGTACAGTGGCAGAAATTCAAGCAAAACTTCCCGCACGAGGGAGACGAGCCGGTCCTCAAAGGTGGTATGCGGTTGTTGCGTGGTCGTTTGCGTGATCTCATCAGCTTTAACGAAGATGAACGTAATTCGGCTATTTCTCTGGTTTCAACCGCGCTTGACTGGCGTGTCGATTTTCTCTTCTACGCTGCCGGTGCTGTTATTTCGATGGGGTTGCTCGGTACCTTCTTCGGTCTGACCTTTACGATGGAAGGTATTCGCGGGTCGATCGACGTTCTTTCCTCGGCAGATGAAATACAGGCAAAATCTCTTGTCAATTCATTGGCTGCGCCACTCGGCGGTATGGCAACGGCGTTCTCCTCTTCGATGTTCGGTCTGGGGTCGTCGATTTGTGTGGGGCTTATTGCCCATTTTATGGGGCGTACAACCGAAGGATGGGTTTACGATATTGAAAAATGGTCATTTGTTGCAAGTGGAGAAGAAGCGTCGAAAATGGCCGGTGAAACCGGTACAATAGATGCAACAACGCGTGCGATAAATCGTTTGGCCGCGGTGCTTTCCCGTCATGTCGAGTTTTCACACGAGGATACCGGAAAATTTATCGATATTTCCAATAGTTTCGTTCAAGGACAGGCTATTCAGCAGCAAACAATGGAAAAAATGTTGACTGTTGTAACGGAACAATCGGAAAGCAATAAGCGCTCTGTCGAGACAATTCTGAATACGGTGACCTCTAATGCCGAGGCAACAAAGCAGATTATCGAAATTATCGGGAATAACTATCAGGCGCTTAGCGAACTGAGCGATATTGCCAAAACCAACAGTGCCTATATTGCGCGCGGCATTGAATCTCAGGAAAACAATAATCAAACTGTGGCGCAGGCCATTGCCGGTTTGAACCAGATCCGTATTGAATTTTTGACAAGCCTTGAAGCAATTTCCAATAAACTTCAGGAAATTCAACGTGATACCGGTTCGATCGAACAGTCGGCGGCGAATTTGCTTACGCACAGTGTCCAGCAGGAAAAGGCACTTGAGAACGCAAATCAGGTTATGCATACACAGCAGAAAGCGATCATGGAGGGAATGCGTGATCTGACAGAAGCGCGTGTTTCTATTGTCTCTGCCATCAAAGCTGCACAAAAGGTCAGTGATGTTCCACCCACGAAAGGCTAATTCTAATGAATTGCTCAAACAGTTTTAAGCGTGTGGTGTCTATTCTTCTGGTAAGTTGCAGTGTTGTTTCGACCGGCTGTGCACAGAACAGGGGTAAGGTTGCCCCTACAGGTGTCGATACAATGACAACTCAGGCGGTTAAGGATAGCAACCGTTCGGAGGGCGGTCAAAAAGCCGGAGTTACCAATGTTAATAGTCCGGTAACAGAAAAATCCAAAGAATTTTTCAAGCGGGAAAAACAGACATTAACGCTTGAAGAAGCGTTGAAGAAAGCTCACGATTATTCGTGGACAATCAAAGTGGCAAAGAGCCAGCTTGATATTGCCGAAAGCCGTCTCGATCAGGCAAAAGCGAAATATTATCCGACGGTCGGTGCCGAATTGACAGCTCCGAATTTGCGCTATGATGGTGGCATCACCAGTCGCGATCGTGATTTTGACGATACAGCCTTTGCAGGCGTTGACGTGCGCTATAGCATTTACGATTTCGGTCGTCGTGATGCTGATAAAGAAGCAGCAAGCTATAATTTGCGCGCGAGCGGACATGCAAAACATGCCGAAGACCTGACTGTTATGTTCGATACAGCCAATGCTTATATGGCTGTTCAGGCCTATACCGAACAGCTTCAATCGGCTATCGGCTATGTCAACAAGATTACCTCGTTGAACCAGACAATTGGCGAAAGTGTTGCGGGTGGTATTTCGCCGCAGTCGGATGCGGTTCGTGGGCGTCTGGCATTGAGCAATGCAGTCAACCGGCGCAAGGATATAGAGCTGAAATTGTCCCGCGCCCGCCAGAAATTGAATGCACTGGTGGGGATGGAAGTGGAAGCTTTGCCGGCCAAGCGCACGGCGCTCCCGCCGGTAAGGGATCTGGATAATATTGCAGTCAATGCCGCCGATCAAAATCCGGCAGTGCTTGCAAGAGGTGCAGCACTCGAAGGAAGCCGGAAAAGTGTTGTCGGCGCCAAAGCGAGTTTGAAGCCAAAGCTTGATTTGACTATAGATTACAAGCGTAGTCTGGAGAGCGTCGATAATCTTTACAATGTATCGAACACGGATGGTGGCGTTCAACTCAAATTGACATTCGATATTTTCGATCTTTCCAAGAAAGCGAAAATTCGCGAAGCTTATGCGCAGGTCAATGTCAATGAAGCTCAACTTGGCAAAGAGCGTTCGACGGTGAATGACGAAGTTCGTGCCTTGCTTGGCGATATTGAAATAACATCGCAACAATGGTCGATCAGTGAGGAGGCCACCCGCGAAGCGGATAAAACCCGTGGTCTTTATCTTGAAGAATTTCGTCTGGGTGACCGAAAATTGTCCGATCTGATTACCGCAGAAACGGAATATTTTACATCAAGAACGGATGCAATCGACGCTCGCTACGGCTTTATGCGCGCTGTGTTCAGCATCTATTATCTGGCTGGCAAGCCACATGATGGGCTATTGGCTCTTCAATTGGTGGAGCATTAATGATGTCTCAGAAACGTGGTGGTGAAAATATCTGGATTGCCTATGCGGATATGCTGACCGTTCTTTTGATGGTGTTTCTATTGTTGGCCATGCTGTTCCAGGTCATTGTTGCAACATCGAAAATTGCCGGTCCTGAAACGGAAGCAGGAACCCAGACTGCGAGCGGGGAACAATCAAGCGGCGATGCGCAGAAAGCTGGCGATAGTGAATCGAAATTCAGCACGTCGAAAGAAAATCTTCCGACAGCCAGTGGTGGCAAGAAAGATGACGGTAGCGCACAGGTTGCAGTCAAATTGCCACTTGTCATGGTAAACACGGATGTCTTGAAAGAGCGTGACGGGGATTTGCGGATCAAGGTCGAATTGAACAGAACCTATTTGACAGGAACCCAGCAAAACGAAGTGCGTGAATGGGCATTACGAAACAAGAGTGTGCTGACAACCGAAAAATTGCGGATTTATTCGGTTGGACGGAGTGTGAATGTTTCAACAGGTGATACATTATTGTTGCAAGTTAACCGTGCTGTTGCAACAATGGCTGTGTTGCAAAAAGAGGGTGCGATTATCAAAAATATCAGGTTTGATAATCTGATTGTGCCGGATAACACAGAAGATTATATTATATTACGTGTTGAACATGACAATGCTGATAACAACAAAACGCAGTAAGTGGGGCAAACTCGTCAACGCAGTGAAGGCCATTTCGCCATCAAAATGGCTTCTGGCACTGTGTCTGCTTGCAGCGTTTTTGTGGGCTGCGTTCTGGCCGTTCGATGTACTGGTTCGAGGACATGGAATTATCCGTGTCGAGGGGCATAATATCGAGATACAACATCCCGAAGGCGGGGTGTTGAAACAGCTTCTCGTTACCAATGGCGAGGTGGTCAAGGCCGGAGAGGTGCTTGCCAATGTTGAAAATCTCACGGTTGCTGAAGATAATGAAAGCAATTTCATTGCGCTTCGCGCCTATGAATTGCGCGAACAAAGATTGCGGGCGGAACTCGCCGGAAAGGAATTCAATCCGCCGGAGCCTAACAATCCCAAGCTCGCCGAAATCTACCATAATGAAACCGATTTATACAATGCACGTAAGCGCGCTTTGGATGAATCTATTGCCATTGCAAAAACCCAGTATGAACAAAAAGAGGCACAACTTGCTTCCAATGCTATTGCGATAGAAAATCTCGGTGCCGAGATGCAATTATCGAACGAGCATATCAAACTTCTGGAACCTTTGGTGGCAAGAGGCGCAGCACCGGAAGCGACACTTGTTCAACGACGGCTCGAATATCAAAAAGTTTTAAGCACGCTTGCCGATGCACGTTCAAAAGTTCCCGGAATGACAGCCGCACGCGATGAAGCCAAGCTGAAAATGTCGATGTATAGAACCGAATTCAACGAGGATGCCAATAAGCAACTTGCCGAAGTTCAGGTCAAGTTGGAGACAGCGAAAGCGCAGTGGGAAGCCAGCAGACAAAGAGCGAAAAATTCCGAAATCGTGTCGCCGGTCGATGGTGTGATCCAGCAAGTGGTGATGCCGCATGTGGGTGCCGTTTTGCGGCCGGGAGAAAAACTGTTTGAAATCGCACCGAGCGAAGTTCCGCTTGTTGCGGATGTCAAGGTCAACCCGCAGGATCGCGACCGGTTGTGGGTGGGGCAGGATGTGAGAGTGCGCGTCCTTGCCATTTCAAATTACAGTAGCCCGACCTTGCAGGGAAAAGTTTCCGTGATTAGCGCCGATGCCGTCGGTGAAGAGGATAAGGGGGGACGCTATTACGAGGTTACTGTCACGATGGATGCGAAACAGAATGAAAAACTGAAAATATTTCCGGGCATGACCGTTGAAACCTTTGCACTGGCCGGACAACGAACGTTTCTTCAATATTTGTTCAAGCCCTTTATTGACGGAATGTCGGTTGTCTTTAGCGAATGAGGAGGGGTACTGCGTCGCAATTGAGCTTGTTACAGAAGACGAATATTACTATATTTATAACGTTGTAAGTGTATCCCGAATTTCGAGGGTACTGAAAATCATAAGGGTTAAATCGCAATGAAACTACCTTTTCCACAGAAGGATGGCGTATCTGTTCTGGTTGATACTTATTCGGATAACGATATCCCGCTAGCCATTTCCCAGGTGGAAATTATCATTCGCGGGAGTGACGTTGTCATTCGTACGCAGGATGGTGCCGAACTGACATTGGTTCAGGCTGCGCAAATGTCGTCCATGCACGAAAATTTGTTCAATCTGACTTTTACCGACGGGACGGTTGTTTCATCGAATGAATTGTTCCAGCGCGCCGATCTGATTGAACCTGGCCCCGAACTGAGTGAAATTCGCGAAAAAAATGTCAAGGTTGACCCTAACGATCCTATTGTTGCGGTTGTCCAATCCGCTCCGGTCAATGAAACAACAGATTTCGATTCCGACGACACAACAGGTATCCTGAATGGCGGGGGAAAAGGCAACAGCGATGAACGTCTGTCTGTGGCTGATTTTCTGGGTAATCCGCCATCTGTGCTTGATGATACGGTAAGTTTTGTCCCGTCAACGACATCGGGAGGCAGCGTTCAGTTGCCAACCAACAGCCCGTCCGAGTCAATGCCCGCTCCGGTATTTCCAACCGCGCCGTCGGAACCGACAACGCCTACCGATTCTGGTAATGGCAGTGGCGACGATCATGGTGGTGGCCACAATGGCGATAACGACGATAACCACGGGACTGGTGATAATGATGGTCCGACCGGCTTGTCATTTGTCGAGAAGGCTAATCTCTATCAGGTAAGCAGCACCAGAACGACTGTTAAAAATGATAACGGAACGGAATCGACCGTTTGGCATTTGGGGGGCGGGGCAACGGCTGCGCGTACGAACCCTGATCTCGGTGTTCAATATGGCGAACCTGCTATTCTTGATTTGCGTCACGAAGCCGATCAGGAAAAGGGATTTGTTATCCATGCCGATAATGGTGCTTTCAAATATGGTCAGGTCAACACAGAAAATAGTCCTAACAATCTGGATCGTCGTTTGGGGCGCATTGTTACTTTCGACCAGTTGGTGGGCGGGGAATCTGTTGCCGGTAAACGCATCAAGGATATAGCCGACATTCCTGATGGTATGACCATCATCTGGAAGGGAAGTCCTGAATATGCGGATTTCGTTGCCAAATATGGTATCGAGCTTAAAGATAACGAGATTTTCGTTAATTATAAAGGCAATGTCGATTATAACGGCAACAATATCAACATTACCTGGGTCGATGGTGAGGGTAAGGAAACCAAAGCCAAATCCGAATTTACCAACCAGTATTCCGGAGATAATCCGGATACTGTCATAAATGATAGCCATGCGATTGTTTTGCCGAAAACGCCGAACGCACGTGAAATTTATGGCGGCAGCGGAAACGATACGATTTATGCTTCGCAGTTCAACAACCATATCAAATATGATGGCGAAGGTGGCACAAACCGCCTGATCTTCGGTGATGATTATCCTGTAACAACACAGCAAGGTTCAAATAGATTACCGGGGCTGACATACGATGTTGCCAATAACAAGATTACCGATACCGGCAATGGCGATGTTGCCGAAATGCATAATTTTACCGAAATTGTCGGTACCAGGGGCGATGATCACTTTTTGATCGGCGACACAGCGGCTTCCTATTATTTTGACGGGCGTGATGGCAATAACATTTTCGACATGCAGATGACGGATCCGCAAAGCGGTGCCATTAACGGCTCCAGCGGTAATAACCGGTTATATGCCGGCGCAGGAGAAGACATCTACAATCTTGTTAATTCTTCGGGCAATAATACCATTGTCGATAGTGGTAAAGGAGACTCGAACGATAGCTATAATTTTGAATCTTCGACAGGCGAGAACAAGATTGCCGATTCCGGCGGTAGTGATTTCTACCACTTTGACAAGGCTATCAATCGCGTAGAAATTATTGATTCTGCAGCCGGTAACGACCAGTACCAATTCCACGAGATCAAAGACAATCATGTTACAATCAATGATCTCAATGATATCAATGATGGTACCAGTTTAAGTGGTAGCGATGTCTATGATTTTGCTACTTTGACTTCCGAGAAACCCGATGCGACTGACCATATCGAGAATTCCGAAGTTGATATTGTTGATGAAAATGGCAGCGATAAATATCAATTTGACCGCACAAAAGGTGGCTATGTCAGTATTCAAGACAAGGGGCCGATCAGCGATAAAGACGCAGCCCAGGACGAGTACCATTTTTCGGCTGCTGAAACAAAAGTCGATATTACCGATCAGGACGGTGCTGATAAATATACTTTCGATCATGCAAAGGCGGACGCGGACAACACAATCACGGTAACGGATAAAGGTACCGCCGATGACGCTTATTATTTCAATGATGTGACATCAGACAGTCTGGCTGAAGGCAAGGATCAGAATGTTTCGATCACGGATCAGGGCGGCAAGGATGAATATCACTTTGACAGGGTTCAAAGCAAAGTCCGCCTTGATGATCTTGGATCGGGCGACAACTATTTTACATTCCACGATGCTAAAAAATCCGATATTACGATTAACAGCCTCAATGACGGCATCTATCTTGGTGGCAACGACATTTATGACTTTGCAACGCTAAAGAACAATAACGAATCCGCCACTGACCATATTGAAGATACGACGGTTGCTATAGCCGATGAAAACGGCAATGATGCCTACAATTTCGATCGCACCAAAGGTGGTTCTGTAACCATCAAGGATACCGGTGCGGGAAGTGCTGACGACAGAACATTGGCGGCTGATGAATATCATTTTTCTGCTGCAAATACCAAAGTCGACATTGCCGACAAGGATGGCGCTGATAAATATGACTTCAGCAATACTATAACCAGCGGAAAAAATTCAAATACAATCACAATTAATGATACGAGTGACAGCAATTATAGCGACGACTATAATTTCGACGGAACCAAAGTCGCAACAGATAATGATTTTGTCACAGAAGATGGCAAGGCAAATATCGTCATTAACGACACAGACGGCACAGATCATTATCATTTCAATAATATCAACAGCAAGGTAATTATTAACGATCACGGAGCAGGTACTGACGATTACACGTTCCATGAGGCAACGAATTCGAGTATCGTTATTCACGATTATTACGATGACCATAGTAAAAAGCTAAATCTTGATAATGTTTATGATTTTGCCACTCATGCCAACAATGCCAGTGAAAAGCCGACAGACCATATCACCAATTCGGGCGTTTATATTATCGACGAGAGCGGAGCTGACCAATATTATTTTGAACGCACAGACGGCGGTTGGGTCACAATTGTAGATTCTGCAATTAGCAATGGATTCTCGACAGACAGGGATCAGTATTATTTCAATGACTCCCATACAAGGGTCGAAATTACCGATGGTGGTGGCGCGGATACATATAATTTTGACCGCGTAACGCTTGATTCGTATAATGTTATTCATATCAATGATCAAGGTGGGAGCAATTCGGGAAACGACACCTATAATTTTAATAATGTGAAAGCCGTAGACGCTATTTCGGGCGAGCCTCACATCAAGATTTCTGATGATAACGGTGGTGATAGATACAATTTCGATAATTTGGGTGATGCCAATGGGCCTGTTACGAGTGTTCAAATCAACGATAGCGGAAATACTGAAGATACTTACAATTTCCACAATGCAGTAAACGCACTGGTTAATATTACCGACAATGTCGGCACGTATAACGATGATGTTTACAACTTTGCAGGTAATTATGCCTCGGACACGGACCATATAACCAACACGACTGTCAATATTCAAGACGGGGTTGGCCAGGACACATATTACTTCAACCGCGCAGATCAATCAAATATCAATATTACCGATTATGCTGATTGGCAGGATAATTATTATTTCAACGATATCAATAATTCTACAGTCACAATTAATGATGGCGGTGGCAGGATGGGGCGGACCGGAGCAGATGTCTTCAACTTCAATCGTGCCCAAGGCGGTAGTGTAACGATAACAGATCAAAGCTATGCTACTCGTTATAACTTCATGAATGTAAATACCAAAGTCGATATTACCGATCAGCACGGTAGTGATACTTATAATTTTAAAAATTCAATAACGAGTGCTTCAAATACAATCACGATTCACGACACCAATGGTACTCTTTCAAACGATCAGGACAAAACTCCTGTTGACAGGTATGATTTTAGTGGAACGACATCGAACGGCTTTGCCAGCGATGACAATTATAATATTACTATAATTGACAAGGAAAAAGGACAGAATTTTTATAATTTTACTTCCGCTCAAACAAAAGTCTATATTCAAGAGGGTGGAAATCGTAACGATCAGTATGACTTTACGCAGGTTCACGATTCTATTGTGACAATTGATGATAGCAGTACTTATAATGATCCTGGCGATCTTTATAACTTTGGCGACGGAACGTTTGATAACCGTATAAGAAACACCGTGGTCAATATCACGGATGGCGGCGAAGCTGACACCTATTCGTTCCAATATTCGGATTCCGGTCAGGCAGATGGTGAGCGGGGCGCTGTGACCATTAACGATAAAGGGGATGCCCTGGATGATCCGGCCCACCCCGGAAATGGGAGCACTCATGCTTTTTCTGTAAATGACACTTACCTCTTTTCCAATAGTCATTCGCAAACTGTTGATATTACTGATGCAAGAGGCTCCGAGACTTATGACTTCAAGGATACAACAATCGATAAAGTAACCATTACCGATAATGGCGACAATTTAACGAAAAATGGACTATGGGACATCGATAGTTACGATTTTACAAATTCGGCAAACAAAGAAACAATCATCACGGATACAACAGGCGTAAGCAATTACAAATTTTCCAATACCGGATTTGTTAATAAGGACGGAGAGAATGTAACGGCATCGTCGACTGTCAAGATTATTGATGGCGACAGTTCTGATGTCTATACATTTGACCACAGCAAAGGCGAGGTCAATATTATTGATGGTGGAGATAACGGTTCCACAGACGAACAGCGTATCCTGTACGATCAAAACGGCCATATTAGATATACACAGACGGACGCGGACGATTATGGCCAGATATATGTTCCTACAATGGGTGATTTTCACGCCCAAACACCCGATGATTTCAATTTCAGATATTCGTCGGCCAAGGTGAATATACAGGATGGTGTTTTTGCGGACGACAATTCGGGATTACCTGTCGATGATGGTAATTCTGATGGTAACTATTATTTCCAATATTCGTCCGGTGAAACAACAATCACCAATAAAGGCGGGTTGGATAAATATTACCTCGGCGGTTCTACCGGTAAAGTGACTGTCCATGGCGGAACCGGAACAGACATTCTTTATGTCGGCAAGGGATATCTCGTTTATGATGGTGGCACACGAACCGATGGCGGCAGGGAAAATGACTGGATTTCGTTCCAGGATGTTCTGGAAACCACCGACGCCAACGGTAATCCACTTGATAATAAAGTAGATCCGAATGACCGCACTGAAGGTATTTACGTCAATCTTGGTGCAAATGAACTAGGTTATGCTGACAATAATAAACACAATATACTGAGCCATGACGAACATGGTGCTGTACTTGCCGATGGTGCCGATAAAGGTCATGTAAGCAATGTTGAAAATGTTATTGGCACCAAGTTCAGTGATCTGATTTACGGCAATGACAAAGACAATTATTTTCTGGCAACCCAAGGTAATGATGAATATTACGGCGGTGAAGGTTCGGATACATATTATGTCGGTGCGCCGGATATGGGTGGACGCATCGAGGGAATGTTCATGAACCCCGATGGAACGCCTGACGATAATTCGGCAGATTATGCGCAAATGGCGGCGTGGGCGGATCGGTCAAATCTTACGGCCGGCAGAGATAATGTCATCATTGATCTTGACCACGGATATGCAAAGACTTTGTGGAAAGACGCACATAATGTCCAGTCCGAGGATAAATTGCATGATTTTGAAAATGCTTATGGCGCTTTATTATACAAAAACTCGATTACCGGCAGATGGGGTACCGAGGGAAGACTTGTAGGTGGCTATAAAGAGGATACATTTTATTCTGTTCAAAATTCGAGCAAGGACGGCATCAGTTATATTGATGGTAACGATACACGTGTTACACAGGCTCCGAAGAACGGGGCACAACTGACGGTTGATAATTTACGTTATGATTATGTAACCGATCATGGTGATTATATCCATGGTGTCTATGTAAAAATGGATGAAGGTTCATCCTATTCCGGCACAACGATAAAAGGCTATGACCGTAACGACCCCACGGTTGGAACGCAAGGAAAGGATATCTTCAAGAGTATCGGAATCATTTCCGGTACAAAAGAAGACGATGTATTCGAGGGAAGTGCAGCCGGTGGCCATTCCTTTGATGGTGTAGCCGGCAATGACAGGTTTATCAGTCATGGTGGTGTTAAAAGCATTTATACCAATGGTGCAGTCCTCGACTATAGCCAGCTTACCGCAAGAGAGTATCTGGATGTCCTTATGAGAGATGACCAGAGTGGATATATCACTCGTGGTGGCGGAACCGAGAAGGATGAATTGGTTAACGTTAAATCCATTATCGGTACGGCTGGTGATGACCTCGTCCATTTCACAACCAATAGAGGAGTTCCTCAATCGTATTTTATCGGTTTTGACGGCGGTGACGGCATCGACTATATGGTAAAAAGGCAGGGTGCTCAGGGTGCCACAGGACCTCAGAGTTATGACATTGGCGGCGGCTTTAAAAATGTTGAAGGTTTCAGCTTTATTGATACCTATAAAGATACATTGAACGTCGACCTTGACGCTTTCTTCAAGGATTTCACAACCGGCACTGCCGATAGTGACGGTCATTATCATGCGAAGTTCTTCTTGAATGGTGATCCCAATAGCAGTGACTCGACTGCCGATATTTTTAACGCCATTGATAAAGCCGGCGGTTGGGATTGGCATAAAACCGCAGACGACAATCATGGTAACGAAACCTGGAGCGCACAAAAAGATGGTGTCGATACGGGCGATACAATTGAAGTTACAAGAGGAAGACAGGGCGATTCTCACCTGCAGGAATCCCACCCTTCAATTTCGTAAGCGGAATTGTAAGTTCCGTAACTGTAAATTCATTGTTGACTGCTTTTAAAATCTGGTATCCGTTTTGGAAAGAACTGCCGTTCAGGAAAGAACTGCCCCGTTTTGGAAAGAACTGCCCGTTTTGGAAAGAACTGCCCCGTTTTGGAAAGAACTGCCCGTTCAGGAAAGAACTGCCCCGTTTTGGAAAGAATTGAATGACTCCTTTGATCGACGCTCTGGAAACCGCGTGTAACAAAATACGCGGTTCTCTTCCCTTCCACTGGCAGCGCATACGCACATTGCCAATGTCGGGTGATGAAACCTTAATCAAGTTGGTCGAGCGTCAGCTAGGCGTACATATCGTACGGGTGAATAAACAATCGGCTTTGCAGATTGGTGGCGTTTATATTGTTGTTACCCCTGCCGGTAATTATCGCGCGGTAGAGGTTGCAAATGATGGTACCTTTGTTTTTCTGGATGAAGACAAACAGAAAAGCCACGAAGAGGAAACTGATAATATCGGTTCTGCCAGTGGTGAGGTGACAGTCAAAAGCAAAATCGAACCTTCTCTTGAACTTAAAAAACAGCCTTATGAAAATGGCGTAAAGCTGCAAGCCTCTGAAAAAACCGTGCATCCGGCCGAAGTTGTGAAACTCGATGCGCTTGCCAATACGAATGCCGGAGCTGTTATAACTCCGGCTGGTGGTACAAACGCCGGAAAGCAGAAAAGCGCGGAAGAAAAAGCGCAAAAATTTACAGATCAATGTATTCCGCAATATCAGGTTTTCAAAGCAAGTCTTCTTGACAATTTCGATTTGCGCCGCCTCATTTCATCGGATCCGGTGGCGGTGTCCATTCTCTGGAAATTGCTTTTCGGCTCGATTTTTATCAACCTGATGATTGTCGTGACACCGCTTTATCTGAATGCAATTTATAGCCGCATTTTACCGGCCTATGCATCAGCCTCGTTATGGACTTTTTCGGTCGGTGTCGCATTGGCATTGATTGGCGAATTCCTGCTTCGTCGCGAGCGCCAGAAGCTCAACATCGCGCTTGTCCAACGCATCCATACAACGATAGAGCCGAATATTGTAAGGCGGCTTTTGCGCGTCAATGCCAGCCAGTCCAACAAATGGGGGGCTGCCCAGTTTCGTGCACTTGATGATTGGAAAATAGTACGAAATTTTGCCTATATGGGACTAAATCTGAACGTCATTGATGTCCCGTTTATTTTGCTGTTCCTGCTGGTCATTGCTATTTTGGGGGAATGGGTGGTCGTTGTCCCGATATTCATCATCGCGGTCATATTTTGCGTGATGTATTATTATTGGCGGCTAGCCGAGTTGCAATTCAGCGAACGGCCACTCTATCGCGACCCTCCGAATATCATTGATATGATGGTTGCATCGATTATCGGCCGGCCGGATGTTGTGAGCGATCGTTATTTGGCCGATTCCGAGACCGATATAGAAGCATGGAAAAAACGTTATCAACGCAGCGCGGCATTCCAGCGTTTGAATTATGCCATTAACGGCGCACAATTGGTGCTGATCGTCATTATGGCCTATTATCTGGTTCTTGCCGGTTCACTCAATCAGGGTGCAATATTCGCAGTTATTTTGCTTGCCGGCCGCATGTTGATGCCACTTTTTAGCACGTCGAGTATTGTTTATGATGCTTATGGCGCCCACCGCTCTTACACAAGGTTGAAAAAACTTATCACCGAAAGTTCCGACAATCAGGAACAGCCGATCTTTATTGAAAAATACGAAAATCTCAAAACGCCATTATGGGCAATCGAGCACGGAACTTTTGCCTATAACAATGAAAAAGTTATTCTGGACGATATTGATCTTGTCATACCGAAAGGCCAGAAGATTGCGCTTTTTGGACGTAACGGGAGCGGTAAAAGCACTTTGCTGAAATTGCTTGCCGGTTATCTGGCACTTGAAAAAGGCACGATTTCATTTTCCAAGCGACCGCTTCATGCAGGTGACGAATCCATAAAACATCTCATTCATTACGCATGGCAAGAACACGCCATGCTGACAAGTTCGGTTTATGAATTTTTGTGTCTGGAAGGCCGGCTCTCGCGCGAAGAATGCGAAAACATTCTCCATCAGCTTGATCTTGTGAGCGGTGAAATGAAAATTGCCGACAAACTGGAAGTGACATGGCGTGATGCCGGATTTTATCCCAATCCTGCGCATCGCCAGATGCTGGCCTCTGCCCGCCTTGCACTGACAAAACGCAAGATCTTTCTTCTTGACGAGCCGACCTCCCAATTGTCGCAAAAACAGGAGACACGCGTTGCCAATGTGCTGAAAAACATATTGCAGCCCGATACCACGATGGTTGTGTCGACAGATCGTTTCGAGATTCTGAATTTGACGGAACGCGTTATTGTTCTCGATCAGGGGCATATCCAGTTTGACGGGCCAACAAGCGAATTTCTGCGCCGTTCCGTTCGCCCGCGAAATGGCTGAAGGAAAATTAAGGGAATTGGTCTGAAAGGCTGCGGTCAAAATCTCCGGACGCGGCCATTAAAGCTTTTTGAACAAATGCAAATAAGTGTAATGGCAACGCGCCGATAAATTGCATTCTAAAGTAAAATAATACCGTTTTTTAAAGGGTAGAAAACAGCAATATTTGTCGCATCATGAAGGGCGGGCTAATTTTAATTCCTAGCATGTTCTACTTTTTTCAAATCCGGTTTTTTAAACTCCGCATTGTCACTTTCAATGTTGCGGCAATTTCCAGGTGGCAAAAAGTGAATGGCCTGACATTTTCGATCAACCGATATTCCTTTTAAATAAAATACCCCGATTTTGCATGATCGGGAACCGACACCATTCAAGAAAGCGGTTTTCAAAAAAACGGTTCTCAAAAAAACGGTTCTCAAAAAACGGTCTCAAGAAAGCGGTACTCAAGAAAAATACGCGCCACGGGAGGCTTCTGTCTTGAAACCGGCAATCCGGAACCCCCATGAACAAACGTGCAAAAGCCGGTAACCGGCCTTACTTGCGGTGAAAAGCTGTGGTGTTTCAAAGCTTTAAACAATTTTCAAAAATGACATAAAATGGATATTGCTTTACTTCGGGCGCTGTAGAATAAATATTTCCATGTTGAAAATTCGTTTTCCGTTTTTGGCGGAATAAATCGAAAATCGGGCCTTTGTGAATTATCGGGGAAAATGACTTATGATCGATCAATCTTTATTAGACGATGCGGTTAACTATTTCACAGAAATTGCAAACAGAATACAGAAATATTCCGGAAAAAACATACATGAAATCAATATCGAATTTACATATGAAGAGGTTCGTAAGCATATCGATAAAGATCTGATCTCATCGAAAATAAAAGAGGAAATACATAAATATTTAGAAAATAAGATAAAAGACGGTTCTGAAGATAGATCTATAAGAAATATTTCGAGTAATTATAACGATCTGGAGGTTATATACGTTATTTCGACAGATAGTATATATAAAAGATATTTACATAAAATTTATTTGGAAGCAAAAGAAAGTAGAAATGGTTTTGTCTATTCCGGCTGTAATGAAAAAAATATGAATAATTCCTATACGAGTTCTTCGACACAGTCAAAGACGGCTTTATATGTAGGAAAAATTGACAAAAACATCGTAACCCGATTGGTTCAACAGCTCTATCAAGGTCACCCGCGAACTTCCAGCCTTCATATGGCCACTTGGCCATGGGATAGTCAACTTGCCGCCGACATTGACAAGGGAAAAATTTATGTCGAGCTTGATTTCTTTTCCGGAAAGCCGGATCGGGAACCGGTCGATTTTATTACAGGAAAACTCTGGGCTAAAAAAAAGCCGATGTTTGGCCTGAAAGCAAAATAATAACCCCTTGAGCCGGATATTAATGGCATAGCGGCATGTTGACCGAACCGCATTCGATTGATTGAACGCGGTTCGCCAAAGACCGGAATAGTCGTATATGATGATCGCTATACGATTATCCTTACTCGTTTTCTATAAAATTGGCAGTCATGGGCGCTATCAATATCTGCGGTTATTCGCATTCAGGGAGAATTTCTTTTTGAAACGCAATATCCGGATTTTTTATGTGCGGAGACCATGATATTTCTTCGTAATACAGGCTTGTTTGAAACGTTGTGTTGACGAGAAGTACCGCAATATATTGGCAAGGAGCTTGCATATATTAACGGGGACAGCGGCAAAAGCCTTTCGGATGAATGTGTTCAATCAAAATTTCTGTCACGGACGGGGATTTTTTAAACGGTGTTCTTTTGGAGCGATGCCATATTCGCGCCGATAGGCGGTCGCAAAATTCGACGGGTTATAATAGCCAACAAGGTAGCCGGCCTGTGAAACAGCCATGCCCTGCGTTTCGAGAAGAAATCTCGCTTTTTTCATGCGTTCCTTGCAAATGAAACCGGATATTGTCTCATCGTAGACAGTCTTGAAAGCGCGGTTTAACGTCGACATTGTTACGCCAAGCGCATTGGCTATCACAGTTGCTCGCAACTCCTTCTCCAAATGCGACAAAATGTAATTCCGCGCATTTTGCGCTATGTCGAAATGGCTATAATTTATTGTCGGTTTTCCATCTTTGGACTGATGATCGTTGATATAAGACAAACAACTTTCATAAAGAACCTCCATGCCCATTTTACGCTCGTGTAATTTCAGCAATTCCTGAGAGATGTTGTCAGGCGGATTAAGAATCTGTCGCGCCGAATGCACGATTGTTGCATTCGGATAAAAACTATAATTTTGCAAATGTCCGGATAAGAACGGTTGAAGCGAACGCGCGGAGGGATCAAAATTTTCAAATATCCGTTCAATCCAGGTGCGTGGTGCCGAAACCATAACTTTTGTAAGATTTTCGCCAGTAACATTGAAAAAGCGGATATTGCAAAATTTTGCGATATTCAACAGAAATACTTTCGGCCTTATTCTTGGTTTGTCGCTTACACCCGGTGAAAAAAACTGCCCGTCAATTTCAAATGTCTGATGGCCGGAGAAAAACACCATTACCATGAATTTCGGCCATATTTCGTGAAAATCTTCGTCGTCAGAACAACCCGGTTCATTTTCTATGTGACCGACAAAAATATGTTCGGGAATTGTTCTGTTCGTTGTCATTTTGTTGCTGCCGCAAACGTATTTGCCCGTTTAGCAAAAGACTTTTTTGCCAATTTCTTCAAATTTACGCATATACATGAGAAAGTCAATCAAGTTTTAATCAAGCAATCGGCCATTCGCGGGGTAGCAAAGCCATGGTTCATTCAATTGTCCCGAACAACCGCAATTCTTTTATATGCTCGTCAAAAGCAAATTTTGTGACAGGTGTTTTGGCGATATTGTTGTCTTCCACCATGTCGGGTTCGGCCGATGCCGGAGAAAAACACGATGACGAGGTTTTACAGACTGTTGTTGTTGATAGAGATACGGAAAAAGGCGATGGTCCGGTCATCGGTTATGCCGCCAAACAGAGCTTTACGGCAACCAAAACCGATACGCCGATTGCCAAAACGCCCCAATCCATTGCCGTTGTAACCAAACAGCAAATGGAAGACCAGCATGTGCAATCGGTTGCGGAAAGTTTGCGCTATACGCCGGGTGTTTTTACGGAATATCGTGGCGCATCCAATTTGCGCGACGAAATGTTTGTGCGTGGCTTTTCCTATGTACCGATTTATCTTGATGGACTTCTCCTTTCGGGAGATGCTTCCTACGCGCAAATCAATCCCTATTTGTTGGAACGCGTTGAACTGATATCGGGTCCCAATTCTGTATTATACGGGCAAACCAATCCCGGAGGAATTGTCAATGCCGTTTCCAAACGACCTCAAGAGACACCATTTCATGAAGTGGAACTATCGACCGGCAATCGCAACCAATACGGTCTGTCCTTCGATATAAGCGAGAATATAGCGGGGCGAAACGACTTTTTCTACCGGATTGTCGGAACCGGCATAAGCACCGATTTGCAGGAACAATTTGCGCGCAAAAAAGGTTATGCGTTTGCTCCGTCTTTATCCTGGTCACCGGATAAAACAACAAAACTCACTCTTTTGACCGGTTATCAAAAAGAACCGAAAGCCGGATATCGCAATTTCCTTGATGCCGATGGTACGGTAAGGCCGATTGTCGGCTTCGGACATGTTCCGCGTGATTTCTTTGTATCCGATCCCCATTTTGAACGCTTTAAACGTGAACAGGAGTGGGTAGGAGGCGAATTTTCCCATGTTTTCGACAATGGTTTAACCTTTCGCCAAAAAATGCGTTATCATGAAGTGGATATGCAGCAAGCAACGCTGACATGGGGAGCTGGCACGAAAGATCCTGATACCGGTTATAATACGCTCATTTCCCGTATCGCCTCGGATGGAGAAGACATCTGGAAACAATTTGCCAGTGACAGTCAGTTGGAAGCAAAATTCGACACCGGAGCGGTAAACCATACTGTCCTTGCAGGTGTCGATACGCGTACCCGAAAACGTGATTATTTGTGGAAACGTGACCGCCATGTTCCGTCCATTTCGCTTGAAAACCCCGTTTATGGCGGTTTCGACTTCGATAGTCTGGAACTGCCATTATCCAGTCGCGAAATTCTGGATGCAAAACAGACAGGAACCTATGTTCAGGAACAGGCTTCGTTAGGCAGGCTTAATATCATGGGTGGCATTCGTCATGATTGGGCAGATACCAATCTTGACGATCGTTATAATTCAATGCGTTATCGCTATAAGGATAAAGCGACAACGTGGCGTGCGGGGGCACTTTATGCTTTTGATAACGGCATAGCGCCTTACATAAGTTACTCTACGTCTTTTGAACCTGCATTACAGGCACCGGTTGCCGGCGATAGTGCATTTGATCCGGTTACTGCCCGTCAGATAGAGGCAGGTGTCAAATATAGCCCGTTGGCGGAGCGCCTTATTTTAACAGCCGCCTATTATGATCTTGTACAAAAAAATGTTGTGGAGGGAAAATGGGATCCTTCAATTGCCGATACAACTTATCAGCAGATCGGAAAAATTCATAATAAAGGGGTCGAGCTTTCAGCGCGAGGTGAAGTTACACGGTCAATTTCGCTCGTCGGTGCTTATTCCTATATCGATTCGACCATTGAAGATACGATTATCACGACAGAGCTTGATAAAACGCCCTCGCGTATTCCCGCACACCAATTTTCTATTTGGGGGGTATATGATTTTCTCTCGGGCAGGGTCGAGGGATTAAAGCTTGGCGGTGGATTGCGCTATCTCGGTACAAGTTGGGGTGATAATGCCAACAGTTTTAAAGTCCCTGATGTGACATTGGTCGACGCAATGCTCGGTTATGACTTCGGCGCAGCAAGAAAAGATTTAGAGGGACTATCCTTGCAAATCAACGTGAAAAATATTGCCGATAAACGGTTTGTTGCTTCTTGCGCAAATGCTTATGCATGCTTTTATGGTGATGGTCGCATCATTCAGGCATCGCTAAAAAAGACATGGTAAGACAATGTCGAAACGTGTTTTTTCGAGAACGCCGGCTCTCACTATTCATCTTTTTGTTCTTTCAGCCATGTCTATGCCAATTCTATTTTTTCCGATATTCGTATTGTTCATCATGATAAGTTTGCAAACAGGAAGCGCAAATGAACGCACCATCCATCAAGCATCCGAAAGGTGTTATAATGCGGCCAAAGGAAAAACACGATTTGTTTTGCTCAATCAGGGGAAAAACCGGTTTTTCAATGGCGTAATAAATGCTCCTCAGGGGCTTTACAGCGTTGATCTTGTGGAACAAAACGGTGCGCATTCCAGACACTTTTTTCATCAAAAAACCGGTGAAAACCGGTTCCGTTTCAAGGCAACGAAAACACAACGTCTGAAACTCGAATTCGGCAAGGCCGGTCGTTATTGCCTGAAACTCGAAAACCCCGATATAGATCATCAAAAATCGACACCAGCTCCGGTTGAAGATTTTTTAAGCCCGACCTTGCAACAATTGGCAAAAACCGGATTCCAACCGGACGAAATCCGGATATTCTGGGAAAAAATTGTGAAAGCGGGTACGCCTCTTATTGAAAAAAGCGAAGGTAATGAACGGATTATCACTTTTCTCCAAAGAGGTGCAAAGCAAAATGTCTTTCTCTTGGGAGCACCTTCCGGCGATCATGAAAAACTCGTTCGCTTGGGGACAACAGACATATGGTATAAGAGTTTCAAAGTTCCTTCGGATACGCGCTTCAGCTATCAACTGGCGGTCGATGTTCCGGAAATAAAAGGAACGCCGCAAGAAAAACGCATGGCCATTTCCTATACGGTAAAAGCCGATCCGCTCAATTTAAAACCTCACCCCGTCGATGCGCCTGATCCTTATAATCAGGAGTCGGTTGTCGAACTTGAAAATGCACCGGCACAAAATTGGATACCGGCACAGTCCCGCCTTGTAAGTTCCGACAATAGGCAAGCTACAACCGAGAATTTCTATGTTTCCAGTTTAAAGCTTGGTAATCGCCATAAGATTACGCTCTACAAGACCAAAGGCGTAACAAAGCGAGGAGTAGGAAAAAACGGAATTGAACCCGTTGTGCTTTTTGTTTTTGACGGCGAAGAGTATCAGACAAGAGTTCCGCTTCCCGCTATTCTTGATAAAATGGTTGAAGCGCAGGTCATCGCCCCGACCATTGCAGTTTTCATTCATAATATTGACCGTAAAAGCCGTATGCAAGAATTGCCCGGCAATCCTGATTTTGCCGATTTTCTGGCGTTTGAATTGCTGCCTGAAATTGAAAGAAGAATGGCACGAAAATTTCCTCCGTCACGGATCGTTCTGGCGGGATCAAGTTTTGGCGGACTTGCCGCAATGACTGTTGCATTGCGCCATCCGGATAAATTCGGCCATGTTCTTTCTATGTCCGGATCGTTCTGGTGGTCGCCTGAAAATGGTGCCTCTGAAAGAGAAGATTATGTGTCACGGGTCGTTGCAACGATGCCTTCGCCGCCGTTAAGTGTGTTTTTGTCGGTAGGTGTTTTCGAGGGCGGCCATAGTGGCGGGCAACGATCATTGCTCGACGCCAATCGCCACCTTTTCGAGGTGCTCCTCGCCAAGCAGGTTCCGGTTGTTTATCGCGAATATTCCGGTGGTCATGATTATATTGTTTGGCAGGGAGCCATTTCCGACGGTCTTATGGCTCTTTTCCCCGAAATTTCCCCGCAGTAAAATTCCGATCAATATAGCAATTTGAAAAGACTATTTTCGCATTCATGTTTCAGGAAAATTTCGTTGAAGTCTTTCCGCTTCAATTTTTGCGAAGCGTCGCTACCAATGGAGGGTGAAATTTTGATAGCGCGATAAACATCCTCTAAAACCTTCAAAAATTGAATATTTCAGGCAAATATGCTAAAGATTTGAGGCAAAACCGGCATGGTCGGCAAGAGTTGGTTTGGCCCGGCATTACTGTTTTCCAAGCGTGGAAAGCCTAGCAGTATTATTCATACGGGGATGTGACAGAATTGGATTTTGCAAAACCGAAAAAGCCGGTCAAAAGAACTGATGGTTTGCGCCTTTCACAACAATGGGCGGATGATATTGCAAAAATCGCCCGAAATTTGATCGACTATATAACGCGCCAGCTTCAAAATCCCGATCATTCAGGCCTTCATACCGCTTTCAACGACTTTTCAGCCTTGCTTGAGAAAAACTTCCATGCTGCGCTTGACGATGAGATAATTGTTGAGATGCTGGCACAATATCGCATTACCAAGCCGGTTTTCGATATTTTGTTCAGCCATTCCAATGTGGCAGGAAACAACCCCCTATCCATTGCCATAAACAAGGTGCTGGACACACTTGACGAGAACGCCATCACTCCGGAGCCGGAGAAGTTGGAAGCATTTTACCGGATCGTGAGCGAGAGCGCCAAAAGGGTGGATAAGAACGGGCAAGCGCGGCAGAAACTGATTGTCGAACTTTATGACCGGTTTTTCAGCAAAGCATTTCCGAAGATGGCCGACCGTTTGGGAATTGTCTATACGCCGGTCGAAGTGGTGGATTTCATTCTTCATAGCGTCGATGACATTTTGAGAACAGAGTTCAATAGTTCCTTTGGAAGTAAAAGGGTGCATATCCTTGATCCGTTCACCGGAACCGGTATTTTTATCGCCCGCCTCATTGAATGCGGGCTGATTGATAAAGAAAATTCAAAACCTGTCTATAATAACGGACTTCATGCCAATGAACTTGTTTTGCTGGCCTGTTATCTTGCCACAATCAATATAGAAACGGCTTATTATTCCAGTTATGGCGGTGAATATCAGGCTTTTTCGGGTGTTCGCCTGCAAGATACGTTCCTGATGGATGCAAAACAAAATAGCATTCCTAAAAAGCCCGACAGTCATAAAAATATCAACACAAATGATGACGAGAAACACTTTGCCGAAAGCAATGGTTTGACTGATATAAAGGTTATCGTCGGCAATCCGCCTTATTCGACGGGGCAGGAGAGTGCAAATGATGATGCGGCAAACCTGAAATATCCGCAGATTGACCGACGAATAGCACAAACCTATCTTGTTTCCACATTGAACAAAGGCGGTAAACGGTCGTCCTATGACAGCTATATTCGAGCCATTCGCTGGGCATCCGATCATATTGGCGATTGTGGTGTAATCGGTTTTGTGACAAATGCCGGTTTTATTCAATCCGCTTCAGCCGATGGTATGCGAAAATGTCTCGCCGAAGAATTTTCCAAAATTTATATTTTCCATTTGCGCGGCAATGCACGCACATCCGGCAAGCTGAGGCGCAAAGAAGGCGGCAATATATTCGGCGTCGGTTCACGCGCACCGGTTGCCATATCTATTTTCGTTAAAAATCCTTCGGCCAAACAAAAGGGGCAGATCTTTTTTTATGACATTGGCGATTATCTTGATAACACCCACAAACTTGAAATCATCAAAACATTCAAAAGCATTGCCGGTTTGAAAGACAAATGGCAAAAAATTATTCCCGATAGTTACCATGATTGGCTTCATCAGCGGGATCGGCATTTCAAAAATTATCTCGCAATGGGCGAGAAGAGCAGGAACAAAACCCTTACAATTTTCAAACTCTATTCAAGTGGTGTTGTTTCAAGTCGTGATGCCTGGGTCTATAATTATTCAAAGGCAAGGTTGCTAACCAATGCCCGCCAGATGACAGAGTTTTATAACAGCGAAATCGACAGATATTCCCGCTATAAGAAACGCTTTCCTGATACAGTCGTCAATGTGAGAGATTTCGTCAAAAAAGACGTAAAAAAATTCAGTTGGGGCGGCGGCAATTGGCAGTCGGGTTTCAAAAAACAGATTAAAGAAACATTTTCGGAAGAATTGACCGGAATATGCAATATTCGTCCGTTTACCAAATTATGGCACTATCGTGCTTCCCGCTTCAATCACAGCTTTTATTCGATGAAAGAGATTTTTCCTGACAATGCTTCGGAAAATATAGCCATTTGTATATCGGGCAATGGTAAGCGCGGTGGTTTTTCAGTTCTTCTGTCGAACCGGATTAGCGATTTCCAGTTCGAGGATAATGGCCAATGTTTCCCGCTTTATCTTTTTGAAAAAACTTGTAACGAGGCGGCCGGAAAAACCCAGGAACAATGTTCATTCAAGCGTCTCGACGCTATTACAGACGAGGCTCTGGAATATTTTCAAACTGCCTATTCAGATAATCACATCACGAAAGAAGACCTGTTCTATTATATTTACGGGATTTTGCATTCGCCGGACTATCGAACCCGTTTTGCCGACAATCTCGTTAAAGAACTGCCACGCATTCCTGCTGTTAAAATGCTTGAAGACTTCAAGGCTTTTATAAGCGCCGGTCGCGCATTGGGGCATTTGCATGTAAACTATGAAAGCGTTGAAAAATATCCGGTCAAAATTCTAACAGAAAAGAAAACACTTGAAGCGGACGATTTTTATGTGACGAAAATGCGCTATGGCGGGAGGGGCAAAAACAAAGACCGCTCGGTCATTCATTACAATGACAAAATTACCATTACGGGAATACCGCTTGCCGCTTATGACTATATCGTCAACAATAAAACGGCAATTGACTGGGTGATGGAGAGGCAAAGTATACGCATTGATAAAACTAGTGGAATTGTCAACGATGCCAATGATTTTGCACGCGAGACAATGCATAATCCTGCTTATCCGCTGGAACTCTTGCAAAGGGTAATCAGTGTTTCTGTTAAAACTGTCAAAATTATCCGTAACTTGCCGGAATTGGTTATTTGAATTTTGAAAAATGGGTTTGCCGATCTCAATCGAATTTCGGTCAAGAATATTATTAGTTTCAAACCTATAATATTTCCCGCTTTTTTATTTTTATAAAAACCGGAAATTTGACGTTAAAAATAAAATTTTGTTTTCAGTCACGAATTTCTTAAAACGATATTTATTGCCAAGAAAATTGATAAATTGTCAGACAATCGGGGTAGAATAGCAATTGCGCTTTCGCGCCGAAAAATATTGTTTTTGTGTTGTAAGCGTGAATAAAGCGGATTTTGATAAACGCGGCCAAAATTAATTATTGAAAAACAATAAAATCAGGATAATAAACGTTCTTATTACTCTATCGGATTATGTTTTTCTCTGAAAAGAGAAAAAGCTGATAAATGGCGCCATATGCGGAGGGAAAACATGCACGACAACATAAAGGCTCAAGAGAAATCTCTCGATAGTATCTTTAGTGGCAATTACGTATTTTCCGTACCGTCTTATCAACGCCCATATTCATGGACAAAAGATAATGCTGCGGAACTATTTGACGATTTATTTGATGCTTATCAAAATAAAACGAGCGAGGGGGATTCTTATTTTCTCGGCAGTCTGGTGTTGAAAAAGGATCCCTATAAACCAAATTCCGATATTATAGATGGCCAACAACGTTTAACAACAATAACAATTTTACTCGCTATATTGCGTGATCAATTAAGCTCGTCGATTGAATTTAACGTTTTTTCCAAAGATTTACATAGTAGAATATTCAAGTCTGACCAGATTAGCGCGGCAAAAGATTTGTACCTTTTGACATTAAGGAACAAAGATGAGGGATTTTTTTGTAAGTATATTAAAGAAGAAGGCGCAACGTCAAAGGTTAATGATTTAAAAAAAGAAGTAGATTCCAGAGCAAGAATTATAGAAAATAGAAATATTTTAAGGGAAAAGCTTTTTAAGCTAACCGACAATGACAAATATGAATTTGCCAAATTTATCATGAATAACTGTTTTCTTGTCGTTGTGGAAACACCGAATGAGGAAAGTGCATTTCGTATATTTTCTGTGTTGAATGCGAGAGGGTTAAGTTTAACAGTTGCAGATTTATTAAAGGCCGAACTTATTAGCTCGATTCCCGTTATTAAACAGGAGAGATTTACACAGGATTGGGAAGGGTTTGAAAAAACATTAGGTCGGTCGGATTTTACCAATCTATTTTCCTATATTCGTATGATATATGCAAAAACCAAATTGCGTAAAACGCTTCTTAAAGAGTTCCATGAATATGTGATTGACGTTAAAAACGTAAATTCCAAGGCAGCTTTTAAAGATGCGGAAGACTTCATTGATAACGCATTGGATGAATACGTAGACGCTTATGATCAGATCAAGAACTGTTCATATATTGGAAAAAATGAAAGAGATACAGAAGAAATTAATCGTTATTTCAAATATCTTAATAGACTGGATAACTCCGATTGGTTACCACCTGCTATCGAAGTAATGAAATATTACCAATATAATGATAAATTTTTACTCCAATTTTTTAGAAAATTTGAACGTTTTGCTTATGGGCAATTTATTTTACGCACGATGGTTAACATCAGGATCGCAAAATATGGCGAATTGTTAAAGGCTATTCAAAAGGCCGAAAAGGAAAGCCAAACTGATTTTATAGTTGATGCCTTGAAGTTGAGCGATAACGAGAAGCAGCAAATTAAAGAGATTCTTAAGGGTGATATTTACGATAAGCCTGCTATCAGATTGCCTTTGTTATTACGGTTAGATGAATTTTTGTCCACTGGATCAGCGACCTATGACTACAAGACGATTAGTATTGAACATGTATTGCCTCAAACAAGTGATAATATAGAAAGTTGGACGCAAGCTTTTCCGGATGAAAAAATCAGAGCCGAATGGGTCAATAAGCTTGCAAATTTGGTGCTTTTAAATGGACGAACGAATTCTTCCGCACAAAATTATGATTTCGAGACAAAAAAAGAAAAATATTTTAAAACAAAAAATGGAAACATTAGCGGGGTTACTAATTTTGCACTGACAAGTCAGGTTATTCAGGAAAATGAATGGACACCTGAAGTACTTGAAAAGAGACAAGAGGAGCTACTTTCCACCTTTGACGCAATTTGGGATTTAAATTCTAAGGATAGCTAAGAGATTGACGCTATTCCGGTCATAGAATCGTTGATGCGGCAAAATATGCGTGCAATTCAAGGCAATAATGATTGAATAATACCGCTCTAAATTTGTTTGTGATAAATTGTTGTAAAATCAGTTGGCACAAATAGTTTGCAACAGCACGGAGTGTTAACAGGTTCAGGCCGGAAATTTCTAGAAATTGTTTGGTCGAAGTTTTGGTGAATAGCTTTATTTTATGCCGGAAAAGCACGTTTTTGGTATGGAAATCTCTCGACTGGAGTTCACACTTCAAAATTTCTGTATTCTTCAAAAATGGATTAACTGGTTTACACGAGTTCAACATCTGAAAAGTTAAAACAGTTTAAAGCCTGCGAGCCGCAGGCTTTAAAACAATCCCGAATGAAAAAGCGAATAAAATGATCTTGGCCGGAAAGTGTTTTACTCAAGTGCTTTGCCGCGTAATGACAATATTTGTCGCTGATAAAGCTTTCTCGACATTCAGTCTCTCGCGAACGCGATGACTATACGGGGGGCTGTCGATCACTGCTGAAAGTTTTCAATCTCAAACGTTACCAAGCTCGTCTGTCGGCGATGGTGTGGCTTTTCGTCTATAGACAATATAGTGCCTTTCAGCAAACCGCATTGACGACAAAATCTCCGCTATTCAACCTGACAAAGTTGAATGAAGCCAAAAAAATATGTTGAATAAAATCTTTCATAAATCTGTGCGCTATGTCTCCGCCCAAAATTATGCAAGGATGAGGAATTCGATTAGTAAATTCCTTCGGCATTCTTCGGGATTTTACTGTTAAAATTTAAATATTGAGCGAATAGCAATTATGGGGAAATATTTATGAATAGAGAAGAGTTGAAAAAAGCAGCTTTAGAAATTTTTGACAAAATTGCTGACGAGCATCCAAAAGGACATCAAGAAGTATATATGAATTATTATTTCGTCAAAAATTCAAAACTTTGTTTTGCCTTTGAAAAAGCTTTAAAAACGCCACTAAATATATGGTGTAAATTAGGAGTGGACAAAGATGTCGGGGGAATTAAGGGAGTGGAAAGCCTGGCGAAGAACCTTTGGCAAAAGGTTAATAAAAAGGGTGAGAAAGTTTACGGTCGCCATTCCGGTTTAAAAAAAGTTGACGAGCTTCGTAATGCCGATTTGATCAAATACACACCGACAACACTTGGAGAAGTGCAAAAGGTTGTTGAAGGACTTATAAAAGCGGCAGCCAAGGGTGTGAAATAGAATTAGCGGAATGATAAGCACGACGAAATATGCGTGCCTATAATTGTGCGAACCCTTAATAGTGTCGAGGAAGTGAGCTTGGTCTGCCTGTTTTGGTAGCTCAAGCAGTTCTTGATAATAGAAATTTTTTATGTCGGGTTAAAAATGCACGGCAATTGACGGGGTATTAAAAACCATGAAAACCCGTTTGAATTACGTGCACGATCTTTCTTTTTGAAAATTTCATCGTCCCGATAAGGTGCGAGGTGAATTTTCGAGTATCTCAAAAATTGCGATATAAGACACCTTGCGCGTTCAGAAAATGAAAAAGAATTGATGCGGTCGGACAATCTGCCAGAGCAGGTAAGAAAGCTTTTGTTGAAGGCCACACGGTTAACAAAATAGAGTTGCAATAAAATAAAATAGATTTGCGAGCAAACAAAATAGATTTGCAATAAAACAAAAAGTTTTTTGAAAAAATTACTGCATTTATTATGAATACGATCAGGCTCGTTCGAGAATTGATCGGAATTGCCATTCTGCTATGAAGTAAGTTTCAAAGCAGAGCGGTTTTAAAATCGCGAACCGTAACAGCTTCACAAGACAAAATCCTGTTATCTGAAATCAGGGATTGGCAATAAATGACAACCGGTTTTGACAGATGCTCTTAAATGTCCAGCTTGCAGGCCTAGATCATAGTAGCCGTTAGCTTGGATACCTGTTGACCGGTTAAGACCCTAATTGCCCACTGATAATTTAACATCGGCAGCATAATTTTCACGCATAAAGTCGATAAAACTTTCCTGATATTGGCGCGTATGTTCATGCGCAAGTCTGTCACATTCCTCGACATCCTGCGCAATGATTGCATCAAGCATGAGCTGATGTTCGTCTGTCAAGAGATAACCCTCATTGGTGCGCTCCAGATACTCGAAATGTAAGTGCATCATTCTTTGCCCCTCATTTAAAAGACGGGAATAGAAGTCTGTAAGATAAGGATTGCGTCCGGCATAAGCGATGGCCAAATGAAATTGCTTATTCGTTTCCGACATAGCAAGATGAACGTTGCGCGCGACAGCCTGTTCAAATTCTTTCAGCCGTTTTTCAATTATTTTTATATCTTCATTCGTTCTGAAACGCGCGGCAAGACGCGTATTCATGCGTTGAGCAATATCCAATGCCTCGACATATTTGGGAAAAGTTGCCAATTCGATTGGCGCGACAATCGTTGTTCTATTGGCAAGTGTCACAACCAGATTGTCATTTGCCAAACGGATCAATGCTTCCCTTATTGGCGAACGCGAAAGCTCGAACCTCTCGGCAAGCGAGGTTTCATCCAACATCTGTCCCGGCTTTAGTTTGAGACACAGAATTTCATAATATAACGTGTCATAGACGAGGCGCGAGCCGGATTTTTTCTTCTGGTCTTTCGGCATATACATCTTAACAACTTTCGATCTCTTCATTTCTATAACTATTTTTCCCTGTTTTGTCGATTACGGAAATTTGCCGCTTGACAATGTCGACACATTGACGACATACTGCTTAAAAACGACAAAATGTCGACATTGTCAAGAAAGGGAGGATCATGACAATATCATTTCGCAAAATTGCTTTAATGTGTCGAAAAATGGCTTTTGTGGGTGTTTTGGCAAGCACCCAGATTGCCGGAATGGTGATGCAGGGAGAAGCGCAATCAACTGGCAGTTATTGGCAAGAGGTACAAAAGCGCGGCGTCTTGAAATGCGGCGCGGCTATTGCTTCTCCCTATGTCATGCGAGATCCGCAGTCAGGCCATTATTCCGGCTTTTTTGTCGAGTTATGCCGCCAATTTGCCGATGTCTTGCAGGTAAAAGCCGAATTCGTCGATACAACATGGGATAATCTTGTTGCCGGATTGCAAGCCAGCAAGTGGGATATGGCGATGGCACTGAACAGAACTCCGTTAAGGGCTATGGCTGCCCAGTTTACTGTTCCGGCGGTGCAATATCAGGTTTCTTTTGTTTATAATAAAGCCAACACAAAAATACCTGAACATCCGGTAAAAATCGAAGATATTGATAAACCCGGTATAACAGTGGCGGTCATGTCCGGAACAGCCTGGGATAAGGCACTAACGGCGACCTTGAAAAATGCAACCCTTATGCGGCTTACCGGCGGCGACGAAGCAAGATTGTCGGTAATGTCGCGGCGCGCCGACATTCTGGCCGATGCATCGGATTCAAACAAACTGTTCAAGCAAGCCAATGCTTCATGGGCGGTCGAATTCATTCCCGAACCGGCGCTTGCCAAGCAAGGAATTTCCTTTGCTTTATCAAGAGAGTTAAGTCCCGCGGATGTTGCTGTTGTCGATATTTTTCTTGAAGGAAAAGTGGCGGATGGAGAAGTCGACAGACTGGTTGAAGAAGCAACAGCACAATCATTGGAAAATGTAGGGAAATAATTCATAAAAACTGGCGGTCAAACAGCCGCCGGCTTTTTCAATATTGCTTCAAAATGCGGAGGAGCATCAGATGGAAGCGATCGACAAAACTCCCCTTATCAGCATGAAAGATGTCCGGAAGAGTTACGGTGCGCTCGATGTGCTGAAGGGCATCAACGTCGATATGACAGCCGGAGAGCGTCTGGTTGTTATCGGGCCGAGTGGCGGGGGAAAAAGTACATTATTGCGCGTTGTTATGGGATTGGAGGAAATCAAAGGGGGAACCGTTGCGCTGGAAGGTTCCCCTTATATTTCTGTCAATCCGAAAAACAATAAAACTGTCATTGATACAAAAATCCGCCGTTCGATCGGCATGGTTTTTCAGCATTATACTTTATTTCCGCACCTGAATATTCTCGACAATCTGATTTTGGCACCGGTTAAAATTAACAAGGAAGCCAAAGCCTCGGCTATTGATCGGGCAATGGAATTGTTGGAACGTTTCGGCCTTGCATCGAAAGCCAAAGTTTTTCCCGCGCAGCTTTCCGGTGGTCAGAAACAACGTGTGGCTATTGCCCGTGCGCTGATGCTTGATCCCAAACTGTTGCTGTTTGATGAAGTCACATCGGCTCTTGATCCGGAACTGGTGAGCGAAATCGAAAATGTCATGATGGATCTGGCCGAGCAATCCCTGCCAATGATGATCGTCACGCATGATATGGGCTTTGCCAGAAATATTGCTTCAAGGGTTATTTTCTGTGCCGGTGGCGTTGTTGTTGAAGACGGGCCGCGCGAGCAGGTTTTGGGAACGCCCGAAAACGAGCGGACAAGGGAATTTATCAAGCGCGTTTTCCGGATTGGCGAATAGGGGGAAAAATGAATTATCATTTCGACTTCAATTCCGTCTTTCGCAATATGCAGCCGCTATGGGACGGCTTGGGTGTTACCTTGCAATTGACATTGGCTGCCAATGCTATCGGCCTGACATTCGGGTTCATTGTTGCACTGTTTTTATTCAACAAATACGCAATATTAAGAATGCCTTTTATTGCTTTTGTCGAATTTTATCGCTGTACACCGGCAATGGTGCAGATCGTCTGGTTTTTTTACTGCGTGCCGATGATGTTCAACTGGTTTTTGCCGCCGGTTACGATGGGAATAATCGCATTGTCGTTAAATCTCGTTGCCTTCAATGCCGAAGCTTATCGTTCGGCAATCCAGAATGTACCGCGCGAACATATAGATGCCGGCATTGCACTGGGATTTACGCCATTCCAGCGGATACGCTATATCATATTGCCGACCGCTTTCCGGTCGTCTTTGCCGGTTTTGTTGACAAATGGAATTGTCATTTTTCAACAGAGCGCATTGGTGGCCCTCGTTGCCGTCAACGACCTGATGTATGCCGGCAAATCATTGGCTACCAACAATTTTCGCCCGATAGAGACATTTACGATCGTTGCCTTGATCTATTTTGCCATTTCCTATCCCGTTTCGCAATTTGTCGGATGGATGGAAAAACGCCGCGAAATCATGAGCAGTTAGCGGGGGATGAAGATGTCTTTTGAAACAAGCAGCTTTGTGAACTTCATTTCCTCATTGGATTTTTCTGTCGTATGGCGTTTCAAATATGCCCTTTTATGGGGATTGGTAACAACATTAAAGTTAACCGTGATCTGTATTACATTGGGCGCGCTGTTAGGCTTTGTAACAAGCCTGTTTCGCACGTCGAAACATTGGTTTTTGCGCTTTTTTTCGGGAATCTATGTGGAATTTTTCCGTGGAACTCCGGTGCTGATACAGCTTTTCTGGATTTTCTTTTGTTTGCCTGTTCTATTGGGAGTGGAGCTCAGCAATTCATTTTCCGCCATATTGGCGCTTACGATTTATATGGGGGCGATCAGCAGTGAAACCTTCCGTGCATCGCTAAAAAATGTTGGCAAAGAACAATATGATGCCTGTATCGCACTCGGCCTGACGCCAGCCGTGCGCACACTTTATATTGTGTTTCCGCAAGCGGTGTTACGTGCCATTCCGACACTTCTTTCCAATTGTATCGCGCTATTCAAGGAAAGTGCGCTGGTTTCGGCTGTCGGCATGGCTGATCTTATGTTTGTCGGGCAGAACATTTCCAATGCAACCGCCCGTCCGGTGGAAGTTCTCACAACTGTCGCCATTATTTACTTTGCCATCGGCTTTCCACTGGCAAGGTGCGTAACATTTTTTGAAAAACGCATTCTCAAGCGTTTCTCGATGTAACAATCATTCAACAATGGAGAAAATTATGAAATTAAAAGGTGTAATGCCCGCACTTGTCACTCCTTTTGACGAAGATTTCAAAGTCGATTTCAAGGCTTTTGAAAAGCTTTTGACCAAGCTTCGCAATGATGGTGTTTCCGGTTGGGTACCATGCGGCTCGACAGGTGAATATAATGCCATGACAGCCGAAGAACGTGTTTCGGTTTTAAAATTCGTCAAGGAATTTGCCAATAAGGACGAGCTGTTGATTGCCGGTACCAATGGCGGTTCGACATGGGAAGTGATCGAACATACCAAACGCGCCCGCGATCTCGGTTATGACACTGTTCTTCTGTCTTCACCCTATTATGCCACGCCTGCCGTTGACGAACTGATTTCCCATTATCAGGCGGTGCTCGATGCAGTGGATGTGAATATTATTCTTTATAATTATCCGCCAAAAGTCGGTGTCGAGGTGGGGCTAGACGTGATGGACGCTTTTGTCAATGAGCCACGTATTATCGGCATTAAGGAATCCAGTGGAAACCTGTTGCGCGCGATTGATATTCGTATGCGTTACGGGGATCGTTACCAGCTTGCAAATGGTTCGGACGACCAGACACTGGACTTCTATCTTTGGGGTGCAACATGCTGGATCTGTGGCCCTGCCAATTGTATGGCGAAAGCCTGCGTTGATCTGGTTAACAAAATCGAAAGCGGTGATTGGATGGCGGCCCGCAGCAAGATGCAAACCATTTATGCCGCCATGTCATCGCTTGAAAGCGGCAAGTTTGTTGAAAAGGTAAAATATGGATGCGAATTGGCCGGAACGCCTGTTGGTCTTGGACGCCGTCCATTGCTTGCACTTTCGGCTGACGAGAAAAAAGCTTTTGCAAAGGCTATGGAACCGGTTTTGGGGTGAAAAATGGGTATGCGGGAGGATAAAAAAACAAGGGTCGCAGTTCTGGGCGCGGGTATTATCGGTACAACCATAGCCTATGAATTGCAAAAACGCGGAAAATCTGTCGTTCTTATTGACAGAAACGAGCCGGGGCGTGGTGCTTCATTCGGCAATATGGCAAGTATTGCGGTGACCGAGTTTCTTCCCTCTTCCCGCCCGTCTATTTTATCACAAATTCCCAAATGGGTTTTTGATCCGGAAGGGCCGGTGTCTATCCGGCCTGCCTATTTGCCGCGCATGGCTTTCTGGTTGGTACGCTTTTTGAAGGCTGCCCGCCCCAAAACAATGGAAGCCCTTTCGGCTGCGGGAGCGGCGCTGTGCCATCGCGCATTGACAGATCTTCAATCCATGCTGGATGGAATTGACAATCGGGATGCACTGAGTTCTGAAGGGTGTATAAGCCTCTATGGCAGTAAGGCCGAACTTGATAATGATAATGACCATATCTCGACATTGGAGCGTTACGGTTTTGATTATCGAATTTTATCGGCCAAAGATGTAAAAGATCTTGAACCTGCAATTACCGATCATATCCATTGTGGCTTATTGTTTCCCGATAATAAGTCGGTATCCGACCCTTATTTACTGGTTCAAAAATTCCTTGCCGCTTTTCTCGCTAATGGTGGCGAAGTTTTAAAAGGCGAAGTCACGGGTTTCCGGAAGACAGACGATCAAATCCGTTTCATACAATTGGCCGACGGGCGCACGGTCGCTGTTGATGAAGCAGTCTTATCAGCCGGTGCTTATACCGGTAGACTTTCCAAACTGTTGGGCGAGCCGATCCCGCTTGAAACCGAACGCGGCTATCATACCCAGATCATGAAGCCGAATATTTCTTTACGCCATTCCATTATCTGGCCGGCACGAGCGTTTATGGTGACACCGACTGCCGGTGGTATTCGCGTAGGCGGAACGGTTGAAATGGCGGGGCTTGACGCTGCCCCCGATTATCGACGCTCGAAAATAACTGTTCGCCATGCAAAAGAAGCTCTGCCAGAATTAACGGTAGAAGATGCGACCGAGTGGATGGGACATCGCCCGGCTTTACCCGACACCGTGCCGATTATAAGCCCGTCGGCCAAGGTTAAAAACCTGTTTTATGCCACCGGACACGGGCATCTCGGAGTAACCTATAGTGCGACAACTGCTCAATTGATCGCCGATATGATGACCAATATCCCGATTGGCATGGATATGACGCCATATCGGGTTGACCGATTTTGAAAGGATGAAGCAATGACACAGGATAAAAACCCCGTTGCAATTTTGACCGGTGCCGGCCGCGGTATGGGAGCGGCAATTGCTCTCGAACTTCATCGGCGTGGCTATAGACTTGCATTGATGTCTCCTTCAGGCTCGGCCGTTACACTGGCTGAAAAACTGGGTGCGGTCGGTATGAAGGGGAGGGTTGAAAATGGTGATGACCTGAAAGAGTTTGTGCATAGAACCCTTGACCGATATGGTCGTATTGACGCTGTTCTCAATCATACCGGACATCCGCCAAAAGACGATCTCATAAAGATTACCGATGAAATGTGGGAAAAAGGCAACGAGATGATGTTGTTGCCGGTGGTGCGCATGGCGCGCCTTGTAACGCCTGTTATGCTCGAACAGAAAAAAGGTGCATTTCTGAATATCACGACTTTCGCAGCCTATGAACCGACACTGGCTTTTCCGGTCTCATGCGCTTATCGGGCGGGCGTCGGTGTCTACACAAAACTTTATGCCGATCGTTATGCAGCAGACAATATCCGGATGAACTGTTTATTGCCCGGTTATATTGACAGCCTCGATCATACACAACAAACTGCGCAAACCATTCCAATGAAAAGGATTGGTCGAGTGGATGAAATCGCCAAGGCAGCCGCTTTCCTGCTTTCGGATGATGCATCCTACATAACCGGTCAGAATATACGTGTTGATGGTGGCCTCACCCGCCACGTCTAGGCCGTTTTGATATAGCGACAGTCAAGGGAGGAATTGATGCGCAACAAACTTTATATTGACGGAAAATGGGTGGAGGGGTTGTCGGGCGAAATGATCGATGTCATCAATCCCGCAACGGAAGAAGTTTTTGCAAAAGTTCCGGCGGCCAATGCAGAGGATATAGACAAGGCAGTCGGGGCTGCGCGCAAAGCTTTTGACAACGGGCCCTGGCCGAAAATGGAAGGCCGTGAACGTGCAGCCTATCTGCGCGCAATGGGCAAGCGAATTGAAGAACGGTTGAAAGAACTGGCAAGAATAGAGGTTCTTGATAATGGCAAGCCGTTACCCGAAGCCGAATGGGATATTGGTGATGTCGCAGCCTGTTTCTATTTTTATGCAGATATGGCCGAGCGGGAAGATATAAAGCAGGAAGAGATCATTGAACTGCAAGATAAACGTTTCACGTCGAAAGCGGTCACCGTGCCGCTTGGCGTTGTCGGCGGTATTGTCCCGTGGAACTATCCGATGTTGATGGCTGCGTGGAAGATTGCGCCTGCACTCGCGGCAGGTTGTACGATTGTGCTTAAACCGGCCGAACAGACACCATTGACGGCATTGGAATATGGAGCCATTGCCGATGATGTCAAATTGCCCGCCGGTGTTCTCAATATTGTAACCGGATTCGGTTCGACAGCCGGTCAGGCCTTATTGGATCATCGGGGGGTTGATAAATTGGCCTTTACCGGCTCGGTTCCCACCGGCTCCAAGGTGATGCAAGCGGCAGCGCGTGATATCAAACGTGTCAGCCTTGAATTGGGCGGAAAATCGCCATTTCTGGTCTTTGAAGATAGCGATATTGACGAGGCGGTCGAATGGGTGATGTTCGGTATTTTCTGGAATCAGGGGCAGGTTTGTTCAGCCACTTCGCGGCTGTTGGTGCATGAGGCCATTTACGACAAATTTTTAGAAAAACTGGCTGCCGAAACCGCAAAGATCACCATTGGCAACGGTTTGGATGAGGGCATATTGTTGGGGCCGCTCGTATCCGAAAAACAATATCTTCAGGTTCTTGCCGCTATCGGGCAAGGGAAAAAGGATGGAGCGAAAATATTGACCGGCGGAAAGCGGGCAAAAGGCTTTGACAAGGGTTATTTTGTCGAACCGACCATTCTGGTTGATGTTCCATTGACCAGTCATGTCTGGAATGAAGAAATTTTCGGTCCTGTTGTTGCGGTGCGCCCGTTTGAAACAGAAAGCGAGGCCGTTCATCTTGCCAATCATTCGCGGTTCGGCCTGGCTGCTGCCATCATGACCAAAGACCTGAAACGTGCCGAACGAGTTGCCGGCCAATTGAAGGCCGGTATAATCTGGATAAATTGCTCGCAACCGACTTTTGTCGAAGCCCCGTGGGGTGGCTTCAAGCAATCGGGAATAGGGCGCGAACTTGGCCGCTGGGGATATGAAAATTACCGCGAAATCAAGCAGATTACATCCTATGTCAGTAACCGGCCATGGGGTTGGTATAGCAAATAATTTTTTCGGGAGGAAAAAATGCATCGGGAGAAGGAAATCGAAATTCTGCAAGTCCATTGTCAAGGTGAAATAGGGCGGGTGATTACAGGAGGAGTTGGTGATATTCCCGGCAAAAGCATTGCCGAAAAAATGGATTACATCAATGAGGTTGATGATAGCTTACGCCGCTTTGTTACATTTGAACCGCGCGCCCATGTTGCCATGACAACCAATCTTCTATTACCTCCGACCCGTGAGGATGCCGATGCGGCCTTTATCGTTTTGCAACCGGATCGGGCATATCCGATGTCGGGGAGCAATTGCATCTGTGTTGTTACCGCGCTTCTGGAAAGCGGAAAAATCAGAATGCAGGAACCGCAAACAACGGTTCGACTTGATACAGCCGCAGGTATTGTTGAAGTGACCGCAGAATGTCGTAACGGTCGTTGTTTAAGTGTAACCATAAACAATGTACCGGCTTTCGTGGAAAAACTCGATGCAGAAATAGAAACCGCTGAATGGGGTAAAGTCAAAGCCGATATTGCTTTTGGCGGCGTTTATTATGCGCAGATGGATGTCGACCAGATCGGCTTGAAAATTTTGCCTGAACACGCCCGCGCATTGGCCGAAGCCGGAATAGAGCTGGTTGATCTCTTCAATCGGCAAAACAAATTTTCCCATCCGCTTAATCCCTCACTGAACAGTTTGGCCTATGTTATGTTTCGTGATTATGAGGATGACGGGAGCCTGCGTACCTGCACGACCTTGAAACCGGGGCGGGTTGACCGTTCACCTTGTGGAACAGGTTCTTCGGCAGCACTGGCAATTGCCAAATCAAGAGGCGAAATGAAAGTCGGTGATAGCCGTATTTCCCGTTCGATTATCGGTGGGGAATTTACCGCAAAATTATCGGTGAAACAAAAATTGGCGGGCGTGAGGCTGTATTGCCGCAAATAACAGGACAAGCGTGGATTTATGGCCGCGAGTTCCTGCGTGTGGATGCGGATGATCCCTTTCCGACCGGTTTTGCCTTGTCCGATAGTTGGGGGTCAAAGGTTAGCGAATTATCAAAATAACGGGCGGGAAAAGACATTGGCATCGAATATCGGCATTGAATATCGGCATTGAACAATTGTCATGCAAAAAAATTGCAATGAATAGCGATGATCGGCAAGGCAGGGTAAGTGTGCAGATATACCGGTTCTCTCGCCAAGACTAAAAAACCAAAAAATATCAACTGTAGAACGCCACTATAGCGGTGATTAAATCGATTGGCACAGAAGCGATTTTTCAGAATTGTCTTTTAAAGACCGTTGATGACAGCCGGCACAATAGAAAAGCGGTTTATTGTTTGACGCTCTCAATGGGGAAATAGATATTTGGGAAAATAGATATTTCATTCTGGAAAACAACGATTGAACAGGTTCCCATCCGTTAAAATCCGGTTTTTCTTGTCCATAACAATAATTATCTTATGTCCAAACATCATATTTGTTTTGATGAAAAGATAATGCAGGCGGCGATGATAGTGAAATTACTGGCCATTTTGTTTGTCTCTTCCGCTTGGCAAAAGGCCAAGGTCGTAATTGCAGCTTTTCCGCAACCGGAAACGCTTTTATTGTCTTGGTGACCGGTCGACAATTATTAGCTCTAAAAATTAGCCGCCTTTCATATTGCAGTCGGTACAATTTGCCTAGACGATCTGTTTTGACAATCTTGTTTTGACTATTTGTTTTGACGATCGTCTATAGTGAAATGCTGTTTCTAATGGAGATCGGAAGAAGACTTCCGGACGACATAGCGGCTTGGCAAAATATGTTTTTTATTTTTAAAAACCTTGCTGAAATGGCTCAAATTTTCATAGCCCACCGCAAATGAAGTCTCGGTTACGGAATAACCATTCAACAAAAGCTGGCAAGCAGTTTCAATCCGTATATCGACAAGGTGACTATGCACCGACCGGCCGATACTGATGCGAAAGGCTTCTTTCAATCGACGGGTATTCAGGCCGACCTGACGGGCAAGGCGCGCAATGCTCCAGTTTTCAGCGCAATTTTCTTCCATGAGTTTCAAGGCATAGTCGAGCTTATGTTTTTCATTTGAACTCAAAGCTTTGAATTTTTTGCCTTTATCGCCATTTTCAGCAATTTTAAGGGCAATGCTCAATGCTTCAATCGCTTTACTGTAAATAAATATATCACGCAATTGCCCCTTGGCGAGTTTGCAGTTCAAAATGCTTGAGATGACCGGATGCAATTCGACCGACGGCGTTAACGGAATGAGGAATATTTTCTCGTCGGGGCGGCTGTGGTTATCCATGAGAGAGGCGGCAAAACGGCTTAATGAAATGCCGCCGAGCTTTTTCAGAATCTGTTTGCTGTAACGGATATCGAGAACCAATAGCCGCGAATTTTTACGAAAAATATCTATTCCATGTGAAAAACCGTCGCTGGCAAAGAGGATTGCCTTTCCCGCAGATAATTCAACCGGATAGGCTCCGTCGACGCATATAGTGCCATTGCCATGAACGAAAAAAGAGAGTGAAAAAGTCGAAGGGCCGGAAGCTTCCATGATAATATCGTGTTCCGGTGTCGCGTCGAGTGAATGGATGAGAATATCGTTTTCAATACTTTGAAAAAGAGATTGATGTTTCCATATCGGGTTATTGTTGAACTGGCTACCGTTCCAGTCATTTTCGCCGTTAATCACGATGTTTATGGACGAATTGGAATTGCAATCCATCACTTTATTCATGGAATTGTCCATCAGAATTAGTCCTGTTCGCGTTATTTCAAGTACCAATTACGTTAGCTTATTTTGACATTAGTTGATTATTATTATCAAGTTTTATTACGAAAAAAATTAGCCGGAACGAGAAAAACGATGTTTTCAATCATAAAAACTGATGGTTATGGATCTCTCGGATTTTGCATTATAGCATTATCAATAGGTTCGTTTTCAATGCAATCGCATGCGCAAGAAACGGTCGAACTCGACAAGATCGTTATAACTTCTGCCAAACGCGCGCAAAATATATCAAATTATGATGGTTCCGTTTCAGTGATTGAAAGCCAGTCGCTAAACGACAATGGCATTGCAAGTGTTGATGATTTACAGAAAGTTTTTCCCGATCTTTATGCCACAACAAGAGGAAACCGTATCTATAGTAATTATACGATCCGCGGCTTATATTCTGCCGATTTTTTCAATCCCACAGTACAAGTTTATGTGGATGGCGCTCCCCAATCACCTTCGGCTTTGTCGCGCAATTTGTATGACGTCGAACGGATAGAGTTTTTGCGTGGCCCACAGGGAACCCTTTATGGCGGTAATGCTTTCGGCGGGGTTATCAACATTATCACGAAAAAACCGGTCAAAAACAGATTTTACATCTCCGCTACAGGCTCGCCCCAGATACCGTCAGGCGAATTCGGGGGCACGCTGGCACTTCTTCCCGATCAATTGTTTTTGGATTTTGCCGGCAATTATGATTATTTTTCCGGCGACATAGATGACATCACAACGGGTGATAAACGCATCAATGGAAGTGAAACCGGTTTTGGCCGTTTCGGGATAAGGTTCACGCCGACAGACAAAAACTTTGATTTCAGCATGAATTACGCCAAAGAGCGGCTCAAATCCCGCGAAGAACTTTACGTAAAAAAGGATGGCGTGAAAGACCGGAAATATGAAAGCGGCTTTTATGGCGAGAGACCGCTATTGCGCCGCGATGTTGTTGATGCATCGGCTATCTTCAACGCATATCTTGACGACTTTACATTCACCTCTATCACCGCTTATCAGGATAGTGACGTTGCGCGCGATTTTTCAGCCGGCTTTGATACGCGTTATCTTTGGCCGCAAGATGAAGAGATGTTCAGTCAGGAACTGCGCGTGAATTATAAGGGCGACAATATCGACGCACTTGCCGGTCTCTGGTATAGTCGTGAGAACTTCAATGGTAAAAAAAATGCCGTTGCACCCTATTATGGTTTTTCACATAATCACGTGCGCAGTTATAGTCGGGCTGCCTTTGGCGAGGTAACCTATCATGTCACCAACAAGCTTGATCTGACAGGCGGCCTTCGCATAAGCCATGACAAATCGAGTATCGACGCCATGCGTCTTGATAGTTACCAAACCGGCATGGGGTTCGATTTCGATAATAATGCCGATTTTAACAGCTACCAGCCCAAATTCAGTATCGGCTATCAGCTCAATGATGCTGTGCGGCTTTTCACCGTTATTTCCAAAGGCTACAAACCGGGTAATTTCAACCACAGCATAAGCTCGATGCTGGATGCCAATCCCTATGATCCCGAACAGGCATGGAATTATGAAATCGGCATGCGCTCCAGCCTGTTTGATAATTCTCTCGACCTTGCAGTTTCTCTTTACCGTGTCCACTCGGACGACAAGCAGATATATGTGGGACTTCTCGGCCAGCAATATATACGCAATGTTGGCAAGGCTGACAGCACCGGTATCGAAGTTGAAAGTGAATGGCGTGCAACGAACCGTTTGACATTGGCGGGTAACGCATCTCTCGGCCGGTTTGAATTTACCGACTTTACCGATCCCGATAGCGGCCTCGTCTATGATGGAAACCGGATTCCCTATGCTCCCGATTTCAAAGGAAACATGAACCTCGGCTATATTATCAACGAGGAGCTATGGAACGGTGTTTTAACAGCCAATATTTCTGCCCATTATACCTCGAAGGTCTATTTTGATGAAGCAAACCACGTTGAACAAAATGCTTTTACGACATTTGATGCCAGTCTCGATTTTGCCAAGGTCAACGGATTAACAGCCAGATTGTTTGTCCAGAATATCGCAGACAAAAGCTATAAAAGCTATGCATATGATAATGGCCGGTTTGAAATGGCAACTCTCGGCAATGGCCGCAGCTATGGGGTGAGCTTGCACAAGGAATTTTAATCCAATTCCAAAATAAAGCTCGCCCGATTTTATTTTGCCCCGGCAAATCTATCCTCATAGAGATTATAAAAGCAGTCATTTGATAATGGTTAATGTCATCAAGAAAAAACCGGTTCGTCAAATCGCCTTGGCGGCTGGTGGTGTTTACGCCACGCAAGGTATTATCGGAGGTTTAACTTATATAGGCATGCCTGCTTATTTACGCATGCATGGAGCCTCCCTCGACCAGATAGGGTTGGTATCACTTGTTATGCTTGTTTGGGTTTTGAAGTTCTTTTGGTCATCATGGATTGAACGACTTCGCATCGGGCCGAACGGACGCCGTTTCTCCTCTCCTATCATCATTATTGCCGAATGTGGTGTTCTTTTATGCCTTGCAATTCTGGGCTTTTATGAAAATGTCTCAACAATACTGCTTTGTCTGGTTTTTATGGCCATCTTTTCGGCCACAGCCGATATTGCTTGCGACGCTTTTCTTATCGAACAATTGAAAACCTCCAATTATGGCCTCGGCAATATAGCGCAAGTCGGGGGTAGTTATTCGGGATTGATCTTTGGCGGCGGCATTTTCTTGTGGGTGTGTGATGGCTCAGGATGGCGTGCAGGCTGCATTTTTTTGGGCATTCTGATTGCGGTCTGTTCCATACCGATGATGCTCGTTGATGAACCTTTGGTAGAAAATTCACAGCCATTGCAAAAACCCCGTTTGCTAAAGGCGGTGGTTCGCAAAAATATGTTGTTAGGTCTGGCAATGGTTATCGCCTATGAAATTGCGGGGCGTATTGTGCAATCACTCGTCGGGCCATTATTGGTCGATCTTGACATTCCATTGGCAAAATTGGGTATGATAAATGGTGTGGGCGGCGTCGTTTCGGGGCTGATCGGTGTTTTGGCAGGCGGTGCACTGGCTCAAAAACTTGGCAGTAAAAGTGCAATGCGCCTTGTTGCCCTGCTGCAAATTGTGGTCATAACAGTCTTTGCCTCTTTTTTAATAAGCCAATTTTATAGGCTGCCGTTATTTATCGGCCTCTCTATTGGTGAAAGCGCCATCATGGCAGCGGGGTTTGTCACCTGTTATTCGCGGCTAATGGAATTGGTATCGAAAGATCAGCCGGGCGTTGATTTCACACTTTTTCAAAGTGCGAGCGCCTTGACGGCCGCATTGGCAGGCGCTGCCGGCAATTTCATCGCACAATATTACGGTTATAGCGGGGCATTCGCATTAGCAGCGCTTATAGCCATTGCAACACCGATGATCTTGAAGTCATCAGAAACACATGTAGAGAGGAATTTACAATCATGACAAAGCCGCATGCAGTTATCATCGGTGGTGGCGTTGCGGGGCTTGCAGCAGCCTGGTGGCTTGATAAAGCAGGTTGGCAGAGCACCATTATAGAACGGGCAAAAAGCTTGCGTAACAGGGGCTATATGGTGAGCCTCACAGGTTTGGGTTATGAAACCGTGAAAAAAATGGATCTTTATGATCGGCTGAAGGCAATATCTTATACGATTGATGAAAATATCTATAAAAATAGCAAAGGCAAAGAACTTATCCGTTTGCATTATCGGGATTTTGTCAATGATTTGCCCTATCTTGCAGTGAGCCGGAGTGATCTTGTAACCGTGCTTGCCAATGCCTTGCCTGTCGGGGCGAAATTATGTCCGGATACGCATGTGCTCACCCTCGAAAAGAGTGCGGATGGATATAAAATCGAATTGAATAATCATGATATTTTGCATTGTGATATGGTGTTGGGATGCGATGGTTTGCGCTCGTCCCTGCGGCAACAATATTTTGATAAAGATGGCAAAAGCTTGCAACCGCTTGGATATTGTTTCGCGGTCTATGACATCAATCATGTGAAGGATTTTGATTATGATTTCCTATCCTATGTGGAACCTCGACATTTTGCCGAATATTACAGTCTCCATGACGGGAAACTTGCAGCCTTGCATATTTGGCGCGATGAAAGATCAAATCCGCATATAACAGCCGATGGTTATCAATTATTGAAGCAAATCGTTAGAGGGAGCAACCGGCAAGTCCGTGATTTACTGTCGATCGCACAAAAAGAAAAAGCCCCGATATTGGTCGATAGCCTGACAATGGTGGATTTACCCCAATGGTACAATGGCAAAATGCTTTTGCTGGGAGACGCGGCACATTGCCTGACGTTAATTTCAGGGCAGGGAGCCGGTATGGCACTCGCTTCAACCGAAATGCTGGGCATGGCCTTAGCCAAATATCAGAATATCGAACAGGCGTTTACTGTTCATGACCGGCAATTGCGACCAATTATCAAGCGCTTACAGGAAAGAACGCGTAAAATGGCTCCGATGTTCGTACCCGCAACCGCTTTTACATTCCATTTACGAAATATTGTGCTCAAATTCATGCCCAAATCGTGGCTATACCACTATTTCACCAATGCCGTAAAATCGGAAATTGCACTCACGCATTCGCTATAATCTTGCTTGATTAGCCTTGTTACGGTTTTATCTTTCGGACGGCAAAGAGAGTAAAGTTGCTGGCGTGTCAAACGGATAAGCTCGCGTGAAAAGCCGCGTGGGGCTTTTGAAACATAATGAATTTAACAACTATTTTGTTACAAGGCTTAAAGCGCGTCTGGCACGTCTCTTTTTGCGTGGCAACAATTTGAAAACGCTCATAATATATTAGGGAAGCTGTATTTATTAAAATTGGCGGCCAATCCGGTCTTGGTAAACCGGTACACCGACCGACAGCGATAAATGTGACAAATGTTACCGTGCATAAGTTAAAGCATTTACCGACTGAACTGATAATGCCAATGATTTTTCACGCGACGCGAAGCACAATCGCGTTTATTCGCTCGAACTCTTCCAACGGTTCATAAGTGTTTTTGTGGAAACGATGAAGATTGTTCGCAATCTGCCGAAACCGGATATTTAACACCACCGCAAGCGCCCGCCGAAAGGTGGGCTGCTGCGTGGACTGAAAGAAAATAACTTTTTTAACTTATTGTTTTTATTATATTATTCAGGAATAAAATGGTGCCCAGAAGACGCCTCATACTCAACAAAAAACAACTATAAGTCATTGTTTTTTCTATTGTATTTTTTATAGATTTGTTTTTGGTGTCCCAATTGAGCCTATAAAAGTATCTCATGGTACGAACCATATAACAAAACCATATTAGTCAATATCAATTTTACAAACAAGCCATTTTTTCATTGCGCTATGAGCGTTAATTTGTTTGTTTTAAATATGGAAACCATGGTCAGAAGCTGGCGATGAATATGATTTTCTGATAAAATATAATCTATCTACAATGATTGTGATTTTTCACGAATTCAGTTTTTTAGAAGGCGAAATGCTGATTGGTTTATCAACACTGCTTTAACGGGATGCTGTTTATTCTTAAGTAAATTCGTATCCATAGGAAACTTTGAAGCTCCCTATGGATCGAAGTTGTGGCTTTTACCATTTCAAGGTAAAGCCTACATTGCCTTTAAAGCCGTTATTCTGGGATGGGGCCTTAAAATCACCATCAAATGAGACCTGCCCGAATACGGAGTATTTATCATCCCATTTATAGTCGGCACCAATACCAATTCCGCCCCAAACATTGCTACTGCTATCAGTCAGTTTCAAATCATCGACTTTTAGGCCATTGCCATCCAAAAACTCATTATAGACATTGGCAATGCCAAAAATATGAAGCGAGTCTATAGTACCGCCGGCTCCCTGCCATTGGTCATGCCAATCGAGCGCGATAGCATATCGGCCACGAAGGTTACGGCTTTTGCTGTCATTGATAGCTGTATTCCAGACATCTTGGAAACTATCTAAGTCTATCATTGAATATGACAGTTGCGCTTGCGGTGTGAGCGACCAACTATCATTCAAATGATAGCTTTTCCCCACCTCTATTGAATAAACCTGCCCAAAGGCATGATTGTCCTTTATAAGGGTTTTCTTGGCTAAGTCCGATTTAAGATTGCTTTTGTACCAGCTATATTGCATCTGCGCATCAACATATAAATTATCATTTCCCAGCCATGTTAATGATGCGCCAATACCATTGCTTCTAGATTTAATATCACCATCGCCATAGAGTGATTGAATATTGGTGTCACTATCAACATGGTGGTAGGCAATACCACCAATCAGCACACCTTCATCATTTTCCCATAAATCACCATCAATACCAGCTTGAAATTTGAATATATTGGATTCTGAGCTATATCCAGTTTTCGATGACGGTTGGGCTTGGTTGAAGCTGCCTTCGCTGCGCATCCAAAAACCCATTGCATTTGCTGCATTATCAATATCAAAATCAGCTATACCCAACAAGCTATTATACCTAGCTCCAATACGCTCTCTCAATGTTCCAACAACGTTCATTTGCTGTAGGCTATGAAGATAACCCTCATAAATTGGAACACCGGGTTGATAGATCGGCTTGTATTTTTGTTGTGTTGGCCGCGACAAGTCTGGAGTTGGCTTAACCTCCGGGTCCGGATCTGGTTCAGGCTCAGGTTTCGGCTTTGGTTTAGGGTTTGGATCAGGCTTTTCATCATAGAGATTAGATCGCAAATACCAATTTCCATCATCCCCATTCACATTGCTGCCTTTAAACAGCTGATAGCCATAAGCACCGACAACAACAGTCGGTTGATTATTAAATTGATAATCGCTTACCAGTTTAAAATCACCATTAGACCGGCCGCCAACAGTGATCAGTTTGATCCCTTCATTTGTCAAGCCACCTATGCCGCCGTGATTGATGACATCTATATATGATTTGCCAGAAGTATCACCATTGATCGTCATTTTATCAGTCAGCGATTTATCATCACCTAACACTGTATTAAAGACAAGCGTCCCTTCATTACCTGTATAATTGCCCTGAATGGTCAGGATGGTTCCTGGCTTACTACCAAAATATACAAACCCATTATTGGTTAATGCATTGACCGTTTGATCATAATTATTCAGATCGAATACGCTGTTTTTGGCAACTGTGATATTGCTTGAGTTTTTAAAAATATCAATATTGCCGGCTTTAAGTGTGCCATTATTAATATTCGTCGCACCTGTATAAATATTTTGGGCATTAAGCGTGAGTGATCCAATGCCACGTTTTTCCAAACTGCCTCTGCCAGAGATAGCGCCGTCAAACCCGATATCATCGCTTCGATTAAATACCAGCCTATCATTGTTAAGGACATCGCCAATGATTGACCCTGTATTGTTTCCATCCCCTATCGACAGCGTACCTGAATTGATCACTGTACCTAAGCCATAAGTGTTTTCACCCGTGAGCGTAAGTTTCTTTCCGCCCTCCAGTACGAGGCGGAGGTCTTCGTTGCGTTTAGGAAATCCTATTATCTGACCCGAGAAATAACTATCCCCGAGCAATGAACCATCAATTGTAAGTGTTACGGGTTTTTTGATTTCAGTCCAATTATATATTTTCCCTGATCCATCATAACTGTTGATTGATCCAAAAACCGTCGATTCAAAAAGACCTATGGTCGCAGTTGATTTTGTAGTGTCATCCTTGCCGGCGAATGTCACACGAACATTATTGGTCGTGCCATTTTCTGCAAAAATCCGATATTCGCCACTATGAAGAATTTGATGTCCACCTGTAACGGCATTCGTTTCATTTACAATGAAGTAACCTCTGACATATTGTGTGCCACCAAAGATGGAATTCTCTTTTTCTAACCGTAATGTATTATTATTTAGCCATACCTCACCGCCACCTATTGCATATTCTGAATGAATATCCAGATAGCCGAAATTTTCAAAAATAAACTTACCTCCCATGATGGAATAAGGCGTATTGGCATTTAAAACGCCACCGATAAACCAGTTGCCTCCAATAATGCCATGACTGGCGTTCACATTAATGGTACTCCATCCTTGTGTTGTAATTTCGCCTGCACCTATCCCGTTTTCAGCCCGTATATTCAAAATAGACCAAGGTTGCATAAGAAGTTTGGCATTTTGCCCGAAGGCATTTCGGCTATCGATAAAAAGCTGCGGTTGCAAATCAGTAGTAGAATTACTACCGATTTTTATAAGACCGCCATTGACTGCATTTTCTGCTGTTACATAAATTTTATCGCCCAAACCAAATTCAAGTAATCCTCCTGTCACAGAATTTGAAGCATTTAGATTGAAGTTATTATAGCCCCGAGAAAATAAACGACCGTTACTAAAGGCAGAAGCCGTATTAAAATTGATAGTAGACCTCTCAGGCACGAGATAAGCTCCGGCATTGACAGAATGGGCTACATTGAGATTCACGACAGCCTTTTCGTCAAAATACCATTCCGGGTTTTTCATTGCACTATAATGGTCAGCCTCTTCCACATTGATCGTTTCCCCTGCTGTGCAAGGGGTTTTGTCAAAGCAGTATGCCGAAGCATAACCGATATTAATAAAGCCCAATAGAATTGTCGTCCCTGATAACAACAGAGATTTATAAAACCTGGATAGTCTTCTTTGTGTGCGTAAAAACGCGCATTGATAATCATATTGATTTCTACTAAGCATAGAAAACCACTCTTTCTTTGATTGAACGTTAGGGGAAGTTGGTAATCGGGTTGTCATGTTTGCTGCATGGCAACCCAAACATACATTAATCATCCATTTTGTTTTCTCCTTCAAAATCAAAAAGTTAAAAAAATAATTCCTGATGGCATTAACCATCAGTGTATAAAACAATGATATTTTGGAAAAAGTTTTTACTATACAAAGCGCGTATTCGCTTATTTATAGCACTCTCATATATTAAAGAGGGATATTAGAATGTGCTGCACTTTGGCAGAATTGTGTACGCTATAAAGAACACCGCATATTGTGGTCATCTGCCATGATTACGCATTGAATGTCAATATATAGATTGTTGTTACTATAAAAATATATTTTCTTTCAAACGTTCGATAGCAGCACTGCAATTACACCAATATACAAAGTTGGCAAAATTTCCTATACTCTTTTCACAACGTACTTATGATTATGCGGGTAAGAACATGCTTGATTAACACATCATACATCGTTAAAACTGTACAATCTAAAAAAATTAATATGATATTCTATAGAGGTATAGTAAATTATATTAATTTCTTTATGCCAACGCATATGAAATAAAACGTGGAAATATTATTAATGGATAAAACTAAGAACATCGAATTTCTAACTTTGACTTCGGATATTATTGTTGCATATTTATCAAATAATAAATTAGAAGCTCAAGAAATACCAAAACTTATTACTGAAATACATGAATCGCTTTTGTTGGCAACAGCAACGAAACCAGATATTAATATTAGTGAATCGCCTAAACCTGCTGTAAACATTAAAAAATCCATCAAAAATGAATGTCTTGTCTGCTTAGAAGATGGTAAAGAATTTAAATCTTTAAAACGACATTTGATGACCCATCACCAAATGACACCAGAGGATTACATCGCCAAGTGGAATCTACCTAAAGATTATCCAATGGTGGCTCCAGCATATTCAGAAACACGCAGAGCCTTGGCAGTGTCAATTGGTTTAGGCAAGAAAACCGAAAAATCTAAAACAAAGCGAAAAAAAATCCACATGCCAGGATTTACCAAATCACAAAACTCTGAAAAAGTGTAGTAAAACGACAATATCAAAAGCTCACAACAAGTGGGCTTTTTTTATATTATCTCGAACAATTACACATTGGAGGTGGACTACCCATTTTACAAGATCAAGCTGCACATGGAAAGGGCAAAGCTGGATGTCGGATGGATGCTCAACTGTGAGGCAACTATTGTACTAAGCCACCATCGTTGTCATACGCTATACAAAACAATCTCTACCTTCTCACAACACATTAAAGGCAAGGTAAAAACATAAAATCATCGCTATCGCCTTTGCCAGTAAAATCATCGTCACTGCAAACGAAATATCCGTAATGACAAGCTATACATTACAAATTATAGACAGTTGGACACCTCTAAAAACCCCACTTTAAATAAAATTCTTCAACGTAACCCTTTGATTTTATTGCTTTGAAAATTCGGATTTTGAGGTTTTTAGAGGTCTCCAGTTGCTAGTCTACATTAAAGGCCTCAGAAGTAATTATTCCTGAGGTCTTTTAATTTTTTATTGCTATCTACTCTGGTGACTTTTTTTAAATTGAGGCGACTTTTGTGAATATATGTTGTCTGATGCAGCTTTTAACGCCAGATCTAGACCATTGATGGATCCATTAAATTCCATTTTCTCTCCGGTTATGTCATGATACTCAAAACTTACCGTTGGCGAAGACATTATTGCAGATTGCAATACACCAGTAAATGCAAATGCACCGATACAGCTTGTTGATGAGCACGCAATATCATCATCGGCCTTTAATGTCTTCTCTATACCTGAAAACACTATCAACAGCCCTTTTTTAATATTTAATTTTGGGGAGGTGGCAATAAGAACGTATGGCTTCCCATCCTCCGCTAGAATAATACGCCATATCAATGTTGCATCTCCAGATGATAAAACCTGTTGAGTATTACATAACCGTCTCTCTGCTGAGAGCAAAACTTCACATCGCAACAACCAGTCATAGAATGGGCGCTGGATTAAAACAAAATCACCAACAATAGCTTTTTGATTTGGCCGAATGAGTGATGCAGGTTTTGGAAGTGATTTAGGTAATGTCACTGATTGTTTTGTCAAAGTTTCTTTCTGTGAAGCAGCATGAGTTAAAGTTGTAGATATACATAAACTGGCAACCATTAAGATTGCCAGAATTGCACTAAAGAAGTCCAGTTTTTTTAAAAAGACCAACTCATACCCCCGTTCCACGACATATCACCGCCGTTAAAACTGCGAGCTAATCCAGCATTGAACCGATAGACGCCATCATCTGTTGTGTAGCCTAGCCCCATTGCCATAGCCGTCGTGCTTTTGAAACCACCCATAGCAATCGCTAAAGTGCCTCGGCCTGGATTATCATCAAATCGCATGGCTGCGAAAGCATTAGACATCGCAATACCACTTCGTGCTTCATCACGAAGCTCATCGACCTCATTTGATAGGCTATCAAACCTGCGATTGGTTTCCTCACGCAAGGCATCCACCTTATAGTCTGTATAGGCAAAGGCCTCTTGCTTCGCTTTATTGACCTGACGGACGTTAGCCGCATCACCCGGAGCTATTCCATCTGCAACATTACTCAAGCGAACAGCTTCACCCGAACCGTCACCTTTTAAAATGACGTGGTTTGTCGGTTTACCATTTTCATCTGGCACATACTGAACACCAAGCTTATTTTGGGCATCAATTGCGGAGGCGACATTGTCATACTCTTTGCCGCCCACTTCATATGTCGGTGGTGTGATTGAGCCGTCAGGATTGACTTTGGCGCCGCCCCCAAGACCATCCAGTGCACCTTGCAATTGTCCGACATTCGTCGCGTCATGTTTGTCTTTGCCATCAGCGACATTGCCTAGTCCGACAGGATCACCGGTGCCGGCATCAAGAGTTACATTACCAGTTTTTTTCCCGTTTTCATCTCGATCATAAAAAACAGCATTATCATTGATGTCTTTTATATCTTTGTCATGGCCATCAAGACGATCATCTTGTTCTTTGTTTTTGTCCTTGATCTCTGTAATATCTTTATCATGACCATCAAGTCGCCCATCCTGATCACGGTCTTTCTGCTCATTCTGATCAAGACGATTATTTTGATTGTCCTCAGTCTCTTTCATCCCGCCTAAATCAGGAATAAAGTCATAAGGATAATCTTCAACACTAACCCACGTCCCCCCTCTTAAAGTTGATGTTTTAGAATCAACCGGTATCCAACTATGGCCACTATCTAAAACCTTAACCCATGTCTTTCCACCGATATTCTCACGTGGACCATTTTTGAAAGCATCCTCTGAATAACAAGGAACATTACCACCGCCGCCCACTGAGGGATCTCTGCCATTTGGGTTGTTTTCACCTGTATCTGGTTGACCTTTGTCAAAAGTGATAGGTATTGCGGCATCATACCCTTCTTTCAAAACGCAATTGCTTGCTGCTGAAGCAGCTGTTCCTGTAATGACGGCGAAAAGAAGAGCGCCCGCAACCACAGAGAGTTTCTTTGTGATCAAATTCTGCTTAGATTTGTGAGTGGATGTGCTTTGTTCGCACAAAGTATAAAAGTTTCGTTTCATCTGCATTCCATTCAATTAGAATTAAAAGAATGAATGGCGATAGCCCCGCTTAAAAGGCGCAAATGGAATTCTATCTTCATGATAGATATGATGTTGGAAAAAAATCGAGTTTAGGAGGTTTGCATATTAGAAAACCATTCAAATATGCAAATCCATTATTTATCCTGATATGTCAAGATAAATTTATCATTTTCATTATATGAAAGCGAATCTACTTTTATAGCTTAACTTTACAGCATGAGCTATCTTCAGTTCTTAGTCATTTTTTTGTTTATCCATGTCAAAATTAAACACTGCTATGTTCTCATCAATATTCCTACTTTATATAGTGACTTACATAATCGTATATGAAGCAAATGATCTGGCAACCATAACAGTTGCCAGTATTTTACAAATTAGGCCTCTTTTTAAAAAGACCAGCTCATACCCCCGTTCCACGACATATCACCGCCGTTAAAACTGCGAGCTAATCCAGCATTGAACCGATAGACGCCATCATCTGTTGTGTAGCCTAGCCCCATTGCCATAGCCGTCGTGCTTTTGAAACCACCCATAGCCATCGCTAAAGTGCCTCGGCCTGGATTATCATCAAATCGCATGGCTGCGAAAGCATTAGACATCGCAATACCACTTCGTGCTTCATCACGAAGTTCATCGACCTCATTTGATAGGCTATCAAACCTGCGATTGGTTTCCTCACGCAAGGCATCCACCTTATAGTCTGTATAGGCAAAGGCCTCTTGCTTCGCTTTATTGACCTGACGGACGTTAGCCGCATCACCCGGAGCTATTCCATCTGCAACATTACTCAAGCGAACAGCTTCACCCGAACCGTCACCTTTTAAAATGACGTGGTTTGTCGGTTTACCATTTTCATCTGGCACATACTGAACACCAAGCTTATTTTGGGCATCAATTGCGGAGGCGACATTGTCATACTCTTTGCCGCCCACTTCATATGTCGGTGGTGTGATTGAGCCGTCAGGATTGACTTTGGCGCCGCCCCCAAGACCATCCAGTGCACCTTGCAATTGTCCGACATTCGTCGCGTCATGTTTGTCTTTGCCATCAGCGACATTGCCTAGTCCGACAGGATCACCGGTGCCGGCATCAAGAGTTACATTACCAGTTTTTTTCCCGTTTTCATCTCGATCATAAAAAACAGCATTATCATTGATATCCTTTATATCTTTGTCATGGCCTTCAAGACGATCATCTTGTTCCTTATTCTTATCCTTGATATCAGAGATATCACGATCATGACCATCAAGTCGGTCATCTTGTTCTTTATTCTTGTCTTTGATCTCTGTTATATCTTTATCATGACCATCAAGTCGCCCATCCTGATCAAGATCTTTCTGTTCATTCTGATCAAGGCGATTATCCTGTTCTTTGTTTTTGCTATTCTGCTCTTCAAGATCTTTTATCGCTTGATCTAGACTTGCTCCAGTTAGATTATCCAAGAAGCCTAAATCTGGCATATTCCTACAGTCTACGTCACCTATCCCGTTCCCAGAACCGACGGCCGGTGTCCAATAATATCCCTGTTTTATAATCTCATTCACAGAATTTTTTACGATTCCCCATGGTTTAAAGCCATAAGTGATAACACACGTATTTTTAGCACTTTCCTCAGGTCGACCTCCTTCAGCATATGATTGTTGTGAGCTAAGACATAATTGGAGTAACGGTAACATAGCTATATATATGTATTTCTTCATTTTCGATTCCATTCTTTTAATAATAATAATGAATGGCATGAATAAACCTACGATATAAACAAATATATCGTACTAAAATAATTGGTTTTTTAGGAAAAATGGTAATTTAGGATAAATTCTATATTATGATTCCATTCAATCAATATTTAAGTATGAACAATCGTTGATGTCAATATGAATTTATATTAAAATAAAAATAATTAACGCATATAAAAGGAAAAAAATATGAAAAATGATTATGATAAAGATTCTATCTTTTTGCATCAACAAAACCGACAACCACCGCAGCCCAAAATATATAAAAAAGAACATGATGGCTTTTACGGATGGCTGATTCTGGTCGGTGTAATTATAATAGCGATACTTTATGGTATCCACTATCTTGTGTCTGTTTATGATTATTTGGGTTTTTAAAACCCTATAATGTTGGTCCTATTTATGAACCAGCCGCCAAATTATTCGAACGTCTTCGATGTCTTAAATACAATAAATGAGTATTGTTATCGTTGTGACCAGTCATAATTCGAACATCTAGGTGTTGAATGGATCACAGAGGCATCGCCGCTGGTGTGTTTCCGCAAGACTGGATATTGTTCAGGAAATCTTTGAACCAGGTGTAATCATTTATCTTGTAAACCACAGTCATGATGTTTCTCCCAACAAACAGTTCCACTGGCTCAAGCTTAGTCTTGATGGTACATTGTCGGCAGTACGTGCCGATGAAGAAGTTGCTCAAGCCTTGCAATATAAGTCGTTGTAGCAGAAGGTGCGAAAGCTTCAAAGCCTTGTTGGTAAAAAGACTATGGAAGCAGCGATTCTCTATGATGCTCTTGAAGAGGGAACATAGTTAAAAAACTGAACTTGAGCTCGCTATAGAAACAATCCGCGGCCGTTATGTCGTGAAATACTCATTGCTCTTTTTCTTCACCAACGACTATGTTTAGTTTAGACATGAGTGCATCATGCGTCACAACTTTATTGATTTTTTTCTTAGGCGGTATGCGCTGTAGAAATTTTTGATAATCTTTTTGACCTGGTAGCTTTTCATTATCCAAAGCCTTGCCTTCCGCCATATAGTTGGCGGTCTTTTTACGAATTCTTGTTGCCCATGACGGTAAAAAATCAATTGTCTCAATGAGTGGCGGCACTTCAACAAGTTGATGATTGGCTTTTTGTACGGCTTTCACATAAATCTTCGCTTTGTCTGCCAGAACCTTATTGCAAACATAGGGTTGAGCATTCACTTTCAAAATTAAAAGTTTGTTTCTGTCCCATGCATAGAGTTCATTGGATCGGAACAACGGTTGCGCCATCGCATGTTCGGATTCTGTGCGCCGTGATGGCTTTCCAAAAGGCTCCATTTGCCGACTGTTCGTTTTATAATGTACGGTTTTTTGACCAGCCTTTTTTGTCACTAACTCTACAGTGGGCTCATCGTTAAATGAGCAAAAGAGTTGTAACACACAGCTTGCCAATATCGATTCCCTGCCGGCACGGGTAAACTTCTCATCAATTTGCGCCACACCTTGAGACACTAAACAGATACGGATGTCACGATCTCGCGCGAATGGTAGCTGCTTGATGATGCTGTTGATTTTGCCAAGCTGATAGAATTCATCAATCATAAACAATATTTTGTTTTCTTCCGGCTTTCTGTAAGCACGGTTGACGAATGAATTTACCTGTTCCAAAAAAAGCTTCAACAACGGAGCAAAAATTTCGATCTGTCCTGTATCAATGACCAGATAGACGGACATTGCTTTTTCACGTAGCTGTTCAATCTGGATCGAGTTTTCTCCAGATTGTGTGAGTGCCTCAATAGATGGATTTTGCCATGGTTTTAGATGTGTATTGAGAGTTGAGCGAATACTGCCAGCCTCTTCTTGAGGAATTGCCAAAAACTCAGTCAAACGCGAATAAGTAAATGAACTGACACCAATTTCATCCCGCATAGATTTTAAAGTGTCGTGAAACGAATCTGAAACACTGAACAATCGGCCGACAGTCCCTAATGTTCTATTATTTGCACATTCAACCGACTCCAAAACATAGGATATCATGCCTGTCAGCAGCATTTGAGCTGAATTGTTCCAGTGTGAATTTTTCTCGTCCAGCACCGGAACCAGCAAACTGGCCAGCGCTTGAATATCCGTAATACGTGTCACGCCGGTTCTAATCATATCGAGTGGGTTATAGGTATGAGAATTTTCGTAGCCAGGCCCAAAAAGATAAACCTCATCGCCACGTTTTTTCCTTATCTTAGCAGTTCTCTCAAAAAGAGTCCCTTTGAAATCGAGTGCAATAAACGAACCTTCCCACTCGATCAGGTTAGGAATAACAAAACACTCGGTTTTACCAGAACTTGGAGGGCCGATCACCATCACATGCGATTGATCCTCATCACGAACATCAATATTACCCGTTTTGCCTAAAAATAACCCACCTTTCGTTTTTAGCCCATGCTCCCGTAATTCAGCTTTTAACATCAGACGGGCATTGCCATGTATGTCATCTTGTCGTTTGCGTGTCAGCAATACATACAATGCAACTATTATTCCAACGGTCATTGCTAATGACATAAGCGCTGTCGTTAAATAAAAATGCTTCAACCCATAATTCAGAATTTCTGATAAAGTTGGCAAATGCTCATAAAAATTCAAAGCTGGGGCAAAGAAACTTGCCTCAAGCTCAGTCGTTAATGCGTCTTTAAGTGCTGCCTTGCCATAGATGGATAAACGCCGTGCATCATAGATGAGCGAATATAGAATATTCCATATAACAAGACTGCCTATGCCAAGCAGCACAATCAATAAATAACGATGGCGGCTGTTCATTAGATTAGGCGCTCAGCCGCCTGAAAATAAATATCAGTTACACCTCGATATTTCTTACCCGTTTCAATATCACTCCAATGCGATAGCTGAATCACGATTGGTATCAAACTACGGGCTTGCTCCAATATATATTCTGCACGTAAGCCTGCACCCGATTGCATTGTCATAAACGCAAGCTGATGAAATGCGAGTTCGGGACTATTGCTATGAATCGTTGCCATAGATCCGGCACTTCCAATATTAAGAAGTCGCAAAAACGTAAAAGCTTCGGCTCCGCGCAATTCTCCGAGAAATGCGCGTGCCGGACTCAATCGAAGCGTCACTTCAAGAAGATCTTGTATGGTCGCTTTCGCTTCACCTTGATCGCCTTTTGAAGCAACCATCGGCGTCCAAAGTGACTGCGTCGGTTTAAGCTCTTGGACGTCTTCAATCGTTACAATATGGCCTTCGTCTGGCACCATCAGCAAAAGCATGTTTAAAAAGGTTGTTTTGCCAGAGGACGTGCCGCCACTCAAAAGGATATTGCGTGGATTTTGAACCGCAGATCGCAAGAAGGAGGCATAATCCTTCCTGATCAAGTTATCTAACAGCTCACTATCTATATCATTTAGATTGGCATTATTGATTCTATCCGTTGTAATAGCTGTATAGCGATTGTTGACACGACGAAAGACATCCAACTCTAGATAGTCATCCAGTGTCATTTGTTTGACGACCTGCTTGCGGATAACAATTCTACCACCATTGACCGCGACAGGTGGTAGAACCGCTTGAATACGAGTGCCATCAGGAAGCGTTGCTGACAGCAATGGCGTTTCACGATTGACTGCTTGATGTGTCAGAGCAGCAACCCTCGTAGCTATATGCTGTATATGCTCGACTGTTATTTCTGACACATCATGCTTCTCAGGTGCTGAGATGCCTAAACGTTCAATAAAGACAGTTTGCGGTTGGATAAATATTTCTACTACATTCTCTTGTTCCAACCATTTTTGAATTGGTCTTAAAGATTGGAGCAAAGGGAAAGGAATGTTACTTACCATTGCGTAACTCCCTATATTTTTCCAATACGGGATCGGGGTAAAGCTGAGAAAAATCCAAATCCTTTTTCACAAAAACGGCTATTTCAGTTCCCTGATCAATATGTATCGTATCTGGAATAGAGTTTGCGCTGCGGAACTCTTCACTTGCCATGTCTTGTATAGCTTGTGCAAAAGTACGTGCTGCCAGCTCACGCGCTTCATTACCGCTATCATCGTAATCAGCATATTCAGTATAAGACTGGCCTGTTGCCGGATCTATCCGAATCCTCGTACGTGATGAGGGCTTTTTATATTTTTGATAATTAGCAAGATACTGTGTTCCACCACCTATGAGCGTTAGCAATGATGCACCGCCATAACGTTGCAATAAATGGCGATCCACTTTTCCTTCAACGCCCGAGCGTCCTAACTGATCTGTACCGACTGATCCAAGTGCAACACTTGTACCGTCTGACTGGATAACACGGTTCCAAGCAATCAATACCCGTGTTTGGCCGCGGGCTATGACGGATCGGTATTCTCCAATCAAATTAGCGCCTTTTGGTATCAATACCCGCCTTCCATCGAGAGACCAAACATCCTCTTCAACAACTGCTTTAACATTGCCTGGAAGATCAGAATGAACAGCGCCATTTAATGTGCCGCGTATCATGGTTCCCTGAACGATCATTGCGTCAGGCCGCTTAATCTTTCCGGCTATTGAAATTTCGGCAGTCTTTTTTGCCTGTTCATCAAGAAAAGCGACATTGGCATCCGATTGAGGGGAAGAATTCGTTTTTTCACTGTCCTTTTGAGCAGAAGAAACAGAGCCTGCTTCACTCATAACAATCATTGGCGAACGCAAGCGTTCCCAACGACCATCATCAACCTCAGCAGTATTATCTCCGATTGGAGGCGGAGCGGTCGGGGGCAATGGTGGCGGCGGTGGAGGTGGTGGCGCAGGGGCAACATCAGGTTTGATCTCGACATGCGTTGGCTCATCCTCTTTGGGCTTCTCTTCAGGAAGCTTTGGCGGAACAAATTGACCTGTATAAAATTGCTCGTTTTCTGGATCAGTAAGCCGTCGATTGCTCTGGTCAGTATTTCCAAAATGCCAAACAAATGCGATTGCGACTATGGTTCCACCTACCAAAATTGGCGCTGATAAACGTCTGCCATTTGCGCGCTTCTCACCGGTTTCCGGCTCAGTACTCTCAGCCAATTTTCTATAATCATCTTCATTCATGTTGTTATCTCCCTACCTTGCCCGGTATTTTCTTGGGAGTAGCAATAGCTTCATTTGATTGTAGAACGTGATTTCGGGTAGGTTTTAAATTGAATAAGCAGGTAACTTGGCGACCGCGTCTAAGTGATAACTGACTATAAACACCATCGAGAACAATGTAGTCTTTTTCGCGTCTATAATTGATGACTTTCTCGCGCCGATCAGTCCCGACGGCGAAGATTGAAGGTATTGCGCCACCAAACTTCAAAAACGTTTTTTTGCCATCATCAAAGGCTACGAGCGGCTTGGATGAATCCGAACCTTTATAAGCATAATCGAGATTTGTATTCGCAATATCGATATTGGAGATGTTCGGACTCGCCACCGCTTCCCGTGCTTTATCCCACAGTTTCTTATCTATATCATCATCAGGATATTTGAATTGAACTGAGAATGTGTGGTCTTTTTTTGCTTCACTGTCTGTGGAATTCAAAGCAAAACTATAAACATGCCGGTTTGTCACCACATTCATGTTTGAAACGGCATTGGGTTCCACTGGTTTTAAAAAAAGAATATTCTTCTTTGAATTGGGAATAACCTGCCAAGAGACTGTATCGCCAAGTGTGATGGTTTCAATCGTTTCATCGTCACCAAAAAGAACCATGGTCGATATCCCATAGGCCGCTTTAATGGCAACAACATCGTCAATTTTATATGTAACAGTCCTAATACGTCCATCAAGACGGCCGCCTTGCGGCAGTCTTTCAGCATGTGCATTTTGAAAAGCAAAAATACAAGAGGCAAATGCCAATAAAAAAGGTGCAAGATGATATCTCATTGGTCAAGTGTCCTTTTTGTTGCAAGGGACTCTTGATCACGACGGTATTCAGTTACCTGAAAGCCCAGCGGATTATCAAAGCGCCATTCATTTTTCATCGGCGTTCCGGAATATCTAAACCGTACGGTGGAAACATAATGGTTTGTTGTGATTTCAGTGCCTGTTGTGGTTTCAGTAGAAAATCTTACCTGTGCAGTTCGCTCATTAAGAAGTGAAACCGATTTTATGCTAACAACAATACGTCCATACCGGCCCAATATTTTGTCGAGCGCCTTCGCATTTGTGCTTGCGTATAAAAACTGATAATCCTGCGCGGCACTTCCGGTCGATAATAGCAATGCCAATTTATAATTAAGACCAAGCGTATTATAGTCATAGGTCTCGCGTGCATTTATATAACGCACAATATTGGCCTGCGTAACCGCAACATCATCAGCTAATGGTCCAGGCTGTAATGCGCGTGCCATTTCCAAGTAACCTGTCGTTTTATCGACAGTGATAACATAAGGTTCATAGCGTTGAAGCGGAATGAGCAACCACAAGCAGCAACTCAGTAAAATAACGATACCAAGCAATATGGTTGACAAAAACCATGATAGTCGCTTGCTTTTGACAGCAGCGCTATAAATGGCCTGTTCCCATACTTGGCCCTGTTGATAATAGTTTTGAATATTAGGATTGACTTGTTGTTTAGAATTAGTTGTTTTAATTTTAGAAAGAATTTTGATATTAGGAAAAAATCGTTTGATTTTTTCTCTCATAATTTATCCTTCAGTTTTTATCTTTTTCAATTGCAGCCTTGATGGCGTTGCCAATCTTTGATGCAAATTCATCTTGTGGATTAGGTTTTTTCCGGTCACGAAATCTTTGGAAGGCTCTCTTTGTACCTCCAGCAGCACGACGGCCTGCTTTACCAGCACTGCTTAATCCAAAACGCGTAAGGGAATATGACCAACTTTGGCCGGCATTTAGAGCAATGCCACCAGCAAGCATTGCAGCGAGTGATGGAACTTGCAAGAAAGCCAAACCACTCATAATACCGATGAACAAGAATTCAGCAGCCTGTATCAAGGTCAAAGAAAGGTCTTCACTGGTTGCTTCCAACTCTTGGATTGTTGCCCAACTAAGACCTAGCATAAAGCCCAAAACAGCATAGCCTACGATCAATATACACATGACGTTGAACAATGCATTCAACCAGCTCATGAACCAATTTCGCGTCCATTCAAAAATCAACGTGGAAATGAAAAATGGACCAATTGCTAAAAGCACATAAGCAAAGACCTTCGCCATCCCGGTGATAATAAAACCACCAACGACAAAAACGACGGTGCCTAATGCCAAAATAGCCCCGACTAAAAATGCACCTAAAGATCTTATTCCGCCCTTGGCAAATGCTGCACTTGTCGCCTTCCATCCGGTATCCCATGCGGTTTGCAGTGCATGGCGAACATCTGTTTGATCATCGGTTGTAAATGCATTGAATAGTAACGTGCCAATATTTTCTGGTGCCTTGATAACAATATCATAGATATATGTTTGATAGACAACCCACGATGTAATAGCTGTCATAACTAATGTGATAATCATGACTTTTTTAAAAATTGTACTCAACGCCATATTGGATATGCCGACAATAATCGTATAGCCATACCAAGCGATAGATATGCTGATGAGTAGTTTGGCTGTTATAATGAGCGGTGTAGAAAGGGATGTGTATGCGGTTTGTACATAGCCTGAACCGACAGTATCGATTTTAGCCATCAGGTCCGCAAGAAAATTACCCACCGTTTCCGCCAGCTATATTTAAGTCGTTAATAGACCGCATAGGACCGCATTCACTATATCCAAGCTGCAATTCTGGAAATTTGAGATTTAACAAATCGTCATTTCCAGAAAAGGCAAGTTGCTTTGGAATATCCTTGGATGAACAAGGAGCCGTCAATTCCTTATGCGAACAGGCGCTTAAAGGAATTGCTAAACACAATAGAATAATTACACGTTTCATTGCTCATCTCCCATAGCGCAGTAATTCAGCACTGCCGCTATCTTCTGCCAAGGATTGCATAAGTTTGCTCTGTTCCGCAGCGCTAATTGCTGTAATGGCGCCGATTGCTTCATTAGTCGTCTGTGCGGTTTGAAGCTGCATCTGAGTATTGAAATCTATAGAACCCTTAATGTCCTTGGTCTTACCAATTTGACCACCGATATTTTGAAATTGTTTTGAACGTTCTGTCACAGCAGACTGGGAGCCGGTTACAATACTCGCTAAAGAAGTTGTGAGATTGATTGCACTTTCATAAGCGGCTTGTGTTGATGAATTTTTAGACATGCCGTTTTTGCCTGACAGCGATTTTACAAGCCGCAAACCATTGATCAGGTTTGAGGCTGTTTTTTGTATATCACCGTTAAGCTGACCCCAATTAATATCTCCGCCGCCTAAAGCATCAGCAAAAGACGGTGTTTGGCCAAAATTGAACGAACCTCCCAAAGCAGCATTGGCGATTGATTGTGCATCAGTTCTTGTACCACTTACGGCTTTCAAAATCGCCTCGCTTTGCTTTTGAATTTCTGCATTGGATTTCAAAATATCAGCGGTCTGTTTTGTGGTCTGCTGAGTCTCACGATGAACAGCCGCATCATAAGTTGCAATTTGAGCAAAAGCACCCGATGTAGCTGTTGTCATTAAAACAACAACCATGCCAATATATATCTTATTTCTATGTTTCATGATTTTTCCTTTTCAGTTAATTGTTGCACCAAGAGTTCCATCAGCTTCTAAATATCGCCATACGTCGTCCTCTCCCAAAACCCGCCACTTTTGAGCGACTTGGTCATAGACCATCTTTTTTTGACCTTCTGGAAGTTTTGGCTTCTTACGAAATGATGAAATCGAACTCGTCTCTGATTGATCTATCAGACCATTTTGTAATTCAGTGTTTTTATATTGAAGCAAGAGAGCTAAAGCCTCATTGAAGCCATTGATGCTTTGGCCCAATATCTGTCTTGCTTGGGTATTGCGATCCCAAGAAGCAATATCTGTTTCTGTCGTGCCGGCAGCAAATGCCAATTCCTGTATGCGCTGATTGCTGACAGCAACATTGTTTTGAATTGTATCAATGCCATTTTGACCAGAAGCAAAAGTATCGGCACGCAATTGATCCATGCCGGCACGTCCACCTTGATAGCCACCCATTGCATTATCAAACACCGGATACCATCGCGTGGAGATCTTGTTAGCGTAATCCAAAGTTTTTGGCCAACGGCCGGGAATTCTCTGTTGTTCACGCCAAACCTTATGATCATAGCCTGAGTGATAGCCGCCTGCGATATGATAAAGGCTATTGCCTGTAATTTCTGAACCTTCTTTCAAATAAAGGCATCCAGCCAAAATATTCTGGTCTTCATTTTTACCGTTGTAATTGCCTAAATTGTTTTTCGAAAACAGACGTTGGCCAGTGCTTGGTAGCACTTGCATAACACCTTCGGCACGTTGTCCGCCCGAGTGCGGCGTCTGAGGCGCAACACAATTTTGATTGAATCGGCTCTCTTGAAACGCAATTGACAGCCCAAGAGCTGGATCGACCCCCACACTTTTACAGGTATTGGCTATTTTAGCTGCAACATCGGGACGCTCTGCAAGTGCCTGTTCTGGATTCATTCCCCAGCCACAAGCAACACCGCGCGTACTATCAGATTGTCCGCGTTTGATTTCAACAGATTCAAGCCAATGCTGGCCCTGTTGTCTAACGTCATTTTCAACCTGCCTGTCAGTTGTTGCTATTTGAGCCGATGCAATGCCGTAGCTCAATGCGTACACACTGATGAAGAGTAAATAGCGCATTAACTGCCCCCTTTCATAAATACCGGCAACCATTTCGTTAAGTCGTCACCGAACTTATCGCGCAACCTATCCATCTCGGCCAATGTGTCTTTATCTGCGGATAGAACCTTCAAAATTTCAGGCATATCTTTGAGATCAAGTTTGGCAACAACTGAATCCAAACCGTGCTTGATAAGAAATGAGCGCTCTTCGCGCGGCGTCTTCAATACCCAATTATATTCACGCGCAGACAGTTTAAAATCGACCCTGTGAACCTGTTCATCAGCCTCATTGTTTGGATAGAAAATCTTTGTCTGCGTTTGTTGAATTAGTTCTGACCCGACATGGCTTTTCTTCACGTCTTGACCTGTCTGGGTACTCAAGCCAATAATGCCGTTGAGTTTTCGGATCGTTTTCAACTTATCGAGAATATAATCAGAAAAATATGCGTCTTTCAGATAAGCCCAACCTTCATCAAAAAAGAACGCTGTCGGTAGGCCTTCTTCACGCAATTTTTCTTCTGCCCGATGGAAAATATACATTGAAGCCGCTGTTAATTCACGGGTGGTATTAAGGACTTCGGTCATATCAAAACCAGCCACGCGAACATTACCCACAAATCGGTCTTGCTGATTGTTGAATAGCCAACCTCGCTTATCCATATCAACCCATTCTTTAAAGCGCGAGGCTATGTCTCCAGCATGCTTGACACGATGGCCTTGAAGGAGATCATAGAAATTGGCCATAGTCCGGTGCGTGGGCAAATATTCCATTGATTTTGCAATTGCCTCTTGCAAAATCTCATTATCAGTGGCCGATAACCTTTCTTGACCCTGATCTAGACATAGATATTCAAATAGCTGGAACAAAAAGGCCCGGTTTTTAGGTGTATTATCAAGCTGTAGCGGATTGAAACCTGTCGGTGTTCCAAGCTTGAGGGACTCGTAATAGCCACCCATGGCACGGATCATAATTTCGCCGCCTCTATCCTTGTCGAAATAAAACAAATTAGGAGCCGGTTCCACTCGTTCAATTTGCGAGATTAAAAAAGCCTGCAAAACTGTCTTGCCCGTACCAGTCGGGCCGATAATCAAAAAGTTTCCCGGTGCCCGCGCATCATTGGCACGATGGAAATTAAAATGATAAGGCGTATGCGATGTTGTCTCAAAGAGCGTAATCGGTTTCTTCCAACGCAAATTTTTACGCTCGCCGCTTGGATAATTATGAAAAGAGGATAGAGCCATAACGTCCAATGAACTAATCATTGAGTTTCGAGCGACATAACTGCCGTTACCGGGTATCTGCGCCCAAAAAGAAGGCTCCATATTGACGTCTTCACGTACTGGAATAATGCCAACCTCCGACAGGCCGGTCGATACTTCATCGACGGCCTTTTCGACATCCTTGACATTATGTGCAAGACAACAAACAGTCAGATGATGATCGCCAAAAGTCGTAATCCCACCCATAAGGCGGTCTCGTGCATCATCCATTTCATCAACGACTGCACTTTCACCATCATCTCCGGCTGCCATTTGGCCAGTATGCTTTTCTATGCGGCCACGAGCCTCATCTCGCTCATATACCGAAAATGACTGCGTGAGAATGAATTCACGATTTAGCTTTAACAACCGATCAAGAATACCTGAGGCAACTCCGGCTGGATACTCCTTAATAGAAACCATAGCGCCAAACCAACTATCTTGTTCTGAACGCCCCTGAAGAACAAACATACGCTTTTGGAACAAGGGACGATGAGTCGGGAGATACTCGGCCAAGCCCATTCTTGGCAGCCGTATGGATATATCCACTGGACCATTGATCAGTTGATAGAAAAACTCGCATGGCTCAGAATAAAATACACCATCACGATCCTGAACTGACAGAATACGTGGCCCGTATGTTGCAAATTGCTCAGAAAACCGACCTAAAACCTCGTTTAAGTCTGCTATACGTTCGGATTCCAATTCTGCTGTTGTATCAGTATTTGTCGTACCTTTCAGCAAATTGGTAACACTCTCGATCATACCAAGCTTACCAACGGCTGCTTTTCTGACCACTGTCAGGTACAACTCATTGACATACATTGAGCGATCAGAAAGATTTTCTTGATATCTATCATTCATATATCGAGAAAAATCTGAACTAAAACGACCGTTCAAATCAGGCGTTATGCGTTTGCGGATCACATGCGAATAAAGCTGCCAGCGGCTATTCGATAATGAACGAATAAAAGTGTTTCGCTGTTCCAAAAGCGTATTAAGAGTGCGATTGTCTGCTGTTTGAAAAGAAAAACCATTGAGCTTGATGACACCAATATACTGATCATTTTTTGTCTTTATAATCGTATCTGTAACATGCCTCATGAACGGAATATGTTTTGATGCCGGCGCTTCTTTGGCGGATATATTTTCGTATTCAAATTCGTTAAGGAACTTAAACATGATAAGAATTTCCTTTCCAAAATTTTACATTTTTGACATTCCACCCCTTGCGAAATCGCAAAAAGCAAATGTCGATGAAACGATTATCCCATATTTGCAAAGCGTATCCGATCGCATGAAATACCGGATAGATAAGCAGTAATCTAAGGTCTTCTAAAAAAACGAAGCCCAAGGCCGTCAGCATGCCGCATATAGCGGCATACTGCAGGGGAACCCCTTTAAATGTTGATGGTCTGGTTAAACCGGTAGCGATTGGATAAAAATCCAGTTCGCTATCTAGCGGTATATTCGTTGTCATGAATCTTACCCCGCAAACATATTGACGATTTGCTGACGACCGAAAATGATTGCGATACCGAGAATAACTGCAAAAAACCAAAACCATGAAAGTCGATTGGCAAGACAAGCGTATCCAACGGCTGCGACAGCAATGCCGGCCACTGTTTTAGCAATTGACCCGCCAAGCCATGCATCAATATTGTTTGCGGCCTTATCGATAGATTCAAGTGTCTGGGCGAATGAAGGCTCAACAAACAATAGAAATGTAATGGCGCCTAGAAACAGCAAAACCATATTGCGATAAAGCATTTGGCGATTACACTGCATCATTGCAGCGTTGAGGAAGATAGTCTTTTGAATTTTAATCATTAAGGTCTCCTGTTATTAAGGAGCCCTCATGCTGCTTTTTAAAACGATGTCTATTTTTGAATGCAGAGAGCAAGTTTTATTGATTGAGATTTAGAACGAAGTCGCCTTCCCACTTAAGGTTGGCATGTTTTTCAGTATTTGCTTTGATCATATTGGTCGTTGCCGTTTTGGCATCATAAATTTGATAAAACTCGTTGAGAAGTTTGACAATATAAGCAGCCATTTTCGGCCCCTTTGGGATGCCTTTGGCATCACGGACCGCTTGCGGTCCAGAATGATAGGCAGCGGCTATTAGGAGCGGATGTTTGAACTCATTCTCTAACTGCTTGAGATAACGAACTCCGCCTTTTATATTTTGTTCTGGATCATAAGGATTCTCAACACCTAATTCAGCGGCCGTTTCCGGCATTAACTGCATAACGCCAATGGCGCCATCCGAGCTAATGGCGCGAATATTTAACCCAGATTCAATTTGTGCAATAATCAAAACAAAAGCCGGATTGACGCCTTGTGAACGGGCTTCATCATTAATTATCCGCTCTAACATTGAATGGCTATATTGAACACTGATTTGATTGTCTGAATTTTTTTTGTTGCTTTCAACTGCAAAAACAGGGATAGTTGTAGTCACACAAACTATCAAATTCAAAAAAATCAGACCGATTCTAAAATAAAAACGTCCCATAAATTTCTCACTTTTGTTCCAAAAACTATGCTGATTGTTTGGAAAAATGAGTAATTTGGGACGTGGTCTGTATTTCAGCTTTTCTTATGCTTTAACTCACCCGTTTCTCAAAAGCAAGAGGAAAAGCAGAATGCTATGTAACCATAAATTTATATCATCTCTCATTATTAGCTCTCTAGCATTAACATGTGCCGGATACGCTGAATCGAATGCAGAGAGTAAAACAGAAAATGCCATTAAGGAAGAAAACTATCAAGCCATTATAGAATATATGGATAAAGGTAAAATCACTGATAGGCGTGTTTATAATTCATCCGTCCCTTATAAAAGTGGGACAGGAATCTCCATATCTCTCCCTGATACGCAATTGATTTTATATGGCATATCATCATGTCCCAGTGATGTATTGATTAATGCCTACGTCTTTAAAGGACCGTGTTCAAACGCTGCGCGACAATATTTGGATACGGAATTATCTATATCACACAAACTTACTTGCCGTGCCTATTTAAGCCAAGCCAATCAGCCTTATCAATCTGTCACCTGTCAGACACAATCATGGCTTTTAGGCACTGAAATCACGCATAATTTGGAAGACCTGCTTGTTCGTACCGGAACAGCATATGTTACTAGAAATGATAAAGGCGAACTTTTACGTCAAGATCTAGCTTCATCTGAAAATCAAGCACGAGCCAAAAAAACTATTATTTGGTCGCCAGAGGCTGCTGAAGCGTGGGGCAAATAATCATGAAAAAAGTCATTACATTTTTCTTGTTTTTATTGTCTATATCTACAGCATTCAGTCAGACAAATATTTCGGATGAATTTGACGTTCCTTCAAATGTCATAATTCTGACAGGCCATAGCTGGAATCAGGGCGGCGTTATTGTTCGTTTATATGGCGTTGAAGCCTGTCATGACAGTAGTTTTGGTTTAGCTTTAGATTCAAATTGCAGCGAAGCCGCCAAAGTTTTTTTGGCAGCATTGATTACAAATGGACATCCAAAATGCCGTGGCATCTATCAATCATCCGCTACATCATCTTATCTGACGATATGTAGCATCACTCTTAATGGCAATACGACCGATATGGGAATGTCTATGATAGTATCTGGATACGCTAAATCTGCACTAGACCATAAGAACCAGCCGATAAATATAGAATATGGCGAGGCTGAAAAACTTGCACGTTTAGAAAAATCAGGATTGTGGGGATATGTTAAGAAACCTTGATCAGTCGTTAAATTTGTTCGCTTTTTTGGTTAGTGCTATATAAAAAACAACCAAAAGTTTTTTAGAAATTTAAAATAGATATTGGATTGTATGCGAAGTTATGGAAAAAAATACTCAGGACGAACTTTTAGCTAAAAAAGAGTTAGAGCATAAACGCAAAGCAAGAGAAATAGCTTCTGCTAAGCGACAAAAGATGAAATCTTTGGGTCTAAAATCCATCAATACCTGGTTAGGCTTAGAGGAAATTGAGTTTATCAACAAGTATCGTGACAGATATGCGCTTCCTACGCTATCTGACGCGTTATATGAAATTGTAAAACAAGCAGCAATTGATGATACAAAACATCGCGTTTATCTGGATGATTTGTCTAAAAAATAATAGTTGAATTTTCAAAAGACGTAGAAATGCCAGAGCTAGACAATGCGACCAATCATTTCATCAAAGCCGTTTCTTTCATTAAAAAACAAAGTGATAAATAGGGCTTTGCAACTGGTTGCAAATAATTACATATAAAAAAAATATACTTTTTTGTATATATTACAAATAATTAGTTGTGTATTAAATAAATATAAACTATTAGTTGTGCAATTGGTTGCAGATTACAACCAATTAGGAAAACAAAAATGTACAATGTGAATCAGGAGGGCCGGCAACTATCGAGCAATCATAATAAAAACGGTTCTTATTTTATTTTAACCGCACTGCTAGTTCTAAAAAAGATAACTATTCAAAATATGGGTTGGCCTTGGCCAATCATTCTAAATGTTCATATCAGATTCCACAATTGTGGCAGCGCTTATAACTCTAACGGAGCGTAAGCTATGAGACATTTACAAAGAAATCAGGCCGAATGGGAAATCATCGGCAATATCGCAGCAATCATTGATAAAACGAATTTTGTCATTTTGCGTATCGCATCGAATCTTAAAACATCCCGGAAAGGGATTATGGTCGATGACCCACATTTTAATACGGTCTATATTTATAAAGAGGAGACAAAAAACATATCTTAAGTGAATGGGAAACAGGCGATCTAGTCCGTGCTTGTGGCACTTTTCGAGAGCAGCAAATGCGCGATGAAGAAGGTCATTTAAAATCCTACACGCAAATAAAAACCGATTCGATTGTTCGATTGGCCAAAAAGTCACAAGCTGCATAATCTTATTATTATATAGCGTCATGCTTTTGCTACTAAAATGAATCGTAAACAAAGACTATTGGAGCATGAAATACAATCAGTATCCATGCTCCAATATATTATTGAATAGCTATGCCATACCGCCGATAAAAGCTGAAAGATTATAGTTCTGAATCCAGATCATATCAATCTGACCATTACAGCCACGGGCTTTGCATTTTACGCGCCTTTCTACCTCATCTAGATAAAGATATGCCCTATCAGGTAATGTGCAAATCATCTGCTTGGTAAGCTGATAAGTATGACCGCATTTCAAACAAGTACACTCCAACGTCATGTCATCCGTTAAATCTCGTACCTGTGTTTCACGATGTGCTGCTTTGTTGATGTTCAATCGGGTAAAGATGCGATGTTACCATCGCATCCTCCCCTAAGAACTGTACGTGCGGGTTTCCCCGCATACAGCTCAAGCCTTCTCGAGCTCTTGGAAAGAGCCGGTTTTACAACTGATAATCCGAGGCTATGCAGGTTTTGGTGACATACAGGATGTAGAAGCACCCTATTGCTCAATGCATCCGAACCGCCGTTGAGACGGTATACAATATGATGGTCATGCCATCCCGTCTGTTCAGTTATCGGTTCATTGCATAGAGCGCATTTACCACCTTGGGAAAGGTATAAGGCCGACCATGCTTTCCGATGGATCATTCGGCCAGCCATTCGTCTTTGACGCAATACCTCCCCATAACTTTCCCACTGTCGATCATAAGGGTTATAGGCCCCTTTAATCTTGATGTGCCGTATGATCGCGATCCGACCAATATGAAAGAGTTCCACATTTTTGCCGGAATTTTGACCACCGTCATTAGTGGCAAAGACCCAGTTACTTCCCCTCATACTCCGAAAATAGCGACGTTTCACCCACGTCGCAGATTTTTTAGCGTGGCGTCGGCGAGCCCACTGCCACAACAGTCGGAAAATGAGGGAATGCATTCGAGCGAAGACTTCTCTGGCTGCAACATGCCTGTGATACAAAGCCCAACCCCTTATTTTAGGATTTAGCAGGCGTATGAGCACTTCCTGCGTTGTCCCAAGGTTGGTCATAACTGTCTCACGAACCGTGCGATAAAACGACAGCGCGTTCTTCTTGTTTGGCTTAATCAGGAGAGTTCCGGAATATTTCCGAAAATTCCAGCCAAGAAAGTCGAAACCGTCTTCTATGTGTGTGATGCGTGTCTTATCCTTTGAGAGAGTAAGTCCGCGTTCCGATAAAAACGCCTCCACCCATGGTCTGATTGTGTCCTGCAGGAGTTCTGACGTAATTCCTGTTATGACAAAGTCATCAGCATAACGCACCACATTGACCCTAAGACGTTTGGTTCTAACGACCCCAAACAACTCGGTTAGATAATGTTTAAGGCCGCTTTCCAACCCGTTCAAAGTCATATTTGCCAGAGTGGGAGAAATAATTCCCCCTTGCGGCGTTCCGGCTAAGGTATGCTGAAACGCTCCCTTAAATATTATGCCGGACTTGAGCCACTTGCGAAGAATCTGCTTGTCCATAGGGATATTTTCAAGCAGCCATTCATGGCTGATATTGTCGAAGCATCCGGCAATATCAGCTTCAAGTACCCATTTTGAGTTTCGCCGCGTGGACAGACAAATGAAAAGCTGCTCACCAGCATCAGCAGTTGCACGGTTGACACGAAACCCGAAGGAGTTCACATCGCTAGTTGCTTCTGATACTGGGTCCAAAGCCAAGTGAAACAAAGCTTGCATGGCTCTGTCCCGCATGGTGGGAATACCTAATGGTCGTTCTTTCCCATTTGGCTTTGGAATATACACCCGACGTAAAGGCATCGGACGATATCCACGGCTTTGCAAATCGTCAATCGCACTTCGTTTACGCTCAGGTGTGTTCCACAACTCGTGGTCTACACCTGCCGTTCGTCTGCCTTGATTTTCAGTCACTCTTTTTACTGCCAGTGCTTTGGCAGAAAAGGAGCGGGTTAGCGTCCGTTGCAGAGCTTTCACCCTACGCCAATCGCTTTCCTGCGTTGCCTTTGCAATTCGCATCTGCATGCCTCGGACATTCTGCAAGACCCGTTTCCAATTGATGGACGCCCAAGTTTGCGGCTTGCCGGAAAGTGCAGATCCAGTAAAATTTTCGGATACTTCCATACTACTCTCCTGTTGAGGTTGCTCAGAGGTTTTGCAAGTGAAGACCAGACGGAAGTGGGCACGCTTTCGCGCAAGGTGATATCACAACCTCTATCTGGACCATTACAGACCAGCATTCGCTTTTTCCGTCATCTTTTACCCGCACTGCCAAAGGTGTTCCTTGCGGTTCACTTGCCCGAAGGCAGCAATACGGGCTTACCACGTTCTTAATCCGCGACACGCTCGGGTTAGGGCCTGCCTTTCTGCCGGTGATCTTACGACGACGTGTTCCAATTCTGGAGTGGAACATCCGATCACATACCTTTTGGTCAATGCCTGTCAGCCGTTTTGGCACCTTGGAGGTCACGACATTTATCAGCAGTTCACTTATGTTACCCATACCGAGTAGCCTTGCCTCTCGACCCCCTTACGGCTGGGAGTGTCTGCATTCTATCTCGCGATAGGATTGCACCCACGAATGGGGAGTACTTTGTCGGAAAGGTTTCAAACGACCCCGTTACCAGAGCCGCATGCTTTCCTAGGCTACTGTCGGTCGCACGACAGGTTCTCTATTATTGCATCGATTAGACGCGCTAATTGAACAATCACAAATTAAGCTTCACATAGTTGTTTCCCTCCTATGTACGTGTCACACCCAAAAATCCTCCGATGATGGTATGCGTGTATAAGAAATCTTACCGCCTGTATGTCCGCCCTCAGGCGGCTTCCATGCCCCAAGCGTAACAACCGTACCAGCGTATTTCTTATTTAATGTGTCGATAGCCGTATTCGCCGCTTCCCATTTTTGCCGCTTTCGATCATCGTTAAGAAGCATATCCAATTGCCGCTGATCAGCATCTGATAGATTACCCAAGGTCACAGAGACCTGAAAGATTTTGGCATGACGGTGTAACTCTTTTTCTGCTTGTCGCCAGACGATTGATAAGCCTTCTAAAACGGCCTGATCATCGTTGACGACGGCCAGTCGAAAATAGCGGCCCCAATATCCGTGTTCAAGCGACAAAGACACCCATAAAGCCGAACAATAATAGTTTTCGCGTCGCAACCTGCGCGCTGCTTTGACCAGCAATAGGCGCGCTATCTCGTAGGCTCCGCTCAAGGATCGTGATCCTGGCGGCAAAACACGGCCATGCCCAAACATTCCACGCTCGGATTCTCCAGCTTGAATGTCATACCCATGTAAAGCGTACCACAGTCGCTCGCCCGTGACGTTCCGCCAAAGCTTTCGCATATGCTTTGGCTCGCATTTTAAAAGCAGTTCCATATTGACAATATTGGCTTTGAGCAGTCTGAACTTCATACGACTTCCAACGCCCGGAATATCATCAAGATCAAGTTTTAATAGAGGTGTCGGCATATCTTCCGGCTTCCAAATTGCCAAACCATCGCCATAACTCTTCCCATCATGTTTCTTGCCGGCTTTACACGCCATTTTTGCAAGCTGTCGGTTAGCCGCTATACCGATAGAAGATGTAATAACCTTGCCAACAGCGCCCTCAAGCCGCTTTTTCAATAAATAGCCAATTGTCTCGGGATGATCACGCATTGCGGGTTCCAGCCTGCATGTGAGTTCGTCAATAGACTTAACAGTGTCAATCGGAATGACTGTGCTGATCTCATTCAAAAGCATGAGATGCATTTTCCGATAAAGATCTGGCTTTTGCGGTACAAAGATAATATCGGGACACACTCTTTTTGCATCCCTCATATGCATCACACTTTTGACACCCTGCATCTTGGCTTCACGCGAACAAGCAATCACAGAAGTACTTGTTGTTCCATCGAACGGAACTACCCCCACCGGCTTTCCACGTAACTTGGGATTGGCAAATTGCTCTACACTGGCAAAATATCCATCAAAATCAAGATATAGTCTTTCCACTTTTTCAGGTTTACGCATTACACTCACCATCGACGCTCTGTCAATGTTCACTTTATGTTCTATATATTCTATTAATCAATAATGTCAATAAAAAAGTGGTGCGTGTTACATCACCACTTAAATTTTATTGTTTATTAACATATACTTGTATCATCTTGAAACGATAACAATAGCGTTTCTAGATCTTCTTTACATAGTTCAACAGTGGAAGAAAGTTTTTCATCAACCAGATCTTCTAATTTAATCGTTAAACCACCATGGGGAAAATCTATCGAAATAATATTGACCATACCGGTGGTAAGGTTTTCATTTAATCTGATTTTGGTTATTCGCCCATCACTATGTTTGATCGTGTAGTACCCATTATTATCTGTTTTTAATCGACTCATATTACACCTCCATTATATAAGCCCAGCCTCCTATAGGCGGGAAGCAGAAGAATATTACGAGGAGAGCGAAGGACGAAAAAAAATAAAAGAAAATAGAAAAAGGTGCCCAAAATAGAAATTAAAAAATGGAGTTACCTTTATGCAAAAGCAATCACAAGAAACAGCTAATCTACCAGTTGTGGTGAACGTGCCTGAAATTATGATTCCCTTTAACAAACTTAAACTTTCAAAAAGGAATGTTAGAAAAAAAATATATACGACAACCATCGAACAACTTGGCGATGACATTCTCGTTCATGGACTTTTTCATAATCTGTCGGTTTATGAAGAACTCGATAAAAATGGAAAACATACAGGCTTTTATGAAATCTTTATGGGCGGTCGCCGCTATCGGGCTCTTGAACATAATGTTAAACGCAAACTTATGGCCAACGATGCCTTGATTCCTTGCCGCTTGTTTAGTGCTGATGAAGCAATCATCGAGGATTATTCACTCGCTGAAAATACCATGCGTGAGACCCTCCACCCTATGGATGAGTTCATTGCCTATAAAACCATGTCTGATAAAGGCATGTCGCATGAAGATATTGCCAAGCGCCATTTTGTCTCGCCTAAATATGTGCGCCAGAGACTTAAATTATCAGCTGTTGCTCCCAGTCTGTTAAAAATCTTTGAGAAGGACGAAATGAGTCTGGCACAAATCGAAGCCTTAACGCTCGTATCAGACCATAAAAAACAGATTGCTGCTTGGAAAGCGAGTGAAGGCAATCATGACAAAACCGACATAACGATTCGTAATAGTCTGATTAAGGATCGTGTCAGCTCTGATGACAAACAAGTCGTTTTTATAGGTCTTGATGTCTATAAAGAAGCGGGTGGCAAACTGATCGAAGATCTGTTCTCTGACGACGGTATTTCATATTTGGAAGACAGATCTCTGATTGAGCAACTCGTTTGGCAAAAACTGGATAGTAAGGCGAAGGAGCTGAAAGCTTCCGGCTGGTCTTGGTGTGATACATCCTTCCAGTTTGATTACGGATATGAGCACAGATTTAATAAACTCGAGCGCATAGCCCGTGATTATACACCAGAAGAAGAAAAACGTTTTGATGCCATTGCCGAACGTTTGAAAGTCCTTGAAGATATTGACGAGCTTTCTGATGATGAAGAGGACGAACGCTATCAATTGCATGAACAAATCGAAGAGCTGGAAGAGTCGGTCTGTATGTATGCCCCTGATGATAAGAAATATGGTGGCTGCCTTGTCAGTTTTGATTACAGGGGTGATCTTAAAATTGTAGAAGGTCTCGTTACAAAGCAGGATTGGGCACGCCGAGAAAAAGACAAAGCCGCGTTGGTGCAAGATACAGACAGCACTAATGAAGATGGTAAGGCGGCATCCAGTACTATCGAATCTGAAAGCCCTGAGCCTGCGAAAAATATCTCTGAACAGCTTATGGCGGAACTTTCTGCCTATAGAACAGTCGCTTTGAAAGCTGCCGTCGCTAAAAATCCACGTCAGGCATTTACCGCTACACTATTTGAGTTGTGTAGTTCGTATTTTAAACATCATGCAACACAGGCACTTCATATCTCAGTTTCATTACCGGATATGCGTCAACAACCTGAAAATCTCTCTGATAGCTTGCCGGCACAACAACTTGCCGAAATGGAAGATTTTTGGAGATCTTCCCTTCCTCTTGGTGATGATAATTTGCTTTGGGAACACATCAGTAATATGAGTGACGATGAAAGATTGACGCTTCATGCCTTTTTGATTTCACAAGGTATCGACGCAACTTATCAAAAAGGTGCAATGCATAGTGCCTTTTCGCCTTCTTCAATGGATCGCAGAACACAAAACTATTTACGTATTGCTGAAGCAGTTAACCTTGATATTGTCGACACGGGCTGGGAGGCAACGGAAGATAATTACCTCAATCGTGTATCAAAAACAAAAATCCTTGAAGCTGTTGAAGAATCATGCGGCTCTGAAAAGGTACGCATGATCGAATATATGAAAAAAGGCGACATGGCCAAAGAAGCGGCTCGTCTGATGTCAGGTCTTGGTTGGTTGCCGGAAGCATTGCGTACATCGGCAAATATTCAAGCTCCATCAATAGAGCAAGAGCAGCCGAGTGAACTGCCTGCCTATATGAACGAAAACCTACCTGAACAAGTGCCTGACGCCGCTTAACATCAGCAACAAATGAACATACCAGAAGGGCTCGCTATTAGCGGGTCCTTTTTTATTTCGACCAATGAAAAAAAGAAAAATGAAGAAATGAAATGAATGGTTATAAAAAGGAGAACTTTGATGAATATACATGCTCTCAACATCAATACCGCAAACAATGCAATTAACACACGCACTATGTTGGTATCGATCAATATCTCTCAATGGCAAGGCCGTATGCTGGATCGCCGTGTAACCAGCGAGATTAACGATATCCACAATGCAACTTCTGATGCCGGCCGCTATAACAAACTGCTTCTAAACCCGAAGGCTTTTCGAAAAATCAACTCCATTGCCGGCCGCATTCGTAACGGCTTTTATGAACGCACGCTTCCTTGGATGGACGACGGTCAGCGCATCATGTCTGCACATTCTTATCCTGATTTTGTCGCATGGTTTAATACTGAAGCCACTGAATTTCATGCAGCCAAAGAAGAATTTATTGCTGACTATCCAGCCTACCGTGATGAACGCCATAAAGAGCTTGGTGATATGTATAATCCATATGACTATCCAAGTGTTGAGGATCTGGCGACAAAGTTTTCTCTAACCAGAACCATTATGCCTGTGCCATCAGGTCAAGACTTCCGTGTTGATATTGCTCAAGCTCAAGTTGACCAGATCCGTGATGACATCGAGCGTAATGTTCAGACCGCGACGATGAATGCGATCAATGATGTCTATACGCGCTTGTCAGACGTAACCAGCCGCATGTTTGAGAAGCTTGAGAACTACAAACCGTCATTTCGTGTAGGTGATAAAGCAGAAGGCATATTCCGTGACTCTTTGGTAGAAAATGTCCGGGATCTTATCAAAGTCCTGCCGGCACTCAACATCACCAATGATACAAGCTTGTTTGTCATTGGCAAGCGTATGGAGGCACTGGTCCGTCATGACGCCGAAGAACTCCGCCTAAACAGCCATCTGCGTAAAAGTGTCGCTGAAGAAGCCAAAGCCATCAACAAAGAAATCAACAACTTCTTGGCTTAATGACAGCAGCAAACCGAGGTGTAATATGACTTTTATTCAAAGCATTGGCTTATCGCGATATCGACAATACAAAATTGGAAAGATTTTCGAGCGACCTTGTCTCGCATTGGCCATCCTCTTTAATCGATTCACAGAAGATCAAAAATGGCGTTTATTGGAAATAGCTGAACAATTAAATGGACGTTATTCCATTATGACTATTGAGACAGAAAATCTGCTCGAAATAATCAATCAAGAATATAAACCTGACAAACGATTTAGAGCTTTAGCTAATGACGCAGCCAAATACTGCGCAACTGACTGGTTCAACACTGATGCTGGTCGTGATAGTGCGTATGACTATGCTTTACAAGAATTTATAAATGCTGCCTATTCCGAAGATATTCCGCTCTATTCCAAAAACAACTCAACAAAAGGAGCGTATCCCCAATGACGACCCATACACTAAAAGCAGAAACAATGAATCTGAATCAAGCATCCGAAGCGCTTGATTATTTTATTGACGTTGATATCCCGACGTTCATATGGGGGGCACCAGGTGTTGGCAAGTCCTCAATCGTTGCACAAATGACTGAAAAACGTAGATGGGGATTGGTTGACTTTCGCCTGACGACTCGAGATCCGGTATCGCTAATGGGATTACCATCACTTCAAGGCACTACGACAAAGTGGTTGTCACCTGACGAATATCCTCAAGTTGAGCGTGATGGTGAAAAAGGTATTCTCTTTCTTGATGAGTTAAATGCTGCATCACCTGCCATGCAAACAGCTGCTTTTGGACTCGTTCTCGAGCGTAAGATCGGATCATATCAACTTCCCCCCAAATGGCGCATTGTTGCTGCTGGCAATCGTCAATCAGATCGGGCGGCAGCACAGCGCATGCCGTCCGCATTGGCAAACCGATTTGCCCATATTTATGTTGAGCCTGACATTGAGACAACAGTGAAACATTTTGGCGAAAAAGCATTGGATCCTATGTTGATCGCGTTTCTGCGGTTTAGGCCAAATTTGCTGCATAAAATGGATGATGAAACACTTCACGCTTTTCCTTCACCTCGTTCATGGGAACAAGTCTCGAAAGTCTTACAAGCACCACCGCATTTGCGGTTTTCAATGATCGCGAGCTTGGTTGGCTCGTCCACTGCTACAGAACTCGAAGCATTTCTGCAAACCTGTCATGAATTGCCAACGATGGATGAAATCCTCAATAATCCTCTACAAGCCCGTGTCTGTGCAAAACCAGCAACATGTTATGCCGTAACCTATGCTCTGGTACGTCATGCGACCTCAGGTACTATAGCAAATGCCGTGGCCTATATGAAACGGCTTTCTGCAGAGTATCTGAATTTATTTATGACGGATCTCCAAAATAGCAATAAAGCGCTGATGGAGACGCGCGAATATATTGATTGGGCTATCAAGATACAAGATCTGGCATTTGCGGCGTGAGGTGGACAAAATGACATGTGACAAAAAATTAGAAAAAGCGCGCATGCAACTTCTTTGGCAGCAACCGTTTTTTGCTGTTATGCTGCTCAATCTGAAACTGGTTGAGACCACTGACAATCCTCAAGTTTCGACCATGGCGACAGATGGCAAAAGCCTTTTTTATCATCCGTCTTTCATAGAACAATTATCTCTACAGCAGCTTATTTTTATTCTGGCGCATGAGGTCATGCATGTGGCTCTTGAACATCATTTACGCTGCCGTGGGCGAGACATGAAATTATGGAATATGGCCACGGATTACGCCATCAATCTCCAACTCGTAGAAGCGTGTATAGGTGAAAAACCAGAAGGAATGCTGCTTGATTATGAGTTCTCGAATATGAGCGCGGAAGAAATATATCCCTTGCTCATAATTGAGCCGGCAGCACAACAACAGACCCAAGATAACGCCATATCCAGTCCGCAATCAGGTCAAGATTCTGACCCAGGGGGGTGTGGTGCCGTTTTGGATGCCTGTAAAAATGCCAATGTCTCCGAATTATCACAGATGAAAAGAGATATTCAAACTTCCATTAGACAGGCCATTTCAATCGCAGCAGGGAAAGCCGGAGGCCGAGAGAACCTGCCATCCGGCATTCGCAATATCATGGATAATTCAACAAAGCCTATTATTGATTGGCGTCAAACATTAAGAGATTATATCGACGATAGCACGAGGCAGGACTATAGCTGGTCATCGCCTAATCGCCGTATGTTATCTCTTGATATTATTGTTCCCGGCCTTGTTTCAGATGGACTCAATCAGTTGGTTGTAGCAATTGACACTTCAGCATCCATTGATCAGAAACTTTTACAGCTGTTTGCAACTGAAATTCAGGCAGCCTTTGATGAAGGGATCGCTGATGAACTGGTTGTTATCTACGCAGACCAGCGCGTCAGAAAAACGGAAACCTTTACCAAAGGTGATAAACTGATACTTGAGGCAGTTGGTAAAGGTGGGACAAGTTTTATTGATACTTTCCTTTGGATCAATAAACACGCCTCTAACGCTTCAGTTATTGTCTATTTCACCGATTTACAAACCACCGAGTTTGGACACGAACCAATGGCTCCTGTCATATGGGCAGCTTATGGTAAGCAGAAAACCTATGAAGTCCTAGCCAAGCGTGTGCCATTTGGAAGACCGATCCACATTCCTTCCTATTGAATAAGACTCTTGCAATTAAAAGGATATTAGACATGCCTGTTATAGCAACTGTGGAATCACGCCATGGTGTCCATAACTTTGTAAGTGAAGATTACGAAGAGCTGTATCAACAATTAGCCGAATATTGCCGGTTCTGGCTTGAACAAGATGGGCCTGAAGCAATCATAAAAAACCATCAAAGATACAAAGATATAGAATTGGTACATATGTATTTTTCTCAAGCGGCAACGGAGCAGGATTGGGAAAAGCTGACAATAACAACCCGATAACAATATTTAAAAACTAAATCACAAAGATTAAAAACCCACAAAATAGCGGTCCATATGGCCGTTTTTCATTTTCAGGAGATGAACATGTCCGACCATGTCTATGGATCAATCAAAATCGGTGGTGAAATTACAACAATTGATCAATTAGAAGGTCTTGTGTCTGTGATCTTTAAATCACAAGTTCAAGACGAAGATACAGATGAACAACTCAATACAGAATGGAAAATTAAAACTGCAATTTTTGAGGCAATAAAGAATGAAGACTGGTTGAAATGTTATGATGATGAGGCCCGTAATGGTGAGTTTCCAGTCATTGAAGACTACATTAAAGAAACTGATAGTCTTGCATTTACAAATCATTTTTATGCAGGAACTGATTTTAGTGAGGGTTATAGAACCATTCTACCTGGTTCAAAAGATGAAATTTATTGCGATGCCATAGATGGCAATGTAACGATCGATAATAATCTAATGATTGAGATTCTCTCTAAAGATATCACAGAAGATAAAAAGCTAAAACTTCTCACTGAATTGACAGTAAATGAAAAGCTTGCAGCTGGTGTAAATCTACCTAAACTTACCGCAAGCGCAACTGTAATAGAACATCTTGAGGCAGAAATAGCCAAAGTGCCACAACAATTTGAGATCAAACGATCTGTCACTACTTTGGAAATATATCATATCAAATCACAAACAGCTGATAAAGCTATTGAAATAATAGAAAAAGGCATAAAACGTCCACACAAAGTTGAAAAACTAACTTCTGAGATCATAGAAACAGCTGTAATCAGCGAAGCAATAGAGAGTTGAAAATACTCCAACAGAGCCACACTCACTATTTCTAATATATGAAGGCGCTTTCTATGAACGATCCATCTTATGCTCGTATGAAAATTGGCGGTCATTTGCTTGATATAAAACAAATTGACGGTCTTATAGCAACATTCAAAGATTATATTTTGCTGGAAAATGACGATAGGCTAGCCAGCATGGAGACAACCTTAAAAAGGTTGATACTTCAAGCGATAGAAAATGATGATCACTTGATTATATCACAACATAGGCTTGATGGCGGATATTTCCTCGTAATTGAAAATTTCATTCGCCAGAGCCAGTCCCTTGGATGCTCTACATATCATGAAGCCGGTGACGATTATAATGCAGGTTTTCGTACAATCCTACCAGGTGGACGAGAAGAAGAAGCTGATGCTTATGATGGTCAGCCGATTATAACCCCTGATTGGCTTGAAAGTCAGTTGAATGCTCATAAAACGCCGAAAAATACTATAGCAAATGTAAAAAAACTTCTCCATCAATGCGCTGTACAGTCAGGTGAAACACTGCCAAAATTAACTGCCAAACCAGAACTTATTGCGGCACTAAGAAAAGCTATCAATAATCCGGACCTTCATCAATATGTGATCCATAAGGAAGTACGCTCACTTGAACGCTATAAAGTTGAAGCGGCTACACCTGAAGCAGCTTTGCATATGTATAATAACGATGAAGCCATTTTTGAATATGCCGAAACCATGGACATCATCGGAACCACAATTTTTGACGTTGAAAATAACTATGAGGATGCGACCCCATAAAACCGCTTTTGATTACTGCTGCTGCGATTTACAAGATTGCCTGTCAGCCAGACATACAGGTCGAGCATATGAAAACTGCAAATGATATAATCGACATAATAAAAAACCAAACAACTGTTCTTCAGGGGATGCACGTGTGCTGGATTGATGAAGATCAAACACTCTATGTTAAACCTCCTGAAATCATGAGTTTGAATGCCCTCCATAGGGAATTGACAGAAACACGCCAAAAAAGACTCTACAAGGCTATAAAATTATCGAAGAACTCATTTTTGAGAATAATTCGCTATTCTATGTCAAAATACGTTTTCCATTGACAAAAAACAGTTCATTTTTGTAATCACTGTGCTATATTCCTCATCGGGTCATCGATCCGCTACAGCTAGCAGGTTATAATTGCCTGCATCCTAACATTAAAAAACTATCCTAAAAGAGAGCCTGATTGTTTCAATCGGGCTTTCTGCTTTTCCAAATATCAAAATGCAGAAAGGATACAACATGACTTGTCGTGATGGCAGTCTTTTCTCGACTTTCCAAAAGAACTCTTCAATCCCAAATTTTGAAGACCGTCAAATTGAGACCTTCTTCAAATGGGCGCGACCAACGCGGATAAGGGTTTTTGATAAGTTTTTTGATCAAAATTCTGGAAAGGAAAAAGAAAATGGTTGCTCAAGAAGCCCCTATAAAAATCAATTGTTTGACAATACCCACATACGAGAATGTAGTCTCACTATACCGCAATAAAGAAAGCACCCAGTATTTTGTGCAATATGAAGCGCCTGACGGGACACCAATTGATGCAGCTTATTGGCTGTCGTCACCAACTTTTTTTAAAAGTGAAGACTTTTATGTTTACGCCGAAAAATTACAAGAGCATGAAAAACAGCTAAAACAACTCAATCGTCATAACGAAAATAGCAGTGTAACAACACTCTGGGGTACGTCATATGAAAAATGTGAATATGCGGTAGGTGTTATTTTTTATCGTACACCAGATCATGGTGGTTTTTATCTCTCGGAGCAAATGAACGAAAGAGTTCATTACCTTTACCGCAATACAAGTTGTTGGTATGAGGAAGACGTTGAAGCCTTCAAAATCATTAATTCATTTCCTGAGCTTTTTACAGATCTAGAAAAAGCTAATGCTGACATTGTTTTGAGAAATTTTTTTCCATTTCCATATGAGAAAATCAACAATGTCAGTTTGAGTGAAGGTGAATCTTTTGTCAAAGATCGTGAAGCCTTTTATTATCAGCACCGTAATGATTGGATTGGCACCTTCACATCTCCAATCTACGGCCGATCCAATGTCATTCGTGTTGAAGCTGCATTGGGTGGTAAAAAGCTTAAAGCTCACATTAAGCACTTTGAAGTTCCACTTTCTGAATATCTCTCAAGAAATCGCTTTGGGATGATCATTGATCCCAAGAGGCATCCAGAAATTCTTGAACATTGAACAACCTTTAAAGTCCGCTGATACGCGGGCTTTATTTTTGGATGGAGGTGAATTATGCCATCAATTATTGAAACTACAGTTTATCAAATCAGTGAATTGGAGGAGCCTGCAAAGGAAGAAGCCAGAAGTTGGTATCGCCAGCATGGATTATACGATGATTGGTTTGAGTTTGTTTATGAGGATTTTCTTGCTATAGCCAAAATACTTGGCCTGGACATTAAAGAAAGATGTCATACAAATAGGTTCGGACATTCCTACTGTGAACCCCAAATCTATTTTAGGGGCTTTTGGTGCCAGGGTGATGGCGCCTCTTTTTGTGCATTTTATAGCTATCAAAAAGGCTCGACGAAGGCTATTCGTGAATATGCACCCAAGGATGAAGTGCTTCATGACATTGCTGATGAACTTTATGATCTACAGAAGAGAAACTTTTTCCAATTACATGTGGATATAACACAAGATTCTTCTATGTACTGCCACGAAAATACGATGCAATTCTTCCTTGAACGTTATTCACCATCATATCAATTATGTACTGAAAATGCAGAGAAAGAGGTAGCGTGCATTTTTCGCCGTCTGGCAAAATGGCTTTATCGGGCTTTAGAAGCTGAATATGAGTACCAAACTTCTGATAAAATTATAGACGAATGTCTTGCTGCCAATGAATATACGTTCACGGCAGAAGGCAGACGCTTTGGTTAGACTATCGACTACGCAATACCTTATGTCGATAACAAACTGTATATGGCTGATTAGTTTAAATATTATAAACAAAAATTCGAAATAAGACACGCCTCAACATGTCTGGAAATAATCTCATGCTAAGATTCAAATATCAAAATCTCATGCCGGTTTTGCTTGACGCACTCAGTCAATCCAGCCGTATCAAACTATGCAAAAATGTTGGTGTATATTTTTGCCCAGCACGCCAATCCAAAGATAATCCTCTGATTGCTTATGCAGAGAAGTTTGATCCTCGTAAAGACGTCTATGATACTCTTTGTTACCGTGCCAATCAGATGTTTGGCGATGAAGAGTTTACTGAGCTTTATAGGCCAACAGACGATGTATTTCAGGAAATCTTGAACATAGAATGTGACTTGGCAGCAGGCATCATCAATGACCAACTAAAACTTTGGCCAATAGCCAATGAAAAAATGCTTATTCATTGAAAGGATATACAATGAAAAGGCTAAAATATGGCTTATCCTCTTATCTACGCTTTGCCACTAGACGGTTATCTGAAGGCATTTTGCGATAAACCACATGAAGGCAATCAACTCTTGACGAAGCAGTTAGTATTAGACCTTAATGATAAGATATTTATTGGTGGTAAAGCGATTTTGTTAGCAGTTGAGTTAGTGAAAGATATGGAATGGACGATTCTGTTTTGTGATTGTATCATCGTGATCTCGACAGATTAATGGTTTCACTTTGTGCATCTGGCGTTTGCTGCGAAACAAATTTTTCGTGTTGATTTTGTAGTGATTCAAGTACAGTCTTTTTGAAAATTGAAACCTCACGACTAAATTGCTTTGTAACATTTTGAAAGTCATAATGTTTCTGTCTATCTAATTCTTTTAAAAATGATTCCTTCCAATCAGTAATGTTTTGTCCATAATTTCTATTGGATGTATTATCTCGATTTTGTAATAACGACACATTATTCAAACCATCATAATAGTACATATAAGCATCATTATAAGCTTCTAAAAGATGGATTGGTCGAACATATGTTTGTTCACTTTCAAGCTTATGGAAAGCCATCTCTATTCGATTTTCCAGATGACTCGATTGCGTCTCGCCTGAAAGTTCTTTTACTGAATTCATTTGTTCCAACATAAAAACTTCATAGGCTGTAGGACGTTCTTGCCACTGTGTTTTAGTATTTTTAAAGTTTTCATCGATGTTACGCGATCCTTGCAATTGGTTTTCATAAATAGTTTCATCTGAGTTTCTCATTAACTTGATACTATTGACATGATTGTATCGTTCAACCTTCAGCAACTCATTGCTCCAAAGATAAGGCAGAGCGTGTCGATTGCCATCCCCATAAAAAACACTTTTATTACAAATAGTATTATCTTTGTTGATATGATCGAGGACGTAATTCAGTTCACTTTCCCGTCTATTTGTTGCGATCACATGAAGATTAATAGCTGGCATCTCTATTTTCTCACCGTGCCTACTTTTCAAACGCAATAAATCTGGTTGGGTGTCGAAAATATACCCTTTCACTAATCTGGGATCATATGACTTTTCAATAATATGGGCATTAGTATCCTTAAAGTGCTTGCGGATCTTATTTGACCAATAATTTGTAATTTGCTGTATGCTTTGTAAGGATTGTGATTCATTTAGATTTTCTAGATTATCGGTATTAGGAACGAAGCTTAAAAGCCGTTCTTCATCAATCAACACTGACGATTGATTGTCTCCCCTTATATTTTCAAAGAGGCTGTTTGCATAACTGGTAACACTAGATCCCATAGTGCCACCCACTAAAGTTATCTTATATGCTGTTTCTTTTGCACCTTCATATACAAAATTTGGTTTGATTTGCTCATTATAAATCGCATCAAGTTCTGTCAGGTTCGTTTTTAGCAGATTTATTGTATCTTCAATTTTTATCATAATTATCCTCACAACTCATTAGATGCTGAAAGTTATACAAAATGTTGGGAAGATAATATTTTTTGATTGTGGCACAGAGAAAGAAGATCACCACGTATTTTAGGATTCTTGCAGCATCGTTAATTATCCAATGTTCTATATCAATATCAAGCTATATTTTTTCTGCTATTTTAGCATGCGTCCCTCTAAAAGTCTTAAAACTGAAATGTCGAGCACAATAAAACAAAAAAATGGATTGAATAAATGTATCCAAAATGGAATTTTTTGAGATTTCCGGTTGTACAAAAAAATAACTAACATACCTATTCACCTACAAAAATTTGTTTTCCATGATAGTAAAACAATTGAAAATTTAAGTTTGCGTACCCAAAACCACGAAGAAGCAATTAGCAAGCAAGATCTGCATTCAAGCATTTTTCCTGTTGCCTGTTCGTAATGAACACTATGCTGATCTGCATTTAATTGGCAGTAATATTATGGCCAGTTAGCTTCAAGTGATGCTTCACATTAAAAACTGACAATATCTAGAAGCCGTTTAAGGCGTTTAGAAATAACGTTCAGTATTGGTTCCGATAACTAAACAACAAAATAATGGAGATAAGGCGATGGATATGTCAACCATTACCGCGATACCACTATCAAATATTGATGGTGACGCACTATTAAAGCAAAAATTGGGTAGTTGTGCTGCCCTTTTCTGTCACCTTGTAAAATCGTGGTTGTTTAATCATGCAGGTACAATAGTCGATAACAATTGGTCTATTGTCTCATTGTCAAATGGTGGGTTCTTTTTTAAACCTGATTTTGATGGATATTGCACTGTAACATTATTCAATGGTTTTACTTGCCGCTTGACAACCGAAACAACAGGCATTGTTGCCTCAATAAATGCCTTCTCAACATCACGACAATATGCCGCAAAATTAACTACTAAGGTTCCTCCCTTAGACAGATTCTACTCAGACTTGGTGGAATGTATTATCGGGTTGGATGAATATCTTATTGTTGAGCAAATTTTAAAAATTGAAATGTTACCGATTAAACAAAAATAAAAGTGGAGACTGCGATGTCACCTAATACACAAACTGTCGATGACGAAATCACAAAAGGTCGCTCCTCAGATGGTCATAATCTTTATAGATTGGGTTCAGATACCTATCTCATAGACGAAAGCAATCCAGAACAAACAATTATTTACTACAAATGGTTTTGCACTACAGACTTTAAAGATTTACACAGGACCCAATTCAGCAATCGTTCATATGAGTTCAACTCGGAACAGGATTTAACACTGGCGCTCGAAAAAAGAGGACATCATTTAAAACAAGTCAGGGGTCTTAATAGAAAAATGTGTTTTCAGTCTTTTGGTTCGACACCTTGGGGAGCCGTACAGAATGCTACATCGTATGGTAATGCTGATATAGTGAGATTGGATACTGCCAGTCACGGTGGATTTAAAATTTCACCAAGCCTAAACAAACAAATACCAGCGCAAGTGCGAAATAATAACGGATTTTACGAGGAGGATTGCGAATGGGCAATTGTCGCAACAGTTTTTCCTCAATGGTTCACCGATTATGAAAATCAATTAGCTGAATCTAAAATCCGCGACAGCTATCCAGACTATTGGGAAACACTGCATAATCGCAAACTTCAGCCCGGTGAATCTTATGAGCGGGACAAATCAGCCTTCAATGATCAGCATGCCGGTAATTATGTCGTTATCTCAGCAATCAGCTCTAGCTACGTTGAAAATATGGTTGAAGTTATCGCTACCTTAGGTGGGGTGCGGGAACATGATACGCCTGAAAAACGGTTTCTTGTTCCCACCAACGAATACCGTAATCGGGGAGAGTTTGGCTTCATTATCGACCTAAACAAACACGATGAATACAATGGAAAGTCTGATTATGTTAGATATCATACATATTAAATATTTTCATCATTATTCTTGTTTTGTATTTTGTATTTCAATCATTAACAAAGCAATTGCCTTTATCAAGTTACGATATCTTGTTGATGGGTTCCATGCTGAAGCTTGCCAAGGCCATTCTCGTGGTGGATAGCCTGTGCCATTTTCGGGTGAGAGAGCATAGCAGGTCGCAGCTATAGATAATTCATTTCTCTGTATCCATTCATCATTGGTTTGAGCACGAGCACTAATAGAACCTAGCTGATTAATTTCATCAAAAACTTCATAAACAATTTGGTTTTGTATAACCATATTTTTAATTCCTTTCTTATGCACTTTAGATATTAAAAATATTATCTGTCAAAGCAAGTGATCAATATTTAGCTAAAACAAAGTTTGAAAACCAGAATACGATCTTGTCGTTTGCACAGATAGCGATGGCTTGTTCGGCAATATGCTTTTGTGGCGTATAAAGCTGGTTCACACAGATTAAGCAACAGCATTAAAGCACACACTTCATCCGATAAAAATTACATAGGAGAATAGATATGGCTCTATCGGAAACTTCTATGGGCGCAAGGCTCATGGAGGCATATGAACATTATGCTGAAATAGCGCAAAACAACTCTGAAAATGATGAAATACGGGACTTTGACTATGAACAAGTCAATTTGATCGATCAAGGCTTTGAAATTGATCTGCCACACGGACAACGGTTTATTGTCCGTGTCTATGACGTTTCTGAAGAAAACAACGAGGAATAAAAATGACTAAGACCGACAAAAATTTTGATGCTTGGCTCGAACGCTTTGGGCCATCCAAGATGAACGCCGAATATAGCGAGCTTTTTGAGACTTACGGCGATGACCTTAAACGTGTCAAAAAAACCAACATTAAATGTGTTTGGACGCTCGTTGAAGTGGACGATAAGCGATTTCTTATCCCCGGCTTTCATCTGGTTAATCGTCTGAATTATCTAATTGCCAGTCACCCACGCAATGAAACCGACGATGCTGAATGGGATGAAGTGCCATTTGATGAAGAAAATATGGACGAATAAAAATAGGAGGTTCATATGTCAGCAGAAGGATACTGGGGTTATCGCTGCCCACGTTGTCAGACAAGCCATTCTCTCAAAGTGCAAACGCAGCTATGGGTTCTATTGGTAAATGATGGATGGGAAGAGGATGACAATAACAATCCTACATGGTCTGCTATATCACCTATGATGTGCGAAAGCTGTCAGTTCAGGGGCAATGTTCATGAATTTCATATAAAGGATAGTGAATGGAACAATAAGTGAACAATAGATAATGAGAGATGAAAATATGAATGATATTACATCGAATTTCCACGTTCTCATAAAACACAATTACTCAGACGGGCATGCCGAATACACATTGGTAGATAGAAGCCATCATTATCCTTTAAGGCTATGGGTTATTACATGTGTCAATGGCAAGCCACCAACTGGGACACTCCATCGTGCTACCGTCAAGAATTATAGCTTTACGTTTAACCATCTTGTCCCGATGCCTAAGAAACTCACTGCAATCTTAATATCTTTATGCATCCAATATGATCAAAACAAAAATGTCGCAAAAGTTGTCGAACTCAATGACAAACTTCGAAAACACGGCATCGGCGGCAAAATACATTTCACCAGCACATTTTATAATTTACCAGATGATTTGAGATCTAAATTGCTAAAAAAGATCCGGTCTTTTGATGATTTCGACAAAGACAATGATCCATACGGTCAGCATGATTTTGCTATGGTGGAGATTGAGGACACCAAAGCATATTTTAAGATCGACTATCACAATAAAGACGATGTCAACTTTGGTTCTGCAGATCCATCCAATCCTGAAATCACCCATCGCATCATGACAATTGGACTCATGTCCGATTATTAGGAGATATTTCAATGGCAAATTATTACACTGAATTTTCTTGCACACTTGAATTACCAATAGAACACCATGAACGCGCACTTGTAATTTACAATAAGAGCCAAGACCGTGAAGGCGAGCCTTTTGAATATGGCTTCAGCGTTAAGGCAGAAACTGAAGGTACACCTTATTTATGGTTCTACGCAGATGAAAGTGGCATACCCGATTTGCTGATAGAATATATTAGCCAACTCGCCAAAGAGTTTAAACTAATTGGTCGTTGGGGATTCGCATGGTCTAATACATGTAGCAAGCCTCGTCTTGACGGGTTTGGTGGTGGCGCTTGTGTCATGAACCTAAAAACCCAGCGTATCATTAAACATATCGATTGCGCTGGATGGCTCATGAATCACTTAGAAGCAGAGCGTTAATCCAGCAGATTTTTTCCCAGCATATCACACCATGACAGTTTTACGAATAGAGGCCATTTGCGCCTCTTTTTTTCATTTTTAGGGAGTTTTAAATATGGGTTTTGCAGCACAAACAATCGATACATCCGCTATTCCAACCTATCGGAGAGCATCCGATGCCTTGTTCAACGCTGGTCAAGCCATTTTAGCCTATTTGGAACAAGGGCGAAAAGTTGAAATTAAAGACTTGCGACAAATTATGAGTGAACGCTTTGGCGGCTCAGATACTACGGGGGCATGGTCATTCAAGATGGGCTATGATGCCTGCGAAATCGCTCAAGTTTTGTTTTTACGAAAATATGGCCGGCTTCTCTTAACCAGATACATCAAGCCTGCCGTTTTCATCCACCAGATTGAAAAAATGCAGCAGCTCTTGCCGACCCATTCAGTACGATCCGATGAAAGCATTGACCTCCAGCAATTTTCAACGCCGCTCATTCTCTCTTATGCCGCAAGTCTGGCAGCAAAATTAACAACGGAAGATCTAGTCCTTGAACCTTCCGCTGGTAATGGCCTATTGGCAATTTTTGCAGAACTTTTCGGTTCGCGGTTACAACTGAATGAATATGCCGATTTGCGTAAATCGGTACTGGAGCGATTATTCCATACTTCATCCGTCACTCAATATGATGGGATTCAGATTAATGATCGTCTGCCAGCCTATATTCAGCCAAGTATTGTTCTCATCAACCCACCATTTTCCTCAATGATCAATGTCAATCGACGCATGCCTGAAGCGACCTTTGCCCATATCAATTCATCAATGGATCGCCTTTGTGAAGGAGGACGGCTTGTCGCAATTACGGGTGAAGGCTTTATTCCATCAGCGAAACAATCCGAATTCGAGACATTGAATAAAAAGGCAACCCTGCGCTGTTCAATTCTACTCGGTCGAGGCGCATTTGCCAAGCATGGCACTACTGTAAATACCCGATTGTCTATTTTCGATAAAAAACCTGATCTTGGTGCAGCAACTTTCATTGAGGCCCAATCGATTGATGACATTACTACAGCCATCAATAGCCTGCCAGATAGAGAGAAAGCCGAATTTGATCCTCAATACCGCGCAACCGTCTCATATTTGAATAAGGCAATACTGCCACTTAAACCCAGAACAGCCGCCAAAGCAGCCAATATCACTGTTACGCGAGAAGATGTTACGGAACTTCAGTATGAAACGATTGAATGGCATGCAAATGCCGAGAACTCTGGCTCTACTATTTATGAACCTTATCAGTTGCAGTCTATATCGATCAAAGGCGCCAAACCACACCCTGACAAGATTGTTCAATCGGTGGCTATGGCTTCGGTAGCACCACCCAAACCAAATTACCACCCACATACCTACCAGAAAATCATTGATGACGGTATTCTATCAGATGTTCAGCTTGAAACTATCATTTATGCCGGTGAAGCACACAGCCATTACCTTCCGGGCCATTGGTTGTTGAATGAAAACCAAGACCATCTTTCACAAATTTCAGCCGATCATCCAGAAGCTATCCAATTCAGGCAGGGCTATCAGCTTGGCGATGGAACAGGTGTCGGCAAAGGCCGTCAAGCTGCTGGTATTGTTCTCGATAATTGGTTGAAAGGCCGTCAAAAAGCCATCTGGATCTCGAAATCCGAAGCTTTGATTGAAGATGCACGCCGCGATTGGTCGGCTTTACTGATGGAACCACTGCAAATCACACCACTCTCTCGCTTTCCTTACGGCACATCTGTCAGCATTGGCGAAGGCATTCTCTATACGACTTATTCTACATTGCGGTCAGAGCAAAAAGGCAATGATGAAAAGCGTATCAACCAGATCGTTAAATGGTTCGGTAAAGACTATGATGGTGTCATCATCCTTGATGAATCCCATGCTTTGGCGAATGCTGCTCCTGTTAAGAACGAACAACGAGAGGCTCATGCGTCACAACAAGGCCGTGTTGGACTATTGCTGCAACGCCTGTTGCCTAATGCGCGCATTGTCTATCTATCGGCCACCAGTGCAACGGATGTTATCAATCTAGCCTATGCTGAACGCCTTGGGCTTTGGGGCAATGCCAACTTCCCGTTCCATAACCGTGTAGAATTTGTGACTATGTTGGATGATGCTGGTGTGGCTGGCAAAGAGGTCTTTGCACGCGATTTGAAAATGCTTGGTCTTTATAATGCACGTTCTCTTTCCTATGAGGGCGTTGAATATGAAACTGTTGACCACACACTCACAGATAACCAGATCGAAATATATGACACCTATGCCGAAGCTTTTCAGGTCATCCATAACAATCTGACAGACGCGCTCGAAGCAACCAATATCAGCAGAGACGGTTCATCACTAGCGCGCAATGCTATGTCATCCGCACGTTCTGCCTTCGAGTCTACCAAACAGCGATTTTTCAACCATCTCATTATCTCCATGGCAACGCCAACACTCATTAAATCGATCAAGCAAAAGCTGAAAGAAGGTTTTGCGCCAGTCATACAAATCATTTCGACTGGTGAAGCTGTACAGGAACGACGTCTCGCAGAAATACCACCATCACAATGGAATGATCTGCAGGTTGATGTAACACCGCGAGAATACGTCCTGCAATATCTTCGTCATGCCTTTCCGGTTCAGCTCCATGAGATTTATGAAGATGAGAACAAAGAAATCCGATCTAAACCAGCCTATGACGAAAATAATAATGCCGTCATTAACCAACAGGCAGTTAAAATGCGTGATGATCTGCTTATCACAGTTGCGAGCTTGCCTGCTGTTCCATGTGCATTAGACCAGATCATTCAATATTTCGGCACAGATGAAGTGGCCGAGATTACCGGTCGCAGCCGCCGTATAATTCGCGAAGGTGACGTTTTGAAGGTGCAATCAAGACCAGCGCTTGCCAATCTAGCAGAGACAGATGCTTTTATGAGCGGCAAAAAGCGTATTCTTGTATTTAGTGAAGCCGGCGGCACAGGTCGAAGTTATCACGCCGATAAAAATTGTAAGAACCAGCTACGTCGCTATCATTATCTACTTGAACCCGGTTGGCGAGCGGATGTGGCAATTCAGGGGCTTGGCCGAACGCATAGAACCAATCAGAAACATCCGCCAGTATTTGCACCTGTTGTCACCAACGTCAAAGCCCAAAAGCGCTTCATTTCTACGATTTCGCGTCGTCTTGATACGCTCGGCGCCATTTCAAAAGGCCAACGCCAAACTGCAGGTCAAGGATTGTTTCGTCCTGAAGATAATCTGGAAAGCTCATTTGCGACTGCTGCGCTTTATCAACTTTACCTCATGCTCGCTGAAGATAAAGTCATTGGTTGTAATTATGAAACCTTTAAATCCATTACCGGACTAAAACTCAAAGAAGGTGGAACAATTAAGCAAGACCTGCCGCGTATTCAGACCTTTCTTAACCGTCTTCTAGCTCTCAAAATTCATATGCAGGATCTTCTCTTCGGCGAGCTTGAAAAATTACTCATTGCTAAAGTTGAAGGTGCAAAGGCTGCTGGAAACTACGATCAGGGCACAGAATATATGCGTGGTGAGAGTTTCCGCATTCTCGAAGATGTCAGTTATGCAAAACACGCACGAACCGGTGCCATCACCAGAGTTCTCACAATTGAGCGTAAAATCCGAAACAAAGCGATTTCGCTCAATGATATTCTGTCTGAGCATCACCGTATCCCAAGCAAGTTGGTACTCAATAAAAAATCAGGTCATGCAGCTTTGCTAATGTCAGCTCCGACAATTATGCTCGACAACGGGGATATTGTTGAACGTGTAATGTTGCAGCGACCGACCTCTAGAGACTATTTTTCGAAAAACCAGTTTAAAGATACCTATTGGGAAGAATATTGTCAGGAAGAATTTTGTATTGCTTGGGAAGACGAAATCCAGCAGCTACCGGAATATAACACCGATCAATTCAAAATTGTGACTGGATTACTTTTACCAGTTTGGAAAGATCTTCCTTCACAACACAAAAGAATTTTCCTATTGCAAACTGATAATAATGAACGTATTATCGGAAGAAGAGTCCCAGTTACATGGGCATCGTCTCATTCAAATATGACGAACCTGAATCCCGATCAGGTATTTAAAGAAATCCAAGACGGAAATTTGAAATTAAACTTGGCTGACGATTTGGAAGTCAATCGCGTTCGTTTTATGCACGAATATCGAATTGAAGTTCTAAACCATCTCCCATCAATGCAGGATCGACTGCGTGCCATTGGCCTCTTTTCTGAGATCAAGGATTCAAGGCGCCGTCTTTTCATTCCAAATGATCACTGTGGTCCCAAAATTCTACAAGAACTCCTAAAAGCCTATCCAGTCGTCAGCACCACAACAAAAGGTGCGTGAATGAAAAAAGATCTGAATGAAATAAGGCGCCAGCTTACGGTGAATATCGAAGCTGTGTGTCGGCGTTATTTGAGTGCTGGCAAAAAACAAGGCCGTTATTGGCTAGTCGGCGATATAAATAATTCAAAAGGACAATCTTTAAGTGTTAGATTGTCTGATCAATGCCCTGATAAAATTGGCCGTTGGGTAGATTTTGCTACTGGCGAATATGGTGATGTCATCGATTTGATTGCAAAATCAACTGGAACGACATCATTCATGGATACTTTAGATCGTATAGAAAGTTTTCTTACAACTACACGATACGCTGAAATTAGTATCGCCTCAACAAACAATAGAAGAAATCTTAATAAGACGGATACTGCTAAACGACTTTACGCTGCGACGACTTCTATTAGAGGATCAATTGCCGAAAAGTACCTGTCGAACCGCAAAATAAAAAAACTATACGATGGCCAACCATTACGATTTATGTCCAACTGTTTTTATCGAACGGAAACGGGTGAACAGATATCAATGCCGGCATTAGTTGCAGGTATAACCGACCTTACAGGTATGATTACCGGCATCCAGCGCACCTACTTAACACCCGATGGCCATAAGGATCAAACCTTATCCAGCAATGTCAAGTCTTTGGGGCGTATTTCAGGTCAGGCAGTCCGTTTTGGTAGGGCTAAAAATATTCTGCTCGTTGGAGAAGGGATCGAGACGGTTCTATCCTTAAAGCAAGTGATGCACCAATTACCAATGGCTGCATGCCTATCCGCCAATCACTTGAGTCTTTTCAGAATACCAAGACTAGTGAAACATTTGATTATTGCTCAAGATAATGATGAGGCAGGATTTAAGGCAGCCAAAAAGCTACAAGCGAAGGCTGAATCCTTTGGTATCTCTGTCACAATCATAACGCCTCAAAATGATGATTTTAACACAGATTTAATGACCATGGGTGAGCGTAGCTTGCGCTCATCGTTAGCTGAAGTCGGTATTCTAAGTCTTGTTAAACACATGTACGCGATCAGCGAAAATCAACTTGAAGCCGGAGTAAGCAAATGATTTGTACAGAAAGCCTTTTGCAAAACAACGCACTTGCTGATTTTTCGATTGAAATTAAAACAGCATTATATGCACTGACCTGAAACAGGTGCGCGTATTAGTGAGATTTTGAATCTTTCATATGAGAACATTCATTTGGATCACGAAATTCCTCACATAGAAATTTGTGAAAATGAGACATGGAAACCTAAGTGCGCCGGTGACACTCGCATCATACCGCTGGTTGGTGCCGCTCTTCATGCTTATCAGCTAATGCCGAGTGGTCATCGTGGCGTTTTCAAAAAACCGGATTTATTTGTAAACAATGTCAATAAATGTCTTGCCAAAAAAGGTCTTATAGAAAAAACAGACTCTATTAGGTCACTTCGCAAACAATATGAAACAAGGCTGCGTGAGGCATATGTTAAAGACAGCCTCATTCATTCAATAACACGTATACCTCCTCCTATATACACTCCATGCGGATTAAGCCTGCATGAAAGGCAGATGAAGAAGGCGCCTTTAATCTATCTAAAAATTTCCCAGTTTTGCATGAACAAAATCAAACTTGACTTCACGGAACTAATGCCATGCTAATAGATGGTACATTAAACTTTTTCCAAACAAGTCAGAAAGAACTTGACCGTATATTTGAAACAAAAATAGTACCAGGTTCAGAGTTTTATGCCGATCGGCAAGGACGCGGCACAACGGTAACAATGGTGGCCGGCCAATCTGGTTCTGGTAAGAGTGATCATATTGCTAACCTTATTATGTCTGCTGAGTCACATACGGTTGTAACCGATTATCACTTGCTTAAAAGTCTGGTGCCAAATATTGAAAAGACGTTTGGCTATGCTCTTAATGGCACGCATCAATATCATACAAACGAAATCATAAATACATGGTCTCGCAAGCTTTTCGCTCACGCACTGGATAATGATGCTCAATATATCGAGAAAACTAACAACGCCCATAATATAAAAGATTTTCTGGTCTATCAGATATATGATGGTCATCAGCTTGATGTGTCGTATACAGCAGATAGTTGGCCTGGTCCATTAAATGTCAGTTTACATATGATGGCACTTAACCATAGGAGCAGCAGAATTAACGCCATGGAGCGCTACGGTAAAACGGAAGATAAAACGTTTGCAGATGTGATCAGGTTTCATGATGCTCTTGATTTAAAGCATGTTGCGAATTGTCAAAATGGATTGCTATCTGCCGATTTGTTACACACTGTCTCAACGATCAAAGTCATCCGACCAGATGGATCAGAAATATATAAATCAGAAACGCAGTCTCCGAATTGGTCAGAATCACTACCTGATGGACGCTTAAAAATAGACAAAGCTCCTGATGGCTATTCTATCTATATGCTGGCAACACAAGGCAGTATGAAGCCCGATATTGCCAGTCAAAAATATGAAAATTACTCACAAAATAATGAAATCCTCAATTATTATATCAATAGATCTGACGCATTAGACATTATCGGTGAAAATAAAGCCTATTTTGAAATGGGTGCCCATAATTACAATCCTTTGAATGAAAACAGTTCATCCAACCAACAAGGCGCGCTAAGTTGGCTCCAATATTTGAACATAGACATCAAAAAACAAATAGCGCACTCACAAGACGATATGCAGTCAGTTGCCGCAAATGTTTTCAACGAAGACATTAACAACCTTGTTCATCGCAATCTTGAAAATTCCAATCCTTACCACAACAGGCACGCCAACTCTGATTCACAGTCACAACAAATCAGCAACAAACGATAATATTCGCCCCGCACTTAAGTCTGTATCGTGACAGTTAATTTTAACATCAGGCTTTTGGCATTTGTTACGCCTTTTGCTCTTGGCGATCATTACCCCATTCGTCATCTTGTCTGCCATCACTTAGATGACTAAGCCCAACCCTAATTTTTCAAACGACTGTTGATTTTTTCATCATATAATCACTCTTAAACCAACATGCACTTACCATGCCGACATTCCAATTAGCTGAATCGGCTCTTATATGCTCTTCCTCAATTCTCTGATCTGATTTTTTATCATTCGTGCATGGTATTCTTGCATCTAGAAAAATCCTTCCCCAAAGCTTCGCAGAATAACCCCACGCGCTTATCAAGACAGTAACTATATGCTGGATCATGCAAAAGATCGACGTTGCAACTATCGCTGTGCGCCATACCACAGATCACGGCGAAGCGCTAAAAAGAGTGACCATAAAATGAATGGCCAAAAGGGAAGAATGAGCATTTTAAAATAAAGCTAAATGTTTCTCATCAAAAAGGCACAAGGCGGCCCATAAAAAGCTGCATTTACAACAGGTTTTCGGCTAGTCAACAGGTTGCCAGCTGATAATTTTTTTCACTTATCAAGCAATTCTGACCGGGAAACCACTAAAGTTGGTTTCCCTGAATTGCTATAAAAATGAGAAAAAAATGGCTGCCACCTGTCAATGCCCAAGCGCAAGCGCTTGTGTGACAAGCCTTTTGAACCTGTTGTGGGCAGCTTGAAGAGGGCCGCAAAGGTGCCTCTGCAAGAAAGGAAACATCATGCAACATTTTGAAGAAAATGCCCAAACTTCACCAATGCACCATACGATTGAAATGATGTCACTCTATGGTTATCGCCCTTTCGCTGACGAGCCTGATGGTCGCCCCGTACCCGATGAAAATGCACTTGCCGGTTCTGTTGCCGATATCTTCGACGCAATAGCAGTTCCATTGATGAATACGCGCATGGAAGATGATATCCAACCGATCGCTTATTCTATCGTGAACGCTTTTCACTATATGCTGACACGAGTTGGTCGCGAAATCGATAAAAACGTCATTGACCAGAAGATATCTCGCGAAGAGCAAGACGGCTCTGAGGTCAAGTCAGGCGAATTGGAAAAACTCGTTGCTGAAGGCCTGACAATGGTTGAACGCCAAAGTGCTTTCGAACTCATGCGCGAACAAGCGGCTTATCACTTTGAAAAATTGACCGGCTCTGCATGGTATCCGCGTTCTGGCTCTAAGACAGCATCGAAGAAGCTCACTGCCGCCATTATCGACAGCCGCGATTTTGAAGCTGCGCGAAAGAGCGAATTTAGCAAAAATCACGTTCCAGAAGGCCCAAAAATTGTGCTTGTCGGCGGTACAACCTATGAGAACCATCGTAAAATCTTTGAAGTACTCGATGAAGTGAAGAGCCATTATCCAGACATGGTTCTTGTCCATGGGGGTGCTGACCGTGGAGCTGAGCGAATTGCTGCCAACTGGGCTTCGTCTCGTGATGTCACACAGATCGCGGCTAAGCCCAACTGGAAAATCGGTAAATCCGCACCTTTTAAACGCAACGAGTATCTCTTTACACTAGAACCATCTCGCGTGTTGGTTTTTGCCGGTACATATGTTCACACACAAGTCTATGAAACAGCCTGTCAAAATAACGTACCACATGCTTATTATAGCTAAAATGATTGAAGCGTCTGCCATTTGGCAGGCGCTTTATTCAATTATATATTCTATAATCAAAGTCGTATATGACTTGATTTTTTCACATTCTTCTTATATGTAAGGAAAAGGTTATGAGATTACCTGTTCTAATATCGATTATGTCGTCAGTCTTACTCGCGACACCTGCATTTTCCCAAAAAGATTGTGGTGCAGCTGGTGACGGTTGTGAACCAGTTCTATATCAAAAGTTTATGGCGATTGCAGCTCAATCATTTCCTGATTGGCCAGAAGTCGCCTATCGCACTTATGCTAGTGCCTGTTACGACTCGACAGATAGCCATGTGCGTGAACTTTGTACAAAAGATCCTAAAAAAGCCGCTGAGGTGCTGAATCTCCTACCTGACTAAAAGGAGATATACAATGAAATCATTTATATTACTGATGCTATTGATTGCATCATGGATGGCTGTTTGCGCGCCGGCATCGGCGAATGATTATTTTCATTCAGCGAACGGCACCTATCCGAGCCAGATTCAGGCTCAAGATGCCTATGATAAAGCTAAGCGTGATAATACTGTGCAATTTGTTAATTGGCTTGGGGTGAGACCTGAGCCAATGGATATTCGTCTGTTTGCTTGTAAAGATGGGTATTATAGCCATTTGTCTTTTCAGACATATTCATCAAAAAACTATATCACATGCAAAGTGGCATTTCTTGATGGATGGAGTAAAAAAGTCTTTTCCGAAACGATTAATTTCCGTCGAATTAAATCCAACAGCTGGGAATTTATGATCCCATAAAAACAATCAGTAAACCGCGCAAATTCTAATATCGTTGACCATTTCAAAAATTTATTTTTAATCTTAAAATCTATTGCGCCTTATCAAAGGCTTTAGACAATGAGCATTGATCTCGATTATTTTGGTATGAATTATACCGATATCCGTACAATTTTTGATAACAGCATAGTTCCGCCAAAAGACCCGTCCCATATGTCACGGCCCAAAAAGCCGACTCTTACCATTCTTGGTGGACAACCAGGCAGTGGCAAATCGACATTTATCCATTCGCAGGATCTGTTAAATAGTGATGAGCGAACAATTATCGTTAATCAGGATGACATGCCGCATTTCATTCCCAATTTTACAGAAAAGTTTCAAAATAATCCCACGCGCGCTATGCTGCATGCAGAACCTATTACACAAATCTGGCAATACTCGCTTTTCGATCATGCAATGGCTCAAAAAGCCAATGTCATCTATGAAATGCGTGATCCATATCATCTTCCAGCGGCATTGACAGTTGCCAAGATTGCCGGTTTTGATACCAAGCTGTCCATTCTTTCTACAAACCAGATAGAAAGCCAGATTGCGAGTTATGAAAAATTTGAAAGAATATTGCAATCTAATGTTTGCACGACCAATATCTATAACGAGAATGATTACCAGCGCCATGCGTATTCATGGCATAATGCCATCCTTGGCGTAGAAGTCGAAAAAGCCGTAGATCATCTTTCTGTAATAAGACGCGATGGTGCTATTCTTTACGAAAACGCTCTCAATCAAGACAATAATTGGCAAAAAGATTTAGCCGGTTATGAGGTTTTGGTGCTGGAGCAACACAGATCACTATCACCATACGAAAGCCGTGATCTTAACCAGCGCGCCAATAATCTGATAAATAGCGAGGTTATTATAGAGTCGCATTATTTTGATAAACCTACATTTATATCATCTATGCGGAATCACATAGCTCATATCGATAGCGAAGCCAGCCAATTTGAACTTCTTAAGGATTCGCCACATAACACTTTGACGGCTGGCAAAGAATGGTTGGAAAACTTTCGTCAGACAATAGATCGTCAATCAGGTTTTTCAAACCAGATTGTTGAAAATGCATATATTCATAACCATGTTGGCGATCGTGTTGAACGATTCATTGATCGTGTTGAAAATCATGTTAGCACGCGCATTAATGAGCAGATTCAACAAAGAAATGCACAATTACCAAAACAAATGGATCATGATCAATATAAAGGACTTTCATTGTGAAAATCGATAATAGATTAGGCGAAGAACTTGGGCTTGTTGGCCATTTTGAAAAAGTGCCAGCCTACCAAATCATCAATGACACATATGCTAAACTCAATGGCCTCAATGCCAGATTAACTGATTTTCGGCACAACATGCCGGCTCTGGCGCAATCAGATATGTACGCAGATATCAACAAGCGTGCGATCAATGTTTCTCAAACATTCTTCGCCGGCGTAGATGCAGTCCATGCCGCAGAAATCTTCGACGAGATTGAAGCCATTTTAGGTGAGATCAATAAGCTCGATGGTCGCTCATGAAAATTAGCGATCTTGATGAAGAGCAACTACAGGCAATATTCCGTGAGCAAGTAGCGCCAAGGTTTTCAGCTACAGGGCCAGCACTTGAAGCGCCTAAACTGACTATTGTCGGAGGCCAACAGGGCAGCGGCAAGACTACAGTCGTCAACCAGTTAATGGCTGAGATTGAAAACAAACCTTCCACCCAGCGCGTTGTTGTTGATGATCTGCTTTATTTTGTGCCCGGATATCCAGAAGCAGCACGCCAAGACGTTCTGGCCGCCCAACAAAATGTTGGCGATGTGCCGGATGTTCTAGGCGAAGCGCTCCTGTCTCATGCCTTTGAAAACCGGCATAATATTATTCTCGAACTGGCTAATCCCAATGCCATTGAAAGTTTCTACTTTGAGGCGGCCGAGCAAGGCTATGAAGTTGACTTGCGTCTTGTTGCAACCAGACAAGCAGATAGCTGGACAGGTGTTCTCAATCGCTTTGATCGCTCGCTTGACGATGAAAACAGCCTTATCCATTTCTTTGAAAAAGAACAGCACGATAAGACCTATTCTGAATGGCCCAATGCTGTTCTTCAGGCCGAGCGTTCGCATATGATTGATGAAATCAGCGTTGTGCGACGAGACAACGAGCTATTGTTTCAAAATAAGCGTGGCGAGAAGAAAACCTCCATTAACTGGCTTTATCCGGTCGGTGCTTACGAAGTCTTTATGCTGGAGCGTAATCGCGGTATGACTATGAGCGAAGACAGGCATTTGCAGGAAGCTTGGGCCAAACTGATTACAAGCCGACGCCTGGCTAATAATCGCGCTACAAAAGATCTGCATCTGGCCGATGACTGGAAGGCGCTCCAGCAAACCACCTCTTTCTTTAATGTCCTGCAGCCATCGCCTCACAATAAGCCTGAACAAGCAGAAAAATGGCTTAAAAACATGCGTAAAGACATGATCAATCACATGCAGGCTGATAATCGCATACAGGACGATGAAAGTCGGCAACGCGTGTGGACATTCACGGATGCTGTTAACACAAGAGCTAACGAACTGGTTCAACAACTTGCCAATGATCAAACAAACGCTGACAGTACACCTTCCATTGACGTGAATGAAAAACAAAAACAGCAAAAATTTACGATTAGAAGATTCACATCTTGAATGACATTACTCCATTACCCCCTCCCAGCTATTTCAACATCAAGCCAGTGTGATCGGAGCGCTTCAGAGCCTTTTATAGGCCGTTATGCTATCCAAGCACCAGCGCACCATTCACCTCTATGGTCTTAATCTAGTAAGCCAGCAGGACGATTGCATTTGGCCGTCACCTTATGCTGACCTGATACCTTATCTCTGATCGCAGCCATTGACCTTCGACCGACAACAAATGAGATCATTCAGGAACAAATGATATTGCCATCGAGAAATGACATCTGCGGTCTTTGTCTGTGCGATCCATATGACATGGCCGATCTGTTCATTATTGGCAAAGAACATCCGATGGGCAGTTGCTTGGCTTTGTAGCCATGCAGTATGAACCAAGATTAGGTGATGAAAACAATAACAACGAGATCCAACCTAGTCTGTTCAATAAGCCGGCACGAGTTCCGTGCAACCATATAAGCTCTCCTAAAAGCTGGCAGAACCACTCCCTGTTATGAATGATGACTAGCCCCGCCTGTCTCCCAGTCCACCTCCATCTTATTTTTTTTCCCCGCCCTAATGGGCTCCTCGCGCAACAAAAAAAATCGCGCTGGAGGCACTCCACTGCGTTTCGTCCCGATGGGGGACAGGGAGCCATATAGCGGTGCTTTGGGTCATCATACAGGGAATGGTCCCTGCAGTCTCAAGGAGAACTACAATGGCTTCAATCGGTACACTCAAGCAGGTTAAAGAAAACAAATTCGAAGGTCGTCTGCTTTTTGCAACTTTCCGCCAACCAATTCCGGTCTCAATGCATCGCGTGAACAAAGTCAGCGACAATGCCCCAGACTTCCGCATGATTGCCAAGAATGGCACAGAAGTCGGTGCCGCATGGATCAAGCAGAACAAGCAAACCGGCAAAGAGTACATCTCGGTATCTATCTCCATCCCTGAATTGAACTCTGTTGTTTACGGTACTCTCGGCAAAATGTCCGAGCAAAACGATGACAGCCTTTTCAGCATCATCTGGAACCAGCCCAATTCTGCAATCCCAAGCAATTATCTGGATCAGAGCGATTACGGTGCCGGTGACTTTGGTGGCTCGCAGAGCTCATACGATCAAGATCACGTTGACGCTTACAACTAATCAAACCCCAAGGCCTTCTGGATAACCGGAAGGCCTTTTTCAATGGAGTAAGGACAATGTTTTCAAATCTTCATAGTCGTAAATTTGGTGCAGATTTAGTCGATCAAGCAACCGAAGCCTATTTAGGTGGTATTTCAGACAGTGAATATTGGGATGAGATTGATGAAAACGGTGATGTCGTACCGGTATTTGCTGACGATCCGTGGAGTGATTTCGATGAGCTTATTGATCAGATACTTCACGATGATGAGGCGCTATCCTATATTGGCAGCCGAAACCGCAATGACGTTTTAAATTATTTTTCCAAAAACCATTAAACACTGAATACCTAATAAGCCTCTTCTGAATTGAAGGGGCTTTTTTATTGCCAGTGCTATCAGTATCTGGTCTCGATATTGAATTTTTTGATCTAAAATCCCTGAAAAGCCGTATCTAAGGCACGGGTAATTTCATCGTGTGAAGGAGATAAATTGGTCACAAAATCTTGCAAATCCTTGATTGGCACTGATGATATGAACTGGGTCAGCATAACATAGCGCTCCCCACCGATTTTAAATATCGGATTAAGCCGACCTGCCGGTTTTGGTGCTTCATCATAAAGGACAAGAGGCACAACAATTTTTGTTTTCAAACTATTGAGTAAATCAGCCTGGACTATTAGGAAAAATATTTTATCGTGGCCTTTATAAACGTCAAATCTTACCATTAGAATTGCCTGTATCGAGCTAAAGGCAATCCATGTTTTTCGACATATTCATTAGAGCTTTCTAAAGCTGCCGCATTCTCTCTTTTCCAACGCTCGGCTTTTTCATGCGCTAAGGCCTTTATAATTCCATCTTCGGCAGCCTTCGACATATTTATTTTCATAGAACGAGCTTCTTTTAAAACCTCTTCACTCAGCGATAGATTGACTGGTTTTTTCAATTGTGCTGCAACCATAGGAATCTCCAAAATAATCCGTATGAAACATGCACATAAATATAGTTGCAGTTTGTTTTTATTTCAAGCTCTGATAAGTGGATGTCACATTATCGGATAGACCATTAAACCTCGTCTGGTTATTATAGCGTGGACCTATTTGAGTGATAGAGATCATCAATAGCAAATCACTGGACGTTATGCTATCCAAGCACCAGCGCATCATTCATCTCTATGATCTTTGTCCAGCGAGGCGGCTGGCTGATTGCATTTGGCCGTCACCTTATGCTGGCTTGAAGGAAATCGTTGATTGCAACTATTGACCTGAGACCAGCAACAATTGAGTTCATTCATGAACAAATGATATTGCCATCGAGAAATGATATCTGCGGTCTTTGTCTATGCTATCCTTAAGGCATGGCCGATCTGTTCATTATTGGCAGAGAACATCCGATAGGCAGTTGCTTGGCTTTGTAGCCATGCAGTATGAACCAAGATTAGGTGGTGGAAACAATAACAACGAGATCCAACCTAGTCTATTCAATAAGCCGGCACGAGTTCCGTGCAACCATATAAGCTCACCTAAAAGCTGGCAGAACCACTCCCTGTTATGAATGATGACTAGCCCCGCCTGTCTCCCAGTCCACCTCCATCTTATTTTTTTTCCCCGCCCTAATGGGCTCCTCGCGCAACAAAAAAAATCGCGCTGGAGGCACTCCACTGCGTTTCGTCCCGATGGGGGACAGGGAGCCATATAGCGGTGCTTTGGGTCATCATACAGGGAATGGTCCCTGCAGATTAAGGAGAATTAAAATGGCTTCAATCGGTACACTCAAGCAGGTTAAAGAAAACAAATTCGAAGGTCGTCTGTTGTTTGCAACTTTCCGCCAACCAATCCCGGTCTCAATGCACCGTGTGAACAAAGTCAGCGATAATGCCCCAGACTTCCGCATGATTGCCAAGAATGGCACAGAAGTTGGTGCCGCATGGATCAAGCAGAACAAGCAAACCGGCAAAGAGTACATCTCGGTTTCCATCTCAATCCCTGAATTGAACTCCGTCGTTTATGGAACTCTCGGCAGAATGTCCGATCAGCCCGATGAAAACCTTTACAGCATCATCTGGAACCAGCCCAATTCCGCAATCCCAAGCAATTATCTGGATCAGAACGACTATGGTGCCGATAACTTTGGCGGCTCTCAGAGCTCATACGATCAAGATCACGTTGACGCTTACAACTAATCAAACCCCAAGGCCTTCTGGATAACCGGAAGGCCTTTTTTGTTGTCTAGGCCTTACACTCGCTCACTCGAGCGGGTGTTTTTTTATGTATTGTCTTACGGATTCCTCGATTATTTCCCTCATCGATTTACCAGCGTAAATTGAGTAAAGTTTCAGTTGCAAATGAAACTCACGATTTATTTCTAACGACATTTTTATGGGTGTGGCTTTGCCCTTTATTAATTTCGCTGCTTTTCTTTTTAGATTTTTCTCTGATGGTGCAATAGTAATATCGTTCTGTAGTTTTGTGCTAACCTCGTTGATGGCACCACCCAAAATCTCTTCAAGTTCGTTCATGTCAATTCCCCTTACTATTCATGATTGCTAGGATTTCGTCTGTATAGGCCTTGTGCTCAGTCTTGGCTTTCAACATTTGGTCGGTGTTGTCTGGTGTTTGTGGTATAAACCCTGTCTTCAACAGCATGTTAGAATAAGCCATTCGACGCCATAGCAGTGTTTCGGCAGCTTTCACTTTCATTAATTCGGCGATTTCAAATCGTTTGGCCACATAAGGATGATTTATCTCAGTCGCTGTGATACGATTATTCGATATAACCATAAGAGGGTCTATATCTTCATTTTCCTGCCTTATCGTATCTAAGAGGACAAAAGTATTCTTAAGGCCTGTCCAGTCATCATGCGTTGTGGCCCAAGGTAAAATAATAAGGTCCGAAACCTTTGCTATCGGTAATAACATGCCTGTAGCTGCCCCTTGTAGGTCAATCAGTACATAATCGACTTTGCCTTTCAGGCTTTGCACCAAAGGTTCCACAGTTCTAATCTCATCGATTTCCCGTGCTACGACATTATCGGTCTGCTCTCCGCGCTTTTCTGCGTTCTTGAGCCAATGCACACAACTCAATTGAGGATCTGTGTCCAGAATTACAACTCTACAGCCATTAAAAGCTAGTTGCGCGGCAAGAATTCGTATTGTGGTGGATTTTCCTGAGCCGCCTTTGGTTGACACGGCTGATATGATTGAAGTCATGAATCATCTCTTTTCCATACGCTTCATTTTTTAGGAAAAGAGGATCAAGGAATTGTTGGTTCTTAGGAAATAATTTGAAGCTATTAAATTTAAAAATAGGATGACACCAACAAAAATTTTCTACATCAAAAAAATGATATTTGCAAGCCTGCAGTTAGGGGCTCACCCGTTTATAGTTGTCATGTAAAACAGCAAACCTGCAGTTAGAGGCTCACCCGTTCGTAGTTGTCATGTAAAACAGCAAACCTGCAGTTAGAGGCTCACCCGTTTATAGTTGCCATGCAGAACCGCAAACCTGCAGTTAGAGGCTCACCCGTTTGCAGTTGCTATGCAGAACCGCAAACCTGCAGTTAGAGGCTCACCCGTTTGCAGTTGGTATGCAAATCCGCAAACCAGCAGATAGAGGCTCACCTGTTTGCGATTGCTATGCAGAACCGCAAACCTGCAGTTAGAGGCTCACCTGTTTGCGATTGCTATGCAGAACCGCAAACCTGCAGTTAGAGGCTCACCTGTTTGCAGTTGCTATGCAGATCCGCAAACCAGTAGTTAGAGGCTCACCTGAATGCTATTTTCGCTGTCTCTATAAGTACGGTTATGAAGTTATGCGGATAAACAGCACCAAATTCTCCAAAAAATAAACGGTAAAATCACTCAATTTTTGATGTTGGGGAGCCTGTGGATAACGTTTTGTAGCAGGATACGCATTTTGTAGCTACAGCCGCTGCGCGCTGCTACAAAATGCTGGCCGCTCTGAGCGCGGCAATCCTGCTTCGTGCAAAAAGCACGAAGAACAACGGTAAGTTATCCTAAAATACATCATTTCTCTATATGAGTATGATTTGACCAGAGATGTCGGCAGATTTTTATCTGCTGTAAAGTGAAATAAAATACGTCGATAATTTGTCGAAAAATAATGACAATTGACGTTTTAGATAAAACATAAATCTCCAGCACATAACGATCATTATGAGAAGCTGTGCGGTAAAAAACATTCTAAAGATGAATGGGGATGGCAAGTGTTATATTGCTTGAACCATTTCGGCAGGAAATTGATAACGCTTTACGCGTCCGGTGTCGGATGAAACTCGATATAATTACGCTTGAATGTTTTGGCAAAAACCACGGCCATCCAGTTTGATTACGGTGATCTGACCGGCGATATTTAGACTCAATGCTATTATCGTTCATCAGTTTTTTGATGCCTACAGGATTAAAGCAGGAGCCATTCAATGGTATGTGGCAATCTGCTAATAAGGCCAAAACGATATTCCACCGCAACAATCACAGATCCTGAATGTCCTTGCTTTTGATGTCTTATCTTATCGCCACATGCTCCAAAGTCTCACGGTCACAGCAATCAAGCGCAAAGGCAATATTCACAGTCTTGCGCCCAAAACCTTGGTATGTCGTTAGCAATCACGAAGCCGTCCGAACACCAACAAAAATAGGATTGCTCAGCGCCGTCCTTACCCTCATGATTGCGCGTGACGCCATTGTCATTATGGCGTTAATGACTGTTTGTCTTTCATACGCTTGGCAATATTGGAACATGAAGCGGCCAATGTTTCGATTATGTCGCTCATCGTAAACCGCCCCTTCGATGATCTTGGGGATATAACATCAGCAGTGATGACAGCGAGCGCAAGTTCTATTTTTTTATTGTGTTCCCACTTCAAGGGCATATTTGAGAATTTCAGCTTTCATATTTATTTTTCACTAATTTAAAAATAATTTTGTAACGACTTGTCGCACCACTTTTATGCTGATAGTACCAACAAGCTTCATCTAAATTCTTAAAAAAAACAATAAGAAGAAAATAATTCCAAATTTAAGAATTAACATAAAATTATTTTCCATAGGATCTAGGTTTAATCCATTTTTTCCTATTACAATCCGATTCTGTGTTACAAAACACTATCTTACCCAACTTCATAAAAACAATTATCAGATCATTTATTCAAATACTCTATTAAGTGTCATGGTAGTCGAGAATGATCTATTTTTTAAGGCTTTATAGCATTTCAATGAGTTTAATCATTTTGAACTCATTATCATTGATTAGCTACACCTTTTCGATGCCCTTGAAACCGGATTTATCAAAAACCCATACAAGCTATGAAAACCGTGCATTGCTTGACATGCGCCCAGATCCATTGCCAAGGTTGCTGGATTTGAATGATTCCGAACACCGGAGCATTTCAGAAAACAAGGAAACTAATAAGGCGCTTCCTAAAAAAACAAAACCACACAGCCATCAATCACAAAAATAAATTATTGCCCCTTGAAAGTCATATCAATGTCTTCATCAAACAACCTAAATTGCCTAACATCTGTTCTCTCTAATAGAGTAACCCGTTCAGTCTTGTATGCCAGTGTCATGAGTATATCTTTGCTGATGCAACCTATTTTGGTTCAGGCGCAGGGTGTGACAGCAGACCCGAATGCAGGCGCGAATAATACACCGACCATTGGTGCCGCCCCCAATGGTGTCCCGCTGGTGGATATTGCAACGCCAAATGGGGCAGGGCTATCACACAACAAATATCATGACTTCAATGTAGCCAATCCCGGTTTGATCCTGAACAACCATAATGGCGAAGTCGGAACATCGCAGCTTGGCGGTGTTGTCCCCGGCAACCCGAACCTTCGCCAGTCCGGCTCTGCCTCGGTCATCCTCAATGAAGTGACAAGCGGAAACAGAACCGCCCTTGAAGGCCCGACAGAAGTGTTCGGTCGCAAGGCTGATGTGATTATTGCCAACCCCAATGGTATTACCTGTAATGGCTGTGGCTTTATCAATACACCGCGCGCGACATTGACGACCGGTATCCCGCAGATTGGCCTTGACGGCTCTCTGGCGGGCTTTGACGTTCGTGGTGGTGATGTCACCATTGGCGAGAGAGGTGCCAATCTGGCATCGGGCAAAGGCTCTGTTGATATATTCGACATTGTATCGCGTACTCTGCATCTTGATGGTGCCGTTGCCGGTCATGATATCGGCATTACAGCCGGTGCGGGCAAGTTTGATTATGCCTCGCGCGAGATGAAGGAACTCTATGATATTGCCGGTAAGCCGGAATATGCGATTGACGGTTCTGCGCTTGGTGCGTTGCAAGGTGATCGTATCAAGCTGATTGCGACAGAAAAAGGCGTTGGCGTTCGGATGCGTAACGACATGGCTGCCAATGCCGGCCAGCTGACACTTTCAGCCGATGGCAAGATCAGCATCAACAACGCCTCTGGCCGTGATGGTGTCAAGGTTGCAAGCCGCAGCAAAACAGTGACAGCCAAGAAGATCACATCGAAGAAGAATGTCGATATCAAGGCCAATGAGGGCATTACGATTGAAACAATCGGCGCAGATGGCGATTTGATGGTGGATTCCGGTGCAGATAATGTGGGACTAGCCGCTGCGGATATTAAAACAAATTCTAAAATTGGTATAGGCAGTGATGTAAACCTTAAAGCAGGCAACAATATAAGCCTCAAAAGTGGTTTTATGGCGACAAAACCTTCAACTGGTTCTGTTGCCTCGGAATCATCCACAATTAAGGCCGGTACTGGTGGATTTGATATAACCGTAAAGGGCAATACTGACCTCAAGGGTGGTATTATCAATAGTGACCAATTATCGACATCTTCTTATAAAACATCAAATGCGGATAAAGAACCAAATCAAAAACAAGCTGACAATATTTCAACTGGTGCAACACCATGGTCTGAAACTGAAAGCGCAAAAAAAGATGATACTGGAAACGTGAGCAGTTCAATTTCTGCTGGTGACGATATAAAAATTAAAGCTACCGGTGATGTGAATCTCAAAGGGGCAACCATTGATAGTCAAAAACAAACTGCGCCTTCAACCTATTGGTACGGCTTAAAACAGGCCGATGTCAATGTGCAGATTCCAAAGGATGTTCATCAATTAGATGATGCGCAACCTGATGAAAATAAATTGACATTTGAAATGGATAGGCACGTAAGTCTGACACCCTGAACAATATCCATCAGATAATAATTTCATAGCATAATGATTATTCGGACGGTTTACCGCTCCGTTTTTAGGAAAGGTCATACTCATGACAACCAACGATATGAGAAGCAAAATGATGTCAAGAACGCTTCATATGTTACATAAAAACACTAAAATTGCCCTTGCCGGTGTTATGAGTATTTCCTTGATGATGCAACCTATTTTGGTTCAGGCGCAGGGTGTGACAGCAGACCCGAATGCAGGCGCGAATAATACACCGACCATTGGTGCCGCCCCCAATGGTGTCCCGCTGGTGGATATTGCAACGCCAAATGGGGCAGGGCTATCACACAACAAATATCATGACTTCAATGTGGCCAATCCCGGTTTGATCCTGAACAACCATAATGGCGAAGTCGGAACATCGCAGCTTGGCGGTGTTGTCCCCGGCAACCCGAACCTTCGCCAATCCGGCTCTGCCTCGGTCATCCTCAATGAAGTGACAAGCGGAAACAGAACCGCCCTTGAAGGCCCGACAGAAGTGTTCGGTCGCAAGGCTGATGTGATTATTGCCAACCCCAATGGTATTACCTGTAATGGCTGTGGCTTTATCAATACACCGCGCGCGACATTGACGACCGGTATCCCGCAGATTGGCCTTGACGGCTCTCTGGCGGGCTTTGACGTTCGTGGTGGTGATGTCACCATTGGCGAGAGAGGTGCCAATCTGGCATCGGGCAAAGGCTCGGTTGATATATTCGACATTGTGTCGCGCACTGTGCATCTTGACGGTGCCGTTGCCGGTCATGATATCGGCATTACAGCCGGTGCGGGCAAGTTTGATTATGCCTCGCGCGAGATGAAGGAACTCTATGATATTGCCGGTAAGCCGGAATATGCGATTGACGGTTCTGCGCTTGGTGCGTTGCAAGGCGACCGTATCAAGCTGATTGCCACAGAAAAAGGCGTTGGCGTTCGGATGCGTAACGACATGGCTGCCAATGCCGGCCAGCTGACACTTTCAGCCGATGGCAAGATCAGCATCAACAACGCCTCTGGCCGTGATGGTGTCAAGGTTGCAAGCCGCAGCAAAACAGTGACAGCCAAGAAGATCACATCGAAGAAGAATGTCGAGATCAAAGCCAATGAGGGCATTACGATTGAGACAATCGGTGCAGATGGCGATTTGATGGTGGATTCCGGTGCAGGCTTGTTATCTGTTGAGGGTGATGCGATTGCCGGTGGTAAACTCGGTTTTAAATCGGGTGATACGATCAAGGCCGGTCAGGTTGCCTCTGGCAGTGACATGGATATTCAATCCACCAATGGCATTGATGTTCTGGTTGCTATTGCCGATGGTCAAGCCGATTTGCAGACTGCCAATGGCGATATTAACGTCAAGAATGGCGTCAAGGCCGGTGGCGGCGATCTGACAATCACTGCCAACAAAGGCTCGATTAACTCGGCGACCCTGATCAGCTTCAACAACATGACACTTCAAGCCGGCCAAGACCTCAATATCGTTGGAAACATAATTTCTTACGGAGATTTTATGGTGACATCGGCCAAAAGCGTTGAGTATGATCGCCTATTTGCTCATAAGAATGCAACTATCAATTCTTATGATACGCTGTTCAACGCCTCATTAGTTGGTCAAACAGCAACTTTTAAAGGCAATTATGTAGAAGGTAATAGCATCATTGCCGGTATTGATTTTGATGCCTCGCAGAAGTCAGTCGATGGCTCCATGCATCTGCATCAAGACGGCAAAATCATTATAAACGTCAATGATGAAGTCAATGCGGGTGCGCTTATCAGTTCCGGCGACATCACAATTGATGCCATCAATGATATTTATTATGACGATTTACGTGCTTATGGTTCTGCTGACCTTACATCAACGCAAGGTGAAATCAGCTATACAAATTCAACAATTGCTGCCGGAGACATTACATTTTCAGCGCAAAATCTTGATTTTAAAAATGATAGGGCAAAAGTTGAAGCAAGCGGAACACTCACGCTCAATGCCAAGACAATTGATGTTTCCAATAGCACAATGGTTTATGGCGGCATCACACTGAATGCCTCTAATAGTTTAATTGTAACCAATGTCGGAATGATGGCTGTGAACGCCAATGGCGGTTCAGGCAATATCAAAATAACTGTGCCGAATTTCATTGCTGACGAAAAAGCAGAAATTGTCGCGTCAAATGACCTTTATATCGATGCAACTACAATTACCAATGCTGGCCAATTGGCCGCGTCACACAATTTTCTCCTCAAGGCAAAAGGCGATCTTACAAATAGTGCAAGTGGTCTGATGTATGCAGGAAACAATGGTTATGTCCTAGTTAATGGCAATGCAGTGAATAGCTTTGGCGCAATTATGGCTAAAAATGATCTGTATTTTTCCAATTATAATGGTGATGGCAAAAGTTTATCGCTGACCAATAAGGCTGGCCTTATTCAATCAGGTCAAGACCTGCTTATCCAGACTAAAACATTGACAAACGAAGCCAATAGCGTGCCAACCGTTTATAAAACACATGGAGAAAACCATTTTGGGTTTAATCTACCAGCTAAATATGACCAACTCGGTGCTTATGGCTATGGAAACACCCTGTTCTACGATTCAAAATATGGAACCTATGGTGCTGGTCGCAAAAAGAAAAAAGATGGCGGCTTACTCCACGGTGACAAGAATGAATACCGTGTAAAATTGCCTCTTTATAGCAGCAAAGAAGAAGCATTCAGTTCAATTACATTGCCAAATGGTGATTATTATCGTGCCGACAATTGGGTATTTCGCGATCAGAAACACAGTGGGCGTATTACACGCTGGGATTTGAATCAAAACGCCTCTATGGGTTATAACGTTGATACAGAGTATTTTACCAATGCGCCTACCATCACCGGTCTTATTCAAGCCGGTAATGATATGAACCTTGAAGTAGATACACTGAACAATAGTTTCAGTGATATTGAAGCTGGAAACGATATTACGATTGTTGCGGGAACAATCAACAATCTCGGTATTTCCAGAAACAAATATGAGTATGTAACCTGTAATGCTGCGGCCTCAAATTGCATGGGCTATAACGCAGATGGCACACGCAATGCCTCAAAAGATATTGCCAAAGGCCAGGCCGGTGAAGTTAAAGTTACTGCTCTTGAAACTTTGTCTTCGACAATCAAGGCTGGCGGTGACCTCAACATTGCTGCAACAACCCTTAATAATAGTGCCGCTGAAGGTGCTATGACCGGTTCGGCCAAATTCGAAGCTGTAACATCGAAAGGCAATCCTTTAAGCGCTCTTGATGGCATGACAGCTGGTGGCGCGCTCTTTACACCTTCTATTGACTTAAAAGCAGGCAATGGGCTTGCCGATCAAACTCTTATAACACCAAAACCTAATTCTGGTGGTTTTGGTGGTACGTTGCCCAACCAGTATTTTGTTTATGAAACACGCGCATCGTTCCTTGATGTCGGCAAATTCTATGGATCAGCTTATTATCTCACCCGTATTGGTTATAAGCCAGACAGAACCATTCTGTTTATGGGTGATGCCTATTTCGAAAATCAGCTGATTGACAAGCAAATGCGCGATCTGGTCGGTCAAGGCCTTGGAAAAGGCTCATTTGTGCCAGGCAATGATGCTGTTACACAGATGAAAAATTTGCTTGAAGCAGGTGCTGACTATTCGCAAAATAATAACTTGAAATTTGGTGAGCCATTATCTCCTGAACAGGTCGCAAATCTCGATCAATCCATTGTTATTTACGTCAAGCAGACATTGAACGGACAGGAAGTTTTTGCACCTGTCGTTTATATTGCAGCAAAAGATAAAGAAAATTTGACAGCGAGTGGTGCGCGCTTGCAAGGTCAAGATGTCAATATCAATGTTGATAATTTGACCAATTCAGGCTTGGTTGCTTCAAATGCCAACCTTGTTGTTAAGGCAACCGACATTGTTGGTAGAGGCGGTGCTTTTGCTGCCGATGGCAACATCTTGCTGGCCGCAACAAACAGCATCCAACTCAATGCCGGTACAACATCATTGAACGGCAATGCCGCAATACTGCCGACAAAAGCAGTTGATGCCGGTCAAAGAGCCGTCATCAGTGCTGATAAGAATGTTGATCTCAATGGCGTTGATGTCAAAGCAGGTGAAAGCCTTGGAATTTACGGCGAAAACGTCAATATCGGTTCACAAAAATCAAAAACTGCCAATGGCACAGATGTCCTAAGGGGTTCAAATATTGAAGCCGCTAAGGATCTTCAGGTCAAAGCAGATCAAGATATTAATGTTTCTGGAAGCAAAATTAAAGCTGGCGAAAATCTTGCCATGTCTGCCGATAAGGGCAACTTGGTCATCCAGTCAGAAGCTGCACAAAGCAAACATGCAAATTCTACCTCCACAACACAGCATAAGTCCGAAATAACATCAGGTGCTGATATGTCCCTGTCGGCCGATAAAAATGCAGTCATTGCAGGTTCCGATGTCAAATCGGGCGGCAACATGCACATTGAAGCTGGTGAGAGTGTTGCAATCATTGCAACACAAGATAAGCAAGATAGCCGTTATGGCCGACTCTCCACATCGACAACAATAAATCAGGCTTCTTCCGTTTCGGCAGGTGAAAGTCTTGGCATCAATGCCGGTAAGGACATTCTTATTGGTGCATCCGATCTCAAAGCTGAAAAGAATATCGGTATTCAAGCTGGTGGCGACATTACAGTCACTGCAATGGCCGATAGCTATGAAGAACATTCATCAGCCAAAAAATACAAAATGAATTTGGAATCCACCACACAGGTCGGTTCATCCATTACAGCCGGTGGCAATATCACTGCAATTGCCGGTCAAGATGGTGAAGCCCATGATCTGAATATTATTGGGAGTTCCATAGAAGCTGGTGGTAAAGTTGGTCTAAAAGCCAGTAATGATGTGAATATTCTGGCTGCGGAAGACACTTATCATAAAGATGTCAAACAGAAGTCTGGAAAAGGTGGCATTTTAGGCAAAAAGAAAAGTTCACAATCAAGCACTGATGCTGAATTTTCTGTAGGCTCCCACATATCAGGTGATGATGGCGTGACCATTATATCCGAAAACAATACAACAATTGCCGGTTCATCATTGATCGCCGGTACAGAAGATAAAAAAGCCGACATCAACATCAAGGCTGGAAGCAATATTATTATTTCTTCTGTAACGGAAAATGTAGCTACCAGCAGCAGTAAAAGCTCTAAAGGCTTTATGAGCAGCAGCAGTAAGAAAAATACGTCTTACGATGAATTTACCGTATCATCTAATTTAGGTGCTTCTGGTGATATTAATCTAAATGCTGGCGATCATATTGCCATTGCTGGTTCTAATATTCATGCAGTCAATGATGTTAATATGGAAGGTAGCAGTGTTTCAATTATTGGAGCGCAAGAAAATCATGCTGCATCATCTAGCAAAAGTAAATCAGGATGGGGCGTTGGCTCTGGTGATGGATTCTATTCTATCTATGGTAAAGAAGGCAAAAAGCAAAATGTTGAAGCGACTATAAATGTCGGTTCAGAAATATCCGCAGGGCATGATGTCAATATAACCGCGCGTGATACAGACGTAAATATTGTAGGATCGAATGTTACTGCGCAAAATGACATAAACCTTGATGCAGCAAGAAACATCAATATCTTGCCCGGCAAAGAGAGCCATTCACAAAGTGAAACAAAAACCAAATCGGGCATAGGTGTGCAAGTCTCCCATAGTGAAACGGGTGCATCTATTGGTTTGGGCTATAATAAAACAAAAGACTCCAAATCAGGTGATGCCTCAACCAATGCAAAATCTGGTTTAAGAGCAGGTAACGATGTCAACATGAAAGCTGGCAATGATGTCAACATACAGGCATCAGATGTCAGTGCTATGCGAGACGTTAATATCCACGCAGAAAATGATGTAAATCTTCTCGCAGCTAATGATGTAACCAATTACAAAGAAGTCCATGAAAAGCTTTTTGCAGGTATTACATTATCCGTAGAAAGCGGTACTTTGCAGGGTATCCAAAGCATCAACAATGCCATTGATAACTTTAATAAAGCTGGCACTGACAAAAACGGGCTTTTAAATATTACTGCTGGTGTAATCAATGGTACGAACGCTTATGGTAAATTAAACGGTGCTTATCAGGATTCTAAATATTTCATAGGTAAAGGTGGCACATACGAGAATGAAAAAGCTGGTTTTTTTGACCCTTTAAAAGATCAATATAATAAAATGAATGGCGCTAGCATTTTTGAAAAAGGTAATTTTATTAGCGGATCTCTTACCGTAGGCTTCAATAAATTAAAAACCGAAAACTCCATGTCCACATCAACGCCTGTTGTTACAACAATTGAAGGTGGACGTTCCGTCAATATCGAAGCGGAAAAAGGTGATATAACTGGTGTTGGAGTCCAGATTGCAGCAGGTACAAATCAAATATGGGATGTTGTTGATGACGACAAAGCTGGTGATATTACTTTAACAGCTGGAAAAAATATCAATCTTATCAGCGCACAGGCAACCCAAAATACTAAAGGTAAAACCTCGTCATCTGGTTTAAGTGTAGGTATTGATCAAACAACTATGCCAACAATGAGTGGTCATTATAGCAAAGGTAATTCAAAGGGAGATAGTACCACGCATGTGAATAGTCATATTCTTGCTACTGGTGATGTAACACTTAAATCAGGAAATGATACAAACCTAAAAGGAGCTGTCGTATCAGGCGATAGTGTTAAGGCTGAAATTGGTGGAAATCTCAATATAGAAAGTCTTCAAGATACCGCAAAAACACATAGTCGATCAGATACAGTTTCTCTTACTGTTGGGAAAAACAATGTTGGTGGTGGATGGCAATATAATAAATCAAAAAGTGATTTTGCCAGTGTTGGTGAACAATCAGGTATTAAAGCCGGTGACGGAGGTTTTGATATAACAGTTAAAGGCAATACTGATCTTAAAGGTGCTGTCATTAGTAGTACAGCCGATCCTAAAAACAACACTCTTGATACTGGTACATTAACAACCAGTGACATAGAAAATTATGCAGAAGCCAGTGCTGAGACGGGTGGCATTGTATTACCGTATGGAGCCTTATCTCAAGGAAAATATGGAATTGGGAAAACAATCATCGGAAATTTAAGCAACAGTGCTAAAGCGGATGAATCTAACGATAGCATGACTAAATCTGCTATAAGTGAAGGAACAATAGTTATTCGTGATGATAACAAGCAGATTGATTTGACAGGCCAGGATGCTTCTCAAACAATTGCTATGCTTAATCGCGACACAAATAATGCCCACACACCTATAGAAAAAATAGACGTAGCTAAATTAGAAAAACAAGTTGCTGAAGAAGTTGCTCTTAAGCAAATGATCTTCAACGAGTTAATTAAATATTCGGATGATGCTTACGATACCATGTTCAATAAAGACCATCCTTTGATGGTACTTGTAAGAGATAAAGATGGAAACATTGAAATAGATGAAACGAAGCCCGGTCAAATACCTAAAATGCGACCTGCAACGCCTGAAGAAATAGAAAATATGAAAGCATCTCCTGATGGTATCATTAGATTAAGTGCAAATGGTATTTTCAACGATATTGATGGAGCAGCCAAATATGCAAATCAACATGCAGGGCAAAATGATGGACCAATTTATTTCCAATTCTTTCCCAAGACAGATTCATTCTTAGCTGAACTCATGGTTGCCAGTTATCAAAAGGTTCTGGAAAATGAATTTTGGGGTATGACGAAATCTGGCGAAGCTATTCAAGGGATATTAGAAAAATATGGTAAAAGTGGCTTGGACATTTATGCTCATAGCCGTGGAGCAATGACGGTCTATAACGCAATGGCAACATTGAATAAGCAAGGGAATGAAGGAGTTTTATCTGGTACAGATATTCATTACTTTGGCCCGGCTGCTAATGCTCAACAAACAGCTAACTTGTTAAATCGTTTAAGTGATGGTGCCAAAGACAGCATGACACTTCAGCTTCATAAATGGGATTTTGTTGGTAGAACAATTGGCGGCAATCCTGCCACTATGTTTACAGTTCCCCCTGGAAGCAATCCTATCAAGGAATGGATTAATATGTTTACAGGTGATTATTCTATTCATAGTTGTTACGGCAGTGGACAGCCTGGATGTGGCGGTGATTATGGTTCATCAAAAACTATAACAATCAAAGCCCGCTAAAGCATAATTTAAAGGATAAATAGAATGTTACCAAAAAATATTATGGTATTATTGATATTTGCAGTCGGTTTAACAGGCTGTGACACATCAAGAATGTTCCAACCTCCTCCTACGACTGAAGAATGGTATATTAAACCGGGTGTAAATATAGATGGCGTAAAAATGGCTCTTAAACAATGTGGCTATAAAAGAGACAATCCTAATCTATCTAGCGATTATAGACTAAATGAAATGTTCAGGGTTCAATATTGTATGGAGGATAAGGGCTTCGTTACGCGCAATGGTAAAACAGCCCGTTATGGTTGCCAAAATAATGCACGTTTTGATGGAAATAGGCTGCCAATTTGTCATTCAAGAGGTGCTTATAACTAAGTACAGGCCATAACTGGCCTGTGCTAATAAAAAGGGACATATTATGAGTGTCCCTATTAATGTAGGTAATCACTTAAGTAATCCCGTATAAAAAATGCAATTCATACCTTGAGTGTAATTATCTAAACGGAGAATTCGATCATGATTATCAACAAAAACACGTAATTCACATGACCCCATTTTTGTCATGCCGTTCGTTTGATGATGCATAACACGCCGCCAGTAATAATATCTTTCTCCATTATCCTTTGTTGCAATTTCACCTGTTCCTAATCTGGCATTCATTTCACTAATATCGTGTCCTTGCCACTTCGATTGGAGTTCAGGTGAAAATTTGTAGAGCGAAACACACCCACAAAAACATAATAAGATTGGGATTGCCCAAATTAATTTTGGCATAATATTAAACACCTTCTTAATACAAAAAACACTGCTATTATACAGATATTGTATAACTTAAACAAATAGATAATTAAATTAACAGCTACTTTTATGGAGAACCATTCATGAATAAATACTGCTCAAAAATCATAGCTATAGGATCATGTGTGATATTTGCATCTAGCATGGCATCCGCGCAAATGCTTAAAAATGACTCCTCTGACATTTCATCAACTAATGAAGCTGTAAACAACGAAATAAGTGTAAAAAAATATAATGATTGGAATGTCCGCTGTGTAACGATGAACCCACAAAATAAAGATAATCAAGTACCACAATGCGAAATCCTTCGTATTGCTCAAATGCAGGAAGCTGATATAGCCGTTACCATTCTGACAATATCATTGACAATGGTTCCGGATGAAAACGGCAAGCAACAGGTCGCTATGACAAATATAGGCCCACTCAACATATACCTGCCTGAACAGCTTGAGTATCAAATCGATGGAAAAACAGTGCTAAAAACACCTTTCAACACATGCAATCAGGCTGGGTGCTGGTCACAACAATTATTGGACAAAGAAACATTGAATGCACTTAGAAAAGGCAAAATAGCTCAAGCAAAATTCCGTATGATTAACGGGCAACCCGCAACAGTCGAATTTACACTGAAAGGCATTTCCGCTGCGCTCGATGAATTAGGCAAAAATGCCAAATAACAATTGGCATTTACACCTAATCATTCCTCAATGATCGGTAAGGGCAGCGAGATAAGAAATGTCACGCCGCCCATGTCATTATCCATGACTTTAATGCTGCCATTGTGCATTTCAACAACGGCCTGAACAAAAGACAGGCCGATCCCAAAGCCGGAAACATTGTCATTGCCCTTTAAACGAACAAAAGGCAGAAATATTTCAGCTTTTTGGTTATCAGGTATCCCTTTGCCATTATCTTCAACCGTAATCACCGCTGCGTTGGCTTGGTTTTTAACCGTAAGCCTTGCTGTATCAGCCCCATATTTGGCAGCATTATTAAGCAAGTTTTCTAAAACCAAATCCATAAACTTGGGATCGATATAAATCGATTCCAGCTTAATATCCGTTTCTATCGATATATGATAATCTGGATGGTCATTGACCCTTTCAATAACACGATCAATCCATGAAGATGTATCGACCATTTCCCTATTTAAAGTCATCGTAGTATGGCTGGCGCGTGCATAAGCCAGAACAGCATCTGATAGCTTTCCCATATGATCAACATTGTTATATAGCTTCGTCAAATAATCTGATTTTTCTTGTTTTTCAGCCTGTTCCAGTAAAGTTATTTCGAGCTTCATTCTGGCTAATGGAGTGCGAAATTCATGCGCCATGCCTCTCAACATATCTTTGTTCTTCATAATCATATTTTCTAAGCGCGCGGCCATTAAATTAATAACAGAGCGCATATTCATTAAGCTAGGTGATTGCAAAGGCGGTATTCGCTTATTTAAATGGCCATCTCCAAGTTGCTCAACAACATGAATTATATTCTGCAATTCTTTCTGATGTCTTTTACGCAATTGGATGGTAATAATTGTACTTAACAAAGCAGAAAACATCAAAAGTGCGAAGACCTTGAATCGCCCGCTCTCTCGCAAATTGTTAAAGGACATAGGTCCGATCATTATCATGCGCTGATCAGGTGCATATGCATAAAGCACTGCATTCGGCTTATCATAACCGATCGAATAGGACTGTAATTGTTCTATAACCTTATCAGGCAACGGAATATCATCCGATGTAATATCTAAAGGTACAATAAAACGCTTCATAAGGCGGGCTTTTGAAGTTTCAAAAGCTTCATTCGGGTGAGTTTCCAAGTCATCACGCAAATATGTGATCAACGGCAGAAATTCCTGCCGCTCTGCCTCAATCGTATCCATAATGCCTGTCAACGAAGTCGGCAGCATATAATAAACGCTAAAAACTAGAAAGAATATAACGCCTTGTAAAATCCATACGCTGATGAAATAAACGATATAATTATCGAAAAAGCCTTTTCCACGCATCTTTTTCATTTATCTTTATTCTCAAGCGGCAAATTATATGCATAAATATAACCGATACCACGCTTACTCACAATCTCCCCGCAGTTTCCCGAACGCGATTTTAGTTTCTGATTAAGCCGATTGACGGCTACGTCAACACTGCGGTCCTCCGGCGAATAAGGCTTACCAAGGACTGTTTCTGATAAATAATCCCGATCTAGAGCAATATTGATCTTGGTTGCAAACAAATACAATAACACCTTTTCATTCGATGTTAGGGGCAAAGGAACGCCATCAATCGTTGCTTCTTTAGTATCAGGATCAATCGTCAATGAACCAATGCGGAGAAAATTCTTTTCACTTTCAATCGAAAGATTTTGTCGATTTGATAAAGCTTCTGCCATTAATCGGCGCATTTTAGACTCAATTCTCGAAACAAGAACCTTTGGATCTTCTAGTTTACTGATATAACTGTCAGCGTCTACGCCAAATCCAATAATCTGATCTTGATTATCATCATAAGACGTATAAATGAAGATTGCGCCATGAAAATGTGGACGAATAGCTTCGCATATTTCCAAACCGGATTTACCCGGCAAACCAATATCGAGAATAATCAAATCAGGTTTGAAGTCATGAATAATTTCTTCTGCCGTATTTCCTCTGTGATGAACCTTAATCTCATATGGTAAGCACTTCAACAGCGCCATTAAGCCATCAGCCAATTCAACATCATCTTCAACAATGAGAATTTTACCTGACATATTGTCTCCTCCCAGTTAGGATTTGGCAATTACAGCTAAAACAAACAATCATGTCAATTATTTAAACGATTAGATTAAAAAAAGTATATGATTTTTGTGATGGAGTATGAAAAAATTATGTTATTAAGGTCGTTCATAAAAAAAACTACTATAAAATACTTGGTTTATAAGATTTGTTTTTAAATATAGCATTATCAGGCTTAAACGCCTGATTTTTTGAAATATCAATGGCTTACGCTCTCGTTTGCCTCCGGTGGGAAAAAGGGGGCTCTCTTTTTCACACTAACTTAAGTGACAACGAATTTATAAGAGAGCTTATCGCAACGATTGAAAAGTGGGAAAGGTTAAACGAAATTGACCTTGCCCCCCCCATTTATCCCCACTTATAAGTTAGCAATGATCCTGTTTTGACGTGCTCCCTTTTGTAACCTCATCCAGAACTGGAATTTCCGATTTTCAAGTCACTCTGGCCGGAAGACAAGTCAAAGAGATTCGGCAGTGATATCGGTGACTTATTGCCAATAGCACTGTGAGAGCGGTATTCATTATAGTCTCTATGCCAATTGTGTCAAAGGGCATCAAGTCTGATCAGCAAAAAGCGCAACCGATTGTTCTATGGTACTGGTGGATAATTTGCCATTAATAGCATTTTCGAGATCGATATCAGAGGAATCATCTGTTATTAATCCAATTGACTTGTCATTCAGATATTTTTTCTCAAAATCATTTAAAATATCGGCAATTGTCTTGACATTAAGACCATAGAGATTGTGATTAAACATATAAAAATACAAATCGATGAGAGGTGAATGTGATTTGATTTTTTGAATATCTGCATTCTCCAATCCGTGGCCAGTCATAACCAATATCTGGTATGTACCATCAAGCTTTGATGTAACAAAAAGCAATTTGTCAAATCCATATGTCTGGCAAAGGCTTGAGAAATCATTTGATATTTTATGTGGCTCTTCAATCATGACAACAATTGATTTCGCCAAAACTGTACAAAGTCCATTACCTTTATGCAGTTCATCAATCAAACCTTCACTGAAGCCTCTTGGCATATTAATTGTTTTAGATTTGATAAATGAAGTTGGGGTTGCCGCTCGATAAGGAGGGAAACCAGAATAGATATACAGCAATGAAGTCAGGCCATAAGCCGAAAATACTTTTGCTGTTAAATTCATGGCTGTTATAAGGGAATGCTTCTCTTTCAATCGATCAAAGACATCTATTGATATCATAACAAGTCCTCCCGTGTTATGAAATCCTAAATCAAACCATAAAAAACCGCCAGGGCTATTGCGTGGCTTTTTGTTTTGGCATCAAGTTTATGCATGGCTGCGAGAACATGTAAACGAACAGCGGATTCAGAAATCCCCATTTTTTCATTAACTTCTGCGTTTTTCAGTCCATGAGCAAAATATCGTAAAACATCACGCTGCTTATTTGTAAGTTTAATATTTTGCGGATTACGGATATCCCACTTTTTAAAATTATGGGCAACAGCCTCGGTCATCATGTAAGAAATCATCTGAATGAGTGGTTTATCATTGTCAGCATCTTCAATGGAACCGGGTTCTGGATCAGTACGGTACGCCAAAAAATTTGACGATTGCTGACCAAATAAATGACGATTGCTGACCAAATAAATTATGAGTACATGATATGCCAAGAGTAAATTTTGTATCATTGAGGTAGGAAACAACCCGCGCATATTTGGGGTCTTTGAGTAAAGGCGTTATTGAAGATTCATCTTTATACGACCATGAAAAAACGCCATTACGCTTCATTTGCAATTCGTATACCGGATCAGAATCGAAATAATTTTCATTGACCCAAGTATCAACAAAATCGGAAGGTGCACCAACCGCATTTGTATAAGCTGGAACCAGAATCTTGCCTTCAAAATTTTTAAAATGAGGCACATAGGTAAAGGCACAAGAATCATATCCTAAAGGTTCTAAAAATTCTTTGCTTGTGTTAAATGCTTCATCTATTGAGATACCGGGACGAAAAGCACCATCAAATTGTTCAAAGATATCTGTCGTCATGATAAGCCTCATGTATAATAAAATCAGATATGGAAATCAGAGTTCCACCTTGGTTACTATCAATTATCTTATGCACTTTGTAAATTATAAAATCGTCGCATATTGCATTTGTGATCGGACGGCTCTAAAAACGCGATATTTTTTGTAACAGATCAAATTCGCAGTATTTGGAGTTGCTGTCTTATTTTTGGGTGCTTTTATGGCAGGATACCCTTCATTTCAGTCACTATAAAGTTTCTGTTTTATGGGCTGGATGTCCATTCTATAGTGGCTTCCCCCTCTTGACGCTTCCCGTTTCTTACGGATTGTTATAATACCTTTTTAAAGGTCATACCGGCCAATTCTATATGTGAATTTGATTGCTATTTGAATATAGAACAAGATTTTATTAGCTAGTAGAATGATATATTGGATATAAGTCTAATGATAAAATAGAGTTAAAGGGGAAATTCGTGCTGGAAATGCACAACATTGTCAAAGTCTATGGTGATAAGGAACATCCTTTGACTGTATTGCATGGTATTTCTGCCAAAATACCAGCTGGATCATATTGCTCCCTCACCGGGGCATCCGGCTCCGGAAAAACCACCCTTATGAACATATTAGGTCTCATTGACCGCGCAACCAGCGGTCATCTCATTATTAATGGCCGGCATACTGAAACATTGAATGATGATGAAGCCGCCCATTTCAGAAATGAAACCATTGGTTTTGTTTTTCAAGCCTTCCACCTGCTACCTTCAATGAACGCAATTGACAATGTAAGCCTGCCTTTGGCCTATCGCGGGTTAAGCCGCCAAGAGCGTAAAAAAGAAGCCGAATACTGGCTTTCTATGGTTGGTTTAGAAAATCGTCTTGAACATTATCCAGATGAACTCTCCGGAGGCCAGAAACAGCGTGTCGCAATTGCGCGTGCTTTGATAACAAATCCTAAGATATTGCTGGCCGATGAACCTACAGGCAACCTTGACAGCCAATCAGCTTCAGAGATTATATCCATTTTTGAAAATCTGAACCAAGAACTCAAGATGACTGTTCTTATTGTTACTCATGATCCTTCCATTGCACAAAATTGCAAAAGCCAGATTATTATGAAAGACGGCCTAATTATCGATCAGGTCGGTTTGCCATGACACCAAGATATACAATCTGGAAAAACACCTTTATCGAGACTTGGCGCGATTTTCATGCAACCAAAGGACGCAATCTATTGGCTTTGATTGGTATTATCATTGGTACAGCTGCCGTTATCGCCACCTTGCACTATAGCCATAATGCCAAAGAAGAAGCTATCAGCCAATTCAGCAAATTAGGCACAGATGTTATTGGCCTGAGTATATATTCAACCAAAGGCCAGAGCAACTTTTCATTAGATGATGCAAAACAAATGGCTTCCGAAGTTAAAGGGATACGCTCCTATAGCGTTGTCATCGGCAGCAGCGGAACGATTAGAAATGGACGCTTATTGGAAAACACACAAATCCTTGCTGTCAGCCAGGATTATTACAGCATTTCCAGATCAAAGATTGCGGTCGGTCGCCAGATATATGACCTAGATGGTTATGCACCTTTTGTTGTTCTTGGCAAATCTATTGCCGATAAAATAGCAGACTTTACTGCCAAACCTGTCAAAATGGGCGATAAGATAACGCTTCAGGGTGAATCCTTTGAAGTCGTTGGAATACTCGATACAACGCCCCCCAATAGCGTTTTGATGGTTGATTTAAACAATTCCGTTCTAATTGCTTTCAACGCAGCAAGACGGGTAATGACTGATACCCAAGTCAGCAATATGGCAATCAGAATAGCCGCTGATGCAGATGAAAAAGAAGTCTCAGCTAACCTGCAATTATGGCTATCACAAAAAGACCCAAGCCTGATACCTCGAATACAAACAGCACAACAAGTCATAGAAACTATTGACGCACAAATGCGCATCTATGCCTATCTGTTGTTAGGTATTGGTTCGATCTCTCTTTTGGTGAGCGGCGTTGGCATCATGAATGTAATGTTGATAAGCGTGCTAGAAAGAAGGCATGAAATTGGATTGCGTCGCGCAATAGGCGCAACGCAAATGGATATTGTTATCTTATTCCTTTCTAATTCCCTGATCCTTTGCTTTATAGGTGCTTTCATAGGATTACTTACCGGTACAATTGCAGGATGGTTTTTTGCCATGTTATCGGGTTGGAGTTTTGCACCTTCCATTCTAGCACTGCCACTTGGCATCGCGCTTTCTATTGTTGTCGGCCTATTTTTTGGCATCTATCCGGCCATTCGAGCTTCAAAGCTTGATATTGTTGCCGCTCTAAGGAGCGAATGATGACAAAGAGCAGATTAACTGGAATAATATTCATACTCTCTCTTGGAATGACAATTCCGTATGTTCATGCGGATGATTTGATACCGATAGAGCGTGTCCCAATTCCTATTTTTAAACCGCAAATCTCACCGGCGGCAGCGCAATCCAGTCAAGGCAGCCTATCTCGCAACAACGTGCCGGCAACCAGCCAAGCAACAACAAACGAAAATCAGCAAGTCGAAATGACAGTGGCTGATGTCGTATTTCTATCAATCCGGAACAATAGGACGATTAAAAGTTCCTATATCAACCGTATTTCTCAAAAATTCGACCTGCGCGTGGCCGAAGACCGCTTCACACCGCAATTCAGCATTGACGGCTCTTTATCAAGACAACGAATAGCCGGGGTGCATACAAACCTTTATGATATTTCTCCCGGCGTAAACATGATAACACCCTTGGGAACAACATTCGACTTTGCATGGAATGTTTCCGGCAGTTCATCCGATAACTACAATACGCTAGACAACAATATTGACATGTCCATCTCACAGCCCCTTTTGCGTGGTGCCGGCGTTACCGTAAATATGGCTCCCGTCAATGTGGCCAGATTACAAGAAAAAATAAACAAGTTACACCTTAAAACAACCGTATCTGAAACCATTGGCCAAGCCATTCTTGCTCATCGGGATTTATTACAGGCACAGGAAGAATTGCGCCTTGCAAATGAAGCCGTCATCCGTGGTCAAGAAACACTACAGCAAAACCGGTCATTGATTGCCGCCGGCCGCATGGCCGAGGTTGACGCTGTTCAAACAGAAGCAGACTTGGAAAATCAGAAATTGCGCGTTCTTCAGGCGCAGCAGACTATCGAGGACAGACGCTTAAATCTGCTGGATATTTTAAATCTGGACCTTTCGACACCTCTTGTTGCAAAAGAGGAATTTAAACTGAAGAAAATCCCTATCGATCTGCGAAAACTATTTGATACCGCCTTACTCAACCGTGAGGATTATCAATCCCAACTTTATGTCATCGATCAGAACAAACTCAATGTAAAAGTGGCTGAAAACCAGCAGCTTTGGGATATATCCCTTTTTGCACAAGGAACCTATGGCACCCAAAAGCAGACTGATTTGCCCGATACTCGTACACGAAACGGAAAAGTCGGCATCCAATTGAGTATTCCATTGAATGACTTGACCATTAAACAACAGCTTGTCCAAGCCGATACAACCACCCGCACTTCTGAATTGCAGCTGGATATTATCAAGTCAGGTATTGAGAGACAAATTCGTACCAGTGCCACTGAAGTCAAAATATACTGGCAACAAGCCAAAACAGCGCAAACATCCCTTGATTTGGCAAGGCGCGCTCTCGAAGTCGAAAAAACAAAACTAAACGCCGGTCGGTCTTCAACTTTTGAAGTCCGTTCTATGGAACAAAATCTGCGTGATGCTGAAACGCAGCTTGTCAACGCACGTATTAATTATTTAAATGCCTTGACCCGGCTAGACTTACAATTGGGAACCACATTAGAGACATGGCAGGTGTCACTCAATGACTGACAAAACAACCCTTAGTAAACTCTTTAAAAATAGCAAGCGCGCACGCATATACGCTTTATGCTTGGGCGGTATTGCCATCATCCTTTTATCCGGTGCCGTTTATAAGGCCACAACGTCACAGGGACTGCCCGATAACAATTCAATGCCCTTCCCGCCTAATCAGCCAATGGGGCAATTAATGGTTGGCCAGATTGACCAGCAATTACGAATAAGCGGAACCATTGAACCGGCAACGGTCATATCGCTTCTCGCGCCATTTGAAGGTGTTATCAGCGAAACAAAAATCAAGATCGGGGATACTGTTACCAAAGGCCAGAAAATTGCTGTTCTGGATACCAGTATGATCGATGAATCATTGCGTCTGGCACAAAGCGCCTTCATCAAATCTAAAATAGAACTTGATAAACTCAAGGCTTGGGAAACTAGCCCGGATATGCAAAGAGCAAAACGTACTTTGGAAGAGGCGAATAATGCTTCAAGCAAAGCTGACAAAGACTTAGCAGAGAACAAGGGCCTTTACGAAAAAGGCATCATTCCACGAAACGAATATGAAACATCCGTACAAGAACAGCTAACCCGCCATAATGCCGTCAAGGCTGCCGAAGTAGACTTGGAAGCCACGCGCAAGCAGGGTAGTGATGAACAACTGCAAATGGCCGTTCTTGAATATGAAAATGCCAAAAGTCGGTTTGATGCTGCTCAAAATGATCGAAACCAATATATCCTATATGCCCCCATTGATGGGATTGTTATCAATCCACCAATCGGAGCCTCGGCCAGTGAGTCCCCAAAAGTAATAGAAACCGGAACAAGTGTTCAAAAGGGAACAACAATCTTCAATATCGCTGACGTCAACAGCTTTGTCGTGGCCGGTGATGTCGATGAAATAGACATTAACAATGTCCAGAATGGACAAGCCGTCACCATCCAGAGTGACGCGCTGCCGGGCATGGTATTGAATGGAACAATTATCAGGGTGAGTTCTGAATCCGTCCAAGGTGCCGGATACGGTCAGGCTCCCAAATTTAAAGTACGCGCCGAATTTAAGATAGAAGACGAGAAGGATCGCAGCTGTGTTAAACTCGGCATGTCTGCCCGAATGGAAATTCAGCTAAAACCGGTCTATCAGGCTATTATCGCCCCGATTAATGCCGTTATTGATCCGGACGCTCAGCCGAAATTGCGCGTAAAACGGGACGGTAAAATAATAACCGTCAATGTTGTACTTGGTAATACTACTAAAGACGGGGTAGAAATCAAAGACGGTGTTCAGCCAACAGATGAAATCATAAAAATTACTAAATGACGTATGAATCCTATATATCAAAAATGCAGTATGTGATATAACTATGTTGTATATAACCACAACGGAGGACTTATCATGAAAAAGTTACATGTTTTAGGTTTGACTGTAATTACTGTTATCGGTTTATCATCCGCTGCAATCTCACAAGCCGCCGCTTCATCGGCCACATATACAATCAAGAACAATTCCAATAGCGCTATCGCGTTAAAATCAACGAGTTGCCAAGCGACCGGTATGTCCTTCCCTAACGGCATTGAAGCTAAGGCATCAGCACGAGTGGATAATGATAGCATTTATCCAACCCTTTACTCCTGCCAAGTCGAATACAGAAGTTCAGCAAGTTCTTCAAAAAGCTGTAAATTTACCATTTCCCGCTTCATGAGTGGTAATTCTTGGCTCTATCCGACCGTCTATCTGACCTCTGGTAGTTCAAGCTATTGCAACGGCCGTGTAACATCCGCTTACGCAGATGGTGACTTCAGTGTTGAATTGAACCACAATTTCTAAAATCAAACAAATACAGGCTAAACCTTAAAGGAATAGCCTGTGTTTTGATCTATCTCATATTGATTTTTAATGGCTATATAATCGACATTTTGAACGCGATCTTTCACACGCCCATCTTTTTCCAAAGATTCGGTGGTGTCTTCAGCCAATTTGTCGTAAAAGTCTTTCAAAGACTTATAAAGCGGGTCTTCAATACTGAAATCCTTGGCCTCTTTGCCTTCTTTATTCGACTGAAATTCATATCCTTTGACCAATTGCGCGCGATTGTCATTCCAAAAGAATGTTTGTCGCTCCAATGGCCCGGCTTCATCCATATTGCCAATGGCAGCCGCTAAAGAGTCACTGCGGCTTTTGCCGGAATCCCTATTTTGCCAATAGACATCGGCCGATTCCTTCCACAAACGATATTCCGCGTTCAATTTCTGTTCTTCATTATAAAAACCGTTCTTGTTCAACAGAACTTCAGACAATTGTTCACGAGAAAAATCATCAAGTGAAGACGCATCATCCGTTACATTCAAACGAACAGGTTTCATCGGATCAGCCTTCGGCTGTTCGTCTATCTTCGGGGCTGAAACAGTCGGCTTGTTATAGACTTGTTGACTTACTGATGATGAATATGATGTGCTAATCATAGCCTTACCCTACACTCATATCGGCTGTTTTGCATATCGCCTATAGCCGCTAAGGCAAACAGTTATCATGTCTGTTTTTATTGCCCGATCCACATTCTTCATAAATGCAAATTAACTATACCATAATAATAGACAATATTCAATGATTCACCTATGAGAATCTTATGTTTTTATGGTATATGCACATCCATAGCTATCATGAAAACCAGATTGTAATATAACAGATTTTTATGATCTTTTGATAAAACAAGGCATGTAAAATGAAAAAAATTCTTCTTTATATCGTCATCGTTATGTCTCTTATGTCTTCCCAAGCGATGGCCTTGGAACAGGGCGACAAAGAGCAATTTATCAAAAATGCTAAAACCTATCTTCTGGCGCACAACATGCGAACCTTTAATGTCGTCATGCAATATGTTTCACCAAAGGTTTTGGAGACAATTGCACAAGACAACAAATTATCCCTTGCGAACCTTACTTCAATAATCCCAGACAACCTGCGTAACGAAGCCTTGAAAGGCAAAAAAACAAATTATGTCGGAAACTTTGAGAAAATTGAAAGCCAAGAATTAGGCACAATTCTTGTTGTTACAATTCCGATGAATTACGATGTCGTTGATAAAGACGGGAAAAATATACGCCTTAAAAACCAACTGATCGGTATGAAAACCGAGGGAAAATGGTATTTCATCAATTCAGATGAACTATCCCTATTGGACTATTACAAGAAGGCATATCCCGAACTCGTAAATCTGAAATTGGCCAAACTTGACTTTGAATTTCTCGACCCGGAGTTTGATATGAAAAAGGGGAAGTTTGCTTCCCCTTAATCACTTTTTGAAACTTACCAACCTTTTGTCTGACTAGACCGGAAGGTATAATTGCCAGTTGAGTCATTAGATGATGACTTATAGACAGAACATGAACTTGTTCCTGTCGATCTCGCATCAACGCTCCATTTGCCAGTATAAGATGACTTGCTACCGGAAATAATGACACCACAACCATAATACGGATAGGCGTCATAGCCATACGAGTAAGCCCAATAAACGACTTCTTCCTGAACTTGCATCCATCCGTTGCCGGTATAATAAGGCTTAATCCATGTTGGCTTGTAACAAATACCGCCGCTGCAATAATTTGATTGAGCACCTCTGCCGGCGATCAGGTCTTCCTTGGCATAGTTATTGGTATGATAAATATCAATTTTCGCTGCTGATGCAATGTTTGTAAATCCAATCAGTGAAGCAGCTGCCAATGCTATAGCTAAAAACTTTTTCATATTTACCCTCTCCACTGTTCGCTTTAACGATAATGGAAACATATCTCCATAGTGTTTCCATCCATAATTGTGGAAAATCCTAAATTAAAATTTTCCACTTGCTCCTTCCCTTCTCAGAGAAAGAATCTCTTGAACTCAGATTAAAAAATAAATCCGATGTCCTTATTTCCTAACTGTATGCCCATCGCTACTTTTCCAGATGCGTTCAATTGTTGAACCAAGTCCAAATAATTAGAGTCAGCACCATCAAATAATGGGTGATTGTCAAATTCATTCCTAGAGATGACCTCCACAGAACCGGTTTCAAGTGCTGCTAAAAAATCACTTCGATCTTCCGGTGCCCAATCACCTACCATCTCCTTGGCAAAAGCTAAGGCAATTTCATTATATTGTTCATCCGTCAGGCTATTTGCATCATCTGACTTGAAAAAATTTTGAATCGTATTGAACATATCCGCACCTTCATAAGGCGCATAATCTTGGATTTTGAAATCATCACCCTTAGCCTTTTTCAGCAAGTCAACGACCTCGGTAAAACTAGATGTCATCGGCCCACTCATTGGTGCTTGATCAGCCCCAAGCGGAACAGGTCTTGAAAAATCAGTTTTATCAGCCTCTTTCTTCTCATTTTTTTGATCTGTGATTGTATTGGGATCATTTGTCGCTGTTGCGCGTAGTAGCTTTAACGCAGATTCCGCATTGGAATAGCCGACATTTGTGCTTGTGTTGACGCTGACCATATCATTTCTCCGTATGATATTCGGCTTCAAAGCTTACATCGCCTCCCCACCTCAAGTCCAACATTTTTCATAAATGTTACTAAGTAAATACTATAAAATAAAATATGAGTCTAGAAAAAAAAGTAACTCACATTGTAGGTTTGCGAAATTCGTATATGTTTTCGCTAATGTCGTTCTAATCCCATCACGGATACCCCATATATAGCCCGTTTTTTATTGGCTTCAACAATGTCTTTATAGCAATACAAGTCTGCTTGTTTGTAATGAATCAATTACTGATCCTCGGTATGTATAATATATAATCTATCAATTTAATGGATTTTAAAATTTATTCTAAACTATGATATTTCGATATATTAGAAAACCTTGATAGTTGGCGAGTAACAATGTGGTGTGCAATTACGCTTTCGCATTATATTATTTCTAGGTTTGCGAACCCAGAGTGTTGCCATGCCATCTTATTTTCATGTGAGTTTTGAGGAAAGATTAGAATTCCAGTAATTGAGTATTTCAGTCTATAGCCAGTACGCGATTAGCAAACGGCCTTAGCGGCGCCGCTCGACAATTGGCCATGAGATTAATAGCAACCGTCTGACATATGGTGAGTATTCTTTTCTTGTCACTCAATGCAGTTATCTACAACACAACCAAAGGGATTGATTCTAGAATAGCGCACTGAATATGTTTGTTATTGAACGCGACACGGATAAAATAGATGAAGACCTACGTTTTATGCATGCTTTTTTTTAACCGTTGCGCTCGAGCAACAGTGGGAACTTTGTTCTATGTGTTACTATATCCTTGATAAAATATTCCATAATTCGCAATGAAAACGTTAAAATTTAAATTGTTTTTCCAGTTTTTATTATTTGTGAGCAGTTAAGTAAAAAATATTGTAGCAATTATTGTTAATTGTAACAAAAATATGCTTGGAATAAACCGTTAATCCCCGCATTGAGTCATAGGATTGTGTCATTATGATGCAATCAGATGGAAGTCAGCTGAATTTCATGCAATATTATTGATAAAATGGGATGGTGCGTTTGTTCAGATTATTACATAATAATGTCAGTATTCTATCTACACTAATAGCCACTTTAAGCTTATCGACTGCTTATGCACAATCGCCAGCGGATGATTTTGCACGCCGTCAAGCCGAGCAGCAGAAAAAACAACAGATTGAGACGTTGCGTAAGTTTACACCGCGTGGACAAGATGCCGCTGTGATAGATCAGACTGTATTGCCGGCAGATGGTAAATGCTTCGATATAGATCAAGTTCTGATTGAGGGCGCAACCAAAGTATCAAAGCGAACACTTGATAAAATAACAAATCCATATGCCGGTAAATGTGTAGGTCTTTCTGATATACAATTATTGATGAAGGGCATTACCAATGCTTATCTCGATAAAGGTTATGTGACTGCCCGCGTTTATATTCCCGAACAAGATATCAAGAAAAGCCGTCAGCTGAAATTTGTCATTGAAGAAGGTATACTCAGTGACATCTATTATAATGGTCAACCGGTTAGTCCTTATAATGGCGTTATAATGAGTGCTGTTCCACGCACTAAAGGCAAAACGCTGAATATGCGCGATGTCGAGCAAGGTCTCGACCAGATGAACAGATTGGCTTCTAATAATGCCAAATCTGATATTTTGCCCGGTAAGAATGAAAGTGATACTATTCTCAATATCACCAACCAGCCGAATAAACGCTGGCAGGTCAACCTTTCCCATGACAATCTTGGGCAGGCCTCAACAGGCTATGCCCGCTATAATGCCAATTTGACATTGGATAATATGCTTGGTGTGAATGATCTATGGAACTTTGGCTATCAGAGAACCGATAAAGATTATTGGAATGGCAATAAGCTTGACGGCAATTCCAATAGCTATTCCGGAAGTGTCAGCATTCCAAATGGCTATTGGACATTCAATGTCAGCGGTTATTATTATGAATATAAATCCATCGTTCCCGGAAACTTTGGCCCGATTAAAACATCGGGTGATTCAAGTGAATTGCGTGGCTCCATCAGTCGGCTCTTGCACCGTGACAACAAATCACTGACGATATTAACCGGCGGTCTGGCCTACAAAGAAACAAACAATTTCTTGCTTGGCAATAAAATTGAAGTCGGCAGCCGTGAATATACAGTTGCCAATCTTGATTTGTCCCATTCACGACAAATGCTTGGTGGCACATGGACATTCGATGTCAATTATATGCAAGGTCTTGATTGGTTTGGTGCGATTGAAAAACATGCACCGGGGGCAGGAGATGCAGAACCGGAGTTTTCAAAAGTCACAGGCACGATCAGCGTTGTTACGCCGTTGAAGATCAAAGAGCAGAATTTCTTGTTGAGCAATTTGCTTGTCGGCCAGTATTCGCCTGACAATCTTTTCGGTGCAGAACAAATGTCGCTTGGCGGTTATTCCAATATTCGTGGAATGCGCGATAGTCTGCTCTACGGCAATAATGGTTTTTTTACACGTAATGAATTTGCTTGGCGTACAGTCCCTTACGGAAACAACGCTGCCATGGTCAAAGCCTTGGGCGAGTTCAGGCCTTATGTCGCTCTTGACTATGGGCAGGTCTTTGCTCAGGCCAAATGGGGTTTTGAAGATGATAATATGGCCAGCTGGACAATAGGAAGCCGCTTTTCAGGTGGAATAGTCAATCTTGATATCGGCTATTCGGATGTTTTCTCGACAACCGTTAAAAACCCCTATGATGGAATGGCTTTTGTCTCTATGTCCGTGACGTTTTAGAGCTTGAGCCTCAATAGGCCCTTTTTCAAAACAGCATAATGGGTAAAGGCTTTCCGTTATGATTAAGGCTTCTCTTAAAATACTTTAAAAAAATGAAAAAAGAATTGTAACAGACTTTCCGGTTTTTCTGCTGCAATTCATTTTCATATTTTCTCCTATTGTGCGTTTAATACTATTGATAAGATAAAAATTTCCGTGTCATCTCAATATATAGAAATAAAATTTTCAAAGTTTTTAAAAAATGCTGTCTCTCGTTGTTACAAAGTGAAACGCTGTAACAATTCTCTATCTTACATATCCAAAATAAAAGTCGCATTAAAATTTCTGAAATGTCTCATTGTGAGACAAAATGGAGTTCTTAATGCAAAAAATTATGCGCCGCATTTCTCTTGTTCTATTGCTTGGGTGTGTCCCTTTTGGTGCTTCCTATGCACAAGAGCAGACAGCACAGCCACCACAAGAGCAGAGCGTTCCCCAAGCTGACGCTGCTCAAGCCCCTGAACCGACAGTTCAAAAATTTGATGATTGGTTCTATCGCTGTGTTGAAGTGCCAACCGGTGAAGCTGATAAAACTACCAAGCAATGTGAAGTGGCGCAAATCCAGCAAGTCATGCAGGGCGATCAGCCAGTGACAGTGCTATCCATTGCGATTGCCTTGACCGCGCCAGAAAAAGCGGGTGCTAAGCCGGATTTATTAATGACAAGTGTTGCGCCGCTCAATGTCAATCTTCCAGCTGGCATCAGCTACAGCATCAATGGCAAGGATGCCTTGAAGGTCGAATATCGCAATTGCAATCAGGCTGGCTGCTGGGCACAACAGAAGCTGGATGCAAAATCGCTGGCTGTCTTGAAAAAAGGTAGTGAAGGTGAAGGTCATTTCCGTCTGGTTGATGGGCGCAACGTCAATATCAAGTTTTCGCTCAAAGGTCTAACCGCAGCATTGGACGCACTTGAAAAAGGTGCAGCCAAATGAATTTGAACGGTCAAAAATCGCGTATTTAAGAAAAAGATTGGCTTATTCAGGAGCCAATCTTTCTTTGTTTTAAAACAACTTTTTGAAAAGAGGCCGGAGCCTCATATCATCTAAAGGATATATATCATGGCAGTTATTGGATTACGTGGCAAAGGATTGATGGCCACATTGCAGTCATTCAATAAAATTGGCAAAATGGCCCTTGCCGGTGTTATGAGTATTTCCTTGCTGATGCAACCTATTTTGGTTCAGGCGCAGGGTGTGACAGCAGACCCGAATGCAGGAGCGAATAATACGCCGACCATTGGTGCCGCCCCCAATGGTGTTCCGTTGGTGGATATTGCAACGCCAAATGGGGCAGGGCTATCACACAACAAATATCATGACTTCAATGTAGCCAATCCCGGATTGATCCTGAACAACCATAATGGCGAAGTCGGAACATCGCAGCTTGGCGGTGTTGTCCCCGGCAACCCGAACCTTCGCCAATCCGGCTCTGCCTCGGTTATCCTCAATGAAGTGACAAGCGGCAACAGAACCGCCCTTGAAGGCCCGACAGAAGTGTTCGGTCGCAAGGCTGATGTGATTATTGCCAACCCCAATGGTATCACCTGTAATGGCTGCGGCTTTATCAATACACCGCGCGCGACATTGACGACCGGTATCCCGCAGATTGGCCTTGACGGCTCTCTGGCGGGCTTTGACGTTCGTGGTGGTGATGTCACCATTGGCGAGAGAGGTGCCAATCTGGCATCGGGCAAAGGCTCGGTTGATATATTCGACATTGTGTCGCGCACTGTGCATCTTGACGGTGCCGTTGCCGGTCATGATATCGGTATTACAGCCGGTACGGGCAAGTTTGATTATGCCTCGCGCGAGATGAAGGAACTCTATGATATTGCCGGTAAGCCGGAATATGCGATTGACGGTTCTGCGCTTGGTGCGTTGCAAGGCGACCGTATCAAGCTGATTGCCACAGAAAAAGGCGTTGGCGTTCGGATGCGTAACGACATGGCTGCCAATGCCGGCCAGCTGACACTATCGGCTGATGGCAAGATCAGCATCAACAATGCTTCTGGCCGTGATGGTGTCAAGGTTGCAAGCCGCAGCAAAACAGTGACAGCCAAGAAGATCACATCGAAGAAGAATGTTGAGATCAAAGCCAATGAGGGCATTACGATTGAGACAATCGGTGCAGATGGCGATTTGATGGTGGATTCCGGTGCAGGCTTGTTATCTGTTGAGGGTGATGCGATTGCCGGTGGTAAACTCGGTTTTAAATCGGGTGATACGATCAAGGCCGGTCAGGTTGCTGCTGGCGGTGACATGGATATTCAATCCACCAATGGTATAGATGTTCTGGTTGCTATTGCCGATGGACAAGCCGATTTGCAGACTGCCAATGGCGATATTAACGCCAAGAATGGCATTAAGGCCGGTGGCGGCGATCTAACAATCACTGCCAACAAAGGCTCGATTAACTCGGCGACCCTGATCAGCTTCAACAATATGACACTTCAAGCCGGTCAAGACCTCAATGTTGCCGGTAATATTATGGCGCAGGGCAATATCACCGCGACTATTGCCGGTTATGCAAAGGCAGCCAATTATGCTGCCGGTGTCGATATGGCGGCAACCGACAAAAATGGCTCACTCACTCTTGGCAAGCAGGGAAGCGTTAATATCAAGACCGGCACCGGTTCCATCAAAAGCAACAATATATATGCCAATAATGATGTAGCGCTTGAGAGCGGCAATGGTGTCGATGTTGCCGGAACCATTCTCTCCCAACAGGGTAGTGCTGCCATTACAGCAAAAGCCGGTCAGTCAAAGAGCGTAAAGTTTGATCGGTTGATGGCTAACGGGACAGCGAGGATCAATACCAACGATCTCACATTCAACAGTCTTCTCTCTGGCGGTGATATTGCCCTTGATGTTGCAACGCTTAATGCCGGCATGATCTTGAGCGGTATGGATATGGAAGCCTCGCAGAAGTCTGCAACAGGCGATATTTACCTCAAAAATGATGGCAGGCTTGTGATCAATGCGTCCAATGCGATCAATGCCAAGCAATTGCTGAGTGCCGGCAATATGGTGCTTCATGCTGCAAACAATGTGACCTATGACGATCTAACAGCCTATGGCAATGCGGATATCACTTCGGATAAAGGCGTCATCAGCTTGCAGAATGCTACGCGTGCAGCAGGCAATATAACGCTGACAGCGACAGCACTTGATTTGAGCAATAATAGAGCCAAGATCCAGACAGCGCGTACGCTGACGCTGAATGCCAATGATATCAATGTCTCCAACAGCCAATTGACATTTGGCGGAATTACTTTGAATGGCAAAAACGGCTTGAATGCCCAGAATGTCTCACTCAATGCCATTACAAAAAATGGTGGATCAGGAAATATCAGCCTTACACTTCCATCATTCGTTGCGGATGAAAAAACCAACATACGTGCGGAAAACGATCTTCTTATCAATACCGCGTCCGTTGATAATAACGGCCTGATTGCATCCGGCAATGATCTCAAACTGAATGTATCGAACACTCTGACCAATCATCAGAAGGGTTTGATCTATTCAGGCCGTGATGGCTACATCTATGTTGATGGTGCTGTAAACAATGATTACGGTGCTATCATGTCTGGACGTGATCTGGCTTTCGCCAATCGGGCAGGTAATGGACGCACTGCATCTATCGTCAATAAGGCAGGCCTGATCCAGTCGGGAAATAATCTAGCAATTCTCACTTCATATTTAAGAAATGAAGCTAATGTTGATGCTGCTTGGGCAACAAAGCAGGAATACGGTAATAGAATTGGTTTCAATCGCCCTGATAAAAACAATGAACTTACCAATAACGGTACATCTGACATGCGTGGCAGACTCTTTTATGACCCTAAAGGTAATAATGGTCATACTTGGGGCGCAGGTGGCTGCCGTGATGATTGCGATGTAACATGGCTTAATGCCGGTATGTGGGATTCAATTGAACAGACATATGGTGATCTAACAGTTGATGGAAAAACCTTCAAAGCCTTCACTTGGAATGAGGCTGGGCATAATTCAAAGAAGGGGAAAGTCTGGTATGATTTTAATTACAATGCTTATATGCAACAACAGAACGATGTTCAATATTTTACCAGCAAGCCTACAATTCAAGGGATGATACAATCGAAAGGTGACATGACAATTGATGCCACCACGATTGATAATTCTTACAGCAACATTGAAGCCGCAGGTAAAGCCTCTATCACTGCCGATACGGTCAATAATAAGGGTGTTACACTTTATCGAACCAAATATATGTATTGTGGTGCAGGTGACACTTGCTATGTGTATGATGCCAAAGGCAATAAAACCGGTGAAGCCATCGGTAACGGTCAATCCGGCTATATAGGTACAGAAGCCGTAGATTCGGCCAATTCACTGATTAAGGCCGGTGGTTCATTGACAATGAATGTCAAGAATCTCAATAACACCGCTGCCGAGGGTTCAATTGCAGGTTCAGCCCATTTTGAAGAAAAGCCGGCAACTGGCAATCCGATGGATGCTTTGAACAATATGACGGCGGGCGGCGCTCTATTCACACCTAAAGTCGATATTAACTCACCAAATTTTACAACATCATCTTTATCTGCTCCCAAGCCCAATTCTGGCGGTTTTGGCGGTACATTGCCCAATCAGAATTTCATTTATGAAACGCGTGCGGATTTCCTAGATGTAGGCAAATTCTATGGTTCAGGTTATTACCTCAACCGTATTGGTTATAAACCTGATAAGCAGATTATCTTCTTGGGCGATGCCTATTTTGAAAACCAGCTGATTGACAAGCAGATGCGTGATCTTGTCGGTCAAGGCTTGGGTAAAGGCTCGTTTATCCCCGGCAATGACCCGATTGAACAGATGAAGGCTTTGCTCGATGCCGGTGCTGATTATGCTCAGAAAAACGGCCTGGCCTTTGGTGAACCATTATCACCGGAACAAGTCGCATCGCTTGATACATCTGTTGTTCTATATGTTAAGCAGAATGTAAATGGCGTGGACGTTTTTGCGCCTGTTCTCTATGTCGCGGCAAAAGATAAAGCCAGTGTTGTATCATCGGGCGCAAAAATCGAGGGCGGCAGTGTTAATATCACAACAGACAATCTCACCCATTCAGGATTGATTGCCTCGAATAGCAGCCTGAAATTAGAAGGCACCGACATTCTGTCGAATGGTGGTGGGTTTGCCGCCAAGGGTGATCTTATTCTGGCTTCAACCGGCAATATCAAGTTGAATGCCGCAACATCCTCAAGAAACGGCCAAACTGTTATCAATAAGACGCAAGCCATAGATGCAGGCGGCACAGCCATTATCCAGGCTGACAAAAATGTCGATCTTAAAGGCGTTGATGTCAAAGCTGGTGGCAGCCTCGGCCTTTATGGCGAGAATGTTAATGTTGGCGCAGCCAAATCAACCACAAACGGTTCTGAAAATGTTCGCGGCTCGAATATCGAGGCGGGCAAGGATCTTCAGGTTAAGGCTGACAAAGACATTAATGTTGAAGGCAGTCGCGTTCATGCCGATGGTCAATTGGCCATGTCGGCCGACAATGGCAATTTGACAATCCAATCATCAAATAGCACAACTAAAACTGGCATGGGTACAAATACCTTGCAGCAGGGCTCGGAAGTGTCATCTGGTGGCTCCATGTCGTTGTCTGCTGATAAAAACTTGACAATTGCCGGTTCCAAGGTTGATTCAGGCGGCAGTCTTGGCATCAAAGCCGGTGAAAATGTTGCTATTATTGCTACACAGGAGAAGGAAACTGGATCATTCAGTTCCAACACTTTTGATAGTACAAAGCAGGTAGGTTCCAGTGTATCCGCTGCCAATAATATGTCGATTGAATCTGGTAAAGATGTCCTTATCGGCGCATCTGACCTCAAGGCCGGCGGTAATGTAGGCGTACAGGCGCAAGGAGATATTAGCGTCATTGCCATGGCAAATCAGGCTAACAGCCGTACGGATGGTAGTATCGTTCAGGGTGAAAGCCATAGTACAACCACTGTTGGCTCCTCCATCACAGCTGGCGGCAATGTCACAGCCATTGCCGGACAAGACGGAAAAGAACATAACCTCAATATTGTTGGTTCGGATATCGACGCTGGTGGCAAAGTCGGCCTGAAGACAACAGGTAATGTCAACATCCTTGCAAGCCAAGATACCCATCAATCTCAATACCATACGGAAGAGGATGGTGGAACTTTCGGTGGTGGCAAGCATAGCAGCGATAAGAGCAGCTATGGTAACTCTTTAAATGGCTCATCCATTCATGGCGATGAAGGTGTAAACATCCAGTCAGGCGGGGATACCACAGTTTTTGCCTCTGATATTACAGCGGGTCAAATGGATGTCCGCAGTGATAATGCAAGCAAAGGTGCTGATATCAATATACAGGCTGGTGGCAACATTACTGTAGCTGCTGGTCAAGATGTTGAAAGCAGTTCAAGCCATTCCAAATCGAGCGGTTTCCTCAAGAAGACCGCCAAGGAAAAAGACACATATGATGAAACAACGGTTGCCTCTCATATTGGCGCAACCGGTAATGTAAACATGGATGCCGGTGGAGCGGCCACTATTGCCGGTTCGAATGTATCAGCCGGTCAGGATATCAATATTGCTGCCGATAGCGTGAATATTATCGGTGTCAATGAAACCCATACCAGTCACGAGGAAAAGCGGGCAACTGGTCTTGGTGTTGGTTCATATGGTGATAAGGGCGATGGCGGCAAGCCGGGTAAGCAGGGCTATGTCTCGATATGGGGTAAAACATCCCAAACCAAAGATGAAGCGTCAACAAAGAACTTCGGTTCGACAGTTGAAGCCGGTGGCAATGTTAATCTGACAGCAAGGCAAACAGATATTAATGTGTTTGGTTCTGATGTCAAAGCTGGCAATGACATAAATATGGATGCCGCCCGCGATGTGAACATCGTCAGCGTGGCTCAAGATTCAAGCAGCTTGGAAGAAAAGAAAGCCTCCGGTTTTGGCATTGGCTGGAGTACCAATGGTGCCAGTCAAGCTTCGGCGAAGATCGGTTATAAAAATGATCTTGATAGAACGACAAAAGATGGCGTGAAAAATGATTCATCCAATATAAATGCAGGCAACAATGTCAATATCAATGCCGGTAACAATATCAACCTTGTTGGGTCCGGTATTCGTGGTGAAAATGATGTCAATCTGAAGGCTACCAATGATGTAAACATGATATCGGCGATGGATACCACCAATGTTGAAACAATCCAGAAACACTTGTGGGTTGGTGTCGGTGTTGAAGTGTCTTCCGGTATTGCCGGCGTGGCGCAAAATGTTAAAAACGCCGTAAAAGGTGTTGAAAATGTCAAAGATATAAATTCGGGATTGACCGGCTTCAACGGTGTTGCAGGCGTCTATGGTGATGCAAAAGGCATACTAAGCGGAGCCGATCAAATTACTCATCCAAATCAAAAAGGGTCCGATTTTGGTGATGCTATCAATCTTGCAAAAGTCGGTGTCAGTGTGGGTTTTGAAGCTTCCAAGAGCAAAAATACAACATCGACAAGCACGGCGGTTACGCCAACGGTCAGTGCCGGACATTCAATTAGCATTGAAGCCGAAAAGGGAGACATTTACGGTCAAGGTGTCCAGATCGAAGCAGGTTATGATGAACATGGCATGATGGGCGATCAGACCAAAGAAGGCACAGGTGATATCAATCTGAAAGCCGGTCAGGACATTTATCTTGAAAGTGCAAAACAGACAGATAAATCCAAGAATAGTTCGCAAAGTTTTGGTGCCTCTGCTGGAATGGAGCTTGGTCTCGATCTTGGTATGAATGTGACAGGTTCGGCTAATGCTAAAGCGAGTTATGAACAATCCAAGGGCAATAGCCAGATGACGACCAATGTCAATTCCCACGTAAAAGGCACTGGTGACATCAATATTGAATCTGGCAAGGATACAACGCTGAAAGGCGCTGTTGTTGAAGGCAATAAAGTCACAGCCAATATCGGTGGTGATCTCAATATTGAAACCCAGCTGGATGAAGGACGATCAAAACAGAATGGCTTTAGCATCGGTATCGAAGCCAATTCTAAAGTATTATTTAATGGACAAGAAAAAGATAAGTTTGGGACAGCTTGGGATGCTATGAATAATGGCAACTGGCAATTGGATGGTGGCGCAGCCACGGTAAAAGGCAGCTATCAGAATGCTCATTCTTCCTATGCCGGTGCGCAGGAACAGTCTGGCATTAAAGCCGGTGATGGTGGGTTCAATGTTACCGTTAAGGGCAATACCGATCTCAAAGGCGGTATCATCGACAGCAAAGCTGATTCGAGCAAAAACAGCCTGACCACTGGAACCATCACCACAAGTGATCTCGATATCCATTCAGACTCAAGCGGTGTGACTATAGGTGGCGGTTTCTCTGATCCTTATGGTGAGATGAAATCTAAAAATGACAAGGGTGAATTAAATAAACCCTCAAAGCCCGGAGTTTCCATCGATATGCCGGTTCATAGTAGCAGCAATGATGAAGGCAAGATCAGTTCTGCTGTTGCTCCTGGAACCATCACTATCACCAACCCTGATGAGCAGAAGCAAGATGTGGCGGGTATCAATCGTGATACATCCAACACGCTGGATGAACTACCTGCCATGAAAAATGCAAAAGCGCTTTTAGACGAACAGAAGGCCAAACAGCAGTCCTATAATGATCTGAAGGATAATGTAAATAATGCCATTGGTAATGCCTTGACAATGGCCAATGATGCGACAAAGCTGTTGCCTCCGGGTAAGTTTAAAACGGATTCAGAAGCCTTCTGGAATGCTGACGATGGTAAAGGTGCGCAAGCAGCCCGTATCATAGGTGATGCATTGCTAGCCGGAACCGATCCGTCCAATGCACTGAAAAACTTCCTTGGCATTGAAGGTGCGCGTCTATTGGCTCCACAGCTTGATGTGATTGTCGGTGGTTTTGTTGAGAATCTAGGAATAAAAGATCCAGATCTCGCCGCTTCCATGACGGCTGAAATTACCAAAACGATTCTGACAGAGATGGGTGTGTCTATGGGCACAGACTATGCAGGTAGATATGGTAATGACCGCTATCGAGCCAATGGTGTCGATATTGGCAAAAAGCCAGATGATAAAGCAGCAGCAGGTAACGGGAAAAATAGAAAACACTCTGTCTTTAAAAAAGCTCTGGATGCGATATTTGCAACCAGAGCAGACACATCAAAATTGCAAAGGTTCCATCATGAAATACCGTCTTTTAAGTTATTCTCTATTAGCAGTCACCTTATGCGTTTCAGCCTGTTCGATGCCCGGTTCCTTTCAGCATAAATATCCTGATCGTCCATTGGACAAGAGAGCAGGTGAACTCGTTGCCCAGTTTAGAGGCTTGCCCATCAGTGATTTGGCAGAATATATGCGGACACCGAGATCTAAAAGCCCGACAAAATGGGTTTGGGGAGAAACCAAATATGTCACTGTTGATCGGGCCGGTGGTAAAATGTCTCACCTTGATGTTTGTGAATTAATAGTTGACATTGATAGTCGTGGCATCATCACAAATACAAAATATAATAATGATACGTGGTCGGATGAAACACAGTGTCCACAATTTGGAGAGTTAGTGTATCGCGCGTATGTCATACAACCAGAACTCTATGAATATGATAAATCACATAATATTTTGATTCGTGGCCGTCTGCAACCGGAACAAGACAGCACCGGCTTAGCGCAAAAACTGGCTCGCAAAAGAAGATAATATAGTGGCGTTTTGTCAGGCTTGTTATTGTGGGTGTTCAATACCAATTGATATGAACTTCTTGCAGAAACTGACCCCTCCAATGCTTTTAAAAACTTCTTAGGCATTGAAGGCGCGCGTCTATTGGTATTTTTGAGCGAGATAGTCAGGTTTATAAAGAAGTTTTCCCGGCTGCTCAAACATTACGTTACAGTGCATTGTACGTGAAAGAGTGGATATTGCTTCCGTCATTAACTCCGATAGATGGCGTGACTAATGAAATGCTTCACGCACAAAATTCAGGATAGTGCCTATCTAAGAAATATTTAGTCAAGTTTTATCGAATAATGATGCGCTCTTAGAACAAAATTTTAATGCATTAAGATTGATTTATCCAAAAAATGGAATTATGTGTATTCATGTTCGCTTAATAATTATAGCTAACATATAAAAAAGGAATAGAGCTATGGCATCTCCAAAAGATGCCAGTGTGTATTTCCGCCTTTCTAAAATCGAAAAAGAAACTCTCCAAAACCTTGCTATTTCCTACAATTGTGATGTGTCCCAAATCATCCGTAGTCTGATTATGACCACGGCAGGCGAGGGCCCGCTGGTAGACCCACATATATCCGAAGCAATCAACACGCTTTGTTTTCAGCTGCGTGCGATTGGCAATAACATCAATCAACTGACCCGTGCCGTAAACACCGGGACATTGATAGAGTCCGGCGATTTAACCGAACTCTTAGATAATCTTTATGCAACGACGAATGCATTAGCCGATATCTATGCAGAAATGATCATATCCGCCAAAAAACGGTTGAAAGGTCGGCTGGATAATGGCTAAGCAAATTTATAATCCGTTTCATCTAAGACCTGAATTCATCGAAAAACAAGACCTGGAAACACGAGCGACACGCAATAGCATCACTCAAAAATTCATTCAGAAGGCTGCCAGACATTCAGTGGGAACTATAGTGAGTTCGGCGAGAGTTGAAGGGACGGCAGCTCCTTCGAGTGGTATGCGAGATAAAGGCGCACCTATTAAAAACCCAGTCGCAAATGCTATTGCCATCAGTCAGCCTCGACAAAACGCCATGAAAGCTGTGATGAATAATACCTCACGGCCATTATCGACGACGATGGTTGTTGTTACCAGCTTTATCAGTCCCTTTGATGAAGAAGAAGAACCTGAAGCAAATGATGCGCGTGGTCCTCGATCATTACCTAAAAGACGAAAAACTTTTGGCAGTGGCGTCAGTTTAGCTCCGACTACGGTTCATAGCCGGATGAAGGCTTATCTGAAAGGAGCGCAGCCGGCTGTTGTTAAAATGGCAGGTACTGGCGGAGGCATACAATCTGCATCCAGCCTTATGCGGTATGTATCACGCAATGCCGCAATGCCAATGGAGCGTGAAAACGGTCAGCAGATTACAACCCTCCAACAGCAAAATGATATGTTGAAGGAATGGCAGCATTATTTTGATAAACGAGAACCATCTCGTGATGTCGTCACGTTAACGGTCAATATCAAAAAATCTGAAATTGATCCGCATTATGTCCAGGACGCTTTAGCGTCAGTGTACAAAGACCAAAGATTGGTCAGTGGCATCGCTCATACTGAAAACCAGCCAAATAGAATCATTGCAGTGATGACGATCGCCTCTAATAAAAAAGGCCGTATCAAAACCACTGATCATGCATTGAATCAAATCAGAGATAGTCTTCATAAACAGCATGGGCTAGGTATAGACGACATAAACCTTTCTTACAGTGAAGTAGCCCATGGTGTGTACGGTTTGAAGCAGCACTTCAAAGCGGCTCTGGCAGAAGCCAAAACCCTTGAAGGCCCGAAAGATCAGAATATAACAATCGATAACTATGAAAAAACGGCGCGCTCATGGCGCCGTTCACTTCGATCATCAGGCAATCGGGATATTATGCATGTCATTGTCAGCGCGCGCGCCGGCACTGACCAAAATGCTTTTTTAAAATCAGCACGTAGTTTTCTGGCTCACGAATTTGGCGATCATAAATATGCCTTCGCCCTTCATGGCCCTGATGATAGCACTGTCGATAAAAGATCTGGTGAGGGCAAAGCAACGCCCCATGTTCACATACATGCCATGATTGTCATGCGTTCAGTCCATGATCAGAAACTTAATCCATATGTAAAAGATTTTCATCGTTGGCGTGAGAATATGGCTTATTTTGCCCGTGAAAACGGTATTGATATGGTCGCAACAAAACGTGGTGAAACACTGACATCCGAACCATATTCAAAAAATGAACACGAAATGACCAAAAAAGGAAAGGCAGACAAGCGGACAATTGATAAGGTTGAAGCCAAGCGGCAAGGAAAGAAAAAAGCACCCAAAGGGATAAAATATCAAGAGGCAGCAGCCCAAGCAAACCACGCCGTAAAAGAACTTTTGCAAGATACCGATGACACAAATGACCAGAATTTCTTGGCTTCGGCTGATGCCATGTTATCAACTTATAAGCGCTTTGATGAGATAATACCTACAGAAACTTCAAGCAATAATTATGATCTTGAGCAAACATCCGAGCAGTCTGATAAAACGCGCGGGAGAGAAAAACTTCAAGCCTATGAAGATGCTATGTTCAGCGTTTTCAACGCGCATTCATTTTATCAGAAATATGGTGTCATTGATCCGATGATTGATTCAGTAAACGAATGGTCACAAACAATTATCAAGGATCTAAAAGATAATGAAATTTCTCAAATACCTTTTGTCATGAAAGGGGCACATGAGTTTACCAAAATATATGATCAGCTATCAGCTGCATTCAACTCAACTGACAATGCCGAGTATTTTCGTGAAAAAACCATCGCCGGTGCCAGTCATATATCCACCATCGATAATCGAAATATAAACAATTCAGATGAAGAAATGCTTGGCATTAACAATCATAGGGATAGCATACAAACGATAAACCGATAGCAAGGAGTCACCACGCTCCTAGCTTAAGACCATAGGTTAAGTTCATTAGGACTTGTACGCCTTTCAAGGAGAAGCATACTGGCAAGAGCAATAGTCATAAATGTATAATTCATCATCGCGGCATATCTTAATCGAGTGTAAAAGTCGGCAATTGTTTATATCCTGAATAGCGTCATCCTTCAAATTCCACCGATCAAGATATAATCCTTATACTTAACGCCGCCTGTTCCATTGACTGTCGTAGGGGCAAGCCATTGCAGTTTATTATATTGGGTTCTGAAATATCCGCGCCTCATATGGGGACGAGGGCTTGCCCTTTTAATCGGTAAACCTTCTTGTGTGGTGTTCTCGTCACTTGCAAGCTGGCGCTGGCGCGGTTTAACGGCCAGAAGGTGATAATCGTAAAAGGGCTTTTTATTCCGTTTCGCCCGTTTCTGGTTTAATTTTTCCGGCGCTTTCAATATCACCGTCTCGATACCTTCACAGGACGTATAGGTACAGGCGCTTAAAATGGTAAAGGCATCTTCATAATCGGCTTTCTCGACAGTCATTGTTTTCCGGCTGCTGTTCTTGGAAAAATAACTGTCGGCCAATAGCACAAATGGAATACCCTCAAATACAAGATCGCTCTTGCTCTTATGCAGCTTGTTTTCATAGGGCAGAAATACGGCTGTATCTCCAAGCGTCCAGCCCTCGCTTGTTTTGCGGAAAAACACGCAAAACGCTCCCTTGGTTGTTCCGGCATCAAGGCAGATTTTCAATAGCTGCGGCAAATAGCCCAATATCTCCATATCAGGCTCGAAGCATAAAATAGTGCGCGGCTCAGTGGTTTGACCAGCGCTTACACATGTCTCGAAAGCGGTTACTGGAAATGGTAAATGAAAAAAGTCCATCAACTGTTGGTCATAGCTTTCCGGTGCCAATAATTCACCATTTTGCGGCAACTGGAATTTAACAGCACTATCGAGAAACATCGATAGAATAGTTGTGATCGTCATGTCGTTGACACTGCCAAGAGGTCGATCAGTGTCGATAAGACCTTCCAGAATATGCGTACTATAATTCAGTCTTGCCGGTTCATTCATCTGTCACTCCACAAATTTTAGAACGGTGAAGGTGGGCTTCTACCGTTCTCCGTAAGCAGGCCAAGGCCGCTGGCGGATAAATACATGTGTCTGCCAAGCCACACGTTTTTATAGCAAATTTATGGCGGTTGACCAATCCCCAATAGGTCGGTCAACCGCCTTGCGCCAGTCCAATGATATGCCCCGCATTTCATACCTGACGCAAACCAGACACTTAAGAGAGGGCTTGGTGTCTGGCTTTTCCAATTCTCCAAATTCATGAAGCGACGGTACAAACGCTCTAAACCGCTGCTTCATAACGCCCTTGCCTCCCAACAAGGACGATTTGCAGATAAAGGAGCCGCTTTTGCATGGAGATAGCTGGCGCAACTTTCTGCTTTGGTGTCGCGGCGTTCCCGGCCACAACAAGTATTCCATCTTATGCGTGTTTATCAAAACCGGTCTCAAACCCGTTTTTCAACAGGGTTGCCAAAGTGTCTATTCTTTTTTGGTAATTCGGATGCGCCGCATTTTCTGCCATGGTTTTGAAAGCAATTCGTGCCATCTTATAGCGGTATTCATATTGCTGTATCTGCTCGTCATAGAGTGGTCGAAAAAGCAGATATTGAGGTTCAATCTGCATTGCCTTTAGCAACAAAACAAATTCTTCCAAGGTTGCCGATTCATTTCCATCAAGCAAACTGCTCAATCTCGCTTCGGGTATATTGGCCTTATCTGCCAATTCAGCTAATGGAATAGCTGCAATTTCTACAAAAGCGGCTAATTCTTCAGCGATTATTTTTCTAATTTGGCATTTATCCATACCCTCTCCACCTTACTCTACTAGCTAATGTATCTTTCGTGTCATATCGGCATGACTAAACCCATAATCATTGATTAACTGGTCTGTAGCCTTCCTTCTTTCGATAAAGTATTCTTTGCCTTTTGCTTTGGCATCATTCAGTTCATAAATCATTCGGGCATAGCGGAAAGAGTGATATGGTTTATCATTCACGTTATAGACAGCTTCGAAAAGTAGCGCTGAAGGGTCAATACGCAACACTGTACATATCCAAACCAATGTTTCTACCCTGATAGGGGTTTGGCCGGTCGCAATATCAATAAATGCTTCACGCTCTATACCAAGAGTATCGGCCATCTGTTGCTCAGAATAACCGGCATTCTGGTACATATTGTAAATGTCCAAGCCTATGATCGTTCGTTTATCTTTATCCGCTTTAATCTGCGCTAAAAGCCTGTTCCACTCGTCTTGTTTGATATTGTCTGGAAGTGGGGCATTAAGGGCAATATCGATATGGCCATCATCAACCATGCGGTTTAATGTTTTGGCGTAAAATTTTAAATCCGGTGCGTCGGTCAAGACATCATCGTCAAAGCCTTCAATATTTTCGTCTTCAATATCGCGGCCTGTTGTCAATGCTTCAAGGTAGGAAAGACCGTTTTCAAGCAAGGCCAAAGCGTTACCGGCCAGTTCTTTGTCAAAAGGCCATGTTTTTTTCTCATCATCCAATATCGAGACAAGATGATTGTAACTGCTTTTTATGATACTGATTGTTGAATGGAATATATCTATCTCGCCATTTGGCGCGTCTCGTGCAATTCCAATTTGGCGCGTCTCGTGCAATTCCATCTGTTGAGCCTTGTGACATGGCTCTCCCCTTCAAAGCCTGTGGTGCATCCGACACAGGGGTCTATCGGGAAAGTTAAGAACTGTTGCTAGGCTTCCAGCTATGATGCCTTCAGTGCCAACTTAGGCTTTTCACACACCAGCATTCGCGCTGGGGCTTCCACCGTTGCCCTGCTTTCACAGTAAGCACCTATTTTATAACATCAAGCTTTCCCGACCAATTAGAAATGATCGGGCAGCGATAAGGTTCCATGGACTATCGGACTCTGGTTGCCCAGAGCCTGACAGTGAAAGAAACCTATCTTAGTGCCTAGCTTTTCGTTCTTAACCGAAAGAATGGTGATGCACTGTCTCTGGCCATTCCGTCTATCACTATAAAAGAATATTTTTAAAAATCCATATCAAAAAACATTGGTAATCATGACCTTATTGCGTCATTTGTTAATTCTGTGACTAGATGATCGTTATGACAATGCCCATATGGAAAAGATATGCAAGAAATGTTTTAGTGTCTATTATCTCAAACAGCAAAAGTCATTGCCAAGACACAAGCGGAACATCTAGAAGATAAGATCTCACTTTATCTGATTGAAGTCGAAACCGCAACTAAATGTCGTAAGCGCGGTTGTAACGGCCATATCCGGGTTGCGCTCAGTGAAGGCCGTAAGACCAGAACATTCGAAGGTATGTTAAAAGAGCATGCTATATCACGACTGCGGACATCTTACATCTGACCGTCATTGGTTGCTTAAATAGCCAATGACGGGAACACTAAACATTAACTTTAATATATAAGGGACGCGTTGTGTTCATTTGAGAGTTTCAAATTGCCTTTCCGTCAGTGTCATTGGGCGGCCTCCAATGCAGCGCTTTTGCTGGTGTGATTTTCCTATCCAGACCCCATTTTTCTGCAATCAATCACTTGTCTTAAAGAAGTAGAAGGGAAACAAAACTTATGTGCAAGAACCTATCTTATCCTTTATAGCGTTCGATGCCTTTTAACTGTTGCCGACGCTCTATGAATTCGCGAACTAAGGGCAGGAAAAAAGCCTTGCTAAATGCACCTATGGGTGGATCAGGCTCCAGATAAAAAGAACTTCCGATCTTATCAATGTTGAACTCGTCTAAAATAATCCAAAGTCTTAAATCCTGCTCCAAACCAGCACGACGCTTTTCTATATCTGGTATCTCGACTGCAAATCGATCTTGGCTAGGTTCTTTCGTCGTTATCGGCCATAAAATTAAGAGATCGTTTTGCAGCAACCGCATTGCAACAGCTGCAGGACGTTTCTTACGCCCCTCAGTCTCGCCTTTGCTGGCTTGATGTTCCCACAGATACGGATAGATAATAATGGAAGCTGTACGAATATCATCGTAACTCATGCGTCATTCTTTCCATATTCCGTAGCGGCTTTTTGAAACTCTTCAAAGAGTTCATCAGACATACTTTCTATCGTATGAACAGATCGTGTGTCATTTTGAGCGATCAACCGCTTATAATCAACGATATTCATAAGCACTAGCCTCGGCTTGCTATGCTGTGTGATTGTAACCGGATGCCGCAAAGCCTCAGCAATGACATCTGCTGATTTTCGACTAAGATCGCTAGATGAATATTCTTTAACCATATTGGACATTGCTAAAATTCCTATATTTATGAATTATACGAAATATACGTATTTTCCAACATATTTCAAGTTATAAGATTAAGAAATGAGAATGCTATGACTAAACCGGGCTTTACCCATTGTGTATGTAATCGCTTGTGTGAAGGCACGTTTCCAGATATATATAACAAACAGCTTGGGATGGTGACTTAATGCCAAGTGTGTTTCAAATATCAAAATTTTTCCCAAAACGACTATGTTCAATGCCAACTTTGGAAAGATTTAGATATGCATGAATCAACTGAACCACTTTTTCGATACCTAGACAGTTTAGACGAAAAAAGCCGTGACGAAGAATGTAAAAACATTCTCGCATATATCTGCTTGGAATTCGGATTAACAGATTGTCGAGTGGATTTAGAGAAACAATTTCTCAAAGAAAACTGTGATGGTAAGCCGCTCACGATAGAAGAGCGTGCTGCTAAGCATGTTATTCTTCTGGAACGACTGTCCAGTACGTTGCACTAATCATCTGATTAAGAACGATAGCAACCCAACATTTACACGAAAAAGACAAAATCCAAATACTGATGATTTTTTCTACAGTCTCTAAATTTTTATAAATTTCTATTTGTCGATTCGTCCTTCATGATAGGTATTTGGATGAATACGAAGAATATTAACACCGACAAAAACAATGTAGATATAGGCGAACTGAGACAATGTGCTGCTTTCCTGGCTGAACTTATTGTCAGTGACCCTGATAAATACGGTCCTCTCATGATTATGTATGAGCGTTACGCCCGCGAAATAGAAACACGAGAAAATAACTTGAGCAAACTTGATCTCTTGCGTTTACAGGTTGAGAAAAATAAGGCTGCCGCAGCATCATCAAACTCGTCATAATCACATGACTTGATAAGATCTACGTCATGGACCTCATATATATTAATGCGTAGACTTGACGTTGATCATTTTAATCTCGTAAAAGTCAACTTCGTGCTACTTATTTTGATAATAGGTAGCACGAAGTTGACAAAAAATAGCAACACCATTTTTCTTTTCACGGTGCGCCGCTCAGGCGAATAGGATTCATTGCGACTGATATAAATTGGCTGATTTGTATTGAATGATACCTATCTTTTTATCCATATCAAATTCTTGATTATAGCGTTGGCATCCGCAACGAATATCTGAACTTGTAAGAATTTCTTACAAGTTCAGATGTCAAGCAATTCTTGACGACTTATGCTCTTAACGCATTATATCTCTTCATAATCATTTATTTCCAATGCTAGTTTTGTAGCTAAATTATTGATGGATCAAAGGGTATTGCAATCTTGCTTAACTCCTGAAGTCTCCACTCTAAAGACCCACCGGAGCCATATTCTGGACGTTTCAAAGAATGCCCCATCAGGATACGACGCAATTCGTGATCAACGCCAGCTTCCTTCATACGATCCTCAAACAAATGCCGGAACGAATAAATTGAATGCTTTTCACTCGGGAACAGCTCATTTTGTTTAAAATACTTATTAAGCGCATTGGATAAATGTGTTTCCTTGTCATGATAGCGCGGGAAACCATTTGGATGCTTTTGCAATGCGGCAAGTGCCAAGCCAATTAATGGCACCTGACGGATTGATGAGCGTGTTTTGATCTCACGGCGTTTCCCCTTTTCATCCATAGGTGCAATCTCTATGTGGGGCACCTTGGCATCAAGGCGAATACGCTCTGGGGGCAGATTGGCAATCTCACCCAAACGCGCACCAGTATCAATGGCAACCATCAAAATCGCGCGCGCTTCATCATTCATCCCTTCCAACGCACCCTTAACAAGGATCTTTTCTTTAACCCATTCCAATGGAAAAGGCGGACGGGACTTGCGATCAGTATCCTTGAAAGTCAGTCCATCAAAAGGATTTGTTCGCTCGGCATCGCCGATATATTTAAAATAATCGGCGTAGAAACCACGTGCCCTTGCAAGCTGTTTGCGCCCAAAAGAAGCAGAATGGGTCGGTTCACCGTTATGAGGAGCCACCTTGTTCATAATAAACTTGTAAAACTTCAGCGCATCTTCACGAGTGATATCGCCAATAGCCTTATTGCCAATTTCCTCTCGTAAAAGGTTGAATGTATGTTTGCGTTCTTTCGTCCAATGATTCTTCTGCGCCGGGCTTTTGGCTTTGATGATCGGAGGGGCTATGTTCTCAAAATAGGTTTTTTCAACATCGCTAAGCGTGACATCGGGAACTTTGACCATCCCAAGCACCGAATCAAGAGCCTGAACATTTTCTTTTTCTTTTTGTGCGATCTTCACACGATCCGTCATCAATCGAAGTGGTTCTTCCATAATTTCATAATAGGGCTTGTAGCTAAAGCCCATAGCTTTTGCTCTGGCTTGTGCCGCGCTGTAGCGGTGCTGAGCAATTTTACTCTCTCCATTGACCATCAAAGAAGCCCAATATTGATTATCAGCCTCTTCCAGAATGTCGCGCTGTTGGCGGGCTATATAAAGTTCATCCGTTTTTAAAGCAACGCGGATAACAGGACCGCGCTCATCAATATCTTTGAGTTCAACAGGAACTTTTCTTTTATAGTAAAATTTACGGCCGCGAAGGGCAAGATATCGGGTTGATCCAGTTGATTTGAAACTATTTGTTCTCATTCCAAAGTGTCCCAGTTTGAGGGCCATTTGGTGTCACATTTGGTGTCCCAAATAGCCATTTTCAGCGTTTTTTTTGGAACCGATAAAAAATATTAGAACAAAATCAATAAGTTAGCATTTGTTAAGTGGTGCCCAGAAGAGGACTCGAACCTCCACGCCTTGCGGCACAGATACCTGAAACCTGCGCGTCTACCAATTCCGCCATCTGGGCATTGCGTTCCATCTAAGCTGGCAATCTTAAACTGTCAACCGGATTTTTATGTAGCCCACAAGCCATCGTAAAATTTATCTTGAAGACCATTTCGCCGTTCCCGAAATTATAAAATTCCAGCACTGGCAGGATAAAAGAACTTCCATGATCGAGAGGCGCCATAAAAACGGACCAGTACGTCGTGAAAAGATCAATAAAGGGGAATGGCAGAGATGTCACGTGACCGGCAGACCGGAATGCGCAACGGAAAGGCTGAGCTGTGTCTAAATGATTGCCGACGGATCGGCAACAGTGTTTCAAGCCGTTCAAGCCGGTTGTTGTGATGGGGGGCGGGAAAAACAACACAATTGGAACATAACAGCACCCGCGAAATTGAAACAAGTACAATAAAACAGTGTGCACGAAAAGAAGCGAGTAAAACAAAAGGAAAGGCGCGGGGAAAGAAGGAAGGCAAACAAAAGGAAACGGGCTGGAAAGACGGTCGTAAAACAAGAGAGGAAGCAAGGAAAAGAACTAAGCAAAAAAACGAATTGAACGAAAAAGATTTAAGCAAATCAAAACAGAGCGCATGTAAAAAGCAGGAAGTAAAACAAAAGAGCGTGGATGCAACAGAAAGAAATAAAACAAAAGAAAACGCACGGAACAGAACTAAGAAAAACAAAACGAAATACACGAAAAAGAGTTAAGCAACTGAGAATGGGGGGCATGTAAAAAGCAGGAAGTAAAACAAAAAATAGTGGAGGCAACAGAAAGAAGTAAAACAAAAAGAAACATACAAAGAAGAAGTTATTAAACAAAAGGGAAGTTATAGCAACAGAAGGAAGTAAAACAAACGAGATGCAAACAAATGAATAAAGTGGACGGAATAAAGCCGTCTTGATTGTTCGCCGATTTGGGGAAGTTCACCGCAACTGAAATAACGTAGATTTTTCTGTTTGCAATGTGGGGCAATATAATGTCGTTAGGCAAATGTCTGGCAGTGTGATCTCAGGCAATGTAACGTCGGGCAATGTGATGTCAGGATTGCGATGCAGACAGTGTAACGTTGATTAGTGTAATATCAGGAATGTAACGTTACGCAGAGTAATGTCGAGCAGTGTAACGTCAGGCATAGAAATGCCGAGAAGTATGATTTCGGGCAGAGTGATGTCATGTAATGGAACGTCTCGGAGAACAATGTCGGGCTATGTAAAGCCACGCAGAGTAATGTCGAGCGGTGCAATGTCGCGCAATGTCATGTTGGGCGGTGACATGTCGAGCAGTATGAAGTCTTGAGCAAGGTAATGTCAGGCAGTGTTATGTCTTGGGGTGTGGTTCTGACTATTTCAATGCCGCCCCGCCTTTAATCCCGCCTTTAATAGTGCGCGGTGCATTTTTGCGCAGCTCAGCTTCAGGATTTGTGGTTTCAGGTGTTAGCTATCAATTTTCATGATGGTGACTGATAGAAAGCAGCGATTATAAAAAATGCCGGAACAGATTTGTTCCGGCATGGCATAGGTTTGAATCGAGGTTTATCTATTCAAGCACTTTTTTGGAAGCAATTGTTGAATCGGCATTAAGCTCGTAAATCATGGGAACACCTGTTGCCAGCTCCCGCTTGACAATTTCTTCGCCGCTCAAGCCTTCCAAAGCCATGATGAGCGCACGCAATGAATTGCCATGGGCTGCAACGAGTACCGTTTCTTCACGCAGTACATGCGGCTGGATGTTGTGGAGGTAATAAGGCCAAACGCGTGCACCTGTATCGCGCAAGCTTTCGCCGCCCGGAGGTGGAACATCGTAAGAGCGACGCCAGATGTGAACCTGCTCTTCGCCCCATTTCTTGCGTGCATCATCTTTGTTGAGGCCGGAAAGGTCGCCATAGTCACGCTCGTTCAAAGCCTGATTTTTGATTATTTCAAGCTTTGGCTGCCCCATTTCGTCAAGAATGTGCTGGCAGGTATGCTGTGCGCGTTGCAGAGCGGATGTGAAGGCAATGTCGAACTTCAATCCTGCTGCTTTCAATTTTTTTCCGGCGGAGATTGCTTCTTCCAATCCTTTTTCAGAAAGATCGGGATCTTTCCATCCGGTAAACAGATTTTTCAGGTTCCACTCGCTTTGTCCGTGTCGAACCAAAACCAATATTCGCGACATTCTTTCCTCCTTGATAGGGGTTTACTCAAGTCAATTAATCATTAAGACCCAAAACATCGGCCATGGAATAAAGTCCATGCTTTTGCTTTTGTGCCCAGAGTGCAGCTTTCACCGCGCCATCGGCAAAAATCGAACGGTCCTGTGCGAAATGCGAAAGAACAATGCGCTCGTTTTCACCGGCAAACACCACCGAATGGTCACCGACCACAGTGCCACCGCGTAACGACGAAAAACCGATTGTACCGGCTTTTCTTTCGCCTGTATGCCCGTCACGCCCGCGCACACTCACTTCTGCCAAATTCTGATTGCGAGCCTCTGCGGCGGCTTCACCTAAAAGCAGCGCTGTGCCGGAAGGGGCATCAACCTTTTTGCGGTGGTGCATTTCGGCAATCTCGATATCGTAATCTTCCATATTCAAGGCCTTGGCTGCTTTTTTAACGAGACCCGCGAGCAGGTTTACGCCAAGGCTCATATTGCCTGATTTGACAATTGTTGCATGGGCGGCAGCCGCTTTGATTTTCTTTTCATCTTCTTCGGAAAAACCGGTAGTGCCGATCACATGGACAATGCGTGCCTGCGCGGCATAACCTGCATAAAGAACGCTTGCCTCCGGACTGGTAAAATCAAGAACACCTTCGACCTTGGCAAAAACCGGTAAAGGATCATCGGTAATGGTGACACCCAGAGGTTCCTGACCAATAAGAAGGCCTGCGTCTTTCCCTACGAATGGCGAATCCGATTTGACAATGGCGCCTTGAAGTTCGACACCTTCAATCCGCCCGATTGCCGAAAGCAGTTCTCTACCCATTCTACCATCAGCACCAACCACCGCCAAACGCATTGTCTTCTCCTGCAAATCATTTTTATTGCGAAATCATTATTTTACGTTTTATCTGATTGGCAAGAAAATGAGAAGAGCTTTAACCGGTGAATAAAGCGGCATCCCGTTTTTTAAAAAATTATTCGGTTGCCGAATTTTGAAGGCCGGTTTTCGTTAATCATGTCGTTTCCGTTCGCCATCTATAATTCGTTCATCTCTATTGCCGTCAATTCCGGTTTTCTTTCCGACTTTTTCATTTCGGAAAGGAATAATCGGCAATCGGAAAAATCATTACGGAATGTTTTTTTGTAAAAACCGGATGCCGAGGGTGACGGCCTTTATCCAGGAAAAGCCGGTTGTTTTTTTAACTAAGGGTGACAGATCTCTTTTTCCAATCAGGAACAATATTTTGCGTTTTATAAATAAAAGAACGCCGAATCCGGTTTTGAAAGTGCAAGAGGTTTAACCGGAACGCCAAAATGATAAACTCGAAAGAATATTCATGTCAATCATATTCCATTCGGATTATTTTGAGTTGCAGATTTAGAGAGCGAATATCATCAATAATATATTGGTTATAGAACAATATTTTGAAGAATTTGAATTTAAATGTAAAATATAATATAATCAAAATAGCATTAATGAATAATGCCGATCGGGTCCATAAAGGCAGACATGATGGCTGTCATTTCCCCTTCATTTATGCATCAGGTGGGCTGGTGCATAAGAGGTGAGTCAAATGATAAACACATCCTATTCCGCTTATGGCATCAATCAACTTTCCACTCAGAATACGGCAACAACGTCCACCCCCAAGGGGAGTGATACAGCGACATCTGTTGTGGCCGAAAAGTTGAAACCTGCCCGTATCAACGTGACAGATGATGCTGAAAGTTTCAAAGGACTTTCGCGCAATCAACTTGCTGAAATCATGGCCAATAAAGATGGACTTTATACGGAAGACCAGCAGGATACAGCAGAGTTCTTCATTTATGAAATGGGCATGGATGAATATACGAGGGTCTATCAGGCGACTGGTAGTCATAGAGCAGGTTTCGAGGCGTTGATAAAGTTTGAAGATCAAGCAGGTCCTTTAGAAAAGCAGACGTTTCAATGGGCAAAAAGGCGCGCGAATGCTGTTGTCATTTACGAGAACTATGCTCGAAGCGATGGTGTTATTGCCAAGGATTATGACATCGCAAACAGTCTCTATAAAAAGTTGAAAGCTTTCTATATTCGCATGTCTAACGAAAGTTCTATTGCTTTCCTCGCTGGTCGCGAAATGCCCGATCTTTACGGTGATCCGGAATATAAAAAGATAAAATCGGATTTTTATGCAGAAAACAGAACGGGCTTCAAATTTACTGTTTGAGCCGGTTGTAATTCTTCGCCAGCAGAAATTATAATCAAGTTGAAGATTGAAATCGCCGGAATTGTTTTGGCTGGCAAAAAATATGTTTCCTGTGCATCAGGAAGCATAGCCGTATGTGAGCGGGCTTGAAGGATTATTTCCGGCGAGAAAAAGCGGGATTTCGTTTTAGTTGAAAAAAAGTTTATTAATAGTTTTAATTAAAATATTTGTTTTTTATTTAATATTTTGAAAGAAAGAAAATAATCAATATTTCTATTTGTCGTTCCATTAGCGCTTCAGTCAGAGATTATGCGCTTTCTTCCGTTGTGATTTGGGGTGTGATTTGGGGTGAGTTTTAAAAATATCATTATTGAACTGTCAGGAAAAATATTTTTAAAAATCACAAAAAAGATTAATATAGAAAATATATATAGTTCAAATTCTCATAATTATGCACAAAAAAACCGTTAATTGATTATAAAAATGTAAAATGAATTATAATATATTGCGGTTATAGGCTCGATTGGAGTTTGTATTATTTTATTAACGGGCATTCATGAAGAATGTTGAACTTTCGGTGGGGGAGCATGATAGCTTGAAACCATATGTCACCTGTGGAGAGGTGATATAGTCAATATCAACACAAACATGAATGTCGGCTATTCCAACTCTGAAACTGCATTAAAAATTCTACGTGAGGCGTTAAGTAATAGCGGAAATACAGCCGCTGATAAATCCAGCGCCAAAACAGTGAGCCGAGAGTAAAGAACAGAAACAGCAGAGCGAGGTCAAAGATTATTCGCGTCCTGTACCTCTTGGTGCAGATCAAGCGCCAATGAGTGGTGCGGAAATTTCCGATTTTTCCGAAGTCGTTGGTTTACTTCAGGATGCAATGGGCAAAGATTTCAATATCAATGATTATCAGCCCTATAAAGATGCCAGAATGATTATCACTATTCAGAGTTTTTTTGAATCGGACGATGCAGACCGTTTGACAGATGAGCAATATCAGAAAATTGCCGTGGCTTATGCGAAAGAAATATTGGCCTATTGGCCGAGTGCCGATCGGAACGAGTTTTTACAAGCGGTGGAGAACGATAGCGTCGAAGTGATTGGCCGTTCCGACTATGATACGCATCCTCTCTTTGGTGTAGCAGATGAAAATTTTCTCAATAACGTCAAGCGATTGGAAGCTTCAGGCAAAATGGTCGGAGGTTTTCAATTTGGAAACAGAATGGTTGGCGTGATTTTTTAAATAGGGAAGGGTATCTCTAACTCGTCAAAACAGAGAGCGAAAAAATAGGAGGTGAAATGACTGGCCTGTTTTATCTTTTTATCACCGGTTGAAACCGGTTATAAAACAGCAACTTGTTTCACCCTTTACAATTTTTTGCAAACCCTTTGCCACTTGTTAAAGTGACATTGCAGGCTTTGTTAGAATGCTGAAGATTTTTCACTTTTCCCTTGGTTTTTCAAGGCCGAAACAATTGGCGGACGCTTTCATGAAAGGGGCGGGCGGGTCACTTTGGCGAACGCATTTGACCGGTCGTTCCGGCAAAAGGATTTGGCAGGTTGCGTTGACGAAATGATTTGGCGGGCCACTTTGGCAAAAGGATTTGATAGTCCGTTGTGACAAGGGGGAATGAATGGCTATTTTAGCAAATTGAGAGACCGCTTTGGAAAAAGGGTTTCGCAAAGCTGTTTGAAAGTCAATTGATCGACTTTTTAACAGGATTTGTTTATTAAACAGTCAATAGAACGGTGATGGTCGTTTGCGTTGTTTTGCGCCGGTTTAAGAGGCGGCGCGTTTGCCGGTCGAGTGGAGGCGGGGTGGTGTTCAGTAATCGGAAGATGTGCCCGAAAATGCTTTGTCTTGACGGAAAAATCTGCTTCGCCTTTGAAACAGGATGATCTTGCATGGATCTTTTACCGGAACAATTCTGCTTTCGCATTCGATTGATACGATCTTGTCTTGGATATTCGCCGGAACGATTCTGCGCGTCAAGTGCCCCGATAAGATCATCAATTGAAGCCTCGCCGACAAACTTCGGCGTTGTTCCTTCGCAAACTTTTGCGTTTCCTGCTTTTTCTGCTTTTTGCGTTCTTTCTGCCTCTCACGCTTTTCAGGTTTTTCGGGCTTTATCTGCTTTTCGCGCTCGCTATCTTTCGTGTGGATTTTAATTCATCAAAAAAGCCTTACGGGGTGTCTTCTGTAAGGCTTCAATTCATTGTTTGTCAAAATCTGTAAGACAAGAATTTCCTGTCGGTCGAAATCAATTCTGCAAAGCGTAACTTTTTGAAATTGGCTAAGCGTAACTGTTGCAAACTGCAAAGTTTTGCCAGCGCTTGAGATGTTTCTTTGCCAAAATTTCTTTTATCAAAATTCGTATTTGAGTTTGATGCCGCCGCCGCCACCCTGGCGGGCGCCGACATAGCCTTGACCATCAACATTGATTGTCAAAGCTTTGTTGTCTCTCAACGGGTTCATCTTGAAACCGGCTTCAAAAATGCCGGTCGAGCCTTCAAGTGACGGTTTGTGCAAATCGAATTCATAGGCTTTTGCACCGACATCGCCATCAAACTCGTAATCATAGGTTGCGCCGATATAAGGCTTGAACCAGTCATTATATTGATAGGAATAACGGGAGCCGAGTTCGATACGCGAACTCGTCGAACTGTCGAAATGCAATTTTTCCTTGTCGATTTTAACGGTATCGCTTTCCATATGTGTCCATAAATAGCGGCCATAGACATCAAGGGCGCGCCGGTCATCAAAATTGAAGACATAGCCGCCCGTGACATGGCCACCGAAATAATTGGCCGTGCTGTCATAAGAACCGTGATAGTCGACCACCTGTTCCGCAAGACCGAATTTGCGACCGGCAGTAAACTTCCCGTCCGACTGACCGAAACGCAAAGATGCATCGGCATAAAGCCCGTCAGTTTCGTCGGGTTTCAGATTTTTCACCAATCCAAGACCGGTTCCGGCAAATTCGACACGGGCGAAAATGCCACCACCCTTATAATCGTTATCGCCATCGCCATGGACAGAAGCAAAACGGTCGAAACTGTTATGGGTGTCATAAGTACCGCGGCCATATTCAAAGAATGCGCCGGTCGTGACTTTATGACCGGCTTCAAGGTTAAAGCCGAAAGCAAGACCGGCAATCATGTTGAAACCGTCAATCTCGACATGGCTTCCTGTCTGATAACGGGAGGAAGAGCCGCCGGTTATGATAAAGGGAACATAGAGCGGATGATTGAAGCGGTTATCCGCTCTTGTTGCCATACTGCTAATTGTGCCCATGCTGTTGGCAATAACATCGGAGCCTTGCGAAACAAAGGCGAGGCTTGCTGCACGACCTTCCGAATAAGCCTTCGACTGCGGGTTCAATTGTGCGGCAGATTGATCCGGATTGTTGTGATTGCCGCCATTATTGCCACCGGTATTATCACCGCCACCAGTGTTACCGCCGGTATTGTCTCCACCGGTATGATCGCCACCTCCGGTATTATCACCGGTGTGATCGTGATCTTCATCATGATCGTGATCGGGAGTTTTATCGGTTTTCTTGTTAATTTGCAGAATGAAAGCGGTGTTGTCTCCGGCCTTATTTTGTTTAAGCGTTGTATCGTAAAAGATAAATTGACCCTGTTTGAGCGCATAGGAAACAGGTGACCAACTGCCGGCAGATTTATCAATCAAAGTGATGGCGTCACCGGCAATAAAGCGTGGTGCTTTCGCGTCCAGTTGGGCGATTGTGTGCTTGGTATTGGTTAGATCAACCGGTGTACCGCCTTCGGCAATTTTTATCACTGTATCGCCATTTTTGGTATCGGTCGGTAAAGTCCAGTTATAATTTTCAAAATTATAGATACCGGAAACGGTTCCGCGGTAACCGTTGAGATTGAGAGTATTGCCGGAAAAAACATCGGCTGTGAGGCAGTCTTGACCATCACCACTAAGGCTGCGACCACCCCAGATCGAGCCGTATTGTGTGACATTTCCGCTCTCATCGCGTTCGCCAATGACGATCTGGTCGCCGTTAAGAGTTACGGTATTGTGGTTGGCATTGCCGCCGAACCCCACCTCGCTGTTGATGAGCTGATTTTTGTCGTTAAAGTGAGTGCCAGCTTTTCCACCTTGTGAAAGACCGCCATATATATCTTTATTGATTGCGGATTTTCCGGAAATTTCAATTGTATTGCCGCTGACATCACCGGCATCACCACCCTTGCCGCCGTTTTTGTCAATGCTGTTGCTAATGTCGCCAAAGCCACCGTCTCCGCCAATGCTGACGCCGCCATAAACCCCGTATTTATGATCGCCATTAGGGCTTGTTTTCGTGCCATAAAGTGTCACGTCGGTCAAACTGATACGGTTATTGGTGACATTGCCACCTTTGCCGCCATTACCATTGGTTTGTGTCGCGTCATATCCTATTCCGCCAGCACCACCGACACTTGCACCACCATAGATACTTCCGCCATCCGAACCGCGAATACCGGACCCTTCATTGCTATTGTTTTCGCCGTCGATATTTCCGGCAGCGCCGCCAGCACCACCGTGAAGTTCTACCCGTTCAAGGATAATGATATTGCCACTCACAGTACCGGCATTGCCACCAGTGCCGTTTTTCAATCCCCCTTGCGAACCATAGCCACCGGCACCACCAAGGCTGATCCCGCCAAAAACGCTGCCGCCGCCAGCGCCACCGCCGCCGCTGCCACCCATACTAACACTCTTGTCGCCTTCTTCGTCCAAGATTGTAATCGTATGGGAAATTGACCCGCCGGTACCGCCCGCATTGCCATTCAATGTGGAATCGACAATCTTAATCCGGTTATTGGTAACATCGCCGCTATCGCCGCCATTGCCATTATATTTCTTTGAATTCGAGCCGTTGCCACCGCCGCCGCCGGTACTCAAACCGCCGATAACACTGCCGCCGCCTATGCCGCCAATGCCGCCACCTTGACCGCCTTTGCCGCCAATACCGCCATTCAGTGTTGTGTGATCGAGAGAAATAATATTGTTGCTGACAACTCCGCTACTGCCGCCATTACCGCCTCTACTCTCGCTATTTTCCGTGTTTGATTTTGCGTCACCGGCACCACCGGCCCCTCCCATGGAAAGACCGCCAAAGACAGTACCGCCGCCAGCGCCACCGGCACCACCACCACTTGTTGTGCTCGATCCGCCAGCGCCGCCAGCGCCTCCGTCAATCGTGACATCAACCAATGTAACGCTATTGGATTTTACATAATCGGCGACACCTCCATTACCGCTCGACGTATCAGCCGCATAGCCAGAGCCACCGGCACCACCGATTGTCATGCCGCCAAAAACCAGACCACCACCCATGCCACCAACGCCACCGCCGCTATTGGGTGCGCCGTCACCGCCTTTACCGGCATTTCCGCCTTTGATTGTTACATGGTTCAGGGTGAGTTCGTTATCATGGATGGCGCCACTATTACCGCCATCAGCATTCGAGGCGCCGCTACCTCCGGCAAAACCACCTCCGCCGGCAATCGCCAGTCCGCCTCCGATGATACCGCCGCCGAAACCGGCCGTTCCGCCACTCCCGTTATCGTTAATGGTCGAGCCGCCATTACCGCCGTCGGCTCCGGTCAAAGTTACATCCGTTAAAATAACGTGGTTATCGGAGATGACACCCGTTGAACCACCCTGACTATTATGTTGGGTTCCGCTATAGCTGGTGCCACCGGCACCGCCGATAGAAACACCGCCCAACACACTTGCACCGCCAAAGCCCGCGGCACTTCCACCGGCTTTCGACCCACCATTGCCGCCTTTGCCACCATAAAGGTCGGTTTTTTTCAAAGTAACATAATTGCCGCTTATGTCGCCTCCATTGCCACCATTTGAACCATCGGCGGTTGAATGTGTAGACCAGGCTCCGGCACCACCGATACTGATTGCGCCAAAAACCGAACCACCCCCCATGCCGCCAACAGTGCTTCCACGATGGTTGTCATCGGGTGAACTATTTCCCTCACCGGCATCGGCTCCATGAATGGCGACATTATCAAGGGTAACATGAACGCCCTTGATGTAACCGCCATTTCCTCCCAAGGCCGCATTCGTACCATCATAGGCGGTACTCCCCGGTGCGCCTGCACTGAGGCCACCAAAAACCGAACCGCCTCCCATGCCACCAAGTCGACCGGCTTGTTCGGCATTTGTTGCTTTATTTCCGGCTCCACTCCAGTCATATTCGACATCTTTGACCGACACGATCGCCCCTGTGTTAGAGGCTCCATCAATGCCATTATTGCCTGTCACATCATATTGCACAGAAGCAAAGCCATAGACATTATAGGGAGCAACAGTGTTTTCCCAATGCGTTCTTTGCCCGGAGACAACCCCTTTAACGGTCAGTGTATTGGTTTCATCGCTCGTGCGCGGGAGAAGGCTCATGCGGGAAGCATTTATATCTGTCGGATCTGCGGTTAAAACGCTGTTATCAGTGCCGTCATAGGTAAGCTCGTCCGCTTTCACCTCTTCCACTGTCATGGCTGAAAGAGCCACAGCCGAAAGAACGATGCACGAGGCAGCGTTTAACAAGACCTTCGAGAGGGGGCTGTATTTAGAAGAAAGGTGCATAAAATTTCCTCGCTCTTTCATGGCCAAGGCCGGAGTCGCAAAAAAACAAGAAGCGCTCTTCATCGGCAGATAGCCGATTAATCGATGGCGCATGAATCAAACGCAGTCTATCTTGATCTATTGAAATTTAAAAGGAGAAAAACACAAAATTATGAAATCAATAATAAATAGAAAATAACACAAAAAAATTCTAATTCATAAAATAAAATAAAATGTATTGAAAATTATTTTTTATAAAATAAAATAACATAATAAAATTAATATATATATTTATATCGTTAAATATTAAAAATAGTATTATAAATATAATAAATTAGCTGGCATAATAACTTTGTTTTAATGTTAATTCTCAATATGAATAAAAGTGAAAATCGGTTTTCTATAATAGTTTTTCGGGAAGCAAAAACATAGAATGCTATTTGAAAAATGATGGTTTTAGCGGCGTTAAAAAGCGAATAATGGAATTTTACCCTTGGTTTTTCTTCCGCTCTTTGGGAAATTTGTCGGGCGCAATGGCGGAATTCTCTAAAAACCGGTGGAGATTGCAAGACTATGCTTTTTGACAAAGTCTGGAAAAATATCACAAAACAGGTTGGTCATTTTGTGTCATTAAGGTTTTCCGGTTTTGCAGATAGCAGGCAATCGCACAAGAAATCCCATTGTTGGAGAAAAATTGGTGATTGTGGAAGATGGTCGAAAAACCGCTTTGTCGAGAGATGGGCAAAACTTTTGCAGGAAGAGGAGAGCGATAAAATATAAACCAATTCCGGAATTGCCAGACAATTAAAAAGCAAGATACCGCTTAAAGAATTTTAGAATTGAAGAATTTTAGAATTGAAGAATTTTAGAGTTAAAGAGTTTTATAGCGGGTTTCTTTTGAAATTGCGGACGTGTTTCTCGTCAATAGGTGTGAGGACGGCATTCGCGAAAAGTCAAAAGCAAAATTTTCCGGAATGAAAAGACCAAAATGAAAAGAAAAGAATGAAAAGACCAAAATGAAAAAAAGGGTGGGGGGCGAAAAAAGTCGCCCGCAATAAAGACGGTAAAGCCGAAAGGGGAGTGTTCCCCCATGAAATCCGGATTTATTCGGGGGCGAAAACCGACCTGACAAAGCCCGGTTTTTCGTAATTTCTCCGGCGAGAGGTGGTCTTCTTGAGACTTTGCTCTGTAAAAGCCTGAAACTTTGATTTGAAAAAGTCTGAAACTCTGCTTTGCCAAGGCTTGAAACTTTGCCTTGCCAAAGTCTGAAACATTGCTTTGCCAAAGCTTGAAACTTTGCTTTGCCAAAGTATGAACCTCTGCCTTGCCAAAGTTCGAGATATACCTTTGCCAAAGCGTGTTTTATCAGAACTCGTAAAAGCGTGTTTTATCAAAATTCGTATTTGAGTTTGATGCCGCCGCCGCCACCCTGGCGGGCGCCGACATAGCCTTGACCATCAACATTGATTGTCAAAGCTTTGTTGTCTCTCAACGGGTTCATCCTGAAACCGGCTTCAAAAATGCCGGTCGAGCCTTCAAGTGACGGTTTGTGCAAATCGAATTCATAGGCTTTTGCACCGACATCGCCGTCAAACTCGTAATCATAGGTTGCGCCGATATAAGGCTTGAACCAATCATTATATTGATAGGAATAACGGGAGCCGAGTTCGATACGCGAACTCGTCGAACTGTCGAAATGCAATTTTTCCTTGTCGATTTTAACCGTATCGCTTTCCATATGTGTCCATAAATAGCGGCCATAGACATCAAGGGCGCGCCGGTCATCAAAATTGAAGACATAGCCGCCCGTGACATGGCCACCGAAATAATTGGCCGTGCTGTCATAAGAACCGTGATAGTCGACCACCTGTTCCGCAAGACCGAATTTGCGACCGGCAGTAAACTTCCCGTCCGACTGGCCGAAACGCAAAGATGCATCGGCATAAAGCCCGTCCGTTTCGTCGGGTTTCAGATTTTTCACCAATCCGAGACCGGTTCCGGCAAATTCGACACGGGCGAAAATGCCACCACCCTTATAATCGCTATCGCCATCGCCATGGACAGAAGCAAAACGGTCGAAACTGTTATGGGTGTCATAAGTACCGCGGCCATATTCAAAGAATGCGCCGGTTGTGACTTTATGACCGGCTTCAAGGTTAAAGCCGAAAGCAAGACCGGCAATCATGTTGAAACCGTCAATCTCGACATGGCTTCCGGTTTGATAACGAGAGGAAGAGCCGCCGGTCATGATAAAGGGAACATAGAGCGGATGATTGATGCGGTTATCCGTTGTTGTTGCCATACTGCTAATTGTACCCATGCTGTTGGCAATAACATCGGAGCCTTGCGAAACAAAGCCGAGGCTTGCTGCGCGACCTTCCGAATAAGCCTTCGACTGCGGGTTCAATTGTGCGGCCGATTGCCCCCCTTGCTGATTGTTTTCGCCGCCAGTATTGTCTTCGCCGTCGCTATTGTTTCCGGTTGTGCCGTCATTTTGTCTTCTGGCAATTTTCAGAACAAGAGCATTATCGCTGTCGTGCGTCTGCTGAAGTTTTGCCTGATAGACAATGAATTGCCCTTGATGGATGGTGTAAGCGCTTTGTGCGTTCAGTGTTCCGCTGGTTTTGTCGATCAAAGTGACGATATTGCCGGTTTCAAGGCGGTTACCCGAAGGAGCCATATCGGCAATTGTATGGTTGGTATTGGTGAGATCAACAGCCTTGCCGCCTTCGGCAATTTTTATCAAGGTATTGCCATTTTTCACATCGGTCGGCAAAATCCAGTGATAATTCTGGAAATTATAAATGCCAGAAACTTTACCGCGATAGCCGTCAAGAGTGAGAGTGTTACCGGTAAAGACATTGGCCAATTCATTGATTGTGCCGTCGCCTTTCAGGCTGTAACCGCCATAAATTGCGCCGTAACTTACTATATTGCCGCTTGCGTCGCGCTTGCCGATGGTTATTCCATCGCCTTCAAGTGTAATGGCATTTCCAGTTATGTCGCCAGACAAACCTGTTTTCGCTTTTTCGCCGGCCGCACCACCTTGCGAAAAGCCGCCATAAACATTGCCGGAGATAGAGGTTTTTCCGGAAATGACGATTGTATTGTCTTTAACATCGCCACCTTTTCCGGCCGTGCTTTCTCTGCCATCACCATCTCCGCTTGCTCCGCCGATACTGGCCCCGCCGAAAACCGAGCCGCCCTCAAGCCCGTCAATTCCGGCACCGCCCATACTACCTTTTCCTCCGCTTCTGCCGACATCGCCGGCATTCAAAGTGACATTGTCGAGAAGAATATGATTGTTGTAAACGTTTCCACCTTTGCCAGATGTTTTTGTACCAAAACCATTGGCACTGGAGATGGATAAACCGCCGAAGACAGAGCCACCAGCCACGCCACCATTGCCAGAACCGGCATCATCTTTCGACAAACCGCCATTTCCGCCATTTCCGCCAGTCAATGTGACATCGACAAGAGAAATTCCATTATCATGGACTGCACCGCCATCACCGGCTTCAAGAGGCCCACCTGCAGCACCGATACTGACACCACCAAAGACGGAGCCGCCGCCGAAACCGCCTAGACCTCCCGCGTTATCATCCATATCAGGATTAGCTCCGCCATTGCCACCAGCACCGCCAATGAGGGTTACATTTTTCAAACTTATTGTATTATTGAATACGTCACCGCCGTTTCCGCTGTCGCCCTCTTCGTCATCATGGTCGAACGCGTATTCGGTAACTCCAATGCTCAATCCACCAAAAATAGAAGCTCCTCCCATGCCTCCGATACTGCTTCCTGCAACGGTTGACATCACGTTTTTTTCATTCGTTGCATTGCCGCCATTACCGCCCGTCACGCTGACATTTTCAAGGATAATGGAGTTTCCGGAAATGCTTTTGCCATGTACTCCGTTTTCTTGCTCCTCATTACCGCTTGTATTTGAAGCATTGCCATAGCTCAGCCCGCCGATTATGGAACCGCCGCCGAATTGACCGGGTTGAGAATAAGAATGGTTATTTTCGGCAGTAGTGGCTGACCAGTCATAGGAAACATTTTTTATGATGAGGTTGTTAGCGGAGATATTATCGCTAAGGGGGTGGGAAGCCGCTTTATTTTCCTCGAAGATATCGACCCCGCCATAAATAATATAAGGTGCAATGGCGCCATCTGTTGTCGACCATTCTATCTGCTTGTCTGACCCGCCAATGACTGTGATCGTATTTCCGGAAAGGTTTGTTTGCGAATAGAGGCTTTTATATTGATCGGAATTGGATGTGGAATCCTTGAGAAGCAGGCTATTATCACTTCCATTATAGCTGATCTCGCCGGCTAAAGCGCAATTTGCAACAAGGCTTGTGGAAGCGGTTATGCCTATTGCCGCAGAAAAGGCACATAGAGAAACCGAATGCAAATATTTCAGTTTGAATGACATGATAAAACCCCGAGAAGCAAATGAAAGTGCAGCTTTTCCAAAGAAATCTGGTAATTCGCCGAACGAGTTTTTTAAGAGCTATCAAACAGGAAAGCAAGGCCGATATGGCATACGCCACACATATCGTTAACACAAAAATAATATTTTGCGTTTGCATTTTTAAAAATTTATAAATTGAAAGTACATTTTTTGCCGGATTGACCGTATGAAACTTCAAACGGAACGGGAAAAACTTTGTCGGTTTAAATAATTTTCTGTTTCAATAAAAAGTGTCAGGTAAAAGGCAGGTTATGTGAGCACTGAAAAGACGAAGAAGATTGTCGCGATAGGGTGGAAAAGCGCCTTCAACTGGTTAACAGTGCCGATCATTCCGCTTGATCGTTGTCGGGGCTTTATCGGGCGAAAATTGGTTTTATAGTTCCGCTTGATCGTTGTCGGGACTTTGTCGGGCGAAAATTGGTTTTATAGACGTCAATCGGGATTGGTTACTATATTCGGGGTGTTTCCTGTTTACTCCGGTTTTTAACCGGTATTTTTGACTTTAACCGGTATGATAGAAAAGGAACGGGCCTTACTTATCAAGCATGAAGCGAGCGGGATCACGGACATAGGATTCCATTCGGACAAGTACCGAAGGAATGGCTACTTCAGGTTTTTGACCCGGAACCGGCCTTTCTTATCAAACATGAAGCGAGCGGGATCATGGGCATAGGATTCCATTCCGACAAGTGCCGAAGGAATGGCTACTTCAGGTTTTTGACCCGGAACCGGCTTTCTTTATCAAGCATGAAGCGAGCGGGATCACGGACATAGGCTTCCATTCCAACAAGTGCCGAAGGAATGGCTACTTCAGGTTTTTGACCCAGAACCGGCCTTCTTTATCAAGCATGAAGCGAGCGGGATCATGGACATAGGATTCCATTCCGACAAGTACCGAAGGAAGGACTACTTCAGGTTTTTGACCCGGAACCGGCCTTCTTTATCAAGCATGAAGCGAGCGGGATCACAGACATAGGATTCCATTCCGACAAGTGCCGAAGGAAGGACTACTTCAGGTTTTTGACCCGGAACCGGCCTTCTTTATCAAGCATGAAGCGAGCCGGATCACGGGCATAGGATTCCATTCCGACAAGTGCCGAAGGAAGGACTACTTCAGGTTTTTGACCCAGAACCGGCCTTCTTTATCAAGCATGAAGCGAGCCGGATCACGGACATAGGATTCCATTCCGACAAGAGCTGCCCGCGGGTGAAGGATAATGAAGGTAGCGATTGTTTCAAGCAATTTCTCGTGCGGCTGTTTGTGGATGAAATTTTTGCGAAATTCGGTTTCGTCTAACAGTTGGAGCATTTCCGGCAAAATACCCCCGCCAATATAAACGCCGCCTTCGGCTTTGAAAACGAGGGCAAAATCACCGGCAAGACGCGCGAGATAATTGATGAAAAACCGGACTGCGTCAAAAGCCGGATTGTCATGGGGCCGGTGTTGATTGGCAAATTGTTGATTGGCAAATTGTTGATGGAAAAGCAAGGCTTCAGCCGTAACTTCTTCAGGCACTGCGATATTGGAGGGAACCCCGCGCATGTCGCAGAATGCGCGATAGATGTTGAGAAGTCCACGCCCGCTTAACAGCTCTTCGGCACTTACACGGCCGACAATTTTTTTCAAAAACGGGTAGAGAGCAAGATCTTCTTCGCTTTGCGGGGCATAATCGACATGTCCGCCTTCTCCTTCAATCGGGATATAGCGACCGTCGAGATAGATCAAACCGGCAATGCCGAGACCCGAACCGGCACCGATAATGACTTTTGTATTATCTGTCGCGGTGTTTATCGGGCCAATGGCTTGCAGATATTTTTCCGGCAGGGTCACCGTCGACAGGGCTTGCGCCTCGAAATCATTGATAATGAAGACTTCGTTGAAGCCGAATTCTTTTATCAGCTTTTTCGGGGCAATAACCCAGTCACAATTGGTCAATTTGATATGATCGCCGGTGACCGGACCGGCAATGGCCAGAAACAGCGATTTCGGAGCCGTCTTTAAAAGTGGTAGAATGGTTAGCCGGATCGCCTCTTCAATGGTTGGAAATTCATCAACCTTGCGGGTGGCAATGGCAAGCTGTTCGCCAGCCTGATTGAGGATGAGCGAAAATCGCATATTGGTGCCACCAATATCGCCGATAAGAACAGGAAATTCCAGATTTTGATTTTGCATAAAGGCCATTCCTCGGTTTGGTGGTTGATTTGCAAAGATCCTCTTTATTCAAGCTATTCATATATCCGCTTTGCTCAAGTAGTTAAATATATTCGCTTTGCTCAAGCAATTAAATATATTCGTTCTCCCAAGCAGTTAAATATATTCGCTTCTCTCAAGCTGTTAATATTTGCACAGTCATTTCTATTTAGCCGGTTTTTCCGGTGCATTCAAAACCGCACGACATTCCTTCGGCAAATCCGAAACCATCATCACACGCGGTTTCGGGGGTGGTGTTGTAACGGGCTTTTTGGGTTTTTTGTCGGCCCATGGTTCATCGGTAAACCACCAGGCAAGCGATTTGTCGCAACCGTCACCGGCTGTCACTTTTGGTTGCGGTTTGCAATTTCCCGAACCCGGCTGGCATTTCAACCGCACATGGAAGTGCCAGAAATGCCCCCAATAAGGGCGCACTTTCTGGAGCCATGAACGGTCACCGGTGACTGTGTCGCACAACTGTTTTTTTATTCCCGGATGCACAAAAATGCGTTCGACTGCGGGGTTTTCTGCTGCGTCGCGAATAAGGGCTGTGCGTTCGGGAGTCCATTTTTTCGGGTCGGCATAAAGCGAATCTTTTTTAAGCATAGACACGCCTTGCATATTTTCTCTTTCTTCCGCGCTTAAACGGTGGTCCGGCATAGGTGTGAGCCAGATATCCGCATCAAGCCCGATCTGGTGGGAAGCGTGCCCGTTCAGCATCGGCCCGCCGCGCGGTTGCGAAATGTCGCCGATGAGGAGACCCGACCAGCCATCTTTGGCAGCCTGCCGCGACAATTGCTCGATAAAGCGTATGGTGGCCGGATGCCCCCAATTGCGGTTACGCGAAAGGCGCATGACTTGCCAGTTGGGGCCGTCGATCGGCAGGGCTTCGGCACCATTGAGACAACCTTTGGAATAAAAACCGATGGATTGCGCTTGACCGGACGAGGGCAATCTGACAGCACCAAAAGCCTGTTTTGCCGGTGCGTCGGAAGTTTGTTCGGTCGGCTCTTCACTATGCGCCAGCGCCATTGGCAAAAAAACCGCAGCCAATGTTGTTGCCAAAATCCGGTTGAGTGACTTGAACCGTGAAGACATTCCTAACGCCTTTCAAATGCGCAAACTTTTTTTAAAAGCACAACAATGTTCAATATTTGCAACTTTTTTCAAGCCTCCGCCTGCTTTTCGGTTTTGCGTGCGATTGCTAGAACTTTTTACCCCGAAGATGATCTGCCCACATGGCTTCCAATGCGGTTCGATAATCGGGATATTTCAGATTATATCCTGTTTTTAAAAGTTTATGGTTCAATATTCTTTTATTATCACCATAAAAAGAACGTGCCATGGGCGACATATCGGCTTTTTCAAAGGGCACTTCTTCAAGATCGGCCACACCCATCAATTTTGCCGCATAATGCATGACATCTTCAGGCGCTGCCGGTTCATTATCGACAATATTGAAAATGCCTTCACGTTTTGCCGAAGACAAAGCCTTGATGACACCGGCAATATCATCAACATGAATGCGGTTGAAAAATTGCCCCTTTTTGATAATGAGCGTTTTATTGCCCTGACTTAATTTTATAAAAGGATTGCGCGATGGGCCATAAATGCCGCCAAGGCGCAAAACGGCAACGGGAATATTGCGTTTTTCCCCGAAAGCCTGCCATTTTTTTTCCACTTCAAGGCGGGCAATGTTGCGTTTGAGCGAGGGGCGACAGGGGGCAGACTCGTCAATCCAACGGCCATCATGATTGCCATAAACGCCAATGGTGGAAAGATAGCCTATCCATTTTAACGCCGGCATAGAGCCAAGAATGTCGGGACGGTTTAACACCGCGTCGCTCATTGTGTCATCGGGTGAAACCGAAATAACAAGATGTGTTGTTGTTTCAAGCCGTTCAAAAAAGGTCGGGTTCGGCTCGTCAAAAAGAAAGGGTTCGATATTGGCACTTTCGAGAGAGGCGAATTTTTCTTTTGTGCGTGTTGTGCCGCAAATCCGGCTTTTTCGGGCGGCGGAAGTGGTGTCTGATGTGTCGGGTTCGAGGGACAAGTTTTCACCATAAAGCGAACCGAAGGCGCGAGCCGAATAACCGGCTCCGAGCATCATGAATTGTTCCGGTGCGGGTGCTTTTCCTTTTGCTCTATCCTGTTTCAATCTTCCCATTCCTTTAACACATCGGGGTCTGAAGCGAATGTTATAGAACGCTTTGCCAATTCATCAAATTCGGCTTTTGTGAGGAGTTGTTTCAAGGCCCAGACGGCCATACCGGCAACAAGCGGATCGGGATCCTTTAAATGCGGCTTGACCACATTGACAAGCGAGCGGTCGGCGCTGTTTCCCGCAGCAATCAGACAATTGCGGATAAAGCGGTTGCGCCCGATACGCTTGACCGGAGAGGCGGTGAAAAATGAACGGAAAGCCGCATCATCAAGTTTCAAAAGAAAATCGAGTTTCGGGGCAATCAGATCTTCTCGTGCTTTGAGTTTGATTTCACGTGTGTTGCGGGCAAATTTGTTCCACGGGCAGGCGGAAAGGCAATCATCACAACCGTAAATGCGGTTGCCGATGGCTTTTCGGAATGAAAGCGGGATTTGCTCTTTGAGTTCGATGGTCAGATAGGAGATGCAGCGGCGTGCATCGAGCTGATAAGGGGCGGGAAAGGCGTGAGTAGGGCAGGCGGAAAGACAGGCGTGGCAGGAACCGCAATGGTCGATTTCCGGTTGATCGAAGGGAAGTTCCACATCGGTAAAAATGGAACCGAGAAAAAGCCACGAACCGAATTCACGGCTTACAAGATTTGTGTGCTTTCCCTGCCAGCCAAGCCCGGCAAGTTGGGCAAGCGGTTTTTCCATAACGGGTGCGGTATCGACAAAGACTTTGACATCGCCGCCGAAACGCGAAACAAAGCGCGAAGCGATCTGCTTGAGACGCCCCTTTATCAATTCATGATAATCACGATGGCGGGCATAATAGGAAATATTGCCGGAACTTTTGTCGGGTCTCAGGTGGAATTCATGCGCTTCCGGCCCGTAATTCATAGCAAGCATAATGACCGATTTGACTTCCGGCCATAAATTGGCAGGAGCCATGCGCCGTTTAGCGGTTTCAACCATCCATTCCATGGTACCGTGATAGCCGTGGTTCAATGCCTCGAAAAGGTGAATACCGGCTTTTTGATTGTTGGAACCGGTGATCGCAATGGCATCGAAACCGAGGGCTGCGGCTTCTTTGAGGAGAAAATCCTTGAGTTTTGCTTTGTCGCTAGAAGTCGAGATCGGCATAATGCGTGCTCGGTGCAATGCCCCTTATGCGGTCATTCAGAAGCGGCCGGAAGGATGGCCTCGATTTGATACGCATATACCAGTCGCGCGAGGCAGGAAAAGACTTCCAGTCCAATTCGCCCATGAAATCGAGAACCGAAAGTGAAGCGGCGGCTGCCAGATCGGCATAAGAGATAGAGTTTCCGGCGAGCCAGTCACGCGAGGCGCAAAGCCATTCGAGATATTTCATATGCGGGCGAATATTGGCACGGGCATTGCGCAAGGTTTGTGAATCGGGTGCACCACCTCCCTGCGCCAGCGGAATTTCGCGTTTATAAATACGTTCGCGCACAATGTGACGGGTTACTTCGCTTTCAAACTTCGTTAAAAACCATTCGGTCAGGCGGCGCACTTCTGCGCGTTCAAGCGGGTTTTCGGGAAAGAAGCGCTGGTCGCGGCGCAAGCCGCCGCGCGTTTCATCAAGATATTCGTAAATGACATAGGCGCCGCAAAGCGGCACTTCGCGTTCTGCCAGAAGTACCGGTACACTGCCGGCCGGATTGAGCACAAGAAACTCGCGCCGGCGTGCCCATTCATACTCTTCGATCAGGTTGGTGGCCACATCATATTCATTGAGGATGAGCCGCACAAAACGGGATGAAGAGGACATCGGATGATGAAAAAGCGTTAGCATGACTACTCTGGATTTCTTACAGATTTGAACAACGTTATAGAACCCATTCGCCCGAAGAACAAGAAAGGGAACCACAATGCTCCCCCTGTTGCAACACTCATGCTTAACCAATTGTAAAACGCGGCAAAAAATTGTTTCTCAACGTTAATAATTTGAAAACGGAATGAACAAACCGGTCAAGTTGAAAAGACATAGTCATGAAGTGACGTAATCATGATTTGTCTTGACGTGCCGGATGTTTTGTCTTGCCCTCTCAAAATTTCTGCAAGAGTTCAATTGTAAGCCGGTGGCTTTTTCATAAAAACTGTTTTCGGACAAGGGGCAGAGCCGGTTTTTTAAAAAAGGGGTTTGGCTGGTGAGGCTTTGCGCGCAAATAGTTTCAGAAAAAGGGGGAATTTTTAAAATGAAGGCAGGATTTTTTAAAAAACAGGAAGTGATTTCCAATAGCCGGCCTTTACCAACCTGGTTTCAATGATGAGGCAATGACTGCAAATAATTTCACGCTTGCCAAAAAGGTTTTGTTTGTTGTGGCGCGCATTTTCAAGCCGCCACTTTTGAAAACGAAATCGGTCATAACTTGAACGGGTCAAAACTCGGAAGGGGCGAAACTTGAAAGGGTCAAAACTTGAAAGGGGCAAAACGTGAAAGGGTCAAAACTTGGAAGCGGCAAAACTTGGAAGGGGCGAAACTTCAACCGCGTAAAATTTGACAGGGCAAAAATTGAACGGGTCAAAACTTGGAAGGGGCAAAAATTGAACGGGGCAAAACTTGAACGGGTCAAAACTTGGAAGGGGCGAAACTTGGAAGGGGCGAAACTTGGAAGGGGCGAAACTTGGAAGGGTCAAAACTTGAAAGGGGCGAAACTTCAACCGCGTAAAATTTGAACCGCGCAAAACTTGAACGGGGCAAAATTCAAAGAACAAAAACTTGATCGTGCGAAACTTATCGGGCAAGCGGATTGGCAGCCTCTAAAATCGTTTCCCGCAAATCGTCAAGGCCTATTCCTTTTTCGGAAGAGGTGGCAATGATGTGGGGAAAAGCGGCAGGGCGTTTGGCAATCGTCAGATGGGTTTTTTCGATCAATTTTTGAAGTTCGGCCGGTTTGATCTTGTCGATCTTGGTCAACACAATCTGATAGGAAACGGCTGCTTTATCAAGAAGGCTGAGCACATCCCCGTCATTCTTTTTGATACCGTGGCGGGAATCAATCAGCACATAAACGCGTTTTAAAGTTGTGCGACCACGCAGATAATCGAAAATCAGCTTTGTCCATTGGTCGACCTGCGCTTTCGGCGCTTCGGCAAAGCCATAGCCCGGCATATCGACAAGTGCGAGCGGCGGCAAATCATCAACAGTGCCGGTAAAGCCATCAGGCACAAAATAGTTGAGCTCCTGTGTGCGACCGGGTGTGTTTGACGTGCGGGCGAGACCTTTATGGCCAACCAGCGCATTGATGAGCGAGGATTTGCCGACATTGGAGCGACCGGCAAAGGCAATTTCGGCTGGCCCTTCGGGCGGCAGAAACTTCATTGCCGGTACACCGCGGATAAAAATCCAGTTACGGGCAAAAAGTCCCGCCAATGCAGGACTGTCTGTCACTTATTTGGTCTCTTTCTTCGGTTTCTTTTTGAAGATAGCTTTGAGATTGTCCCAAAGTTCGATCTTTGCACCCTGACTTTTCATGATGATCGCCTGCTGGCAGATCGACAGCGTGTTGTTCCATGCCCAGTAAATAACGAGACCGGCAGGAAACGAAGCGAGCATGAATGTAAAGACAATCGGCATCCATGTGAAAATCATGGCCTGTGTCGGGTCGGGGGGTGTCGGGTTCATGCGCATTTGCAAGAACATGGTGATACCCATAATGACAGGCCATGCACCGATCATCAAAAATGCCGGAACATTATAGGGAAGCCAACCGAACAGATTAAAGAGCGATGTCGGGTCGGGGGCGGCAAGGTCCTGAATCCAGCCAAAGAACGGCGCATGGCGCATTTCAATGGTGATATAGAGCACTTTATAAAGGGCAAAGAAAATCGGGAATTGCACCAGAAGCGGCCAGCAACCGGCAAGCGGGTTGATTTTCTCGGTTCTATAAAGCTCCATAATGGCTTGTTGTTGCTTGACCTTGTCATCGGCATATTTGGAGCGGATTTCCATCATTGCCGGTTGCACAACTTTCATGCGCGCCATGGATTTATAAGACTTGTTGGCAAGCGGGAACAGAACCGCTTTCAAAATGACAGTAACAAGCAGAATGGCAACACCGAAATTGTTGGTGAGCTTATAGAGAATGTCGATCAGAGCAAACATCGGCTTGGTGATGATCGAGAACCAGCCCCAGTCAATCAACAATTCGAATTTTAAAATCTTCAGATTGTCCTGATAGGCATTGATGGCTTCAACGCGTTTGGCTCCGGCAAACAAATGATTGGTGATGGTTTCGGTTGCACCCGAAGCGACGGTGATGGCCTTTCCGGTCAAATCCGACTGGTAATGGGTGGAAAGACGATCGAAATAGACAAAACGGCTGGTATATTCCTCGTCCTGCGGAGGAATAGCGGCAACTGCCCAATATTTGTCGGTAATGCCGATAAAGCCGCCTTTGACCTTATCGAAAACCATTTTCTTTTCGTTTGACGCATCCGGCTTCAAATCCTTGAGCGCGGCATATTTTTCTTCCTTGAGGCCGTCATCACCGGCAACGCCGATCATGCCTTCATGGAGAAGATAGGTGGCACTTGCGTGTTCGGGAGGAGCAGCGCGGGCAACGCGCGCATAAGGCAGAAGGCTTACAACCGAAGAAGCATTATTGGTGACACTGTCGGAAATGGTGAACATGTAATTGTCGTCAACCGAGATCACACGGTGGAAGACTTGTCCCTGACCATTATCATAGACAAGATGAACGGGTGTCTTGGGTGTCAAGGTTGCGTTTTCGCCATCAACCTTCCATTCGGTATTGAATTGCGGCAGGCTTCCGGCGGGCAAACCCTTGCCGGTAAAACCGAATTCGGCGATATAGGTTGTGTTGAAACCATTGGGATTGAGAAGCGCAATTTCCGGCGAGTTCTTGTCAACCGTCAAGCGGTAATTTTTCAAAAACAGATCATCGAACTGGGCGCCGACAAGGTTGATCGACCCTTGCAGTTCAGGTGTGTCGATCAAAACGCGTTTGGACTTGTTCAACGCCGCATTGCGGGCGTCCGGTGTCATTTCAAGACCGGCGGGGTTTGTTTCGTCTTTGTTTTGCGGCGGTGTTACAGTGCCATTTTCAGCAGTCGGAACGGCCTGATTTTGTGCCTGTTGATCTTGCTCGATCTGGCGAGCAATTTCTTGTGCCTTTTGCTGGTCGGCATTTTTCGGTGCAACGTAAAAAAACTGCCAGACAAGAATGATAAGCAGAGACAATCCAATAGCAATGAAAAAATTACGATTATATTCCATGAGCGATTGTCCTGTTATCGTTTCGAGTTTTGCATTTTTGTCCGAACCGGCGCTTCATTTCTCCGGTCAGACTGGCGAATGATGCGTCAAGTGCATCGGGACGCGCAATGATGACATAATCTGTTCCGTTGACAAGGTCACAATTTGCGCCGGCGGTGATGTCACGAACGGTGATGTCACAAGTGGCGATGTCACAATTTGTGCCGGCGGTGATGTCACAATTTGTGGCGGCGGCCTTGTCATGAGCGGCGATGTCACGAACGGCGATGTTACGAGCGGCTTTGTCACGCGTCAATGAAAGCCGGAATGCCTCGCGTAGTCGCCGCTTGATGCGGTTGCGCCTGACCGCATTACCATTTTTACGTGTTACGGTAAAGCCGACGCGCGGCAAGGTTTTTTCCTTGATTTCTTCCGGTAAATCGCGACTTTTCGATTCCAGAAGAAAAAACGGGCCACGTCGTTTTTCACCGTTTCTTAATGCCAAAAAATCCGCCCTTTTGCGAAGGCGGAGGTAGGATTTCTCACGCATCGGAAAAACCTTTAACAAAACTCTGCCATAAGGAAGCGGGTTCCAACGGGTGTTTCAATGCCGGACCATTTGCAGCGAAGAAGGGAAAAAGCTGTAGCCGAAACAAACTTTCCCCCATATCGTTGTAAAATCCTTGAACCAGTCAGCAATAAAGTCGAAATCAGGCTGAAAGGCGTTTGCGACCACGTGTGCGGCGGGCTGCAATCACTTTGCGGCCACCAAGGGTTGCCATGCGCGCACGGAAACCGTGGCGGCGTTTACGAACGAGTTTGGACGGTTGATATGTACGTTTCATTTATTTAACATACCGCGGCGTGCGGCCCTTCTTGGTTCTATGTGCGGTTTCCCGCCGGTTGAACAGTTTTTGTGCCCTTTCGCCTGCTTCAAGTTCAAGTTGCAGTTCAGGGGCAATTTTTGCGCTTATACGGTTTAGTTTTCGCCGAGTCAATTGCCGTTCGTGTTTCGCTCCCGTCTTATATCAACAGAATATTGGTCGCGACGGCCATTTATCTGGGGCACGATACGGGCTTCGTCAACAAGTGTGGCCAATGATTTTTTCGTATCCACCACCTTGAGATCATAAAGATAGGAGGGAAGTTGTCCTGAAAAGAGAATGCGCCAGTCAAGCGGTATGCCAGGGTCGAGAATGCGCGCCATGTCAAACACCACCGTTGTGCAATTGGCCGTCACAGTATTATAGAAGCGTGCTTTACGGGCAAGCTTGTTGGCTGTTTCAAGATAATTCAGAAAGAGCTCTTCGATCTTTTCCCGGTCTACATTGATCGGGTAGCGGTAAACATGTTCACCTCTTATATCCGTGCGCAATTTTATAATGTCTTCTTCAGGTGCGGCAATCATTATCAATTCAAATTCTTTGAAAAAACCGCCTATGGCCGAAAAACTCTGGTCTTTTGTGCGCCGGATTTCTGCCGAAAAAACCAGATGACGCCCGTCTTTGAAAGTAAAGCCTACAAGCGTGTGGGCAATATAAGGCCCCATCCAATAGGATAAATACACGTCAAGTCCGACAATGTCTTTGATATTATAAGTGCCGTTTTCCCATCGTTCTTTTCCCTCGTAAGCCGAAATCCAGTCAAAATCGCGGATATTTTCAAGATGGACAATGTCGGGATTGATCGGGTCGAATTCCGCCTCGACACTTTTTGATAATTCCGGCGCCCAATCGCGGTGTAATGTCGGCTTTATCGTTGCCCACCAGCTTGTAACGGCAATAAACATAATCGCCAATATAATCCGCGATTTCCACGGCGTTCTGAATTCAAGCGCCAATGCATAAATGCCGATGACAAGCCACAAAACCGCAATGGTAACAAAAACCGGCATGTTGAACGGCAATTGATAGAAAAACGCAAACAGGCTCCACAGCAGCATGAAACAGGCAAAAACAAACCAGATCGCACGTGCAACTTGTGTCACTATACGGGCGATGATACGGGTGAATTTTGTCCGGTTTACGGAAAGACTTTGCTGCATAAAACGACTCGGATGCCAATAAATTTCCAGTCTGCAATATTACGTTACAAAGTGGCGATATTATTGCCGAAGAATAAGGTTGTATTCAAACAAAAAACAACTTATGATTGCTATTTGTTATATAGAGTATATCGGGTATCGGGATGAATGAACAGTGCACAGATATGCAACGGCTGATCTCTACGATTCGTCAATATCTTTCATCGGAAAATAAATCATTTGAATTTCCGGTCAATGGCGTTTTCGAGGTCGAAAGGTCGGTCGAGAATTTTCATTCATACAATGACAGCTTCGATTTGGATGATAAAATTTTGCGCGATTTATTGTGTATTGAAGCGTTGCGAATTGGTCTGATTCTGCATTTCGGCAAAGAAAAATAAACCCGCCCGTAGAGAACTTTTATCGCAATGATGAACCGAAAAAGTGCTGTGGCGTAAGGGCAAAGTGCCCGCCGGTTACTTTTTATTAAAGCGCCATTGTTTTTTCTTATTTTAACCGGCAATCGTCATCAAAGACAATGAAAGACAATTGAAGGCGGGCAAAGACAGGCAAAGGCGGGCAAAGACAGGCATAGCATTGTCAGGAATGGTATTGTCGGGGCCGGAATTGTCGGAAATGGAATTATCGGAAATGGAATTGTCGGAAATGGTATTGTCGGGAACGGCCTTGTGAAGGGGAGAAAACCCTCAAATAACCGGAACAGTGAAGCCCGATAGAACAAGCATAATAGAACAAGCATAATAGAACAGGCATAATAGAACAGGCGGGCGGCGCTTTAAAAAACAGGCGGCGGCGTTTTTTTGCCGGGGGGCGGGTAGGCAAGCCCGTGTTCAGCAAAACCGGTGAAGTTGCACAGGCGAATAGAGTGGCTATGGGGTGGGTAAGTAAGCCCGTTTTTAGCAGAACCGGTAAAGACGAGCAGGCGAATAGGGCGGCTATGGCTTGCGAAGGCAACCGGAGCTTAAACGAGGGCAACCGGAACTAGAACGAAGATGAGCAGAGCGGCTATGGCAAAGCAGCTTGATATGAGCCGGTTTTGCCCCCGTTGCAAACTTGCAAAGCTTGGCCTGAAAGGTGCGGGAAAACGACCTTATCACCCCTAATTGTTTTGCCGGAAGGCCTTCCATTCCTTATATTGATAAATTGTTAAAGGGTTTTTTTCATAATCGTGTTCATGACAAAAGGGTTCGGTTTTATTGTTGCTTTTTTCTTCTGGCATTGGCAAATTTCATTTGCGATGCAATGGCGTCCTCATGGGGGGAGGGGGCGGAAAAATTGGCGCTTCCGGTCAATAATGATCCGGTCAATAATGAAACGAAAACCGGAAATGATACGAAAAATGAAAATGCAATAATCTCGGCAATCGGGCGTGAGCGGATAAAATCCGAGCAAATAAAGACAGAGACAGCCCGCATGATAAAGTCTGCTCGAAGAGTTGTGCCTGTTGAAGGCGGGAAAGCTCGTCAAGTGGCAAAATCGGGCGAAATTAAACAATCTTCGGACGTTATAAAAGTCAATGCGCTTATGCAAAAAGCGGAAAACGGGAAGGTCGCCTTGTCGCTCCAAAACGGGCGCGACACAGAGACGGAAGCCGGAAAACCGCTTCAAAGAGCGACATTGAACGGGAATGACCGGACGTTTACCGGAAATATAAAAGCGTTTAACGGAAATAACGCCAACAACGCCAATAACGCCAATAATGCCAATAATGCGCGAAATAGAGGAATTTTTATGCAGCAGAATAATGCGACCGAAACCGGATTGAAGCGTTTAGAGAATTTTCATATGCGCATTGACCGTGCCGATCATCCATCCGGCGAGGTGGTTATATTGCTTCACGGGTCGGGCGGCGATGAAAATTCGTTATTGTCCTTTGCCCGCCCGATATGGCCGCGGGCAACACTTGTCGGCATTCGCGGGCGCATTGTGCAAAATGGTGAAACGCGCTGGTTCAGAAAAATTACACCGACAAAGTTCGACCAGCAGGATGCTGTTCACGAAGCCGATGCTTTGGTAAAATTTCTCGTCGGGCTTGCCGATGATGAAAATTATGATTTGTCGCGGGTGACTTTTGTCGGCTATTCCAATGGCGCGAATTTGCTGGCCGTTATTATGATGCGCCATCCCGATCTTGTGCGCCGTGCCATTCTTATGCGTTCAATGCCTATTCTCGATAATACGGCGCGCGAGGATTTGTCGAAAACACAAGTCCTGATTATTTCGGGCAAAAAGGACGCGCTTTATTCACCGTTTGAACCGGCTTTATCGGCCCTGTTCCATAAAAATTCTGCCAAGGTTGATAATGTGATGGTCGATAGTGACCATATGATAGGCGAGCGTGACCGCGACATTATTGTCAAATGGTTGGCCGACAAGAATTCGAGCCATATTTCGGCCAATACAAAAACCGTCAAAACTGCCCATTAGCCGGTTGACCGAAGGCTTGTCACCGCGATAGGAAAGAGAAAAATCCAGCAATTTTGCAGGAAGGAAAAGTTCGTGTCCAATATCACAAGCGATGATGTTGTTGATGAGTTGCGAAAGGTCAAAGGGCCTGATTTTGAAAGCGATATTGTTTCGCTCGGCCTTGTTTCGGAAATTTTCATCTCCGATGGCAAAGTGTTTTTTTCGATAACTGTGCCGGATGAACGTGCGCAGGAACTGGAGCCGATGCGACAGGCTGCGCAGAAAGTGGTCGAGGCGCTTGATGGTGTCAAAGCGGCTATTGTTACTTTGACAGCCGAGAAAAAAGGCGGAACCGGTCAGGAGACAAGCCGGAATGGCAGCGAAAGCCACGCCGGAAGTGCTAAAAAAGTTGTTGCGCAGTCGGGGCATGCGCATGTTGGTCGCGGTGTTGGTGAAAAACAGCCGATTGAAGGTGTCAAACATATTATTGCTGTCGCATCCGGCAAGGGTGGCGTTGGCAAATCGACAACTGCTATCAATCTGGCTTTGGCACTGGCCGATAAAGGCTTTAAAACGGGGCTTTTGGATGCCGATATTTATGGGCCGTCACTGCCGAGACTGACCGGCCTTATCAACCAGCGCCCGCGTGCTGTTGAAGGCAACAAGCTGGAAACGCTTGAAAAATTCGGCTTGAAATTGATGTCGATGGGTTTTCTTGTTGACGAAGACCGCCCGATGGTATGGCGCGGGCCGATGGTGATGTCGGCGGTCACACAATTTTTGCGGGATGTTTTATGGGGGCCACTCGATGTTTTGGTGGTCGACATGCCACCCGGCACCGGCGACGCGCAATTGACGCTCGCCCAGCAAGTGCCGTTAACCGGTGCGGTTATCGTTTCCACCCCGCAAGATCTCGCATTGGTTGACGCGCGCAAGGGAATCGAAATGTTTACCAAGGTCGGTGTGCCGATTCTGGGTGTCATAGAAAATATGAGTTATTTTATCGCTCCCGATACCGGCAAACGTTATGACATTTTCGGCCACGGCGGGGCGCGCAATGAAGCCCACCACCGGCAAGTGCCGTTTCTGGGCGAAATCCCGCTTGATCCGGACGTTCGCGCTTTGTCGGATGCGGGCACACCTGTCTATGTTGCAAAACCGCAAAGCACTTTTTCCAAACTCTATCGGGAAATTGCCGAAAAGCTCGCAAGTAACCTATCGTAAACCATGTTTTGCCAAGTCGAACAAGTTGTGCTAGGTTGACTTTGCAACTGATGTGCCTAGATGTCATTTTGAAACGCATTTTACGTTTCAAAGTGTCGTTCATATCGGGATTATTCCTTGTAAAACCACAGGTTTTCAAGGATTTTCGGTGTGATTGACCAGAAAATGACAATTTGGTCACAGGATTGCCATGAAATTGGCTAATACACGCCGGAACGCATTTTGTGTACAGAGTATGTGCGTTTTTGACAGCCGTGATTTTGTGGCTTTCTTGAAAAAGTTTGCATAAGTTTGAATAAAAACGGGTGGTGCATGACTAAACGACGTTTGATTGTCAGCGGCAGTATTATTGTACTAACAGGGTTTTTGGGCGCCTGTACCAATGAGAACAAGCCAAAAGCCGAACTTACCGATGCGACCAAGTCGATAGCACGGGTCGGAACAATGACAACGCCGTTATCTTACGGTTATCTGATTGACAAGAGAATTCCCGTTCCCGTGTTCAAGGAACTCTCTTTTAACGGCAAACAAGCAAATCCCGCTGCTCTCGCCAAAGAGGCGGCAGCCAATCCTGCGGCACTTGCCGCACCTTCCGGTCCTGTCGAACTTGCCCATGCAAGTCCGCAAGTGGAAGAGCTGATTTCCAAATATTCATTGGCCTATAATGTGCCTGAAAGGCTTGTGAGGCGGGTTGTCAAACGTGAAAGCAACGGCAATCCCAATATTCGTAACGGCCCCTATCTCGGCCTGATGCAAATCAGCCACCCGACAGCGAAGGGCATGGGCTATCAGGGCGACCCGAAGGGGCTTCTCGATGCCGAGACGAATTTGCGCTTTGCCGTGAAATATCTGGCCGGTGCCTACAAGGTTGCCGAAGGGGATGAAGCGCAGGCTGTGCGCCTTTACGCCCGCGGCTATTATTATGATGCCAAGGCAAAAGGGCTTCTGGGCGCAACCGGACTTGGCGACAATTCGGGTATTTCCGATGATGCCAAAGCTGCTGTCGAATCTGTCACAAGGCAGAAAACCGATGTCAGCACGGGAAACGGCACTGTCAATATTCCGATACCGCAACTGAAGAACAGCGGAACGTGATTTCCAAAACGGGAGGAAATAATTTATCTATATGCCGGCTATGCCGGTATATAAACGCGTAATTGCGTTAGATAATAGAAAGTCGGAAGTTGTACTTTCAGCTTATGCCTGATAAGGAGCTTCCGGATGGAACCTATCCGGAATAAAACTGTTGTTGCAGTTGGTTGCGGATGTTCCGGACTTTCTGAATGTAATGGGAATGGAGTTTAATTGATGGCAAGTGTTATGCGAGATCGGTTGATCGTCGGATTGGACGTGGCCGATATTCGGCAGGCAGAAAAGCTGGTTAATCAATTGGGTGATACGATCAGCTTTTATAAAATAGGCTATCAATTATTGTTTGCAGGCGGGCTTGAATTTGCCCGTGAACTCAAAGCGGCAAACAAAAAAGTCTTCCTTGATATGAAACTTCTGGATATCGACAATACGATTGCGAGTGCGGTTGAAAATATCGTCAAACTCGGAGTCGATATGTTGACAATCCACGCTTATCCGAAGGCGATGCGCGCGGCAGTCGCCGCAGCAGGACAAAGCAATCTTTGTCTTCTCGGTGTGACGGTGCTCACCTCCATGGATGACGCTGATCTGAAAGCTGCCGGTTACTCCGACAATGCCGAAACATTGGTGCTGAAGCGGGCAAAAGACGCGCGTTTGGCAGGAATGGGCGGTATTGTTGCTTCGGCTGCCGAAGCCCGCAAGTTACGCGCTATTATCGGTCCTGATATGGCTCTGGTCACCCCTGGTATCCGCCCGAAAGGGGCAGATAAAGGCGATCAGAAACGTGTTATGAGCCCGATGGACGCTATTCGAGCCGGTGCAAGTCATCTCGTGGTTGCCCGTCCGATTATCAAAGCTGATAATCCTCTGGAAGCGGCAAGGAATATTTTGAAAGAAATGGAAGAGGCTTGATAGCATAAGTTTGGAAAAATTTACTTGAGCCACAAAAAGTCGAGCGGGGCGGGGCTCGTTTTGTTGTTGTGGAGAAATGGGAGAATAGAATGTTTGAAGACCGGATCCAAAGTGCGGAATTGAGACAAAAAATCGTCTCGGCAGAAGAGGCGGCAAGCCTTGTCAAAGATGGTATGGTCGTTGGCATGAGCGGTTTTACCCGCGCCGGAGATGCCAAGCTTGTTCCACACGCAATGGCCAAACGGGCAAAAAAACACCCCTTTAAAATTACCCTGCTGACAGGGGCTTCACTGGGCTATGACACCGACAAGCTGTTATGCGAGGCAGGTGTACTTTCCCGTCGTATGCCATTTCAGGTCGACACAACTTTGAGAGCGGCGATCAATCGCGGCGAGGTCATGTTTATTGATGAACATTTGTCCGAAACGGTTGAACAATTGCGCGCCCACCAGTTACCACCGGTCAATATTGCCATTATCGAAGCGGCGATCATACATGAAGATGGCTCGATTGTGCCAACCACTTCGGTGGGCAATTCGGCAAGTTTTGCTCTGGGTGCCGATCAGGTTATCATCGAGCTTAATACCAGCGTTAATCCGGCAATAGAAGGTATTCACGATATTTATATTCCATCCCCGCGCCCCAATCGCAAACCGGTGGAAGTTCTGGAGCCGGATACACGTATCGGTACGACATCGATCAAAGTTGACAAAAACAAGATCGCGGCGATTGTTATTTCCGATGTGCAGGATAGCCCGTCATTGATCCTGCCGGCCGATGATGCAACCAATGCCATTGCCCGCCATTTGACCGAATTCTTCCTGAAAGAAGTCGATCAGGGGCGCATGGATATGACATTAAGCCCCATTCAGGCCGGTATCGGCACGATTGCCAATGCGGTTCTGACCGGTTTTGTGGATAGTCCGTTCCATAATTTACGGATGTATAGCGAAGTCTTGCAGGATTCGACATTCGAGCTTTTCGATGCCGGTAAACTCGATTTTGCATCCGCTTCGTCGATTACATTGAGCGATAAATGTGCAGCGCGTGTTTTCCCCAATATCGAACACTATAAGGACCGGCTGATCTTGCGGCCGCAAGAAATATCCAATTTGCCGGAAATTATTCGCAGACTCGGTATTATCGCTATCAATACCGCTCTTGAATTCGACATTTACGGCAATGTCAATTCGACCCATGTCGGCGGCACCCATATGATGAACGGTATTGGCGGGTCGGGCGATTTTGCGAGAAATGCCTATATTTCGGTTTTTGTGACAAAATCGGTTGCCAAAGGTGGCAAGATTTCTTCGGTTGTGCCAATGGTTGCCCATGTCGATCATACAGAACATGATGTCGATGTTCTGGTGACAGAATTGGGTTATGCCGATTTGCGCGGTCTTGCACCACGCGAACGTGCGCCGCTTATTATCGAAAAATGTGCCCATCCCGACTATCGCGATGTATTGCGCGATTATTTTGATCGTGCTTGCAAAACGGTTGGCGGCCAGACTCCGCATATTCTTGATGAAGCCTTTGGACTTCACCGTAAACTCAAGACAACAGGTTCAATGTTGTAGGACAATTTTTTGACAGACAGGAAATATATCATCGGGGCGAATGCTTATGAAGCACCCGCCCTTGAACCGGCGCTCTACCTTGTGGCTACACCGATAGGAAATCTCGGCGATATAACATTGCGGGCAATAGAAACAATTGCCGCTGCCGATGTGCTTGCCTGCGAAGACACCAGAGTGACACGCATCTTGCTTGACCGTTATGGTATCCACCAGAAGCCGATCGTTTATCAGGAACACAATGTTGAGGAAGCAGGTAAAAAACTTCTCGGCGCTCTCGAAGATAACCAATCGGTCGCACTGGTGAGCGATGCCGGTATGCCGCTTATTTCCGACCCCGGTTTCCGGCTGGTTGCCGAGGCGCGCGAAAAAAATATCAAAATTGTGCCCGTTCCGGGTGCTTCTGCCGCTTTGACAGCGTTGATTGCAACAGGTCTGCCAACCGACAGCTTTTTCTTTTCCGGCTTTCTTCCAACAAAGTCCATGCAAAGAAAAGCCCGCCTTGAAGAACTTGCGTCCATTCCCGCTTCATTGATTTTTTACGAATCCCCGCACCGTGTTTCGGCAACTCTCGCTGATATGGTTGAAGTTTTCGGGAAAGATCGCCGTGGTGCAATCTGTCGCGAAATGACCAAAAAATTCGAGACTGTCGATGTTGCGCCACTTTCCGAACTTCATGAACGCTATAATGATAGCGAAAAAATACGTGGCGAAATTGTTATAATTGTCGAACCGCCATCAAAACAGGAAGAAAAATTCGACACGGAAGAAATCGACAAGCTTCTGGTCGAACTTGCGAAAGATTTTTCCGCAGCAAAAGCCGCCGCTGAAGCGGCCAGAATAACCGGACACAAAAAAACGGAACTTTACAAGCGCCTGTTATCGCTAAAAGCCGGTTAATATTAAAAGCAGGCTCTTTATATTCTGATAGTCGGAAGCTCTACTCGTTTGTTTGTTGAACAAAGGGGATGAACTCTATATGGCACGATTTATTATCAAAGATCCCTTTATTAAATCCTCATTTTAAATCTGTATAAATCGTCATTTTAAAGAAGATAACATGGAAAAAAGCATGTATCTTTCTTCTGTGATGATGCTCGGAACAAGAAGACGCAAGAAAAAAATATATTGGTATGGCATTTATGCTGAAAGAGTTGCAGCCTTATGGTTGCAACTGAAAGGCTATCACATTGCCGAACGCCGGTTTGAAACCTATTTCGGTGAAATTGATATTATAGCACGGCGTGGCAATGTTATTGCCATTGTCGAAGTAAAAGCGCGTCCCACCATTGAAGAGGCGATGGAAGCAGTCAAACAACCAAGTAGAAAGCGCATTGACAAGGCGGCAAATGTTTTTCTCGCACGCCAGTCCGACGCTAAAAAATTGCGGCTGCGCTATGATTTGATTGCAGTCAGCCCGTGGAAATTGCCCCGCCATATAGAGTCGTTTTTTCAACCGGAAAATTGAAAAGCATGAGAAGGGGAGAGCTAACGAGCAATTCCGGTTTGGCAATTCCGGTTTGTTCAAGATAAGCGGTGTTGCTCATAATAGCTTCTGCGATAAATAGGGTATAATAGCTTTAACGACGAAGAGTTTGGGAGAGGAAAACGGTTCCATGAGAAAAACTTCGTCGTGAGGCGCATCGTTCAAACGGCAGGAACGAAAAAAACATTTTGTTTTTGTCTTTCATGCGTTAGAAGGAAAAGTAACATTGAGTAGCCGGACTTCGATTTCTAGATAATTGCAAGCCCGCTTGAAGAGGATTGATTATGGACGATTATGAGAAGTTCGCAACCGGTCTTATAATAGTTTTTGGTGCGTTGATTATTGGCGGTCTGATGGCTGCCCATCTTGTTACCATGAACCGCGCCGGTTTTATGTTTGCTTTAAGTGCCGGTGTCATGGGCTGGTTTTCTGCTTTTGCAATTCTGTTCGACAAGAAAAAAGCCTATCTTATTTTGATAATTCTGTCAGTTTTGTGTGTCGCTTGCTCTATCGGTATTTTTGTCCGGTGACGATCACAAAAAGTTTTATTAAAAAGGCGCCGGTTTATACCGGCGTTTTTTATTTCTATTCTTGGAATTCATTGACATAAAGATTTCTTTATGTCACTCATGACCGGCTGATATGAAAGGTTCCCCCGCTATGTCTCATATTGTCGAAAAGTCATCTTCCGGTGAAGAAAAAGCCTCTGGCAAAACATCAAATCCTGTAGAACAATTGTTCGGTCAAACAGAAAAGCCGAAAAACCGTTCGGAAGAATTGCGCCGATTGGCGCGCGAGCGCATTCTTATTCTTGACGGCGCGATGGGAACGCAAATCCAGTCTTTCCATTTTGATGAAGAACATTTTCGTGGTGAACGGTTTGTGGCTTGTAGCTGTGCTCTTCAAGGCAATAACGACCTTTTGACATTGACCCAGCCGAAAGCCATTGAAGACATCCATTTGCGCTATGCTTTGGCCGGTGCCGACATTCTGGAAACCAACACATTTTCTTCAACCACCATTGCGCAGGCCGATTATGGCATGGAAAATATGGTCTACGAGCTTAATCGTGACGGCGCCCGTCTTGCACGCCGCGCTGCCTTGCAGGCCGAAGAGAAAGACGGCAAACCGCGCTTTGTTGCCGGTTCCATTGGCCCCACCAATAAGACCGCGTCGATTTCGCCCGATGTCAACAATCCCGGTTTTCGTGCCATTACCTTTGATGAATTGCGTATTGCCTATGGCGAGCAGATCAATGCATTGATTGATGGCGGTGTTGACCTGCTTCTCATTGAAACCATCTTCGATACGCTCAATGCCAAAGCGGCTATTTTTGCCGCAAAAGAAGTTTTTGCCAAAAAAAATATCGAATTGCCGATCATGATTTCCGGCACAATTACCGATATGTCGGGGCGCACACTTTCCGGGCAGACGCCAACAGCCTTTCTTTATTCGGTTGCCCATGCCAAGCCGTTTTCTGTCGGGCTTAACTGTGCGTTAGGCGCAAAGGCTATGCTTCCGCTTGTGAAGGAAATTGCTGCCAATACCGAAGAACTTGTTTGTGTCTATCCCAATGCCGGTTTGCCCAATGCCTTTGGCGGTTATGATGAAACGCCTGAAATTATGGCAAAAGAGCTTGAGGAATATGCGCGTGAAGGTGTCATCAATATCGTTGGCGGTTGCTGTGGAACCACGCCCGACCATATTCGCGCCATTGCCGAAGCGGTCAAACCGTTCAAACCGAGGAAGCCCAAGCCGCAGGAAAAGCTTTTGCATTTGTCGGGTCTTGAACCGTTTACACTCACCCACGACATTCCTTTCGTCAATATTGGCGAGCGTACCAATGTCACAGGGTCGGCAAGGTTTCGCAAACTCATAACCAATAATGATTATACCGCCGCTCTCGATGTCGCGCGCAATCAGGTGGAAAACGGTGCACAGGTTATCGACATCAATATGGATGAAGGCTTGATTGATTCCGTTGCGGCCATGCGCAAATTTTTAAATCTCCTTGCCGCCGAGCCTGATATTTCCCGTGTTCCCATCATGATTGATTCATCGAAATGGGAAGTTATTGAAGCCGGTCTTCAATGTGTACAGGGTAAATCCATCGTCAACTCGATTTCCTTGAAAGAGGGCGAGGAAAAGTTTATCGAACACGCAAAACTTGCCTCCCGTTACGGGGCGGCGGTTGTGGTGATGGCTTTTGACGAAAAAGGTCAGGCCGACACCGAACAACGCAAGGTTTCAATCTGCGAACGGGCTTATAGAATTCTGGTCGACAAGGTCGGTTTCCCGCCTGAAGATATTATTTTCGACCCCAATATTTTCGCCATTGCAACCGGTATCGACGAACATAATAATTACGCCGTCGATTTTATCGAAGCGACCAAAGAAATTCGCAAAAAATTGCCTTATTGCCATATTTCCGGCGGGGTATCCAATCTGTCATTCTCGTTCCGTGGCAATGAACCGGTTCGCGAGGCTATGCATTCGGTCTTCCTTTATCGGGCAATTGCCGCCGGTATGGATATGGGCATTGTCAATGCCGGACAATTGGCCGTTTACGATACAATCGAACCCAAGCTTAAAAAAGCCTGTGAAGATGTGATCCTCAATAAAGACGCTGGCGCAACCGAGCGCCTGCTTGCACTAGCGGAAGAATATCGCGGTAAGGCCGGTGGCGGCGTCAAAAAGGAAAAAGACTTGAGCTGGCGACAATTGCCGGTGGAAAAGCGCCTTGAACATGCTCTTGTGAACGGCATTACCGAATTTATCGACGCCGACACAGAAGAAGCACGCCAAAAAGCCGAACGCCCGCTTGATGTCATTGAAGGGCCGCTCATGGCCGGTATGAATGTGGTGGGCGACCTTTTCGGTTCCGGCAAAATGTTTTTGCCGCAGGTGGTGAAATCCGCCCGCGTGATGAAGCAGGCTGTGGCCATTCTTCTTCCCTATATGGAAGAGGAAAAGCGTAAAAATGGTGGTGAAGGCCACCAGAGTGCGGGCAAAATTATTCTCGCAACTGTCAAAGGCGATGTTCACGACATCGGCAAAAACATTGTCGGCGTTGTGCTTGCCTGCAATAATTACGAGATTATCGACCTTGGGGTAATGGTTCCGGCACAAACCATTCTCGACGCGGCACGGCGTGAAAAGGCCGATGCAATCGGTCTTTCCGGCCTCATTACACCTTCGCTTGATGAAATGGTCAATGTTGCCCATGAAATGGAAAGTCAGGGCTTCGACATTCCCTTGTTGATCGGCGGGGCAACAACAAGCCGCGTTCACACGGCCGTCAAGATCAACCCGCAATATCACCGCGGGCAGAGTGTCTATGTGCTTGATGCAAGTCGGGCAGTGGGGGTTGTTTCATCGCTTCTTTCCCCGCAAACAAAAACGGCAACAATCGAAAAAATCCGTGAGGAATATGCCAAGCTTGCCGCTGCCCATGAAAAGGGCGAACAACAAAAGACCCGCGTTTCATTAGATGAGGCGCGCGCCAATGCACTGAAACTCGATTTCAAGAATTATAAACCGGTCAAGCCGACATTTCTTGGTGTCAAAAAATTCGACGATTGGGATCTTGCCGAACTTTCGACCTATTTCGACTGGACACCGTTTTTCCAGAGCTGGGAATTGCGCGGGCGTTTTCCGGCAATTCTTGATGATGAAAAGCAAGGTCCAATTGCTCGCCAGCTTTATGATGACGCGCAAAAAATGCTTGAAAAAATCATTGCCGAAAAATGGTTCCATCCGAAGGCGGTGATCGGCTTCTGGCCGGCAAACCGCGTTGGTGACGACATCCGCATTTATACAGACGAGACAAGAAAACACGAGCGGGCAACCTTCTTCACTTTGCGCCAGCAATTGCAGCGGCGCGAGGGAAAGCCCAATCTTGCTCTGGCCGATTTTGTGGCTCCTGTCGGCACACCGGATTATCTTGGCGGTTTCGTGGTAACGAGCGGCTTTGGCGAGGAAGAAATTGCCGAACGTTTCAAACGCGAAAACGACGATTATTCTTCCATTCTTGTCAAAGCTCTGGCCGACCGTTTTGCCGAAGCTTTTGCCGAATGTCTGCATGAACGCGTTCGCAAGGTTTATTGGGGTTATGCGGCCGATGAAAATTCGACCAAGGAAGACCTTATTGCCGAAAATTATCGCGGTATACGTCCGGCTCCGGGCTACCCCGCACAGCCCGATCATACCGAAAAGGGCACATTGTTCGAGCTTCTTGACGCGACAAAAAATACCGGTGTGAAACTTACCGAAAGTTACGCCATGTGGCCTGGTTCGTCGGTTGCCGGACTTTATTTTTCACATCCCGACAGCTATTATTTCGGCGTTGCCAAGGTCGAACGCGATCAGGTTGAAGATTATGCTGAAAGAAAAGCAATGCCGGTGAGCGAAGTCGAACGCTGGCTCGGCCCGATCCTGAATTACGAGGTTAAAAGAGACAAATGAAACTAGGTTTTATCGGTACAGGAACCATTGCCTCGGCCATGGTGGAAGGCTTGATGAAGAGCAATCTTCCGGTTGAACAAATTACGATTTCACCCAGAAATGCCGACCGCGCGGCAGAGCTTTCAAAGCGCTTTGAAAAGGTGAAAATCGGCAAAGACAATCAGGATGTGATTGACCGGAGCGACGATGTTTTCATTTGTTTAAGAAGCCAGATTGCTGAAGAAGAATTGAAAAAACTCGATTTTTCCAAAGCTAAAACAGTTATTTCGGTTATAGCCATGGCAACGGCAACCGAGACCGAAAAATGGATTGGCAAAAAGGTTTTTCGCGCCGTGCCACTTCCCTTTGTTGCCGAAGCCAAAGGTGTTACAGCAATTTATCCCGACAATCCGGAATTGAAGAAAATTTTCAATGCGATGGGTGGGGCAATTGCCGTCAAGGATGAAAGCCAGTTTGCTTTGATGATGACTGCCGGCTCTCTGATGGGCGTCTATTTCAATTTCATCGAAACAGCAAACAGGTGGCTAGAAAAAAACGGCCTTGATGAAAGCCAGTCGGCACCGTTTCTTGCCTCTATGTTTGGCAATCTTGCCGACGAGGCGCGAAAAGTAGAGAAGCCCGATTTTACTAAATTGGAAGCCGAATATTCGACTAAAAAAGGCACGAACGAGCTGGTTTCGCTCTATTTTACCGATCATGGTGGCAGAGAAGCGCTCACCGGCGGCCTTGATGAAGCGTTCAAACGTATCAAAGGCGAGTGAGCACCTAACGCCAATCACCCGCCATTTGTGTGCGAAAACTGGTTCAAAACAATGCGCGCTTGAAAAAAACGCGGGCATAGTGAAAGCAAGTGAGGTGCTTGCAAGCAATCACCCGCCATTTGCGAACGGTTATAAATCTAATAAACAATGTCGGTGAGCAAAGTCGAACGCGATCAGGTTGAAGATTATGCCGAAAGAAAAGCAATGCCGGTGAGCGAAGTCGAACGCTGGCTTGGCCCGATCCTGAATTACGAGGTTAAAAGCGACAAATGAAACTAGGTTTTATCGGTACAGGAACCATTGCCTCGGCCATGGTGGAAGGCTTGATGAAGAGCGATCTTCCGGTTGAACAAATTACGATTTCACCCAGAAATGCCGACCGCGCGGCAGAGCTTTCAAAGCGCTTTGAAAAGGTGAAAATCGGCAAAGACAATCAGGATGTGATTGACCGGAGCGATGATGTTTTCATTTGTTTAAGAAGCCAGATTGCCGAAGAAGAATTGAAAAAGCTCGATTTTTCCAAAGCAAAAACCGTTATTTCGGTTATAGCCATGGCAACGGCAACCGAGACCGAAAAATGGATTGGCAAAAAGGTTTTTCGCGCCGTGCCGCATCCCTTTGTTGCCGAAGCGAAAAGCGTTACAGCAATTTATCCGGATAATCCGGAATTGAAGAAAATCTTCAATGCGATGGGTGGGGCAATTGCCGTCAAGGATGAAAGCCAGTTTGCTTTGATGATGACGGCCGGCTCTCTGATGGGTGTCTATTTCAATTTCATCGAAACGGCAAACAGGTGGCTAGAAAAAAACGGCCTTGATGAAAGCCAGTCGGCACCATTTCTTGCCTCTATGTTTGGCAATCTTGCCGACGAGGCGCGTAAAGTAGAGAAGCCCGATTTTAACAAATTGGAAGCCGAATATTCGACCAAGAAGGGCACGAACGAGCTGGTTTCGCTCTATTTTACCGATCATGGTGGCAGAGAAGCGCTCACCGGCGGCCTAGATGAAGCGTTCAAACGTATCAAAGGCGAGTGAGGCGCTTAAAAGCAAACGCCTACCGCCAAGAAATGGCTGTAGGTTCAAAACAATGCCCGCTTGAAAAAGCCCCACGGGCATAGTGAAGGCAAGTGAGGTGCTTGCAAGCAATCCCCGCCTTTTGCGAACGGTTATAAATCAACAATGCCCGTGCGTTAAAGCCCCACGGGCATAAAAAAGGCGGTCACGCAATCGACAGAAATTTTTCGCGGTTCGGGGAAGTTGCGAAGTTTCAAAGACGATCGTAGCGCGGGAAAAACTCGAATATATCGGATGCGGCCGATGAATACTCTAAAACAATCGGCTTGGGCGCCGGACGGCCTTTTTAAAAAGTGTTTGGCTTGCAGCTTTCCGCAATTTCCAAGGCCGGTTTTCGGGATTCATCATATTTGCAAAAATTGCTTTCAATGGGGAAGGTAGCTTTTCTGCCCGCTATCGGAATAGCAATAATGTCCGCCTCTGGGGCCAACGCAATAGGTTCCCGACCGGCAAGAACAATTTCCAGTTGATGGTTCCATGAGGGACGGGCTGCTTTCGAGAGATTGGCGGTTTGTTGCACCGCCTCCCATATAGGCCGAACAATCTTTGGTCGATGCGCTGGTTGAACCATCATTACAGATAAAGGTTCTGCCAACACAATGGGAAATGCCGCCTTTCCGACCTGAACACGGTGTATTTGCCGCAGCAAGTTCCGGAAATGAGGCTGTGAAAAAAATGAAGAGCAGTAAAATATATTTCATAGTCCGTTCCCCCGTGCGATCATCGTAATACTCGAATTGATTTTTTTGCAATCAATTTCGACTTTGACGGGAGAAAAGCGGGACTATCGACAGAAGTTTTTCAATAGTTCGGTTGTTATTTCCGGCAATTTTCCACTATCAACCGCTCGAAACGGTCTTCAAAGTAGCTCGCCAGCAAACGGTTTTTCTTGTCTCTGCCGGTTATAAAGCGAACCAGTCATTGAAACATTTTTGTTAAAAAAACCTCATTATTTTACGATGTTGCATCACTAAAAACCGTGCTTTTTTGTTCACGCGGCTCTTTACCGAAAACCGTGCTTCTTTATCACATGCTTCTTCACAAAAAACCGCGCTTTTTTGTTCACGCGGCTCTTTGCCGAAAACCGTACTTCTTTATCACATGCTTCTTCACCAAAAACCGCGCTTTTTTGTTCACGCGGCTCTTTGCCGAAAACCGCTTCACACTTTTCGGGAGCCGCTTGAGCCACTTTTTGGGAAGCATGTGTGCCTTTTCGGGAGGTGGTTTATCGGTTTTTTCTCATCAAGGCGAAGATGAACAGAAGATTAACAAAAGGTTCAGGATAAGTTCAGCTAACAAAGCGTAAGGTGTGTTCCAAGAATCGTTAAAAGGGTATCTCACATGAGAAAACTGATTGTTGTTCTTTTAAGCCTTGCAATGACAGTGCCGCTTTGTGGTGCACTTTCTGCCAAGGCCGATGTTTATCCTGTCATCATCATCGACGAGGGTCATCATCATTATGACCGCTATCACCACCGCTATCCGCCGCATCGGCGCCATTTCGAACACCGGCACTTCTATCCTGTACCACCTCCGCCCCCGCCGCCGCATTATGGCCCGCATTTCGGACCACATGGTCCCCATTATGGCCCGCGGCCTTGGCATCCGCGTCCCGATTGGCGCTGATAGGTCTTTTAAAAATTTTCAAACTCTAGAACCCCGATAAAAGCCCGCCCGTTACACAAACCGGACGGGTTTTTATTGTTTGATTGATTGCCGGTTTTGCGCGTTTCTGTTTTAAACCGGATTGTGCGGGTTTTAAACGCGGCAATTCTTGTCCCTGTTTTCGAGGGGTGACATGAAAACCATGCGCGGCGTTGAACAGGGCAGGGCAGATTTTAAGGAACTGACCGGCGAGGTTTCAACCCAGTTTCCAATGTTGGGCAAATTTCCGATATTGCGTCAAAGCCGTTATCATATGATAAAAAATGGAAGCCGGAACATCTTCGGCAATGGCGCGGCCGTTTTCCGATATGAGGTCAATCCATAAACCTTTGGGGGCGGCGTCGATATGCCACCGGAAAAGCCTTCCCACACGCGCTTCGATTTCAGGTTTCAAATCCGGCCCGTCATTGCCATCAAGCGCAAGCGCTGCTTTGATCGCTTCGGTTTGCGGCCAGCTTCTCGAATTGGTGTCAATCGGCATTCCGTGGCGCGAAATCGTGTTATAGGCAAGTCCCGTTTTGCGGTTCAAACCATTGGCAACGGCCGAGGCATAGAGCTTTTTGGCAAGCTTTATAACACTGCGGTCATTGGTTTTTTTGGAAAAATCGACAAGCAGCGACGACCATTCAAAATGGTGTCCGGGTTCGCAAATGTCACCTTCAGGTGAAGCCGCTCTTTGCCAGTTCCCGTCATAATATTCGGCAAGTGTCCAGCTATCCTCATCAAAGAAATGTTCCTTGAAAAGATCGACAATGCGTTCTGCCCGTTCAAGATAATCTCTGTCACCTGTCACATCATACCAGGCCATGAAACTTTCAAACAAATGCATATGCGGGTTGGAACGGCGAAATGTTTTCTCTCCGTCGCCTTTGGCATTTTCAAAAAAGCCTTTGCCATTTTTATCGGCAAGATGAAGGTCGATGAAAGAAAAGGTTTCCATAGCAAGCGGCAAGGCTTTTTTATTGCCGACACGATGGGCATGGGCAAGTGCCAGTAACACACAAGCCTGATCGTAACTGTCTTCGGTAGCGTCAAGAACCTTGCCATCTTGTGAAAGCTGCAAAACCCAACCGCCACGGTCTGTTCTGCCATTTTTGCCGATAAATTCGAGGCCGTGGTCGATCAGCTCTTTATAAGGGCCGTCCCAGCCCATTTCACCGGCCATGGCAAAAGCATAAATTTGGCGCGCCATTGTGCGCATGCGTTTGGCGCGCAATACCGGCATGGAATCAAAGCCCAAGGCTTCATAAAAACCGCCTTTTTCATCAACCCCGCGGGTAGACCAAAGCGGCAGCGCTTCATCAAAAAGCCAATGCTCGACACGCGTGAGATAAGCGCCGCTTTGCGGTATTTTATCGGCAGCGGGAGTGAATTTGGTTTCAAGCCTTCCGGCTTTCTCAAGTGTTGCCACCACGTCGCGCACATTCTGGCTTTCTTTGACAGGAGCTACAAAAGTTGCGTCTGTTGTCGCAACAACCGCCATATTATGAAGCCCGACAGCCGATAGTAACCCCGCTTCCGAGCGCAAATAGCTGCCATGGCAATTGATTGCCACTACATCACCAATAATCACATTACCGTTTTCATCAGGCGGTGTGGGGCTTGATTGCTGGTTCAAAAGCGATTGCCACGAGCCGAGATCATTCCAGTGAAAGCGGGCGGGCACGAGCGCAATGTCTTTGACATGCTCCATAATGGCATAATCGACAGAGTCAGAAGGAATAGCCGCATAATGCTCGTAATTTAGCCATGTGCCCGATATGTCTGTATGGGCGCTTTTCAGTGCCTCGACTGTCTTGTTCCAGATTTCCGGCTGGAATTCAAGAAAGGCTTTTTTCATGGTTGCTGCGGAAAAAAGGAATATTCCCGAATTCCATAAAAAATTGCCCGATTGCAAATATTTTTTGGCCGTTTCAACATCCGGCTTTTCAACAAAGCGGATAACGTCATAAACGCCGTTTTTTTCCTGTCCTGTTTCGACATAGCCATAGCCGGTTTCCGGCTTGTCCGGATGGATTCCGAAAACCACAATGCGGCCGCTCCTCGCAGCTTCTTCCCCTTCATGAATGGTTTTCCAAAAATCGTCATCGGTTGAAATTTCATGGTCAGACGGGGCAACGAGAATAAGCCTGTCGCCATATTCGGCAAGTGTGATTGCTGTTGCCAAAGCAACAGCCGCCGCCGTATTTCGCCCCAAAGGTTCAAAAATCGGCCGTCCGCCATTTAATGGCAAACCGGCAATATCATGGCGCAAACGATATTCATGGGCTTCCGAAGCAATCAGAAAAATCGGCCCGTGGCCGCTTGGCCGTGCATTCATACGCTTGACAGTGCCGGACACCATCGAGCCTTTGCCGGAAAGGTCGTGAAACTGTTTTGGAAAATCTTCACGCGATAATGGCCAAAGGCGGGTGCCAACGCCGCCACTCATAATGAAACTGATGATTTTTTCGGCCATTTTTTCTTTTCCGGCTTGAACTTAGAAAGCATATTCTTGCTATCGCTTTTCAAGGGTTTAGGTCAAGTCAATGCCGCCCGTCGTATAAAAAATAATAAAACCATTAAAATGAAGACCGATAATAGTCGAGTGCTTCTCCAAGCGATTGTTTTATGGCTGTGAAAACAGGCAAATATTTTTTTAGACCGGCCTTCGGCGGCGCCCGTCGGCTTGATCTTTGCCTGATAAGATAAACGGAAAAAGCCCCGAAATGTTCACAAAACGGTGGGGAGGGGAAAAACCGGTCAAACTTGCGACAGGAAGTTCGTGAGGTGGGAAGAAAGCAATTTAAAGCGGCAAAACCGCCGCACCACGGGCAAAAATTTCATGCTTTGGCGAAAAATTTTCAAATCAGTATAATAAAAACGCTGTCACGCGAGGGGACAAAAGCGGAAAAGGCCAAAAAACAGATCAGGAAAAGGTGATTGAGTGCCAAGGAGGAGGGGAAAACAAACACGAAATGAATAATTGTTGAGCGGGTTTTTTCAAAAAACACTTGCGAGAAGTCTGTCATAACGGTATAAGCCCGCCAACACCAGTTAGTCGGAGTGTAGCGCAGACTGGTAGCGCACCTCGTTCGGGACGAGGGGGTCGGAGGTTCAAATCCTCTCACTCCGACCATTTTTCATTAAAAATTGTTTTAAACGACAAAACGTCGAGTTTTCAAATTTCGAAACGTCGGAAAAACAATCATGCTTTGCCCGTGACTTTGTTGTGCTTTGCGTGTGATTTTATCATCTATAATTGTTTTAAAAGTCGGGATTCATAAGTCTCAGCTGCGCCAATTAAAATGCCCGTGCTTAAATAAAATGCCCATACTTAAATAAAATGCCCGTGCACGAATAAAACTCTCACCAGAACGACCGGATATTTTTATTAAAATTCTAATGGAAAAGCATAAGCTGAAGGTGACAGACGGAGCTTATAATAAAATGTTTCTGGTTAGTTGTAGTTGCAGCCGGAATGACTGGTGATTCGGTAATAAATAGGGGCCTCACTCTATAACACTACGTGTAAGATGCCGGTTGATAGACATCACCAAGGTAGGGGGCTGCGCTTTTGCGCAATGCCCTTCTTTTGGTCATCTCCGCTTCTCAGCTTGTTGCTTTCCGTGCTGTTGTCGTTGAGGCAGCTGATGAAAAAGCCAAGAGGTTTTATGAACATTTTGGATTTTTCCAAATAAAAGGAATGGACATGAAACTTATTCTTTCTACCGCCGATATTCTAAAATCATCCTTGGAAGCTTGTGATGGCAGGGATTGCTGTTAGCTAATTGCTTTACGTCTTTCGGGACGGAAAATAGGTTTAATTATTTTTCTTTTTTCACATTTGGTTATCTGAAAAATCGGGAAAACAAAGCGGTTTCAAGCAAACGGGAACCGGGTATGAGCCACTGCAAAACTCGTTGCCGGTATTGGTTTTATTGCGGCAGGCTCATAAAAAATGTCACAGAAATTTGTGATAGCCGGAAAACAGATTTATTAAAAAAGCGGATTTCTGATTTAGCGGAAAATAAAAATACCGGTTGAACCTGCAACTCGCTGACCGCATATAAACGACATGAAAGCTTCGTTCGGACTGTAGGTCTCAACGATTTTTTCATTGACTCTTTTTAGAAAAATAAGAACAATACGAGAACAAAAACGGAGTCGCGTAAAGTGAGCAAAGCTGTTTCAAAAGATAGTTGTGAAGACGATATTGATGGCCTCATTGCAGCCTATGACGGGGATGCAAAAGCCCTCATTAGAGCTTTGCTTGATGAACGGAAAATGCTTATCCACCAAATTGAAGTTGCGGCTTCCGCTATGTCTGTCGGCTATGGTCGGGGGTGGAAACCGAAATTGCCGATTGAATAGACGGTCTGTTCTTTATTTGTTTGCCGTTTATTTTTTTAACTTTCCGTGTTTATTTTTTACGGTTTATTTTTGCGTTATGATTATATTTTCGATTTCGTGATGTGCGTGGGGACCCTCAAATCCGGTAATGTGTGATAAAACTTTCATCTCATGCTGATAAGTGCATGTTTCTGTAACGCGCTATTTGTTCAAGCTGCAATTTTCCCTTATGAAAGACGAAAAACAACGGTCAACAAGCCGACAGGATTTTGCATTTGGCCGGTTCAACGGTATCGGCGGAAAAGTTGATTGAAAAATTGCAATCGCGTTGCTTTTTCGGCAATGTTTTAGCAAGCAAAATATTCGGAAGAGGAAACCCGTCGCGCTGGAATACGCTTATCCACCTTCCTTTGTATTGATAGGCAGCAAAGCCGATATGTTCGTGAAAAGTACCGATTTCAAACGGTGAATGGAACAGAATGGACAAGACTGTTTCAGGAGCCGAATTTTCTTTTCAAAAATCCTATTCCAATATCAATAGCTGCGACACCCAAAGCACCGCATAAAAAACCGGCAAGGCCAAGGAATTTTTCCGGAACGGCATAGGAACCGTCAATAAGGTCGGATTTATCGAGCAGATGATAGAGTGCGTTGGCGGCAAGCTCGGCGCCATAAATAGCGCACAGAGCACCGCCAACCCATTCCATTACACGTTGCGGCCATTTTTTTGGCGCGCCATTAAGCTGGCTTAAAAAACTGCCACATGCACCGGCAAGAGCAAGAAGTCCGAACCTGACAAGATAGGCAAGCCAGTCGGGAGGGGGATTATTTTCTGACATTTGATTATTCCATGAAAGGCGCGAGCCGTTATTCAAATATTATTTGCGCTAATAAGTTAGTCGGCGAATATTATGATAGGCGGGCGCAAGTTGTGTCGACAGAGAGGGGCAAGTAGAACTTTAATAAGTCGAACTGGTTTGTAATTCTCCGAGAGATAGAATGCCGGCGGAATTTTTCATCTATGATATTTATTGGAAACTGCGAAATACCGCATTTCATATTTTATTATAAAACTGGTGATCGGGCTTTAGCCGGAAAATTGCTTTAGTTGTCCGTAAGATGTTTTCTTCCGGATTGTTCGACAAATCGTGTAAAAACATCGATATCAACTTGCCGCCAATTTATCGACTTTTAATGAATGCCTATTGGCATAAGGTTAAGAAGTTTTTCATTTCCAGCATTTCTGTTTTTGCCCGAAACGGTCGGTCGAGATGATCCATTTGGTGATTGCAGGTTCGGTTTCGACAAGACGCGGCGCGTCATTCACCTTTGGCGGTTTTGTCCAACCCGCGCAGGAAAATTTTGCATTGGTCTGGCACCCCGCCAACAGCAAGGCAGCGCTGATAAGGAGTAAGAGCTTCAACTTCATTTTCAACCTCGTGAGAATTTTCAAAGGCAGTGATTGCAGCCTTTAACGACTTTTGTTTTTCCAATCGTTGCCCGATAAAAATACCGCCGGAAGCGGCGGCAAGAATAACAACAATGATGATGGCAATGGTGATTGACAGGCGTTCGAGTGTGGTCATAATTCCGCCTCTCTCAATCGTTTGATGAAATAGAAACTGCCGATTGCAACGCCGATCACCATGACGGCTGCTAACGCCCATTGGAACGGTCCTGAACCGGTGGCAAAACCAGTCAAGCCGGAAGCGACGCTGATAACCGGCCCGATCACTTCCGGTTTCAACACCGGATGAACAGTTTTTTGTTCCGGCACGACATCTTTGGAAGCGACATAAGCCCCCTCCATCCACAGATACCCTTCTGCCCGACGCCGGTTGACAAGGCCTTGAAGCTTTTTGCCCCCTGCTTTGACCCATTTCATCAGTTCAGATGGAACCGCATCAAAATTGCCTTTATTGAGTTTTTTGAGAAGTGCAGAATTTTTGAAAGCATTGATGCCGACGTTGAAAGCAAAGGATACAAGAGCGGCAAATTCATTGTCGTTGAGTTTGACATTGACGTTATTCTCGACAGCCGCTTCATATTGCGTAAGATCTTTCAGGAGAATGCTTTCCGCGTCGGCTTCGGTGATAACCATTCCTTGGTGTGGTGCGGGCGTTCCAGCCGCTGCCGTGTGCCCGTAGCCGATTGTCCAGACGCCGCCGGCATCTTTATAAGCTTTGGTTTTGAGACCTTCCCATTGTTTCAGTTTTTCAAGACCGTGGGGGTTGATTTGTCGCGTCATGGTGTTTCCTTTCGAAGGTATAATTCAAGGCAATAAAAAACCCCGCGAAAAGCGGGGCTGTGGTTCAATATTCAATTCGTTGATTTTTGCTTTTGTTAAAAACCGGATGCTGTTGTCATCAGACAAATGAAAGCCCAGAAAGCTGCGGAAAGCGCTATTCCTAAACTCCGGTTTATCAAACCGGATTTATAGCAGTTGGAATTTTCCCCATCCCTGAAAAAGCGGAAAGGGCGACCGTGAGATAAAACGATTGGCGCAACAAACGGATCTATAATTATGATTGCTATTTTACCGCAAGGTAAGCAAGTTTCTTCATATCGCCCCGTGTTTTCTTGACGAGATCCAGAATAAGCGCAACCATAAAGCTCATAGCGCCTAACAGTCCCAGAAAACCGGCAAGAACTGCTGTTGGCAGCCGCGGAACCAGTCCGCTTCTTGCATATTCGGTAATGACCGGAATGCCAAAGGCGAGAGAGATAATCCAGAACAACAGTGCAACCACGGAATAAAACAAAAAGGGGCGTTCCAACTGGATAAGACGGATGATGGTAAGACCAACCAGAAGACCGTCTTTAATCGTTGAAAGTTTGCTTTCGGAACCTTCAGGACGTTCTCCATAGGGGGCTTCGATTTCATCCAGTGCAACATTCATTTCCAAGGCATGAACAGTAACTTCTGTTTCGATTTCAAAACCGTTGGAAGAAATCGGAAATGATTTGACGAATTTATGTGAAAAAATCTTATATCCGGATAACATATCGGTAATTTGCCGTCCGAAGATAAATTGTATTGCGCCGGTTAAAGCTTTGTTTCCGAAACGGTGGCCAAAAGGATAGGATTCTTTGGCCTCGGAAACCCGACGAATATTCATGTAATCAAGTTTTTCATCAACAAATTTGTCGATCGCAGATTGGGCGATGGATAAATCATAAGTTGAATCACCGTCGACAATCATTATCACATCTTCATCAAGGTCCCTGAATGCACGTTTGATAACATTGCCTTTGCCTTGTCGTTTTTCACTACGCACAATTGCGCCGGCTTCTTTTGCTATTTTGACGGTGTTATCAGAAGAATTATTGTCATAGACGTAAATTGTCGCGCCTTTAATGTAACGCTTCGCATCTGTGATTACAGATTTGACAGTGATTTCCTCGTTATAACAAGGAATAACAACTGCGATCGAACACTTTTCCATATTTTTTCTTCCAGTTCATATCAGATGTCAAACGTTCCAAAGTCACTGATTTATAGGATTATACCGATTAAAAATAAAGGAACAGTGATTGAAGCTGAAATAATTCTCATTCTTTTGTTTCCGAATACTTTATGCTTTTGGCTGTAATAGCCGAACGCAGCCAGGATGCATAGAATGCTTAACAGCAAGCACGGATAAGAATACCGGAATTGGGAAGAAACACCTACCACCAAGAAACCCATAAAGTAGATGAATCCGGCGAATGACACAGCATTCAATGTCCGGTTGAACCGGTCGTTTGTTGCCAGGGTTGAAAGATAGAAAAACAATAGAATAAGCAAACTGACATAAGGATGGAACCATAATTGGTTGCCCAAATCCATATGAATAACAGACTTCCATAAACGCGGAGGATTGACCGTTTGGGTGAGCTCACGGTTCTCTTCATGACCTACCATATCGGTGAACCCGACTGTTTCAATGTATACCGGCAGAAAAACAGGCCGGTGTCCTTGATAGTCTATAAAGCGGTTAAAAAATGAGAGACGATGTTTCAAATACGCTTTCGGTTGTTGTATGATGGCCGAAATCCAGGCTTTACGGAGCTCCTGTCTGGCTGCCTTAAGGCGTTTTTTCCCTGAATCTCTCTCATGGTAAAAATAGGTTCCAATACCGTTACAATCAGGGCCTACCCAATTTGCAACCGAATCCCATTGGGTATGTGAATAACAGTGTTTGAACAGACCTACCTGGTCAGGAACGCCAGGAATATCGGGAAGAGTGGATACCCCGCTATATTTTGCTATGCCTGCAATATCGAAAAGCATCAAGGAAAAATCAGGAGCTTCATCCTGTGCGTGAAATAATTTAAGATCAATAAATGGTGTCGCCGCGACAACACAAATCACAAGGGCGAGACACACAATATAGCGATAAATAATTCTGGCTTTCCACCCCATAAAAATCGCTACAAGCAGAGGCACGGCAATAAAACAACCGTTGGAGCGTATAAAAAAGCAAAACACCAGAATAACCGCTGAAAACACACAAAATAATGTTGTTTTCTTTTTGTCTGAAATTGCTCTGTCCATCATCAGAGCTGCTATCAAAAAGACTAATGAAGCGACATAAGTATCCTTCAAAACAGTTGTGATATAGGTAAAAATAGGAGGCAGGAGCAATATCAATATGCAGATAATGCCGGTTAAAATTCCTTTGGAAATATGTTTGGCGATTATATACAATCCCAAGCAGGTCGCAGCCATAGGTATAAGTACATAGATACCCTTTATATCGGTAACCGACTGAATAAGTCGCCAGACTCTTGTAAGGAGCGCAGAATGCCAATTTCCAGTATGATTGTTATATGCGTCTGAATATAAAGAAAATGCATCATAGGCAACTGTTCCCGGATAAAACGAGTAAAATAACCATAAAAATGCACAAAATATACATAAGAACAGATAGTTATTTTTTAGGAAAGATGGAGTTTCTTTTATAAGATAATGAACATTATTATTAAACTTCTTTTCAATGTTCTTATATAATCCGGTTTCCACTGCTTAGCCCTCTCCACATTATCAAAATGCTGGTCATTTAGTGCCAAATTAAAAACTGTGCTGTTGATTTGTATGCACCTGCTTGGGGCAGAAGCTCTATATGGTGCACCATATCATGTCAATCGTAAGGGGCTAAAATTGAATAAATAAATGTATGGCTGTTGTGAATGGCCACCTAGCCGGCGCATCAGGCAAGACTTGGGAAAATTCGATGTCTAAAGTTATGCAATTTTTGCTTATTATTTTTGAATTAATATCCATAGGGTATAAGAGTTATTAAAATAAAAATATAAAAACTAAAATTATTATTTATTTGAATATCAATCAAAAAATAATTCAATAACAAACTTATGAAAGACGTAGATTATGCAAGTTGGTACAATTTTGCAGCGTTGATAATTGTAAAATGAATCGTGTCCGCAAAGCCCTGATAGCTGCCTGTCATGGCCTATTATCCGGCAGCGACTTGCCGCCGAATCAGTTTAATCTTCAGTTTTTTCGCCGTTCAGCTTTCTAAATCCCGCATTTTTTCTGTGGTTTTAAGAGGCTACAGAATAATGCCGACTAAAAATAAAGGAACTGTGATCGAGGCTCCCACGATCCGCATTTTTCTGTTTCCGAACACTTTCCGCTTTTGGCTATAATAGCCGAACGCAGCTAAAATGCATAAAATGCTTAACAGCAAGCTCGGATAGGAATATCGGAAGTCGGAAGAAACACCGACGAACAAGAAGCCAACAAGGTAGATCATGCCGGAAAAAGCCACAACATTCAATGTGCGGTTAAACCGGTCGCTGGTGCCAAGCGTTGAAAGATAGAAAAACAACAGAATAAGCAAATAGACATAAGGGTGGAACCACAGTTGGTTGCCCAAATCCATATGAATAACAAAATTCCACAGTCGAGGAGGTTCAATCAAGTAAAAGAGCGATAAGTCGGGATCGCCGTATCCAACACTAAAACCAACTGTTTCGACATAATATGGTCGATAAACAGGCTCATATCCTAGATAGTCTAAAAAACGGTTGAAGTGAGATAGGCGATGTTTTAAATAAGCTACCGGATGCAGTGTGATGGCCGCAATCCAGGCTTTACGGAGCTTCTGTCTGGCTGCCTTAAAGCTTTCTTTTCCTGAATCTCTCTCATGATAAAAATAGTTTGCAACTGCGCCACAATCAGAGGCTACCCAATTTGCAACCGAATCCCATTGGAGGGGTGTATAACACTTTTTGAAAAGGCTTACCTGGTCAAGGACGCCGGGAATGTCGGGAAGAGTGGATACCCCGCTATATTTTGCTGTTCCGGCTACATCAAAAATCATTAAAGAAAAATCAGGAGCATCATCTCTACCTCCCAATAATTTCAAATCGACAAGCGGGGTCGACGCTATAACGCAAATCACAAGAGCAAGACATGAGATGTAACGATATATAATAGGAGCTTTCCAGCCCATAAGAATTGCAACCAGTAGAGGCACTGCAATGAAACACCCGTTGGAGCGCAGATAAAAACAGCATATTAGAATGAACACTGAAAACACATAAAAGAATACAGTTTTCTTTTTGTCCGAAATTGCACGATCAATCATCAGTGCTGCAATTAAAAAGGCGAAAGAAGCAAGATAAGTGTCTTTCAAAACAACAGTTAGGAAAACAAAAACGGGAGGTATAAACAATATTATTACGCATATAAGACCAGTAAAAATACCATTTGAAATATTTCTTGAAATTATGTACAATCCAACACAAATCATTATCAAAGATATTAGTATATATATACATTTTATACTTGTGACAGAAATAATAAGACGCCAAAATTGTGTTAAAAGTACAGAATGCCAATTTCCTATGTTGTTATGAAATGCTCCGCTATACATATCGTATGAATCATTGGCAACTGTTCCCGGATAAAAGGCGTAGAATAACCATAAAAACGTACAAAATATACATAAAAATAGATAATTATGTTTCAGAAATAATAAAGTTTTTTTATAAGACAGTCTACATTATAATTAAATTTCTCTTCATTATGCTTGTAAAATCCGGTTTCCACTGCTTAGCCCTCTTCACATTATCGAAATGCCGGTCATTTAGTGCCAAACTAAAAACAGTGCTGTAGATTTGTATGCACTTGCTTGAAGGAGAAGCTCTATATGGTGCAGTTCATCGAGTCAATAGAATGTTTGAATGTAAAGAAAATTCTTGTAGCAGCGCGTTTATTACTCGAAAATGTGAACAAATTTTTAATTAAAAATATTACTTTCATATTTTTGTAAAATTATCATTGTATATATAATGACGATTATAACTAAGATAGTAAAATATGTAACATTGATACGATGGTTATATGTAATTATAATTTTATTAGTAAAAATATTACAATATAAAAAATGTTATGTTTTTAATTTTATATAAAAATACTAGAAAATTTATATATGTAAAAATCGAGTTCCAGTTGACGTTTAGATAACAAGGGCGTTTTATGACGGAAGTTGATTGGCAGTGAGCCAGTTAAGGCCTCTGACTGTTTCAAGAAATGTTATAGAAGAAAACTTTTTCCGACAAAGCCGCAGCAAAATTGATTTTTACCGTTTTTCTTCGGGAAGGTCGCGAAGTTTGCAATGTACCAATTGATAGGTGAACAGCAAAAGATCAGCAATAGAGGTTGTTTTTACCTCAACGGATTTGACATTTAACGCAAACTTTATGGCACTTTGCTTTTAGACTGTTCATTGAGGGAAAATTTGAAGGTTTTATATTTTGCTTTTTGAAAAATGGTGGCAGCATATGATATTATGAACGACAGTCCGGTTTAAAGCGGGAGGAGTATAAAATGACAAGCTTGGCAGATGAATTTCATAAAGAAATGTTAGCTATTTATGATAAAGCTCGCGATGAAGTGGGGATAAAACTGCCCAGATTTAAACAAATGGTTGAGCATAATGGAGGCGTTTTAGCCGCGAAAAAGTTGATACACTCCAATTCTGTTTCTACCGGCTTTTCCAAACTGTTCGAAAAGGGCCGGCTTGATTTGACAGTTGAATCTCTAGTTGCAAACAATGAAAAATGGCACCCGCTTTTTGACGAGGAAGAAATAAAAAAAGCCAGAGCGATGCTTCGACGGTAAAAACAACCTCATTCATTTACCAAAGGCAATAAAACCCCGCAATAAAGCGGGGTTTTCAGGTGGGGAGCGGCGTTGGTTATTGGATACCGGCAGCCCAATTCCATAAAGTATCGAGCTGCGCATCCGGTATTTTGTTGACTTCGGCCATTTTTTTCAAAAGTGGAAAGTCCCGATTGAAGGTGGTTGCCTTGGAAATATCAATGAATACGCTTTCACGTTCTTCTTCATCGGGAATGTAAAAGGGGCTATTTTTGTCGGCAATACCGCTTGAAAGGTCCTCTTCTCTAACGCCGATGACAAGCGCCGCCTGCCAGAATTGCCGTGCTGATAAGGGTGGAAATAATGCAGGAGGTGCGACGATCTTTCCACTATCCCATAGCTTGCCATAGACACTACCGCCCTGACCGAAAGTTTCACCACAATTTTCATCAATGCCGATAATATCAAATCCGGCGATTTGCGACTGTTCGGGGTCGTCCGTCATGGAAATAATATGTTTGTTATCGTCAACAGCGATATAGAATTTATGCGGATATTGCTTGAAGAGGTCGTGCCATTCAATGCCATCTTTATCTTTCAAGACGTTAATTTTTACGGATTTTGCTTGGTGTATAATGTTGCCTTTATCATCTTTAATGTCTTCAGCAAGACTGATTTCTTCTTGCGTTATTGTAAGTTTGCCAAAATTTCTCATTTTACCACCCTCCGAGAGCAAACCATCCACGGTTTGCAATGTAAACTTGCGGTTGGCTATAGCTGATAACTTCCCATTGGGAATTTATTTTCCATAAGCCTGTCATAACGTAACCGGATGGGACAGGATTATCGAAAGCTGACTTTCCGCCTTCACCAGGGGTAAAGGCAAATTCTCCATAACCGGCAAAACGGGCATCAGTGACGCACTTGTTTTGAGCAGCAAGAGAGAGATCCGATGCATACTTACATGCACGATCTTCAATATGATTGTAAAGGCTTCCGCGAGTCCAACATTCACCACGAATATTTCCGTCAGGCTGCCAATAGGTTTTATCTTGAATGTTTATGCTGTCGGCAAAACGCGTTGTTCCATTATCATAAAATTCGGCCACATCCCCGAATTTGTTGAGATATATATTCAACGACTTACCAGTAAAGACGAAATCGGAATAGCACTCTCCGTCTCCCGAAAAATCAAAATGAATCCCTATGTCGTAACTTCCGGTCCCTTTGGTATTAAACCAACCGTTCGTTTGAATGCTTTTTGTACAATTTAAAGAACCGTTAATGGTCAGGTTGCCATTTAAGCTTCCGCCAGATCGCGAAAGAAAGGCATTATCCAGATTTGCTATTTTTTTGCGTTCGTCGGCAGACATGATTTTAGCATTGGCAGCTTCTTTCATATTGCCCATATCGAACGTATCCGCCTTCTTATGCGACGGGTCATAGATTGCGATTGTCATGTCGCCACCGCCGGAAAGGGTCTGCCAGCCGTTACCGGATAGAAACGTCGTGCTTGAAGGTATTCCATTGGTTTCGATTTCGGCTAAATTGACTTTATTTTTTCTGGCCAAAGTGCCGAGATTTTCGGCTTGAATTGCGCTATCGGCTTTTTTGCCCTGTTCGGCGGTTGCAAATTCGCTTGTATCGGCTGTTGCCGCAGTTCCCAGAACCGAAGGTGTTACAACTTTTTCGTTGGAAGCGCGTGCGACCATATCCTGTTTTGTTGCAGTGGGAATTTCAAAATTATGTGTATGATAAGGTACTGCCATTTAAACCCCCATTTTGTCCAAACGTTTTTCAATTTCCTCCAATCTCGTTTCGAGAGGCTTTGTGAGCGAGGAAAGTGGTACATGAGCTGTATGATTATTGGCGTAAATTAAAATCCGGATTTTTTCCGGTTCTTTCACGCCGGATATTGCAAAAGGTTGTTCATCCATTGTTCAGGCCTTGATGATGTATTGGATAGCGACATTGACAGGTCGTGCTTCATTGCCGCCGTCAGCATTGATGGTGAGACTGTGGCTGTGTCTGCCCGACATTGCGGTGTAATCGGTTGTTTCTGCAAACCAGCTCCAGCCATTTTTGCCGTCCGGCCCTTCACCTTTGTGCACCCAACGGGTATAACTATGGTTGTGTTCGCCAGCCTCACCGACCGAGCCTGAATGGCTGTGCCATTTGTTCTGGCTATCCTGAAAAGAGGCAAAGGCACGGTTGGGGTCGATATTCTTACCGGCATCTGTTCCGCGTAGAAAAACACCGCGCAAATCCGGAACGGCAAAGGTTGTTTGCCCGTCGCCTTTTCCCCACCATTCGCCAATCGCTGAAAAGAGTGCGCCATATTGAGTTCTTGATAATAAGCGACCGTCGCATGGTATCCATCCGGCGGGTGCGGTCGGCGCACCGAACATTGAAATAATACCTGCCGGCGTTGATTGTTGAGGTGTCGGTGAAGACAAAAACCAGCCGCCGCTTCCATTGTTCAATAAACTGCAAAAGACAATTTCATAGAGAGCGCCGGTCTGAATATCCCCACTTTCCAAGGGTTTTACCCCCTGATAGGTTGCCTTGAAAACCGGCTTATAATCAATATTGTTGAGGCTTATCATCGGTTGCTCGATATTCACACCGAGTGCGCGAAACCGCAATGTTATGCCATTGATATAAGCAGTTACCGGTGTTTTCGACTGAATGGCAATGCGAGAAGAGGATCCTTCGACAGTAACATCGCCGCCAATATCGCACATATATTCGCGCACACGCTGCATCATCGAGCGGGCGGAATTGTTGACTGTGCTTGGCGGCTGCCCCTCTGTCCAGTTGATAATATTGTCGGCATTGGCATTGCTTGCCGCCGAAAGTGACCAATCATAAATCGAACTCATAACATTCCTCCATTATTGGTTTTCGACTGCATGTTTGATAAAAGGCGCAAAAGTGCCTGCGATTGCTCGGTTGACGGGCCACGCACCGGTTTTAGTTGCATCGAGCTTGTCTGCGGTGCGTCAACATTGCCGAGGGCAATCAATGCATTGGCAAGTGAACCGACGCCTTTTTCAAGGCCTTTTTGCGTTTGCCCGTCTTCCAGTAATCCGTAAGCGGTGGTGGGAGCGGAAGGATTATCTCTATTGTTATCGCCCGCTTCACGGGAAGGGGCGGATGGGTCGGTTTTAAAGTTTTGCCCACCAAATCCCAAGGGGCCAATCGAGCCGAGCACAGGCGCATTGTTAGTGGACGGGCGGTTAGCCCAAAAATTAAAAAAAGAATGTGAATTCATGAGGTAGCCTCCATTCGGGTGGAATTTTTCATTCGCGCTTCCGGTTTTTCCGGAGCGTTCTGGCAATGTCTATTGACCGGTTTTGAGTGATAAATTTAAAGGTCGAGAAGGCTAGGCTGGCGGGGTGTCAAGCCATTTGCCGCCTTTTCACTAAAACGCATTCTAAAACGCGAAAAATTGTTAAAAATAGAAGCGCGTTCAACGCTATTTTAAATTCCGTTATTTGTCTGATAGAGCTTGCGAGATTTACATAAGGTTTGGCACGGCTCCAGAATGCCACCGGTTGTTTTTCCAAGAAAATTTGTAAATCGGCGTTTAGGAAATCCTATTCTATCTTCAAAAAAGACAAGTCCAAAAACACTATGAAACTGTTTTAAAAACGAGCAGCGGTAATCTTCATTTTTTGGGGGCAGCAAACAAGAACAAGCCGCTCTCATTCGTGGGGGGCTTTCCAAAAGAACCATAAAGCATGTTTTACTGGCTATTGAAAGCGAGTAAAAGCAGTTATAAGAAATCGAATATTCCGAAATTAAAGAGCCGAACCAGTGGAATTTATATTTGACCTTATCTTTGACTTTTTAGTTTTTCTTATATTATTGGTTATAATAATATTTTGTGCATATCTTCTGTCTTTGCCATTCAAACCGGCATTTGAAAAAAATAATTTAAAGCCTGCCAATTATTCAATAGTTGTTTTCTGGTTTTGTCTGGCGACATCTTTGTTTGTAGCTTACGATGTATTTGATGACCCTTTAATCGCGAACATTCTTGACTTTAGCCAAAACCCGAATCCTGACTTCACACCTTTTTATAAATCGGACAAACTCGTAGATCACGAACACACTTTGTCTGGCTCATCCGGTTATCAAATTTATTTATATCTTGTTCCCCCTGAAAAACCGATGGATGCCAAGGATTACGTTGAAAAAACATTGGCAGAAAGGAAGGATTTTCTTGATTATAAAGGTCGCTCTCTTGCCTGCAATTTATCCGGCAATTTTAAAGAGCTGGGCTATATTTTGATTATTTATTCTTATAATGACGAGGAAGCCACATTTTTATACGATCGAAAAGCATGTGAAAAACAAAGCAGCCATTAATCTTGATCTATTGCATAGCAGGGTTCCATTTCACGTAAACATTGTTCTTGAAACATCTCCTGTTATGTTTTGAACAAAACACACATTAAAAAAGCGAACTTAGGGTTGTTCTAAACGAGCCGTTTTCTCTCTTCTTATAAGACGATAAAAATAAGGTACGCGTTGGACACAATGGCGAAAGCGTTGCACCTTCTATTGAAAGCCGTCGATGCCACGTGTAAGTAACGACATATTTTAAACTTGCCGGACTTGATCCCGTGGAATTCATCGACGAACTCTTTGAATATTTGGCTATTATATTGGGTATTCTCGTTATCGAGAAAATTCTTTTCTTCATTTTCAGCAGAATTTTAAAGAAAACGGAATTGATGTCCAATCATCTATTTCTAATGGTCATTTGTATTATATGTATTTCGATACCGGCATATCTATATATGTGTATCGCTGACGGACGCACAAATAGATATAAGAAAAACAGATCTCAATATTTTTCTATAAACTTCAAGCCTTTTTATCAATCCGACAGGCTGGTTAAATATGCCGATGTCGAGGCAAATGAGCGGGGTTATGATGTCTACTTGATACTTGTAGATCCGCGTGAACCAATATCGGCAAAGGATTATGTCGTACAAACTTGGGAAACGAGGCTTGATTTTCTCAATAGTCAAGTTCGTTCGGTCGGCTGTGATATTATTTCGGCAAATGACACGGTCGATCAATTGAACATTATCTATACTTATAAGGGTGAAAAGGCGAATTTTATTTATGATAGTAAAATGTGTCTAAAATGAATCCGGAGACAACGGCTTGTTCTTGTTGTTTTTGAGATTTCCTTCAATTTTATTTTTAACGCTATATTGAAGTTAATTTGAATTATCTTCCTTATATTTGAAATGCTTTTAAATATCACCAAATCGGTTTTACTGATGGGGATGAAACAGGACGATAGCGAAGATCCGGCGGATAACACAACGCCAATTCTTCATTGAAGCCTTTCCATAGGAAATCCGAGCTTGTTGTAATTGACCATTAACAATCCGCTTTCGGGGTGGATCACAACTTTATCGGGGTCGGTTTTAAGGATTTCTTGCGCAATAACACCGCGATAGCGTTCAGCCCTTCCGATATAATTGAAATCATAGACATTGTAGCCGTTGCGTTTGCCCGCATAGCGGATATTTTCTTTTGTGCGTTGGTCCGAGAGACCAAAAAGCGATGACAGCGCACCCAAACCGTTTCCTATTGTGGTGAGCGCACCATTCTGTTGTTTTGTTGTTTGCGTTCCGCTTGACGTTCCGTAATTTCCGGCCGCTCCCTGAGCCGCACTTAAAAGCATGGCAAGCCGGTTCCAGCCACGATTATCTTCTTCATTCCATTGGTCACGCGCCGCATCAAGTTTTTGCTGGTTGTTCTGGTCAAGGATTGTGCCGCCTTTCAAAGCATTGAGAAGATTATTGCCTTGCCCTTGAAAATAATTGCTTGCGGCCGAAAGCTGGTTATTGTTTGCCCTGTCGATAAGTTCATTGGCATTGAGCATATTTCCAACATCCTGATTATACTGGTTGGAAAGTGCACTTGTTGCAGCCTGTCCCAATTGTCGAGACAGAACACCGCTATGGGCGCCCGAACCATAACGGCCAGCACCACTCATTTGACTGTTGATGGTGGTGGCGGTGTTATCAAGTGTGTTTTGTAGAGCCTGATTATAGGCTGTGTTTCCCCCCACCATTTTTCCTGAAGCCATATCGGCAAGGTTCTGGCCACTCGCATTTTTGCCGCCTGCAAGACCTTGCAAATAGCTGTTGCCATAATTGGCGGTGGCGTTTCCAAGCCCGCTAATGGCATTTTTTGTTGTGTCACTTAAATCGGCCACCCGCGAGCCTTGATAAACATTGCCACCCTGACCGGAATTATAAAGGTCCATGGCATCTTTGGCCGAGCGCTTGAAGAGTGGTGCCGCCCATTCCGGCGGGGCTGATGTCTCGGTCTTCGTTTGTGTGGTTTTTGCGCCTTTTCCGCTACTTCCGCCCATTGTTCAATTCCTTTCGATATTTGACCACGCTTGGCCTATAGCCATGTGCGCGCATGATTTTTGACCAGCCGATGCGACCGATGGGGCAAATTTCGGATGCGCCGATGGTTTTTGCCCATTCTTCTATCGGTTCGATCATATCGGCTATTTTCTCGCCGCCGTGACCGGCAAGTTCGAGGAGTTCGACACGTTTTTTCCCGCTCGCCAGAATTTCGATATGCGAGGTGACGAAGGCTACAAAGTTTTCTTTCTCGTCAACAATGATCCATAATTGCCGCTCGCCACTTGCAATTTCTTCTGCCATTGTTTGAAACGATATGTCGTCGGGAAAACGACGGGCGATTTTCTTCATCGCCTCTGTGAGATCGCCGCTATAGCGTTTCATCCGCTCATAAGGCCAGTTTTCGGTGAGATAGATTTTATAGCTCATCTTTTTCCGGCTCTTGTAAAATCGACATTGAAGCCTGCAATATGCGACCATTTTTCCCCTGCCGGAACACGCAGGCGAAATTTGTGAAAACGCGCCCGTGAGCGACCATGGTAACGGCCGGTATTGTAAGAGGCGGTTTTCTCTGCCGACCATTTTACCGGTTCTTGCGGGTTTCTCCGCATTCTTGCACCAATTGCAAGCAAGGCTTCATTCGTGTCTATTTGTGCAATAACATTTTCCAGCCGGTTTATATCACCATTGGGGGCTGCAATTTCCTGCGAGGAAACAATTGCCTCCATTGCTTCTCCCGAAAAGGAACCCAAACGGTAATCAACTGAAAAAGCGCCGAGAATGGGCGCACCGCCTTGCCAGATTTTGCTATCCAGCGAAAACGGCAAATTTTCCAGAATAGTTGAAATATTATCAAGCCCGTCCAGCGTGTAACCGCTTGTATAAATCGGCATGATGCTGCTTGCCGCAATGTTGATAACCGTCCATTTTTGCAGGCCCCAGTCATAAACCATCAATTCGTTCATCACGCCCGAACCGTTATAATCCATCGCCCAATAAACGCGGTTATAGAAAGGGTCGATTGCGCAGAACATTTCGGCAAGATTATTGGCATTCATGCGGGTAAAGACCGAGCGGTCGATTTTTTCAAAGCCGATAGGTATCACCGCGCCATCGCTTGTAATCTGGAAAAATCCGCCTTCATCGGCATAAAAGGAAAATTCTCCGCGACTGCTGATCGAATTGGATGATTTAGCTCCACGTTTGTCATGAATTTTCTGGAACGAAAATATGATGTCGGAACCGGGAATGAATGTGCCGCGATAAATCGCCGATTGCAAAAAAATAATCGGGTTGGTTGCTTCACTCGATCCTTGAACACTGCCGCCATCCGGAAAATCCTGATAGTCGCAAGACTTTTCTCCCACCGTCCAGAATTCCGCATCATTCAACCCCGACCAGTAAACGCGGTTGGGATTATCCGGCAATTGCATGAGACAAACAAAATCGCCCCACACTTTGACAGCTCCCGCCCGTGGCGGATTTCCGCCAAGATTGCGGAATTTTGCCGAACGGTTCAGCTCGAAAACCTGTGGCGGGTCGTTTTTGTTGACCGCGATAATATAATTGCCGAAAGAAGCAAAAGACCAGCGTGCCTCATCGGAAGCGGAATAGATTTTTCCCGTTTGAGTGATGTCGCGCCAGGAAAGATCGGTATTGTCTAGGACAAAAAGTTTTTTTGCCGTTCCCGCAAAAACCGAGGTTGTTCCGTCAAGCGACCGTGCAGCATAGGCTCCATAAGGCTTTTCCGGAAACGGCTTGGAAAACGCTTTGAAGCCGGGCATTGGAATATAACTGCCGTCGGCTGGCAAAACATTCAATATATCATCGCTATAGTCGCTATTGATGTCGGCAATGTCGGGGCGATATTCGGCTATGGTTAAAAATGTCATTTAAAACACCGTTGCTTTGATCTTGCCGCTACCATTGCGCCGCGAGGTTTCCGCTTTAAGCGCAGAAAGCTGCTCGTTAAAATCGGCAAACGCTGTTCGAGCGCTATCGGCATCTTTCAAAATATCTTTATAAAGCTCGTATTTCGCCCGCGCTTTGACAAGGTCGAACGCATCGAGAAACCACGGGCTTTCCTCGTCGGCTTTCAAAACTTCTTCAAGCCGGTAAGGCTCAATCATCAGGCGTATTTTGTAAACCTTGTCAGGGCAGGGAAAGAGCCGCAGTTTTTTTGAAAAATAACAATAGGCATAAGGTTCGCCATGGGCTGAACCCGCGCTTTCAAGTTCTTGCGGGGAATTGAGACTAAGCCTTTTTGCGTTTCCATCCGATTTTTCAATAAAAACAAAGCGGATACCGGCCGCACTTGCAATCGCCTTTTCGGTTGTTGCGCCATACCATTCCTGATTTTTAGTCGTCAAAAAGGTAATATCGCGCGTTTCATTGAAATAAAGCGGTTCCCGTGCTGAAAAGCGGATGGCCGAATAGATTGCTTCCTGAATTTGGCTGATATATTCATTTGTCGTGTCGTCAATTTCATCCTGAATAATGGCAATCATATCCGAAAAGTTTTTGTTTTTCGGCTGGAGAGAAGTGGGAAGACTTGTAATCGGCCCTGTCGTGGTAATGATAATGGCCATAATATTAAACCTTTGTTTTCCGGTTTTTCTTGGGGGGCAGGTCAGGTGTTCTCCGCCGCTTCTTTCCGCTTGCGGTCTTCAAATCGGCGGCTGTTGATTGCGTTGTTGTTGCTTGCGCCGGTATGGAAGGCGCGGCTTTCGGTTTTCCGGCTTTTTCCGCACTGTTTCGAGATGTGCTTCCGGTTTCCGCTTGCGGTTTTTTCACTCTCGCTTTTTTTGCCGGTTTTCGGGAAAGGGGCGCGGCTCTTATATCTCGCACATTTATATCTTGCACATTTGTATCTCGCACCTTCCCGCTTTCTGCGACAGGTTCATTGAAATCCATCAATATCCAGTCGGTATCATCGCTTGAAGGCATGTCTTTAGAATAAGCATGGGTCATTTTTTGTTTCTGACAAAATCACCGGTTTTTTAAAAAACACGGAAAGGGGAAAATCGCGCTTTAAACAGCTCGTCGAACAAAAAGAAAAAGGAGCACTTGCCCCTTTTTCTGTTGTTTCAAATGGCGTTCTTAAAGCGGCTCGGCATAGGTTGAAATGACGATGGTTGCGAAATCCTGTTCGCCGATCGTGCTGTCTTTCAGTTTGAAGTTTGTTTTCTTCATACCGATCAGGGTTTTTGCCGCAACACCGAGTTCGCGTTCATAGTCGAAAAATTCTTCAACCAGTTTATAGCGCGTTGGTCCGCGGTCCTTGCCGAAAGCAACGATGGAAGCCTGTGCACCCAAAAGCACCGCACGGCGGGTGTTTGAAACAGGCGTGGTCGGGTCGGCAGAATTGACACCTTCGGTAATATGTTCGGCTTCACGCAGAACCACCCCGTTATACATGCCGAGCGAGCCGTCAAAAATCGGGTTTTTGGCGCGCGAACCCTGATAGGCCGCTTTTTGTATATCAAGCCATTGGCCGGTTGCCGTGTTGGTGCGCAATGCCGTCACTTGTGTCGGGTGCAGGTAAAGCACATAAACACTATCACCCTCGACACGCACAGGGCGCAAACGCGGATTGGCCAATTTCGCCCGCTCCACCGCTTTATCAACCAGAGAAAGATTGAACACATCTTTTTCATCAAGGCTTTCGTCAGTGGTTTTGCCATTCGGGCGAATAATGCGCTTGTCGGTCGGGGCTGTCGGCTGGTTAAAACCGTAATGCACCGGCGACAATGAAATGGTGCGCCCTTCAAAGTTCATTTGTGTGGCGGTATAGCCGCAAACATGGGTAAAAAACATAAGCGACAAACGGTCGGCATACCAGTCGGTCAAACCGTCCTTGGCTTCGCTGCGCAAATCGAAAAGCACGCGCTGCTGGTCGATTGTGCCCTCGTTTTTCACCCTCACAGCATGGGCAAGTTCATTGATGATAACAGCATCATTCAAGGTTGAAAGGGCTTCTTCATTGCCCTCCAGTTTAACCCCTTCCGAAACGCCTTCGCCCGTCAACTGGGTGCGCAAGCCGAAACGGACAGTATCACCCGCGCCTTTCTGGGTTTCGTCTTTAAGCTGGATAATGCTGTTGGTGTCGGTTCCGATCAAAGGCGCAATCTCGGTAGCTTTCGATACTTCGACGGCAAGTTTCTTCGACCAGGCACGAACAGCCAGAGGGTCGTTCACCCCGATGGATGTAATAGCCATTATGGCCTCCTAAAATTCAATTGATTTTCAAGCATTTTGTCGCTTTAACGCGAGCGAACCAACGAAACCGGAAAACCTCCGGTGGGTGAAAATGATAACGTCCATTTCAAACGAAAATCCGCAAAAGAAAAAGTTGAAAGTTTTAAAACAAACCCGCACAAGCTTGCCTCAAGGCTTTGAAAGCCTGAAGTTTTGCAAGCCCCATCTTTTTGCGGGCGGTGTTTTTTAAAGCACAAGCTTTTGAAGCTTCGTGTCTCAAATCAGGCTTTAAAAAACAGGCTCCCTATAAAAAACTTATTTTGCTAAAAGCCTTATTCCCCCTTCATCAGAATGTTGAAGGCTCTTTCATTTCTCGGATTGGAAATCCACTCGGCAAATTGCCGGTCGCTCATGGCATCTATGGCTTCAAGACTCACCGGGTCGGCAATAGCGCGCCCGTTTGATGCGGTGAGCGTGCGTGCGGCGTTTTTTTTGGCACGCATTGCGGCAATGTCACCCTCCGCCATAGATCCTGTTGCGGATTTCGCCTTGAAGCCGATATTTCTTGCATAATTATAAATTGTTTGCGCGGGATTTGTGCCGCTTTCCAAAGCACCTTTGACAATGGCTGCAAGCTCGTTGCCAATCTGCGCATTGATCGCATCGGCATTTTTAAAAGCAGGATAGGCATCGGCGAGCGCCTTCAACTGGTTCACCCGTGCTTCATAAAGAAAATCGGCCGCCTCGTCGAAATCCGGCAGTTCGGCTTTGAGTGCGGTTACAGAAGTGGCAAAATAATCCTTCACCACTTCCTGTTCTCTCGCGGTTTCAATAAATTGCCGCTCTTCGGCTTCTCTCTTTTGTCTTTCGGCTTCCTCGTTTTGCAATTTAGTGCCAATCCATTTGACATAGCCGACAAAATCTTTTTCCGGGTCAGGCGCTTCTGGTTGCGGCTGTTTTAACGGTGAGAAGCTCTCGCTTCCGGCATGATTTTCTGTGAATTCACGTGCAATTTTGAAACGTTCTTCAATGCGGGCAAGTTTGGCTTTTGCCTCCGCCGCCTCGGCTTGCGCTTTTTTGCGTTCTTCCCTTTCGGCGTGAAGTGCACCATGGGGAACCATATGATTTCGCGCTTTTGCGGTTCTTTCGTCTTCTTCTTCCGCTACCGGTTTTTCTTGTTTTTCTTCCTGACTTTCGGAAGGTTCGGTCATAGTATTACTGTCGGAAAAATTTTCCGGTAAAGCGGTCTCATCATCAAATCCGTTATTGTCGGTATTTTGGTGGCCAAGAACATCCTGTTCTTCCGGTGAAAATTCGGGTGCAATATCCATAAATTTATCCTTTAAACATGCCCTTTAAAAAACGGGCAGCAGAGCATCAAAACGCCGATGCTTGAGGCGAAGCCGGTTCATCCGGCAAGAAAGACAAAAGTTGCGATTGCGGGAGTTGAAAATCAGCGACAATCTGAAATGCCGCTTTGCCAAATTTAAAAAATCCATTCCGTCCAAGCTTTGTGAGTAGCCTGTTTCAGGAATTGGCTCGCCCCGTTTGCGATTGTTCAATTTTCAATTGTTCAATGAGTGCGCGGTTTTTGGCTGTTTCGGTCTCAAGCCGTGTTTTCTGATTTTTTAAAAAAAGATCGGCTGCTTTGGCATTAAGGTCGAGTTCACGGGCTTTTGCTTTCATATCAAGCTCGTTTGCCAGAGCTTGCAACTTCAATTGCTCCGCCTGTTGTCGCGTATACTGTTCCGGCACGGCATTTCTTTCCATTGCCGCTTCTTGGCTCGTCATCTGTTCTCTGGCCATCTGTTCTCTGGCCATTTCCTGTTCTGCTTTTTGTTGAGCCGCTTCTTGTGCCTTGGCTGTCCATTTTTCAACAAGCGAGGCGGGAAGCGGCGAATAGCGCAGAATTTCCAGTCCGATTTCCGGTGTGAGATAATCTTTCAACATCGGCAACATCTGTTGAATAATCGCAAATGTCCGTTCTTTTTCATTGGGGCTTGTCGGTGCATCATCAACAATAATGTCATATTGGCGATTGGCGACCGCTTCATGTGTCAAAGGCACATATTTCTTGTTGTCATCCCCCACAATGCGGATAAGCCTTCCATCGGAAAGATAGTTCTGTATGAGATAAAGCATAATTTGCCCCTGTCTTTTCCGATAACGGCGCAGCGCATCAAAAAGCGAGGCCAGCAAATTCAAAGAAGATTGCCGGCGCTGGCTTTCCAGAACACCGGGCTGGTTTACTTCTCGCGTGCCGATGAATTCGGAAGATAAGCCCGTTACATCGGAAATTGCTTCTTTGGCTTCATTGAAAAGCTGGAAAAAACCAACAGGAAATTGTGCCACTGGTTTGGGTTGAATGCGGGCATTTTGTCCGGCTAGCGCATTCTGTTTTGTCCAGGTAATGGCATCGGCGCGCGCCCAGCTTTCTTCTGCCTGCCTGTCATCATCAAAAGCACCGCGTTCGGCAAGAATGCCGCCCTTTGATTGGCTGTTTAAAAGATACATCACCTGGCTGAAAAATTTATTCGCCCAGCGCTGCGGGTCTTTTGTGGGGCGCACAATGCCATAATAATGCTTTTTCATCTTGTCGAAATAGCCGGTAATGCATTCCCAACCAAGTTGTCCGTTCGGCACCATCGGTTGATCGGGTTCGGCAAGCAAAACCTCGCCCAGAAAAGCCCTTTTCACAATCTTTCTTGTAAGCCTTACCGATTGTATTTCCGGCGAAATTTTCTTTTTCTCTTCATAGTCGCGAAGCGAATAATCCTGTGTTTCACCCGTCAGCGGGTCAAAAACCTTGTAAAAAGCCTCGCGCTCGAACCAACGGCATTCGACAAGCGTCACCAGAGAGCTGGAAGCGGAAGAAAGCCCCAAGCCTTGCCTCTCCGAAACACCCGTCCGGTCTTCACCATAAAATGTGTCGGAATTTACATGGGAAAGAGGTGTGTCACTGTCAAAAACACCATTTTTTGCCCAACGCGCATCAAGCAATGACGGGTCAATATCGGGAAACATGCGGCGCGCTTCGGCAAGCGGCTTTTCGTCAATATACCAGAGGCGCTCCGCATCCACCAGATTGGCTTTCACCGCCGAGGCATCCCACACCATTTTTAACGGGTCAAGGCGGCAAACAACCGGTTTACCCGTTTCATCATCGTCAAAGTCAAGGCGTGTATCTGTCCACCCCATGCCACAAATGACGGTATCGGTAAAAGCTTCCGAATCCTCATATTCCGCTTCCGCCTGATCGCGAAACCATTCCGCCGCACCCGTCAATATTTCATTGGCTCTCGCATCTCCGATTTCACGCGGTATGAATTGCACTTCGCGTTTATTGTTGCGCTCCGAGCCGATAACGGCATTGACAAGCGGCGCAATGCGGTTGAACGTCATGACAGGGCGTTTTTGCTCGAAAAGCGCCGCCTTGTCTTGGGCTTCCCACTGTTCGCCATTATAAAAGGCATAGTCTTCGCGGGCATTTTTGCGCCATTCGGCAACATGCGCCATATCCTGCCGGAAAAGCTTCAGCAATGACTGGAAAAGAATATCTCTTTTTGCACTGTCAAACTGCGTGGAAGAACCATGTTCTAAAGTCTCGTTTTCTAGTATCATCATCAGCCCGTAAAATTATTGGTTAAAATTGGTTAGAGCCGCCCGCACAACTCGAAAGTTCAATTCTGAAAAAGCCAAGAAGCCCGAAAAAAACAAAAGCAAAACGCGCAAGCGGGCAGGCGGGCAAGCACAAGGCAACCGTCATAAAGAAACAAGAAGGTCAGGTCCCATAAAGCAAAGGCCATTGCCGGAAAAACAAAAGCTGACAAGTTGCGCATCCGGTTCTATTGTCCCGAATAGTGCACCTTGTGGAAAGCCTGTAAACACAGCGAATATCACTCATGCCGCGAACGCTGCCAATATTACGCGTCCCGCAAACATCGAAAATATTCCGAACATTTCCCGTGCCGCAAACAATGCAAACATCGCGCACATTACGAACGCTGCCAAGTTCAAGCCTGCCGCGCATAAAGCTTGTTGCAGCTTTGCCACCGGTTGTTCTTGCTCTTTTGCCCATTTTGGAAGCTCTTGTCCAAGAAAGTCTCCGGTTTCGCATATTGTGCCGCACCCTTGGCAGCTTCTTTTATTTTTGAAACATCGCTTTCAAGCTTTGAAAGAAAAGCAAAACGCAATTGCTATCCGCTATAATTTGGACAAGCGCGGTTCTTTCACTTGAATATTGGTTCAACAGTCGACAATTTTGCTTTTTGTTATCCCGCCATCCATGACGTATTGAAATCATGTCTAAGAGAATTGCGCTGCCGGTTTTTAGAAATTTTTGGTGCTTCATAGGCTATACACATCAGGCCGAAAGCATCAGCCCCGTGGCTTGCCCAGTCATGTTCCGGCCCCAGTCCTATATCGCGTTTGTCATCACGCTTTTCGTGATACCAACCCAAAGCATCGCGTCCTGCTTCTGTGGTTTTTTCATTAAACCAGATAGAGGGGAAAAGCCGTCTTGCCGCTTCAATGCGGGCGCGTGCTGCTCCTTTTCCCTGATTGGGAATAATGTCCACCTCGAAACCGGCTTGTTGAAGCGCACTTTCAAAACTCACATCCCGCACGCGATCTTTGGTTGCGCCATCATGCGGCAATGTAATTCTTGCCTGTTCGTAACCTTTTTCGCGCAACCAGTTGATATGGGCACTCAAAGGCTGCCCTTGCGCTTCATAATAATCAAGAACGCGGATTTCTTTTCCGATAAATTGCGCAATCCAGATAGCGGTTGCATCGGCTCTGGCACCTGTTCCCCCAATGTCGAAAAAAGCCTGAAATGTCATTAAAGGGTCGGCCGGAACGTTGGAAATGCGCCCTTCTTCTTTGGCAATTGCAAGACCGGTTGCAAAATAGGCTCCCTCCATCTGGGCAAGAAATCCACCCTCCCATATATGGTCATAACTTTCCGGCCGGTTCTTCAAATCATCAAGGCGGGCGCGGTTTAACAGATCGGGAAATCTCGGATTATCACGCCAATTCAGTTGAACAGATTTGATACGCACATTTTTACTGTCGCGAAAACGCTTTTCAACGGCTGCCTCTTTTCTGAGCGGGTTCCATGTTACCCAGAGTTCTGTGTTCCAACCGTCACCTTCTTCACGCAAAGTCGGTATCAATGTGTTCCATGCGTGGGAGGTCACAGGTTCGGCTTCATCCACCCAACAGAGAAGCAGCCGCCCCTTCGACTTGATACTGGCAATATTCCGGTCAAGACCGGAAAAGGCATAAGTAATGCGCCCGTCTTTCGAGCGTATATAGGTTTCACCAATGGTATAATAATTTTGTAAAAACGGATAATCGGCAATAGCCCTTTTGATTTCTTCAAGTGAGCTGTCGGCCAGTGAATTCTGGAACTGGCGGGCACAAAGAATAATGCCGCGAATCCCTCTTTTTCCCAAACAATAGCCCACCACTGCGCTCATTGTGGCAAAGGAACGGGTTTTTCCGGAACCGCGCCCGCCATAGGCCGCCCTGACATCGGCAGGCCCATCGAAAAGGGTAATGAGCTTTTCCGGCAATTCTATTTTTTCTGTTGTCATGAAACACCACAAAATCGGGTATAAGAAGAAATAAAATTGTAAATAATATTAATAATGTTAAAAATAAAAATATTTTTTAAATAAATTTTCTAATATGCATAAAAACTATTATTAATAATAAATAAAAATAAAATTCAAATAAAGAACAACTAATCTATCCGATTTTTTATATTTTTGGAAAAAATTGTATATAAAACACCGCCAACACCGCTAAAAAGAATCGTTTGAAGACGTTCAATACCTTCTTTATTTAACCAACACCAACTAACAGGAGCGATCAAATGAAATGTCCAGATTAATGTTGTAACTGCAATTAAGGTGGTAATCCCCCATAAAAAAAATAAGAGGCTACATTCGAAGTGATCTTTAAATCGTTCTCGTCGCTTGAACTTCTTTTCGTTAGCTTGTTTTTCTAGTTCCGTCGAAGAAAGTCCACTTGAAAGCTCAGCTGCTTCCTTAAGCGAATCCGCGTCGTCAACAACATCAGGTTCCCGCAGGGGCGGAACTTTTTTATTGGCACCTTTAATTTCGTCCTCCGCCCCCATTTATTTAACCTTGTTTGGAGCTTGCTCGCCGTTGGTAATGGTCTTCTATGACATCATTTGATATAACAGCACCGAATACACCTGGCTTATATGTCACTTCCCATGGAGAGCCTGGTTGATGCGTTAACCGCGAAAGATAAGGCCCCGATAAGTGTCCATATATCTGATACACCTGATTAACAATGTCGTTTTCGTCATAATCTAATTGATCATCAGCGCGATCATTGTTTAATCCGTGATCTATATAATCTGTAACGGGATTACTTTTGTAACGCCTGATCTTATTATAGAGATTCGGAATGACGGGGCCGTATTGCCAAGCCTGAATCTCGTCTTTAATCAATGGTCGACCGTATAATCCAAGCATCCAACCATGTGCGATGTACACCAACTTTAACAGTTGCATGGGTGTTAAAGTATCATTCTTGTCCTTAGCTAATTTCAGGAAGCAATTGGCGACAACTGTGCTATCGTGCATATCGACCTCCACTCATAAGCCAATTGATTTTTGTAGATACTAATCAAATTACAATTGTCAATGGTACTCTGTTAACACCATATATCATTATCTGCTTTTGGTTAAGCCCTCATTAACAATAATCTTGTTAACAATTTGTTAATCTCTAGCCAAGCTCTAATGCGAAATTTTTTCAATGTTTTTAAGGCAAATTAATTTATTAGCAAATGATTATCATCAAAATAACTTCTCTCAGCTCTCTTTTTTTTGATTTCCGGCAATGTGCTTTTTAGAAGTCATGCGCTTTTTTCCGGTCGGTGATTTTGCAACTGTCAAATCTTTCGGTGACGGAGATAGAGCAACCAGTTCGATTTTTGTTACGGTTTTTAATTCTTGTCCTTCTGAATTAAGTTCGGCAGGCAATACTTTGCCGAGTAGCGTCAAAAAGGAAGAAGCATTTTTTAAAGCCTGTGCTTCAAGATAGGAAACAAGCCCATCTTCTCCCAATTGGTTACCGGCTTTTATTGCAGCTTTTAAAATAGCCTCTTTTAAAATTCCGGAAGCTTTCTTTTCTCCCACGGCTTCCCGCTTTTTTTGCGCGGCCTCCTTTGTCAAACTTTTTTCAGTCGGCTTTGTTTTCAAAACTGCATTACTCTCTAGCGGCAATTTTCCCTTGGCATCATCCTCATCCTGCACGGTTTTTGTTTCAACTGCTCCGCTTGAATGCGCAGTTAGCTTATCGTTGCCAAGCACTTGCTGCAAAACTTCCTTTTCACGCTTCACTCTCGAACGTGCTGCCTTTTCCTTGGATTCAAGCACATTTTCCAGCGTTTCTTTTTTGAACTCTACGCTTGAACGAGCGGCCATCCCCTCATTGCCAAGCACTTGCCGCTCAATTTCCTTTTCACGCGTCACTCTCGAACGTGCTGCCTTTTCCTCGAAACCATCACTATCCTGCACAGTTTCTTTTTCAATTTTTTCCGTTAAAGGTGCGGCTCTTTTTTGTTGGTGCACTTTTTTAACGACGGTTTTTTTCACGGATTTTGCTGTTTCAGGGGGTGTTAGCTTTTTGGTTCCGACCACGTCCCTTTTCCTTTTTTTGGCTGAAATTTTTTCTATCAAATGCGCCATGGGCTTGAAAGCATCTGCCACACATTTTTGCGGCTCAAACTATTTCATCCGGATTTTTTAAAAACATTCAAAACCGCTATGAACAATTAATTGCAATATTCATGAAAAAATTCCGTATTTCAAATAATATCGTTTTAAAATGATAACAAATTCGACAAAGAATCAAATAATTAAAATATAATAAAAATCATAAAACGTTTTTTATATTTATAAACGTCAACTAAACGATAGCTACAATTCTTGTTGTGCCGTATTTGTCAGTTAATATTTAGTGACACATTTTTGCAAGAAAAAAATTATCGAAAAATTTAAAAATTATTTTTGTAAAAACTGGCGCGGTTTTTACCTCCACCTTTCAAGCTTTTCGCCTGCAACTACATACTTATTCAAATTGAAATCGAGACAGGAAAAAATAAAGCCATGAAACTCAAAAAACGCTCGAAAAAAATCGCTCGTTTCATCTCCACTTTGTCTTTTTTAGCGCCTCTACATCATTTTTTTACTAAACCGCAGTTTTGTCTTTCCTTTCCTCATTTTTGCTGCAGCTTGGAAAAATAGATAAAAAACACATAACACAAATAGGGGTTGCAAAAAGGGGAAAACCACATCCTATCATTGCTTTTGTTTGAATTTTTTGCATAAATTCGCTGTGGGAACAATATCGGATAAGAACCAATGTCATTAGATAATAGATATATTTTATCAAAAAGTATTAGGAAAAAACTTGAACGTTGGAATAAATATATTTTTTATTTAATAATACCAATTTTTGAGTTCTCATTTTTTATTCCGTTACCGAATGAAATGACAGTAGTTATAATGGTCTTCTTTTCACTATTTTTATTTTTATTATGTATGTTATTAATGATAATAGAATTTTCTGAAAAAAATAAAGGAAAAATATATAAAATATTTATAATAACATTTTTTATTTCTCTGTTATTTTCTGCGATTGTTCATATTTACTATATTATGTTAATTAACCAATATAATAATAACAATATTGAATTAACTAATTATCAAAATGAAATATTATTTCATGGAAGTAATATAGGATTATATTCTCTAATAATCGGAATAATTCTATTGTTTGTGAACAATATAATAAATACATTTTTATTTCCATATTCACAAAATAATGTAAAATTTGAAATCGATACCGTGAGCAGTCGTTTTGCGGTAGACGTTTTAACTTATACGACATATATTGGAATTCTATTCGGAATCGTTGTTTATATTCTTTTCTATTCTGGAGAAAGCAACGTATCCTTTTTTACTGGAATAAATGTAACGCATATTGCTCTTGCGACTGTCGGTCTTGTGACTTTTTTTTGGGCAGCAAAGAGCGCGAAAAGTAAATCTATTGAACTTGATATAACGCGAAGTCGTGAAGTTGGTCGCCTTTTTTCGGACGGCTCTCTTTTTTAAGTGCCCCGCATAAAGACAAAAAATATGTCGGCCTTTTTTATCTGAATATGATTGCCGCCCAAAGCGAAGGACCGCTTCAGAAAGAAGCCATTAATTTGATAGCAGACTTTATTTTAAATGCAAACGACATCACAACGGCTAACAAACAGCGAATACGCGCTATGGAGTATCTGAGTGACCGTTTGAAGACCGATTTTTTGGATGATGACATTGATGAACTTATTAAATTATCGTCAAGCGAGTTAACTGAAAGTAACGTGAATTATCGTTTTTCTCAGTTGAACATCGTCTATGAAAATTTCACGTTTTCTAACGAAAAAAAGTTTTTAAATTCTATTTCTTCTAATAATGAGGAAAACAATGATAAAGAAAAGTGTATTATAAAAAGGCTATTTTATCGCGTTGAACGTAAATTGACAACTTATATTGAACGGAATTTTATAAATAATATCAACCGTAAATTGGTCGCTTATAATAATTGTAATTTTGAAAAATTTTCCGGGCAGAATGGCATTGAAAAAATAATACTGATTTATGCCCACAATTGTCATTTCAAAAAATGTAAAATCGGTATTGTCAAAGGTTATTCAAAAAAGCTGGAAACATTGTCGACCACTGGTCAAAAAGGTAATTTCACTCCGTTAAACAACAAATTTGAACAATGCGATTTTAGTGACTCTGACGGTTGGAATATTTTGCGCCCGTCTAACCGAATGGAAGGGGAAATCTCCGAGATAGTGGCTGAAAATGCGTTCATCAATTGCTTTTATTATTCAGGGCATGAACCCAAGGGTTTCGTTAAAGAACGCGACGGAGCGCTATTGACTGAAATAACTTCAAAAGAACAATTTGAAGAACTGATCGGCAGTTCGTCGTTCATGCAATACGCCCCACCTGACGATTAAGACTAAACTATTCAAAATTTTACTTAAGCTTAAGAACGAACTGTGACTATAGGTGTACGTCTTTTTAAAAGTTGTGGCATTCAAACAACTCAGGCCGATACCCGCCGGAGATGTGTGACGTAAAGATCACCGAAAATTTTATGCCTCAGAATAGATAACCTCCCTCATTAGAGACGAATAATTGTTATGTCACTGAATGCCATGAAAGCGGTTTCTATTTTAGTAGAAAAAATTAAATGGGAAATTGAAAAATTTTTTTTGTAAAAACCAGCGCGGCTTTTTCCCGCTGCATTCTAAGCTTTTTGCCTGCACCCGCACACCTATTTAAATAGTGATAGAGAATATGAAATTAAAAGAACTCAAGTGAATGCGTGCTTTTTCCTGCACTTTATTTTTTTAGCCTTCCTTTCGAGATTCATCTATTACCACTGAACTCCGTTTTTGCCGCTCTTTCCTCATTTTCGCGGAAGGTTGCAACAATAGACAAGCAAACACATCACACAAATAGCGGTTGCAAAAAGGGGAAAACCACAGCCTAACATTGCTTTTGTCTGAACTTTTGGCATAAATCGCTAGGGTGAGAGAAGGGGAAAAAGCGAAGAATGCCTTCAAATACCAATACCGATAAACAAATCGATAATCTTGAACAAGCAAGTGAAGCAGATGAGAAATTCATCGCTTTTAAAAAGCGCATGTTCCGGCTTGGTGTTTTCTTTTTAATTGTAGCAATAGCTTTGTCTCTTCCGAATTATTTTTTTCTCGAAACAAGTAACAACATTCTTGGGGTGGGCATTTTTTCTTGTGTCGGTTTGGCAGACATATTCATCTTGCTTCCCGCAATCATCACGAAAGAAACAAACTGGCTTGTGCTTCTCGGCTCGACTATTTTATGTATTGTTTTCCTCTGTCTATCGGTTTTTTATCCCTTTCAGGACTTTCAATATAGATTGAAAGTTATTTCCCTTGTTGCCATTGTCGCAACGCTTTTATTCGTGGCTTTGAATGGCTGGATTAATGCAGCCTTTTTCCCGTTGAAAAATGCAGATATTCGCCAAAGTGTCGATTTTGCCAGCAACCGTTTTGCCGTTGATGTTTTAAACGTTACTTTAATTCTCGGCACATTGTTCGGGACAATTGCTTTTCTCTATTTTTATCCGGGTCAAGACAATTCAACCTTTTTCGGTGGCATTGATATTAAAAATGTAGCGCTGGCCACGGCCGGTCTTGTTACATTTTTCTGGGCGGCCAAAGCGACAAAAAACAAATCAATCGAGCTTGAAGAAAAGAAGCAGGATGGCAAACGTCATGACAATGAAATTGCCATGGTAAAACGGCGTGATACTGCCCAGCTTATCGCAGAAGCATCAAAACTATTAAGCAGCGAAAGTGATGCGCAAAAATATGCAGGTCTTTCCTTTTTGAATGCAGTTGCAAGTGACCCTGAAGGTCCTCTTCGGGAAGAAGCATTCAATTTAATAGCAGATTTTATAACTGGTGCTACTGACATCACGACAGCGAATAAAGCCCGACTGCGCGCAATCCTTTATGCTGATCAACTTGTCGAAAATAATCCGCATCATTTTTATATCGACGGATACATAATAATATCACGTACAGACTGTGATGAGCCAGATGATGATGTAAATTATTTGAATGAATTTGAAATAAAAAATTTATACGTTTCATATATTGGGCTGGCTTTTGGTTATGGATTTATCCAGCGAGTTGTAAAACCAAAATCCGAGTATCAATTCGGATTTTTGAACTGCATTTTTTATGGTGCAAATCCCGGACATCCGTTGCCAACGATTGAGAAAATTGCAACCTTCGATTGTCATTTCCGTAATTGTAAAATTCGCTATACCTATGCGCCGCTATATACGTTAGTTGAAAATCCGATAACTGGGAAAATCAAGGGAAAGCGAATAGTACCTAAAAAGCACCTTCCGGATAACAACGATAGCTACAATACTTTCTATGAATGTGACTTTAGTGATTGCTTGACCTGGATATATGAGCGTCTTGGAGTACTAAAAAGTGAAAGAAAAGTTGTATTTGACAAATGCTATTATTATCCGAAATGCGAACCGAAAGGTTTCAAGGAAGACGATGATGAAAAATTGTTAACAAAGATTACTTCAGAAAAACAATTTAATGAACTAATGAACGACCCAATGCGCATGCATTATTCCCCACCTGACGATAAAAAATGAGCGTAAATAGTCACGTGCGCGTAAAAATAAATGATTATCCTTTAAATTTTAAATCTCTTCTATCTCTATCAACCCAAGTGGGGCGGTTAAATTGTCTGTTTTCGCTTCACCCGTCACTGCGGGGTGATAAATTGCGCAAGGTATTTAAAAGGCAGGGGAGAGCCTGCCTTTTAGAAATTGTATTTTATGTCAGAATGGACGCGGCGGGCTGGACTTCCTCGCTGCGTTGCAACGCCCCGTATAAGTTGCAAGCCAAGCTTGCTCTTTCAGGCTGTAATTTTTGCTAAAAGCAGACCCATCTACAAAGATAGTCTTTCCGTCCGCATAACAAATTGCAACAAACTTATAAAATTTCGTTTGCAAGTTAAATTTCCTGCGGCTCAAGAAAATCCCCTTGCAAAATAGAATACGTGTTGCGCCATTAGGGTCATTAAAAATTTAATGACCTTTATTGGCAAGAAAAAAATGCCGGTTTAGCGCATTGAGCACAAGCCGTGTTGCGCCGACAAGGTGCGGCAATTCGAGATCTTCCAGCACGATATACTGCAAAGCGGCATAAAGGTTATCAATTCTGTTATCGAATTGCGCTTCCTGAATGGCTTCCCTCGCGGCAAGATATTGCTTTTTTGCGCGCTTGCAAAATGCTTCATAAAGTTCGGGATTGGGCGTGCTGTTAAAATCGTCATAATAGGCGGCAGGCGAAAGCAATGCTTTTTTATAATTGTTATCAACCTCGATAAATTTCAGCGCCGCATTATACTGGTCTTCGCTAATGCCGCCGCATTCGGGTCCGGCCAAAAAAAGCCTGCCGATATAGGTGGAAGCGCGCGGGTCTTTTGCCTGTTTTTCGGAAAGGCCGGTGTGCTTTGCACGCATCAAAATAGCAAGACGGTCAATCGCCTCGCGTGGTTTTTTTGCGCGGCTGCGCCTGCCATTCGGTTCGCGCGCAATACCTTCGATACGTGGCCTTCCGCGCCCGCGCTTGAGCCGGAGTTTGCCTGCTTTTGAACGGGCTTTCAATCTGATAATTTCAACTTCCTGCATGGTTAAAGCCTTTCATGATCGCTTATTATCGGGTTGTTGTTTGAAGTCTTGAGTTTGAAGTGTTGTTGTTTGAAATCTTGTGGTTCTTGCGCTTTTGAAAAAACCATTGGGCTTTTCACAGATGTTCCATGTCGTCCCATACCGTCCCACATTGTCCCGTATTGTCTGTTGCTATCCCATTCCGTTTCATCCGGCTTCATTGAACGCGCATTTCTTTTGCGGGCGGGAAACTTGCCGCTCTGTTTCATGTTTTGTTGTTTTGTTTTCGCTTGCGGTCGTGGTTTTGTGGTCACAAGCCGGTTTGTCTTCCCGCGCCTCTGGAATTAAAACGTCGTTTTGTTCTTCTTCACCGGCTCTTAAAAGCCGCTCCACAGTGTCGATTTTCAACCATTCGGTTTTTTCGATATGTTCGCAAAAAGCGGCGAGTTCCGGCGCTGTCGGCATGAAGGTTTTGTTGAAGCCTTCCACTTTGCCGCGAATAATCAAAAGCACCGATTGCATAATGGCAAAGCTGGAAAAGCCGGAAAGCGCAATCATATAGGATTTGGCCGCACTTTCCCCGTCTAAATCACGGGGCAGCCGCATACCGCCCGAAAGCAGCAAAAACTGGTCCATGATTTCGTCGCTTCGTGCCTTTTTTAAAAGTGTGTTTTTTGCTTCCTCAAGCGTGTGCTTGATTGTTGCAATTTGAGCGTTTGTCGGTTTCTTTCCCGCCTTGAAGCGGGGCGGAAAGCCTTCACCTGTCGTGAGGGAAACGAGTTTGGCAAGCGTCAAATCGAGGTGCGAGACGGGCCATCGCATCGGTAACTTTTCTGGCTGTCGATCTTTTATCATATCCGAATTTTGCATTTTTTCGCTCCATTACGGGGGCCGGTTGGTCATTCCAGCGTTCCTGATTGAGAAACGTTGTCGGGTTAAGCCAGGGGCGGTCGGGCGGCTTGTCGGCGATATAGCGTTGAAGCCCCGCCATGATGGCGGCAAGACTGTCTTTTTTGCGCGCTTTCAAAAACGCCGTTAGTGCTTTCGGCTTGCCGCATTTGTTGGGGAAAGCAGGCCAGAAAATTTCATGAAATTCGGCTTCAAAATCACGTTTGTCGGGGCGGCTTATTGCAAGCTCTGGAACTTCGTTTTTTCCAAAATTCCGGCTTCCAAAAATTCCCGAAGGTGAAGGCAAAAGCGGCACGTCCGCGCTTATGCCGGAAGCTGAAATTGCGCCTGAAGCCTCGTCCTTTTCAGCCGCAGACAACGTTCCGGTGATCGCTGAAAGTGGCGCATTTTCTGCTTGCGGAAAAGCGGAACTTTCAGAAAAGGAACAAGCCTTGTCCTTGGGCAAACTCACGGCAAAAGAACAAGCTTTGTTCTGCTCGCACCCCGCGGGATTTTCCGTTAAATTTCTATTTTGGCAAAGGGGAAAACCGTGCCCGCCTTTTTCGTCTGTTGGCTCTTCGACAAGCGCATCAGACGACGTTTCAGAGAAAGCGGGAAAGGGGTTATTTTCTTTAAGGGGGTGTGGGGGAACCTTTCTTTTAGGGGAAAGGGGTAATGTTTCCTCGCCGTTACAATTTTCCTCTTGTAACGTTACATTGTTTTTCCGTGTCAGCCTGAAACGGCGCACACGCTCGCGTGTACGGGCACGGCGCTGGTCTTCCCGCTCGTCTATATCGGCAAGAAGTTCCAGAATAGCCGACATTTGTTCGGTAGAAAGGTTCAAACCGGCAAGGCGGCGTAGTGTTGACGAATCCATTTTATAAAACTCTCTTCTCTGCCTTGGAAAATGTTGGTTGGCTGCACAATTGACGCGCAAAAAATTCCAATAATTCTGGAGAAAAACCGGCTTCAAAAACGCTTCCACCTTGAAGTGCCAAAGCCTTGCTTTTTCGGGTCATATCTTTGATTTTTCCGGTTACGCTTTTTGCGGACAAGCAGACTTTTGTTGCGCTCGAAACAATGCTTTTAAAAATTCGGTTTGATCTTTGTTGTCCTGCACGGGCAAAAAAAGGTGCGCTCAAACAAAGCCTTTTCCCGAAAGCAGAAAGGCTCACCGGTTTAAAAATGGCGATTGCTATTGCCTTGATAAAAACAACAAGTTGTTTAACTATTTCATCAAGTGATTGATGAAAGACAAAGGAAAAAGAATGCCCGTTATTAACCCGATCAGATCTGCAACTGTCAATGCAGCAGCCACACCGGAAGAAGTCGCATTCCGTTTGTTCAGTATTATTGCCGGTGCTTCTGAAAATACGATTGATAGCAAGGATGTTCTGCCGCTTTTCGCCAAATGTATGATCGCTGTCGGCAAACCGGAAAATTTCCTTGCCGAGCCGCAGAAATATGATGTGACACTCGAAAATACCAATGCCAGAAAGGCTTCTGCAGAAGGTGCAGGCTCGCCGGATGATAGTGCTTCCGACAGAGCCAAAGCCGAATAAGTATAATTTGCTTTTCTTAAAAAAAGATCGGGCTAAAGAAGACGAGCTGCATAAAAACGTTCGGCATAATGAACGGGGCGCAAGCACCTTCTGCCCGCAACAGGTGCTTCCACCAGCATTTTCAAACAGCTTTTTGAAACTGCCGGAAGAAGGCGCAGCGCAAGATTGGTATTTCAAGACCTGTGCGCTTTGTAAAATGCTTTTTAATGCGCCTTCATCATCTGTTGCTGGTATTTCGGTTGAAGCTTCTAAAGGCCAAGTCAACAGTGCGGGCTTGCGGTTAAAGCAGGTCAACGGTTGTATTTCATGCAAAATATCGGTGTCGAATAATCGTGACACGCCAATATCTGACAATACGCCAATATCTGACAATGCGCCAATATCTGACAACACGCCAATATCTGATTTGTCCATTTGTTCCACCCCGAAACATGGCAAATACGCCGTCTAATAAACCTTGCAGGAAAACACGCACCGCACCTTCCTCAACTTTTTCGCCACCATTAAACATTTATCATGTTGTTATTCGCGTTATAATAGCGACAGGTTGTATAACAACATCATTTTACACCTCTTGTCAACATGATTTATGTTTATTATTCTGACATAATCTATGTTATGGACACGATGGGACAAAGATTACGCGAGGCACGGCTGAAAGCGGGCTTTTCATCTGCAACGAAAGCTGCGGATGCAATTGGTGTGAGCCATTCGACCTATCGGGCGCACGAAAACGGGCAGAATGAATTCGGGCCTGAAGAGGCTGCCATTTATGGCCGCAAATTCGGCGTGAGCGCCTCTTATCTTTTGACGGGCGAGAATGGCGCAAAAGGCAAGATGGTATCGAGTTTCGATCCCGATATTCCTGACCGGATTGATAGCGATGTCAAAACAAGATCGCAATTGAAAGACGGCGAAATACCCGAAATTGATGTCAAGGCAGGCATGGGCGCCGGCGGGGAAATTATGATCGTGAACGGTGCCAAAAATGCTGTTCAGATTTCGACAGAAGTAATACGGGATTTTTGGCGTTTACCCGAAAGCCTCTTGGCAAAACTCAATGTTGTAGCGTCCAATGTTGCCGTTCTTCCCGCTTATGGGGATAGCATGTCGCCCACCATTCATGATGGCGATGCGGTGTTTATCGACATATCGCACCGTGTTCCGTCCCCTCCGGGAATTTATGCGCTGGCTGACGAGCTTGGCGGGGTTATCATCAAGCGGTTGGAAATTGTCTCTCGCCCCGGTGCCGATGAAATCGAGGTCGAGGTCATATCGGATAATCCCCACCACAAACCGCGCATTCTGAATTTGAGCGAAATCACCATTCTTGGCCGCTATATCGGCCGTTTTACCCGTTAAAACCGGAACATTTTACAAGACATTGGCATATCGGATGTGCCGACATGTTGCAAAATGTTTCAATCGGCAGATTTTTGCGTCAAATCATTTTCGCAACCCGATCGACCGAATAAAGATGTGCTGGTGCTTCAGTTGTAAACAGCAACAACAATTGTGCTGGCTGATCTGATGAAACCGGATTTACCCTGACCAATTTTCGCAAATTATATTGCTTGGAAGTTGATTTAATCCGGAACCGATGCACTTCAAACCAACCTGCTATTGCGGGATTTTTTATGCCAAAAGTGGGCGGGGCTTATCCTTGGCGCCCGAATATTGAACGCCGAATGGTTTAATAATTGAATAGTTTAACATTTGATACTTGCATGGTTTCGCACGTGAGTTGCCGGTGTCCGAAACACTTTTGCCGGTTGAGGAGAAGCGCTATTCTTATCGCCGCTTTCGCTTTGTCAGCCGCCATTTTCATTTCTTACCGCGTGACGTTTGTTTATAGAAATTCACCCAATTAACGCAAACAAAAACATTTAAAATTCTTCATAAAAGGCAATAAAAAAATTTAAAATTTTTGTTATTTTATCGTTTTTTGTTTTAAATTTCTAAAATCATAAAGAGGCTTTTCAGTCTCTACTTTTCTGAACCGAACATTCGTCCGGTTTTAAATAGAAGTGATAAGTCATTTCCGGAAAGTCTTAAAAAACAACATGTCTTCAAGGTCAAACGATTCGTTTGATGAAGAAGTCTAATAAATTTCAACATAAAAAATGTTGACATTAATCATGTCATTTTTTTACGATTCCCCCGTTAAACGTGTTGAAGCTTATGACGTTTCTTTTTTAAACAGCGCGGGGTAGGCGGGATGAAAAAGCCTAAAAATCATAGAAAAACTTTAAAGTCACGAGCCGGATTTCTTCGCCACGCTGATGAAGAAAAAGGCTCGCCCGACAATGGTTCAAGCGTTGACGAAGAAATACAACCGCCATTCGGTAAAACTGACTTTTCTTGCGAAAAAACAGGTCGCGCAGAAATAGATCATGAGCAAAGTAAATCTGCCAATGTAACAAGTAAAACTTTGGATAGCCAAAAATCCGAAGGGCTACATCAAAAAAAACCGGTTAGCCAGGCCGACAATGCAGGAAAAAAGCAACAGGAAAAAGAACACTTCTCGTGGGGTGATATAAAGCCTTTTTTGAAAAGTTTGGAGCACCATTCGCGGGCAGAAAAAGTGATGGCGCTTGCATGGAAACTTTATCGTTCAAGCCCGATGACGGATGAGACATTCGAGCCTTTGCGATTTGCCCTTTTTATGCGCACGGCTCAGGCAGAAGTGGAGCACGAAAACGACCCGCCAATCAATATGAGCCGTGAAGAAATCCTCTTTATCGGTTCCGATTGCGCCACCAGACCGGACAAACATTAACGGGTAGCACCTTTCGTTTTTCCATGCGGATGAGAAAAAAAGATCGTTGAATAGACTTTTCTAAAGAGATTGTATTGTTTCATCGCACAATAGGTTCACTGATAAAGCCGAACAGACCGGCTTAAAATGAACGAAGATTGCGCTAGTTTTCCCGACTTTTAACATAGGTTTATTATGCGTTCCGCTGGCATCTTAATCACCTATTACCTCGTTACGCCCGAAGGGAGTAACGGATTTATCAGATAATTACATCTAATATTATTTTTGTTATTGATTGATAAAACCGGTTTTTCTTTATTTAATAAAAAATCCTGATGTTCTTCGTTTTATGATATTTTGAACTCGAATATTCTTGGCTAAAAAAGGGACTATCATGAGCCTCAAAACCCGCATTTTTGAAGCGAGGAAAAAAGCTCACCTAACGCAAAATAAGCTTGCCTCTCTTGTTCATGTAACAAAGGCTGCTGTTTCTGCTTGGGAACACGGTACGTCACCCCACCGTGATAAGTTGGAAGCTATAGCAAAAGCTACAAATGTCTCGCTAGAATGGCTTCTACTTGGGGATAAAAATGCGGGTGAATACGATAGCCGTCAGATATCTGACAGACCAGCAATAAAGCTCATTCCGGTTTATGGGCAAGCTGTAGCAGGAATAAACGGCGAGTTTTCTTTTGACGGTAAAAAGTTGTTTGAGGTGCCGTGCCCGCCCTGCTTATTGAATGTGGAAAACGCTTATGGCGTGGAGGTCGCAGGCGACACAATGTCCCCACGCTATGAAGATGGCGAAATTGTTTATATCGACACAGTGCGAAGAATAAAAAAGGACGATTATGTCGTTGCGAAGATAATGATGAGGGAAGAGGATAGTTTTCCAACAGTATTCATAAAGCGCTTTATTCGCCATAATGAACAAGAGCTGGTGCTTGCACAATTAAATCCGGCGAAAGAACTGGTTTTTCCACATCAACACGTTCTTTCAGTGCATTATATAGCCTTGGCAGGCGAAGGGCTTTAGAGGCTGTCTATCTATAAATTTTAATGTGGGAGTGGGGAATGAAAGAAGATAAGAATAAAGAAATCGGCAATAGGCTAAAAGCTGCGAGAAAAGCCGCCGGTTTTTCCTCGGCTAAAAATGCAACCATTGCTTTGGGGATCAGTTATCCGACTTATGTTGCGCACGAAAATGGCAACCGCGGGATTGGCCGCGAAATGTTAGAACTCTATGCAAGCCGGTTTAATGTTACAATAGATTGGTTATTAAGCGGAAGAAAAGATGCTGTAACCAATCGCTATAAAAGGAAAATCGACGAAAAATTGAATTTTATTATGGAAGCAACCGGCTGGAGGCAAGCTGATCTTGCAGAAAAGCTTTCAGTGACGCAAGCATGTATCAGTCGTTGGTTTTCAGGAGCAGACCCACGTGGCGAGCACCGCGATAAAATAACTGAAATTTATAACGCTATCACCGGAAAAACGGAGATTACCGGAAACACGCAAATCCCTTCAAAAAGCTATGTTCCTTTGATGGGATATGTCGGAGCAGGGGCAAAAATTGAACCGGATTTCGGAGAGATGCCACCCGACGGGTTAGGTGTCGTCGCAGTTCCCTTTCCAATGCCTGCTGATATGGTGGCTTTTCGGGTTCGTGGGGATTTGATGTTACCGGTTTATCGGGAAGGCCATATCATTATCGTACGCCGAAAGCAGATAAAGCCGCTTGAAGCATTTTATGGCGAAGAAGCTGTTGTTCAAACAAGTGATGGTCGCCGTTTCATTAAAACGATTATGCGCGGTGCAGACGGCGTCAATCTTATTTCGTGGAATGCCACACCGTTAGAAGGCGTTAAGCTGAAATGGATAGGCGAGATATTCGCAATTTTACCACGTCAAGCGTTGCGGCATGTTGATAAAAAGGTAGGCTACTGGGCGGGTTAAAAATGGGTATAGAGCACAGCCCTTGCTGACACTCTGTTATTCATCTGTAGGAGGAAATTTTGTCACAACCACAAATTTATGATGATTGGCGTGTGCGGCTGGCACAAAAAATCGAAGAGAGCGGCAAGTCGATGCGAGCGATTTCTATCGCCATCGGCAAAGGCGAGGCCTATGTTTTCTCAATTCTGAAAGACAGGAAAAACCCAAGTGCGGAAACGCTTGCAAAAGTATGCGCAGAAGTCGGAACAAGTGTGTCTTATGTTTTGCATGGTATTGAACGTTCCGCTGAAGAAGAATTTCTTAAGATTTTTTTACAGGCTTCTCCAGACGTAAGAGCTGCAATCTTAACGCTTCTGCGGGCGAGAACCGACGCAAAATAAATAAAACAGCTTGCGGCTCTTTGGCACTTTTCTTTAAAAAACGATCGAAGAATGAACGAGGCGGTTGTGGTCATTCCTTAGGGCCTTTTTGAGCTCTGGACTAACGCCTCAACCATCGCAATTATCGCTTGCTGCCATTCGGGCGAAACAGAGTCAAACATAGCTAATAGGTGTTGTTTCCTGCTATCAGGGAAAATCGACGGCATTAAATTGTCTGGCCATTTACCAAAAAACTCGACTATTTTTAAAAACTCATCTGCCTGCATTGAGCGGGGTTCTTTGCCAGCCTCTAGGTTCAACAAGCGCGTTAATTGGGTAGGGGTTATCTTTAAATAATCTGCCAGCTTTTTCTTGGCGCCTCGGGGCATAGTAACTAACTGGCCTTGCACCCACAATTTTATTTTATTTTTCAAATCCATTTCATTTCCTTGTTTTCAAAATACAACTGTCGCCATATTGTAAGATCTACCCTGCAAGAAAAAATGTGCGAAAAATAACTTTTGCTTTTCATTGTGAACAGTTTGACTGAGCAAATAATTTATATGAAATTGATTGAACACCACGAAGAAATGAAAGCCGATCAGGCATTATCGGGGCAATGAACATATAAGCAATAAACCGAAATAATCGGTTGTTTATCGGCGCCACAAGAAACTTCGTAAAATCTGCCAATGTTTCCGGAAATCGCTTTTTTTGAGGTAATAACAAGCCTTATCTGAAAAGCTTGAAGAACCATTCGCGGGTAGAAAAAATTACCGAGCTTGCATAAAAACTCTATCGTTAAAGCCCAGACAGCATTTCCCTAATGCCGGTGTTTTGCTGCTTTTTACGCCTCGTTTTTCGTTTTAAAAGGTCAGTCCCACCGGTTTTTGGTTTTCACCCGTTCCGGACGTTCCGCTTTGTCTTGGACACAGAGTTGCTGCCATTCTTCACACTGATTTTTCATCCGGAAACACAAGCATTCGGAAAATGCAGTTTTTAAAAAAACTAGCAATCGCGTGATGAGTGCTATAAAAGCAATTACCTGCGCGCTGGTGGGAAGCTTTTCGGCATATAAGTGCCGGTCGGCTGATCGGTCAAAATCCCGTTTGGCACTGAAGCATTGGATGATGCGTTGCCAAGTTGTTCGGCTGCTTTTTCGCTTGCTGAAGTGTCGCCGTTCTGATTGAGAATTTTTTTAATATCGTCCAGTTCACTGTCAACCTCAGAAGAGGCTTCACCATCTTTCCCGAAATAGACATCAAGCTTTTGGTCAACTTCTTCCGCCTTTTGTGAAGATGGGTCAGCCATTGCCTCGACAACGTCTTCCGCCTTCAAGCCTAATTTATCAAGGCCGAGGCTTTTAGTGATGCCTTCCATAAATTCTTCATAACCTACCGGGTCTTGAGATTTCATGTAAGCCAATTTATCGCGGACCAAATTGGCCAGACGTTTGAGATCTGTTCCATCTTTATCAAGATCAATGCCAAGGCTCCTTGCTATTTCTTTCAGTATTTTTGCTTTGAATTCGCTTTTGCTCATACGGCTATTATCAAATACCGTAGCTCCGGCAATCTTGCTGCGGATTTTGTCATAAGTCGACTTTTCTTCCGCCTTTATAGAAGAGCCTGTTTCTTTGGCTTTAGAAATCTGTTCCGTCGTCGTGGGAGCGCGTTTGGCTTGTTGTTCGATCTGGTCAATCCTCTCTTGCAAGATTTTGACAGAAGCGAATTTCAAATTCTGGACCGGTGTCAGTGCCATGATAGTCTCTCCCACAATTTACTCGTGTACAGTGCTCGGTTACACTAATCAGTTATATCAATCTGTTCATAGATTATGCTCTACTATAGAACAATATTACATGATAATTTCACCAAGTAAAGTTTCAATAGAGAAAAGAAAATTCCGTTTCAGGAAGATAATTTAAGAGCAATCTAAATAGGATGAAATATTCAACTCTTCTGAAAGATTGCGAAAATTTATTTAGCCGGGAGTCAAAACGGCATTATGGTTCTTTAAAAAATGCAGAAGATTAAAAAGCCGCTTTCTGAAAGCAGCAGGATAATTTCAAGAATATCTTAGAAAAACAAAATGTTAGGTAATGCTTGAACTTCAAAGGAAAAGTCCTTTTTGTAAAAGCCGCTAATGTCTTGAAATGAGAGACAGATTGCCAAAGCTCGGTTTTTCGACCCGAGCAGTATCAGCTCACGGGCGGATTTCAGCCGGTTACACAATTTTGATGGAGCGCAATTATTTTTCATTGAATAGAAGAAAGACTGCCCACAATTCACCATTTTTACCGCACATGACATGAGCAGAAGTCAATTGTCATAAATTTGGCAGGAATTTTCAGAAGTTCGTTTTTGTTTATCTTATTGAAACTGTTCATTGCTTAAATGGCGTGGCATAGTTTTTTCTGAAAGGTTATCGAGAGTGGAATCGGTTGTCGTGATATTGATATTGCTGGTCGCTGTCATCATCAGCGGCGCAATATCACGCGCACTTCCATTGCCCATTCCGTTACCGCTTATCCAGATTGCTGTTGGCGCGGTGGTTTCTCTTGCTGGCGACATGGGCGTAAAATTGCGGCCGGAAATGTTTTTCCTGTTGTTTTTACCGCCACTTTTATTTCTTGACGGTTGGCGCATTCCCAAAGACGGTTTGAAGCGCGACCGCTGGACAGTACTTGAAATGGCACTGGGGCTTGTTGTCTTTACGGTTTTGGGTGTCGGCTTTTTTACTTATTGGATTATTCCGGCCATGCCGCTTTCGGTGGCTTTTGCACTTGCTGCCATTGTTTCGCCAACCGATCCGGTTGCAGTCAGTGCAATTGCAAAACGTTCTCCCATCCCGAAGCGCTTGATGCATATTCTGGAAGGTGAATCCCTGTTGAATGATGCATCCGGCCTTGTCAGTATGCGCTTTGCTGTGGCAGCGGCCATGACGGGAAGTTTTTCGCTTGTTGCGGCTTTCGGAACGTTTTTGTGGACTGCCGTTGCCGGTGTTATTATCGGGGCGGCAACCACCTTCTGTGTCACCTGGGTGAGCAATTTCTGGAACCATAAATTCGGCGAGGAAACCGGTTCCCATATTCTTATAAGCCTGCTTATTCCTTTTGCCGCCTATCTTGCCGCCGAACAGGTGGATGCATCGGGAATCCTTGCCGCCGTTGCCGCCGGTATTTCCATGAGCTTTACCGAAGACAGTCTGCGCAACCTTGCTTTGACGCGCATTCGCAGGCTTGCTGTCTGGGACACTGTGCAATTTGTTGCCAATGGTGTCATTTTCGTCATTTTGGGTGAACAGCTTCCCCATATTGTCAGCGGTGCGGCAATTGTGGTTCAGGAAACCGGACACCATGAACCCGTCTGGCTTGTGGTTTATGTCATTGCAATCAATGTGGCGCTTGCCGTACTCAGATTTATCTGGGTTTGGGTCTCTCTGCGTTTTACGCTTGCACGTGCTTACCGGCGCGGCTTGAAACCCTTTGTGCCGAGTTGGCGGCTGGTTGCCGTGACATCGCTTGCCGGTGTTCGCGGCACGGTAACCCTTGCCGGTGTTTTGACCTTGCCGCTTTTTCTTCCCGACGGTTCGCCATTTCCCGCCCGCGACCTTGCAATATTTCTGGCAACCGGCGTTATTCTGATTTCGCTTGTCATGGCAAGTATTTCATTGCCATTCCTCCTCAAAGGTCTGGAATTGCCGCCCGAACCTTCCCACCAGAAGGAAGAAGAGCGCGCCCATATTGCGGCTGCCGAAGCGGCCATCAAAGCGGTTGAACAGGCAGTGCACAATTGGGGTGAAGGCCGCAGCGATGCCGACCTTTATACAAGTGCAGGCGCGCGCGTCATGGCGAACTATCGTGAAAGATTGGCCGACCAGAATATTTCGGATGCGGATGCAGGCAATACCCAAAAGATTGCCGAAATCGAACGGCGTTTGCGCCTTGAAGCTTTGAAAGCCGAACGTCAGACCTATTTTGCTTTCGGCCGTCGTCACCAGCTTTCGGAAGAAACAACTGCAAGATTGATCCGCGAAGTCGATCTTCTGGAAACACGTTTTTCAAACGGCTAAGTGGCAGAGTTTTGAAATGGCTTATGGGACAGGCGGTTCAAGCCGCGAGGCCCGCGGGCTGTGGCTTGAATGCCAGAAAAGAACAGCCTAAAAAGAACCGCCTAAAAAGAACAGCCAAAAACAGAAAGCAGACTTTATGATTTTTTATGTTTCCCGCTTGTGAGCCTCAAGCCGCCGGTCAATACGGCGAGTAAAAAACAGGTTGTGCCGCACCACAAAGCATAGCGCGAGCCGTAATGGGAAGAGACAATCAGGAAAAATGCAACAAGTGTGCTTCCCACCGATTGGCCGATAAGCCTTGCCATGCCCATAATGCCACCGGCTGCGCCACTTCTGTCGGCGGGGGCGGAAAGCATAATAACGCGCTGGTTGGGCGCATTGAAAAAGCCCATGCCGCATCCACACACCATCATGCAGATCACAATCACAAGAACCGGCGTTCCTTCACCAAGAAGGCTTAAAGAAAACATTCCGCTTGCACATAAAAACATGCCGATAGCAACAAGCAGAACCGGTGAAAAATGGTCGGAAAGCCTGCCGGTAAAGGTTGAAGTGAGTGCCGCGCAAGCAGGCCACGGTGCAATCAGAAAGCCGGTGGCAAACTGGCTTTTATGCATGAGCATCTGGAACGAGAAGGGAAGCGCCACAAAAGCAATCCCTTGCGCGATAAAGGCAAAAAGAACGGCAAGAATGGAAAGGGTAAAAATCCGCGAGGAAAAGAGATCGAACGCCAGAAACGGGGCAGGGTGGTTTTTCTGGCGGATGATAAGGGCAGCAATTGCAACAAATGAAATGACAAAGGTCGGAATAATCATGGAAAGTGGCTGGCGGTGCGCACATTCACCAATGCCGAAAATAAGCGCGGCAAAACCGATGCCGCAAAAACAGGCGGCAAGATTATCAAAGCGGTAGTGGCTCAAGGGCGTTTTTGGTAGCGAATGGAAGGATATGGCAAGCGCCACAATGCCGAGCGGAACATTCATCAAAAATAGCCAGTGCCAGGTGGTAAACCATAAAATAAGCGAGGCGAGTGTCGGCCCTAAAGAAAAGCCCACTCCCATGCAAATGGCATTGATACCAAGCCCGACACCGAGTTTTTGTGGCGGAAAGGTAAAGCGGATAAGGGGAAGGTTGGTGCTCAATATTCCGGCCGCGCCAATACCTTGCAAAATGCGTGCGCCAACCAGTGTTGGAAGTGACCATGATAGCCCGCAAAGAAGCGAGGCGAATGTGAAAACCAGAAGTCCGACAATGAAGATAATGCGAAAGCCGATCACCTCGCCAAGGCTTGCGAAGGGCAGTGTCATTGCAACCATGGAAAGAAGATAGGCCGTCACTGCCCAAACGGTTGAAGCTTCGCTGGTTTTGAATTCCTGTGCGATTGTGGGAAGGGCGGTATTGGTAATACCGGTGTCGATCATAGCCATGATAACGCCGAGGCAAATCGCAAAAATAGCGGCCAATTTATAGGATTTTGTCACTTCAGCATTTGTATTCACTTGCAACGTCTCTTTAACAATGCGGACTTCAATCTTGTGTCAGCCGTCTTTCAGGCCAAGCTTCGTCCCCATGACTATAAACATGAACGCGCTTCAAATGCATAAGAATATTTTTGTGAAGAAACGCATTCCAACACATTTTTCAGGCAATTGCTTTTTGCCCTTATTTTCTTATGTCTTATTGTTCTTCCCGCGTTTTATTGTCTTTACACGGTTTTTGGTTTTTTACGCGGTTTTTTGTTTTTTCCTCACCTTTCCCGCTCATTGCTTTTGATTTCTTCGAGCAGCCTTTTCTTACGACTTTTCAGTTTTCTCTACACCCCCGAAGTTTTCGGGTGGCAGATTTTTTTAAAAAGTCGATCTAGCGGTAATAAACAGCGATTTTCTGCCCGTCTATATCTTTGACCTTGATGTCGATATCATAAATTGCCGAAAGGATTTCATCTTTCATGATATTTTCGGGTGCACCGGAATAGACGAGTTTTCCTTCTTTCAAAGCAATGATGAGATCGGAATAGCAGGAGGCGAAATTGAGATCATGCATTACCATAATTATGGTTTTGCCCAATTCGTCGGCCGCGTTGCGAAGCCGCTTCATCATTGAAACGGCATGGCGCATATCAAGATTGTTCAATGGCTCGTCAAGCAGGATGTAATCGGTGTTTTGAGAAATCACCATGGCAACAAAAGCGCGTTGTCTCTGCCCGCCCGACAATTCGTCAAGAAAACGTTTGCGATATGGGTCCAGCCCCAGATAGCTTATGGCATTATCGACAAATGTTTTGTCTTCTTTTGTCAAGACACCATGTGAATAGGGGTAGCGGCCGAAGCTTACAAGATCTTCCACGGTGATACGTGCTGTGAGAGTGTTTTCCTGCCGCAAAATAGAAAGCCGTTTTGCAAAATCGGATCCTTTGGCCTTTGTCACATCAATTCCGTCAACGGTAATTGTGCCCTTTGTGATCGGCAACAGGCGGCTTATCATAGTTAGAAGGGTGGATTTACCCGCACCATTGGGGCCGATAATCGAAACCATTCCACCTTTGGGGATTTCAAGTGACAAATCCTCGATAATGCTATTGTCGTCATAGCTTTTGGATACATGGCTAATTTCAATCATCTCAATTTTCCCTTGATGAGCAGGGTCAAAAACACAATGCCGCCGACAAATTCGATAATAAAGCTCAACCGGCTTGCCATATTGAAAAGCTGTTCGAGAATGAATTGGCCGCCGACAAGGAAAATAATCGAAAGCAGAATGGCAACCGGCAACACGCTCATATGTTTGGCTGTCGGCGTAAACTGGTAGGCAAGGCTTGCAACCAGAAGGCCGAAAAAGGTGACCGGCCCCACAAGTGCGGTTGAAACGGCAACCATGATCGAAACCAGCACGAGAATGCGCGTGACGGCCTGTTTATAATCGACACCGAGATTGATTGCCATATCGCGCCCTAATGCCAGCACATCGAAAAGATAGCGCATACGCCAGCCGAACAGGGAAACAATCACAACAATAATCACTGCAATGCCGATCAGATTGGTGTTGAAGCGGTTGAAATTGGCAAACATCACATCGGTGAGATTGACCGCCTCATCGGGGTTCAGTTGCAGTTGCAACAACATGCGCAAGCTGAAGAACAGGCCGCCAAACACAACGCCGATCAAAAGCGTCATGTGCAGCCCCTTGATGGTTCCCGAAAAGAGCCATGTGAAAAGGCTTGTCGAAAACAGTGTGAGAATGAGCGCTACAACGATAAAGCGCACTTCGTCGCTCACCCCGTAAATAACGGTCGAGCCGACAAAATAAACCACCACCGTCTGGATGAGAATATAAAGCTGGTCAAAACCCATAATCGAGGGGGTAAGAATCCGGTTGTTGGAAACCGTCTGGAAAAGCACTGTTGAAACAGCAATCGTATAGGCAATCAGAACAAGCGAAACGAGTTTGCCCAAACGGAACGGCCAGATCACAACCGACATATTCCATGAAAGGTAAAGCGCAATAAAAATGGCAGCAACAACACCAAGACCGATGAGAAGCGGCAGTGTCGAACGGATTTTTCTTGAATGTCCGGTTTTGCTAAAGCTCAAATCTGCGGAACCACTGCCGGTAATAGCCGTTTTGGAAGAATTTGCTTCATCCGTGCTGATAAAGCCGGATAAAGCTGCGGCATTTTCCTCGCTTGCTTTCTTGCCTTTTTTACCGCCTGCGTCCCCGTTAGCGTCCTCGTTTTCTTCCCCGCCTGCTTCTCTGCCTGCTTCCGCGCTTGCTTCCTTGCCCAAATCCCTGTCCGCTTTCTTGTTCGGGATTTTTACTTCGTCAAGGCCTGCCTCGCCAATTCCGGCTTCGCCAATATCTTTTTCGTCAATCTCCGCTTCGACAATCTCATTTCTTTGATTATCCGGCGCGCTGGTATCCGTTTCGATAATTTCCGTTTTTGTAAAATTATCCTCACCAATTGCTGTTTTGATATGATCTCTTTCAAGAAGGTCGGGCGTGGCCATGCCGGACTTCACCGGATTTGTTCCGGCAACGTCGTTTCCGGCAGGTTGTGGCCTCTCGCCTTTTAAAGCGGGGTTTTTAGTTTCCGGTATTTTTCTAGCCAAGGCGCTTTCTCCATTTCAAGAGAAGTGCAATGAAAAGCACACTGCCAAGAACGCCCATAATGGTTCCAACCGGTATTTCGGCCGATCTGCTCATCAACCGGCCAAGAATGTCGCAGGAGAGCACCAGTCCCGCACCGGTTATCATCACAAAAGGTGCTGTGCGGCGCATATTGTCGCCCATGACAATAGAGACGATATTGGGCACGACAAGGCCAATAAAGGGGATCCGCCCGACAGTGCAGATAACGGTTGCCGTTATCATGGAAATAATGACAAGCCCGAAAAGCATAACTTTTTTATAATCAAGGCCGAGATTACTGGAAAAATCCTCGCCGAAACCGGCAACGGTAAAACGGTCGGCCGCAAGATAGGCAACAAGGCAAAGCGGCAGCGACAGCCATAATAGTTCATATTTGCCTTCAACCACCATAGAAAAACTGCCAAAAAGGTAGGATTGCAGCGATGGCAACAACATTTCCTGATCGGCAATGCCATTTGTGAGCGCGCCAATTACATAGCCGAGCATAATACCCGTTAGCGGCACAATCAGCACGGATTTAAGCGGTATTTGCCGCAATAAAAACATGAAAATGAGCGAGCCGAAAAGCGCAAAAAGGGCGGCCACCAGCATTTTCAAAATCACATCGAGACCGGGGGCAAATATCATCACCACGAGGATACCGAGCGAGGCCGATTCAACGGTTCCCGCTGTCGAAGGTTCAACAAAACGGTTACGGGTCAGCATTTGCATAATCATGCCGGCAAGGGCAAGGGAAGCGCCGGAAAGGATAAGCGCAATGGTGCGCGGAACGCGGGTTTGAAAAAATACAAGAAAGCTGTGCTCGTCACCGGCAAGAAGGCCGGAGAGGGTGACACTGGAAAATCCCAGAAACATACTGATAATCGACAGGACGATAATAACCGTTATGCCAATAATAAGAGAGCGCACGTCAATCTTTACCCGATTAAAAAACATCAGAAGCTGGCAGACCAATCTGCTGCTTCCGATGTTTAAGCGTTAAAGCTTGAAACAATCAACCCGTTTCATGACTTTTTCAGTCAACAACAGGCTAAATGCTTATTTTGCTTTGGAAAATACGTCATCAAGTTGATCGGCTGTCTCATGAAGACCCGAAAGCCCGCCGCCGATAAGATACCAGTTTTGCGGGTCGAGATAAACGATATGCTTGTTCTCTGCCGCTTTGGTTTTGTTGATAAGGGCATTATCGAGCAATTTTGCAGCCGATTCCCCTTCGCGGCCAATGGCTGCATCACGGTCGATCACAAAGAGCCAGTCGGGATTGGTTTCAAGAATGAATTCTGGTGAAATCATCTGCCCGTGATTTCCCACTTCCAGTTTGTCATTGGCCGGTTTGACACCGAAACCGGAATGCAACAGGCCGAAACGCGATCCCGGCCCGAAGGCTGAAATTTTGCCACCGGTGGTCAGAACAAGAAGACCTGTTCCTTTGTCAGCCGCAAGCTTTCTTGACCCTTCAAGCTTTTTGTTAAGGCTGTCGATTTCGTCTGTGGCTTCTTTCTGTTTGTTGAAAATCTGGCCCAAAATTGTCACATTGCGATCAACATCGGCAAGATAGTGGTTATTGTTGACTGACAAATCGATTGTCGGGGCAATCTTTGCAAGATCGTTGAATTTCGGAGCCGAACGGCCGGCAATAATGATAAGATCGGGGCGCAGGCTTGCCACTGTCTCGTAATTGGGTTCAAACAAGGTTCCGACCTTGGTGTATTTTGCATCATTATATTGCTCAAGATATTTCGGCTTTATCCCTTCCGGTACACCCACAATATTGTCGATTTTTAACCGGTTCATATTGTCGAGCGTGGCAAGGTCGAACACCACAACACGTTTCGGACTATCGGGAATAGAGGTTTCACCGGCGGCATGTTTGATGACAACATCGGCACTTGCCGGTGATTGGAATGACAAAACGGAAGCCAGTGCACCAAAGAGCAGTGCGGCGAGAGTATTGCGTCTATTAATCATTTTTACCTCATTTCATTTCGACTGGTTGAAGGGAGTTTGCGTGAGACCTTTGTGGTTTGAAATTTTTCGCATTCAACGCGAATTGCAGACAATCTTTGATCGCAGGCGCAAGCATTGTGCCGTGGTTTTTATCGGAAAAGCTGTAAAACGTGTTTTCAACTGCCTTTGTCTTTCTCAAAATCTCTGAAACATCTTTGCCATTCGGGCCGGAATGTAAATCCTTAACCGGCTTTTTATTCGGCTCAGTCACATTCTTATGATGGGTTTTAATTCCCGATGTTTCAATCAATAGCCGCGTTTTTAACCCCTCCGGCTTGTTATAAGCGGCAAGTTTTTCCATAAATTCATGCCCGTTCCACCAGATTGACGGGTCGGCAGCGCAATAGGTGGAAAAACCGTGACTGCCCGCCGATAAAAAACTCTTCATCACAAAAAGCCCGCCAAGCGAATGACCAAAGAACGTGACATTGTCGCGATTGACCGGCAATTCTACCAATATTTCCGGCAAAATCTTTTTTTCAATAATGCTGCGAAATTCTTTTTCACCGCCGGTTTTTGGCGCTTCCATGCCCGCGCGGAGCGGAATTTTATCGGCCGGTGCATAAGAGGTGAGGTCATAAAAACGGCGTTTCACAATCTCTTTTTTCTCTTGCTCAGGATAACCGATTGCCACAATTACGGCATCGGGTGCTTCCTCGATTGCGGGCTTGAATGTTGTGTTGCCATCAAGGAGTAAAACAAGCGGAAAGCCCTCTCTTGGTGCTTGCTTTTCCGGCACAGCAATAAACAGGCGATAGTGCCTTATCCCGTCGTTTTCGCTACCCTTTCCGGCCTTGTTTGTTTCTTCATTTGTTGCCTGTGCGGTGTTTGTCCCTTGAGCACTTTTTTCATGAGCATTTTCAGAAACCACGCCGCCCGAAGCGTGACTGTCGGCGCCATTAAACCCGTCGCTTGTTTTTAGCTCGTCCGACTTTTCCCCGCCGGTTTTTGTCAGGCTTTCTGTGTTGTTTTCCTTTTCATCTTGTTTGTTACCGGCCGGAATTTTTGCCTCTTCCGGTGGTAACAAAGCAATATTTCCATCCACAAAAGAAACTTCTATATCTTTGGTGTGGATGCGCATTTTTTCTGTATTTTCGTTTTCCGCATTCGCAAAACTACAGGAAAGGCCAAAGAAAAGACTGGCAACAAAAAGAGCAGACATCTTCAAGCGGGAAAGTGAAAAGCAGGACAATGGAAAGCTGGAAAATGACAAACCGGACAATGGAACGCGAGAAAATGGAACGCGCGAAAATGGAAAGCGGGAAAGTGACAAGGCTTGCAAGCTGCAAGCGCCCGCCCGTTCTGCCCGAATATCTCCTGCCTTTTCAACCGGAACATTTTTTGCCCGTTCAGCCGTAACAATTCCCGTCTTTTCAGCCGGAACATTTTCTGCCCGTTCAGCCGGAACAATTCCCATTCTTTCTACCCGAACATTTACCCCCTGTTTTTCCCACACAAAGCGGGGGCTTGAAATAAACCGGCGTGTTCCGGAGAAGCAGCTTTCCAAACTTCCGGCTTCCGCCAAACTTTCAAGTTTTGCCAAAGCCAAAGAGTTTTCACGAACAAAAACATTTTCCGGAAAAAGAGTGTTTTCCGGAGTTAAAGAATTTGCCGAAGCAAAAACATTCTTTGTAAAAAGAGCATTTGCCGGAAACAGGGAAGGCCGGTTTTTAAAAAACCGGCGCATAATGGTTTTGATGTTTTTCATCAGCCATGAACTTTCAAAATTAATTCTGTCCTTCAAGAGTTCATCCTGACCCTTAAAATTGCGAGTTCATGCTCAACCAGAGGCGGCGGCCTTCCACCACATCATTGAACTGGTCAACACCCACACGCTTGTCAAACAGGTTGTAGATTGCCGCATTCAGTTTGACATTTTCGGAAAAAGCGTAAGAACCGCCAATATCGAAGGTGAAATAATCGTCATATTCACGGCCGACAACTTTACCATCTTTGTAAACCGCCTTACCGGCCGTACCGGTTCTGAAACCCGCATTGGTTTCTTTGCCGTGATAGGTTGCGGCAGCAAAACTTTCGAGCTTTTCAATCGGTGTTTGCCATTCGGCACGGACATTGGCCATGTGTTTGGGCGTTCTTGCCAAAGGCAGTCCCTCATAATCGCCGCTCTTCTGTTCCGAATGGGTGTAGGTGTAGTTGGAACGGAAGGTCAAAACATCAATCGGTTTCCATGAACCGGTAAGCTCCACCCCCTGCATCACAGCATCGTCGATATTGAGGTTTTCATAAAGCACATAGTTCGGGTCAACCGACCATTCAACCTGCTTGCCATTGGCATCGAGAACCTGCCGGTTGGTGATTTTGTCTTTGAAATCGGTGTAGAAATAGGTTGCCCCCAATTCGAGATTATCAAGATTGTCCCAAATGGTAGAAAATTCATAAGAGGTACTTTTTTCCGCTTCCAGATTGTCGGCACCGATAATCACACCGCAGCGGTTGCGCCCTTTCGGGGGATTGCGTCCGTAAAAACAGTTACCGCCACCGGTGGTATAAGCATAACCGGGGGCAATTTCACGAATTTCCGGTGCTTTGAAGCCGGTTGAAACACCGCCTTTGAAAACAAGATTGTCGGTGGCATGCCAAACAGCATAACCGCGCGGGCTCCAATGTTCGCCATAAATCTGGTGGTGGTCCATACGCACCCCGCCGGTTAGCGAGAATGTATCGGTCAACCACCATTCATCTTCGGCAAAACCCGCCCATTGCTCGATGGTGAATTCTTCATCAAGTCCGGTGCGCATACCGGGGTTCTGGTCGGTCAATGCCCCACGGTTGAATTGCCCGCCGGTTACCAATGTGTGGCGGCCGAAAATGTCGAACGGGGTGGTAAATTTGCCATCCACCACGGTGTTTCTTATTTCCGGCGAACGCAAATTGGCAACATAATCGTGGGTCGGGCTGTCCCATGTGTAATTGGTACGGTTTGCGGTTTCCTGCAACACGGAAAAATCGGCAGTGGTAAAGCCGTAACGGCCGGTATAGCCGACAACCCAATGGTCACGATCATTCTTGTTATAGGTATCAACCGGTTTGCGGCTGATATTTTCGGTTCTTTCGATATTGTGCCCCACCGAACTATAGCGGCGCAACCTTGTGTGACCGGCTTCAAAGGTGAGGTCATTGTTTTCGTTCGGCGTTACAGTAACCTTGCCGGTAATGTCGATTTCCTTTTTCTTCGGCGAACCGGAAATAATATCATCTTCTTCGCGTCCCAAGCCTCTTCCCCAAAGCTGCATTCCCACAACATCGGGCGCCAGAGGGCCGCCAACATAATAGCTTCCTTGGGCTGTATTGCCGAATTTGCTGTACTGGTTTGCCGTACCGTCAAGGGTAAAGGAACCGGTCCATTTATGCGGCACTTTGCGGGTAATGATATTGATAACACCACCCATCGCATCCGAGCCGTAAAGCGAAGACATCGGCCCGCGCACAACTTCAATCCGCTCGATAGCCGCCGCCGGTGGAATGAAACTCTGCTCGAAACCGGAATTGCCATTGGTGCGTGCTTCACGCGTGCTCTGGCGCTTGCCGTCAACCAGAATAAGCGTGTAAGCACCGGGAAGCCCGCGAATGAATATATCCTGTTCGGCGGCTGTCCCCGTCACGGCAACGCCCTGAACATTCTTCAATGCGTCGGTCAAATCGCGGAACGACCCTTTTTCGATTTCCTCCCGCGGAATAACCGAAATACTGGCAGGCGCATCTTTCACATTCTGCTCGAAGCCGGTCGCACTCACTACCACTTGGCGTAACATCGTGCCTTCATTGGCAAGTGGTGCATTACCGGCAGAAGCCGCAGGAGAAGCAGAAGAAGAAGCTTCAACAGTCGCCCCGCCGTTTTCTTCTGCCGCATTGTCTTTAACAGCTTTCTGTTTGTTTTGTGCACTGACAGGCTTGCTCTGTTTGCCATTATTGGCAATTTTAACCCCGTCATTGACTGTCTCGGCAAAGGCTGTGCCATCAAAAAACAGGCTCATTGAAAAAATTGTGCTGCAGCTAAGTGCAACCAACATTTTCCGGCTTGCGCTGAAACCTTTTCTCTCCGAGAAGCTTCGACCCGCGCTGAAACCTTTTCTCTCACTGAAGCTTCGACCCGCACCGAAACCTTTTCTCTCACTGAAGCTTTTACCCGCACCGGATTTTTGCCCCCAATCCGTTTCGTTTTCCGCTCTGAAACTTTGGGCAGCCATGTCCCTTTGGCCATCCAGAATTTTCTTCTCCGTCATCGAATTCTGACACGCCACGAACTCCTGATCGTTTGAAAAATGTTCTCCTTCACTGCGTCCGATCGACATAAACAATCCCTCGAATTTAAAGTTGATTAAAAAAGTATAGAATTAACAAACAGTTTAGAGAGACATTAAAACCTAATGTCAATACTCAAGTTTTAGAATAGTTCAAATATACTGTAAAAAACATTTAATAATAATAACTTATAAGCGGAAAAAAATAAAATTATAATATATTGAATGCAACTTCAGGCATGTAGAAAGTTTTTCAACTATCGTTATACTATTTATTTATAGGGGTGAAATAAAATATATTTGCGAATCGAAACTGGAATCGCCGTTCTATTCGAGATCAGACACGAAATTTATTGAACAGAATGACTGTTATTTTGTTGAAATATTATGAACAATAATGAAGAAAATTAGCGAAAAACGGCGAAAAATCAGAGCCGGATTGAAAGAAAATCCGTGAAAAGAGCCGAAGAAATCGTGCCTCTTTCATCCGGCATTATCTGTTGTTTCCCGTTCTTGTCCGTTAAGAAATCGAGCCTCTTTCATCCGGCATTATCTGTTGTTTTCCAATCTTGTCAGTTAAAAAATCGGGGCTTTGCCCGCCGCAAGTTTGCAACATGACAATTGATTGGATTGGTTACGGATCGGCTTTGGAAAAACAGGCGGGCGGAAAAGCAAAATATGAAGCGGCTTTTCAAAGTTTTGAATTTTCAAAAAACCCGCGTTTTAAAAAAACGACTTTGAATTGATGCAGCCCGCATTGAGGGCGAGGGGCTTTCAGAATGTCAATTTTTCTTTTCCGGCAAGAAACTTTGTAACAGTTTCCAAAAAAACAAGAAACTTTGTCACACTTTTCAAGAAAACTTGCGCAGCATCTGCCCTCAAAGGGGGGCAATCAAGTTTCTTGCCGGTTTTGTCGTATTTTATGAAGTAACAGTTTTGATGCAGTGCAAGGTTTTGAAATTCTAGTTTGTTTTCATTGTCCCTTATATTGCTTGTCGGTCACTTCTTCCATCCAGTCGGCACTTTTGCCATCTACCGTTTCCTGTATGGCATAATGTGACATTGCTGTATCGGGGGAAGCACCATGCCAATGTTTTTCATTCGGTTCAAACCAGACAATATCACCGGCGAAAACTTCTTTCACTTCTCCATTTTCACGGCCGATAAACCCGCGCCCGAAGGTGATAATCAAAGCCTGTCCCTTCGGGTGCGTGTGCCAATGCGTGCGTGCCCCCGGCTCGAAGGTGACATGACCGGCAAGAAGGTTTGAACCCTCATGCGGGTCGATTGCCGGATCAAGTCTCACCCGACCGGTAAAAAATTCTTCCGGAACTTTGCCGGAAGGGCGGCTGCCACTTCTTTTGATTTCCATTGTTTCATTTCCTTGAAATGGGGTTTCGTTATCAATTCCGGTTTTGTTTTTGAATAAATGTTTCAATGCGCTGCCAACAAAAATAGTCTTCCAAACATATTTCAAAGCGCATGAACTTTATTGTTTGAAAGCACATGAACATTGCCGCTCGCTGAAATCGGGCGTCAACAGGGCTTGTTTCCAGCGGGGCTTGTTGCTCGCCCCGCTTTCTCGACTGAAAACCGTTTTCCGGAATTAAATTTTTAGAACACAAGCTTTTTCAGAATGACGCCATGTCGATGACAAAGCGATATTTCACATCGCTTTTGAGCATGCGTTCATAAGCCTTGTCGATTTCCTGTGCCTTGATAAGTTCTATATCGGCGGTAATGTTGTGTTTGCCACAAAAATCCAGCATTTCCTGTGTTTCGGCAATGCCGCCAATGCACGAACCGGCAAGTGAACGGCGTGCTGTAATGAGGTTGAAAACGCCAACCGGCAAAGGTTCGGCCGGTGCACCAACCTGCACCAATGTGCCATTGACTTTAAGAAGGTTGAGGTAAGCGTCGATATTGTGCTTGGCCGCAATGGTGTCGATAATGAGATCAAGCGTTTTTGCCGCTTTTGCGAGGTTTTCGCTGTCGCGTGTCAAAACCACATGATGGGCACCAAGACGACGCGCATCGGCTTCTTTGGAAGGCGAAGTGGTAAGCATCGTCACATCGGCTCCCATAGCGTGGGCAAGTTTCACCGCCATATGTCCCAAACCACCAAGACCGGCAACACCCACTTTCATACCTTTACCGGCTTTCCAGTGGCGCAATGGCGAATAGGTGGTAATGCCTGCGCAAAGAAGCGGTGCTGCTCCTGCAAGATCAAGATTTTCCGGCACTGCGAGAACAAAATTGTCGTTCACCACAATGCGTTTGGAATAGCCGCCAAACGTATAACGGTCTTTTCCGGTTTCAGGGTCGGGGCTGTTATAAGTCAAGGTATTGCCCTTTTCGCAATATTGTTCAAGTCCCGCACGGCAGCAATCGCAAGTTCCGCAGGAATTGACCATGCAGCCCACGCCCACCGTGTCACCCTCTTTGAAACGGGTTACTTTTTTGCCCACGCGGCGCACCTTGCCGACAATTTCATGACCTGGCACACAAGGATAAATTGTGCCCGCCCAGTCACTGCGCGCCGTGTGAAGGTCGGAATGGCAAACGCCACAATAGAGAATTTCAATATCCACATCATGGTCAAGCGGGTCACGCCGCTCGAATGTGAAAGGGTGGAAGGTCTGGTCGGCCGCGTCAACGGCAAATGCATCACATGTAAACATATAGGGAATTTCCTTTTGAATATTTGTTTTACTATCGGTTTTTCTTCATTTTGCTTTTTTAATTTCCGGCGTTTAATATTGTTTTTAATTCTCCGGTTGTTTAAAGCGTGAGCGGTGGTATTTCATTTAGAATTGAAATCATCCGGTTTCTTCCTTTTTCTTGCCCAAACAGTTATTTTCTTTTTTTACCGGTTTTAAAAGACGTAATTCTTGTTTAAAAAAATCGGGTCTTGTTTAAAAAATCGGGTCTTGTTTAAAAATTTTAGGTCTTTTTAAAAAAATCCGGCCTTCTTAAAATTCCGGTCTTCCCCGGAAAATCACGGTCAAGAATGAAACAATTTAACCGCAAATAGAAAACCTCCATTCTATTTCCGGTTGTTTCGGGTTCAATTCTTTTTCCTGTTGATAACAACTATATTCTTCAAGACGAGTTTGATAAACTCTATCAGGATCATTGGCCTTATGAATATTTTTCATAAAAGCAGACTAATCGAAAATAATCGGGCAGCAATACGGAAAGCAGCAAAACAGGGAGTGGCAAAATGGCAAAAGTGGCTTTTATCGGTTTGGGTGTAATGGGCTATCCTATGGCAGGGCATTTGAAAAAAGCCGGTCATGATGTGACGGTTTATAACCGCACGGCCAAAAAGGCTGAACAATGGGTAGAGGAGTTTCACGGTAAAAAAGCCGATACACCGGCCGAAGCGGCAAAGGGGCAGGATATTGTTTTTGCCTGTGTCGGCAATGACAATGATATAAGAGAAGTCACAACCGGCAAGGATGGCGCGTTCAAAACAATGGCAAAGGGAAGTGTTTTTGTCGACCACACGACGGATTCGGCAAAAGTTGCCCGCGAGCTTGAAGGGGAAGCCGAAAAATGCGGTATCGGTTTTATCGACGCGCCGGTTTCGGGTGGTCAGGCCGGTGCCGAGAATGGCAAACTCACCATTATGTGCGGTGGTGAGAAGGACATATTTGAAAAAACCGCCGATGTCATGAAAGCCTATGGTATTTCGGTAAAGCGGCTTGGAAAAAGCGGCAGCGGGCAATTGTGCAAAATGATAAACCAGATTTGCCTTGCCGGTGCTGTTCAAGGCCTTGCCGAAGGGCTTGCTTTCGGTAAAAAAGCCGGCCTTGATATGAACGAGGTTCTCGATGTCATTTCCAAGGGGGCTGCCGGTTCATGGCAAATGTCGAACCGCGGCAGCACCATGGTTGAAGGCAAGTTCGATTTCGGCTTTGCTGTCGACTGGATGAGAAAAGATCTCGGCATCTGCCTTGATGAAGCGCGCAGTAATGGCGCGGTTTTACCCGTCACCGCTTTGATCGACCAGTTTTATGCCGATATTCAGGCAGAAAATGGCGGCCGGCTTGATACGTCAAGCCTTATCAAGCGGCTCCCGCAATAATCTTGATACCTCCAGTCTTATCAAGCGGCTGCCGCAATAATTCTTTAGCAGCCGTTTATCGGTTATAATTGTTTGCGGGGGGCATTGCGGTGATTGCGCCAAGCTTTCATCGCGCCTGTCAAATAACAAGCCGCCTGCTTTGCTTGAACCTTTCTTGCAAGCGGCGGTGTTACTCGCCGGTCCAACTTTTATATCAACCGGTTAAAGCCGTGCGGCTTTATTGAAGCATTTCAATTTCTGCCACATAAAGTTTCATCAAAAGCGTTGTTGGCGATCATGTGGTCGTGGCGCCAATGTTTTGTAACCGCCAATCACCATCGGGCAGGATTGTTTCAAAAAAGAAAGCGTGAACCTTTCTTGCAAGCGGCGGCGTTACTCGCCGGTCTAACTTTTATATCAACCGTTAAAGTCGCGCGGCTTTATTGAAGCATTTCAATTTCTGTCACTTGAAGTTTCATCAAAAGCGTGGGCGAAAGTGAATCATCATGGTGTGAACCAAATTCCCGAACCGCCAAATGTGCCAAAAGAAGAAAGCTCCTGCCTTATTTCATTTCTTTCATATTGTGGTCGGGCGGGCTTTCAAGGTCGAACCGCGAACAATCAATTTGCTTTTCAAAACGGTTTGCAGCACCGGTTTTAACGGGTTTTCGAGCCTTTCCATTAAACAATGATAGGCTTCGCGGGCAATGTCGCCAACCGGCTGGGCAATGGTTGTAATACCGTTAAAGACAAGTTCCATCCACGGTTCGTCATCAAAGGCTGCAAAAGCCAGTTGATCGGGCACAACAATACCGGCTTTGTTTAAAAATGCCGCTGCTTTTAAAGCGAGAACCCCGTTGGTGACGATGAGCGCATCAATTTGGGGATTTTTTGCAAGCGCATTTTTTAAAGATTTCGCCAGATTATCTTTTCCGTGTTTTATGGCTACGCTTTCACCTGCAAGGTGAAGTGCCTTGATTGCTTCATCAAAGCCTTTTTGCCTTTCAAAACCGGTTCGGCTATCAGCTCCATAAAGGCAAAGAATGTGTTTTCTGCCATTTTCATAAAGGTGATGCACAAGTTTTTTGGCGGCAGCATGATTATCGATAAGCACGGCATCATAAATCATTTCATCAGGCCTGCGATCAACAAGAACAAGCGGGCGTTGGAGTTTTGCCGGTCTCATTTTGCGGCTTGTTATGTGTTTGTGGCTTGTTAAAAGTGTAGGAGCAAGAATTATACCGGCAACATTTTCTTCCTCCATCAAGTCGAGATAGGCCTTTTCCTGCTCCGGATTTTCATCCGTATTGCATAAGATCACATGCTGGTTGCGGGTTTTGGCAATATCGTCGATTGCGCGGGCAAAGCGGGTAAAAAACGGGTTTCTGATGTCGGCAATGATAAGGCCGATTGTGTCGTCGGTTCGCGCCCGCAAACGGCGGGCGGCAAGGTTCGGCCGGTAACCGGTGGCAAGGATTGCCTCTTCCACTTTGCTTTTCAATTCATGGCTCACAACTTTGCCGGAAATCGCACGCGAAACAGTGGCAACCGAAACACCGGCAAGTTTTGCAACATCCTTGATTGTGGCAGCCATTCGATTTTTCTTTCTTTCTTGGTGCACTCACACATGAACGAGACGTTTTTTCCTTGAAAACGTTTCCAGAATTTGCTGTAGAATTATATGACAGAATTAAACAGTTGCTTGATATTTTTCAAGAAAACGTTTTCAATTCATTTTGAAAAGCCCAAGGGAGGAAACCCGTGGCAGCAGCATCTGAAAAGACAGCAATTCTTTCCGAAAATGCAATTTTGTTGAATGCGGATTTTTCCGACAAGGAGTCGGCCATTCTTGCCGCAGCTCAACTTCTTGTTGATGAAGGCGCGATTGAACCGGCTTATGGAAAAAGCATGTTGGCGCGTGAAAAGGTAGCCAATACGTGGCTTGGTTCTGGCGTTGTCATTCCCCATGGCATGGTGGAAGACCGCAACCTTGTCAACCGTGATGCGATTTCGGTTATTCAGGTTCCAAACGGGGTGGACTGGCAAAATGGCGAAAAGGCCAAACTGATTTTTGCCATCGCCGCCAATTCCGATGGCCATATCGAAATTTTAAAGCGGCTCACCCGCCTTCTTAGCCATCCCGACGCGCTGCAAAAACTTGAAACGACGGGCGACAAATCGGCCATTATGGCAGCCCTTGTCGAAAATGACGATGCACCGGAAAGTGAGGCCGCCGACCTTCAAGTAACCAAGGAATGGGTTCTTGATTATCCGTCGGGTCTTCATGCGCGTCCGGCGTCAATCTGGGTGGAATTTGCCAAAAAAAGCGGGCAAAAAATTCTCGTCCGCAATGGCAATAGTCAGGCCGATATGACAAGCCTTGCCGGTCTTTTGCAACTGGGCGGGAAAAATGGTGACACGCTTGTTTTTTCAACCGACGCGGAAAATGGTGAAGAGCTTCTGGGGGAAGCGGTTTTAATGGCAAGAAAAATCACCCTGAGCGAAAAGGAGGCGGCCGAAAAAGCGGAAGTGAAACCGAAGAAAATTTATGGCTTCAGGCCACCTTCAGGAAAAACGGGCATTGACGGCCTTTCGGCAAGCCCCGGCCTTTCTGTCGGCACAATTTTCATTCTGGAAAACGGGGCAGGTGAAGTCGAAGATAAGCCCGGCAAACTTTCTGAAGATGCCGCACGGCTTGAAAACGCTTTGGGGCGCACCAAAGACAAGATGAAAGCGATTGTCGATGATGTGACCCGTCGTATCGGCGCGTCGGATGCTGCCATTTTCAAGGCACAGGCCACCCTTCTTGATGATGATAATCTTATCTCTTCTGCCTGCCATTTGATGGCGGAAGGCCATGGCGTGGCATGGAGCTGGAACAAGGCGGTCGAAGAGGCGGCCAATGCCCTTCAACATATGGATAATCCTTTGCTTGCCGCCCGCGCGGTGGATTTGCGCGATGTCGGCGGGCGTGTCCTTGCCGAGATCGACCCGCTTTATGCCAAAGGCTCGTTCGAGAATATCGGTGAAGGGGCAATTATTGTTGCGGAAGATTTAACACCCTCCGACACGGCCAATCTCAATCCTGAAAAAGTCCACGGTCTCATCACGGCATCGGGCGGGCCAACCTCGCACACCGCCATTCTTGCGCGCACTTTGGGAATCCCTGCGCTGGTTGCGGCGGGAAACAAGGTTTTTGAAGCAAAGAATGGCGAAAGCGCGATTGTCGACGGCTATAACGGCATTTTATATCTTTCGCCCACGAAGGAAGATGTCGAGGCTGCACAAAAGCAAATCGTCAAATTGGCAGAAGAGCGTGAAAAAGAAGTTGCCGAACGCGCCAAGCCCGCCAAAACCACCGACGGCCATATAATCGACATTGCCGCCAATATCAACCGTCCCGATCAGGTCGCCTTTGCGTTGGATGAGGGGGCTGAAGGTGTGGGGCTGATGCGCACAGAATTTTTGTTTCTGGAAAGCACCGAAACGCCCGACGAGGAGACGCAATATAAGGTTTATCGCGATATGCTTTCGGCATTGGGCGGTAAATCGCTTATTATCAGGGCGCTCGACATTGGTGGCGATAAACAGGTTGCCCATCTTGATTTACCGAAAGAAGATAATCCGTTTTTGGGAGTGAGGGGCGCGCGGCTTTTATTACGCAGAAAAGACCTGCTGGTGCCGCAATTGCGCGCAATTTATCGCGCCGCCAAAGAAGGTGGCGATCCGTGGATTATGTTTCCGATGATTATGTCGGTGAACGAAATTAAAGAGTTGAAAACGCTTGCCGAAGAAATTCGCAAAGATCTTGCCGCACCGGTGTTGAAAATCGGCATTATGATCGAAGTACCGGCGGCTGCCATTATGGCCGATATTTTTGCTCCCCATGTCGATTTCTTTTCGATCGGCACCAATGATCTCACCCAATATACCATGGCGGTTGACCGGCAAAATCCCGATCTTGCGGCCGAAGCTGACAGCCTTGACCCTGCGGTTTTGCGCATGGTGGAAAGAACGGTTTCAGGGGCAGAAAAAGCAGGCAAATGGGTAGGCGTTTGCGGCGGCATTGCCGGTGACCCGTTCGGGGCGATGTTGCTTTCCGGCCTTGGTGTCAATGAATTGTCGATGACCCCGCGTGATATTGCAACGGTCAAGGCAAGGCTCAGGGCAAAAAGCCTTGCCGATATGCGCAAGCTTGCCAACAAGGCTTTGCAATGTGAAACCGCCGAAGAGGTTCGCGCCCTTGACGAGGCCAAGTCATGAAAATTGCAACACTCACCGTCAATCCGGCAATTGATGAAACAATCCATTTGAAAAAGCTTGAACGCGGGCATGTCCACCGTGCCGAAGAAGCACGTTTCAATGCGGGCGGCAAGGGTATCAATGTGGCAGCCTGCCTTGCCGATTTTTCTGTTAAAACGGCGGTCACCGGTTTTCTTGGAAGCGCCAATAGCCGGCTTTTTGAAGAGCTCTTTCAAAGCCATCATATCGAAGACCGCTTTATCCGCTATGAGGGGGAAACGCGCACCAATATCAAAATCGTTGACGAGGGCGAAACCACCGACATCAATTTACAAGGCGTAAGCCCGACGGTGGAAGAAATCGCAAAATTGCAAAATATTGTCGATGATTTTATTGCCGAAGGTGCACTTATTGTCATGAGTGGCAGCCTTCCCCCGAAAATGGATCCGCGTTTTTATAGAAACGAGGTTGAAAGGGCGGAAAGTGGCGCAAAAATCATTGTCGATTGCAGCGGAAAAGCGCTTCAGGAATTGTTGAAAGCGGAAAAACTTCCCCTTGCTATCAAACCCAATATTGACGAGCTTTCGGCCTTTTGCGGTCAAAAGCTTGAAAATGAAGGCGAGGTTTTAAACATTGCCCGCTCGTTGATTGACCGTGGAATGAAGCTTGTTGCTGTCTCTATGGGCGAAAAAGGCGGGCTTTTTGTTTCCCGTGAAGGGGCAATCCACGCGCAATATTTGCTTTCGGGCGTCAAAAGCACAGTCGGGGCGGGCGATGCCATGGTTGCAGGCATTGCAAAAAGCATTTCCGACAATGCAAAACTTGAAGATATTGCACGCCTTGGCACAGCCTTTGCGGTTGGCAAACTTCAAAAATTCGGACCGGCTTTGCCGGAAAAGACGATAATCGAAAATTTGGCTCAAAAGGTAGAATGTCGGCGGGTCGGTTGATCGCCGCATTTGAACGAGGAGAAGAACATGACTTTGATAGCCTTGATAGATGGTGCGGGCGGTGGTGTGCATAGTTTGCTTGCTCGCGAAGTTCTTCAAAAAGCCGCAAGCGAAAGGGGCGCAGTTTTAAGCCTTGAAATCGTCGAGACGGGAACTTTGCCGCGCATTCCCAAAGATGCCGGTTCCGATACATTGCTGCTTGTCAGCAACAATCATGATTGGCAAAGCGATCATATCAAAAGCTTCAAAGGGCAATTGCAAAGGGTCACATTTGAAGAACTCTTCAAAAACCCTTCTGCCATTATTTTCGGGGGGGCAAGTGAAAATGGTCGGGCAAAAAACGGAACAGAAAAAACAGCCGGTTCCGATGATCTTCGTCAGGATTTGAATGGCGCCAATCGCAGTCTTAAAATCGTTGCTGTGACATCCTGCCCGACAGGCATTGCCCACACATTCATGGCAGCCGAGGGGCTGACAGAAGCGGCCAAAGCTTTGGGCCATGAAATCAGGGTTGAAACGCAAGGGTCGGTTGGTGCCGGTACACCTTTGACAGCAGCCGAAATAGCCGCAGCCGATCTTGTTATTATTGCCGCCGACCGCGAGGTTGACCGCACGCGTTTTGCGGGAAAACGCGTTTATTCCTGCCCGACAAAACCGGCTATCAATAATGGTCAAGCTTTAATAAAAAAAGCCATTGAAAGCGCCGAAGTGCAAAAGCAGAAAGCGGTTCAGGAAGGGGAAAGCGCTGAAAGCAGTGAAACGGCCGGTGGTGTCTACAAGCATTTGATGACCGGTGTCTCCTACATGCTTCCGTTCGTTGTTGCCGGTGGCCTGTTGATTGCATTGTCCTTTGCCATTGGCGGCGTTGGTGTCACCAGTCAGGAAGGCACATTTGCCAATGCACTTTTTGTCATCGGCTCCAAGGGCGGTTTTGCCTTGATGGTGCCCGCACTTGCCGGCTTTATCGCCTATTCGATTGCCGACCGGCCGGGCATTGCACCGGGAATGATCGGCGGGTTACTGTCGCAAAATATCGGCGCCGGTTTCATTGGCGGCATTTTTGCCGGTTTCATTGCCGGTTATTCGGTTCGCCTTGCAATCAAATGGATAAAATTGCCGAAAAGCTTGCAAGGCTTGATGCCGGTTCTGGTCTTGCCACTCATTGCCACATTGATAACCGGCCTGTTGATGATGTTTGCTATCGGAACGCCGGTCGCAGCGCTTCTTAATTTCTTGACCGAATGGCTCAAAGGCCTGCAAGGCACCAATGCCTATCTCCTCGGCGCCATTATCGGCGGCATGATGGCAGTTGATATGGGCGGGCCGGTCAACAAGGCAGCCTATGCAACTTCGGTTGCACTCATTTCATCTGGCGTTTACGGGCCGATTGCCGCAACCATGATTGCCGGTATGACTCCGCCTATGGCTTTGGCACTTGCCGCATGGATTTTCCCCAACCGCTTTACAACCGACGAACGCTCCTCGAAAGTATCAACCTTCATTCTGGGGCTTGCTTTTATCAGCGAAGGATCCATTCCTTTCGCCGCACGCGATCCGTTCCGTGTCATTCCCGCGCTTGTTGTAGGCTCGGCTGTTGCCGGTGCTGTCGCTTTGGGGCTTGGCACGGGCCTCCGCGCACCCCATGGCGGCATATTCCTTGCTTTTATTCCGGGTGTCGTTATTAATTATATCGGCTATTTTGCAGCTCTGATTATTGGTACAATTGTTACCACTATTGTTCTTGGCATTTTGAAGCAACCGCTTGTTGCGGCAGAAAAAAAGGCCTGAACGACACACCTTCCTTTCCGCCATATGGTTTTATGGCGGAAAGCGGTTTCATGCGGAAAGCGGTTTCATGCGGAAAGTGGTTTCATGCGGAAAGTGATTGACTAAAACGAGCTTTTCAAAATTTTGCTTCGGGCGCGAGGTCACAAAACCGGAACCGCTTTTTTTGTTGAAAAAAGCGCCTTGCCGGTGAGACGCTCAGAGTTCTTCGCCGGTCAGACCTGCTTTCAATCGGCACAAGTAAATCCGGCATTTCGGCGATAGTCATTTAGAACAGCTTATCTGAAAAAAGTTTCAATCCCTTCATTTGGTAGGCCAAAAAATTCGTTCCACCCAATTCATTTTGTTTTTTAAAATTGGGAAGCGAGAGTTTATGGACTGCATTAAAAAATATCCGGTCTTTATCCTGAGCTATAGAAGCGCAATTCTATAATTTCGAGTTGTGGAAACGCTGCTCAATAAAGACAAGTAATAAATACATTGCCTTTACTTGCTTTTTTTCCGGTGAGAGATTTTATTAAACGGTGCGCACCGTGGCGGGCTTTTGAATAAGCTTTGAAAACGCTAGCCATAAAGGCAATCTGAAAGGCAAAATTGATGACAAATAACAAACCGGAAATGGCAATTGCCTATGACTTTGATGGCACATTGGCCGACGGTAACATGCAAGAAGCGCAGTTTTTGCCCAATATCGGTATGAAGCCGAAAGACTTCTGGGAAGAGGTCAATCAATTGGCAAAGGAAAATCAGGGCGATAATGTGCTCATCTATATGAGCCGGATGCTCCGCAAAGCCGAGGCCGCCGAAGTTCCGGTTCGGCTTGAAGATTTCAAGAAACTTGGCGAAACAGTCAAATTGTTCAAAGGTGTCGAAAGCTGGTTTCAACGCATCAATGTTTACGGAAAATCAAAAGGTGTGGAGGTCAAACATTACCTGCTTTCTTCAGGGAATTATGAAATTATTGCCGGAACGGCGATCGCAAAAGAGTTTACTGAAATTTACGCATCCAAATTCTTGTTCGACGCAAATGGCGTTGCTTTTTCACCGGCCTTGGCCGTCAATTACACAACCAAAACACAATATCTCTTCCGCATCAACAAAGGCGCGTTCGATCTGAGCGACGATGTCAAGGTCAATCAATATGTGAACAAGGCAGACCGTCCCGTTCCCTTTGAAAATATGGTCTATATTGGCGACGGAACAACAGATGTTCCCTGTTTTCGCCTGGTCAAAGATCAGGGCGGGCTTTCTATTGCGGTTTATAAAGCCAATAAAAATGGCGCACACGAAACGGCGTCGAAATATATAGCGGATGGCCGTGTCCAATGTGTCTTACCGGCAAATTATTCGGAAGGCAGCAAGCTTGAAGAGGTCATCAAGGCAAATATTGACGTTGTTGCTGCACGCTCTGCCCTTAAAAACCGGCTTGAAAAAACCAATAAGGGCATGGAAACGGTCAATGAAAAGCTTGAAAAAGCGCTAAATGAAATAGAGCGGTTAAAACAAGAGCTTGAAAAAACAAAAACGACGCTCCCGAAAACGGCTGAATAAGCTCTCTCATGCGCGGGCGAGCGGCTTTCTTTTTGTTTATTAATCCGGCTTTTAATGGTGCATCACGCCCAATCCCGCTCAAAACAGGATATGGAGTTTGCGCAACAAGGCGACCGTTTATTCAAGCGAGTAAAACATCAATTCAATGGGACGAGTACGGGCAATTCGACCGGCAATTCAAGCAATAATTCAAACTTGAAATAACCGGTCATTCGAGCGGCAAAACAGGCGTTCGGCGGAACGCCTGTTTGCCATATTGCGATTTCAGAATGTTACACGCCCGCTAATGAAATAGGTTCGTCCGGCTTCCGGAAAACCCGCTTGAACCTGATAATTTTCGTCGCTGATATTGCGCACACCGCCGGTAATGCTGGAATTTTTGTTGATTTCATATTCGACAGAAATATTGCCAAGAACAAAAGCGTCGGTTTTCCGATATTCTTTCTGGAACGCGCCCTGATTATAGCGCGAGGAATTATATTCAAGGCTCGGAATGATGTTGAGTTTTTCGATCACCCGCATTTTTCCATAAATGAAAGCTTTATTTTCCGGTTTATTGGTGACTTTGATGTCATCGCCAGAGGGGGAGTCGATATGGCCGTGCATAAAGGTGTAATTGCCGCCGATTGCAGCGCTTTCTGTGGCCTGCCATTCAAAATTGAGCTCCACGCCCTTGTAATTTGCGCTACCAACATTGCGATTTTGCGCCATTTCTTTGCCGTCATCATTATAGATGCCGAGATAGACACCATCAATCATGTCATCAATATCGTTATAAAAGAGCGCAGCTCCCAATTTCAGATCGGCGGTGACAAGGTCGGACCAGCCGATTTCATAATTGGTGGCGCGTTCGGCTTTCAGGTTCGGATTGGGAACAGCCGAACCGAAACGCGCTGAAAACCTGTCTTTCAAAGTTGGAAAACGTGTGCGGCTTGAAACACTGGCGTGGATTTCACCTGTTGGCGTAATGTGGTTAATGGCAGCAAATTGCCAGTTCACAGCATCATCATTTGTGAGTTTATATTGGTCGATATTGCGTGTTCCGGAAACAACATAATCGGCGCGTTTCAAATCGCGATAGTCGTAACTCACCCCGCCGACAAGATCGAGTGTGTCCGTGGCATGAAAAGTATTTTCCAAAGCGGCCGACATAATATCTTCATGGTCTTCGGTAATGGGGTCGGCAATTGCATTTTTGAGGTCGGGTCTTTTGAAATTATATTCCTGATGCTCGTCACGGCGATAATGCAGCGCAGCCTTCAAGGTGTTCATGGGGATAAGTTCCGTTCCCCCTTCTATCGAACCGCCCCATCCCTTGTCATGATAGGTCGAGGTGAAGGATTTCGGCTTCATTTGCGTGTCGAAATGGTAATCGTCATAGCTGTCGATTGTATTGTCAAAAGCCGCATAATAAAGGCGCGTATTGACATAGGATTGAGAACCGATTTCTGTATGTGTGGCGCCAGAAACGGTTTCGACATTCCAATCAGGCCATTTCCAGTTGCGCTGGTTGTCGGAAGGTTTGCCCCCTGTCGAAAGGCCGTCTACCGGCTTGTCAACGGCATAAATCAAATCCTTGCGGCCTTCCTGTTTGGTATAATTGATTGTGTATTCATCGGTTTCATTGGGCGTAAAGCCCACTTTGAAATTGCCGCGCCAATCGCGAACACCGGAATTGTCACGTCGCCCGCCATCTTCGATCACGGCTCCCGCCACTTCGAGCGGGTTATAATGGCGCGACATGAAAAAGCCGTCGCTATCGCGATAAGCACCGCTTGCCATCAAATAATAGCCGTCTTGTTTGGTTCCGACATAGCCGGATGTCAGATAGGCGCTTCTCGAACCGGTATTACCAATGTCGATTGTCGGCCTTAACTCGCCTTCAAGTGCTTTTGTCGGTTTGCGCGTTACCAGATTGACTTCACCGCCCATCCCTCCGGGGCCGTTAAGAACAGAAACATAACCCTTCTGCACCTGTATTTCGGCCAGATCGGGTGTCAGAAAACGACCGGTATCAAGCCCGTTATCATAAGGGAGATAAACCTGTATGCCATCAATCAACAATGGCGCCTGATCCATGTCGAAACCGCGAATATAATATTTTTGTTCATTGCGCATCGCACCGGTGTTCTGGATGGTCACACCCGGTACAATTTTCAAGGCATCGTCGAGCGAATTACGGTTGTAAACGCGTATGTCTTCGGAAGAAACAGTGCTTTGTGAAATCGTTTCACCGGCGGTCTGCCCCCATTCACGGTTATTGGCAAAAACAACAACCTTGCCTAGTTCATAAGCTCCGCTAGCTGCACCGCTTCCATTATCAGAAGCGGCTTTGGCGCTCTTGGTCGTATCAGGCGTTTTCGTGTTTTTCTGGTTGTCCGAATTGGTGTTTTGCTGTGTGTTGGAGGTTTTATTGTTTATCGGGTTTGAAGAATTTTCTTCTGTCGTTGTGGGGGAGGCGTTTTGTGCAATTGCCGGATGAAGCAGCACAAAAGAGGAAAAAGTGGCAAGAAAAAGCTTTTTTCGACAATGGAGAGTCATGAGCGTGGTTTCCGGAAATTGCACTAAAGAAGCGATTGCTCATCTTTAGCGATTAAACAAACGGGGCGAAAAATTCTGTTCTCATTTCTGTTGTGTCGTTATATAGGTAAACAATATAGCGTATAACGTTATATAGTTAAGATATATAACGAATCCCATTCATAAAGCCCTCAACCATAGATGTAAAGGTGCTCACGATCATGGCAGAAACTTATCCCGTTTTTTCGCGTTTTACGGCGACGAGATATTGGCAAGCAGTCTTTATAGTTTTTGTCATTTTTCTAATCGCTTTTTTTCCAAATCATTCATTGGCGCGCGAGCTTCGTGATGTCAGCGGCGTCACAATAACGGTTCCCGACAAGATCGAACGGATTGCCGCCGCCGGTCCTCCCGCGTCGATTTTTCTTTATTCGCTCGCTCCCGATTTGATGCTTGGCTGGCCCAACCGGTGGAATCCCCGCTCGATAGAGTTTCTGGGCGAACCTGCCACAACCATGAAAATCATCGGTTCGATCGGGGGCAAAAGCGGCGCTGAAAGCAATCTTGAATATCTTATTGCCAGTAAACCCGACATCATTATTGATCTTGGCAATCACGGTAAGACCAATCTGTCTATTGCCGAAAGAGTAAGGAACCGCACAAACATACCGTTTGTTCTTTATGATGGCAGTATAGATCAACTGCCCCATGCCTATCGTGAAGTCGGCGAGCTCATCGGCCGGAAGGATGAAGGGGAAAAACGCGCTGCCTTTATAGAAAATCACTTGGCAAAAATCGACAGGATCATCGCAACCATTCCTTATAGTGAACGTCCCGGAATATATTATGCGCGCGGCATGAACGGGCTTGAAAGCGGTGGCACAAAATCCATCCACGCGGAAACAATCGAGCTAGGCGGCGGGCGTAATATAATCGGCGAAGTTGGCGGCAATACCGGCATATTGCAAGTTTCAGGCGACCGGATCTTGGCACTTGATCCGGATATTATTGTCGCTTCGGATAGCCGTTTTGCCGATATGGCCAAAAATGATCCGGTTTGGAAAAATTTAAGGGCAGTCAAAACCGGACATGTGCTTACAGCGCCTTCTTTACCTTTCAGTTTTATCGATCTTCCACCTTCCGTCAATCGTGTGATCGGTGTGATGTGGCTTGCCCATCAACTCTATCCCGATCGCTATGAGGGAGATTTCAAGGCCGATTTGAAAGAGTTTTACGCGCTTTTTTATCATGTTGATCTTGATGACAGTAAAATTGATGCAGTTCTCGGCCTTGCAAAGGCCGAACAATGAAACATTCAATAAGACGAGGCGCAATCTATTGGGGGCTTGCAATCATGGCCATCATGGCGATGATTGTGCTCAATTTGTGCGTGGGAGCCTATCCGGTTTCTTTCCATGACTTATATGACTGGCTTTTATGGCGTTCCGGCGCTGCTTTAACGGTTGATGAAAATGTAAGAGTCATTATCGAAAATATTCGCGCTCCACGTATTATTGCCGCTCTGGTTATCGGTGCCGGGCTTTCCTGTGCAGGTGCGGCTTATCAAAGCCTGTTTCGCAATCCGCTCGTCTCCCCCGATTTACTTGCAGTCTCTTCGGGGGCAGCACTTGGAGCATCTCTCTCCATTCTGTTTTCACTGAATTTCGTCTTTTTGCAATTTGGTGCATTTCTGGGGGGCGTGGCGGCTGTTTGTGTTGTTATTGCCATTGCCTCGCTTGCCCGTCATCGCGATAGAATCCTGTCTCTCGTCCTTGCCGGTATTGTTGTCAGCTCCCTGTTGGGCGCGGGCGTTTCACTGGTAAAAATTCTGGCCGACCCTTATGAGCAACTCCCATTATTGACATTCTGGTTACTCGGCAGCCTTTCGCGCATCCAGAATTATGAAATATTTCCTCTGGTTCCGGTTTTTATCATCGCAATGGGTCTTATCATCGCCATGCATTTCCGGATTGATGTCATGACTGTCGGCGAAGAAGAGGCGGAAACTCTCGGTTTGAATGTCGTCCGCACCCGCTTGCTCGTTATTGCTTCGGCAACGCTTCTCACCTCGGCAGCCGTGTCGATAAGCGGAATTATCGGCTGGGTCGGTCTCGTTGTCCCGCATATGACGCGCATGATGGTCGGTCCTTCTTTTGCCCGCCTGGGGCTTATGTCATCCTGCGTTGGCGGGCTGTTTCTTCTGTTTGTCGATACGATTGCCCGCACATTGACGCTGGTTGAAATTCCGCTCGGCATTCTGACAGCCCTTATTGGCGCGCCGATATTCATCTTCCTTCTGGTGAAAGGGCGCACATGACAGAAGATAAGCTTCTATTGGTTCAAAACCTCACGACCGCCTATCATAACAAAATTATCACCAATGATGTGAGCTTTGATCTTGCCGGTGGTGAAGCCATCTGCATTCTGGGAGCAAATGGCGAAGGTAAAACCACTTTGCTCAAAACAATTCTCGGAATTCTGCCTAAAAAAGCGGGAAGAATTTGCTATGGCAATAAGGACATATCCACCCTCACAATTGCCGAAAGGGCAAAATGCGTAAGCTACGTGCCACAAAATAGCGCGGGCAATTTTACCTTCACTGTGCTTGAAATGGTGTTGATGGGAAAAGCGTCGCAAATATCGTTGTTTTCAAAACCGACAAAAGCCATGCGGGAATCCGCCTTAGCCATTCTGGAAAAACTCGAAATCGGTGATCTTGCTCATAAATATTATCCGCTTATCAGCGGCGGCCAACGCCAGATGGTTCTTATCGCGCGTGCATTGGTACAAAATGCAGGCCTCATCATTCTCGACGAACCGACAGCCAGTCTCGACTTTTCAAATCAGGACAAATTGATGCGCCTGCTCGCAAATCTGAAAAAGGCCGGCCAAAGCATTATCTTCACAACCCATCATCCCGATCAGGCCTTCTATTTTTCCGATCGCTCGCTTTTGATAAAACATGGCCATGTTATGGATTATGGTGATACCGGACGGGTCGTCGATGAAACCAATCTTTCACGCCTTTATAATGCGGATATAGCCATTGCCGATATCAGGGGCAAAAAAATCACCTATATCCGCGATTAAAAAACAGGTTTTGGCGATTAAGCCAATCACCGTCCGGCTATTGCCGGTCATCTTCGAGATAAGGCTTGATATTTTTGACAATTTTTTCCAAGAGCCGCAAATTGAAATCAAGGCCGATTTCATTGGCAACCGGTATCATGATTGTGTCAGCAAGCCTGACGGCTTCATCCTTTTTCATAAGCTCGACAATTTCTTCTGAACTTCCACAATAGCCACCTTCAAAAACCGTGCGGGCTTTTCTGTGGTTCGGCCATAAATCGGCAAGCTTTGCACTCACATCGTGGAATTGTTTTTTCTCTGCTTCATTATCAAGCGGCACCAATTCTCGAATAATGGCCACGCGCGGTTTCCGTTTGTGTCCGGCTTCCTTCCAGGCTTGCAGATAATGTTTGATATGATCCGGCTGATTGGCAAATTTGACCATTTTTCCGGTCTGGCCTGCTGTTGACGACGAGGTAGCACTTCCATTTTGTGTTTCACCGGTTTTAGCAGAAGTGCCAGCCTTCTTTTCTGGAATTGCCTTCTTTTCCGTCATGGCGTTTTTCTCAGTCATGGCTTTGTCGGTTTTCGGCCCGCTATTTCCGGCACTTTGCAAATTCAAACCGTGTTTGGCCGCCCATTCGGCACTACTAAGAGAACCGGAAGCCCACCAGATACGTTGCTTCAAGCTTGGCGAAAAAGGTTCGACACGTGCCATTCTGTAATCGCTTGGATCATCAGGAAAAGGGTTTTCCAATTTGATATTCTTTTCGCCATTCAACAGATCAAGAAAAATTTCGGCACGTTTGATAGCCATGTCGGTTTCATTCTGGCCAGCTTCCGGTTGATAGCCGAAATGGCTCCACCCTTCTATCGCTGACCAGGGCGCGCCTCTCCCAAGTCCGAGCTGTAAACGCTCCCCGCAAATAAGGTCGGTAGCACCGGCAGTTTCTGCCATATAAAAGGGATTTTCATAGCGAAGATCAACAACAGCCGTGCCAATTTCAATTCTGGTTGTTCTGGTACCGATCGCCGCCAAAAGCGGGAAGGGGGAAGAAAAAGAGTTGGAGAAATGGTGAATCCGGAAAAATGCACTGTCAACGCCAATTTCCTCGGCAGCAACAGCCATTTCTATCGTTTGAAGAAATGCATCGCGTTGAGATCTGGTCGAAGATTGATCCTGCTCGTTCCAACGGCCGAAAGAGATAAAACCGATATTTTTCAAGATAGACACCGTGATTTTTAATTCGTTATATAGTCGAGCTATATAACACTTCAAGAGCATCGTCAAAGCCACTCCTGTTTCCCGTTTCCGGCTCCGCAAACGAGTTTCCAAATTCCCATTGTTTCGAATTATCCGGTGAAAATAATCGCTCTATCGCTACAATTTTCAAGCAATCGGGAAGTTGAAATTCTCTTCATCAGATCGCAACATTATCTTCAATGAAATAAAACCTCATTTGAATAGCGGAAGGTCATCGGGAATATCATCGAGTTTATCACGATAGAGACTTACAAAAGTTTCAAGGTCACAAAGACTTCCAAGATCGGAAGCACCACTTTTCGCGCTTTCCTTTTTTCCCGCTGGATTAGCGTTATCCTGTTTTTCGGGTGTTTTGGCTTTTTCTTGCCTCTCTTCCATACTGTCTTTTTCATCTTTTCCGGATAAACGGCATTCCGGATTGGTATAAATTTCGCGGGCAATCGGGTTTTTCTCGGAAAGCGGCGTTAGAAACCGCCATTCGTCAAGTGTTCGGGCAGTAAATGACAATTGCACGGCTAAGCGGCCGGTTTTGTTATTTTTATAACGCTTGAATATCAACATGCCACCGGGGGGAATATCGTCTGCCGGATAGGAAGCAAGTTTCCAATGAAAATCCAATATGGTTTTGATTTGTGAAATATTGGTGTCGTGGCCGACAAATATAACAAGGGGTGCACTCAGTTCCGGAAAGCTCTCTTTGTTTTCCGCCACGCTACCGGCAGTAAGGCTATCGGTTATTTTATGCATTAAAATATTGCCGCCGGTTCTTGCAATTTCCATTGTATTGTCGAGAAGATCATATTTTGCCGCATGGAGGCTCATGAGTTTCAACACATCGCCCGCATTTTTTACGTGCCCGAATGCCACCTCTTGAAGGGGCAATCCTTCACTATATTGCAAGCGGATTGTTTCCGAAATTGCACTGGCAGCCGAGACCGGGCCGGTCAATTTGTATTTTCCGGATTTTGTCTTTTTGAGACCCCATTTTTCATCAAGAAATTGGCAGTCTGTCACGCCTGTGCCACACACGATTCGGCGCAACCACTCCACATCATCGGCATATTTTCGTGCCGCTTTTTCGGGCGAGCCGCCCATAGCTTCCATCACTTCATCTTCAACCTTTTTCGGGTCGGGTTGTGCTAACCCCATTTCCACAGCCTGAAAAAGCGGGTCTTTTTTTTGAAGCGGCAAATGGCTTGGCGTTATACCGCATCCGGAAAACATACCGTCGGTTAAAGCTTGCGCTGTTGCAACAGTCCGCTCGATCGGGCTTGCCCGGATAAAGACTTCTCTTGTCGTCGGACAAGGGGCGGAGAGCGCAAGGCCTTCGCTTTTCCAGTTTTCAAACATATAGCGGGATTGGTCGACAATACCGGCATAGCCATGACCGCTCAAATTTCCGTCGGGAACTAACCATTGCGGCCATTTCTTGCCGGTTGCTTGATCGAGTTTTGCAGTGTCGTTTTGCGGGCGCACGCCATGGCGCATCAAAACCACCACCTTGTCCAATGTGTAATCGGAAAAATCCTCACCGGCTATCGCCTCCGGTTTTGATAAAGACAAACTCAACAACAGAACGACAATGAAAACCGCCATCAAACAATATAGTTTAGCCCACAAAAAACGGATTGTTGTCATAGACATGTCGGTTGATTTTTTCATGTGGTGATCGCCTGCCAGCTCCGGCTTTAAAAAATTGTCGATTTATTCAAAAGAATGTCGTCAATTTCACAAATAGTCATTACGCGTTTTTTTGACAGGAAAGAATGCAAAAAAAAGCCCGATATTTCCCGCCGTTATTTGAGGAAAAATGTATTGCGCATTTAAAAGATCGCGTTCTGTTTTCTTTTCTATCAAGCACAAATTTCGCTGCCACCAAGCACAAAATGACCGGAATGATGACAATTCAGCTAAATAAATAATACGTCAATAAGCACGAAGCCCGCCCACAAATAAACTCAAGAATATAATAACATCAGTACAATAAAAAACAGCCCCCTGAGGAGCTGTCTTATTTGGTGCATATCTAGCTTGTTAACAGCCAGACCGCATTTTCTAATCTGTGAACATTAAATTATATGAAAATAACCAGTTGTCAATAGTTTTTTATTCTTGCTTATTTTTTCCTCTTGTTTAAATTTTTCAAGAATTTTACGTGAGGGGAGCGGTTATGACTGCTGAAAACTATTCCAATGTACGTTTTTCTTTCGATATTGGCACCAATTCCATCGGCTGGGCGGTTTTTCAATTAAATGACAAGCAGGAAGCGACAAGCATTCTGAATGCCGGTGCACGTATTTTCAGCGATGGTCGGGATCCGCAAAGTGGTGACCCGTTGGCGGTAAGGCGGCGTCAAGCACGTTCGGCTTCCCGTATGCGCGACCGCTATCTCCGTCGCAGAAAAAGAACATTGGATAAATTGATAGGCTATGGCCTTTTGCCTGAAGATAAAACCGAGCGTGATAAAATACTTCTTGAAACGAATGACAAACCATCCGGTTCGACTGACAAAAAGACCGATCCCTATTCGTTAAGAGCACGGGCACTTGAAGAAAAATTGCCCTTGGCCTATGTGGCGCGCGCACTTTTCCATATCGGGCAAAGGCGCGGCTTCAAATCCAACCGTAAAGCCGATCGTAAAAGCAATGAAAAAGGCAAAATCGCTGTTGGTATTGAAGAATTGTCAGGCTTGATGCACCAAAGCCACGCGCCGACTCTGGGCGCTTATCTTGCCAAACGGCGGGAAGAGGGGCATGTCGTGCGCCTTCGCGCCAATTCCGAAGCCTTGACAGATAAGGCTTACGCCTTTTATCCCGAACGCGCCATGCTTGAAGACGAGTTTCACAAAATCTGGCAAGCGCAGGCAGAATATTATCCCGATGTTTTAACAAAAGAGCGGGAAGAAGAACTGTTCCATGTCATGTTCTTCCAGCGCCCGCTTAAAGAACAAAAGGTGGGCTTGTGTACCTTGGTTGAAGGCGAAACAAGGCTTCCCAAATCCGACCCGCTTTTTCAGCAATTCCGCCTTTATAAAGAAATCAATGAATTGGCGATTATCCTTCCCGATTTGTCACAACGCAAATTGACCATGGAAGAGCGCGATACGCTCATCACATTGATGCGCCCGGCAAAAACAAAAACATTTGCGGCACTTCGCAAAGCGTTGAAAATTCCGGCCGGCGGGCGCTTCAATAAAGAAACCGAAAATCGCAAACAGGTAACGGGCGACGAAGTCTATTCGGTCTTTTCAAAGCCGGAACTTTTCGGGGGAGATTGGGCCAAATTTTCAACAGAGCAACAGCGCGAAATTGTCGACCAACTGGAGAATGAAGAAAATCCCGATAAACTCGAAGAATGGTTGAAGGGCAAATTCCCGAAATTGTCGGATGAACAGCGGGCTGAAATCATCAATGCCAATCTGCCCGACGGTTATGGGCGTCTCGGAATTACAGCAACATCCAAAATTCTGGAACAATTGAAGAAGGATGTGATTAGCGAAGCCGAAGCGGCCCATCGTTGCGGTTTCGATCATTCATTGGCAAATCGCAATTGGAAGGGATTGGACGAATTGCCACGCTATCAGGAGGTTCTGGAACGCCATATCGTTCCGGGAACCGGCGACAAGAATGATATTTATGACATTTATAAGGGTAGGCTCACCAATCCGACCGTTCATATCGGGCTCAATCAGGTTCGTCGTCTCACCAACAGGCTCCTCAAGGCTTATGGCAAGCCGCAGCAAATTGTGGTTGAACTTGCCCGCGATCTACCCTTGTCGCAAGAGCAAAAACGCGAATATAATAAAACCAATAAAGATAACACTGATGCGGCCAAAAGACGTTCCGAAAAGCTTGGGGAAATCGGCAAAAGAGACAATGGTTATAACCGTCAATTGCTGAAACTTTGGGAAGAGCTGGGGGATGACCCGAACGATAGAAAGTCCATCTATTCAGGAACACGGATAACCGAGCCGATGCTGTTTTCCGGCGAAGTGGAAATCGATCATATCTTGCCTTTTTCACGCACGCTTGATGACAGTAACGCCAATAAAATTCTTTGTTTGCGCGAAGAAAACAGAGTGAAACGCAATCGCGCACCGGATGAAGTGTCAGAATGGCAAGGCCGTTATGATGAACTTATCGAGCGGGCAAAAAAATTGCCAAAAAACAAGCAATGGCGTTTTACACGCGGTGCAATGAAAAAAGCTGAAGAAAATCGGGACTTTCTTGCCCGTCAATTGACAGATACACAATATCTGGCAAAGCTTGCCCGCGAATATTTTGATAGCCTTTATCCGGGGGAAGAATTGAACTCGGAAGGTGACTTCAAAAAAGTTCAACATGTGTGGGCAATTCCTGGCAAATTAACAGAACTTCTTCGCCGCAATTGGGGGTTAAATTCTCTGCTCGCGGCTGAAGGTGATGAAAGCGCAAATCATCCTAAAAACCGTAAGGATCACCGCCATCATGCCATTGATGCTATGGTGATCGGCGTCACAACGCGCTCCCTTTTAAAGCGTATTGCAACGGCTGCCGGAAGGTTCGAGGGCGAAGATTTCGAGAATTTTGTCAAAAAGGCAGTTTCCGAAATTTTGCCGTGGGAGAATTTCAGGAACGACGCGAAAGACGTTGTCGATAAAATCATCATCAGCCATAAGCAGGATCATGGCACAATAAGCCGTGCCGGTTACGCTCAAGGCAAGGGCAAAACCGCCGGACAGTTGCACAATGAAACAGCCTACGGCCTAACCGGTGAAACGGATGAAAAGGGCAATAAAGTTGTTGTCACGAGAGAGAATTTCTTGTCGCTCGAAAGTAAAGATATTCCAACAATTCGTGACCCGAATTTACAAGCTGAACTTTATAGTGCAACGCAAGGTTTAGACAAAAAAGAATATCAGGAAGCTTTGCTCCGTTTTGCACGTGACCATAAGCTTTATAAGGGGATCCGCCATGTCAGGGTGCTCCTGCCTCGTAATGTCATTGAAATAAAAGACAAAAATGGTGAACCCTATAAAGGCTATATGGGAAATTCAAACTATCGCTATGATGTTTGGGAAACTTTGGACGGCAAATGGAATAGCGAAGTCGTTTCAATGTTTGATGCGCACCAACCAAAATGGGAATCTCAATTTCATAAAAATAACCCGACAGCGCGCAAAGTGTTGAGCCTGCAACAAAATGATATGGTCGCTTATAATGATCCGGAAAAGGGGCATGTGATTGCCCGCATTGTCAAATTCGGTCAAAACGGCCAGATATTTTTCGCTCCCCATAATGAAGCGGATGTATCGGCGAGGGATTCGAATAAAAACGACCCCTTTAAATTGACTGTTAAAACAGCAACGGGGTTGAAAAAAATGCAATTCCGGCAAATTCGTGTGGATGAAATGGGGCGCGTTTTCGACCCCGGTGCGCAGGACAGAGAGTCAAAACAGGCAAGGTCATAGGAAATGAACCCTGTTTATAAAAAACTGTTGAGAACATGCCGTTTTGCGGCATGCTCTTTTCATGGATAGAATAGTTGACATACCTGCTGATGGCTTACACCTTGCCATAAAAAGCACCTTGCCATAAAAAGAGGTTTTTTAACCGTTTCCAATCGAGAGAAGCGGAAGTGGGGCGGGTTGCGCTTGATGATGTTGGAGCCTTAATTACTCATTCTTATGGTTTGAGTTGGACAAATCACGTCTTTATCGAGTTGTCCGAACGCTCTATTCCAATCGTTTTATGTGGAAATAATCACCGTCCGGTTGCTATCGTTTGGCCGGTAGAAGGCCATTCTGTTCAAGCTGTGCGGATGAAAGCGCAGGCATCGGCACCAAAGCCGATACAAAAACAGATTTGGGCAGAAATCGTTCGTTGTAAAATCAGGCTACAAGGCGCAGTGCTCAAAGCTTGTGGCAAAGAGGGGGCGGCTTTTGTCTCCATTGCCCGTCAGGTGCGTAGCGGTGACCCGGAAAATAAGGAAGCACAGGCCGCCCGCAAATATTGGAAATCATTATTCGGAACCGCGTTCAAGCGTGACATAGCACATGAAGGCATCAACAGCCTTTTAAATTATGGTTACATTGTTCTGCGTGCACTTGTTTCACGCGCCATTTGTGCTGTCCATCCAACATTGGGCGTTTTTCATTCACATCGTGCCAATGCCTTCGCGCTTGCTGATGATTTGATGGAACCTTATCGTCCTTTTGTTGATCGCATGGTCTTCCACCTGCTTACTCAAGGAAAAACAAAAGTTGATGCCGGGGTAAAAGCTTATCTTGCTTCACTTTCAACACTTGATTTGAAAAGTCATGTTGGAACGTCGCCTGTCAGCCAGCAAGTTCAATAGTTTGTACATTCGGTTGCGGAAAGTTTTGAAACGGGAAAGGTCAAGTTGGCTTTACCTGATGAGCGTTCAATTTTTTCTTTGGAAAACAATTCGGTTCAAATTGATGAGGCGTGGGGAGAAGATGACAATTATGACAGCCTATCTTGAGCGTGCAACATCGGGTCCTAAACATTTAAGCGGGTATCGATTAATGTGGATATGAGTTACTTTCGGCTTACCGGTAGACACAAGAAAACAGCGCCACGACGCAACGAAATTCAGACAATTTTTGTTGGATATTGGCTTCGAGATGAGCGAGTTCTCGAACTATCTGCGTTTCTGTAACGGAAAAGAACAATTTGAATCTTATGTCAGGAAGATCGAATGCTCCTTGCCTGAACGAGGAAACGTCTATATTTTCCAATTTACCGACAAGCAATATGAAAATATCGTAAGATTTTCCGATCAAGCACGTAGGAAACGTCAAAAAAATCCCGCTCAACTGGTGTTATTTTAACGAAAAACAGCATTTTTTTTAAAAAAAATGTCCACTTAAACCTTATAAAACAAGGAGTTAAGTGGACATCGGTTGTAACAGATTAGAAAATGCGGTCAAGCCGCAACATCGACATTCGGCAAAGGTTTTCCGCAAAAGTTGTAACAGATTAGAAAATGCGGTCAAGCCGCAACGTAGGCAAATGCCAAGAGTTTTCTCCAAATGTTGTAACATATTAGAAAATGCGGTCAAGCCGCAACAGAGAAATTCATCGGTTCACCAAGTGTAATGTTGTAACAGATTAGAAAATGCGGTCAAGCCGCAACGGCACTCTTTTAACAGGCCGGTACGACCATGTTGTAACAGATTAGAAAATGCGGTCAAGCCGCAACAGAACAGACGTCTTATCAATTCAATTCTTAGTTGTAACAGATTAGAAAATGCGGTCAAGCCGCAACGCATTGATGGCGTTAATCGTGTCGCAGTCAGTTGTAACAGATTAGAAAATGCGGTCAAGCCGCAACGCCCTAGTTTTGCCATGACTTCTTTGGTTTGTTGTAACAGATTAGAAAATGCGGTCAAGCCGAAACAGAACGCTGGTAAAACGTCTCTATAGTCAATCTTTACTTCATTCATGAAACTGTTTGTTGATTTTATATTTCAATTATATTATATTTTTCTTGGACACCGAGCCATCCGGAGCGCCACCTTTTTGGTGTTGGGGGTTTCCGACCCAACGGTGTCGTCAAATTTTTCCTTTTTTGCTTTCTCAAATTTTCCAGCAACGTTTGATGTAAATTTGCTGTAAAGTCGTTATATCGAACGATGAAAGTAAGATATTTTTTCAAGGGTGGGTCAAGCAAATTGATCGTGCGCTTATGTGAAAATATTGTTAGATCTTTAGAGAAAACGTGGAAGATACGCCAAAAAAATCGAAATTTACCGGTGTTATTTTAATGAAAAACAGCATTTTTTTTAAAAAAAATATCCACTTAAACCTTATAAAACAAAGGGTTAAGTGGACATCGGTTGTAACAGATTAGAAAATGCGGTCAAGCCGCAACTAGAATGTTGGTTCAATCATTTTAAAGGCTGTTGTAACAGATTAGAAAATGCGGTCAAGCCGCAACTACGGGCGATAACAATACGGAGCGTGGTTTGTTGTAACAGATTAGAAAATGCGGTCAAGCCGCAACACATCTTCAACCGCCGGCACATCGCCGAGGGTTGTAACAGATTAGAAAATGCGGTCAAGCCGCAACAAAATAGAGCCGACAGCTACCGCCATAAGGGTTGTAACAGATTAGAAAATGCGGTCAAGCCGCAACTATTTGCTGTCACTTCTTAACGAAGCTATCGTTGTAACAGATTAGAAAATGCGGTCAAGCCGCAACCTTGCCAGTTCGAAGTCAATGACACGTAAGGTTGTAACAGATTAGAAAATGCGGTCAAGCCGCAACAGAATTCATCCGTGATGCGGTTGAAGCAAAACTTAATCCTCCCAAAAATAAACAGCCGACAATACCGGTGATGGCATATTTAACTCAAAAACACTTGGATGGTATTAAAGCTTTAGTCGGCAATCATGGTCGTGCAAAATTCATCCGTGACGCTATTGATGCAAGGATCATGCAAGAAAAGAACAAGCAGGCAAAAAAGCTGAAAAAAGCTCTTGTTAGCTCATAACGTTCCGTCTTGATTTCTTTCACAACGCATATATTCAATACCATCTATTAGAACCGTATGTGGCAGGATTTTTAGCTCCATTGATTGGTTGTATCTTTCCCCAACATCATCACATTGCCATGTTATGTGATATTTCTTATCGGGCGTCAAAAATATTTTTTGGCTTTGCAAATGCTCTCTAATTCTCCCATTGTGCCATCATCGGCATCAAACATGAGCACATGATTGTTGAATGAAAATTCTTGGTCCGGTAATTTGCAAACTTCCGGCGACGTTTGCTCTACATAATAACCGGAAACGACAGGCAGCTTTATCTTCCCTGCCTGCCCCGTTTGAGCTAACAGCAAAACAAACGATATAAAAGCAATCATTCTCTTAACGAGCATTTTGTAGCTCCAATGTCTTGTTGTAACAGATTAGAAAATGCGGTTAAGCCGCAACACTACAGGAGAAGATGAATGACACGAGTTTTTTGTAACAGATTAGAAAATGCGGTCAAGCCGCAACTAGTCTAAGACCTTGTCCCATTACCAAACTGTTGTAACAAATTAGAAAATGCGGTCAAGCGGCTGTAGAATATGTTTTGGTTTCATCAGTGTTGTGCCGTGGATTGTTTGCCCTTTTCGTTCAAAGCATGTCCCGCATCACGTGGCAATGTGCGGAAGATGAAGACATCAAACGCGATATTATCAAATTGGTATCAAACGGTATTTCTAATGCGTACTCATCAGATTGGATGAAAGAATATCATCTTGAATGCACACGCGATTTGATAAATTCATGGCTTGCACAAAAAACAGAAAATAGAAAACAAGCAAGAAAATTTGCTGCGGCCATTGTAGACGCAAAGCGTAAAACGGCGTTACAGTTGAGAAAATTATTCATTAACAATAAAAAATATTAAAGTTATAATAAAAATAATTTACAATAATAAAAATGTTTCATATCTTCTTCTTAAGAGAGAATTTTGGCAAGAGTTACAAGAGGCACCATATTGAAACTTACTTCAATGATTGCACTGGCAGTAAAAAGGACATTTGAAGAGCGGCTTGAAAAGTGGGCAGAGTTGGAAGAGTGGAAGGAAGAAAGGTACAGATATTGCCTTAATCAAGCTATTAATTCTGGTGATAACGATCGGTATAATGACCTGATAGCCACCCATCTTCCTGATTGCTAATATTTTTTAAATTCAGCAAAAAATTAAAGCCCCTTTTGATAGGGGCTTTTGTTTGTTTGGTTTTCTATCCAGAACCTTAATACTCAAGCGTACGAATTTGGATATTTTTCTTTCATCTCGCTGTAGTAATTTTTCAACCGATGTAAAAAACGTGTTTTTATGCCTTGAGCAACACCGGCCTTTATCACGTCTGGCAGATAAAATTTCATATAGTTATTTGCCATCTGTAGATCTTCGGTCAAATGTCCGAATATTTTAGTAATAAATCCAGCTTTTGTCAGATTATTCGGACGGAAGAAAGCATCTGTAATTTCTACATAGATTGTCCTTATATCGGAAAATTTTATTTTTAGGCCTTCTGGCCAAGATTCACTAAAAAGCTGGTTTCTAATGATTGGAGCAATACACTTTGGAGAAGGTGTTCACAAAAGATCGTTTTTAAATTCGTCCGGTGTCATTTCAGCCCATTCTTTGCCAAATGAACTATTACGCATAAGCCAGTGTGCGTAAATGACATTTTTCGACTGCGTCAGTGTCGGGATTACATAAGTTTTGTCGAAATTCGTCCCATCTGCACCCCACGTCTTGGCTTGGCCGTATAAATTTACATGCCAAGAATCATATGCATTTTGTACAGGTTTCTTATCGACAATCAATTGTGCTGGAGAAAAATCTCCTTGGCAAAAAATCTCGACAACACGCCTACCGGTGAAAAGTGTTAGTAGAACGCCTATTTTTACCGCTTCTTCACGTGATAAGTGTTTGGATTTTTCCTTTGCTTCATCGAGAAGTGTTGACCACACACCGGAGTTGTAACAGATTAGAAAATGCGGTCAAGCCGCAACAAACGACTTCAGAGATCAGAACTTGGCCGCATGTATCAGCCTATAAAACGCGATCAGGCTGCAAACATGGTCAATAAAGCCAATATTGCAGCCTGAACACGACAGATTAGAAAATGTGGTCAAGCCGCAACAAAGTGTCAATCACTAGTTTACGCGTTACAGTTTATCAGATTAGAAAAAGCGGTCAAGCGCGGCCATTCCGAACGGGTGCATAACTAAAGAAGTCGTTTCAAAGAAAAGGAAAATCATGGCGGAGAGGGAGGGATTTGAACCCCCGATAGAGTTGCCCCTATGCCGCATTTCGAGTGCGGTGCTTTCAACCACTCAGCCACCTCTCCATAAAGGCGAACTTTATTTGATAAACAAATATCCGAGCGCGTTAGCGGCTAAATAGCTGGCAATTGGCTTTGACACAAGCCCCTTTTTTTAATTTTTGGAAAATTCCGTTCCCCCTTTCAAATCTGTTTTGTTCATTTTGCGCGGGGCCATGGGCGCGTTTTTAAAAAACGCATCAGAGTTTTCCGGCTCTTTTACTGTTTGCCCGACAAAAAATGGTTTGTTGTCAAATGCATCCGGTTTTTCGCCATGATTGCCGGTTAATTCACAAAAAGCTTTCCGGTTTTTTAAAGCTGGTCGATTGACAAGTGAAGAAAACTTCTGCATAAATCGGCCAAAGGCGTAGTGTGTCTACATTTGTGTGAGAAAGTGTATCTGCACTTGTCTAAAATTATGCCGGTCGGTTTTTAGGGCTGGCAAATTTTAAAAGACTGATAATTTTAACGACTGATAAAAAGACGGGCTGTCTCATCGCTTTGAAAGTGTTGGACAAGATCCGGATGGAACGAAAGGGTAAAAAATGTTCGCAGTCATCAAGACGGGTGGTAAACAATACCGTGTTTCCCCCAGCCAACTTGTGAAAGTTGAAAAGGTCGCTGGCAATGCCGGTGATATTGTGGAGTTCAATCAGGTTCTCGTTGTTGGCGAAGGTGAAACAGCAACAATCGGAACTCCTGTGGTTGCCGACGCGTTGGTAACAGCAGAGGTTGTTGAACAGGCACGTGCACGCAAAGTTATTGCTTTCAAAAAGCGCCGCCGCCAGAATTCAAAGCGCATTCGTGGTCATCGTCAGGAATTCACCACAATTCGCATTTCCGAAATTCTTACAGGTGGTGCAAAGCCTTCCAAGGCTGCAACAAAGCCGGCTGAAAAAGCAGCAAAACCGGTAGCCGCCAAAGAGGCAGCACCAAAGGCTGAAAAACCGGCTGCAAAGAAAGCCAAAACAGAAACAACCGAAAAAAAAGCAGCGCCGAAAAAGGCAGCCGCTAAAAAGTCGGAAGAGTAAGAGAGATTAAAGGAGAACAACCATGGCACACAAAAAAGCTGGTGGTTCCTCGCGTAACGGTCGCGATTCAGAATCAAAACGCCTAGGCGTTAAAAAATTTGGTGGTGAAGCAGTTATTCCGGGTAACATCATTATCCGACAACGCGGCACACAATGGCACCCTGGCGAAAATGTCGGCATGGGTAAAGACCATACATTATTTGCCCTTAAAGCAGGCAAAGTATCTTTCTGCGTCAAAGCGAATGACCGCTCCTATGTGTCGGTGATTCCGATGGCGGAGGCAGCAGAGTAAGCCGGAGCTCTTAAATAAAACCGGCGTCCCATTGGACCCCGGTTAGCTTCCAAAGCAAATTAAAGGGAAAGATGGGACACCATCCTTCCCTTTTTCTATTGCTCCAGGAGGTAACTATGAGCACTGAATTATTAGAAGAAATAAGAAAGAGGCCGCCCAGAACCTTGGATTGCCCGGTTCTGGTAACTGAAAGGCTTGTTTTACGCGCACCCAATGTAGAAGACATGGACGCCATTGCCGATCTCGCCAACAACCGGAATGTATCTGCCATGCTTCAATCTGTGCCTTTTCCATTCACACGAAAACATGCAGCAGAATACATTCTTCGTTCGGTGGCGGGCGAGATGGGCTATTGCGCCTATGCCATTACCAAAGCCGAGGATGGCGCATTTATCGGTGCCTGTCATATCAAGGACCGCGAAGAGGGCGAAGGCCTGAGCCTGCGTTACTGGATTGGCAAACCCTATTGGAATATGGGCTATGCAACAGAAGCGGTTGGCAGCCTGATTGATGCCGCTTTCCGCGCAACCGATATTGATGCGCTCTATGTCTCGAATTTTGCGGCCAATAAAGCTTCCCGCCGCGTTATCGAAAAACAGGGCTTTGAATATATCGGAACATCCGAACAAAACTCGCTGGTTTCCGGTCTGGTTATTGCCGATAATTATGTCCTCGAACGCGAAAAATGGATCGGCCAGTTGAGCAAATGCGCCTGAACATGCCCGCTTCAATGATGAGGCCTAAAAAGCTTGGCTGAACAAGCAAGGCTTAAAAGCTTGGTTGACAATCAGGCCTTTTATAAAAAAGGCCTGATGAGGCCGTTTCAATCGAGCCAATTGGGTGAGATTGGCCGAGTGGGGCAGGCTCGTTCAGTTTTAGCCACGCATAAAAATTGACAACAGCAAACCGGATGCGACAAACCGGTTTAACTCGCTGTCTTAAGGTTTATCATTCTGTCTTAAGCCCACTTTATCAAAGCGGGCTGCTTGTTAGGTAGCACGGCGCATTCACCAGCATTTATAAACGGAAAGCTTTCTTAAAAAATCGAAACGGCGGTTCACAAAATTGCTTGAGGTCTTTGTAAAAAAAAGCCCGACCATGCCGGCTGATCCGGTATTGGTAAGCCCACTTCTACCTTGCCCGAACGATGAAATTTCGATATTTTTTTTGCCTTACGGGACAAGCAAATTGATCGTGTGCTTATGTGAAAATATGATTAGATTTTTAGACAAAACGTGGAAGATACGTCAAAAAAATCAAAAATTACCGGTGTTATTTTAATGAAAAACGGCATTTTTTTTAAAAAAAATATCCACTTAAACCTTATAAAACAAAGGGTTAAGTGGACATCGGTTGTAACAGATTAGAAAATGCGGTCAAGCCGCAACACGCCCGCGTCGGTCCAGTTTACGCGCCCCGTTGTAACAGATTAGAAAATGCGGTCAAGCCGCAACTGGACATGGGGGACGTTTACGGTCAAGCTCGGTTGTAACAGATTAGAAAATGCGGTCAAGCCGCAACTCGCCATCAAAAAGCGTGGCTTTGATTTTAGTTGTAACAGATTAGAAAATGCGGTCAAGCCGCAACATAATGTCCTGGTAATACAATTCGAGTGCGTTGTAACAGATTAGAAAATGCGGTCAAGCCGCAACGGAAGTTTCCATGTTCCCGTTCAAAATATCAGTTGTAACAGATTAGAAAATGCGGTCAAGCCGCAACGCAACGTCTTTGAACAAAAAGCCGCCTTCCGTTGTAACAGATTAGAAAATGCGGTCAAGTTGCGACGGAACGCCGGTAAAACGTCGTTATACTCAATCTTTACTTCCTTCATGATACTGTTTGTTGATTTTATTTTTCAATTCCATTATATTTTTCTTGGACACCGAGCCATCCGGAGCGCCACCTTTTTGGTGTTGGGGGGTCCGACCCAACGGTGTCGTCAAATTTTTCCTTTTTTGCTTTCTCAAATTTTCCAGCAACGTTTGATGTAAATTTGCTGTAAAGTCGTTATACCGAATGTTGAAAGTTCGATATTTTTTCAAGGGTAGGACAAGCAAATTGATCGTGCGCTTATGTGAAAATATTGTTAGATTTTCAGGTAAAACGTGGAAGATACGTCAAAAAAATCGAAAATTACCGGTGTTATTTTGATGAAAAACAGCATTTTTTTTAAAAAAAATATCCACTTAAACCTTATAAAACAAAGGGTTAAGTGGACATCAGTTGTAACAGATTAGAAAATGCGGTCAAGCCGCAACACATAGACACCGGCAAAAGCGTAACGGCTAGTTGTAACAGATTAGAAAATTCGGCCAAACGGCAGGTTATTTCATCCAACGCTTGCGACGGAAGTAGCGTTTAACGGCGATATAGACAATTAACCAAAAAGTAAGGGCAATCGGTGCTGTATCAACGTGGAATGGAACAAATGCAAAAAACGGATTAAGCAAATATAATCCCCACATAAAAGCGGTAAAAAGAAACAACCACGAGAATAAAGAATCAAAAATACGAGACATTTTTAGAAACCTGATTAGCTCATATAATAATTAAACCGATAACTATTGCGAAGCTCAGTTACCTATAACATTCCGTTAGGCGCCGTAGGTATCCCTCAAGATATCTTTTTAAGCATGTCGGAAATTCTGAATAAAAAATCGCGTGACGAATGCGCAAAGACCAATCGCCGACATTAAAATAGAACCTAAAATTTTTAGAATTCTGTGGCCTTATCGTGACGCGGAGGAACCGATAAAAATGCTTTTGCGGCGTCTTCTTGCTTTTGTTTTTCGGATTTTCCGCAACCGGTAATGACAACGGAATATGTTGTTAGAAGACAAATTGTTAAAAAAGATGTTATAAGCTTTTTCATTGGTTACCCCGATTTAAAGTCAACATTACTATAATAATTAAATTATATTAGAATAGGAAATGGGGTCAAGCAGCAACGCTATTGTGTGTAAATGTTCAACCGGTGTTGCATTGCAAGGGGATTAACAAAATGGATGTGATAGTGAGCATATGGCTTCTGGTTGGCTTTATACTGTGCTGCGTCGCTGCAATAGCAAAGCTTGGGCACGTGATAAAACAGCGTACCAATCACCGCATCAATCCCGAACCATGGCAGAATTATCAGACCAATCTAATTGATACTTCCATCCGTCCCGACAATTTAGAATTTGTTACACGGGTCGAGGCAATGAACCGTCGCATTACTGGCGGTCTTGAATTTATGATTGAATATGTTGACAGTGACGGCGTGATAACCGAGCGTGTAATAGAGCCTCTGAATATCTATCGAATAGCCGGCAAAACAACAATCTATATTGACGCCTTTTGCACCTTACGCAATGCTATGCGCAGCTTTCGCAACGATCGCATTCTGGCGGCACGCGACATGCAAACCAATCAGGAAATTGCTAACCTTGGACGCTATTTGTGGGAACGATACTGAACTTATTATCTTCATGTATTCACTCCACAACTCGCGGGCTGGACAAACTCCGACTTGACGCGAACGCCCTTGCAAACAGTCGTGCCCTTTTTACTTTCCAAAATCGCCGCGTGTTGTTGTTTGGCAAAGTATGGCCAACGTTTTCTTTTGGAACTCGGATTTCCCATGGCACGAAAAACACACGCCGTTAACTACCGTTCGATGTGTTGTCAATGTGCGGCTAGTGGTTGCCCGATTGGGTGATTTTGGATTGTGCTGGTAACAGATTAGAAAATGCGGTCAAGCCGCAACCCGCCACTGCCTGCTTTTATGACAACAACAGTTGTAACAGATTAGAAAATGCGGTCAAGCCGCAACCATTCTGCCGAGCTGCTTATTCTGGCGCCAAGTTGTAACAGATTAGAAAATGCGGTCAAACCGCAACAAATAGATGAACTGGTAGCGAAGCAGATGGTTGTAACAGATTAGAAAATGCGGTCAAGCCGCAACTATTCATAATCGTAACTCATTTTTCTTTACGTTGTAACAGATTAGAAAATGTGGTCAAGCCGTAACAGAACGCTGGTAAAACGTCCCTATACTCAATCTTTACTTACTTCATAATACTGTTTGTTGATTTTATTTTTCAATTACATTATATTTTTCTTGGACACCGAGCCATCCGGAGCGCCACCTTTTTGGTGTTGGGGGTTTCCGACCCAACGGTGTCGTCAAATTTTTCCTTTTTTGCTTTCTCAAAATTTCCAGCAACGTTTGATGTAAATTTGCTGTAAAGTCGTTATGCCGAATGTTGAAAGTTCGATATTTTTTCAAGGGTAGGACAAGCAAATTGATCGTGCGCTTATGTGAAAATATTGTTAGATTTTCAGGTAAAACGTGGAAGACACGTTAAAAAAATCGAAATTTATCGGTGTTATTTTAATGGAAAACAGCATTTTTTTTTAAAAAAATATCCACTTAAACCTTATAAAACAAGGGGTTAAGTGGACATCGGTTGTAACAGATTAGAAAATGCGGTCAAGCCGCAACTGGAACAATTTCATGCTCACTGGCGGTGCTGTTGTAACAGATTAGAAAATGCGGTCAAGCCGCAACTGAATTGCCACGCCGGAATGCGGCGCGTCTGTTGTAACAGATTAGAAAATGCGGTCAAGCCGTAACAGAACGCTGGTAAAACGTTCCTATACTCAATCTTTACTTCCTTCATGATGCTGTTTGTTGATTTTATTTTTCAATTACATTATATTTTTCTTGGACACCGAGCCATCCGGAGCGCCACCTTTTTGGTGTTGGGGGTTTCCGACCCAACGGTGTCGTCAAATTTTTCCTTTTTTGCTTTCTCAAATTTTCCGGCAACGTTTGATGTAAATTTTCTGTAAAGTCGTTATACCGAACGATAAAATTTCGCTATTTTTTGCCTTAAGGAACAAGCAAATTGATCGTGTGCTTATGTGAAAATATTGTTAGATTTTCAGGTAAAACGTGGAAGATACGTCAAAAAAATTGAAATTTACCGGTGTTATTTTAATGAAAAACAGCATTTTTTTACAAAAAAATATCCACTTAAACCTTATAAAACAAAGGGTTAAGTGGACATCGGTTGTAACAGATTAGAAAATGCGGTCAAGCCGCAACCTTTGAGGCCATTACCAACGACCGCTGTAGTTGTAACAGATTAGAAAATGCGGTCAAGCCGCAACATAGTCGTTGTTTTACGCATCTGATCGGCGGTTGTAACAGATTAGAAAATGCGGTCAAGCCGCAACTGGTTCAAGGCTTTTGTGCGTTCTGCTGCCGGTTGTAACAGATTAGAAAATGCGGTCAAGCCGCAACTCATTCGCTGGGAAGGTTACCGGCGAGATTGTTGTAACAGATTAGAAAATGCGGTCAAGCGGCTGTAGAATATGTTTTGGTTCCATCAGTGTTGTGCCGTGGATTGTTTGCTTTTTTCGTTCAAAGCATGGCCTGCATCACGGGGCAATGTGCGGAAGATGAAGAAAGCAAGTGCCGAGATGAAGCCGACGACGAAAAAGCCCGTATGAAAATCTTCAAGTTTCAATATATTGTTGTGAAAGGAGCTTGCAATTTCCAGAACCGCGCCGGCAATTGCAATGCCGAGTGCCATTGAAGCCTGTTGGGCAACGGCGGCAATCGGCGTTGCCTGACTAATGTCTTCTTTGGCTATATCGGAAAAGGCAAGCGCATTCACACCGGAGAAGAAAAGCGAGCGCAAAAAGCCGCCGAACAAGAGCACGACAATCATCAGCAAATAGGGTGTAGTGGGGTAAAACAGGCCATTGGAGGCGGTAAACATTGCCGAGACGATAGAACCTGCCATCAACACCTTCCGAAAGCCGAAATGGGCATAAACTTCTTTTGCGCCGAACTTCATGCCGAGCGAGCCGATGGCCGCGGCAAGAACCATAAGGCCGGATTCAATCGGTGAAAGGCCGAAGGCAAGTTGCAACATCATGGGAAGCAGGAAAGGCACGGCTCCGATGCCGAGCCGGAAAACGCTGCCGCCGATAATGGCACATGCAAAAACCGGATCGGAAAAAAGCCTGAGGTCAAGAAGCGGTGCTTTGCGGTTTTTTGCGTGTTTGATATAAATAGCGCCGAAAATCACGCCCAAAATGGTGACACTGATGCCGACACTTTGCGGCAAGGCGGGAAGGCTTACAATCGAAAGTCCGAAAATGAAGCCGGAAAGGCTGATTGCCGAAAGGAAAAAGCCTGTCCAATCAAGCGGGCGGATATATCTCTTTTCATTTTTTGGCAGATAGATTGATGAAAGCACAAGGCCGATAAAACCGATCGGGATGTTGATGAGAAAAATCCAGTGCCAGGTAAAAAAGGTGGTGATGAAGCCGCCAAGCGGCGGGCCTACAAGCGGGCCGACAAGGGCTGGAATGGAAAACCATTGAAAGGCAATGACAAGCTGGTTTTTCGGCGTGGATTTGACGAGAAGAAGCCGGCCGACAGGTGTCATCATTGCCCCGCCAATGCCTTGCAAAAAGCGCGACAAAACAAAGGAATGGAGCGAAAAGGAAAAAGCGCAGCAAACAGAGCCTGCAAGAAAAACCACGATGGCAACACGGAAGATAATGCGTGCGGTGAAACGGTCGGAGATCCACCCGCTTATGGGGATAAAAACCGAAAGTGCCACGAGATAGGAAGTCATGGCGAGTTTGAGCGCGATGGGGCTTGTGTTCAAATCGGCGGCAATGGCGGGAAGGGATGTGGTAATCACATTGGAATCCACATGTTCCATAAACAAAGCGATAGCCAGAACCATAGGAAGAATGTGCATTAAATAACCCGAACCCGACTTTTTTAAAACGATGGAACCTTTAGAACCAGTGTGCCTATATAGCGCGAAGAACTTTTATGACCCGAAAACCTTATACATGAAAAAACCGATATGGCCCAAACTGACAGAACTTGAAAGGTGTTTGTGACAGAAAATTGCGACTATATTGATAACGTCATTCAGGCCGACATTATTTTGACCGGTTTCAATTGTGAAGAACAGTGAGGGGGTTACAAAACCGGCTTCACTTTATCGTGGTTTGTCATTTCATTCTTGACCTTGAGAAAAAAATAAATTCTTCATCGTTAATGTTCATGGAACGCCCGAAAGGGCTACACATAACATTTACGACACCTATATGTTTTATATCATCATTTAAAAAATGGAATTTTACCCGCTTCGGGTCGATCAATAAAATGCGCTGATGGAGCGTTCACTTGCCGCATAAAAAAACAATTGTTCTCAATAATCTGACTGAAGGGCCGATCACCAGAACGTTGCTTCTCTTTGCCATTCCGACATTGCTTTCCAATGTTTTGCAATCGCTCAACGGTTCGATCAACACAATCTGGGTTGGGCGGTTTTTAGGTGAAAGTGCGCTTGCGGCAACTGCCAATGCCAATATTATCACCTTTCTTTTGTTTGCCCTTGTTTTCGGTTTCGGTATGGCGGCGACCATTATGGTTGGCCAATCCATCGGGCGCAAAGATTTGCATCGTGCGCGGCAGGCTTTCGGCGCTTCTATCGGCTTTTGTCTGTTTCTTTCGGTTGTTCTTGCCGTTTTGGGCTGGTTTTTTTCGCCTGAAATCCTGCGTTTTCTTGCAACACCGGCCGATGCTTTTACGCTGGCGGAAGATTATTTGCGGGTTATCTTTCTTGCCGCACCGGCCAATCTTTTGACGGTCATGATGATGATGGGGCTTCGCGGTGCGGGCGATTCCATGACGCCGCTCATTTTCATGTGCGTCAATGTTGTGCTGGATATTATTTTCAACCCCGTGCTCATCTTGGGCTTGTGGATTTTCCCGAAAATGGGCATTGCGGGGGCTGCCGCCTCGACATCGGTTTCGGGCTATCTCGCGCTTGTCGCAATGATTGTCTATATCTATGTGAAGAAATTGCCTTTGCGGCTTAAAGGGCGGGAACTCACCTATATCTGGCCGGATTTCAGCCTGATGCGCTTTATCGTGCTGAAAGGCTTCCCGATGAGCCTGCAAATGGTCATCATTGCCACATCCGGCCTTGTCATGATTGGCCTCGTCAATCAGGAAGGTGTGAGCACCATTGCCGCCTATAACATCATGCAGCAATTATGGACCTATCTGCAAATGCCTTCCATGGCAGTGGGTGCAGCGGTAAGCGCAATGGTTGCGCAAAATATCGGCGCCGGTCGCTGGAACAGAATTTCCAAAACCACATGGATCGGCTGCGCGGCAACATTTATCATGACAGCCATTCTGCTTGGCCTGTTGCTCATTTTCGACCGTCCGGTCATTATTCTGTTTTTGGGAAATGATAGCGCAGCCGTGCCAATGGCACAGCACATTCAGGCAATTGCAAGCTGGAGCTTTCTGTTTTTCGGCCTTGCAATGGTGCTGTTTTCAACAGTTCGTGCCAACGGTGCGGTTCTTGTGCCGCTCATTTGCCTTTTCATTGCCGTCTATCCGGTGCGGCTTGGCTTCTATTACATGTTTTATGGTTCCATAAAGGCCGATGCCATCTGGTGGAGTTTTACCGTCGGTGCTTTTGCCTCGCTCATTCTGGCGCTTTCCTATTATCTTTCGGGCACATGGAAAAAGCAAAAAGTGCTCTAGCCTTCGATGAGGGGTGAGGCAACATCAGCTTGATGGCGCTTGGCTCTCACGGGAAACCTTAAAGCAAAGCCAATAGCAAAGCTTGGTTCAAAAGCCCGTTACGGTAAGGAATGAGAAAAGCCCTTTTGTGGCGGGTGATAAAGCCGCGTGAGGTGGGGAGACAGAGAATAAGCTGCCTCAGGCAAAATCTGCCAAAGCCGTTAGACCTATAAACAGTCTAACAAAACGGGACGAAAGCGGAAAGCGCACCGTTCAGGAATTTTCAAGAATAGTTTTCGGCTTTGGTGTTTTGGGTTTTAGATATTTTTGCCCGAAAACTGTTAAAATCAGGGCAAGAAAGCCACCGACAATGGAAACATAAAAGCCGGTTTCGGGGGTGAAAGCGTCGATCAATTTTCCGGAAATGGCAGCCCCTGCGGCAACACCCATTGCCATTCCGGTAATTCCCCACGACATGCCTTCGGTGAGCTTTTCGGGTGGTACAATTGTGTCGACCAAAGACATGGCGATGATGATTGTGGGCGAACAGGCCGCACCGGCGATAAAAAGCACGATGCTCAAATTCCATAAATTGGAAACAAGCAAGAGCGGCAATGTTGTAACTGCGGCAACGATGGTGGCAACAAGAAGCTGTTTTGACAATGTCATGCGGGTAGGCAATGCCCCATAGACAATACCGGCAATGAAAGAGCCGGCTGCATAAAGCACAAGTGGAAGAGCGGTGTAATTTGTCTGTTGCAGCGATTTGCCGATTGCCACGGCCGAAATTTCCGCAGTGCCGAAAATGGTTCCGACGCAAAACATAATCACGGTGAGAAGCGCGATAGAAAAAAGCCGGATAACCGAAGTAGAACCTTTTTGCCGCCTGCCATGGGCAACCGGTTCGGTCGATTTTTGCAAGGTAAAGATCAGGCCTGCAACAAGCATGATAAGACCGGCAGCAAGTGGCCCCGCAGCGGGAAACAGACGGTTTGTAAGCTCGATCGCAATAATGGGGCCGACCATGAATATCAATTCATCAACAATGGATTCATAGGCAAAGGCCGAACGCAAAAGCGGCGAACCATGATAGAGTTGCGACCAGCGTGTGCGCACGAAAGAACCGAAACTCGGCATAAAGCCGACGAGAATTGCCGCAATAATCAATATGAAAAGCGGGGCTTTATAATGGGCGGCAATCAACAAGCCGCAGAGCGACAGAAAAGAAACCAGAATTGCCGGACGCGCCACGCGGGCTTGCCCGTATTCATCGGCAAGTTTCGATATTTGCGGCGTAATAATGGCATTGGAGAGGACATAACTTGCCGAAACGAGACCGGCGGTGGCATAGTCCAAGCCTTCAACGGCAAACATTGTCATAATGCCGATCGAAATCATTGATATTGGAATACGTGCCAATACCCCCGTTACCGAAAAGGCAACAGTGCCGGGTTTTCTGAATAATTCGCGATATATATTGGCCATGACAAATGTCCTCAAGCGCCCTTCAAAGGCGTTTCCATCATCTATTGACATCACGCGCTTATGTCAATTTTTGCAGCCTTTTAATTAAGGAAGGTTATTGTCGAATGAATGGCGGCTTTAAAAAAACGAATGACATGTTCTGCCCGATTGGCTGGGGAAAAGCAAAATTTTTCTTTAAAAAAATATGACAGAAACGCAAGCGCGTATTGTTCAAATGAAACGCGTTATCAAGTTCGGTTAAAATAAACTGATTATTTTTTGCTATACTTGATGAGGCAAAATCTTGCCCACTTTTTGCAACAGTGTTGACGGGAAGAATAAAAATCGAATGAAGATCGTGTTTGAACGTTCAAACAATGCGGGTTCGCTTCAGCGAATGAAAGAGACAGGCGTTTTACTCAAAAAGTGAAAGTTTAACCGGTTTGTTGTTTGACTTGCCGGTTTTTTAAAAATTTTGCATAGTAAGGGTTCCCGAAAACAGATGGATGCAGAGGTATTCACATGATGAAGGACGGGCACGATCAGTTGTTGGATGACATTTTGTCAGCCTCGTCGAACGACTATATGGACTATGTGAGAAGTGTTCACTTTCCCCGCAATTCTGCCATTTATGACCGTGAAGACGGGTTGGAAGAGGGGCAATATATTCGTGAAAATCCTGATGGCACAAAAGTGCTCATCGCAGTTGATGATGCGCTTAATGAAAAAATCTTGAAGGTTTTGACAGATGCAGCCTGAATTATGGATTATCGCCGGTGTAAACGGTGCGGGTAAAACAACCTTTACAACATGCCGGAAATTCAAAATGCCCATTGTCAATCCGGATGTTTTGCCAGGTGCGCCAGTTGAGCAGGGAATAGCAGCAGTAAAACAGCGTGAGGCACTCGTCAAAGCGCAACAATCCTTTGCGGTAGAGACAACGGCCACAGGAAATGTGTTTTTGAAAAAAGTTCAGGATATTAAAAATCAGGGGTTCAGGATCAACCTCGTCTATATCGGATTGGACAGTGCCAAAACTTCCGGTTTAAGGGTGCGCTCGCGGGTAAAAAGCGGCGGCCATAATATTGTGAAGGAAGATATTGAGCGGCGTTATCCAAGAAGCATGGCCAATTTGCCAAAGCTTATGGAAATCGCCGATCTTTCACTTGTGTTTGATAATTCGACAAGCCGCGCTTATTCGCTTGTATTGCATAGGGATAAAGGGCACGTCCAATTCATCCGGAAAGATTTGCCGCAATGGGCTGTGAAAGCCATACCGGAAAAAATTCTTTTCCTGAACAGCGAGGATAAATCCGGTTAAACCAGTTTTCGAGAAAAAACTATCTTTGTCGGAACTTTGGTGAGCCAAAAATATTCCCGTTAAAACTGTAGCGTTTTTATGCTCGGTGGTTTTTCTATATAGTCAACGCCGGTTCACGTACCAGTGTTGTCTTTTGTTTTTTTCTTTATGCCGTAAATAGCAAAAACATATTTAGCCAATGCGATTCAACCGGCCGAACGCATTGGCATTTTAAAAAGCTTTATTCGCCCCAGGTGCGTTCCAGAACCGAGATCCAGTTTTTCGAGGTAATTTTCTCGATCTCGTCATGGTTAAAACCGGATTTTTCCATTTCGGCGACGAGTTTCGGCAATTGTGAACAATCATGCAATTCATTCGGAATTGTTGTGCCATCGAAATCCGAACCAAGGCCGACATGTTCCACGCCGACAATATCGACGATATAGCGCATGTGGTTGATAATGGTTTTAAGCGGTGTGTCGCGGTTGCGTTCGCCATCTTCGCGCAGGAATTTGACTCCGAAATTAATGCCGACCAACCCCTTGCTTTTTCCGATAGCGCGCAATTGTTCGTCTGTGAGGTTACGGCTTTGATGGCTCAAGTGATAGGCGTTGGAATGGGAAGCAACAAGCGGTGCGTCGCTCAATTTTGCAATGTCCCAGAAGCCTTTTTCGTTCATATGCGAAAGATCAACCATTATGCCGAGCTTGTTACACTCGCGAACAAGTTTTTTGCCCGTATCTGTCAAGCCCGGTCCGATGTCGCCTGTCGAGCCATATTTGAACGGCACTCCGAAACCGAATATATTGGGTCTGCTCCAGACGGGGCCGAGGCTGCGCAACCCATCCTGATAGAGACGGGCAAGCTCTTCCAGATTTTCGCCAATGGCTTCCGCACCTTCAATATGAAAAACCGCAGCAAACTGGTGAGCCTTGATTGCCTCTTTAATATCACGCGCGGTTTTGCAAATTTTGAAACGTTCAGGTTTCAGCTTTTCAATATCATGGAGAAGCTTTGCCATTTCCATGGTCGGCTTTGTTGCATCTTTTAACAATAATTCGGGATAGACACCGTTTTCATCCGGCTGAAGGTCGACCGATGGCGGATAAACCGCACAAAGCCCGCCAATCAGGCCGCCTTTTTCAGCCTTTGGCAGGTCAAGTTCTGCACTTTCAAAACCGTTGATGAAAGCCGACGGGTCAAGGTTTTTCTCGTCGCGGATTTTGGAGAGAATGTCATTGTGCCCGTCAAAACATTGGATGAGTGTTTCAGCCATAAAAATTGCCTTATCAGAATGTGTTTTTCAATCATTATCCTTATACGCCACTATCGACGTTTAAAACAGCAACTGACAAAAGTTTGATTGTGAAAAGCTGGCGCACGCGTCGCGCCGGTAGCGGCCAAGTTCGAGACGCGGTCTTCCCGTCATTGCCTGTTTAAGCGTGAGGCAATGAAAGCTTGGGTTGCATAACGATTTTTATTTGTGCCAAGCCTTATATTTTTGAAAATTTCCTTGTGAAGCTCCTGACCTTGTCATCAAAGTACCAGCCAATCAAAACAGGCTTCACACCGGCGCACTTTTCGTGTTTCAGAAAAAATCATCCTTGAAACGGTCGATCTGGTGCATACGCTCATGCAATATTGTGACAATACCTGTATCGCCGTTTTTCAGCTTTTTCCAATAGATATAATGATGTTTATAGCGGTAGAAATAGCCGTGAACGGAAAATTCGGCAGGTATCGGTCGGGATATTACCTGACCATCGGCAATTGCTTGAAAACAGTTGAATAAACCATTCAAATAGTCTTCCGCTCTTGCCGCTCCCCATTTGTTTGACGTGTATAGATAGATCTCGTCAAGACGGAAAATTGCTGCCTGTTGCAGCCGAAAACCGCTCATGACCTGTTCTTGTTTCTGGAAATAATGTCTGCCGCCGAAGCAGTAACGTAACTCTCGTCAGGTTCGGAAAACGCAAGCTGTAACTCGGCTTTCAGGCGGTTAAACGCCTGTTTGTCGTGGCGTTCCTTGTCTTTTCTTATGAGATCACGCACATATTCGCTCACATTTTCATAAGGCCCGTTGTCGCCTATCTGGCGGGCAACATAATCACCCAGTGTTTCGCCAATGCGTACTGTCATTGTTGTTGTGCGAGCCATGTGATCTCCTTTATTGTATTACAAATAACCAATATTGATGACAAGTCAAGGAGAGCTTGCAACTGTCATAACAACCGTTCATCCAGATTTTCTGGCGGAAAGCCGCCAGCAGAATGCCGCCAAAATCTGGGAGAACAGACGCGACAAAATCTTCACGACGACGAGGAGCATTTTAACGCATGGATGGCTTGAACGGCTGTTTGCTATTCAAAACTCCCGCTTTAAAAACATGAGCAAAGTTTTGCCCCGCCAAAGTTTTGCATTAGCAAAAGTTGCACGAGAGTTTTACCTCGCCTAAGTTTGCCTTCATAAAGTTGCACCAGCGTTTTGCCTTACCAGAGTTTTGCGTGCCGGTTTATATCTTTATAGAGGAGATAACGGAATGGTTCGGGTCCGCCTGCATAGCAGGCTTGCGGGCAAAATGCGCGCAACCACATAAAATCGCCTTTTTCGACTTCCACCCAATCATCATTCAACCGATAAACGCCTTTGCCTTGCAAGACATAAAGCCCGTGTTCCATCACGTGGGTTTCCATGAAAGGAATATGAGCACCCGGCATAAAGGTGACAATGGCAACATTCATGTCATGGCGCAAGTCGTTCATATCCATGAAACGGCTTGTCATCCATACGCCCTCATGGCCTTTCATTTCGGCAGGCGTTATTTGCTGGTCGGAAGAAAAGATTGCATCAGGTTTATCAAGCCCTTCCACTTTTTCATAAGCTTTGCGGATCCAGTGAAAGCGCGCGGTGGTTTTTGCTTCATTCCATAATTGATAATCGTGACCGGCAGGAAGATAGGCAAAACCACCTTTGTGAAGAACATGTTTTTCGCCTTCAAGTACAATGGTGAGCGCACCATCAGTCACAAAAAAAACGGCTTCCGCACGCTTGTCATTTTCCGGATGTGTTGCCCCGCCCGAAGGTTCGATTTCGCCTATATATTGGGAAAATGTTTCTGAAAAACCCGTCATCGGGCGCGCCAAAACCCAGAAGCGGGATTTTGTAAAAAACGGCAATTGGCTTGTTACAATATCCGACATGACAGAAGCGGGCATCACCATATAAGCGTCTTTGAAGGTGGCTTTGCTGCTTAAAAGTTCGGAACGTGTCGGCAAACCGCCAAGCGGAAAATAATAGTCTTTCTCATTCATCAAATTGTTGTCTCCTCTTTTGTGAAAGCTTTTTCAAAAACTTTCTTTCGTCAAAAAGCTTTTAAAACCGCTTGGAAAATTTATTCTAATTTTTGCTGTTTTGCCTGTCTCGTCGGTCAAGTTTTTTAAAAATTTTATCGGATAAATCCTGAACTTCTTTCAAGCGCTGGCAAAGAGATTTCATAATATTCATTCTCCCTGATTTTCTTTCCCTCCGGAAAAGTTTTGGTTGCGTGGGCCAAGACTTTCTTTCATTTTTCCGGTCAATACATGTTGAAACTGTTGTTCAACCGGTTTTAACGCACGGTTTGTCTGGTGGAACAATGTCAAAATGCGATAAGCGGGATGGGTAATAACGGGAATGAAGAGAAATTCATTATCAAACCCTTCCGGCAATTCTGTGCGGCTTAAAATGGAAACATAGTTTCCGGTTGCAACGAGTTGAACAATCAATGGAATGGATGATGTTTCGACAATCGGAACGGCGGTAACAAGCGGGGGTCCAAGCGTTTCGATGAGCGATTTCAATTTTGTGCCTTTTCCGGGAAGAACCAAAGCTTCGCCAATCATTTCGGCAAGATTGATTTTTGTTTTTCCTTGCAAGCGTTTTTCGAGACTATGACCTTTGCGAAAAAAGAGGCCAAGCGGGCATTTCACCTCTTTATCAATCGCAAAACGGGGCTGCTTTTCTATGTCATAGGCCAAAGCAAGATCGGCTTTGCCATCAAGAAGCACATTTTGCACATTGTCGTTTTCAGTCGTCAACACGTTGATTTTGGTGGATTTGTGGTTTTTCTGGAAGTCGACAATTGCGGAAAAAAGAACAGTAGCCGCCAGATTTTCTTCGCAAACAATTGTCAAATTCTGGCGGATAACACCGTTTAAAGCTTTTATCTCGCTCAACATCCGCTCTTCATTGCGCATTGTTTCGCGGATATGGCCAAGCACCAGTTCGCCGGTGGCCGTGAGTTCCAGCCCCTTATGGCTGCGGGAAAAAACCGGTGTGCCGATTTCTTCTTCAAAGAGCTTTATTTGCCGCTGGATGGCAGAAGCGGCAACATGAAGCTTTTGTGCGGCACTGCGCAGCGAACCGGAACGCGCCACCTCGTCAAGATATTTCATCAAACGGTGTTGCAAAATGTTACCCCCCTTGTCCGTTTTTTATGTTTTGAAGCTTTTTTCTTTTCAACCCTTTTTGATACTCCACGGGAAGAGAAGTTTCTGGGTAAGAATAACAAGTTGGAACAAGATAAGCGACATGGCAGCCAGCACAAAAAGCCCCGCCCAGGCTTGCGGTATTTTATAAATCGAGGTGGAAAGCTGGAGGAAGAAACCTATGCCTTTATCGGCCGAAACAAATTCGGCAACAACCGCGCCGATGACGCATAAAGTAATGGAAATTTTCAAGGCCGAGAAAATATAGGGCACGGCATAGGGCAGGCGGATTTGCAATATTTCACGGCGAACCGGTGCGCGGAGCGATTTTGACAGCTCGATCAATTCGGGCGGTGTAGAAAGAAGCCCTGTCGAAGTGGCAATAACCAGCGGAAAAAACGAAATAAGAAAGGTGATGAGAATGCGCGGAAAGTCACCCGAACCGAAGGCGACAATGACAATCGGCGCAATGGCGACAACCGGTGTCGACTGGATAATGACCAATAACGGATAAACTGTTTTCGATAAAAGCGGCGAGCGGATGAGACAGACAGCAAGCGGCAAAGCAATCAGAATGGATACGAAGAAGCCGAGAAGTGCGACCCGCAAAGTTGCAAATATATGAACAGCCCAACGCGATCCATCAATCACATGGAAAGCTTTGAAAATTTCAACCGGCTGCGGCAGGATGAAAGAGGGAATGGCAAAAAACACCGCTGCCAATTGCCAGATCACAAGAATAGCCACAATGAGCAACACTGCCGGTAAAGCCGACATTAGCGAGGAGAGGTGAAACAGCTTTATCTTCTTCCTGTTAAGCGAGCTTTGGCTTGATGAGGAGGTTTCTGAGGGTGTGAGCGAAGTCATGGACCACCTTTTGGTTTGCAGTTTCGGCATTGCGTGGCCGTCCGAGCGGCACGTCGAGTTCGGTTAAAACAGTTCCCGGCCGGCCGGCGAGAACCAGCACACGGTCGGCAAGAATGGCAGCTTCATTGACAGAATGGGTAATGAACATCACGGTTTTCGGCCGGTCGGAAAAAATTCTTAAAAGTTCAAAACCCATTTCATCGCGGGTTAATGCATCAAGGGCAGAAAACGGTTCATCCATTAACAAAATATCGGGGTCGAGATGAAGCGCGCGGGCAATGCCGACACGCTGCTGCATACCGCCCGACAATTCTTCCGGCATACGTTTTTCAAAACCGGTAAGGCCGATCATGCGCACAAGTTCATGGGCTTTATCAATATCGGCGGAATTGACCTTGCCGAATTTGTGTTTGATCGGAAAGGTAATATTGTCCACAATATTGAGCCATGGCAGCAATGTCGGGCGCTGAAAAACAATGCCGACATCTTCGCGCGGCTCCTTGACCGGCATACCGAAAACTTCCACCTTGCCCTGTGTCGGTTTCAAAAGACCGGCAATCAACCGCAAAAGCGTGGATTTGCCACAACCGGAAGGCCCCAATACCGCAAGAAATTCGTGATAGCGAACATCGAAACTAATATTGTGGAGGGCTTGTGTTCGCCCTGTCGATGTCGTGAAAAACTGGCTTAGCCCTTCAAAACGGATAGAGGGGGGAGAAATCGCATTGCTTGGTTTCATTTCTATGGGTTGCAATTGGCTTGTTGTCATTTGAAGCCCTCCAGATTTTCGGAAAAACCGGTTTTAACGGCACTTTCAGCGGTCACCGCATTCGGGTCGAGGTTTAAAGCTTCGGCAGTCTTTTGCCATGTGCGTTGAAGCTTGTCGCGACGGAAAGAGCCAAGGCCGTATTGATCTGTCTCGTCATTGTAAATGAGCTTCAATGTATCGAGAAGCGAACCTTTAACACTCTGCCGATCAAGTTCGGGAACACTTTCCATCACCGCATCGACCGCTTCATCGGGATGTTCATGCATGAATATGATTGATTGGCGATAGGCTTTGATAAAGCGGGTCAGAACATCAGGCCGTTCGGAAATGAATTTGTCTGAAGCAATCAGCGAACTGCCATAAAGATCAAGTCCACTTTCCACCCAAGGAAAGGCTTTGATTTCTTTATGCGCAATTCTGGCCTGTTCTTCGTAACGCGTGTAGTCGGTGAGCCACGCAATAATCACATCGGTCTTTCCGGTTATCAACATCGGCCCCAAAGCACCGGAGTCGACCCGTGTAAGCGTAATATCATCCATGGATAAATTCTGGGTTTTCAAAAAAGGCGGCAGGAAAAGATTGGAAGCGGTAAAAGGCGAGGTGGCAACAGCTTTGCCCTTTATATCGGCGATTTTCTGAATGGGGCTATCGGAAAGCACATAAAACGCATGCGGCGTTTTGTTGAAGATCGCCATAACCGCGCTCACCTTCACATTTGCGCTTACACGCGCAGCCATAAGCGCGGTGATGTCGGCTGCTCCCACATCGCTCACTCCGGCAGCAATGCGGGTAATCGCGTCATTGCCGCCACGCCCCGGTTCAATCGCAACATCAAGCCCTTCGGATTTGCAAAACCCTTTGTTCACACAAACATAAATGGCGGTTTTATCGCCACCGGGTAACCAGTCGAGTTGAAAACGCACTTTGTCAGGGGCTTTTTGAACCTCTTTTGCCTCAAGCGTTTGCGGACATAATAGAAGCGCCAAACTCCCACAAAGAAGATTAGCCGAAAGAAAACTTGATGAAAGAAAACCGGCTGACAGAAGCCTTGTTTTAAAAAGACTTTTAAAAGCAACTTTGGCGGCCGAAAAAGTCGCAATCGGGAAAGCTTGTTTAAAAGTTGAAAAACCTTGTTTGAACCTCTTCCGGATAAAGCTTTTTATATCCGCCCTTTCGAGGCGCAGTATTTTTGAAGTTGCAATTTTCTTTTGGCCTTTAAGGCAAGAAGTGAGGTTCCTTGAAGAACCGTTGCGAGGAAAGGAATAAAAAGCATTGTCGCTGTTGTTTCGACATTTCGCTTGCATGAACTTTTCCTCTCCCGCTTAAAAAGCATTCCGGTTTTTTAAAGAAACCCCGAAAAACCGAACGGGCATTATGAACAAATTCCGGTTTTGCCATTTGTGCTGTCGGGTATTATCCGTTTAATTTTTTTGAAAACCGGATAATCAGCACAAGAAAGGCGGCGTATCGACATTCAACTTATGAAACCAAGCGTATTTTTTAACCTATAGTGTCATCCTGTATTTGTCGGAAAACCTAGTCTTTCTCTTTGAAGCTCTAACTTTGTCTTCTTCAAAAAAGAAAACCGGTTTTATTTCCGACACCCCAAGATTTACACGAACAACAAGTGAAAACAAGAGAAAAAACCTAAAAATTAGGCGTTTTTATTTATTGATTAAATTTTATGCATTTTTTAAGAAGAAATAAGCAAAAAATAAAAATATTAAATAATATCAATGGTTTCAAAAAACACTATTGACCGGCTCTGGTGCAACCTCTGCGCTTTTATTAAGCGTTCTTAAAATGAGCGCGGGTTGCTCTAAATTCTCTTAATACTGCTTTCGACTTGCCAGCGGGGGCAAGAAGAAATTCATGATGTAAAAATTAAACAGCAAAACAATAAAAATCGCGCCACGAGGGGCGCGATTCTCGATGACATTGAAAGGGATATGAAAAATCCTGCTTGTCTGGCAAAGCCGGTTTTGACAATCGCCAATTAACCGTTCACCCGAATGGCTTTTAACCGGCTTTCCCCATGGCAACCGGTTGGGGTGCTGTCAGTTCCTTCTCGTCAAATGCTCTCAAAAGATCATAGTGATAATCGGCATCTTCGCAGAACAATTCACTGCTCACCCCATAGGCAAGTCTTCTCACGCCGAATTTCAAAGCGGAAATTCCCGCCGATGCGGCAAGGCTTGGCATACCGGCAAAAGTGTAGCTGAAAATCCGATTAAGATATGGCGCATCCCCTTTCACCTTTTCCTGAAACTGGAAGTTTTTCCCAAGATAAGGGCAGCTTGCAATCACCGCATGTTCTTCACCCGCAGGTGGCGTAAAATGGTCGCCCCAGGTTTCGATCTTATCGGCAAAACGGGCAATTTCCGGCCGCGTTTTAAGGTCGATAATCAAGCCTGTGCCGACAATCAGAAAATCGAATTCATCACTTTCATGGGGCGTGACAAGGACAAGCTTTTCCCCCTCCATACGGCAGCTTTTAATGGGGCTTGCAAGTTTCAATTCATAATTGTCGAATTTTGTGCACCGCAAATAGGAATCCTGTGTCGGCGGCTGGTTGACATCGAAGAGATATTTCATGAAACGCCATTTCTTGTCGTCATCAAGATCGGCAAAATGGCGCAAAAACCCGCTATATTCCATAAAACGATAAGGGTTGACTGTCGGCAAAACGGAACGTCTGACAAAATGCGTTACCGATTTTGCACCAAATTCCAAGGCTGTGGCACTATTGTCGAAAGAAGACGAGCCACCCCCCACAACCGCAACACGCTTGCCGACAAGTTTGTCAAAATTAATCGCTTCGGCCGTGTGTGCATAAACTTTCTTGTCAAGATGATCCTTGAACATATCCGGCACAACCCATTGGCCGCTACCTTCAATGCCGGTCGCTAAAACCACAAGGCGGGTATAGATTATATCGGCTTTGCCGTTTCGTTCGATATGAAGCGCGAAAACATCATCTTGCAACGGCTCTATGTCGGTTACAACTGTCCGGTTTGTCACCTCTATATGGGTGACTTTTTTCAGCCAGTCGAGATATTCCGCCCAAAGATTGGTGGGGATTTTATAAAGCTCTTCCCAGGATTTGTGTCCGAAACGCGCTTCCCACCAGGCACGCACAGTCAAACTGCCAATGTCGAGATCAGGCCCCGTTACATATTTCGGCGTGCGCAATGTGTGCATACGGGCATAATTGCGCCACGGCCCTTCAAAACCGGCTTCATTTTTATCCAGAATGGCAATGTTGGTAACGCTTTCCCGCCGCAATTGTAGCGCCAATGTCAAACCGCTTTGTCCGCCGCCAATAATCACCACATCCTTCACCGGATTGCCGTGATATGTCTTCGGCTTTACCCATTGGCGAGCAGGATAGTTCAAACATTCAAGATCATATTTTGCCTGCCGCTCAAGCTTGGCAAGATTTATTTCGCTATTTTCTGGCATGTCTATTCCCCATTAAAGACAGTCCAAGGAACAAGCTCCGGCTTTTAAAAGAACCTTGGCTGCCGGTTTAAAACGGGGATGACACTTTCTGTCCGGATCGACCCGATCGACCCGCAATACGCTTTATGCCGGTGGTTGAGAGGCTAAATATAAGGCAAAAAATTGTCAAGATTAAAATTTAGGCAAAATCAAATATAATTTGCTGTTATTTCAAGCATAACCCATTGGTCAGCACGTATAAATATGTTTTTATTTTGCCTGTTTTCTGTTTTGTTTTTTATTTTTTGATAGTTCATTGCTTGTTTAATATTATTGATTTTATTTGGGGGGATAAAGCAACGGAAACGATCAGTGCAGTGTGGTGCGCCGCAATTAAGCGAGGCTCCGACAACCAAGTGAAACACCGGAAGGGCATTAAGTTCCCATAAAAAGCACTGCCGGAAAGGAAAAACACGCACATAAGTTTTTCCTGAAATGTCGGCGCATTTACGCCCCGAAAGTCAAGTGGCATGGCTCTTGCTTTTCATATTTTCAGCAACTGTCGAGATGCGGAAATTCTACGCGGTTTTATATCGAAGTGTTTTCCGGATATTGTTTTCAATTTTGTTCTTTAGGGAAGAAGAACCATGAAATCCAAGAAAGATTATCGTGCCCGCCAATTTTACGGTTATGGGCCGAACCCGCCAGACCCCGAATGGCCGGACGGGGCAAAAATTGCGGTACAATTTGTCATCAATTATGAAGAAGGCGGGGAAAGCAATATTCTTCATGGTGACAAAGCCTCCGAGCATTTATTATCCGAAATTGTCGGTGCAGTTCCTTGGGAAGGGCAGCGCAATCTCAATATTGAATCCTTGTATGAATATGGTGCGCGTGTCGGCTTTTGGCGGCTCTACCGGCTTTTTACCGAAAGAAATATGAAGCTTACGGTATTTGCCGTGGCCAAGGCTTTGGAGCTTAATCCGGCTGTTGCGAAAGCCATGGTCGAGGCCGATTGGGAAATTGCCACCCATGGCTTTCGTTGGCTTGAATATAAGGATGTTGATGAAGAGGAAGAGCGTTTTCACATTCGCGAAGCCGTACGCATCCAGAAACAACTAACGGGTGAGCGCCCATATGGAATCTATCAGGGAAAACCGTCGATCAACACTTTGCGGCTTACCATGGAAGAGGGCGGCTTTATCTATTCGTCAGATAGTTATGCCGATGAACTTCCCTATTGGGTAGAAGGCATCGAAAAGCCGTTTCTGATTATCCCTTATACATTGGATGTCAATGACATGCGCTTTGCAACCGCACAAGGCTTCAATAGTGGCGAACAATTTTTCAACTATCTGAAAGACAGTTTCGATGTTCTTTATGAAGAGGGTGAAAAAGGCGCGCCGAAAATGCTTTCTATCGGTTTGCATTGTCGTTTGGTTGGCCATCCGGGGCGGGCAAAGGCACTTGAAAAATTTCTTGATTATGTGGCAGCCAAAAAGTCGGTTTATATTGCACGGCGCATAGATATTGCCCGCCATTGGCAAAAAGTGCATCCGGCCAAATAAGCCTGAAACAGAATAAAGAAAAACCGGAGGACAAGAAACAATGGTCGAGCAGGAAAATCATAAAAAACAATTGCACGAGCTTGCCGTTTTAAAAATCGGAAAAGCCGAATTTTCTCCTTTTGGCGATGTGATCGATGTGAGGGAAGAAACAATTTCGCCCGACCAAATGGACAAAGAAAATAAAACAGGCTCGGCTTACCAAAAAAATCCGGTTATGATCCCGATCAATCAGGGGCGGGCAACCCGCTTTCATGATCTTGCAAAGGTTGAAGCGGAGGGGGAAAAGTCCCGCGTCCTCATCAATGTCTTCCGGTCTCTCCCGATCGACTTTCCTGTTCAGATTGATATGATGGAGCGCCACCCCTATGGCTCGCAGGCATTTCTGCCAGCGGGCGAAAATCCGTTTCTCGTTGTTGTGGCAAAGGATGAAGGGGGCAAACCTTCCGCCCCGCAAGCCTTTTATTGCCCTTCAGGTGTCGGCGTTAATTATCATAAAAATGTTTGGCATTTTCCGCTTCTTGCACTTTTCAAGACAAGCGATTTCTATGTGGTTGATCGCGGTGGTGTCGAAAACAATCTTGAAGAATATTTTTATCAAGACGAGGCTTGGCAAATAAGCCGGTTGCCGGATTTTGATAAATGACGGAAAGGCTTCGCGAACTTGCGTTTTAAAGAACCGAATTGAGCAAAATATCAAAATTGAGAACACATAAATACCGGCAAACAAATTAAGGAAAAAAGACCCCGTGAAAATTGAACAATTGAACACTCTTCCAGCCCCCGCTTTTATTGATTGTTTAAGCGGTATTTTCGAGCATTCCCCTTGGGTGGGGGAAAGTGTTGCAGGAAAACGCCCGTTTGAAAATCTCGATGCGCTTTATGAGACCATGGTCGAAGCGGTTCGACAAGCTCCGGAAGAGTTGAAAGACAGATTGATTTTGGCTCACCCCGATCTTGCGGGTAAGCTTGCCCGTTCATCGAAATTGACGGCGCAATCGGAAAAAGAACAAAAAGGGGCAGGGCTTGATCGTTTGAGCGAAGATGAATTCGATCAATTTCAGAAATTGAATGAAGCCTATCGGGCAAAATTTTCTTTTCCATTTATCATTGCGGTTCGGGGGCATGGTGGCAAAGCCCATGACAAATATTCCATTCTCGCCAATATGAAAAAGCGCTTGAACAATGATAAAGATGAAGAAAAAGCCACGGCGTTGACGGAAATCTTCCGCATTGCGCGCTTGCGGCTTGAAGATCTCATCGACAGCGAGGGATAAAACATGACCGGTTTGACAACCCATATTCTTGATACGGCATCCGGTAAACCGGCTAGCGGCGTTAAAATTCAGCTCTACAAGCTTTGCCCGCAAAATGTTCCGGAAAATGAAAAGAACGGGACAATAAACAACCCCCTTAGCACGGCCGAAAAAACGCATTTAGCGGGGGAAAAAACGCAATCCGTTGTCAAAAAATTGCTTGTTGAGACAAAGAGCAATCAGGACGGGCGAACGGAAAAACCGCTTCTTGATGAAAAGGCAATGGAAAACGGGCAATATGAATTGCACTTTTTCACGGCAGCCTATTTTTTAAACGAGGGCGCAAAACTTGATACCCCGCCTTTTCTTGATGAAATCACCATAAGCTTTTCAATAGCGGATAACACCGCCCATTATCATGTGCCGCTTCTTGTAAGCCCGTGGAGCTATTCGACCTATCGCGGCAGTTGAAAAACGAGGCCGGATAGGGAGTAAAAATCCGGCTGGATATTAAAATGAGGCTGGATATTATGACCGGATATTATGACCGGATATAATGAGACGCGCACATCATTCTCGCCGTCACTTTCAGGCACAAGTTTGTAAGCCCATGTTTCAGGCTTGTTGAGTATTTTTTGGCGTTATCGGTTTTAAAGTTCGTCGTAACGCTTGCCGATTTTCTTTCCGGAAATTGCCCAGATACAGGATAAAACAAGTGCAAGCAGCATAATAACCGGCGGGTAGGCAACTTTGTTCATAAGCGTATCAACCCAGCCCCAGAATGCATCCGACCCACGATAGACAAAAGTATCAATAGCGTTTTTTGCACTGAAGCGCGAATTTTCATCAACTGCCGAAAAGAGCATTTCACGGGCAGGGCGGGCAAGTGCATATTCTCCCACACGCCGCAATATCATCGCGATTGCCAAAATCGGAAAGCAATAGAATATGCCAAGCAGTCCGAACAGGATCACCATCATGACAGGCAAGCTTACAAGCAAGAATGTCACGCCGAATTTTTTTGCAATGCGGGCGGTAACGAACATCTGGATAAGAATGGACGAGGTTTGCACAACCGTATCCATAATGGAGAAAAACTGTGTCTGTTCAGCAGGATTGGTAAAGGTCGCCTGAACAAGGCGTGCCTGCGCGTAATAAAGAAAAGTGGTTCCGGCCGAGGTGAAAATGGCATAAACGGCAATTTGGCTGAGATAAGGCGATTGCACAATGAGTTTCAAGCCAATCCATATGCCGGAATAGGTTTCACTCTTTTCTTTTTCCGACGCAGCCATTCCAGGCTTGTCTTGTTTCATGTCTTTGCCGCGGCCGAAATCATTTCGCCAGTGCACGAGAAAAAGCCAGAGAAAAAGCGTTGATAAAAACAGCGCTGTCGAAATTAAAAGCAGGCCGGCATAGCCCACTTTTTCAACCATAAATGCGCTTATTAACGGGCCGGTTATGCCGCCGAGGCTTGCGCCTGCCGATAGGGGGCCAAACAGGCGCTGTGCCTGTTCTTTGGTAAAAACCTCGGCCAAAAAGCTCCATGTGAGGGAAATAACAAACAGGTTATAAACTGAAACCCAGACAAAGAATGCGCGCCCCACCCAGACATTGCCGCTATTATAATAAAGGCTTAGCGTAAAGCCGAGCATAATAAGACTACAAAAAAGCGTCGAATAGATGAAGAGATTGGTCTTTTTAATCTTCTGGCTGATAAAGCCGAAAACGGGCACAACGAGAAACATGGCGCAAAAAGTGGCAGTAAAAAGCCATGAGAGATGATCGACACCACCGGCAATGCCGAATGTTTCTCGCACCGGTCGCAACATGAAATAGCTGCAAAAGACAAGAAAAAGCGTGAAAAAGCCGCCCAAAAAAGCAACTGTTTCATGCGCTTTTAGCGCGAACAGACGTTCAAATATATGTTGCAGCTTGTTTGTCATTATAGGCCAAGGCGTTTACGCAATTTATCTGCCGGAAGGTGGGCACGAAAGCCCGGCGCGCCGGGAGCAAAAATATGCGCTGTTTCAAGTTTGCCGGTGATGACAGGTTCGCAACCGGTTTCGCGCACGAGCTCGGCCACAACGGCCAACGTTTTTTCATCGTCACTTGCGATCGGCATACCAACAGCTTCTATTCTTTTATTGAAACAATCTTCAATTACCGTGGCGTCAACTGCCGAAAAAGCGCGGACAAGGCGCACATCCGGCACATATTTTTTTACCGTTTCGGCAACGCCGTTTTTCTTTGCTTCGATTGAAAGAGGCTCTAAATCTCCTCCCCACAAAGGCGGGTTGGTAGCATCAATAACAATTTTCCCCTTCATTTCGGCGGCAAAATCTTTGCCAATTTGAGGCCAGGCTGAAAACGGCACTGCAACAAGGATAACATCACCAAATTGTGCCGCCTGGCGCGGTGTGCCGACTGAAGCTTTGTCTCCAAGCGGGTTTGTCAAGCGTCGCAACTCATCCGGATGGCGCGAAGAAAACATGACCGAATGGCCGGATTTCACAAGGAGGGTTGCAACAGTTCCGCCAAGCGAGCCGGCGCCAATGACCCCGATTTTAAGATTTTTGACATCAGCTTCCGTTTTTGTTGCGGGGCTATCGTTTACTGTTTCCGCTTTGGATGAATTTGAAGTCTTCCCCACCGAATTTTCGGTATTTTGTGAAAAAGCCTGCGACAGGGAAAAAATCTCGGCAAGAGACAGAGCCAAAGCAGATTTTAATATAAAACGACGATCAAGAGACATGTTGAACCTTCTTGTCTTGAACCTTGTTGTCCAGAACGGGAAACCTTTCTTGCTCAAATCGGGAAAGCCTTATCAAGTCGGGCGAGATCTTCTTCATCAAGATGAAGAGAAAGTGCGGCGCTGTTTTCACGGCAATGTGCGGGCGAACCTGATTGGGGAATGGAAATGGTAAAATTGTTTCTGATTGTCCAGCCGATTGCGATTGCAGCAGCAGTCATATGATGTTTTTGCGCAATGTCTTTTAACACCGCATTTTGCAAAAGCGGGGTTTTACCCGAACCAAGCGGTGAATAGGCCATAATCGGCATAGCGTTATTTTTTGACCAATCGAGAAGGCCACCTTCGATAGAGCGGTCGACAAGCGAATATTCCACCTGATTGGTTGCGCATTGGTCGCCTTTTTCAAGGCTAAAAAGATCATTCATGTCATTAATGGAAAAATTCGAAACGCCCCAATCGACAATGGAACCTTCGCTTTTTAATTCTTCAAACGTATCAACCACAGTTTTGAGGTTTGAAATTCCGCCACGCCAATGCAAAAGATAAAGATCCATCTGCTTTAATCCCAAGCGTTGAAGGCTGTTTTTGCAGGCATTGCGAATGTCTTCGGCTTTTGTTGCGTGCGAAGGCATGACTTTTGAAACGATATAAGGTTTTGTTCCGGTTTTTTTTATAACACGGCCAACCATTTCTTCAGCTTTACCGGAACTGTAAAGCTCGGCGGTATCAATCAGATTCATGCCAAGATCAAGACCGGTTGCAAGCGCTTCCTCTTCTTGTTCTAGAGGGCGTTGACCGGCTGCAAGCGTCCATGTTCCCATGCCAAGCGTCGGGATCATCCGGCCGGTTTTAAGACGGATTGGAGGGTTTTTTATAGCTGTGGCTTGTGTTCTTGCCGAAATTGTCGGACCAAGCATGAAAGCTGCACCACAGGCGATAGCAAATTGTCGACGTGTTATGTCCATTCTAGCGCCTTTCCTGTTTTTGTAGAGAGCAAGTATAGCCGAGCTTTCAAAAACGAAAAAGGTATTATTGTTCATTCATGAAATGAATGAAAATCATGAATGATCGGGGAGAAACAGAATTTTTATCAAGCCACGCTTTAGAGGCTGAAAAGCTTCTCATGAGGTCACAAGGTTCTCGAAAAAAAGCCGTTTCGACAGATGAAAGTCTCGAAATTCTGTTTAATTGCAGCGGTAATTTGACAAAACGTCACGCAGAATAACTTTTTTAAATAAATCAAAAATGGAGCATATGTTGAAATATAAAAATATTTATTTGGAAGAAACATATGGTCTGATGACCTGATTAAAATCCGAGATTATTTTATATGCCTCTTCCTGTGTTTTCAAATTAGAAAAGGATAATATTAATCCGCTCAAATCTCTTCTTTCTATTTGACGGTTTGAAATGCATCCAATTCCAAAATTTTCTTTTTGTGCAATTGTCATTAATTCAAGATCGTCACACTCAACACGATTTTTGCACAGTAATAATGTGTTAAGTCCGTGATTGAAATTTTTTACATGGAATATGTCGGAAACATATCTATTCAATGCATTTTGTAAAAATATTTGCCTTTTTTTATAATTAAGCCTCATTTTGTTCAAATGTTTGGCAAAATTACCAGAATCCATAAATTCGGATAAAACAGATTGGGTTAATATTGGAAATCCATCTATCCATTTTTGATAAAAATCGGTTATTTTCGGAACCATATACTTTGGAACAATAAAATAGCCTAATCGTAAGTCAGGATTAATTAATTTACTGAAACTACCAATATAGATCATATTGGCGTTTCTATGATTATTGAGACTGGCGAGAGCCGGTAGCGGTTTATTATCATATCGGAATTCACTATCGTAATCGTCTTCTATTATAAATGTACCATTTTTCTCAGACCAATCTAATAATGTATTTCGATTATCATCTCCCAGAACGTAACCGAGGGGGCTTTGATGATTGGCTGTGACGATAATAAATTTAACGTCGGGATGGTTTTTTAAAGCATCTGAAATTTGCATCCCGTTATGATCGACAGGAACAGCGACAATATGTGTACCCGAACTTTTAACAATATCCAAAGCGGGCGGAAAACACGGGTCTTCTAAAAATACTGTGTCTTCCGGTTCACTCAGAGCTTGCATAATGAGATTCAAGGCGCCGCGAAATCCGCTACTGATGAAGACCTGATCGGGTTCACAAACGATTCCACGGGACAGCCCGACGTAACGCGTGATGCTTTCTTTTAATTTTTTTAGCCCTGTTGGAAGTGGATAAAACAACGCATTATGCGTTTCAGCAATCTTTCGCTTTGAAAGACTACTCCAATATTTTGCGGGAAATAAATCAATGGCCGGTAAACCGATCTGGAGCTTTTTGAAGGTCGTTCCTTCGGCATAAATGGACTGATGTTTTGCGGAACTGGTCGCAGCCTTTGTGTGTACGCTTTCAGGGGCGAGGGAAAGGCTTGCAACATATGTGCCGGCAGGCCCTCTGGAGACGAGATAACCATCTCCAATAAGACGACTATATACGCTTTCGACGGTGTTTTTTCCAACCCCCAGTTCACGCGAAAGCGCCCTGATCGAGGGTACGCGCTGTCCTATCTGAAAAGTACCGCTATCGATTAATGCAATGATCTTTTGGTAGAGGCTATCACCAATTCCTGTGCGGGACAATTTGGGCGAATAGTTTGTGTCCATCGCGTCTATGTTTATAAGCTCGTTTGACATTCGTTTCCTCGCCGTCAGAAACATCTTCATTCATAACAATCAATGACAGTAATCAATAGATACTTAGAATTGAATGGTCAAACCGGTGAGAAGTCGCTCGAAAACTTGACATTCGCGAGAGCGGATTTTTCTGCCCGATTTCACCTTTAGCCTCGAACAAAAGATAATCATGACAGGGTTCCCCACGGCTCATCACAATCCGGTTTGCCGACTTCGGTTGGAGGAACAGGCATTCTTGAATAAGCCGGTGAGATGACCTCGATGAATGGCAGGGAAGCTTGGCGGGACAACGTTTTTGTCGGGCGACTTTGGCAATTTGGCAATTCTTTGATGTTTCGTTAAATATAAGGAGGGTCGTCTTTATACGGGCGAGGCTCTGGCTCTGGCTCGTGAACGTGCTGCTATCAGCCGATAGCCGAATTTTTATGAAAGCCGATGCCCACCTTCATTCCTTAACCACACCCCCTGAACGCCCACAAACCTTGAATGACCAGAAGCCCTGAACGACCACAAACCCTGACAAGGTTTACTTCACTATGCTGTGAGATAAGGGGGGGTTGCATAAACGGGTCATGAAGCCTGCCAAAAACACATCAAAATGTTCAAACAAGCGGAACCACTTCTCTTGATGTTATTTTACGATGCCAAGTGTTGAAAAAGAGCCTGATCTGTAGGCTTGTGGATTCGTAATTTCCATGACAGCGCTTTTGATTAAAAAGACAAGAAACAGAATCTTACGTTTGTTTTGTAGAAATCCCCATAGAAATTTTTATAGAAATGCATCCTTTGTGTCTGAAACCAAAATTCAAATGTCACTATCGAATTGTCCCGATATGTCCCTATCGCAACAAGCGCATTTGCGACATTGTTTCATTCACAGAATTTTAGAATACGGTAATGCATGTTTGACTTTCTTGAATTGCCTCTGCAAAATCGAGGCATATATTTTGCTAAAGTCAGTTTGGCTATCAGCTATCTTTCGGCTGTATTCGACCGTTTCGGTTTTTGGGGTCATTTTGGTGAAACAGGTGTTTCATGGGGCTCGATGACCCAATTTTTTAAACATGTCTCGACTCTGTGTCCTTGGGCTCCGGAAAACATGATTCCTGTTATTGGTTGGGTGGTTACAGCTTTAGAGGCATTAATAGCTTTAGCCTATATTATTAACACGAAGAACAAATTCATTAACATTGCAAATATATTTTTATTAATATTATTTTTGGTAAGTATGTCACTTTTTCAAAGTATAAAAATGATGATTAATTTCAATGTTATTGTTTGTTTTGCGATTTCGTTATTAATATATTTTGCAGACTATAATGACAATAAGGAGAAGAGAACATGAAAAATCTCAGATTGAAATATTTTGACTTATCGCCGGAACTTATGAGTGGTTTTAGAGCCGTGAAAGTCGCCCTTGAGAAAAGCGTTGTCGAACAAAAGCTGATTGAATTGGTCTATCTCAGAGTTTCTCAAATCAATGGATGCGCATATTGCCTTAATCTTCATACAAATTCCCTGCTAAAAGATGGCGAAACGCAGCGCCGTATAGCTGAAGTGGCCGGATGGCGTGTGAGTGACCAATATTCTGAAAAAGAACAAGCAGCACTGAATTGGGCCGAGCAGTTAACAAACATATCGACAAGCCACGCCGATGACGAGTCGTACGAGGCATTAAAAAAGGTCTTTAGTGATAAAGAAATATCAGACCTCACATTTGCAATATCGCTGATGAACGGAATGAACAGACTTGCCATTTCCATGCGGCAGTGAGGCGCATTACGACCAATGTCGAACAGTTGACTGAAAAAAGACGTAAGTTATTCACGGCTTGGAGATGAGGTGCAGGCCATTTCTTTTTTAAGCACTTTAAGTGCTTGTCCGGATAGGGATGAAGACGAGATCTATCCTGAAAAAGAAATGGCTGACACTTGAGCGCAAGGTCGAGAAAAGCTTTTCATTAATTCTTTCTATGAAATTGATGAAGTCGTAAAAAACGTCGCGGGCTAGTCTCAAGACGATAAGTGCGCTCCAAAATTGTTTGTTTGTCATTTGTTGATGTTTGTTTCGCAAACTTTATCCATTTTTCAGGTTCCGATAGCTGATTAACGGGACATGTTCTCATTCAGAGAAAAATCTATGTTGGTGTCAAAATCTATTTTTGTGTCATTGGTGAATAAGCCGAGAAAACGGGTTTTCCTGAATTATCAAGGATAGCCGGATTTGGTCTCGAAACATTGCAAAACTTGAAAAAAGCGAAATTATCGACGTAACCTTCGCGGCTGATGTGAAAATGGAAGTTGGCCGACCGGGCGCATCGGAAACGAGCTTCATAAACGGGGTGTATTTGTTTTTCTATCCCATGCGCTCCATATGGCTGCGTGACCATTTGGAAAACTTCTGACAGTGGCTTTTTCTCTTTAAAAGCAGGTTGCCGAATAGCCCGTAAAAACAGGGCGCGAAATAGCCAGCCTATGTTGAAGATATTCCAGGATTCCGGAATAAAGCCGGTTTCATAAAGCGTCATCAATAATGGCAATCAAAGCCCATCGCCAATTATATGCTTTCCTTGAAGGTGATTTGGTCGCAATCTGGTTCTGCGGCTTACGTCCAATAGGACAGATAAACCACAATAAAGATTGAAAAAATTTGGTAGGAAAAAATCAAGTGGCGCACCCGAAGAGATTCGAACTCCTGACCCCCAGATTCGTAGTCTGGTGCTCTATCCAGCTGAGCTACGGGTGCACTTTTGAAAACCACCGGAACGGTGTTTCCAGCCAGTTTCATTGCCGACATCCGGATTTGAACATCTTCAACGACTGACAAGCGGTTTCCTAATTGGTTCGTGAAAAAAATGCAAGAGAAGAATTTATTTTTTTGTTCATTCTTGTCGTTAATTCGCTCATATGCGGCTGAAACGCGGGAAATCCCTATTTTAAAAAACGCTTGTCAATAAAACATCGAGTGAGCCGGTGGTTCACATTTTTACATCATGGCAAGCCTTTTTCGGGCTTCATTGAAAGCCTTCAAGCTTTATCATAAAATTATGCGTCATTGCGTTGGTGTGTTTTTTCGCTTCTTTGGCGTTCATCACCATGCGAGGGGAGATCGGGAACACGAATTTCAAAATGTGCACCGCCACTATCTTCATCAATGAGTGAAATTGTGCCACCAAGGGCGTGGATAAGCTCTTCGCATATGGTTAGCCCCAAACCCGAACCGTTGCGGCTGGTCGAGCCCTGAAACGGTGAAAACAGATGTTCTTTGGCCTTTGCCGGCACACCGGGGCCGGTGTCTATAACGTCGATAATGGCCATATTGTCGATACGGTGTCCGCTAATGGTGAGCTTGTTTTGAAGATTTTCACCATCTTCCCGCTCCACCATGGCCTGAACAGCATTGCGGCAGAGATTGGTGAGAACGCGGTGGAGTTGTTCCTCATCGGCATCAACCGTCATATCAACCGGTATATCATTCACAAATTCGACCTGATCGGAACCGGGAAGGGTGAGCGATTCAAGCACATCCGCAACAAGGCTGTGAAGGAGAAGTTTTTTACGCTTTGGCGCTTCTTCCTGCGTGCGCCCGTAAGTGATAACTGTCTGGCTATAAGTGACCGCGCGGTCGATAGCGCGGATAAGTTTCGGTGCAATTTTTTTCACCATAGGGTCTTTTGCCGTGGCGAGGTGGTCCGACATCAATTGCGCGGAAGCCAGAATATTCCTCATGTCATGATTGATTTTTGAAACCGCAAGCCCCAGATTGGCCAGATGTTTCTGGTGAGCATAGCTTTTTTGCAATTCGCTTTCGATAACCGAAATACGTTTTTGTGTCATTCCCAATTCATCACGGCGCGGTTCGGGCACCAGAATTTTGCTGGGATTATGCGGTTCCATCACAAAATCGAGCATATTGGTGTAGATGCTTTGTAAAGGGCGCACCAGAAGTTCGTGGACGATGAGGTAAATTGTCGTTGCTGCAACAATCGCAATGGTGAGCGAAATCACAACAAAATGCCAGGAAAAATCGATCATTGCCTGACGCAATTTCGCGTCGGCGACGGTGACTTCAAGGATAATGTTGGTTCCTTCGATAGGACCGCGAAGGAGCAAAATATTATTGCCGCCAAAATAGAGCGTTGTGAGAGAATCAAGAAGGGCTTTGGTTTCGCTATAGTCGGGAAGGTTGATTGTTTCATTGACCTGTTTCAAATCCGGCGATGTGGCAAGATTGATTTTTTCACCATTTCTGACAATGCTGATGGCCAAAGCATCGGTGGCGGTCAAAACATTTTTTTGCAAGTTCGGGCTTAAGGTGATTTCGGGGCTGGAAGCCAGAATCATGCTGATGGCTTTTGCCGATTGGTGGTGGTCTTCAAGCCAGCTTTCCTGCATACTGGCAATAGAGGGCATAAAAACCATAATTTCAGTGATGAAAACCGAAAGCGTAATCAGCAATAACAGACGAACCCGCATACGCCGGTAGAAGGGGATTTTTTCATGCTCGCGATAAAGCGACATGCCCGTCGTTTTAGGCGTCTGTTCGCCGGTTATTTCTTCGTTAGCCATTCAACCTCTTCAGACGACCGTCATATCGGCGAAAATGCCGCGTCAGTTCTGACCAATAACGAGTCAATGCTGCCTTATAAAACCCGCATTTTAAATCCAGTCTATAAAAATCATTGATTAAGAACAAATTGTTTTTTCCCTTATCCGCCCGCAATTTCGGAAGTTGCGATTATTACCGAAATTTAACTGGACGAAAAACCGCTTATTTTGCATGAATTAGAGTCATAAAAACCTGGTTAACGGGCTTGATCGCCGGTTGATGGGGGCATAGAAGCCGCTTGAAATAAAGCGTTAGCAAAAGAATATTTTAAACGAATGCCAGAAAATAGATTATCGGATTTTCTTATCCTTTAATGAAAGTTGCGCGATGAAACGCCCGTCGAAAATTGCCATTGTTGTTATTTTTGCTCTCATTGTCGTCGGACTGTTTGTCTGGCAGGGTTCAAAAAATGGGAAAACCGACGATCATGCCTCCTCGTCCTCTAAAAACAACGAAGTGGTTGTAAAACCGGTAAGCCAAAAACTCATCAATGACCGTTTAAGCGCAATCGGCACGGGAAGGGCACTTGCAACCGTTGCCGTCACCCCCTGGTCGAGCGGCGTAATGGACAAGATTTATGTGAGTGCGGGAATGCACGTCAATGTTGGCGATCCGGTTGCAAAACTTGATTCCGATAATGAAGAAATCGCCGTCGAGCGCGCCAAAGTGGAAGTCAATGACGCGGAATTGACCATGGCAAGAACGGTCAAGTTGCGTTCCTCCAATACGGCAACCGAGGTGCAGGAATTGTCGGCAAAACTTGCACTCGACAAGGCAAGGCTCGCACTGCGTGATGCCGAGCTTGCGGCCGATCGCCGCACAATCCGTGCGCCGGTAAGCGGCATTGTGGGTATTTTACCGGTTGATGCGGGAAATTACGTAACATCCGATACAACAATCGCCCGCATAGATAATCGCGATCATATTCTGATTGATGTCTGGGTTCCTGAACGTTTTGCCCCGCTTATCAAAATCGGCCAACAAGTGAAAGCCACATCTATTGCCCGCCCCGGTGAAGAATTTGTCGGCCGCATCAGCGCCATTGACAATATGATTGATGAACAAAGCCGCACTTTGCGCATTCGTGCGGAAGTCGATAATGCCTCCGGTGTTCTCCAGTCGGGCATGTCTTTTTCTGTGTCGCTTGCTTTTCCGGGTGACCCTTATCCGGCTGTCGACCCGCTTGCAATCCAGTGGAACGCCGAGGGTGCTTATGTCTGGCGCGTGAAAAACGGTTCAATGAAAAACGCTCCAATGAAAAACGGTTCAATGGAAAACGGTCCAATGAAAGACGGTATTGTGGAACATGTGCGGGTGGGCATTGTCCAGCGCAATGCGGATTCGGTACTGGTCACCGGTGCACTTCATCAAGGAGATCTTGTTGTCACTAAGGGCGTGCAAAATCTGCAAGATAAAAGTGCTGTCGATGTTTTACAGGATGAAGGGGTGAAAGAGGCGGGAAAAAACGTTTCTCTTGCCAATCAGGACAATCGTTCGGCTCAATCCGGTGGCGATAGTGAGCCACGCGAAAAAGCAACAGAAGCGACTTCGGGTGAAGCCCAGAAAGCGGCCGGTGAACCTCAAGAATTAAAGGGAAACGAAAAGCAAATCCCTGACGGAGCAAACCGGTAATGGCGGGCGCTTTTCAGAAATCCGGTGAACGCGAAAAGGATCGCGAAAAGGATAAAGGCGGGCTGGTTGCGCTTTTTATCCGCCGTCCGGTGTCGGCTTTTGTGCTCAATGTGCTCATCATGGTGGCGGGGCTTGCCGCACTTCAGGGCATTGATGTGCGCGAATTGCCGGATGTCGACCGTCCGGTGGTGACAGTCTCAACCGATTTCGATGGCGCGGCGGCTGAAACAATCGACCGTGAAATCACCCAGAAACTTGAAGATGCGGTGGCGCGTGTTTCAGGTGTCAAGACCATATCCTCGCGTTCCTCTTTTGCCCGCTCGCGGGTAACGGTCGAATTTAACGACGGTGTTGATCTTAATGTAGCGGCAGCCGATATTCGCGATGCTATTTCACGTGTTACCAATGATTTACCCGATGATGCCGATGCGTCCCGTATTATCAAGGCAGATTCCAATGCCGATGCGGTGATGCGCCTTGCCGTAACGTCAACAACAATGAGTGTCGATGATTTGACGGTTTTGACCGAAGACCAGATTGTCGACACGCTTTCGGCGGTTTCCGGTGTTGCGGATGTGCAGGTCAATGGCGACCGTGACAAGATTTTCAGGATAGACATTAATCCGGCAAAACTCGCAAGTTACGGCCTGACCATTGCCGATGTCACGAAAACACTGTCCGATATGGCACTTGATGCGCCGGCCGGCTCGCTCAGAAGTTCCAGTCAGGCGCTGGTGGTGAGAGCAACTGCCAATATCTCCACGCCGGAAGAATTCGAGAATGTCTATCTCAACAATCGTGTGCGTATCGGCGATATTGCCAATGTCACTCTGGGGCCGGATGTGGAAACCTCGATTGTGCGTGTGAATGGCAAACCCGGTGTCGGGCTTGGTATTGTGCGGCAGGCACAATCAAACACACTCGATATTTCCGAAGGAATAAGGTCGGCTGTTGACAATCTCAACAAAACACTTCCTGAAGGCGTGCATATTACCATTACAAGTGATGATGCAAGCTTTATCAAAGGCGCTATTCACGAAGTCGAGGTGGCGCTTATTGTTGCGGTTTTAAGCGTTGTGGTTATCATTTTTCTGTTTTTGTGGGATTTGCGCGCCACTTTCATTCCCGCACTTTCTATTCCTGTCGCCTTGATCGGCACATTTGCCGCTATTTATCTTGCCGGTTTTTCGGTCAATATTCTAACTCTCCTTGCACTTGTTCTTGCGACCGGTCTGGTGGTCGATGATGCGATTGTCGTTCTGGAAAATATTGTGCGTCACCGTAATCTTGGCGCAGGGCCGAGGGCTGCGGCCGTTATCGGTACAAGAGAAGTGTTTTTTGCTGTGATTGCCACAACACTGACGCTTGTTGCGGTTTTCGTGCCGATTTCCTTTTTGCCAGGTCAGGCAGGCGGGCTTTTCCGCGAATTCGGTTTTGTGCTGGCAATTGCCATTCTGCTTTCGGCAATTGTGGCTTTGACACTTTGCCCGATGCTTGCTTCAAGATTTCTGAAAGATGTCAAAAAGCCTGCCGCAGACATTGCCGATAATGAGGGAAGTTTAAACGATGAGGAAAATTTGAACGGTGAGGGAAACGGGCGCGTTCAGGAAAATAACGGGCAGGAGGGCTTAAGCGACGGGCATTCCAAACCGGCATTGCTTTTAAAATTTGCCCAGATATTACAGAATTTCTATGCCCGCACTTTGCACCGTGCTCTTGACCATCCGTGGATTGTGGTTTTGCTTTCGATCGGCTTTGTTGTTTTAAGTGCGGGTGGATACCTCACCTTGCGGCAGGAACTGACCCCGTCGGAAGACCGCGCACAGGTGTTTTTGCGCATCAACGGGCCACAAGGAATTTCTGTCGATTATCTCAATGATGAAATGCGCAAGATAGAAGATGCGCTTTTGCCGTTCAAAGAAAGGGGCGAAATCATCAATACCTATTCGGTATCAGGCACTTTCGGCTCGTCCAATAACGGTTTTCTCATGCTCAATCTTGCACCTTGGGGCGAGCGTCACCGCAGCCAGCAGGAAATCGTTCAGGAAATCAACCAAATTATGAAGGGTTTTCCGGCTGTGCGTGTCATTGCGGCGGAAGGTAATTCGCTCGGCATCAGGGGGGCGGGTCAGGGCTTGCAATTTGCAATTCTCGGCACCGATTATGCGAAACTCCAGCCGGTTGCCGATGCGCTGGTCAGGAAAATGCAGGAGGACCCGCGTTTTGTCCAGCCGCGCTTGAGTGTTGAAGCAACGCAGCCACAATTGTTCATCGACATTAATCGCGAAAGGGCAACCGATCTCGGTATTGACATTACCGGACTTGCCAATGCCGTGCAATCCATGCTTGACGGGCGCAAAATCGGCTCGGTCTATATTGGCGACCGTTCCTATGATGTGAAGCTTGTGTCGAATAGCACACCGGTCAATGACCCGACCGATCTTGAAAATATTTTCATGAAAACGGCAGATGACCGTTTTGTGCCGATGTCGGTGGTGACAACGGTTAAAGAAAAGCCGGTTCCTCCGGAACTCGGACGGGAATCGCGTATGCGCTCGATTGCCTTGACGGCAAGTCTTGCACCGGGTTTTGCACTCGGTGAAGCCTATCAGCAGGCGCTTGAACTTGCCAAACCCATATTGCCTGCGGGAAGCTATATCATCCCGCTTGCCGAGGCTGCCACATTGAGCGAAACCTCTTCCGGCCTCATTATCGTGTTCGGCTTTGCATTGGTCATTATTCTTCTTGTTCTTGCGGCACAGTTTGAAAGTTTCATTTCCGGCCTCATTGTTATGGCAACAGTGCCGCTCGGCCTTGGCAGTGCGGTTTTTGCCATGATGGTGAGCGGGGTAAGCCTGAATGTCTATAGCGAGATCGGGCTGGTGCTGCTTGTCGGCATTATGGCCAAAAACGGCATTCTGATTGTCGAATTTGCCGACCAGCTCAGAAACCGCAACCAGACTTTGCGCGAGGCGGTGGAAAATGCCGCCAATATACGTTTGCGGCCGGTATCAATGACAATGATTTGCGCCATTCTTGGTGGTGTACCGCTCATTCTTGCAAGCGGAGCGGGTGCAGAAGCCAGAATTTCTTTAGGCTTTGTCATTGTTGGCGGGCTTGGCCTTGCAACCATTGCAACGCTTTATGTGACACCGGTTACCTATCTCTTGCTTGGCCGCTTCATCCGCCCGAAAGCCGAAGAGGATTTCGAGCTTGAGGAGGAGCTCAATGCCGCGCAAAATGCCAAAACAACCGGCTGAAACAAGAGATCAATACGAGAAAAACAAAAAAACGTACCGCGATTTGTTGCTGTACCAGAACCGCCAGAACTGATTGATGAAGGTGCGTCACATGTTTGTCCAGAACCGCACCACCGTTCGCTTGTCCGGCTTACAGAATATGTAAGGCCGTTATCATCCTTAACAGCATTCCGGATGCCCACACTCATATTGTTTGCGGCACAATAGAAACAGTCAAAATAGCAATAGATGATAAAACAGCAGGTAAAATACGCGTATTATTCTCCTCTCACTTAACAAAAAGCACATTTACCAGTAGGTAAATGTGAAAACAAAACCGCCTATTTGTGAATGTACAATTCCTAAACCGTCTTTTATTTTTTGCTGAACAACATCTTGATCTACATTGTCCTCGTTCCAGCTGTATCCAAAAGCACCGTTATGCCAGGTGCTTTCAACTCTGGCAAAACCGAATAGGTCTGATTGTTCTCCATTTGTATAAATCTTAAAATTACCGTTTTTCAAAGCGGCTAGTTGTTTTGAGAAACTACCATCTTCATCACCAAGCATTTTTCGAGCTTCGGTTAATTGAGCGCGGATAACATTTTTTGCAAGCTGCTTAAATTCATCGATCGACAGATCCAACGGCACACGTTGATTTATTTGACCACCTTCTAGATTGACTTTAGCCCAATCAGAGCAATGGATCATCATCATAGCATCATAACTCATAGGTTCATCATGTGTTGAGTAATATTCAACGAGCTTTGCAACTTGTTTAGCTGATGGTTTTTTATTAGGGTCCCACGTAATTGATGAAATTGCGGATTGTGTTCGGTCGGAAACAGTCGTATTAGCACCTACTTTTACAGTCGGTTCTTCGTTTTTCTTGGATTTTGCGGCTTCGGGTTGCGCTATATCAGTGATAAGCTTGAGCGCGATCTCTCCGCGCACACCGGATAAAGAATGTACAGATGTAACCATTGTCTCTCTCCACGACGATCATGGACGAGTGCTAATCCTCATGATTTCACGCTATCCGATATTGTATTCTTCATGAATACACTTGGATTTTATCACACAAAACACTAATCGAAAAGACTTTGTTGTTTGTTATCGTCCTGCTCTATTTTGCTTGTGCCGGCAGCGCGAAGCGATAGCAAAACCTAGCCCAAGCCGCGCCATGGATGTGTGGTCTTGTCCCTTTCGGGTAACGATCAGTGACGCAAGGCCGCTGATTTTTTTGTGGTCGGCAGGATCGGCTAGTTTTAAAAAAATTCACTTACGAGATTCCGCTATGCTTGGATCTCGACGCGCCTCGATCTCGACCGTTGTTCTCGATTTTGAGCAGCGGCAAGGCCGTGTCGCTCTGGAACATTCTACCTTGTTACATTCTCCAGGGCTTCCCCGGCCGATAGGAGCGTTATCCACCCGAAGGGCTGGCCGCTTGCGGCCTAGCAGCCTTGTGGCAACCGCGTCCCTCATTGAACGCTGTAGGTTGTCCACATGGCTGTGGTTACCGCCCCTTATTTATTTGAAGGCAGGGCCAAGATAATAGGATTAAGAGATAAGCTATTTGCTGGTCTGTTGGCGGCTTTGTCGATTGTCTATCGGGAGCCTCAAGAAAACCCGCTTATGATGCCGAAATATAAGGCTGAAATATAGGGGCACACAAGGCTCGCCCGAGTTTCCGTTTTAGTAAGATTGAATTTTCTTTCAAGCGGAATGGATAAAGGCAATTTTACCTCTTTTACTTCAATATGTTTCATCTTAAATTCTATTTACACAATGGAGGGTAGCTTGCCATGTTCCGCAACGAAGAAAAATTCCGCGCCGCTTTTAACGCATTGAAAACCCATGCAAAAGATCCGGAGCTTGGCGATATTCGCTCACTATTTAAAAATGACCCGCAGCGTTTCGAGCACTTTTCATTGCGGCTTGATGATTTGCTGTTCGATTTTTCCAAATGCGGGGTCACAGCGCAAACTTTGGAGCTTCTTGATAATCTTGCCGATGCTGCCGGTTTGAAAGAGCGGCGAGAGGCCATGTTTTCCGGCGAGCCGATCAATCTGACCGAAAATCGTGCGGTTCTTCACGTTGCATTGCGTGCGCCGAAGGGTAGCACAATCATGCTTGGTGACAAAAATGTTGTCGAGGATGTGCAATCGGTGCTCTCGCATATGGAAAAATTCTGTGAAGGGGTGCGCTCCGGTGCTTTGAAAGGCGAACATGGCGGCAAGATTACCGATGTTGTCAATATCGGCATCGGCGGTTCCGATCTTGGGCCGAAAATGGCGACACTTGCTTTAAAACCCTATCATGACGGGCCGAATTGCCACTTTGTCTCCAATGTCGATGGTGCCGATATTGCCGATACGTTGTCGCGGCTTGATCCGGCAACAACATTGATTATTATTTCTTCCAAAACCTTCACAACCGCCGAAACCATGACCAATGCGCGTGTTGCGCGCCAGTGGATTGCCGAAAAACTGGGCGAGATGGCGGTTTCAAAACATTTTGCGGCAGTTTCGACAGCACTCGGCAAGGTGGCCGATTTCGGCATTGACCCGTCGCGCGTTTTCGGCTTCTGGAACTGGGTTGGCGGGCGTTATTCTGTCTGGTCGGCAATCGGCCTTTCGGTGATGATGGCAATCGGGCCGGAAAATTTCAGAAAGTTTCTCTCTGGCGGCCATGCAATGGATGAACATTTCCGCACCGCACCTTATTCTCGAAACCTTGCCGTCCGGCTGGGTTTGATCGGTTTTTATAACCGCGTCATTTGCGGCTATCCGACACGCGCTGTCATTCCTTATGAGGAACGTCTGTCGCGTCTACCCGCCTATCTCCAGCAACTCGACATGGAATCGAACGGCAAACATGTAACCATTGATGGCAAGCCGGTTGCAATGCCAACAGGCCCCGTTGTCTGGGGGGAACCGGGAACCAACGGGCAACATGCTTTCTTCCAGCTTTTGCATCAGGGAACCGATATTATACCGGTTGAATTCATTGTTGCTGTGAACGGGCATGAACAAAACTTGCGTCATCAACATGACATGCTTCTTGCCAATTGTTTTGCCCAATCGGAAGCATTGATGCGTGGCCGCAGCCAAGAAGCGGCAAAAGCCATGTTGATAAAGGGCGGCATGAGTGAGGCGGAAGCAGAAAAACTAGCTCCCCACAAAAGCTTTGTCGGCAACCGCCCGACATTGACGCTTGTTCATGACAAGCTTACCCCCTTCACATTGGGGCGGTTGATTGCGCTTTATGAACACAGGGTCTTTGTCGAAGGCACGCTCATGAATATCAACTCCTTCGACCAATGGGGTGTCGAATTGGGTAAGGAACTCGCCAATGAATTGTTACCCATGGTGTCGGGGCAAGAAAGTGCCGAAGGCCGCGACAGTTCGACAAGCGGTTTGATCGCTTATGTCAACGAGCGCTGCTCGCACTGAAATTCCGGCCTAGAACAAATTTTAAAGGCAGTGTCTAAAAAGACGCTGCCTTTTAATTTATCTTTTCTCTCGTGTCTCGTGTCTCGTGTCTCGTGTCTCGTATCTCGTGTCTCGCATATCGCATTAAACTTCCGCTTATGTGCCGCTTGGCGTAATAAGCCGCTTGGCGTAATAAACCGTTTGCGATATGCCGGTATCACTGATTTTCCGGTCTTTCCGGTTGCGTTTCGCATTCTGTCATCCAACTTTCGAGAAAATTAAATCATCCGGCCTTTGAAAAGACCAATGCGAAAGGTGCCCCATTGGCAAAGCAGTTTTCCGCAATTGTCGTGCTATTCACCTTTGGGCGGGCGAATAATCACCGGTAAAAAAGGTTGATCGGTGAATGCGCCTATTTTGAAAAATCCGGTTTTTTAAAAATTCCGCTTTATTTTAAAGGCGAAGACAGAATGGGCAAATTTCTGCCGGAAGCGGGCTTGTTGTTTTGGTGAAGTTCAAAGTGGTGAAGTTCAAAGCGGTGAAGTCTAAAGTGGTGAAGCTTGAATAAAAAAAGCTAAAAAAAATTTGCCGGTTATTTTTAAACTTTAAAGTCCTTCACCCGACAAGCTGTCTTGTATCTTTCCGGAAAGATTTTGTCTGGCTTAGAATCAATCGTGTGCCGAGCGCATCAAGATCAAAATTCTTTGCCGAGTTCAGCCATTCGTGGAGAATGCCGCCCACAACACACACAAGCACGCGCGCCGCATCTTCCGGCCGCCAATCATCGGAAAGCATGTTGCGGCTTTGCGCCACATAGAGCATACGCGTAAAAAGATCGAGCATACTGTCGTGAGCTTCCCTCAAGCGCAATATCATTTGCGAAAATTCGTCGACATATTCGCAACGCAAAGTGATAATTGTCATCACCCGTTGCTGGTGCTCGTCTTCGGCAAAACGGCCAAGCGAAGCGCAAGCCGATTTTTCCAGAATGTCGATCGGATTGACAGAATCATTGCGCTTGACCTCGTCGATCAGCTCTTCCTGAGGAAATTTGATACGGTCGATAATCGCATTGTAAATCGCCGGTTTGTCACGAAAATGGAAATAGATTGCGCCGCGTGTAACGCCAGCGCGTTCGGCAATTTCGTTCAACGAAGTTTTGGAAACGCCCTTGGTTAGAAAAGCCACTTCCGCCGCGTCGAGGATCGTTTCACGCGTTTCGCTCGCTTCAGCTTTTGTCCTCCTCATTTGGTCACCCTTTTTGTTCTGTTAATAACTGCCGAAACGCGAAATCTTGTCCCGAAAAACGCGGAAGATTGATTGAAAAATGTTAAATTAAGTCTTTGCAACCGGTTGTGACGCCTTATTATTGCTGTTATTAAGTGGTTATTAGCGAATTGGCTATTTACAAACATTCATGTATGTATATTTTACCGGACACGAAAAAAATATCAAGGTCTGACATCCTATGACACTATTAAGGAAAATATCGGCCGCTCTTTTTGTTGGCGTGCTGTCTTTTGGACTCGTTGCCTGTGGAAAACAGGAAAAGCATATGCCGCCGCCATCACAAGCCAGCGGCAAGGTTATCCATCAGGCAGAAGTTCCGTTAAATTACGAATATGCAGCCCGCGTTGTTGCCTATCGTGAAACCGAAGTTCGTGCCCGTGTCGGCGGTATTTTGTTGCACCGCAATTTTGTGGAAGGCTCGGAAGTCAAGCAGGGCGACATATTGTTCGAGATTGATCCGGACAAATATGAAGCCGCAGTTGCTTCTGCACGCGCGCAGGTTGCCCAGGCGCAAGCCAATTACGACCAGTCGGTTCGTGATGCCGACCGTGCCGAAGAACTGGTAAAACAGAAGGTGCAATCCACGTCATTGCGCGATCAGGCTTTTGCCAAGCGCGATGCCGATGAAGCAACATTGATGCAGTCAAAAGCCGAGTTGCGCACTGCCGAGCTCAATCTCGAATATACGAAAGTGGCAGCCCCGATCAGCGGGTTGACCAGTCGCGAGGCTGTTTCGGAAGGTTCGCTTATCGGAACCGACCCGACGTCGAGTTTGCTTACCACCATTACCCAGCTTGACCCGATCTATGTCAACTTCTCGTTTGCCGATGGTGAATATGAACAGATTCGCCATTTGATGGACGAGATGCAGAAGCGTGGCGAAAAGATCGACAATCTGAAAGTCACTGTCCGCCTTGGTGAAGGGGTTGATTACCCTGAACAGGGTACGGTCGATTTTACCTCGCCGACAATTGACAAGCAGACAGGAACCTTGGGGGCACGTGCTGTTATTGCCAACCCCGATCGTCGTCTGGTTCCGGGTATGTTTGTTCGGGTAACGGTCACCGGTATCAAATTAGCGAATGCCATGACCATTCCGGAATCGGCTCTTATCCAAAACAGTAGTGGCCAGTTTGTCTATTTGTTGAAAAAGCCCGAGCCACCAAAGGCAGGCTCGAATGCTCCGCAAGGCGCTCCGGCTCCGGCTCCGGCTGCCGCCAATGCTGGCGATGCCGGCAAGGGTCAGCCGCAAAAACCGGCCGGTCGTTTGATGGTTGTCGAGCAACGTCCCGTCAAGGCCGTGCGCAAGATGCAAAACGGCGACTGGCTGATTGACAGTGCCGAATTTGACGCAAAAGACAAAAACAAGATCGTTCAGGGGCTTCGTGACGGAGATGAAGTTGTCACCGAAGGCCAGGTTTATATTGAACAGGGGCTGATGCGTGTTCCTGAGGGGCAGAGCCTGATGGTTAATGTCACCGACGATGCGCCGCAACAAGCACCTAACGGGGGCAATGCAAAAGCTTCGGGACCCGCACAATGAGCTATAGTTTCTTTATTAACCGGCCGGTTTTCGCGTCGGTTATATCCATTATCATCGTATTGGCCGGCTTTATGTGTATGCGCATATTGCCGATTGCCCAATATCCTGATTTGCTGCCACCGCAAGTGGTGGTTTCGGCGCAGTACCCCGGTGCCAGTGCCGAGACAGTGGCGCAGACTGTGGCCGTGCCGCTCGAGCAGCAGATCAACGGCGTTGAAGACATGATCTATATGCAATCGACCAGCAATGCGTCGGGTACATTGCAGATCACTGTCACTTTTGCGCTTGGAACAGACCCCGATCAGGCAACCATTAACGTCAATAACCGCGTTCAGCGTGCTTTGACAACTTTGCCGCAGGATGTGCAGCGCCTTGGTGTTGTTGCCGATAAACGCTCCTCGTCCATCCTTGGCCTTGTTGCCATGCGTTCGACAACCAACGCCTATGACCGTATTTATGTCGGCAACTATGCATTGCTTAACGTTGTTGACGATTTGAAACGTATTCCCGGTGTCGGTGATGCGCAGGTTCTCGGACACGTCGATTATTCGATGCGTATCTGGTTGCGGCCTGACAAGCTTGCCCAATATAATATGACACCGACCGACGTTATCAATGCAGTCCGGGAACAGAACAACCAGTATCCTGTCGGTCGTATCGGCGAACAGCCGGATATTAATGGCGCTTTCACCTATTCGGCAACGACGCAAGGCCGCCTTGTTACGACAGAAGAATTCGGCAACATTATTTTGCGGTCGGATGATACGGGTGCGTCTCTGCGTTTGAAAGATGTTGCGCGTATCGAACTCGGTACCCAGCAATATTTCATTGAATCCAATTTGAACGGCAATCCTATGGTGCCGATTCTGATCTTCCTGCAACCGGGTGCCAATGCGCTTGCCACCATGCAGTCGATCAAGAAACGTATGGATGAATTGAAAGTTGCCTTCCCGCCGGGGATCGAATATTCGGTTCCTTACGATACCACCAAGTTCATTCAGGTTTCCGTCGAGGAAGTTGTCCACACCTTCATCGAAGCTATTCTGCTTGTTATTGTGGTTGTGTTCATCTTCCTGCAAAACTGGCGAGCGACGCTTATTCCGATTATCGCCGTGCCAATATCTATTATCGGAACCTTTGCGGGCATTTACGTGCTCGGCTTCTCGATCAATATGTTGACATTGTTCGGGCTGGTGCTTGCCATCGGTATTGTGGTTGATGACGCGATTGTGGTGTTGGAAAACGTCGAACGCGTCATGTCGGAAGAAAAGCTTTCACCTCATGATGCGGCAATCAAGTCGATGAGCGAAGTGACGGGGCCGGTTGTGGCTATTGTGCTGGTTCTGTGCGCCGTGTTCATTCCGGTGTCGTTCATGGGCGGTATGGCCGGTGTTATGTATCAGCAATTTGCTGTCACAATCGCCATTTCGGTTGTTATCTCCGGTACTGTGGCTTTGACATTGACACCGGCTTTGTGCTCGTTGTTGTTGAAGCCGCGCCAGAGCGAACCGATTGCACCGTTCCGCTGGTTTAACGAGACATTCCAGAAGATTACCGATCTTTATGTTTCCGGTGTCGACTTCTTTGTCCATAGATACTGGTATGGCATTATCGGTTTTGTGCTGGTTTGTGTCTTTGCTGTCTTCATGTTCGAGAAGGTTCCTTCCTCTCTCGTTCCCGATGAAGATCAGGGTTATGTGCTTGCGGTTTCGTTCCTGCCTTCGGCTTCATCGCTTGAAAGAACACAAGGTGTTGTCGACAAGGCCTATAAAATTCTCAAGCAAAACCCTGCGGTCGAAAATATTGCAGAACTTGCCGGTTATGACCTGCTTTCGGGCGGTTTGAAGACAAGTTCGGGCGCCATGTTCGTCATGTTCAAGGATTGGAAAGAGAGACCCGACCCGAAGGATGATGCACGTAACATTGCTCCACAGGTGATCGGCATGACATCGAGCATCAAGGACGGTGTAACGGTCGCCTTCAACCCGCCGCCCATTACCGGTTTGTCGACAACCGGCGGCTTTGAAGTCTATCTACAGGACCGCGCCGGCGGCTCGATTGAGGACCTCTATAAAATGACTATGTCGCTCGTCAAAGCTGCCAATCAGCGTCCGGAATTGAAGAATGTCCGCACCACTTTTGACCCGAACGTTCCGAAGTACGACTTCCATGTCGATCGTGTCAAAGCCCGTGCTATGGATGTGCCGATCAATTCGATTTATGATGCCCTTTCGGCAACATTCGGTAACATCTATATCAACGACTTCACCCTTTACGGACGTAACTATCAGGTTAAAATCCAGTCTGAAGGCGAGTTCCGTAAAAGTGCGGAAGACATCAAGCAGGTATTTGTACGGTCCAATTCGGGCAGCATGATACCGTTGAACGCGCTTGTCCAAACAACGCGTATTACCGGTTCCGACCAGCTTGAACGCTTCAACGCTTTCTATGCAACCAAGATCATGGGTGATCCGGCAACCGGCTTTACCTCCGGTGATGCGATCAAGGCCATGACCGATATTGCCGGCAAGGTTTTGCCGAATACTTACCAGATTGCATGGACAGGTTCAGCCTATCAGGAAGTTGTGGCCGGTGGTGCCGGTTCGACCGCTATGATCTTCGGTATCATTATGGTGTTCCTCATTCTGGCTGCGCAATATGAACGCTGGAGCCTGCCTTTTGCGGTTGTCACCGCCGTGCCATTCGCAATTGCCGGTGCGTTGACATTCACTTACCTAAGGGGCCTGAGCAACGACGTTTATTTCCAGATCGGTTTGGTCACACTGGTGGGGCTGGCTGCGAAAAACGCCATCCTGATCGTCGAATTTGCTGTGCTTGAACGTGAAAGCGGCAAATCGGCAATCGACGCGGCGATTTCTGCGGCACGTCTTCGCTTCCGCCCGATTGTGATGACATCTCTGGCGTTTATCCTTGGTGTTGTCCCCTTGGCAAGATCTACCGGTGCCGGTTCCGCTAGCCGTCACGCAATTGGTACCGGTGTTATCGGCGGTATGTTGGCTGCAACATGTATTGCAACCTTCTTTATCCCGATGTTCTACCGTCTGTTTAGCGGAAACCGTGCAGGAAGAACTGCCGGTGGAGAGCCGACAAATGGCGGCAATGCACCGGAAGCTCAATCCGCACCCGACAAACAGTCAGGTAATAATGTTCAAGAAGCATGATCGCTTGTTGACAAAGCCAAAAACAAAACCCCGGTCTCCAACCGGGGTTTTTTATTATCCGGTTAAAATGTAGCAATCATTCCCATGGTCTGAAAACAGCGACTGGAAAAAAGAAATGCGCGGGACAAGGGCAAAGGCCTGAAGCCGCAATTTGAAAGCGCAAAACAGAAAGGGAGACAGGAAAGGGCAGGAGCCGTTCGGGACAGGCGCGGCTTGATAGGGAAGGAACAGAGAGACGAAGGAAGAGAAGGGTGAGGAGAAATAAGGGGGGGCGGAACAGCGGGTCGTGGAAAAGGCAGGAGCCAATCAGCACAGGCACGGGTTGATAGGGAAGGAACAGAGAAGAAAAGAAATAGAAGGGCGAAAGGAATAGCGAGGAGAGGGAACAGCAAGGTGAAGGAAGAACAGGTTGTCGGAACAGCTAGGCGTGGAAAAGGCAGGAGCCGTTCGGGACAGGTGCGTCTTGATAGGGAAGGGACAGCGAGACGAAGGAATAGAGAGGTGAGGAGAAATAAGGGGTGGCGGAACAGCGGGTCGTGGAAAAGGCACAGGCCGATCAGCACAGGCACGGCTTGATAGGGAAGGAATAGCAAGGCGGAGAAACAGAAAGAAAAAGCTTCAAAGGGAAAAAATGGGGAGCCGGAATAACGAGGCGAAGGGGGGGGAGAAATTGAAGAAATAACACACAGGAATGGCAGCGGCATGAGACCCGCGCGGTCGCATTTATAGAAGCTATTAAAGGCAGAAGCAGCCGGGATCAGGCAAGCTCAAAAATCTTGAGGTGAAATGAGGAGGAGCAGCTGAAAATCAGGAAAACTCAAAAATCTTGAGGTGAAATGAGGGGAAATAGCGGAAAATCAGGAAAACTTAAAAATCTCGATCAGTTGCGCGTTATCAAGTCTTGCACATTTGAGCGCTATCAAGCCTTGTGCATTCAGGTGGCCAAAGTCTTGAGCATTTGCGCGCTATAAGAACGTGCAAACCGCCAGCCAAATATTTAAGCCGACGGTTTGAAAGTGTTTATGAATATGGTTGAGGGGTCAGGAAAGGCCTTCAATCTCGCCACTTTCACCAAGGTGGATTTTTTCAGCCATAGGATGGCGGGGAAGTCCCGGCATGGTCATAATATCACCGCAAATAACCACAACAAATCCGGCTCCTGCACAGAGTTTGACTTCACGTACGGGAATGGTGAAATTTTCCGGCGCGCCCAACAGTTTCGGGTCGGCGGAAAATGAATATTGCGTTTTTGCCATGCAGACCGGCAAGTTCCCGTAACCTTCCTCATCCCAAGCCTTCAACTGGTTCAGAATATTGGCCGGAATATTCGCACCACGCCCGCCATAAATCTCGCGTATAATCGTGTCGATCTTCTCTTCCAATGACAAGTCGTCAGCATAGAGTGGGTGGAAATTGCTTTTGTTTTCGGCAATCATTTGCACAACAGCACGGGCGAGGTCTTCTGCACCTTCACCACCTTTTTCCCAATGGCGGCACATAATGGCCTGATGGCCGGTTTCAGCAACGGCCTTCTTTAAAACCTCTATTTCCGCATCGGTGTCGGAATTGAAATGATTAATGGCCACAATAACCGGTACACCATATTTTTCCATATTGGAAATATGGCGCAACAAATTGGCAGTACCTTTTTTCAATGCCGCAACATTTTCGTGGGCAAGATCGGCTTTTTCAACGCCGCCATTCATTTTCAATGCACGGATTGTTGCAACAATCACCGTTGCGTCGGGTTTCAATCCGGCTTTGCGGCATTTGATGTCGAAAAACTTTTCCGCTCCAAGATCAGCACCGAAACCCGCTTCTGTAACGACATAATCGGCAAGCTTCAACGCGGTTTTGGTGGCAATGACCGAGTTACAGCCATGGGCAATATTGGCAAAAGGCCCGCCATGGATAAAAGCCGGATTGTGTTCGATTGTCTGAACCAGATTGGGCGCCAATGCATCGCGCAACAAAACTGCCATTGCGCCTTCTGCGTGAATGTCGGAAGCAGTAACGGGTGTTTTGTCGTAACGGTAACCGATAATGATTTTCCCCAAGCGCTTTGTGAGATCGGCAAGGTTTTCGGAAAGGCAGAAAATTGCCATGATTTCGGAGGCCACCGTAATATCGAAACCGCTTTGGCGGCAAAACCCGTTTTTTACCCCGCCAAGGGAAATAACAATGTCACGAAGCGCGCGATCATTCATGTCGACCACGCGTTTCCATGTAATCCGGCGGGAATCGATATTCTGTTCATTGCCCCAATAAATGTGGTTATCCACCATGGCAGCTAGAAGATTATTGGCCGATGTGATGGCGTGAAAATCGCCGGTAAAATGCAAATTGATGTCTTCCATCGGAATGACTTGCGAACGTCCGCCACCGGCTGCACCACCTTTCTGGCCGAAATTCGGCCCCAAAGACGGTTCTCTTAACGATGCAACAGCCTTTTTGCCAATATGATTGAGCGCATCTGTAAGGCCGATTGTGGTTGTGGTTTTTCCTTCACCTGCCGGTGTCGGGTTAATGGCAGTCACCAGAATGAGTTTGCCGTTTTTATTGTTTTTGAGCGTCTCGATGTATTTTGCGCTAATTTTTGCCTTGTCATGCCCGTAAGGAACAATATCCTCATAAGGAATATCAAGTTTTGCGGCAATTTCGCCAATGGGCAGTTTGGTTGCTTGACGGGCTATTTCAATATCTGAAAGATTCATCAATATTCTCTGTTATCAGGCGCAATAATGTAAAATTGCGGTCATTGTTTTCAAAACGACGACAAGGTTTCTTTTTCTCGTCGTTCTTTGTCACTTTCATAACCCCAATTTATCAATAAAGCCATTTTCAGTAAGCTATAAAACTAGCCTATCAAGAAATAAATGTCATTCTAACGCCTTTTTTAATAGAAGCAGAACCGCATTTTTCCCCGTCATTTTAATGTGTCGGAACGTTTACACGATTAGAGGCGTGACACCACATTTGCCGGAAAAATTTTTCTTCAATTAACGGCTTGCGATTTTTTCTTGCTGTTTTTGCTTTGACAAAGGGAAACGGGACAATCTGCCGGTTTTTCAACAATCGTCAGCAAATAGCTTCCGTTCCAAAACAAGTTTGAAATAGAAAATTGTTTGAAATAGAAAATGCAAACAAGTTTCTCGAAAGCATTTGGAAAGAAAGATGAAAAGGCAAATAAAACGAATCGCCCTTCATTGAAAGAATGCTATTTTGCAATTGTCTTCAAAAAATAACGATCGGCATTGAATGCCGATAAAGTTGCTAATAATCATAATTCTTGATATAATAATAATTGCATTTATGAAAAATGCTATCAGGCACTTGGCTGACATGATGACAGTACATGCCAATTCAAGGTTTGTAACATGATAAATACTTCATATACTAATATCTTGCCCCGGCAGATAACCGAGGCAAAGTCTCGAACATCATCTTTACGCCAAGCTGATGCTTTACCCAAAGCTGATGCGTCAGGGCAAAAACAAGAAACTAAACCCGTAAAATTTGATCTGACCGCTGATCCGAAGTCGTTTGATGGCCTTTCGCGCGAGGATTTGGCCTCTATTCTTCTCAATGAAGATGGATTTTATAATGAGGAAGATAAAGCGAATGCTACTTTCTTTCTCGAGAAGCAGACGCTTGATGCTTTTTGGGCTGAATATAACAAATCAGGTGATTATGCTGCTGCACAAGAAGCCAGTATAAGGTCATTGGATAAGGCAGGGGTGAAGGAAAAGCAGACATTCCTTTGGAATGATAAACGGGCGCATATCGTGTCTGAATATGAAGCTTCAGCCAAACGCAACGGAGTTGCGGCAAAGAATTTCGATATTGATAGTGAACTCTATCATTTGCTTAAAAATGTTCATGACCGGATTAACGAGGAATCAAGGCTTGCGTACATAAATGGCAAAGACTTCCCGAACTATCTTGAAGATCATGACTATTTAGCAATTAAACAACAATATGAGAGAGAAATGAAAACGGGTTTTTCCTTTAAAGTCTAACCCCGTTTCCGGTTATCAATTCAAGCTGTAAGTCATATCTGCGCTAAAATTGCCCGTTCAATCAGAATCGGCTGAAGAAATACGGCCTGAACACGAACGAGAACGACCGTTCACGAGAGAACCGGTCGGTGCAGTCCATAATTGACCTTGCCCCATAAAATGCCGCCGGTTTTAAGTTTCTTTGGTTTCATCTTGCCGGCTGTTGAATATGATTGATGACTTTAACCGGCAATGTTCTCCCGACAAGTTGTGATTTCGTGGCAGGGCACAAAAAAGCGGGGCGACAGTTTTTCAGGAAAAAAGATTTGATTTCGGGGGAATGCACGAAAAGACGTAGCGACAGCTTTATCAGGAAAAAAGATTTGATTTCGGGGAAGGCATGAAAAGGCGGAGCGACAGCTTTATCAGGAAAAAAGATGTTTTTTCGGGGGAAGGCACAAAAAAAGCAGAGCGACAGCTTTTTTGGTCTGGAAGAAGCAAATTGGAACTTTTCTGGAAATAAAGGGTGATTGAGCGGCTTTGGTAGCGGAGGAGGGATTTGAACCCCCGACACAAGGATTATGATTCCTCTGCTCTGACCTACTGAGCTACTCCGCCACAAAAAATGTCTTTTTAAAAAACATTTAGCCGTGGCGGGGATATAATGGGTTCAATCCCACTCTGTCAAGCATCGTTTTTGAGCTTTTCTCTTGTCAATGGCGTTCATCACCGATATTGAACAGATAAGATATTGCTTTTCAGTTCAGCAATAAGGATAAGGCATAGACAATGGCTCCACGCGTAGCAGTTTTGGGATGTGGTTATTGGGGGAGCAATCACATACGTACCTTGAAAAGTTTGGGAGCGCTCGCAGCCGTTTCCGACGTGAATGTCCACCGTGCGGAAGGGTTTGCAGCCGAACATGATGTCGAGGCAATCCCCGTTGAAGAAGTTTTCACCCGCAAAGATATAGATGCTATGGTTCTGGCACTGCCGCCACAGTTTCACGCGGAAAACGCCATCAGGGCAATTGAAGGCGGCAAGGATGTGCTGGTTGAAAAACCGATAGCGCTCAATGTCGAGGATGCAGAGCGCGAAGTGCGCATTGCACGCGAACACAAGCGCATCTTCATGGTGGGGCATGTTTTGCGCTACCATCCGGCATTTGAAAAACTGCTTGAACTTGTCAATCAGGGGGCATTGGGCGAAGTACGCTATATTCATGCCCACCGTCTGGGGCTTGGCAAATTCCACACAGAAAGTGATGCATTGTGGGATCTCGCGCCCCACGACCTTTCAATGATTCTGGCTATAACAAAATGTGAACCGTCGGAAATTCACGGCGAGGGCGCGGCGATTATCGACAATTTGTCCGACTTTGCCCATGTCCATATGAAATTTCCCAATGGCATGAGAAGCCACCTTTTTGCTTCCCGCCTCAATCCCTATCGCGAACGGCGTTTGACGGTGGTTGGCACCAAAGCCATGGCCGTGTTCGATGATGTCGAACCGTGGGGAAGAAAGCTTGCCATTTATCGTTTCGAGGTTTGGCAGGACAACAATCAATGGGCATTTACCGCCGACGAGCCGGAATATATTCCGGTTGAAGAGGCGATGCCGCTTACCCGCGAATTGCAGCACTTTCTGCACTGTATCGAAACCCGCGAGGAACCGCGCACCAATGGCGATGAAGCCATTGCCGTTCTGCGTATTCTGACAGCCGGTAGTGTGCATCATAAGGCAAAGGAAATTGCCGGTAAAACGCAGGCAAAAAATAAAGATACGGCCAAGAAATAAGAATATGAAAAAAATTATGTAAAAAGCTGTTACATGCGTCATAGAACTTTGATTATCTATTGTCGTTTTAGGGCGTTATGCTAGGCGAGCCGTGCCAATGAATGATTCGGCCAGCTAAACAATTGATAGCAACGGAGTGAATATGCAATTTATAGATCTTGGAGCGCAAAGGGCGCGTATTAAAGACAAAATCAATACGGCTATTGCCCATGTGATTGAAAGCGGCAAATATATTCTCGGACCGGAAGTCGAAGAATTTGAAAAACGTATGGCTGATTATATCGGTGTCAAACATGTGATCGGCTGCTCGAACGGCACTGACGCATTGCTGATGCCGCTAATGGCCGAAAATATCGGACCGGGAGATGCTGTTTTCTGCCCAAGCTTTACATTTGCCGCAACCGCCGAAGTTGTTGCATTGACCGGTGCAGAGCCGGTTTTCGTCGATATTCTGCCTGATACTTACAATATGGATCCGCAAAAGCTTGAAGAAGCCATTGCGATGATTAAAAAAGAAGGCCGTCTGACACCGCGGGCAATCATCCCGGTTGACCTGTTCGGTCTTCCTGCCGACTATAACAGAATTTCGGCAATTGCAGCCAAAGAAAACCTGTTTGTTATTGAAGATGCAGCCCAAGCCATTGGCGGAAAGCATGATAATGCTATGTGCGGCGCTTTCGGCAATGTCGGTGCAACCAGTTTCTATCCGGCAAAACCGCTCGGTTGCTATGGTGATGGCGGGGCAATGTTTACCGATGATGATGACCTTGCCGAACGTCTGCGTTCAATCTATTTCCATGGCAAAGGCTCGTCACAATATGACAATGTCCGCATCGGCTTGAACTCGCGTCTTGATACGATTCAGGCTGCCATTTTGTTGCAGAAACTCGATATTCTCGAAGACGAGATGGAAAAACGCGCCATAATCGGCAAGCGTTATAGCGACGGTTTGAAGGATGTTGTCAAAACGCCGGAAATCGCGAAAGGAACGCGTTCGGCTTATGCACAATATACAATCAGTGTGGAAAATCGGGACAAGCTTCAGGCTCATTTGAAAAATGCCGGCATTCCGTCCATGATCTATTACATCAAACCGTTGCATTTGCAGACAGCCTATCGTCATTTCCCGCAAGCAAAAGGTGGCCTGCCGGTTTCGGAACACGCTGCCGATCATGTTTTGAGCTTGCCAATGCATCCTTATTTGCCAGAAAGCGATCAGGACAAGATTATCACCCTGATACGGGAATTTTACGGCAAGTGAGAAATTGTTTGATTGTGTGAAAACAGCAATTGCACACCATCAAAAATAGATTTGGTTTGAAGAAAGGCCGGTTTAACGGCCTTTTTCTTTCATGGTGACAGCTTTAAAAGTGCAGCTTTTTTCAATTTGCCGCTTGAAGGCGGAGAATTATTGACGAAAGCAATGCGAATGAAAGAACGACAATAGAGAAGAAGCCGATTTTGTTGTTCAGAAAAACCGGTTCATGAAAACAGACAGCTCATGAAAGGCTATTCGCCGCCACAAACGGGAAAATAACAAAATTTATTCGTTCCGGTCATGAGAGAAACAGTTTGGCACATTCGGGCAGTGACGGGAGGCAACAGGAAAACAAGCCAAACGCCGATAGTAAAACGCAAACGCCCGTATGAAAGTGCAAACGCCCCGTATGAAAACGCAAACGCCCGTATGAAAGTGCAAACGCCGATATGAAAGACAACAAAGCGATTTGGAAGAATGTCGGGCGTTAAAAATAAAACCGGTAATCCGGTTTATAGTCCGGTTTGTAATCGGGCTTTGTAATCGGGGGTGGAGATAATTCACCTGTTCCAAGACGAATGTTCACACCGCCGGAACATTTTATTCAAGAAAAGGTGTTTCAAGAAAGTGCGAAAGCCGCCATTGATTGGTAATGGCGGCTTAAAAAAAGCGGAATGCAGCCTGTATCGCTCAGAACACCCCGCCTTCAATCAAAAAGCGGATGATGAAAAGGAGAGCGATAATCCACGTTGCGGGATGCACTTCGCGCCATTTTCCTGTCACTGTTTTTAAAACAGCATAGCTGATGAAGCCGAAAGCCAATCCGTTGGCAATGGAATAGGTAAGGGGCATCAAAAGAGCGGTGAGTGCTGCCGGTACGGCTTCGACAATGTCGTTCCAGTTGATTTCGGCAAATTCGCGCATCATGAGACAAGCGACAAAAATCAAAGCCGGTGCGGTGGCATAGGCGGGAATAGAAAGTGCTACTGGCGCGAAAAACAGTGCCAATATGAAGAACACCCCGACAGTGATGGCGGTAAGCCCTGTACGACCGCCTGCTGCAACACCGGATGCGCTTTCAACAAAAGCGGTGGTGGAGCTTGTACCGATCAGGGAGCCTGCAAGAATGGCCGTGCTATCGGCAAACAGCGCGCGTCCGAGATTATTCGGCTTGTCGTCGGGAATAAGTCCGGCGCGTTTGCCAACGCCGACCAGTGTGCCTGTAGCGTCGAATATTTCAACCAGTACGAAAACCAGAAGCACATGGAAAATACCGGTATGTAATACGCCCAAAATATCAAGCTTAAGAAAGGTCGGCGCAACAGAAGGAGGAAGCGCAATTCCACCCGAATGGACAAGCGCTTGAAAACTCTTGTAGCCGTCATCGGTGAAGATGAAAGACAGGATTGTCACCGCAATAATGCCGATCAGAATGCCGCCGCGTATTTTGAAAGCATCAAGCGCGACAATGATAAAAAGCCCGATTCCCGCAAGCACGGGGGCTGCTTTGGTAACGTCGCCAAGTCCGACCAATGTCGCATCATTATTGATAACAATGCCCGCACTCTGGAACGCTACAATGGCCAGAAACATACCGATTCCGGCGCCGATGGCACTGCGCAACGATTTCGGCACACCGGCAATCAGCCATTGCCTGACACCCGTTGCTGTCAATATCAGAAAGACAACGCCCGAAAGAAAAACCGCCCCCAAAGCCTGTTGCCAGCTATAGCCCATAGTAATGACAACCGAATAGGCAAAAAATGCATTGAGCCCCATACCGGGCGCCATGCCGATCGGCCAATTGGCAAGCAATCCCATAATGAAACAGCCGACTGCGGCAGCAATACAGGTTGCAACAAAAACCGCCCCCTTATCCATTCCGGCAGCGCCCAGAATAGTGGGGTTGACAGCAAGGATGTAGGACATGGTGAGAAAGGTTGTGAGACCGGCACCAATTTCAATGCCAATGCGTGTATTGTTTGCTTTCAAGTGGAATATTTTTTCAAGCATCCGACTGATTCCTGTTAAACCACTATGGAAGGTGGTTTTTGCGTTTTTGAAATTTGCCGCCGCCCATCCCGTTTCAGCTGCGGAACCAGTTTGATATTTATACCATTTTGAACGGCTTAGGCTATAAGGCGAAAACCTTCCCGCGCACATATCTGCTTTGATTCACAGCTTTCTCTTGTGAAGAGGCGGGTTTGGCGGCAGTTTCCCTTTTGCCTGCGCATTTTCTTTGCCCGCGCATTTCTTTTATCCCTTGTAAGCGCATTCCCTCTATTTGTCGCAAGTTCTTGTTCCACTCATGCCGTTGGAGCAATTCTGATTTACGGAAGATTGTTTTCAGCTTCAAAGCGGCTATTTGCGAAAACCATGACAAAAAGACTGCTTCAACCAAAAGAGAGCGAAATTGACCTAAGGCGAAAACCTTCCCGCGCATATATCTGCTTTGCTTCACAGCTTTCTCTTGTGAAAAGGCGGGCTTGGGGGCAGTTTCCCTTTTGCCTGCGCATTTTCTTTGCCCGCGCATTTCTTTTATCCCTTGTAAGCGCATTCCCTCTATTTGTCGCAAGGCCTTTTTCCGCTCATGCCGTTGGAGCAATTCTGATTTACGGAAGATTGTTTTCAGCTTCAAAGCGGCTATTTGCGAAAACCATGAAGGAAAAATTGCTTCAACCAAAAGAAAGCGAAATTGACCTAAGGCATTTTTCATTTGTGACATGCGTGAAGGACATGGCGGGAAAAACAACGGGAAGCTTGTAACCGCGCTTCAACCACGCTCCGAACCAAGTGGAACCTTTCATATTGAGGGAGGTAAACACAGCCGAAGCTTTGCCAAAAAGGCTTGAACCATTGTTTCAGGTGATCCATTGTTTCAGGTAATAATGTCGAAACCCGCCGCATCGGACGGTGGATTCCCCTTTATGCAAGATTGCGGCAAGAGCCGACACCCGACATTTAGGCCGCCCGAAATTCCGGTTGGCCGGAGTTTTTTGATGACCTGCCATTCTGCGCCCCGATATTCTGCCCCCCCGATATTCTAACTGCCCGCCACTCTGACTATCCAATGGTCTGACGTGTCGGCATTCCGGCAGGCTGAAGCCTGCGGCGCGCCAACATGTCGATAATTTTCGGGAAGGTAAAAGAGCCGGTCAAAGCATGACCGATATTTTATTTTCCGGTTGATTGTACGAACTTCTATTTTGCGCCAGCTTGGCTTGAAGCCCTCATTGTTGGCCTAAGGCCATATTTGATCGTCAACCCCACGGTTCAACTCTGTTTTGGTTCTTTTGCAGCCTTTGGCGTTGCGGATTTCTTACGGCGGGATGCTCCCCCCGAACGGGTTGTCTTTTCTTTCAAATTGCCTTTGATACGGGCAGCCAAACTTTTTTTACCGCGGGCTTTTTTTACAAGGTCGGGAATGGGCGAAGATGCCCCTTCGGAATTTGCTATTTTCGCGGTGAATTGAGCTGCAACATCCATAATATATTCGCGGAATTTTTCGATGTCGTCTTTGGTGACTTTATGGGTTTCGAGCTTGTTTTGTGCTTCTGAAAGTTCATCTTCCAATGTGCCAATCCGATTTTTTAAATTTTGCAATTCTTCATCCCGATTGTGTGTTGAAGCGGCAGATTGCTGTTCGCCGTCTCTTTCCTTTGTCTTTGCATCCGGTTGGCAGGGCGATAAATTCGCGCCATTTTCACCATGGGAAAGGCGGTAAAGCTCTTCTTTTGCGTGGTCGAGCTTGCGCTTTTCATTCGCGTATTTTTCGGCGAGAAGCTCGAATTTTTCATCTCTCTTGACGAGTTCCACAGCTTGTTTGGCTCTTAGAAAATCGCGGTCGGCCTCGATTTCCGTGAGCGAAAGGGGAACTTCTGCGGCAATTTGTTTGCGGGCAATATAAAGCGCACGCCGCCATATCGCCGGAGAAAGCAGAATGAGAACGAGAGTCGTGGCTGCAATGCCAAGAATGAAAAACAATACCGATTGGATAAGCATGAAACGCCTCGGATGCCCGACGAATGTTTAAAATGGATTCCAGGTGGCTGCCGGTGTCAATTTCAAATATCCGATATTGACCCCCAAACGCGCCCCGACGCCGGTTCTAACAGGTACAAGAAGGATATTGCCCTTTTTTAATACATGAAAACCTACACCGGCAACAAAATAGGCCGAACCGGAAATACCGGCATAACGCCCCCAAAGATTGTTAACGCTGTCAAGTTCGTAAACCAGAATCATCAAACGCGACCCTTGCCCGCCAATATCCCAGCCTATGGTTGGCCCCTGCCAGAAAACCTTATGGTCGCCAACGTTTTTTGTGTAAAGCGTACCCTCGCCATAAGTGAGGCCGCCAATAATAGCACCGGAACCTTCTTCGCCAAGGATATAACCGTTCGGCAAACCATATTTTGAAAAGACATTTTCAATTGCTGTTGCCATACTGCCGGCAGCATCACCAAAAAAGCGGTGGCCGGAGTCGACAATTTCCTGAGCCGTATATCGTCCGTTCTGTGGTTGCGTTTGAGCCTGCAACGGGGTCAATCCGCTAGTTGCAAATAATGCCAACGCAAAGAGAAAAACGACTTTACGCCACTGAATATGGATGGAACGGATCATAGTGTTTCACCTCTTCTGGTCACTCAATGGTAAGATCTCGGCTTGTGCAAAGATCCGGTTTCATGTGATTCTATCGGGCAAAGTTGTTTAAATTCTTAAGAATGATAAAAACTCCCGAAATGGCGCATAAGTTTTTGTAAAAGAGATAGGGTGATACCTAGAGAAGTGCACCTTTTCAGGACAATTTTCAGCCTGTTCCGGAAAATATTGTCTGGCTTTCCATCGAATCTTCATCTGTCCATGGAATCTTAAGGGTTTTGGATTAAAGCCAAGCCAAAACGCAGTTTTTGGAGTTTTCATTATGCCTCTCGCCGTTACATTAAGCCCAGCCGATCTTGCAGCATTATTATGCAGCCGCATTTGCCACGACCTTATTTCTCCGGTCGGAGCCATCAATAATGGCGTTGAACTTTATGATGAAGGTGATGCACAGGAAGATGCCATGGAGCTTATCCGCATGTCTGCGGTCAACGCTTCATCAAAATTGCAATTTGCCCGCATTGCATTCGGTGCAGCCGGTTCAGCGGGAAGCGAAATTGATAGTGGCGACGCCGAAAATGTTGCCAAAAATTATATGGAAAATGAAAAAGGCAATCTTGACTGGAAAGCACCGCGCCTGCTTTTGCCAAAGAATGAAGTCAAATTATTGCTCAATCTTATTCTGGTAGCCAATTTTTCGATTCCTCGCGGCGGCGATATTGTCGTCGAAATCGGCGAAGAAAACGGAAAACGCGCTTTCCAGCTCAAGGTAAGCGGAAAAATGTTGCGCGTGCCGGCAAAATTCCTTGAATTATATAACGGGCAAGTTCCCGAAGAACCGATTGATGCCCATAGTGTGCAATTCTATTACACTTTATTGTTGTCGCAACTCGCTTCTATGCCGATTGCCATACAGGTACAACCGGAGGTTATCACCATTACGGCAGGTATAACTGTTTCCAACTGACCAAACACCGGTTGAATTTTATCAACCGGCTCGAATCGGGTGAAACGGTTTTTTTCTCACGGCATAATTTTGATTGGTTGAACAATCCGGAATTGACGAAAGAACCGGCAATTGACAAACGGCTTCGTCAATTTGACCGGCCTGAAGTGTGAAGCGGCGTGAAGTGAGAGATGGCCTGACACGAGAATATATCCGATCATTCTTTGCTCGAAGCATGAGACTGTCTGAAGCGGGAACCGGCCTGAAGCTGGAATAGCGCAGTCGTTCTTTACCTGCGTTAAGAACTTACGTGACGTGAGAGATGGCCTGTGGTGAGAGATGGCCTGACGCGATAACCTGCCTGAAGCGATAATCGTCCGGCGCAAGAAGCCCTCCCTTCGTGCTTTGCACAAAGTCCGGCAGGTTTGGCGGCGTGCGTTCCCGCCTGCGGCGCAAAACGCAATTCAAAAAAACAAAAAGAAAATTTCACTACAGATTAGTGCAGAGAATCGGGGAAGAGGGGTTAGGATAGGGGGACCAGAGAAGGGAGATCAGGGAAGGGGAGCGGGGAAGAGGGGTTAGGATAGGGAGACCAGAGAAGGGAGATCAGGGAAGGGGAGCGGGCAAGAGGGGATAGGCTAGGGGAACCAGAGAAGAGAGATCGGGCAAGAAAGAACGGGCAAGAAGGCAAAAACAAATCATGAAAGCGTTGAAATTCAAGACTTGGAAAAACCGGTTTTTGCCATTTTACGAAGCGCATTCGGCACTTTGAAGACCGCCATATGCCTTGGTTGCTATTGCAGTCTTCTTTAAAAATTTAAGCTTTCAAGTGTCCGGTGGCAGAAAACGGAGAGGTTGCGATAATATCCTATCACTAGCGTCTTTCTGGCCTAAACGCCCGCCTGAAAAACCTGTGAGTGAAGAAACAATGAATTAGCAAAGCGTATCAAACAAACATTTTGCCGGATATTCTCCCCTAAAAATTGCGTTTTTTAAAACTCCCCCGACCAATGCCGCTTTTATAATGGCGGGTTTTGTAAGATCAAAACCGGATTATTTAACCAATTCCACGCAAATGTTTCACCAATTCCATCAAATAAAGTGCGCTTTTTAACCGTCAGATCAAGAGTTAGCTGAACTCACCGGAATAGATCGTGCTCACATTTGCCGAGAACCGATCGTACGCATATTCGGGCATATTTGGCCGGAATGGATCGCGCATATTCGGCCGGAATGGATGATGCGGCCATTATTTCGCAAAAAAGCCGGAGCTTTATGTCACAAAAAGGCTGGAACTTTGTGTCGAAAAAAAAGCCGGAGCTTTTCCATTTGGAAAAGGTCTCCGGCATGATCTCTCAAAACCGAGAAACGGAACTTACCGCCTCATCAAGCGGTTTCGCGCAACGGCTCTTCATTCGGCTCGCGTAAAACGTAACCGCGTCCCCAAACGGTTTCAATATAATTTACGCCGCCGGAAACCGCGTCGAGTTTCTTGCGCAATTTGCAAATGAAAACGTCAATGATTTTCAATTCCGGCTCGTCCATGCCACCATAAAGATGGTTCAAGAACATTTCCTTGGTCAAAGTTGTTCCCTTGCGCAGTGAAAGGAGTTCGAGCATCTGGTATTCTTTGCCTGTCAAATGCACCGGATGACCGCCGATTTCAACGGTTTTTGCATCGAGATTGACAACCAGATCACCGGTTGCGATGACCGATTGGGCATGACCCTTCGAGCGGCGAACAATGGCGTGAATACGGGCAACCAATTCATCTTTATGAAATGGCTTTGTCATATAGTCATCTGCACCGAAGCCCAAGCCGCGAACCTTGTCTTCAATTCCGCCCATGCCGGAAAGAATGAGGATTGGTGTTTTGACTTTGGAAAGGCGCAATGTGCGCAAAACTTCATAACCCGACATATCAGGCAGGTTAAGATCTAACAGAATGATGTCATAATCATATAATTTTCCAAGGTCTACACCTTCCTCTCCAAGGTCTGTGGTGTAGACATTAAAACTTTCGGATTTGAGCATAAGCTCGATACTTGTCGCTGTCGCGTGGTCATCTTCAATCAATAAAACGCGCATATTCTATATCCCCTTTCCACTAGCCGAATCAGGCGTTATCGCGGTCAATGCAAACAACTGCGCCAAGACGTGCACAGCTGATTTAAAAAACACCATAAAATCATGATTTTAACCGAAACCGTGATTTTACATTTCGGCAGCACTCAGAACAATTCGTTGCCTCTTTAACCAATCTGCATCAAAATGGTTAACAAAATATGATTCTTCTTGGCAAGACGTTAATAAAATTTTGTGAAAAAAACCTTGTATTCCTTTGATTCAAGGTGATAAATGTTAAACGAATATGTTTAATTTTTACTTTAAGAAAATACGCTAACCGATTCATACGACTCGTGCATTTCCAATTTGAAAAGACGATTTTCCGGTTTGTAAAAAGCTCTTTTGTTTACCGAGCTTTAAGGGACTTCGGCTATAGTGCTCAAAGACCGTAAACAAATAGTTAAGACAGCCTGTCGACAAGCTTTGCAAATGTGGAGGTTTTAACAGGGCTGGCTTGCCGGAAAATTCGTTATTCAGTCCAACGGATTATCCGGTTCGCCCCGTAGTTGAAGGGATAAACTGTTTTCCGGTCCAACGTGTATGAGTATCAAGGTGTGAACGTGTATTGTTCACGGTAGTCAAGGAGTATTGCGTATGAAACCGCGTGAAAGTGTGGTTCGGTTGAAAATGTTTCAGGTGCGCGAAAAACGTCGCCAGATTTCTCAACTTGACATGATGATGGGCGAGTTCAATCGTATGGTAAGCGAGCTTGAAACGCAGATCGTCAATGAAGAACGCAAATCCGGCATTACTGATGTCAATCACTTTGCCTATCCTACTTTTGCACGCGCAGCCCGTCAGCGGCGTGAAAACCTCATCAATTCGATTCGCGATTTGCAAATCCAGAAAGCTTCTGCCGAGATGAAGTTGCATGAGCTGGAAGCCGAATTGGAACGTGCACAGGCTTTGGAAGAACGCGATGGCAAGACACTGCCTGAGGAAGATGTTGTCTTTGTTCAAAGCCGTTCGATGATCGGCTGAATTTCCGGTTAAAAGCTTTTTGACAAAAGCCATGGTCTGCCTGCCGGTTCAAATGACGACAGACCGGTTGTCTCATGCAACACCTGTCAAGGGATATGCCAGATAAGCCGAGGGAAGAGTAGCACTGCCTATCGCGTTTACGTTGCCTATCGCGTTTACGTTACCTATCGCGTTTACGTTATCTATCGCGTTTATGATGCGACAGGTTTTGCGCGCTTTTTGCCGAGCCATGAATATAGCCGGTTGCCGCTGAACAGGCATAGGACTTTAAAATAAATAGACCGGTTTTGTCTACAACGAAAAGTTGTTATGCAATTGAGTATATGTATCTTATTTTCCCGTTATCGTCGCGTTATTTTCGGAAAACGAGACAAAGAAAGCCTGTATGTGTCGCAATTTTCATAATATGGCTTGGACTTGGACTGGACGTAAGTTGAAAGCCGACAAAACCATATCGGGTAAAACGAATCCGGCCGGACATAACAATTTCTCCTTGCGCGCCACCGCCACGGCCGGATGCTTGAACACAAATTTAGAAAATTGCTGAAAATTATTCTCCCGTGCCTATAAAAAGGCAGTCTTGAAGTGGCCGGTTTTTCCGGCCACTCTATTTCCGTTTATTTTGCGGGTAGGGATTACCCAAAATTGTAGTCACCCCCACAAAAAAATTGTGGTCAAACCCTCAAATTGTATTCACGCGCACCGGATTGTAGTCACACATTGTCAGGCCACCATTCCGCTTTGTAGTTTTTAATCATAAGCTATTTTTTATAACCGGATTTAACCGGCAAACAGGAGAACGCACATTCATTTGGCGAAGTTTTCCCGCTGTAGATTTTCAAAAAAGCAATTCCCTATTGCCGCTATATCTTCGAGCAAGCCGGCTTCCTTAAAGCTTGCGCGCGGGAAATTGGAACCGAAAGATTATCAAACCGCGAGACGAAAATTCTAAAAGAAAAACGATATAAACCGTTCGAGCTAATGAATTTTTAGAGGATTGCTTCAAAAACAGGAAACTCGCCGGAAAGACTCTGGAAAGACACCCGAAGAGACCGGAACGATGCAGGAAAGACGCTGGAAAGAGACCTTAAAGCCGCGGGAAAGCCACTCGAAAGCCATCCGAAGAGACCGGAACGATGCAGAAAAGACGCTGGAAAGAGACCGTAAAGCCGCGGGAAAGATTGTGGAAAGCGACCGGTAGACTCCAGAAAATTCCGATTTCATTATTCGTCTGGCGAAAAAAGAATAAATCGGGCGCGTGAAAAATAAAAAGATCGGGCGCATAGCCGTAAAACAGGTGGGCAGATAGAAACAGCAACGGCAAAATTGGCTTGGGATATTCAGTATCAGGCAAAAGCGGACGGGAGCCGGAAGAACGGACGGGAGTCGGAAAAAGGGAGGGGAGCCGGAAAAGCAGACGGGAGCCGGAAGAACGGACGAGAGCCGGAAAAGTAGACGGGAGCCGGAAGAACCGACGGGAGCCGGAAAAACAGACGAGAGCCGGAAAAACGGACGGGAGCCGAAAAAAACAGTAAAAAACCGGCTTCAACGAAGCGCGTGTGAACAACAAATGATTCTGTTTCAATGTATCTCGGCTTTTAAAATGCATCCCGGCTTTTGAATGCATTTTGTCTTGCCGCTTGCTTGATTGAAATAAGTTGACGAAAGCCGCTTCCTGTCTCTTTTCAGGATATTTTCTTTTTCGCCATCCATCAATTTGCCCGAATATAAAACAACCGCTTCCTGAAATTCAAGAAACGGTTGTTTTATTGACGCTTGAAGGCAAGAAGGGGCATCGTTTTATCAATGCCGGTACTGCTGGATACGCGTGGTGCGTAAACCTGCAAGACCGTGTTCATCAATCGAGCATTGCCAGGACAAAAATTCTTCCACCGTCAATGTATAACGTTGGCAGGCTTCATCCAAACTCAGCAGGCCACCTCTTACAGCGGCAACAACTTCGGCTTTGCGGCGGATAACCCAGCGCCTTGTATTGCTTGGCGGCAGGTCGGTGATCGTAAGCGGACTCCCATCTGGGCCAATAACGTATTTTACTCTTGTTCTTACTAACTCGGTCATTGTACTCTCTACTCTTATTCAAGGACCTGATGCGACAATAACCATGGAGCTTTAAAAAAGAGCTAAACCGGCTGAAACGAAAATTTAACAAATACACAGGCTCAAAATTGTGTTTAATTTAAAAAACACTTTAGAAACAATTATTTATATAAAAAACGTGGCTATCAAACAAACTTGAACTAAAAACGCCACTTTATTTTTTTTTGTTTTTTTATAAACTGGGCAAGTCAGGTTTTTAAAAAATGACCTGTTTGCATTCTCTTTTTCGGAATGGCGGTTGTGTTGTGTATATAAAAACACGATATAGTTTCATGCAACTGTCAATAAGTTAGAAGGTGAGTTATGTCTCTCAACAGTCTAGATCTTCCAAAACGCCCTGAGGATACACGCGTAGTCGTTGCCATGTCGGGCGGCGTCGATTCGTCGGTTGTCGCAGGCTTGTTGAAAAAAGAAGGTTATGACGTTGTCGGCGTGACTTTACAACTTTACGATCATGGTGCAGCAACCCACCGCGTTGGTTCGTGCTGTGCCGGACAGGATATAGAAGACGCAAGGCGGGTGTCGGAAACTTTGGGCATTCCCCATTATGTGCTCGATTATGAAGCCCGCTTCCGTGAGGCGGTCATCAATCCTTTTGCTGACAGTTATGCCCATGGTGAAACGCCGATACCGTGCGTTGCCTGTAACCAGACAGTCAAATTCGCCGATTTGCTTGTAACGGCACAAAATCTCGGTGCAGATGCTTTGGCAACCGGCCACTATATCAGAAGCCGCCAGAATGGCGCACATCGTGCATTATACCGGCCGGTCGATGCCAATCGCGACCAGAGCTATTTTCTCTTTGCCACAACGCAGGAACAAATTGATTATTTGCGTTTTCCGCTTGGTGATCTTGCAAAACCGCATGTGCGGGAAATCGCTGCCGAAATGGGGCTTGCCGTTGCCTCCAAGCACGACAGTCAGGATATTTGCTTTGTTCCACAGGGGCGCTATTCGGATGTGATCGCAAAATTGCGCCCCGAAGCTGCCAACCCCGGCGAGATTGTGCATATTGACGGGCGCATTCTCGGTCGCCACAGCGGAATCGTCAATTTTACCATCGGTCAACGTCGCGGCATTGGCATTGCAACCGGCGAAGCCCTTTATGTAGTCTATCTTGATGCGGAAAATTCGCGTGTCATTGTCGGCCCCAGAGAAGCACTTGAAACACGCAAATTGTTTTTGCGGGATACCAATTGGCTTGGTGATGAAAATCTTGATGACTTCCCCGAAGAGGGGATTGAAGTTGCCGCCAAAGTACGCTCGACACGCCCGCCACGTCCGGCTATTGTGAAATATCATGATGGTACGCTCACAGTCGACCTTCTGGAAGGCGAGACAGGTGTGGCTCCTGGGCAGGCTTGTGTGCTTTACGATAATGAAACCAATGATGCGCGGGTTCTTGGTGGTGGGTTCATCACCCGTTCGGAACGTGATGCCCGCGCCGAGACAATGCTCAAAAACCTGTTGAATAAATCGCGTGAGGATACCGCAGCCTGAAAAGGGTAATGCCGCGTTTTCATTCAATAAAGCACAATTGGTAGCACGTTGGGCTTTAAGTCGGCGTACTTTTCCGGCTTGTAATGGTCGCTAAACAATTGTCGCTAAGCAATTGTTGCTAAACAGGGGGGCGCGAAAAAGGGGGGGCGCCAAAAAGGGGCGTCGCTAAACAATTGTTGCTAAACAGCGGGTTGCTAAACAGGGGACGCTAAAAAGGGGCGTCGTTAAGCAATTGTTGCTAAACAGCGGGTTGCTAAACAGGGGGCGTCGCCAAACAATTGTCGCTAAACGGGGGGCACTAATATGTTGGCTTTTCTTTATAAACCGGACTGGCCGGTTGCCGTGTCGGCTTTTGATAACCCCTCTTGCCTCACCCCGTGGCGGTTTTAATAAACTGACGGCTAAAAATTGTCAGGTTTAACAAATTCTCCTATCCGGACGATCAATGAAATGCAGATAGGGGCAAATGCAGGTAGAGCCAAAGCGCTGAGCTTGAAAATTCTGTCACTGAAGCGATTTTCATTGCCCGCTCCCGTAAGCGATATTGGAATCCGCTCTTCGGGAGAGAATTGTCCGGAAGGTAGCAAAACCGGCTTTGGCAGGCAGTGTTATTTTTTACGCTAGATCTTTTTACGCTACGTCTTTTTACGCTAGTTTTTTTTACGCTAGGTCTTTTTGCACTAGGTCTTTTTACGCTAGGTCTTTCTGCACCGCGTTTTTGCCCATGTTTTTGCGGCTAATATTTTGTTATGCCATGGTCTGGTGTTTCTGGTGCTATGTATCGCATTTCTATTTTTTCGGAAGTTTTGTGGCTTGCAATCAAAGCCTGACAAGCCGGCACTGTTATCGGGGTTTTGAAAAATCGCGCGCATTAGGCGACAATAGATATTTTCCGAACAATAGCTATCCGGTTTTATCTGCGCCTGTTTGAGCTTGCTTGAGCCTGTTTGAACCAGTTTGAACCTGTTTGAGCCTGTTTGAGCCTGTTTGAACCTATCCGTTCCTGTCCGGCAGTTTCCCCGCGTCAGGTTTTCCAGATGTGCGATCGTCAGTTCAATTTGTCAAAATCGGCAAAATGTTCGAGTGCAAGTCCGGTTGCCGTAGCAACATTCAGGCTATCGAAATCATAAGCAATGGGAATGCGCAAGGTTTCGGTATCCTTCAGGACAAAATCGGGGAGACCTTCGCCCTCAGTACCGAAAACCAGAGCTGTTCTTTTCGCAACTTCCGCATCTTTCAAATAATTTGAAGCGGCTGGCGAAAGCGAATAGATACGGAAATCGGCTTTTTCGAGCGCTGTGAGAATTTCTTTTATATCTTCACCTTGGGTATAGGGAACTTTCAATGCAGCTCCCACCGAAACGCGAATGGCTTTGCGATAAAGAGGATCACAGCAGGTTTTATCAATGATAATTCCGTCAGCTGCAAAAGCGGCAGCGTTCCGGAAGATCGACCCCATATTATCGTGGTTGGAAATTCCGCACAGCACCGGAACGAGTGCTTTTTCCGGCAAACTGGCCAAAAATTCTTCAAGTGTTGGCGTCTTTATACGTTCTCCGATACCCAGAATACCGCGGTGGACATTAAAACCGGCAATGTCATCCATAATTTTCTGCGGTACACAGTAAATAGGGCAGGCGGGTTTGGTTGCGTCGAGCACCGGCATCAGCCCCAAAAGCTTGGCTGCAGCAACCAGCAATGATCGGGCTTGAAAACGTTCCGACCTTAAAAGAACCGACAGAACCACCTTGCCTTCGGCGATGAAATGATGTTCGCGCCCGACAAGGTCTCTTTCACGAATGTCCCGATAGGGGGCAAGCCGCGGGTCTTCAACATCGCTAATTGTTGTAATATCCAAACTCATAAAACAAACCTATCACCGTTTCTGATGCTCTGCCAGATGATGGATAATGTCTTCCTCAGTGATAACGCCGATGACACGCCCATTTTCGGCCACGCCAATGGCACCGTTTTTCCGGTCACACACACTGATGAGATCAGGTAAACTCGTATCAGGTTTTGCCATGGCTGCAACAGAAATATCGCCATTCTCATAATTATAGGGGCGCATGACCTGTCTTGCTGTCAAAAAGCTCAACGGGTTGATGTGGCGCACAAAGTTGGCGACATGCTCATTGGCGGGCGATAGCACAATTTCCTGTGCTGTTCCACATTGCAAAATCCGTCCGTCTTCCATAATGGCAATGCGGTTGCCCATTTTGATCGCTTCATCAAGATCATGGCTGACAAAAATCAATGTTTTATTGAGCCGCTTTTGTAGTTCCAGAAGTTCGTCCTGTAAATGGTTGCGAATGAGCGGATCAAGGGCTGAAAACGGCTCGTCCATCAACAAAACGGGTGCGCCGGTTGCAAAAGCACGGGCAAGGCCGATTCTCTGTTGCATACCGCCGGAAAGCTCGGTCACCATGCGGTTGGCCCATTCATTCAATCCGACCAGATCAAGCTGTTCGGCAATAATCGCCTGACGTTGTTTTTTGGGCACGCCGGCCACTTCAAGGCCAAAACCGATATTATCGGCGACCGTGCGCCAAGGAAACAGGCCGAATTGCTGGAATACCATGGAAACAAGGCGCGTGCGCACATAGCGCAATTCTTCTCTCGAAGCGGTGGTGACATTGATTTCATTGCCGACATCGCCAACATAGATATTGCCCTCGACCGGCTTTATCAAACGGTTGATCGTGCGCAGCAAAGTCGATTTTCCCGAACCGGATAGCCCCATCAGGACCAATGTTTCACCCTCGGCAATGTCGAGCGAACATTCATGCACACCAAGCACTGTATTGGTTCTGTCCTTGATTTCTGCCCGTGATGCGCCCTGATCTGCAAGATCGAGCGCCTGCTGTTGACGATTGCCGAAAACCACACTCACATGATCTATGATGACTCTGGCCATTAGCGCGCCTTCCCCGGTCGAAACAGGCGGTCAAGTACGATTGCGACCACCACAATAACGCAACCGGCTTCAAAGCCCATAGCTGCATCATGCTGCTGCAATGCGCGATAGACTTTGACACCCAGACCATTGCCGCCAACTGTTGCTGCAATGACCACCATGGAAAGCGAAAGCATAATGGTTTGCGTCATGCCCGCACGTATTTCCGGCATAGCATGGGGAAATTCGATTTTCCATAAGATCTGCCGCCGGTTGGAACCGAATGCTTTACCCGCCTCGATCAAGGCTTTTGGCGTCGAGACTATGCCTTGCTGGGTGAGCCTTATGGGGGCAGGAAGCACAAAGATAATGGTTGCAATCAATCCCGGTACCATGCCGATGCGGAAAAAAATGATAGCCGGTATCAGATAGACAAAGGTCGGCAATGTCTGCATGAGATCGAGAATGGGCTGGATCCCGCGATATATTTTCGGACGATGGGCGCAGGCAATGCCGACCGGCACGCCAATTCCCATACAAAGAATGCACGACCAGAACAGCAGAGCTATTGTTTCCATCGTGTCAACCCAGTAGCCCTGATTGATAACGAACAGAAACCCCAGTGCAGTGAGCACAACAACCCGCCAATTTCTCTGTATGGCGAAGGCAAGAACACATAAAATAGCAATCAACAAAAGCGGATTTGGCCACAATAGAAGTGCCAGAGTGGCTTTTAACAGGCTGCCAAGACCCACACGCAGAGCCGTGAAAACCAGCCCGCCATGCTCTTTCAAAAACTCGACGATCGTATTTGCGGTTTTTCCGACCGGAATTTTATAGTGTGTATTTGTCTCTTCATCGGGTGCGCCGAGTGCGTGGTCAACGGCTTCAACAGCGTTACCCCCATTGACGGTCGTCACCCCCGAAAGCCAGCCTTTTACCCTTTCTTTATTGGATAAAAGCCATGAATGGGCAGCATTTTCCGGGTCTTCACCCTGATCGAGGATTTGATCCATCAGGTGGTTTTCCATATCGACATCGAAAACGAGATTGCCGAGAAAACGCGTTACATTGGGACATTGCAGACGATAATTCTTGCGAATATTGGTGCCGACTTTGGCATTGCCGAAATTTTTCCCGAAATATTGGTCACCACCGGAAAGATAGGCCATTTTGAAGCGCATATTCATCGGGTGTGGTTCCCACCCCAAGAATACGATCGGGCGGTTTTCCCGAATGCGTGCTTCGACTTCGGCAAGCATGGCCTGTTCGGAGGTTTCGACAATATGGAAATCGGTAAGCCCGAAAGCGGAATCATGAAGCATTGAAAGAATAAGGCGATTGCCGTCATTGCCCGGTTCGACCCCGTAAATGGCATAACCCAGTTCAGGGCCGAAACGTTTTATATCTTCAAAGCTTTTCAAGCCTTTGTCATAGACAAATTGCGGCACAGCCAGCGTATATTTTGCCCCTTCCAGATTATAACCGAGGAGCTCGACACTTCCATCGTCCTGATAAGGTTTGAAATCGGGTGTCATGGACGGGTTCCAATAACCCAGAAAAACATCAATATCGCCATTGGAAAGCGAGGCATAAGTAACAGGAACGGATAAAATCCGTGTTTCGGTATCATAGCCGAGTGCTTTAAGAAGTGTGGTGGCAATACTGGTTGTGGCTGAAATATCTGTCCAACCGGTATCGGCAAAGCGCACAATTTTGCATGTTTCAGCTTCGTTTATATCCGCGCTTGCATATCCCGTTCCCGCTGCCAGAAACAAGCTTAGGAAAAGAAATGCTATTTGTTTCAAAATGCCCGACAAGATTTCCGGCAACTCCATGATTATACAATGTCCAGCTTAAGGACGGGGTTAGACTATTTCAATAAAGAATGAAATAAGGTTCACAAGAAAAGCCTTTTATTATGGAATCGCACAATGCAACTTCCTGCCAATTTGAAAAACGCGCTTGACGAGCTTTTTCAACAGACAAATCCCGCCGAACTTGAAAAAGCGTCCCACCGGCTCACCCAACGCTATCGCAATGAAATACTTGACGGGAAAATGCATATTGCCGACAGGAATGCTGCATTCGGCTATATAGCAGCGCGTTTTCCGGCGACCTATGCGGCCGTGTTTTCGGCACTCGATAAAGTTACAGAAATTTGCCCGTCTTTTTCACCGTCAAGCCAGCTTGATGTCGGCGGCGGACCGGGTACGGCCGTTTTTGCCGCAAGCCGGATTTTCCCTTCACTTCGACATGCAACGCTTGTCGAGCAGAGCCATGATATTATCTCGCTTGGGAAAGCGCTATTTTCAGCGAGCCTTGTCCATGACGATAGCGCCCCGTCCGCTTCAAAACATGTAACAACAGATTGGCAGAATATGGATATTTCTTCTGCCGCTTTTGAAAATCTTGCCAAAGCCGATCTTGTCACAGCAAGTTATGTGCTGGATGAACTTCCTGAAAAAATACAGGATCACCTTGTTGATGGCCTATGGAACAAGACCGGAGACATGCTTTTTCTCATTGAGCCGGGTACGCCTGCCGGTTTTAAAAGATTGAACCGCCAACGTGACAGGTTAATTGAAAGAGGCGGCCATATTGTTGCACCTTGTCCACATGAATTTGCTTGTCCGGTCGAATCGCCGGACTGGTGCCATTTTTCTGTAAGAGTCGAACGCTCGCGCACACATCGCCTTACCAAACAGGCGATCGTGCCCTTTGAAGACGAAAAATTCTGCTATCTTGCCTTCGCTCATGAAAAGCCCGATGTGCAATATTGTCGCATCCTGTCACGGCCTCAACGCTCCAGCGGAAAAGTGGAATATACGATCTGCACTTCCGGTGGTGAGAAAAATGCCGAAATTACAACGCGGAGGAATAAAAAATTATACAGCGAACTGCGTCGTCTGGAGTGGGGAGATATATTAAAAAATAAAACCATAGGTTGTAAATATTTGTTGACTATTCCTGTCTGTCAACTATATTCACCTTCGCCGCACAAATAGAACTCTATGTTTGAAAGTGCCGGCGACAGGTGTTTAGGTCCCCCGCTATTTCCTACACCTGTATCCCTTCTCCAACGAAGGGGAGAAAAGTCCGGGTCCCCAATGCCCGGACTTTTCCTTTTCTTAATAGTTTCAAGTATATTCGCATTTTGACTATAAGGCTATTTGTTTATTCAAGTTTATATTGATTCCGAGAGCAGCGAATCAGTTTCATCTATCAAGTTTTAATTATGAAAAATCACATGAATACTTTTTATCGTTCTTCAAATTTTCCGTATTCTAAAAAATAAGCAAACAGTTTTTGGATTGAAGAGCAGGTAATCCATTTTTTGGAAATCTATAGTTCGTGAACGGACGACTGTCACAAAAACATTTACGCAAAGAAAAAACCGGAATCTTTGTAAAAGAAAGACAGTTCCGTAATGCTTAAGAGAAATAGCTTATAACAAAACGGAAAAGTGATAATGGTAGCAGATTATCAGATTCGATTTTTACAAGTATAATTTTTCATTAAAACAAATTTATTCTATTTTAGAGTATTTCTATATTTCAAATGTCATTTTGTCGGGCAGCCCCGCGAATCGACGCTGATTCGCGCGCCGGTTGAAGAAAAGTTTGATGCAGAAGGGCGTTCGATTGCTTTCGGTGGTGTTGTTTTGTGTTGCTATAGAATGGCGGACAGGTTAAAAGACGGGAATGAACAATAAACGTACATTCATGATCTGGTGGTGGGGTTGCTTTTAGCGGCCTCTGTTTGTTTGTGCAAAAATTCAGGACAAGGTCGCGACGGATAACCGGGCGGCCTTTTTTATATACTCCGTCCGGATAAGTGACCTAATTAACAGGACGGAGTTCTAATATGGATAAGAACATGGCAGGCGAGAAAGCTTTTGAATATCTCACAAAAGGCGGTTTGAAGATTCGTCGTCGCTGCGAGGATATTGCCTATCAGGGAGCGATTGACCGGATTGTTGATGCTCTTGATAGCCGCCGCGGGGCAGTTTTTTCATCGAACTATGAATATCCGGGGCGCTATACACGTTGGGATTCGGGCTTCATCAATCCGCTGCTTGTTGTCACTTCGCGCGGCCGCCATATGAAAATCGAAGCCCTGAACGAGCGCGGCAAAGTTCTTATCGACATGATCGAACCGCGTCTTCAAACGCTGGACGATATTCAATCGACAAAACGCACAGATGATAAGCTCGCAATAGATGTTAAAAAACCGGGGCGGGTCTTTAGCGAGGAAGAACGCTCGCGTATGCCATCGGTTTTTTCTCTTTTGCGTGCAATTTGCGATATTTTTCATTCATCCGAAGACCAAAGTCTTGGTCTATACGGGGCATTCGGCTATGATCTCGCCTTCCAGTTCGAGCCGATCGAGTTTAAAATAAAACGTCCGGAAGACCAGCGGGATATGGTGCTTTACCTGCCGGATTCCATTCTGATTGTCGACCATTATTCGGCACGTGCATGGGTGGAAAATTATGATTTTTCCGATAATGGAAAATCGACGGAAGGTTTGAGCCGTGACACGGAAGAACAACCGTTCAAAGCAGCCAAAGCCGTTCCGCAAAAAGGCGATCATGAAAAGGGTGAATATGCTGCTTTGGTCAAAGAAGCCAAAGAAAGTTTCAAGCGCGGCGACCTGTTCGAGGTTGTTCCGGGGCAGACTTTCTATGAAACTTGTCCGGCAAGTCCTTCGGCTATCAGTAAAAGGTTGAAACTCACCAACCCTTCGCCTTACTCGTTTTTTATCAATCTCGGAGAACAGGAATATCTCGTTGGGGCATCGCCTGAAATGTATGTTCGCGTAACCGGAAGACGGGTTGAAACCTGCCCGATTTCGGGAACAATCAAACGCGGACAGGATGCCATTGCCGATTCCGAGCAGATACTGGCTTTGCTCAATTCCAAAAAGGACGAATCCGAATTGACCATGTGTTCGGATGTCGACCGCAATGATAAAAGCCGCGTTTGCGAACCGGGGTCGGTCAGGGTCATCGGGCGGCGGCAAATTGAAATGTATTCCCGCCTTATCCACACGGTCGATCACATCGAAGGGCGGTTGCGCAATGGCCTTGATGCGTTCGACGCATTTTTGTCGCATGCATGGGCGGTGACTGTGACCGGTGCGCCGAAATTATGGGCTATGCGCTTTATCGAAAATCATGAAAGAAGCGCGCGTGCATGGTATGCCGGTGCTATCGGCATGGTGTTTTTCAATGGCGATATGAATACGGGGCTAACACTTCGCACCGTGCGTATCAAGGATGGTGTGGCATCGGTAAGAGCAGGCGCTACATTGCTCTATGATTCCAATCCGGAAGAGGAAGAAAAAGAGACAGAACTGAAAGCGTCTGCCATGATTGCTGCTATCCGTGACAGTGCGAAACCATTGCCAAAGGCGGTAAGGCAGGAGAAAGAAAAGCCCGGCACGGGTGTCAATATTCTGCTTGTCGACCATGAAGACTCATTTGTGCACACGCTTGCCAATTATTTCCGCGAGACCGGCGCCAAGGTGACAACGGTAAGAAGTCCGGTGGATGACAAGGTGTTTGAAACGGTCAATCCCGATCTTGTTGTTTTGTCACCGGGGCCGGGAACGCCGAAAGATTTCAATTGTGAAGACACAATCAATAAAGCACGGGCGCGTAAAATTCCGATTTTCGGCGTTTGTCTGGGGTTACAGGCTTTGACCGAAGCTTTTGGCGGGAGTTTGCGGGTATTAAGCGAACCGATGCACGGCAAACCGTCACGAATCCGCATTACCGGCGAAACCCTGCTGTTTACGGATTTGCCAAAAGAAATAACGGTTGGCCGCTACCATTCAATTTTTGCCGACCCGAGCCGCTTGCCTTCCGTGTTCAAGGTTACGGCGGAAACAGCTGATGGCGTAATCATGGCAATCGAGCATAAAAGCCAGCCGATTGCGGCCGTCCAGTTCCACCCCGAATCAATCATGAGTTTAAGTGGCAATGTCGGTATGGCGATCATTGAAAATGTTGTTTCAAGACTAATCAAGAAAGCATGGCAATGAAAAGTGCGAATTCAAGGCTGAAACAATTGGCAATCTGGTCTATTCCGGTTGCCATTATTGTTTTTGTACTCAAATATTTCGCTTATTATATAACAGGTTCGGTGGCTCTTTATTCCGATGCGCTGGAATCGATTGTCAATGTCATCGCAGCCATTGCGGCCTATGTTGCCATCCTTATCAGCATGAAACCGGCTGATAACGATCACCCCTTCGGACACACCAAGGCCGAATATTTTTCGGCAATTCTTGAAGGGGCAATGATTTTTGTTGCCGCCATCATGATTTTACACGAATCATGGCCTTTGCTCACCTCTACCCATTTGCCCGAACAGCCAGGCTACGGGCTGGCGATCAATCTTGTTGCCAGTGCGATCAATGCAATCTGGGCGCTGATTTTGATAAAGCAGGGAAAAGTCTCGCATTCACCTGCATTGAAAGCCGATGGCATGCATTTAATGACGGATGTGTTCACATCTATCGGCGTGCTTGCCGGTCTTCTTGCCGCTATCTTGAGCGGCTGGGCCATTCTTGACCCCGTGCTTGCTATTATTGTTGCTTTGAACATTCTCTGGCAAGGGTGGAAAGTCATCAACAATTCGGTGCAGGGGCTGATGGATGTCGGTGTCGAGCTTGAAGAGACAATGCGCATCAGGGATATTATTTCAAGTCACGCGGCAGGTGCTATCGAAGCCCATGATTTGCGAACCCGTGTGGCCGGACAGGTCACATTTATTGAATTCCATCTGGTGGTTCCTTCCAAAATGACGGTGGGAGACGCGCACGATATATGCAATAGAATCGAAGATGCTCTGAAACAAGAAATCGAAAACGCGCGTATTGTCATTCATATCGAACCGGAAGAGGAAGCAAAATTGCCAAAGGGGACAACCGCCGTTCCCATTGCATGAGGAGCATTATGTTAAAAATCAGAAATCTGAAAGAAACTGTATTATCCGACCATTGGACAAAGCTGACAGCCGTTTCCTATGAGCAGCAAGATGCGGATGGCGAATGGAAAACAGTGAAGCGCGAAACCTACCATAACCGCAACGGAGCTGCGGTTTTGCCTTATGACGAGGACAGAAAAACGGTTCTTTTTGTTAAACAGTTCCGCGCACCGACTTATCTGGCAACCGGCAGCATGTATGTGCTCGAAGCATGCGCAGGACACATCGAAAAGGGCGAATCAGCCGATGATACAATGCTGCGCGAGGCAAAAGAGGAATTGGGCTACCAGCTCCATAATCTCGAACTTGTGTTCAAAGGCTTTACAACCCCCGGTTTCTCGACCGAACAGCTATGGCTTTATCTGGCCAATTACCGCCCGCAAGATCACCGTTTTGCCGGTGGCGGGCTAGCCAAAGAAGGGGAAAATATCGAAATTGTCGAAATGCCGGTCGAAGAGGCGATAAAGCTTAATGACAAGCAACAAATCAACGACATGAAAACAGCTTTGCTTGTGAACGAATTACGCCACCGGTTGAAACTTTGACGAAATGATAGGATATAACCCCGCTTTAAACATGATAATCCCGTTTGGAACATGATAGTCCCGTTTGAAACATTGAAGTTCAGGTTCACAACTTTGAACACGAACGGGTGAAGGTTTGATAAAACAGGTTGCGCTTGAAAAAAACCTGTGCCATATTTTTCGCTATGGAAAAGTTTGACGCACAAAAATTATCGGTTTTGTACTGCATCGGGGATGCAGGCTTTTGTGCTTTGCCTTCAAACTTGCTTCTTCTTGGGCTTATGAGCGACTGCCGGGGCCGGTGAGGGGCGCCCGGCGGTCGTTACCTGCCGGCGTAAATGCTCCTCTTCAACAATCTTCATTTTAAAATATCAACCGGTTACCGGTGTTTCAGACGAGCATAGATCATGAGTATTTCACCAAATTTTTCACATAAAGGCATGCCGACAGCATCACAAAAATATCAACCTTACCCGCAAGTTTCATTGAAAGACCGCACCTGGCCCGACAAGCGTATCGAAAAAGCACCAATCTGGTGTTCTGTCGATCTGCGTGATGGCAATCAGGCTTTGATCGACCCGATGGGACAAGACCGTAAAGAACGCATGTTCCGCCTGCTTCTGGAAATGGGCTTTCCGGAAATCGAAATCGGTTTTCCATCTGCTTCGCAAACCGATTTCGACTTCGCGCGCTGGTGTATCGAACATGGCAATGTTCCTGAAAATGTAAGCTTGCAGGTTCTGGTGCAATGCCGTCCGGAATTGATTACCCGCACCTTCGAGGCGCTGGATGGCGCCAATCATCCGATCGTGCATTTTTACAATTCGACCAGTGAATTGCAGCGGCGGGTTGTGTTCGGAAAAGATGTTGCCGGTATCAAGAAAATCGCAACCGATGCGGCGAAAATGGTGATGGATATGGCCGCCAAAGCCGGTAAACATTACCGTTTCGAGTATTCGCCTGAAAGTTTTACCGGAACCGAGCTCGAAGTTGCGCTGGAAATATCGAATGCGGTCATCGAAATCGTTAATCCGACACCCGAACACAAGATGATTTTGAATTTGCCTTCCACGGTCGAAATGTCGTCTCCCAATATCTATGCCGATGAAATCGAATGGATGGGGCGCAATATTGACCGCCGTGACAGCGTTCTGATTTCCTTGCACCCGCATAATGACCGCGGTTGTGGCATTGCCGCCACCGAATTGGGCCTGCTTGCCGGTGCCGACCGCGTTGAAGGAACATTGTTCGGTAATGGCGAACGTACCGGTAATGTCGACATTGTCGCGCTGGCGCTGAATATGTTTACCCAAGGCGTCGATCCGGAACTTGATTGCTCGAATATCGAAAAGATCAAGGAAGTTTACGAATATTGTAACCAGCTCAGAATTCCCGAACGCCACCCTTATGTCGGCGAATTGGTCTATACCGCTTTTTCGGGTTCGCATCAGGATGCGATCAATAAAGGCATGAAGGCAATGAAAAAGTCGAACAAGACTTTGTGGGAAGTGCCTTATCTGCCGATTGATCCGCAAGATGTCGGCAGAAGCTATGAAGCCATTATCCGCATCAATTCGCAATCAGGCAAAGGTGGCATTGCCTATATTCTGCAATCAGACTACGGCCTGAACCTGCCGCGCGCTTTGCAAATCGAATTCCGCGATGTGATTCAACATATTACCGATGAAGAAGGCAAAGAATTGCCGTCGAAGCGCATTTATGATGAATTCGTCAAGACTTATGTCAAACAGAATGGTGGCCGCTTCGGCTTTGTCGATTACAAGACCAAAGCTGATCCAAAAGAAAAAGGCCGTGTCGAGGTGAGCGCAAAAATTACCGATCGCGGACAAGAAAAAACCATTAAAGGAACGGGAACCGGTCTGGTTGACGGGTTTATCGACGCTTTTTCCAAATATCTCGGCAAGAAGCTTTCGGTCGTCGATTATTCGGAACATTCACTGCAACGCGGTTCGGATGCAAAAGCCATTTGCTATATGGAAATAGCCTATCCGGAAGGAAAAATATTCGGCGTTGCCATTGATGAAAATATCGCGACAGCTTCGCTCGATGCTATTGTTTCGGCGGTTAATCGTTTGAAACTCTAATTTTTCAAGGGCGGCAACAAGGGCTTATTGTCTTGCTGTTGCCGCCCGTCAAACTCATGAAAATCGCAATCATGCGAAAAATAGTAAGCGGCATTTGGTAAGTTGCCGGCGGAAGTTTCAATAGTCTTGCCCGTCAACCTTTCCGGAACGCTTATATAATCTTCTCGCTACTTTATAACGGTTAAGCCGTCTCACCACTTCAAGACGCTTATTCGGCCCGTAGTCTTCTCAACAGTTCATAACGTTAAGCCGTCTTACCACTCCAAGAACACTTATGTAGCCTTCACCACGTCAAAACGGTTATAGCGCCTCATGACTTCAAAACGGCTTATGTAGCCCTCTGAATAGGGGTAAAACCCACGTTTTTTATTCGCCACGAAAGCCGGTATGGCCGAAAAAGGAAAGATAAAAAAGATCGGGAGCAATCGCGCTTTGCCAGTGTGACAAAACAATCGACATAAAAAGTCCCAAAAAACAGAAATTCGGTTCAATACACGAAATATCCGGAAACAATAGAGCAATTGATTGACATGACTGACAGGCGTTAAACATCGTCAAGGTCAAGGCTTTGCATTTATTTGGCTTTTTTGTCTTTTTTGGGGGCATAGATTTTGCTCGAAAACACCGGTGTTCCGTCTGTTTTTTGGCGCTTTATTCGAGCATATGAAATCCAAGTTACAACAGCTATATTCGGGCTGAGCAAACCCGATTTATGCCGCATTCGTTCAAATGCCGGAATTATTTTAAACGCTGGTATTATTTTACATGCTGGTATTATTTTAAACGCTGGTATTATTTTAAACGCTAGTATTATTTTACACGCTAGTATTATTTTACCTGCTGGTATTATTTTACATGCTGGTATTATTTTAAACCGGCTGTGTTCCAGCCGGTCAGAGGAAAATTGCTGTCAGGTCTTTTGTTTGAATGCACTAAATCGAATGCACTAAAAGAGCGGAACTTTTTCGGTGCAGTTGATTTCATTCTCTTTATTGATAATGGTATAGCGTTCAAGCCCGCAATGCCAGCTTTCACAATCACCGTCGATTGTAAACCAGTTGTAATTGGCGGGTGGCTTTTTACCGCCAAAGGCTTGCGAGGCAGAAGCAACGCCAACCACCGGAACGTCGCGTTCTTTCCCTTCAATATGTTCAAGAGAAGGAACATGGGTATGCCCATGGAGAACAAGTTCTGCACCTTGTTGTTTGATGACACGTTGGAAACGTTCAATACCCCATAATTTTTTATGCCAATTGGTAGCGTTTTTATAAGGGGGGTGGTGTATCATCACCATCCGGAACAGATTACGTTCTTTCGCTTCGCGTAAAAGATCAGCCAGATGATAGGCCTGTGCACTGTCAAAGTGGCCGGTTGCGAAAAACGGTGGTGTGGCAATGGCTGAAGAAACGGCAATAATAGCGACCTGTCCACGAACCCGCATATAGGGGAAAAGAGCACTCCAGCCATGGGCTTCTTCGCTGGTAATCCACGGCCGGAAGGTTTTGCAGGCTTTTTTGAAAGCGCCCCCGACATAGGCATCATGATTGCCGAATGTGAGTGAAATATCGCTCGCCGGACCTTGCGCCACAAGCCAGTCTTTGGCGGCCGCGAATTCTTTTGGCAAAGAGAGATTCACGAGATCACCGGTTATGACAAGATGGTCAGCCTGTTTTTGTTTGATACTTTCCATTAAAGCATCAAGCGTTTGCCGTCCCATTTCACCGGTACGGTTTTTCTTCCAGTTAATATAACCGGTTAAACGCTTTCCCATAAGCTCGAAAAGACGAGGGGCAGGAAGCGGCGACAAATGAATGTCGGATATATGAGCCAAGTGAAACATTCCACAGAACATAGCGAGACAATAAAAATAGGCAACAAAAAAACAAAAAGCTTTTAAAATGAAGAGGATATAAGAACAAACATGGCAATTGAGAGAGTATAATATCGGAAAAATTCAAAAAACAGCTTAAAAAGAGACAATTATTCGCCACGCACCGGAAGAGAGAAGGCAAACGAAACGGGGAAAGTCTCCATTTTTAAAAAAGTCGGAGCAAACGTTTGCAGCTTTCATAATATTCGGCTTCTTTCGGAAATAGCATGGATGGAAATAAGCGGGCTTTAGCTCATAGGCCTCGAACCCAAGCGCACAAGACCGGTGTATGACATTTTGTAAGATTGGTAGAATTTACAAGATTGCTATATTGCAATTTACCGGGAACAGCCACTCTCAGGAAAATGGCATCATATATCCATCAACGGCCCCGCGACATATGCGGTGTTTTCTTCTCGAACATGAGTTGCGAGAAAGATTCTAGATCTCAGTTTTATAAGAATTCCCGTGATAAAATCCAAATCCGCCATCATTCAGGAAATGGCTGGGATTGGCATGTCTCTGCCGATGATCTCGCAAATCGTCGGGCGAAGGGCGGAAAATCATATTATGAGTGATTGATAACCAAAAAAATGAGCTGCCCTTTGCATTGTGAAATACAAAATTACCTTTGCATGGCGGGACAAGCTTGAACGAATCCTTATAGGCAGGAAGGAGGCTAGCAAGTTTTGCTCCGAACCGGAATTGACAAGGGGGTGTGTGCACGGTGAGGCCAGCGTGAAGGAATACCATCGCCAAAGAAGCAGGAGGTTAGGCAAGTCTTTTTTCGTGAAACGGGATTGGTGAGGCGTGTGTTTGCGGTATGGCAGGTTTGAAGGAAATTCCATGAGCCATGGGGAGGCTAGCGTTTTTTCCCCTTTACAGGTTTTGCAGGGGGCTGCGCGGTGTAGCAAGCTCTAAGGATTCCCGTAATCAAGGAAACAGGTAAGCAGGGCGGGCTTTCTCATAGAACAGGATTGGCAAGGCATAATCTGCGCGGTGAAACGCGCTTGAGAGAACCTCTCTTTGAGTGGGGAAGATTAACGACGGTTTTATTCTGAAACGGGATTGGCAGAACTTATGTGCATTGTGTAGCAAGCTCTAAGGAATCCCATAATCAAGGAAACAGGTAAGCAGGCGATCTTTCTCATAAAACAGGATTGGCAGGCATAATCTGCGCACTGAAACACGCTTGAAAGAACCTCTCTTTGAGTGGGGGAAGATTAACGACGGTTTCATTCTGAAACGGGATTGGTCAGGCGTGTGTTTGCGGTATGGCAGGTTTGAAGGAAATTCCTTAAGCCGTGGGGAGGCTAGCGGTTTTTCCCTTTTAACAGGTTTTGCAGGGGAGGTCTGCGCGGTGTAGCAAGCTCTAAGGATTCCCGTAACCACGGAAACAGGAAAGCAGGCGGTCTTTCTCATAGAACAGGGTTGGCAGGCATAATCTGCGCGGTGAAACATACTTGAGAGAACCTCTCTTTGAGTGGGGAAGATTAACGACGGTTTTATTCTGAAACGGGATTGGTCAGGCATCGGTTTGCGGTATGGCAGGTTTCAAGGAAATTCCTTGAGCCGTGGGGAGGCTAGCGTTTTTTCCCCTTTACAGGTTTTGCAGGGGGGGGCTGCGCGGTGTAGCAAGCTCTAAGGAATCCCATAATCAAGGAAACAGGTAAGCAGGCGGGCTTTTTTCATAAAACAGGATTGGCAAAGCGTGTGTTTGCGGTATGGCAGGTTTGAAGGAAATTCCCTGAGCCGTGGGGAGGCTAGCGGTTTTTTGCCAACAGGTTTGGCTAGGCATAATCTGCGCGGTGAAACGCGCTTGAGAGAACCTCTCTTTGAGTGGCGAAGATTAACGACGGTTTTATTCTGAAAAGGGATTGGCAGAACTTATGTGATTAGTGAAAACGGTTTGAAAGAAATTCTCTGAGCAGCAAGGGCGGCAAGCGAGATTTTTGTTCTGACACAGGATTGTTGTGCGCGTGTGCGCGGTGCGGCAAGTTTGAAGAAAACCCTTGAGCAGTAAGGCCGCTGGCGCGCTTTTATCGTGAAATAGTATGCAGATGTGTATTCAGGACATCAGATAAAGCAGGAAACTTAAAAGCCGGAGACGTATAAGCCGGAGAGGTATAAGCCGGAGATGTATAAGCCGGAGACTTATTGAAAACAAAAAAGGACGCTAAAAAGCGTCCCTTTTTTGTGAAAAGTAAACCAAGCCCCCTCAATTTACTTTTTCAAGCCCCCGCCTTTATTAGAAGCGATAGGTTACACCAGCACCGATCAGCCAAGGATCAAGCTTGGCTTTACCGCTGATGTGTTCATTCAGACCCAAAGCGTCAGCAGTTGCTTTGTTAAGCTTGCCGTCGAAATCCGGACGGAGGTAAAGTTTCTTGACATCAAAGTTGAAGCCCCAGTGTTGGTCAAGCATGTAGTCAAAACCAACTTGAAGAGCGCCGCCCCATGTGTTGTCGATGTCGAGGTCTCTCAAACCAATGCCGGCTGAATTGTGGTCAGCATCTTCATTGTAGAAGATTGTGTAGTTAACACCACCACCGATATATGGCTTGAATGCGCCGAAATTGGTGAAGTGGTACTGAAGAGTAAGGGTCGGAGGCAAAATCCATGTTTTACCAAGCTTGCCAGCACCTGCTGCATGCAACGAACCTTGACCGTCGATTGACGAATAGGTTGTACCCAAAATCAATTCGGCAGCGATGTTGTTGGTGAAGTAATAGGTGATGTCGAGTTCAGGAATAACTGTGCTCGAGAAGTCGAGGTCAGAACCATGAATCTGGTTAACATGACCTTTGTCGCGTGGAACAACGCCGAGAGCGCGAACGCGGATCTGCCATGGGCTTTGAGCTTCCTGAACAACAGGCTTTGCACTCTGAACATCGGCAGCCGAAGCCGAACCTGAGAAGCTGAGTGCTGCAGCGATGGCAACTATACTGCTACCGATCAATTTCTTCATATCATTGTCTCCTAAATCAATATGCGTGCGTGTTTCACATCAGTAATTTGATTACGTTCAAGCCTATTTAATCTGAAATATCCATTGATTTGAATCAAACAATCGCCTTTTTGCCGCTTTATCGCCTTGTTTGAGAAGTAACTGTATCATTATTGCAACAAATTTTGTTAGCTGTGGAAAAAAACAGAGGCCGTTTCCGGCGATTATTAAGTGACTGTTTACTAAGTCGAATCAACTGCAAGAAGAAAAAATCTGTTTATCCAAGAATTTCTGTTACAACTGTTTATTCATGAAACAGTTTTAATAACCGGATTGCAGGTAAAGGTAGATCGTTAAAAAAGCCAAACTCACAAGATGCTGATAAAGTGATTGCTTTCATGCTTTTTTACCGCTAACAATTTTATTGTTGCATAGGAATTGCTTGGCCGTTCGGAAATCTTCCATGATTGGTAAAAGCCGTTAAAGCCGCCAATCGGAATTTCAGGTATTCGGCCAAGAAAATGCACGTCGGACATAGGCAAACAGTTAACAAGTAGACAATGATGTTTTTTTCAGATCAACGACGATGAACTGCCAGTGGTTTTGGATGCTTTGCCGTTGATTATGTTTCACTTGTTTTCTTGCCGGTTTTCATATGGAAAATTATTCGTCTGCACTCGACCTTTCACAAACGCCAAAAGTTGATAATAACAATATCACGTTGATTTCCGAAAAAACGGATCATCAGGAAATGATCGAAGAGCTGAACAGAGAAGCTTTCGGTCCTGCCCGTTTTACACGTGCTGCCCACCTTATCCGCGAAAAGGGCGGGCATGACCTCGGCCTTTCATTTGTTGCCATTTTCAATCATCATCTGGTCGGTACAATCAGAATGACCCCGATTGTGGTGGGAAATGTCAATGGCTACCTGCTTGGACCGATTGTTATTTCACCGAAGTTCAAAAGCTTGGGCGTCGGGAGCCTGTTGATGCGCCATACGATCGAAACGGCAAAGGCCAAAGGGGTTCCCTTTATTCTGCTCGTTGGTGATGAACCTTATTATCGCCGTTTCGGTTTTTCAAAAGTACCGGTAACGGACATGGTTATGCCCTTGCCGGTCAATCCTGAACGCTTGTTGGCACTTGAACTTGTTGATCGTGCATTGGAAACAGCAAAAGGGCTTGTGCTCCACAAAAACCAGTCCAAACGGCAAGACTGAAAACCGGTCAAATTGGCAGGGCAGATTTTATCTGCTTTCAACGGCAATTGAAAAGCGGTGCATGGGGTGAACGCCGGCTCTATTTTGAAATTCGGTGAACGACTTATGCCCATCGTAAACAGGCGGTTTCTGCCCATATGTTTTGGACTTTGCCAAAGTCTTTTTGCTTTTGTTCAAGTGTCGAGACAATCAGGCTCGAAAAAGTGTCGAGACAACCGAAACTCTCGCGAGAGTTAAAAACGATCGCGCCGGTTGAAAGGCATTGCACCGGTCGGAAGGTGGTGCACGAGTAAAAAACGGTTATGACCGTCGAAAGGCCTTAGAACGGTGAAAACTGGCGTGACTTTCGGTTATCGTTAAGAACAACGGAAATTGTTGTGACAGTCTGCAACATGTTTCATTTGTGGTCGAAATTCTTGAAGGGGCGCGTTTTATTGTCTTCATTTTTGAAGAAGGCCGTATTGGTGATTTAACGGCCTTCTCTATACCAGAGGCTTGCTAACAGAAGAAGTGAAGCAACGAGCGCCAGAACACCGTTGAACAGTGAAAAAGCGGATGTGCTCACCAGTCGGGTTTCGCTGGCGGCATTGAGCAGAATGCGGTTTTGCCTTTGTGCGGGTGCAAGACTCTTGCCTTTTACAACATCTATGGCAGGCAATGTGACTTTATCACCCGCCTTTTGATGTAGACGCGTTACTGCGCCCCCGCTGGTCCCGGCCACCGGCAACAACTTTTCTTCCGTCGAAATCAATTCGGAATATTCGGGTGAATTGACCGCGCCAATATGTGTCAGCGCTTCCTTGTCGCCATTGGTGACTTTGAAAAGTCCGATTTCATCGGTATCAAGCGTTGCTTCAAACACACCTTCCTGCTGTTTTTCCAAAGTCACATTTTTGGTTTTTCCTGAAGGGAAATGGACTGTAGCAATATCGGGTTTGTCGGCCATGGTTTGGCGGCGAACGGTTAGCCTGTTTCCATTGCCGGAAGCTGACAGTGCTTCTTCTTCGAGTTCCGGCTCTTTCATCAGCCAATGTGCCATGCGTCTATAAAGGGCGGCATAAGGCCCGCCACCCTCGAAACCGCGTGCCCATAACCAACCTTCATCGGAAAGCAACATTCCCACACGTCCCTTGCCAATATGCGACAGCAACATGAGCGGGCGGTTGTCTGCACCATTCATGAGAACGGTGCTTTTGGAGCTATCCTGAACTGCGATCTGGCGCAGCCAACGGCCCCAATTTTGTGCCTTTGACGTGTCGGTTTTGTCCGGATTGTTTTTCACAACCTCGCCCGAAAGGCCGCGTGTGACAGGGTGGCGCAAACCCGCTTGCGTCAAGCTCGGTGTAAAAGGTTTTTCAATAATTTCACCGCTCGGCAAAGCTGGCAGAACGCTTAATAACGGCGTACGCGCAAGCGAATTGTCACCGGCAAATTCGGGCCCTGTTGCCATCAGCAATGCGCCACCATTTTTCACATATTGAGCGACATAGTCGTAATAGATCAAAGGCAACACATTATAGTGCTGGTAACGGTCGAAAATGACGAGATCAAAGTCGTTAATTTTGTCAACAAACAGTTCGGTTGTCGGAAAGACAATCAGCGAGAGCTGGCTTAACGGCGTATTATCGGCTTTTTCGGGGGGGCGCAAAATAGTGAAATGGACAAGGTCGATGCTGGGGTCACTTTTCAACAGATCCCGCCATGTGCGCTCGCCATTATGTGGCTCCCCCGAAACCAGAAGCACGCGCAGGTTTTCACGCACACCATCCACCACCGTTACCGCTGTATTATTGACATCGGTCAGCTCGCCGGAAAGAGGCGAGGTCGTAACCTCGATAATGTTCTTTCCGGCATGGGGAAGGGTAATTTCGGTTTCGATTTCTTTATTTGTTGCTTCTGATTGGTGAAAAACAACATTGCCATTGATCTTGAGTTCCACCATTGCATCACGGGCAGAAGCGGGGACTTTCCCCTTATCCTGAATTTCAAACCGTATTTTAAACGGTTTGTTGGTAATTCCGAAACGCGGCGGGTCGACAAACTTGACCTGCCTGTCATATTCGTCGGGTTCACCGGTAATAAGGGCATTCACCGGCTTTTCACCGGAAGTGTTGGCGTTTGCCGCTTCAATATCATGAACTTCACCGTCGGTAATCAGGATTGTGCCTGCATAACGGGCAGGCGCAACATCCGAAATGGCTTCGTTCAAAGGCGTAAACAGCCTTGTTTCGCTACCATTATTATTGTCCGAGATGGCCTTTGCCTCGATCAGGCGGGGCTCGAATTCAGGATGATTTGCAAGCTCTTCCCGAAGCATTTTCAATGCCTCTTCGGTATCTTTCGAGCGCGAGCCGAAATTCTGGCTCTGGCTTTCGTCTATGACGATACCGACAGTGCTTTTCAACGGCTCCCGCTGTTCTTCGACCATAACCGGATTGATGAGGGCAATTGCCATAACAGCGAGTGCACAAGCCCGCAAAACCGCCCCGCGTTTACGCAAAACAAGTGCGGCTATAACAAATACAAGTGCTATACCGATTAAAGTGAGGCTTAACGGCCAGGAAACCAAAGGTTCAAACGCAAGTGACTGGTTCATTGTGATTTTTCCTGTCCCAAACGCTCCAGAAGTGCCGGCACATGCACCTGATCGGCCTTATAATTTCCGGTGAGAATATACATGACAATATTCAAACCACCGCGAAAAGCCCAAACACGCTGCATCTCGTCATCGGGAACAAGCGGATATTTCCATGCGCCTTTTCCGTCATGCGCCCATGCACCGGCAAAATCATTGGCAGTGATGAGAATCGAGCTGACACCATCGCCGGCATGGATTGGCCGTTTGTCATTTCCCCCGAGTGCCGATGATAAAATCCATAATGGCGAACCTCTATAGCGACCGGGGAAATCCGGCATGATAAAAAACGATCGCGAAATAACATGATCGGGGGGCGCCTGCTCGAGTTCGGGAATGTTGAGACCATCCAGAATATCACGCAAGCGTTGGTTGTTGGGTGTGGTTTTGCCGCTCAAATCCATGCCGGTTTCAATCTGGTCGTGGGTGTCGAACAAGACAGTGCCACCTTGATGCATATAGGTGTTGATTTTGTCGATCGCCTTTTGTGTCGGCATCGGAGAATTGGCGTCAACCGACCAATAAATGAGCGGGTAAAATGCGAGTTCGTCCTCGTCAAGATCAAGTGCGGCAACTGCACCGGGGTCAATCGTTGTACGGGTTTTTATGAACTGCCCCAAAGCTTCGAGACCGGTTTTGCTGGTATTATCAATGTCATCCAGTCCGGTTATGACATAGGCAAGCCGCGTTTTTCCCGCCGATTGCACCATTGCTGTGTCTTTGTCGGAAAGCTTTTGTGCAAAAACAGCTTGTGGCGTGAAACTCTGTAGCAGGGTGAACGCCATTGCAAAGGCCAATAAAATCACCAGAAATTTGCGTTTTCCGGTGAATGGTCGGCCTTGTTTTCCGAACAATTGTCGCCCGCAGAGCATCACAAATGTATCAAGTGCAAAAATTGCAATGGCAAGTGCCAGCAGAAAACCGTTCAAATGCGTTTCAACATCGTTTGAATAGTCCATCAAACGCACTTTTCCGGCAAAAATTTCTGTGTCGAGCGGTGTCAACCTGTCCTCTTTATCGAAGAGATTGACTGCATAGAGGTTGTTTTTCTTTCCATAAAGGCCGGGAGGATGGTTGAACGAGGGAAGCGCCTCGGTTTTATCGTTCAATATTAGCGGCGAAACGGTTGAGGGGGCCGGTATAAGCGCCCCGTTTACATCTATAATCTGCCAGGGGTCGCGTACAATATTTTCATCACTTTTTGCCACGTCGCTTTTCGTGTCTGTCTGATTTGCTGTTTCTGCCAGTCTTTGCATCATGTCGACAAAAAAGCCCGAAAGCGGCAATGTCGACCATGTCGGGTCGGCCGAAGTATGAATGAAAATCAACATGCCTTTACCGCGAACGGTGGCGGTAATGAGCGGCGTGCCATCGGCGAGACTCAACCATGTGTGGTCGAAAAGTTCGGGGCTTGGTTCGGCGAGAATTTGCCTCGACACCGTCACATCATCGGGAAAAGCAAGATCGGCAAAAATACCCTTTTTCGGTAAAGGTGCAAGCTTTTGCGGCGTTGCCCACGACATGATGCCGCCCAATTGGCGTTCTCCATGACGCATTTTTACCGGCAGTAACGGGTCATCGCTATCGCTACTTGCAAGATTTTGGCCTGCAAAGCGAATAAGTGTGCCGCCTTTTTCAACAAAACGGGTGAGGAGATCCTGCGAAGCCTTGGGCATATTCACAACATCATCCATGATGAGTGTGGAAGGGTTTTGTGCGATAAGTTGTTCGATAGCGTCGGAAAAATTATTGCTGCTTGCGGTAATGATCTGGTCGCGCCCCTGAAGGGCCTTGGTCACATAATATAGGGGCGACAAAAGCGGCTGGGTGAGCTCATGGGCAGAAGTTGCAAGAATTGCAACGCGGTAAATATGGTTTCTGGAATCGGAAAGATATGTGCTTGCAACATCATTTCTGCCACTCACCCTGATAGCGGCAATGTCGTTTTTGAGTTCGAGCGGCAAGTTGAAAGCGGCAATTGTCGACGTTTCACCATCTTCAAAACGACCTCCAGTTTCCCCGATCAGCCGCCCTTCGCGGTCAAAGGCCGAAAGCGAAAAGTTTTTTTCATTATTGGCTTTTGCGCGTATCAGATCGACAGCGAGCGACCCGCTCTCGTTTTTGACCGATGTGATGGCGATCAATTCGGCAATGTCGGTGTCGTAAAGCAGGATATTGCTATTGGCATTGGCAACGAGTTTATTAAATGCGCTTTCGTCTTCAACCATTTGTAAGCCGTCGGAAAGATAGGCAATATCGGCTTTTTGACCTTTGAGGGCGGTTATCAGCCTGTTGATGATAGAAAGGCGGTGAGCGGGCAGGGATAAAGGTTGCAGATTGTGAATAAGCCGACCCGCTTCTTCACTGCCGAGCGGGCGGATGTCCTGATTGTCATTGCCAGCGGTTGCCGCAATATAGATTGTCTTTTTTGCTGCATCTGCCTGTTTGATGAGTGCGGCCGCGGCATTGATGCGCTTGTCCCAATCATGAACCGAAGACCAGCTATTATCAATGACAATGGCAAGCGGTGCTTGCCCCGTCAAAACTGTCGATGTCGGCCGCCAGATCGGATCGGCAAAGGCAAAGATGACAATTGCCACCAGAAGAAGCCGTAAAAGCAGCAACCACCACGGAGTACGGTTGGGCGTTTCCTCTTTATTGGCAATTTTTAACAAAAGCCGTAATGGCGGAAAAATTTCGTGTGCGGGTGCTGGTGGTGTGACATGCAACAGCCACCAGATAGCCGGTAGTGCAAACAAAAAAAGTAGCAGAAAAGGTGCACCGAAACTCATGCCTTAACCTCTCCTGTAACCTTGAGCCTGTCCGATGAGGTTGGCAAGTTCGAGAATAACCGTGCTCATTTTTTTATCGGTCGCAGCAATGTGATAACTCGCACCGCTCTTGTTGGCAAAATCGGCAAGACTTTGACGACGCGCTTTATAGAGGCGTAAATAGGCATCCTGAAATGTCTCGGCACGACCGGCAAGATAATATTGACGGCTTTCCGGATCAATAAATTCAACCCGTCCATGGTAGGGAAAACGCTCTTCTGCGGGGTCGCAAACTTCGACAAAATGCGCCGTTACATCGGCATTTGCCAATGCGCCGAATTTCTTTTCAATTGTGTCCGGATCATCCAGAAAATCACTTAAAAGGATGATATGCGAATGGCGGCTTACGTCAAGAAAATCACCGAACTTCAGAGGGGCTTTGAGATTTGAGAAACTTAAAGCCATTTCTTCGGCCGCATTGCGTGATTGGGTGGGAGCCATAAGCCCCGGCACTGCGACACGCTCTCCCGATCGGGAAAAAAGTTCGCAAAGGGTCAGTGCCATAAGCATAGCATAACTATCCTTGGGCATGTCGGAAAAGCGGGATTGATAATGCATGGAGGGCGATTGATCGGGCAATATCCATATCGTCTGGGCGGCTGCCCATTCCTGATCGCGAAGATAGATATGATTGTCGCGCGCCGAGCGGCGCCAATCAATGCGCGTTACCGGTTCGCCATCAACATAGGGGCGAAATTGCCAGAAATTATCGCCATTGCCGCGTTTGCGCCGGCCATGAAAACCGGAAACCAGCGTGTTGGCAATGTGGCGCGCCTCGATGAGAAGGTCAGGCAGTTTGGCCGACTGGATACGGGCTTTCACCGCCAGATCGGTTGGTGCTTCTACATTGATGTCGCGAGCAATAGCCATTATTTGTTTTCGCTGTCCGTTGTTTTGCTATCCGTTGTTTTAGCTTGAGCGGATGTCCTTTTATTCGATGTCTTTCACAAGATCATTGATAACTTCAGAAATTGTAAGCCCGTCGGCGCGCGCTGTGAAGTTCAATGCCATACGGTGTTGTAAAACCGGAATTGCCAATGCTTTGACATCGTCAACCGAGGGGGCAAGCCGCCCCTGATAAAGTGCGCGCGCTCTCGCACACAAGGACAGGGCTTGTGAAGCACGCGGACCCGGCCCCCAGGCAATGTGTTTTTTAGCGTGCACATTATCGGAATCGGGGCGGGCAGAGCGTACCAATTTCAAAATGGCATCGACGACATTTTCGGAAATCGGCATTTGTCGCACCATTTCCTGAATGGTTTCGAGCTTCTTTCCGTCAAGCACCGGTTTTATTGTTTGTTTTTTAGCGCCCGTTGTTTCGACAATAATGCGCCGTTCGGTATCAATATCGGGATAATCGACATTGATCTGCATGAGGAAACGGTCAAGCTGGGCTTCAGGAAGCGGATAGGTTCCTTCCTGTTCAAGCGGGTTTTGTGTTGCAAGCACATGGAAAGGGCTTGGCAAATCATATTGTTCGCCGGCAACAGTGACATGATATTCCTGCATGGCCTGCAACAGCGCCGATTGGGTTCTGGGCGAGGCACGGTTGATTTCATCAGCCATAAGAAGCTGGGCAAAAACCGGCCCCTTGATGTATCTGAAAGAGCGTTTTCCGCTTTTGTCGGTATCCATGACTTCCGAACCGATAATATCGGATGGCATCAAATCGGGGGTAAACTGGATACGTTTTTCATCCAATCCCAAAACAGTGCCCAATGTTTCGACCAATCGGGTTTTTGCAAGTCCCGGCACACCGACAAGCAGTGCGTGCCCGCCCGACAAAATCGCAATAATACTGTTTTCAACAACAGTGCTTTGACCGAACACAACCTTGTCGATCGTGGCGCGCAACGTTTCAAACAGCTTTCCGACATTGTCGAAATCGGCAATTATTCCGGCATCATCTTTTGCTGCAATTTTGTTTGCAACTTTTTGGGAAGCAGCCTTTTTTGCAGGCTTGAGGGCAGATGCGCCAGCTTTTGTTTTCTTCGGCTCGGATGTTGTTTTAGAAGCGCTTCTCATGGCTTTTCCCCAGAACTTTTTGAATAGATGACCAAATAGAATTGACGGTGATGGAATTTGTCACCACCTTCATCTTTGAACAATGACTATTTCATGGCTTGTAGCAGAAAAATAACAGAAATGAACTGTCTAAAAGTCTTGAATAGCGATTTGACAAGAAGGTTTTTTAAAATTGGATAGAGAAAGTCGGGTAATTTCGCAAAACGACATTGTCAAAAAATTTAATGAAGAAACAGAATTTTCAACCGTTTCACGCTCTTCCATACAATCGGTTAATTCCGGCCGGCCGTTTTCCAATTCTCTTCCCATGCGGCAAAAATCCGAACGTTTGTCCTGGCAACGCTCGGCCGTTCTTGTCGGCCTTGTTGAAAAATCCGATATGCCACATCTCGTTTTGACAAAGCGGACAGCAAAACTTCTCAAACATTCCGGACAAATCGCTTTTCCGGGCGGGAAAAGAGAAGCGCGCGACACCAGCGATGAAATGACAGCTTTGCGAGAAGCTCATGAAGAAATCGGGCTGGAGCCGGAATATTTCACAAAACTCGGCGAACTCGACTTCTATTATACGTCGACAGGTTTCGAGATTCGTCCGGTGGTGGGATTGATTGAAGCGGGCGCTGAATTTGTCAAAAATGACGACGAGGTTGATGAAATATTTACTGTACCGTTAGCTTTTGTGCTTGATCCGAAAAATTATGTGATTGTATCAAAGAAGTCTGGAGCAGAAAAGCGGAGCTTCTATGCACTTTCCTTCGACAATCACTATATATGGGGTGCGACGGCCGCAATGATTCGTTCACTCGCAGAAAGGTTATCCCGTTGACTACGCTTAATATCGCCAAAAAAGCCTTGTGGCTTCACGATGAGGGGCTGCAACAACTGCTTCATTGTCTTTCGGAAAATGGCGAAGAGGCGCGCGTGGTAGGCGGGGCTGTGCGTAACCAGCTTCTGGGCTATCCTGTCAACGATATTGATATTGCAACAACCTGTGTGCCCGATGAAATTATCAAGCGGGTAAGCGAGAAAGGTTTCAAAGCAGTTCCCACAGGCTATGAACATGGCACAATCACTGTGGTGGTGAAGGGTCACTCCTATGAAGTAACCGCGCTTAGAGCCGATATCGAGCCGGACGGGCGGCGGGCAAAAGTTGTTTTCGGGCGTGACTGGAAGACTGACGCACAAAGGCGCGATTTCACAATCAACGCCATTTATGCCGATGCCGAAGGTAAAATTTATGATGATGTCAACGGTCTTGCCGATATTGAAAGCGAGACTTTGCGTTTCATCGGCGTTGCCGAGGATCGTATCCGCGAGGATTACTTGCGCATTTTAAGATTTTTTCGCCTTTATGCATGGGTGGGCAAAGGGCGTCCCGATGCCGAAGCCATCAAAGCTTGCGCACGGCTGAAAGACGGCCTTTTGCAATTATCTGCCGAACGGGTGTGGTCGGAGGTTAAAAAAATGCTTTCCGCTCCCGACCCGACGCGGGCGCTTTTATGGATGCGGCAAGCCGCAATTTTGGGAATTATTCTTCCCGAAACCGAAAAATGGGGTATCGACGCATTTCCCCCGCTGATCGGAACCGAACATGTCATGGGCTTTCCTCCCGACCCGTTATTGCGGCTTTTTTCCATTGTGCCACCCGATGAAGTGCGATTGAAAAAAATGGCCGAACGGTTGCGCTTTTCCAAAGCTGAGAAAACACGGTTGCTTGCCTTTGCGCATATGGGGCCGATCAAATATGATTGTCCCGATGTCGGAATTAAAAAACTGGTCTATAATCATGGCAAGCAGGCGGTTCTTGATGAATTGACGCTCGCATTGTCGCATGCACGCGCCCATGCTTTAAGCAATGATAATGCACTTGTTGAAGCAAGCCATTATACACGGCTCAGAAAATTGGCCGAGCATTATGAGGTTCCGGTTTTTCCCTTGACCGGCAAAGATCTTTTACCTCTCGGCATCACCGAGGGGCCGGCCATCGGGCACAAACTTAAAGCGCTGGAAAGACTTTGGGTGGAAACCGGCTTTTTACTGGATAAGAAAGCACTCCTCGATATGGCAATGGCGTGAGATATGGCCATTGTCTGAGATGTGGCCATGGTCTGAGATGTGGCAATGACCTAAGATGGGGCCATGGCCTGAGATATGACAATGGCCTGAGATGTGGCCATGGCCTGAGATGTGGCTATGGTCTGATCGGAAATATCAGCCTCGCGGCCTATTCGGTAAAATGAGGCAGGTTTGCTTTCGTGCCCGACGTGATGAAGGCAATGTTTATCCGGCTTATTTTATCTGCCACCTTTTGTCCAATTTCGTGATTACACCCATTTCGGGATTTGGCTTCGCGAAATAGCTAAAGCTATTCCGGCTTTTCTAATTGAAATTGCTAAAGCCATTTAACAGTGGGCGGCAGGGAAGAGAGAATACTTTCGATATTCCCGCCGGTCTTGAGCCCGAAAATAGTGCCCCTGTCGTAAATAAGGTTGAATTCGACATAGCGGCCACGCTGGATAAGTTGGGCATTTCTTTGTTTTTCTGTCCACGGCTTATTGAAGTTTTCACGCACAATCGAAGGATAAACAATGTCGAAAGCCCGCCCGACATCCTGCGTAAAACTGAAATCGGCTTCCCAGCCACCGGCTTCTTTGCTGCTATGGAGCCAATCGTAAAATATACCGCCAACGCCACGCGGTTCTTTGCGGTGTTTCAGATAAAAATATTCGTCGCACCATTTCTTGAATTTCGGATAATCGGCAACCGTGGGGTGGCGTTCGCAGACATATTGGAACGCCTTATGAAAGGTTTGGGTATCAATATCCGACTGGGTGCGCCGCTCGGCAAGCATTGGTGTCAAATCCGCACCGCCGCCAAACCATTGGCGGGTTGTAACGATCATACGGGTGTTGAAATGGACGGTCGGCACATGCGGGCTTTGTGGGTGCACAATAAGCGAAATGCCACTTGCCCAGAAGCGCGGGTCATCTTGTGCTCCGGGAATTTCTTTCCTGAATTCGGGCGAAAATTCGCCATAAATAGTCGATGTCTGGACAGCTGCTTTTTCAAAAACGCGACCCTTCATGACCGACATAACACCGCCGCCATTCATGCCGCCGGGTTTTTCCCACGGGGTTCTGACAAATGAACCGGCAGAGAAATTGGAAAATTGGCCTGTCAGTTCCCGTTCCAGTTTTTCAAGTGAATTACAAATTCTATCCCGTAATGATTGGAACCACTCTTCTGCCCGCTTTTTCTTGTCTTCCAGATCGGAAGGCATGTCATCGGGAATGTCTCTATTCGTCATAATCCGTCTTAAATCTATAAACTCGTTTAGAATAACTCCAGAAAAGAGATAAGGGTTGAAAACGGCTTTGTCTACCTATTAATAATTCGTCGACTAATTGAATGAGGTCTATTTGTTGATCTGGCGCAATGCTTCGCTGACGCCGATTGCAACACTCACCGCAAGGTTGAGAGAACGCGCAACTTTGACCATGGGAATGGTCACTTCAGCGTCAACGGCTTGATGGACATAATCCGGTGCACCCGCCGATTCCCGCCCGAACAGGAGTACGTCTTCGTCCTGAAAAGAAAAATCGCAATAAGGTTTGTCGGTTTTTGTGGTAAAAAGAATGAGACGGCGGTTTTCCGCCTTCTGTTCGTCCAGAAAATGTTGCCAATCAATGTGCCGCTTCAATGTTGCAATTTCGAGATAATCCATGCCCGCACGTTTCAAATGGCGGTCGGAAAGGTCAAAACCGGCCGGTTCGATAATGTCAACCGGCACGCCGAAACAGGCTCCGAGCCGCAAAATTGTTCCGGTGTTTCCCGCAATGTCGGGCTGAAAAAGTGCAATACGAACTGTCATGAATGTTGAATAGGCTTTTGAACCCGCCATTGTAAAGAGGAGGGGAAGCAACGAAACACATGAAATTCACAATTCTTGGCAAACGTGTTTTTCTCTTCCGGAATGTGCTTGTTTAATTCAAAGTTCAAACAACCGGATTATGTAAAGTCTGCCGCCGGCTTTCCGGTTTGTCTGTGATTTGTCTCTAATTGGTCTCACTTCATAAACATTATCGCTTTTTGCCTCGTTTTTCTGCTGTCGGCGCTGTTCGAGATAGTGGAAGCCTTATTTGTTGCGGGAAACGTCTTGTAAGCACGCAGTTTTGAACTATCTTCAGGGAGGCGCAAAAACCGTTTTATCGTCGTCGGCAAATCCGTGTTCTGCATTTTCCTGTCTAAAGACATCCGGAAAAGCCGGAAGAAGTCGGGAGCAAAAAAGTTTCCCGCTTTGAAAAATCCGCCGGTTTGTGACAAAAGACATATGACACTTGAAGCCATGAAACACTTCGCTAATCGGATCGTTCCAAGGGGCCGGATCGTTCCACAGATTGGGTGTTCGGGTTTTGTGTTCGGGCAGAGGTCGAACACTATTTTGAGACAGCTAAAATAAAGCAGAAACAAGGAGCTCGACCATGTTTGGATGGTTTGAACGAAGATTGAACGCTTTTCCCGAAAAGGAGCTGAAACGACCACCGCAAAATCTGTTGGGTTTCTGCCTTTATTATACGGAAGGCGTTTGGCCGTGGTTGATCTTCATGGCAATTTTTACCGCCTTGATTGCGGTGACAGAAGTTTCGCTTTTCGGGTTTCTGGGCAGTATTGTCGATTGGCTCAATGCCAATTCGCGGGCAACATTTTTTGAAACGCAAGGCGTAAAACTTGCACTCATCGGTGTGCTGGTTGTTCTCATCCTGCCATTTTTTGTCACCATGCACAGCATGGTCATGCATCAGACATTGCTTGGCAATTATCCGATGCGGATACGCTGGCTTGTGCATCGTTATCTGCTCGGCCAATCCATGAGCTTTTTCCAGAACGAATTTTCCGGTCGCATATCGGCGAAGGTGATGCAAACGGCCTTGTCGGTGCGTGAAACGGTGATGAAGCTTTTTGACGTTTTAAACTATGTGATTGTCTATTTCCTTGGCACACTGGTGATTGCCGCTTCCTCCGACTGGCGGCTGATGGTGCCCTTTCTTTTGTGGATTATCAGCTATATCGGGCTACTTAAATATTTTATTCCGAAATTGCGCGATGCTTCCGAAGCGCAAGCCGATGCGCGTTCTCTCATGACAGGGCGGGTTGTTGATTCTTATACCAATATTGCAACCGTCAAACTCTTTTCCCACCACGCAAGAGAGGAAAGCTTTGCCCGTGAAGGGTTCGAGCATTTTCAGGGTACGGTTTACAAACAGATGCGGCTCATCTCGAAATTTTCGATCAGCGTTTATGTGTCGAATTGTATTTTATTGTTTGTTGTGGGAGCGCTCGGCATCTGGCTATGGCAGCGGGATGCCATTCTTGTCGGCGCTGTTGCGGTCAGTATCGGCCTTGTCTTGCGGCTTAACGGCATGGCGCAATGGATTATGTGGGAAATGGCCGCACTTTTTGAAAATATCGGTATTGTCGAAGATGGAATGCATTCCATTGCACAGGATAGAATCGTTGAAGACAAGAAGGACGCCAAAAAACTTGTCGTCAAAAAAGGCGACATCCGGTTTGAACATGTCGGCTTCCACTATGGCAAGGGCAAGGGAATCTTGAAAGATTTCAACCTTCATATCGAGCCGGGTCAAAAGGTAGGGGTTGTGGGGCGCTCAGGCGCCGGTAAATCGACACTTGTCAATCTTCTCTTGCGTTTTCACGATGTCGAAGAGGGCGCTATATTGATTGACGGGCAAAATATTGCCGATGTCACACAGGAAAGCTTGCGCGCGGCCATTGGCGTAGTGACACAGGATACCTCGCTTTTGCACCGTTCGCTCAAAGATAATATTCTCTATGGGCGGCCTGATGCCAGCAATCGGGAATTGCTTGAAGCAGTGAGGGATGCCGAAGCTGCCGATTTTATCGACAGTCTGCGCGACCAGAACGGCAAAACCGGATATGATGCCTTTGTGGGAGAGCGCGGCGCGCGCCTTTCCGGTGGGCAGCGCCAGCGCATTGCTATTTCACGTGTCATGCTCAAAGATGCGCCGATTCTTATTCTTGACGAGGCAACCTCGGCACTCGATTCGGAAGTCGAAGCTGCCATTCAGGAAAATCTCGCGCGCCTGATGGAAGGAAAAACTGTTCTTGCCATTGCCCACCGCTTGTCGACAATTGCCGAAATGGACCGCTTGATCGTGATGGATAAGGGAAAAATTGTCGAGGATGGCACGCATGAAGAATTGCTTTTGAAGCACGGTATTTATGCCCATTTGTGGAACCGGCAGGTTGGCGGACATCTTGATCTTGATAGTGAGTCTTGAGATTTTATCGTTTAAAGGGGCTTGAGCGAAAAAAACGGGACAGAAACGCCAGCCCCTTTTGAGCCGGAAGATCTTTTCCTGTTTCCTGTTTTTTGTTTTCGTAAAACAGAAACCTCTTCTTTGTGTACGTTTACGGGGTGTCTATTTAAGGGAGTTTATCGGGCAATCGAGGCGTTTCCTAACCGCGCGCTTCGGGTTGCCTATTTTTCAATAACAATTCTGATGAAAGTTAAAAGGTTGAGCCGCAGTAGATAAACTGTTTTTTTAAAGCCGGATTGTATTTTGCCGACCCTGATTGATGGCGACACCCGACACCCCGTTTTCTTCATTGCGCGACGAACTGCCGTTATTTGAAACAATCGGGTAAAAATGCTTAAGCTATGCCGGCGCACGGCTTTAAAATTTTGAAAATACATGGTGTTTCAACTATCATTCTTTTTAAATCGTGGACAAATTGATGCTGTGTGCTAAAAAACATACGTTTGACCAATAGGCTCCAACCTTTTTCCGGCAGGTTACAACCTTTTACAATGAGTAGCGAAAAGACACGACGCGATTTTCTATTTCTTGCAACCGGCGTTGCCGGTGCGCTGGGCGTCGGTTCTGTCGCATGGCCATTTATCGACCAGTTGCGCCCCGATCAGAAAGTGCTGGCAAGTGCCACAATCGAGGTTGATATTTCCGGCATTGAAGAGGGAATGTCTGTGACCGTCAAATGGCGCGGTCAGCCGGTCGTCATCCGCAATCGCACACAAAAAGAAATTGATGACGCGAGAAACGTCGATCTGAATAAACTGAAAGATCCGGATGCGGCTAATCCCAATCTTGAAGGGAAGCAACCCGCCACCGATCTTGCCCGATCGGCTGGTGAGGGGCATGAAAACTGGCTGGTGATGATTAATATTTGTACGCATCTCGGTTGTGTGCCCTTGGGGCAGTCGGGTGCTTTTGGCGGCTGGTTTTGCCCCTGTCATGGTTCGGTTTACGACACAGCCGGAAGGGTGCGTTCAGGCCCCGCCAACCGCAACCTCGAAATACCGCCTTACCGGTTTTTGTCAGATAACGTGTTGCAGATCGGATAGGTGCGATGACAAAATCTTCATCCTATCATCCGAAATATGCGCTAACACGCTGGCTTGACGCGCGGCTACCGATTTTGCGTTTTCTTTATAATCTCGGTGTATCGTTTCCGGTGCCGAGAAATCTCAATTATTTCTATACCTTTGGCGGTATCCTCACGCTGATGCTGGTATCGCAGATTTTGACCGGCATTGTCATGTCGATGCATTATATTCCCGATGTGACATTGGCATTCGATGCGCGCGAACGCTTCATGCGCGATGGCCAGTTCGGTTGGCTATTCGAGCCTTGGCATGCTGTCGGCTCGTCATTCTTTTTTATTGCCGCCTATATCCATCTTGCCCGTGGCCTTTATTATGGCTCGCACAAGCGACCGCGCGAACTCATCTGGATTATCGGTGTGCTGATCTATCTGGTGATGATGGCAACCGCATTTTTGGGCTATACACTCGTCTGGGGCATGATGTCGACATCGGCAGCTTCGGTCATTTCCGGCCTTTTCAAGGCTATTCCCGTTATCGGCCCCTGGCTCCATGAAACATTATTGGGTGGTTTTAATGTCGGCCAGCCGACACTCAACCGCTTTTATTCTTTGCATTATCTTTTTCCCTTCATTCTGGTTTTTCTTATCGGTTTGCATATCTGGGCTGTCCACCATGTCGGGCAGAACAACCCGACAGGGGTAGAGGTGAAGTCGCCGTCGGAAACTGTGCCTTTTACGCCCTATGCGACGATCAAAGATATTTTTGCAATCAGCGTATTTCTGATTTTCTTTGCGTGGTTTTTGTTTTTCATGCCCGATTATATGGGACACCCCGACAATTATATCGCCGGTGACACCATGACCACGTCACCGCATATTGTGCCGGAATGGTATTTTCTGCCCTTTTACGCCATGTTGCGCGCCATTACATTCGATTTCGGGCCGATCAGCTCGACATTCGGCGGTGTGCTGATATTGATGGCGGCGGTGTTGATCTGGTTATTCGTGCCATGGCTCGACCGCTCGAAAGTGCGTTCTGCGCGCTATCGTCCGGCTTTCAAACTGTTTTACTGGCTGTTTATTGCCGATGTGGTATTACTTGGAACATTGGGGGCATCCCCCATTACAGAAAGTAGCGTATTCTGGTCGCAAATCGCCACACTTTATTATTTCGTATTTTTCCTCGTCATCATGCCGTTTTTGCCGAAGTTTGAAAAGACTTTGCCGGTTCCTTCTTCCATTAGTGAAGATCTTGAAAAAAGGGAAGCAAAGGCCAAAACAAGGTGGCGGCTATGGTAAGAAGGCACTCTCTTTTTGGCTGGTTGTGGCGGCATTGCTTTTCGTGCCTCTTGCTGTTTTTGCAGAAGAGGAAGGCGGCGAGGCGCATTACCCGTTAAAAGTTCCCGAAAAACAGAGCTGGAGTTTTTCTGGTCCCTTTGGCACTTATGATCTTCAGCAATTGCAACGCGGTCTCAAGGTTTATAAAGAAGTTTGCTCGACCTGCCATTCCTTGAAATATGTTTCTTTTCGCGACCTCAAGGCACTTGGCTATAGCGAGGAACAAATAAAAGCTTTTGCCAAAACCTATGACATTCAGGACGGGCCGAACAGCGAAGGGGAAATGTTTGTTCGCAAAGGTTTGCCGACCGATTATTTTCCTTCACCATTTCCAAATGTCGAGGCAGCAAAATTTGCCAATAATGGTGCCAATCCGGCCGACCTTTCACTAATGGCAAAAGCCCGTGCGGTGTCTTTGCCGTTTCCTGCCTTTATTGCCGATATTTTTACCAACTATAATGAAGCAGGGCCTGATTATATTACGGCACTTCTCACCGGTTATAGCGAACCGCCGGAAGGGGCGGAATTGGCGGAAAATAATTGGTACAACCCTTATTTCAATTCGGGAAATGCACTTGCCATGCCACCCCCTTTAAGTGATGGCATGGTGACGTATAATGATGGTACAGAAGAAACAACTGAAAATTACGCCCGTGACGTATCGGCCTTCTTGATGTGGACTGCCGACCCGCATATGGAAACACGCAAGAAGACCGGTTTTCGTGTCATCTTGTTCTTGATAGTCTTTGCAGGCCTGACCTATGCCGTGAAAAGACGCATATGGAATGAATTGGATTGAAAATTGATGACAAATGATACACTTGAAGAAACACTGAAAAAAGCCATCCGCACAATTTCGGACTATCCGAAACCTGGAGTAAAGTTTCGCGATATTACCACTTTGATGGGCAATGCCGGTGCATTCCGGCGCACTATTGATGCGCTGGTTTACCCCTATATAGGACTTAAAGTCGATAAGATCGCCGGTGTGGAAGCACGCGGTTTCATTCTGGGCGGGGCTGTTGCCCACCAACTTTCGGCAGGCTTCGTGCCGATCAGAAAAAAAGGCAAATTGCCTTATGATACGGTGCGCATTGCCTATAGCCTTGAATATGGCATTGATGAAATGGAAATGCATCGCGATGCGGTGAAACCGGGTGAACGTGTGGTTCTGGTGGATGATCTTATCGCTACCGGCGGAACGGCTATTGCAGCCGCAGAATTGTTGCGCCAGATTGACGCCGAAATCGTTGCAGCCTGTTTTGTTATCAACCTGCCCGATCATGGCGGAGCCGAAAAGCTTCGCCAATTGGGCGTGGAAGTGCATACACTGGTCTCTTACGAAGGCGATTGAGTTTTTCTGGGAGGCTTTAAAAAAGTTTCTATTCCGTTATGGCAAGCGGGTGAGCTGGATAAGCAGTCTTATTTAGCGGGAAGTCTTGGTTAATGGGCAGTCTTATTTGGCAACCGGTCTCGTTTGACATGCAGCCTTGTGTGGCAAATGACCTTGTTTTGCAAGCTGGCTAACGGGAAGTCTTGGTTAATGGGCAGTCTTATTTGGCAACCGGTCTCGTTTGACATGCAGCCTTGTGTAGCAAATGACCTTGTTTTGCAAGCTGGCTAGCCGGAAGTCTCAGTTAATGGGCAGTCTTATTTGGCAACAGGTTGTACCTGGCAACCGGTTCTATTGGCCAAGTGGTCTTCATTGGCACGTGTTCATGCGTGCCAAGCCGTCTTCTTTAGTGATGAGGCTCGCATTAAACCGGCTCATTCGGCAGGCGGGTTTCTAATTTTGCACAGTCCGGAAAGGGGCGGGAAAAGTGTTTCAGCCGCACTTGTCCCTGTTTCGTTCCTGTCTCTTTTTCGTGCCTGTCTCTGTTTCGTGACTGTCCCAGTTTTATGGTTGTTTTTGTTTTGCGCGTGTTTCTATTCTGCGCTTGGCTCTGTTTTCTTGTGAACCTGTTTTATTGAAGATGATTGGGCATCTTTCGGGAAAATGCCACATAAAAAGACAGGTCGAAAACGACAAGTTGAAAACGGGAGTTTGAAAACGGCAGGTTAAAAACGACACGTTAAAAACGGGAGGTTGAAAACGAGAAGTTTAAAAAGCAATCAAGGTTGCAGTTCGGCACTTGCAAATATCTTGTGTGGGTTAAAATATCCTGTGTAGGCTAAAAATATCTTTTGTGGGCTAAAAATATCTTGTGTGGTGAGACAAGTGGCTATTCAACTCTGCCGATTTTCGCAAAATCCGGCTTGGCGTTAAAAGCCGTTCAAGATTGGTATATTTTTCTTCAAGCAACAATCAGTCATGCAAAAAAGAGAATGGTCAGATAAAACTTAAATCGAGTAAATGAAGTTCATATTAGATATATATAATAAAATCAAACGCAATAATATAACAATAATATCCATTTTCAGTTTTAAAAAATAAATAATTATTAAAAAATATAAATAAAATGGAACATTCTTATCTTTTATACGTTTTATTTAAGTAACTAACATTATTATGAGGCGTATTAAATGAAAAGACTGGCACTTATCACTGTTTTGGCAGCAACAATCGCTGGGAGCGCTTTTGCGCAATCACCGAAGATCACTATCGAAGCGCCGAAAGAACCGGCTTCGGAAGTCAAGTTGCCGAATGGTGATGTCGTTGTGCGTTATGTCACACCGACCGAAACAGATTTTATTGCTTCAAGCTTGATTGATACAAAAGTATTGAACAAGCAGGATCAAGCAATCGGCCAGATCAAGGACATTATCATTCGCCAGAATAATGTAGCGGGCATTGTTGTGGGTGTAGGTGGTTTTCTTGGTGTGGGTGAACGCTATGTTGTGGTTGATCCTTCAACAATCTACATGCGTCATGAAAATGGTGCGTGGAAGGTTGTGGTCAATGTAACCAAGGAAGGGCTGATGGCCGCTCCCGAATTCAAATATGAAGAGCATAAAAAGCTCTGATTAAAAATAGCAGTTTGATAGGCGAGAACGCTATCTCTATCGAAAGGCTATTTCTCTATCGAAAGGCTATTTTTCTATCGAAAGCTTATCGGTTTTCTATAGAGTTCTTTGAATAAAAGCCGTCCGGAATTTTTTCCGGACGGCTTTTATTTTATGGTTTACGAGACGGGCACGAAAAATATTAAAACCGGATTGGTCACAAAATAACGGCCGGAAATTGAGTAAAACCGGCGCTATTTGTTGATAACAAATCAGGAATTATGTTTGAAAAGCATGATGTCGCCATCTTCGACAACATAATCCTTGCCCTCGTCACGCGCTTTACCGGCTTCCTTTGCTGCCACTTCGCCACCCAGTTCGACATAATCCTTATAGGAGATGGTTTGGGCGCGAATAAAACCGCGTTCAAAATCGGAATGGATAACACCGGCTGCTTGCGGGGCTTTGGTTCCCCGTTTAATGGTCCAGGCACGGGTTTCTTTGGGGCCGCAGGTAAAATAGGTAATAAGATCAAGCAGGTGATAGCCCGCGCGAATTAAACGATCGAGCCCTGGTTCATGAAGCCCCAGTTCTTCGAGATATTCTTTGGCTTCCGCTTCCGGCAATTGCGCCACTTCCGCCTCGATTTCGGCAGAAATAATCACGCTTTCAGCGCCTTGTTCGGCAGCCATTTTCTCGACAGCTTTGGAAAAATCATTGCCTGTTGCCGCATCACTTTCGGCAACATTGCAAACATAAAGCACGGGCTTCGAGGTCAACAGATTGAACGAAACCAGAATTTGCCGGTCATCTTCCGAAATATCTTTGGTCAAAAGCCGAACCGGTTTGCCATTTTGTAAAAGCTTCAAAGCTTCTTCCATCATCGGAAGTACGGTCAAAGCTTCCTTGTCTTTGCCTGTCGCACGCTTTCTCATCTGTACAATACGCCGTTCGAGGCTTTCAAGATCGGACAGCATCAATTCTGTTTCAACGGTTGCAGCGTCTGACACCGGATCAATTCGCCCTTCAACATGGGTAATATCCTCGTCGATGAAACAGCGCAGCACATGGACAATGGCATCAACTTCGCGAATATTGGCCAAAAACTGGTTGCCTAACCCTTCGCCTTTCGATGCGCCACGCACAAGCCCTGCAATATCGACAAAGCTGATGCGTGTGGGGATGATTTCCTTGGAACCGGCAATAGAAGCAATCTTTTTCAACCGCGGATCCGGCACAGCAACTTCGCCAGTATTCGGCTCGATTGTGCAAAAAGGATAATTCGCAGCCTGTGCTGCTGCTGTTTTTGTCAAAGCATTAAACAGTGTGGATTTTCCCACATTCGGCAATCCGACGATACCACATTTAAATCCCATTGAAATTCTCGCAATCCTGATCCGATAAGCGTGTAAACATGGTTGGTTCTATAGCACGTTTTTAAACAGATACCAGTTAAAGAGCCGGTCATGATGCGAAAAAGATACAGTCCACACGATTTTGATGACCACTCTCGTTTTTGCCGGAATCTTGTCTATTTTAACGTTTGGCTAAGCTTTCAGGCTTAAAACAATCCGATATTTTGTATGGAGTTATCATGAGGCACCTGTCTCGGCGTACATTCATCATTGCCGCACCCCTGGCGCTCGCCGCCTGCGTAAGCAATCAACCACAAGTCGAACAATCCTGGCCGGTTCCGGCCGATATAAAAGCGCTCTACGGTCCGGTGACAAACGAACCTTATCCGCTTCCGGCTGTCGATATGAGCAAGATCAATCCGAAATACTGGCGTCAGGAAGTCGCATTCAACGGCCCTTATTCGCCCGGAACCTTGGTTGTCGACACGCAGGCACGTTTTCTCTATCTGGTTCAGGAAAATGGGCGTGCGCTACGCTACGGGGTTGGTGTCGGCAAAGCCGGTCTGGCGCTTGAAGGGGAAGCCGTCGTTCAATATAAACGCATGTGGCCGATGTGGCATCCGACACGCGATATGATGGATCGCGAGCCTGACCGTTACGGACATTTGGGCGATGGTATGCCCGCAGGCCCCGACAATCCATTGGGTGCGCGCGCGCTTTATCTTTTCAAAAACGGTCAGGACACATTGTTCAGAATTCATGGCTCCCATGAAGAATGGTCAATCGGCAAGGCTGTTTCAAGCGGCTGTATCCGCTTGCTCAATCAGGATATTATCGACCTTTACGGGCGCGTTCCCGAAGGAACCCACGTCATTGTTCTCCAACACAACGAACAAGGGCTTTCGTAAGATAAACCCTGTCATTGCTGACAAAAACACCATAGCTGAAGAAATTTTCCCGCAAGACATTTGAATGTTTTGCGGGTGTTCTTTTCTGGAAAAAACGCAAACAACCGGAATTTTGCCATTCCGGATTTTGTGTTTTTTGAATGAATTTTTTTGTTTTTTAAAATTGCATCCGGTAACAAATGTCATTCACCCCTGATTGTTTTTCCCGCTTTTTCTCCTGTTAAAGCAGTTGGAAAAAAGCGGTTTGGTCAGGTCGGCAATTGATCGCTTTGTCGGCTTTGAAAAATTCGAGTGCCGGTAGATATGCGACCCTGCTGTTTTTCAAAAGGGGGCAAGCGGGGGCGAAAATCACAATTGGATTGTTTGACGCAGAAACTGTTGAAAGCGGGAACAGCTTGAAGCAGGAACGGCTTGATGTAGGAATCGCTTGAGGTATGGCTTGAAGCAGTAATTGTTTAAGGCCGGAATTGCTTAAAACAGGAATAGCTTTAAATAGAAACTGCTTGAAGCAGGAACCATTTGAAGCAGAAATTGTTTAAGGCAGAAATTGTTTAAGGCAGGAATTGCTTAAAACAGGAATAGCTTGAAACCGGAATTGTTTGAAGCAGGAACAGCTTTAAATAGAAAATGCTTGAGGCAGGAACGGCTTGAGGCAGGTATCGCTCGAAGCAGAATTGCCCAAGGTAGCAATTGCTTGAGGCAGGAACTGTATGACCCTCTTATATAACACTTAAAACGAGCGGCTATTTGTGCCCGCCAATTGCCAAAGCGGAATCATCTAGTCGTTGTTTTTGAACAGTTTTTTCAACATCTCTGCCATCGGGCCGGTCGTGGGGAGTTCTTTTGCCTGCTGCGGGCGCGCCTGTCTGATATGGCTTTGTTTTTTGGGCTTTTTGTCGGCTTCGGGAGTGTGATCTGTTTCGCCTTCATGCGCCAAAGAAATCCGGTTCATAAACAGACTGTCTTTGCCATTGACGAGAAAGCCGACATTATCGGCCAATGCGTCAAGAAGGGGATCAAGCCATTCATGATCGGCTTTGGAAAAATTGCCGAGCACATGGGAAGTGACTTGCTCTTTTGATTGCGGATGACCAATGCCGATACGGATACGGCGGTAATTATTGCCGCAATGGGCATCAATGGATTTGATTCCGTTATGGCCGCCGCTGGAGCCGCCGGTTTTGACACGCAATTTGCCCGGCACAAGGTCGAGTTCATCGTGAATGACAATGATATTTTCCGGTTGCAGCTTATAAAAGCGCATCGCTTCGCCAACAGCCTGACCGGAAAGATTCATATAAGTTTGAGGTTTAAGAAGAAGGACTTTTTCACCTTCAATCGTGCCATTGGAAATAAGCGCGTTGAATTTCTTGTTCCAGGGGGAAAACTTGTATTTTCGATTGATTTCGTCAACCGCCATAAAACCGATATTGTGCCGGTTATCCTGATATTCAGAACCGGGATTGCCGAGACCGGCAATAAGCAACATGGCTAAACCTCGCTTGGAAAGAAAAGGCGGGAAAATTTCCCCGCCTTTTGAGTCACATTATTCGGATTTTTCTTCACCTGTAGCAGCAGGTGCTTCATCGGTTGCTGCTGTGGCTTCGTCAGTTGCCGGTGTTTCATCTTCAACAGGCAATGCAACTGGGGCTGCAATGGTTGCGATTGTGAAATCGCGGTCCTTGATGAGCGGCGAGGAGCCTTCAGGCAATTTGATGTCGGAAATGTGGACGGAATCACCAACTTCCAAACCGGTAAGATCAACAGTAAGAGCTTCCGGAATGTGATGGGCGGGAACTTCAAGTTCGACTTCGTGGCGAACAATGTTCAAAACGCCGCCGGTCTTGATGCCGGGAGCTTCTTCCTCATTGAGGAAGTGGACAGGAACATTGACGTGAACAACCGATTTTTCCGTAACGCGCAAGAAATCGACATGCATCGGGAAGTCACGAACCGGATCAAGCTGGTAATCGGTTGGCAAAACCTCAATTTTTTCGTTACCAACTTCGATTGAAGCAATGGTTGTAAAGAATGCACCACCGTGAATCTTGTAAAAAATGTCCTTATAGGAAAGGGCAATGGAAAGTGCAGGCTTTTTATCGCCGTAAATAACTGCTGGAACAAGACCGTTGCGGCGAAGGTGACGAGAGGACCCCTTACCAACCCGTTCGCGTGCTTCGGCCTTGAGTGTGTAAACTTTGCTCATGGCTTAAGTCCTTTTCAAAAAACTGGAGATTCATGGGCGGAGCTTTCAACGGTTCCGGACATGAATATGGAAAAAGGCAAAGATTTTCCCCTTATCCATCCCACGTTGCCTCCAAGGGTGTCGACGTGGATTGGGGTGCTATAATCGAAAGATCGGGAGCTTGCAAGAGTTGTGGGAAAAAATGACGTTTTTTTCACCTTTCGGCAAGGAAATGCTAAAAGGAACCATGAAAAAAGAATCAACGATATTTTTGTTTCAATATTCTACGAGCCTTGCGACGGTTCGGCAATTGATGGATTGGCAATGACTGTCGACATCAATCTGGGAACTATTTTTGAACGTGGTGCCTTGACCGGCTCGAAAGTGGCGAGCCTTGATCTTGAAGAATTATTGGCAACACGTTTGCTGGTGCAAGGCAATTCCGGTTCGGGAAAATCGCATTTATTACGCAGGCTGCTTGAGCAAAGCGCCCATTGGGTGCAACAATGTGTGATTGATCCGGAGGGGGATTTTGTTACTCTTGCCGACAAATTCGGCCATGTGGTTGTTGAAGCGCAGCGCACCGAACTGGAATTGACACGCATTGCCGCTCGCGTACGCCAGCATCGCGTTTCTGCTATTTTGAACCTTGAAGGGCTTGATACCGAACAGCAAATGCGCGCTGCCGCCGCCTTTCTTGGCGGGCTTTTCGACGCTGAACGCGATTATTGGTATCCGCTTCTGGTGGTGGTCGACGAGGCACAATTATTTGCCCCCGCCGCAGCCGGTGATGTTTCCGACGAAGCGCGCAAGCTTTCACTCGGTGCCATGACCAATCTCATGTGTCGGGGTAGAAAACGCGGACTTGCCGGTGTTATTGCCACACAACGTCTTGCGAAACTTGCAAAAAATGTTGCAGCCGAAGCTTCCAACTTTTTAATGGGGCGGACATTTCTTGATATTGATATGGCGCGTGCTGCCGATCTTTTAGGAATGGAGCGCCGGCAGGCGGAAATGTTCCGCGATCTTGAACGCGGTCATTTTGTAGCACTTGGTCCGGCTTTGTCCCGCCGCCCGCTTCCTGTGGTGATTGGCCCCGTTGAAACATCTGCCCGTTCGACAAGTCCCAAACTTCTTCCCTTGCCGGAAGCGCCAGTCGACGCGGAAGATCTGATCTTCACACCATCGCCGGAAGAAATGATTATGCCGATAAGGCGCGCCTCACCCCCGCCACCGCCGAAACCGACCAATGAAATATTGGAAGAGCTGGTACGCCAGAAACAGGAAGAGCCACAAGAAGACCAAAGCCTCTTTCCCGAAATCGACGAACAGGAACGCGAGGCCGAACTCGACGCTGTGATGCGCGAAATTGTTGATGACAAGGATGCTTCTTTCCGTTCGGTTGCGGTACTTTATCAGGATTTTCTGGTGCGTTGCCGCATTCATCGGATTGCCGGTGAACCGCTTGATCTTGCCCGTTTCCGGCGCAAACTTGCTGTGGCGCAAGCCGCAATTGACGAGGAAACAGCGGCAAGCGAAACATGGCAAAAAGCATTGGCACTTTCCGAAACACTGACAGATGATATTCAAGGTGTGTTTTTGAATGTCGCTGAAGCGGCAGTAAGCGGTAAACCATGCCCTTCCGATGCAACGCTTGCCCGTCTCTATGGTACGCATTCTATGAGTCGCGCGCGCCATCTCTTGACCTATTTTGAAGAACGCGGACTTCTGGTGGTAAGAACCGATTTCGGGGGAAAACGCATTGCCGCTTTTCCCGATCTCGGACTGGAAACATTGCCCGGTGACCCCGATGCACCCGATGACTTTCAAAATAAAAGCGATGCAGCCGAATAAAACGCTAATGCCCGATAAAGTGCAAAAGATCAGCTTTTTCATGGAAAGCGTGAGTTTTATAAAAAGCTTATGATCGATAAAATATCCGGTTCAACAAAAGTTCCGGTGCGAGAAAAGCTGCTGTTTCATCATAATAAAAGGCCGCAGAAACAAAATCTCTGCGGCCTTTATTCGTTAACAAATGAAACTTTTAATCAAACAGGCTTGAAACCGATTGTTCGGCTGCTGTGCGCGAAATAGCCTCGCCGATGAGGTCGGAAATAGGCAAAACGCGAATATTGGGAGCCTGTTCAACAGCCGGTGTCGGCATGATGGAATTGGTAATCACAAGCTCTTTCAGCTTGGAACCGGTGATGCGGGCAATTGCGCCGCCCGAAAGAACCCCGTGGGTAATATAGGCGGTTACACTCTTCGCACCTTTTTTCAAAAGGGCTTCGGCAGCATTGCAAAGTGTACCACCGGAATCGACAATATCGTCAAGCAAAAGACAATCTTTGCCCGAAACATCGCCAATCACATTCATAACTTCCGATTCGCCCGGACGTTCGCGGCGTTTGTCAACGATAGCAAGCAGGCAATCAAGACGTTTTGCAAGAGAGCGTGCACGCACAACACCACCCACATCAGGTGAAACAACCATGACATTTTTGAGCGGATAGTTGTTTTTGACATCGCGGGCAATGACCGGAACAGCATAAAGATTGTCGGTCGGAATATCGAAAAAGCCTTGAATCTGGCCTGCATGAAGGTCGAGTGTCAAAACGCGGTTTGCGCCAGCTTCAGTCAATAGATTGGCAACAAGCTTCGCGGAAATCGGCGTTCTGGGGCCGGGTTTGCGGTCTTGTCTTGCATAACCGAAATAAGGAATAACAGCAGTAATGCGGCGTGCAGAAGCGCGACGAACCGCATCAATCATAATGAGCAGTTCCATCAAATGGTCATTTGCGGGATAGGATGTGGACTGGATAAGAAAAACATCCTCACCGCGAACATTTTCATGGAGTTCAACAAAAATTTCCTGATCGGCAAAGCGTCTGACCGTTGCTTTACCCATGGGAATGTTGAGATATTTTGTTACGTCTTCGGCAAGGCGTGGGTTGGAATTGCCGCAGAAAAGTTTCATGGCTTGGCCCCTGGCTCTAAAGAAAACAGAATTTCTGGCTGCGGTTTTAACTTTTTGTTATCAGATTGCAAGAGTTCATATTGTCACTCCTGCCATTTTCTAATTGACTGTTTTGTTTTTGCACCGTTTAAAAAAAGAATTCACAGCCAAATGCTATCCGGTTTCGCAATGACCGGATTTAAACGGCAAAAGCTGACAGACATTTCCTGCCTTGCCAATTCCCGCTTTTGTAACTTTACTTTTTTCGGGGGCTTGGCAGGCGTAACTTCTTTTTGGGGGAGGGGCTTAGCGGTGACCGGCTTTTCCTTGTCACCGGATTTTTATGATAAATTTACCGCTAGAGAATTTGCCTTTATCATCTTTAATTCTTTAGCTTCGTATTGATGGTCTTGGCTTTTCGTTGGCAAGTTACCATTGGTAAAGTTTTCTGCTTTTCGTTTTTGTGCCCCGCAAAAGTTTCACCTTGAAAACCTTGCGAAACCCGAAACCAAACCTGCCTTTTACTTGTCAAACAACTATATTGCGAGTGTAATGACCGAAATTTGCCGACCGTAATCGGGTTCATTGCGATGGGTTTTGCGCCGATAGGAGAAAAACCTTTTTTCGTCGCCATAAGTACACAAATTTACGCAATCTCCATGAACACCGGCATCATCAAGCCGATTCTGGATGAAATCCCAGAGGTTGAAGAAAAAATGCCCGAAGCGTCCGGATTTGGTAAAGAACTTTTCATATGATTTGTTTTCTTCGACGAATGTTTCATAAAATTCTTTGCCAACTTCATAATGTTTGGGGCCGATACACGGTCCTAATGTTGCTACAATATTGTTCCGTTTTGCACCCAATGTTTCCATTGCCGCGACCGTATTTTCGATAACACCGGCCAAAGCGCCCCGCCAGCCTGCATGGGCAGCTCCAATGACACGGGCTTTCGCATCGGCAAAAAGCACAGGCCCGCAATCGGCTGTCAAAATCCCCAAAGCAAGTCCGGCTTTATTGGTGACCAATGCATCCGAACGCGGACGTTCACCTATGATCGGTTCATTGACAATCAGCGCATGGGGCGAATGGATTTGATAGAGATTGATAAGATTGTCCGGCTTAACCCCCATATAAGCGGCAACAATATCGCGATTTTTATCAATATTTTCTTTGTCATCATCGGAGCCGCGACCAAGGTTCAAGCTTTCGTAAATCCCGCGGGAAACACCGCCCTGACGTGTGAAAAAAGCGTGGCGAATGCCGTTTTTTTCCAAATTTTCAAGGGAAGGCGAAAAAACAGGGGATGGCAATTGTGACATATGAACGACCATTAGATTTAACAGCTTATCGTGGCGTTTTCAAAACGGGTTGTCAATCGCGGTAATTCTGCTCTGCAGTAAACAACGGGTGAATGCCGGTTTCTTCATCGCTCAAAGCGAGCACTTTGAACAGCGTTCCCATTTCTTCGGGTGCCGCCAGTCTTTCCACGTCGAGGCGGATTTTTTCTTGAACATCGTGGCTTTTATCCGCCCCCAGCCGGCCGGCGCGTTCAATCAATCCGAGACCTGTCAAAAACGCACCTTGGGTGATGACGCCCGATAAAATTCCGTGACGTTTGGCAATCACTTCAAGTGAAGAGAAATCGACATGGCTTGTCAGATCATCTTTTCCCGGATTTGCGAAAATATCTTTGAATTCATGGCGCGATACCGCCTGCAATGTATCGCCATAGGGAAGGCCGGTGCTCCCGTAGTCAATAAAAAGTGCCGAGCCATGATGGCGGGAGAGATGTTTTAAAACTTTTTCGACAAATTCGAGCCGTAAGGGAGAAAGCTCCAAAACGGAACCTTCCGGCAAATCACGATATTTTTTCGGCAAGCCTGTTTGATCGAGCACATTATTACCAACGGTAAAACCAAGCTCATCGTTATCATCTGTCGTTATAAGCCGTTCATGCCAATCGCCGTCAATTTTGATAAACTGGTCGATCGGTAAGGCATCAAGAAATTCGTTTGCAACCAGAATGAGCGGGGCGTCGGGAAGTTTGTCGAAATCCTTGAGCCAGCGGACTTTATCACGATAAGAAGAAAGAGCCTGTTTTTGGAGTGCTGCAAGCTTGTCGGAGGTTTCGACCATCAAAACATTGGCAGCTTGAAAACAATCGGCCGAGAGTTTTTTGATTGTGCGTAACAAATCCTGCATCAGTGTTCCGCGCCCCGGCCCCAATTCACAAAGGGTAAAAGAGGCGGGTTTTTTCAATTTATAGAAAGTTTCAATCACCCAGATGCCGATAAGCTCGCCGAACATCTGGCTTATTTCGGGCGCGGTGATGAAATCGCCCTTTTTGCCAAAAGGCATTTCATTTTTGTAATAGCCGTTTTGTTCGTCGCTCAAGGCCAATGTCATGAATGTGCTTACCCGCAAAGGGCCTTGTAGCGCGATCAATTCGCAAATTTTGGTTTTAAGATCATTCATCGGTTTTTAACGAACGCAGTTTGACATCGTTGTTTGGTGCATGTCTGAAAGCGCGATAAATGGCATAAACACCGAAAAGCACCATGGGAAGCGACAAGGCCATGCCGTAAGTGAAGCCGGTACCGGAAAAAACGCGACTAAACCATTCAGGATCCTCGCCGGGGACGCGGAATATTTCCGAAATCATGCGGGCAACACCATAGCCGAAAATGAAAGTACCCGAAACAATGCCGGGCTTGCGCAAGGCTTTGAAGGCAAAAACAAGAATAGCAAGTATAATAAAAAGGATAAGCCCTTCCATTAACGCTTCATAGATCTGGCTCGGATGGCGGGGGAGATAGTCGGGATCGCGCGGAAAACAGACGGCCCATTGAATATTTGTGACATTGCCCCATAATTCCTGATTGATGAAATTGCAAAGACGCACCACGCCGAGGCCGACAGGCACTCCGGCAGCGATGGTGTCAAACATTGTCCAGATGCCGATTTTGTGTTTGAGCGCAAACCATATCATCGCGATAATGGTTCCGATAAGCCCGCCATGAAAAGCCATACCACCATCCCAGACGGCGATGATTTCCGCAGGATGGCTGAAATAATATTGCGGGTCCCAGAATAAAACCTGCCCAAGACGCCCGCCAACAACAACACCGATAGCAGCCCAGACCACAAAATCACCCAATAATTGGGGTGTCATGGGCGGCGTTTCGTTATACCAAAGTGTTTTGTTTTTAAGCAGCAATCCACCATACCACCAGGCAAACAGAATGCCGATAACATAGCCGAGACCATACCAATGAAGCGCAATCGGCCCGATTTGAACAATGATAGGGTTCAAAAAATCGGGAAAAGCAATGGCAGGGCAGGGCGGTAGATCATTCATAACATGAGGCCGGATAAATTGATGAAGTCGGAAATTGTTTGACTGAAGATGACCGAGGAATGTTTACGGGTCAAGCTTTTATCAATTCTATCGAATGCTATCAATTCTTTAAAAATTTTAAATTTTTTCATGTTTGCCCAAGCATACCGCAAGCAACGGGTTTTGGAATTTTCTGTTTTTTCAAAACGATATGATGTGAAAGAGAAACATTTTTCATGAGTAAAAAACAGCGCGAATTTTCAAGTTTTTGATGCAGTTTCGTAAAGATGACAAAACCGCTATCCTCATTTTAAAAAAATGTTCTATATGTTAGCCTGAATTGGTTTTTACCGGGTATCTAAACAGTTTTAAGAAGGATAGGCCAAATGAGTAATGGACCCAACCGCGTGCTTGACGAGCTAGCAAAGTTGATGACCGATGCAGCCGGTGCTGCACAAGGCGTGCGCAATGAAGCTGAAACAGCTTTTCGCGCACAGGCAGAACGTGTCCTCAATAAATTCGATGTTGTCCATCGTGACGAATTCGAGGTTGTCAAGGAAATGGCAGCCAAAGCACGTCAGGAAGTCGAGGAGCTGAAAAAACGTTTGGATAATCTGGAAAACAAATCGGGTTCAAAGGCAAAAACAGCGTCATCTTCATCCGACAAGGACGAAAAGAAAAAATAATCCCCAGTTTTTCTTGGCTGTGAATAAGTCGGAAAAATGCTTAATCCAGAATCTGTTAGGGCGGGTCGAACATTTGTTCCCGCCCTGTTTTTTTATCCGTAAACAGCTTTTTGAATCAAGGGGACTAGCACTCTCGATTCAGATCAATACACTGAAAACAAAAGATGATTCGCAAAAGAGCCGAAATAGAACGAATGGCGGATTTTGCGTTTTATGCACTTGTTGTGAGTTTTATGCGTTTATAGTTTTTGCGGGCAACTGGAACCACGTGGCGACGCGTGGGTGGTGTTTTTCGCTGGAATTTTCTCGCGAAAATGCGATTTGGAATTGAGGAATGAAATGAGGCTTGCCGTAGGCAACTTGGAACGGGATCTCCACCCTGTCGATTTGATCGAACAGGTGGCCAATGGTCATGACTGGTCGTTCGAGAGAACGGCGGAGGATGAAATTACAATTTGTGTGGAGGGGCATTGGGCAACTTACCATATTGCTTTCTCGTGGATGGAAAATCAGGAAGCACTGCATCTTGCCTGTGCATTCGATATGTCGGTTTCACAAACCAGACGAAAAGAACTTCTCAAATTGATCCTTGCAATAAATGAAAAATTGCTGATGGGGCATTTCGATTTTTGGGAAGATGCTTCATCTGTTATTTTCAGGCAGGCATTGTTGCTGTCGGGCGGTTTGCATCCCTCCAATGCCCAGGTGGAAAACCTGCTTATCAACGCTTTGGATGTTTGTGAAACCCATTATAGCGCTTTCCAGATGGTGGCCTGGTCATCACTTTCGGCTGATAATGCGTTGCAATTCGCTTTGTTTGAAACGAAGGGAAATGCCTGAAAAATAAATAATATGTTTCAGGCAATCAAAGAGGTTGTCAGATGACAGAAATCAGTTTCGACGATTTTTTGAAAGTCGATATAAGGGTGGGAAAAATAGTTGAAGCGAAAGCTTTCCCTCAAGCGAGAAAACCTGCCTATAAGTTGAAAATCGACTTCGGCAAAGAGATCGGTGTCAAACTTTCGTCAGCACAAATCACCGTGCACTATAAGCTTGATGAACTTGTCGGGCGTGAAGTCCTGTGCGTTGTCAATTTTCCGCCACGCCAGATCGGCCCGTTCATGTCGGAAGTGCTCACTCTCGGCTTGCCGGATGAAAATGGCGATGTCGTGCTTTTACAGCCCTCGAAAGAAGTTCCGGTCGGCGGTCGTATATTCTAAGCCAAAAAAAGCAAGGCATTGTAGCTTCAAAACGCCGACATTTGGAAGTGCAAGCATTTTAAGCCTGTGCGATTTAAAGCCATGGCGGTTTGAAAGTATCAACTTTTAAGGCGTTGGCTTTGAGAGCGGGCATTTGAAAGCAAAGGCTTTAAGGTGTCAGGGCTTGAAGATGTCGGCTTTGAATGGGCGGCGTTTGAAAGCAAGGGGCTTTTAAGGTCTGAAAATATCGGCTTTGAATGGGCAGCATTTGCGTGTTGAACAAAGCGATTTATTTTAGAGCCATATTCCCTCAACTCTGCGCAACTTTTGCGCCGTAAGTCCGCTATCAATTCGATAAAGCTGAATGGGTTGTTGCCAAGGCTCTGTAACTCTTGGCCAAGGGTAAAGCCGGTTTTCGAGCTATGATCGCCAATTTTAAATTCAATCTTTAAATTTAAACTGCAATCTTTAAATATCATCGCTGCGTATTTTCACGCATGACCAATTTTTCGCATGTCCAAATGCTGCGAACGACATTTTCATCGCGACAGAAATGTAAAAGCCTGCACAATCACCTGTTAGCAGCTTTTCGCCCCCGAACAAGCTTGCCGGATAATTGTCAGATCATTATCAGATCAGATAATTGGCAAAATTCTATTTTTTGGGTTTTTTCCCGATGCTCTCCGGCAAGTCCTTGCGTTTGGTTGACGCAAATTCTTTAAGCTCGTCTTCTGTCATGGATTGTTCCATTTTTTTGGATGCGCCCTGTAGCGAACTGACCGGTCTTTTACCGCGTTTGGCTGCAAGGGCGGCTCCGGCGGCTTCCTGCTGTACTTTTGAACGTGCTGGCATGATATTTCCCTTTCTGAAAAACGGCATAAGGCCAGACCAAATCCCTGAAAGCCCGCGCTTTGGCGGTTCTCCGGAATATGGTCAAAACCAATGCCCGTTCATTTCATATCGGGCGTTAGAGAGGAATTTCAACAATGACCCGCAAGCCACCCGTCGGGCTATCATCGAGAATGATATTGCCGCCATGGCTGCGCGCAATATCCTGCGCAATTGAAAGGCCAAGACCGGTACCGCTCGCATCCTGATTGCGCGCCTCGTCGAGACGGAAGAAAGGTTTGAACACTTCCTCGCGCATATTGGCGGGGATACCCGGCCCGTCATCGTCGATAATAATGACAAGGTCATCGTCACCATGGACAATGGCAACATCGACGTTTTTGGCATAACGGAAACTGTTCGAGACAAGATTGCTGACAAGCCGTGAAAAAGCTTTCGGTTTCAATTGCACCAGAGGCGAACCTTCGATTTGATAGACAAAGCCGCGTTCACGCAGTTTCGCGTCTTTTTGAAGGGTTTTCATCAACTCTTCCAGATCAAGTTCACCGACATTTTCTGTTCCTTCACCACGGGCAAAGGCAAGATACCCTTCCAACATGTTCTGCATGTCGGCGACATCCTGTTCAAGCGGGGTGGTATCGAAACTTCCTTTTGCCAATGCCAGTTGCAATTTGAAGCGCGTTAAAATGGTTCGCAAATCATGGCTGACACCCGAAAGCATCATTGTGCGTTGTTCTATCTGGCGTTCAATGCGCTTGCGCATTCGCAAAAATGCAGTGCCTGCACGGCGCACCTCTTCTGCACCTCTCGGCTCGAAGCCTTCCGGCAACGGCAAGCCGCGCCCGAAACTGTCGGCGGCAGCGGCAAGCTGCTGGATCGGTTTGATCTGGTTTCTTAAAAAGAAAATAGCAATAATCAACAAAACAAGTGCCGTGCCAACCATCCAGCTCAAGAAAATGCCGGTGTTTGAAGCATAGGCTTGCGAGCGCATGGCAAAAACGCGCAAGACATGGTTATCAAGTCGGATGCGGATTTCCACAAGATCTGAATCACCGACGGTATCAATCCAGAACGGGCGATTGATCTGGCGGGTGATTTCTTCACTTAGAAAATAATCGAGAATGGCAAAAAACGGTTTGGGGCCGGGTGGGGGCAGCGGCTCAGGCGGGAGAATGGAAATATTCAGCCCCATGCGTTGTTGGGCAATGCGTGTGATATTGTTGTAATTATCATCTTGCGGGTAGGTTTCGATAATGTCGATAATCGCAGAAATATCGCGCACCACAGCAGTCGACAGGCGTTCGGTCACCATTTGCCAATGCCGTTCCATGAAAACATAGGCAATCACCGACTGCAACAGAACCATCGGCGCAATGATGATAATGAGAGAACGCGCATAAAGGCGCTTTGGCATTTTTTTTGCCAGCCAACGCCCCAAACTGTCGATAGGCCCGGCCATCAGTTGATCCTATTCGATCGAGAGCTTGTAGCCGATGCCGCGCACCGTCTGCAGGTAAACCGGATTGGCCGGATCATTTTCTATCTTGCGGCGCAAGCGGTTGATCTGCACATCAATCGTGCGCTCGCCCACTTCCCCTTCACCTGTTGCAAGTTTATGGCGCGGAATTGTCGTTCCTGCATGTTCGGCAAAAATAACCATAATTTCCTGCTCGCGATCGGTCAGTTTTATAATTTCGCCCGATTTCTTCAGTTCTTTTTTGGCAATCGAAAATGTATAGGGGCCGAATACCAATTGTTCTATCTTCGGTTGGCCGCCGGTACTGCCGCGACGCAAAATCGCGTTCACCCGCAACAAAAGCTCGCGCGGGTCAAAAGGCTTGGGCAAATAATCATCGGCTCCCGCCTCAAGGCCGTCAATGCGACTGTCGGTTTCCGACAAGGCTGTCAGCATCAATATCGGAACGGTTTTTGTCTCGCGCAGCGAACGGGTGAGCGAAATGCCGTTTTCCCCCGGCATCATCACATCGACAATCAGCAGGTCGAAATCAAGTCCGGCCAATTTACGCCGTGCTTCATCGGCACTGGCTGCAACCGAAACACGAAAACCGTTCTGGGCAAGATATTGCGACAACAGGCTACGTATGCGTGTGTCGTCGTCTATCACCAGAAGATGGGGAGCATCATCAGAAAGCTTTGTGTTTTTTTCTGTCATTTTTCATATCCGGATTGAGCCGAGTTTATCGGAAGAATTTATCCCTGTCGAGATAGCTACCCTCTCATTGCTCCATATTTTAGGCAATACCATGACAAACGCGCCTGCCATTCATAACAGAACTTTACACTCGTTTTATCGTTAATGACGTGGATAAAATCATAACATGAATAAAATCATGAGCGGTTAAAATAATAGAGTTTGCCAATTTTACGATCAATGTCGGGTTTTTGGGCGATGTTTATCGGCGTGGGCAACCGAAGGGCTACGCCGGTTTTGGCTTTAAAAGGGCTGTTTTTTCAAAAAAAGTTTTTGCAGGCCGTTTTACAAATTTCGACTTTTCCGGCTTGCCACTTTTTATCAAGCAAGGCAAACCCCGTGACATCGGCAGAAATAGATGTAAACAATAATAAAGACATCTGGCAAACTAAAGATCATTCCGGCAAAATTTGCCAATCTTGATATTGACCAATCTTGATATTGATATGTCACATGTTGATAAAGTTCTGAATTCTTGCAATCGAATATCGAAGGATCTGTTATGGGAAAGCTGAAAGCAATAATCATACCGGTGACGGTTTTCCAACAAAATTGTACGCTCCTTTATGACGATGAAACAAAGCGGGGCGTGCTGGTTGATCCCGGTGGTGATTGGTCGCGTGTGGCACAAGCGATAGAACAGGCCGGTATCAAGGTTGAAGCAATCTGGATAACACATGCACATGTCGATCATGCGGGTGGCGCCATGGAAGCCAAAGAGGCGCTCAATGTTCCCGTTATCGGATCCAATATTGCCGATAAGCCGCTTATGGACAATCTCGTGACGACAGCGAAAGAATATGGCATGACGGGGGTGCGCAATTGCGTGCCCGACCGCTGGCTTGAAGAGGGCGATATTGTCGATTGTGGAGGGCATAGTTTCAAGGTGTTCCATACCCCTGGCCATGCTCCCGGCCATGTTATCTATTTCAATGATGAAACCCGTTTGGCACTTGTTGGCGATGTGCTTTTTCACAATTCGATCGGACGAACCGATTTTCCCTTTTGTTCCTATGACGATCTTATGTCTTCTTTGAAAGAAAAAGTTTTGCCTTTAGGTGATGATGTTGTGTTTATCAGTGGTCACGGCGGTATAAGCACCATTGGCGAAGAAAAACTCCACAACCAGTTTTTGCAAGATTTATGAACCGGAAGTGGCAAAGCTTTATCGCTTTGCCACTTCCGCCATTGTTTTTTCGACCTTTCTTTGCGTTCCTTTGATAGCGCCCCCGTGCCGCATCGCTTTTTTTGGGCTTGAGATAAAAATAGCCTATCCGGACGGCAATGACTTTGCGAGCTTCCAAGGCTGAAAAGGCCGCAAAGAGCGGCCTATGTGCGGTTGATAAAGGCCGACTATTGCGGCCAAAGCCTCTCGTAATCCGGCTTTTCCAACTATGACAGGATGGGGAGAAAGTGATAGTGATGGAAGGCGTACAGGCAAGGGAGCCGGACGGGTGGAAAACGCACAGCGCGGAAAAACGCACAGGGTAGGAGCTTTATAAGGGGAATTTCATAGGGCGCACGGGAAAAAGCCGGTATGGCTCGGCAAAATAAAAATGAGGTTGCAAAAAATAACAAATTCTTTTTGCGAGCTTTCAAAACGCTATCCAGTCATGAAGATTGAAGGTTGAAACATCCGGTCAATCCAAAACAGATGGTCAATATAGCGGTGTGAATCCGGCCTTTAAACGAATTTCCGGCAGGCCAAGCGAGGAAAAAACATCCATCGCAAAAAATCAGCGACATAAGGTGGGGTAGACTTTTTTAATGCTGATATAAGGGGTTAATGCCGCTTCTCATAAATTCGCTTGGCGTTACAAAAATGGTTAAGGCTATCGACGGCGATCAAGTTCCCGTCCGCGGATTGAATGACCGGTATTCGGGAGGCGCAATCAATGCGTGAACCGGCACTTCATGGCTGGTAGACCGGCTTATAAGCCGTTGGTGCAGGCGGATAACAGCGGCGGGCAGCCCCCATATTATCAGGAAGCTTTCCGTTATCGGAGAAGATAAAGATGAAGAAATGCCTTGCCGATTGTTCCGGCGCTTTCAAGCGATCAACCGAACGACAAATGCCTATTCTGTTAAAAATTGCAATTTCGTTTGTTTGTTTTTTGAATGGGGAATTGATGCTGCTTATCTAGCATTGTTTCGTTGAAAGTTAAAAAAATACCCGACACAAGGCCGGGTATTTTTAAATCAAATGCTATCAAATCAGTTGGCGTTACAAAAATGGTTAAGACCATCTACGCCGATCAAGTTCCCGTTTGCGGATTGAACGACCGGTATTCGGGAGGCGCAATCAATGCGTGAACCGGCACTCCATGGCTGGTAGACCGGCTTATAAGCCGTTGGTGACAGCGGATAACAGCGGCGGGCAGTTCCCCCATATTATCAGGAAGCTTTACGTTATCGGAAAAGATGAGGGTGAAGAAATGCCTTGCCAATTGTTCCGGCGCTTTCAAGCGATCAACCGAACGACAAATGCCTATTCTGTTAAAAATTGCAATTTCGTTTGTTTGTTTTTTGAATGGGGAATTGATGCTGCTTATCTAGCATTGTTTCGTTGAAAGTTAAAAAATACCCGACACAAGGCCGGGTATTTTTAAATCAAATGCTATCAAATCAGTTGGCGTTACAAAAATGGTTAAGACCATCTACGGCGATCAAGTTCCCGTTTGCGGATTGAATGACCGGTATTCGGGAGGCGCAATCAATGCGTGAACCGGCACTCCAAGGCTGGTAGACCGGCTTATAAGCCGTTGGTGCAGGCGGATAACAGGGGCGGGCATCCCCCTCATATTATCAGGAAGCTTCCCGTTATCGGAAAAGATGAGGGTGAAGAAATGCCTTGCCAATTGTTCCGGCGCTTTCAAGCGATCAACCGAACGACAAATGCCTATTCTGTTAAAAATTGCAATTTCGTTTGTTTGTTTTTTGAATGGGGAATTGATGCTGCTTATCTAGCATTGTTTCGTTGAAAGTTAAAAAAATACCCGACACAAGGCCGGGTATTTTTAAATCAAATGCTATCAAATCAGTTGGCGTTACAAAAATGGTTAAGACCATCTACGGCGATCAAGTTCCCGTTTGCGGATTGAACGACCGGTATTCGGGAGGCGCAATCAATGCGTGAACCGGCACTTCAGGGCTGGTAGACCGGCTTATAAGCCGTTGGCGCAGGCAGATAACAGCGGCGGGCAGCCCCCATATTATCAGGAAGCTTTCCGTTGTCGGAAAAGATGAGGGTGAAGAAATGCCTTGCAGATTGTTCCGACGCTTTCAAGCGGTCAATCGAACGACAAATGCCTATTCTGTTAAAAATTGCAATTTCGTTTGTTTGTTTTTTGAATGGGGAATTGATGCTGCTTATCTAGCATTGTTTCATTGAGGGTTAAAAAAATACCCGACACAAGGCCGGGTATTTTTTAAATCAAATGCTATCAAATCAGTTGGCGTTACAAAAATGGTTAAGACCAACTACGGCGATCAAGTTCCCGTCCGCGGGTTGAACGACCGGTATTCGGGAGGCGCAATCAATGCGTGAACCGGCACTCCAAGGCTCGTAGACCGGCTTATAAGCCGTTGGTGCAGGCGGATAACAGGGGCGGGCAGTTCCCCCATATTATCAGGAAGCTTTCTGTTATCGGAAAAGATGAGGATGAGGAAATGCCTTGCAGATTGTTCCGACGCTTTCAAGCGGTCAATCGAACGACAAATGCCTCTTTTGTTAAAAATTGCAATTTCGTTTGTTTGTTTTTTGAATGGGGAATTGATGCTGCTTATCTAGCATTGTTTCATTGAAGGTTAAAAAATACCCGACACAGGGCCGGGTATTTTTAAATCAAATGCTATCAAATCAGTTGGCGTTACAAAAATGGTTAAGACCATCTACGCCGCGATAGGTTCCCGTCCGTGGATTGAACGACCGGTATTTGGATGCGCAATAATTGCGCCAACCGGCACTCCATGGCTGGTAGACCGGCTTATAAGCCGTTGGTGCAGGCGGATAATAAGGACGAGCCGGTTGATAATATCTCGGAGCAGGCGGATAGTAGGCTGGCGGTGGAGGCGGAGCCTGATAGATTACCCGTGGTTCGGATGGTTGCGACAAGGCACTGCCGATTAGCGCACCTGCTGCAAGGCCAACCACACCGGCTGCAACCGCATCCCCGTGATCGTGATGATGATGGTGGTGATCCCAATAACGTGGACCGTCCCAATAGCCCGGACCACGCCAATAATGGTCATGCGCCGATGCGGCAGCGAGCGGGGCCACAACCATCACTGCCGATACAGCAGAAACTATTGCCAATTTTGCAAAATTTTTCATGGTTGAACTCCTTTGAATTCGATTCATGAAAATAATTCTATATCTCATTTTCTGAACGCAGCCTGAACGCTGCTTGTGACTTTCTTATGGTAAATAATTTATTTAATATTTTTTTCCATCACAAAATATATTTTTTTGTTACAAACATTTGGCGAAAAAAAACCGGATCGAAAGATCCGGTTTGAACGCAGCAAATAAAATCAGCCGATAAAAATCAACCGATGATTGTAATATTGACAGCTTTCGGACCTTTGCCACGACGATCCGGTTCGGTATCGAACGATACTTTTTGTGCGTCTGTAAGTCCTGTCAAGCCTGAAGCCTGAACAGCAGAAATGTGGACGAATATATCGGCGCCACCATCATCCGGCTTGATAAAACCAAACCCTTTATCATTGTTAAAAAACTTCACTTCCCCGGTCTGAGCCATAGAATGTTTCCTCATTCAGTTACCTGTAACAACAGGTTTTTATAATAAACACCGTCCCGCACACCACGCGCAAAACGGTACATGCAGGCAGTTCTTGAAGTCTGGAAAGCACTCTATTTACCAGCTTTCAACCGATAGTGGCCAATATAACCATCTCTCGATTATAACCATCTTTCGATGGCTCATCGGTACCGGTTTTCACCGGTTATCCGGTTGTTACTAGCCCAAAACTTATAGCGGTTTTGGCGCGCCTGTTAATAGTCTTCCAATGTTCGTAAAATGCCCGAACCCGCATAGATTGTATTAATTTCTTGAAATTTGCAAGAGTTTTCTGAATTTATTCTTTAAATTGGCAGATTTTAATAGTTTTACTTTTGTAAAAACATTTTTCGGCTTTAGAAAAATCGCGTGAAAAAGCGAGCGGGCACGGTTATTTTACCACGTGCATCATATTCTGTTTGAATTTCCCATTATCCCACTTTTATCGCCGATTGGCGTGCATTTCAAATAAAGTTAAAATGAACAATGTTGATTATTCTGTGCGCCAAACACCGGTATTTTGAATAGTTGGCGCTTTCATAAAACGATAAACAGGTGCGTTGATTGTTGCTTCAGGCGGTTTTATAAATATATAAATTGAATATAAAAAACAATTGCTTAGAAAAGCATAGCGTTTTATTGTGAGGATAAATTAAAATCATTCCAATCATTTTCTTGTTAAACGCAAGTATAGTTCCATCTTTGTATGATAAAGACTTTTGATTGTTTCAACCGGAAGCCTTTTTTCGATAAAACGGGGTGGGGTAAAGCTCAAGATATTGCAATTTTTATCGCGCAATCAGGCTTTGTTTCAAAGGAAAGTTTCTTGAATTTTCCCGAAAGCCATAACACCAAACGCTGATTTGGAACGGCAGACCGGAGCGGAAAATTTTTCACCGGTCTGCAATTTTATTTCACTTCAACGCCCCGGTCTGCCGGTTTTTCCGGGACGGCGGCGTTTGCGCGCAACTTCCACAGGGTCTTCAAAGGAGCCAAGTCCAATACGCTCGCGTTTGATCGGTTTTGCACTTTCGCCGAGCGGAACTTCGGTGCGTTTTACCGTCATTTCATCAAGCGTATTTTTTCTGAACTTTCCGCTTTTCGGGTTCGTTTGGAGAATCCCGACATCCATATTCGGCCCCATATGGTCAAGGTCGGGCTTGGCAAAGAGTCCCTTTTTGTTGGCTTTGTCGCGTGACAGCTCGCCGCTTTCAATGGTCTTTTCGACATTCCGTGTGAGCGGATCATCGGAAATGGCAAGCTCTGTCTGCTGCAAGCGCTTGATCTCGTCGCGCAATTTTGCCGCTTCCTCGAAATCGAGATCGGCGGCCGCGTCGCGCATCAATTTTTCCAGATGTTCGATATGGGCAGCAAGATTGTTGCCAACCATATTGCCAGCTTCGGCAAATTCGGAAATATCGGCACGAACATGGTCGCGCTCGTAAACCGAGTCGAGAATATCGGCGATATTCTTCTTCACGCTCGATGGTGTGATGTGATGCTCGATATTATAAGCCTGCTGTTTTTCGCGACGGCGTTCGGTTTCTGCCAGTGCTCTTTCCATCGAACCGGTTTTGTTATCGGCATAAAGGATAACACGGCCATCGACATTTCTTGCAGCACGGCCGATTGTCTGGATAAGCGATGTTTCCGAACGCAAAAATCCTTCCTTGTCGGCGTCAAGAATGGCAACAAAACCGCATTCGGGAATATCAAGTCCTTCACGCAACAGGTTGATGCCGACAAGCACATCGAACGCGCCCAGACGCAAATCGCGGATGATCTCGATTCTTTCCAATGTATCAATGTCCGAATGCATATAGCGAACACGGATACCCTGTTCATGGAGATATTCGGTCAAATCTTCCGCCATGCGTTTGGTGAGAACTGTCACCAGACTGCGGTAACCCTGTTCGGTGGTTTTGCGGATTTCACCAAGCACATCGTCCACCTGATTGCGGGCAGGGCGCACTTCGACCGGCGGGTCTATCAACCCTGTCGGGCGGATGACCTGTTCGGCAAAAACACCGCCTGCCTGTTCCATTTCCCAAGCCCCCGGCGTTGCCGATACCGCAATGGTTTGCGGGCGCATGGCGTCCCATTCCTCGAAACGTAACGGGCGGTTATCCATGCAGGAAGGAAGCCTGAAACCATATTCGGCCAATGTTGCCTTGCGGCGGAAGTCACCGCGATACATGCCGCCGATCTGCGGAATGGTGACATGGCTTTCATCGGTAAAAATTATGGCATTATCAGGAATATATTCAAACATGGTCGGCGGCGGTTCACCCGGTTGGCGACCTGTGAGATAACGCGAATAATTTTCAATGCCGGCACAGCTTCCGGTCGCTTCCAGCATTTCAAGATCGAATGTGGTGCGCTGTTCAAGCCTTTGGGCTTCAAGAAGCCGCCCCGCTTTGTTCAATTCCGCCAGACGGTCACGAAGCTCGATCTTTATGGATTTGATCGCCTGATTAAGTGTCGGGCGCGGTGTCACATAGTGTGAATTGGCGTAAATTTTAACCGATTTCAGATCACCGGTTTTTTGTCCTGTCAACGGGTCGAATTCGGTAATCGAGTCAATCTCGTCGCCGAACAGGGAAATCCTCCATGCGCGATCTTCCAGGTGGGCAGGGAATATTTCGATTGTGTCGCCTCTCACACGAAACGAGCCGCGCACAAAATTGATGTCCTGCCTACGATATTGCTGGGCAACAAGATCGGCAAGAAGCTGGCGCTGGTCGAGATGGTCGCCCACCTGCATCTGGAAGGTCATTGCCGTATAGGTTTCGACCGAACCGATACCGTAGATACAGGAAACTGAAGCGACGATAATAACATCATCCCGTTCAAGAACAGCACGGGTTGCCGCATGGCGCATCCGGTCGATCTGTTCATTGATCGACGATTCCTTTTCGATATAGGTGTCGGAGCGCGGCACATAGGCTTCCGGCTGATAATAATCATAATAGGAAACGAAATATTCCACCGCATTGTGCGGAAAGAAATTCTTGAACTCGCCGTAAAGCTGTGCCGCCAGAGTTTTGTTGGGGGCAAGAATAAGGGCAGGGCGTTGGGTTTCCTCGATGACTTTCGCCATTGTATAAGTTTTACCCGAACCGGTTACGCCAAGTAAAACCTGTGTGCGGTCACCATTTTTGATACCTTCGACAAGGTCTTTAATTGCGGTCGGCTGGTCACCGGAGGGAAGAAACGGCGTTTCCATTTTGAATGGTATTCCGCCTTCCGATTTTTCCGGACGGACAGGACGATGCGGCGTCCACAATTTGCCATTTTTAAACAGCGGATTTCCCGAAGCAATCAGGTTCGATAATGCCTCGACGGTTGCCGTGGCGCCACCAGTGGAAATTTTTGAAGCATCTTCAAGCCCGACATCAAGGCCCGCCACAGGATTAAGACCGGCGGCCGCGCGCTGTTTTGCTGTTGCTTTCCCGCCAATCGAAGTGCCGCGCGATGTACGTGTCGACTTTGCAGCGGCTTTTTTCGCCTTTACCGGTTTTTTGACCGGCTTTTCGGCTGCTTTATCAATATCGGCTGCCCAATCGGCAATCGAACCGGCGGGCGCATTCAGAACCGCTTTGTCTTCTCTTTTCGGACGGGACTTTTTTGCCCCGGCGGATTGATGTTTTTTAGCTAATGACGTCATGATAGAACAATATGGTATTCCTGCCCGAAAATAAAAGATAAAAGCCATATTTTGTTTACACAATCCATAAGGAATTTTCTTTCTTTTCCCTTGTCAAACGCGAAATCGGCAAATGCCGCAGAAAGTGACAAACCCGAAATCGGCCAAAGCTGAAGAGATTAGAAAAAAATCATTTGAAGTTCCGAAGTCCCGAATCCCGAAAATTGATGTTTCAAACCGCGTTAATCTTCTTGAAAAGCGTGGTTTTCCTGAAAAATATAGCCCTTTTCTAACATCTCGAAAAATCCGGAAGGGCAGAGTGCCTTCCAATCTATCTTTATTCAACCGGGTCGTGGGTCAACATGGTTGATCGCAAGTCCGGCAGCTTTCAAACCGGAATGTTTCCCGTATCATTGTGTATCATTGCAAGGCTCCTCCAAGGTTATAGACTGCCAAGACAAAAATTTTCCTCACCTCGTTTGTGGTTACCAAACGAAGCGGCAAAAACATGATGGATTTTTTATCCGGCGATGTTGGCAAAAACATTAGCCGGAACTAACCGATAATTTATCGGAAGCAAAACCGGCCTCCTTTTGGCAAGACCTTTCCGCCAACAATGTTTCGGGTGAACATCCGGCTCGAATAGAGCGTTGGTGTTCGGCAAGAAAGCCGGAATAAACAATCATGCAAATATCAAACCGGCCGATCATAAAATAATCGGCCGGAATTGAATTCAAGTGCGAATTAACGCGGCCCTCCACCGGGGCCACCACCGGGAAACGGGCCACCCGGCCCGCCATGTGGCGGCGGAGGCATACCAGGCCCTCCACCGGGGCCACCACCGGGAAATGGGCCCCCCGGCCCGCCATGCGGCGGCGGAGGCATACCAGGCCCTCCACCGGGGCCACCACCGGGAAACGGGCCACCCGGCCCGCCATGTGGCGGCGGAGGCATACCGGGGCCGGGTCTGAATGGTGGCGGGCGCATGCCCGGAGGCGGACGGTGCGGCCGGTCAAAGCCCCAATGTGGTGGCGGTGGTGGAGGTGGACGATGATCCCCGTGCCAATGCGGCCGGCGATAACGGCGGTAATACCAGTCATCATCATAGTAACCGCCACCGATAATGACATTGAATGTCGATGAAGAGGGGCGATTATAGCTGTTATAAACTGCTTCGCCATTGCGGAAGGCCAGATATGACGCGGAAGCCCAACCGATGCGCGGGCCATAATTGATTTCACACCAATTGCCCGAACATCCGCGCACGCCGACGATTTCACCCGGAGCTATTGTGCCGCGAATGGCATAGGCAGTACTTGGCCCGTCTCTGAAATTCAAAGGCGCTGTTACGAGCGCCTCTGCTGCTTGTGCTGCCTGTGTCGTTAACAAAAATGTACCAAACAACAAGGAACCGAGTATTTTTTTCATTTTGCCCTCAAGTCCGAGAAGGTGAATGGATCATGGCATTATTCTTGTCGAACATTATAGTGTAATTTAAGCCAAATTGTAGCAAAGAGATAGTGTTCGACAATAAATCGGAAAATTAAGTTTTGTTAAGAAAAGTCAATGTCGTTTTGGCGGCTTTTAGCAATCTTTAGCCTGAATTTTGTGAATGTCGGGCGTTTTTGGAAACAAAATTTAGGATGAAAAATCTTTTTCCTATGCTATATAATGGGAAGCTAAAAGTTTAGAGACGGGTTCCGGAAGGAGTTCCGGAGGCCGTTTCTTTTTGTTTTCGACGCAAAAATCGCGGGAAGGAAAGGATACGATAATGGAAAAATATCCGATGACGACCGGAAGCTATGAAAAGTTGAAAAAAGAGCTTCAATGGCGTCAGCACGAAGAACGCCCCCGTATCATTGAAGCAATCGCCGAAGCGAGGGGCCATGGCGACCTTTCGGAAAACGCCGAATACCATGCTGCAAAAGAAGCACAGAGCCATAATGAAGGACGTATTGCGGAACTTGAAGACTATGTTACCTGTGCAGAAGTAATCGACGTTTCAAAACTCACTGGCGACAAAGTGAAATTCGGTGCAACAGTCAAACTGATTGACGAAGACACCGAAGAAGAAAAAACCTACCAGATCGTCGGCGAGCAGGAAGCCGAAGTGAAATTGGGCAAGATTTCCATTTCTTCACCGATTGCTCGCGCCCTGATTGGCAAGGAAAAGGGCGATTCTATCGAAGTGAATGCACCGGGTGGTTCGCGTTCTTACGAGATCTTGTCCATCCAGTTTATCTGATTGGTAATTCAATGCGTGTGTCGATTGACGAAACGGACGTTATTGCGCCCAATTTCAAAAAGCGTTTGTCGGGTGTGACATCGACAATTGTGCAACTCATCCCCTTGCAGCGCAAAAAAGGCATACGCATTTCCACTATCGGACCCGGCTTGCCCGATAGTTTGCCATCTCTTGGCTATTCAAGTTTATTGAAACTGTGGAAACGGCCTGATGGCAAACCGTTTCGCATCTGGCATGCGCGGCGTAATGTCGAAATGGTGGCAGGCATTTTGTTGCGCGATCTTTTTCGCATGAAGCTGAAGCTTATATTTACGTCTGCTGCGCAACGCCAACATAAGCCTTTTACCAATTGGCTTATCCGGAAGATGGACAAGGTTATCGCCACAAGTGCCCGTTCCGGCTCGTTTCTTGAAGTGCCCTATCGGGTTATCATGCATGGTATAGACCTTGACCGGTTTACCCCGCCTGCAACATTTGAAGATACATTCCAATCGACAAAACTTCCCGGCAAATATGCGGTCGGTTGTTTCGGGCGCGTACGCCACCAGAAGGGAACCGATCTTTTTGTCGATGCGATGATTGAATTGTTGCCCCATTATCCCGACTGGACAGCCATTATTACCGGCCGCACCACTGCCGAACACAAAGATTTTGAAAAAGAGCTGGAGCGTAAAATTGCCGCTGCCGGTCTTCAAAAGCGCATTCTCATACTGGGCGAGGTTGATGATATACGCGTCTGGTACAGGCGGGTAACGCTTTACGTTGCCCCATCGAGAAACGAAGGGTTCGGGCTGACACCGCTTGAAGCTATGGCTTCCAAAACCGCTGTTGTGGCAAGCGATGCGGGGGCATATCAGGAACTTGTTACCGAAGGCACGGGAACAGTCGTTCCGGCCGGTGATGGAAAAGCTTTGACAGAAGCGATAAAGCCCTATCTGGAAGACCCGGAAAAGACCATCGCCATGGGTGAAAAAGCCTTAGAGCATGTGCAAAAAGATTTTCCCCTTGATAAAGAAGCAAGCTCGATAGACGAAGTTTATCAGGAACTTTTTACAAAAAAATAATGCACTATTTCTGTGGTTGTTATGACTATCGAGGGTTTTCTCTGCTGTAAGAGGCAGGGAATTTTGTTCCGTGAGTTTTAGGACACCCGAAAGAACAGTTAGGTGAAATAGCCTGACCGGATTGTTTATTGCGCCAATTCACTCTTGAAATTTTAAGGCTGAAGCCGGCAAATCCGACTGCCAGACGGCAACGGTTTTTCATTGAAAGATATGACATTTGAAAAATAAACAGAGCAGGCGCAATAACCACGCCGTTCCGGTTGACACAATAACCACGCCGTTCCGGTTGACGCAGTGTCCACGCCGTTCCGGTTGCCGCAGTGTCCACGCCGTTCCGGTTAAAGCAATGTCCACGCCATTCCTGTTGACGCAGTGACCACGCCGTTCCGGTTGACGCAATGACCACGCCGTTCCGGTTGCCGCAGTGACCACGCCATTCCTGTTGACGCAATAACCACGCCATTCCGGTTGCCGCAGTGTCCACGCCATTCCGGTTGACGCAATGACCATGTTATTCCGGTTGAAGCAATGACCACGCCGTTCCGGTTGACGCAATGTCCACGCCATTCCCGTCGGCGCAATAACCACGCCATTCCGGTTGCCGCAGTGTCCACGCCATTCCTGTTGCGCAATGACCATGTTATTCAGGTCGCGAGTATTGGTACAGTCATCGCAGGACGTTTGACGCGTTAGTTTGATAAAAATCCGGATTTGATAAATATATAACGGGTAGACGGATGATCGTATCTGTTCCGATATTTTTCAGCCTGACCTCAAAAACAACTGAACGCTTAAAAGACGGAAATTGTTAAAAGCGACGATTTAATATTTTTGAATAGAAGAAATCAGGTGTTTGATAATGTTTATCAATATGCTTGTTTGAGGAAGTTTTTAGCATCAATATAACCTTGCCGGGCGGCAAGATCGAAAAGTCTTAAGGCTTCGCCTTTATTTTGTGGAACACCGTAGCCATTATAATACAAAATGCCAAGATTATATTGAGCCATCGCGTTTCCTTGATCGGCTGCTGCACGATACCACGTTGCTGCTGTTTCATAGTCTTGTTTGACGCCCTGTCCCTTCTCATACATAAAACCTATATTCGTTTGGGCATCGGAATTTCCTTGATTAGCCGCCAAATTATACCAATTCATAGCAAGTTGGTAATTCGTCTGAACTCCCAAGCCATAATGATACATGTAACCGAGACCAAACTGGGCAGCCGCAACCCCTTGAGTAGCTGCTTGCGTATACCAATAGACAGCAACTTGATTATTGACCGCTACACCTTGACCATTCAGGTACATATATCCGAGTTTATATTGTGCAGTTGCGATTCCCTGAACAGCAGCCTCGTTATACCAATAACTGGCGATCTGGTAATTTTGTTGAACGCCGTGTCCGGAATAATATAAATCCGCCAGCTTAAGCTGGGAATATCCGTTTCCTTGCCTGGCAGCTTGCTGCACTTGCTGCAAATCCGGTAAGTCATTCTTCCGGTTGCTTTGTGCAGTGTTATACGTGGCATCACTTTTATTGTTCCCACCAGTATAAACGCTGTTTTTTTCGAAATTTTTGAAGTTGGAAACAGGCGAAAAAAGAACCGAACCAACAATGATAAACACAATAATCATAAAGGGAATTAGGATAAAGTATCTCATAGCTTTAATACGGATATATCCCCAAGTTCAGTTTCGATATAAAACCGATTGATAAGAATAGAAAAATATAAGTCGCTGCGAAAAATATATAATTAAAAACAGGGATAGGTTGGCGAACAATTTTATTTGCTATATCACTCTCGTTAACTGATGGAAGCTTGATTTTCTCGTCGTCAGATGGCAGGCTGGCCTTCTTGTCATCAGTTAGCAGATCGGCTTCCTCACCGTCAGATGACGGGCAGGCTTTCTCTTTATCAGTTGGCAGTTTGGCTTCCCCGTCATCATATAGCAGGTCTGTTTCCTCCTCGTCGGTCCGCAGGTTTACTTTCTCATCAACAGATGACTGGCTGACTTTCTTATCATAGCTTGCACGGTTTTTCTGAAATACAATATTATATTGTATAAAAATGTAATAAAATATAACAGTGGAATGCCTAAACAAAATCCGGAGAACATTTGTCGCATCGTCCGGTCGGAATAATCACTCAAATTTAAATTATTTCCGGTGTCAGCATTCACAATTTTTAAACCTAAAATCATTTTACCGAGATTGTTTCCGGTAAAATAATAAATTAAACAATCAATTGAAAAAATAAATATGTAAAATTCACATATAGATAAAGTAAATTCTATAACGCGTGATACGAAATAAGAATAATATGGCGATAATACGTACGAAAATACAATATAATTATTTATAGTTCTTAAAATAAAGATAATAACATAAATAAAAATATATAAAGAAAAGCATCAAAGGTTCGCGCAAAAAACCGTAACCATAGATAGTTTTTTTGATTCATAATAAATTCACTTACCTATAAAATAAATTCACTTACATTGATTCAAATAGAAAATCTAATATTTGCGGTTCAGCAGCTATTTCCAAACTCTTGATTATGGAAATATAATTTAAGATAGAACGGCAGACAATTTAAATCCATCGTAAAACACAACTTTGTAGTGCCAAAGTAACGAACTTTAACAACCAATAATTCAAATGTCGGATTTAAGCGGGTTCATATCGGGAAATCTTCAAGAAAAAGCATAAAACACATTCAAATCGAAGACTTTTTCGAGTGATCGAGTTTTTTCAATTTTGAATTAACGTGAAGAAAAGCATGAGCCGTTAAAACAAAAAATTAATTCATAAAATCAATGAATTAAAACTATTTTGCTATTGAGGGAGCAAAAGCCGAAACATAGCTATATAAAAAATAAACGAATGTTGTCAGACTTTAAATATCGGGTCGTTTTTAAAGAAAAAGCTGTGTGAATGAGCTTTGATAAATGTCAATACTCTTTTCTCTCGACCGAGTTTTGTGTGTTCAAAACATAAACGTTAGAATTTTGGTGGATTTTTGCGAACGACAAAACATCAATCACAGTAAGAAAAATGTAACAAACAAAAACGCAAGTGGGTCAAAGGCAGCACCGGTTACTAAGTAAGTTTCAAGGCTTTAAAATCGATAACAATCATTTAAGGCGGGCTTGCCGGTAATATTTTTAGAGTTTTTGCCGCCTGCATTTATCTGTGTCTCCTATCTTTAATGAGTTGGTTGGTTTTCCGGCTTGATTTTTTGGTAGGTCGGGGGAGCGCTTTTATCTTTCTTTGTTCATTCCTTCTTTAATGGTCGGAAACTTTCGCAAAATCGTTGAAAAGCAAGATTGTCGAAAAGACTTGAGTTGCGTTTTGAGCTACCCCGATTCCGCTTGGTAAATAAATAAAGGCTCTTTTATTCAATGAATGCGTTTTATTGAAAATGAAAAGGTTGAAGAGGGGGGAACGCTTTTGCTCTTTCCCGTAGGTGAACGTGGCGTAAAACTCAGGGGGTAAGAGTGGGGTAAAACTCAGAAATGAGTGTGGCGTAAAACTCAGGGGGTAAGAATGGGGTAAAACTCAGAGATGAGTGTGGCGTAAAACTTAGGGGTAAGAGTGCGGTAAAACTCAGGGGCGAGAGTGGCATAAAAGCAATGTCGGTAAAAGAACAAAACGATCATGAAAAAATGAAAACACGCTAAAACGCGAAGCAACAATGAATGGATTTCCTTGAAAAAACCGTCTCTGACTGGCAATGGATTCAAGGGTTTACCAGTCACGCTTTTTCGCGTCTCGTGTTTCTTAAAGAATAAGCGGTGGTTCGTCTTTGATGACGCGAATGGTGAGAGCAGTGCGCACAGAGCCGACATTGGAGGCGGCTGTCAGTTGTTCGATAACAAATGTCTGGAAGCTTTTGAGATCGGGAGCCACACAGTGAAGCAGAAAATCCGATTCTCCCGACACCATCCATGCTTTTCTAACCAGTGGCCACTTATAGACCATGGCTGCAAAACCACGTAAATCCGCATCGGACTGGCGATGTAAACCGACAAAACAAAAAGCCACGAGATCCTGCCCGATCATAGCTCCATTCAGGATAGCCTGATAACCTTTGATAATGCCATCCTGTTCAAGGCGTCTCACCCGACGCAAACATGGAGGTGCCGAAATACCGACTTTTGAAGCAAGTTCGACATTCGTCATGCGGCCATTGCTCTGAAGCTCTTTGAGTATTTTCCAATCGATTGAATCGAGATCGGCTTTAATCTGCATAAGGCTTTACTTCACTATTGTTCAATTGAGTGTCTGTCTATCACCGGTTAGGAAAAACGTCACGTGGTAAAATCATTTTCTCCAGAACGCCGGTGTAAAAAGAATGATAACAGTAACAATTTCAAGACGTCCTGCAAACATAAGGCCGCTCAATATCCATAAAGCGGCGTCGCCCACTGTGGAAAAATTTCCGTCAGGGCCAATTCTGTCGCCAAAACCGGGGCCGACATTGGAAAGGGCGGTTAGTGCGCCGGTAAAAGCCGAAACAAAATCGAGTCCGGTAAAGGAGAGCAACACCGCTCCGATCACAAGTGATGCCATATAGAGACTCATGAACAGCAAAACTGTCTGGGCAAGATCACCGGAAATATCGGTTCCGCCATAACGCACTTTCACAACCGTATTGGGGGAGAGAAGCCGCATCATGGCGACGCGTGTGAAACGCCAGAGAATGATGAGACGGTTAATTTTAATGCCGCCCGATGTTGACCCCGCACAGCCGCCTATAAATGAAGCAATAAAGAAAAGGCCGATCGCGAAAGGCCCCCACAACAGATAATCTTCAGCGGCATAGCCGGTGGTTGTAATCACCGAGACGAAATGGAAAATCGCGTCAAGGAATGCACGGTGGAACGAAAATCCGAAATGGAAACGCAGCCAGATGGCAAGCGCAAAACTGGCGACAAGAACGATGGACAGAAAAACAACAACCTGCGGGTCGGCCAAACGCCGCGAACGTTCAGGCAAAACAAGCTTGACATAAAGAATAAAGGGGAGCGAGGCGAGCAGCATAAAAATTGTTGCAATAACCAGCACCGAAGGCGTTTTGGAAAAATAGCCGAGTGAAGCATCATGGGTTGAAAAACCGGCTGTCGCAATTGTCGTCATGGCATGATTGACAGCGTCGAACATTGTCATCCCAACGGCAAAATAGGACAGCATACATAAAAGCGTAAGCCCCAGATAGGCAATGATAATGCCATTGGCAATCTGGTTCACACGCGGCAGAACTTTTTCTGCACGGTCGGAAGATTCCATATTGAAAAGCTGGATACCACCCACTCTGAGGGATGGCAAAAGCAACAAGGCCAAGGCGATAAACCCGATGCCGCCAATCCAGCATAAAAGCGAACGCCATAGAAGAATGCCGCGCGGCAGCCGGTCAAGTCCTGTAAGTACGGTGGCGCCAGTGGTGGTAATGCCGGAAACACCTTCAAAAATGGCAGCAGCGAGCGACAATGGCAGATGTGAAAAATAAAGTGGCATAGCACCGAGCACGCAACCGGTGATCCACAAGCAAACTGTGAGCAAAAATCCCAGTCGTGCCGAAAAACGACAATTGGCTCCGTTTGTTGCAAGCAGGATCAGTGTCGCAAAAGCAATGGTCGTTGCAGCCGATCGGATGAAAACAACCCAGTCGCCATTTCCCGCCCGCAAATCTGCAAGGGCAGGGAGTAACATGGTTATTCCCAGAATCAGCGCAAAACGCGCGCAGACATTGCTGACAAATCGAAAAATGGCAAACCTCTGGATTGAAAAGAAACTTAAGTAAGTGTGTTATGCAATCACCGGCTATTTTATATAAATTTTACCCCTGCTGACAATCGCTAAGTTTCACAAATTGTCACCTCTTGTGATTAAACCGGTCAATCTTTGTCACCGCCTTGCAAAAGCCGATTTTAAACCATAAATCAAATGGCAGGATCAACCTTGGGGAAATGCTTTTATAGGCTTTTTCCTTAATCGATTTATGAAAGTGGAGTTTCATGTCAGCGCGCCATATTCCTGTTTTGATCGTCGGTTCGGGACCTGCCGGTTATACGGCTGCAATTTATGCGGCGCGTGCCATGCTCAAACCTGTCATTGTCACCGGTCTGCAACAGGGTGGCCAATTGACGATTACCGACGAGGTTGAAAATTATCCCGGTTTTGTCGACCCGATTGGGGGGCCGGAGCTTGTTGAAAAAATGGCTCAGCAGGCGGTAAAAATGGGAACCGAACTCGTTTACGACATTATCACCAAAGCCGACCTTTCAAGACGGCCTTTCACACTTCACGGTGATTCAGGTACCGTTTTTACATGTGATGCGCTCATCATCGCCACTGGCGCACAAGCCCGCTGGCTGGGATTGGAAAGCGAAAAAACCTTTATGGGTGGCGGTGTTTCGGCTTGTGCCACATGCGACGGTTTTTTCTATCGCGGCAAAGATGTCGTGGTGGTCGGCGGCGGCAATACTGCGGTTGAAGAAGCGCTATATCTGGCAAATCTTGCCAAAACCGTGACTGTGGTGCACCGGCGGGATTTTTTCCGTGCGGAAAAAATTATGCAGGAACGCTTGCTTAAACGTGATAATGTGCGGGTCATCTGGAATCATGTGGTCGATGAAATTGTCGGTAATCCGCCAAAGCCGCCAATGGGCGCAACGGTTACCGGTGTACGGCTTAAAGATACATTGACCGGAAAATTGAGCGAAGTCGAAGCGCAAGGTGTGTTTATCGCTATCGGTCACGCGCCGGCGGTCGAGCTGTTTGAAGGGCAATTGCGCCAGAAACCCGGTGGTTATTTGTGGACAGCACCGGATTCGACAGCAACCAGTGTTGAAGGTGTTTTTGCAGCCGGCGACGTTGCCGATGATGTGTTTCGTCAAGCGGTAACCGCTGCCGGACGGGGGTGCATGGCTGCGCTGGAAGTCGAGCGTTTTCTGGATGAACAGGTAGATTTGAAGGCAGGCGAAAAATAAGTTCGGCGGGCGCTTTTTAGTTGGAAATTGCGCCCGATATAGAAGATGGGTATCACCGCTCAAAAGCCGGTGTTTTTATAATTGAGGAGAAAATCTGGTGGCTGCGCCGTTGGATTGGGACAAATTGAGAATTTTCCACGCCGCTGCTGAAGCTGGCTCGTTTACACATGCCGCTCAGACGTTGCATTTATCGCAATCGGCAATTTCACGTCAGGTTTCTGCGCTCGAACAGGATGTCGGCGTGCCACTTTTCCAACGCCATGCGCGCGGACTTATCATGACAGAGCAGGGCGAAATTTTATATCGCACTGCCCATGACGTATTGATGAAACTTGAAAATGTCCGCTCCAAATTGAGTGAAAGTCGCGAAAAGCCGACCGGCCATTTGTGCGTTACAACGACATTCGGCCTTGGTTCCGGTTGGCTCGTCCAGCGTATACCGGAATTTGTCAACCTTTATCCGGATATACAGATCCAGCTTCTCCTCGATGACGAGGAACTGGATTTGACAATGCGCCACGCCGATTGTGCTTTGCGTTTACGCCAACCCCAACAGCCCGACCTCATCCAGCGGCGGCTTTTTACAGTGCATATGCATGTCTATGCTTCGGCCAATTATCTTGCCAATCATGGCAAACCCACCCAATTGGAAGAGCTTGATAATCATCGCATTTTGTCTTTCGGTGAATCGGCACCAAGCTATCTTGCCGGATTGAACTGGCTTGAAACCGCCGGTCGTAACGACGGTTCACAACGTATCCCGTCTTTACAAATCAATAATGTGATTTCCATTAAAAAAGCGGCCATGAAAAATCTTGGTATTGCTGTTTTACCGGATTATATCATTGCTCCCAATGATGGTTTGATAAGACTTTTCCCCGATCTCACAGAAATTCCTTCATTCGATACGTTTTTCTGTTATCCCGAAGCGCTCAAAAATTCGGCCAAACTTCATGCTTTTCGTGATTATATTTTTGCAAAATCACGCAATTGGTCATTCTGATTGCGGTATTCGGAAAATTTCAATCACGGGAACAAACATTAAAAACCTTTTATAACGTTCGCCCTGATGAACCTTGTCTCTACCGGCCTTATGCTGTCACATTATTTGTCTTTTATTCCGATTTTGAAGTGCCTTTCTATTGACCCGCCGGTTTTCTGACAGTTTGAAATGATAAACGCCGAAGGCGATAGCCTATCAACAGTGTTCGCAAGTGCCAAATTTATGCATATGAAATCGTGTTCACTTGCGGCGAAATAATAGGCATTAAATAAACGTGCCAATTCTTTGAGCAGCGGATGCACGCTCTCTGGGCAAAAAAATTTTCAATCAAGCCAAAACGGGATATAGATGTTTTTACGGCGATCTGGCGGGATTCTGACAAAAAGATTTTTCTAAATATTTGTTTTATAACAATAAAACATCTACATAAATTTTCGGTCAAAAAATATTTCAATGAAGCTATGCGTTTGGTGCATAGCTGTTCTGCTTAAAATCTGGTTGCTGGCTGCCTAAAAAAAGTGCATATTACCGGCATCTCAAGTGGACGTCTCCTCCCATTGCGTTTCTTGAGTGTTCCCCTCTGGAGGTTTTGTCAGATTGACTATAGTCTCTGATACCTTCAAACTTCAGCCGGACTATTTGTCCGGCTTTTTTTTTGATTTTTTTGTATTTCTGCTTTTTAAAGAAGTTATGGTTTTTCTGGTGATCTTATCGCAAATTGTAACGGCGGTAATTCTTTTCACAATTGCCGGTTTCACGCGTTTATGCGCGCACCCGTTATCATGGTTGCAGAAAATTTATATCGACAGCAAATACCATATTCTCCGGTTATGGGGATATGTCTTTCTTTTTTGTGATTTTTATTCTGGCAGATAATCAGAAATCTTAGAGGAAATGGAGTGAGCGAAGCGTTCAGCCCGCTTTCTGCCGAGGAGAGTTACATTTGATTATATAGACCGTCTCGGCAGAGACGAGATCAACATGTGCGCATAGATTACGTCAATCATATATGTGCTGGCGGTATCAATCATAGGTGCGGGGGAAATAGGTCTTCGCGGTTGTTACCACGCTCTGTTTAGACGCTGAAACTGCTTACAGGCACAAGCTTTAGATGGTGCATAGTACCCGTCAATTATGTATGCACGGGTAAGATCAACCATATGAGCGGGCAAATCAGTTCGGCGCAGGTAATGTGCGGCTTGTTTGGAAGCTTGAAACCTCTTTCAGGCACAAGCTTTAGATGGTGCATAGCACCCGTCAATCATGTATGTACGGGTAAGATCAATCATATGAGCGGGCAAATCAGTTCGGGGCGGGTAATGTGCGGCTTGTTTGGAAGCTTGAAATCTCTTGCGGGCACAAGCTTTATGATGGTGCGTAGCACCCGTCAATCATGTATGCACGGGTAAGATCAACCATATGAGCGGGCAAGTCAGTTCGGGGCAGGTAATGTGCGGCTTGTTTGGAAGCTTGGAATCTCTTTCAGGCACAAGCTTTATAGAGGCTGAACCGGCATTATTCTTTTTATCCTTCAAAGTGATTTATTCGACAAAGCAAGGATCACTAAGCTTTCAAGGCGAATACACCATCAGCAGTTTTTCAAGCGACGTTTTGCAGTGAACTGTCTTTGCAGCGGGAGATCGGGAAGGTTTGGTTTTTTTGTGAGCTGCGTCGGCAAAACAAACTGTTTGGTATTTTACAAAAAAACCGCCTGAAAAGGCGGTTTTCAATTCGTTATCTGTAAAGGCCGTTCATGGCCAAAGTTTTAGCGCAAGCTTGCACAGAAGCGTTGAATGCGCCGGCAGGCTTCTTCCAGCAATTTTTCAGAAGTTGCATAGGAAATGCGGAAAGCCGGTCCCAGACCGAAAGCGGCTCCGTGAACAACTGCAACAGCTTCTGTTTCAAGAAGAGCGGTGACAAAGTCTTCATCAGTCTTGATGACTTTGCCTTCCGGTGTTTTCTTGCCAATCAGTTTTGCGCAGGAAGGATAAACATAGAATGCGCCTTCCGGTGTCGGGCATTCAAGGCCGTTTGCCTGATTGAGCATGGAAACCACGAGATCGCGTCTTGCCTGAAAAATCGCTTTATTTTTCTCAATAAAATCCTGCGGGCCGTTCAAAGCTTCAACCGCCGCCCATTGCGAAATCGAGCTTGTGCCCGATGTCTGCTGGCTCTGGATGGTTTCCATTGCCTTGATAAGCTCGACCGGACCGGCTGCATAGCCAATACGCCAACCCGTCATTGCATAGGCTTTTGAAACACCGTTTACTGTCAATGTGCGTTCGTAAAGCTTCGGCTCGACGGCTGCCGGAGTGGCAAACTTGAAATCGTTATAAGTGAGGTGCTCGTACATATCATCGCTCATGATATGGACATGTGGATATTTCAAAAGAACATCGGTCAGTTTTTTCAACTCGTCATGGGTGTAGGCAGCGCCCGACGGGTTACACGGAGAATTGAAAACAAACCACTTTGTTTTATCGGTAATGGCTGCTTCGAGATCTTCCGGCTGAAGCTTGTAATTGAATTCTTTTTTGGCATCGACGAAAACCGGTGTGCCGTTATTGACAGCAACCATTTCCGGATAGCTTACCCAATAGGGGGCTGGGATAATAACTTCGTCGCCCTTGTTCAATGTTGCCATGAAAGCATTGAAAAGAACCTGCTTGCCGCCAGTGCCGACAATAATCTGCTGCGGCTTGTAGTCAAGATTGTTTTCACGCTTGAATTTTGTTGCAATGGCTTGGCGAAGCTCCGGTATACCGGCAACAGGAGTATATTTTGTTTTGCCCTGACGGATTGCCTCGATAGCAGCATTTTTAACGTTATCGGGTGTGTCGAAATCGGGTTCTCCCGCACCGAGTGAAATTACATCACGTCCTGTGGCCTTGAGGTCACGGGCCTTTTGTGCAACAGCAATAGTCGCGGAGGGCTTGATACGGGATAGCGTATCGCCAATGAATGCCATTCTATTATCTCCTCAGATTGAATAAGCAATAGACTGATTCTTGCCTTGAAGTGCAATAAGTCAGCATAATAAATCTATGTCCCAAGCGCTTTAAAAGTGCAAGAATTGTCTTCATCAATTTATCGTAGAGGGAAGGAAACTATTGGTGAAGCCACCAATAGTTTGCAGTTTAGCTAGTTTGCAGTTTAGCCGGTCTGTCGGGACCAATTCTTGCAAATTTTATCATTCTTCAGAAATTCGCGCCATTTTCCCGACATTCCGGCATTTGCGCAACGTTTTCTATTCCCCTTTATCGACACGGGAAAAAATGTCGTCAAAGCGCTTTTTTGCAATGCCGGGCTGCTTATGATCGCGGTAGGATTGCGGCAAAGCCTGATCGTCACCGACTTTAATCAGCATAATCATTCCCATGGCATAATGGGGAATACATTTAATGCCGTAAAAGCCGGGTTTATCGAAAGTCACTTGCAGTTCTTCATCAATTTTGCCTTTGAAGGGTGTTGCGCCTTCCGGTATCATGTCATCAATGGTTGCAGCGTTGTGACTTTTCTGTGTGGCAATGAATTTCACCGAGTCGCCGGGTTTCAGTTTTAGATAATCCGGCTCGAACACCATAGCACCGGCTGTTCCGCGATTGAGCATTTTGACTTCGTAAGTTTCGGCATTTGCAGAAGCGGTAAAGGCGAATAAAGCCAGAAGAGCGACGAGTGTTTTCATTTTTTATCCTTTCAATGAAGGTGGTAGCAGGTAACGTATATGAAGCCTGCCATTTTCAAGCTTGTCTATTTCGGCATTGGCACGGAAGTTGGTCAATATTGTTTGTTTCGTCAGCACGTCTTCGGGAAGCCCCGAACTTATCAAACGCCCATGATCGAGCAAAGCGATGCGATCGCAAAACATGGCTGCATGATTAAGATCGTGAAGGGCAATCAGTACCGAAAGATCAAGCCTGCGAACGAGAGAGAGTATCTCCAATTGACATCCTATATCAAGATGATTTGTCGGTTCATCGAGAATGAGAATACGCGGTTTTTGTGCCAATGCACGGGCAATGTGGATGCGTTGCTTTTCACCCCCCGAAAGACTGTTCAGAAGACGCTTCTCGAAGCCTTTCATATTGACTTTTTCGAGTGCATCCTGCAACGCCTCTTCATCTTCGGGAAACCACGGTGAAAGCAATGTTTTGTGTGGTGTGCGGCCAATTTCTATGGCGTGGCGCACGTCGATGCGCTCATGCGGTTCGGCCTGTTGTTCGACAAAGGCAATTGTTTTTGCAAGTTTACGCCGCGACCATTTGGACAAGGCAATATTATCAAGGCTTATATCGCCTTTTGTCGGTGTAACAAGGCCTGCAAAAACAGATAAAAGCGAACTTTTGCCCGCGCCATTGGGGCCGATAATGCCTAAAATTTCATGGTCGTTCAATGTGAGCGTTATATCATCAAGAATCGTGTGATGGTCACGTTCAAGCGATAAATGTTCGCCGACAAGCATATCAATTTCCTTTCTGCCGCAACAGCAACAGGGCAAAAAGCGGTGCGCCGATCAATGCCGTGACAATACCGACCGGAAAAGCAAGGCCGGGCACAATAATGCGCGAAATCACATCGGCGGCAATCATAAAAAGTGCGCCGATCAATGCCGAAGCGGGTATCAGAAGCTGGTGACGCACGCCGACAATAAGCCGTGCCGCATGGGGAACAACCAGTCCGACAAAGCTGATTGTACCCATAATGGAAACCATAACGGCAGTAACCAGAGCAACAAGAGTAATCAGCAACATGCTCACATAATTGACAGAAATACCAAGCGATTTTGCGGCACGCGAGCCGAAGACGAAAGCATCGAGAATGCGGGAAAATGCAAGGAAAATTAAAAATGCCAGAAGTGTCAACGGGAAAGCCAGTAAAGCATCACTCCATCTTGCACCGGAAAGATTTCCGATCATCCAGGCAAAAATATTCGAGCGTCCTTCAAGTGGCGTAAAAATCATCAATATGAGAGCTGTCAATGCATTGAACAACATGGCGCTAGCAATACCGGCGAGAATAATGGCGGTTGCATTGCGTCCGGAATGATAGGCAAGAAAAACAACAAAGAAAAACGATAACAGACCGCCGATCAATGCACCCGTTGAAAGTGACAGAATACTCAAATTCATGCCGAAAGCGGTAACCAATGCCGCACCTGTTCCCGCACCCGACGAAATGCCGAGAAGATAGGGTTCGGCAAGGGGATTTCTCAACAAGGCCTGTAAAATAACCCCGCACATGGCAAGACCGGCACCACAACATGCGCCCACCACTGCACGCGGCAGACGCCACAGCCAGATCACCCGACTATGGAATATATCCACCTCGTAACCGCTACCGAACAGATGGTTGGCAATGGTTTTCAAAAAAGTTGAAAACGGAATGGCAATCTCGCCAATTGCTGCACCTGTCACAATTGCGCATAGCAAAAGACAGATGCAAAAAAGCCAGATGATAATCGTGCGGGGTAAATGTGTCACTCTTTTTCAAGACCAAGTTCGACAATGGCATTTGCCAGTTTTTCGATACCGTCAATGGTGCGCATGGTTGTATTCATGGATTGCACGTCCATGTTGACAAGACGGTTATTCTCGACAGCCGGTAGCAGTTTTGTAACGGGATCTTTCTTCAAGAAATCACGTTTCACGACAACATCATCGGCGGGAAAACGGCGGCGATCCATTTCGGCAAGAACAATAATGGTCGGGTTCGCTTTAACGATGGTTTCCCATCCCACAGTCGGCCATTCATAATCGGATTTGATAACGTTTTGAATGCCGAGAATTTTCATAATATAACCGGGTGCACCAAGGTCTCCGGCAACATAGGGGTCAATATCAAGATCGGCACTCGAATACCAGAAAACCGCGCTGAGTTTGCCCTTGGGCAGGTTTTTGACTTTGTCGATTGCAGCCTGTTCGCGCCCTTTCAGCTCTTTAACAAGTTGTTCTCCTTTATCCTGAACGTTGAAGATCACTGAAAGTTCGGAAATTTCCTGATAGATGAGATCCATCGTAAAGGGGGCTGTTCGCAAACCGTCGCTACCGGCAAGGTTGTCTTTTCCCACGCAATCGGCAGGAGCGGTATAAACCGGAATTTCAAAATCCTTGAACTGGTCATAGGTTGCAGCACTTCCCGCAGGCCCTATAACCCATTCCTGATGGCTTGCCACAAGATCGGGTTTTTCGGCAATGATGCTCTCGAAACTTGGAACATCATGGGAAAGCATTTTTACGTTTTTGTTGACTTCGGTAAATTGCGGCAAAACCGGCGAATACCAGAGTGCAGTCCCTTTGACCTTGTCGGATAATCCCAAAGCATAAAGTATCTCTGTCGTATTTTGTCCGACCGAAACAACGCGTTCCGGTGCTTTGTTAAAAACCAGTGTGCGGCCGCAATTTTTTACCGTTAACGGATAATGCGTTTCTTCAGCCAAAGCATTGCTATAAAAATTAACCGCAAAGAAGGAAATCACCGCAGTTAAAATTGTCGTCTTCAAATGGATGGTTTTCATGAGTTTGCTCTTCTCGTTCAAGCCCAAGGCAAGGCCGTTTTATGAAGGTTTTGCCTTGTCACGGGTTTCAAATATTTCACGAGGGCGTTCGGGAAAGTTTTCAAGCAGGGAAAAGCCCATTCGTTCAACGTCGAAGGCTCTATTTGCCGCGTATCATCCGAATGAAGAGCCTTACAAAAATTCTCCACCGGGAAGGCATTGATAAACGCTGTTGAAACGCCTGAAAGCCCTTTTATTGCGGTTGTTTTTAAAGCAATAAAAAACGCTTTGCCAACGTGGTTTATCTTTTCTTCTCTTGAGCAAAATAATGAAAGAAGCGGTTTCCGGATGTGTTGTTGGCAAACGATCAAAAAGCGCAAAAAATACAATATTTGTTGCAACACAATCTGCTGCAACATTGCTATCACTTCATAAACCGGACGGGATAAAAAAATCCGTATAAGCATATGAGAGGCGACAAACTTGGCGCCTGACCGGATTGCCATGGTTACCTTTCCTTTGCACCCACCGTGCGTTAGGGATATTCAATGACAGGCTCGTGAAAGCCTATGATTGACGGCAGGTCTCCTGGCTCGCGGCATTTTTTTTGCACCTTTTACCTTCCCGCTTTCGCAGTGGCCGGATAAATCCCTAAAAAAGGTGCTGCCGTTTACAGTTGCGGGGGCAGCCACGGTTGAAATCCCTTGAGTGCGGTCAATTTTTCCGTGTTCCCTATTATTCCCCTTTTGAAGACATCCTGAAGGGGAACCGTCAATAAAATTTATAGCTTATCTAAATAGAAGTGCAAGCAGCTTGTTGACGTTCTTCTTGAAATAGCAAAACGATATTCTTCCGTTTGGCTTTCAAGAGCGAATGTTTGTTATTCCGGTCAGAAAACAACGCGGGCGACGTTCAAGAAAAATATCGCAGGAAACTTCTTAGGAAACATGGGGACAAAACAACGGGAAAGATGTGACGAAACATTGCCGAGCCGACATGGGAAAATAAGGGGGGAAAAATAAGGGGGGGAAAAATAAGGGGGGAAAAATGAGGGGGAAAAAATAGGGGGAAAGATCGAGGAAAGAACGGAAACATATAAAAGTGGGGGGAATGGGGGCTTCGAGATCAAATTGATAAAATGATTAGACCATTAAAAAAGCCCTACCGAAAAACCGGTAGAGCTTTTTGTAATAACTCGTGAATGGTAGCGTTGAAATGCCGATAAATCTTTTATTGTCGAATTAAAAGCATTCAAGCCGCTTGTCATTAAAGAGCTGAAAGATTGCCTGCAGCAGATTTTCCCGAACGGCGATCCTGCACAACCTCGTAAGACACTTTTTGTCCTTCGGTAAGACCATTCATGCCTGAACGTTCAACAGCCGAGATGTGTACAAAAACATCTGCACCACCATCATCAGGTTGAATGAAGCCGAAGCCTTTTGTTGTGTTGAACCACTTAACTGTTCCTGTAGCCATAGGAAACTCCTGTAATAAGAAATGATTGCATCGACACATACAGTGTTGATACATTTGGTAGATCGAAATTTAGAAAGGGGAGTTTCGTTAAATAGTGCTTGCTGCACGGTTAAGAAAGTCGCACAACCGAAAAATCGATTGGCGCTTCATTAGACCCTCTAAAACCGGAAAGCAAGTTTTATTAATATTAAAATTGCAAGCATTCTTGCTTTTGCTATTTTGATTGCCGACACTATCTGGTGTATAAGGGTGCAATCAATATTTTTAACTGTCGTCAGAATGTCGCGATTGTCATGTAAGGGGAATTGATTGAATGGCCAAAAATGGCAGCGATAAAGACGACGTTATGCCCGATAATCCGGTCGATGCCGCTCCCGGTTCATTGCGCGAAGGCATTGTCAAAAATACCCGTTTTTCCCATCAGGCAAAAATTCTTTATATCGCTTTCTGGCATTCGCACACGCGCAACACGTTGATTGCGACATTTCTTGGAATACTCGTGCTCATTATTCTGATTGGCCGCGGGCAATTGCAAATCAATGAGTGGACCAAGGATTTCTGGAACGCGATCAGCCGTAAAGATTTGCATGAGTTTGTTTTCCAGCTCGGTGTATTCTTTGTCATTGCCTCGGTTCTATTGATCTTCAACATTGTCCAGACTTTTTTGAACCAATATTTGAAGATGAAATTGCGTGAAGGATTGACTGACGACCTTATCAGCCAATGGATGCAGCCCAAGCGTGCCTTTCGCCTGACAATGGCAGGGGAAGTCGGCGTAAACCCCGACCAGAAACTTCACGAAGATGCCCGACATCTTGCCGAATCAACCGCTGATCTCGGCATCAATCTGTTGCAGGCCAGTGTAACATTAATCATCTTCATTCCGACGTTATGGGCAACAACGGCCGGTTTCGTTTTCAGCTTTTCCGGCTACAGTTTTCCGCTTCCCGGTTACATGATCTGGGCGGTGCTTCTCTATGTCGGTGCGGCTTCCTTTCTCACCTGGTTTGTTGCGCGTAATCTGGTAACGATCAACGCCAACCGCTATGCGCGTGAAGCAGATTTGCGTGCCGCTTTAATGCACACCAACCGCTCTATTGATTCGATCACGCTGATGGGGGCTGAGAAAGACGAGAAGCGCTATCTCGACGGGCGTGTGCAAAATGTTTTGAACGCCATTTGGCATATTGTTGTCGCAACGACCAAATTGACAGGCATTACCGCCGGTTATGGCTGGGTATCGAATGTTGCCCCTTATATTATCGCCTCGCCGATCTATTTTGGCGGCGGTATTGACCTCGGCGGTCTTCAGGCTGCTGTTCAGGCCTTCAATCAGGCGCACCAGTCATTGCGCTGGTTTGTTGACAATTATGGCGCTCTGGCCGACTGGCGGGCAACGATGTTGCGTGTTGCAACTTTCAGACAAGCTGTTGTGCAGATGGATGATGTCGATCGGCTGAAGGGCGAACATATCGTCGTCAAAACCAATGATTCCGATATTATGACCTTCGACAATCTGTTGATCCGCACAGCCAACGGCAAATTGACTTTGACACCGTCGAATTTGGCAATCAAACGCGGGCAGAATACTCTGATCTATGCGCCGCAAGACGTTGACAAAACCATTCTTTATCACGCTCTGGCCGGTTTGTGGCCATGGGGGCAGGGAACGGTAGGTCTGCCCAATTCCGGTTTGCCGAACTATATTCCCGATGCGCCTTATATTCCACCGGGCACATTGCGCACGGTTCTTCTTTATCCCGCAACGGATAAAAACCCGACAGACGATGAAATCGAACACGCGCTCGAAATCACCGGTTTGAGTGATTATTTTTCGGCACTTGATGAAGAAAATGTCGATTGGGAAAAACGATTGAACGATGTTGAACGCCGTTCAATTGCTTTTGCCCGCGTGCTTCTTACAAATCCCGAATGGATTGTCGCCAATCAGGTTATGGACGGTATTGATGAAACGGTGCGCAAGCGCATTGCCGCGGTTGTGTTCCAGCATCTGAAACATACCACTTTTGTTTATATCAGCCGCCGCAATGACGAAAGCTATCTGTTCGACGTGATTGTGGAAGTCAAATTCGAGCCTTCGGAACAGGCTTTGCAAAGGAACGAGAACGAAACATCAAACGGCAGAACTTCCGCTTCAACAACAAACGATGAAAACACGACCGCAAGCAGGACAGTGCCCGCAGCGGACGCAGGTGATAAATCTGCAGATAATAAGCCGGAAAATGATGAGCCGGAAATAAAATAGTCAGGTTTTTGGCAAACAATCTTTCATAATTTTCGGGCAAAAATACCTTTATCCGTGCGAACACGTTTCTCTTAGAACACAAAAGCCTTTTGAAGGCGAAACTCTTCCGGAAGAGTATGCCCTTTTTGAAGACTGGCTCCTTTTTGAAGACACTCCCCTTGTAGAAGAAAAATTTTTTGTAAAAGAAAACCTCTTTATAGAAGGCAAAAGCAACGCAAATCTTTGCGGATAGGGTTTCTTTATCGGTGATTTTATTGATGGTCTGCGTATGGCACCTGCTTTTATAATCTGCATTGAGAACCTGCTTTAATGAAAAGCAAAGAGAATGTGCATGGTTGATTTAGGGGATGAAATCTTGATTGATTTGGCGGTGGGCAACGCGTTCTCAATTCCATTGAAGGCATAAGATTTATAAAGGCTCGATAAGGCTTTTGAAAAATTCCGGCGACAGGTTTTGGTTGAACTGCGGCTGATCTAATGAGCTTTGAAGAAAAAAACACATCCGAGTTATAATGGGCGGGATAACGGACGGGATAACAGGCAGGCGATTTTTTAACGAGGGTCGAATTTTAAGCTGTTCTCATGCCGGAAATACCGGATTATTTTTGAGCGGGAGCGGGAGCGGGAGCGGGAGGATGGCCGATATAGCCGTTCGATTGTACCTCGTCGAACGGTTCATGTATTTTTCGCGTCAATCTTGTGGGGGTATGTTTTAGGGCGTTATCGGTTTTGGCGGGATTGTTTTTTTGGCATACCGATTTTCGGGGTTATTGGTTGCAAATTTAAAAGCTCCCGTTCAACCGCCGGTTCGACGCTATGATCGGATTTTACTTCCCGCCGACCGGTAAAAACCGGAATGCATGAAGAGGTCAGGTAGCCAAATGGCATATGTGCCAAATGGAAAGGGTTATTTGCCTGATTGTTTGCAAGATATTGCCGATCATTGGCTCTTTTGCATTATCTCTCTTCCTCGAGCTTTTGAGGTGGTCTCCCGCCTCAAGAATAGGGCGGTATGATGGCCTTTAACGTTTAAGCAGCCATTTGCTCACGCGACATTTAGAAAAAACTGTTTTACCAGCCCCAGAACATAAGCCACCATGCATAGACGATAGGAACACAAGAAACAGCAAAAAGGAAAAAGCCCAGATATTTGCGGATGAGGCTTGCCGGCGTTCTTTGCAAGATTCTTGCCGCAAGATAAAGGCTCCAGAGCGCAGTTAAAGCAAGAATGAACGCACGTGCATATGGCAACCACCAGAAGGTGATGCCATCATACATTAAAAGTTTTACAGTTGTTGCTGTAAGCCCCAAAAACAGACCGGCAGCCGCCAGTGGCAAAAACGCTTGTGCCAAATGATGGAAAAGTGTCTGCGAACGCATGAGCGAGGCGATAGCCCATAACATCAGGGTCAAAAATGTGCCAAAAAGCAGACCACTTCCTAAGATGTAACTTGCAACACAAAAGCCGTCTACCCAGTTGAAACTGTCATTATTGGCGGGGTGGTTTGTCAATACCCACCACGGAGCGGTCGGGTCGAGTGGCCAGAAAATATTGTGGTCGACAAGCCATTCGGCTATTGCCTGCTTGAAAGTCACAAACCACGGGCTGACAGTCCATGTAAACGCCCCGATTGCAACACCGATCATACCGAAAAGCAGTAATCTTGTTTCCCATGGGCTTGCGTTTTTGTCTTCACCGTAAACGACAACTTCTTCCATAACCGAGCGTGGTTTCAGAGCCACAGCATCGCGGAAGCCGGCACAGCGCGCGCACATATGGCAAGCATTAACACCATGAAGCTGGTGAATATTTATCATTGGAGGGCAATTGGGGTTTTCCTGACGGCCACCACAATAATGCGCCCATTTTTCCTGATCTGTCTTGAACGAAATAGGAGCAAGGCGGGAAAGCAGGTTGAAAACGCCATTAACAGGGCAAAGATAACGGCACCAGACGCGCGTTCCTTTACCGAAAAAGAAACCGATTGCCATTGCTGCCAATGTCGAGCCGCCCAGAATGAGAAGTGCTGCTTCCGCATAATCATAAACGCTGATTAACTGGCCATAAAGCGTTGTCAGAATAAAGGCAACTGTCGGCCAGCCGCGCCATTTGAGCCAGCGCGGGATACTTTTATTACGCCCGACAGTGCGGCTGGTAAATTCGGCCAAAGCCCCTTCAGGGCAGAAAACGCCGCACCAGATACGTCCTATAAACAGCATGGAGAGAATAACGAATGGCCACCAGATTCCCCAGAAAACAAATTGTGCAAACAGCACGAGATTGCCAAGGATATGTTCCTGCCGTGGCGGCAATGGCAGAAATGACGGCACAATCAGGAGAAACAGGTAAATGGCAACAACACACCACTGTATCGTCTGGATCACTGTCCTATGGCGATGCATGACAGTGCCCAGATGATAGACGGCAGTGGTGATGATACGTGACATGGTTTTTTTTAAAAAATTGGTTTCAGGTAACTTTCAATGGGGGGCGAACCGCCGTTTTGGCAGGCTTCCTGTTACAAAGAACAATGGCTGCGATCCAGTAAACTGCCAATACAACGACTTGCATCAAAGACGGTTCCGCATGGTAGCCGGTCAGTCCCGTCAATGTGCTGTTATCGGGAATAAGCCAGCTTGTACTCCATAGCGGATCATCCATAAAGCTGTAGAGCCATTCGGGTAAATCATAAGCCGAAATCTGGGCTGCCGCTTTGTCAAAGGCAGTAATCAACAAACCGCCACCGATGAGGAGAAGGACAAATTCACTTCCCAAGAAAAACCATCTCCACGGGATGATTTTGGAAAATTTCTGCAACAACCAGAAAGTGAAAAGTGCAAGAATAAAGCCGAGCACACCACCAAGAATGAACATGCCGAGCGAAGCGCCATTTTGTTGCGCTCCGACACCGGCAAGAAACACCACTGTTTCCGAGCCTTCGCGGGCAACGGCAATCATTGCAAGGAGCATAATACCGAATCCGCCGGAAGATTGCAGGCTTTCGGCCGCTTCACGTTCCAGAGTATGTTTCATTGAAGCGCCGTGGTGGTGCATCCAGACGATCATTTGCATAATGAGAAGGGCGGCCACGGCCATCATAGCGGTGAAGAACCATTCCCCGCCGGGGCCTGCAAACCATGTGCCCGCAACATAAAACAGAATGGCGAGAATTCCGGCAAGAACAAGCCCTAATGCAGTTCCCGCCCACAAACGGTTTTTAAGCGTTAAAAGATTTTCGCGCCGCAACCACGTATAAAGGATGCCGATAACGAGTAGCGCTTCGATACTTTCACGCCAAACGATGAAAAGAGGTGCACCCATTTGTCTGCTCTCCTATTTTACGTTAATGTCGAAACCGGCCATATCCATGTGAAATTCGTCAATAAAATGGTAACTGCCGGGTTTGAGCGGGTGAATGACAACAAATGATTCAACGCCTGCGCCTAAAACTTTTTCAACGCGCATTGACAGGTTTTCAAATTCGGCCGGCCCAGAACCGATATTTTTAACCGAAATTTTAAAACGTTGTCCCGCGGGTACTTCAATTGATTGCGGTTCAAATACACCATCTTTGATGGTTACATTATAAAGCGAAAGTTCGTCGGCTCCGGCAAAGAGGGGAAACAGACAAAACAGCAAAACCAATATTGCGCGCATAACAAAACCCTTTTTTGAACCAAAGCGAGCTTTCCGGAATGAATGGTTTACTTTCCAGAGAACCAAAAAATCCCCGCTAAAAAGCAAGACCGGCTGTGGAGGTCACAACGGCCGGTCTGCTCGGAGGGGTTACTTCTAATGGTGGATGATCGAAAGTAAACCCCGACATTACAAACAGGTCTCGATCTTTGGGGATAAGATTGACTGGAAACTTATCCCGAAACTGTTTCCGGCAGAATTAGACTGCCGGTCATAACAATCAATAGCCACCCTTTTTGCCGGTACCGGCATAGGTGAAGTCATATTCGACAACGCATTTGTCAAACCACGGGCCAACGCCGGTTTCTTTATCGACATGGCGGCCGAACATGGACTCTTTTGAAGGTGGCAAAATGGTGTATTTCAAATGATATTTGCCAGCACCATCGAGCTTGATATTTTCGCCATAGTGCGGGCCGTCATTGGCAACCATAGGATGGAAATGACCGCTCAAAGGCTCTTTTGCACCTTCTTTGGTCAATTCATATGAGACCTGAAGATAGGGTGCCCATGCGCCTTCCGGAAGACCGTTCTTATTATCCTCTGTCGCATGAATATCCGCTTCCAGATGGATGTCGGACTTCGCAGCCGCAAGCATAATGCCCTCCGGCTCCATTTCGATCGGTTGCAGATAAACAGCCGCAATCTCAAGGCCACCGCAGTGCTGTGGTTCGCCAATCGGATATTCGACAGCCAAAGCCGGTGTTGCAAACAGAGTGCAAGAAGCAGCCAGAATTAGTTTGTTTAAATTCATAATTTAACCCTCGGAATAAAACATGACTATATATATCATCTTTTATCAAAAGCGCAAATTTAAAATTTACCAAAATTATCAAGTTCATTTATAAAACTTATAAAAGTGGCCGAATTTTGCTTTTGTTTGTTGAAAAATAACAATTGAATATATAATAGATAACGGGATATTAGACGGCGTAAAAGAAGTAAAAAAATAAAAAATATACTATTTATTTTATCGCAATAATGAAAATATTATTCAAAAAAATATTTAGGCTAATTTTATTTCATAATGAAATAAAATAATTTATTAAAAATAACTGGGTGAGTTTGTTATTTTAAAATTTTTTAGCTTTAAAAAAAATTAAGAAAATATTGAATCAAAGAAACATAAAACGTGACAATGTCGCTCATGAGACCCGTTATTTTAAGGCGGGCATGTGTGGGGCAGGATTATGGCGGCGAGGGGCAAGTCGGGTAGGGTTCAGCCAAAACGGCTTTTAGGGTGAAGCAGAAGTGATAATCGCTTTAAACCGAAGTGGAAATTATTGGCGCATCAAATGCGATCGGCACTTCATAGGGGGTTGGCACGTCGAACGCGATTGGCACAATGAAAGCAATCGGCACGTCGCAAATAATCGGGACGTTGCAAGTGATCGGCACGTAAAAGGTTGTGGGTGGGCAAAAATGATAAGTAAAGCAATGCGATAGAAACACTTTTCCGCATTTTCCCTTTCCCCATTTCTCATAGTGCGCGGGATGAAGAGCCGGTAACACGAAAGCTGTCCAGAAATGTGCTGATAAAAGCTTGAAAGCTATTTGTTGCAAGAATCGGAATTGCGCTCATGACTGGCGGGGGCGGGATAATTTTGTTTAGCGGCGCAGTCTTTCTTGGGGGCTGAGCAATCCGGTCGAAAATTATAAAACTTTGCAAAGTCTGCTGTGTGGCAAAATAAACCACGTAAAGTTGTGTGCCGGAATGAGCCGGTAACACGAAAGCTGTTTAGAAATGTGCTTATAAAAGCTTGAAAGCTATTTGTTGCAAGAATCGGAATTGCGCTCATGACTGGCGGGGGCGGGATAATTTTGTTTGGCGGCGCAGTCATTTCTGGGGCGCTGAGCAATCTGGCCGAAATTATAAAACGTCGCAAAGTCTGTTTTGTGGCAAAATAAACCACGTAAAGTTGTGTGCCAGAATGAGCGGTAACACGAAAGCTGTTCAGAAATGTGCTGATAAAAGCTTGAAAGCTATTTGTTGAAAGAATCGGAATTGCGCTCATGACTGGCGGGGGCGGGATAATTTTGTTTAGCGGCTAAGTCATTTCTTGGGCGCTGAGCAATCCGGTCGAAAAGCATAAAACGTTGCAAAGTCTGTTGTGTGGCTAAATAAACCGCGTAAAGTTGTGTGCCGGAATGAGCCGGATAAAAATTCCATTCCGGTAAAATCCGTAAGTTATTTCAGGCCCGGCGGCTTGAAAGCAGGCTCATATGATTGACGAGGAAAATAGGCAAGCTCAATCAGGAAGTGTTTTTGTCGTGTGAAAGTTGAAACAGGTCAGGGCTTGAGGGGCTAATGGCTTGAAGGCAGGCGGCTAATGGCTTGAAGGCAGGCACTTGGAATTGGAAGAGTGATGGTTAAGCTAGATCGAGAAATGTTCTCACCCCGTGGCAGTTAAAACAGGGTAGGCCTTCGGGCTTGATGGCTTGAAGGCCAGTACACGGGATGGGGTGGAGAAATGAATAAGCCCACGGCAAGTTATGCTTTAGCCGTGGGCAAGACGATTATTCGGTATATTCTTGCAGCGAACGCACTTGAATTGTGCCATTCTGCAAAGCTTCTATTGCGTCAACAACCGATATAGCGCCAGACATTGTCGTGTAATAGGGAACCTTTTGCATCAAAGCCGCGCGACGCAGCGATTTTGAATCAGAAATTGCACTTGCCGTATCCGTTGTATTGAAAACAATCTGCACCTGACGGTTGCGAATAGCATCTTCAATATGCGGGCGACCTTCGAGAACCTTGTTGATCTTCTTGGCCTTAACGCCATGCTGTTCGAGAAATTTTTGTGTTCCTGTTGTTGCAAGAATGGAAAAACCGAGTTTTGCCATGCGCTTGACAGCGCCAAGGACGCGGGTTTTATCATCATCCTTGACGGACACAAAAAGTGTTCCTTCCCGTGGCAAATCATTTCCTGCACCAAGCTGCGCTTTGGCATAAGCAAGAGCAAAGCTGTAGTCGAGCCCCATGACCTCGCCGGTTGAACGCATTTCCGGTCCAAGCAAGGTATCAACGCCCTGAAAGCGGGCAAACGGGAAAACAGCCTCTTTCACAGCAATATGCGGTTTTTTCTGGGCTTTTGGTCTTCCGCCATAATAATTGATTGTTTTTTCGAGCTTTTCACCGGCCATGACACGGGCAGCCACCTTGGCAATCGGCCGTCCGATTGTTTTGGCAACAAAAGGAACGGTACGGGAAGCGCGCGGGTTGACCTCAAGAATATAGATAACGCCTTCTTTGACGGCATATTGCACATTCATCAAACCGCCAACATGAAGCGCTTTGGCAAGCTCGATTGTCTGGCGTTTCAACTCTTCAACGATTTCAGGCGATAATGTGTGAACGGGGAGCGAACAGGCCGAGTCACCCGAATGGATACCGGCTTCCTCGATATGTTCCATAATACCGGCAACGAAAGTATCTTCGCCATCGCACAGGCAATCGACATCAACCTCGATTGCATTGGTGAGGTAGGTATCGAAAAGAAGAGGATTCTTGCCAAGAAGTGTATTGATCTGGCCGGTTTTGTCGTTCGGGTAATGAGCCTTGATTTCTTCAGGAACCAGTTCGGGAACAGTGTCGAGAAGATAGGATTGCAAATTACGCTCGTCATGGATGATTTGCATGGCGCGGCCGCCAAGCACATAAGACGGGCGCACAACCAGCGGAAAGCCCAGATCATTGGCAACAAGGCGCGCCTGTTCAACCGAATAGGCAATGCCGTTTTTAGGCTGCGTCAAATCAAGCTTGATGAGCAGTTTCTGGAAGCGGTCGCGGTCTTCTGCGAGATCAATAGCATCGGGCGAGGTTCCAAGTATCGGAATGCCGGACTTTTCAAGCGAGGCTGCAAGCTTCAAGGGGGTTTGTCCGCCGAATTGGACGATAACGCCGACAAGCTCGCCTTTTTCTTTTTCCGCTTCGAGAATTGAAAGCACATCCTCGGCAGTCAACGGCTCGAAATAGAGCCGGTCGGATGTATCATAATCTGTCGAGACAGTTTCCGGATTGCAATTGACCATAATCGCTTCATAGCCGGCATCATGAAGTGCAAAAGCGGCATGACAGCAGCAATAATCGAACTCTATACCTTGTCCGATACGGTTAGGGCCGCCACCAAGGATAACCACCTTTTTCCTGTCGGAAACATCGGCTTCCGAACGCATTTTACCGGCGAAAGGCACTTCATAGGTCGAATACATATAAGCAGTCGGTGAAGCAAATTCGGCAGCGCATGTATCAACGCGCTTATAAACCGGCTTTACATTGAGTTCATGGCGCGCTTTTGTAACCTCTTCGGTTTCAAGACCGGTAATGCTGCCAAGCCGCGCGTCTGAAAAGCCCATGGATTTGAGCATACGGAAATTCTCCGCATCTTTCGGCAGGCCTTGTTCGCGCACACGCTGTTCCATGTCGACAATCGAGGCAATCTGTTCAAGAAACCACGGGTCGATTTTGCTGATCTGGTGAATTTCGTTTAATGGCATGCCCATGCGCATAGCCTGCGCAACAAAGCGCAAACGATCAGGCGTCGGTGTGCCGATAGCGGCACGGATAGCATTTTTCTCATCGCCTTCAGCGTGTTCGGGAATAGAGATTTCGTCAAGACCGGTTAAGCCGGTTTCAAGCCCGCGCAAGGCTTTTTGCAAAGATTCCTGAAAAGTACGGCCAATTGCCATAACTTCACCAACCGATTTCATCGCCGTGGTCAAAGTATGCGAAGCACCAGGGAATTTTTCAAAGGCGAAACGCGGAATTTTGGTAACGATATAGTCGATTGATGGCTCGAACGAAGCCGGTGTTGCACCGCCGGTAATATCGTTTTCCAATTCGTCCAATGTGTAGCCGACAGCCAGTTTTGCGGCAACTTTGGCAATCGGAAAACCGGTCGCTTTCGAGGCAAGGGCGGAAGAACGCGAAACACGCGGATTCATTTCGATCACAATCAAACGGCCATTTTCCGGATTGACTGCAAATTGCACGTTGGAACCGCCGGTCTCGACACCGATTTCGCGCAAAACCGCAATCGAGGCATTGCGCATCATCTGGTATTCTTTGTCGGTCAAAGTCAAAGCCGGTGCGACTGTAATCGAGTCACCGGTATGAACGCCCATAGGGTCAAGATTTTCGATCGAGCAGACGATGATGCAATTGTCCTTTTTGTCGCGAACAACTTCCATCTCGAATTCTTTCCACCCCAGAACACTTTCTTCAATGAGAACTTCTGTGGTTGGCGAAGCTTCAAGCCCGCGTTCGATAATTTCATAAAATTCCGAACGGTTATAGGCAATACCGCCACCGGTTCCACCAAGCGTGAAAGACGGGCGGATAATTGCAGGAAGTCCCACAACATCGAGAGCTTGACCGGCTTTACCGGTTGCATGGGAAATATAACGCTGTTTTCTGTCGCCTTCGCCCAGATGCCAATCATGTTCGAGTTTTTCGAGTGCCTTATCAAGCTCGTCACCTTCAAGCTCCGCCTTGAGCTTGTCGCGCATTGCGTCGTGGCGTTTGCGATCTTCTTCCTTGATTTCGGTTGCATTGGCAAGCATGGATTTCGGTGTTTCAAGACCGATTTTTGCCATGGCTTCACGGAACAATGCACGGTCTTCGGCTTTGTCGATTGCCTTGGCATCGGCCCCGATCATCTCGACATTATAACGATCGAGAACACCCATACGTTTTAGCGATAAAGCGGTGTTCAAGGCAGTTTGCCCGCCCATAGTGGGAAGCAGCGCATCCGGCTTTTCGCGGGCAATAATTTTGGCAACAACTTCCGGTGTTATAGGCTCGATATAAGTGGCATCGGCAAGATCCGGATCGGTCATGATTGTTGCCGGATTTGAATTGACCAGAATGATCCGGTAGCCTTCTTCTTTCAAGGCTTTACAGGCCTGCGTTCCGGAATAGTCGAATTCGCAGGCTTGACCGATAACAATAGGCCCCGCACCGATGATGAGAATGGATTTTATATCTGTGCGTTTTGGCATGGCTGCATCCTATCGCAAACACCCGCGCAGGAAAAAACTGGCAGGTTCAACATTTCTTTTTTTAAGGCTAAGCCTGCCTTATAGGTAAAGTCGGCGTGAAAGTAACCCCCTAAATTTTGCTTTTCCTAATTTTTTTTGCTTTACTAAGGGCGGGAGCCTTCTCTTCCTGGAGGAGGAAGTTATATGCTCTTTAATAATGTAAGCGCGAGGAGTGGCTTATGCGGTGGGAAGGTGGCAGACAAAGTGACAATATCGAAGACCGTCGTGGCGAAGAAAATAGTGGTGCAAGTCCGGTTTTTCGCACAGGTTTGAGCGGCATCGGTTTTGCATTATTGTCGCGTGGCGGTTTCAAGGGAATTTTCATTCTTGCTGTTATTTTCTTCGGGCTCAGCCTGTTCGGCTACAGTCCGACGCGTTTTCTGTTCGGTGATGGCGCGCTGGTGAACGAACATAGTGCGTCATCGGGAACGAAAACACCGTTACAGACAAATGACAGGCGCAGCCGGTTCATCGCAACGGTTCTTGCCGAAACGGAAGATACATGGGGTGATATATTTCGTCGGCATAATGCCAAATATAAGCCCCCCATACTCGTGCGTTTTTCCGGCGCGATTGATTCGCCATGCGGGCTTGCAACGGCAGCCGTTGGCCCTTTCTATTGCCCTGCCGATCAGAAACTTTATCTTGATGACGAATTTTTCGACAAACTGGCGACCCATTTCGGCGCACCGGGGGAATTTGCCCAAGCTTATGTTATTGCGCATGAGGTCGGCCACCATGTCCAGAATCTGACCGGCGTTCTTGACCGGATGAATAAAGCGAGGGCGCGCGCCGATACTTCGACTGCCAATGCGCTTTCGGTCAAAATAGAATTACAGGCCGATTGTTATGCCGGTGTGTGGGCGCATTCGACAGAAGATGACGGGCTATTGGAAGAAGGCGATGTCGGGGCGGCATTGAATGCGGCGGCAAAAATCGGCGATGATACGCTACAAAAACAAACACAAGGCTATGTAGTGCCGGATAGTTTCACTCATGGCACTTCCGCACAAAGAGTGAATGCTTTCAAAACCGGTTACCAATCAGGTAAAATGGAATCATGTGACCATTTTTGAAAGATTATGGCGAATTTAAATCATTCCGCGCGATTTGGAACAGTCTGCCCGTGCCGTTTCAACCCCTCCCTTTATGTTGTTTCAAATCCTGCTTTCAAAACTGTTGCGAGTGTAGTTCTTTGCCTGATTTATGTTCGGGGGCCAATTTTCCAAAGCAAATATAAAAGCACAATAAATAGTCGTGCAGCGATCATTGCCGGTCGTGGCCGCCATCCGCTCCCGATTGTTATTTCTACATAACCAAAAGAGTGCTTCCACATGTTATGACTGCTGACATAATGTGAATGATGACCGGCTGTGAATGATAGGGGCGTCAAATCCGGATTTTGGTTGTAAAACTATCAGAAACAGTTATTGGCAAATATAACCGGTTTTAAAAATTTACATGTTCATGGCTTTATTATCCATCTTTTGGCTTTTCTTGCCCGATTATTCGGCCTATTAGGCTTTTTAAAAGCAGCACGGAAACTCGTTATGTCGCAAAGTCTCGATGCAAAATTTGTTCACAAGGGACTTGTTCTGGTCTTCATCACGCTGTTACTGGATATTATCGGCATTGCGATCATTGTGCCGGTTATGCCGGAATATTTAAGCCAATTGACCGGCGACAGCATCAGCCGCGCTTCGGTTGACGGCGGTTTTCTGCTCATGGTCTATTCGACCATGCAATTTCTGTTTGCTCCCTTTATCGGCAATCTTTCCGACCGTTTCGGCCGACGGCCAATTTTACTATTATCCATTATTACTTTTGCGATCGATAATTTTATTTGCGCCATTGCGTGGAGCTATTCCATGCTTTTTATAGGAAGAATTCTTGCCGGTATAAGCGGCGCCAGTTTTTCCACCTGTTCGGCTTATCTCGCGGATATTTCCGACGATAACACCCGCACACGCAATTTCGGTCTGATCGGCATTGCATTCGGTGTCGGCTTTTTTCTGGGGCCATTGATTGGCGGCATTCTGGGAGAAATGGGGCCGCGCATTCCTTTCTATTTCTCGGCCGGATTGTCGTTCGTCAATTTCATTTTCGCCATGTATATGTTGCCCGAAACCTTGCCAGCGTCACTACGCCGCCCCTTTGACATCAGAAGGGCAAATCCGGTTGGCGCATTGCTGGAATTGCGGCATTATCCGACTGTGCTTTGGGTTGCTTTTGCTTTCTTCCTCTATTGGCTTGCAGAAGCGGTTTGGCCTTCAACTTTGGCTTTTATGGCGAAAGAACGTTATGGCTGGAGTGAATTTTCCATCGGTTTTGCCTATGGTGTTTTCGGCATCGGCCAATGCATAGTGATGGGATTGCTTTTACCTTATATGACAAGGCATTTGAGCAACTGGAAAATTTCTATGGTCGGGCTTCTCTTTGCGCTTGTAGGCATGGTCGGTTACACCTTCGCCTTTGAGGGTTATATGCTTTATGTCGTTTTTCTTTTCACTATGCCGGAATATATCGCCCACGTGCCAATGCGCTCGATTGCCTCTTCCCAAGTGCCAGCCAATGCGCAAGGTGCGCTTCAAGGTGCTTTGACATCAATAACCTCCATCACGTCGATGATCGGGCCGATATTCTATACGTCGATTTTCAGCTATTTCACCAGCGACACAGCACCGTTCAAATTTGCCGGCGCCCCTTGTGCAACCGCATTTTTCGTGTTGCTCGCAACAACATTGGTCTTCGGCTTTTTTGTTCGTGAAGATAAAAGTCCGCGTTTGACAACATATCAACTTGACGATCATCAGGAAAAATAAAAAGCCTGACGGAGTTTTTCCATTTTTTTCGAGAAAACAGGTGGCGTGTTCAAAAGCGGATAGCGCGTTTTATGCGAATTTTTTTGAGCTATGCGGTTCGTATTCCGGTTTAAACATGATGGTTCAAAAAAAAACGCATTTTGCCCACCGAAACATACGCTATATCATGTGGTCGTTTGCAACGCGTTTTTTAAAAATAGAATTAAAAATACCGGCTAAATAGATAATAAAAAACCCGCAAAAAGTTGCGGGTTTTTAAAACTCTGGAACTTCTGCGCTTTTATGAAAGCGCCAATAAGTTGAACAGAAGCTTATCGTTTCACCAATTATGCCGCTTTTTTATGTTCGCGGATCATTTTTGCAAATTGCTGGAACAGATAATGGCTATCCTGCGGACCGGGCGAAGCCTCAGGGTGCTGTTGCACCGAAAAGACGGGCTTGCCGACAAGCCGGATGCCGCAATTGGAACCGTCAAACAGCGAGATTTGTGTTTCTTCGACACCTTGGGGAAGGGTTTTTGCATCAACCGCAAAGCCGTGGTTCATGGATACAATTTCCACCTTTCCGGTTTCTTTATCCTGAACCGGATGGTTTGCACCATGATGTCCCTGATGCATTTTGACGGTCTTTGCACCCATTGCCAGAGCAAGCAATTGGTGACCAAGGCAAATGCCGAACATCGGAATGCCTGTCTCGACGAGCTTTTTAATCATCGGAACAGCATATTCGGCTGTTGCTGCCGGATCACCTGGGCCATTCGACAGGAAAATGCCATCGGGATTCAATGCCAATATTTCTTCAGCCGTGGTTTTTGCAGGAACAACGGTGACACGTGCTTCAAGTCCGGCAAGCAGGCGCAGAATATTGCGCTTTACGCCGTAGTCGACCGCAACAATGTGAATATCTTTCTTCTTTTCGTGACCATAGCCTTCATTCCATACCCATGGCGTTTCATCCCATTCGGATGATTGGCCTTCGGTTACATCCTTTGCAAGGTCAAGCCCGACCAAGCCGCTCCACTTGCGAGCGCGTTCCTTCAAAGCCTCGACATCAAAAACGCCGTTCTTGTCATGGGCAATCACTGCATTGGTAAGGCCGTTTTCGCGAATAAACGAGGTTAATGCCCGTGTATCAATGCCGCAAAGAGCGATGATGCCGCGCTGGGTGAGCCATTTGTCAAGACCTTCTGCAGCGCGATAATTCGACGGGTGGGTAATATCGGCTTTGAAAATAGCACCCACAGCACCATGGCGCTGTGCCGGTGTCAGATCTTCTATATCTTCGGCATTAGCGCCGACATTACCGATATGCGGGAAAGTAAAAGTTACAATCTGGTCGGTATAGGAAGGGTCGGTGAGAATTTCCTCATATCCGGTCATTGCAGTGTTGAAGCAGACTTCCGCTTCAATGGAACCGGTTCTGCCCAAACCTTTACCTTCAATGACGGTTCCGTCTGCTAATACCAAAAGCGCAGTGGGTTTTGTGGAGCCCCAGGGTAAAGTCGTTTTTGCTGTATTGGTCATCGCTCACTCTCGATTAAACGTTGGTTTGAAACGGCGCGTTTATTGTTCGCACTAAAATGCCGCAAGCAAACAGAATTTGCTGGGCGTTCGAGTTTTCCAATCTTCGGCTAGGATTTGTGATATAGGAGCTTTGAACGGCAAGGTAAAGAGCAACGAAAGTCTTTTTCAAGGCTTTTTCGATTATTTTTAATGCTTTCCATTGCATGAACGGCAGCGATTTTGTAGACCATGAGGAATTTCCACAGGAGGGAACAGAACCATGTTGCGTGATGACATTAATAATGCGTTGAAAACTGCTATGAAGGAACATGATAAAGCCCGCCTTTCAACCCTTCGTCTTATCAACGCAGCCGTCAAAGACCGCGATATTGCCAATCGGGGCGAGGGAAAGCCCGCCGTTGATGACGCTGAATTGCAGTCCATTCTCGCCAAAATGATAAAGCAACGTGAGGAATCGGTTAAACTTTATAACGAAGGTGGACGGCCGGAACTGGCAAAAGCCGAAAGTGACGAAATCAATGTTATTCGCGAATTTTTGCCCCGCCAATTGGACGATAGCGAAGTTGATAAGGCAATTTCCGAGGCACTGGAGGCCACAAGCGCAGAAAGCCTGCGTGATATGGGCAAGGTCATGGCCTGGCTGAAAGAACGCTATAACGGGCAGATGGATTTTGCAAAAGCCGGTAGCGCCATTCGTGAAAAACTGAAATAAGGTCGAAGGTTTATCTTCCGTTTCGGGAATAACCGGAATTTTCAAACCGGTACTTTTTAAACAAGCACTTTGGCATAAAAAGCGCATTGGTATAAAAAGCACTTTTGTCAAAATTCACTTTGAAAGCACTTGAAATTCGCTTTGAAAGCACAAAGGCACCCCGAACGGGTGCCTTTTATGTTTTATGATTTTAGGGAACTATTCGTTCACCTCGAAACGGCCTTTGCAAAACGGGATTTACGAAACGGGGTTTGATTTCGTAAAACTTTACGAGCGGATCAACCGGCCAAGCCAGATAAGAATGCAGGCCCCGATAAAGCCGGAAATCAAATATCCGAAACCACCGGCAAAAGTCACACCGAAAAGGCTGAACAAGAAACTCGCCAGTGACGCGCCGACAATGCCGAGAATGATATTCACAATAAGGCCGGTATTACTTTTCATAAAAGTTTTGGCTGCCCAACCGGCCAACCCGCCAATAATGATGGCGGCAATCCAACCCACACTTGCGTCGTGCATAAATGTCTCCTTTAATACGAGCAAATTTTATTAAAAAAGGTTAGGGCGGGCTTCCTCTTCTTCAAGTGGCAGGAAAATATCATCATTCATTTTCCATGATTGTCAAAATCTATGATTGGCAGAAAAATATGTGCCCATTTTCGGTCAACGCCGGTGCGACCGTTGTGCAGTCATAAAGTCTGTTTTATTCGGCCTTGAATCGCGCCGGCAAAACAGCCGTTAAACGAGATATAGCCTTTTTCGTTCAGCTTGGGTTTTAAACTTTTATCGACTGTTCAAGGTGGTCTATTTGCGTTATCCGCTCGATTTGTGTCCGGTTTTTCAATGACATGTGAAACAGATGGCATTTTAAAACAAATGCTTAACCCTCTTTTCAGGCGAGGTGTTGGATTCGGCTGCAAGAATGGTTAAATTAATAAAACCGGAACCGGAGACTACGAGAAGTAATGCGTTTTTCACCCGATTTTCTCGACGAGATACGTGCGCGCCTGCCAATTTCAACCGTGGTAGGGCAAAGGGTGAATTTTGACCCTAAAAAAAGCAATGTTTCGCGCGGCGATTTTTGGGGTTGCTGTCCTTTCCATGGTGAAAAAACACCAAGCTTCCATTGCGAAGACCGAAAAGGCCGTTACCATTGTTTCGGCTGCGGAGCGAGCGGTGATATTTTTACTTTTGTTACCGAGATTGATGGCATTCCTTTTCCCGAAGCAGTCGAGCGGCTTGCCAATCAGGCCGGTGTTCAAATGCCGGTGCGCGACAAGGATGCAGAGAGACAGGAAAAGATCAAAAAAGATCTTTATGATGTCATGAATATTGCGTCCGCCTTTTTTCAAAGCAAGTTGAAATCGCAGGAGGGAAGCCTCGCCCGCAGCTATCTTGAAGGGCGGCAAATGCCCAAAGCAATGATTGATCGTTTTCATATCGGTTTTTCGCCGGATTCGCGCAATGCTTTGAAGGATGCACTCATTGCCAGAGATATTTCATTAAAACAGATGGAAGAGTGCGGGCTGGTTGTTGCTACCGAGGATGGCACAACACCTTATGACCGGTTCAGAAACCGCATCATGTTTCCCATTGCCGATTTGCGTGGACGCATTGTCGCTTTCGGCGGGCGGGCAATGGACAAGAATGTACGGGCAAAATATTTGAATAGTCCGGAAACAGTGCTCTTCCATAAAGGTAAAATGCTTTATAATGCCGCCACTGCCCGGAAGGCCGCGCAGCCGAAAGCGCAAGAAAGCGCAAAGCCTGTCTATGTTGTCGAAGGTTATATGGATGTGATTGCCATGGCAAAGGCCGGAATTGAAACGGCCGTCGCCCCCCTTGGCACAGCTTTGACCGAAGATCAGATAGCGCTTTTATGGCGCATGACGCCCGATCCGGTCTTCTGTTTTGATGGTGACGAGGCAGGCATTCATGCGGCTTTTCGCGCGGCAGAACGCATTTTGCCGGTTTTGAAAGCCGGTGTTTCTGCCCGTTTTATTCTGCTTCCCGATGGCAAAGACCCCGATGATATTGTAAAGGTGGGCGGGGCAGACAGTTTGAAAGTCGAGCTATCAAAAACCATCCCGCTTTCCGAATTGTTGTGGCGCAGATATACGTTCGGCCAAACATTTGAAACGCCGGAAGCGCGCGCGGCTCTCGAGCGCGAGATCAAGTCGGTCATTTTCACGATCAAGGATGAAAGTTTACGCCATTATTATTTGCAGGACTTGCGTGAACGCTTGCGCAATCTGTTTCGCCCTGCTTTTTTCAAAAATAATGGCAAGAATTATCGTGGTAACCGGAACTTGAACACTATTGGCGGCGGGCCAAGTGCAAGTTTGGCCAATTCCAATCTTGTAAAAAATTCGGCAAGTTTCATTCCGCTCAGGGAAGCGGCGATTTTGATGACTTTGGCTTCCCATCCCGAACTCTGGTATGAAGACTTTGAAACCTTGGCCAAGCTTGAATTGCAAAATCCTGCTTTAATCGGCCTTCATCGTGCAATGCTTGAAATTATGGGCGAGTGGCAGCCTGATGATGCCGATGCAATGATGAAGCTTTTGAAACAAAAAGGTCAGGGGCAAATTCTTGGTCAGATCCACGATGTATTGAAGAAGCTCGGCTTCCGCTGCGCTTTTGCCGAAGCACCTATCGAAGATGCCAGAGAAGCCTTAAAGCAGGCTGTCTACTTGCATCTGCGCGCGCATAACCTACATAAGAGGTTACGAGACATCGAAGCCGAATTATTGGAAAAGTCGGATAGCGGGATGTTTTCCCTGCTCGGTGATGTAAAATCAGAACTCGAAAAAACCGAAGCTGTCGAAGCTTTGATTGATGGTTTTGGACGATGGAAAGAAGACGAATCAGAACAGAATGAGTCGGAAAAATAATAAATGATTCGCTTTTTGTCCGCGAATCAGCCACGAAAGCCCAGTTGTGCTATAATAGGCTGGAAAAATATCTGTTTAGAGTATCAGAGTGAGGTTAATGAGGCGGGGAACTTATCTTTTAATGACGATATGGCACGGGTGCAAGTGCTATGGTATTTTGGAACATTTCTGGAAGATCGGTGTTGAAGAAAAATCAGGCAGGATTTTTGCAATCTCTTGAAAAGAAAATCTCCTACATTAATCTTTTTTAAAAAAATGGCGGCTTTAAAAGTTTTTCAATTGAAAGATAGGCCGCCGAATTTGCGGGCAAGTTGGCCAGAGATAACGGCTGTAAGTGAAGAATGAGTAGAAAGTTGCAAAACACAATTCTTGAATGTGCGATGTGACCGAGCGGAGTTAACACGGAATGGCAACAAAGGTAAAACAGACAGAAAATGCAGAGACCGAGCGCGAGGTTAGCGGCGATGGTCCTCTTTTGGATCTGTCCGATGATGTCGTAAAGAAAATGATCAAGGCTGCGAAAAAACGCGGTTTTGTGACAATGGACGAATTGAACGCTGTTCTTCCTTCAGAAGAGGTAACTTCCGAGCAGATCGAAGACACAATGGCCATGTTGTCCGACATGGGTATCAATGTTGTGGAAGACGACGAAGAGGCCGAAGCCGAATCCGGTTCCGAAGAGGAAGAAACATCCGAAGGCGGCGAACTGGTGGAAGCTGGTGGTCGGGCGCTTGCAACAACATCAAAACGTGACCAGAACGACCGGACAGATGATCCGGTGCGCATGTATTTGCGTGAAATGGGTGCTGTCGAACTTCTTTCTCGCGAAGGCGAAATAGCGATAGCCAAACGTATCGAGGCCGGTCGCGAGACGATGATCGCAGGTTTGTGCGAAAGCCCGCTTACTTTTCAGGCGCTTATTATCTGGCGTGAAGAACTCAATGAACAACGCATTCTCTTACGCGAGATTATCGACCTTGAAACCACTTATGCAGGACCTGAAGCAAGACAGGCACCGGTTATCGAACATATCGAGGATTTGAAGCCCAAGGAAGAAGCTCCCAAGCGTGTGGCTCACGATGACGATGATATAACCGATGTCGGCGGGGAAACCATCGAGCCGGATGAAGATGACGAGGATGACGATGAAAACAATCTGTCGCTTGCAGCGATGGAAAACGAACTTCGTCCTCAAGTTATGGAAACTTTGGACTTCATCGCCGATACTTATGTAAAATTGCGTAAATTGCAGGATCAGCATGTTGAAAGCAGTCTCGCCGACCATGACGAAGGCGCGCTGTCTCCTGCGCAAAAGAAAAAATACAAACAGCTCAAGGATGATCTGGTCAAAGCGGTCAAATCATTGTCGCTTAACCAGAACCGTATCGAAGCGCTGGTTGAACAGCTCTATGACATCAACAAACGTTTGGTAAAAAGCGAAGGCAAGTTGAAACGCCTTGCCGATTCTTACGGTGTGCGCCACGAAGAATTCCTGAAACAATATCAGGGGCGTGAAATGGATGCCGATTGGGTCAATTATATTTCCACATTGCCCGGTCATGGCTGGAAAGAATTTGCCACAAGGGAAGCCAAAACCATTCAGGAATTGCGCAGCGAAATTCAGATGTTGGCGCAAGAAACAGCAATTTCGATCGGCGAATTTCGCCGTATTGTCAATCAGGTCCAGAAGGGCGAGCGCGAAGCTGCCATTGCCAAAAAGGAAATGGTTGAAGCCAATTTGCGTCTCGTTATTTCGATTGCCAAGAAATATACCAATCGTGGTTTGCAATTTCTTGATCTTATTCAGGAAGGCAATATCGGCTTGATGAAAGCTGTCGACAAATTTGAATATCGCCGTGGTTACAAATTTTCCACTTATGCAACATGGTGGATCCGTCAGGCCATTACCCGTTCGATTGCCGATCAGGCTCGTACAATCCGTATTCCGGTTCATATGATCGAGACGATCAACAAAATCGTGCGCACTTCACGCCAGATGTTGCATGAAATCGGGCGTGAACCGACACCGGAAGAGTTGTCGGAAAAACTCGCTATGCCACTTGAAAAAGTGCGCAAGGTTCTGAAAATTGCCAAAGAGCCGATTTCTCTTGAAACGCCCGTTGGTGACGAAGAAGATTCCCATTTGGGCGATTTTATCGAAGACAAGAACGCGCTATTGCCAATTGATGCAGCCATTCAGGCGAATTTGCGCGATACGACCACACGTGTTCTTGCCTCTCTCACCCCTCGTGAGGAACGCGTTTTGCGTATGCGTTTCGGTATTGGCATGAATACAGATCATACTTTAGAAGAGGTCGGACAACAGTTTTCGGTTACCCGTGAACGTATCCGCCAGATCGAAGCAAAAGCATTGCGCAAGCTCAAACATCCGAGCCGTTCACGCAAGTTGAGAAGTTTTCTCGATTCATAAGATTTATGCAAAAGGCGCGAAATCTTGCGGTTTCGTGCCTTTTCGTTTTTCAAGCAAGGACAAACCATGTCATTTTTGCAGAGGCTTTTTGGCAAATCTCCATGCGCTTCAAATGAAAACGCAGAAATCGACGGCGGCCAAACAGAATATAAAGGCTTTATCATTTCCGCGACGCCTTACAAAAATGAAGGCCAGCTCCAGAGTTGTGGCGTTATTTCAAAAACCGTCAATGGCGAGACCAGGAGCTACCGCTTCATCCGCGCGGACCGTTTTACCAATCTCGATGATGCCATCGCCATGATTCATATCAAAGGCCGCCAGATTATTGACGAGCAGGGCGAGCGTATTTTTGAATAATAGCCGGTTTTCGGTATTTGCAACAGCATGCATTTGTCGTGAACCGAAAAGCCCGCACCGTTTCCGGCTTATTACGGCAACAAGCTTTGAACGAAAGCCGGATGAAAGAATTGAGCATGGACAATCTTCCATTCTATAAAACGAAATCGTTGGAGCAAATGACTCCTGAAGAATGGGAAAGTCTCTGCGATGGTTGCGGGCTGTGCTGTTTGCAAAAGCTGGAAGATGAAGATAGCGGCGAAATTTTTGTAACCGCTGTTGGCTGCCGTTTGCTTGACGCGGAAACCTGCCAATGTAGTGATTATCAAAATCGCAAGTCGATTGTTCCCGATTGCCTTTATCTTGACATCGAAATGGTGCGCTCGGTGCGCTGGTTACCGGAAACTTGCGCCTATAAGCTGGTTGATGAAGGAAAAGACCTGCCGTCATGGCATCACCTTGTTTCGCATGATCGGGAAAGTGTGCACCAGGCCCATATTTCCGCCCGCGATAAAATTCTCGCTCATGAAGACGATCTTATCTCGGACGAAGATTATCTTGATTACATCATCGGCCCGATTAACGGCTGACGTTCAAGGATTTTGAGACACTTGTTCCGTTTGCTTGTCGGGATAGGTCTTTTGAAGAAACGCGGGAGATATGACGTAAAAATCGTGATTGTGGATAATAACGGCAACAATCGGAAGTTACAGTGAGCATTTGTTAAGGCCGTGACAAACCTATCGGAATTTTCGTGTCAAAAACCGAAGCTTTCCCAAATCGACCCAATTGAAGCCTTATGAGAATACCCCCCTTTATCCGAGAACTTCTGCGAATTTTTAAGGAAAGAAAAATCCTTGAAAGTTTATTTGGGCTTGAATGCCACTCCTCTTTATGGTGTGCTTCATAAGTGACGCGTGTTCCTGTCCGGTAAGATTGGTGTGCTCATAGTCTCATGCTTCATAGTCTCTCGCTTGCAAACATCTTACCAAATTGACCGGCGAGACCAAGCCACAGACTAAACCTATGGCCGTTTTCCCGATAAATGCTATGCCGGAAGCTAACCAACGAATAGCAGCACCGGAAGCAGTTCTCATTATTGTTCGATAGCGAATGTTATTGTCACATTGACCTTGTAATCAAGTTCGCCGGAAGAAAAATTTGTTTCATTCCGATATGCTGTGGCACTTGCATTCATAAGACGGGGCATCATCATATTGCCTGAATTATCTTCAGCAATGGTAATGACGTTTCCAAGTTTCACATTTGCACTTTCAGCCAAAGTTTTGGCCTTGGCTATGGCTTCCGCGACAGCTTTTTTCCTTGCATTTGTCAGGTAAGGCTTTGTATCGGCATTGGTAAACGTAATACCGTTTACAGAATTGACACCCAACTTCATCGCTTCATCAAAAATCTTGCCGGCCTTGTTTATATCGCGCACACGCACGCTCAAACTATTGGAAACACGGTAAAGAGGTGTATTTGCCTTTTTGTTTTTTTCTTGTTCCTCGACACGGTAAATAGAAAGCCCCGAAGTCATCAGATCGGCATTTTCGATCCCATCTTTCTTGAAAGCATCAAGAACCTTGTTCATTGTTCCATTATTGGCACTCAATGCAGAATCGGCGGTTTCCCCTTCGGTCTCGACAGCAAGGTTGATAATTGCAATATCGGGTTTTGCCTGTTCGTCTCCGCTTGCCTGAACAACAACGACAGGTTCTGTTTTATTCACATTTTGCGCATGAAGAGCAAGCGGCGAAGTGGCACACAAAAAGGCAGCACAAGCAGCAATTATTTTGGCGTTGCGGGGGAAAATACGGGACACTGTCATTTACTCCTCATTTTCAATAAGTCTCTGTCTTTTAGATAGAGTTTCAGGGGCGAGATAAAAGCGCGAAGCGCTAAAATTTTCAAAAAGATGAATAAGTTGACATGGGGGCACTTGTGCTGACGAAAATTTTAGGTTATTGCGGGGCTTCCGTGGGGCCTGTAGCTCAATTGGTTAGAGCCGGCGGCTCATAACCGCTTGGTTGGGGGTTCGAGTCCCTCCGGGCCCACCACCTTCCGTTTATCCCTATAATATATTGTTTTTATTGTCTTATTTATAAGGCGGGTAGAAAGAGATTCATATTTTACCCTGTTTTTATAATTTGCGAGTGGCAAGCGTTTTGCTTGCGCCACTGTAGCCGGTCGCGCGGTTTTGCAGTATTTGACATGAGCTTTTGCAGAAAACCGTTTTTATAAAAAACATTTATCACTTGAATTATTTTCACTACATGCATGGGAGCTATGGCGCATGTTTTAGCGACTGCTTGTAAGTGGGAAACGAAGAATAGGATAAAGTATCGTCGGGGAGTGGTTTTAAAAAAAACATCTCGAACGGCATAATTAAGAAGTCGGCAATACAGCGCTCCTTTGCCTCTTGGAGCATTGTCCGGGCGTTTGTTTGTCGATATGGCTGGTTTATAACAGAATTTCTACGTCTATATCGCTTTGTGGTATTTGTTCAAAGCGGCAAGAATGTTTGTTTGTCAGGCATTTTCTCCCGAACTTTTGTAAGATTGGTTCAATTCAGACGAACCGGAATTTGTCTGCGTTGACCGATAGTGTGCCAAGCAAAAATATTTGAAAAACCGGCCTCTAAAACTCCGATTATAAAAGCCGGTGACTCTCTTCAGATTTGAAGTCGAAATCCTTGACTCTGCTACCTGATGGGAACATCACATTCCTGCAAAAGGAGTGAGAAGAAGTGAGTGAAGTTAGACAAAAAGACTATCAACAAGATGAAATTGACCATCTGATTGCAGATTATAATGGTGATGTTAAAACCCTGATTTCAAGGCTTTTGGACGAGCGTCAAATGCTCATCCGCCAAGTTGAAGTTGCTGCCTGTGCCATGTCTTTCGGTTACGGGCGCGGTTGGAAACCGAAAATTCCTGTAAAATGAGTCTTTAGTGTTTGCCCCTTTTCCGTTGCGGTGCATTTCATTTAAAGCCGCAAATTCTTTTTTAAATTTCGGGGTCAGTTTATAAAAAAGCGCGATGTCTAAATTCATTAGACTCGCGCTTTTTTAGATTTTCATGTTTGAAGTTGCCATCAAACAAATTTTAAATCCGGAGTGATTTTGCGGAAATGATAACCGGAAATCGGTTTGTTTTGATGTTCGATATAGCTTCATTGAATTTCACCGGATTTTCGATGTTCACTGCATTTGCTATAGGCAATCGGAACCGGATTTTTTAGAAAATATATCCGTCGCGAGAAAATTTTCGTATTTTCGTTATCGACAGAGCGTGAAGGCGGGCATTCCAACGGAAAAACAAAACTTGCTTTCTTTCAGAATGTTCTGGAAAGAAAAATGGCGCAGAAATATGGGGCTCAGTCAAAACCGGTAACGACAATCAATTCGGCAATAATAAAGTTTCCCGCTTTAGCGGTTAAAACCGCGTTTTAAAGCTGTTCTATTGTTCATATTTTTCGGCGCGGACGCTTTTAACAGTTTTGATAACAAGATCGGGAATTTGCGGATGCCGCAAGATGATAACGCGATGGCGATCATTCTGTGGAATGCGGTGAAATTATCGTTATACAAACGATCTATTGAACAGCACCGTCCTTGCTCTTTATCAAAAATACCCATACCATAACTTTAAAATGGCCATAGTTTTTAAACAGCCATAGTTTTTAACGGCTTGGCTTTTTCGTCAAAAGCTTGACAATATGCGAGGGGAGCCGCGAGCCGACGGATTCAGGAGGAATAAGAATGAAATTATCGGATAATGGTCTTTTGAAAGACAAATGCCTGATTGATGGCAAATGGCTTTCTGCAAAAAGTAATGAAACAATTGCCGTTACCAATCCCGCAGATGGTACAGCCGTTGGAAGCGTCCCTTCACTTTCGGCTTCGGAAGTTGAAAAAGTTATCGAGGCTTCAAATGCTGCACTTGAACAATGGCGTGTGAAGACAGCTTCCGAACGATCGAAGATTTTGCGCAAATGGTTTGATCTTATGATTGCCAATGCAGATGATCTTGCAATGATTATGACCAGCGAACAGGGTAAGCCGCTAAAAGAAGCGCGCGGCGAAATCATCTATGCTGCCTCCTTTGTCGAATGGTTCGCAGAAGAGGCCAAGCGCACTTATGGCGATACGATTCCCTCGCCCCAGGCGAAACAACGTATTACCGTTATCAAACAGCCTGTCGGCGTAACCGCTGCAATTACACCGTGGAATTTTCCTGCGGCCATGATTACGCGCAAAGCTGCACCCGCACTTGCTGCGGGTTGCACGATGATTGTGCGGCCTGCAAGTTTAACGCCGCTCACCGCGCTTGCATTGGGTGAACTTGCAAATCGTGCAGGGATACCTGCCGGAGTTTTGCAAATTATCACGGGTAAATCTTCGACGATCGGTAAAGTGTTGACAGATAGCAATGTGGTACGAAAACTGTCCTTTACCGGTTCGACAGAAGTCGGGCGGACACTCATGGCCGAATGTGCACCGACGATCAAGCGTATTTCGCTGGAACTTGGCGGTAATGCACCTTTCATAGTATTTGATGATGCGGATCTTGATGAAGCGGTTAAAGGAGCAATTGCATCGAAATATCGCAATGCCGGACAAACCTGTGTTTGTGCCAACCGTCTTCTTGTTCAGGAAGGCATTTATGACGCCTTTACCAAAAAACTTGAACAGGCAGTCAAAGCTTTGAAAATTGGAGACGGACGCAAATCCGATACCGATATAGGGCCAATGATTGAAGAAAGTGCCTTGGACAAAGTTGAGGCGCACATTGCCGACGCTGTAAAGAAAGGCGGTAAGCTTGTTTGTGGTGGTAAAAGACTTGGTGGCCTTTTTATAGAACCTGCAATTGTAACCGGAGTTACGCAGGATATGCGCTTTGCCCATGAAGAAACGTTCGGACCGGTTGCACCTTTGTTCAAATTCAAAACGGAAGATGAAGCCATCAATATGGCGAATGACACAATTTTTGGTCTTGCCGCCTATTTTTATACCCGCGATTTCAGCCGTGCAGTCAGGGTAAGCGAAGCTCTCGAATATGGAATGGTCGGGCATAATACCGGTTTGATTTCCAACGAAGTCGCTCCCTTTGGTGGTGTCAAACAGTCGGGCCTCGGACGTGAAGGGTCAAAATACGGCATAGAAGAATATCTGGAAGTCAAATACATATGCAGTGCTCTTTAATGATCGCAGCCCATATGCAGGAGAAGTGATAAAGCCGATGAAAAAGCCGCAAGTTTAAACTTGCGGCTAAAGCTGAAAAAACAAGTTTCAACACCATCTTGAAGATGGAAGAGGAGGGAATATGCAAGAGTTCACTTTTGACGCCGTGCCGTCAATCACCGTCAAGTGGGGCGGTGCGCAGCAATTGGGAGAATTTGTTGAACAATATTATGAAGAGCGGAAGGTGCTTATTGTCACCGATGGCAGTCTTCATAAAGCAGGCCTTCTTGAAAAACCGAAGTTATCATTGGAAAAGGCCGGTTTCAAAGTTGCTGTGTTTGACAAAGTGGTTGCCGATCCGCCGGAAAATATTGTGCTTGAATGCGTAGAAAAAGCAAAAGCGGCAGGAATTAACATTGTTATCGGTTTGGGTGGCGGATCATCTATGGATGTTGCCAAGCTCTCGGCTGTGCTTATCCGTTCGGATCAGAAATTGCAGGATCTTTATGGCATTGGCAAAGTAAAGGGTAGCCGTTTGCCACTTATTCAGATACCGACGACGTCCGGTACCGGTTCGGAATCTACCAATATTACGATTTTGACAACCGGCGAAACAACCAAGATGGGTGTTGTTGCCAATCAGCTTTATGCCGATAGAGTTCTTCTGGATGGCGAATTGACAGTCGGTCTGCCAAAATTGCAAACCGCTGCCACCGGTATCGACGCGATGGTTCATGCTATTGAAGCCTATACCGGAAAATTGAAAAAGAACCCGCTTTCCGATGCTTTTGCCCGCGAAGCACTAAGATTGTTGTCGGCAAATATCGTAACTGCTTGCAATGACGGACATAATAAAGAAGCTCGTCAGGCAATGCTGCTTGGAGCAAATCTGGCCGGCCAAGCTTTTGCAAATTCGCCGGTCGGCGCAGTTCATGCTTTGGCCTATCCGTTAGGTGGCCATTATCATTTGCCGCATGGCCTTACCAATGCACTCATGCTCGGTCCGGTTTTACGGTTTAATATGAAAGCGGCTGCCCATCTTTATGCGGAGCTTGGTGATGTTGTTGGTACTCATGCAAAAGGCACTGAAATAGAACGCTCCAAAGCTTTTGTCGAATTCATGGAAAAATTGATGAGGGAAACCGGTGCGCCACGCCATTTAAAAGAAGTGGGCGTGACAGATAACAGTTTGGCACTACTGGCAAACGACGCCATGAAGCAAACAAGATTGCTTGTCAACAATCCCGTCGAGGTGACAGAAGCCGATGCACTCGAACTTTATCGGCAAGCGTTCTGATTAACGCTTTTTTTGAGACACGTTGAATTGGTTCCATAACCCGTCAAAAACGGGTTATGGTTTTTTTACGCTTGAACTTTAATGGATGGTGAACCCGAATTTATTTCCCGTTTCTACCTTTGTGAAGCGAGCTTTCCTCGATCATTTTCGCATCAAAAAATTGGTGTTTCACCGGTGTTTCTGTTCAAACCCGATTCAAGCTTAATCGTTGAAAAGATCTATTTGAAACGCCGGTTTTACGTTCTTGCCGTCGGCTGTTCTTTAACGCTCATATTGTCTTTGTTTCTCTGTATCGTGTTTTAAGCCGTCCGGTGAAAGGAAAATATATGGCCTGAAGGAAAGGAAAAAACCGTTTTAACAAGCACAATATAGGCTTTGGACAAATGGAAATGATGGGGCAGGGCAAATATGATGGGGCAGAGGAAAGGGGAAGGGAAAATTGGTTTTCAGCCTGATGCAAAGCGAAAGACCTACAATAAGAAAGAGACAATGGCGAAAAAGGAAGAGGGAATGAATAAACAAGGCGGGAATGGGCGATTGAACGATTGAAGCGAAAGAACCGGAAATGAACAAAACAGGAGGGAAATAATGATAGTGAATGGTTGAAGAGCTTCTAAAGGATAATGAAAATGTGTGGGGGAAACAGAAGCACGGGCGAGGGGGCACAGATAAATTGAAGCGCTGTTAATGCCTTTGAGAGAAGAAGCGTTAATTTTGGCTAGATGTGCAGGCAAGAAAAACCGACAGAAAAAACCGAACCATAAAAACCGAGCCAGAAAAAACCGAGCCAGAAAAAACGGATAAGAAAAACGGATAAGAAAAACCGACAGGATAAGAAGAGACAGAAAAAAGGACAAGAAAAAACGGGCAAGAAAAAAGGACAAGAAAAACGGAAGCATGTTGTTGTTCCGCTTATATTATTGCCCGTTTTTTTAAAACCGGATTAAAAATGTTCTTAACCGAAGAGCCGCACGACCGGTTTTGGTGACAGCTTGGCTACCGGTTCCAGTAACAGCCGGATTACCGGCTGATGGATTCGAGTGTGCGGCCTCGCGTTTCTTCCCCTAAAACGATGATGACAATCGCAACCGCAATGAGTACTCCGGTGAACATTATGAACACACTGGAAAATGCGGCTGCACCTGCTGTCATCATGTGGGTGACGACCATCGGGGCAACAATGCCGCCAATCCGGCCGATGGCGGAAGCCCAACCGGAACCGAAAGCGCGGATATTGGCCGGATATTGTTCGGGCGTATATGAATATAGAACACCCCACGCACCGAGGTTGAAAAACGACAACAAGCAGCCCCACAAAATGATGAGGCCATCCGATGACGCCTGTCCGAAGAAATAAGCGCATATTGCACAAGCAGCGATAAAGCCGGACAAAGTAGCCTTGCGACCGAGTTTTTCAATCAACCAGGCTGCTGCCATATAGCCGGGAAGCTGTGCCAGAATAAGGATCAACGTGTATTTGGATGATTTGACTATGCTGAAGCCGTGTTGTTCCAAAAGGCTGGGGAGCCATGTGAAAATACCGTAATAGGAATAGACAATGCCGAACCATATGAGCCATAGCATGATTGTGCGTCTGGCAAGACCGCTTGACCACAATTGCGTGAAAGAGACGTTGTGCTTTTCGGCAACGGGGGCGACTTCGATTTTTTCCACCACCGGAATGCCTGCTTCTTTTTCGAGTTGGCATACGATTTTATGAGCTTCCTCAATGCGCCCGCGATTAATGAGATAGGGAATAGATTCGGGAATTTTGCGCCAGATATAGAACACATAGAGTGCCGGTATGCCGCAAATGATGAAGGCTATTTGCCAACCGTAAGACGGAATAATAAAAAAGGCGATAAGCGCAGCCAACAGCCAGCCCACGCCCCAGAAACTTTCCAACAAAACGATGAAGCGTCCCCGTACGCGCGCCGGAACATATTCACTGACGAGACTGACCGCAACCGGCAATTGCCCGCCGAGACCGAAGCCGACAACGAACCGGAACACCAGTAGCCATGTCAGATCGGGTGCAAGACCGCATAAGGCGGTCGCAATACTATAAACAACAAGTGTTGCTGCAAAAACTGTCTTTCGACCAATTCGGTCGGCTATGCCACCGGCCAATACGGCGCCGATGGCCATTCCGACAAATCCTATACTGACAACCCACGCCTTTTCCGGCGCCGCCAACTGCCAGCTTTGCGATAAACGCGGCATGATAAATGCGATAAGGCCGGTATCCATAGCATCGAACATCCAGCCTAAACCGGTTACCAGCAATAATCTGTAATGAAAACGCCCCAGTGGTAGACGCTGTACGCGCGAAATCAGATCCATTATATCCTCTTCCCAGTTGAAGTTTTGAAGTGTAGTTTTCAAAGAAACAATTTAATATAATATTGTAAAAATTTGTAAACACTATTTTTATATCAATTTTATTTATTGAATTAAATTTATAATAATTATAAATAAGTAAAACGAATAAACCCCAAGTTAAAAAAAATATTTTTATTTGTAACTGTGTTCAATAATCTCGACCGGTAAGCAAAAATGAACGAACCTGAGACATGAACCAGCTCTTCTGGCCGAAGTGGCGTAATACTATAAATGATAATAACATCTAATGGAAGACGAAAATTGAATACAATAGCGGTAGAGAAGCAAAATTGGAGAAAACCGTTAGGAACATAATAAATCTGTAGAAACAAGCGCGAAAATCGCGACTGAGCGGAGCGCTCGCACAGAATAAAAAGGCTGATATATCAATACGATAAAGGTATGAAACAAACCGAAAAAGTGGAAACGCTAAAAAACGGGTATGAATGCGCCAAATGAATATCTAATGGCGAATGAATATCTGAAATTGGTCGAAGGATAAACAAATCTTGGTGAAAACGGAGAGACACGAAAACAAAAGTTTAGCCATTCACGATCAAAATAACGCCTTCGCAAACGGTTAAGCGGGCGAGTATGACGATCAATGATAAGCAGGCGACCGCGCTCATTAACGACAATTCGGTGAGCAAGTTAATAAAGTAAAGCCGGTGAGCGAGACCTATCATAAAAATTAAAAGCAGAATCGAACAAACGGAACAGCGGGGAAGTTTTCCGAAAGCCTGAAGAAACTTTAGTGGTGGTTGGCAAGCTCCATTACCGTTGTCGGTGGCAAAATAGGCGCGAATGAACCTATTTTAATAGGCGCGAATGAACATATTTCATTTTTAAAAAGAATGGGCGCCGAAACCTGAAACTCGACTGTTGGCAAAAAGTGGAGAGAAATAAATGCGGGCGCTAAAAATTCATGCATCAAGTCAATCATGAAAGTCGTAAACAAGTTTCGTATTTGATAATGAAAAACGGGGTGAAGCCCTGAATATTCCATTAAAAGTTCATGCTCTTTCAAGCGACGAGGTTTGTGTTTTTGATTTTTGCACATTGCCTGAAGCTTGAGTGGCTTCAATTGAAGCTGCGGGCATTTCTTATAAGCTGCTTGCACTCGTTATATAGTTCAAAATAAAGTGCAGGGCAAAGTTCAGGATAAAGCGCATGAAAAAGCGCAGGGTAAAGTTCAGGGTAGAGTGAAGGCCGTCTATATTGCTTCTCCGGTTAATATTCAAAGCAAGTTGAGCCAACAAAACGGCAGATTTCAAAAAACGGGTTATGACGAGGGAAAGCCGGTAATTCTATTACAGGGAAAATTCCCAACCCGATAGCGCAAAATTTGGCACTATTGATCCACCGTCAAACAAAGAAATTTCGTTTGCTATCATGTGCAAAATTCGCCAACTTTTCGCCAAGGCCTCGGCTTTCCATATCATTCGAGAAAAGCAATTCACGGGAAAGCCGCTGAACCGGACGGGACACAAGTCAATGTACCTCGACCGGCAGAGTCAAAGAACTGTTCCAACCTTCTGGTGGGGTCGGGATAGGACTTGATTTCTTTCTTTTCGCCAGAGCATCGGCTTTCCATATCATTCGAGAAAAGCAATTCACGGGAAAGCCGTTGAACCGGACGGGACACAAGTCAACGTATCTCGACCGGCACAGTCAAAGAACTGTTCCAACCTTCGGGCGGGGTCGGGATAGGACTTGATTTCTTTCTTTTCGCCAGAGCATCGGCTTTCCATATCATTCGAGAAAAGCAATTCACGGGAAAGCCGCTGAACCGGACGGGACACAAGTCAACGTACCTCGACCGGCACAGTCAAAGAACTGTTCCAACCTTCAGGCGGGGTCGGGATAGGACTTGATTTCTTGACAATTTGCAGTGCCAGATCATCAATTGTCGCATCGCCGGATGAACGCGACGTGTGTGCGCTTGTAATATTGCCCTTCTGGTCAAAGTTGAAAGTGACATAGGTTGTCGAACGACTGTTGGTTGTAGGTTTTTTTGTGCGCGCAGCAATCAGCGCAATACGGCGTTGAACTTTGTTTTGCCACGATGAAACAAGTCTGCCATTACCGCCAAACACACGGTTTGTTGTCGGGGCTGCATAGGTCGGGCCTCTTTTTGCAACAATTTCCGGCCCCGATGCTTTTTGCGTTACATCACCCCTTTTGACATCTTTTTTCGGCTCTACTTTACGGGCTTCCACTTTCGGTTTTTTGACTTCTTTTTTCGGTTCGGGCTTCTTAACCTCTTCAACCATTTCCGATTTTTGTGGTTCAGGCTCCGGTTGCGGCTTTTCCTCTTCCTGCTTCGGCTCTTCTTTTTCTTCTTCCTGATCTTGAACCATTTCTTCTTTGATAACTTCGGAAATCGTTTCTACATCGGGAGCCGTTGCTTCTTCGGCAAATTCCAGCATGATGCCTTCTGCACCACCCCTTACAACATTCGGGTCGCCACGCATTGTACTTGCCCAATAGCCTAATCCCGCATAAACGGCGAGAACGAAAATGGTTGCCCCCAACCACAGCGGCAGATTATTGGGTTCGTCTATCTCTAAATTGGTCATTTATACGCTACAACTCGAAAGCTCGAAGGGTGATTGTTTCAAGCCCGAACTGTCCTATCGTTCAAGAAAGCAAAACTGTTATTCCTCATTCCGGTTTTTTCATAGTTGAATTGCCGGAATGACCAATCAACCCGTTTATTCATCATTTCAATCCCGAACCACTATCGGACATTCTGTCCTTCCCGAAGGTGGCTCTCGTTCAAAAGTGTGACTCCTTGAAAGCCAAGTGCGACAACTCCCGTGTTTCAAAACAAAGCGCAAAACAAAAAGCCTTTGCCCTTTTGCCTTTAACAATGAAGCTCTGTCAGTTTTGCTCCAACCAGATAAAACAACTCAGGTTCAATCCATGTTTTTTAAAAGTTACCTTAAGCCCACGGTTGAAATCCATGCGTTCAGGGATAACCGGAAAATACATGATATTTTTAATCAACTTAAATATTTTGTAATCCTTGTCAAGCGGTTTTGTCTTCGGAATTGACACGGAAAGGCTGGTAAAAACGGCATTTGTGCCATGTGTCCGGCACAAAAACCGCCCCTTACAACCTTGAAATCACTTTTTTAAAAGCGGGAAAAGGAAAAAATTTCGCGAGCCGTCAGGAAATCTCCTCCGACTCGCTGTGGAAAACAGGCTATTTCACGGCGCGATAAAGCAGCATTTGTAAAATCTGTTTGGGAAGGATTTAGTCTGCGCGGTCTTTTTCAACAAATTCCAAAACCGTACCGGCTGCATGATCGGGTGCGATAACAATATTTTTGTTATTTTCCTGTTGAAATGTGATTCCGTTTTCTTCAAGCACATGCTTGGCCGTGCCAATATCTTTTACATAAATAGACAGTCCGGCATAAGCATGACGTGCAACTTTTTCCACCTTGAAGGACGGAAAAAGGCGTTTATAGGTTTCCTCTGTCAGGACACGAATAGTGGCTGAATTTTTTCCGGTTGTAACGATAAATTCGCGAGCCTCCTTCTTTACGCTTCCGTCTCTGAAAAGACGTGCATAGCGTTGTGCAATCTCTTCCGGTTCAGAGGCGAGGACCGTAACCGATTTAAGGCCGATGGCGCTGTTCTTGTGTGTCATCAATTCAGAGCGCCAAACCATATCGCGGGTCTTTTGTTCACACATGAACACTTGCCCATTGGGCACTTCGTTTTGCTCGAAAGCAATTGTCGAAAATGCGGCTCTCCCTGTTTTTCCATCAGGCAGCTTTAGCGGTCTGGAAAAACTTTGCACATCCGTCACATCGAAACCCAATTCGGCAAGACTTTTTTTCGCGTTAACTGCATTCGCGATACGTCCGGCTATGGCGTAAAGTCCTTCGCCATATGTTTCAAGGTTATATTTCTTGTCGCGATTGGCCGGTGTTTCTTCGACAATGCCTAAAAGTTCAAAATAATCTTCCGCAAACATCACGGTATAATTGGCTGTTCCTTGTTCTTTGCTATGAACACCGCGGGGTGACAAAGTAAATCCCAAACGGCGGAAGCGATCAGCGTTTTTTTCAAGTTCGCTTGCCAATATGAATACATGATCTATGCCCAGAACCGGATGGCGGTTCAAATCGGATATTGATCCATTGACCGGCGTTGATTGTTTTTCTGCTTTCAGACCGGTCGCGGCCCTTGAAGTTTCTGCGGCCTTTAAAGTTTCTGCGGTCTTTGAATTTTTGTCTGTCTTTGAAGTCTTCATCGGTTGGGACATTGTTTCACCCTGATTGCGCTTGTTTTTAAAAAATATCACGACTCTTGCAAAAACGCCGAGCTAAATATGTGCCGAATAGCGCGGACTTCTGGTAAATTTTCCTCAACACAGGCAGGGTTTTAAAATTTTATATCGTAAAATCTTTATTCTTCGTCAGAATTTCCATGCTCAACCGTTTTTTTAAACTTTGATGAAGTCGCAGCTTCGTCTTATGAGCGCTTTCTCGTGAGAAAAACCGAAGACAATATGGCAAATAGAACAGTATTATAGTGCAATAAAATGGCGAAAGCGCGGAGCCGGTGAATGGGGATGCGCGCCCGTTTCAGGAAGTAGAATTGATGATAACGCGGGTTATTTGCCGATTGGAAATTTTTCCATTTTGCAATCCCGATTTTTGCACCAATCCCGATTTTTGCACAAAACATTCTTCCCGTTTTTTACTGTTCGGGGTTTTAACAAGAAATACCGGAAGTTTTTAAAAGAAAACAACATTTTGAAAGCTCTATAATGACCTCGCATTCTGAAACGGAAATAAGGGCGGGGATTTTTTAAAAACAGAAGGTCGGAAATACCATTTTCAATTTTTCATAGAGTTGAAATTTAACGAGTATTAATTTCCAATCTTTCTAATCAATAAAGAATAATTTTTTAAGTTTTTCAAAAGTTCAAAAGTGGCATCTGTTCAAAAATTCAATTGAAGCTTTATTCTTGGGGGCAAGTGAATTTTCAAACCGGTCGGCCATTGGGTGCATGAGAGCGATAAAAACCCGTCGCAAATGCAAGGACAAAACGACGTTTCCCGAAGCAACCGGATTTGAAGATATTGACGAATTCAATAAAGGCGCAACGATTTGAAGGGCGGCACCGAAATGAAAAATTTGTTCAAAAAATTTCTTATTGCTTCATCTGTTGTTTCTGTCCTTTCTGTTGGTATGTCGGCGCTTCAGGCAGCAGAACCGGTAGAAGGTGGCACACTGATTTATCTCGACAAACAGGTACACACCAATCTCTATTCACCACTTGCCGGTACTTATACAAATGGCGGTATTCTCAACCAGATAACCGATCGTTTGACATATCAAAATCCGCAGACGCTCGAAATCGAGCCATGGCTTGCCAAATCCTGGTCGTTCAACGACGATAAAACCGTTTATGAATTCAAATTGCGTGAGGGCGTAACCTTTTCGGATGGAACGCCGCTTGACGCGACAATTGTTGCCAAAAACTTCGACACCTATGGCCTTGGCAATAAGGATTTGCACCAACCGGTTTCGGAAGTGGTAAACAATTATGACCATAGTGAAGTTGTTGATCCTTTAACAGTGCGTTTTCACTTCAAACGTCCTTCACCGGGGTTTTTGCAGGCAACCTCGACGATCAATTCCGGAATTGTTTCACCAAAAACATTGGCACTTTCCTTTGACGCTATGGGAAATGCCACAAAAATAATTGGTACCGGCCCATTTTATGTCGACAGTGAAACGCTTGGCAAAGAAATTGTTTTGAAGGTTCGCAAGGATTATAATTGGGCGCCGGAAAAATCACCCCATCAGGGACGCGCTTATCTCGATGAATTGAAATATCTGACTGTTCCCGAAGACAGCGTGCGTATTGGCGCATTGATTGCCGGTCAGGCGCAGTTTATCAGGCAGTTGCAAGCTTATGACGAAGATCGCGTCAAAAAGTCGGGGAATATCGTCTATTCGGTTGGCACTCGCGGTATCAACAATTCGATCGTCTTTCGCCCCGATAACGAGCTTGTAGCCGATTCGAAGGTGCGTGAGGCATTGCGTTTTGCGACCAATCGTCCGGAAATTCTGAAAACGCTTTATTCGTCAAATTATCCGCTGGCCACATCTATCATGGCACATAATGCTTTCGGTTACTCCGACCAAAGTGCAAAACTTCAATTCGATCAGGCGAAGGCACAGGCACTCCTTGATGAAGCCGGCTTTAAAACAGGGGCGGATGGTATTCGTGAAAAAAACGGGAAAAAGCTTGTGCTCACTGCTTATGAAGCGATCCATCAGCCACAAAACAAAGCCATGTTGCAATTGGTTTCCCAACAGTGGAAGCGCGTCGGCGTTATTTTGAATGTCAAAACATTTGATGGAACCAATGCAGTGATCGACAATCTTGATCCGCAAAAAACTCCGGTTATGCCACATATGGTCGGGCGCGCTGATCCGGACGTGTTGAAAAGCCTGTTTTATCCCAAGAATCGTGATGCTTTATTGCAAAAAGGCGGTTTGAGCGACAAAGTCGTCAGTTTTGTTGATGATAAGCTGAACAAACAACTGGAAGACATTTCGGCAGAAACCGATCCGGTCAAACGCAATGCCGAACTTATTGCAGCAACCGATTATATTCTCGATCAGGCCTATGCCATACCTATCTTTGAAGAACCGCAGGTTTATGGTGGCTCCGCAAAAGTCAAGGGTATCGGTTTTGAATCTGTCGGCCGTCCAAGTTTCTACAATAGCTGGATAGAAAAGTAGCATGGTCGCGAAATTGCCAGCCTGTCGCATTGCCGGTTCGCGAAAATGACCGGCTGGCAAATCGAACCTTGATTTGAAATGTCCCGTTTAACAAGCCGGTCTAAAAACACTTTTGTCGAACGGGAAGAGATCAGCAAATTTTTTGCCGGAATGACAGTTTCAAGATGAGGCTTCCGACAAAAATAATGGCACCGGACTTTCTTCAAAAAAGCGGTCGAACATTTCTTTTGATGAAAAGTGAAGATTTCTTTTTAAGGAAAATCAGGGTGCGTTTTAACAAAAGCTCTCGTTAAAAGTTGGAAAACTGGTGAGAGTAAAGCACAAAGCCCGAAGGTTTATAATGCTCAAAATCGGTTTCTATCGTCTTTTACAAGCCATTGTGGTTCTCTGGGCGGCATTCACTGCAACCTTTATTTTGTTGCAAATTCTCCCCGGCGACGCGATTTTAGTCAAGTTTCTTAACCCCGAATATGGGCTGAACGCCACTGAAATTGCCAATCTGCGCGCCAATTACGGCATTGATGAACCCAAAATTATCCAATATTTCAAAACGATAGGTAATTTTTTGCATGGCGATCTTGGCTATTCGGTACAAGCAGGGGTTCCGGTTTCCGACCTTATTCTTACAAATTTGCCGGCGACTTTGAAACTTGCCGGTTTGGGATTTCTGGTCGCGCTGATACTGGCTTTTCTGATTGCTCTCTTGTTCAGTTTTTCGTCGTTTCAGGGCTTGAGAAATTTATTTTTCGGCCTACCAGGTCTTTTTCTCGCCATTCCGTTGTTTTGGCTGGGCATCCTGCTTGTGCAAATATTTTCGTTCTATTTAGGGTGGATTTCCGTCATTGTTCCGGGTCCCATTGAAGCAATGATATTGCCGGTTGCGGCTTTAGCCGTTCCGATTTCTGCACCGCTTGCACAAATTCTGATGCGTTCGCTTGATGAAATCGAATTAAGCCCGTTTATAATGGTATTGAAATCGAAAGGCGCGTCACATCTTCGCATTCTTGTTTGTCATTGTCTGCGCAATTGTGCACTGCCGGTTTTGACGATTGCAGGGCTGCTGTTCGGCGAACTGATAAGCGGCGCGGTGGTGACGGAGACTGTCTTCGGTTTGAACGGTATCGGCAAAATAACAGAACAGGCGGTACGTTCGCAGGATGTTGGCGTGCTTCAGGCCATCGTCATTGTATCATCTGCGGCATTTGTATTCATCAATCTCGTCATAGATCTGTTTTTTCCGTTAATCGACCCGCGGCTGAAACAAAAAGGCTGGAGGCGTTAAATGAGCAATACCGACTTGATCGACGTTTCAAATGTGCCGGAAAAGGCAAAAATCGTAACCATTAAAAGAGTGGAACCGGGGCTTGTCATTGCCATTGCCATTCTGGTTATTGCATTTTTATTTGTCGTTATGCCATGGGCATTTACTTCATATAGTCCGGTTGACGAGGTTGGAGAGCATCTCGTTGCTCCGAATTTTACACATATTTTCGGAACCGACGAATTGGGGCGTGACCTTTACGCTCGTATTGTCTATGGGGCGGTGCATTCGCTAACCGGTGCTTTGGCAGCGGTTCTTTTCGGTTTCATTCTCGGCGGTTTTCTGGGACTGGTTTCGGGAAGTATTGGCGGCCTTGTCGACACAATCATCATGCGCATTGTCGATGTGCTTTTGTCTATTCCCTCGCTGCTTTTGTCACTCAGTGTGATTACGCTTATGGGTTTCGGGAGTTTACAGATCGCAGTGGCTGTCGGGGTTACCTCTGTGGCCGGATTTTCAAGACTTATGCGTGCCGAAGTGGCGCGTATCAAAAGCCTTGATTATATCGAGGCAGCCTATGGTTCGGGCGCAACATTTTTTGCAGTCATATGGCGACATATCCTGCCCAATGCACTTTATACAGTTATCAGCTATGCTGCATTGCAATTCGGTCATGCTTTGTTGCAAATCGCCACATTGGGTTTCCTTGGGTACGGTGTCCAGCCGCCAACACCGGAATGGGGGCTTATTATTGCCGAGGGGCGCAATTATATTGCGACCGGTTGGTGGTTGACGACAATTCCGGGGCTGGTCACAATTGCCGTGGTCTTGAGTTTCAATCGCATAAGCCGCTTGTTTAGCGCGAAGGGCAGGTGGTGAAAATGCCGCTTCTTGACGTACAAAATCTTTCTGTCTCTTATTTTGATAACGGGCGTTGGAACGAGGTAACGCATAATGTCTCGTTTACGCTTGAAAGTGGTGAAGCATTGGCACTCGTTGGTGAATCCGGTTCCGGAAAAACCACAACCGCACAAGCAATACTCGGACTTCTGCAACCGAATGCCCGCATCGAAACGGGAAAAATTTTTCTGAACGGCAAGGATCTCGGAGGCTTTTCAAAATCCCGACTTCAAGCATTACGCGGAAAAGTCATGAGCCTTATCCCGCAAGATCCTTCTTCTTCGCTTGATCCGTTGATGAAGATCGGCAAGCAGATTGGCGAAATTTTTCGCATTCATAAAGCCTGCCCGTCACATCTTATAAAATCCCGCGTGGTTGAACTTTTGAGAGAAGTCGGGCTTGATGAACCGGAACGTCGTGCAGAACAATATCCCCATGAGCTATCAGGGGGAATGCGACAGCGTGTTTTGATTGCTATAGCGATTGCTTTAAAACCGCAACTTATCATTGCGGATGAACCCACTTCCGCTCTCGATGTAACAGTGCAAAAGTTGATTCTCGATCTCATCGACGATATTCGCGTCAATTCAGGCGCTTCGCTTCTTATGGTAACGCATGATCTTGGTGTCGCATCCGACCGTGCCGATAAAATCGTTGTCATGAAAGACGGACGTGTGGAAGAAGCCGGTGAAAGCCAGATTGTGTTGTCGTCGCCCGAACAGGAATATACCAGAAAGCTTGTAGCCAATGATCCGTCATTAACGCATGTTCCGGCACGCGGGAAAAAATGGCACGATGATAAAACGATTGTTGAAGTTAAAAATCTGGTGATAGATTATGCGGGTAAACAATCGTTTCGGGCGGTGGAAGATTTATCTTTCAGCGTTAAGCGCGGCACTACACATGCGATTGTCGGCGAATCCGGTTCCGGAAAAACCAGCACAATCCGTGCGCTTTGTGGTTTTATCAAACCGGCTAGCGGGACAATTACAATCGACGGGAGTGATATGGTTCATCTTAAAGGTGAGGAACTGCGCCATTTCCGCCGCCGTATCCAGCTTGTTTCACAAAATCCGTTCGGTTCGCTTGATCCGCATTACACGATTGGCAAAATTATCGAAGAGCCGTTGCTGAACTATCCTCACGAAGACAAGCAGCGCCGGCGCGCCCGTGTTATGGAGCTCCTCGATCAGGTGGAATTGCCAAAAGCGGTATTTGACCGCCTGCCGAGAGGGCTTTCAGGCGGGCAACGTCAACGAGTTGCTATTGCTCGCGCGCTGGTTCTCAATCCGGATATTGTTGTTCTTGATGAAGCGGTTTCGGCGCTGGATGTTACAGTGCAAGCTCAAATACTGTCGCTTCTCGACCGTTTGCAACAGGAATATACATTGACTTACGTTTTCGTCAGTCACGATTTGTCTGTTGTTCGCCAGATATCCGACAGTGTTACGGTTCTTAAACACGGCCACGAGGTGGAAAGCGGTGATGTCGAGCAGATATTTACCCATCCACGTGAAAAATATACGCGAGATCTTATCGCTGCTATTCCGGGTAAGAAAAACGCACTTCATCAATCGCTTTTGGGAGCACAATTATAAATAACGAGCAGAGTTCCAATCGTTCCGACAAATATAGGTTAAAAATCATTGCCCGATCGTTATAGGATGAATATGACCATGCGAGCCGTTTCATCAAAAGGAAAAGACAACAGCTTGGAACCTTTTTGCGGCTTTTTGAATAATAGTGGTTGCGTCGAATCGTTTAATAGTTTTCGGAATTTTATCAATCAACCGGTTTCAGCAATCAAGTTTTCCATAATAGGTTTTAGACAACCGTCTTTTGCGCTGTCTTTTCTAAAATAAGGGTAATGCCTCCATGCAGGTTTTTGCCTTCACATTACCGGTCTTTTATCGGGCTGAAATTGACAGAACGAAACAATCGAATTTCAAGCAAAAAGAATTATTCTGCCGGTCTCGTTGGCAGAACCTCTCGATATATGTTGATGACGCTATTCCTCGGCAAAGATGTAAAGAGGTTGTGGGCGACTTTCATCGTGAATGCGAGATCTCCATATTGGCCGGATTTGGAAAGCGGGCGCAGCTCACTGACGATATTGTGAAGCAGAAGTTTGTGAAATTTGATTCAAAAAAATAGAACAACATATTGAAATTAAAATACTTTTATAAGTAAAAGAGCAGGTTTTTAGAGACTGTTTCTCGTCAGAAAAAGAGAAATTTTTGTTTAAAAGTTAGACGAAAAAATAGGTTATTCTAATCGAAAAAGTCGCTATTTCCGGAATAAAAATTTAAAACTGTTGACAATATCGTGTTTAAGGCAACTCTGATATTTGAATCCGGTATAATTAAGGGTTATAACAGGTTGTCAGCATAGATTATTCGCGTCATATCGTGATTTATATGGTGGCAGAAAGTAATATAGCTAAAACGATGTGTAAATTTGTTGCGCTGGGGGTGATATGTGCGCACCCGTTTCCGCGTTGAGGATATTTTACGAAATTTTTATTTACCTTCGGGGTTAGTTATCTAAGGAAGTTTTTCCATGAAAAGATGTGTGCCTGTCTTGGCTCTTTCCCTGCCATTGACGGCCTTTGCGCTATCAACGGCAGCTTTTGCTGCAAGTAGTGCGAAAGCCTCTTTGCAATCTCCACAATCTTTAACTGTTGATATTTATCGCGCAACCGAAAATGGTCTCGGCCATCAAATGGGCGAAGTCACCATTACCGAAAGTGCCTATGGTCTTGTGTTTACTCCGAAGTTGAAGGAGCTGAGACCGGGGCTTTATGCATTTCATGTTCACGTCAATCCTGAGTGTGGTTTGGCAAGTAAAAATGGCAAAGTCGACATTGCCGGGCTTGCCGGTGGCCATCTTGATCCACAAAACACCAACCGCCATTCTGCTCCATGGGATGATAATGGTCATCTTGGTGATTTGCCGCCGCTCTACGTGGACGAGAAGGGCAATGCAACATTGCCGGTTCTGGCGCCAAAATTGAAAAAGCTGGACGATGTGCGCGGACATTCGCTCATGATCCACTCCGGACAAGACAACTATTCTGATGCTCCCGACCAGATGGAGAGTATGGGCGCCCGCTACGGTTGCGGCGTAATTCGCTAAATTCGCATTGTAAAAAGGCTCTGATTGAAAGAGCCTTTTTACCATTGTCTGTTCGTTGTTTTACCAACAAACGGACACAGAAATTCCGCGCGTTTATAAGCCGAGTGATTTAGCTATAAAATTCATCGAATATCCGCGACGACACATATCGTTAAGCATGAAACGTGGATAAGCATGATTTTGTAATCCGGTTATAGCGACTCCGGACTGGCTATTTGTGAGCCATAGATCGCCTTTCAGAGCGCGATCGGCTTTCATCTTTGCACAATTCTGGCCTATTATTACCGGCCACAACCATTTTCCGGCTATTTTTTCGACAAGTCAGTCAAGCAAACAAAGATTGAAGCCCACATTTTCAGTATAAGCGATGTTTCCGGTTTAATGAAGCGATGGACACTGTCACTCTAACCGTTGTTTTTTAACGGGCTGTGAGCGTTTTTGAATGCCGGTTTCATGAGGTAAAGCTTGCATATGATGCGACTTTCTTCACCGGTTTTCATGACCGCCCGTTTTCAAGCTTTTATGCAACATAATAATCTCTTTTGGAACATAGTTCGTTCCATTCCGTTCTATAACCAAACAACAATCGAAAAACACCATGCCACGGATAAGGATTATGTTTTTTAAATGGTGGCTTTATCGACATTGAAGGGCAGACAATGGGAAAGGCAAACAATGGGCGTTTTTATGGGACGTGACTTATTTTCGGTATCATCGCAAATGCGCGAGTTACGGGAACGTGCGGGCTTGTCAACAATTGATATGGCCAAAAGCCTTGGTGTTGCGAGCGCTGATATAATCGAAAGCTATGAAGAAGAAAATGCTTTTACACCCGACTATTTCTCCATTGAACTGACGGAAAAGATAGCCCGCGTTTTGATCGGACTGGGCAAACCGTCTATTCGTCCCGACGAAGTTTGGGCATTGGCTTTGCCTGATGCACGCACGCGGCTTCTTGCCAATCGTAAGGAGGCTTATAATGAAAGTGTCACCGTGCGTATTCCGCCGGAAATAGTCACCGGACAACTCGCTGCCAATATTATGGAAATGGCAGCCGCAAATTCTGAAGATGGCGTTGTTCCATCTGCAACCGGAAACAAAAAGGGAAAAAAACAGAAACCAGCGGATAATAGCCCCGTCAAAAAGGGTAAAAAGTCGCGAAACAAACAAGGAAAAAATAACATCGAACATTCAAGAGAAGAGAATATGAAAACAATCTATCAACCGGTTCTCATAGACGAGCCATTTGAAGCTTTTAATGAAAGTCGTTTGAAAAGCGTTGAAGACAGCCTTGTCGATTTCGAGCAGAACCGCCTGTTGCCGGTTTATGGACAGGAGGTCGGTGGAGAACATGGCGAATTCGATCTTGATGGCAATGTTTTATATGAAGTGTCATGCCCGCCGCAACTTATCCGGACAGTCGACGCTTATGCTGTCGAAATATCGGGAGAAACGATGTGGCCACGTTATCGTGATGGAGAAATTGTTTATTGTGATCCGACAAGGCGTGTGAAAAAAGGTGATTTTGTTGTCGCGCAAGTTATGTCGGATGATAATTCGGTTGCCCCCAAAGCATTTGTAAAAATGTTTTCTCATCATACTGATAAAGAGCTTGTACTCGAACAATTCAATCCGCCACGGAAGCTTGTTTTTCCTCATGACAAGGTTTTGTCAGTTCACACCATCACCTTTTCCGGCTCATCATTCGCGGATGCCGCTTGAGGTTTAATGCGAATATAAATCCTCGCATAACCACAAGCAGGTTTTCAGGCTTATTGCATCGGATGTGATATTAAGCTTCCCCTTTTGACCGCAAAAAAATCCGCACATATTTGTATCATTTGTGTGCGGATAGGGCGGTAAAAAGGGGAAGTTTTTTGTTGCTGGAACAGATTTTTCTAACAATTTGAAATATCTATGTTTTAGTCAAACGGGAAAAAATCTGTTTTGTTGATAAAATGATTCATATTTCTTTCTTAACATATTGTTTACGAATGAATAATTCAGCTTTTTAATAATTCGGTTGAACGAGTGTTAAAATCACTATTTGGAATCTTGAACTTTCATCTGTTTCAAGATGATGAAGCGGGCAAATAATCGTGCGTTTTATCGTGATCCGGTTATGAATTTCCGGTTCAGCAAGGTGTCCGTTTGTATCAAAAAAATAGAATCAAGCGGGTTTTTACAAAACTTTCGATAATTTTATATTTTGAATCTGTTCAGAATTTTTGAAGATCTTGATTGATGTTTATCCGGTCGACCTCAGGGGTGCGAGTTCCGGTTATGGCACATTGCATCCGGTATTTCCTTTTCCAACTGCTATAATTTTAGATCAAAAGTGAAGCGATCGAAGTGGACAGCATGAATTTTTTGATCGGGACAAGCTTTGAAGATTTATACAATTTTTTGATTTTGCAAGGAGAGGTAAATTCGGGGCAATCAACTTTTGATGTTGTGGTTGTTCAGAAAAATTTGTTCATCCGGCTTGGTGGTGCGTCCGATAATTTTATTGCGTTGCGGAAAACGCCCGAAACGTTTGATAATATCGTGCCGGATTTCAGCTTCGCGCAATAGGTCGGCATTGTTCAAAGCAGTAAATAGTTCAATACTCTTTTCCTGATCGGCAAGTTTTTCCGAATGCGCGAATGGCATATAGAGAAAACCGCGTAATTCCGGATTAGTCCGTTGATCTGTCTCATTCTCCAAAGCCAGACGGGCGGTTTTTAGTGCATCATAGTCGCTGCAATAAGCCCGTGGATCATTACGGAACATGTTGCGGGAAAACTGGTCAAATACAAGAATCAAGGCCAGCAAGCCGTCATCGCTTGCCTGCCATGACCTCAAACGCCCTGAGAGCGCCGTTTGCCAAAGTAAAAAATATTTGTCACTTATTTCTTTGCCAAACTGCTCGTCTTCACCGAACCATTTTTCTTTTCCGGCATATTGCCAAAAAAAGATTATCTCGTGTGGTTCAATTTGCCGTCCACCCATTCATGTGCACCCCGAACTTGGGTATTTTCCAATATTTCAACAATAAGCTTATCATGCACGCGATTTATAATAATAGGAAGAGGAAAATTAACATCCTGCTATATTTATCAAAAAAGAATAATAATTATAATTCCACTAAAGGTTGAAAATTGATTATTGCTATTTTTAATTTGAAAAATTCTAAACTTTATGAATTTTTTGAAAAATATTTTTGTATTTTTAGTCGTATAAATATATGTTAATTATAAAGTTGTAATTTTCATAACTGTATAAAATTTCACAATTATTTATTGGATTTGGGCTTTATGCTCATCACATTAGCAAAACATTTATAATCCTTCCGCGGACACAAAACCTGATTGCCGAAAAATTTCAGTAAACCCGATTTTCGGAGGTTTCACGACTGAACGGGAAGTCATCAGGTAAGCCCTGTTCACTACAATAGAACAATATAACACCATAACAATCTATCACCTGAAAGTGCGTCACTCTTGTCAAATTTTGTTGAAGGCTGTGTCTTTCGCAATCGCCGAGTTTTCATCCAAAAAAATAAAGGGAATTTTGTAATCACGATTCCGTGAACGTTGAACGGACATGTGATTAGTATTCAGCCGGCTAGTTTCTTAAGTCAGTAACAAGAGATGTTCATCAAGTCGACGATTTGAACGGTCTTTTAAAAAAAACGGATAACCCGATCAGATGCGGGGAGTCCGGAAATAAAAATAAAAAGAAGGAGAGTTTATTATGAAAAGATTAATGCTTGTCGCATCTGCTTTGCTATTGGGCGTAAGCAGCGCTTTTGCCGGTAATAGTTTTGGTGATGGTAGCCGGGTAAACCACTATGTCATCGGTCATTCAACCAACGTTACGAGTGAGCAGTTCAAAGGCAAAGATAAAGCCTATTTCTATCGTGGCGATGGTTCGGTTGAGGACTCCTACTATCCGGGGCGTCATCTGAACTCTCCTGTTTCCCGGCATGGTGTGAGCGATCAGGAAATGCATAATTTTGATGATGGTTCGCCAGTAAATCATAACATGTAATTTCATCATTGCTACGATTTTTGAAAGCCCGGAGGTCATTCCTCCGGGTTTTTGTTTGCGAATTCCGTTCCGAATAATTAAAAGTAATTTAGACAAATAAAATAATTTCAAAACTATCAAACCAAGGGAAGAGAAATTCAAAATGACAAAGGTTTTAATATTGGGAGCAGGCGGGATTGGTGGCTATTTTGGCGGGCGGTTGCATGAAGCCGGAGGGGACGTGACTTTTCTTGTGCGTCCGGCAAGACAAAAACTGCTTCAGGAACATGGATTGCGTATAAAAAGCCCGGCAGGCGATCTGACAGCACAAGTCAAAACCGTTACAAAAGAAGAGCTTTCACAACAGGTTTCGCAAGGTATAACCTACGATTACGTGTTTCTTACAGCCAAAGCATATGATCTTCAAAGCGCGATTGATTCAATCCGTCCTGCTATGGGAAAAAACACCGTTCTTGTACCGGCATTGAACGGATTGGCGCATATTGACCGTTTGAATAAAGAGTTCGACAAAAATAACGTATTGGCCGGTTCCGTTATTATCCAGTCGACACTGACAGCCGAAGGCATTGTTTTACACCTCAACGACGACGCGATCGGAGTTTTCGGCTCTCAAGAGGTCGGTGAAGACGAACGTGCAATCCGCTTTGCCAGTCTTTTTGACAATGCCAAAGGTGTAGAAGTGAGGGCCGTAAAAAATGCCATACAGCGTATGTGGAACAAATGGGTGCGGCTTGCTACACTTGCCGGTATGACATGTTTGATGCGGGCAAATGTCGGAGAAATCAACCGCGCTCCGGGCGGGCAGGAAGCAATGATGGATTTTCTCGTTAAAAATGGTGAAATCGCGAATGCTTCCGGCTATCCTCTTCTCGCCGGACAGATTGACGAGATGAGCACTTTTTTCAAAGATTCGCGGTCACTGGCAACAGCTTCCATGTTGCGTGATATAGAAGCAGGTCACCAAACCGAAGGCGACCATATTTTGGGTGATTTGTTAAATCGGGCAAAGCATTTTGGCATTACACATCCTTTGCTTTCACTCGCTTATACAAATGTCAAAGCCTATGACGAACGCCGTCTTTCCGGTCGCGACAAGAAAAATTAGGCGGTGTTTTGACAGTCTGAAATAGTATGACCGAAAGCTGTAAAGAACGGCGCGGTGTTTTGAAAGCTGATAGCCTGCCGGTTGAATGCGATCCTAATTCCGATGGCAGACGTTGCGGGGTGGCTATCGGCTTCCTTTTATAATGCCTCTTTATAAGAAATGCCGGAATTGCCCACACTTCCGCTTTGAAGAAACAAAGCCTTATTCTCATCATTGATCGTTCTCTAGCAACCGGGGAAGGGGGCTTTTCGACTGTGAAATCCGGTTGCAACGGGAAAATCTTGCATTGATCGTGTTTTCGCCCGCGAACGGGAAAGCAAATAACAAAAGAGCAGGTTTATACCTGCTCTTTCAATCAATTTTGTTGCAAATAGCCGTCAAGCCAATGTTTCGCGGTGCCATTCAATCGAAAGCTGTTCCTTGAAAGCAAATCGTAAAAGGTGCTGGTCAAAAATACCTTCAATTTTGATTGCTTCAAATTCATTAGGTGACACAATCTGAACAACGAGAGAGTTTGTTTCGGCAAACATGTCAACGGTAACATCATCGGAAAAAGGGATGTGAGCCTCTTTTTCATTAAATGTCAGATCCGGAAATTTATGGCTCCAATGTTTTGCAAGTTGTTGAAGATATTTGCCAGCATTTTCTGTCTCGATGATTGCACGCGAACGAATGGTCATTTCAGTTTCCTTTGGAATCTTCCTGTCAGTAGTCTTGCACTTTAGATAGGTATTTTTATTTGCGTCAACTATAAGCAAGGCTAAAAATAGATAAGAGATCGAAACGTTTCCAATCAAACACGTTTTGAAAACCCGAATTGTTTGGCTTGAAAGTCAATCAAAAAGCCGCAACAGACAGCCATTGCCGTTAAAATAGTCATCAAATGCCTGAAAAAATGATTTAAAAAACTGAAAAAATTGCGTTCGGGTGGGCTTGTCCCATCCGGTCAATAATGAGCAGGTTCCGACAGATGTTGAATAGCTGTTGAGAATTGTTAAATATCATCTCAATTCGTCAGGTATAAACATAGTTTTACCGAAGATTTTCATCTTTAAAGTGTGTAGAGATGGATTTACCCGTCAGATCAACTGGCGATATACAATAATCGGTTTTATGGCAAACGGGGGGCTTCGTTACTGTTGTTTGACATTGCATTTTTGAGTAGGTTTGCTGTTTACATCCGAAGATAATTGCTTATATGAGAATTATATTTGAAAATGAGTTTCCACTCATTATCAAGAACTCGTTCAAGCGGGTTTTTATTATTTTTTGAGCCGACAAAATAACGGAATTTCTTTCCTAGAAATGTAAATAAGTTTAATTAAACTAATTCCGATAATAAATGAATAAACATTGATGCGTTTACAATATCGGTAATGGTTTGCAACTTTGAAAAACTCAAAATGAAGTTATATAACGAATATAAACGAGTATTGCATTAATAATATAATTTGTTTTATAGATGGATATCCGGTTTTAAATGTGATAGATAAAAAATATCGGTTCTATGTTTAAGTCGAAATGAGTTTAAGTAGAGTGAGTTCTGAACAATCATTTACAATCACGGTGAAAATAAGTCAGGTTCTGGTGGTGTCGTTTACCTGAAAAATGGCATCATACATTTTCAAACATTCAAAAATGTGAAGACAAGCCGGTTCGACAGGTCATCACGATGTTCACAAACCTTATTATTAGTGCCGCGCGTCACAAAAAATAGCATATGACAATAAGTTAACCAAAAGTATTTGTGTGTATTCTCTTCATCATAAAAACCGGTAAAAAATATAAAAATTCATTCGTTAACACGAAATTAAATAAGTATAGAATATACAAATGAATAGGTAATTGATTATTATCAATCAAAAAAAAGAGATGTATCGAAACAAGCGAAATATAACGGAAAAACATTTAAAAAACGTATTAAATGTATTAACAATATTATATTAGTAAAATAAAAAATAAAATAAGACAATTAAATAATATTATAATATTTTTTTCTGTTAATTAAATTATAAAAAAATTTAAAAAATTAATTAAAAACATAAACAGATATATTATAAATATGAAAAATAATTGCTTATTGATAAAAAATATTCATAAAAATACGTTATTTTGGTAAAAAATTTCAAATTAAAGCGTTTTAAAAAAATTATTTTTATAATAAAAATAAGTAGAAATATGTAATTAAATACCTTAAACATCATCATATGATTCCGTCGTGTAGTTATTTAAAAGAATCGATCGGAAAAATATAATTCATTACTATAATAAAAATCGAAGCTGTGAGAAAAGTGTCATTATCGGGGTAGATCATGAATATGTGGGGTGATTTTTTAAGTCGTTTTAGAAACAAAACGATTTCGTGGCTTACGATATTCTTTTATGTTTGTTCGACATTTCTTCTTACGATAGCGCAGGCGGATGCAGCCCAGAGAAGCCGTGATCGTCAGTATGAGGGGGCTTATGGTAGCAACTCTTATTACGGTGCGAGTTATAAGGGTGGTGATTATCAATCCCAGGGTTTGAATCCTGCTAGTTATGGTAGCTCCTCGTTAAATGATACCTATTCAACGCCGATCATGACACGCGCCTATGTGCTGGTGTCCGGCGACACGCTTGATAGCGTTGCCAAGCGCTATAATTTGAGTGTTGAGGGGTTGCGTCGTCTCAATCTGGATCGCTTCTTCAAGAACGGCTTTGACAAGGTAACGGTGGGGGATACGGTTTATGTTCCGCTGTCACCGGTTTCTGATGACATGGCGCATTATCTCGAAACGGGATCCTCGCAGGATAGTGCAATCAGTTCGCTGGCAACAAGGGCAGGGCAATTTCTTTCCAATGGTGGTCATAGCAGTGAACTGGAAAATATGGCCAAAGGATATTTTTCGGGTAAGGCCAATGGCGAGATCAATCGCTGGTTCAACCAGTTCGGCACGTCCCGCATCCAGTTGAATGTTGATGATGGCTTTTCATTAAAAAATTCGCAATTCGAGATGTTGTTGCCGGTTTATGACAAAGGCAACAGTCTTGTTTTTACACAAACCTCCATTCATCGCACGGATGATCGCACCCAGAGCAATCTGGGTTTTGGCTATCGTTATTTCACACAGGATTATATGTTGGGCGGCAATGCGTTTTGGGATTATGATATTTCCCGTTCGCATTCGCGTATGGGAGTTGGTGTCGAATATTGGCGCGATTACCTCAAATTGGGCATGAATGCCTATTACCGGTTATCGGATTGGCGAACCTCTCCTGATGTGGATGATTATTATGAACGTCCGGCCAATGGCTGGGATATTCGTGCGGAAGGTTATCTGCCATCCTATCCGAAGCTTGGAATGAAGCTGAACTTCGAGCAATATTATGGCAACGAGGTCGGGCTTTTTGGAAAGAGCGAACGGCAGAAGAACCCTTATGCGGTTACGTTCGGAGCCAATTATACACCGATACCGCTTGTGACATTCAATGTAGACCACCGGCAAGGTGCGAGTGGCAAGGATGATACCCGTTTAGGCTTTCAGGTCAATTATCGTTTTGGTGTTCCGCTGTCGAAGCAGCTTGATCCTGATGCGGTCGGGGATATGCGCACACTTGCGGGAAGCAGATATGATCTGGTTGACCGTAACAACAATATGGTACTCGAATATAAGAAGCAGGAAGTCATCAAGCTTTATATGGTTGGCGGCATTACCGGCTTTTATAACGAGACTTATTCGCTTGGCATATCGGTTAAATCCAAGAATGATGTGGCAAGCGTCAGTGTGATGGCAGCAAGCCTGATCGCAGCAGGCGGCAAGATTGTTCAGGGAAGAGGTGTCAGCGATTATTCGGTCGTTCTTCCACCCTATCAGCGGGGTGGTAATAATAACTATGTCGTCAATGCCGTTGCAACGGATGTCAAAGGTAATACCTCGAAAGAGGCAACGACAACCGTGACAGTCAATGCCCCGCGATTTGACAATACCAACAGCACATTCACACCGTCGGAAACAACACTGCCGGCCGATAACGTATCCGCTCAAACCTTGTCACTGTCATTAAAGACAATGCAGGGCACGGCTTATGATGTTCCCGTCAGCGATATCAAATTGAATGTCACAGGCAAGAATACTGCCAAGATTGATCCATCCTTCAAACGGGTGGATGCAGGTGTCTACGAAATTACAGTCACTGCCGGTACGACGTCGGAAACGCTTATCCTTACACCATCCGTTGACGGTAAGAATGTCTCTTCTGCCAAGGTCGAGTTCGTTCTCAAGGCAAGCACGGCCCGTGTGACTGATGTGGTTCTTGTCGGCACCGAGACATCAAAGATTGCCGATGGTGTCAACTACTTCGAGTTCCAGGCAATTGCTCATGACGAACAGGGCAATCTTGTGCCTGATGCGGTCGTTGAATGGACGCAGGATAAAGGTAGCGATGTCATCCTTTCGGCCACCAAACGTGACGCATCCGGTGTCACAAGCAAAACAAACAGTCAGGGCGTTGCTGACATTCGGTTAACCAGTACGACCAAAGCAGTTGCCAATATCAAGGTCAGCGCCAATGTCGTCGACGACACAAATGTCGTCAATGCCCAGCTCGTAAGCTTCAGGGCGGGTGATACGCCTGTTGACAAGGATGCCGCAGGTAACGTGCGTTCAAAATTCACAGCCGTTCCACTCTCGATCGTCGCAAACAATAAGCAAAGCTCGACATTGACCTTTACGGCTCAGGACGAGAATGGCAACCCGGTCTCCGGTATCAAGGACAAGCTTGTTTTTGATGTTGTGATCAAGGGCGGTTCCGCTCCTGAAAGCGGCAAGGTGACGTTGACTGCCATTAACGAGGAAGGTTCAAGCGGTGTCTATACGGCAAGTTTCAAAGGCACGCTTGCCAATGTCTATACGATAACGCCGAAATTCAATGGCAAAGCTGTCGGCAGCCTCGCAGTCGACGTGGCATTGACAGCCGGTGTTCCTGTTGACAAGGATGGCGACGGTAACGGGCGTTCAACATTCAAAGCCGTTCCACTCTCGATCATCGCAAACAATAAGCAAAGCTCGACATTGACCTTTACGGCTCAGGACGAGGATGGCGTCCCGGTCTCCGGTATCAAGGACAAGCTTGTTTTTGATGTTGTGATCAAGGGCGGTTCCGCTCCTGAAAGCGGCAAGGTGACGTTGACTGCCATTAACGAGGAAGGTTCAAGCGGTGTCTATACGGCAAGTTTCAAAGGCACGCTTGCCAATGTCTATACGATAACGCCGAAATTCAATGGCAAAGCTGTCGGCAGCCTCGCAGTCGACGTGGCATTGACAGCCGGTGTTCCTGTTGACAAGGATGGCGACGGTAACGTGCGTTCAACATTCAAAGCCGTTCCACTCTCGATCATCGCAAACAATAAGCAAAGCTCGACATTGACCTTTACGGCTCAGGACGAGGATGGCGTCCCGGTCTCCGGTATCAAGGACAAGCTTGTTTTTGATGTTGTGATCAAGGGCGGTTCCGCTCCTGAAAGCGGCAAGGTGACGTTGACTGCCATTAACGAGGAAGGTTCAAGCGGTGTCTATACGGCAAGTTTCAAAGGCACGCTTGCCAATGTCTATACGATAACGCCGAAATTCAATGGCAAAGCTGTCGGCAGCCTCGCAGTCGACGTGGCATTGACAGCCGGTGTTCCTGTTGACAAGGATGGCGACGGTAACGTGCGTTCAACATTCAAAGCCGTTCCACTCTCGATCATCGCAAACAATAAGCAAAGCTCGACATTGACCTTTACGGCTCAGGACGAGGATGGCGTCCCGGTCTCCGGTATCAAGGACAAGCTTGTTTTTGATGTTGTGATCAAGGGCGGTTCCGCTCCTGAAAGCGGCAAGGTGACGTTGACTGCCATTAACGAGGAAGGTTCAAGCGGTGTCTATACGGCAAGTTTCAAAGGCACGCTTGCCAATGTCTATACGATAACGCCGAAATTCAATGGCAAAGCTGTCGGCAGCCTCGCAGTCGACGTGGCATTGACAGCCGGTGTTCCTGTTGACAAGGATGGCGACGGTAACGTGCGTTCAACATTCAAAGCCGTTCCACTCTCGATCATCGCAAACAATAAGCAAAGCTCGACATTGACCTTTACGGCTCAGGACGAGGATGGCGTCCCGGTCTCCGGTATCAAGGACAAGCTTGTTTTTGATGTTGTGATCAAGGGCGGTTCCGCTCCTGAAAGCGGCAAGGTGACGTTGACTGCCATTAACGAGGAAGGTTCAAGCGGTGTCTATACGGCAAGTTTCAAAGGCACGCTTGCCAATGTCTATACGATAACGCCGAAATTCAATGGCAAAGCTGTCGGCAGCCTCGCAGTCGACGTGGCATTGACAGCCGGTGTTCCTGTTGACAAGGATGGCGACGGTAACGTGCGTTCAACATTCAAAGCCGTTCCACTCTCGATCATCGCAAACAATAAGCAAAGCTCGACATTGACCTTTACGGCTCAGGACGAGGATGGCGTCCCGGTCTCCGGTATCAAGGACAAGCTTGTTTTTGATGTTGTGATCAAGGGCGGTTCCGCTCCTGAAAGCGGCAAGGTGACGTTGACTGCCATTAACGAGGAAGGTTCAAGCGGTGTCTATACGGCAAGTTTCAAAGGCACGCTTGCCAATGTCTATACGATAACGCCGAAATTCAATGGCAAAGCTGTCGGCAGCCTCGCAGTCGACGTGGCATTGACAGCCGGTGTTCCTGTTGACAAGGATGGCGACGGTAACGTGCGTTCAACATTCAAAGCCGTTCCACTCTCGATCATCGCAAACAATAAGCAAAGCTCGACATTGACCTTTACGGCTCAGGACGAGGATGGCGTCCCGGTCTCCGGTATCAAGGACAAGCTTGTTTTTGATGTTGTGATCAAGGGCGGTTCCGCTCCTGAAAGCGGCAAGGTGACGTTGACTGCCATTAACGAGGAAGGTTCAAGCGGTGTCTATACGGCAAGTTTCAAAGGCACGCTTGCCAATGTCTATACGATAACGCCGAAATTCAATGGCAAAGCTGTCGGCAGCCTCGCAGTCGACGTGGCATTGACAGCCGGTGTTCCTGTTGACAAGGATGGCGACGGTAACGTGCGTTCAACATTCAAAGCCGTTCCACTCTCGATCATCGCAAACAATAAGCAAAGCTCGACATTGACCTTTACGGCTCAGGACGAGGATGGCGTCCCGGTCTCCGGTATCAAGGACAAGCTTGTTTTTGATGTTGTGATCAAGGGCGGTTCCGCTCCTGAAAGCGGCAAGGTGACGTTGACTGCCATTAACGAGGAAGGTTCAAGCGGTGTCTATACGGCAAGTTTCAAAGGCACGCTTGCCAATGTCTATACGATAACGCCGAAATTCAATGGCAAAGCTGTCGGCAGCCTCGCAGTCGACGTGGCATTGACAGCCGGTGTTCCTGTTGACAAGGATGGCGACGGTAACGTGCGTTCAACATTCAAAGCCGTTCCACTCTCGATCATCGCAAACAATAAGCAAAGCTCGACATTGACCTTTACGGCTCAGGACGAGGATGGCGTCCCGGTCTCCGGTATCAAGGACAAGCTTGTTTTTGATGTTGTGATCAAGGGCGGTTCCGCTCCTGAAAGCGGCAAGGTGACGTTGACTGCCATTAACGAGGAAGGTTCAAGCGGTGTCTATACGGCAAGTTTCAAAGGCACGCTTGCCAATGTCTATACGATAACGCCGAAATTCAATGGCAAAGCTGTCGGCAGCCTCGCAGTCGACGTGGCATTGACAGCCGGTGTTCCTGTTGACAAGGATGGCGACGGTAACGTGCGTTCAACATTCAAAGCCGTTCCACTCTCGATCATCGCAAACAATAAGCAAAGCTCGACATTGACCTTTACGGCTCAGGACGAGGATGGCGTCCCGGTCTCCGGTATCAAGGACAAGCTTGTTTTTGATGTTGTGATCAAGGGCGGTTCCGCTCCTGAAAGCGGCAAGGTGACGTTGACTGCCATTAACGAGGAAGGTTCAAGCGGTGTCTATACGGCAAGTTTCAAAGGCACGCTTGCCAATGTCTATACGATAACGCCGAAATTCAATGGCAAAGCTGTCGGCAGCCTCGCAGTCGACGTGGCATTGACAGCCGGTGTTCCTGTTGACAAGGATGGCGACGGTAACGTGCGTTCAACATTCAAAGCCGTTCCACTCTCGATCATCGCAAACAATAAGCAAAGCTCGACATTGACCTTTACGGCTCAGGACGAGGATGGCGTCCCGGTCTCCGGTATCAAGGACAAGCTTGTTTTTGATGTTGTGATCAAGGGCGGTTCCGCTCCTGAAAGCGGCAAGGTGACGTTGACTGCCATTAACGAGGAAGGTTCAAGCGGTGTCTATACGGCAAGTTTCAAAGGCACGCTTGCCAATGTCTATACGATAACGCCGAAATTCAATGGCAAAGCTGTCGGCAGCCTCGCAGTCGACGTGGCATTGACAGCCGGTGTTCCTGTTGACAAGGATGGCGACGGTAACGTGCGTTCAACATTCAAAGCCGTTCCACTCTCGATCATCGCAAACAATAAGCAAAGCTCGACATTGACCTTTACGGCTCAGGACGAGGATGGCGTCCCGGTCTCCGGTATCAAGGACAAGCTTGTTTTTGATGTTGTGATCAAGGGCGGTTCCGCTCCTGAAAGCGGCAAGGTGACGTTGACTGCCATTAACGAGGAAGGTTCAAGCGGTGTCTATACGGCAAGTTTCAAAGGCACGCTTGCCAATGTCTATACGATAACGCCGAAATTCAATGGCAAAGCTGTCGGCAGCCTCGCAGTCGACGTGGCATTGACAGCCGGTGTTCCTGTTGACAAGGATGGCGACGGTAACGTGCGTTCAACATTCAAAGCCGTTCCACTCTCGATCATCGCAAACAATAAGCAAAGCTCGACATTGACCTTTACGGCTCAGGACGAGGATGGCGTCCCGGTCTCCGGTATCAAGGACAAGCTTGTTTTTGATGTTGTGATCAAGGGCGGTTCCGCTCCTGAAAGCGGCAAGGTGACGTTGACTGCCATTAACGAGGAAGGTTCAAGCGGTGTCTATACGGCAAGTTTCAAAGGCACGCTTGCCAATGTCTATACGATAACGCCGAAATTCAATGGCAAAGCTGTCGGCAGCCTCGCAGTCGACGTGGCATTGACAGCCGGTGTTCCTGTTGACAAGGATGGCGACGGTAACGTGCGTTCAACATTCAAAGCCGTTCCACTCTCGATCATCGCAAACAATAAGCAAAGCTCGACATTGACCTTTACGGCTCAGGACGAGGATGGCGTCCCGGTCTCCGGTATCAAGGACAAGCTTGTTTTTGATGTTGTGATCAAGGGCGGTTCCGCTCCTGAAAGCGGCAAGGTGACGTTGACTGCCATTAACGAGGAAGGTTCAAGCGGTGTCTATACGGCAAGTTTCAAAGGCACGCTTGCCAATGTCTATACGATAACGCCGAAATTCAATGGCAAAGCTGTCGGCAGCCTCGCAGTCGACGTGGCATTGACAGCCGGTGTTCCTGTTGACAAGGATGGCGACGGTAACGTGCGTTCAACATTCAAAGCCGTTCCACTCTCGATCATCGCAAACAATAAGCAAAGCTCGACATTGACCTTTACGGCTCAGGACGAGGATGGCGTCCCGGTCTCCGGTATCAAGGACAAGCTTGTTTTTGATGTTGTGATCAAGGGCGGTTCCGCTCCTGAAAGCGGCAAGGTGACGTTGACTGCCATTAACGAGGAAGGTTCAAGCGGTGTCTATACGGCAAGTTTCAAAGGCACGCTTGCCAATGTCTATACGATAACGCCGAAATTCAATGGCAAAGCTGTCGGCAGCCTCGCAGTCGACGTGGCATTGACAGCCGGTGTTCCTGTTGACAAGGATGGCGACGGTAACGTGCGTTCAACATTCAAAGCCGTTCCACTCTCGATCATCGCAAACAATAAGCAAAGCTCGACATTGACCTTTACGGCTCAGGACGAGGATGGCGTCCCGGTCTCCGGTATCAAGGACAAGCTTGTTTTTGATGTTGTGATCAAGGGCGGTTCCGCTCCTGAAAGCGGCAAGGTGACGTTGACTGCCATTAACGAGGAAGGTTCAAGCGGTGTCTATACGGCAAGTTTCAAAGGCACGCTTGCCAATGTCTATACGATAACGCCGAAATTCAATGGCAAAGCTGTCGGCAGCCTCGCAGTCGACGTGGCATTGACAGCCGGTGTTCCTGTTGACAAGGATGGCGACGGTAACGTGCGTTCAACATTCAAAGCCGTTCCACTCTCGATCATCGCAAACAATAAGCAAAGCTCGACATTGACCTTTACGGCTCAGGACGAGAATGGCAACCCGGTCTCCGGTATCAAGGACAAGCTTGTTTTTGATGTTGTGATCAAGGGCGGTTCCGCTCCTGAAAGCGGCAAGGTGACGTTGACTGCCATTAACGAGGAAGGTTCAAGCGGTGTCTATACGGCAAGTTTCAAAGGCACGCTTGCCAATGTCTATACGATAACGCCGAAATTCAATGGCAAAGCTGTCGGCAGCCTCGCAGTCGACGTGGCATTGACAGCCGGTGTTCCTGTTGACAAGGATGGCGACGGTAACGTGCGTTCAACATTCAAAGCCGTTCCACTCTCGATCATCGCAAACAATAAGCAAAGCTCGACATTGACCTTTACGGCTCAGGACGAGGATGGCGTCCCGGTCTCCGGTATCAAGGACAAGCTTGTTTTTGATGTTGTGATCAAGGGCGGTTCCGCTCCTGAAAGCGGCAAGGTGACGTTGACTGCCATTAACGAGGAAGGTTCAAGCGGTGTCTATACGGCAAGTTTCAAAGGCACGCTTGCCAATGTCTATACGATAACGCCGAAATTCAATGGCAAAGCTGTCGGCAGCCTCGCAGTCGACGTGGCATTGACAGCCGGTGTTCCTGTTGACAAGGATGGCGACGGTAACGTGCGTTCAACATTCAAAGCCGTTCCACTCTCGATCATCGCAAACAATAAGCAAAGCTCGACATTGACCTTTACGGCTCAGGACGAGGATGGCGTCCCGGTCTCCGGTATCAAGGACAAGCTTGTTTTTGATGTTGTGATCAAGGGCGGTTCCGCTCCTGAAAGCGGCAAGGTGACGTTGACTGCCATTAACGAGGAAGGTTCAAGCGGTGTCTATACGGCAAGTTTCAAAGGCACGCTTGCCAATGTCTATACGATAACGCCGAAATTCAATGGCAAAGCTGTCGGCAGCCTCGCAGTCGACGTGGCATTGACAGCGGATAATAATCCGGCACAAAACTATTCTTCTATCAGTGTTGATAAAGATGAATATCCTATAGATAGTGGCAATGAGGCGGATGCCCGAATAAGCGTTACTGTCACTCTTAAGAATAGCGTAGATCAACCGTTGACCGGAAAAAGCGCTTTACTTGACGCAGGTGGAGCTGTGACGGTGCCAAATAGTGATTCAGGAAATTGGACATGGACTGATATGGGCGATGGAACCTATCTGCGTTACTATAAAGCCAATCAAGTAGGTAGTGATTTACAAGCGACATTGAAGTTATCGAATTGGAGTGGTGCTAATTATTCCGGAAAATATAAAGTTTCTTCCGTGAACCCAAGTCAAACATATTCATCCATCAGTGTTGATAAAGAACAATATCCTATAGATAGCGGCAATGAGGCGGATGCCCAAATAAGCGTTACCGTCACTCTTAGGAATAGTGCAAATCAACCGCTGACCGGAAAAAGCGCGTTACTTGGCGCAGGTGGAGCTGTGACGGTGCCAAATAGTGATTCAGGAAATTGGACATGGACTGATATGGGCGATGGAAAATATCTGCGTTACTATAAAGCCAATCAAGTAGGCAGTGACTTACAAGCAACATTGAAGTTATCGAATTGGAGTGGTGCTAATTATTCCGGGAAATATAAAATTTATTCCGTGAACGCAACTCAAACATATTCATCCATCAGTCTTGATAAAAGTTACTATGATAAAAACGAGCGGATGGTTGTAACGGTAAAACTTAGGGATGGGTTAAATCAACCAATTACCGGCATGAGTTCGTCGCTTGATGCAGCGGTCACCGTTCCAAGGGGGACGCCTCAAGGATCTTGGACTGATAATGGTAACGGGGAATATGTAAAGTGGTACTATAACAAGGCGGGAACCTCATCGAGCGTAAGCGGGTTAAAAGCGACATTAAAAATGCCGGGGTGGTCGAGTGCTGTAGAATCCTCAGAATATGGCCTCGGCGGCACTAGTTCTGGGGATGGCACGATTCATAACTAAGTTGATGCAGCTTTAAAACGAAGCCGATGGATGTGCAGACGTGACCTTGTCTGCACACCCATCGGAGAGCGGGTTGCACGACCCTGCAAACTACTCTCTCAAAAGAATGATTTTAACTCATTCATGCAAGAAATGTGGGGATGCCGTGTCTATGTGCAGTAACTTTTTGAGCACCTTTGTATCAAAGGCTGTGTCGTGGTTGATGATTATCCTCTACGTATGCTCAACCTTTCTGGCGATGGTTATGCCAGCGCAGGCTGCGCAAAGAGACTCGGGAAGTGAACGCTATGCCGCTGACAACAGTCTATTCGGGCAGAAGGATGATGGTGCAAGCGCCTCGCTTGATGGCTATAGCTCGCCGATCATGACACGCGCCTATGTGCTGGTGTCCGGCGATACGCTTGATAGCGTTGCCAAGCGCTATAATTTGAGTGTTGAGGGGTTGCGCCGTCTCAATCAGGATCGGTTTTTCAAGAACGGTTTTGACAAGGTAACGGTGGGGGATACGGTTTATGTTCCGCTGTCACCGGTTTCTGATGACATGGCGCATTATCTCGAAACGGGATCCTCGCAGGATAGTGCAATCAGTTCGCTGGCAACAAGGGCAGGGCAATTTCTTTCCAATGGTGGTCATAGCAGCGAACTGGAAAATATGGCCAAAGGATATTTTTCGGGTAAGGCCAATGGAGAGATCAATCGCTGGTTCAACCAGTTCGGCACGTCCCGCATCCAGTTGAATGTTGATGATGGCTTTTCATTAAAAAATTCGCAATTCGAGATGTTGTTGCCGGTTTATGACAAAGGCAACAGTCTTGTTTTTACACAAACCTCCATTCATCGCACGGATGATCGCACCCAGAGCAATCTGGGTTTTGGCTATCGTTATTTCACACAGGATTATATGTTGGGCGGCAATGCGTTTTGGGATTATGACATTTCCCGTTCGCATTCGCGTATGGGAATTGGTGTCGAATATTGGCGCGATTATCTCAAATTGGGCATGAATGCCTATTACCGGTTATCGGATTGGCGAACCTCTCCTGATGTGGATGATTATTATGAACGTCCGGCCAATGGCTGGGATATTCGTGCGGAAGGTTATCTGCCATCCTATCCGAAGCTTGGAATGAAGCTGAACTTCGAGCAATATTATGGCAACGAGGTCGGGCTTTTTGGAAAGAGCGAACGGCAGAAGAACCCTTATGCGGTTACGTTCGGAGCCAATTATACACCGGTACCGCTTGTGACATTCAATGTAGACCACCGGCAAGGTGCGAGTGGCAAGGATGATACACGTTTAGGCTTTCAGGTCAATTATCGTTTTGGTGTTCCGCTGTCGAAGCAGCTTGATCCTGATGCGGTCGGGGATATGCGCACACTTGCGGGAAGCAGATATGATCTGGTTGACCGTAATAACGACATTGTTCTTGAATATAAGAAGCAGGAAGTCATCAAGCTTTATATGGTTGGCGGCATTACGGGCTTTTATAACGAGACTTATTCACTTGGCATATCGGTTAAATCCAAGCATGATGTTGCAAGCGTCAGTGTGATGGCAGCAAGCCTGATCGCAGCAGGCGGCAAGATTGTTCAGGGAAGCGGTGTCAGCGATTATTCGGTCGTTCTTCCCCGTTACCGGCAAAATGGTGATAACCGCTATACGGTGTAAGCAGTCGCGAAAGATGTCAAGGGCAACAGCTCGAAGACGGCGACAACGATAGTCACGGTCAATCCCCCGAAAATAGATGGAACCGGCAGCACATTCACACCGTCGGAAACAACATTGCCGGCCGACAATGTGTCGAATGTTGTGTTGACTTTGTCGCTGAAGACAACGCAGGGAACGCCTTATGATGCTGATGTTAAAGATATAGCGCTCACGGTAACAGGGAAAAAGACAGCCAGGGTTGATCCATCCTTCAAGCGGGTTGGCGAAGGCATTTATGAAATCACAGTAACGGCGGGCAAGGATGATGAAACATTAATTCTGACACCGTCAGTTGAAGGGCAGAATATTGCGTCGGCCAAGGTTATTGTTGCGGCCAAAGCAGCGGCTCATGTCATCAATGTTGCCATTGTAGGTAATGAAACAAGCAAAGTGGCAAACGGAACCAATTATTTTGATTTCAAGGCAACGGCACAGGATGATGAGGGGAAAGCGGTTGCCGATGCAACGATCATCTGGTCGCAAGACAAGGGAGACAATGTTGTTTTATCGGTTGTCGAGGGGCGAAGTTCAAGCAGAGCGGGTTCTCTTCTGACACGCAGTGCTTCTGAAATTACGAGCACAACCGACGAACAGGGCGTTGCTATCATACGTCTGACCAGCAAGAAAAAAGCGGTCAGCAATATTAAAGTGAGTGCCCATGTCCAGAATAGTGACAATATTGTTTCAGCCAATCCTGTAAGCTTTGTTGCCGGAGATATGCCGAAGGACGGGGAAGGCAATTCAACCTTCGAGGCGCAGCCTGCATCGATACCGGCAGATGATGTTGCAACATCAACATTGAAATTTACGGCGAAAGACGAAAACGGCAATATTATCACCGGTCTTGGTGGAAAACTGAGATTTTCTTTAACGGACAAAAACGGCTCCAGACCGCAAGAGGAAAAGGTCAGACTATCGACCGTTCAGGAGACACCGGCTCAAAGCGGCATTTATGTAGCCACATTGCAAGGCACGCTTGCGGGAATTTATACGATAAAACCGGAGGTTTCTTCTGTTGCTGTCGGAGCTCTCAAAGTACAGGTAACTTTGAAAGCTGCATTGGTTGATGCAAACAGTTCGGAGTTCTGGGTATCATCGAAAACGATAAAGGCAAACGATGCTGAAGCCTCTATAGTGACGTTTAAACCGAAGGATGCCAATGGTGAGATAATCACCGAGCTTGGTAACAAGTTGAAATTTGTTGTAACGGACAAAGATAACAGGGAGATAGATACAACTGGTCGTGCCGTTAATCTGTCGAAAATTCAAGAGTCACCGGATGGCACTTATAAAGCCACATTGAAAGGCACGCTTGCCGGAACTTATAAAATTACACCGAAGGTTTCTTCTGTTGCTGTCGGAACACTCAACGAGGCCGTGACTTTGACCGCCGGTGAGATCGATACGGGAGAAGGCAATTCCAGCTTTCAATTCGACAACCAGACTATTGTAGCTGGTCAGAATGCAACGCTCACTCTTGTGGCCAAAGATAAGTTTGGCAATCCGATAGACTATGACCCTTCACAATTGAGTTTTGTTTCATCGTCTGACGGGAGCGCCATTGATATTGGTACAATAACGAAGACCGGCGCAGGTACGTATAAAGCGGTCGTTACGGGCAAAAAGATTGGTCAATATAGGTTTGTACCGAAAAAGGATAACAACACGCTTGCAGAGCTGTCGGCAACAATCAAGGTGACAGCTGGAACACCGGTTGAAAAGGACAAGGGTGGTGAAATCCGCTCGACCTTTGAAGCCGATCAGTACACGATTGTCGCGGACGGTGCAGCCTCATCGACCTTGACGTTCAAGGCGCAGGATTTTTATGGCAATGTTGTTGCAGGATTAGGCAATGACCTTACCTTTGACATTGTTGACGGGGGCGGTAACAAGCCGGATACGAACAAGGTTGTTCTGTCGGAAATTCAAGAGTCACCGGATGGCACCTATACAGCCACATTAAAAGGTACGCTTGCGGGAACTTATAAAATTACACCGAAGGTTTCTTCTGTTGCTGTTGGAACACTCAATGTGGCCGTGACATTGACCGCCGGTAAAGTCGATGGAGGAAAAGGAAATTCCAGCTTTGGCGCAGATAAGACACCCATTTCAGCGGATGGAACTGAACAATCAACACTCACCTTCAAAGCGAAGGATGCTTATGGCAATGTTGTTGCAGGATTAGGCAACGAACTTGCTTTTGACATTGTTGATGGGGGCGGTAACAAGCCGGATACGAACAAGGTTATTTTGTCGGAAATTCAAGAGTCACCGGATGGCACTTATAAAGCCACATTGAAAGGCACGCTTGTCGGAACTTATAAGTTAAAGCCGCTTGTTTCGGGAGCTGCTGTTGGAACTCTTGAAGCGGAAGTGAGATTGACCGCCGGTAACGTGTTTGCAGGCAATTCGGAATTTAGCGCAGATCAGGCATCCATTCCAGCAAATGGAACTGAACAATCAACGCTTACCTTTACAGCGAAGGATGCCAATCAAAATCCCGTCACAGAATTAGGAAACAAACTTGCCTTTGACATTGTTGACGAAGGCGGTAACAAGCCGGATACGAACAAGGTTGTTCTGTCGGAAATTCAAGAGACACCGGCTCAAAGCGGCATTTATGTAGCCACATTGAAAGGCACGCTTGCCGGAACTTATAAAATTACACCGAAGGTTTCTTCTGTTGCCGTTGGAACACTCAACGAGGCCGTGACTTTGACCGCCGGTGAGATCGATACGGGAGAAGGCAATTCCAGCTTTCAATTCGACCACCAGACTATTGTAGCTGGTCAGAATGCAACGCTTACTCTTGTGGCCAAAGATAAGTTTGGCAATCCGATAGACTATGACCCTTCACAATTGAGTTTTGTTTCATCGTCTGACGGGAGCGACATTGATATTGGTACAATAACGAAGGCCGGCGCAGGTACGTATAAAGCGGTCGTTACGGGCAAAAAGATTGGTCAATATAGGTTTGTACCGAAAAAGGATAACAACACGCTTGCAGAGCTGTCGGCAACAATCAAGGTGACAGCTGGAACACCGGTTGAAAAGGACAAGGGTGGTGAAATCCGCTCGACCTTTGAAGCCGATCAGTACACGATTGTCGCGGACGGTGCAGCCTCATCGACCTTGACGTTCAAGGCGCAGGATTTTTATGGCAATGTTGTTGCAGGATTAGGCAACAAACTTGCTTTTGATATTGTTGACGGGGGCGGTAACAAGCCGGATGTGAACAAGGTTGTTCTGTCGGAAATTCAAGAGTCACCGGATGGCACCTATAAAGCCACATTAAAAGGCACGCTTGCGGGAACTTATAAAATTACACCGAAGGTTTCTTCTGTTGCTGTTGGAACACTCAATGTGGCCGTGACACTGACAGCCGGTAAAGTCGATGGAGGAAAAGGAAATTCCAGCTTTGGCGCAGATAAGACACCCATTTCAGCGGATGGAACTGAACAATCAACACTCACCTTCAAAGCGAAGGATGCTTATGGCAATGTTGTTGCAGGATTAGGCAACAAACTTGCTTTTGACATTGTTGATGGGGGCGGTAACAAGCCGGATACGAACAAGGTTATTTTGTCGGAAATTCAAGAGTCACCGGATGGCACTTATAAAGCCACATTGAAAGGCACGCTTGTCGGAACTTATAAGTTAAAGCCGCTTGTTTCGGGAGCTGCTGTTGGAACTCTTGAAGCGGAAGTGACATTGACCGCCGGTAACGTGTTTGCAGGCAATTCGGAATTTAGAGCAGATCGGGAATCCATTCCAGCAAATGGAACTGAACAATCAACGCTTACCTTTACAGCGAAGGATGCCAATCAAAATCCCGTCATAGAATTAGGCAACAAACTTGCCTTTGACATTGTTGACGAAGGCGGTAACAAGCCGGATACGAACAAGGTTGTTCTGTCGGAAATTCAAGAGACACCGGCTCAAAGCGGCATTTATGTAGCCACATTGAAAGGCACGCTTGCCGGAACTTATAAAATTACACCGAAGGTTTCTTCTGTTGCCGTTGGAACACTCAACGAGGCCGTGACTTTGACCGCCGGTGAGATCGATACGGGAGAAGGCAATTCCAGTTTTCAATTCGACAAACCGGCTATGGAAGCTGGTCAGAATGCAACGCTCACTCTTGTGGCCAAAGATAAGTTTGGCAATCCGATAGACTATGACCCCTCACAATTGAGTTTTGTTTCATCGTCTGACGGGAGTGACATTGATATTGGTACAATAACGAAGACCGGCGCAGGTACGTATAAAGCGGTCGTCACGGGCAAAAAGATTGGTCAATATAGGTTTGTACCCAAAAAGGATAACAACACGCTTGCAGAGCTGTCGGCGACAATCAGTGTGACAGCTGGAACACCGGTTGAAAAGGACAAGGGTGGTGAAATCCGCTCGACCTTTGAAGCCGATCAGTACACGATTGTCGCGGACGGTGCAGCCTCATCGACCTTGACGTTCAAGGCGCAGGATTTTTATGGCAATGTTGTTGCAGGATTAGGCAACAAACTTACCTTTGACATTGTTGACGGGGGCGGTAACAAGCCGGATACGAACAAGGTTGTTCTGTCGGAAATTCAAGAGTCACCGGATGGCACCTATAAAGCCACATTAAAAGGCACACTTGCGGGAACTTATAAAATTACACCGAAGGTTTCTTCTGTTGCTGTTGGAACACTCAATGTGGCCGTGACTTTGACCGCCGGTAAAGTCGATGGGGGAAAAGGAAATTCCGCTTTTATCGCATCTCCGACATCCTTTAACGCAGGTGATAGCAAAGGATCAACACTCACCTTTACAGCGAAGGATGCTTATGGCAATCTTGTTGCAGGATTAGGCAATGACCTTGCCTTTGACATTGTTGACGGGGGTGGTAACAAGCCGGATACGAACAAGGTTGTTCTGTCGAACATTCAAGAGTCACCGGATGGCACTTATAAAGCCACATTGAAAGGCACGCTTGTCGGAACTTATAAGTTAAAGCCGCTTGTTTCGGGAGCTGCTGTTGGAACTCTTGAAGCGGAAGTGACATTGACCGCCGGTAACGTGTTTGCAGGCAATTCGGAATTTAGAGCAGATCGGGAATCCATTCCAGCAAATGGAACTGAACAATCAACGCTTACCTTTACGGCGAAGGATGCTTATGGCAATGTTGTTGCAGGATTAGGCAACAAACTTACCTTTGACATTGTTGACGAAAGCAACAAGAGACCGAATACGAACAAGGTTATTCTGTCGAACATTCAAGAGACACCGGCTCAAAGCGGCATTTATGTAGCCACATTGAAAGGCACGCTTGCCGGAACTTATAAAATTACACCGAAGGTTTCTTCTGTTGCTGTAGGAACACTCAATGCGGCCGTGACATTGACCGCCGGTAAAGTCGATGGGGGAAAAGGAAATTCCACCTTTATCGCATCTCCGACATCCTTTAAAGCAGGTGATAGCCAAGGATCAACACTCACCTTTACAGCGAAGGATGCTTATGGAAATCTTGTTGCAGGATTAGGCAATGACCTTGCCTTTGACATTGTTGACGGGGGCGGTAACAAGCCGGATGTGAACAAGGTTGTTCTGTCGGAAATTCAAGAGTCACCGGCTCAAAGTGGCACTTATAAAGCCACATTGCAAGGCACGCTTGCCGGAACTTATAAAATTACACCGAAGGTTTCTTCTGTAGCTGTCGGAACTCTTGAAGCCACTGTGGCAATAAAGGGTGGTGATGTCGATACCGGACGATCCACATTTGAAGTAGATCGGAACTCCATTCCAGCAGATGGAACCTTATCATCAACACTCACCTTTACGGCCATAGATGTTTATGGCAACGCTATGAGCGGGCTTGCTACAACCGGTTCTAGTGACAAGGTTAGTTTTGTCGTCACAGATCAAAACGGAACAACGGTGTCTACAACTGGCAGTCCTGTTTATCTCACTTCGCCCAAAGAGACAGCCGATGGTAGCGGCATTTACACTGCTACATTGAAAGGTGCAAAGATCGGGGAATATATAATCAAACCGAACATTTCCAATAAACCTGTCGGAGAACTTAAAGCTAACGTGACGGTGACAGTCGGCGCGGCGAATGCAGCTAAATCCACCTTTACGGCAACCCCGTCATTCTTTTACGCAGGTGATAGCAAAGGATCAAAACTCACCTTCAAGCCAATGGACGTGAATTTGAATCCCATCAAGGGGCTAAGTGGCAGCGATGTCGGTTTTACCATCAAAGATAGTAGTAGCAGCGGGAATATAGTGGTTCCCGATGGCACTGCCTTCAATCTGACAGACATCACAGAGACATCGCCTGGAACCTATGAAGCCACCTTCACGGGCACGAAAGCGGGGAATTATTATTATTTTACATCGACGGTTTTGGGTGTTGATGTTCTTACCCAATGGGTAAGAATATACCCCGGTGCAATAAATGAAGGTACATCGGAGTTTTCTATATCTTCGGATTCGATTGCAGCAGGCGGTTCTTCAATACTCACTTTTACAGCCAGGGATATTTACAACAACCCTGTGACAGATAATGCGAGCAACATGGTTTTTGTCGTCACGTCCCAAAATGCAGACGCATCTAAAGGGATATCTCTGACTAAAATTCAGGAAACGCCATATAATAGCGGAAAATATACAGCCACAGTAACAGGCATGCTTGTGGGAACCTATACGTTTACACCGACGGTTTCCGGTGTTGCTTATAACTTACCTCGACAATTAACCGTAACCATTGGTTCGTTTAGCCAATCCAATTCCAGTTTAACCGCTGATAATAACAATCCTTATCTTGATGATATCGTAACGCTTACCTTTAAACCGCGTGATCTTGCTGGAAATATCATTGTTTATGATCCTTCAAAACTGGGCTTGAAAGCATCTACCTTATTTGAATTTCTGGATGCAACAAAGAGTGAAAATGAAGAAGGAACCTATCTGCTGAGATTTAAAGTTCTAAGGAGGGGATATGCGTCCCTATATCCCACTTTTAATGGGGAAGTAATTAATAATAGTTTTTACAAATTTTTATTATTTAATTCAAACCCTGTAAAAGAAACAACCAAGTTTTATATGGACAAGGATATTTATAGAGCAGGTGATTACGCATATTTATACATAAGTTTTAAAGATAAAAATGGTGATAACATTATAAATTACGATCGAGATATAGAAAATTTTGTAAAAAACCAAATGGCAAGTGTGCTCACAAGTCCGGGGTCGGATTATATAGTAAAGTATAGTGGCGACGAGTTAAAAATAATAGATGGCCGCTCTTACATGAAATTGATGTATCAAGTAAAAAAAGCCGGCACGAATTTAACGTTCACGTTAAAATATCCGGAATGGCAAGACGCATTGTCGACTAATGCATTTTCTATAACTACAGGGACAGCATTTGCCAGTTCTGTTAAAATCGAATTGGATAAAAAAGAATATAAAGTGGGAGACGATATCATTGTTACAATTCATGCCTTTGACGGCTATGGTAATCCCACAACAATACTGTCCGAATATTCCTACATTGATGTACCAAATGCCTCAACAACAATGCCGAGAGATAGCCGATATGGTGTAAACACTACAAACTGGAAAAAAATAGATGACTATACCTATCAGGTAACCTATAAAGCAAGAACACCAGGCACCAATCTACAATTATATGGATATAATGTTTTTAGTAGCCTATATACTTACAGAATCGGGGATCCATTCAATATTGTAGCCAATTAGGATGTGAAAAAATCCTAATAATTAAATGGCTTTTATAAAACTGTGGTTGCTTTAGTGTGGAAAAATGTGAAAAGTTAAATTTCGTGATAATCAGCGCGAAGGTTTTTAGTTATCTGACTCAAAACTTTTGGCAATTGTGATATAGCAAAAACCCTCGCCGGCATTTTGTTGTGTGATACGGTGGCGTTCATTGTGATATTGCGGTGTTCATTCTGGTATTGCGGTGTTCATCATGAATGCGCAAATAGAAAAGCGTTTTATCTGTGCAGGAGTGCGATTGCGCTTAAGAGAATTTAAGGCATAAACCACCGGCTTTATCAAAATGTTGCCTGAATGGAAGCGCAGCGTGGGGTGATAGGCTTTTATCACCAAACGGGTTTGGCAAAGCAGAGTGGGTAAAGAAAACACAGCAAAATTGGCTTAAGCAAGGCAACACATAGCCAAGAGCCAGGCAAGACATAGCCAAGTTCGTTCAAGCAAAGCAAAACACAGGCAATTTGACTTAAGCCAAATAGAACCAGACAATTTGACTTAAGCCAAACAGAACGCTGCCAAGTTGATTTTAGCAAGGCAAAACACAGCCAAATTAACTTAAGCAAAGCAGAACACTGCAAAATCGTCGGTTCGGGTTTTGTTAAGCGGTGTTAAGCGCGGTCTGTCGGGGATGGTATATTTCATATTCGGTTTGAATAGCTTTATTTCTTTTGTGCCACGATAGGCACAACCGGCTTCTTTGCCGTGTGCTCGAAAAGAACGGATTGTTTTTCAATTGAAAAGCCCTATCCAAGCTCTGACCGGTGTTGCATTTAACCACCTCAACCGTTTTCGCGTCTGTTTTTTTTAAAGATGGGTTCTTTTAATCCACGCTAGCACTCTCACTTTACGCTATATGTCCATGATTGAAATTGGGTGGGCAACGGAAAAACGGACCCTACAGCCCGCAAATAACAAATATTCCCGAATAGCGAAAAACCGGCCTGCAAACGCCATGTTCGCTGCCGGTTTTACGAAAAATGATTGCCATAAATAGATTTCAAACATTCGCAAAAAGTATGAAACGAATGTTTATTCTGCCGGTTTGAATTCCGCTTCAATGGTAAGGTTGACATCGTCACTCAATGGCCCTTCGAGTTCATTGACGCCAAATTCGCTACGCTTGATAACCGTTTTTGCAGAAAAACCGAGGGCGGGTTTTTTCGTCATCGGGTGAGAGGCAAGAGTGCCATTCAATGTGACATCGAGCACAACAGGTTTGGTCACACCGTGAAAAGTCAAGTTGCCGGTAACCTTTCCTGTTTTTTCTCCTGTCAATTCGATAGACGTTGAATCAAAAGTGATGTTTTTGTATTTGTCGGCGTCGAAAAACATTTCACCGGCAATTTCGTCATTAAATTCATTGGGCGTTTTGGGATAGTTTGTATCAACCGACTTCGGATCTATCCTGACATGCAAGACCGATTTTTCAACATCGTTTGCATCAAGATCAAGCTTTGCTTCGATTTTGTCGAAACGTCCGTAATAATTGGAAAGGCCGAAATGTTTGATGCTCCACAACAGGTTTGTATGTGCTGCATCCGACACGTAAGCCCCTGTTGGAACATCAAGTTTTGCCGCTTTACCAGCCGAAGCGCCCCAGAAAATGCATGGAACTACGAAGGCTGCTGCAATTGTTGTTTTATTGATGAACATATTATTTTCTCCCCGTTTCAGGAATTTACAACATGTTATAGAGTTTAGCGTTTTATTATTATCTTTAAAGGGGTAACAATTAGAACAGAATGTCTCCGGAATATTGACAATCAAATCGTTCGATTGTTTTGTGTTCCGGTTTCAAAAGAAGAAACTTGCAATATTTGAAATACAAATCTTTTGAAAATATTGATTTTCTTCCAAAGAATTGAATGATGCCCGATTACAATCGGTAAAATGGAAGTTGTCACATTGCCAATGCTTGGCACAAAATAATAATGGTTTATTTGAAAATATATTTTCAAATGACGGTAAATGACTAACACATTCGATTTTCTTTCCTGCGACGCAAGTGTTTCTAGCCTATAAAGTAATAAGTATGATTTCTAACCGGCTTTAAAAAATTTGAGATATTGTTAACCTTTTCACATCGGAAAGGAAGCAAAACCCTTGCGTTTTGACCATGTTGTTTCCATATAGAACTTGTTTAAGGACGTTGGTCCTGAACCGGTAAACGCCAAGAGCCTTTTTGAAGGCTGCTTAAAAGAGGGAATATAATGAGCGTTTTACGCTATTTTACCGGCGCCTTTATTTTTACAGTTGTCGGTCTGAGCCTGGGTATGTGGCTTGGCTATGTTGAAACAGGTTCCACCAGCGGCATATTTGAATATCTGTTCATATGTTGTGTTCTCGGTGTTCTGGAAATTTCACTTTCATTCGATAATTCCATTATAAATGCGCGTATTTTGCGTGATATGAGCCCGGTTTGGGAACATCGTTTTTTAACATGGGGTATTGTTATTGCGGTGTTCGGGATGCGGGTTATTTTCCCATTGATTGTGGTGGCTTTTGCTGCGTGGATCAGCCCCTTGCAGGCATTGAAACTGGCCATCTGGGAGCCGCAACATTACGCAGAAATCATGACAGATGCCCATGTCGGTATAGCGGCATTTGGTGGTACTTTTCTGTTTATGGTGGGGCTTAAATATTTCTTTGACCCTGAAAAAGAAACCCATTGGATTTTGTTTCTGGAAGGGCGGGCAAAAAAATATGCGTCAATCCACGGTATACAGATTGCTATAACGCTTGTCCTTGTGCTCATTTTTTCCAGCCTCGTAAAACCGGAAGACGACCATACATTTCTGGTTTCGGCAATTTACGGTTTGCTCGCGTTTATCGCTGTTGAAGGCTTGGGCGTTTTAATGGATGCCCGCAAACATACGATGGAAAATGTCTATAAAGGAGGGGTGGGTGCTTTTGTTTATCTCGAAGTATTGGACGCGAGTTTTTCCTTCGATGGTGTGATCGGCGCTTTTGCACTTTCTACCAATCTTTTTGTTATTGCAATCGGTCTGGGGATTGGTGCCTTCTATGTCCGCTCGATGACTGTGCTTCTTGTTGATAAAGGAACACTTGCACAATACCGCTACCTCGAACACGGGGCTTTTTATGCCATTCTGGTTCTCGCATTTATCATGTATCTGCAGACCGTCATACATATTCCCGAAGTGGTGACGGGTGTTATCGGAATGGTGTTCATTCTGACTGCTCTTTATTCTTCTATCCGCTTCAACCGCAATCATCCCGATTGGCACTTGACTATTCCGAAAGATTAGGCGCGCACAAGAAATTTGACGCAGTTGGCGATGTTGCTGTGCAATCATTGGTGGTTGCACAGCGTCACTCTTCCTCTCAAGTCAACCGGTTCATATAGATTTGTTGCGTTTCGGTCAGAACATCGTCCAGTCTTTTGCCGCTTGTCCAGACATTGAGCGATTCTGAAGGAGTTATACCGTTTTCAAGACGGTCGTCAGGTTGATAGGTGCCGATAATTGTTGTGAGCGGAATAACACCTGCCCATATGGGGTTGGCATAATCTTCCTCGTCATCTTGAGGTCCTGCCGCGCGCATTTTTGCTGCCGCGACATCAATTTTCATCTTTATCACAGATGTTGCTTTCAGCTCTTTTTGCGTGACCTCGCGTATTTCGTCTGTTCTTTTCGGGAAAAAACGCTCGATCATATTGTTAAGCGCGCGATATTTTTCTTCTTCATTTGAAACAAGTGTGGCTTTGCCAAAACACATCACCGAGCGATAGTTGACCGAATGGTGGAAAGCCGAGCGTGCAAGCACAAATCCGTCAAGGCGCGAAACAGTGACACATACATCCACCCCTTGCTTCAACCGATTTATCATGCGCGAGGCGGATGAACCGTGCCAGTAGAGATAGTCGCCTTCGCGCCAATGTGTTGTCGGGGTGCAAAAGGGTGTATTGTCAATCACATAGGCGACATGCGCCAGAGCCGAACTGTCGAGAATATGATAAACTGTTTCCTTTTTATAGGAGGCACGTTTGTAGCTCCTTTTAACGCGGTTTTTATCGGTTATGGAGAAGTCTTCGGTCGTCATTCCATTTGCCTTGCAAAAGTTGATAGAAGCGGCCAATAGTGTTCTATGAAATTGGAACAAAAAAGAACCACATTAAAACAAAAAAATCAGACCAATTTTCCCGACTGGTCGGCAATGATGCCGCTTGTTCCGGAGAATGGCCGGAAGCCTGCAAATGTCTATCGCCTCATCAGGCAAGCGATTGATAAGAAACAATTCGAGTATGGTGCGAAATTACCCCCCAGTCGGGATTTGGCAAAGCGGTTTTCTATTTCCCGTTCAACGGTGGTTGCAGCTTATGAAATGTTGGCTGCCGACGGTTACATTATAACGAAGCGGGGAAGCGGCAGTTTTGTTGCTTCAAATGTATCGCGCACATTCAAACCTCGAATTTCGGTGCCGGAACGTGAACAAAAATCGGCCTATCACTTATGCGAGTTGAGTATACCTCTTGAAAATGACAAAGCGATGAGCGTGTTTCGCCGCCTTTTGAACAATCGCGCAGCCAAAGCGTGTATACGTCACTATAACTATACCGATCCGCGCGGGACACTGGAACTGCGAGAGGCGCTTTCGGCTTATTTGAGGCAAGCCAGAGGGCTCAACCTTGATGCTTCACAAATTTTTATAACGACCGGTACGCAACAATCACTGGACCTTTGCCTGAGATGCTTTTTGAGCGATAAAGCGACAATTCTCGTTGAAGACCCGTCTTATCACAATGCAATTCAGGCACTTGAAGCACTCGGCAAGAAGTTGGAATTTTTACCTCACGATAAACTTGACGATGACTTGAATTTGCCACCGGCTGACGCAATTTTGCTCAGCCCTTCAAGACGATTTCCTTTAGACGGCACGATCGGGCTGTCGCAGCGGCTCAATTTGTTAAAATGGGCGAAAGATAACAACGCGATGATTATTGAAGATGATTACGATAGCGAGATCCGCTTTGAAGCCTCGCCTATGACTGCTATTCAAGGCCTTGATGACAATGGTTCTGTTATCTATTTCGGCACATTTTCCAAAACGCTTTTTGCCGGTCTTCAATGCGCCTATATGGTTGTACCTTCGCACCTATGTGAGCGCCTTATCAAATTTCGTAGTCTCGTTGACAGACGCGCCGTTACTTTTGTTGAAGAAGCTTTGGCCGATTTTATCAATGGCGGCCATTACGCGCGGCATTTGCGCCGGTCAGCCAGGATTGTCAAAAACAACAGAGATGCTCTCGTCAAGGGATTGCAGAGCGGAAAAGGGGCAAATCTCATGCAGCTCGCCCCGCCGCGACAGGGGCTTCATCTCGTTACACTTCTTGATAAAAATATCAACGATGTCGCATTGGAGGCCGAGCTTCAAAAAGCCGGTTTTGCCGTTCGCGCAATCTCGAATTATTGCCGGAATAGTCGTGAAAACGGCCTGCTCATGGGGTATTGCGGCTTTTCGCCCGAACTTTATGAACAAGCAGGAAAAGCGATTTCCGATATAATCGACACATATAAAACCTGTAATCGTTTGTTCTGAGATTTGGAAAACGCCTCAAGCATAAGAAGCTCGATACGAATTAGGGAACGGGTAAAAGCGGTTTCCGTGCCATGCTCTTGAAATTGGCCAAGCAAAAATCAGGCAAGTTTTGACCGGATGAAGGGAAATCAGAAAAATGCATTGTTTCATTTCCCCGTATTTCTGAAATCCAATTTATAACGTTTTCGGGACTGTTTTCGGGTTTTTCGGGCAATAAATCGGGTTACAAATTTAAACGAGGAAGAAAGATTGGAAAAGCGCGGGCAGGGGAAAATGACGAAACAGCAGAGATAGCAGGTTGTTGAACTTTTTGGGAAACGTTTAAGTTGTGAAATCTTTAACGGGGCAATTGTGCGATTGTCCCGTTATTATTTTTTTAAGAGGAAAAACGGAATAGTTACAGTTTTTAAATCCTCACAATGGTTCGGAAAACTATTTCGTTTAGAAATTTTGCCTTTAAAGTGTGGTTGTCGGAGGTATGTCGTCTTTCATTGTCGTGACAAATTCGGGGCGGGGGACGGGTTCTGCTTCGGGTAGAGGAGCCGGATTTTCTGGTAACGGTGGCTGAGGGTGAGCCGGTTTAAGGGGAGAATGGTCGGGGGTAACCTTATGCGGCGCCGGATGATGCGGGGCTGGATGATGTGGTTCCGGATGATGTGGTTCCGGATGAGGTGCATGTCTATTTCCGTCGCCTTCCAGACTGGCATTTACAGGACTAAAACTATAAAATTCACGTCCGATGATAATGAAGACAAAGCCGATCAGTCCCAGAAAACCCAATGAAAGGTAAAGCAAGGTAAAATCGGGGATGGGGGTATCAAAAAATGTGGCTTCGGCGATTGCTTTCAAATTGGCCGAAACAATGATTGCCGTTGCAACCGGCGCGAGAAACACCAACACAACGCCAACCCAACCCAAGCCGGTAAATCTTTGCCGTATCAATGTAAATGACAGGTTTGATAATGCTGGCCGCAAGTGGTTTTGTCCGGAGAGTGGTTGGGCACTTACGAGTGAATAGAAGAAATATATAAGCACAATTGATGCAATAAAACCTAATATCAAAAATATTAGAGCCATTTTAGGTATCCCTCTCTATAATGAACTTTAAAAAGAATATAGAAAGGTTTTGAATTGTGTCTATAAAATTGCACAATATCGAATAATCATTCGCAATCTATTTGAAAAAACCAAATTTCTTTGTCGGAACATTTTTTGCTTTCTTGGGCAGAATGGGCTTGAAAATATTGTTTCAAGTGAAAGAAAAAGCGGAAAGCAAATGTGGGTTGGAAAATCGGCCTTCGGACAAGCTGAAAATCGTCTATAAAGAGCAGCGAACGAAGAACAGCAAAATGACAGTGCACACAAATAATGCTGCTTTTTAAAAGTGATGTTTCAGGAAAACGGATGAGAGTGCCCCTCACACGATCATGTTTTTATCAGCACTTGTTTTTCAATAAATTCTCGCAGACGCGGGCTTTCGGCAGTAAAAAGGTTGTTTGGCTGCGGGAAGCTTGAAACCTGCAATTTTTACGGGACGAAAAAACACGCCATCGGGAAAACAGGAAGAGCAAGGTTTTTAACAGTTTCAGCAACGGGTGATGATGCGTTTCATAGACACTTGCGGTTTTCAATGCTATTCAATCTCGCATAGCATTGGAACGAAGTTATTTAAATGAAACTATCTGTCGTCATTCCCTGTCGTAATGAAGCTGAAAATCTGGCTTTTCTGCTTGATGAAGTCGATAATGCCATGAACGGGCGCGATTACGAGATTCTCGTCGTGGATGACGGTTCGACCGACGATACACCCAAGGTTTTATATAAACGGATGAGCGAGGGCAAACCTTTGCGCCATATCCGTCATGATCGCTCGGCCGGTCAAAGTGCTGCGGTGCGTTCGGGAGTTTTTGCGGCTTCAGGCGATATTGTTTTGACGATTGATGGTGACGGGCAGAATAATCCCGCTTATCTACCGGAACTTGCCGATGCGCTTATTGCCGCCGGGCCGGAATACGGGCTTGCCGCCGGTCAACGTTTGAAACGCACCGATACAAAATTGAAGCAGCTTTCCTCCAAACTTGCCAATAAATTGCGGCAGGCAATTTTGAAAGACAATACGCGCGATTCAGGTTGCGGATTAAAAGCAATCCGTACAGAGCTTTTCCGGCAATTGCCGTTTTTTGACGGTTGGCATCGTTATTTGCCAGCGCTGGTTCTGCGTGAAGGTTTCAAAACGACGCATATTGATGTGGTTGATCGCCAACGTGTCCATGGCCATTCCAATTACGGTATTCTTGATCGCGGCCTTCGTGGTATTCTCGATCTCTATGGAGTCTGGTGGCTGCGTCGCCGTCGCAAAGTTGTTCCCAAGGTGACAGAAATAAAGGCAAAGGGCGAAAAATGAGCGGCATTTTCTCACAATTTACCCAATGGTTACATGATGTCTTTGTCGCCCAGTGGGACGGGTGGATTGTTCTGGGCTTTGTTGCACAGGCGCTTTTTATGATGCGTTTTGTTGTCCAATGGCTTGCCTCTGAAAAAGCCAGAAAAAGTGTTATGCCGGTTGCCTTCTGGTTTTTTTCGCTAGGAGGCGGAACGCTTCTGCTTATATATGCGATCAGGCAGAAAGACCCTGTTTTTATTGCCGGTCAGGGCTTGGGGCTCATTGTTTATATTCGTAACCTTTCGCTGATTTACCGCGAAAAGAAACACAAACAGATGAATTCCTGATCGCGGGCGAAATTGCACCTGAAGACGAAAGCCGCTAATTTTTCAAAAATCAAGCTTTTATAATGTTTTTCCGTGAGAAACGAGCTCCTTGGCGACAACCAACCGGAGCCGTTTTACTTGGCTTGCCGGTCTCTCTTCAGCCGGTCTCTCTCCTGCCGGTCTCTCTCAAGCGAGATATGGTTCAAGGCAGATAAAGATATGAAACGATACGTTTCACATCGCTTCCTCCGCTAAAGCCGATTTCCACTTCGCCGGTTTTTCCTGTTGTCGGCAAGCCGGCCTTCAAAAGAGTTGCGCGCAAGTCATCGGGCAATTTTCCGTTTCCCGTCCATAATACCATGAGCGGCGTCTTTAATCTTTCAATTACAAAAGGCGAACCTATGTGAATGGTCTTGAGCGTTGGGTCAAGCAGGCGCAAATTGCCGGGCAATTGCGGGTGACGCGCGAAAACCATGACAAACGGCCCTTCAGCGCGAAGTGTCCGATCAAGTGTTTTATAGTCAAAAAGCTGTTCCGGCGGGGCGAACCGGTTATAGGCGGTTGCGATGTTGAGATAAAGGACAAATGGCACGACAAGCCCCGCAATAGCGCCGATCACACCGAATGCGCGCACATATTTCAAAGAGTAGCACAAGCGCGAAAGGACAATTGCAAAATAGGCGGGTGCAAGGAAAAGCAATGGCTGTAACCAGCGGTCTTTGACATTTGTAATACCGAGCACGAGGACAAGCGCAACTACAAGCAAAATGCCGAAAAGCAAAATGTGGTATATGAGATGTTCGGCTTTGTTTTCATCTCTTGTTGTCAATCGGGATACTTTGGAATTGGAAAAACTATGTAATCCGGCCAATATCAAAGCAATAATAAGCGCAATCGAAACAAAACCCAAAGACGCTGTAAAAAAATCGGCAAGACCGGTTAGACGATCGGTAAAGAAGCCCCCTGTCTTACCCATTGCCAGTTTGTTGGCACGTGCGACGACGCTTGCGGGGTGGGCAGACATATAAATGGTAGCCGGTGCAATAGCGATCAAGGCTACAACTATAGCCAGTGGAAAGTAGCGGTTTTTCAGCGCGCTGCGGAAGTCCCGCGTTAAGGCTGTGCCGCCGAAAAGTGCAATAAGAAAGAGTGCTCCGTTATATTTGCCTAAAATTGCGGTTGCACAAGCCAGCCCCAAAAGGATAGCTCGTCCAAAAGAGGGTTTGCGGCAAAAAAAACAGAATGCCAGAAACGTATAGGCAGCACCGGCAGTGCCGATAATAGAATGGGTAAGCGCACGTTGTGACTCCCAGCCGATTTGGGGCAGCAGGAACATTGCAAGCATAGATGCTCCTGCCACAACAGGGCGCACGTCAAGAAGCCGTAGCGCCAGATAAACCGAGAGGAAAGTGGTTGCAAGAAGGCCGAATTTGATAATTTGCAACAAATAGAAATGAAGCCCGAAGAGCTGTTCGACGGCAAAGGCAATCCATGTATAAAGCGGCGGCTGCGAACCGCCATAGCCCCAATTCCAGAAACTGATATTGGACGCAAGTTCGGCATCGTCAAGCCCCGCACCTTGCGAGATAACAGACACAAACAAAGCTTCAAATGCGAAATAGAAAATAATGAAGCAAACAGCGATAACGCCGTAATCCGGTTTGTTTTTTGCCATCTGCTTCATCCTTTTTTTGTGCCGCTTATATAATCGCCGGCTCATTCAAACCGGATATCGTCATATAAACGATCACCAAGTGAACAATTTTCTGTTTCAAACAATGGCCGTCTACTTAACGGCCGATGGATATATAATCGAGATCTATATCCTGAAATTCTTCCGGTTTATAGATATTACGCAAATCGACAATTTTGCCGGATGGCATAAGTTCGGCAAGCTTTTTAAGGTTCAGTGCCCGATAGGCATTCCATTCCGTAATGATTGTGAGGACACCGGCGCCTTTGGCGGCTTCATAAGGCGAAGAACACCAGACAATATTGTCGAGAACTTTTTTTGCCTGTTCTTCACCTTCAGGGTCGTGAGCACGTATCGTCAGACCGGCTTCCTGCATGACTTTGATAATCGTTAAAGCGGGAGATTCGCGGACATCATCTGTGTTGGGTTTGAATGTCACACCAAGCACAGCAACGGTATCGGTATTTTTTTCTTTTGCGGCTTTGATAATACGCTCGCCCATTTTTACCTTGCGTTCTTCATTGATCGAAATAACTGTTTCAATCAACTGTTGGGGAGCCTTATAGCGCAGGCCGGTTGCTGCAAAAGCGCGCGTATCTTTAGGAAAACAGGAACCGCCAAATCCCGGACCGGCGTGCAGAAACTTGGAGCCGATGCGTTTATCCATGCCGATTGCCTGTGCGACTTCCTGAATATTGCCGCCGGTTTTTTCGCATAAATCGGCAACCTGATTGATGAATGTGACCTTCATGGCAAGAAAGGCATTGGCCGCATATTTGATGAGTTCGGCATTTTCAAGCGAGGTAATGACAAGCGGCGTTTCGCGCAGATAAAGCGGGCGGTAGAGTTTGCGCATTGTTTCGCGCCCCCGTTCATCTTCAACGCCCACAACAACCCTGTCGGGGCGCATGAAATCTTCAATGGCCGAACCTTCACGCAGAAATTCCGGATTGGATACCATAGAAAAGCGGATTTCCGGCCGCTGCTTTTGTATACGTTCACGAATGCGGGAATTGGTGCCGACAACGACAGTCGATTTGATAACGATGACTGCACCATCTTTCATGGCATGGGCCACCTGATCGGCAGCCTGTTCTATAAAATGCAGGTCTGCTTCACCATCGCCGCGGCGCGATGGTGTGCCTACAGCGAGGAAAATAACATCGGCTTCTTTGACGCTGTTTTCCAGATCGGTTGAAAAGAAAAGGCGTTCTTCCTTGATGTTTCTTATCATCATTTCATCAAGACCGGGTTCAAAAATTGTGGCTTCACCTTTTTTCAACCGCGAAATAATATCAGGATTGGAGTCCACACATGTCACGTCGAATCCGAATTCGGCGAAACATACGCCCGAAACCAGCCCGACATACCCGCTACCGATCATGGTAATTTTCATCAAAGTCTTCCTTGCAAAATATCATGCCTTTTTGATATGACTGTTTTCACGTGACTTCAACCGTCAAGTGAGGGAAATAAGGGGAGAAAAAATGGCAGGCGAGGCTCTTATCGTTGTTGATGTTCAGAACGATTTTTTACCCGGTGGTGCACTCGCCGTGCCGGATGGTGATCTCATCCTCCCGACAGTCCAAGCGCTGATGATGCGCTTCGATCATGTCATTCTCACACAGGATTGGCATCCGCAAAACCATCAGAGTTTCGCTTCCAATCACCAAGGGGCTTCCGCTTACGATACCATAAATGTCGATTATGGCCCGCAAACACTTTGGCCGGATCATTGCATCCAAGGCTCGAACGGGGCAGCAATTCACGGGTCTCTTCCCGTTGACAAGGCCGAAATGATAATCAGAAAAGGTATGAATCCGGCAATAGACAGCTATTCCGCATTTTTTGAAAATGACCGTAAAACACCCACCGGATTGCGAGGCTATTTAAAAGAGCGCGGTTTGCACAAGCTTACTTTCTGCGGTTTGGCGACAGATTTTTGTGTGGCCTATTCAGCACTCGACGCAAAGAATTGTGGCTTTGACGTGTCGGTCGCGCTTGGTGCTTGTGCTGGATTGGATCTTAACGGTTCGCTTGATCTCATGTTGAAAACAATGAATGATACCGGAGTGAATCTGTTGATGGGAGCGCTTTAACCCGTCAAGCGCCGGTCTCTCAAAAAAACGGCTTGTTTCTGATAAAACGGCTTGTTTCCGGCCGTTTCGCTTTTCTTGAAAACAGTATAGGTCGAACTGTCGCCCGCTGGTTGCTGTCAAAAGGAAAAGCATAAATAGGTTCCAATCGGCCGCATTAACAACCTGACCAATCAGGCTTTACCGGCGAAAAGTTACCCCATTCATCTATCAATGCGCTTTCTTCTATAGTTACACGCTTTGCCTGAGCCGGAAGATGATTATCAGATCAAAGCCGGAATGTTCTAGCTTTTCGGCAGGCGTCTGGCGCAGCGCTCGAAAATTTGTCTGGCAAATTTGTTTGTAATTTCAATCCGCTCGCTATTGGTCGAAAACTGATTCTCCTTATAAGCGAGTTCGACAATTTTTTTATATACCGGATCAAGTATTTTCTGGTCTTCAGGTGACTTTTCTTTTAGCCCGTTTAAAATAAGGCTGGTTGTTTTTTCAATAGGTACGCCGCTTTGACGAACCATCATGACGGAACGACCAACTCCGGCAAGGTCCTTACATTCGATATTGGTTTCTTGTGAAAAAGCAGATGCAGGTAAAAAAGCTAAAAGAAATAGTGTCTGAGCGAAACGCATAAAAGTCTCCCGATTAAAAATAAACGTTCCTTTGACCGGCTATATCGGCACAAAAAGATGCGAACATTTAAAATCATCAAGAAAATTTTTTGCTATTTTGATACCTCTGTCAAGCATGAAAAAGACAAAACATCTTGATAACTTGTCTTTTTATCGAGCCAGAGTATAGCTTGCGATAATTGACCTGATTGTTGTTGTAATTTTTCTGAAAAATAAATCCAATCACCTATATTGAGTGGGAAATAATCAGCCACCGATAAAGATTCGCGCAGTCTTCGCATCATCAGGGGACTATAGACGTCAGACCCCATGCGCCGTTTTTCATTTTTCAACCATATACGAGAAAGCCGGTTGTGCCAGTTACGATATTGCTCGCGCTTATCCAGAATCAATTTGGCAAAATGTCCATCGGCCAAAGCATGAACTGCCCAAAGTCCCAATGGAAAAGGCGCATAAAGAACAATGGCATTTCGAGGTGCGGGATTTTCGACAATTGTATTTCCGGTGATGCGGTAACATATTGTTTTCATTCCGGTAAAGGAAACAGGCAGTTCATAGAGGCTGTCGGGCACGAGAAGAACATTGTTTTCGGCGGGAACAGAAGTGTTTCCATTCCGGTCGAAAATGATAGGTCTTGTGACACCAGTTGATTGTTCGCTCGTCAAAACCTGCCCAACCATTTTATGCAATTCGCGCAAATGTCATATTTATATTTTGTTTTAATAAAAGAACATATAACACGATCGCTTGAAAAAACGAAAGAAACTGAAGCAAGCGGTTAAAGGGGGTAATACGACATTGTTCTCGCCGGACAAGCCTTAAAAACCGCTTTTATGCACAATAATCAAGTGGTTTGAAGAAAGCACAGTGTGCACTGTTTCATGTCAGCAACTCGCTATAATTCGGTTTTTGCAGAATTTGGCCTTTTGGAAACAGAATCCGCTCTTTTAACAATTATGTCACTGATAAGGCCTTTAATCGGGTCGATAAACATGCTGCACCTTTATTGATTATGTCGGATATATGTGATCGGAGCGGTGTTAAAGGAGCACTATTTGCCCATCTTCTTTGAAAGGTTATTTCGGCAAGATCATTTTGGAATTGTTTTGCTCTTCTCAAAGATTGCCGATTGTGCCCGTTTCAGTTAAAAGACCAGAAACAATGTGGTTTCAAAACGTGTTTTCATTAAAAATGCGAGCGAAAAGATCGTTTGTATAAAGGCAGCTTTGAACGCGTCAATCAAGGAATGGAAAAACATATATGGCTCGGCAATTTATCTATCATATGGCGGGACTTAGCAAATCCTATGGTAATAAAAAGATTTTGGACAATATCAATTTGTCTTTCTATCCGGACGCAAAAATAGGTATTTTGGGGCCGAATGGCGCGGGCAAATCAACTATTTTGCGCATTATGGCCGGTCTCGACAAAGAGTTTACCGGTGAAGCTTGGCTGGCAGAAGGGGCAACTTGCGGATATTTGCCGCAGGAACCTGCTCTCGACCTGACAAAGGATGTACGCGGCAATGTTATGGAAGGTGTTGCCGAAAAAAAGGCAATTCTCGACCGGTATAACGAATTGATGATGAATTATTCGGACGAGACGGCCGAAGAAGGCGCAAAATTGCAGGATGTCATTGACAGCCAGAATCTTTGGGATCTTGACTCACAAGTGGATATGGCAATGGATGCGTTACGTTGCCCGCCGGCAGATGCGGATGTTTCCAAACTTTCAGGCGGTGAAAAACGCCGCGTCGCTTTATGCAAATTGTTGCTCCAGCAACCCGATTTGTTACTGCTTGACGAGCCGACAAACCACCTTGATGCCGAAACGACTGCCTGGCTTGAAAAGCATTTGCGCGAATATCCGGGTGCTGTTCTGATTATCACCCACGATCGCTATTTCCTTGACCATGTCACCGGCTGGATTCTGGAACTCGATCGCGGGCATGGCATACCTTACGAGGGCAATTATTCTGCCTATCTCGAAGCCAAGGCCAAACGTCTGGCACAGGAGGGACGGGAAGAAGCAGCAAGACAGAAAGCCCTGACACGTGAACAGGAGTGGATTGCCTCAAGTCCGAAAGCCCGTCAGGCAAAATCGAAAGCCCGTATCAAAGCCTATGACGAATTGGTCAAGGCTGCCAATGATCGTCGTCCCGGTGAAGCACAAATCATCATACCGGTGGGTGAAAGACTGGGGCAGGTTGTCATTGAAGTCGAACATTTAACCAAAGGATTTGGCGACCATGTATTGATCGACGATCTTTCCTTCAAATTGCCGGCCGGCGGAATTGTCGGTGTTATCGGCCCCAATGGTGCCGGTAAAACAACTTTGTTCAAAATGTTGACGGGGCAGGAAAAGCCGGATGCAGGAACAATCCGCATCGGGGATACTGTCAAAATGAGTTATGTCGATCAAAGTCGCGATGCACTTGATCCTGATAAAACGGTTTGGGAAGAAATCTCCGGCGGAAACGATATTATAAAGCTCGGCAAATATGAAATGAATAGCCGTGCCTATTGTGGTGCATTCAACTTCAAGGGGGGCGACCAGCAGCAAAAGGTCGGTAACCTTTCAGGCGGGCAGAGAAACCGCGTTCATCTTGCCAAACTTCTGAAAGAAGGCGGCAATGTATTGTTGCTCGACGAGCCGACCAACGATCTTGATACAGAAACGCTGGCAGCGCTTGAAGAGGCTCTCGAAAACTTTGCCGGTTGCGCCGTTGTTATCAGTCACGATCGTATGTTCCTTGATCGTCTGGCAACCCATATGCTGGCTTTCGAGGGCGACAGTCATGTGGAATGGTTCGAGGGCAATTTTGAAGAATACGAGGCCGATAAAATACGCCGTTTAGGGCCGGAATCCGTCAACCCGAAACGGGTAACCTATAAACGTTTGACACGATAGTCGAACCGTTAGACACAATCATCCGGTTCTGTTTCAAGAATTATTCCTCAACAGGATTGTGAACGGAAATTGTCAGGAACGGCGGGGCGAAAAACCCGCCTTTTAATTTGGAATATTCATTTTTATTCCAATCCTGAAATATATCATTTTGCGCGAGCATGGAATCCGGTAGGCAATATTGACATTAAAACTCGCCGAAAAAGACGGGGCGGGAAGAAGTGGATGACAAAAGCGGTTTGACAATTGGTTTCCAAGGATTGTTCGGAACAATCGGGTGTTTTGTAAAGCTTGTCCGGAACAGTCCGGAATATGATTTATATTCCTGCAATAATGCGCGCCTTTAATATATATTCGTTCGGCAGCTACACTATTGATCGGGTTCGCAGCGATCGGAAAATGGAAAGGCCGCTCCGAAGAATTTTTAAAATCGCGAGAAAAATTCGACTTTCTGCCGGAAAAAATTTGACTTTGTGGATGTCTTGAACCCAAAAAGTGGTAAACTTACTTCATTGCCCGATGAGACAATGGAGAAAATTTATGCAAGATTGGTCAGCAAAACAATATTTGAAATTCGAGGACGAACGTTTGAGGCCGGTACATGACCTCGCTAATGCAGTTCCTCTGAAAGAGGTCAAAACCATTGTCGATCTCGGTTGCGGTCCCGGCACATCGACCGAAGTTTTGTGCCAACATTGGCCTAACGCCAAGGTTTCGGGGTTTGACTCTTCTGCCGACATGATCGCCAATGCCAAAAAGCGCTTGCCGAAAATAGAATTTACAGTTCAAAACATTGAAAAATGGTCGCCGGAGCCCGATGTCGATTTGCTATTTTCCAATGCCGTATTCCAGTGGCTCCCCGACCATATTGACGAGATGAAACGATTGGTATCAGCCATGAAAACCGGTGCGGCTTTGGCCGTACAAATGCCGGATAACCTGTTTGAACCGCTCCATCGTGCGATGATTCATGTTGCAGAAGATAAACGCTGGAATGATCGGATCGGCTCTGTAGCGCGGGAAAAACTACCGAATGTCTCGGTCTATTATGATGCTCTGAAGCCGCTCGTCCACTATATTGATATTTGGCAGACAATTTATAATCCCGTCATGGAAAATCATGAAGCCATTGTTGACTGGGTGAAAGGGGCAGCCCTACGGCCATTTCTTGCGCCACTTAACGAGGAAGAAAAGCAACAATATCTTGCGCTTTATCTTGAGCGCATTACAAAACTCTATCCAACCCAGTATGACGGCAAGGTTTTGTTGCGTTTTCCGCGCCTGTTTATGGTACTGGTAAAATAATGGATTGCTATTGCCACGAATAAAATTTGCAAAATGAAAAGAGCCATGATTGTTCATGGCTCTTTTTATTTTTACTGTAAACGGGCGGATTTATTCTTTCTGAACTATGACAAAGGCGGCCTCTGTTACGTTTAAAGCCCGCGGACAATATTAGCTGGCATAAACAGTCGACAGTCATTCAGGGTTTGTTTTTGACAATTGTCTTATCCGGTTAAAAAGCTTTTTTTAAAAAACATTCCGCAAACAACAGAACAATTCAATAGCCGGATTGTTGTATTGATATTTCTTTATTTGTAACCGGATCAGATTGATTCTCTTGAAAGCTATGACGATTTTTTAATATTCAATGGCAACGCATATGACGGATGGTGCTTTACTGTTGCATAATTGTCTTTTCGCTCAAAAAAAATCCCGGAACAGAGGCTAAAAGCTTTAAACCCGCTAAGCCGAACCTAAAAATACTTTCCATCTTATTAACCATCCATTAACCACGTTATACGAGAAATGACGAGCGATATAACGTGTCGCGATCAAGAGGCTTTTAGACGGAAAATGAAATATTTTTGGCAGCAAAAATTAGGGCTTGCAACAGCTCTTGGTGTTCTGGGGTTCGGACTTGTGGGATGTGCGACCACGCCTGCTCCTACTGTTGTATCAAACGACAATGTAAAGGTGGCATCGGCAAAACCGGTTGTGACATCAACATTGCTCGGTACGCAATCGGTTTATGACCGTTATGAGCAATCTCCCGACGAACCGTTCAAAATTCCGCCTGTAAAAATAAAAATCCCCGAACAATTTGAACGCACGGTTGTTCCTTATCCAACAAATGAAATTCCCGGAACGATTATTGTCGAACCGGAAAACCACTATCTTTACCTCATAACCGGTGACGGTCAGGCAATTCGTTACGGAGTAGGTGTCGGTGCTGCCGGTCTCGGTTTTCAGGGGGAAGCAAAAGTACAATTCAAACGCAAATGGCCAAGATGGATTCCGACTGCCGATATGGTGCAACGCAAGCCCCAGCAGTATAAGCGCTTCGCAGACGGTGTGCCCGGTGGATTGAGTAACCCGCTCGGCGCTCGTGCACTTTATCTCTTCCAGGGCAATGTCGACACATATTTCCGTATTCATGGAACGACACAACCGTCGAGCATTGGCAAAAATGTATCAGCCGGTTGCATTCGCATGTTGAACAAAGATGTGGTTGATCTTTTTGAACGCGTGCAGGTCGGCTCGAAAGTCATCGTGCGCTGATAGTTGCTGTAGACAAATTAAAAAGAAGGGCGGGTTTTCGCCCTTTTTTTGTGCCTTTTTATGCGCCTTTTTATGCGCCTTTTTTTGAATTGTGTTGGTCTCTATTGCGTCTATCGCCTTTCGAGATTGCGTCTATCGCCCTTCGGGTTGAATTTTTGCAGCATATTTCTGCAATATTGAAAAAGAACGGAATAAAAAAGATTTCATATTGAACGTTTGACCGGCTTTGGCAGAAAACAGTTCCGGATTGTTGCGTTCAGCATTTATGACCTTCCAACCGACATTCCCAATCACGCTTTTCCAAACCGGCCCAATCCCCAATCGCTCCGATCATAAATCGCTCCTTTGCCAATCGCCCTAATCGCCAATCAACCCCGATTGCCGTTCATCACTTTCTTCGGGGCTAACGCGTGGATATAAAGAACTTTTCCGGCAAGATTTTACTCGTGATCTTCATAGGTCACAAAACGCGTTGCACGCCATTCGGTGAGTTTTTCGTTAATGTCGTCTATTACAAAAAAACGAGCTGAATCCTTATCATAACCTTCATCACGCAATTCATCATAATTCGTATATGTGTGGCGGATATAGGCGACAATCGACAGCCAGACCGCAATTGAAGGGGGAAGATGTTTCATATGCGCGCTTAAAGCAGCAGATCTGATCGGCTCGCTATCAGAATAGGGAGCTTGCGGGATAAGCAGTGTCAGTTCCTTTAAAACAGCGCGTTGTCTTTTCGTAGTCATGGGTAACAGAAAATCATGGGTAACAGAAAATCATGGGTAACAGAAAATCATGGGTAACGGAAAATCATGGGTAACGGAAAATCATGGGAAACGAAAAATTTGTCTTGCTTCATTGTTAAACGGGTTTTCGAGCTTTTTCAGATATAGTTCGATATGTCAAAATGCAAAAATTGTTAAAGCAAAGAGTGCCGCAATTCGTTCACTTGATCTTTGCATGTCACCTTTTTTAGCAATTACAAAATTCCGGATCCGGTTATGTGGGATAAGGCGCGGTAATTGCTTTTTCATTTTATCAAATATCGGGGCAAGATCAAATGATAGGGCAAATGTAAAAATAACGGGTGAAGCGAAAATCGCCGCCAATTTTTATCCTTTTATATAACCATATTTTTGACCGCTCTTGCCAATATTTCGGGGGGTAGCGTTCAAACACAAATTATTCGCAAACAGGTGTAATGGCCGTTTATCAGGAAAAACCGGCAGACACAGACATTAAAGGCATGATAAATATTTGCTAGACTTGATAAAGCCCGACTGTTCAGGACGAGTAAGCGGCAAAATTCCCGCAATGATGACTTGTTTTCAAGACGAAGAATGATTTTCTGTTTTAGAACAGTCGGACAACGGCAAGCCCGCAAAATGATCGAAATAAGCGGGACGAATGAAACTTGCAGCAATTGCTGTGACACCAAAACTGTTCATACGCGTGTAAAATTTTATCTTCCGGAAAAAATCATAATCGGTGATTGTGGGCATAACCAATCTCTCCGCTTGACATTTGCAAAATATATAAAGATATCTTTATATCCATAAAACCGGAGAAATAGTCATGGTTCGCCAATTGGCATTGAACGAAATGGTAGACGTATTGAAAGCTGTTGCCGAGACGACGCGGTTACGGATACTGTTTTTGTTGGATAAGGGGGATTTGACAGTTTCCGATCTCACAAAAATTTTGGGACAATCCCAGCCACGTGTTTCAAGGCATTTGCGGCTTTTGACAGAAGCCCGTTTGATCGAGCGTTATCAGGAAGGGGCATGGGCATATTTTTCTTTGTCTTCATGCTCGTTACGTCAACAAATGTTGAAAACAATACTCGCACATATCGACACAAAAGACGGTCTTATCGAACGCGACATGACGCGCCTTGACGAAGTGAAGCAGCAACGTAGCCGTGCTGCTGCTGCCTATTTTTCCAAGAATGCGCATGATTGGGATAAACTCCGTTTGCTTCATGTTCCCGATAACACGGTTGAACAGACAATGGTTGAGCTTGTCGGCACAACGCCATTCCAATCCATGCTTGACATCGGCACCGGCACAGGCTCGCTATTAAAGCTCTTTTCCCCCCTTTATACCCGCGCAATCGGCATCGATAACAACCGCGATATGTTGGCGGTTGCCCGTGTCAATCTTGATAAAGCGGGTATTTCAAATGCGCAGGTCAGGTTAGGCGATGTGGCCGCCTTGCCGGTTGAAAAAGAAACATTCAATCTCGTCACCATCTATCAGGTTCTGCATTTTCTGTCAGATCCCGAAATTGCAATTTTTGAAGCGGCGCGCGTTATGCGCCCCGGTGCAAGGCTCATTATTGTCGACTACGCGCCGCATGAACTTGATTTCTTGCGCGAAAAATATGCCCATGTACGTTTGGGCTTTTCCGATTCCCAAATGGAATACTGGCTGGAAAAAGCCGGTTTGACACTGGAAAAAACCTTGAGTTTTCAACCACAACAAAATGGCAACACCAAAGGGCTTACGTTGAAGCTGTGGCTTGCACGTGACCCGCGTTTATTGATTGCCCGACAAAAAACACTTGTAACGGAGACCGCATAATGCCTGCCCCTTCACTTTCCCGCCGCCCTGATTTAGGCGACAAGCTAAAGGTTTCATTCGAGTTTTTCCCGCCAAAAACGGAAAAAATGGAAGAAATGCTATGGCAAACGGTGGAACGGCTTGCTCCGTTAAAGCCGGATTTTGTTTCGGTTACTTACGGGGCAGGTGGTTCCACGCGTGAGAGAACCGGCCGCACCGTTGAACGTATTATCAAAGAAACGCATCTCAATGCGGCGGCGCATCTAACCTGTGTTGACGCAACGCGCGAGGAAGTTGACAGCGTAGCGCGCCAATTTGCTGCGATGGGCATTCGCCATTTTGTTGCTTTGCGCGGTGATCCGAGCAATGGCATAGGCGGGCGCTATCACCCGACTCCGGGGGGCTATGCCAATGCCGTTGAACTCGTCGCCGGTTTGAAAGCAATTAATCCGGATTTTGAAATTACAGTTTCCGCTTATCCGGAAAAACATCCCGAAAGTCCGGATTTTGCGACCGATATTGATCTGCTTAAACGCAAAATTGATAATGGTGCGACAAAAGCCATTACCCAATGCTTTTTTGATAACCATTTTTATGAAGATTATATCGAAAAAGTTCGTAAAGCCGGTATCTATATTCCTATTTTACCGGGCATTTTGCCAATCCATAATTTCTGGCAGGTTAAAAATTTCTGCGCACGCAATGGAACGCATATTCCCGATTGGCTGGCACAACGTTTTGAAGGGCTGGAAAACGACCAGAAAACGCATGATCTTGTTGCAGCAGCCGTTGCTGCCGAACAGGTTCTGGAGCTTGTGGAACATGGCGTGGAAGATTTCCACTTCTACACGCTCAATCGTGCAGACCTTGTTTATGCCATTTGCTATCTTATCGGTATCCGGCCAAAACAGCAGACCGCAAATAATAAATAATGGTGGTCAAATCGGATTTTTCAGTCTCTGCCAAGGGGTGTTCAGATAAACAGAACCGATTTGCCAAGGTTATGTGGCGGCGGTTATTGAAAAGCAAAGGGCTTTTTAAGCTTTTGCCGCCGCAAATTTCCGGTTTTCAATATGTGTGCCCGATTGACGGGTGCGCATATTGGCTCTTGTCCCACTTAGAGCCGACCTGAACTATAAATATTTATTTTAGTGGCGTTCCTATTGTTCGTTACGCGCGGTCGTTCAGGAACGATGCTCGCCAATATTTTGTTCATTCGGGTTTGGTTTTACCGATTCCGGTTTGGAGCAATTTTGAATTCTCTATTGATGCAAGCGTTCATTCCCGTTTGCGACAATTGCCACAGACGCATTTCGCTTCACAAAAACGAAATCGCTCCGATTTTAAAAAGAGATGACGGTCGGCATCGTTTGAACATGCTGTGGCGAGCGATAATGTTAAGGGTGTAATTTTCTACAAATCAACTGAAAATAGATTAAAATTGCTTCATTTTAAGACAATTTAGACATTGTTTTATCATTTTGTTAAAAAAATAGCAAAATAATCTATTTTTTGATTGTCGTTTTAAAGCTTCTTATTGCTATCAAATCCATTCTCGTCCATATCAGTGATGTGCTTTTCAAAAAGCATAACAAATCGGTTAACAACCAGGGAGACCGAGACCCCCCGCAACGGATTTCCCTTGGTTGAAGCCCGACTGGAGCTTTGCTCCGGTCGGGTTTTTATTTTTGGGGATTTGTTCCGCGTCGATTGCCGGTTGAAGTGTTCGTGAAATTTACACAGATATTGATATGCCGTGAAATTCATAATCCATCCCGTTTTTTGCTTTGTTGAACTGCCATTACAATTTTCCAAAAGTTCTTTGCCCCTTTATTTCCGTACCTTGAAACATTGTTTGGAGCCGCTCCTGAAGACAGCTCTAAAATTATTCATAGTGAAACGCTGTTCCGGTTGTGGAGCGGGGGGTAGCGACAATGTCTTGGGTTGTCACCTTCCGTCAGTTCCCCTTTGGTGGAATTCCCGCCGATATGTCGGTCGCACTTGCGCCAGCTAGCTTTGAAAAGAAGCGACTTTATAAAGGTCGGGCAAAAAGCGAAAAATCAGGGGCGGGGTATCGCCAGTGTATCGGGAGCGGGTTACCGCCAGTCATCAGGGGCGGGTTATTGCCAGTCCAATTCAAAAAAAGCAAAACTTGCTCTGAAAGCGCGGAACAAAATTGCGGGTTTAGGCAAAAATAGTTTGCCGAAATAAAAATAATTACCAATCGGAAAATCTGATGGCTCGAACCCCCTGATGTCTCTAAAACCCTGAAGAAAAGGCGCAATGTTCGGGCGGGTGAAACAAATTCAAAATAGCCGGAGAAGGTTTGTTAACGGGAGAAGGTTTGTTAACGGGAGAAGGTCTGTTAACCGGAGAACGTCTATTAACCGGAGAACGTCTATGAACCGGAGAAAGTCTGTTAACCGGAGAAAGTCTGTTAACCGGAGAAAGTGTAAAAAACAAGCGGGCTTTCACCCGCTTGCTTGATAAATTTTGCGCAGTTTTGAAACTCTATCGGCAGTTTTATTCAAAGCCGGTCAAGCAATTCTTTTGTCGGCCATGAATCGGCAGGTAGTCCCAAACGGAGCTGTTCCGTTCGCACGGCGTCCCGTGTCAATATACCATAAACACCATCCACTTTGCCCATATCATAACCGCGGTCTGCAAGCTTTTGTTGTAATTGCTTCATTTCTTCTGTGCTTAACCCCGGATCGGGATGGCCGATGTCAAAAGCGGGAGCACCGGCGAGGCGTGAAGCGAAATAGGCAACGGTTGTTGCATAGACAATTGACTTGTTCCATTCGACAAAAATATCGAAATTATCATAGGCTAGAAATGCAGGTCCCTTTCGGCCCATTGGCAACATCAGGGATGCATCGCCATTGTCGGGGCCTAAAGGCCCGTTAATGCCGGTAACGCCCCAACTTGTCCATTGCGAATGGGGTTTGCGATTTTGCCTGATGGCTTCCTGCCATGGCAAATCATCGCGGGTGAGGCGCACTTCTTCAAGCCATGGTTCACCGCGCCGCCATCCGAGATCGCTTAGCATATGGGCAGCCGTCATGACAGCATCGGCAACAGAACCTTTAAGGTCGATTTTACCGTCACCATCACCATCGACGCCGCGTTCAAGATAATCCTTCGGCAAAAGTTGCATTTGTCCGATTTCTCCAGCCCATGCGCCGGTTGTTTCGGCATTAACCACACCCTGATCGAACAGTTTCAAGAGCGCAATCAATTGCGGACGGAAGAGTTCCGGCCGTCGGCAATCATGAGAAAGAGTAAAAAGGGCATTCAATGTATCGAAATTTCCTTGCACCGCACCATAATCGGTCTCCAGCCCCCAAAAAGCTGCAATAACCGGTCCCGGAACACCGTATTTTTCTTCCGCCTTTGCAAAAACATCGGCATATTTTTGCAAGTTTTCCTTGCCTTTTTTCAAGCGCGCTTCCGGGATGACGCGTTTTGAAAATTCCGCAAATGTCAGATTGAAAATAGCCTGACCATTATCACGGTCGATTACTTTCTGGTCGATTGTTGCTTTTTTCAGTTCGTCGATAGCGTGCTCGCTCACACCCGCTTTACGCGCTTCGTCGGCCACATTCTGCCTGAACGTTTCAATCGGCGTACCACAGGCTTCCCGTGCAGCCTTGGTTGCGACATCTTCGGTTGGTGCGGCATCTTCGGTTGGTGCGGTATCTTCGGTTTGTGATTGTGCATCAGGTTGCTGAGCTTGTGACAGCGGGCAGAAAACTGTCGCAAACAAAAATGTTGAAGCTGCCAGAATAGCCTGTCTTGTCTTGAACATTTGTCCTCATGTCCTGCATATTGTGATGTTTGAAATGTTTTGAACCATTTATTATCAGAAATAAAGGTCTGCTCCTAGCTGAAGCTTATGTAAAGCTATATTCATTGTTGATTGACACGGTTTTTATTTTCCCGACACAAATTTTTGCCATTCATCACGGCTGCCGTAAAAGACGTTGATGTCGGCATCGCCTTTGATACCCGGCACACGTCCGGTTCCTGTATATTGCCAGAATGTCCACGGGTGGGGGCCGTATTTTTCTTGCGGATGTCCGGCGACTGACCTCAGCCAGAACGAATAACCTTTTATTTGCGACAAACCGTTGCGGTCGAAGAAATCGACTGTGGTGTAGATAATGGGCTTCTTGCCATAATATTTTTCAACAATGGACAGGAAGACCTTCATTTCACTGCGAACAGTGTCTGCCGGTGGACGGATTTTGCATGTCGGTGAAGAATCGTTCCACTCCATATCAAGAACCGGTGGTAGCGCAGTCGGGTCCTTCGGCACATTTCTGATATACCATTTTGCCTGCTCGGAAGCGGGGCGGCAATAATAGAAGAAATGGTAGGCTCCCCGCGGCATATCCACTTCCTTTGTACCATCCCAGTTGTGGATGAAATTGTCATCGACGCGGTCACCACCTTCTGTCGCTTTGATAAAAGCAAATGAAATGCCGCTATGTTTGACCGCCGCCCAATCAACCGCCTGTTGATATTTCGAGACATCGGTTCCGTGAATGGGGTAGTGCCATGGCGTAAGCGCAGCCCAATCATGGGGCTTGCGATCATCGAAGCGGGGCGCGTTGATCGGCCCTTTCGGCGTTGTGCCGGATGGCGGCACAATATCGCCAAGGTCATAGGACACGGATGTGCAGCTTGTAAGCAAAAGAGCCGATGCAATAGCTGCCGAAATCTTGTGCGCAATTTTCCGAAAATTATTTTTAAACAACAATTCAATCCCTATAAGGCTCTCAAATCACAGTTCACCATTGCTAAAAATAGTAAAAGAATGGCATATAAATAAAAACTTTTGGAAAAAATATGAAGAAACTTCGTTGGCGCCGTATCATCGTTCTTTTTATCGTCCTCCTTCTCGTCATTGCAGGACTTTGGTGGACTTATTCCTATTTTATGAATGGCAAGAGTCAATCGAATGGAGAAAAAGCACTTCCGGAAGGTGCGGCCATAAGTTTGCCAAAAGTACCACTTACACCATCGGATATGACAGAGGCGCAAAAACGCGATGTCATTAATAAATTGATGGAAGATGCAAAGGCGGCTGCCTTGAAAAGCGGGCAAAGTGAAGAACAGGCAGAAAAATTTGCACGTGATGCGGGCGAGGTTGCCCGTCAGGCAATGAACCGTCCTTCGACTGTCGATGGTGATAAATAGCGGCAAAATCAATTGCATTTAAACAGGTTCAATGGTTGACTATCGGGCGGGGGTCAAGAAATCCCGTTGCGGCACAAGAACACGAGACAAAGCGGGCTTTTAATATATCGGAAAAATAGAATGCCTTCATTATGGACACGCATCGGAGAGCTTATCAGCAATGTTGCTGGCGACGTATTGAACGCCATTGTCGAACGTGTGCGCACCATTTTTGAAGGTGATCCGGAAACACGCAGACAAGTTGCATTTTCTGTGGCCATGATTGCTTTATCGGCAAAAATGGCAAAAGCCGATGGCGTTGTAAGCGATGCCGAGGTCAAAGCATTTTATGAAATTTTTTCGGTGCCCGACCACGAATTCCACAATGTCGAACGCCTTTATAATCTCGCCAAACAGGATATTGCCGGTTTTGATGTTTACGCTCGCCGCCTGTTTCGGCTTTGTCACGAATCCGACTGTCAGGGACAATTGCTGGAAGATGTGCTGGAAGGGCTTTTCTATATCGCGAAGTCCGATGGAGTGATTCATCAGGATGAATTGGACTTTCTGCGCAATGTTTCCGATATTTTCGGCTTTTCGCGTGAACGTTTCAAAGCAATCAGTGCCCGCCATGCCGAAACGGGAGACAGCGACCCGTGGCTGGTATTGGGGTTGAACAAGGGCATCAGTTTTGAAGATGCGCGCAAACGTTATCATCAATTGGTGCGCGAGCATCACCCCGATAGGGTCATAGCACGAGGATTGCCGAAGGAATTTATGGCAATTGCCAATGAGCGTCTGGCTGCTATTAATAACGCATGGGCTATCGTGCGTGAGGAGTTTGTTACGGCATGACAATGCAACAGTTCAAAGCTGATTATCCGGAGGCGGTTGTCTGCCCTTCGCCTAATTTTGAAGAACGTAAAGACGGCGCAAAACCGCAATTTCTCGTTCTTCACTATACGGGCATGGAAAATGCCGAAAGTGCCGAACAACTTTTATGTTCGCCGGAAGCGAAGGTTTCAGCTCATTATGTTGTGGAAGAAGATGGAAAAGTCGTTCAACTGGTTCAAGAGGCTTTTCGCGCATGGCATGCCGGTGAAAGTTTCTGGCGCGGTATCACAGATGTTAATTCAAACTCGATCGGCATTGAAATCGTCAATGGCGGGCCTTTGTTGAACTTTCCCGATTATCCGGAAAAACAGATCATATCGGTCATTAAATTGTGCCAATCCATCATTGAAAGATATTCGATTGAACCGAGGAATGTGCTTGCCCATTCCGATATTGCACCGCATCGCAAAACCGATCCGGGTGAAAAATTTCCTTGGGAAACACTTTTTAAAGCCGGTGTCGGCCATTTCGTGCGTCCTGCACCAATTGCAGGGGGGCGTTTTATGAATATCGGCGAAAGCGGCCGTCCGGTCGAAGCGTTTCAATCCATGTTGGCTCTTTATGGTTACGGTCTTGAAATAACCGGATCTTTCGATGAACGTACGCGATTGGTCACACAAGCTTTCCAGCGCCATTTCAGACCTGAAAAAGTCGATGGAGTTGCAGATGTTTCGACGATCGACACGCTTCATCGTCTGCTTGGTACGTTGAAAAGCCTTGCATAATTTATGTTTTTGAACCGGATATTGATCGCTTGAATCATAACGATCAATGAGAAAATGCTTGGAACATTGATTAACAGGCAATAGCGGAAAAACAGATTTTTGAATTAAAACCCTGTGCATCCGGAAAATTTCAGAAACGATTATGAACAGATTGAAATTGTTTCGGGGAATTTTTTGTCGGGAGAATTGTTTTATTTTCGGGTGGGGCGATTCTATTATTCAGGGCGAGCCGGATTATTTTATTTCAACTCTGTTATCGGGAATTCTATCCTGAAAAATATCGGCTTTTTTTAAAAGGGAAGCGCTATAAGTTTCCGGATATGCTCTCGCTGCCGGTTCGGCTTCATCACCTATATGTCCATGTTGGCGAGCAGATGATGAAGGGGGACATTTCCACCCGATTGTTCGCGAATCGATTTTAAGTCTCCGATAAAGAAGCTTTTGATATTCGGCCTTGAATGACGGGCGGTTGTTCAACAAAAGACACAATATGATTGCGACTATTGCTCCGGTTTTATCGGTTTGCAGCAGCCTGATTTTGTTTTATAAAGAGCCGGTCAGTTGGTCGGGCAGCCGCGCCTTCTCAATACCGAAAGGTGAAAGGTGAGGAAAGTCCGGGCTCCATGGAATAACGGTGCCGGATAACGTCCGGCGAGGGTAACCTCAGGGAAAGTGCCACAGAAATATACCGCCTGTTCAATCAGGTAAGGGTGAAAAGGCGGGGTAAGAGCCCACCGCGCATCCAGTAATGGATGTGGCAAGGTAAACCCCACCGGGAGCAAGACCGAATAGGAATGACACGCAAGCTTTGCTCGCAGCCGATTTCCGGGCCTGTCATTCGGGTAGGTTGCACGAGACGGGTGGTAACATCCGTACCAGATGAATGGCTGCCACGCGGAATTTTTAATCAAATTTCGCCATACAGAACCCGGCTTATAGACCAACTGACATTTTCCTTTTGTGCTATTTACCTTTTTAGAATTCACAAATATTTTTATATAACCCCGATTGACGGGATAGATCGATTAGAGCTAATGCAAAGCATTCGCAATTAGAAAGTTTTGTTGCATGTCTCTTCAAGATGATAAATTCTCCCGTAAGTCCTCGCTCACCGAACGGACGTCGGAAGGCATTTCTGCAATGCTTGCCGGCAAGCGAAAGGGCGGACGTACATTTCTTCTCATGGTTGGGCCTGCCGTTATCGCCTCAATCGCCTATATGGATCCCGGTAATTTCGCGACGAATATTCAGGCCGGATCGGGATACGGTTATACGTTGTTGTGGGTTGTGTTGCTCGCCAATCTTATTGCCATGCTGTTTCAGGCACTGTCGGCAAAAGTCGGCATTGTAACCGGCCGCAACCTGGCTGAACTCTGCCGTGACAATCTGTCAAAGCCTGTCGTTGTGGCTATGTGGATTATCAGCGAAATTGCTGCAATGGCAACCGACCTTGCCGAATTCCTCGGCGGTGCTATCGGCCTTGCCTTGTTGTTCAATATGCCACTCATTATCGGTATGATTATTACCGCAATCATTACCTATGCTCTTCTGATGATTGATAGCCGCGGTTTCCGCCCGACTGAAATTCTGATCGGTATTCTGGTTTCGATTATCGGTATTTGTTATCTTATTGAAATGGTGATCGCACCGGTTGATTGGGAAGCTGCGGGTTTGCATCTTTTCACACCGGAAATGCCGGATGCGAACGCTTTGTTGATTTCTGTCGGCATTATTGGTGCTACCGTTATGCCGCATGCGCTTTATCTCCACTCCGGCCTGACACAGGCACGTGCCAAAGTCCAGAGTGACAAGGATCGTCGCCAGCTTGTTCGTTACTCAAACCGCGAAGTTATCGTTGCTCTTGCTATTGCGGGCATGGTCAATATGGCCATGGTTATTATGGCGGCAAGTACCTTTCATGGTGCGCATAACGACATTGCCGAAATCGATCAGGCCTATCATACATTGACACCGCTTCTCGGTATCGGTGCGGCAGGTGTTTTCCTTGTTTCGCTGATTGTTTCGGGTATTTCAAGTTCGGTTGTCGGTACTATGGCCGGACAGATGGTGATGCAAGGGTTCGTCGGCTTCTATATACCGATCTGGGTTCGCCGTCTCGTTACGATGATACCGGCCTTTATTGTTGTGGCCCTTGGTGTCAACTCGACAGAAGCGCTGGTTGTCAGTCAGGTTATTCTTTCAATCTCGCTGCCTGTTCCCATGATTGCGCTTCTCTATTTTAGTGGCCGCAAGGTCATTATGGGGCAATTTGCCAATGGAATTGTTACCCAGATTGTTGCCATTCTTTCGGCAATTGTGGTTCTTATACTGAATTTTGTTCTGCTCTTCATGACATTCGGTTTGATACCGGAAATTTCGTGAATGATGGCCGCGATCCTAACACTTCGTTAAGCATAACTGTGCGATAAAGAAGATTGACGCATTCTGACCGGTTGAAAGGTCAGGATGCGCCAATCCATTCTGCTGCATTCAAAGTGCAACATTTTTTAAACGTGCTGTTAAAAGATAACGATGCCAACTGTTAAGGATACCGGTTTTAAACGTCATATCCCTGTTTTACTCGCACCTGTTGTTGCGGGAATGGATGCTTGCGCGGGTAAAACAATTATCGACGGTACGTTCGGCGCAGGCGGCTATTCACGCGCGCTGCTTGATAAAGGTGCCGATGTCATTGCCCTTGATCGCGACCCCGAAGCAATTCGTGACGGTCAGACTCTGGTTGAAGAATATCGCCCGCGATTGAAACTCGTTCATACCGAATTTTCCAATCTCGGCCACGTGACAGAAGATAAAGTCGACGGGGTTATTCTCGACATCGGTGTTTCATCCATGCAAATTGACGAGGCAGAGCGTGGTTTTTCTTTCCAGAAAGACGGGCCGCTTGATATGCGTATGTCGGAAAAAGGTTTCAGTGCGGCCGATGTCGTCAACGGGATGAAGGTGAATGATCTTACCCGCATTTTCGGGCTTCTTGGTGAAGAACGTCATGCAGCACGTATTGCCAGAATGATTGTTGAAAGGCGCGAGAAAAAACCGTTTTTGCGAACCTCCGACCTTGCGGACGCTGTCGAAACATTGGTCGGGCGCAAACCCGGCGACCACATTCATCCGGCAACAAGAATTTTTCAGGCATTACGCATCTATGTCAATGACGAGCTTCAGGAACTGGTCAAAGCACTTGAAGCCGCCGAAACCATATTGAAGCCGGGGGGAAGGCTTGGGGTTGTAACGTTCCATTCACTTGAAGACCGTATAGTCAAAAAGTTTTTTGCTTTCCGTTCAAAAGCACCGGCGCAATCGCGTTATTTACCGGTCGCGGAAACAGAAAAACCGATATTCAGGCTCGTAGCCAAAGGCGGAGTGACGGCAGATGAAAAAGAATTGCAATTCAACCCGCGTTCACGCTCGGCACGTTTGCGATTGGGTATCCGCACCGAAGCTGACGTAACACCTCTTGATAAAACGATATTCGGTCTTCCTGAACTTGCTCGATTTAACGGAACTAGAAAATGACAGTTTTTCGTACATTTGATATGATTCTGGTGGCGATTATGATTTGTGCAGCCGGCATTACCTATAAGGTAAAATATGATGCACAAAAGCGCATCGGCGAGGTTCAGCGTATCGAAAGACAGATCGTTGCAGAGAAAAATACCATCAATCTTTTGCATGCCGAATGGGCGATGATGATCGAGCCGGAACGTATGCAGGTATTGGTCACCCGTTATCAGGATCAACTCGGATTGCAGGTAACAGATGCCCGCCAGATTATCAAATTGCAAGATATACCGGAACGGCTGCCGGACCAGATTGAAAATCTGATTAAAGACGACGAACTTGAAGAAAAGAATTCCCTGCTCGCCAGAAACGGCAATGCCAATGTCGATAATATCGCAACAGGGAGTGTCCGGCCATGAAGTTGATACCGTTTTTAAAGCGTAAACCGAAGGCCGCTCCCAACCGTTATGAAGAGTTACAAAAGGCCGAATACCGTTCGCGCAGAACCCGTCGCCGTCTGATGGTGGTGATAAGCTGTTTTCTCAGCGTCTATGCGGTCATTTTTGCCCGCCTTATTTATTTCGGTATAGAAGGCGGACAGATTGAAGAAGCTTCCGGCCCCGCTGTCGAGCAATCGGCCGCGCGTCCCGATATTCTTGATCGTAACGGGCGGCTTCTTGCAACCGATTTGAAAACCTATTCACTTTTTGCCGAACCGCGCCGCATCATTGATGTGGATGAAACAATAGAATTGATTTCAACGGTTCTGCCCAATCTTGATTGGCAGGAAACCTATAAAAAGCTCAAAAAGAAAACCGGTTTTGCCTGGATACAGCGCGGGCTAACACCAAGCCAGAAAGAGCAGATTATGGCTCTTGGCATTCCCGGTGTCGGCTTCCGCACCGAAGTGCGCCGCTTTTATCCGGGTGGGCCGACAGCCTCCCATATTCTCGGCATGGTCAATGTCGACAATCAGGGCACGGCGGGAATGGAAAAATATATCGACAGTGCGGGTTTAAGCGATTTGCGTGCTGCCGGTCTTGCCGACGAAACGTCGCTTGAGCCGGTAAAATTATCAATTGACGTACGTGTTCAGGCCATCATGCGTGATGTGTTGGCAGACGCTATGCAAAGATACCAGGCCATTGCTGCCGGTGCGGTGGTTATCAATATCCACACCGGTGAGGTGCTTGCCATGGCTTCCATGCCCGATTTTGATCCGAATAATCCGGTTGATGCACTTAAAAAAGATCGCCTTAACCGGATGACAGCCGGCACATTTGAAATGGGTTCGACGATTAAAAGCTTCACTACGGCAATGGCACTTGATTCAGGAAAATTCCAGTTGAACAGTGTCATTGACGCGTCAAAGCCGCTGGCTGCCGGACGCGGCCATTTCATTCGTGATTTTCATGGTAAATATCGCCCGCTAACCGCTTGGGAAATTTTTATTTTTTCTTCCAATATCGGTTCGGCAAAAGAAGCACTGACAATCGGCATTGACGGGCACCGCGAATTTTTGAAGAGAATGGGACTTCTCGACCGTATGACGACGGAACTTCCCGAAGTCGCCCGTCCGGTGGAGCCGAGACGCTGGAAAACCGTCAATTCCATGACCATTGCTTTCGGCCACGGCATGATGACAACGCCTTTACAAACCGCAGTTGGCGCCAGCGCTTTGATGAACGGTGGCAGGCTTATCGAACCGACATTTTTGAAACGCACGGCCGAAGAGGCGCAAGAACATTCCAAACAGGTGGTTGCACCGGAAACAAGCCGGGATATGCGTTATCTTTATAAATTGAATGGCGATATAGGTTCGGGGCGCAGAGCCAAGGTTGAAGGTTATCGCGTTGGTGGCAAAACCGGAACTGCCGAAAAAGTCGAAAACGGCAAATATTCAAAAAATAAACGGTTTAACGCCTTTCTTGCGTCGTTCCCGATTGATAATCCGCAATATGTGGTTTTGACAATTATTGACGAACCCAAGGCGGAAGAAGGAAAGTTCGGCGCAACAGCCGGTTTCAACGCGGCTCCGATGGTGGCTGAAATTATTCGCAGATCGGCTACATTTTTGGGCGTAAGACCTGATTTCAGGGAAGAATATGCACCTGTTCTTGCCTCCTCCGGCAACCAGAAATTGCCTGAAACGTCGTTTAATGATTAGAACAAAAGGGGTTAGAACATGAAACTCGATCAACTCGTAAGCGGCGTTCAACAAAAGTCGATTGTGCCCTCTATCGAAATCAAGGGCGTTACTGCCGATTCCAGAAAAGTTCAACCCGGTTTTCTTTTTGTCGCTCTTAAAGGCAATAAAGGCGATGGCGGCGTTTATGCCAAGGATGCGGCAAAGCGCGGTGCAGTCGCAATCCTGACAGACCATGATTTTGAACTTGCAGAAAAAAATGTGCCGATCATACGCGTGGTTGATGCACGCCATGAATTGGCAATGGCAGCAGCACGTTTTTTTGGTAAACAACCCGATACTGTGGTGGCTGTTACAGGTACAAGCGGTAAAACATCTGTGGCTTCGTTTACACGCCAGATCTGGAAAGATGCCGGTTTTGCAGCAGCAACCATCGGCACAATCGGTGTTATTACGCCAACAAGAAATGAATATGGCTCGCTCACCACTCCCGATCCGGTAAGACTACAACAGACAATGGCCGAACTTGTTGATGAAGGTGTGACCCATGTTGCTATGGAAGCTTCTTCTCATGGCATAGACCAATGCCGGCTTGACGGGGTAAAATTGAAAGCCGCAGCCTTTACCAATCTCGGGCGCGACCATATGGATTATCACCCGACAGTAGAGGATTATTTCAGGGCTAAAATGCGTCTATTCGACACACTTCTGCCGAAAGAAGCGCCAGCCGTCATTTTTGCCGATGACAAATTTTCCGAAGCGGCAATCGAACATGTCAAACGGGCTAAACGCAAAGTTCTAACCGTTGGCCGCAAGGGCGATTTTATCAGGTTACGTCATGTCGAACACCAACGCTCGCGCCAATTTGTCGATTGCATCGTCGATGGTGAGGTTTTTGAATTCACCTTGCCGCTTGCCGGTGACTTTCAGGTTTCCAATGCACTTGTCGCGGCCGGACTTGCCCTTGCAACCGGTGTTTCTGCGGCGGCAGTTTTTCGTGCACTCGAACGGCTGCAAGGCGCACCGGGGCGTCTCGAACTTGTCGGAACGACAAAAGATAAAGCGGCAATCTATGTCGATTATGCCCATAAACCGGAAGCTTTGGAACAGGTTCTACTTGCTGTAAAAGCATTTACCACGGGAAAAGTCGTGGTGGTTTTTGGCTGTGGTGGCGACCGCGACAAGGGTAAACGCCCGATTATGGGTAAAATTGCTACCAAATATGCCGACATTGTTATCGTCACCGATGACAATCCGCGCACTGAAAATGCCGCCGAAATCCGCAAAGAAATTATGGCGGCTGCAAGCAGCGCCAAAGAGATCGGGGATAGACGCGAAGCTATCCGTTATGCCATTTCTCTTCTTCAAAGTGGCGATACATTGGTTGTTGCCGGAAAAGGGCATGAAAAGGGGCAGATTATCGGAACCGAAGTTCATCCCTTTTCCGACCATCAGGAAATAACGGAGGCCTTGGAAGGACAACACAAATGATGCCATTATGGACTAAAGGCGAGGTGAGAGAGGCACTCCATGGCGACGAGATCGGCAATTTGCCGGATGAATTATCGGGTGTGTCAATTGATAGCCGCACAGTAAAACCAAATGAAATCTTTTTCTGTATCAAGGGTGAAAAACTTGATGGTCATGATTTTGCAGCAAAAGCTGTCGAGGCTGGCGCGGGCCTGTTAATTATCGAAAAAGGCCGGAAACTGGATCTCCAAAAACTTGGCGTACCGATGATAGCAGTGGACGACGTGCTCGAAGCGCTCGATCAACTTGGCCAGGCAGCACGGGCAAGATCAAACGCAAAAATCATTGCTGTGACGGGATCTGTCGGAAAAACCACCACCAAGGAAGCGCTTCGCCATTGTCTTGGAGCTGTCGGAAAAGTTCACGCCAATCCTGCATCTTTCAATAATCAGTGGGGCGTACCGTTAACCCTTGCCCGTATGCCGTCCGATACCGATTATGGTGTATTTGAAATCGGCATGAACCATCCAGGTGAAATCCGCCCATTGGTAAAAATGGTACAGCCTCACCTTGCCATTATCACCAAGGTGGCAGCAGTGCATTTGGGATTTTTTTCCAGTATCGAACAAATTGCAACCGCCAAAGCCGAAATTTTTGAAGGCGTTGTCAAGGGTGGTGCGGCATTGCTCAATGCGGATGACGATTTTTTCCGCTTTCTTTGCGACAAGGCGAAAGCATGCGGAATTGAAAATATATTGAGTTTCGGCGAAGCAAAAGATGCCGATTATCGTTTGGAAAAACTCCATATGTTGGCCGACTGTTCCTGCATGAGCGTGAAGATCGGCAACAATGAAGCGATGGTAAAAGTTGGTGCGCCCGGCCTCCATATTGTACAGGATTGTCTTGCGGTACTTGGGGCTTGCGATTTTGTCGGTGCCGATATGGCTCATATTGTCATGGCAATGGCAACATTTAGCGCCGAAAACGGGCGCGGCGCACGCTATCGTCTGGAACTGCCGTCAGGTGGTAAATTTACGCTGATTGATGAAAGCTACAATGCCAATCCGGCTTCGATGCGCGCTAGTCTCGAACTGTTGAAACAAGCCCAAACCGGAACACGCGGGCGGCGCATTGCGGTGCTTGGCGATATGCTTGAACTTGGCAAATATAGCGAAAAACTTCACCGCGAACTTGCCGAACCGGTTTTAGCGTCGGGTGCAAATCCGGTTTATCTCGTCGGTCGGGAAATCGAGCCTTTGAAACAGGAGCTTTCAAAAAAGCTCAAAGTCTATTTGAAAGAAAATGTCGAAGAGATTATTCCACTGGTTTTGAAAGATATTCATGATGGCGATGTCATTATGGTCAAATCATCAAATTCCATCCGCTCTTCCCGTGTTGTGTCGGCTCTGCTTGAACGTTATAAGGCAGTCGATTGAAAGATAAAAAGGCTTTGCTTCCATGTTGATGTATTTTTCATCACTCACCGATATTTTGCCTGGTGTCGGGGTGTTCCGCTATATTACGTTCCGCACCGGTGCGGCTTTGCTCACGTCCGGACTTATCGTTTTTCTGTTCGGACCGAGCATTATTGCTTCGTTGAAAGTGCGTCAGGGCAAAGGCCAGCCAATCCGTGCCGATGGCCCGCAAACCCATTTCAAAAAAGCCGGTACGCCGACAATGGGCGGGTTGATGATTTTAAGCGGAACGGTCGTTTCGGCACTTTTATGGTGCAATCTTTCCAATATCTATTTCTGGGTTGTCCTTCTTGTGATGTTGGCCTTCGGTGCAATCGGCTTTTATGATGATTATCTCAAGGTCACCAAACAAAGCGAAAAAGGCTTTTCCGGCAAGGCACGTCTGACACTGGAATTTCTCATTGCCATTGTTGCCTCCGGCGTCATTATGCATACGGAATCAACAGGTCTCGCACTTCCCTTTGTGAAAGATTATTTGCTCAATCTTGGCTGGTTTTTTATCCCCTTTGCGGCATTTGTTATGGTGGGAGCCGGTAACGCGGTCAACTTCACCGATGGTCTTGACGGCCTTGCCATTGTTCCGGTCATGGTGGCTGCATCATCATTTGCCCTCATTGCCTATTTATCGGGTAATATCAATTTTGCCGATTACCTCCAGATTCACTATGTCGCAGGTTCAGGTGAACTGACAGTGCTTCTTGGCGCGGTTGTCGGAGCGGGACTAGGCTTTTTGTGGTTTAATGCGCCGCCGGCTGCAATTTTTATGGGTGACACCGGCTCGCTCGCACTTGGCGGCATGTTGGGTGCAGTTGCAGTTGCAACAAAACATGAAATTGTTCTTGCTGTTATCGGCGGACTATTCGTCATGGAGGCGCTTTCCGTCATTATTCAGGTTTTCTGGTTCAAATTGACAGGCAAACGCGTTTTCCTCATGGCACCAATTCATCATCATTTCGAGAAAAAAGGCTGGACAGAAAGTCAGGTTGTTATACGCTTCTGGATTATTTCTATTGTGCTTGCGCTGATTGGTCTTTCAACTCTCAAACTGAGATAACAAAATGATTATAGTCAATTCTTTCAAGAATAAAAAAGTTGCTCTCTTCGGCCTTGGCGGTTCGGGTGTTGCAACAGCAAAATCGCTTCTTGCCGGTGGTGCCGAGGTTCTCGCTTGGGATGACAACGCGGAAACTGTTGAAAAAACACGTGCCCACAATATTCCGGTGAGCGATCTTCATAACGTCGATTGGTCAAAAATCTCGGCTCTCGTTCTTGCCCCCGGTGTGCCGCTCACCAATCCGGAACCCCACTGGACAGTCAAACTGGCAAAAGCCGCCGGTGTCGAAATTATCGGAGACATCGAACTGTTCATTCGAGAGCGTAACAATTATCTAAAACAGCATAATCTTTCCGATGCGGATATGCCCTTCATCGCAATTACCGGCACCAATGGCAAATCCACCACCACCGCACTCATCAACCACCTATTGAACGAAAGCGGAAAATTGTCGGAAATGGGTGGCAATATCGGCACTGCTATTTTGTCACTCGAAGCGTTTGAAAAAAATCGCTTTTACGTCGTCGAGTGCTCGTCTTTCCAGATTGATCTTACTCCCTCAATCAACCCGACTGTCGGCATTCTTCTTAATATCTCGCCCGATCATATCGACCGGCACGGGACATTTGCCCATTATTGCGAAATCAAAAAGCGGCTGGTAAGTGGTGCGAAAACGGCACTCGTTGCCGTTGACGATGAAAACTCGACAAAAATCTATGAAGAGCTTTCACATGACCATCATAATGTTTTGCCGGTATCAAAAGACAAGGTTTTAAAGAGCGGATATTATGCTGTCAAAGACGAGCTTTTCAGTGTGAAAAATGGCAAGCCGGAAGCACGTTTGTCGCTTTCGGGAATAGACTCGCTTCGCGGCAGTCATAATGCCCAGAATGCTTTGATGGCACTCGCTACCCTTGATATTCTGAAAATAAAACCGGTTGAATTGCAGCGGATTTTTGCTTCCTATGTCGGGCTGCCGCACCGTATGCAGCAGGTCAGAAAAATTGGCAATGCTCTTTATATAGACGATAGCAAAGCAACCAATGCCGAGGCAAGTGCACCGGCACTCGCCACTTTTGATCATATTTACTGGATTATCGGCGGGCTTGCAAAAGCCGGTGGCATTACCGCTTTGAAAGATTATTTCCCGAAAATCCGCAAAGCCTATCTCATCGGTGATGCTGCGGAAGATTTTGCCCGCACCATTAACGGTGCATTTCCGATTTCAATGTCGGGAACACTGGAAAAAGCGGTTCAGGAAGCCCATCAGGATGCGGGGTCGGACAAGGCTGAAGAAGTGGCTATTCTGCTTTCGCCTGCTTGTGCAAGCTATGACCAGTTCAAAAATTACGGCGCTCGCGGTGATGCCTTCAAGGCTTTTGTCAAAGCGTTGTAACCTCTTTATTTATTTCTCCTATATTTTATGGCTTCGGCTTGAGAAGGCCGAAGCCATTTTTTTGTCAATAATTGAAAAGTTGAGTTCGCGTTAACCAACCGGAATCTTTTTCGGCGTAATTTCCATGGGCGAATGAGCAAAAATTGTTCTTGAACAGATGATCGTAACGAAGGGGTTGAAATGGTTTCTCGTGCCGACCGTGGACCGATTGCCAATTGGTGGTGGACAATAGACCGGCCAATTCTGGCAGCCTGTCTCATGTTAATGGGGCTTGGCATTATGCTTTCCTTTGCTGCCAGCCCCACTGTCGCCAGCAAAATCGGTATTGCGGATAGTTTCTATTTTGTGCGTTGGCACATTATTTTCAGCTTTCCGGCACTTTTTACAATGATTTTTGTTTCCTTCTTTACCCCGCGCAATATTCGCCGGTTTTGCGCACTGCTATTGCTGGTAACGCTCGTTCTATTGGTCGCAACCTTATTGTTCGGAGCCGAAGTCAAAGGGTCAAGACGGTGGATTTCCGTGCTTGGCGTATCCGTGCAGGCTTCCGAATTTATGAAACCGGCTTTCGTTGTTATGTCGGCCTGGCTTTTTTCCGATCAGACCCGAAAAAACGGCATTCCGGGTTTTTTGCTTGCTATTATTCTATATGGAACATGTGCTTGCCTTCTGGTGCTCGAACCCGACATCGGGCAGACAATGCTTATCAGCGCCACCTGGGGCGGCCTGTTCTTCCTTGCCGGTGTACCGATTATTATCATCATTCTGTTCATCGGCCTTGCCATTGTTGGCGGTTTTGGTGCCTATCTTTTTGTTCACCACGTTCAGGAACGCGTCAACGGGTTCCTGACCGGCGAAGGGGATACATTTCAGGTGGACGTCGGGCGTGAAGCCATTTTGCATGGCGGCTGGTTCGGGCAGGGGCCGGGCGAGGGAACAGTCAAACGGATTGTTCCCGACAGTCACACCGATTTCGTATTTTCGGTTGCAGCGGAAGAATATGGCATCGCTCTTTGCCTGCTGATTGTTGCACTTTTTGCCTTCATCGTTATCAGATCCATGAAAATAGCCATGAACGAACGGGATTCTTTTACCCGTTTTGCTATTGCCGGAATGGCTATTCTGTTCGGTTGCCAATCCATGATTAATATGGCAGTGAACCTGCACTTGATGCCGCCAAAAGGCATGACTTTGCCATTTATCTCTTATGGCGGTTCGTCTATGGTGGCGATTGCCATATCTATGGGAATCCTGTTGAGCTTGACGCGTCGTCGCCCTGAGGCAAGGCTTTCCGCGTCGTTACCGACAATTATGCCGGCGGTGTAAAATGACTGATAAAAAAACAATTGTTCTGGTTGCGGGTGGCACCGGTGGCCATCTATTTCCTGCCGAAGCGTTAAGAGGCGAACTTGTCCGGCGGGGCTATGATGTCCATTTGATTACCGATGACAGGGCAAGACGCTTTGTGCGCACATTTGACGACGATCATGTGCATGTCATTCCCTCGGCAACCATAACCAGTAAAAATCCTTTTGCAGTGGCGAAAACCCTCTGGCAACTCTTGAAAGGCGTTCGCGCGTCACGGCGACTATTCAAAAAACTGCGTCCGGTTCTTGTCGGCGGTTTTGGAGGCTATCCTACATTGCCACCGCTTTATGCCGCAAAGTCGACCGGCTTACTTGCTTTTATCCACGAACAGAATGCGGTGATGGGGCGTGCCAATAAAGCTTTGGCTGCACGGGTTGATGCCATTGCCGGCGGCTTTCTTGAAGATGAAGGCACGTATAAAGACAAGATTGTTGTAACCGGTAATCCGGTGCGCGATGCGGTCATCGACGCGGCCAGACAACCATACCGCCCTTCTAACGGCAATGACGCTTTCAATCTTCTAATTTTCGGTGGCAGTCAGGGCGCTTCATTTTTTAACGAAATTGTACCGGCAGCGATAAAGCTACTTGGCGATGATGTTAAAAAACGCCTCCATATTGTCCAGCAGGTCAGGGGCGACCAGAACGAACTCGTCGAAACCTATCGCACTTTGAATATAGAAGCAGAAGTAAAAGAATTTTTCGATGATATGCCCAAGCGTATTGCCGATGCCCAGTTCATTATTGCACGCTCCGGCGCTTCGACAGTGTCAGAAATTGCAGCAATCGGCAGACCCGCTTTACTTGTTCCATACCCTTACGCGCTCGATCACGATCAGGCAGCCAATGCTGCGCAGTTAGCTGCAACCGGCGCCGTTAAAGTGATGCAGCAGAAAGAACTCGATAGTCACGAGCTTGCAAAAATGATTGATGCGGTTGCCAAAAACAGTGCGCTGTTGGTTACACAGTCAAAAGCTGCCTACAATGCCGGTCATAGAGATGCGACGAAACGTCTTGCCGATCTGGCGGAAGCATTGGTCGCCGGCAAAACAGTAAAAGAATATAAAGAAGGAGAAACTTCATGAAAATGCCCTTGAGTATTGGCCTTATCCACTTTGTGGGAATTGGGGGTATAGGCATGAGCGGTATTGCCGAAGTGCTCCATAATCTGGGCTATAAAGTTCAAGGTTCCGATCAGGCGGACAATGCCAATGTCGAGCGTTTGCGCGCCCACGGAATAAAAATTCATGTCGGCCACAGTGCCGATAATCTGGGGCAGGCGGAAGTTGTCGTTGTTTCAACGGCTATTCATAAAAATAATCCGGAATATATTGCAGCCAAAGAACGTCATTTACCGATTGTAAGACGGGCTGAAATGCTTGCCGAATTGATGCGTTTCAAGCAAGCTGTCGCGATTGGCGGTACGCACGGAAAAACCACAACCACTTCACTGATCGGCACGCTTTTGGAAGCCGGTAATCTTGACCCGACGGTTATTAATGGTGGTATTGTCAACGCTTATGGTACCAATGCCCGTATGGGTGAAGGTGACTGGATGGTGGTTGAAGCCGACGAAAGCGACGGTACATTTTTAAAACTGCCGGCCGATGTCGCGGTCGTTACCAATATTGATCCCGAACATCTCGACCATTACGGGACTTTCGAGGCCGAACGTGAAGCTTATTTGCAATTTGTCGAGAATGTTCCCTTTTACGGTTTCGGTGTCATGTGTCTCGATCATCCGGAAGTGCAAGCATTGGTGAGCCGCATTGATGACCGTCGCGTTATTACTTACGGCTCCAACCCGCAGGCAGATGTGCGCTTTCTGAACCATCACATGGAAGGCCCGAAATCGCATTTCGATGTTGTGATACGCTCGCGTAAAACCGGCGCGGTTATCGAGATGAAAAATCTGGTTTTGCCAATGCCGGGTCGTCATAATGTGCTGAATGCGACAGCGGCCATTGCTGTTGCACACGAACTTGGCGTTTCCGATGATGCGATTATCAAAGGCTTGGCGGGTTTTGGCGGTGTCAAACGCCGCTTTACCCATACCGGTAGCTGGAACGGCGTGGAAATTTTCGATGATTATGGACACCATCCGGTTGAAATCAAAGCTGTTCTGAAAGCTGCCCGTGAGAGTGTAAAAGGGCGTGTCATTGCTATTGCCCAGCCGCATCGCTATACGCGCCTTCATAACCTTTTTGACGAATTTGCCACCTGCTTCAATGATGCCGACACAATTCTCGTCGCTCCGGTTTATCCGGCCGGAGAAGACCCGATTGAAGGTGTCAACTCGAAAGCTCTGGTTGACCGGATCAAAACCGCTGGTCACCGTGATGCGCGCTATATTGCTGACCCGAAGGAAATCGCCCCGATTGTCAGAAAAATAGCAAAGCCCGGTGATTATGTTGTATTTTTAGGGGCTGGCAATATTACCCAATGGGCTTATGCTCTACCGAATGAATTGGCAGATCTCGATAAAAAATAAGTTTTGGTCAGATGATAGATGGCGAAGCACTTTTAAAGCGGTTGCAACCTTCTCTTGAAGGTATAAGAGGACGAATTCACCCGAATGTGGATATGAGCAAAGTCACGTGGTTTCGTGCCGGTGGCCTTGCCGAAGTCTTCTATCAACCGGCAGATGAAGCCGATCTTGCGGCTTTTTTAAAAAAATTGCCGCGTGATATACCGATAACAATTGTCGGTATCGGCTCCAATTTGCTGATACGTGATGGCGGGATTGGCGGTGTGACAATCCGCCTTTCGGCCAAAGGGTTCGGTGAAACCCAGCAAGTCTCGCAGACGCGTATTTTTGCCGGTGCTGCAACTACTGACAAAAGGCTTGCTTCTGTCGCGCTCGAAGCGGGGATTTCAGGTTTTCATTTTTACTGCGGAATACCGGGGGGGCTTGGTGGCGCACTGAAAATGAATGGCGGCGCCAATGGCGGCGAGACAGCGCAACATGTTGTTGAAGTCTATGCACTCGACCGCGAAGGAAAACGCCACATCCTCAATCTTCCGGATATGCATTATTCCTATCGTCAGTCAAAGGTTGATGATGATTTGATTTTTGTCGGTGCTTTGCTTGAAGGGCAGAAAGGCAACAAGGAAGACATTAAAAAAGCCATGGATGAGGCTATTCGTCACCGCGAAGAAGTTCAGCCCATCCGTGAAAAAACCGGCGGCTCGACCTTCCGCAATCCTGAAGGCACATCGGCATGGAAAGTCATTGATGAAGCCGGCTGCCGCGGATTGACAATAGGTGGTGCCGAGATGAGTACCATGCATTGTAATTTCATGATTAATAAAGGCGATGCAACCGCCTATGATCTCGAACTTTTAGGCGAAACGGTGAGAAAACGTGTGTTTGAAAAAACCGGAATTGACCTTCATTGGGAAATCAAACGTATCGGCCGATTTATACCCGGTCGGGAAGTAGAACCCTTTGTTGCAAGCCGCTGATCCAATAAAAAAGCTCGATATTGAATAAGCGGGATAATTTAATCAGTAAAAAATGACCGGTCTTGGAAGGTTTGTAACAACAATACGAATTAAAAATATAGAAATACATTTTTCTTAAATTTATTAGAATGATAGAAGCACAAAAATAAAGACATAACCTAAAAATTTATAGTTAACCGGATAAGAAAAAAATAAAAAATAAAGAATTAAAAAGTTTAAAAATATGGCTATGTAGTTTTTATAAAAATTTTTTATAAAAACTATGAAGAAAATGTTATTCAAGTTTTAAATAATAAATATAATTTGAATGGATTGAAGCGGTAATGGTATTATAAAAAATCCGCGATTGTTAAATTTTGAAATTTATCTTTATTATCGAAAACGGTGTTTTTACCACTCTGTATTTTCCGGATAGAATTATCCATAGTAGAAAATTTTTCTAAAAATTAATGTGTTTTAATTTGAAATTTTCTTATTTTATGAATTGCCAAGCTTTGTTCCAATCGACAAACACAGACAACGAAAAAAAACTGAAAAAAATCTATGAGTCATTTCAAGGGGATGAACGGAATTTCGCTTTACGAATCAGCATCTTGGATATTGCGGGGCTTGTCAGGGAAGGGCGATTCTGATTCATTATGGTTAACGCTAGTCCATTGATTCGCAAGGATGATTCAGAATTCAAACGATCAATAGTATGGCTTTGATGTGGGTGAACTATATATAGTGGTTGCTGAGGGAGCTTTAGAACATGGCAAAAAAACATGTTGCCGTATTGATGGGTGGTTTTTCCTCCGAGCGCCCTATAAGCCTGTCGTCAGGTACGGCTTGCGCAGAAGCTTTGGAAAAAGTGGGCTTCAAAGTTACCAAGGTTGATGTCGGCCGCGATGTGGCTTCAAAGCTTGTCGAAATAAAACCGGATGTGGCGTTTAACGCTTTGCATGGTATCTTCGGTGAAGATGGCCGTATTCAAGGCATATTGGAATTTTTAGAAATTCCCTACACGCATTCCGGTGTTTTGGCGTCTGCTCTTGCTATGGATAAGGGGCGGGCAAAAATTGTTGCATCTGCTAACGGTGTTGTTGTGGCTCCCTCGCGCGTGATGAACCGCTTCGAGATTGGTAAAAAACACCCGATCGAGCCGCCTTATGTAATAAAACCGGTTTATGAGGGGTCGAGTTTCGGTGTTGTTATTGTCAAGGCCGGGCAGAATACGCCACCGGCAGAAATAACCGGTCCGGCATGGCATTACGGGGATAATGTTATTGTTGAAAAATACGTTGCGGGGCGTGAACTGACATGCACCGTTCTGGGCGATAAGGCACTGGATGTTTGCGAGATTGTTCCGGATAAAGAATTTCAATTCTACGATTTTCAATCAAAATATAAACCGGGTGGGTCGAAACATGTTTGTCCTGCTCCGCTTTCACCAATTATTTACCAAAATGTGCAAAGGATGTCTGTAGCAGCACATCAGGCACTTGGGTGCAGGGGTGTTAGCCGTTCGGATTTTCGTTTTGACGAGGAGAAAGGTGAGTTGGTCTGGTTGGAGATTAATACGCAGCCTGGAATGACACCGACTTCTCTGGTTCCGGATATGGCAAAAGTATCGGGTCTATCATTTGAAGACCTTGTGAAGTGGATGGTGGAGGACGCGTCGTGTATGCGTTGAACAGTCAACACGGAGATAGTTTTTCGGCATCTGTTATGTCGAATCTGCCTCGCCTTTACAGGCGATTGCGGCGGACTGTCTCGCAACTTGTTTTGGCTGAAATAGAATTGCCACGCCATTTCGGTTCATTCGCAGTGGTGTTGTTTTTTGCGGCTTCGACTTTTTACGGTATTTCGGCAGGTGGCCATACCGACGAGGTTGTGAAAGCTACGACATCGACTTTCGGTTTTGCGGTCGAAGATGTAGAAATTGCCGGAAATGACCGTATGTCGGAGCTTGATGTTCTTTCGGCTCTGGGGCTTGACGGCGAAACTTCAATGATCGGTTTTGATGCGACAAAAGCACGTCAGGTTTTAAGCGAACTGCCATGGGTGCAATCGGTTGATGTGCAAAAAATATATCCCGATCGTGTGCGTGTTTCACTTGTGGAACGGCAACCCTATGCTGTTTGGCAGCATGGCGACAATCTTGATATTATTGATAATGAAGGTCGGGTTATTGTACCGTTCAGACCGGGACTGGTTGGTGATTTGCCACTGGTTGTCGGTATCGGTGCTGATAAAAAAGCTTCCGACTTTGTGCATGAACTGGCAGCATTTCCCGAAATTCAGGAACATGTGCGTGCCTATGTGCGCGTTGGTGATCGGCGTTGGGATGTGCTTCTCGATAATGGCGTGCGTATCAAACTGCCGGAAGCAAATGCCATGGCAAGGCTTGCCGATGCTGTCAAGGCAGACAAAGAGCAGGGACTTTTTTCGCGCGATGTGTTGAGCGTTGATTTGCGGCTTCCCGACCGGATTACCGTGGCAGTGTCGGATGAAGCTTTGGAACGGCGCAATAACGTTGTCAAAGAAGAAGAGCGTCGCTTGAAGGCGCAGAAGGCGGGGCGCGCATGAATTTGCTCGGTTCAAGCCATAACGGATTGCGCAAGACGCGGCTGTTGACTGTTCTTGACATGGGGTCAAGCAAGGTTGTTTGTGTCATTGCACGGTTGCGCCCGCTCGATCATACGCAATATTTGCCCGGCCGTACGCATCATATCGAAATATTGGGATTTGGCGTACAACGTTCGCGCGGAATAAAATCCGGCGTGGTCATGGATATGGCCGCGGCAGAGCAATCGGTACGGTTGGCGGTTGATGCTGCTGAAAAAATGGCAGGATTGATTGTCGATTCATTGATTGTCAATTTCTCGTCTGCCCGCTTGAGAAGCGTGGTTGTTCATGGCGAATATGATGTGAGCGGTCGTGAAGTTTCCATGCGCGATGTCCGCTCGGTGTTGGCAAGTGCTTCAAGAAAAGCTTTTGCCCTTGATCGTCATATTGTTCATTCGATCCCGCTCAATTATTCGCTCGATAGCGAAAAAGGCATTTCCGATCCGATCGGAATGACAGGTAATTTGCTTGGTGTCGACGTTCATGTTCTCACTGCTGAAACCGTACCTTTGCGCAATCTTGAAGCCTGCATCAATCGCGCTCACATCAGTGTAGAAGCCATGGTTGCTACACCGCTGGCAAGCGGTCTTGCGGTTCTCGTCGATGATGAAGCCCGTCTGGGAGCAGCTTGTATTGATATAGGCGGCGGCACAACAACATTTTCTGTTTTTTCGGATAACCGTTTTGTCCATGCCGACGCTATTCCGGTTGGTGGCAATCATGTAACGCTCGATATTGCCCGCGGTTTTTCAATGCCGCTCGAAGATGCCGAAAGACTTAAAGTCATGCACGGGTCAACACTGCCGGGCGGCGTTGACGACCGTCACATGATTAGCGTTGCTCCGATTGCCGACGAGCGCAGCGAAATGCAATATCCCCGTGCTGTATTAACCAGAATTATTCAGGCACGGGTTGAAGAAATTCTTGAAATGGTACGTGACCGTCTCAATCGTTCGGGCTTTGGTCATGTTATCGGAAAACGTATCGTGTTGACTGGCGGTGGAAGCCAGTTGACAGGTTTGCCGGAAACGGCGCGTAAAATATTGGGACGCAATGTGCGGGTCGGCCGTCCACTGGGAGTATCGGGGCTGCCAACTTTGGCTAAGGGATCTGCTTTCTCGGCGGTTGTCGGTTTGATGATCTATCCGCAGACAGCAAGTTTCGAGGAAAAAATCGTCCATACGATCGGTCAACTCAAGACTGGTACGGGGGGGCGCTTTCAACGCGTAGGCCAATGGCTGCGCGAGAGTTTTTGAGTTGTTGAGTTATGTTTTTAAAATTCTACCGCTAAGGGCTTTGCGGTGTACTTATTGAGAAGGAAAAGACAATGACAATCAATCTGCACGGGCCAGATATTACAGAATTGAAGCCACGCATCACTGTTTTCGGCGTGGGGGGCGGCGGCGGTAATGCCGTCAATAATATGATTAATGCCGGTTTACAGGGCGTTGATTTTGTCGTGGCAAATACCGACGCACAGGCGCTTACAATGTCGAAAGCCGACCGTGTCATCCAGCTTGGTGCAGCCGTAACCGAAGGCCTCGGTGCCGGAGCACTTCCCGAAGTTGGTCAGGCTGCTGCCGAAGAATGTCTTGATGAAATCGTGGATCATCTCGGCAATTCCCACATGGTTTTCATTACCTGTGGTATGGGCGGTGGTACCGGTACGGGTGCCGCACCGGTGGTTGCCCGTGCTGCCAGAGAAAAAGGCATTTTGACAGTCGGTGTGGTGACCAAGCCCTTCCATTTTGAAGGTGCCCGTCGCATGAAAACCGCCGAAGCAGGCATCGAGGAATTGCAAAAATGTGTCGATACGCTGATTGTTATTCCTAACCAGAACCTGTTTCGCATTGCCAATGAACAGACAACTTTTGCCGACGCTTTCATGATGGCCGATCAGGTGCTTTATTCGGGTGTCGCTTCGATTACCGATTTGATGATTAAAGAAGGTCTCATTAATCTCGATTTTGCCGATGTGCGTTCGGTGATGCACGAGATGGGACGCGCAATGATGGGAACCGGTGAAGCTTCCGGTGAAAACCGCGCTCTTGCTGCCGCAGAGGCAGCGATTGCCAATCCGCTTCTCGACGAGACTTCAATGCGCGGTGCCCGCGGCTTGTTGATTTCGATTACAGGCGGTCGCGATCTCACATTGTTCGAGGTTGACGAAGCTGCAAACCGCATTCGCGAAGAAGTCGATGCCGATGCAAATGTTATTTTCGGTGCTATTGACGATGAATCGCTTGAAGGTGTGATCCGTGTTTCGGTTGTCGCAACCGGTATTGATCGCGCGAATGTAGAGGGCGCTGAAACAGATGGTCAGGGCAGCCAGATGCCTAATCCGGTTCGCAAACTCGAAAATTCGGCTGCACCGCAAAACGGACCGAAAGCCCAACTTTCCGAGCCGAAAGCCCAGCCGATGGTCGAGGTTATGGAAGCTCTCGAATTGGAAATGAACAGACCGGTTGAAGAACCGTTCCGTCCACAAAGCGAGATCTTTAAAACGCCGATGTCGAATGGCGGCGTCATTCCGCAACGTGCCAACCCGCAAATCCAGGCTTCGTCAACGGTTCATGCACAGCCCCAGCAAATGCCGCAAACGCCGCGTATGCAGGCTCCCCGCATGGCTCAACAACAAACCAATGCTCCGGTGAATATGGAAGCAACGGCTCGTGTTCTCGACGAAATGACAGAACTACCGTCGATGCGTGAAAAACAGGCCGCACCGCAGCCTCGTCAGGCTCCGGTCAGAATGCCGGAATTGCGTGACTTCCCGACAGTTGCTCGTGAAAAGGCCAATGCTGCAGCACACCGTCAACCCGCACAGCAAGGCCCGCGCAGCCTTTGGCAAAAATTGACACAGAGCCTTATCCATCGCGATGAAGAACCGACGGCGCGCCTCGAACCGGCACGCAAGCAAACACGTGAACCGGTTATGCCAGCACCGGAAAACCGGCGTCAACTTTCTTCGGATGCTGCAGTTTATGCTCCACGTCACCAGCAGCCTGCCGAACCGCAAATGCGGCCGCAGCAACAGCAACGGCAGCCTGTCAACGAAGAAGAACAGTTGGAAATTCCGGCTTTTCTGCGTCGTCAGGCAAACTGAATATAAACGGTAATAACAAATCGGCTCATGAAATATTGAGCCGGTATAATAAAAAGCCCCAATTACCTTCTCAAAACTACCGCTGTTCTCATAAAACAGCGGTTTTTTTTTGCTTTGACGGTTCACCGTGATAAGAGAGCCGGAAAACGCGCCCTTTTCACATCTCTGATAGAAATCTATTTGAAGCTGTTTCTCTATAAACCCGTTTTGCTTTTTGTGAGCAATTCTTTGGGGAGGGGCGGCAAGTCGGATTTGTTTGAAAAAGGGAATTGGTTGAAACTGGCTTTTAATAGCCCGCTATATTTCCGATCATGAAATAATGAGCCGGTATAATAAAAAGCCCCAATTACCTTCTCAAAACTACCGCTGTTCTCATAAAACAGCGGTTTTTTTTGCTTTGACGGGTCACCGTTAATATAAGAGAGCCGGAAAACGCGCCCTTTTCACATCTCTGATAGAAATCTATTTGAAGCTGTTTCTCTGTAAAACCGTTTCGCTTTTTGTGAGCAATTCTTTGGGGAGGGGCGGCAAGTCGGATTTGTTTGAAAAAGGGAATTGGCCGAAACTGGCTTTTAATAGCCTGCTATATTTCCGATCGTTCAATTTTTTCGGCAACACGACTTGATTCCGCGGGCGTAAATGTCAGCGCAATGGTTCAAGCTTTATCATTCGCCCGTTCAGTGGACGGGCTGTGGTTCTGTTTTTTAGATTAGAACACCGTTTATTGCATCCAAATCGTCTGGAACGGGGGTGGTTAACAACAAAAGCCGGAAGAAACGTGTTTTTCAGAAAGCCAATAGAACAACCGGTTTTTGAAAAAGCGCAGAAACACGAATTATCTAACATAAACCGATAACGTAAAAAACCGGTTGAATAAGCCGACAGAAAGCCGGTTGAGAAACGGGCTGAGAACCAGATTGAGAAACGGGCTGAGAAACCGCTGCCGTATAAAGGGGGCGAAACCGGATAAGAAATACGGATTGCTCCACGAAAATGCTGCATTACAGATAAAAGCTTGAGGCAATGTGATTGAATAGTGTTTTGAAATAGTCAGGGAATGATAAAACTGTCCGGCGGTTCCGATAATCGGTTTCTTTTTTCGACAACGATAGCCGCAATTTTCCGGACAATCATTTTCAAGAGAATAAAACAAAATGCCGCTTCTTTATAAAAACACCGTTTGCAACCTGTCGTGTTTTATTGAAATTCTCTGTCGAAGATTGTCATGAATGGTGTTATGTGAAGAAAAGTTGGAAAAGCCTCATGAAGGGAAATCTTGCAACTATGGTTGGCAAACATATGAATTCTCGTTTTGATCCTCATTACCAGTCAACATTGGCTGAAGCTGTGACACTGAGCGGGCATGGTGTGCATACCGGTCTTCCTTCCGTTTTGACGATCAATCCGGCTGAACCGGATACGGGAATTATATTTATCCGCACTGCATCGAACGGCGAAAAAAAGAGCTTCCGCGCAGTCTCTTCTGAAACCGGCGCGACCGAACTTTCGACAACGCTGGGAACCGGCGAGCTGCGTGTAGAAACAATCGAACATTTGATGGCAGCTATCAACGCCTATAATCTCGATAATCTGAGAATCGAGGTTTCGTCGAACGAACTTCCCATTCTGGATGGCGGTTCATGGAGCTATTGCACCGCATTTGAAAAAGCCGGTTTTGTGAACCAGAAGGTGAAACGCAAATTCATCCTTATCAAGAAAACGGTCAGGGTCGAATCGGCAACCGGTTTTGCCGAATTCGAGCCGTTTGACGGCCGCAGGTTTGATGTTTCTATCGAATTTGCCACGCCGGTCATCGGAAAAAGCACTTTTGTTTTTGATTGCGAGCCGGAAAAATTCAAAGATCAAATTTCCAAAGCGAGAACATTCGGCTTTTTGAAGGATGTTGAAACGTTATGGGCTGCCGGTATGGCGCTTGGCTCTTCTTTGGAAAATTCGATTGTGATCGGCACAGATGACAAAGTTGTCAATCCTGACGGTACTTATTACGAAAATGAATTTGTCCGCCATAAATTATTGGATGCCATGGGCGATACAGCCTTGGCAGGCGCGCCTATTATCGGGATTTTTCGTTCGTTTCGCGGTGGCCATTCATTGAATGCAAAACTTGTAAAAGCGTTGCTTCAGGATGCTTCGGCTTATGAAACAAAAGAATTTTAACAAAATTAGGTTTTAATAACTTCAGTTTTTGGGGAATTGCCATAATTGAGCCTATAAGGAATGATTGACCGATTGAGTAAAAATCGGCTAATCCAATATTAATGTTGTAGGTTGATAATAGCTCATTATAACCTCCCATGACTTCGATTCGGTCTGAAACACGAGCTGGGTGATGTCTTTTGGGTTTTGATAAACGAGGGAATGCCGGAAGGCCGGAGAGACCATGACGAAGTTGAATTCGTATATTATGGATGCTGGAACAAAGAAATCCACTATCGTGCGTAAAGTCATTATCGGGTTGATGCTTGGCAGCGTATGCCTGACAGCCGGTTGTTCAAAAAAAGATAAAGATGTGGATTTGACATCTTATGTCGAAAAGATTGATCCGCCGGATGTTTTGTATAATCAGGCACTTGCCAATCTTGATGCCGGTCGTTTGAGCGAAGCTGCAAAAAAATTCGAGGCTATTGATCGTCAGCATCCCTATACGGAATGGGCACGTAAAGCACTTGTCATGGGCGCTTTCACCAATTACCGCAAAGGCAATTACGATGAAGCGGTCAATATGGCCAAGCGTTATATTGGTCTTTATCCGACATCCGAAGAAGCAGCTTATGCCTATTATATCATTGGCCTTTCATATTTCCGGCAGATTCCGGATATTACGCGCGATCAGAAAGACACAAAACGCGCTATTGCTGCAATGCAGGAAGTTGTCGACCGCTATCCCAATTCCGAATATGTCGATGATGCCAAAACAAAAATACGTTTCGGTCGTGAACAGCTTGCCGGTAAAGAAATGCAAATCGGCCGCTATTATCAGGAACGCAAGCAATATCTTTCGGCGATCAAGCGTTATCGCACGGTTGTTGAAGAATATTCCAACACCAACCAGATCGAGGAAGCTCTCTACCGTCTGACAGAAACCAATTACGCTTTGGGTCTGACATCGGAAGCACAAACGGCAGCCGCTGTTCTGGGGCAAAACTATCCGGAAAGCAAATGGTATAAAGATGCCTATAATCTCCTTCAAAAGGGTGGGGTAGCACCTCAGGAAAACAAGGGATCGTGGATTTCACGCGCTTTGAACAAAACCGGATTGAAAAAAGGTTCTTGAGCTTAGATGCTTATACAGCTTTCGATCCGCGACATTGTTCTGATCGAAAGGCTCGATATCAACTTTGAAACGGGCCTGTCGGTGCTCACCGGTGAAACCGGTGCCGGCAAGTCTATTCTGCTTGATTCGCTTTCGCTTGCGCTTGGGGGGCGGGGGGATGCTTCCCTCGTGCGCCATGGCGCCGAAAGCGGGCAGGTAACAGCGGTGTTCGATGTGCCGCTTGACCACCCTGCCAGAAAACTTATCAAAGAAAATGGCCTTGATGACGAGGGTGATATCATCCTTCGCCGCATCCAGTCTTCGGACGGGCGTTCGCGTGTCTTCATCAACGATCAGGCGGCAAGCGTCGCATTGATGCGAGATGTCGGCCACGAACTTGTTGAAATCCACGGGCAACATGCCGATCGGGCGCTTGTCGATATTGCCTCCCATCGTGATCTTCTTGATGCTTATGGCCGTTTGGATGACGATCTCAAAAAGGTCAAAGAGAGTTATCGCCATTGGCACGAGCTGGAAACGGCTTTGAAAAAACACCGCGAAAAAGTCGCGGAAGCTATGAGAGAGGCGGACTATCTGCGCTCGTCTGTTGAAGAACTTGACGCACTCGCCCCGCAAGCGGGCGAAGAAGAAACTTTGGCAATCCGGCGAACAGATATGATGAAAGCCGAAAAAATTGCGGGTGACATCAATGAAGCCGGAGATATGTTGAATGGTGCACAATCACCGGTTCCCGTTCTGGCAAATCTGGTCCGGCGGCTCGAACGCAAAATTCCCGAAGCCGAGGAATTGGTAAAGCCGATTGTCGATTCGATTGATAACGCGCTCGAAGCACTGGGACTTGCGCAGGACAGTATTGATGCAGCCATGCGTGCTCTCGATTTTGACCCGCAAGAATTAGGCAATGTCGAAGAACGCCTGTTTGCTTTGCGTGCGGCCGCACGGAAATATAATGTTCCGGTCGATAATCTGTCGCAATTGCGCGACAAGATGGATCAGGACTTGAAAGACCTTGACCAGAGCGAGGAAACTGTCAAAAAACTGGAAAAAGAGGCAGCCGCAGCCCTTGCCGATTATGACAAGGCAGCAGGCGAACTTTCGCAAAAACGGCATGAACGGGCAAAGGAATTGACGAATGCGGTCATGGCCGAATTGCCGGCTCTCAAGCTTGAACGGGCAGAATTTATCGTCAATATCGAAAGCAATAAAGAAGAGCGGACGCCCGAAGGTATCGACAGGGTGGAATATTGGGTTCGCACGAATCCCGGAACCCGTGCAGGACCGATGATGAAGGTTGCCTCCGGCGGCGAATTATCACGCTTTCTTCTGGCTTTGAAAGTGGCGCTGGCCGATCGTGGTTCTGCTCCCACACTGGTTTTTGATGAAATTGATACAGGTGTTGGGGGTGCGGTTGCCGATGCGATCGGGCAAAGATTGTCAAGGCTTGCCAAAGGTGTTCAGGTGCTTTCTGTGACACATGCACCACAAGTTGCCGCCCGTGCCGACAGTCATTTTCTGATTTCCAAATCGGAACACAAGGATGGCGACCGGCTGATTACCAGCGTGCGTAAGCTTGAAGATGCTGAACGCGCCGAGGAAATTGCACGCATGCTTGCAGGCGAGCATATTACCGATGAAGCCCGTGCGGCGGCGTTAAAACTGCTTAACGCAAAATAGAAAACGTCAACTCGCACGCATCCGGCTTTGCAGGAGAATTGAAGACTGTATAAAGTCAGTTATTTCTTGAAAGAGATTGATCTATAAAAGCCTGATGGCTGAAATTTTTGTCGAAATATATGTTTTTCGTAAATGAAAATCGGGTTGCCGGAAAGCAGCATTCATTAAAAAACGGATTGAAGTCAATATTCAAGTGGTGAAAGCCACCCTTCTTTTCTTGCAGTGTTCGCGGGGTTTGCAAGTATGATGACCGGTCGAATACATCATTCGATCTAGGCGCAGACTATTGCATGACAGATTGACCGCGTTTACGGATACTTTAAATCCTGTCAGAAGATAACCGGAATGTCAGAAACCTGCTGATTAGCCGGATAATGAATGCGGAAGATGAGAAAACGGCGCTATATTTTTGAAGAAACCGGATTTAACGGAAATTTGTGCGTGAATGAGAAAGCGGGATAGCACTATTCCAGGGATCGGAGAATAGGAGGGCTATTCAATTTGCGGGCAATTTTTGCCGGTTATTCCTTTTATTCGACAGGCGATAATGTCAGGTTATCATCTGCTTACAGGCGATGGAAATAAAACAGGCAATTGGTGCATCATGCTCGTTACCACTGCAATGGCCCATCTGTGAATTTAAAAATATATGCGGCATATGTGTTCTTGTTTGTGGTTCTTTCACGTTTTATCAGCTAGATATATGGTCACATTTTAAAGATGAGCCATATCCTTCTTTGTGCTGATGAAATGAATAATCATAAATCGTCAGGCTCACTTTCAAAAATTCTGGAAAACCATGATGCAAGATATTTCAGTTGATGATCTCACAGCCGAACAGGCAAAACAGGAATTGGAACGGTTGGCAAAAGAAATTGCCCACCATGACTATTTGTACAATACCAAAGATCAACCGGAAATATCGGATGGCGAATATGATGCGTTGAGGCGGCGCAACAATGCTATCGAACAACGTTTTCCTGAACTGATAAGGCCGGATTCTCCGTCGCGGAAAGTTGGCGCCACGGTTTCCGAAAAATTTGAAAAAGTGCGTCATCGCATACCGATGCTTTCGCTTGATAATGCTTTTTCCGATCAGGATGTCTATGATTTCGTTGACCGCATACGGCGTTTTTTGCGCCTCAAAGATAATGACGAGCTTGATATTACCGCCGAGCCGAAGATTGACGGCTTGTCACTGTCGCTCAGATATGAAAACGGAAAACTTGTTACGGCAGCAACCCGTGGTGACGGTACGGTGGGTGAAAATGTTACCGCCAATGCGTTGACAATCTCCGATATTCCGCATGTTTTGAAAGGCAATTACCCCGATCTGATCGAGGTGCGGGGCGAGTGTTATATGGCTCACGCCGATTTTCAGGCGCTGAACACGCGCCATGAAGCCGAAAACAAGCAAGTCTTTGCCAATCCCAGAAATGCGGCTGCCGGCTCTCTGCGCCAGCTTGATGCCAGCATTACCGCGCGGCGCAAACTCAAATATTTTGCCTATGCATGGGGCGAGATCAGCCACATGCCGGCCGATACGCAATTGGGTATGATGGATGTTTTCCGTTCTTATGGCTTTACGGTCAATCCTTTAACGAAACTGTTTCATTCGGCAGATGGATTGCTTGAACATTTTCATGCAATCGAAGAACAACGTGCCGATCTTGATTATGATATTGATGGCGTGGTCTATAAGGTTAATGATCTCGCACTCCAGCAGCGTCTCGGCTTTATCTCGCGTTCGCCAAGATGGGCTATTGCCCATAAATTTCCGGCCGAACGTGCCATGACTATTTTGCGAGCAATCGATATTCAGGTGGGGCGCACAGGCGCATTGACACCGGTAGCCCGCCTTGAACCGATTACAGTTGGCGGTGTGGTGATTACCAATGCCACACTTCATAATGAAGATTACATCAAGGGCATTGGCAATAAGGGGGAAACCATCCGTGGCGGCAGAGATATTCGCGTTGGTGATACGGTTGTCATCCAGCGTGCCGGTGATGTCATTCCCCAGATTGTCGACATTGTCGAGGAGCGGCGTCCGAAGACGGCCGAGCCTTATGTTTTTCCCCATATTTGTCCGGCTTGCGGAAGCCATGCGGTGCGCGAAGAGGGGGAAGCCGTTCGGCGTTGCACCGGTGGCCTCATTTGTCCGGCGCAAGCGATGGAACGCATCCGCCATTTTGTTTCCCGCAATGCGTTTGACATTGAAGGGCTTGGTGAAAAGCAGGTCGAATTTTTCTTCAATGCCAAAGACGAGAATTTGGCAATCCACAGTCCGGTTGATATATTCACGCTTGAGGCACGCCAGAAGGGGGCATTGAGCAAGCTTGAAAACCTTGAAGGTTTCGGGAAAACATCTGTCCATAAACTTTATGATGCGATCAATGCACGTAGACAAATACCGTTAAGCCGGTTTTTATTTGCGCTTGGTATTCGTCATGTTGGTGAAGTCAATGCAAGAAGACTTGCGCGGGCGTACAAAAACTATAATGCTTTTGAAGAGGTTGCTTTAGCGGCGCGTTATCCGGAAGAAAATAGCGGCGAAAGCGGAAACGAGGCATGGAATGAACTCACCAATATTGAAGGTGTCGGTTTTATTGTTGCCGAAGCCGTTGTCGATTTCTATGGTGAGGAACATAACCGCAATATTTTGCGAGCCTTGCTTGCCGAAGTCACTCCTCTGGACGAGGTTTTGCCGGTTACAGATGGCTCACCCGTACAGGGCAAAACAATTGTATTTACCGGTTCGCTGGAGCGCATGTCACGTGACGAAGCAAAAGCAATGGCGGAAAGATTGGGTGCAAAAACCGCTGCTTCCGTCTCGAAAAAGACAGATCTCGTTGTAGCGGGGCCGGGAGCAGGTTCAAAATTGACAAAAGCACAGGAGTTGGGTGTGAAAATTATTGATGAAGACCAGTGGTTCGACCTTGTTGGTGAGGAAAATGCGTAAAGCGTCTCCACCGGAATTACATGTGAGCGAATCTGCCGGTAACGAGCCACGCATCGTCTTAGGAATAAGTCTGGCACTGACCGCGACAGTTATTTTTGCTTGTCAGGATGCCATGACCAAGACGTTGGTTCATAACTATCCGGCAACTTTTATCGTTATGGTGCGCTATTGGGTGTTTTTCCTTGCCGGTGTCTATATGGCTAAAACGGCAGGTGGTGGTCTTATTGCCAATATCAAAAGCAAGCGCCCGATTATCCAGTGTTTGCGTGGTCTGTTGCTTCTTCTGGAACTCATTGCCATTGCTTTGGCATTCCGTGTGATGGGACTTGCCGAAGCCACATCCATTTTCCAATCCTATCCGCTTTTCGGAACGGTGATTGCAGTCTTTTTATTAAAAGAAAAAGTCGGCTGGAGAAGAATTTGTGCACTGATAATCGGCTTTATCGGTATTCTGATTATGTTGAGGCCGGGTAGTGGCGTGTTGTCGGTGGGGGCAGTCTGGGCACTTGTTGCGGCGATATTCTTTGCCCTTTATATGGCTTTGACACGCCTTGTCGGCGGCATTGACAAGCCGCAAACCTCGTTTTTCTATGTCGGTCTCGTTGGCCTTGTGGTTATGAATTTGGGATTGCCCTTCTTCTGGGTTCATATGGATAGCCACTATGTCTGGATTCTCGTGGCGCTATGCTTTACCTCTGTTGTCGGCCATTTTTTAATGATTAAAGCGTTAAGTCTGGCGCCGCTCACAGTGGTTCAACCATTCAACTATTTGCAGCTCGTCTGGTCGGTCATTATCGGTTATATCGTCTTTGGGGATATGCCTGACCTGCTCACGCTTGTTGGTGCAGCTCTGGTTGTGGGAAGCGGTTTGTTTGTGTTCTTCCGCGAACAGGTAAAAGCGGCAAAAATCGTTGTGAAATGATAAGGTCAACACAAAGCTTCTGTTTGAAGAAGAAACGCGAAAGATTTTTCTTTCGCGTTTTTCTTTTGTCTTTAAAGTGGCTTTGTTGCTGTCTCAAGCCATTTGCGATCAACATCATCAAGATGCGGAGCATTTTCTTTCAAAACGCGGGCATGATAGGCGTTTAGCCATTCGCGTTCCTCATTTGTCAACATGTCAACAACAATCAGATTGCGATCAATCGGGCAAAGTGTCAGGGTTTCAAAACCGAGCATATCAATATCGCCGCCCTTGACCGGTTCAGCCGCTTTGACAACAAGCAGGTTTTCAATGCGGATTCCGAATGCACCTTCGCGATAATAGCCGGGTTCGTTGGAAACAATCATTCCGGGCAAAAGTTCCTGTCCACCACGTTTTGAAATGGTTTGTGGGCCTTCATGAACAGCAAGATAGGAGCCGACGCCGTGTCCTGTGCCATGGGCAAAATCCAGCCCCGCCTTCCATAATGCAATGCGCGCCAGAACATCAAGGTCCTGCCCGCGTGTGCCTTTCGGAAAACGGCTTGTGGAAAGGTCAATCATGCCTTTGAGAACAAGTGTGAAACACCGTTTCTCTTCGTGACTTACCAGTCCGATTGCAACAGTGCGGGTGACATCGGTAGTGCCATCACGATATTGCGCACCGGAATCAACGAGATAAAGCTCGCCTTCATTAAGCGGCCGGTTGGTTGCTGTATTGACGCGATAATGGATAATCGCACCATCGCTGCCACTTCCCGAAATCGTATCGAATGACAGGTCTTCGAGTTTTGAACCCATTTTCAACGCGGTGTCTGCGCGCATAGTTTCAAGCTTTGTGGCCGCCGAGATTTCATCCACAGTGCCGGGTTTTTGCCTTGAAAGCCACGAGAAAAACCGGCAGAGAGCTACACCGTCACGCGCATGGGCCTGTCGGCTTCCTTTAAGTTCTGCCGTGTTTTTTATCGCACGCGGAAGGCGTGCCGGATCACGCAAATCTTTAATTGTGCCGCCATGATCGACAATGATCTGCCTGAATTTTTCAGCCGCCAGTTGCCCGTCAAGTGAAAAGCAGGCTTTCGACTGTGCTTCTCTGGTGACTTCACCAACCAATGCGGAAGGCTCGAAAATATCGACATAACGGGCAAGATAGTTCTTTTCATTTTCGCCAAGCTTTCGCCGGTCGACAAACAATGATGGCCTGCCTTTTGCACGAAGAATAGCAAAGGAAAGGCAAAACGGTGTATTGGAAACGTCATTGCCGCGAATATTGAATACCCATGCGATCGACGATGGGTCTGTCAATAATACCAGATCACAGCCGTCTTTTTTCAAGCTTTCTGCCATCAATTCAAGCTTTTTATCGGCAGCAACACCAGCATAGTCGAGAGGCTGGATTGTAACCGGCGTCAACGGTGGTTCCGGCTGGTCGTGCCAGATGAGATCAACAAGATTTTTGTCAGTTGCGACAAGTTTTCCATGAGCCTTTTCTTCAACGGCTTTTTTCAGTGCCTTGACGCCATTGACTGTATGGAGAAAGGGGTCAAAACCGATTTTCAAGCCTTTGGTGTTTTGTTCGAGCCAAAGCGAAGGAGGGCAGGAAACGAGATCGGCATAAGTGAATATTTTTCCGTCGGTCTGGTTGCGCACCTGCAAAGTGTAGCGGCCGTCAACGAAAATAACCGCTTTATCTTTCAAAATCAGTGCAACACCGGCCGAACCGGTAAAACCGGTGAGCCATTGCAGTCGCTGGGCATGGGGAGGCACGTATTCGCCCTGATGTTCATCTGCCCGCGGTATCAAATAACCGTCAAGTCCGAGTTTTTCCATTTCCTTGCGAAGTGCAGAAACACGTGACTTTGCATTGTCGGGATTTGTTGCAATATCAAATGATTGAAACATAAAATCGCCTCTGATTGTCTGGTTGGTGAAAGAATTATGATCGCTATGATCGGGCAATTCATTCACCTGTTATTCTTGTGAAATGGCCAAATGTCCGATTGTTTATCGGCCACTTATTTTGTTTATCGGCCACCTGTTTATTTAATCGTCACCTATTTCAAATGAATGGCAACCCAGCCTTCATGATGCAAGGTCTTTATATATTTTGCACCTGCCGCCTCGAAAGCCTTGACCACGCGGTCATGTTGTTCTTCCAGTATGCCGGAAAGCACAATAGAACCACCTTTTTTCAGTGCGGGAACCATTTGTGGCGCAAGTTCGATCAAAGGATTTGCGAGAATATTTGCCACGATCAGATCAAAGGGGACGCGCTTTTTTATCTCTTCATCGTCAAGGCCGGTGGCGGTGATGGCAGTAATCGTTTTGGCGACACCGTTTAGAGCAAAATTTTCCTTCGCAACTTTGATTGCAATCGGATCAATGTCGGTTGCCAGAATTCTGATCGGCTTAATCAGAGCAATACCGATTGCCAGAATTCCGCTCCCCGTACCGAGATCAAGTGCATTTTGCGGTTTTTCATGTTCCATAACATCGGCGATAAGTTCAAGGCAGCCGACTGTCGTTCCATGGTGGCCGGTTCCAAAAGCCTGACCGGCATCAATCTCGATTGCAAGATCACCCGGTTTGACTTTGTCGCGGTCATGGCTGCCATGAACAAAAAAACGACCTGCGCGAACAGGATTAAGCCCTTCAAGACTATGGCTTACCCAGTCGATATCCGGAAGTACCTCTATTTCTATATTGTTTTCATTGACACCCAAAACACGCGCAAAGCGGGGAAGTACGGAATTTTTTTCCAATTCATCCACGTAGAGAGAGACTTCATAAATTGCATTTGCTTCGTCAATTTCGGTTATGGCAAGCGGAAATGCTTCATCCTCGAAGGCATGGTCGAGAAGTTCATATTGCTTTTCAGCATCCCGTTTCGGTGATTTGTAATGTAGACGGATTTGTCCCAAAATTTTAGTCCTTATGTTCTATTGTTTTGCCAGGCTCTTGAGACGCTCAATAGCAATCTGGTCTTTCAACTCGTTTCTGTTTTCTTCCACGCTATAAGGAATGACACCGGCAAATTGGCCACCTTTTTTGGTAAGCAGAATGGCTGCCGTATGATCGTAAGTATAATCGCCATTTTCACCGGGTACTTTTTCAGCGGCAATGTTGAAAGACGATACCAGTTTATGAACTTTTGCAGGATCACCGCTAATTCCTATAACTTTATCGGTAAAATTGGATAAATAGTCATGGAGAACTTCCGGAGTATCCCGTTCGGGATCAACAGTGATAAACCAGATATTGATTTTATCTGCATCCGGTCCCAACTCCTTGATCCAATTGGTCATACTCATTAATGTTGTCGGGCAAATATCCGGACACATTGTGTAACCGAAAAATATCGCCGACGGTTTTTCGCGAAGTTCTACCTGTGTAACGGTTTTTCCGTTGGAATCGGTAAGGCTGAAATCCTCACCCAGTGGCGGACTGACGAAGGTTTGCCAACCGAATATGAATGCCATAAAAACCGCAACTAATATAACAATGTAAAAAACACTTAATGCGGTACTTTTACTTTCACTCGTCATTGCCAAAATCCCTTGAGCTTGATGCATCGCCATAAAAGCCACTCGCGTGACTCCTGAAGGATATTCAAAATATATCGGTATGAACACGATACTGCAATGAAAAGCGGTAATTAATTCGTCATTGTCGCGACAGTGCGGACAAATACACGGGATTGCACTTCTTGTGTCGGCGTTTTATGGTTATTTACCCATTCAATATACCGGATTATCATGAGCACATCACCCACTGACCAACGCTTTCATGACAGTGAACCGCGCATTCATTCGACGGCCAAGTTACATGGTTGCAAACTCGGCCGTTTTTCCGAAATCGGCGAACGGGTTCTCTTACGCGATGTGACCGTTGGAGATTTCAGCTATTTCGAGCGCAATGGTGAAGCCATATATACAGATGTCGGCCGTTTTTGTTCTATTGCTTCGAATGTCCGTCTTAATGCCCTTGAACATCCGATGGAAAGGGTAAGCATGCATAAAATGACTTACCGTCCCAACGAATATTTCCGTTTCATGACACTTGATAGTGCTTTTCGCGAAAGGCGGCACAATAAACGCGTGACAATCGGTCATGATGTCTGGATCGGTCATGGGGCGGTGGTGATGCCGGGGATAACTATCGGCCATGGTGCGGTGATCGGCGCCAATGCGGTTGTAACCAAAGATGTCATTCCTTACGAGATCGTCGGCGGTGTTCCGGCAAAGCGAATAAGAATGCGATTTCCCGATCATACCATTCAGGCGCTTCTTGACCTTAGCTGGTGGAATTGGCCGTTGAACATGATTTATCAAGCAATAGGCGATATGCAACAACTGTCAGCCGAAGAGTTTATCGCAAAGTGGAAAAAGCTGGTCTGAAAGTAGAAAATCAACAAAGGCACGTGATTGACAGGACTTTAATTTCCGTTTCGCATTGTTTCTTTTGAAAAATGACCCTGTCTTTCAATTTTGAACGAAATTTGAAAATGTCTTCCGAATGTATTGGCGAAAATCTTTGTCGAAACACTGTAAAACGCCGGTGTGAAATAGTTTCACGGTATGGTTGGTGGCAAAACCGGTCATTGAAAGCAAAAATATACCATCGCCGAAGGAATGGCCGAGAAGTTGATATTGTTTTTGAGCCACCTGTTTTGGCGATTAAAAAAGAAACGCGCCTGTCTTCGATATTGTTCTTATATCTTCAATATGTTTTTATTGTTTTGCGAGATTGGCAAGACGGCCTATAGCGACCGGTTATTTGCCAGACTCTTAAGACGCCCTACAACGAACATATACAACGAACATATCGAAATCTTTGGCACTTTTTCTTCCGATATTATAACGGATGGTCGTCCGGAAAGTTGGCTACCTTTTTTGGTAAGAATAATTTTTGTCGTGTGACTGTAAGTATAGTCACCATTTTTGACCGAATTTTTTTGGGGTCCCAAGATTGAAAGATAATACCAATTCATGAACTTTTGCCGGTTCACCGCTAATACCGGTAATTTTGTCGGTAAATTTCGACAAATAATCATGGAGAACTTCAGGGTATCCTGTTCGGGATCCACCGTGATAAACCGGAAATCGGGTTTATCCGCGTCCGGTGCCAATTCTTTGACCCGATTTTCTATACTCGCCAACATTGCCGGGCAAATATCCGGAGACATTGTATAACCGAAAAATATCGCGGACGGTTTTTTTCCAAGGTCTTTCGCAGTGACTGTTTTTCGGTTGGAATCGGTAAGGCTGAAATCCTTAACCCACGGCGGAATGGAACAAGATTGCCAATAAAATAGAAACGCCATAAATGTGCGACCGATAAAACAATGTAAAAAGCACTTGATGCAGCCTTTTACTTTCCCTTCTCATTGCCTAAATCCGCTGAATTCGATCGGGTTGCAATAAAGCCACGATGGTCACGTCGAAGATGATATTCAAAATAAATCGGTATCAAAAGAAACAGCAATGAAAAAGCCGAACGCATTTTATGAACGAGTAGCCGATATTAAAAAACGATCGGCCGGAGAATTGACACAAAGTGGAAAAATCTTATCCGGAGATAGAAAATCATCAAAGACACGTGATTGACGAGGATTTTATTTTCAATTTCTTGTTGTTTATTTCAATAATTACTTTGTACCTCAATTTTGAAAGGAAATTGTGAATGTCTTCTAAACGTGTTGGCGAGATTATCGTGGAAACACTGCAAAACGCAGGTGTGAAACATTGCTACGGCATTGTCGGTGATACACTTAACTATATCACTGATGCGATATATCGCTCGAAAATCGAGTGGGTCCATACACGCCACGAAGAAGCTGCTGCTTTGGCAGCAGGAGGAGAAGCTTATTTGACTGGCGAATTGAGTGCATGCGCAGGCTCGTGCGGGCCGGGGAGCTTGCATCTTATCAATGGTATTTACGAATCAAATCGCAATCGCGCACCGGTTGTGGCTATAGCAAGCCAGCTTTCGACCAACGTTATCGGCAGCGAATGGCCGCAGGAAGTCGACTTTCCTGCGCTTTATTCACATTGTTCGGTGTTTTGTGAACAGATTTTACATCCGGAGGAAGCCCAACGCATCACCGTTGAGGCATGTCAGGCAGCACTGACAAAAAGGGGTGTTGCTGTCATTATACTTCCGGTAGATGTATCTATGCAGGCAGTGAACCATGTGACGCAATATCGTGTTCATCGGCCAAATCCGGTTATTCGCCCTTCCGATAGCGAACTTGAACAAGTTGCATCGCATTTGAACAAGGGCAAAAAAGTTGCAATCTATGTCGGTTCTGGTGTCAAGGGCGCTCATGACGAGGTGGTCGCTTTGGCTGCCAAGTTGAAAGCACCGATCGGGCATTCGTCAAAATCGAAAGATTTCATCGAATATGACAACCCGTATAATATGGGAATGAACGGCATGTTGGGTGGCAAGCCGGGTTTTGACATGGTTGAACATTGCGATACTTTGCTTCTGCTCGGCACCGATTTCGCTTATACGCAATTTTACCCAAATAAAGCCACGATTATTCAGGTGGATGAGGATGGAACGCATCTCGGGCGCCGCCATCCCGTCAATATGGGGTTGATCGGCGATGTCAAATCGACCGCAGCAGCACTTCTTAAATATGTTGACGAAAAGAAAGACACCGGTTTTCTCGACCAATGCTTAAAAACCAAAGCCGAAGCCGAAAAAGCCGAGGCGAAGGAAACTGCTGTTTCAAAATCCATCATTCATCCGCAATATCTTGTCTCGCTTATCAATCAATATGCCGATGATGATGCGCTGGTCACAGGTGACTGCGGTTCGCCAATGGTCTGGTTGCTCCGCCATTTCAAAACAAATGGCAAAAGAAGAACCCTTGCCAGCCTTTCCCATGGAACTATGGCAAATGCTTTGTCGCAGGCTATCGGTTTCAAAAAAGCCTATAAAGACAGACAAGTTATCTCGCTTTCCGGCGATGGTGGCCTTGCCATGTTGCTCGGTGAACTTTTGACTGTTGTTCAGGAGAAGGTTGACATCAAGATTGTGGTTTTCAACAATTCTTCACTCAACTTTGTTGAACTTGAACAAAAGGTTGAAGGACTGGTCGACCATTATACCGATTTGCAAAATCCGGATTTTGCAAAACTTGCCGAATCTATTGGCATTAAAGGCTGGAAGGTTAACGAGCCGGAAGAGCTTGAAAGCGCGGTCAAAGCCTTTTTGAGTGCCAAAGGACCGGCACTTCTTGATGTCAAAACCAGCGGATATGAACTGGTTATGCCGCCAAAGGTAACGGCCGGTGAAGTTTCCGGCATGGCACTTTACGGCACAAAAGCGATTATGCAGGGACGCGTGAAAGATGTAGCCGATCTACTCATTCACAATTTCATCAAATAATCGCTTGAACGATTTGATAAAACAAAAGGCAGAAAATTAATTTATTTTCTGCCTTTTTTAATTTTATGGAAGCTTCACAAAAACCGGATGATCGTGGGTGGGGGAAAGAGGTTCAGACTTTTTTGACAAAACTGTCGAGCACGCGTTTTTCGCCGGCTTTATCGAAAGCGATGGTGAGTTTGTTTCCGTCAATCGCTGCAACATTGCCATTTCCGAATTTGATATGAAAAACCCTGTCTCCCACGCTGAATTCGGAAGGCTTGTCGGAAACAGATTTGGCGATGAGTTCGCCTTCAATAATTTTCGATTGTTGTACCCGCCCCGCACCATATCCGGAATCGACATCCCCATAACCGATGCGCTCGACATTGGCGCCCGAACGGTTGCCCCAATTGGTGCGTGTCGCTTCGGTTGCGTTCTTTTTTGCTCTCTGCCAGCCGGGTGTTGAATAATTATTCTGGAACGGCTCGTGACGATCAAAGCGCGATTGCCCATAACCGCCATAGGATGTTTCGACTTCGGCAACTTCGACATGTTCGTTGGGCAGCTCATCAAGAAAACGCGACGGAATTGTCGATTGCCATAAGCCGTGAATACGCCGGTTCGAGACAAACCAGATATGCAGATTTTCTTTTGCGCGGGTAAGGCCGACATAAGCAAGGCGCCGCTCTTCTTCGAGACCGGAGCGCCCACCTTCATCAAGCGAACGTTGATGGGGAAACAGTCCTTCTTCCCAACCGGGCAAAAATACGGTGTTAAATTCCAGCCCTTTGGCCGAATGCAAGGTCATGATATTGACCGCATCCATATCCTCATTTTTTTCGGTATCCATAACCAGCGAGATATGTTCAAGAAAACTTCTCAAACTCTCGAAATCTTCCATGGAATGGATAAGTTCTTTCAGGTTTTCAAGCCGCCCCGGTGCCTCGGCAGAACGGTCTGCCTGCCACATGGCCGTATAGCCCGATTCATCCAGAATAATTTCTGCAAGTTCGGTATGGGGAGTATTATCAAGCATGTTCTGCCAACGGCGGAAATCTTCGACGAGTTTTCTTAAAGAACTTCTGGCTTTGGGCTTCAATTCGTCGGTTTCAACCATTTCCTGAGCGGCTTTAAGCATAGGCTCGTTGCGGGCGCGGGCTGTATCGTGGATTTGACGAACGGTCGCTTCACCAAGGCCGCGCTTCGGTGTATTGATAATACGCTCGAAAGCGAGATCGTCGGAAGGCTGTGCAACAACACGGAAATAGGCGAGCGCATCGCGAATTTCTTGCCGCTCATAAAAACGCGGGCCACCGATAACGCGATAATTAAGCCCCAGTGTGACAAACCGGTCTTCAAATTCACGCATCTGGAAAGATGCGCGAACCAGAATGGCAATGTCATTCAAAGCAAGACCCTGATGTTGCAATTGCTCGATTTCTTCACCAATAGCGCGCGCTTCCTCTTCTGAATCCCAGGCTGCATGGACTTTGACCTTCTGGTCATTTTCCGTTTTATTATCGGTAAAAAGCGTTTTACCCAAACGGCCTTCATTATGGGCAATCAGATAGGATGCGGCTCCCAGAATATGGGAAGTCGAGCGGTAATTGCGTTCAAGACGAATAACAGTCGCACCGGGAAAGTCTTTTTCAAAACGCAAAATATTATCAATTTCTGCGCCGCGCCAACCGTAAATGGATTGGTCGTCATCACCCACGCAACAAAGATTGACAGTTTCACCGGCAGGGCGTTGCGCCAATAGCCTTAACCACAAATATTGTGCAGTATTGGTATCCTGATATTCGTCGACCAGAATGTAACGGAATTTTTTATGATATTCGCGCAAAACATCAGCGTTTTTTTGAAAAATATGAATAGGGTGCAACAATAAATCGCCGAAATCACAGGCATTCAGTGTTTGCAGGCGTTCCTGATAGGCGCGGTAAAGCTCGCGCCCTTTACCATTGCCGAAAGAACGGGCATCACCTTCGGGTATCTGATCGGGTGCAAGACCACGGTTTTTCCAGCCATCAATCATATTGGCAAAACTACGTGCCGGCCATCTTTTGTCGTCAAGCCCTTCAGCCTGAATGAGCTGTTTGATAAGCCTTATCACATCATCGGTATCAAGAATGGTGAAATTGCTGTTGAGACCGACAAGTTCTGCGTGGCGACGAAGAATTTTTACCCCGATCGAGTGGAAAGTGCCAAGCCACGGCATACCTTCAACCGCGCCACCCACCAGTTCACCAATACGGTTTTTCATTTCACGTGCGGCTTTATTGGTGAATGTGACCGCCAGAATCTGGCTTGGATAAGCAAGGCCAAGCCGTAAAATATGGGCAATGCGTGTGGTGAGAACCCGCGTTTTTCCCGTGCCTGCACCGGCGAGCACCAGAACGGGACCTTCCGTAGTTGTTACAGCAAGGCGTTGTTCAGGGTTGAGCTTTTCAAGATAATCGGCCTTTGCATTGCGACGCGCCGCCATGGCGCGCGATGCCAAGCCGCTGCCGCCCTCGTGCTGCGACGTGTCAGGCTGCTCTTCCGGCTTTCTCGGTTCGTCATCAAAAAATGGTATATCGTCAGGAAAATCGCTCATTATCACCAATCTAATGGTTCAAGATATTTTCTGCTAGGCCAGACTTGACGCTTTAACACGAAAATGATCGGAAAATCACTTTTTTTTACGTTGCACTTCATATTGATAGACGCGACGGTCGGTCAAATTCTTCCGGTTGTCTATAATCGGCGCAACAACCGGTTTCAACTCCGGCTCTCTTTTAATCAACGCGACAAGATCATTAAGCTCGTTCATGGCGACAAGTTTTATAATGTCTTCGCGGATCGAACCATCTTCACGCTTCGGCAATTGATGCACAACCTGAAGCGATTCAATTTTCTGATCTTTAAGAAGATTGCGAACGGCTTGTTCGTCAAGTTTGTCAGATTCAACAAAAACATAAAGCCCGACACCTTTTGCAGGAAGCGAATATGTCGCAAGCGCAATATCACCAATATCGGGGTTATTTTTCAAAAGATTCCGTATGGCCGGCCCCTGATGCTGGATGCGGTCGCCGGTACCATCTCCATCCGACCAATTGAACATATCTTTGGTTATAAAATTATAGACACGTTTGCCTGTTGCCAACCAAAGTCGCGACGGCCAGGAGCGGTTTTTCAGTATCCGCTTTTCCGTGGGCGTCATGAGTTCCGGCGCAAAACTTCTTTTTTGTTTGATAAGATGGCGGAAATCCTCATAGGCAAAATAGCGGTAGAGAGCGCCGCGATGCTTGTGTACGCTAGCCAACTGAAAGTCGATAATCGAGGCTTTCCCGTCATTCGTCATCAACCAGTTTTGCGGTTTTGCCAAATCATTGTGGGTAATACCCATTCGCCGCAGATTGCGCAGGAGTTTGAATGCGCTCAGGTAAAATTCGGGTTTGTTCGGCCGCGCGAGATGCAATGGCGTTCCCTCGCTCCAGGAACGATAAAGCCCGTCTTTATCAACGGCAATGAGTTGCGGCACACCTTCAAGCCCGCGGACTTTTTTTAATGCCCTTATTTCTCTTCGTGCCAATATCCAGGCAAGCGGGCGTGACCATTTTGGCGCAGCCGTAACAATGCGACGGATAACGCGTTTATGCGGTTCGTCAGCAAAATAGCCGACCCGCGTTTCAGAGAAAACATCGCGTTTCAATACCATCAAGGCCACAAATTCAGTTAAAAATTGCGGGTCTTTCAAAGGCGGTAAAGCACTGTCTGAATCGGCAAAATGTTCCATAGCGTTGAGTTAGACGGTTGGCACTCTTCTATCAAGTCGGTTTGTTCAAATCGGTTAAAATATAAACGATAAAAAGCGGTAAGTAATGGTTATTGTCAAATTTTGGTAAAAAATAATACATTTTTACTTTGAAACTGAAAAACTGCACCATTTTAACGCAAACCGGCTTGAATGGTTTGAAACGCAGGTTTCAGCAAAATTCATCCGGCAACCGGTGTTCCAATGCAGATAATAGCAAAGCTGATTGGAAACTTTTTTATAAAAAATTGCGGTCGTAAAACGGTTTTTCAAATGTCGGAATTTTGCACCAGTTTCAAAGCAAAGAGACGCAACGCCGCTGAAAGATTGATTTCCGCCGGCCTTGCTTCATCTATCAGCGTGACAATTCCGGCAAAGGAAAGTTCCCTTTTTTCCGCTTCTTGCAATAAAATATCAATATAGGCTTGTTCGAGCGATATGCTTGTTGCATGTCCATCTATGCGCACGGACAATTTTCTAGGCCGCGCCTTAAGCCAGTCAATGCTGGCGATAGAGGCGGGAGTTTCATTCTTCATCTTTGTCGCGGGTAATTCTTCTTAAATCAAGAAATCCGTCTGTTTTCTGTTTTTTCCGGTCATCGAATTGGCGTTCGATTTTTGTGCGCCCGAATAGAATACGATTTTCGGTTGCCTGCTTTTCTTCCGACTGACGTTTTTTCTGTTTACGAAATTGCCTTAAATTGACCAATTCAGCCATTTAAAAAGCCTTATTTTTTCCGGAACGCGTCAAGCGAAACAACGTTGGCAGACGACGGTTCCTTTTCTTTCTTAGGCGATTTATCCGTTTCGTCTGCGGCCTTTGTATGCTGCTTCAATTTGACCGGCGATTTTTTCTTATCTTTTTTGTCACCGATATGTGCAAGCTCGCCGCCTTTGGTTTCGTTTGTGACAGCCTTGACTTCGGGGCTGTCATTGTCGCTTTTCGGCTGGTCGGATGCGAGATCAAAGGCCGCTTCAAAGGCTGCTGTCGGGTCATAGAATACTTGAACGGCCGAGAAGGGGATGACCAGCCTTTCCGGCACATCGCCAAATGAGAGGCTCACTTCAAAACCACTTTCGGAAACGTTCAAATCCCAAAATTGGTGTTGCAAAACAATCGTCATTTGTTCGGGATAACGTTCTTTCAGGCGTGACGATATTTTCACACCAGGAGCGTTTGTAAGAAAGGTTATAAAAAAATGATGGTCACCTGGAAGGCCGGCCTTCGCCACTTCGGATAATACTTTGCGAATAACACTGCGCAACGCATCCTGCACGAGAATGTCATAACGGATCTGATCGTGAACCATTGAAAACCTGTTCCTTCTGCGACGTAGTTTATGCAAATTTGGCACTCAACCTTAATGCAGTGTAGCCGTTCTTAATGCAATGAGGCAATCACAATCTTCTCAATTTTTTTTCGTAAATATCAACAATGATGCGCTTGAGACCCGATTACCGACACAATAGAGAATGGCATTTTTGAGTGAATGCGCCTTGAAGATAAATTCTTGCAAGAAAATCGCGGCAAACTTTCAAAAATGTCGAGTAAAAAAGTGAAGGCTTCTGTTGCCAGGTGCCTCCGAACCCCGCTTGGACCGGCGAAGGCCCAAGACTTGATTTGAAGCGTTCGCGCCGCAATTAAGCAGCGAGACGAGCTTCCGCATAGTTGTCATTTGCAACTACTTATTTAGCCCGATAACGGTGGTACAATGCCGGGTAAAAGAGCAATCTTTACGCCCTTGTCGATCCTGTTTCGCCCCCTTCATAATGAAAACGCTAGGAAAATTACTTCGCCTTTTCATTGTGGTGGAGGCGCCGGGTACCGCCCCCGGGTCCAATGGGTTTATTACACTGTCCATTTATTACCATAGCTGGCAAGCCAGCAAAGCCAATATAGGTAAATCAATTGGCGGTGGAAAGGGGGTTGTCTAACTTTTTCGCGCTCTATCTCATAAACAGTGATGTTTGGCTCTATTTCATAAACAGTGATGTTTGAATGAATGGAAAAACGGTCAAACATCCAAATTCAATTCATAGCCCATAAAACAAGTGGGAAATTCCCCGCTGTTTTACTGTTAAGCGGACATTTAATCGACAGGAGCCTGAAACCGATGACAAAACACCTCGACCAGATCAAAAAATATGACAGAAATCCGGATGAAACAGCAATTAAACGATTGGAAAACCGTTTATCGCTTGCGTTACAAAACCGCGACGCTTCAGAAGTTGCAGCAACCGACGAGGCAGAGCTTCAACGCGTGGCAAAATGGGCAGCGGAAAAACTTGGTGCAGATGCCGAAAAGAGCAAACAGGCAGTCACAAAGGTTGCCGATTTGCTGAAAGGTGAATATATGAAAAATCGAGTCACTTTTTATTACTTTGTTGCAAAAGAACTGGGTCTTTTGAGCAAGGTCTGACGGGCCACGGCAAAGCCTGTGCGAGATAGTCCAAAAAAGCGGAATCTATATTCTGCCGGCTCAAGCGGTTAACCATAATATCTACCGGAATAGCCAAATCCACCCGACATAGGTTTTACGGTCAATTGGGCATGAATTGATCGGGGCAGGGGGTGATCGCGGCAGGGATTGATCGCTGATTGCCAAAAATAAAAGCGCTGAAAAAATACAAGCGCCGAAAAAATAAAAGCACCAAAAAATAAAAGCCCCGAAAAAGGGGCTTTTAATCGACATATCGTCTCATGCGACGAACTGAACATTGTCAGTTCGCTTCTTCGCTTTTCGGTGCCTCGACATGGTGGTGACCATGTTGATGTTCGTGGCCACCCAGAACTTTATGGAGCTGAACAGTATCAAGTTCGTTTTCCCAACGTGCAACAACGATACAGGCAACCGCATTGCCGACGAGATTGGTTAATGCGCGGCACTCCGACATGAAACGGTCAATACCGAGAATAATAGCCATACCGGCAACCGGAATAGCCGGAACGGCTCCAAGAGTTGCCGCAAGAGTAATGAAGCCCGCACCGGTAACACCGGCTGCCCCCTTCGATGAAATCATAGCCACGACCAGAATAAGGATCTGATGTTCGAGTGTCAGATTAATATCCAAAGCCTGGGCGATAAACAATGTGGCCAAAGTCATATAGATATTGGTGCCGTCAAGGTTGAATGAATAACCGGTCGGAATAACCAGCCCGACAACCGACTTCTTCGCACCGGCCTTTTCCATCTTTTCCATCAAGGTTGGCAACGCAGCTTCGGACGAGGATGTACCGAGAACCAGCAACAATTCATCTTTGATGTAGCGGATCACTCTGAAGATCGAAATACCGTTGTAACGGCACACCGCGCCCAGAATAACTACAACAAACAGAATCGACGTGATGTAGAAGGTTGCCACCAGAAAGAACAGATTAATGACCGAGCCGATACCGTATTTTCCGATAGTGAAAGCCATCGCACCGAAAGCGCCAATGGGAGCAGCCTTCATCAGAATGGCAACCAGTTTGAAAATCGGCGTCGACAATGCATGGATGAAATCCAGAATGGGCTTGCCGCGTTCGCCTACTGATCCAAGCGCAATGCCGAACAGAATCGAGAAGAACAAAACTTGAAGAATGTCACCTTCTGCAAAAGCCGACACGACGGTTGACGGAATGATATTCATCAAAAATTTGACGATCGACGAATCGTGGGCTTTTTCAGCGTAAACTTTAACTGCCGCGGTATCGAGCGACGCCGGATCAATATGCATGCCCGCGCCCGGTTGCAGAACATTTCCGATAACAAGGCCGACGATCAATGCCAATGTCGAGAAGGTCAAGAAGTAAAGCATACATTTTCCCGCAACACGGCCGACTTTTTTCAGGTCGCTCATGCCGGCAATGCCGCTCACAATGGTCAAGAAGATAACCGGAGCAATAATCATCTTGACCAATTTGATAAAGGCGTCACCCAACGGCTTCAAAGATGCGCCAACATCCGGATAAAAATATCCAAGCAAAATACCGCAAACAATTGCGAATAATACTTGAATATAAAGGACTTTGTAAAACGCGCGATGAGGACGTGGTTGTTTCAATTGTTCGATTTTGTAAGCCATGAAGCCTCCCTCTGATCGACCGCGCAAAATTTTGCAGTGGATTTAGCCGCCCCTCGGCCACCTCCCGGTCGACTTCTACAATAACGTCTAGCAATTCATATGCCAAGAGACTATTGTTTCGCAAGTTCATTTGCTGAAATTAGTGCCTTAACAGTTGATAATTTTAACAAAAATCAAAAAATTTTTTTCGTAAAAAGATGAAAGCTATAACAATATCTTCAACTGATAATTTAAAAAATATCAGGAACATTTTGAATTATAAGGGCTATTATTCTATTATAAATTGAATTGGCAAATTTGAGCGCCAATCCGGCTTTTTGAGGGGGGATAAAAAAGCAGGTTAGTTGAAGGGCTCGTCAATGAGGCCAGCCGAATCCGCACAGGATTATTCGGGATTGGTAGACGCCTCTCATTATTCCTTTGTTGTCTGAACCGGATAGCGCAATTATTGCATCTTTATTCCGGCAAAAGTTGCAATGGAAACGGATAAGTCGGGAGATGGTTCGAGAAGGTGATTTGAGCGAAATTGGTGATTTGAGTGGAGTTATCGGCGATATGCTTATGCTGAAAGCCTGTTGGCAATTCATCTCTTTCGTGTGAAATTCGTTATCGGAAAAGTCCGATGGAGGCAAGAAAGTGCGGCCGATTGCGATTGTTGGCCCCTTGGCAGTGAAACCGTTTGTCTCACCCTTATTCTTTTAAAAAATTAAAATGTCGCCAATAGGGGAAACGAATTTTTGTGTGCTCTCCGGAAGCGGGAATATGATTTTTGAAAATAGAGTTTAAAACGCTCGAATGGCAGAATTGCTTTTGAAAACCGATTTTAAAAAATATGAACCACGGTAGCTTTGCCAAAGGGTTATGAAAACGCTTCCAAAGGAACGTGATAAATTCCAAAGGAACGTGATAAATTTGTCGATTGCACACAATCGATCACGGGTAAAACGGCAATTATCGCCCGATATACACGAACAATGAATGGAATATTGTGTCGATTTTTACCGAAGAACCGGTGGCAAGTTAAACTGAAAAACTGCCAGCAAGCCGGTTTTAATTGTCGTTTCAAAGCTCTATGGAATCAGTCAATCGAAACTGCTTATCTCATTCGATCGGCTTTGCATCTATATAATTCCAGCCATCGTTAATGTGTTCAGAAGCAAACCATTTTGTTTCGACGCGTCCGAAAGGCCGGAAAAACTCGACCGCCAGTTTGAGCCAGGAAGGGCCGCCGACAATGGCATAACGCCTTAGTTTTTTGAAAGCTTCTGCTCTGAGCTTGGCTGTATCCTCGTTAAACAGGCTTTCCCAATCGATTCCGTCATATTCTTTAAAAATGACAATCATATCAATAGAGTCAAAGCCTTCTGCCTCCGCTTCAAAAAGTCCATAGAGGTTTTCCACATCTGAAGAAAAAAGCACGCCGTTAATGGAAAAACCGATTGCACCGGCGCGGTTGGTCTTGATCTTGGAGATCACCGGTATTGTATCTTCAGGTAACATGCTTTTGCCCTTTCTTGTGGCTCAATTAAGTTATATGTAGAATTTTATGTAACGTCTGAAGTTTTCAATACTACAGATTTTAAGTGGACTTGATAGGTGCTGTCGATGACAATAAAACTTTCGGTTAATCTTAACGCCATCGCGGTGTTGCGCAATCGCCGGAATTTGCCTTGGCCGAATGTGGTCGGTATGGGGCGCATAGCGCTGGATGCGAGTGCTGACGGACTTACTGTCCATCCCCGTCCTGACCAGCGGCATATCAGGTTTACCGATCTTCCCGATATACGTCGTTTGATTGACGATGAATTTCCAAATCGGGAATTCAATATAGAAGGTTATCCGGATCAGGCGTTTCTGGATATGGCAGAACTTTATGCCGATCAGATAACCTTGGTTCCCGATTCCCCACAACAATCAACTTCCGACCATGGGTGGGATTTTGGTCGTGATAGCGCATTTTTGAAACCCGTTATCAGCCGGCTGAAAGAAAGGTCGATTCGTGTCATTGTGTTCGTCAATCCTGTTGCCGACGGGCTTGAAGCCGCCAAAGACATCGGTGCCGACGGTATTGAAATTTACACCGGTCCTTATGGCGACGCTTATGACAGCGATGAAAAACAGGCAAAAGCCCTTGAAGCGGTAACAATCGTTGCGCAGCGCGCCAAGGAATTGAAGCTTCTCGTCAATGCCGGACATGATTTGACGGTGTCCAATTTGCCCCCTCTTGTCAAAAGAGTGCCATGGCTTTATGAAACTTCCATCGGACACGGACTTATTGCGGATGCTCTGGAACATGGAATGAGAGAAACTGTTCTGAGATTTAAAAGAGCATTGGCAATTTAACCGGCCAAACGGGCATCAGGTGAATATGTAAGATCAAGGTCGTTTTTACCCGTCTTCTACCTCAACAACTGGATAACAATTTCGGCTGAAAGGATTGCGCTATGGCGGACTCTCAAGATATTGACGCTGTGACCGATGATCCAACAACAGCCGATGAAAATAATGACCATTCCAAAGAGAGTTTTTTACTGCTTTTGATTGGCGCAATCGGTGTTGTCTATGGTGATATTGGAACCAGCCCGATTTATGCATTTCGCGAGGCGTTGCGCGCTGGTGCAGGTAATCATGATATTTTAAAAAATGATGTTTACGGGGTTATTTCACTTATATTCTGGGCATTATTGCTGATTGTTACAATCAAATATGTCGTGTTTGTTTTGCGCGCCGACAATAATGGCGAGGGCGGCATTCTCTCGCTGATGGCACTTGCCCGTTCCACCTTCCGGAAAAGAGGGGGGTGGGTTTTGGGAATAGGCATTCTCGGCGCTTCGCTATTCTTTGGTGACGCCGTCATTACCCCTGCTGTTTCGGTGCTTTCGGCGGTGGAAGGTATGGAGGTTGTGGCCCCCGACCTTGAACCTTTTGTTGTGCCACTGACACTTGTTATTCTGGTTGCACTTTTTGCTGTCCAAAAGTTTGGAACAGGAAAGGTTGCTATCGTTTTCGGGCCTATCACTTTGGTCTGGTTTCTTGCACTTGGCGGCTTCGGGCTTTTTCACATATTTGATGATCTCACGATTTTGAAATCATTGCTTCCATGGTATGCGATCTCATACATTGTCAGCAATCCCGCGACATCTTTTGCAGCCGTCGGGGCTGTTTTTCTGGCTGTCACCGGTGCCGAAGCCCTTTATGCCGATCTTGGACATTTCGGACGACGTCCGATTGTTGCCGCCTGGCTATGGATTGTGTTTCCGTGTCTTGTGCTCAATTATCTGGGGCAGGGCGCATTCATTCTTTCCCACGGGCGCAATACTGTAAATCCGTTCTATCAAATGTTGCCGGAATGGTCGCTTATACCGATGATCGTTCTTGCAACAATGGCAACTGTCATCGCTTCACAGGCCGTTATCACAGGTGCGTTTTCTCTGGCACGACAGGCTGTTCAGCTCAATATTTTGCCGCGACTTGAAATTTTGCACACTTCGGAAAAAAATTTGGGGCAAATCTATATGCCGCGGGTCAATCTGCTCCTTGCGGTTATCGTTATTTGTCTTGTGATCGGCTTTGAAAAATCATCCAATCTGGCAGCCGCCTATGGTATTTCGGTCACCGGCAATATGATCGTGACCACATCGCTTCTTTTCATTGTGATGAAGCGGATCTGGAAATGGCGTCTTGCTTTATGCCTTGTGCCGACAATTGCATTTCTGTGCCTCGATTTTCTTTTCTTCAGTGCCAATGTGGTCAAAATCCACGAAGGTGGCTGGTTCTCTGTAGGGCTTGCTTGCAGCGTTATCCTCGTTATGTGGACATGGGTTCGTGGCAGCCGCCATTTGTTCAAAAAAACCCGCAAGGCCGAAGTACCGCTTGATCTTATTGTCAACAAGATGGCGGAAAAACCACCGATTATTGTGCCGGGAACAGCAGTCTTTTTGACCAGTGATCCGAAAAGCGCTCCAAGTGCTTTGATGCACAGCCTCAAGCACTATAAAGTTTTGCACGAAAACAATGTTATATTGACTGTTAATACCGCCTCCACACCCCGTGTACCGGCCGTGGATCGGGCCAGAGTATCGCAATTTAACGAACGCTTTATGCAGGTGACTTTGACATTCGGTTATATGGAGCAGCCAAATATTCCGAAGGCTTTGGCAATTTGTCGCAAGCTTGGTTGGAAATTCGATATTATGACCACGTCATTTTTCCTCTCCCGCCGGTCAATCAAACCCGCGGCCAAGTCGGATATGCCGATGTGGCAGGATAAATTCTATATTTTCCTCGCCCGAACAGCGGCAGATGCAACAGAATATTTCCAGATTCCAACCGGTCGTGTTGTTGAAATCGGTACGCAGATTACTGTTTGATGAGGTAAACAGGATCGCGAACGTCGGCCATACTATCGCAAATGTCGATGAAGTTTGACCGGCAAAATGCAATAATCGGGGTAATCATGGCTCAACCCGTTATTGCGGGTCTGGGGCAGGCCTATCCTGTTATACTATAACTTGTTATTCACATCTGCCTTACCGGCGTGGTCGCGCACGCATTATCAACCGTGTTCCGGTGCGGACAAAAACAGGAAATTGCCCAACGATTGATGGCAAGTTAAAAAATTCATCAATGAAAAAGCCTTCTACCAATTAAAAAACAATATCTGTTAAAATAACGCTTGCTATTAAGGGGTGATCGTAGCATGGTAAAGAACCGTACGGTACGGTACTGAGAAAAGATGAAAACAGCGGAAATGCAACAATCGTCAAATGCCACGGTCAACAACTTGGTCAATAATTTGACAGATCGTCAGAAAGACGTTCTCGATGCGGCATTGCATTTGCTCGTCAAAAATCATTTGGCATTGACGATGTCGAAAGTTGCAGAAGCTGCGAGTTGCTCGAAAGAAACGCTTTATAAGTGGTTTGGCGATCGCAATACGTTTTTGGAAGCGATGGTCGAGTGGCAGGCTTCGCGCGTTCGCGCCGTACCAATCAGCCGCGAAGCGGTTGATGAACAAACCCTGTTCAACAGTTTGGAACATTTTGCGCGTGACTGGTTGATGGTTTTGACCTCTCCGACCTCGATAGCGCTCAACCGGCTTGCGGTCAGTCAAGCCGGTGCGGGTAAGTCCAACCTTGGAGATATTGTGCTTTATCGCGGGCCTTTTGCAATGGCGCGGCGTTTGAAGCCGATTCTGGAAATCGGACGGGACTGCGGTTTTTTACAATTGGATGATCTCGACAATGCATTCCGGACATTTTTCGGTCTCGTCGTTCGTGATGTCCAGATACGCAAATTGCTGGGCGATGATTTTCATATGGATGATGAAGACATTATCCGTGAAGCTCGCACAGCGACAAGGCAATTTTTTGCTCTTTTCGGGCAAAAAAAGACGAACAAAACTGATGAAACGCAAATTTAAGGGAGTTTTCTATGCGTGTTTATTATGATCGTGATGCAGATGTAAACCTGATAAAATCCAAAAAAGTCGGTATTATCGGCTATGGCTCTCAAGGCCGCGCCCATGCATTGAACTTGAAAGATTCCGGCGTGAAGGAAATTAAAGTTGCTCTTCGTCCGGGTTCTGCAACAGCTAAAAAAGCCGAAGCCGACGGGCTTGAGGTCGTTTCGGTTGCCGAAGCAGCCAAGTGGGCCGATCTCATTATGATGGTTACACCTGACGAATTGCAGGCAGACATCTTCAAAGACCACATTGCCAACAATTTGCGCGACGGCGCGGCAATTGCATTTGCCCACGGTCTCAACATCCACTTCGGTTTGATTGAACCGAAAAAGACCGTGGATGTCATTATGATTGCTCCCAAAGGCCCTGGACATACAGTGCGCAGCGAATATCAGCGCGGCGGCGGTGTTCCAAGTCTTATTGCTGTTGGCCACGACGCAACAGGCAACGCACATGATCTCGCTCTCTCCTATGCTTGCGGAATTGGTGCAGGCCGTTCAGGCGTTATCGAAACAACATTCAAGGAAGAAACTGAAACCGATCTCTTCGGTGAACAGGCCGTTCTGTGCGGTGGTTTGGTCAACCTTATCCGTGCCGGTTTTGAAACATTGGTCGAGGCCGGTTATGCTCCGGAGATGGCTTACTTTGAATGCTGCCACGAGATGAAGCTTATTGTTGACCTCATTTACGAGGGTGGTGTTGCCAATATGAACTACTCGATTTCCAATACTGCCGAGTGGGGTGAATATGTCAGTGGTCCGCGCATCATTACCGATGAAGTCAAGGCCAATATGAAGCGTGTTTTGAACGATATTCAAGACGGTACATTCTGCTCCAACTGGATGCAGGAATATAAATCCGGCGCTGTTCGTTTCAAAGCTATCCGCCGCATTAACGACGGCCATCAGCTTGAACAAATCGGTGAAAAATTGCGCGGAATGATGCCGTGGATCAAGTCAAACGCATTGGTTGACAAAACACGTAACTAATCGCGCGTTTTTGTAATCCGAATTTTTGAAAAAGGGCTGGCAATGTCAGCCCTTTTTCTTTTTGTATCATATAGGAAATCAACAATTGCGATAATCGTCTTTTAACTTGCGATCAACGCACGGGCTGAAACACTGTGACATTATGTTTGTTTTTGAACCGTTCTGTCAGTTGTTTCATTTTCGGCTTCTGGAAACTCTGGTATCAATTTGTAATGTCGGCCAAAGATTATCCGGTTTGACTGGGAATTTTACCGGACATAATCGACAGGCGAATGATTAAAGTAAAACCGGAAAAGTCCGGCTTATTGCGACGAAAGATTTTTCCTGATTCCTATTTTAAAGAAGGGTAGTGCGGTCGACGTGGCGCGCTTCTTTTGCAATTGCCGTTTGATCGAGTTTGGCAGACGAGCAAAAATATCATTTATTTTTATGACGATGATCTTGCGCGGCGGATAGATTAACGATCAACCGCCGGATAGATCGACTATGAAAGCGCGTCCCGTTTATAAAAATGTTTTATTTAGGGAAAGGCGATTTGCAAGTTTGTCGCACACCACCGCGATCGATATAAGTATCGTCTGACGAACGATAACTTCTATAACGGTCGCTACACCATTGTTGATGGTTAATATCGGGGCCGGTATCCAATTTATATGTTGGCCCACCGGGATTTGTCTGTTCCGGTTTATAATTGCGGTTCGGTCTTGGTACTCCATAATGGGCGTGAGGCAGAGGGGCATTCTGAGGGCGGGCAATTGGTGCGAGAGGGTTGTTGAGTTCGACAGCCTGAACCGGCACTGGAAAGATTATTGTTGCAAGGATTGGTAAAACAAACGATTTTTGCAAGCGGCAAAACATGGGCTTTCTCATTTAAATTTATAAACTCTTCAGCAAGACTGGTAATTCCGATCACTTTTCATATCGAAAGTAATAAGAATTCAATTCTACTTTGCAAAACTTTGCAGAGGCTGACTTGTATTTTCTATAATATACGCCAAATTGAGAAAAGTTAGTAGAGAAGGAACAATCATAATGTCACATTTTTTAAGAAATATTGTTATTGCCGGGGTTGCTGCCGGAAGTGCTATTTTGAGCATCAATAGCGCATCTGCCGATGATAAGGTTACAGTCGGTATGCTTGTATGTACCGGACAAGGCGCTGAGGGACATATTTTCAAAGCGACTGAAAAATTGACTTGCGTTTTCCAACCGAATGACAAAGGCGCACAAACCGACAAATATGTCGGCAAGATCGAACAACTCGGCATTGATATTGGTAAAGCCGGCGCCGGCCAATTGTCGTGGATGGTTTTGGCAGCAAGTAAAGATGCATATAAGGCTGGAATTCTTGTCGGCAAATATGAAGGCGTAGGTGTTGATGTGGCAGCCGGAGTTGGCGGCGGAGCCAATTTACTCGTTGGCGATAACAAGGCTTTCTCATTGCAGCCGGTGAGTGTTGAAGCTCATGAGGGAGCCAATATTGCCGTCGGCGTTTCCAAGCTGGTTTTGAACGCTGACAGCAAGTAATTTTTTTAAATTTCAAAGCGGCTGAACGAAATTCTGTCGGCTGACGGATTTTGTCGCAAAATGCTGATAATAGAAGATCGGGATGCAGTCGGGTGGCTGCATCCTTTCTTTTTTGATATAAAGAAACTTTACAGGTCGATCTGTTTCGTCCTAATCATAAACAGGATAAGGTTTCAATATCGTGGATCTGCATTGAAAGAGGATTTGTCAGGGTGGAGGATAAAGGCCGTTTTTTTGAAATTTACGACGTGTTCAGTGACACGGTTCTATCGGGAAATCCGGTGGCAATCGTTCACGAAGCGGCCGGTTTGACAGATGAGCAGATGCAGTCTATCGCGCGTGAATTCAATTTGTCGGAAACTGTTTTCGTCAATCCGCCGAAAGATGAAAAACATGTCGCCAATTTGCGAATTTTCAAACCTGATGGAGAAATGTCATTTGCCGGTCATCCGACTGTCGGAGCCGCCGTGTCTCTTGCACGGAAAAATATAAAAAACAATGGCCGCAATGATTCACTTATTATTCTTGAGGAAAAAGTCGGAATTATCCGTGCAGTGGTTGATTTGAGTGAAAAAGCAGCTTTTGCCGAATTCGACCTGCCCAAACTCCCCGAACAGCTCCCGCTTGACATTCCCAAAGAAATTTTTGCAGCCGCCTTCGGTCTCGAAAGCAAGGAAATAGGTTTTGAAAACCACATTCCCTCTCTTTGGACAGCCGGCGTACCATTTTTCTTTGTTCCTCTTCGCAATCTTAAAACGGTTGCCAGTGCACTGCCTGATCCTGTTTATATTGCGCAAAATTTTGACAGGCTGAATGTGAAAACTCCGTCATTCTACCTCTATAGTCGGGAAACAAGGCTTTTCCAGAGCGCTTTTCATGTGCGCATGTTCCGCCCTGACGGCACGGAAGATGCTGCTACCGGCTCCGCTGCGTCGGCCTTTTGCGGTGTCGTCCAGCAATTTGATAACCCGTTGGATGGCAAGAAAAATATTTGGCTCGAACAGGGTATGGAAATGATGCGGGTATCGAAAATCCGGCTCGAATGGTATGTGGAAAATGGAAAACTCGTTTCTGCTCGCATTGGCGGCAAGGCTGTCAAATATGCTGAAGGCCATATATTTCCGTGATCATATGCCTCCTTTCCTGCCATTATAATAGTGGTCTGGAACCTGTCTCCCGCTTGAAAGCTGCTTTCAGTTTGTATGACTTCAGCTCGATTGTTTTTAAAAAACATTTTTCCTGTAAACTGAAACCCCGAGCCATTCTTGCCGAAGCTATGGCCATCTGTCAGAAACTCTTGTTGCGCAATTGAAAAACTTTTTATTTGCAACATCAATCTGCGCAAGATTGTAGCCGATGCTGAACGTGATGAACTTGGCAAAGACATTTTGCGCCGAAGTGCTTGACGCAGATGTCCGGTATTTCGGACACGGTCCTATTGTTGCAGGTCTGACAGATCAAACAATCAAGGTCGAAGCCATTGGATGGGCAGTCCAAAGGATGGGGTGCTCCAAAGACACAATGCGGAAATGTGTGTTTGTTTCTACAACGTTCCAAATAAAAGCCGGAACACCGGTCCGATTGGATCGGTGCTCCTATATTTTTAAATACATAGACTGACATGGTTTAAGGCTTGGGATTACCCGAAGTGCCAAACCTTTTTGTGCTTCCTATTAAACGCTAACAGTCTTTCTCAACGTTTTGGCAGCGGCAACCATATTTGCGATGGCGGGCTTCACTTCCTCCCATTGGCGCGTCTTTAAGCCGCAATCGGGATTGACCCAAAGCTGTTTGGCTTCCAAACGTTGCAGCGCATATCCGAGAAGCTCAAGGATTTCTTCTGTCGAAGGAACCCGTGGCGAATGGATGTCATAGACACCGGGACCGATTTCATTGGGATATTTGAATTGCTTGAAGACATCGAGAAGCTCCATTTTGGAGCGTGAAGTTTCAATAGAGATAACATCCGCATCCATATCGGCAATTGCGGTAATGATGTCATTGAACTCGGAATAGCACATATGGGTATGGATTTCTGTCGTGTCTTTCACCGTACTTTGAGTTAAGCGAAAGCATTCAACTGCCCATTCAAGATAATAGGCTTTATCCTTTTCTTTGAACGGCAATCCTTCCCGTAGCGCTGCCTCATCAATCTGGATTATTTTGGCACCAGCCTTTTCAAGATCTTCAACTTCATTGCGAATTGCCAAGGCAATTTGCCGACATGTATCTTCTCGCGGTTGATCGTCGCGGACGAATGACCAATTTAGAATGGTAACAGGCCCCGTCAACATGCCTTTGACAATCTTCGAGGTAAACGATTGTGCGACTTGCCACCATTTGACTGTCATCGGCCTCGGTCGGGAAACATCCCCGAAAATGATAGGGGGACGGACGCAACGGGAGCCATAACTTTGTACCCAACCGTGTCTGGTAAAAGCAAAGCCTTCCAATTGTTCGCCAAAATATTGAACCATGTCGTTGCGTTCAAATTCACCATGCACGAGAACATCAAGCCCTACCTCTTCCTGCCACTTGATCGCTTCGCCTATCCGCTTGGTAATAAAGCTCTCGTAAGTTGTTTTATCAATTATTCCCTTTGTATAATCGGAACGGGCTTTGCGAACATCAGGCGATTGGGGAAAGGATCCGATTGTTGTCGTTGGAAAAAGAGGCAAATTCAGAATGGCTTTTTGTTTTTCGTGCCTTGTCGAGTAGGGAGATGCGCGCCGCGCTCTATCTTTTTTGACATTTTCAAGCTGTTTTTGAACAAGGTTATTGCGGATGCGTTTTGATGATTTTCTTCCGTTTAATGCAGCTTTATTGGCGGCGAGCCTTCCGGTGACAGCGGCCGCATTGCCCGATAATGCCTGACAAAGAATATGGAGTTCATCAAGTTTCTGGCTGGCAAAGGAAAGCCATGATTTCAACTCGTCATCGAGATTGACTTCAAGATTAAGATCGATCGGAACATGAAGTAGCGAACAGGATGTGGCAATCTGGATGCGCTCTGTTCCCAGTTTTTCAACAACCGGTTTGAGTCGGTCAATCAAAGCATTAAGATCGCTGCGCCAGATGTTACGCCCGTCAATGACACCGAGCGAAAGCGTTTGTTCAGGCCGGATATGCGAGACAAAGGCATCAAGCTGTTTTTTTCCGCGAACAAGATCAATGTGATAGCCCTTAACGGGCAAAGACAAAACAGTTTTAAGGTTATCTCCGACATCTCCAAAATAACTGGTCAGCATTATGCGAGGGAATTTTTCTGCGTCGCCAAGAATTTTATAAGCATAGTCAAAGGCAGATTTCTGATTGGCACTGAGTGCAGTCACGAGGATAGGTTCATCCATTTGCACCCAAGGACAACCGACAGATTTCAACTGCGCCAGAACATCCTGATAAACCGGCAGGAGTCGGGAGAGCAATGATAATGGTTCAATGTCATCTTCACGGCATTTCGCGAGCAATAGAAAAGTTACGGGTCCCAGAAGAACCGGCCTTGTCACAATGCCTTCAGCCTTTGCTTCGAGAAACTCTGTTATAAGTTTCTCCGATTGGAGCTTGAAGCTTTGTTTGGCATTTATTTCAGGTACGATATAATGATAATTCGTATCAAACCACTTTGTCATTTCCAGTGCCTTTATGTTACTGTCAATGTGATGGTTTCCGCACCCGCAATCATTGTTGCCTTCGCGGCCACGTGCCATCGCAAAATAGGTTTTCAAAATATCATTATTTTCGCCATTCGCCTTATATTCGGCAGGAATGGCGCCAACCATAATAGCTGTATCAAGGACATGGTCATACAAAGAAAAATCATTCGACGGTATAACGTCAATTCCTTTGTCTTTTTGCAGTTTCCAATGCCTTTTTCTTAAATCAGCGGCGGTTTTTAACAAGTCATCCTTGGAAATATTGCCTTTCCAGAACTGTTCGAGAGCTGTTTTCAGTTCCCGTCTGGCACCCATGCGGGGAAATCCCAACGATGCCGATTTGATTATTTGTGAAGTCATTTTACTACCCTTGATAAGGGAGCGAAGGGCACGAAGATACCCAAGAGATCGACCGATCTCCATAAGCACCTAACCGGGACACCCCGCCCGTGGACAATATTTGTCGCGGCAGGTCTCCTGGCTTACGGGTCAACACCTTTATCTACCTTCCCGGAAATAATTCCAGTGGTTTTATCAATATCGGCTCGCCGTTCACAGTTGCGGGGGCAGCTTCGGCATCTGAAATGTCTTCACCGAATTCCCTCTTAGCTCCATTTTTTAAAAATAGAGAACCACGACACTTACCATTTGACACAAGATAAAAGAGCCGTCAACCGGATATAAAGAAATGTTTATATTTGAATATCAATTGAATTGGAGTTATATTCGCCCGATTTTGAACGGGATTGACGCGATTTGGATACGATGTGCGCGGCGAAAAAAATGGGGCACTGCTGCGTTTTCAGGCTATCAATATAAGAACCGTATGTTTTGTTTTGTCGGCAGGAAAAACGATAATATCGGGATATGAAGATATTGCCATCGGCTTGATGAATAAAACGCCCCGATCTTCTAAGAAATATATTTTTCATCGCTTCATTGAAAGACAAGGGGGATGAAATATTATTGGCGCATCAATGAATAATTTTGTCGAGTAACTGATCGAAAATTCTTTTTTCTTCATCCGTCAGATTTCGCAATATTATTGCGTCGGTTTTCTTCATTTCCAGCAGAATCTGTGTGCAAAGAGAATTTCCGGCATCGGTCACTTCCAAGCCATAAGAACGCCCATTGAGGGGCGTTTTTTTGATCCAGCCCTTTTCTTCAAGATGAGTGGTGAGAGGAGCCATATTTGCGCGCTTTATGCCAAGACAATGACCGACTTCGGATTGCGTTGCACCGTTATTTGCATTAATCATCATTAAGACCGAGGCCGCTACAGTGGATATATCCAATGCTGTCAAACTTCTTCCCAGATATGCCATGTCGTCAGCCGATATGCGCCTCAGCCGGTAGCCGAAAAGACCTCCGATGGGATTTTGGAGCTCATCCGGCTTTTCGTCTTCCTGTTTCATCACGAATTCGTTCCTTGTCAGTTCGGTTTTTAACTGCTATGAAACATAGCAATTATTTATAGCCCGTCAAATGACCGGTTATACATATAAAGAGGAGGAAGCAATATGTCAGATATCGTTAAATTTGAAGTTGTCAATAAGATCGCCTGGGTATCTTTTGACAGACCGGAAAAACGAAACGCTATGAGTCCGGCTTTGAACCGCAAAATGATGAGTGTTCTCGACGAATTGGAGTTTCGCGAGGATGTGGGCGTTCTGGTTCTGACAGGCGAAGGTTCCGCGTGGACAGCGGGCATGGATTTGCAAGAATATTTTCGTGATACGGAAGCGCAGGGATTAAAGGGGATCAGACAGTCGCAACGCGAAAGTTACGGATGGTGGAGAAGGTTGCGGTGGTATCAGAAGCCGACAATTGCAATGGTCAATGGCTGGTGTTTTGGTGGCGGTTATGGCCCGCTTTTTGCCTGTGACCTTGCATTTGCGGCAGATGAAGCAAAGTTCGGCCTGTCGGAAATCAATTGGGGCATTTTACCGGGTGGCGGTGCGACAAAAGTGGCTGTTGAATTGCTGAGTTTCCGTCATGCTATGTATCACGCCATGACCGGAGAGCTGGTTGATGGCAAAAAGGCCGCGGATTGGGGATTGGTCAATGAATCTGTTCCTTTAAACAAATTGAAAGAACGGGTGGAAGAAGTTTGTAAAGTACTTTTGGCGAAAAATCCCACTGCGTTGAAAGCGACGAAAGATGCAATCCGTCGTGTGGGTAATATGGATTATGACGAGGCTGAAGACTATCTCGTTCATATGCAGGAGGCTGCTAATTCCTTTGATAATGAAGGACGCAAGGAAGGGATGAAGCAGTTTCTCGACGAAAAAACCTATAAGCCGGGGCTTGGTGCATATAACCGGAATAAATAGACCTCGACAAGCATATTGAAGGGAAGAGCGATATGCTTTCATAGGCAGCATTTGAATTGCGATAGGGCTGGTTAAGCCTTAATGAGCGGGATTTGGAGGAGAAAATGGCCGCTATCAATGATCGCAACGAGCATTTCACGCTCGATTGCCTTTTGCACCCGAAATCCATTGTTATTATCGGTGCGTCACCTAATACCGGCGCACTCGGATTTTCTGTGCTGGAAAATTTGAAAAAACATCATTTCAAGGGCGAAATCTATCTGGTAAACCCGAAATATGATGAAATTAACGGGCATCATTGCTATCGCAACATTAATGATTTGCCGGAAGCGATTGATGCGGCTGTTTTGGCTATTCCGCGTCAATCGGTTCTTTCAACAATGGAGGCGTTGGCAGCAAGGAAAACCAAAGGCGTGGTTATCTTTTCGGCAGGTTTTGCCGAAGACGGAGAAGAGGGATTAGCCCAACAACGCCAAATCGCCCAGATAGCACGCGAAAACGGTATGGTCGTCAATGGGCCGAACTGTCTTGGCATCATCAATTTCGATCATCATTCGCCACTGACTTTTATCAAAGCACCGCTGATGAAAGAGAAGTTCGGCAGAAAGGTTGCCATTGTTTCGCAAAGCGGGGCAATGTCGGCAGTTTTAAGCGTATCCTTGACGGCACGTGACATTCCGCTCTCTTACGCAATTTCTTCAGGAAATGAAGCGGTTAATACAGTCGAAGATTTTCTTCATTCGCTTATGAACGAAGACGATGTCGGCATTGTCGCGATGATTGTCGAACAATTTCGCAAGCCTGAATTGTTCTTGTCCATTGCCCGACAGATGCAGGCTTCCGGCAAAACTATTGTTCTTCTTCATCCCGGCAAAAGTGCGGAAGCACGGCAATCTGCCGCGACACATACCGGTGCAATGGCCGGTGATTATGATTTGATGAAAGTTATGGTCAAGCGCGCAGGTGTATTGCAGGTTGATGATCTGGAAGAATTGATTGATGTGTGTGATCTCTTGAGCCGCTATGGTACGTTCAAACAGGGTGGTGCTGTTATTGTCACTGAATCGGGGGCATATAAAGCTTTGGCGCTTGATCTTTGTAAAGAGGTCGGTTTACGGCTTCTGAAACTTGATGAAAAACAGCATGCGGAACTGCGTTCGGTTTTACCTTCTTTTGTGGCTCTTTCAAATCCGGTCGATCTTACCGCTCAAGGTCTGGTCGAACCGGCTATCTATGGGCGTGTGATTAATGCATTGAACAAAGACGATCATATTAATGCAATTTTTTTACCGCTCATCCAGACAGACCATGAAACTTGTGAAATCAAATATCCTGAAATCATTTCGGCACTCGAAAACATAAAACCGCATTGCCCTATCGTTTTTGCCGGTCTTGATGATGGCGCTCCGGTGCCTCAGCATTTTATCCATGCACTCCGGAAAAATGGCGCTTCCTATTTCAGTTCACCCGACAGAGCAATTCGGGCTTTGGCATTGGTTACCAATCACGCCGACTTTGAACGGTCAGTGGCTGATGAAACGCTAAAACCGATCCGGTTTGACAGGGCGAAGGGCTCAGGGATTATCGCCGAATATCGTTCAAAAGAACATCTCTCGTTGGTGGGCATAAACTTTCCGGACGGTGCGCTGGTTAGTTCATTGGAAGATGCGCTTGTCGTTGCCGAAAAATTGGGTTTTCCGGTTGTCATAAAAGCGCAGTCGGAAGCTCTTCCGCATAAAAGCGATGCAGGCGGTGTTGTTATCAATATTCATAATGCCGACGATTTACGGCAGGCCTGGCAAAAGTTGCACGCCAATGTCGCCCGTCATCGCCCTGATGTGAACATTGAAGGTGTGTTGATTGAAAAAATGGGGGAGAAGGGAATTGAACTCATTGTCGGTGCCAAACGTGATCCGCAATGGGGGTCGGTTATCCTTGTCGGAGCGGGCGGGGTAACAGCAGAGCTTTATCACGACAGTTGCCTCATTCCGGTAGATGTCGGTCGAAAGGAAATTATAGAGGCATTGAATAGCTTGAAATGCATTCAACTGCTGAACGGGTTTCGCGGTTCGCCAGAAAAGGACAAGGATAGCGTTATCAACCTGATATTACAATTGGCCGGGATCATGCGTGCCACACCGGAAATCACAGAAATAGATCTGAACCCCGTGGTGGTTTACGACAAAGGTCAGGGAGCCATCGCACTTGATGCTCTGATCGAGATAAGAGAGGGCATGTAAAATGGTATCACAGCGTGCCCGCATTCCACGATTGCAACCGGAACTTCTGGATTGTCTTTTACACTGTTCCGATGATTGGCAAAAAGTTCTTGAGCTTTCGCCCCATTTTAGCGAAATGGCGTCGATGCAAAATACGCTTTTAAGCGAGGCCGCACGGTTTGCAGACGGTGTTTTGTCGCCATTAAATCACACTATGGATGTTGTGGGTGCAAAACTCGTAAACGGCCGCGTTGTTACGGTCGATGGGCATAAAGAGGCGTGGAAACAGTTTGTCGAGGCCGGATGGACACTTCTCGGCAAGCCTGAACTCTATGGCGGGCAAGAGGCTCCTTTAGCACTTTGGGCAGCTATTCAAGGTATTTTCGACAGGTCTTCACCGGCTTTTGGTATGTTGCCGGTTCCTCAAATATCGGCAGTAAAACTCATTTCTCATTGGGGAGATGAAAAGACCAGAAAAGATTGGCTACCAAATCTCGTTAGCGGCATATGGGGGGCAACAATTTGTATATCGGAACCGGATGCCGGCTCCGATGTAAGGCGTATGCGCACAAAGGCCGAAAAACAGCCCGATGGAAGCTGGCGTATCACCGGTGAAAAATGCTGGATCAGTTATGGTGACCACGATCTCGCAGAAAAGATAGGACATTGCCTCCTCGCCTATTCCTATGATGAAAAAGGTGTTCCGGGTATCAGTCTGTTTCTGGTTCCCGATCGCCTCGAGGTGAACCAGAATGGACAGGCCGCGGGAAATGGCGTCACCATTCAACGTGTCGAAGAAAAAATGGGGCTCCATGGTTCGCCGACATGTGTCATCAGTTTTGAAAAATCGGAAGCAATATTGCTTGGCAAAACGGGGCAAGGCCTATCGCAAATGTTTGTAATGATAGCAAATATGCGTTTGTCGGTGGGTGTGATGGGAACGGCTATAGCCTCGGCAGCTTATGATACCGCACTGAATTATAGTTTTGAACGCAAGCAGGGCGGACCGGCTGACAAGCCACCGGTCGCGATTTATCAGCATGTAGATGTAAAGCGTATGCTGATGGAGATGGCAGCAAACACCAATCTCATGCGGGGTTTGATTTTTTCAATCGCCAATCATACGGATCTCTCCCTTTCCAGTCCAGATGAGGCACAACGGGAACAAAGTCACTTGTTTACGCAATTTTTGTTGCCTGTCGTAAAAACCTTGGGTGCCGACATCGGTTTTCAGGTGGCAAGCACCGCAATACAGGTTCTGGGTGGTGCCGGATATACCGGTGAATGGCCGGTTGAACAGGCATTGCGGGATTCACGCGTGCTGTCAATCTTCGAGGGAACAAGCGGAATTCAGGCGCTGGATTTATTGAAACGCCGTCTCAAAGGCCGCGATCAGGGCAAAGGACTTAAAGTGTTTCTCGATAAAGCCTATGAGTTGACCGGTGCATTGCCTTCAAACCTTGCAAACAATTATCAAAGCGGTCTCGATCTTCTCAGGATTACGGCGCAAAAACTGGCGTCGCTGGACGATGAGGATGGCGAGGCAGGGGCAGATGCATTCCTCCGTCTGACCGGCAGAGCCGCGCTCGGATGGATAGCTGCAAGGCTGATTGCCAGAGGCGATATACCGGCACAGTTACGTTCGCAATCCGAATTTTATTTGCATGAAATGGCCTTAAAATGCCGTGCTTTATCCGACCTTGCCTTATTGGGAAGAGCAAGATTGGGACAAACAGAAGCACAATGATTGCTCTGATACGGCATTCCGGCTGCTTTTAATGAAGACAAGCATATCAACATCAACAACAACAAGGATACCGATCGTTTTAACTCAAGTTACATTGCAGCGCGTTCTTAAAACTTATTGCCTTGGTGATCTCACGTCGTTGCCGCGATTTTCCAAGCTATCAGCGGCCCAAGTTAACAATGACCCAAGTTTTTAATGACCCAAGTTTTTAATGACGTAAAGTCTTTTTATTCGGGAGGGAAAAAGTGATAAAGCAATGCCACAGTTCCGGAAGGGACAAGAGTTACACCGTCAGAGATGCCGTGTTCGACTTTTTCGCGACCATTGGTGTTGATACAATTTTTGGCAATCCCGGTTCGACGGAATTGCCGATGTTCAGAAATTTTCCCGATCATTTCCGTTATATTCTGGGGCTTCAGGAAGCCACAGTGGTGGGTATGGCAGACGGTTTTGCGCAAGCCACCGGCAAAGCGTCATTGGTTAATCTTCATTCGGCTGCGGGTGTGGGCAATGCAATGGGAAATATTTTTACCGCCTATAAAAACCAGACACCGATGATTATTACTGCCGGACAACAAGCCCGTTCTATATTGCCGTTTGAACCCTTTCTTGCTTCTGTCCGGCCGACCCAATTGGCCGAACCTTATGTCAAATGGGCGATAGAACCGGCTCGTGCGGAAGATGTGCCTTTAGCAATCCAGCGCGCTTTCAACATCGCTATGACGGAGCCGCGAGGCCCCGTTCTCGTATCGGTTCCGGTTGACGATTGGGATAGACAGACAAAGCCGCTCGCCGAACACAGGATGTTCTACTCGCAAAGACCCTCAGTAAATGCCATTGTAGCACTGTCTCGTGCACTCGAAGAATGCAAATGCCCGGCATTCGTCGTCGGCGGTGGCGTTGATCGTGCAAAGGCTTCGGATTTGCTTGTCAAATTGGCTGAACATCATCAGGCGCAGATTTATGTGGCTCCGATGAGCGGCCGCTGCAGCTTTCCGGAAGACCACTATCTGTTCAACGGCTTTCTTCCTGCACGACGTGAAAAAATTGTCGAAATATTGGGGCATCACGATCTTATTGTTGTATTGGGGGCGGGCGCTTTTCTTTATCATGTTGAAGGTTTTGGCCCTTTCATTCCCGAACAAGCCGAACTTTTCCAGATTGTCGACAATCCTTTGACAGCATCGTGGACACCGACAGGGACAAGTATTGTGAGCAATGTCCGTTTTGCGTTGGAGGATCTTTTAGCTGTTTCAAAACCGGTTAAAAAAGAAAAAAACCAAACAAAACAGTTGCCCCGAACAGGCGGTGCGGCAAAGCCCCAATTGGCGGCAAAGCCCCGATTATCGTCCAATCCCCGATTATCATCAAACAGCCTATCGTCATCTACCCCTTTGACGACCGCTTACGTGCTCCAGACATTGCACGGTTTGGAAAATGAGGATTGGCTCATTGTTGAAGAAGCACCAAGTGCGCGCAGTCTCATACAGAAATTTTTGCCAATATCAAAGCCGGGACAATTTTTGACGATGGAGAGCGGCGGACTGGGTTACGGAATGCCGGCGGCTGTCGGGACAGCCTTGGCATTACCGGACAAAAAGATCATCGCCATTATCGGTGACGGCTCGGCACTTTATTCCGTTCAGAGTTTGTGGACCGCGGCCATTCAGAAATTATCCATTACATGGATTGTTTTGCGGAACGGAAGCTATGCGGCATTGGAAGAATTTGCACCCGAATTCGGGTTTAAAAAGCACGAAAAAGTGGTCGGCACGACCCTTTCGGGAATTGACTTTGTGGCATTGGCCAAAGGCTTCGGTATCAATGCAAAACGCATCGTCGATTGCGCGGAATTGGAACGGGAATTGCAAGATGCGACGGCCTCATCTTCATCGACATTATTCGAGGTTGTCGTATCCGATATAAAAAATGAGCCGGTATGACCAATAGATCATAACGGTTTGCATATGAAGTTTAACGAAGCTTAACAAAGACAGGCGGTTATTCATGGAAAATGTTCATCTTTTTATTGATGGAAAACATCGCAAAGCCAAAGGTGATAAAACCTTTACACGAAAGAATCCGATTGATGGAGAAGTCGTATCCGTTGCGGCTGCTGCCCGGATAGAGGACATTGTAGAGGTGGTCGATGCGGCATCGAGAGCATTTGAAGACTGGTCGCAATCAACACCACAGGAACGGCAAAGACTTTTACAACGCGCTGCCGAAATTATGCTTGCCAAAAAGGACGATTTCATTTCTGCAATGGCAGCAGAAACCGGTGCATCGGAAGTTTGGGCCGGTTTTAACGTTGCGCTGGGAGCCGCTGTTTTTCAGGAAGCGGCGTCCATTGTTACAGCCGCAACGGGAGAGGTACTGTCTTCCAATACAGCCGGTCAGCTTTCTCTGGCAGTGCGTCAGCCGGCGGGAGTCGTTGTTGGCATTGCACCGTGGAATGCGCCGATCATTCTTGGATCAAGAGCGATCGCCGTGCCACTTGCCTGCGGCAATAGTGTGATTTTGAAAGGCTCGGAAGCATGTCCGCGCACCCATGCATTGATTGTTGACTGTCTTGCCGAAGCGGGTTTTGCCAAAGGTGTTGTCAATTATGTGACCAATGCTCCCGATGAAGCGGCGGTATTCGTAGAAAAGCTTGTTTGTGCACCTAATGTGCGCAGGGTAAATTTCACCGGTTCGACAAAAGTCGGACGCATTATCGCTTCCCATTGTGCACGAAGCCTTAAACCGTGTGTTCTCGAACTGGGTGGAAAAGCTCCGATCCTGATACTGGAAGATGCCGATATTGACGCTGCTGTCGATGCTACCGTTTTTGGTGCATTCATGAATTCCGGACAAATCTGTATGTCGACAGAGCGCATCATAGTTGTCGAGAGCGTAACCGCCACATTTCTTGGCAAATTGGTCGAGAGAGTGAAAAAACTGACTATTGGCGATCCGCGTAAAGACAATGTCAATCTTGGTCCGGTTTATGATATGGCGACAGTCGTTCATTGTAATCGTTTGATTGATGATGCACTTTCCAAAGGTGCCAAACTGTTATGCGGGGGAAAATCGGAAACAACGTTAATGCCGGCGACCTTGCTGGATAATGTGGTTTCCTCGATGGGTATTTATCACGAAGAAACATTCGGACCGGTTAAGGCGATTATCAGAGCAAGAGATGACGAGCACGCCGTTTCTCTCGCCAATGACAGCGAATACGGGCTATCATCAGCAATTTTCACTCGCGACACGGCAAAAGGCTATCGACTGGCAAAACGCATCAAGTCGGGAATATGCCATATCAATGGTGCTACCGTCGATGACGAACCACAGGCACCTTTTGGCGGCGTGAAAGCAAGCGGCTTCGGCCGGTTTGGCGGACAAGCAGGGGTTAATGAATTTACCGATTTGCGCTGGTTGACCATGGAGACAGAACGTCGCCGTTACCCGCTTTGATTTACGCGTTGAACGGCGGTTTCGTGTCTAATTTCAATGAGTGCTGCGACCGGTTTGTGGGAGCCTATCCGGTCGCGAATACGCAAATAGAAGAAAAACGGGAGAAGACGGCAGATCAATATATAAAAACAAAAATCCGGTTTGCCGTTACATGTCATTCGGGAGGAAAAAAATGGCAGAAGGTAACAATCCGAAACCGGCATTGGATATCAGTACAACATTGGACCATATGCCTTTTACATTATATCAAAGGCTGATTGTAGTTTTCGCGGCTCTGGCGGTCATTCTGGACGGGTTTGATTCCCAGTTGATAGGTTATGCAGCACCGGCTTTGATGCGTGAGTGGGGATTGACCAAAAACGAATTCATGCCGAGCGTGGTTGCCGGTGTTTTCGGATCGAGTGTCGGCGCAATAACGGGTGTATTTGCCGACTATTTCGGCCGTAAACGTGCACTTATCGGCTATATGCTGACATTCGGTCTGTTTACATCTCTGGTTGCTACGCAAAATAGCATTCTTGGAATTGCTATCTTTCGTTTCATAGCGGGGATTGGCATCGGTGGCGCTCTACCGATTGCGACGACAATTGCAGCCGAATTTACGCCCCAACGGTACCGGACAATGGTGGTCACTGCCACCATTGTTTGCGTTCCTTTAGGCGGTGTTGTTGCAGGTTTTTTTGCCGAAGTCATCATGCCCGATTTCGGTTGGAGAATGATGTTTCTGATCGGTGGTGCAATGCCGATTGCACTGTCGATTTTTTGTATCTTTGCTACTCCCGAAACGCCCAAATATCTTGTCGGACATCCGGAAAGGTGGCCGGAATTGCGGCGCATATTGAAAAAAATGGGGCAGATGGTGGATGACAATACGACGTTCACCGATAAGGGTGAACAGGAGCCAACAAAACGTGCCGGTTATGGAGCGATTTTTCGTGATAATATGGCACGCGATACATCCGCGCTCTGGTGTGCATTTTTCTTTTGTCTGGCATCCGTTTATGCTGCTTTCAGCTGGTTGCCGACAATGCTGGCCTCGGTTGATATATCGCAGGATGTAGCGCGGTCGGGCTTGACAGTCTATAATTTCGGCGGCGTTATCGGGGCACTTGTTTGTTCATGGTTTATCACCAAATTCGGATCTTATAGCCCGTTAATTCTGTGTAGTGCAGGCGGCGCGTTAAGTGCTTTGGCAGTCGAATTTTTTGATATGTCAAGCCACCTGCTATTGTTGATTATACTGTTGGGACTGCACGGATTTTTCGTCAATGCTGTTCAATCGACCATGTATGCTCTTTGTGCCTATATCTATCCAACAAAAATACGCGCGACAGGAACGTCAGGGGCTTTGATGTTCGGCCGCGTAGGGGCAATAGCAGCAGCCTTCGGCGGAGCTCCCATTATCACCTATAGCGGCTCGCTCGGTTATTTCGGTTTGTTAGCTTTCTCGATGTTTATTGTTACAATTGCCTTATTGGTGTTGCAACGGCATATTCCGCCAGCAAAAACGGCAAGCTGATGGAAATGGCTTCGGGAAACAACGAATGAACAAGTCACGAGTTTTCAGGATAAAACCGGCTTGAAACTTGATGGGGAAAGATTACATCTTTGGCGGGCAAAGACCGCCAAAGTTTGCAAAAAGATAAAATCAATAATTGTTATAACGTAATATAAAATCTTGCTGAAAATGATAGCCTATCTATCTTGAACTGCTAACAGTACAGGAATTATTCAGACTGCCTGTTTACAAGTGTTGAGATGTATAAGTGTTAAAATGTGCAAGTCTTAAGATGTACAAGTGTTAAACTATTAAATATCATTGATGGGTTATCATTGGCCAATTCTGACAGGTTGTTCATCGGAAATTCTAATATTGTTTTCGCTTTTACGATGAGCCTTGAGGGGCGCGGCCTGAAAAGTTTTGTTTTTTTGCATTGAAAAACTTGTGACCGGAAAACACATGCCTTTCCTTTTTGCCTGAGGAGAAGCCTTCGGGCCCGAAAAATATCACAATAATGATAATAGAGAATATCGGGATGATAATGATGGCGTTATGGTTGAGGATAGCGCTAAACTTGTCGAACTTTCGAGAGATTTAACCGGATAAATAAAAACCGGACAGAGCCGAAACAATAAAATTGGCAAAAAGGCAGCCGGATAAAACCGGTGAAAAAGAAAAGTTGCAGAAAAACGGCAATTCCGGCTCCGGTTTTATTGCGGTGGCTGCTGTTTTGACGCTAAAAATACTACAAGCTTTTGCCGCCATTCAAAACCAGTTTGGTGACCATATCGGCATATTCGTCGCGTGTTAAGCCCTTGCCTTCGCGGAACCATAAATAATGCCAGTTCAGCATACCGAAGACCGACATTGTAAGCGGTTTCAACAATTGCTTTGACTTCAAATCCGGCAGACATTCCGATAAAGCATCGGATAATTTTGTCACGAGTTGGCGCTCCATCTCAACGATAACCGACTGTTGGTCTGCTGTCAGCAGTTTCAAACTGGATATTTGAACCTGATGTTCGCAATCTGCGTCCTTATAGGTATCAAGCAAAGCATGAGCGATTGCCCGAACGCGCGCTTGCGGTGTTTTGGCTGTTTTTGTTGCTGTTTCAACTGCCGCCACAAGCTCGGAAAGGTGCTGCTTCAACATTGCAAAAAGGATAGAATCCTTATCCGGATAATAATGATAGAGAAGCGCTTTTGACATGCCACAAGCGTCGGCGATCATATTGATAGATGAACCGGTAAAACCGTAGCGCGCAAAAAGCTTGGCCGCTTCAGATAGAATAAGGGATTGTTTTTCTTCGTAATCTTGGGCACGCGGCCGAGCCATGAACTCTGTCCTTTGCATGAGCTAAACCAGTTCACTCATGTATTGGTATAACTTGCTTGAAAGTGCAAGTCTATAACCGGATTTTCAGCTTAAAACATCTGCGCCTTGGGGCGAATATTTGTTTTTCATGTATTAATTATTGGCAATAGCAAGTCGAGCTAAAAAATCACCGGTATTTTTTTTGAACTGATCTAACATATCGCGGTTGGTTCTATGCCTCAATCCATAAGATTGCAGACGCTCGAAACGGTCTGATTCGATTTGTCCGAAGGTCGCTTCAATGCGCGGCAACCAATATCTTATTGATTTTTGCAAGCTATCGCTTCCGCTTTTGTCTTTCATGACATGATGAAGTTCGGCAATTCCGAGTTCTGTGTGGGCATTCTCTTCCGGAATGATTTCCCGAAAGGTTTCGGCCAAAGGCGCATAAGATATTTTTGAAAGCTCTTCCAATTGTATAGACGAGGCAATGCCCATGAGCACATTCATTATAACGGCATCATTCCACCCCTCGAACGGATAATAAAAAACCGATAGACGCATATCCCGTCCGTCCGCACGTGATCTTCCAATGTCATCCTCGCGATGTATTCGCGCGTTCCACGGGTGGCTTCCGGCATAACGTTCAGTATCGGCACCGAATTCTCCCATCAGTTCAAGAACAGCTCCCGCATGGCGGGCTTTTTCAAGAACAATTTTTGCTGCATTGATGCGCTGGCGGATACCGGGTGAATGATTGATAGCTTCGGCAAATCCGGCCGACGCCGCAAGCTCGCTGTCGATAAACGAAGCCATCAGCCGCAACAGTTCCGCCCGATAACGTGGTGGCAAATTGGCCGGCGAAGAAACAACCCCGCCTTGTTTCAGATAATCGTCGATTGTCATATCGTTAGTCATGCTTTTTCCCCCCTATTGATCGTAACTGAGCACAATTTTGTCACTTATGGGGAAGCATTGACATGTGAGAACATAGCCTTCTTCAACTTCGTAATCTTCAAGTGCGTGATTGGTGACCATTTCAACCTCGCCATCAAGCACTTTTGCGCGGCATGTCGAACAAACTCCCGCTTTACATGCAAAAGGCGCATCCATCTGGTTTTTCAAACTGGCATCAAGGATCGTTTCACCTTGTTTTGCCATATCGAAATGATGCGTCGAGCCATCCAGCGTAACGGTGATAGAGGCTGTACTGTTCGATATATTGCCGGCAGCCTTATTCTCGACATTATGGCGCTTCTTTGTGCGGGGAGCAGAGGCAAAAAGCTCGAATTTTATCTGGCTGTCATTCATGCCATGGTTTCGCAGAAAATCTGCAACGACCAACATCATTTGTTCGGGACCGCAAATATAGGCAATGTCGGTTGCCGCCAGATCGACCCAGTTTTGGCATAATTGCTCAAGCTTTTCATGATTAATCCGGCCTGTAAAAAGGTCAATATCCTGTGCTTCGCTTTTAAGAATATGAATGATCGAAAAACGGTCGAGATAAATATTTTTCAAATCCTCAAGTTCCTCGCGAAACATGATGGAATTTGCCTGTTTGTTTGCATAAATCAGGGTAAATTGCGCGAGCGGTTCGTGACGGAGAACCGTTTTTATAATAGAGAGTACCGGCGTAATTCCCGAACCTGCGACAAATGCGATATATTGCTTTTGCACATCCGGCTCAATCGGTGTGTTGAACTTGCCCATCGGCGGCATAGAATAAAGCTGGTCACCGATTTTCAGATTGTCATTGATCCAGTTGGAAAAAAGGCCGCCTTCAACCCTTTTGATACCGACGCGCAAAAAGCCTTCATCCTTGCCTGCGCATATAGAATATGACCGCCGGATTTCTTCACCGTCGAAATCCTTGCGGAACGTCAGATATTGCCCCTGAAGAAAATCGAAAGATTGTTTGTCTTCGTTTCTGGGCTCAAGAGTGACAGCCACAGCATCGCGTGTTTCGCGAACAATATCGGTTACAGTCAGTGGAAAAAAACGTGCCATGATATGCTTGGCCTCCCCATATCATCAAATGCATTTGAAATAGTCGAACGGTTCAAGACAATCTTTACAGCGATAGGATGCTTTACATGCTGTCGAACCCGACTGGCTGATTTTTTCGGTATTTGTGGAATTGCAGTGCGGGCAGGCCACAGAAAAGTTCGAGCCACCCGAATGTGCATTGCATTTCAGTAAATTACCGTCGGCGGCTGTCCCGCTGACAGGAGGAGCAATCCCGAACTGTCTCAATTTATCGCGCGCTTCCGGTTTGATCCAGTCGCTCGTCCATGCAGGCGACAATTGCCGCTCAATACGCAAATTATCGATTCCGTGATTTCGCAAGGCGACTTCAATGTCGAAATTGATAATCGACGTTGCCGGACACCCCGAATAGGTCGGCGTCACTTTGATGACAAGCGTGTCATCCGACCATGAAACATCGCGCACAATTCCAAGATCTGTAACAGATATGACCGGAATTTCCGGATCCGGTACTTTATCAAGCCAGGTCCATATTTGTTGGTTTGTGGGTCTCTCTTTCAGGATCATGGCGTTTCACCGTTACCATGTAGAGCCGGGATAAGCGCGTTGCAAAAATTGCATTTCGGCAAGCATATGTCCGAGAAATTCGGTATGCCGACCTTTCTTGCCGCCTTTATGGACATAGCTTGTTTGCGGCAAAGCGAGTGTCGCATCGCGCAATACGGAATTGATTGTTTGATCCCATTTATGTTTCAAACTCGAAGGTAGTGGTGCAATGCCGGCACTATTGACGATTTCATCATAATCGTCATCGACAAATAATTCGCCGGTATAGCTCCAGAGGTTATCAAGTGCATGTTGCATGCGTTGATGACTAAGTTCGGTTCCGTCGCCCAGACGAATAACAATATCTGCCGATTTTTCCAGATGATAGGCGACCTCTTTGACCGCTTTGGCAGCAATTTCGGCAATCTGGCTGTTTGAAGATTTCAACAATGCTTTCAACATTTCGATATGCCACGCATCGAACAGGAATTGTCGCATCATCGTATTTCCGAAGTCGCCATTGTCTTTTTCGACCAATAGCACATTACGGAAATCCCATGCATCACGCAAAAATGCCAGTTGATCGGCGCTGCGCCCTTTGTTTTCCAAAGCACCGGCCAATCCCAACCAAAGTTGTGTTTGACCGATAAGATCAAGAGCCTGATTTGCGAGCGCGATGTCTTCTTCGAGAACCGGAGAGTGTCCGCACCATTCCGAAATGCGATGGCCGAGCACCAAGGTGTTGTCGCCCATGCGCAACAGAAATTCGACGACCGCTTTGTCAACTTCGGGTGATTTTTCCATTACATTTTCCCCACTTCATCCGGAATTTGAAAAAATGTCGGGTGCCGGTAGATTTTTGAATTTGACGGGTTGAAAAGAGGCCCCTTGTCAGATGGCGTTGATGCGGCTATGTCGCTTGATTTGACCGCCCAAATACTCACCCCTTCATTGCGGCGGGTATATACATCGCGGGCATTTTTTATCGCCAGTTCGGCATCCGGTGCATGAAGACTGCCCACATGACGGTGATTAAGCCCGTGTTGCCCGCGAATAAAAATTTCCCATAACGGCCATTGATGTGACATTGTTCTTCTCCCGTTGATTACAAAATTGCGAGGTCTATTCGGCGGCTACAGAAGCTGCTGCATATTTATTGGCTTGTTTGTCGGCATGGGCTTGCAAACCGTCGCGGTACCATGCGCCATCTTCCCACGCTTTAACCCGTGCATCGAGGCGTTCTCTATTGCAGGGACCATTCCCCGAAATGACATCAAAAAATTCGCTCCAATCGGGATCGGTAAAATCATAGCCCTGTTTATCTTCGTTCCATACGAGATTTTCATCCGGAATTTTCAAGCCGAGAAATTCGGCTTGCGGGACTGTCTGATCGACAAAGCGCTGGCGCAAATCGTCATTGGTATTGATCTTGATTTTCCATGCCATTGATTGTGCAGAATGGACGGAATCCTTGTCCGAAGGGCCGAACATCATCAAAGCAGGATACCAGAAACGATTGATCGCATCCTGAGCCATGGATTTTTGTGCGGCTGTTCCCGCACACATTTTCATCATAATGTCATAGCCCTGACGCTGATGAAAACTCTCTTCTTTACAAATGCGTATCATGGCGCGTGAATAGGGGCCATAGGATGTTTTTTGCAACTGCACCTGATTCATAATGGCCGCGCCGTCAACCAACCAGCCGACTGCGCCAATGTCTGCCCATGTCAAAGTCGGATAATTGAAAATTGATGAATATTTCATTTTGCCGGAATGGAGAAGTTCGATAAGCTCGTCCCGCGAGACACCCAGTGTTTCGGCGGCACTATAGAGGTAAAGTCCGTGTCCGGCCTCATCTTGGACTTTGGCAAGCAGAATTGCCTTGCGTTCCAAAGTCGGCGCGCGGGTAATCCAGTTCCCTTCCGGCAATTGTCCAACCACTTCGGAATGCGCATGTTGCCCGATCTGCCTAATCAATGTTTTGCGGTAATTATCAGGCATCCATTCTTTCGGCTCGATCTTTTCACCGCGGTCAATACGTTCCTGAAACGCGCGTTCCTGAGCATCCATCTCGTCAAGCGACTTGACTTTGTTACTGTCTGTTTTCACCATTTGTGCATACATAAGAAATCCTCCGCCATTCTTGTGACAAACACGAGAACGCATTCTTAAAACAGGCAATTTATGGCAGTAAAAATCGCGCTCGAAAGCTTCGCTTGAAGTCAGGCAACGATCTCCTCCAATTCATTGACCGATCGGTTATATTATACAATAAGAAACATCACAAAAAAAGCGATTTTTTATTGAATATGTGATGTTTTAAGAGGGTTTTCTTTAACTATTTGTTTTAATTCGCTAATATTTTATGAAGAGAGGCAGAGCGAAGATCGGTCAATTCGGTATTTCGTGACAATTGGCCATCATTTGTCTTGAAATTTTCATGGATGAAGTTTTCCGCTTCGGCCGATAATCGAAGATATAAACGGGCAAAAAGCTTTTTTGCCTCATCGGCCGGCCAATCCTCCGGCAGAGAGTTTCGTGGTAAATCGGGATCGTTCGCCAAACTCAAGCGGTAATCATGCACCACTGCAAGACGCGCGAGCAATGATTCGAGAGGTGAGAGATTGCCGGGAGCCATATGTTCAAAAGCGCGATATTTTTGAATAAAGCAATGATAACAGGATGCGATTTTTTCAATATCCCAGAATGTACTGACGAACTTTTTTAACCGCTGTTCTCCGTGAATTGCTTTTGCTTCAAAGACAAGTGCATCGGGATAATCATCAGACGTGTTCGGACCGAATAACAGATTACGGTTCATCACCGCGAAATTTCGAGTCTTGAGACAATCATCCATCTCGACGTCGGACCGTGCTATAATCATCCAGTCCTTTGGCGCATTTCTGAAATGATAAACGCGCATTGCCATTTGCCGGTATTCGGCCTGTGCTTTAGGTGTCAGGCGGTAAAAACTTTGGCGCCCGCTGCGTTCGCCAACAAGTTGGCCCGCATTGACCAAACGCGAAACCGATGTTCTGACAAGCGATTCATTCAAACCGACTGCTGAACATAGATCAATGAGATTACCTATCCAAAGCACGCCACCACGCGGTTCGACGATGTCTCCGTAAATCGTAACGATAAAGGCGGCCGAACGTGGACCGGGAACAAAAAAAGATGAAACGTTTTTATTCAAAGATGACCCGAATTGATTGTTTTGATTACCCGAATTGATTGTTTAGAGTGGACAGCGCGTCCGAAACCTCTAACGCTGTTTGGTAATAAAAAACAGTTAGATAAAATTGACAATCAATATTTGTGTTCTTTCAGAAATTTTTATATTCAAAATATATTTTTTATATTTTATACGATTTTTGTATTTATATCAGTTCTAAACTTTTTATAAAGATTTTATAATAATATAATAAATAATATTAAAATAATTATTATAAGAATATATATTTTATATAATTTTATTGAATTTAAAAGGTGGTTTTATATCACTGCAATCGAATAGAGATCGGATATAATTTTAATTGCGTTTTTAAATTAAAACCACCTTTTAACGATTATTTATAATGCCGGTTGGCGTGATGACATGGTGAGCAGGTTATAACGCGCCACGGTCTCTTCATTCTGGTTGAAAATTTCCGCATCCCAACGGACTTCACCATATTCCGGATTTCTCGCGGCACGTTTTTCTTTTACGGTCAGTCTCACATGGATCGCATCCCCCGGAGATACCGGTTTCAGAAAGCGCAGATTATCAATTCCGTAGTTTGCCAGAAGCGGGCCGGGTAGCGGGTCTACAAATAGACCGGCAGCGAAAGACAGAAGGAGATAACCATGGGCAACCCGTCCGGGAAAGAAGGGATTTGCAGCCGCGGCTTCTTCATCCATATGGGCATAGAATGTGTCGCCGGTGAAATTGGCAAAATGTTCTATGTCGTCAAGTGTAATTGTGCGTTCTTTCGTGCGTATTGTATCGCCTATTTCAAGCCCGTCGAAATCGCGGCGGAATGGATGTTCTTCGGTAACGGTCTGGTCGCCGCCATAAGACCATTCGCCAAGCAATTTTGTGAGCCGTTTGGGAGAAGCTTGAAGCGCGGTACGTTGCATATAGTGAAAAATTCCGCGAATACCCGCCATTTCTTCACCGCCACCGGCACGACCGGGGCCGCCATGAACCAAGGCAGGTAGAGGCGAACCGTGGCCGGTTGCTTCGTCTTTGCTGTCACGGTCAATGAAGTAAAGTCGACCATGGTAGGGGGCAATACCGAAAGTGAGAGCATTCGCAAAACGATCATCATAGGTATAGATTGAAGCAACCAGACTACCTTCGCCCTTTTTCACAAGTTCGATTGCTTCTTCTGTTGTCTTGTATGGCATCAATGTTGCTACCGGCCCGAAAGCTTCGACATGGTGAATGACAGTGGCTTTCAACGGTTCGCTACAGCTCAAAAGTACGGGAGATAATGCAGCGCTCTTATCATCTATGTTTTCCAGCGAGCCATATACAATTTCGGCCTCGCTTTGCAATTGTCGAATCGCTTGGATAACGTCGTTACGTTGTTTTTTGGATACCAGCAATCCCATCGAACTCTCTTTCGAGGCGGGATTTCCCGGAATATATTTCGACAGACTTTGCTTTAACGCTGAAGTCACGTCATCAAGATAGGCTTGCGGCACAATTATTCTGCGGATAGCAGTACATTTTTGTCCCGCTTTCGCCGTCATTTCGCGGGTCACTTCTTTTATGAAGTTCGCAAATTCCGGACTGTCTTTATTGGCATCAGAACCGAGGATTGCTGCATTAAGCGAGTCACGCTCGGCAATGAAGCGTATTGCATTGCGCGCAATGGAAGGGTTTTGCTGTAACAATTCGGCCGTATGGGCAGAACCCGTAAATGACACAATATCCTGTCCGTCGAGCCGGTCCAGCAAATCACCCGTGTCGCCGCAGATAAATTGCAAAGCACCATCAGGCAAAGCACCGGATTCGACAATGAGTTTCATCAAAGCTTCTGCAACATAGGCTGTGGCCGTTGCCGGTTTTGTAATGACCGGTATGCCGGCAAGAAAAGCAGGCGCCAGTTTTTCCAATAGCCCCCAACAAGGAAAGTTGAATGCATTGATATGGACAGCCACACCCTCGCGCGATGTCAGTATATGTTGACCGCTGAACGTCTGATTTTTTGAAAGACGTTCCGACGGTCCTTCAACAACAAATGTCTTGTCCGGCAATTCTTTACGTGCACGGGAAGAGTAGGCAAAAAGTGTAATAATCCCGCCATCAATATCCGGCCAACTGTCACGCTTGGTGGCACCGGTCTGGAAAGCCAATGTATAAAGTTTTTCTTTATTGGCGTCGAGGTGAAGCGCGATTTTTTTCAAGACATCCGCTCTTTGGTGAAATGTCATTTTACGTAAATTGGCACCGCCGACTTTTTTTGCGTAGTCAATTACCTCGCCGAAATGAATTCCTGCGCTCGATATTTTTGCAACCACAGTGCTGTCAATTGCACTTAATATATCTTTGAAACCTGTTTCGGCTTGGAACCAGCGACCTTTGATGTAACTATTTAATATATTTGTCATTAACTCCTCCTCATTAGTGCGTTATTAGAATTTTATAATAAAATATTTTTATAATTAATATAATAATTAATTTATTATTTTATTTTTTGAAACATTATATTTATATGAAAAAATATAACTAGGAAAATTTATATAAAATTGAAGATGTATTATTTAAAATTGATAAATTGTATTTATAATATATTTGTTTTTGAAGTGATAATTGGGGAAACAGCATTTGCCCGAATTGAAAGCCCCTGAACTAAAAGCCCCTGAACTGAAAGCCCCTGAACTGAAAGCCCCCGAACTAAAGGATAGAATTATATATTTTTTCCTGTCTTGGACATTTGATAGATATGCTTTATTCTGGGTAACTGCCTGAACAACTGCTTGAACAACTGTCTGAAAAACTGCCTGAACAACTGAATGTGACATGATTTCCTCGTTAACATCAACTTCGCGGTTGACAGATCGTCAATTTGGATAAATTATTAACCGAACATTCGGTTAATTCAAGCAAAAATTTGGGAGGCTTGAAAAAGGAGGAACGAATGGATGGTCATGAACAGCCGATCCTTGTGAATAATCATCAAAGCTGGCACGAAATCATTTTGAACCGGCCGGAAAAATTGAATGCGTTTACCGACGACATGCACAGAGCGTTGGTTAAAGCGCTGGATGCGGCCGCTGGCGAAGATTGTCGTGCCGTTCTGCTTAGTGCTTCAGGACGGGGGTTTTGTGCCGGACAAGATCTCAATATGCGCGTGAGCGAAGGTGGCCCGCATGATCTCGGCGCAACGATCGAAGAATTTTATAATCCTTTAATCCGCCGTTTGCAGAGACTTCAAAAACCGGTCATCTGCGCGGTCAATGGTGTGGCGGCGGGAGCCGGTGCCAATATAGCTTTGAGTTGCGACATTGTTTTGGCTGCAAAAAGTGCGCGCTTTATTCAGGCATTTGCCAGAATTGGCCTTATTCCCGATTCAGGTGGAACGTTCTTTTTGCCACGTCTCATCGGAGACGCTCGCGCTCGTGCCTTGATAATGACTGGTGAAGCTGTTTCGGCACAACAGGCTCATGACTGGGGCATGATCTGGAAAGTCTATGACGATAAAGACCTGCATGATGAAGCGGTAAAACTGGCAAAATGGTTCGCCGAACAGCCAACACAAGGATTGGCTTTGGCTAAAGAGGCGCTGAACTATTCCTCGTCTCATAGTCTTGATGAACAATTGGATTTTGAACGAGACCAGCAAAGGAAAGCCGGTTTTTCACCGGATTATCGTGAAGGTGTAACGGCTTTTATGGAAAAACGGCTGCCCTCATTCACAGGGAGGAAAGCATGAATGGACAGCAAATAGCAGATCTTTCTTCAAAAAAAATGTGGGAAGGCGATAAGGCGGCACAAAGTTTGGGCATGAAGCTGGTATCCAGTTCACCCGGGCAGGCAGTGATGACGATGGAGATCACTGAAAATATGTCGAATGGCCACGATATTGCACATGGCGGTTTTATATTTGCTTTGGCTGATACAGCATTTGCTTATGCAAGTAACAGCTATGGAGACGCTCATGTCGGGCAGATATGTGACATTGTCTATATCCGGCCATCGCATAAGGGCGACATTCTGACAGCGCAAGCAAAGGAAGTCAGTAAAACCGGACGCACCGGAATCTACGATGTCAATGTTTCTACACAAGGCAAAACAATCGCCGAATTTCGCGGTGTTTCTCGCGAAGTGTCGAAGAATTTTATTGGCATAACTGTTGATAATCAATCCTAGCAATACACAATTCAGGCTTCATAGCTTTTTGGGAGGAAACTATGACAACACAATTCAATCAAGAAAAATTCGTAGCACTGGAAAATGCCTCGCGTGACGAGATTATGGCATTGCAAACGAAGCGGCTTGCCTGGACATTGAAGCACGCTTATGAAAATGTGCCTTTTTATAAAAGAAAGTTTGACGAAGCGGGAGTTCATCCCTCGGATTTCAAACAGCTATCCGACATAGAAAAATTTCCGTTTACAGAAAAGAAGGATTTGCGCGACAACTATCCTTTTGGCCTATTTGCAGTTCCGCGTGAAAAAGTTAGTCGTATTCATGGTTCCTCCGGTACAACCGGAAAACCGATTGTCGTCGGATACACGCAAAATGACCTTGATATATGGGCGAATCTTGTTGCCCGTTCTATGCGTGCGGCGGGTGCCAAATCGGGCATGATTGTCCATGTAGCCTATGGATATGGGCTGTTCACAGGCGGCCTTGGTGCACATTACGGGGCTGAACGGTTGGGGTGCACGGTGGTTCCGATGTCGGGCGGAATGACCGAAAGGCAAGTCCAGCTCATCCATGATTTCAAGCCGGAAGTCATCATGGTAACGCCGAGTTATATGCTTGCGCTTCTTGACGGCTTTGTCAAAGCCGGTCTTGATCCGAGAAAATCCTCGCTCAAATATGGCATTTTCGGAGCCGAGCCATGGAGTAATGCCATGCGTGAGGAAATAGAAGATGTATTCGATATGGATGCAACCGATATTTACGGGCTTTCGGAAGTTTTAGGGCCGGGTGTCGCACAGGAATGTGTTGAAACGAAAGACGGTCTCCACATCTGGGAAGATTGTTTTTATCCCGAAATCATCAATTCCGATACATTAAACCCTGTAGAAGATGGCGTTAAAGGTGAAGTTGTCTTCACGACTTTGACCAAAGAAGCAATGCCCATCATACGCTATCGTACCCGTGATCTGTCGCGGCTTCAACCCGGCACAGTCCATCAGGGAATGCGCAGAATGGAAAAAATATCGGGACGTTCCGATGATATGATTATCTTACGTGGCGTGAATGTTTTTCCAAGCCAGATAGAAGAAGCATTGCTTGCAACAGACTGGTGTGCAGGTCACTTCCAGATTGTGTTGTCGAGAACAGGCCGAATGGATAACATGACTGTCGTTGCCGAAGCTCGTCCCGAACATAGTTCAGAAGAAAAATGGAGCCAATATTCACGCAATTTTGTTCGTCATATCAAAGGCACGGTCGGGGTTTCTGTCAATTTGCAAATACAAAAGCCGATGACAATTGAACGCTCGATGGGAAAACGTAAAGTTATCATTGATAACCGGCCTAAAGATTAGAAATGTTGGTAGACCGTTTACCGGATTGACCGGAGAAAGCGGTCAATCAAATAGATAAAAGCTTATGAAAATATAATATTCTTTGGCTTATAACATTTGTGTGGTGAATGAAAACATGGAACTTCTTTCACCACACTTTATCAAACGGCAGTCACGAAACAGTGGCGCAAGCGCATAAGGCGGTGTGAAGCTGTCGCTTAATCGCCCGTCATTCAATCGTCATTAACCGAATTGTTGTTTGATTGGAGTTCCGGCATTCTTCTTTATTGGAAGTGAAAAACTGTCGACTATAGGGCAGGGGCGGTTTTTTGCCGGACATTGTTTTCTCCAATCGGCTTTTCTATGGGGATGGTTCTTCAAAAAACGCGTCTCTTTGGTCGGCGACAATAGCTTCAATGACAATTGGAACGGCAACGGCAATTGGAGCTTCAACGACAATCAGCAATTTTTATTGTCGAAACCCCCGATATTCCAATCGCGGGCTTCAACAGTACAACATGGTTTTTCGGCGGCTCCGCCTGACCGAATGATAAGCAGGTGACTTCTGAAACCGGCTTTGTTGAAATACCGTTCCCGGTTGAAACAAGCCTTGTCATAACATCGTTTCCGGTAAAGAGGGCAACAGGGGTTTCCGGCTTTTTACAACGGCTCTTTACCGGTTTTGCCAGTTGTTGCAATGAGGCTGATAAGATAGGTAAAAAGTTCATGATCGTCCAAAGGATGGTTACTATCCAGTGAAACTGCATGGTCCAATTCCAAACGATTAAGAAGACAAAACAACATCAAACCACCGAAAGTCAGCATAGCCAATCCGGCCGGAATATCATCGCGCACCACCCCCGCTTTCTGCGCCTTCCTGATTTTCGGGACGAAATATTCGTTCAAAAATGAAGAGCGCGACTGGCGTTCCTCAATCGCGGCTTCGAGCATACGCCAAAGCTGCAAGTGAATATGAACCGGAGCACGACCCGCCATTGCAATTAATGCCATCAGTAATGCTAACGCTTTCGCCAGTTCCATTATAATGATAAATAGTTAGCTGCGCAGCTTGAGAAGCACCGGAAAAAGCACAAACAGCAGTTAATGCACCAAAAGCGATAGGTAGTTTTTCGTATTTCGCTCTGATAATATGTTAGGTCAGAATAGATTATTTAAAAAATAATCCCGAAGCGCATTGGTCCAATTCCAGATTCAATGACGCGTTTACCAGAAGCATGAAAAGCATTGATTGCCTCATTATCAGCCTCTGATCTCCAAGCTTTATCACTGATAAAGCCATATCCATCCCCGACAACTTTAAAACGACCTTGTTTAAATATCGGGTTACCAGTCATGTCGCCTTCAAGGACAATTTCAAATTTACCGGATTGGATAGCTTCGACTAACCCGGACTCATTAATTTTACCTTGAGCAATATGGCTTTTCATAACTTGAGTGAATAATTCCTTCAATTCATCATCGCTCATGTTGGGATTTGCTGTAATTGTTCCATCCGCAGAAACAGACGATCCATTCCTTAAAGCTTCAGCAATGCTTGTCATGGTATCATGATAAACAGAACCAGTCTGAACCGCATTAACATCGATTTTGCCTGCGATAAGTTCTTGAATTCTGGATATTGCATCAGATGAAGACGCAGAAAGAGGAGTGTTGCCAGAAGCGGCAACGGTCGGTGATATACCTCTAGAACCCTTAGTGTCGCTATTGAATTGATTGGTCTCGTTGGACTTCAGCAAATGTAAAGCCGTTTCTGAACCTGACATACGGCCATTATTAAATACAGAATTAATCATTACTGTACTCCATAAATTGAAGGCAACTTAAGCCGTCATGTCTTAATACACCTAAAATACAATATTCTTCATGAATAGAAGATTATTATATAATATAATTGGTTATAGATCAAATGATGTACTGCCCCCGTTTGAGCGGACACATGATCTATTGATTTAGTGACCTTCTGAACATCCTTGGAAAGTTCATATCAAGCGCGGAATGTGGATGGATTTCATTATAATCCTCGATCCCGCCATTAATCTGCCGAAGAGCTGGTTTGGCATCCGGCAAATTGGCTATTTTGATATAATCGCGTTTAAGCGTTTTGACAAAAGCTTCCGAAATACCGTTGTCAGTTGAAACAAGCCTTGTCATAACATCGTTGCTATAGTTGGCAGAAAGATTTCCGGCTTTATACAGGGGCTATTTACCGGTTTTGCCAGTTGTTGCAATGAGGCTGATAAGATAGGTAAAAAGTTCATCATCGTCCAAAGGATGGTCACTATCCAGTGAGACCGCGTGGTCCAATTCCAAACGATTAAGAAGACTAAACAACATCAAACCGCCGAAAGTCAGCATGGCCAATCCGGCCGGAATATCATCACGCACCACCCCCGCTTTCTGTGCCTGCCTGATTTTCGGGACAAAATATTCATTCAAAAATGAAGAGCGCGACTGGCGTTCCTCAATCGAGGCTTCGAGCATACGCCAAAGCTGCAAGCGCAGGGACAAGGGATGATGTAACCAATATTGCTGGAAATTGCGCATCAGCCGCTCGAAAGAGCTTGTCGGATCCTCCATTTCAGTGCCCTTTGAAACATATTCATGAAATTCAAGCGATATACGCTTGTTCACAATTTTCCAAAGCGTTTCCTTATCTTTAAAGTGATGGTGGATGAGGGCCGCCGAAACACCGGCTTTTTCCGCTATAGTGCGCATGCTGGCACCGGCATAGCCGACATCGGCAAACACTTGAAGTGCTGCGTCGATAATCCGGTCGCGGGCGTCGACTGCCGAATATTGGTGTTTCAATTCTTTGGTCATAGGCGTCAAGTCCCCGGAATTAACAAGTTCGAGAAAAGCACAGCTTGTTCATTTTTAGGTTTCCTGCGGTCTCATTAAACGACTTCATTTTAAAAAATATGAAGGCCAAAGCAACAAAAAACCATGATTTCGGGCGGCAAAACACAATCAAGAAATAACTTGACAAGTTTTATCTACATTAGTAACTAAACGATTGTTTAACATATTGAACATTCGTTTAGTCTCGGTCAGTGGGAGGCTACGGAAAAATCGGGGTAATCAGCGAGAGGCACGAAATGTTAAAGCATATGAAGACACCGTCGGCTTTGGGAGTCGGCATTGCATCAATTGTTCTGCACGTTGGAACCATTCCTGTTCATGCCGAACAGCAAACATCACCCGCCAATGTCGGTGTTGTATTGTCGCCGGTGATTATCAATGCACGTCGCATCTCGGAAGATATGCAAAAAGTACCGATTTCGGTTGCCGTTATAGAAGGTGACAAGGTGCGCAACATCCCCTCATCTGCATCCAATGCCGACATTGCGCGGCAAAGTCCCAATATCAGTTATGTGGATATGGGCGGTTTCTACACCAACAGTATGATGATCCGTGGCGTCGGCTCGATCTCGCCGCTATCGGCAGATGATTCTTCTGTGTCACTCAATATTGATGAAGTGCCGATGTCCGCATACGGGCTGCCACCGTCAACACTCGATCTTGAACGGGTCGAGATTTTACGTGGGCCGCAGGGTACGCTTTACGGCCGTAATTCCCAAGGAGGCGCTATAAATTTTATTACCAAAAAACCGGTATTCAATAATGAATATTCGGTGCGCGGTGAGGTTGGCACCAAAGACTGGGGACTTGGAGAACTTATTGCAAACACAGTCCTTATCGACAATGTGTTAACTTCGCGCATGGCGTTGCAATATTCCAATCGTGGCGGCGATATTGCCAATAAGTCAATCGGTGGTGAAGACGGACAGACGCAGGTCGGTGCAGCGCGCGGCACCCTTCTTTATCAACCGGATCAGGACACCACTGCCCAGTTCACCTACGACTATGAAAGCAATAATGACAAGCAGCCGACAACGGTGCTCAAGCAGGCTTATTGCTATCCATGCAGCGGCCTTAATCCGCGTGATGATTTCAAACGGGAAAATAATGGCGGGACATTCCGGCTTGAACATAATTTCGATGCATTCCGTCTCACCACAATATCGGCTATTCACAAGCTCAATATCGACACAACCCAGGATAATCAGGATATGTTGATCTATGGGGCATATATGGGGTTTCCGCCTTCTATGACCAATCGGCGAGATCAAAATGTTGGTGGGGGGTTTCAGAAAGAAACGTCCTATTTGCAGGAGATCAGGCTGTCTTCGCTTGACGAGGCGGAGGTCAAATGGACCACTGGTGTCAACTACTACCGGTCGGAATATTATGCTTTGCAAGATGGGTCGAAAACCCAAAATCCGCCGGCATTCAGCGGTTTGCAAACGGGTGACCTGACTACCGACAGCTATGCGGCTTTTGGTGAAATGACAGTGCCGATAGTGGGTGATCTGAAGGGCTTGGCGGGTTTGCGTGTAACGCATGAGGAAAAAAGCGTCGATTACGGCTTTATTGGCAATGGCGCACGTGGAACGGTCGCTGCTTTCAGTCAGGATTCGTCATTCAAAGATACATTTGTGACCGGCCGAACCGGTTTGACTTATGACTGGAGCCAAGATCTGATGACCTATGTAACCGTTGGTCGTGGTGCCGTGGCGGGGGATACCCTTGGCATAGCGTCAATAATCCGTTCGGCAAACAGGAAGCACAATTTCCCACATCGACAAGCTGGACTTATGAAGGCGGTGTCAAGTCAAGCCTGCTTGACGGGCGGGCGACGCTCAACGCTTCTGTTTTCTATAATGATGTCTCGAAAGGACACCAGATATCCTATAATGCGGCTTTGTTTGAATATGAAATTGTCGCGCTTGATTATAAGTCCTATGGCTTCGAGGTCGAGGGGCGAACGCTTATTACTGATGAAATCACATTAATTGGTGGTGTCGGCTACACAGAAGCGAAATTGAAAGATCTCGACGAGAACAATCTGCTGAACGCAAAGTCGGGAAACTACGTGCCCAATGTCCCACAATGGACGGGAAACATCGGTTTGGAATATTTTGCATCTGCCGAACGTATCGGCATTGATAACGGCGACATCTACGCCTCGGCCGTTTATCAATATACCGATAAGCGTCCAAGTGATGTGCGCAACTCGTTTGATCTTGAATCGTACGGTATCGTCAATGCGCGTTTGGGTTGGAAAAACGACAAGGTCGAAATCTACGCGTTTGCTAATAATCTTTTAGACAAAAGATATGAAGCTTTCGGGAGCTTCTATACGCGCGACATACAGGTTGTGAAGGCCGGACTTGGAAGAACAATCGGCTTTGGAACAAGCTTCCGCTTTTAACGAAAAACGCGTGGTGACGGGTTGAAAGACCCGCGCCGCTTTTTTCATCGTCACTCTCAAGCAATGAAAATCAGTGTCCTTTATCGGTTAAGTGGTTCGACGACAAATCTCGCCGCAATGATGAATAAAACTCCAAATAACCACGAAATAACATTGTCTTGCTTCAAGCAAAGCCAAGGAGAAAGGTAAATCCGATGCATCATGAAACGGCTGAACTTGCAAATGAACGCTTGGTTGCACCTATAAGCCTCATAGAAGGTGAACGCTTTCCGGCACTCTTTCTCTTCGCGCTTGCGGCTTTATATTGTTCTTTTGGTATTTTGTTCGGTTTGATTAGCGGCACATTGCCACCGCTTTTGCGCTCCAAAGGGCTTGAGATGGGGCAATTGGGCTGGTTATTTGTCTTATTTATTCCCTTTGGACTGACCTTTTTATGGTCTCCGATGATTGATGCGTTTGCACCCAACCGCCATATGCCGAAAATAAGCTGGATTCTTTGCGCCCAGATTGTCACTGTGATTGTATTGTTCGTCACCTCTTATCTGCACGATTCCGAGCCGCTTTTGCTTTTGACACTCGGTATCATTGTTGCTTTGGCTACCGCAACCATGGATCTCGCACTAGATGCTTTGGCAAGTGAATCGGTACCCGAAAAACACCGGCCGGTTGCCGGAGCAATTAAAGCGGGGACTTATCTTATCGGGCTTGTCGTCGGCGGCGGCATCCTCATGGCGCTTTCCGACCGGTTAGGCTGGACGGTTATGTTTCAACTGGTTGCGGTATTTACCATTATCGCTTCTGTGCCGATCTGTTTTTGTACAAAATCTGACAACGCAAAACTGACCGGAAAATTCACCATGCCATCTTTTACCAAAACGTTTGCGCGACCACGCAATTTGCGTCGTCTCTTTGCACTAAGCTTACTGAGTTGTGTGTTTTCAAGCATGATGGGCATGGGAAGGATTGTGCTCGTCGATGTTGGCATATCGCTTGATACAATAGGCACGACGGTAGGCATTTTCGGTCCATTAGTCGGGCTTGGTGCTTCCACCATTGCTGTGCCGCTTTTAAATCGTCTTGGCAATGGCCAGGCGTTGGTCATCTGCCTTTTCTACGGGCTTTTTACATTAAGCGGATTGATTATCGGCCTCAATGGTTTTCCCCATCTCGCACTCGTCAGCATCACCGCAATGTCGGCGGCATCAAGCGGGCTATTTGTTATCATGTGCACATCACTGCTCGGATGGGCTCAAGGCAATCAGCCGGCAACAGACTATGCCACCCTTCTGGGGTTAAGCCGTTTGGTGGGAACTGTTTTTATGATCGGTTCATCCATGCTTATCCCCGTTATCGGTTGGGATTATTTCTATGGCTTCATCATGGTTCTTTTTATTATTGCAACGGTTATTGTCATAAGAATTTTGCCGGAAGTTTTCGGCCTGAAGCGCAAAAAACAATTATCGAAAGGCTGAAACCAATGTCATTATCAAGGCGCAATAGCCGACAAATGTGCATGTTTCAAATAGAAAGGCAAGGTTGCCGGTTTATACAGTCTGTTGCGCTTTTGCGCGCTTGCGACAAGCAGCACACTTTTATCGTACTTTCTGCTACGCTAAACATCGCGCCCTATTGTTTATCTTTTTTATTGTCAAACGATCTTTTAAACCGCAACGCGACATTCATACCATCCGGTTTTGGTTTTATGTTTGACATTCTTGCTGATGTCGCACTGGCTGTTTAAGGCAATCAGCCGCATTTTGCGCGTATTGCTGCTTTGCTATTTTTTAGCTCTTGCGCCTACGCCTTGCCCATAAACCGGATGAAATGTTATTGTCTTTTTTCACAAAGCGCGGGGCGGGGAGTTTGCGTCAAACCTTGAGCGATAGCGAGGATGTCACCTGTTTCCGGAATAAAGCCTTTTTTTTAAGCGTTGCCAGCGGCACCAGCTTGAACCCCATGCCGGTCTGACGCTTTTCTTGACGGTGATTGGTGAGGTCACGGTCGCTTCGGCCTGCGTACAATGCGAGAAGTCGAGGAGGTTTGAGGAAGGTAAGGTACGTGTTCTTCATCCGTTAAATGTCCGGCTCATGAGGGCATTGAAACGATTGTCTTGTTCCTTGTTCTTTTGATTGCCAGTGTTTTCACGACCTTTGATTTCGATGTTGATTTATCTGCCACCGACATCGGACTTGGCAAACTTTTCAGTAAAATTCAAGGTTCTGTATATACCTTCTTTGACAGAGATGTTCTTCCGTCCTGATTTTCACCAGTGGTAGACGTTCCCGATAAAAGCTAACGTCGAAAACTGCCGTTTTTTATCAAAGATGGCTTGTACTTTGATAACGCAGATACCGTAGACCGGATCAGTTCCGCTCTGCCTACCTTTCACTGCCGTTCCGTTCTGATTTTTCGACAAAAGTCGGAGCGGAAGAGATGCCTTAGGGGATTGGAAGTCGGGAATTAGAGAATGTTGTTAAAGTTTTTGACAAGGAAGTGAACAGAAGGAAAACAAAAAATGTCTACCCTTCTTAAAAAAGTGTCAAACTTTGCTACCGGTAAATTTTCTGGTCTTGAAAAACACTTATAAATCAGAGATTTAAATGGTGGGTGATACAGGGATCGAACCTGTGACCCGCTGATTAAGAGTCAGCTGCTCTACCAACTGAGCTAATCACCCACACGGTATCGTTATTGAACGATAGCGGTTCTATAGCGTTCCTCAGGAATGATGTCCATAGAAAATTTTTATTTTTTCTGTCTTTTCATTCTTTGTTGATCGGCTCATTCCGACGATTGAGAAAACATCTTGATCTTCATATAAAAAGGCCTCATTATATAACAATCAGTCAATGCGTGTGACATAGTCTGTTACCGGTAGAGAGAGGACGATCGAGCGTAATGCCCGACCAAAATTCAGAAGACCCTTCCTGTAGTATCGAGCGGTGTAGGCCGTTTCGGGGTATTTTTTTACAGTTTAAGCAGAGTGTTTTGGCTTTGAAGCTGAAAATTTCAGTCTTCAACGACGAGATGCTTTTTGTTTTATCCAGCAGGATGTTTCGTGTTTGTCGTTTTTCAAAAAACGTTTTCGGGGATTGATATGAACTATATCGTTTTTCCTCGATTGTTTTTCGGCTTTTGGCGCTTTTCTCGGATTTAATGAATCATGGAATGGATAGCAAATCCCCATGCGTGGATGGGTCTTGTAACACTTATTTTTCTGGAAATTGTTCTGGGCATCGACAATCTTGTGTTCATCGCAATTTTGGCGACGAAACTTCCCCCTAAAGTAAGAAATCGCGCCCGTTTGACAGGGTTGAGCTGTGCGTTGGTCATGCGGCTTATTCTTCTGACTGCAATGGGCTGGGTTATGACACTCGATCAACCCCTGTTTTCGGTCGGAAACTTCTCTTTCAGTTGGCACAGCCTGATTTTGATTGTTGGCGGCGCTTTTCTTCTTGCCAAAGGAACGCTTGAACTGCACGAAAGGCTCGAAGGCGAGGTGCATGAAGACTCTTCTACTGTTGTTCATGCTGTATTCTGGCAGGTCATTGTGCAGATTGTCGTGCTTGATGCTGTGTTCTCGCTCGATAGTATCATTACCGCGACAGGTATGATCCCGAAAGACCAGATGATGGTTATGTATCTTGCCGTCATTATCGCTATGGGCGTCATGATGTGGGGTTCGGGACCTTTGATGGTGTTTGTCAACCGCCATCCGACGGTTGTCATTCTTTGCCTCGGTTTTTTGATGATGATCGGTTTCAGCCTTATTGTTGAAGGATTCGGCTTTCATATCCCGAAAGGTTACCTCTATGCGGCGATCGGTTTTTCCGTGCTTATCGAAGCATTCAACCAGATTGGCCGTCACAATCGCGAGAAACTGATTTCCACAAACGACCTGCGTGAGCGCACAGCCGGTGCAGTGCTCAGACTGTTGGGCGGTGGAAAGAAAGAAGGTAATTTAGGCGAAACAGCAGATTTGATTGCCGAGCAGGCGGCGGCCTCTGAAATCTTCCGCCCGGAAGAAAAACAGATGATTCGGGGTGTTCTTGATCTCGCCGACCGGCCTGTCCGTTCGATTATGTCTCCCCGCAACGAGATAGAATGGCTGGATCTTGATGCCAACGAAGATGAAATGCGCACCGAGCTTGAACAATTCAAGCATAGCCGTCTTGTCCTTGCGCGTGAAAAGGTGGACGAATTTGTCGGGGTTGCGCTGACAAAAGACCTGCTTCTCGATCTTGCCGAGGGAAAAAATATCGATTGGCAAAAGGCAATGCGCCAGCCACTGGTTGTTCATGAAAACACCAGTGTGTTGCGTTTAATGGAAAAATTGCGGCGTTCGCCGATACAACTTGCTATTGTTGTCGATGAGCACGGCTCGTTTGAAGGGGTTGCCACGCCAACCGATATATTGGAAGCTATTGCCGGTGATTTTCCTGATGAAGATGACGAACCGGTTATTGCAGAACATCTGAAAGATGGTAGCTTTATGGTTGAGGGATATGCGGATATTCGCCGTTTAAGCGGATTTCTTGATAAAGATCTGGTGGACGAGAATGATCGTTATACCACTCTTGCCGGTTTTATGTTATGGCATTTCGGGCATTTGCCAACAACTGGAGAGAGTTTTAATGCCGAGGGGTTTAATTTCAAGGTTGTTGAAATGGAGAGGCGTAATATAGCGAAAGTACTTATCTCGCCAGTTAAAACGCAAGAACAGTAATTTTACTGCATGAAGATAATAGAGTGTTTGTTTTAAACGCTCGCGTAAGTGAGAAAAAATTTTGGATACAAAATATTTCTCGGTTGAAGGGAAAGAAAGATGAAACCACGTTTACAGATCATTGTCACACCTACGCGCGCTGGTAGGGTAGGTAGGAAATTGGGGGACTGGCTCTGTTCATACGCTGATAGTCATTCAAATTTCGACGTTGAATTGATTGATCTGGCAACAATCAACTTGCCACTGTTTGATGAACCGAAACATCCGCGGCTCCATCAATACGAACATGCGCATACGAAAGAATGGAGCAAACTCATTTCAAAAGGCGATTGCTATATTTTCGTTATGCCCGAATATGACCATTTGCCTCCGTCATCTTTTGTCAATGCGGTAACCTATCTCTCCAATGAATGGAGCTATAAGGCCGTGTCATTCATGAGCTATGGCGGTATTTCGGGCGGATTAAGAGCTGTTGAAACAGCCCGTTTGATGGTCAACGCGGTAAGAATGGTACCGATTCTGGAAACTTTGCCAATTCCTCAATATACCCAATATATCGACGAAAACGGCAATTTCAGACCGAATTCCACTATTGAAGGTGGAGCACAAGCCGTTTTTGACGAATTGTTCAAGGTGAATAACGGTTTGAAAAATATTCGCCCCAAGTTTTAATTCGGGTTTGATGATCGGAAAATGTGATGACTAAATTATTAGTCGCACTTGAAGATCAGGATGATGCGCGGATTGCTTATAGCGTCCGCGCAGATGTCGTTTTGTTATCCGGCTCATTGCAAAAAATGCAAAAGCTATGTTCGGCAATCACGAACATGAACGGATATTCGCCGCAAATCTGGTTGCGCGCTTCTGATCCAAACATATTGACTTCCAAATTGATGGAAAAATGCGGTGCCAAGCGGATTGTGGTTGCGCCCCCCCGGAAGAACTTCCGGCTTTTGTAAAAGCGCTTGCAAGCCGGTGCGATGGATACCCGCTTGTTGCATTGATCGAGGCTGAAAATTCACCAGATAATTCGCTTGTTTCCATTATTGCGGCATTGGGTTTTTGTGGAATTTTGCTGCAACCGAAAAAGGTTGAACAAACGATTTTAAGTCAGATAAAAGTGGAGAATATCGGGAATTTCATGGCGAAAGCCCGTGCCTCCAATCTGCAAGCGGGCGTTCTCGGTATGATCGAAGCACCCGATATTCCGCGTTTATTGCCTTATTCGCCTGATTGGTTGGGATTTATTGTCAAACATCCGGTCAAATCCGGACAGTTCGGCGATAGTGCCACCAATTCATTGGTGCGTGCGCTTTTGCCGGTCGATAGCGAGCAAGACCATATTGTTGAAAATAGCGGACTTGGAACCGATCGTATTATCGTTGAGGATTTTATTCTACCGATAGAAATCGGAGCCTATAAACGCGAATACGGGCATAAGCAAAAGGTCCGTTTCAATGTCAAGGCAGATGTAGAGCGCTTGTCTTCCAATCCGGAAGATATGCGGCATATCTTTTCTTATGACCTTATCCTTGATGGTATCAAGAATCTCGTTTCACTTGGTCACGTCGAACTGGTTGAAACATTGGCAGAACGTATTGCAGCACTTATCCTTGCTTATCCCAGAGTTCAAAGGGTCATTGTGCGTGTCGACAAACTCGAACTCGGCCCGACTGCGGTTGGTGTGGAAATCGAACGACACAAGACAAAAATCTGAATTTGTTTTTTTGTCTTTTTGCTTTATCGCGCCGCGTTTGGCGTTCAGCTTTTTGGAGAGATATTGTTTCCGTTCGTATTGCGTTGGCGATATTGGCTGATTTCAAATGCGGCAACAAAAAACAGCGAAATAACAAGCGGTATGATGAGATAGAGCAGGCGGAACACAATCAAAGCGGAAATAACGTCGGCGGGATTCATATTCGGCATTCCGGCCATAAATAAAGCTTCAAGCACACCGACGCCGCCAGCAGGAGCATTTGACAAAAGTGTGACTGTAAAAGACGCCAGAAACACGCCCAACACAGCTATAAAACCGGGGTTTCCAACGTCGGGCAGGGTTGCATAGATGACACCTGCCGCGCCAATCAATTCCAACGGGCCAATGATTAACTGTTGTATAACAATGCTGAAATGTGGATAGGAAATCTGGAATGATTTGCCGATTTTTAACGGCCGCAATTGCAAAAGGCTTCCCAATATATAAAGGGCGACAAATGTTAGCATTCCTACGCCGATAGTCACTGCAAGCCATGACGGGATACCTTCATGTACGAGGGTGATGAGATCGGGTCGTATAACGAGTACCAGTCCGGAAAGAAGAATGGTTCCCAGAGCAAATGTGAACGAACAAAACGCAACCAGCACGGCAATTTCCACCCCGCTTAGCCCCTTCTTGCTGTAAGCACGATAACGAACCACAGCACCGGAAAAGACCGATGCTCCGATATTGTGGGAAAGCGCATAGGTGGTAAACGAACAAATGGCTATATAATGGAGGGGTATTTTTTTGCCCAAATGTTGCAATGCAATGCGGTCGTAACCGGCAAGAGCAGCATAGGCAAGCAATGCAAAAAATGCCGCGAGTACCCAGTGATGCGGACTTAACGCCCCCAGTCTGCTGGTAATATCATTAAAGGAAATCGCAGATAACTTGTGGTAAAGAATATAGATGGAAACCACCATTGCTATGATGCCGATAACGGGCCAAATATATTTCTTCAGTTTCATGCGTTTCCACTCGTATTTTCCGGCTTCTCCACGGTCGTTTTCGGTGAAGTCCGGTCACCCTCAGGTACATTTGTGTTATCTTCTCGATAACTCAAATGTTTTAACATACCTTTAGCGATTTCTTCGTCATCCGTCACTATGGTATTCGCACCCATCTCTTTTAGATAGGCTGTTTCCATCTCCGTTACAGCATGGGCAATAATGGTTATTCCGGCGTTCAGTTTACGCGTTTCTGCGACAATTTGTGCCGCATCAATTGCACTTTTTGTCGATATAACCAATTGAAATGCTCCGGCTATATTTGCTGCTTCAAGGATGTCGGCATTGGTGGCATTGCCCAAAATCGCCTCGTTATTTTGATCTTTGGCGCTTTTTAAGGTCTGCACATTATTATCTATAACGACAAAAGGCACTTCGTGGCGGTCAAGTGCGGCAGCGATTTTTTCGCCAATGTCACCGAAGCCCACAAGAATTGTGTGGCCGGATTTTGACGTTTTTACCAGACCGTTTTCATCCGTCCCGCCAATATTGATAACCGTGGTTTCGCCATTTTTTGTCTCAAGACGGGAACGAATTTTATCGGCTGCAAAACAGACAAGCGGGTTAAAAAGAATGGAAAGGATTGCCCCGCCCACAACAAGATCGCGCGCCTCGTCATTGATGATTCCCAATGCTGTTCCAAGGCCTGCAAGAATAAAAGAAAACTCGCCTATCTGGGCAAGGCCGGCACCGATTGTCAGCGCAGTTGCATAAGGACGATGAAAAAGACGAACAATTCCGTATGCCGCAAGGGATTTGCCACCGATAATGATGATGAGGGTAACAAGAAGGGGAAAAAACGCTGTCAGTAATTTTGACGGGTCGAAAAGCATACCAACGGACACGAAAAACAGAACAGCAAAAGCATCACGTAAAGGCAATGTATCTTCGGTTGCTCTCTGGCTAAGCTCGGAGCCGCTCATAATCATGCCAGCAAAGAACGCTCCAAGAGCGATGGAAACACCGAAAAGATGTGCCGAAAAAAATGCGACACCCAAAGCAATTGCAAGAACACTCAAACGAAACAGTTCTCTGGAACCGGATTGGGCAGAAATTTTCAACAACCAGGGAATAACACGCTTGCCGATGATGATCGTGAAAATGACGAATAGGACAACCTTTGCAACCGTTAAAAGAATTGTTCCGAAAAGTCCCAATTGGAACCATTGGGCAAGCGGGTCGACTTCGGCCACCGCTGTTCCGCCCAGAGATGGCGAAAGTGCGGGAATAAGCACCAGCGCAAGAACCATGGCCAGATCTTCAACAATAAGCCAGCCTACAGCAATTCGCCCGCGCTCTGTTTCAACGAGATTGCGTTCCTGTAAAGAGCGCAGCAGAACGACCGTGCTTGCAGTGGAAAGTGCAAGACCGAAGACAATGCCGCCACCTAAGCCCCATCCCATGACAAGCCCGAAACAAAGTCCCAATAATGTGGCAACAGCCATTTGGAAAATGGCACCGGGAATTGCTATTGCTTTAACAGAAAGAAGATCCTTGACGGAAAAGTGCAGCCCGACACCGAACATCAGCAGAATGATGCCGATTTCGGCGAGCTGGTTAATGAGATGCGAATCAACGCGAAATCCGGCCGTATGCGGGCCGACAATGACACCTGCCAGAAGGTAGCCGACAAGCGGCGAGACTCGTAAACGATTGGCTAGAAGACCAAACAGGAATGCAAGACAGAGTCCCACGACGATTGTTGTCACCAATGGTGTATCCTGTATCATCTCCGGCTGGAATTCCCTCCCTGATCTTCAAGACGTGTTTCTTTAACAAGATTCCCGCTTAAAGACCATTTATGGTAAGCTTGTGACATATAATTGCGATTATTCGAGCTTACCCGCATTTATTGAAATGCCGGTGTGGACAGACTGTAGCACACCGGCTTCATGTTTTTTTCGTGTCTTTTTATTTTACTCTGCCTTCTTTTTTTAATTTGCCTTGACTTGTGACCTTTGTGGCTTGTCTTCAATAAGATCACGCCCCTCATGGTGATGATGCCACCAATTGCCAAGGAATAGCAGAATTGGCGCAGCGATGAAAATTGAAGACGATGTGGCAATAACAACACCGACCACCATTGGAATAGCAAAATTATGCACAGCACTGCCACCCCAGATAGCCATTGGCAACATGGCAAGAACGGTTGTAGTCGAGGTAAAGATACAACGGATGAGCACCTGATTGATAGACATGTCCACCAATTGTCTTAGCGCCATCTTTTTATAAAGCCGCATGTTTTCGCGCATACGGTCATAAACCACCACTTTATCGTTGACAGAATAGCCGACAATCGTGAGAAGTGCGGCAATTGCAGTCAAATTGAAATCAAGCTGGAATAGCGCAAAGAAGCCGACCATTTTTGTGGTGTCGAGAACAATGGTGACAATGGCACCGATAGCGAAGAACCATTCAAAACGCCACCAGATATAAAACATCATGGCAATTGCAGCAAGGACAACTGCGGTAAAACCGGCCGTTGCAAGTTCGCCCGACACTTTCGGCCCGACAACTTCGATCTGGTCAAAAGTGACATCCGGATAAATTGTTTTGACGGCTGTTTTCAATTTTTCAATGGCGGCTGTTTGCTGAGCTTCACCGCCATCCTGCTGCTGCACTCTGATGAGCACTGTGTTCTGGTTGGAAACATTCTGCAAGGCAATTTCACCAAGCCCCAATTGCCCTAAAGTTGAACGTAAAGTAGCAAGATCAGCTGGTGCTTTTGTGGTAATTGCCATCTGGCTGCCACCCATAAAATCAATACCGAAATTCAAGCCCGGCTTGAAGAACAGCACAACCGATGCAATCGACAGGAAAATGGAAACACCAATGCCGATGAAACGGGCATTCATGAAATGGAAATTGGTGTGCTGGGGAATGAACTTGAAAAATGAATGGATGTGCAAGTTGGTAATTTTCCATTCACGCACAACCCACGACATGATGATGCGAACGATTGTGACATCGGTAAACAAAGAAATAACAATACCGAGAAGCATTGTAACCGCAAAACCGCGTATCTGACCGGTGCCGAACCACAACAGCAAAATTGTGGCGATAGCTGCCGTCACATTCGCGTCGATAATGGTTGAAAACGCATGTTTGAAGCCACGGTCAAGAGCGGCCATAGCCCCCATGCCTTTTTCGCTTTCTTCACGAATACGTTCATTGATAAGAATATTCGCGTCGACGGCAATGCCTATGCCCAGAATAATACCGGCAATTCCCGGAAGCGTAAGCGTTGCACCAATCAGGCTTAATGCCGCAAATGTCAGCACGGTATGGAGGGCGAGTGCGATGTCGGCGATAATGCCCCAAAGTCCATAAAGCAGGAAGATGAAGAGTGCCACGAGGAAGAAACCGGCAATACCTGTATAAAGCCCCATTTTGATCGCATCGGCACCAAGATCAGGACCGACAGTGCGTTCTTCGATCACTGTCAAAGGAGCAGGCAATGCACCCGCACGCAATAACGCGGCGAGGGTAGATGCTTCTTTAGGCGTAAAATTGCCGGTAATTTGCCCGCTACCACCGGGAATGACACCTTGAATGGTCGGTGCAGTCAGAACTTTATTGTCGAGTACAATGGCAAAGGGCTTCCCGATATTCTGGCGGGTTATTTCGGCGAAAGCCTTTGCACCGATTGTGTTGAGCTTGAAAGAAATAAGCGATTTGCCAGGAATTTGAGGATCAAAACCGGCCGAAGCATCGGTTAACACACTACCATCAAGCGAGACTTGATCGTAAATCGGAAAGCGCTGATTTTCGTCGGTATAACCGGGCAATATCGAAACGCCGACAGGCGGATTGTTCATATCGACATTGGTGGGAACAAGGTGGAATGTCATTTTCGCCGTCGTTCCAAGAAGATCACGCAATTGCTTCGGATCCTGTAAACCGGGCAGTTGAACCTCTATACGGTCGAGTCCGACTTTTTGGATACTCGGTTCGGCGACACCGACCTGATCGACACGCCGACGAATGATTTCAAGACTTTGGTCGACAGCATTGTTGACGCGGTATTTGATACCGGCTTCCGTTAGCGTGACGCGGATTGCGTCATTCTGCTCGCTTACATCAATGTCTGACGAAGATGCGCGGAAGGCTCCTGACGAAATCGGTGTTGCCAACTCTTTCAAGGTAGTCAGTGCGGTTTGGCGCTGTCCGGCATCCGGAATAACCGCTACGATCGAATCACCGATTATACGCACACTTGTTGACTGGATCTGCTTTTCGCGAAGTTTGCCGCGGACATTATCAAGAGCGGTTCTTAACTGGTCACGTTTGAGCGACTTTGCATCGACTTCCAGAACAAGCGAAGAGCCACCTCTTAAATCAAGTCCCAGAACAACTTTTGTCTGGCGCATAAAAGATGGTAAATATTCCAATTGCTTTTCAGTAAGCAGATTGGGTAACGCAACCAGAACCCCCAGTAGAAGAATGACAAAATACAAAGTTGTTAGCCAGCGTGATGTTCGCATAAAATCCATCCAATAATTGGCACCTGAAAAACATGTTCTATATTACGAATTGGTGCAGATAAGAACCATCTTTTTGAGTCTTTTAACAATTAGGCTGATAACACGTATTATTTCTCATGAAAATTTTTATCTTTCACTTATTTGCCATCGTTGGTGAGTGCAATGTGCCATTTAGACTACAAGTCTATCAAATAGACTACAGAGATAACGAATTTTGACAAGAATGCGAGTTATCAAAACGGCCGAATTTTTATCCGAAAAACGATTTCATCAACAAGAGATCGGTTATTGCCAAAAATAATTGGCAAAGTTTCTTGTGGCGAGAACAAGTAATTTCAAACAGAGGCCGGAAATGTTGCGGATAATTGCCGAACCGGACGCGGACAACAACGCTAAAACCCCTCCCGTCGCGCGAAAGCGGTGCTGATAAAATATACCGCTTGTCTTTCATAAAACGTCCGGACAACGAATATTGCTTGTCGCGAAAATTGAAAATTTTGCATAATGTTTGCATAGTGATTGAAATTCCCGCACGGTTTTAATGTTGCAAACGAAACGGCTTTCATTTGTCATAGTTTTGTATAAATCGTATAGGAAATAATAAACAACGGTTGAGTAGCTCGACACATATCTGCAAATTGCCTTTTTTGTGTCGAAACCTATATGCGCGATTCGTCAGTTTTCTAAAGAATGGGCAGTTCATTGAATTTTAAAGTTCTCATACGCAAGTTCTATTTTGTTTGTGCCGTGGCATTCTGGTTGCCTGTGCTGACGCTACCGGGCTTATCGGTTATTGGCGATGCTGCTGATGCGCAAACACCGGCAACGACAGATAATGTCGTTTTAAGTCCTGCAGACCTTGTCAAGCAACAACAAGCGGTGGTGAACGGTTATAAGGACCAGTTAAAGGAACTGTTGAAGAACTATGATGCAGGGCAGGATGACGATTCCTCATTGGCCGACATACGCAATAAGGCTCAGGATCTTACTGGAAAAATTGTCAACACTGCACTGCTCTTTCGTTCACCTTTAAACGATATCAATTTGCGTCTGGATCAGTTGGGCGAACCTCAGGACGGGGTGACAGAAGCAAAAACCGTTACGGATGAAAGAAACAACCTCCGCCAACTGAAAGTCAAAATCAATACATTGGTCGGACAGCTTGAGGATTGTTCGATTGATTCCAACCGTCTGACCGAACGGGCTATCGCCCAGTCGAGAGAGCTTTTTGCCAGAACATTGACCCATAGAGTGGAGTTTTCTTCACCGCTTGGAACGCAAATTGCCCAATCCGCCAAAGATGCGGGTGTCGACTTTTTCTCGCTCATCTTTTCATGGTGGCAATTTGTTTATCAATTCAAACTGTTAGCGCTATGTGTTAGCATTTTGATTCCGCTTTTTATTGCTTTTGTTCTCGCAATTTCCACACATAAATTGATCGGCCGCGTGAAACATCAAGCGACGAAAGAGGAAGAGGACACATCCTATTTAAAACGTTTGTCTTTTGCATTTGTCGCGATACTCGTCCCGACAATGATTTGCGCAATTTTTGTCATCCTCATTCTGATCTTTTTCCATTATCTTGGCATAAGTTGGCCCGATCTTGATCCGGTTTTCTATTCTGCAGCCGAAGTCGTCATGTTGGTGTTTTTCATCGCACGCATGTCGTTTGTCATTCTTTCCCCGAAGCTGCCCGAATTACGCCTGATGAATATCGCCCCCAAACCGGCGCGTTTGTTAATTATATTGTTGACATTATTGGCACTGGTTATGGCGCTCGATTATTTCATGAATGCTGTTTATCGGGCTGTTTCCGCGCCGCTTTCACTTGCTATTGCCAAGAGCTTTATTTCAGTTATCCTCGTTGGCATTATCATTCTGGCCATATCGTTTGTGCGGGCACGAACCAATCCCGATGATGACCTGAAAGTAACGCACTGGCCGCTTTACATTCGCATTCCGCTTATCATTGTAGGGCTGATACCTATTTTGACTGCACTTGCCGGTTATGTGGGTATGGCGCGGTTTATTTCCCAACAAATTGTCGTTAGCGGTGCTTTCCTCGTTCTCATGTATCTGGGCATCCAGACCGCGCGTGCAACGGCGGAAGAAGGTGCGTTTGCAAAAACATTTATTGGACGCCGTCTCGTTCAACGTTTTAACATTGATGACAGCACAATGGATCAACTCGGTCTGGTTGCCGGTATCCTTCTCAACATCATTGTCATTGTCGTCTGCGTGCCGCCCATTATTATGCAATTGGGCTTTTCCGCTTCAGATATTTTTTCAGCCTTCGTCCATATCATGACCGGCTTCGAGATCGGAAACGTTTCCATTTCGCTCGTTGGCATTTCTATCGGCATCATTTTCTTCCTGATAAGCTGGTTTTTAATCCGCTGGTTTATCGGCTGGCTTGATGGAACGGTTCTCGCCCGCGGAAAAGTAGATTCGGGTGTGAGAAATTCCATTCGCACTGTTGTCGGTTATGGAGGGATTGCACTTTCGGCTTTAATCGGCCTGTCGGCGGCGGGTTTCAACCTGAGCAGTCTGGCATTGATCGCCGGTGGTCTTTCACTTGGTATCGGCTTCGGACTTCAAAACATTGTCCAGAATTTTGTTTCAGGCCTTATCCTTCTGGCCGAACGCCCGTTCAAAGTCGGCGATTATGTCGAAACCGGTACAATTGTGGGAATTGTCAAACGTATCAGCGTTCGGGCGACAGAAGTTGAAACATTGAAGCGGCAAACCATAATCGTGCCGAATTCAAGTCTCATAAACAATAATGTCGGCAACTGGACACATCGCAATAAAATCGGTCGTGTTGATGTTACCTTTACTGTTCCTGCCATGTCGGATCCTGAACACATTGTTGAAGTATTGATGGATGTTGCCAATGCAACCGACGGAGTTTTGAAAAACCCTGGTCCATGGGTGAGCTTTTCAAGTTTCGATAGCAATAATTTCAACTTTACTTTGGCAATTTATGTGCCTGATATAACGTCGACAATCGGCGTTACAAACAAGGTTCGCTTTCAGGCCTATAAACGGTTTTCCGACGAGGGGATTACGTGACTATGAAAAAATGTTTGCTTGCAATCATTGCTTTTGCCTCTTTCGCGTCGCATGAAGGTTTGGCGGCAACGATAAAAAATACAGATCAGAAAACACAATCTCTGGTGGTTGCCGAAGGAAGTTCGCGACGCGATGTTTCATTGAAAGCCGATCAGACAGTTGATATTTGTCCGAAAGGATGTTTTGTGACCTTTCCGAATGGTGACAGGTTTGCGATCAAGGCAACGGATACGATTGAAATCAACGGAAGCCGGGCAAGTTTCAAATAACCTGTTCGGAGTTTCAAGCTAATAGTTTTGTAAATAGCTGTCATACTGTTTCCACCGGTATAAGCGGTATTTTTCGCGAAATAAAATCGTGCAATAAAACCCGCAAAGCGATGTTCTAAACAATAGGAGCATAAGAACTTCAGGATAATGGTGCGGACGGCGGGACTTGAACCCGCATGATCTAAAGATCGAGGGATTTTAAGTCCCTAGCGTATACCAATTTCGCCACGTCCGCAGCACTTGCCCTTATAGGGAACGAATATTAAAAAGTGAAGCCATAATTTTTATTAAAATCCGCTCATTCATGATAGCCACAACATTTTTCGTGCTAGCGCGATCATGCAATATTTTTTGTCTTCCGATCAAAAAAAGCATAAGACATGTTTATAATGTTTTATTCCTTTTACTAAAGGTGATCGCTCGCAATAAATCCTGATAAACAATAAATCCCGATAATATGTTTTATTAATAAAGGCGACAAATGACGGGGATGTTGAATTGCTCTTCTTTCCGCTATCCGGCGTGAGCAAAGCGCTTTTATGAATGCGAGCTTCTTCATCAAGGAACTGGAAAACAACGTCATACAAGACCACTATTCCAAAGTTATTCAGGCAAAGCCGCAAGCAATCGGAAATATTTATGCGGAATAATTGGGCAAAATAAAATGACGGGACAAATTCCCGTTCAATATTTTATCGGAAACATATTTTTGGGGGAATGAAAGGGTGCATCATTCCAAAATGATTCCGTCTGACGGGAAAAGCTCGAAAGATCGTTCAAAATAATAAATCGGTTATTTGATAAAGGTTTAACAATACAAGATAAGATTAACGCAATTTCCATGACATTTCGCGAAACTTTGCTGATCTTGACCGGATTTTCCGAATTTATCAGGAGCACAGTTTACGTGTGTATAATTTTGAAAAAACACGTCATTTGGTACAAAATATCAAAATTGTTTTTCTTAAAAAAAGGGGGGGGCGGCTTGTTGAAAGTGTTAGAGCAAAGTTAAAATAGCTTGGGCTTTGCTCAGGCATAGAGAGTCATTAATCTGATAAATGCGATCATATGAATTGTGACTTGGAACAAGCCGGTTTTATGAGTTTTTGACGGTCGGGAAAAAAGCCATTCATGATCGCAGCCGCTCGTCACCGTTTATTTTCGACTTTGTTAAATGTCGCGGACGTTTTTATTGCGCCAATTTCAAACAGCGGGTTTCTGTTTTACGATAAACAATTTGTGTCTCCGGCCTATTGGACCGCGAATTTTTGTTGAATATAATTGTGTTTGTTCTAATCTGGCGCAATCGGCTTTTGGAGACAAATAAAGCCGGCTCGAATTATATGGAATAGAAAGCATTTTATATCATGAGTGAATTTGTTCAGGACGTGGCAAAAGCTGCGAAAGCTTTGCGCAGTCTTTTTGATGAGACCCCGCTTCAGCGGAACGAGTATCTAAGCCAAAAATATGATGCAGAAATTTACCTCAAGCGTGAGGATCTGACACCGGTTCGTTCCTATAAAATTCGTGGTGCTTTCAATTTCATTTCGCAAATGCTCGATAAGGTCGCACCGGAAGCAGCTTTTGTTTGCGCTTCTGCCGGCAATCACGCTCAAGGTTTGGCTTTTGCCTGCCACCATTTCAAACGCAAGGGCGTCATCTTTATGCCGGTGACAACCCCCCAACAGAAGATTGATAAAACACGCACATTCGGTGGCGAATTTATTGAAATTCGCATGATTGGTGATACCTTCGATCAATGTTATGCAGCCGCACGAGCTTTTGTTGCAGAAGGGGGCGGGGTTATGGCACCGCCTTTTGATGATATGCGGATTGTAACCGGACAAGCGACAGTCATGTATGAAGCTGCTAAACAATGGCAAGAGCTTGTCGGTGATGAAAAGCCGGATCTGGTCATTATTCCGGTCGGTGGTGGCGGGCTTGCCAGTGGTATCAGCCATTTCATCCATGAAAGCGGTTGGACAAAAACCCATATCCGTTTTGCAGAACCGGAAGGAGCAGCGAGCCTCTATACGAGCCTCAAAGAAGGTAAACGTGTCAAACTGGAAGATGTTGATACATTTGTCGATGGCGCGGCCGTTGCGCAGATCGGCGAACTGAACTTCAAGATGCTGAAGAAGTTTTCGCCTTATGATGTGTTGATCGTTCCGGAAAACCGTTTAAGTGCAACAATGATTGAAATGCTCAATGTAGAAGGCATTGTGCTTGAACCGGCTGGCGGTCTTTCAATTGATGCATTGAAGAGTATTTCTCCGCAGGATTTGAAGGGCAAAAAAATTCTGCTTATCGTTTCGGGTGGCAATTTCGATTTTGAACGTTTGCCGGAAGTGAAAGAACGCGCCTTACGCTATCAAGGATTGAAAAAATATTTTATTTTCCGTTTTCCGCAACGCCCTGGGGCATTGCGCGGTTTTCTTGACCAGTTGGGGCCGGATGATGATGTTGCGCGCTTTGAATATTTGAAAAAATCGGCGCGTAACTTCGGTTCTGTTCTCATTGCTATCGAAACCAAGCGGTTCGAGAACTTTGCTGTTCTTGAAACAAAGTTCAAAGAGCTTGGCTGGGCCTATCGTGATATTACCAATGACCGGGTGTTGTTTGATTATATCATCTAGTTGAAAGCGACAATTATATCGAATCTTGAAGGTTGTTTCCAATGAAGTTTGTTTCTTTACTGTTTCTTGGTTTTGCATTGTTTTTGTCAGGTGCGGGAATGTCCGGTGCAGCAGAACCCAATTCTATCCAGAAAGCCGAACTGGACGGCCTTGTTGCGGAAATCAATAATGCAGCACAACGGAAAGATTTGAACTTCATTGCCAATAATATGCCTGAACGCCTTTTCAAGGAGATGGCGCTCAGGCTGAAGACCGATGAACAAACGCTCAAGCAGAATTTTGTCAAACAACTGGATAGCCAGTTTTCTAATCTTTCGGCTGGCGGCTATCGTCTTGACGGGGAAAAAATAGAATACCGGCAGACTGCAACCGGCATTCCTTATGCGCTCATACCAACCCATATCGAAACAAAAGATACTATTGCCGAATATCCTACACTGGCAATTCTTGATAACACCAAATGGCATCTCATCTATGGTGGTCAGAAGACGGTACAAAATCCGGTATTTCTGGAAATTTATCCGGACTATCAGGACGTAAACATTCCGCAGGAAAAAATTACCCGTAAATAGGAATTTTTCGCGCCTATTTCAAAACGTTCAAGGCGGGCGTTCCTCGCGTGTTGGTCATAAGCCAACTTTTTAAAATCGCTATGATTATTGTCGTTGTCCGGTTCGCACTGCCGCCAAATACACTCAAAGTGGCGGCAAAGGCGACCGTGTTTGAAGAGCAAAAAGCCTTTATAAGGCTGCGGGCGAGTTCTATTTTCAATTCTTCGGCCATTGGATGCGCTTCAAGGTCAGCTCGACCTTCATCGGATTGACTGACTGAAACGCGGAAAACGTTTTATAAATCGGGCCGGTACCTGTTTGCGATAGGCAGCAAGCATAAATTGAACCCACTCCGTTTTCTGATAGCGAGCCAGCCCTTTAATGATATTTTTTGTTTCCGTCGATGAAGCCGTCGTAAGTCATGCAGGTCTATGCAGCTCTATGCAAGGCATACGGGCTTCACAGGTCGTACATGTCTTCACAAATTATACAGGGCATCATAAGGCGCGAAGAAAAATGGTTTAACATCACGGAAACCGGTTGCATTTCAGACCGTATTGAACGATAAGGTCGCTCGTGATGCTTGGGTTGGATTGCCAACTTTCTATTTAAGGGACTTTGTAGCATCATTCATCCCTGTTCGGGGTGTTCATTGGTCGCGCAAGTCGCTGCGAGGTTTATCCCCAAGCGTTTCGTCCTTGGTTTTGATTGTTCTGATTTTCCTGTTGCGCGGAAGTTTCGGATTTTACATAGCCTGCCTGTGAAAAGCTGGCAGGGAAAGATTTTATTTTGAAAACACAAAATTCAAATGCCTTCGAGGCATTGGGTGTATCGCCTGTTCTTGCCAAAAATTTGTTGAAAGCCGGTATGACCGAGCCGAAACCTATTCAGGAACAGGCCATTCCTTCCATGCTTGCAGATTGTGACCTGTTGGGCATCGCCCAGACCGGTTCTGGCAAGACTCTGGCTTTCGGCTTGCCGATTTTGACGAAGATTCTTGCGCTGGGCGACAAACGCCGCCCGAAAACCGCTCGTGCGTTGATCTTGGCTCCCACGCGTGAACTTGCTGTACAGATTGAAGAAGCCATTCACATGGTCGCCAAAGGTACACATCTTTCCACCGCTCTCATTCTTGGCGGTGTATCGAGAAATTCCCAGATCAGGCGCATGGCACAAGGCGTTGATGTTCTTATTGCAACGCCCGGCCGGCTTATGGATCTGGTGCGTGAAAAATGTGTCGATCTGTCGAAGACGGATTATCTCGTTCTGGATGAAGCTGACCGTATGTTGGATATGGGCTTTATCAAGGATGTGCGTGAAATCGCCAAGCTTGTCGCGAAAGGTCGTCAAACGGCACTATTTTCTGCGACAATGCCGAAAGAGATTGAAAAACTGGCAGAGACGCTTCTTCATGACCCCGTCCATGTAGAAGTCGCCCGACAGGGGACAACAGCGGCAGAAATCAATCAGGTTCTTCATAACGTCAGCCGGCGCGACAAGAAAGATGTTCTCAACAAACTTCTAACCAATCCGGCTTTAAGTTCGGTGATTGTGTTTACACGCACAAAGCACGGGGCAGATGCTGTGACAAGAAACCTTGCAAAAACCGGTTATTCTGTTGCTGCAATTCACGGAAACAAATCGCAAAATGCACGTCAAAAAGCATTAAAAGGTTTTCGTGATGGCACAGTGCGGGTACTTGTCGCGACCGATATTGCCGCGCGGGGCATTGATGTGCCCGGTATCAGCCATGTTATCAATTACGAACTGCCGGATGAAGCGGAAAGTTACGTACACAGGATTGGCCGAACCGGTCGTAACGGTGCTCATGGCGAAGCAATTACGCTTTACGATGAAGCGATCGAGAGTGCACGGCTGAAAGCGGTTGAACGTGTCATTCGTATGAAATTGCCGCGTGAAGATGTGCCGCCTCAATTCGGGCCTTTACCGGAAAAACCGCACAAAGACCATGGGCATAATGAACAGAACAGAGCCGATAATGCTGCCGACGGGCGTCGCGAAAACAACCGGACCCATCGGCGCAAGCGTGTTTTGCGGAAAACTGCCGACGAGACGCGTATGTTCGCAAATGATTTCGATAACGGGGCAGGCGACAAAGAAGCAACAAGCAGAGAAGAGAGCCACAAATCTTCCAAAAGAAGCCGTAAAAATTTCGGCAGCAGGAATAATGCCAAGCGCAATCGCGACTTTGATGGCGCAAAAACCGGATCGGAAAAGTCGGATACGCGAAATAACAAACCGGCAAGCCCGAAAAGGAAAAAAACAGCCAGCCGTAAAAAGCCGGTGAGACTGAGAAAATCGGTAAGACGTGCAGCATGAGTTTGTCACGCAATTGTTGCCAAAACAGCCGCGCAAAAAGCTGCTATTCTTAGCGTTTTAATCTGTTCAAAAAGAAGCCCGAAGGCAAATTATAGCCTTTCGGGCTTTTTCATTTTCCTGAAAAAGTGGCAAACATAATCAGGGAATTAATCGAGTTGAGTGGGCGAACGGAACAGAGTTTCCTTGTCAGCAATATAGGGGAACACGTTTTAATGAACGGAAAAAACGGCCTGTCGGTTTTCGCGACATATAAAAATTAAAAAAAGCTATTTTTAAAACATTGAATTTCGGGAGATAGAACTTGCATAGGAGAAGGAGTCCGCTACTATATTCAGGAGTTTTTGAAAATATCGCTTCATGCGATGATCGTTTTTTAATATCAGGGAAGATCGAATTTTATTATGACTGACCATAGTGAATTTATTGTTTCGGACGATTGGTTGAAAGCGCGCCTCGGCGAACCGAACCTTTCGGTTCTGGATGCATCATGGTACTTGCCTGCCGCCAAGCGTAACGCACGCGAAGAATACGAGAAGTCGCATATACCGGGAGCCGTATTTTTCGATCATGATAAAGTCTGTGACGAAACATCGGGTCTTCCCCACACGCTACCAAGTCCGCAGAATTTTGCAGGCTTCGCCAGTGCGATGGGCGTCAATGCCGATGACATCATTGTCGTCTATGACAGTATCGGCTTTTTCTCGGCACCGCGGGCATGGTGGATGTTTCGGGTTATGGGGGCAAAAAATGTCTATGTTCTCGACGGTGGCTTCAGCAAATGGAAAGAAAAGCACTATCCTGTCACAAGTGAACCGACACAGGTCAAGAAAACCGTTTTCAAAGTCGATTTTGATGCGAATAAAGTTGTGCTCATTGACGAGATGCGCCAGCTTGTTGACGGTAAAACCACGCAGATCGCCGACGCACGCAATCATAAAAGATTTTTGGGCGAAGAAGCCGAACCACGGCCGGGAATTCGTTCCGGTCATATGCCGGGCGCTCACAACATTCCTTTTGCGACTTTATCCGAAGATGGCAATTTCAAAGACTTGAGCAAGGTTAAAACAATTTTCAAGGATGCAGGCATTAACGTTGCCGCACCGGTTGTGACAACATGTGGTTCCGGTGTAACAGCAGCGGTATTGGCATTGGCTCTTGAGTCATTAGGTAACCATAATGTAAGGCTTTACGATGGGTCATGGAGTGAATGGGGGTCTAAAAAAGATACGCCGGTTGTTACAGGCAATGATGGGGATAAATAATATGCCACATTTTCTCAATGCGCGCGTCACACATCTGGAAATGCACGAGCGACCGAACATAACCGTGCCGTCGCCGCTCAATATGCAAATTGCAATCATGCGTGCCTATCATATGCCGGTTCATTTCTATCGTTATCTTTATGAACAAATTGGCAAGGCGCATCACTGGAATGTACGCCGCAAGATGACCGATGATGCGTTGCGCGAGCTTATACAGTCTGAAAATACCGTTATACATATTCTTTATGTCGATGGTTGTCCGGCAGGATTTGCAGAAACAAATCTGAAAGAATTGCCGAAATCCGCCGAAATAGTCTATTTCGGCCTTGTTCCGGATTATCAGGGTAGGGGGTTATCCTATTTCTTTTTCAATGAAATTTTGCATTCTGTGTGGGAAAAAAATCCTGACAAGGTCATTATACAAACCAATACGTTGGATAGCCCGCGAGCCTTGCAGCTTTACCAGAAATGCGGCTTCTCGCCGGTGAGCTATAATGATGTTATGATCGAACGTTGGGACTGAGCATCCGGATAGATGCGCCCGACTGTTATCACTCGGTTACAGCCTCTATGGTGATGCCGACAACAAAACGGATTCATCCTGTTACTGTAATTCTACACCAGCCGGTTTATTTCGCGATTTGCGGCCTGGAAACGGGCTTATAAAGGTTCACTGGTCGAATGATTATAGTAAGAGCGTGGATGCTTGTCCAAGATATTGATTTTTGGAATTATTTTTCATCAATTCCACGCTTTTTCTGCAATGGGTTCTTCTTACAGAGGCGAGAATCCTATTTCCCTTACGTAACACTGCATTCCAGAACTTATAACCACTGTTTTCTGAAACTCATAATCTCTGTTTTCCAAAACCGGCAGCGGTGGCAAAACTAGTGCAAACTTCCGACACCAAGCAATTGTTCGATAACATCATGTTGACCGGATAATTCAACAGGTGTGCCGGACCAGGCAATTCTTCCCCGTTCAAGAATGATTGCATGTTCGGCAAACTCTAATGCCGGTTCGATGCGTTGTTCGACGAGTAACACTGTCATGTCATGGGTTTTCCCCATTTGTGCAAAAGCGTGCATCAATTCTTCGCAGATGACGGGAGCCAAACCTTCCAACGGCTCGTCAAGGAGAAGAACTTTCGGCTGCCCCAGCATAGTGCGGGCGGTTGAAAGCATTTGTTGCTCTCCTCCGGAGAGTTGTCCGCCGAGGTTTTTCCGCCTTTCTTTCAGCCGCGGAAACATGGCGTAAGCTTCCTCGATTGCCGATACAGGACGTTTTTTCAAACCGGTCATGAGATTTTCTTCAACGGTCAGAGTTGGAAAAATATCTCGCGTTTGTGGAACATATCCAAGACCTGCCACGGCTCTTTCCGAGGTCGAAAAGCGTGTCACATCGGTGTCACCCAACATGATGCGCCCGCCCAGATAGCGTGTGAGGCCCGCGATTGAGGCAAATAACGTTGTTTTCCCCACGCCATTTCTTCCCAAAATGGCAAGACGGGAGCCTTTGTCCACGCTAAAGCTGACGTTTTCTATGACTTTCGTTGGCCCGTAACCGGCTTCAAGCTGCTCTATTTTTAACGATAATGCCGTCATTGCGCATAACTCCCCAAATAGGCAACGCGCACACGCGCATTGTTGACAACATCTTCCGGTGAACCGTCAAATATCACTGCACCTGCGGCAAGGACTATGACGCGGCTTGCAAATCTGAACACAAGATCCATGTCATGTTCGATCATGAGAACAGAAAGATCTTCCGGTAAACTGGCAAGAGCATCTTCAATGCGTCCGGTTTCACTTTGCGGTACACCGGCGGCCGGTTCATCCAACAGTAAAACTTTGGGGCGCAAAGCCAAAGCCAAAGCGATTTCAAGCAAGCGTTGTTGCCCATAGGCCAGATTGGCAACCTTTATCCTTGCGAGCGTTTGCAAGCCGAGCGTGGAAAGGATTTCATAGATTTCGTCCATAATATGGGACATGCGACGATAATTGCCAAATATATAGCGGGCTTTTCCTTCCACTTGTAATAATGCAAGCGCAATATGTTCTTCCGGAGTCATATCGCGGAACAAGCGGGTAATCTGGAAACTTCGCACCAGTCCTTTCCGTACGCGTGAAATTGCATTTACAGACGTGATATTTTCGTTGTCGAGAAAAACGCCGCCACTGTCAGGCCTGAGGTGACCGGTTACCAGATTGACGAAAGTTGTTTTGCCTGCACCATTGGGGCCAATCAATGCAACGCGATCGCCTTTAGCCAACCCCATTGAAACATTGTCCGTTACTGTCAAACCGCCAAAACTCTTTTTCAGGTTCGAGACCTCGAAAATCTTGCTCATTTTTCACTTCCCCTTATGCGGTTTAGCCATCGGGTGAAAAGTCCGAAAAGGCCTTTTGGTGCAAAAAGGACAACAACAATCAACAATATTCCGACAATCGACATCCAGTAAAACGGATTGATAGCGGAGATAATATTTTCAAACCAGAGGTAAGCAGCCGAACCAATGAGCGCACCATAGAGTGTTCCGGTTCCTCCGATAACAAGCATAACCAATGCTTCTGCCGACATTGTAAAGCTCAGACTGTCCAAACCGACCACCTCGGTGGAAATTGCGTTTAACGCTCCACCAATACCGGCAACGGCACCGGAGATGATAAACATAACCATTTCATTCGACCGGACAGACGCTCCCATGGCTTCGATGCGGACCGGGTCCTCTTTAATGCCGCGACACAACATACCGAAAGGCGACCGCACAATGAGGTTAAGCAAAACGAGAACCACAACCAGCAAAGTGGCGGCATAGAAGAATGCTGTCACACCCCACAAATCGAACTCGAACATACCGAAGAGGGGGCTTACCGTAATCCCCGAAAGGCCATCGCTGCCGCCTGTCCATGACGATGCTTTGTTGGCAAATTCGTGAAATAGGTGAACCACGGCAATAGAGAGAACCAATTGCGCCAGACCTTTCGCCCGAAGGATAATCATTGCAGAAAAAAATCCTGCTAGGGCACCTGCAAAGAGGCCTATGATTGTCATTAAAATCGGATCTGTTATGGAAAAGCGCACCGAAGCGATGCCGGCAGCATATGCACCGGCACCAAAAAGTGCGGCGTGGCCAAGTGTGGCTATTCCACAATAACCGGTTACCAGATCCAATGACAGGACGAGCAAAGCAATAGAGATAATCCGCGTGAAAAGTGCAAGATTATCGGGAAAGAAGAAATAAACCGCAGCGGTAACTAGCGCAATAACACCAATAGCCGATAGTATAGAACGGTCGCGGTTCGGGGCTGCTTGTAATATGGTTATATTCGACATTTATTTCATCCTGCCGGCTAGTCCGCGAGGAAACAGTGTAACAATGAAGATAACAGCAAAATAAAAGAAAAATTCACCGAATTCCGGCGCGATATATCGTCCGGTTGTGTCAATGACACCGAGTAACAGGCTGGAAAAAAGTGCGCCGGGAATGGAACCGGCACCGCCGATGGAAACAACCACCAGAAATACAACCATATAACGCATCGCATAATAGGGGTCGAGCGGAAGGAGTTCGGAACCGATGATTCCACCCATTGCAGCAAGGCCGATAGCAATGGCGAAGCTTACCGCATAAATGACTTGCGTTCTTATTCCCAGAACTTGAGCCATATTGGCGTTATCGACAGCAGCGCGTAATTTTATTCCGAAATTGGTTTTTTCGATGAGAAACCATAAGCCTGCCGCAACAACCATGCCGGTGACGATCAGAAACAGACGTTGTTTCGGCAATGCACGAAAACCGATGTCGACCGCTCCGGTTAGAAAATCGGGTAAGGGGATGGTCTTCAACGTCGGACCTGCGACATAATTTGTCACTCCGATGACAAGAAAGGTGATGCCGATTGTCATTAACACCTGTGTGAGTTCCGGCGCGCCATAAATTTTGCGATAGAGAAACCGTTCGGCGGGAATGGCAATAAGAATTGTCAGAACAATTGCAAGGATCATTGCAACAAAGTAATGGAGCCTCAGTTCGGTAACGCCGTAAGAGGCTAGGTATCCCCCGATCATGGCAAAAGCACCATGCGCGAGATTAACCACGCGCATGAGTCCGAGCGTGACAGAAAGCCCGATGGAAATAATAAAAAGAACTGTTCCATAGGCAAAAGCGTCAATCGCAATGCTCGCTAAAGTTTCCATAAGTTCCTCCCTCAAAAACGCGTTTAATCGGCGTTTTTCAAGCCCGGATCATCTTGATGTTCAAAGGTGCGGATTTCTTTATTATAATAGGTTCCGTCTTCCGCTTTCGTCACTTCCCGTAAATAGATGTTTTGTGTGATGTGGCGGGTTTTCGGGTCGATAGTCACCGGACCGCGGGGGCTCATCCAACTCATTCCTTTGACTGCTTCAACAGCTTTTTCCGCGTCTTTCTTGCCATTGGTCGCTTCAATCATTTTGTAAATGACATGTATCGCGTCATAAGCACCGACAGCTGTGAAATTCAGCTCTTCCGGTTTGCCGATCGCTTTTCTGGCGTGTTCGACAAAGGTCCGGTTTTCAGCAGAGTCATGTGATGTCGTGTAATGGAACGTTGTGAGTGTACCAACCGCGTTTTCTCCTAAAGCCGGTAAATCGGCATCCTGCACGAGATCGCCCGGAGCAAAAAACCGCATATTGGCTGCCTTTACGCCATTATCGACATATGACTTCATAAAACTCAAAGTTGTCGGGCCTGCCGGTAAAAACGTAAAAACGCCTTCTGCTCCTGAATCTTTTATGCGTTGCATAACCGGACTGAAGTCATTGGTTGTCAGAGGGACGCGAAGCGACTGAACGATTTTTCCACCTGCTTTTTCGTAGGCTTCTTTAAATGCGGTTTCAGCGTCGATACCGGGACCATAATCGGCAACCACTGTTGTTATTTTCTTCACCCCTTTGTCAAAGGCAACCTGTCCCAAGGGATATGAGACCTGCCATTGGGTGAAAGAAGTGCGCACAATATAGGGACTTTGTGTCATAATCGTCGAGGTGGCGGCGTTCATGATGACCAAAGGTACATTGCCCTGTTTCAATAAGGGTGTCACTGCCATAGCATTGGGTGTGAAGAAAAAGCCGCCAATATATTGGACTTTTTCTTTAACAATCAATTCCTGCGCCAGAGACTTCGATTGAGCGGGGTCGGTGAGCGGCAAATCGCGATAGACAAACTGGATTTCGTGGTCACCAATTTTGGAGCCATGGTCGGCAACATAAGTATCAATTCCGGCTTTAAAATTTTTCCCCTGCAACGCATAAGGGCCGGAAAAGGGGCCGATAATCCCGACCTTGATCGTATCGGCCGCCGCGCCGGATAATAAAAATCCGAAAAGAATGAGAAATGTGGTGATAAGTTTATTCATAATACCTCCCGAAATTATGATTCACCCGTTGATTTGCAGATTTTTAAAATGCCAGACCGGTATAGTTTTCGGCAAATACTTTTTGAGCCGATTGCGAAGAAACAAGATAATCGTATTCCGTACGCTGCATACGCTGGTCGAATGCACTATAATCGGGAAAGCGATGCAACATCATCGTTGTCGCCCAGGAAAAACGTTCGGCTTTCCAGATACGAGCCAAGGCTTTTTGTGAATAGTGATCGATTCCGGCAGTCGATTTTTCGGTATAAAATTCAATCAATGCATGGGAAAGATAACGCACATCGCTTGCTGCAAGGTTAAGCCCTTTGGCGCCTGTTGGCGGCACAATGTGGCCGGCATCACCAGCAAGAAACAGACGATCGAAGCGTAGAGGTTCGGCTACAAACGAGCGCAGCGGTGCGATGCTTTTTTCAAGACTGGGCCCTGTTTTCAATTTATCGGAGAGCGATTGGGGAATGCGGCGACGCAATTCGTCATAAAAGGCTTCATCTGTCCAATCTTCGACATGATCTGTCAGGGGAACCTGAATATAATAACGGCTTCTTGTCAACGAACGTTGCGAGCATAATGCGAAACCGCGCGGTGAATTCGAGTAGATAAGCTCGTCGTAAACCGGCGGTTGGTCGACCATAAGACCCAACCAGCCGAACGGGTAAACGCGCTCGTATTCTTTAACATATTGAGATACAGTACGCCGGCTTACGCCATGGAAACCGTCGCAACCGGCAATAAAATCACATTCGATAACGTGCTTCTTTCCACCTTTATGATAGCTGACGACAGCCTTATTGCCCTGATATTGGTCGATCGTGACATCTTCCGCTTCATAGATACTGGGCGCGCCCGATTCTTTGCGTTTGTCCATAAGATCGCGGGTTACTTCGGTTTGCCCATAAACCATGACCGAGCTTGAGACCAGCGATTTGAAATCTATTCTGTGGCTATGCCCGTCAAAGGCCAGCATAACCCCGTGATGGACAAGCCCTTCGCTTTCCATGCGCTTTCCTGCACCGGCTTCGTTGATGAGCTCGCGGGCACCATTTTCGAGAATACCGGCACGAATGCGGCCAAGAACATATTCGGGAGTTTTGCGTTCCAGAATAATCGTTTCAATCCCCTGATTGTGCAGAAGTTGTCCTAACAACAAACCTGCGGGGCCTGAACCGATGATTACGACTTGTGTTTTTTCCACCATTTTTCTCCTCCATTTTATGACTGGATCGTCATCTTCATAAAAAATATCAATGCACAATAAGAACAGCAGGGGGCGGGCAGAGGGTTAGCCGACAATCTCCGCTGCTATTTCTTTATTCGTTTGCGCGATTCCTCGGCGCGCCGTATAAATGCCCGCTCGTTTACTCGACTGATTGTAAGCAGTCGTTTTCCCGCAATCTCCTCGCGATAACGGGTATTAGGTTCTGACCTCCTGAAATGACATTGTTTCCAATAGCTTCCCCGTCTCTAACAAAGCTCCCCCCGATGTCACCGCCATTTGCGGTAAAACCAGCCATTCCAAGCTCCAGGCAGCGCCGGATCTTTCATTTTCATGGATGAGCGATTGTGCAATCGTGCCGAGAAGTCCGGCTTGCAGCCGCGCTATAGACACGAGAATTTCTGCCTTAACAGGATTGTTTTTATGAGGCATTGCAGAAGATGTTCCGCTTTTTGCCAGCGCGATTGCGTGAACTTCGTTTTGCGCCATTAAAACAATATCCTGCCCGATTTTTCCGAGTGTTCCGGCAATCAGACAGAATGTTTCGGCAATGTCGATAATCCGGCTACGGTCCGTCTGCCAGCTATTTCCATAATCGAGATCAAGCCTTTCAGCCATCAAGCGAACAATATCCCGACTTTTCGTGCCGAAATCGAAATTGTTGCCGATTGCTCCGCCGGTTTGAACAGTAAAAAAAGTCGACTGCGCGTGGGAGAGCCTCGATTGATTGGCTAAAAGTGCATTCATCCAGGTGGAAAGCTTGTCGGAAACGGTCATCGGACGGGCAATTTGCATGCGTGTATGTGCAATATAAGTTTGCTTTCCATAGCGCTTTGCCAAATCTTCAACTTGCTGAAGAACTATGCTTAAAGATTGTTCCAATCTTTTAAACACACGTTTTAACCTCAACATAAGTGCCGTGTCGACAATATCCTGACTTGTTGAACCTTTGTGGATTGACGTATCAAATGGCGCTCCCGCTTTTTGGCGAAGTTGTTTGACGAGTTCGGGAACGGGAACACCATCACGTTGCATCGCCTGTTTTATGGCCGCCACATCGGGCTTGAAACCGGCGTAGAGTTTTTCAAGATAGGTTCCATGTGCTTCGGGAATAAATCCGGTTTCTTTCTGGGCAAATGCCAAAGCCGCTTCGACATCGATCATAGACTGCAATTCGGCGTCGATCGAAAACAGCTTTGAAATTTCGGGGTCTTCAACCAGACAATCAATCAGTTTTTCCAAAATTGCACACTCCAAATAACTCTGATTTTTACATCGAATGTTACGTCATCCAAGCATCGAAAAGAATATGACACGACTATTCATTCGGTCGTTGCAATGGTATGGAGAACGGAATTCTTCCGCGAGCGATGATATTCGTCGAAAGGTACCGGATGCGCATCCGGCTTACCAAGATCTTCGACGCGAATTCGATAAGTCTCTCGCGATAGAAAGGCTGCACATGCCGCGATACAAGTCACTGCAAAACCTGCCAAACCGATGGTAAGAGGAATATTGTGGGCACCCGGAGGAGCAATAATAGCAAACACCGATGCCAGAAGTGACGAGATCGGAACGCCGATATTATTGGAAATAGCCACAGCTGTTACACGTACTTCAGCAGGAAATAATTCCGGATAATAACAAGGATAGACAGCGTTGAAGCATTGGAAGATGAGACCCCATCCGACAATAGCATATATGATTGCCATGAAAACGTTGTGCTGGCTGATTGCCTCGAGAAAAAAATAGCACATCGCACCCGATCCCAACAATCCGAAGATCGCCACAGGACGTCGGCCGATCCGGTCGGAAAGCATTCCGACGAATGGACTGATGATGACAGCTACGACATTTGCCAATAATGTAATCCAGAGAAAGGATTGCTTCTCGATATTGATGCCATAGGCTGCCTGTGTAGCATAAGCGCCACCAAAAACCGTGATAACGACCGGAACCACATTGTTCAGCGACATCAAGCTGACTTTTACCATATCCTTCCAATGGTACCGGATAGCATTATGAATCGGTGCGCGAACTTTATGGTGTTCTTTTTCGGCTTCCGTGAAAATCTTTGTTTCACTGACATGGCGACGGATGAGCAAACCCGCAATAATGAGCAAGACAGAAAGAAGAAACGGTATGCGCCATCCCCATGACATGAAGGCATCATTTGAAAGGAACGAAGCAAAGGGAATAAATATACCGGCAGCCAATAATTGACCAAAGCTTATACCTTGTTGCGCAAAGCTTGCATAAAAGTTTCGTTGTCCCAGCGGAGCCTGTTCGAGAATGAGTGATCCGGCTCCCGACATTTCACCTGCAACCGCGAAACCTTGAACAAGTCTCAAGAATACAAGTAAAATAGGTGCGAGAATGCCGACCTGCTGATAGGTTGGTAGTAAACCGACACCGATAGTGGATATTCCCATTAAAAACATACAGAGAATGAGCACACTTTTCCGGCCGAAACGATCTCCCCATTGTCCAAGATAAAAAGCCCCGACAGGACGTGCTACATAGCCAACACCGTAAGTGGCCAATGACGCAATGATGCCGATTGTAGGATTTCCGGTAGGGAAAAAAAGTGTTGGAAATACGAAGGATGCAGCCATCGCATAAATAAAAAAATCATAATATTCAAGTGTCGAACCGATCCAACCGCTCGCTGCGGCCTTTCGGGATTCTTTTTTCTGATTTTCTCTGTGTTCGGCTATAACAACCATTATGGTCCTCCCGCCATCCTGTTACACAATAACCCCGTCAAACTTTACTTCCTCCAGAAGTTCTTGAATGAAGTTGACAGAAGTTGTTTCTCCCCCTGTTGCGACATATTTGCCCTTGACGCCTCCATCCAGCGTAAAGGATTCCTCCATCAAGTCACCGCAAACAGTGCTAGAAAACATAACCAATAAAATAAATAAAGTCAAAAAATAATTATAATACATAACGTATAGGTTATATATTATAGAAATTTAGTTATATATTTTGTGTCAAGCCATGAGTTGATAGCGCCGGTCAAAACAGCCGGTTTATCGAAAGGCAATTGCAAACCGGTCGGATAATCTAAATTATGAAAAAACAATTGAATATAAGCTATGGAGAATTTGTTATATAATTCAATAATTTAAAATATATTTTTAAACGGGATACATGTTCATAATTTTTAGAAACAAAATAGTATTAATTGAAGGAAGATATGGGACATGAAAAGAATATATATTAATTATTTTTATAATATATCGATAAAGAAACTGCCGGAAACATTCCGACAGTTTGTGGCTTTGAAACGAAGTGATAAAACGGCCTCAGGAGAGGGGGAAATCGGCAGCGGAACAATTAGCGAAGAGCGCATATCGGATGTTAGCCAATCGGGGCCGCCTTTCGGGGGCCAGACAGACTTTGCAACAGATTGGGCGCGTAGTTCAAAGCGTTCATTGGGGGTTTTATATGGCCATATATGGGTAATGCGTGGTCTTCCATCCAGACTATACAAAGCAATTGTCAAAGGTGAAATTTTTTCCCGTTCGGGCACAGCGTCTTCCCATGCTTTCAGAATATGAGGCAGCCCCCCGTGCTTATAGACGTAACTGCGCAATTCATAAATCGGACCGAATGCTCCGGTTTCAACCGGCTTTAAAAATGGAAACGGACTATAGGTTTCAAGGGTAAGCTCGCTCATCCATTCAGATGCACCGAACGGGTTGGATGAAGTCAGTGTACGCTTGCGCTCGGATGCGAGGTCGCTTTCATTGGCAAAGCCACGCAATAAAATAACCTGATTTAACGGTCCTACCTCTGTTGTGAAGGCGCCCAGAAGCTTACCTTTTGCGTCATTTTCGTTACAAAAAGCTTGAATTGCAGGAGCGGCTTTTCCGGCAGCTCCCATTGAAAGTTGTAAAGTGGCGATTTCGTAGCGTTGCATATTAAACCTTTCTTTTTAAGTCATTGATGAAGGTAGTTTTCCGGCAATATATTTTGCAATCCGCCAACCGAAAACGATTGCCGGACCTATTGTTGTTCCGGGACCCGGATAGGTCCCCCTGAATATCGAACTCGCATCGTTACCACATGCAAAAAGTCCATCAATCACGTTATTATGGTCGTCAATGACGCGGCCATATTCGTCGCAATCAAGGCCGGCGGAACTGGCGAGATCAAATGGCCGGACCTCGACCGCGTAAAAAGGTGCTTTTCCAATTGTGCCCATACAGGGATTGGGGGAATATGCGGCATCGCCGTTGAAACGGTTCATTGTGCTTGTTCCACGCCCGAAATCCGCATCATTGCCGGTTTCTGCAAATTTATTGTATCGTGCCACGGTTTTTTGCAAATTGTCGGCATTAATACCGAGTTTTTTAGCCAGACTTGCCAAATCGTCCGCTTTTTTAATGTAACCCTTTTTCAAATATGCATTAAGACCAACACCATTTGGTAAGACAAGGCCAAGACCATATTTATGAATGAAGTCATCATCAACAATGAGGAATGCCGGAATAGAGGGAACTTGCCCGCTGCTTTTTATCGCTCCCATGCAGAAGTCGTGATAACTGTTGGATTCATTAACAAATCTTTCGCCATTCCTGTTGACGGCAAGAAGGCCGGGCTTTGCTCTATCAAGAATGATGTGAGGCCATACGACCAACTCCCCGTTTACATCTTGATAAAAAGAGCAGGGCATCCATAGCGCCGGACTATCTCCGGATGCATTAAGTTTTGCCCCTATATCCATGGCCGAATGAACACCGTCACCGGTGTTGCTTCGGGGAGCAAGGCAATTCTCTTTTGTTCCTTCCGGATAAAGCAAGTCACGCAGATGCCGGTTCCACGCAATTCCTCCTGTTGCCAAAACAACACCTTTTCGGGCAAAGATTTTTCGTTTTCCCGAAGGGCTATCGACTTCCGCACCAATGATCTTTCCGTTGTCTATTATGAGTTTTGTCAATGGTGTGTCGAATTCGATATTCACATTATTCTTTTTCAAACTGTAAAACAGTTGGCCAACCAAAGCGTTGCCCATCAGAATGCGCGTACCACGCGCATAGGAAAGACGATCTTTAAAATAACGTAATACGATTTTCATTGTCGTGATGAAATTATTCAGGCTCGAAAACCGGTTCAGGATTTTCAATAATTCGTCGCGTCCGACCATCATTCCGCCAAGCCCCATGAAGACCGACCTTGGCGGTCGAATACGCTTGAAATCTTCACCGAGAAGGCGTCCGTCAAATGCCGTTGGTGATAGTGCCCGTCCACCAAAAGCACCGCCTTCGGCCTCTATATAGTCAGGGTGTGCTTTTGCAGCGACAAACCTGACATCGGTTTTTTTTGTCAATTCGTCAATAGCTGACGGGCCGGACTTTAAAAATGCTTCCCGTTGGGCATTTCCGCCGCGATTGCCGACGACGTGATCTAAAAATTTCCGTGCATCTTCTACATGGTCAGGAACGCCTGCCTCGACGCTCAAACGGGTTCCCGGTACCCAGGTGGTACCACCGGACGTGGCTGTAATGCCGCCTACCTGACCGGTTTTCTCGCATAAAAGCACGTCGAGCCCTTCCAGTTTTGCTATGAGCGCGGCCGTCATTCCGGCAGCGCCAGCGCCAAAAACCAGAATATCGACGGTCTGTGGTGGCGTTGCGTTCCGGGTTTCGGGAAGAGAGTGATCGAGCATGTTTAATCTCCACGGAAACTATTTTTTTGATGTTGTTCTGCGGCATTTTTCCCGATGATATAACCGAAAGTCATAGCCGGCCCTAAAGTAATGCCACCACTCGGATAAGTGCCGCCGAAAATACTGTTCATATCGTTACCGGCAGCGAAAAGACCTTGGATAGGTTCTTCATGCGCGTCAAGAACGCGGCCATCCTCATCACAGATGAGCCCGGCAAAAGTGCCAAGACTTCCAGGTACGATTTCAACTGCATAGAACGGAGCCTTGCAGAGTGGCGCTATGCATGGATTGGGTTTGTGATCGGGGTCGCCTTGTGCACGTTGATAAGCCGTTGAACCACGATGAAACTCGTTATCTTCACCACGAACCGCGTCTTCGTTGTAGCGACTGACTGTCTGTACCAGTCCGATAGCGTCGATGCCGCAAAGTTTTGCGAGTTCGTTGAGCGAATTTGCACGTTTGAGATACCCGTTACGTAACCATTTTGTTAAAGGTACGGGAAATGGTTTGACAGCCCCCAATCCATAGCGGCGCACAAAGTGATGATCGGCTATGAGCCAAGCTTTGACAGGTTCGTTGTGTGGAGTTGCCTCGATAAGCGCGGCTATAAAATCGTAATAGGGACCGTCTTCGTAAACAAAGCGTTTTCCATTTTCACGGACGGAAATAATTCCCGGTTTGCCGCGCTCGACAAGATGCGGAAAACGTCCGACAGTTCCATCTTTTCGCGGTACGAGCGAGACTGGCGCCCATGCACCGGCAGAAAATTGTGTTCTGTCCACAATACCACCGGCCTGTTCTGCGATATTCAGGCCTTCACCGGTATTGCTTAAAGGGGCAGCCGAGTGGTGCGGAGTGCCGTGGGCGACATGAGGAAATAATGCCGCTTGCCTTAATGGATCGTGAGGAAATCCTCCCGTTGCCAATACAACACCATATCGGGCTTTAATGGTTTTTAACTGTCCATTATGGTGAAAAATTGCACCTTCAACGGATTGATTGTTTTTTATTAATGATTGCGCGGCATATTCCGTTAGCAACCGGACATGATGGATGTCGCAAGATTTGAGCAATCGGGCAACCAGTGCGTTGCCATTGACGATTTGCATGGAACGTCCGTATCGGCAAATATCGGCAATATGACGTAACAGGCGTTTTGTGACGTAACGAAAAGCCGGGAAAGAGCGAAAAACAGTCAAAAATGCCCGCATGTCGGCGCCGGCTGCTATTCCCATGCCCAACAAGGTTGTTTCGGGAATTGGTTTGGCGAGTTTGTTGATGAGAGAACCGAGTTCGCGTCCGTCGTAAGGAGCCGCAACAACTGAACGGCCACCTTTTGCAGCGTCTTTCAAATGACCGTGAAAATCAGGTACTGCACTTCCCGGATTAAATGATACCGCAGTCTTCTTCTCAAAGAAGTCGAGCATCTCCGGCGCAGTTTCGAGATACCGGTTGATTAATTTTTCATTATAACGATTGCCGACTATACTGCGGAGGTAACGTTTTGGTGCTTCCTCGTCTTCCGTTATGCCGTCTTTAATCACCTGAGGCGCATGAGGAATCCATAACCACCCGCCTGAATATGCGGTGGTGCCGCCGATTTCAGGTTCTTTTTCGGCTACAATGACGTCGAGACCTTTTGCAGCAGCGGTTACTGCGGTGGAAAGCCCGCCCGCACCGGATCCAATGACAAGCAGGTCACAAGTCAGATCAGAAGGTTTGTTGTATTCGACTGAAGGATCGTTAGGCACAATGAAAATCCTGCAACTTCAATTCAGATAAATGGTTTTAGCTGTTAAGGCCGCTTCTTTGACCGCGAGAGTTGTTCGCAAAGTCTCCAGACCTTCACGTCCGCTCACAAGAGGGACGGCAACATTGGCGATAACATCACGGAAGTTTCGTAACTGGACAATAAAAGGATCAATGCGCTGATATTCAAAACGATTACGAGCGAGTTCATTAAGCCAGCTACGTTCTCCGTTATAGGTCCAATATTCCAGACTTGGTAAAGCCAGACAGCCATGAGTACCGCCGATAAAATAGGCATTTTCCGGATATTGCGGGAAAGCCGCATTTTCTTGCGCGCTCATATCCCAACTCCAAGGTGCGGTGATAGAATCCGAGATTGACAAAGTTGCAATAATTCCGCTTTTAAACTGCAAAATAGCACCGCAATTTTCTTCATTTTCAAAGTTGCGTATCTTGCTGGTGGTAACGGCCTGAACGCTATCAACCTCTCCGAACAAATACCGAAGACAGTCAATATCGTGGATCATATTGACGACGACGGGTCCAGCGCCTTTTGCCCGTCTCCAGGGCGTAGCGAAATAATCATCCGGCTTCATGACCCAAAACATACAATGGGCAGCCAGAATATTTCCGAGCTTGCCGGACGTAATTATTTCTTTAGCTTTTTGCAGCAAGGGATTATGGCGACGGTGATGGCCTATAAGGAGTGGAACATGGTTGTTTTCTGCTGCTTCAACCAGCTTCATTGCATCTTCGACATGGTCTGCTATCGGCTTTTCAAGCAAAATCGGTATTTTTGCGTTAACAGCCTCAAGAGCGTTTGAAACGTGATATTGGTTTGGTGTTGCAATGATAATGCCATCAGGTACCATATTCGCTAGCATAGACGTGAGATTATCAAACCAGGGTACGCCGACACTATTTGCATAAACGAGCGCGTCATCGGAAGGATCGATAATTGCACAAACATCGACGTTCGGCTCCTTGCCAATAATATCCATATGACGTTTGCCGATAACTCCGGCGCCCATGATAGCTAGCTTTATGGCGTTGTTCATTGTTTTTCCCTTTTAAGGATAACGGCAGCGTCGAACCGGATTTAGTCATTCACGTAATGACCAGCCCCTTCCGGCCTGATCGAGAACCCTTTTGGCTCCTTCTATAGCCAGTCTCGCACAGGCTTCGGGACCTTGTTTTTCAAGAATATCGAGATTGGGAACTTCAAGGCTGATCGGCAAATCTTCGGGAATGGCTTTTACAAGTGAAACAAGATCTATATTGCCGCTGCCAGGCATTAATCGCGCACCCCGTGCGACGGCAATAAGACTGGCATCATCGTGCTTATAAGGTATCGGGCCGTCACAAAGCTGAACATAATGAAGGAATGATGAAGGCAAATTTTCAATGTCTTCCAGTGTCGAGTCACTACGGTCAAAATGCAGCGCATCTATGAGAATGCCAGCGTTTGGCGATTTTATCTTTTCAATGATTGCCCGCGCTTCTTTTATTGATTTGACTGCCGTCCATGGCATGAATTCAAGATCGGCGGTCAGATTGGCGGTGCCGGCCAGCTCGCAAAACTGAAGAAAATTATCGCACAAACGGTTGCGATCAAAATCGTCAGCGGCAACTAGAACGTGCTTGGCGGCAAGCGCATGCGCATTTTCGATAAAAGGTTTGAAACTCGCAACATCGGTTTTATCCTGAAGGCGAACAATTTCCACGTCACCGACTTTGATATTATAGTCTTCAAGTGCCGAGACTGTATCTTTCAAAAGCTGTTTGTCGGTTAACAGAGGATAGGCGGCTTCGGTTGGAGCTGCCGGCAGCATTCTCAATCCGACAGAAGTATATCCGAGCCGTGAAGCAATTTTTATTGTTTCGATCGGCGAAATATTACCGACAGTCAGAAAAGCAAGTGAAAATGTGTGAGCCATGTTGATTCCGTAAAATTGAAAAATATGTTCACGCTTAATCGGCGCGCGTCACGAGAAATTCTATCAGCAGATCTTTGACCTTGTTGAACATATCAAGTCCCACAACGACATTGGAGCCGCGGCTTTTTGCATATTTGATCCAGGCCGTTTCAACGGGTTTTGTGATGACATCTCCAGCCCAAAGCCCATCGGAAAAATTGTCGACCGCAAAGGGAAGCGGGTCGGTTTCTTTCATGCCGGTCGGTGTGGCATTGATGGCAATATCGAACCCTTCAAGATCTCTGGTGCCTGCTATAACCTTACATTTCCCGAGCGAGTTAAGACGATCAATCATTTTAGATTGTCTGTTCTGATCGAGATCAAATACGGCGAGTTCGCCTATTCCGTTGGTGGTAAGCGCATGAGCAATAGCGCTACCGGCGCCACCCAACCCGCATAACAAAGCACGTTTGCCTTCCAGCGTGCACCCTTTTTCCTTGAGTGCCAAAACATAACCAAGGCCGTCAAGCATATCACCTTCATAGCCATTTTCCGTTACCTTGATAACGTTGACAGCACCGAGAAATTCCGAACGGGGGCTTAATTTGTCACAATAGGATGCAGACGGAATTTTATGAGGTATAGTGACAATTATGCTATCAAGGTTTTGCATAATGCGACAGGCTTTGAAAAATGTATCCAGATCCTTGCTTGCAATATGAGCTGGCACACAAATAGCATTTATGCCTTTATCCTGTAATGATTTGGAAATTCCCTCCGGTGATCGCACTTGCGCGATAGGGTCGCCAATAATAAAATGCAACCTTGTAGCGCCGTCCAGATACTTTATCATTCCGCTCTCCCGTTTTCAGACTGATTTCGTTTTGCGCTCTCCGGGTATTGCCAGGCGAGAAACATCGTTCATAAAATTTGCGTATTGTCGTTATGCCATTGCGGATTGTTAAATCTGCAATGGCAAATTTTGAAACTTGCTTCACATGTCCAGAAAGACAGTTTCATTTTCACCTTGAACGATAATATTGAAGGTGAAGACTGTGACATTATCGCGTTTGGACTTTTTTGCGATCAATGTATTGCGACGCTTTTCAGAATCAATCCGGTTGAGGAGCGGGTCCTGTTTGTTCAACTCCTCCATATCGGAAAAATACGCCCGCGTATGAAGGCCGATATTGATACCCCGTGCACCAACCCAGACCGTTATATGGGGAGCCTGTTTGCGTCCATCGGGGTAGGGGGTAACACCCGGCCGAATTGTTTCAAACCGGAAAAAGGCTTTATCGGCCGATGCCGGCTGTCGTCCCCATCCGGTGAAAGTCGGATCGGCTTTGCCTCGCGTCTCGTTGACAGAATTGTAAAGCCCGTTGGCATCGGCCTGCCAGATTTCGACCAAAGCATCTTTTATCGGCTCGCCACCGCCGTCAAAAACCTGTCCTTCGAGAATGATGCGCTCGCCTTTTGTTTCATCTGTCAACATTGTCGAACCGAGATCATGGGGATAGACACCATGAATGCCGACATAATTGGGTGTTGCACCGATATGGATGTAGGGGCCAACGGTTTGCGAAGGAGATTCTTTGAGATAATGAAGTTCCTGAACCATATTAATTGCCCTCCATACGATTTTCAAACATTGTCGAACGACGCCCGCGAAGCACAATGTCGAACTTATAAGCCAAAGCATCCATCGGTATTGTTGCATTGCGATCGAGTTTTGCGATCAGGCGGCCGATTGCTTCCGGATCGGGAATCGTTTTGACAATCGGGCACTGCCAGATCATCGGATCACCTTCAAAATACATTTGGGTAATCAAACGCTGGGCAAATGCATGACCGAATAACGAAAAATGGATATGGGCAGGACGCCAATCATTCACACCGTTCGGCCACGGATATGCACCCGGCTTGATCGTGCGGAACATGTAAAAGCCGTTTTCATCAGTAATTGTGCGTCCGCATCCACCAAAATTCGGGTCAATTTCGGCGAGATAAGTTTCTTTTTTGTGCCTGTAACGGCCGCCGGCATTGGCTTGCCAGAATTCAAGTAAAGTACCCGGAACCCCGTTGCCATTTTCATCAAGAACACGCCCGTAAACCACAATGCGCTGGCCGATCGGCGAGCCTGTCTTGGCATAATTGCGGATAAGATCATTATCGAGTTCACCAAGTATATCGTGGCCAAAAACCGGACCGGTCATTTCCGAGATTGTCGGCCCCAAAGAAAGCAACGCATTGCGCGGTGACCGTAAAACACTGGTTTTGTATTGAGGTGTATATGCCGGTGGATGCCAATTTCTATCGCGTTGGATAAAACGTCCATTCATTTTTTCCTCCTCCTGTCATTTCAACTATTTCTGAACACCAAGTTTCTGTAATTCCCTCTTGGCTATCTTGATTGCGCTATTGGCGCTTGGAACGCCGGCATAAACCGCTACATGCATTAACGCTTCAAGGATGTCCTGAGCGGTAGCACCGGTGTTTTGCGTGGCATTGACATGCATGGCAAATTCTTCCTCGTGACCCAATGCTGCCAATAAAGCCAATGTCACAATCGAACGTTCCCGTTTGCTGAAGTGTGGGCGGGACCATAAACTGCCCCATGCGCCCTCTGTTATGAATGTCTGAAAATCGGTATCAAACGGCGTTGTATTGGCTACAGCCCTGTCAACATAGGAATCCCCAAGCACCTGTCGGCGCGTAAGCATACCTTTTTCATAACGCTCGTTTTTTCCATTTTCAGCCATGCAATTTCTCCGAAATAAAACTTCTCAATGCCTTTATTGTAAGCTCCGGCTGCTCTATACATGGCAGATGTCCGCAAGCAGCAATGGTTTGATAATCGGCATTGGCAATGAGATCAGCCGTTTGTTTGACCAATTGCGGTGGTGTCGACAGGTCGTTTTCTCCGACAATGGCCAATGTTGGCACCTTCAGTTGAGCGGTCTGTGATGTGAGATCACTATCACGCAATGCAAAACAGGTGGCGCAGTAGGCTTTGGAACTGGTCCGTTCCAGCATATTGCGGTAACATGCATAAGCATCAGGTCTCTTCTGCTTGAAATCATGTGTTAGCCAGCGCGTCATGATATTTTTGCCGACAGCAGGAATTCCCCGTTCACGAATAATGGCTATCCGCTCGTTCCATGATTTGTCATCGCCAATTTTTGCAGCCGTGTCCATCAATACAAGTCCGGCAACTTTTTCCGGATGATGATAAGCAAAATTTTGTGCGATAAGCCCTCCGACAGATAGTCCCACAAGTATAATGTCGTCTTTCCATGAAACGGCATCGAGCAGTCGAGACAAATCCTCGGTCAAAAGATCAATCGAATAGGCTTCCTCTTCACCACCGGAAAGCCCATGCCCGCGCTTATCATAACAAAGACACCGGTAATCCCTTGAAAGATCGCTAACAACATCATCCCAAATGCGCAGATCTGTGCCCAGAGAATTGATAAAGACGATGTGTCGATTTTTGTCAGCCCCCCTTATGGAATAATTTACCGCTATATTATTTGCCAAACAAAATTTCATATCATCCTCTCCTATGGTTACTCTAAAAGAATTGACAGTTTATGTAAAATGATAAATTATGCTTCTACTATAACTAATAGGTTATATAAATGATAGCTTTCCAACAAATCAGACTTCGTCACTTAAAGACATTCCAGGAAGTTGCGAGGCAGAAAAGCATAAATGCTGCTGCTGACGTATTGGCGATTACGCAACCCGGCGTTTCTAAAACCATTCGGGAACTGGAAACCATTCTTAACACCCAATTGTTCGACCGTAGTCATAGAACACTCCGTCTGACACCGGTTGGCAAGCGCTTTTTGACGCATATAGAAAATTCTATGTTGGCATTGCGTTTGGGCGTGGAAGAAATTGAAGAGACCCACTCGCCGGAAGCAAAGCCGCTTCATATCGGCGCATTGCCGACTGTATCAGCGCGACTGTTACCAAAAGCGATACAACGTTATATTGCCCGTAAAATAGGGGGTAGACCCGTTATCGTAACAGGGCCGAATAATTATTTGATTAATCAGTTACGCGAAGGACGGGTTGATATTGTCATAGGCCGCATGGGCGAACCATCAGAAATGATCGGATTGCATTTCGAGCATCTTTATTCGGAAAAAATCTGTTTTGCAGTACGACCCGAACATCCGCTTCTGAAGAGGGCCAATTTCGATATTGCAGCGATGGGGCAATTCGATTTCATTCTGCCAACCCAACAATCGATTATTCGTCCGGCAGTGGAAAAACTATTGCTGATTTCCGATATGCCTCGTCTCAATATTGTTGCAGAAACTGTTTCGACTGCTTTTGGTCGCTCTTACACGCGTTCGAGCGATACAATATGGGTAATTTCGGAAGGGGTAGTTCTCGAAGATATTCGTGCAGGCTCTTTGGTGGCTTTGCCGGTTGATACATCGGAAACTTTGGGGCCGGTGGGAATGACAATGCGAACGGAAAGCAAGGTTTCACCGGCTCTTGAATTTGTGATGAATGATATTCGTAGAGAAGCGAACAATTTCCATCCTTGATAGACGTTCAAGAAAAAGCTTTAACTATCTGTTTGTAAACTGTTTTTCGTTTACAAAGAAAAGAATGGAAAGCTATGGCGAATGCCTTTCACGACGGGATTTGGTAAATCCGGATAATATTGATTATGATTATTGAAAGAGACCTATGCGGCGGTATTGAAGCGGCGCATTGGCATGGCTTGCTTGCTCTCCCAACTGTTTGATTTTCTGGTGAAATGGTGACTTGATGCAAGCCGGATCCGTGGCCGATGCATCTCCAACCAGTGCCAAAGCCTGACAACGACAGCCACCAAAATCTATATCGCGCCTTTTGCAGGAACGGCATGGCTCCGGCATCCAGTCAAAGCCACGAAATGCATTGAATGCACTCGAATTGTGCCAGATTTCGGAAAGCGTTTTTTCACCGAACTTGTCAAAATGTAATGTTTTAATGGTTTTTGCAGCGTGACAGGGTAGAACTGTGCCGTCGGGAATGACGACAAAAGCATCGCGTGCCCATCCGCCCATACATGGTTTGGGGTAATCGGCAAAATAATCGGGAATAACATAGTCGATATTGATGATACCCCGTAGCTTTTCGCGATATTTTTCGACCTTTTCCATCTGTTTTTCAAAGTTTTCACGCTTGGGCATCAAAGCGTTGCGATTGAGTAATGCCCAGCCGGAATATTGAACATTGGCGATTTCAATGCGTTCGGCATCAAGTTCAAGGGCAAGCTCGAAATAGGCGTCAAGCTCGTCAATATTATACCGATGGATCGGTGCATTCAAAGTGAGTGGAAGCCCCAGTTTACGGACAAGTTTTGCCGTTGCAATTTTCTTCCCGAACGCGCCTTTATAGTGACCTATCAATTCGGTTGTTTGCGGAGTTGTCCCCTGTAACGACAATTGAACGTGATCGAGGCCTGCCTCTTTCAAAGCTTCCAATGTTCTTTCGGGCAAGGCAACACCGGCGGTAATCAGGTTGGAATAGATTGCACTGTCGTGAACGGCTGCAACAATTTCTACAAGATCTTTACGCAATGTCGGTTCGCCACCGGAAAGATGTGCTTGTAACACGCCAAGTTTTGCGGCTTCTTTAAAAAGCTTTTCCCAAAAGTTTTTATCCTGTTCCTGATCGGCTTTCATGAGTTCCAGAGGATTGGAACAATAGGGGCATTGAAGCGGACATCTATAAGTGAGTTCCGCCAGCATACTGATGGGAGGAAAAATTTCTACAGTCATATTTTCACGACAAGTTGGTCGGCCCAATCTTGTAAAAAGGAGTAAACATCATCAATGATTTCGTGAACCGGAGCGTCATAGGTTTCGGATAAAGAAAGAGCAATTTCGCGTGCAGTTTTTGTTCCGTCACAAAGCCGCAATATATCAAGTCCTATATCATTCGGCCAAAATACTTTTTCCGGTGAAAGCAGCGCATAAGCCTTTCTCACCGGCTCATATTGGATTCTCACGTGATGGAACAATTCGGGGCGACTTTCGTCGCTCAGAATTTTTCTATGTTTTGTCAACCGGTCCGTCATCATTCGTTCGAGGTTCCGCGGAATGCACCGGGCGGAATACGGCCGGCTTCCCCGTAAGCGTAATCCAACGCATCAAGCATTGACCAGAGAACGCCGGTTTTAAATATCAATGCATCTATGACAGCCTGTTGTTTTTCCGGCGTATTTGCGTGTTCACGGACATAGGCCAATGAAAAACTTGAATCTTTCGGAGCCTGCGTCAATCGCGGCTTGAAATAGGCCAATGTTTCTTCGCTCACATAAGGATATTTTGCCAAAATACCCGGAACACGCTCGGCGATGATTGTCGGTGAAAACAATTCCGTCAATGAAGAGGCAACACCTTCAAGAAGCGGTCTCTGGCGACAGAAATTGACATAGGCTTCAACGGCAAAACGCGTTGACCAAAGGGCTTGTCTTTCGCTTTTGACAACTTCTTCATCAAGTCCCAGACCGGTTGCGAGTTTTAACCAGCGCGCAACGCCGCCATCCAACCCGTTTGTGCCATCATGATCGGTAATCCGGCGACGCCATTCGGCGCGAAAAACCGGATCTGTGGAATTCATCAGAATTGCCGCATCTTTTCGCGGAATGGCCGCCTGATAACAATAGCGGTTCAATGCCCAGGCCTGAAGCTGCAATTTTGTCATTTTGCCAGCCATCATCATTTTATGATGGGGGTGATTGATGTGATAGCGTTCTTTGCCTATCTGGCGCAGTATTTTTTCAAGCTCGTCAGGTGTAAGGCCGTTACGCGCTATATTATGATAATCAGTCAAAGTTTAACTCCATTCCGTCAAATGCAACTTTCCAGCCCGATTGTTCGACTTTTTGACGTTCAGCCGAATGATCGTCAAGAACCGGATTACTATTATTGATATGGATAAATATTTTTTCAGGAATTGCCGTGTTGCGCCAGGCTTCAATGGCGCCATCTTCACCTGATATTGACATATGCCCCATGCGCTGTCCGGTTTTAGGGCCAAGACCGGCTTTTATCATTTCATCGTCACAAAACAGCGTACCGTCAAAAAACAGACAATCACTATTTTCGACCTGACTTTTGACAAAAGCTGTCACCTTGGCGCAGCCTGGAATATAGGAAACCGAACGGTTCTTCTTTTTGTCAAAAATTCTGATGCCGATTGTGTCTTCATCTTCGGATCCGAAATTTTTTTTCTTCTTGTCTTCAAGAAAAAGAGCAATTTTTCCGGGAACGGGAAAGGCCTTGATTTGTATGCCTGTCGGTTCATTTTCTACATTACAAATTTTTGTCAACTTATTGACAGGCAAGGGTATTTTTTTAACAATTGCCGGATCAAGAATGTTAAATACCGGATTGTTTTCAAGCACATGAATCACACGTTCGGTAGCGTAGATGACAAAGGGCTGTCTCTCGCGCATGGTCAGGAGGCCTGCAATATGGTCAATATCGGCATTGGTGAGAACAACTGCCGAAATCGGGGTTGAACGCAACAGTCCATTCGGGTCGGGAAAAAGTTCCGGCGTTGAATTGATTTGCTGACGCAGATCCGGCGAGGCATTGAAGAGCACCCATTGTTTTTTATCGGTCGAGGCGATGATGCTTGATTGGGTGCGGGCTAAGAAACCGGATTGATGGTTGCGTGCATTGCGGCTCAGATAATAATTGCAATTCCATTGCGGAAAGCCACCGCCGGCTGCTGATCCTAAAACTTTAATATACATAACGAATTGTCTGATGTGGCGATCTGATTAAATTTCCATAATTGCCGGAATATTGAAATAGCTGCCATTTAAACGATCAAGGCAAATATCCGGCTATCGTTCATTTTCAAGATTTCCGGCTGTTCTTGTTACACAGATATGTGCAGGGCAAGTTCAAGTCGTTTTTTAAATGTAACGCCTGCAAAAAGCATGCAGGCGTCACCTTCAAATCAGCGTTTGTTTTTTACTTCCGCAGGTAAATAGCGGGAAATCTCCATTCCTGCAGCAACCTGACACATAGCGGGTTTTTTCCATGTCTTTTTCACAATTTTTCTCCTTCAATATTCGGGTTAGTTGCTCTTGCCGGATAGACCGGAAAGAGCTTTTTTCAAAAAGGAATGTTATCCTTTTTATTTATTATCCGGCAAGCTATAGGCGATAACCAGATCGGAACGGTTCTTATTGGTTCCTGTACGTGTGGCACCACCCACAACAGCAACGATATACTGTTTGCCATCCTTACCGATATAAGACATTGGTGCACCTTGTCCGCCAACGGGTAGACGACCGCGCCAGAGTTCTTTTCCTGTATCGCTATCAAATGCACGGATGTAATAATCAAGCGAACCATGGAAGAAGGTCAACCCGCCACCGGTAACCAGTGGCCCGCCCATTGTCGGCATTCCGACCGGAATGTAAACGCCGGGAACAAATCCGTGAACCGGTGCATCCTGAATGGAACCAAGCGGTACCTGCCATTTGGTTTTTCCGGTAACAAGGTCGATAGCTGTCAAAGAGCCGAATGGCGGTTTAAAGCATGGTATGCCGAGTGGCGAAACAAACATTGACCTTTCAACACCCCAAGGAGTGCCGGTTTGCGTTGAATATTCGCCTTCTGTGGTCGGCTTCAAACCGATTTTTACAGCGACATCCTGTTTAATGAAACGGCCCCATTGTGCCATCCGTATATCGTTGACAATGAGCGTTCCGGTTGCTGCGTCAATGGCGCCGCCACCCCAGTTCATGCCACCGTAATAGCCGGGGAAGATAAGGGTACGTTTCTTATCCGACAATGGTGTCCATTCGCCTTCCCAACGCATCGACTTGAATGCGATACGGCAGACGAGCTGATCGAAAATGGTCGCACCCCACATATCGGATTCTTTAAGTCTTTCAGTACCAACCGAAAGAGCCGAGAAAGGTTGTGTTGGTGCAACATTCATGCCCGGCATTGCATCTGTGGCAACAGCGCGTTGTTCTACCGGATAGACCGGTTGGCCATTGCGGCGGTCAAGAACGAAAATCTCGCCACGTTTTGTCAACTGGATGACAACCGGTACAACCGAACCATCCGGACGCGGAAGGTCATAAAGAATAGGTTGTGAGGAAACATCATAGTCGAACTGGTCTCTATTGGCAGTCCGGAAATGCCAGACTTCCTTACCTGTTTTAATATCTACCGCGACGATAGAGTCGTTATATTCGTCCGAATATGGATGGCGATTGCCTGTCCAGAAATCCGGTGTCTGGTTACCTGTCGGGAAATAGACAAGGTGGAGTTTCGGATCATAAGCGGCAGTGCCCCAGAAATTCGGTGTTTCAGGTGCATAGGTTTGACCTGCAGGCAGTGGAGTGCTGTCTTTTGCACCACGTGCTGCATCCCATGCCCAGAGAATTTTACCGGTAATGGCATCAAAACCGCGAACAACACCGGAAGGTTCACCAACCGTCAGGTTATCGTTCAAACGCCCGCCAACGACAATCACACCATCAGCAACAAGCGGAGCAGACGTGATATTGTATGAACCCTGATCGCTTGTAGGAGGCTCTTTTGTGAGGCCTACAGTCAGGTCAACAAAACCGTTGTCGCCGAAACCTTCACAAAGCTTGCCGGTTTCTGCGTCAAGTGTGAAGAGACGTGCGTCGATAGTGGTCACAACAATGCGTTTGAGACAAGCGGAAGGAAGGGCAGCACTGTTATTGCTGCTGTTTCCGTTGTCATCAGTTTGAACGGAATGGTTGGCAGAAGCTTGCCGATATTGTTCTGTCAGATCGGTATAGCCGACACCGCGGCATCTCTTCCAGCCTTTTGTACTCTGAAAGATTTGCGGCTTCGGATCATACCGCCATTTCTCGGTTCCGGTCGTCGCATCGAGCGCAATAACTTTATTGAGCGGTGTGCAAAGATAGACCGTGTCATCCACTTTCAGCGGGGTGACCTGATATTCTGCGCCATCAACGGCAAGATCACCTGTGTGATAAGTCCAGGCGACCTTCAAATCCTTGACATTGGATTTGTTGATCTGGTCGAATTGCGCATAACGATTGCCTTTTGTATTGCGTCCCCATGCAGGCCAGTCATTTCCGCTGTCCTTTCCGGCATCGCTATAAACAACCGGCGATTTTTCACCGCTTGCAGTTACCAATGCGTGCGGACGCGGCATATTGGCGAGAACTGCAATAACAGCAATGGCAAGCACAACAGAGCTGACCGTTGCGAACATTGCCGAAAATGATTTTTCACCATTTTTCTTGCGCAAGGCAGGCGAAACAATCGAAACCACCAAGGCAAAAACAAGAAATACCATAATTCTTGGCACAAGTTGCCAAAAATCGAAGCCGACTTCCCAGAATGACCACAAAAGATCAACGATGAGTAGCCCGTAGGCAACCCATAACGCCAATGACCGGCGCCTGAATACATCAAACCCGATGACCATCATGGCTATGCCTGCAATGGCATAAAACCAGGAACCGCCCAGTGCAATGAGCCAGACACCGCCAATAGTGAGTGCCAGCCCTAATAATAGAGCAATGATCCCCAGGACGCGTAACGTCCAAATTTTCCAATTCGTCATTTATACTCCCAATCTTATTGGATGACCCAAGCCGTTCAACAAATTACGAACAAAATTCCGGCATATTGCTTTGCTGGATTGTTGTTCGTCTGCTTTATCGACCAGCAATTTTTACGAGAAACAAAGGTTAGAAGCCTTTACAAATTGCGCATGGCTGAAAGTGTTTGTGGCTCGTTTCAGCCTGCGACATTTTGTCTCTAATTTTGTGTAGTCTGACAAGGGCATCGCGGCAAGGCGCGGGGCGTCACTAAAATGACGCAATTGCCGCAACAAAAAACTTGATCTTTCAAATATTTGTTTTGCAAAAAATTTTAAATTCCGGCTGCCTCAGATGTGTTCCATGATTTCCCGCCAGAATCGGGGCTGCGGCATTGGCTATAGCCCATGCAACCTGTGTGTCGGCATCCTGATCCAAAACGAAGTCAATCACGTCTTGTTGAAGAAGGCGTTTATGCTTTTCACTCAATTCGTGACTGATCCATTTTGGCCTTTCGGGCATTGTTTTCAAAATATTGCCAATGACATCGGGTGCATGGACGGTTGTATAAACGCCGACAATATGGTGGTTTTTGAATGCCTGAAGTGCGATTGCACGGGTCATTTCATCATTTTCGGTGGTTTCATTTATGGTAACCGGATAGCGATGGTCGATAATTTGTCGAAATCCGACGACGCGGTCGCGATGTTCCCGTCTTTTGGCAGACCCGTGTATGACAAGAATCTCCCCGTCATCCCTCAGTAACCCGTTCATCAGATGACCGGCAGTTTGTCCTTGAACGAAATTATCGACACCACCATAAAGATGATTGACTTCAACCGGTACGTCATTGACGATGGTTATGATATGTTGCCCGCGCGCCGAAATCTCGCGAAGTGCAGGGATGGCTGCATCGTCCGACTCTGCGGCGATAATAAGCGCATTGCGTTGAAAAGGCGGTTCCAGAATTGCTTTATAAAGATTGTCGTGATCGCCCTCGGCAATAAGTGTGCGGTGTAACGAAATATATGACGGCAGGTTGCGGGCGTGGATTTGGGCAAATGTGTCGATTTCTTTCCACAAAGGTGAATGATTGTGAGGCCCATTTTTAGGAATGATAAGTTCGATACGATAGGTACCATGCCATATTTCCGGCAGAACGCGCCTCAAACCAAGTTCTCTTGCAGCCGCAATTACTTTTTTGCGTGTCGCTTCCGATACACTTCCACGTTCATTCAAAACCCGATCGACAGTGCTTCGGCTCATCCCCGTCAGTCGCGCTATATCGGATGTATTGACGCGTTTAATGGCTGCTTTTCCCAAGCTTGAATAGGCTATAGCGGACAAAAACTCTTCTCCTGAAACTATCTCTCGAAAACTGGCGTTAAAACACCTTTGAAAAACAGTTCATTTCAATTTCAAAGGCATACGGATGCACCTTCAAAGGCATACGGATGCACCGAAGCTCGTTAAACGTGCCTTGAATTGGAAATGGCAAGAACACGAACATTTTTCGATTGACGCGTGACACCTCATACTTGGCACTTGATAAAAACGGGAGCGTGATAATAACATAAAGCGTGATTTAAAAATCTGTTTTCCGGCACTGTAACAGTTTTTTGAAGAGGTAAAAGCGCGGTGAGAAATAAAACCATGTTGTAAAATCAATATCCATTTAGTTAAATAAAAATGAATAGTATATATTATGAAAAGATATAAATATAAAAAAATAAGTTTTAATTATTATAATATATTATTTATATATTTGAATTAATTTTTTTAAAGAATTTTATTTGTGATAATATTTGTTTCAGAAATTGAAAAACCTTGACAGTGCGCAGGGGTATTATTTAACTCTATGCATGCCAATAAGTGATAGTGCCGGACATGATGCTTGTCGGGCGAGTATCTGAAATTTTCGGAGACATATATTTTGTCGGGTCCTTTATAGATGCCGTATTTATATAAGGCTGCTTATCTGAACTCCTGTCATCACTTCCACCTGTCATTTTTAAAAATTCTACAAACACTATAATTTTTGTTCCCGTTTCGCAGAACGCATTGGGCTTGATTGGAAAGCGCTTTGTGAAGCACTTGAGATATGGTTTTTATGTGACTGTTAATCGGTTTCTGATGTGGGCAATTCGTGACCGGCAAACTATAAGGCGATAGAGGCTTTAAAAACTTCAGTTCATTTATGGAGGTGCAATTCGATTTTTAATCGGGACACAATAGTTTTACACAAGGCAGCCTGCAGGATTGTACATTTCTATAAACGCATTCAATCACGCTCATCAAACCAATTAGGAATGACATTTTGAATCGCAGGACCAGCTTCGATGCGCCTCCGAATATTGCTTATTTAGTCGATTAAGTATTGTTTGAAAGTATTACAGATTTGCTATGTGATAATGACCACTTGATCTGAATAAGGACTATCAAAAGAATAACCTACTGTAAGTTGATTTAGCTGGTTGAACGCAAAAAATCTATAAAATAACAATTTTCCGTTATTTTACAGATAGTTAGTATATAAAGATAGAATTTTTTCAACTATAAATGAAAACAACTGTGATAAAATAACAAAAGAACAGCATAAAATTAACTAAAAATTTTTCCCTGCTTACTCTGCACTTGATTTTATAAGTGCGTTATGCTTCTAAATTTTAAAAGAAGCTGGTCTGTCGTTATCAGCAAATATTCTCAACGGGGCATTTTCATAATGAATAAAAAATATTTCAGTACAACGGTGTCCGCTGTGACATTGGCATTGACGGTTGCAGGGGCAAATATGTCCACTGCATGGGCTGGAGAAATCACATATAATGGTACTCAGGCTGATTACGACACTTACCATAGAGAAGACGGAACTTACGTGAAACCTCACGGTAGTGCCAATGGCAATACAGTCACGATAGATAATCCGGATAATTTGACAGAAGATGAATATAAAGCTCCGGATACCGTTGCAGGAGCATCGGTAGCGAGTGGTAATACTTCAGAAAATACCGTTAATATCAAGGGAAAAGCGAAAGTCACCGGGGATGTTTATGGCGCAATCGTCGGAGACGGTGATGCCGAGAAAAATAAGGTTGTCATAACCGACGGCCAAATTGGGGGTCGGATCATGGGCGGCATTTCCAACAAGGGTAGTGCCAACAATAACAGCGTCGACTTTTCTGGAGGTAGCGTTACCGGAATGATCTACGGTGGATTTGGGACGACCGGTTCATCTGGCAACACTGTGACACTAAATGGAGGAACAGCAGCCGCATTTATTTTGGGTGGCACTTCGTCAAGTGGAGATGTTAAAAATAATTCGGTTGTGGTCAAAAGTGGCAGCTACGGAAAGAATATTTACGCCGGTTACACGGATGCTACAGGTGTAGTTGACAACAACACATTAACCTTGAATGGCGGTACAACTACTGCTTTGGTTGCAGGCGGTGCATCTCGCAGTGGTGCATCTGTTTCCAATAATCACGTCATTATGGATGATTCGGCAACAGCATCAGACATTGCAGGAGGATTTATTTTCGATGGAGCCGAAAAAGGCGATGCTATTGGAAATAGCATAACGATTTCCAGTAGCAGTAAAGTAACAGGAGCTGCATATGGTGGAAGCGTTAAAGGAGGCAATGGTACAGCTAAAGATAATGTGACAACGATTTCGGGAGGCGCCAATGTCGCTGGAGCGGGGGGTGGCATTGCGCAAAATGGCACAGCAAAAGGAAACAAACTTGTCATTAATAGGGGAACTGTCGAAATTGGCCACGGCGGGGTATCTATAAACGGCTCGGCATCAGACAATTCGGTTGAAATGTAGGGGGGCACAGTAAAGAATCAGATTTTTGGCGGGCGCTCGCAAAGCGGCACCGATCCGAATGCAGTCAGCGTGTCAGGTAATCAGGTTACCATTACCGATGGAACTGTCGAGAAAGATGTTCTTGGTGGCGCAGCCGACACAGCAGGTAATGTGACAGGTAATGCCGTTACCATGAGTGGTGAGGGAACAAACGTAAAGAGAAATCTCATTGCCGGTATTAGTGGATTGGGCGATGTATCCGATAACACTGTCAATTTAAACGGCGGATCGGTCGAGAATTTCGTTTATGGGGGGCAAGCAGCGAATGGCCGTGCCGATCGTAACATAATAAATGTTACCGGAGGGTCTGTCGGCGGCGAAATTATTGGTGGACAAAGTAACAAGGGTACCGATAAAAATCAGGTTCATGTTTCTGGCGGGACAATCAATGGGCAGATTACAGGGGGCTATTCAACAGACAGTGCAAGCACAAATAATGTTGTCACGGTCAAGAATGTCACTGTTACAGGTAATATAACTTCCGGCTACGTTGAAAAGTCGCAGAATGCCGAAGTATCGGGTAACGCCGAAGGCAATTCGCTTACGATTTCTGATAGTGCGACTGTTAATCAGGTTACCAGTGGTTATACACAAAATGGCTCGGCGTCAAAAAATACTTTGTTGGTGACCTCGAATGCTACAGTCAAAACGTTCGCCGTGGCAGGTATTTCCGAAAATGGTAATGTAAGCGGAAATTCGCTCACTATTAATGGGGGAGCACATTTAGTTAATTATGGTGTCGGCGGTAAAACACTTATTGGGGATGCGACAAATAACAGCGTGTCGATTGAAAATGCAACTATTGATGGCAATGTTTACGGTGGTGTTACGTCAAATGGCAATGCCACGAATAATTTGATCACTTTAACTGGTGGAAATGTAAAAATCGGCGGCACTGTTTATGGTGGTTTTTTTGATGGCAAGACCAGATCGGACGGAGATGTCTTTACCGGCAATACACTGACTCTCGTTCACTTCCACGGTGATCTGGTGGGCATTGAAAATGTTCAAAATTACAACTGGGTTTTGCCAAAGGATGTTGTCAATAATGAAATACTGGTTCACATCACCGGCGACAACGCCGTTAATCTAGCTAATACGACGCATACTGTTGCAATTGAAAGCGACGGTAGTCGCCTGTCCGTTGGCGACAAAATTACGCTTATTGATAAAGTTGCCAACGCGTCGGCGTCTGATATGCAAGTCAAACAAGGCAATTTCCTGATCTATGACATGAAGGCAGAGCAATCCGGTAATGGTTATGTTCTAACAGCTCTAAATAGTCAGGATGTTAAAGAGGAACACTCTGGCGGTGGCAACAATGGAGGAACCAACGGCGGAAACAATACAGGAGATGACAGCAGCAATACCGGTGGTAACAATGGGGCCGATGCCAATCAAAACAATGGCAATTCCGGCGACACTTCCAATACCGGCAATTCGCATAATGGCAATATCGGTGGCAACGGAAGTGGTAGTGGCGAGCTTGCGGGTCGTCTTAACCCACAAACGAAAGCATTTTCGGAAGGGCGTGCAGCATCTCTGGGCTTCTTGAATCAGGGAGCGGATTTGATAGCCAATGCCGGTATTCGTTCAGCAAGAAGTTCTGTTGCTGAGGCTGGCAATAATCCATGGCAGATGAATTTGATGCCGTTCTTTGTTATTGACGGTAGCTCGAACCGTTACAAGAGTGGAAGTCATGCAGATGTTGATGGTTTCAATATGGCTGTCGGCTTGGCAACCGGCTTTGAACTTGCAGACAAACATCCGGTAACACTCGGCGCATTCTTTGAATATGGCCGTGGTACGTATGACACCTATAACAGTTTTGCCAATTATGCATCTGTTCATGGTGACGGTGACACACACTATACAGGTGGCGGTGTTCTTGGCCGGATAGATTTTGCCGGTACAGGTTTGGGGCGGGTTAACAAGCTTGAAGCAGGTCAGGCAGACGGGCTTTATGCAGAAGCATCATTCCGTGCCGGTCATATAGATACCGATTTTGATACAGATGACATTTTGGGCGAATTCGGCGAGGGGAGTGATTACGACAGTGGTGCGGACTATTATGGTCTGCATGGTGGTGTCGGTTATGTCATGAATTTCGACGAACGTAATTCGCTGGATGTTTATGGTCGTTATTTCTGGACAAAGATTGATAGTGAAACAGTTGATGTCGGTCGGGATCGGTTGCGCTTTGACGATGCAGACAGTTCGCGGTTGCGCATCGGGACCAGATATACAATGATTTACAATCAACAGCTCAAACCATATGTCGGCATTGCTTACGACCACGAATTTGATGGTGAAGTTGCAGCCCGTGCATATGGATTGAAACTGGACAAGCCGTCGCTTGAAGGTGACACAGGCATTGTGGAAGCAGGTATTTCGATGAAGCCGGTAAGCACGATTGATGCTTTGAGTGTTGATGTGACCGGTCAGGGCTTCATTGGTAGACGCGAAGGCGGCGGTGGCGGCCTCAAGATCAAGTATCAATTCTGATGAATCGGTATCCCGGTCGTTCATAAAAGGATTGGTTTCTCGAAATTCGGGAATATCTTTCCGATATGACCTGCAAGCTTTTATACCTGCACTCTTTTTATAAGGGTGCAGGTTTTTATTTAATCGGATATATTTAAATTAACCCGGCATAACTATAAGAGTGCAGGTTTTTCATTTTACCCGGCGTATCTTATCGCGAGAACAAAATGATATAAATTAGCCGGTAACGTTTATAACGGGGAAGCTTTACCGAACCCGAGTGGTTGGTAATGGGGATGGCGATCAATAAAGTATCCGTTAATCGGGGGGTGTATACGCAGTCCCGATCCTTGATATTCAAACGAATGTTGGTCTGCATAAATTTAAACAGGATAGAGGATGACCAGCTTATAAAAGATCAGGAGACTGCCCGACGATGCTGCTTGTTGTGGATATGGTCAATGGATGATATTCGCTTTGATAATGTCTGAACAATTGTCGGCTGTTGGCTGATGGCGATTAACGCTATCAGAATGGGTATCGGAGTGTTTTTCAATGTATAAACTTCATATTGCCAATAAGAATTATTCCTCATGGTCGCTCCGTCCATGGGTGCTTATGAAAACGCTGGATATACCTTTTGAGGAAATAAAACATATTTTCAAAGAGGATAATTACGGGCAATTCAAAGCATTTTCACCATCTGCAAGAGTTCCGGTTCTCATTGATGGAAACACTGTCGTTTGGGATAGTTTGGCAATTACCGAATATTTATTTGAAAGTTACGACGTGGTTTGGCCGAAGAGGCGGGAAGCACGTGCCTGGGCGCGATCAGCCGCTGCCGAAATGCATTCATCCTTCCAGTCATTACGGGCTCAATGCCCGATGTCGGTGGGAATAGTCGCAAAATTGAAAAAACCGGCGCCGGAACTTGAAAAAGATCTTCTCCGGCTGGACGAACTGTTTCTGTCGGGACTTGAACAATTTGGCGGCATGTTCCTTGCTGGCGAAGCGTTTACAGGTGTGGATGCGTTCTTCTGTCCTGTGGCTTTCCGTATCAAAAACTATAATATCGAATTAAGCAGCAAGTCACTGGACTATGTTGAAAGATTGCTTGCTCTCCCTTCTATGCGGGAATGGCATCGTCAAGCTTTGGAGGAATGGGAGAGAGACCCGATGGAAGAAGCGCAACTCGACCGTTACGCTTACCGCATAAATGATTTTAGAAAAAATAACAAAATCGGCTGATGCCGGTTTTTATTTCGCCTGAAGAGGTTTTTATTGCGCCTGAAGAGTTCGATGTAAAACGATATCACGAAAACCCTTGTGGCTCTTGCCGCTTGAACATAGGCTTCAAGTCGTTTCGTTGAAAATGTCCGAAACCGGTGTACCACTGGTGACCGCGATTCGATTGTCGGCTTCGCACTTGAGACGAATAGATTCTGCCTTTCGGGTTAATAACAGAAATCGAATGGCCATCTGCATTTAAAATGCAGTGACTTTCAAGACTGTGTTTGTTGAAAAAGTGAACCGGAAAAACTGGCGATGAATTTTCAACTCGATTTATTTATCGTCCATCAGCGTGGAACGGCAAATTTAACGTCCTTAGCGCGGAATGGGCAATTTTTAACAGTCCGGGTAGCGAAAAGCGATCACGATAACAATGGAAAGCCTTGAGGGATGCCGAATCTCGAAGGTTCTGCAACTCGTCTTATAGCAATATGCTGAACAGAGCCTTGATTGGCTTATAAAGCAAGTTGAAAAACAGGACTTCAAGCGAGGTTTTTAGCAAGCTCAAAACGAATTTTTTAACAAATATTATGTGGGAAAAAGTGGCTCCCCGGGCCGGATTCGAACCAGCGACCAACCGGTTAACAGCCGGTTGCTCTACCACTGAGCTACCGGGGAATGGCGCTCACATGTGTGATGCAGCAGGGCTATAGCAAATGAATTTAGGTTTTGCAAATAGGGAAATGATAATTTTTTAAAAAAAATATCAACACCCCGCTGGTGATGCACTACAGGTTGAAGAAAACTGCCGGAAAACGGCCGCGCAAAGGTCAATAATAGCAATTGATGTGTCAACGAAAAATGTCGCGTCTTGTAAGACTCAAGCATTTGCCGTGTTCTTTTTCTCAAGATGAGTCTTGCATGTCGGGAAAAATCTGTGACCGAAGGTTTTCAGCGAAAAGTTTCAATCCGGTTCCGAGAAAATATTTCGTGCGGATAGAATCTAAACGTGTGAAGTTCGGTCTCTCCGGCAAGTTTTCACATTCTTTCGGCTATTGATTTGATTTGTTTGAGCAGGATAGGCGTCAATGCGTGAAAATCGGCGTGCCTCGAAGGTGAAACCCGATTTTAATCCATGGATAAGCCTGAACAGTATCAAGGCATGGGAACGCTATTCAAAACACGATGCAAGATTCAACAAAAAATACATATATTCGCTTGTTGTGTGTCTTGACGGAAGCCTTTGCTTAACTTAATGAGCTACTAACATTTTATGAGGCCTCGTGGCGGAACGGTTACGCAGAGGACTGCAAATCCTTGTAACCCGGTTCGACTCCGGGCGAGGCCTCCAATTTTCCGGTTGCACCCTTTGTGAGCCGTTATCCAACACTCCCTTCATTAAGGCTCCGATTTGCAGTGAATTGATTGTTCGGGCAATTCCAACGAAGTGACACAGACCTCCGGTGAAAAATTCTGTGCTATGATTTAAAGGTGAAGTTGGCTTCCTTAAATTGGTGTCCATAAGTTTGCGTCCGAGAGTTCAAGCCCATACGTTGGCGTCTAAGTGTTGGCGTCTATGAGTTGGCGCGTATAAGTTGGCGCGTATAAGTTGGCGGCTATGAGTGCGGTGTCATGGTGTCGGTGTCATGAGTTCGGTGTCATGTGTCCGGTTTAATTCATTTCATCGAAGGTATTTGTTTGTCATTGACGTCAATATGCTTGCCGATTGCAGCGATTTTCCCGTTATGACATTTCGGATAGAGATTATTCTTGAACAATTTTTATTCCGCTATGTCGAATGTAGATTTTGAAATGGGTAAAGAACCGAATGACGGGTAGAATTATAACAAAATTCAAAAATTAAGTGATTTTTGATGTATATCTAAAGAGTTTGATCTTCGATTTTTGCGCGGAGTCGGGTTTTGTGATACTTCTTGACGTGGTAAGCCGCATAAAAACGGTTCACAAAGGTCGGAAGACGTATTCCACTCATTTTCGAGGGTGAATGAGGCCTTTGCAAATCTTATGATTGACTGTAACTTTGTTTTTTGCGACACCTCACTAAATTATATATTTTCCCTACAGCGTGTTTCGTAGTGGATGAGAAGGAAGTTCGGTTATGGCAGCGGATTTTGCAATGCTTCGGCAGAGAATGGTAGATAGTCAGATTCGGACAGTGGATGTTACGAAGCTTGCGGTTCTGGCCGCATTTTTGACAGTTCCCCGCGAAAAGTTTGTACCTGAAAAAATTAAAGAATTGGCCTATACAGATGAAGCTATTCCCTTGACTGCTTCACGTGCTGGCGGGCGCGGACGTTATCTGATGAAACCGGCGGCATTGGCAAAATTGTTGCAAGCAGCCGATATAAAATTGGAAGATGTCGTGCTCGATATCGGGGCAGGAACAGGTTATAGCGCCGCACTCTTGTCAAAATTGGCAAGTTCCGTCATTGCGTTGGAACAGGATGAGAAGCTTGCCGCTGTCGCCAATGAAAATATGCAGAAGGGCGGTTATGATAATGTAGCCGTCGTCAGCGGACCTCTCGCAAAAGGTTATGCGGAAGAAGGGCCTTATGACGTTATTCTTCTCGAAGGTTCCGTTGATTTTATACCGGAAGGTCTTTTTGCACAGATGCGTGAAGGTGGTCGCCTTGTAGTGGCCGAGGGGCATGGCAATTCCGCTGTTGCTCGCGTCTATATGAAAGAAGACGGTGTCGTATCCGCCCGGCGCGTCTTTAACCTTGCAATCAACCCGTTAGAGGGCTTCCAGAAAACACCCGAATTTGTTTTCTAAGGAACCTCAAAGGGTTGCGGTTGTGCAACGGTTGGATTTTTAATGATCGGATGCATTGCATTTTTTTGACGGTCAGGTAAATAGTATCAACTTGTCCATTCAAGATGGGTTGTGTGTTTTTTTTGAATAGAGGTGTAGCTGTGGTGAAAACAAAGAAAGCTCTTTTGTCGGCTTTATTGCTATCAGGCGTTGTTTTTGCATCGCAACCTGTGCATGCCGAAACGCTGATGGGGGCTCTCGCCAAGGCTTACACAAACAACGGCAATCTGAATAGTGAACGAGCAAGTGCCCGCATTCTCGATGAAGATATTGCCATTGCGAAATCCAACTTCCGTCCTCAAATCGAGGGCTTCGGTTCGTATGCCCGTGGCCGCAGCGCTGCGACAACCTATTATACGACAACCGGTTCGTTGGGAGTGCAATTAAGCCAGAAAGTTTTTGACGGTTTCGTTACCAAGAATACAGTTGCTTCGGCCGAAGTTAAAGCGCAGGCGCAACGCGAATATTTGCGCAATACCGAGCAGAATATGCTGGTTAATGCCGCAACAGCCTATGCCAATGTGTTCCAGTATCGGCAGATTGCCGAATTGCGCCGCCAAAACCTTGCAGCTTTGGAAGAGCAAGTACGAGCTGATAAAGCAAAACTTGATGTTGGCGAGGGAACCCGTACGGATTTGGCACAGTCAGAGGCTGCACGTTCCGTTGCAGTATCCGAACTCAGTCTGGCACGTGCAGATGTCAAGTCGGCTGAAGCCGTTTATCGTCAGGTAATTGGTGCGGACCCCGACAAATTGGAGCGCCCGCCGGTTTCAAAAGCCCTGCCGGGTTCACCGGATGCGGGTTACAAGATTGGTGCGGCGACTCACCCCGCTATTCTTTATTCAAAATACCTGATTGATGCCAGCTCCTATAACGTCAAAGCCAAAGAGGGCGCTTTGCTTCCTCAGGTCGATTTATCGGCAAGTACATCTTACAACCAGATTTATAATGGTCCGGGGGATGGCGGCCGGTCGAATTCGGTTGGCGTATCAATCAATGTGCCAATTTACCAAGGTGGTCGTACTTCGGCTCAAATCCGGCAATCCAAGGAACAGCTAGGTCAGGCAAGGATACAGCTGGATCTTGCTCAGGATAGCGTTCGCGAGAACATGTCGTCTTCATGGTCTCAATTGGAAGGAGCACGCGCGTCGGTTATAGCTTATCGCGATAGTGTTCGTGCTGCAGAAATTGCTCTTGACGGTCGCGTTCAGGAAAACCGTGTTGGCCAGGCGACAACTCTGGACGTTTTGAATTCACGCACACAACTTATTGATGCGCAGATTTCATTGGTTACAGCAGAGCGTAATGTTGTGGTTGCAAGCTATAATGTCCAGTCGGCAATCGGTAAAATGACAGCCGATCAATTGGGGCTGCGCGTTGTCAAATATGATCCGGAAGAACATAACAAAGCTGTCAAAGATAAATGGATTGGCGTTCGCACACCGGACGGGCGGTGATTTGAAGGAGGCCTTAAATATAGATATATGATATATTTATATTGTTCTTCATCCATTTAACGTCTTTGATTGTTTAGAGTTAAGTATCACCCTGATATAAATGAAATTGAAAAAGCACATTGTAAAATCAATGTGCTTTTTTGTTTTATCCGGACTTTCTATTTCGATTATTTTGGAATTTTACCGGGCTAATGGGTTAGCAAAAATTTCATTGATCGGGAAATCATAGTTCAAGACTTGGACTTCCTATGATCGACGGATAGTTTCGATGGCTATTGACCTTCAGCATTGATAGGCAACATCAACGTTTCAACGCGTTGCAGATATGTCTTGGAATGAACGGACATATGTCAAACGGGCGGGATTGTGCTTGTTAAAGAAGTCGGGAGCGTGTCTTTGAAAAAAAGATACGGCTCTGTCCAAATGATAATGGCTGTAAAATCTGTTGTTATTCAATTTTTCTAAGAGTTAAAAGTCTATCGTTGAGAGATATTATTCCCGTCATAAGTAATTACTGCTTGGCCATCCGTTAAATTGAACGGATTAAAGCCTTTGATACAAAAATGAATAGCGGCCTACTATATTGAATAGCGGCTTATGAATAAGTGTAGAAGTTTGGCCTTGATCGGATCATTGCGGATAATTTTGCAGTGTCCGGCATTTTTCAATGTATTGCCAATCAAGATTTAGCCGGTTTTTCCCCTTCAGATTTTCTGCGACTTCTATCAAAATTTGCTTGGAAGTTCTGCTGCAACACATTTTTCATTGGCGGGTTCTTTGATTGGTGATAGGCATGAACCCGTAAATCCGGCTCTTCTTGAAAAACGTCAATTGTATCAGAGACTTCGTTCCGTTTAACCTGCTGGAATTTTTGCGAGATGGCCTTCGGGCTGCGTTAAACAATGTTCTTTGTCTACTGTGATTTTGCCTTGGTTTTCTTCTGTTCAATGTTATGGACGGCAAGATAGAGCTGATAATCATGCGCATTGCGTTTGCCGCAATATTCTGTTTCCCCTGTCAGTGGATATTCGCAGTATAGTTAGGTCATATTCCCGAAAGAACGACATTACAGGGTGATGGTGAGGTCGGTAGTGGTAATCGGGTTTTGGGGCAAGAGCTTGGCACAGCTTGCTTTTGAATAGAGATCGACAAAACTATGCTGATAAACATGTCCGACACCCTTTAATGTTCCGACATAGGACGTATCTTGATAAGCCGATTAAGCGGGAAGGGCGATTTCACCCACTCACCAAGCTTCATTATCGAGTTTCTTCTTTTTTAGAGAAACAATCTGCGCTTCCGGCGGGAAAATGCCATTATCGGCAACCGGTTTTCAAGGAAAGTCAACCGGAAGTGGAAGTTCACCAGATCATTGCTGCCATTTGGAAAGCAAGCCGGATGCAAAGACAAATACAACAAATATACGGAACTCGTTATTGTTCCAAACCTTTCGATCAACGGGTTAGCGGGCGGCAAAGGGAAATATCGGCATTGCCAATCTTCTCATCAACGCGTTTTTTTTAAATCGGGCTGCGGCGCATACGCTCGAACAGAGCCTTGCACCATCATCATCAGCAGCACAGATTGACCTCGATAGAAAGTGTCGGGGGGAAATTCAATAATCTCGCACAGTATAGAGGCGTTTCCCAATTCATCAATAAAATTAAACAATCCGACGTTGTGTTAGATCATTCGTTCTTTGCAATCATGAGAGCTGCCGTTCTTTGAATGTTTGTTTTGTCACAACACGCAAAGAGGGCAACTCCCGCTTTGAAAAGTCCAAATTGTCAGATCGTGTCTAAACTTTTACAAATAATGATGACAGTCGTGTTTACCGATATTATCTGCTTTTTTAGAACACGATATTATAACGCCACCGACGAGCGTTTTTACCACTCAAGAAAAGATCGCCACTTGCAAGTGTTTTGCCACTTTCCCAAAGCTGTCTTGCCCGTTCGTTCGTGCCTGGAGCGAGTTGAGATTTGTCAACTTCAAGTTCGCTGACTTCGCCTCCCCCCTCTTTTCGCTTAAAAGCGTAGTTGACCCGGTCAAACATCGGATCGTCGACTTCGTCCCCCATATAGATTTGATAATCGCCTGAAACCAACTTATCCATAAGGCCGTGACGATCTTCTATTCTACCTTCACGAACACCGATTTTATAATATTCAACCACAATCTCTTTCATTTGATCTTGAGAGAGAGCATAAGGGTTGTCTTCTAAATAATCATATAAATTTTGATATATAACACTTGATAGGCTGCGAGACGATGAACCATCTTTTATTTCTGTAATATCAATAGCGTCGCCTATGATTTTTTGTATTTTATCAACAGAAGCCTGATTTGCCCGATCAACAGCAATCTTAACCTTGTTATCATCTTTGACTTTATCTTGAGATTGCGCATTATTTGCTTTCAAGGCATTTTCAATCAATTTGGATCGAAAATCTGCTTGAGACTTATCCCGAATTTCACCGGCTTGTTTTACAAGTTCTTGAATATTGTTTTTAACGTCAGAGGGATTTGACTTGTTTGAATTGTTGGTCTTTGACGTTATCGATTGAATCAACTGAAGTGCTATTTCTCCACTTCGTCCAGTTAATGCGGTAGATGAGATGGTCATGTCGTATCCCCTCAAGAATACTGCAGCTTTTCAAGCTCTCATAGCTATTCCAGCGCTACCTCACATTCTTCATGAATGTATCATAACAGTACATTAAAAAGATCAATTGTCAATATCAACAATGCTATCAACAGGAAGAACTTCCAGATTCTATAATAACAACGTTTATAGTGAATGCGCCGATCACTACTGAAAGAGTTATCTTTTTACTATTAAAAATAAACTTAAGTGCCGGATTCTTAACCGGTATATTTAAATTCCGGAAGAACGCTTTGTTCGATGTGCAATTGGATAAATTTTTCTTTTCCTGAATGAATGAAACAACCCGAGGTAGGGTACACGTTTTTTTAACATCGAAAGGTTTTTGTAAATTAAACGTTAAAAGCGTATAATATGGTCGAACATATAATAAGAGTTGAAAAAATAGAGAAATCTGTGTGTTGTCTATCTTAAACTTGGCCGTATGATTTTAGCGTGACAGTTGTTTTGCTAAAGTTCAACCACGATTCGGGTTGTATTTCGGGTTGAGAGGTAAAAGAGCATGGCACAAAGTTCAAACGCGCTGAAGGAACCAACCACGGACGAGATACTTGCATCTATCCGTGAGATTATTGAAGAAAATACCGGACGCGTTAATCCGCGGTCTAATGAGATAAATGAAGCCGTTAACAGTGTCGGTGCTCGTGATACATCCCGCGTGAAAGCTGCAAGAACAGCCGCGACGGCCAAAACTGCCTCGCCGGACGAAACAGCCTCGCCGGCCGATAAGAACGTTTCAGCGAATAATCCCGAAGCTCTGACAGTCGACGATGCAATGAAGGCACTTGCTGCGCGTATTGGCTTGGGCGGGCAGGAAGACCATGGTTCCGCTAACCAGAATCCGGAAAATGAAGGCTATGACGCAGGAACAGCCGACCAGCGCGTTCAAGCTGCTACAAGTGACGAAACATCCCGACAACAGGATTCCGGGCCATTAAACGGGGAACAACAGCCGGAAATGGCAGATAGCGCGGAAGCCGTTGAAAGTCGGAACCATTATCAGAATACTGAAAAGGCTGATCTTTCAGCCCGACAGGACGTAGACAATTCCGATGGGAGAAATTTTGAAAACGAGACCGATAACGAGATGCGCTATCCGGAACTTGAGTTTAACCCGAAACTCTGGGATGACGTTGAAAGTTTGGCACAAGAAGTATTGCGTCCGGTTCTTCTGAAATGGTTGCAAAATCATTGGTCTTCACTGGTGGAAAGAATCCTTCAAGAGGAAATTATCAAAGCGTTCGAGAAAAAATTTCCGTCTGATCGGGACTGATGCACTTATCCTCTATTGTCCAGACGTTTTGAACCTTGTCTATTGCGTCGGCAATCTTGTCTATTGCGTCGGCAATCTTGTCTATTGCGTCGGCAATCTTGTCTATTGCGTCGGCAATCTTGTCTATCGCGTCGGCAATCTTGTCTATTTCATCGTATGTCTCGAATCTGTCATATGTGTCGTGCTAAAGGATATTCGGTTTTGGATATTCTTAATTTGATGACGTTCGATCTTTAAAAAACAGGATCGAAACAGGTTGAAATTGTCTTGAAATAAAGGGGTTTCGCATTTTATCGGGAAATTATATCAAATTATTTCATTATTTTTTGAAACCTGATACGAAGTCGGTTAAAACCGATTGGAAATATGTCTTCAAACGGAACTGGGATAGCTTTTTGCAATAGAGCAACAAGATTGCCGTCTACCGGTGAAAATTGGAAAAGAGAATGTTAGAAAAAACATATGATGCCGGCTCGACCGAGCCCCGTATAGAAAAACAATGGGAAGAAAACGGTGTCTTCAAGGCCGGAGCAGGATCAAAACCGGGAGCCGAGGCTTTCAGCATTGTCATTCCACCGCCCAATGTCACCGGTTCTTTGCATATGGGGCACGCGCTCAATAACACCATTCAGGATATTATGGTGCGATTTGAACGGATGCGGGGAAAGAATGTTTTATGGCAGCCGGGAATGGACCACGCCGGAATAGCCACACAAATGGTTGTCGAGCGCCAATTGGCTCAACGGAAAGAACCGACACGCCAGGAAATGGGACGCGAAAAATTTGTCGAACGCGTCTGGCAATGGCGCGAAGAATCGGGTGGCAAAATAGCCCATCAACTGCGGCGTCTCGGTGCTTCCTGCGACTGGTCGCGTGAGCGTTTTACGATGGATGAAGGGCTATCGCGCGCTGTACTGGAAGTTTTTGTTACTCTTTATAAGGAAGGTTTGATCTATAAAGACAAGCGCCTTGTCAATTGGGATCCGAAGCTTTTGACCGCGATTTCCGATCTTGAAGTCGAGCAGAAAGAAGTAAAAGGGCATCTTTGGCATTTTCGGTATCCGTTGGAAGGAAAAGTTTTCAATCCCGACGATCCGGATACTTTCATTGTTGTCGCCACCACGAGGCCTGAAACTATGCTTGGTGATACCGGTATAGCTGTCAATCCGAAGGATGAAAGATATAAGGCCCTCATAGGGCATCATGCAATATTGCCATTCGTCGGACGCAAGCTCGAAATTGTCGGCGATGATTATGCCGACCCCGAAGCAGGGACGGGTGCTGTTAAAATCACTCCGGCTCATGATTTCAATGACTTCGAGGTGGGGCGTCGGCACAATCTTGGAATTATCAATATCATGACGGAAAATGCGAAAATTTTCCTGCGTGATAATGAAGATTTCCTGAAAGATCTCGAAGAAACAGAGACACTCCAAAAGCTCGTTGAAGCATTCGACCGGTTGGATCGTTTTGACGCCCGACAAAAAATTGTCGAAATGATGGAGGAGGGCGGCTATCTCGCCGGTATTGAAGACCATACACATATGGTTCCCCATGGCGACCGTGGCGGCGTGCCGATCGAACCTTTGTTGACCGACCAATGGTATGTCAATGCAAAAAAGCTTGCTAAACCGGCCATTGATGCTGTTAAAACCGGAAAAACGGTGATTATCCCGAAGAATTGGGAAAAAACCTATTTCAACTGGATGGAAAATATCGAACCCTGGTGTATTTCCCGCCAGTTATGGTGGGGACACCAGATTCCGGCCTGGTACGGGCCTGACGGAAAGGTCTTCGTTGAAAAGTCGGCTGAAGAAGCGCAAAAAGCAGCTGATGAATATTATGGTAAAACAGTCGAATTACGGCGTGACGAGGATGTACTTGACACCTGGTTTTCGTCAGCTTTATGGCCATTTTCGACGCTCGGTTGGCCGGATAAGACAAAAGAACTTGAAACCTACTACCCGACCAGCGTTGTGGTAACAGGCTTCGATATTCTATTTTTCTGGGTCGCGCGTATGATGATGATGGGGCTGCATTTCATGCATGATGTGCCGTTCCACAACATCTATATGCATGCGCTGGTTCGTGACAAGAACGGCGCCAAAATGTCGAAATCGAAGGGTAATGTCATTGATCCGCTTGATTTGATGGACGAATACGGTGCGGATGCGTTGCGCTTTACACTTGCCATTATGGCAGCGCAGGGCAGGGATGTGAAACTCGACCCTGCACGTATTGCCGGCTATCGCAATTTCGGCACAAAACTTTGGAACGCAACGCGTTTTGCCGAAATGAACGGGGTTGCTTATGATCCCTCTTTCAAACCCGAAACCGTCAAACTGTCACTCAATCGCTGGATTTTGACAGAGCTTTCAAAAACAATTGAAGCTGTAACATCGGGAATTGAGACCTATCGTTTCAATGATGCAGCCGCAGCAGTGTATCGCTTTATCTGGAATACTTTGTGTGATTGGTATCTCGAATTATTGAAGCCGATTTTTCAGGGCGAAGACGAAAGCGAGAAAAAAGAAGCGCAGGCTTGTGTCGCGTGGGTTCTCGAACAGGTTTATAAAATTCTGCACCCGTTCATGCCTTATATGACGGAAGAATTATGGGCGCTAACGGCAACCGACAAGCATAAAAGAACGACAATGCTGGCACTCGCAAGCTGGCCGGATATCAATTTCCGTGATGAAAAGGCGGCGGAAGATATAAACTGGCTCATTGATGTTGTCGGCGGAATCCGCTCTGCGCGTGCTGAAATGAATGTTCCGGCGGGTGCAATGGCGCCTTTGGTCATTGTCGAAGCAGGAAATACAACAAAAGAACGTGTCGAACGTCATGAAGCAGCGATCAAGCGTCTGGCACGTATCGAAACGATCGACTTTGCAAATAAGGTTCCCGATGCCGCTGCCCAGATTATCCTTGGCGAAGCAACATTTTGTATGCCGTTAGGCAAATTGATTGATTTTGAAGCCGAACGGGCACGGCTGCACAAAGAAATGGGCAAGATTGATCTTGACATCGAAAAGGTCGAAAAAAAGCTTGATAACCCCAAGTTTGTTGCAAATGCCAAGCCGGAAATTGTCGAGGCTGAACGCGAACGCCTGACCGAGCTTGAAGCGGCTAAAGAAAAACTGGCTATTGCTCTGAAGCGGCTTGGATAAGTTTTTGATGATGTTGAAATTTAAAAACCGCCTGTACCTATTATCAGGCGGTTTTTACTTTTAGCCGCGTCCGCTGCCATTTCCCATGGCTGAAGCGTAATTTTTACGCACTGCCGGAGCGGGTGCCGGAATGTCGGCCGGGTTCAATGTTCGCCACTGGCGTTCGCCATTATCGCCAAGATACCAATAGCCTGTCGTTGTTGCGGAGGTTGCATTTGTCACGGCACTTTCAGGCTTTGTGGTTGTAGAACAACCTGATATTACCACTGTGAAAAGCGCGAACGCTACAAGACCCGTTTTACTCATCATTGTTCCGACTCATACAAATAAGGCCAAACCGGCTAAAAATGCGAAATGTTTTCGCACAGATTAATTAGTGCTTGTTTAGCAATACAGGAGGCTATCTTACATAATTATAGCTATGATGCAATTTTAAAAAATTCATGGCTTTCGACCGGTTAACTATAATAGAGTGATCTTCAGGTGTTGCTTTCAGGCAACACACTTTTGAAAGTTGATATGCTAACATCAGGAACAAATTTGATGCCTCATTCCCACCACAAAGCAAGAGCATTTTATTCAACATAAAAGCCATTGCTCGTTGAAATCGGGCTAGATAGGAAAATTTCATATGAACAGATGCAAAGAAGGTTGGTTGGCCAGTGTGACTGCGCTCACATTGGGAATCTGTCTTTCTACCGCATCTGCGCTTGATGTAAACCAGACTAAAAGCCAATCGGATAGCCCGTTCGAGTTTTTCAAGAGCGGTATTTCAGCTTATAAAAATGGTGATAAGGGGCAAGCTGTCAAGGCACTGAAATATGCTGCCGATATGGGCCACCCCGGTGCCAATTGGAAGCTGGCACGCATGTATGCGGATGGTGATGGTGTCGCCGAGAATGATTATGCGGCCTATCAATTTTACGTTCGTATTGTTCAGGAAGGTGCCGATCCCGGTTCGGAAGACGAAAGCTACCTTTCCGATGCTCTGGTAGAGATAGCGACTTATCTCGTAACGGGGATTCCTAATTCGCCTGTCAAACAGGATATGCCACAAGCACGCAGTCTTTATTTGCAGGCGGCAACCAACTTCGGTAATCCTGAAGCGCAATATCGTTTGGGAAAAATGCTGCTGAATGGCGATGGGGGAGAAAAAAATCCCGTTCAGGCTGCTCGCTGGTTCCAGCTTGCGGCAAGAAAAGGCAATCCGGCAGCGCAAGCAATGTTGGGCAATATGTTGTTTCAAGCAGGCAAAACAGTGCGGGGGCTTGCAATGATGACGGCCGCTTATGAAAAAGCCGGTCCACACGACCAGACATGGATCCGGCAATTGCAAGAACGTGCTTTCGCGGTTTCGGGCGAAGCCGATCGGCGCACGGCTATTTCTCTTGCAAGCGACATCGTCAGGAACGATAACGGTTTTTAACTTTCAATTTTATAAATTTTCAATAGGCGTTGGTATTCATCAGTCGATCTATTCCGGCAAGAGTTCCATTCAATCGCGTGTTTTTATATGGCCCCCGTTTTATAGGGCCGCTGTTTTATAAGACCCCCGTTTCATAGATCCCCGTTTTATAGCGACACTCAATCACCATTTTGTTGTGAAGAGTGATAATGTGGCGAAAGTCGGGTGCGGCACTGTTGCCGCGCCACGGGTTACTATTGGGGCACACCAAGGTTTTTGGGTAGGCGGGCAGGTTGCTTTTAAGCCGGATGCTTTTTGATGACTGTGTTATGCTGTTGGCTTCCAGCCATTTCATGAACGATATAACGAAGAGGTTTTTGTAGCGATTGATTGTTAGCCTGACATTCCGGCGACCAGTGCGGCAAGTCTATCCCGCAAACGTCTGTAGCAATTAGCCGACGTGTCCTCATTGATGATAAGAATGTTTGCTAAGACAGGATTGCGCCAATTAGCGAAAGAAAAATTTCGCAAAGCCGGATAAAGGCCAACGATGATTGGGTCAATCATTATCGGCTATTTACCAAATCCGGAAATAACCACAAGGATAATATCTGGCTTGTTTTCAATCTTCGGGCAACAAGACATAGCACCGGATGTTGAACCAGCCAATCGCGCCGCCAATATGTGAACCGCTTGTTGCCGCTTGTCGGATTAATGGCTCAAAATCTTCGACAGAAAATCGCGGGCTCTCGGCGTTCTCAAATCAGGTGAAGCAAAGAATTCTTCCGATGTACAATCTTCCAATATTGCTCCGGCATCCATGAAAATGACACGGTCTGATACTTTATGTGCAAAGCCCATTTCGTGGGTTACGCATATCATCGTCATTCCATCCTGTGCAAGTCCTACCATGACATCAAGCACTTCACCCACCATTTCAGGGTCGAGTGCAGACGTTGGTTCATCGAACAACATAACAACAGGATCCATTGTCAACGCGCGCGCAATGGCAACGCGCTGTTGTTGACCACCCGAAAGTTGCCCCGGATATTTATCCTTATGGTCGATCAGACCGACGCGTTTGAGATATTTCAGCCCGCTTTCGATTGCATCTTTCTTTGAACGATGCAGAACTTTGGTCTGCGCAATCGTCAAATTTTCCATCACCGATAAATGCGGAAAAAGCTCGAAATGTTGGAAAACCATACCAACGCGGCTACGTAATTTTGGCAAATCGGTTTTCGGAGAATGAACAGGAACACCGTCGACCCAAATCTGCCCTTCCTGAAACGGTTCGAGTGCATTAATGGTCTTGATAAAGGTCGATTTACCGGAACCGGAAGGACCACATACAACGACAACTTCGCCTTTGCTTATATTGGTCGAACAATTCTTCAAAACGTTGAATTTTCCATACCATTTGGAAACGTTTTTTACTTCAATCATATGTTCGGGCATAAAACTTTCCTATCAGCGAATAATAGCGACTTTTTTCTGCAGATACATGACAGCCTGCGAGAGCGTGAAACAGATCACAAAATAGAACACGGCGGCAAGAATATAAGCTTCCTGTTTGACACCGAAATTGTTTGCCACAATGTCGAAACCTTTGAGAAGATCATTGCCGCTAATTGCATAGACAAGCGATGTATCCTGAAACAGGATAATGACCTGCGTAAGAAGAACGGGAAGCATATTTCGTAATGCTTGAGGTAAAATGACGATCAGCATGGATTGCCAATAAGTCATGCCGAGAGCTTCGCTGGCAAATTTTTGCCCCTGCGGAACCGACCTTATGCCGGCGCGCATAATTTCTGCGAAATAGGCTGCTTCAAAGGCTGTGAACGTAATGAATGCGGAATTGTTTGCGCCGATCGAATGTCCGGTGACAAAAGGCAGCAAGACGAAAAACCAGAGAATTACCATCACCAAAGGGATGGAGCGCATGGCAGTAACGTAAATGGTGGCTATCCATGATAAAGGCTTTATTGATGAAAGCCGCATCATTGCCAAAAGTGTTCCGAAGATCACTCCAAGGACTGTGGCAACAATTGTTAATACAACACTGAAAATAAGACCGGATAAAATGTAGGTTTTGAATACATCGAAAGTGAAGAAGGAAAAATCCATCCACGAAAAGTCGAACGTCAGATAATAGGATAGGGTAGAGCCGGGATTCGACATGATTATCTCCCCTCCGTCTGGAATCCGGGAATTTTGACCGTTCGTTCAATGATTGACATAACGACAAAAATAACCAGAGAAATAATGACGTAAAGAACTGTCACAACCATGTAGTTTTCATAGACATGGCTGACTTCTTCAATGGCCTGAAACTGGAATTGCATCAATTCATGGATTGAAACCGCAAAAGCGACGGCCGAGTTTTTCACAATTCCCATGGATTCGGAAATAAGCGGTGGCAAAATGGTTCGCATCGCCCGCGGTAAAATGACGTAGCGATAGGTTTGATAAGTGGTAAAACCCATTGCCATGGAAGCATAACGTTGACCGGTTGGAATAGCTTCAATTCCCGAACGAACCTGTTCGGCAATTCGGGCCGAGGTAAAAAATCCCAATGCACAAATGACAAGGATCATCGGCGGAAAGCCCATTGCGGGCGGGTAAATCTTCGGAACAACGAAATACCAAAGAAATATCTGGACGAGCAGTGGAATATTGCGTGTTATTTCCACCCATATCCGGGCAATTGCGCGTAATATACGATTGAAGAGCGATGTGCGAGGCAGAGTTCGCATTGTGCCGATAATCACACCGACAATAATCGCTAAAATTAAACTTGAAATTGAAAGGAGAGCTGTATTCAAAAATGCATTGAGCAGTGTATCGAGATAGGTATGACTCACACCCGCTTTACCGAAACAACCGGCAACATGGGTATGATCTATATCATCCATACAGAGGAATGAGAAATCCATTGTAGAGTATTCCCGAAAATCTGGCACGAGTACGCACGCACTCTGTTTTTACCAAGCCGCATTGGCTTGTAACGCCATAAATAGGCTGCATGCAACTTCAAAAACATGCAGCCTTGTTTCTCACAAGTTATTATTTGTTTTCCTGATAATCTTCCATAGGCTTGTTGTTGGGGTGTTCCCAAGCATATTTCGTTGTATCGGAAAGCGGTAATCCGACGACTGTATTTGAAGGAGGCACCGGCTGCATAAACCATTTATTATATAGAGTTTCGAGAGATCCGTCTTTTACTTGCCGTACAATACTGTCATCAATTGCCTGTTCCAAATTCTTGTCGTCAAGACGCAACATGCAGGCAATAGGTTCAACAGATAGAACGTCATTGAGAATGACATAATCCGACGGATTCTTCGATTTTGAGATATTTCCTGCAAGGATTGATCTGTCCATAACAAAAGCATCAGCTCTTCCCGATTCCAGAAGCAGGAAACTATCGGCGTGATCTTTCCCGTTTACTTCTTTAAAATCAATATTTTGTGCACGTTTGTTCTTGCGGATAAGCTGCACCGAAGTTGTGCCGGTGGTTGTCGCAACAGTTTTCCCGTTGAGATCGGCAATAGATTTTATGCCGGAATCCTTTTTGGTGGCAATGCGTACTTCTTCGACATAAGTCGTATAGGCAAAAGCCGCTTCTTTACCTCTTGCTGCATTGTTGGTTGTCGAACCACATTCAAAATCATAAGTGCCATTTTGTAAAAGCGGAATGCGGTTCTGAGAAGTAATCGGCAGATAATTGATCTTGATCGGTTTGCCAATTTTTTTGGAAATATCGTCGATAATGCGCTCTGCCATTTCGGTATGGAAACCAACATATTTTCCGTTACCGAGCGCATAGGCCAAACCCGATGATTCGCGCACACCCAATGTGATCGAGCCGCTATCCTTTATTTTTTCAAGCGTGTCTTTCTGCTGGCCCATTGCGGTGCCAGTCAGTCCCAAGATTGCCAAAGCGGCAAAAGCCATGAGAGCTCTTTTCATGAATGTTCTCCTATTTGATTATTTCCGCAACAAAATTGCCCACGATCGCGAGTTTAACACATTTTTTTTTATGAATATAAATTTTCTGTGTTTTTTAACGGATTCTTTATATTTTATAAAACTTTGATGCAAATAAAAGGGAAATTACTTCAGCTTAATGACAACGGGAACGTGATCGGATGGTTTTTCCCATCCACGCACAACGCTTTGTACCGAACTGCTTTCGAGCTTGTCGGCGGCTTCAGGGGAAATAAGAAAATGATCTATTCTTATTCCATCGTTTTTTGTCCATGCACCTGATTTGAAATCCCAAAAACTATAGTCCGGATTGTCCGAAGTCGAACGGATTGCATCATAAAAACCGAGATTCCTAATTCCCCACAGGGCTTGACGACTTTGTGGAAGGTAAAGTGAATCGCCAATCCATTCTTGCGGATTTTTGGCATCGTAATCAGAACCGATTACATTATAATCACCCGCAAATACCAGCGGTTCTTCCAAAGCAAGAAGAGAAGCGGCGTGTTTTTGAAAGCGTTCGTACCAACGCAATTTGTAAGGGTATTTTTCGCTATCTACCGGATTACCATTGGGCACATAAAGTGATGCAACCCGTATGACGCCTTTTTGGGTCGAATATACAGCTTCGATGTAGCGGGCCTGTTCGTCGCTATCATCACCAGGCAAGCCCCGAACGACTTCATCGGGACTGGTCTTTGAAAGCAGTGCGACGCCGTTGAAACCTTTCTGCCCGTGTGCCTCGATATGGTAGCCAAGAGCTTCAATCTCGGCACGAGGAAAATTTGCATCTATCGTTTTGGTTTCTTGCAGGCAGACAATATCAGGCTCACACCATTTTAGCCACTTTATCAGCGTATCATGTCTGGCTCTGATACCTGCCACATTCCAGGTTGCTATTTTCATACCCGTCACTTTAACCAATCTTATCCTGAAGCTTCAAGCGTTAGTTGATGTTTTAATGTTATTTATCGGAATAAAAATATAATGGGTAGCTTTTCTAATGGATAGCTCTTTCAAAAATCCCGTTTTTGTCAAAACAATCCGGCTTTTATTGATAGAGCTTACCGGGAAGAAGATTATGAAACTATCCTGAGGCCAAGCCATTATCCGGAAGGTTGTTCGGGAAAAGCGGAATGATTCAAACACCATTCAATGCTTCAATCACTATTCAATGAAAGATTGGTCGCGCTTTTATTCAAGGACTAAAGAGGTGCGAATATATCATTCGACACGGTTTCATATATTAATAAAGTAAACGATGTGACATTTTATAAGATAAGATCTGATGGTGTTTGGCCGATTGTTTTATAAAAGCGAACGGAAAGCCGACATCAGGAAAAGCTGTTATTTTGTATTGAAAGCTTTTTGATTGGTTCTTACGGTTCGGAATTTTTAAAATATATAAAAGAGCCGAACAGGGGCAAAAGCACCGCATCAATTCAAGGGAACGTTTTTTTAATGATTCCGTTCAGACTCATGCTTCGATTCTCTTGATAGAGGAAATCGGGCGTACATGCGCAGTGCGTCAAAATTCGGAATATTCATAAATTACCGGATTTATCGGAATTTTTGCGGCGTGTGATTTCTTCTGAAATGGTCTCAATCGACAATCTTCCTGTTATAAACTGTCGATTGGTCGTCCAAACGCCGTAAAAATCGCGATTTCATTGTTTTTCTCGGCTATAGGACTTGACGCAACACTTGTTTATCGTTAATAAACCGCCATCGGAGCCGATGTGAGGTTAGCTACATTTTCAAAACGACACGTTTTGGAGTTCGCCTCAAACAGGGTTCGTTTTACGGTTTTGAAACGCAAATGCCGGATGCATGAGGCTTTTACGGTCTCCTCTGCTTATAGTCGGGTGATCTGCACGATAGCGGTGAAGCCCGGTTTTTTGTGCATGCGTTTACTGTTGTCGCCAGTTTTTTGCTGGCAACTGAATAAAGTGAAGCGGCCCAGATTGGGCGAGACAAAAGAGATTGAAAAGAGGAAGGTTGAATGCCTACCGTAAACCAGTTGATCCGCAAGCCGCGTACAGCGCCGGTCAAGCGTAATAAGGTTCCTGCATTGCAGGCAAACCCGCAAAAGCGTGGCGTGTGCACACGCGTTTATACAACGACACCAAAGAAACCGAATTCGGCTCTCCGTAAGGTTGCCAAGGTTCGTTTGACCAATGGTTTTGAAGTTATTGGTTATATTCCCGGTGAAGGTCACAACCTTCAGGAACACTCCGTTGTCATGATTCGTGGCGGACGTGTTAAGGATTTGCCTGGTGTTCGTTATCACATCATTCGTGGTGTGCTCGATACGCAAGGTGTCAAGAATCGTAAGCAGCGCCGTTCCAAATACGGTGCCAAGCGTCCTAAATAAGTTTGAGAGACGAAGCCAATGTCCCGTCGCCATAGAGCAGAAAAACGTGAGATTAATCCAGATCCGAAGTTCGGTGATCTTGTGATTACAAAATTTATGAATGCCATCATGTTTGATGGTAAGAAGTCGGTTGCAGAGCGCATTGTTTATGGTGCGCTTGATGTAGTTGGTGATAAAGCAAAAACGGAGCCGGTTGCTCTGTTTCATCAGGCATTAGAGAATGTTGCTCCTCATGTTGAAGTCCGTTCTCGTCGTGTTGGTGGTGCAACTTATCAGGTTCCTGTTGATGTACGTCCCGATCGCCGTCAGGCATTGGCCATTCGTTGGCTTATTGCAGCGGCACGTAACCGTAACGAGACAACCATGGTTGATCGTTTGTCGGGCGAATTGATGGATGCAGCGAATAATCGTGGTTCGGCTGTCAAGAAACGCGAAGATACGCACCGTATGGCTGAAGCCAACCGCGCATTCTCGCATTATCGTTGGTAAGTGAACTCTTTTTAATCGAAAGCAAAAAATATGGCTCGCGAGTATAAAATCGAAGATTATCGTAATTTTGGTATTATGGCTCATATTGACGCCGGTAAGACCACAATGACCGAGCGTATTCTTTACTATACCGGTAAGAATCATAAAATCGGCGAAACGCACGACGGCGCTTCAACAATGGACTGGATGGAGCAAGAGCAGGAACGCGGTATTACCATTACTTCCGCTGCTACGACAACATTCTGGAAGGGGCGTAACGGTGAAAAATGCCGGTTCAATATTATCGACACTCCCGGACACGTTGATTTCACAATTGAAGTCGAGCGTTCATTACGTGTGCTTGATGGTGCGATAGCTCTTCTTGATGCGAATGCCGGTGTTGAGCCGCAGACTGAAACTGTCTGGCGTCAGGCTGAAAAATACCATGTACCGCGTATGGTTTTTGTCAATAAAATGGACAAGATCGGTGCGGATTTCTATCGCAGTGTTGAAATGGTCGGCTCGCGTCTTGGCGCGAATGCACTGGTTCTCCAGTTGCCGATTGGTGCCGAGAACGATTTCGAGGGCGTCATTGATCTTATCGATATGAAAGCCCTTACATGGGATGGTTCTATTGGTGGTCACACTGTAAGCAGTGAAATCCCGGCAGATATGAAGGCTAAAGCCGAAGAATATCGTGAAAAGCTGGTAGAAGCTGCTGTTGAAGTTGATGAAGCTGCTACCGAGGCCTATCTCGAAGGCAAAATGCCAACCAATGAAGAGCTGATTTCACTGATCCGTAAAGGTACTTGTGAAGTGCTTTTCCATCCGGTTCTTTGCGGTTCTGCCTTTAAAAATAAAGGTATTCAGCCATTGTTGGATGCTGTTGTTTCTTATCTTCCTTCGCCGGTTGATGTTCCTGCTATTCAGGGCATCGATGTTAAGACGGGTGAAGAAACAACACGTGAATCGTCGGATGCAGCACCTTTGTCAATGTTGGCATTCAAGATTATGAACGATCCGTTTGTCGGTTCGTTGACCTTCTGCCGCATCTATTCAGGTGAGCTTCACAAGGGTGTCTCTCTTGAAAACACCGTAAAGGGTAAAAAAGAGCGTATCGGCCGTATGTTGTTGATGCATTCCAATGCCCGTACCGATATTGAAGAGGCTTATGCAGGTGATATTGTTGCATTGGCCGGTTTGAAAGAAACTACCACGGGCGATACTCTTTGCGATCCGCTTCATCCAGTTATTCTGGAACGTATGGAGTTTCCGGAACCGGTTATCGAAATTGCAATCGAGCCTAAGACCAAGGCCGATCAGGAAAAAATGGGCATTGCCCTTAATCGTTTGGCGGCTGAAGATCCTTCATTCCGTGTAAAATCGGACGAAGAATCAGGGCAGACAATTATTGCCGGTATGGGTGAGCTTCACCTCGACATCATTGTTGATCGTATGCGTCGCGAATTCAAAGTCGAGGCGAATGTCGGCCAGCCGCAGGTTGCTTATCGTGAAACGATTACAAAGCCTGCTGAAATTGATTATACCCATAAGAAGCAGTCCGGTGGTTCGGGTCAGTTTGCACGTGTGAAGATTCTTTTTGAACCTTATGACGGCGACGGCTTGCTGTTTGAATCGAAAATCGTCGGTGGTGCTGTTCCGAAGGAATATATCCCCGGTGTCCAGAAAGGTCTGGAAAGCGTTATGGGTTCCGGCCCACTTGCTGGCTTTCCTATGCAGGGTGTCAAAGCAACATTGCTTGATGGTGCTTATCATGATGTTGACTCCTCGGTACTGGCATTCGAGATTGCTGCTCGTGCTGCTTTCCGTGAGGGAGCCCAGAAGGCCGGCGCACAACTTCTTGAACCTATCATGAAGGTCGAGGTTGTTACACCGGAAGACTATGTTGGTGATGTTATCGGTGATTTGAACTCCCGTCGCGGTCAAATCTCCGGCACAGAGCCAAGAGGTATTGCTACTGTGGTGGATGCTATGGTTCCGCTCGCAAACATGTTTGGCTATGTCAATAGTTTGCGTTCGATGAGTCAGGGGCGTGCCCAATATACAATGCAATTCGATCACTATGAACCAGTGCCTACGGCGGTGGCTCAGGAAATTCAGAAAAAATTCGCGTAATCAGGCGGTTACGTATTAACTTTCAACTCAGCCCCGAACGGGGCAGAAAATGGAGAGAGCTCAGATGGCAAAGTCCAAATATGAACGTACGAAGCCGCATGTAAATATCGGCACGATTGGTCACGTTGACCATGGTAAAACAACGTTGACGGCAGCGATTACAAAGTATTTTGGCGAGTTCAAGGCGTATGACCAGATTGATGCTGCGCCGGAAGAACGCGCTCGTGGTATCACGATTTCTACAGCACACGTAGAATACGAGACAGAGAAGCGTCACTACGCCCACGTTGATTGCCCCGGACACGCTGACTATGTCAAGAACATGATTACCGGTGCAGCCCAGATGGACGGTGCAATTCTTGTTGTTTCTGCTGCTGATGGCCCGATGCCCCAGACACGCGAACACATTCTTCTTGCCCGTCAGGTTGGTGTTCCTGCTATTGTTGTTTTCCTGAATAAAGTCGATCAGGTAGACGATGAAGAGCTGTTGGAACTGGTTGAACTTGAAGTTCGCGAACTTCTTTCAAAATATGATTTCCCCGGCGACGAGATTCCGATTGTCAAGGGTTCGGCATTGGCTGCTCTTGAAGGCACCAACAAGGAAATCGGTGAAGATGCTGTTCGTCTTTTGATGCACGAAGTTGATGAATATATCCCGACTCCGAAGCGTCCGATCGACCAGCCTTTCCTGATGCCGATTGAAGATGTGTTCTCGATTTCCGGTCGTGGTACAGTTGTGACCGGCCGTGTTGAACGCGGTATTGTCAAGGTTGGTGACGAAGTTGAAATCGTTGGTATCCGTCCGACGACAAAGACCACAGTGACCGGCGTTGAAATGTTCCGCAAGCTTCTTGATGAAGGTGAAGCAGGCGACAATATCGGTGCTCTTCTTCGTGGTATTGAACGTGAAGGTGTTGAACGTGGACAGGTATTGGCAAAGCCCGGTACTGTTACACCGCACACCAAGTTCAAGGCAGAAGCCTATATTTTGACAAAGGATGAAGGTGGTCGTCACACACCATTTTTCACCAATTACCGTCCGCAATTCTATTTCCGTACGACAGACGTTACCGGTATTGTAACATTGCCGGAAGGTACAGAAATGGTTATGCCGGGTGATAACGTTACGATGGATGTTACACTGATTGTTCCGGTTGCTATGGAAGAGAAGCTCCGCTTCGCTATCCGTGAAGGTGGCCACACAGTTGGTGCCGGTATCGTTTCCAAAATCATTGAATAATCGAATTTTAATTGTTAAGGAGCGTCTTTGTGAAAAGACGTTCCGATTGACAGGGATAAAAAGAGTATGAACGGTCAGAACATCCGCATTCGCTTAAAAGCGTTTGATCACCGGATTCTTGACGCATCGACACGTGAGATTGTGTCGACCGCCAAGCGTACTGGCGCCAATATCCGTGGACCGATTCCGCTTCCGACGCGAATCGAGAAGTTCACGGTTAATCGTGGGCCGCACATCGATAAGAAGAGCCGTGAGCAGTTTGAGATGCGCACACACAAGCGTCTTCTTGATATTGTTGATCCGACGCCGCAGACAGTGGACGCGCTTATGAAGCTCGACCTTTCTGCTGGTGTTGATGTCGAGATCAAGCTTTAAGGCTTGGGGACGGAAGGAACGAACCCGATGCGTTCAGGTGTAATAGCACAAAAGCTGGGCATGACCCGCGTCTATAATGATGCCGGTGAACATGTGCCTGTCACAGTTCTTCGTTTGGAGAACTGTCAGGTCGTTGCACAGCGTACAGTTGAGAAGAATGGCTATACTGCTGTTCAGTTAGGCGTAGGGCTTGCCAAGGTTAAGAATACCTCTCAAGCATTACGTGGTCATTTTGCAAAAGCTTCGGTAGAGCCGAAAGCAAAAATTGCAGAATTTCGTGTAAGTCCCGATAATCTTTTGGAAGTTGGGGCTGAAATTACTGCGGAACATTTTGTTCCCGGTCAATTGGTTGACGTGACTGGTACGTCGATCGGTAAAGGTTTCGCCGGTGTTATGAAACGTCATAACTTTGGTGGACATCGTGCTTCGCACGGTAACTCCATTACACACCGTGCCCATGGTTCTACAGGCCAACGCCAGGATCCGGGCAAAGTGTTTAAGGGTAAGAAAATGGCTGGACATATGGGGCAGACCAGAATAACGACTTTGAATATTGAAGTTGTGTCAACAGATGCCGATCGCGGGTTGATTCTGGTTCGTGGTGCTGTTCCGGGGTCGAAGGGTGCCTGGATTTTGGTGCGGGATGCTGTCAAGAAGAGCGTTCCTGAAAATGCGCCGAAGCCTGCCGCCTTGCGTCAGTCAAAGAATGCAAAAACAGATGCTGCTGCCCCGAAGGCGGAAGCTACAGTCGCTGAGGGAGCCTGATAATGGATCTCATCGTAACAACTCTTGACGGTAAGGATGCTGGCAAGTTGAAGGTTTCGGAAGAAGTCTTCGGTTTGGATCCTCGTGAAGATATTCTACAACGTGTTGTCCGTTGGCAGCTCGCCCGTCGTCAGCAAGGTACGCATCAAAGCCAGACACGTGCCGATGTATCGCGGACCGGTGCAAAGATGTATAAGCAGAAGGGTACTGGTCGTGCCCGTCACTCCTCTGCACGTGTTCCGCAATTCCGTGGTGGTGGTAAGGCTCATGGGCCGGTTGTTCGCAGCCACGCTCACGAATTGCCGAAGAAAGTCCGTGCTTTGGGTTTGCGTCATGCACTGTCTGCAAAAGTGAAATCGCAAGATTTGATTATTGTTGACGAATTGAACGTCAAGGAAGCCAAAACCAAGGTATTGGCGAAGGATTTTGCCAAACTCGGTTTTTCGGATGCACTGCTCATCGGTGGTAAGGAAATTGATTTGAAGTTTTCCCGTGCCGCATCGAACATTCCAAATGTTGATGTTTTGCCGGTTCAGGGGATTAACGTTTATGACATTCTGCGTCGTGGCAAACTGGTTTTGTCCAAAGCAGCCGTCGAAGCCCTTGAGGAGCGGTTCAAATGACAGATCTTCGCCACTATGATGTCGTCGTAAGTCCGGTTATTACCGAAAAATCGACGATGCTATCGGAAAATAATCAAGTCGTGTTCAAGGTTGCACCGAAGGCGACAAAATCAGAAATCAAAGCGGCTGTTGAAGCTTTGTTCGGTGTCAAAGTTACAGCAGTGAATACAACAACCCGCAAGGGTAAGGTGAAACGTTTTAAAGGCGTTGTCGGTCGACAGAGTGATGTCAAAAAAGCGATCGTGACGCTGGCTGAAGGTCAGTCAATCGACGTTTCGACTGGTCTTTAAGAGGCTCGGAGTTAGGAATAATGGCACTCAAGCACTTTAATCCGACCACGCCAGGGCAGCGTCAGCTTGTCATTGTAGATCGTTCAGGTCTTTACAAAGGCAAGCCTGTGAAAGCGCTGACCGAAGGTCTGTCGTCGAAAGGCGGTCGTAATAATCACGGTCGCGTAACTGCCCGTTATCAGGGTGGTGGTCATAAGAGAACTTATCGCTTTGTGGACTTCAAACGTTTGAAACGCGACATGCCTGCGAAAGTGGAACGTTTGGAATATGATCCGAACCGCACAGCGTTTATTGCGCTTATTCGTTATGAAGACGGTCATCTGAGCTACATTCTCGCTCCGCAACGTCTGGGCGTCGGCGACACAGTTGTTGCCGGTTTGAATGTTGACGTTAAGCCCGGTAACTCGATGCCTCTTGGCAATATGCCTGTTGGAACGATTATCCACAATGTCGAGATGAAGCCTGGTAAAGGTGGGCAGATTGCCCGTTCAGCCGGTACTTACGCCCAGCTCGTCGGTCGCGATCAGGGAATGGCTATTCTGCGTCTCAATTCGGGTGAACAGCGTCTGGTTGCCAGTGGTTGTTACGCAACGGTTGGTGCAGTTTCTAACTCGGATCATGGTAATATCAATGATGGTAAAGCGGGTCGTGCCCGTTGGCGCGGTAAACGTCCGCACGTTCGTGGTGTTGCGATGAACCCGGTAGATCACCCGCATGGTGGTGGTGAAGGCCGTACTTCTGGTGGTCGTCATCCGGTATCGCCTTGGGGCAAGCCTACAAAGGGCAAGCGTACACGCTCGAACAAAGCGACCGATAAATTCATTATGCGCTCACGTCATCAACGCAAGAAGTAAGAGAGGTAGTCTGAAGTGGCTCGTTCAGTATGGAAAGGACCGTTTGTTGACGGCTATCTTCTCAAGAAAGCTGAGAAGGTACGTGCCGGCGGTCGTAACGAGGTTATAAAAATGTGGAGCCGCCGCTCCACGATTTTGCCGCAGTTTGTTGGCCTGACCTTTGGTGTTTACAATGGAAACAAGCATGTTCCTGTTTCTGTTTCGGAAGAAATGGTCGGACATAAGTTCGGTGAGTTCGCTCCCACCCGCAGCTATTATGGTCACGGTGCGGACAAGAAAGCGAAGAGGAAGTAATAATGGGCAAAGCTAAGGCTCCGCGCCAGCTTAAAGATAATGAAGCAAAGGCAGTGGCTCGCACAATTCGTGTAAGCCCGCAGAAGCTCAATCTTGTAGCGGCAATGATTCGCGGTAAGAAAGTTAATACAGCTCTTGCAGATTTGACGTTTTCTCGTAAGCGCATTGCCGATACGGTGAAAAAGACGTTGGAATCTGCGATTGCGAACGCAGAAAACAATCACGATCTGGATGTCGATTCGCTTATCGTAGCGGAAGCTTCTGTCGGTAAATCAATTGTTATGAAGCGGTTTCATGTGCGTGGCCGTGGTCGCGCAAGCAGAATTTTGCGTCCGTTCTCTCATCTTACAATTGTTGTTCGTGAAGTGTCCGATAAAGAGGAGGCCGCATAATGGGTCAGAAGATCAATCCAATCGGGCTTCGTCTCGGTATCAATCGTACATGGGATTCTCGCTGGTATGCTGATACAGGCGAATATGGTCGGCTGTTGCATGAGGATTTGAAAATCCGCAAATATGTTATGGACGAATTGAAACAGGCTGCGATTTCGGAAGTTGTTATCGAACGTCCGCACAAGAAATGCCGTGTGACCATTCATTCGGCTCGTCCTGGCCTTATCATTGGTAAGAAGGGTGCCGACATCGAGAAGTTGCGTCGCAAATTGTCTGAAATGACACATGCCGATACGGCTTTGAACATTGTCGAAGTCCGTAAGCCGGAAATTGATGCCGAATTGATTGCCCAGTCGATTGCACAACAATTGGAACGCCGTGTGGCTTTCCGTCGTGCTATGAAGCGTGCTGTCCAGTCAGCTATGCGTCTTGGTGCCGAAGGTATCCGTATCAATTGTGGTGGTCGTTTGGGCGGTGCTGAAATTGCCCGTATGGAATGGTATCGTGAAGGACGTGTTCCGCTTCATACCTTGCGTGCGGATATTGATTACGGTACAGCCGAAGCCAATACTGCCTATGGTATTTGCGGTGTGAAGGTCTGGGTATTCAAGGGTGAAATTCTTGAGCATGACCCGATGGCTTCCGAACGCCGTGCTATGGAAGGCGATAATCAAGGTTCAAACACGAACCGCCGTCGTGAAAACGCCTGATTTTTAGACGGGCAAAACAGGATTTGGAGTAGAGAACAATGTTGCAGCCAAAGCGCACAAAGTTCCGTAAGCAGTTTAAAGGCCGTATTCATGGCGTTTCTAAAGGCGGTACGGAACTTAATTTTGGTGCTTACGGCCTTAAGGCCATGGAGCCCGAACGTGTTACTGCACGTCAGATCGAGGCGGCTCGTCGTGCTATCACACGTCAGATGAAGCGTGCCGGTCGTGTGTGGATTCGCGTTTTTCCGGATGTTCCGGTATCATCGAAGCCTACCGAAGTCCGTATGGGTAAAGGTAAAGGCGCAGTAGAATATTGGGCAACACGTGTTGCACCAGGACGTATCATGTTTGAGCTTGACGGCGTACCTGAAGATGTGGCACGGGAAGCGTTACGATTGGGTGCATCAAAGCTTCCGATTAAAACACGTTTTGTCCAGCGTATAGCTGAATAAAGGGACTAAGCGATGAAAGCCGCAGAAGTACGGGCTCAGACGCTCGATCAGATGAATGATGAGTTGGCCAAGCTGAAGAAAGAGCAGTTCAATCTGCGTTTCCAGAAAGCAACCGGTCAGTTGGAAAAAACAGCGCGCGTTAAACAGGTTCGCCGTGATATCGCACGCATAAAAACAATCGCCCGCCAGAAGGCGGCCGAAAGCAAGGCTTAAGGAAGTTAAGACATGCCTAAACGCATTCTGCAAGGCGTTGTCGTCAGCGATAAGAACGACAAGACTGTTGTAGTCAAAGTAGAGCGGCGCTATTCGCATCCGCTGTTACAGAAGACTGTCAGCCAGTCGAAGAAGTACAAAGCGCATGACGAAAACAACGAGTTCAAAGTTGGTGACGAGGTTTTTATTCAGGAATCCAAGCCAATTTCCAAAGATAAACGCTGGGTCGTTGTAAAAGACGGCGCTGCTTAATCAATCGGATTTTTTACAGACAGAAGGTTGGGTATTTTTGTGCCCAACATTTTGTTTTGAAAAAAAGTCTTAATCATAATTTGACAGGCAAGTCCGAATGTGTCAAATGCACTGCCGGACGTAAACATTAAGAGAAGGCGGCCAGTCATGATTCAGATGCAAACAAACCTCGACGTCGCGGATAATTCCGGCGCCCGTCGTGTCATGTGCATCAAGGTGCTGGGCGGCTCGAAACGGAAATATGCTTCTGTCGGCGACATTATTGTTGTCTCGGTCAAAGAAGCTATCCCTCGTGGCCGCGTAAAAAAAGGTGATGTGATGAAAGCCGTGGTAGTACGTACTGCCAAGGATATTCGTCGCGCAGATGGTAGTGTTATTCGTTTTGATAAAAACGCTGCTGTTTTGGTTGATAATAAGAAAGAGCCGATCGGTACTCGTATCTTCGGACCGGTTCCCCGTGAACTTCGCGGTAAGAATCACATGAAGATTATTTCGCTCGCGCCAGAAGTTTTATAGGGAGCCGTTGCGATGAATAAAATTCGTAAAGGCGATAAAGTCGTCATCCTTTCCGGTAAGGATAAAGGGCGTAACGGTGAAGTAATCAAGGTTAATCCTGAAGAAAATACTGCCATTGTTCGCGGTATCAATATGGTCAAGCGCCACCAGCGTCAGACCCAAACTCAGGAAGCCGGTATTATTTCCAAAGAAGCTCCACTTCATATTTCAAAATTGGCTATTGCTGATCCTAAGGACGGAAAGCCTACACGTGTCGGCTTTCGTATCGAAGAAGGCGGCAAGAAGGTTCGCGTTGCCAAGCGTTCGGGAGATCTGATCGATGGCTGATAAGATTCAAGCGCCGCGTTTGAAAACGCATTATGTCGAAGTTGTTCGCAAAGCCCTGCAAGAAAAGTTCAAATACGAAAACAGCATGCAGGTTCCTTGTGTCGAGAAAGTTGTTCTCAACATGGGTGTTGGCGAAGCAACGGCGGATTCCAAGAAACCTGCCAGAGCAGCCGAGGATTTGAGCCTTATTGCCGGGCAGAAAGCTATTGTTACACATGCACGTAATTCTGTTGCGACGTTTAAAGTTCGCGAAGGAATGCCTCTCGGAGCAAAAGTAACATTGCGTAGAGACCGTATGTACGAATTTCTGGATCGTCTGGTAACGATTGCTTTGCCACGCGTTCGCGATTTTCGTGGTCTTAATCCTAAAAGTTTTGACGGTCGTGGCAATTTTGCCATGGGTATCAAAGAACACATTGTGTTCCCGGAAATTAACTACGATCAGGTAGATCAGATCTGGGGTATGGATATCATCGTTTGTACGACAGCGAAAACGGATGATGAAGCACGTGAATTGTTGCGTGGTTTCAATTTTCCGTTCCGTGCGTAACGGCAAGCGTAGCGAGGTAAAATTATGGCCAAAACAAGTGCCGTTGAGAAGAACAATCATCGTCGTGCGATGGTTAAGCAATATGCCGCACGTCGTGCGCGTCTGAAAGCAATTATAATGGATCAGAAGGTTCCGCTTGAAGAGCGGTTCCGTGCATCTATTCAACTTGCAGAGTTGCCTCGTAACTCTGCAAAGGTTCGTATTCGCAACCGCTGTGAAGTAACCGGTCGTCCGCGTGGTTATTATCGCAAGCTTAAAATGTCGCGTATTGCATTGCGTGATCTTGGTTCGTTCGGTCATATTCCGGGCGTTGTCAAATCGAGCTGGTAAGAGGAGTTTTGTAAATGTCTATGTCAGATCCTCTTGGAGATATGCTTACCCGCATTCGTAATGCGCTCGGACGTAAAAAAACCAGAGTTTCGACTCCTGCGTCCCGGTTGCGTGCGCGTGTTCTCGACGTTCTTCAGACAGAAGGTTATATCCGCGGATATAGCCAGATCGATTTCGAGAACGGAAAATCGGAACTTGAAATTGAATTGAAATATTTCGATGGTGCACCGGTTATTCGGGAAATTTCCCGTGTTTCAAAACCGGGTCGCCGCGTTTATGTTTCAGTGAAGTCTATTCCACAAGTTGCAAACGGTCTCGGCATTTCGATCCTTTCAACGCCGAAAGGTGTGATGGCCGATCACGAGGCTCGTGAGCAGAATGTTGGTGGGGAGCTTCTTTGCCGCATCTTCTAATGGATGTCGGAGAAAGCTAGAAAGATAGGTTATAACAATGTCACGTATTGGAAAAAAACCGATTCATGTCCCGGCTGGCATTACTGCTTCAGTTGACGGGCAGGCGATCAAGGTCAAGGGGCCAAAGGGAGAGTTGAGTTTTGTCGCTGATGATGAAGTTCATCTCAAATTGGAAGATAATGTGGTTCATGTCACGCCACGTGACCAAACCAAGGAAGCACGTTCTAAATGGGGCATGTCCCGTTCGATGATTGAAAATATCATTGAAGGTGTTAAGAGCGGCTTCGAGAAAAAGCTTGAAATAAACGGTGTCGGTTATCGTGCTGCGATGCAAGGCAAGAATGTTCAGCTTTCTTTGGGTTTTAGTCATGATGTGGTTTATCATGTTCCTGAAGGCATTACAGTTGCCGTGCCCAAGCCTACTGAAATTCTGGTTTCAGGTATTGATAAGCAGAAAGTAGGGCAGGTTGCTGCGGAAATTCGCGAATATCGCGGACCAGAACCTTATAAAGGTAAGGGTGTCAAATATGCGAATGAGCGTATTGTTCGCAAAGAAGGCAAGAAGAAATAAGGAACTTGGGTCATGGCTTCGCCTAAAGAAATACTTCAGCGCCGCGCACAGCGCGTTCGCCGGCAAGTTAAAGCAGTCGCTAACGGCCGCTTGAGATTGAGCGTTCATCGCTCGAATATGAATATCTATGTTCAGATCATTGATGATCTTCACAGTCGTACAGTCGCATCGGCTTCAACTTTGGATAAGGAACTTCGTTCCTCGCTTAAAGGTGGTGCCAATGTGGAAGCTGCAACAGCAGTTGGCAAGCTTATTGCGGAACGGGCAAAAGCTGCCGGTGTCAAGGACGTGGTGTTTGATCGTGGTGCCTATATTTATCACGGTCGTATCAAGGCTCTTGCCGATGCAGCCCGCGAAGGTGGTTTGAGCTTCTAAAATTGTCGGCCCGGATTTTTCGGGCCTCTCGCCCAGGAATTCCTCTTTTTGGAGGGATTCTTTTTTGATAAGTGCTTCCGGAAAAGAAAAAGGAATTAGGAATGGCACAAAAAGAACGTAACAATCGTGATGAGCGTCATGAGGAACGTGATAGCGAGTTTGTTGACAGACTCGTTCATATTAATCGCGTCGCCAAAGTTGTAAAGGGTGGTCGTCGCTTCGGCTTTGCTGCTCTTGTTGTTGTTGGTGACCAGAAGGGTCGTGTCGGTTTCGGTCACGGCAAAGCTCGCGAAGTGCCTGAAGCAATTCGTAAAGCGACAGAAGCAGCCAAGCATGAAATGATTTATGTACCGCTGCGTTCGGGACGTACACTTCATCATGATGTTGAAGGGCGTCACGGTGCCGGACGTGTATTGTTGAGATCGGCTGCTGCCGGTACCGGTATCATTGCCGGTGGTCCGATGCGTGCTGTTTTTGAAACACTCGGTATGCAGGATGTTGTTGCAAAATCGCTCGGTTCATCGAACCCTTACAACATGATTCGCGCGACATTCGATGCGTTGAAACGTCAGGTTCATCCGAAGGATATTGCTGCCCAGCGCGGCATTAAATATTCGACGTTGCAGGCCCGTCGTCAAAGCTTGATCGGCAATGAAGAGTAATTCGTGGAACTTGCGATATAGAGGAATTTGAAAATGGTTGGGAAAAAAACCCATAATGGCAAAAAGGTTACTGTCGAGCAAATCGGCAGCCCGATTCGTCGTCCGCAAGTTCAACGTGCCACGTTGAAGGGGCTTGGACTTAACAAAATGCATCGCCGCAGCACATTGAACGATACCCCGGCTGTGCGTGGTATGATTGCAAAAGTAGAGCATCTCGTCCGCGTTGTGGATGAAGGCTGAGGATTGTAGGAGTAAAGAACATGAAACTCAATCAACTGCGCGATCAAGAAGGCGCTACAAAGAATCGCAAAAGAGTAGGACGCGGCATCGGTTCGGGAATGGGTAAGACTGCCGGACGCGGTGTTAAAGGCCAGAAAGCACGTTCAGGTGTGGCTATTAACGGTTTTGAAGGCGGGCAAATGCCTGTTTACCGTCGCCTGCCGAAACGCGGTTTTAACAATATTTTTGCAAAAAGCTTCAATGAAGTATCGGTTGGCCGTATTCAGGCTGCTATCGACGCTGGCAAATTGGATGCCGCAAAGCCGGTAGATGGTGCAGCGTTGAAAGCTGCCGGCATTATCCGTCGCGAAAAAGATGGCATTCGGCTTCTCTCGGATGGTGAATTGAAAGCCAAAGTGACATTTGACATTGCCGGCGCTTCCAAAGCCGCGATTGAAAAAGTTAACAAGGCTGGTGGCGTTGTTAATCTTCGTGACTCTGCCGAATAATTCATTCGCTTGAACAGTTCTGGTCTGGTGTGACGTGATAAACGTTCATTCCAGACCTTTTTTTATGAATTATTTCATGTTGCAAAAACTATTTTTATCAGGCAAAACGGCCTTGAGTTAAAATAGCTTTAACAGGCGTTGTTTCTCTTTGCGTTTTTTTGCGCAGGGGGGTAAAGCATGTGTTGATTTTCACGGTATCTTGCCGTGAATTAAAACCGGAGAGATTTTATGGCATCTGCCGCAGAACAACTGGCTTCCAATCTTAATTTTGGCGCATTTTCGCGCGCTACCGAACTGAAGAAACGTATCTGGTTTACTTTGGGTGCATTGCTTGTCTATCGTTTCGGTACTTACATTCCTATGCCGGGAATCGATGTTAATGCATTAAGACAGACATTTGCCCAGCACGCATCCGGCGTTTTGGGTCTATTCAATATGTTTGCCGGTGGTGCTGTCGGGCGTATGGCGATTTTTGCACTCGGCATTATGCCATATATTTCAGCCTCGATCATCGTGCAGTTGATGACTTCCGTGATCCCTTCGCTTGAAGCTTTGAAGAAGGAAGGCGAGACGGGGCGAAAGATTATTAATCAATATACCCGTTATGGAACTGTTTTTCTGGCGTTGATCCAGGCTTATGGTATTGCGATTGCTCTTGAGAGCGGAATGGGAACGGGTCTGCAGATTGTGACCGAACCCGGAATGATGTTCAGAATCAGTGCTGTTATTACGCTGACCGGCGGCACGATCTTTTTGATGTGGCTGGGCGAGCAGATCACCTCTCGCGGAATTGGTAACGGTATATCGCTCATTATTTTTGCAGGTATTGTTGCAAATCTTCCCTCGGCGATTGCGCAGCTTTTGACAGCTCATGCGCAAGCCGATCTTTCAACATTCATGTTGCTTCTTATTATTGTTATTTGTATTGCGGTTATTGCTGTTATCGTTTTTGTGGAACGGGCTCAACGCCGGATAATCATTCAATATCCCAATCGTCAGATGGGTAACCGGATGTTTAAAGGCGATACATCGAATTTGCCGTTGAAGCTTAACACTGCCGGTGTCATTCCTCCCATTTTTGCGTCGTCACTTTTGATGCTGCCGGCAACGATAAATAATTTTTCGCAAAACATGCCTCATTGGCTGCAAACGATTTCGTTTTCGTTAAGCCATGGGCAGCCGCTTTATATGGTGGTTTATGCGGGGCTTATGGCATTTTTCTGTTTCTTTTACACGGCCATTGTTTTCAATCCGAAAGACACAGCCGACCAGTTGAAAAAACATTCAGGCTTTATTCCCGGAATAAGACCTGGCGAACGGACAGCGCAATATATTGATTATGTGCTTACACGCATTACCGTTGTAGGGGCTATCTATATTATTCTAGTTTGCCTGTTGCCGGAATTTTTAATGTCGACCTTGCATGTTCCGTTCTATCTTGGTGGTACGTCGCTTTTGATCGTTGTGACTGTTACACTTGATACAATTGCACAAATTCAGGGGCATCTCGTCGCTCACCAATATGAAGGCTTGCTTAAGAAATCAAAACTCAGAAGCGGGAAAAGAAATAGATGAAACTGATCTTTTTAGGACCGCCCGGTGCCGGTAAGGGTACTCAGGCAAAGATTTTGACCGAAAAATACGGTATACCGCAACTATCAACAGGTGACATGTTGCGTGCGGCTGTTGCTGCCGGAACAGAAGTCGGTAAACGTGCAAAGTCGATTATGGATGCCGGTGGGCTGGTTTCCGACGAGATTGTGAACCAGATTGTTTCGGAGCGGATTGACGAGCCGGACTGTTCAAAAGGCTTTATCCTTGACGGGTATCCGAGAACAGTAGGGCAGGCAGAGGCTTTGCAGGAAATTCTGAATAGCAAACATACGAAACTGGACGCAGTGATCGAACTTGTTGTTGATCGGAATGCACTTGTTGATCGTATGAAGACGCGCGTTGCAGAAACCATTGCCGCAGGTGGCAAGGTGCGCTCCGATGATAATCCGGAAGCATTTGCGAAGCGGCTTGTAGAATATAGTGATAAAACTGCTCCCTTGTCGCAGTTTTATGAAAAAACCGGACTGTTGAAGAAAATTGATGGTATGGCTTCTGTCAAGGATGTCACACTTGCAATCGAAAAAGCACTTCACTGATAACAGTCTGTCATATAAGTGAAAGAGGAGTTGACTTTTCCGGCGAAATCCGTCAAAGACAGCACAATTTCATTTTTTTGAGAGATGATTGGAATCGGCATTGTGTGCGGTTCTGGTCGTTTTGTGCTTTAGTTCAGTATTGACTAAAGTGCAAATGGTTGAAATTTAATTTAAGGAGAACAGGCGTGGCTCGTATTGCTGGCGTCAACATCCCGACGAATAAGCGCGTTATTATCGCTCTTCAGTACATTCACGGGATTGGACCGAAATTTGCTAAAGAAATCGTTGATAAAGTCGGTATTCCTGCTGAGCGCCGTGTGAGTGAACTTTCGGATGCTGAAGTTCTTCAAATCCGTGAAGCTATCGATCACGATTATCAGGTGGAAGGTGACCTTCGCCGCGAAGTTTCGATGAATATCAAGCGTCTCATGGATCTTGGTTGCTATCGTGGTTTGCGTCATCGTCGTTCGTTGCCGGTTCGCGGTCAACGTACACATACCAATGCGCGTACCCGCAAAGGCCCGGCACGGGCTATTGCCGGTAAGAAGAAATAATAGATAAAATAATTTTTGCCCCAATCAGCGTCATAGAACGAATAATAGTTTCTTTTATTATGTTGGTCGGGGTCAATAAGGTGTAGCCGCTGGAAATACGGCGGTGCAGAGATCAGTGAAAGGAAAATTATGGCCAAAGAGCCTACGCGTATTCGCCGTCGCGAACGTAAAAATATTTCGTCGGGCGTTGCCCATGTCAATTCGACATTCAATAACACGCTCATAACAATTACCGATGCCCAAGGAAATACGATTTCCTGGTCGTCTGCCGGTGCACAGGGCTTTAAAGGCTCGCGTAAATCGACACCTTTTGCCGCTCAGGTAGCAGCAGAAGATTGTGCAAAAAAGGCGCAAGATCACGGTATGCGGTCTCTTGAAGTGGAAGTTTGTGGACCGGGTTCCGGTCGTGAATCAGCTTTGAGAGCACTTCAGGCTGCAGGTTTTATTATTACATCTATTCGTGATGTGACACCCATTCCGCATAATGGTTGCCGTCCGCGTAAGAAACGCCGCGTTTAATCCGGTTGTTTTTCGGTGTCAGAGCTTGTCTCTGGCGTTCAAGCTGGCCGTCACGGCTGAATGGTGACGGAAGTAAAGGACAGGAATAGGAATATGATCCAGAAAAACTGGCAGGAACTGATTAAGCCTAATAAAGTCGAGTTTCAGACGCAGGGTGGTTCTAACAAAGCTGTTGTGATCGCCGAGCCGCTGGAGCGTGGTTTTGGTTTGACATTAGGTAACGCTTTACGGCGTGTATTACTGTCTTCTTTGCGCGGAGCGGCAATTACTGCTGTGCAGATTGATGGTGTGTTGCACGAATTTTCGTCGATACCCGGTGTGCGGGAAGACGTTACAGATATTATTCTGAATATCAAGGAAATCGCCATCCGCATGGAAGGCGAAGGTCCGAAACGGATGGTTGTTCGCAAAGAAGGTCCGGGTGTTGTCACAGCAGGCGATATCCAGACAGTCGGCGATGTCGAGATTCTCAATCCGGAACATGTGATTTGCACGCTCGATCAGGGTGCCGAGATCAGAATGGAATTTACGGTCAACACCGGTAAGGGCTACGTTCCTGCCGATCGCAATCGTAATGAAGATGCTCCAATCGGGCTTATTCCCGTTGATAGCCTCTATTCTCCCATTCGCAAAGTTTCGTACAAGATCGAGAACACACGCGAAGGTCAAGTTCTCGACTACGACAAGTTGATCCTGACTGTCGAGACGAACGGTGCGGTTAGTGCAGAAGACGCTGTAGCTTTTGCTGCCCGTATCCTGCAAGACCAGCTTTCTGTATTCGTCAATTTTGAAGAACCGCAGAAAGAAGCTCCGCAAGAGCAGGTTTCCGAGCTTGCATTCAACCCCGCATTGCTCAAGAAAGTGGATGAACTGGAGCTTTCGGTTCGTTCGGCCAATTGTCTTAAAAACGACAATATCGTTTATATTGGTGACCTTATCCAGAAAACGGAAGCAGAAATGCTGAGTACGCCGAATTTTGGTCGTAAGTCACTTAATGAAATCAAGGAAGTTCTCGCGTCAATGGGGCTTCATCTTGGTATGGAAATCCCCGCTTGGCCGCCAGAGAATATCGACGACCTTGCAAAACGTTATGAAGATCAATACTGAGTTAGAAATTAAGGAGAAGGCTCATGCGCCATGGTAAATCAGGCCGCAAGCTGAACCGCACTGCTAGTCACCGTAAGGCGATGTTTGCCAATATGGCAACGTCACTGATCGAGCATGAGCAGATCGTGACGACGCTTCCAAAGGCAAAAGAAATCCGCCCGATTGTCGAGAAATTGGTAACATTAGGCAAACGTGGAGGTCTCCATGCTCGCCGTCAAGCCATTTCGGCAATTCGCGATGCAAAGCAGGTAGCAAAGCTTTTTGATACTTTGGCTCCCCGTTACGCAAATCGCAATGGTGGTTACCTTCGTATTATGAAAGCAGGGTTCCGTCAGGGCGATAATGCTCCGTTGGCCGTCGTCGAATTTGTAGAACGCGACGTAAATGCCAAAGGTGCGGCTGACAAAGCACGTGTTGAAGCTGCTGCCAAGGAAACAGAAGCAGCTTGATTGGCTATCATTTGAAAAATGATTGATAATTAAAAGAAACCCGCTGTCAAAGCGGGTTTTTTGTTTTTCCGCTTTTATGCGTTGAAAGCGGAATTTTCGTGTTTTGGTTTGATTGCGGTTGCCGCGTTTTTTCATTGGAATGATTTGGCATTTTATGATTTTTGTTGATGACAGTGTGGGGGATTGTTGCCCGGCAAACGAGATCGCACTTGGTTGCCTAACAGCCGCAGTGCAGAAAGTTGGCGTTACATTGTGTTGATTGAAATCGGGGCATAAGCCTGCTTCATGATTGAAGAAGCGACACGCATTGATGCAGCCATTTATAATCGTTTGCAGATGAATGGCGTTCTATTTACAAAACGCCTGCTGGTTGAATTTCAATGTCCATTAATATTTGCATGAAATCCGGTTCAGCGCGCCACGTGTTTTAATGTTGTTTTCTCCCTCCCTCTTATCAATATGATCGTTTGGAGAGAGAAAGAAGGGATCGGCATCGGGCAGGGTGAGGATGATATGAAACAGATGATAATCGGCTGAATTAAAGCTCCCGAAGATCAATGTTGAATTACTCTCGATGTCACGCAAGCTTTACATATGTTATGCGAAGTTTTCATAACTGTCGGATGGGCTGAAAAGGTGTGCAGCGGGGGGCTGTGAAGCAATTGATCGTAAAATCATACGGATTTACGTGTGCATCGAGACGTGCAACTGCTGACAGACAGAATAATAAAGTCCATTCAATTTCGTTCTTTTGACAAAATCATAAATAAAATGCGAATCTGTTAAAGGCTGTCGAATAAGGGGCGTTTCTTTTGATGAAACGCTTATAGATTGAAAACTGCCCGAACTGTTACAGGAATAAAGTCATTTGTAAGGAAACAAGAATGAAAACGACTTTCAAGGCCATTGTTCTCTTCAGCTTATTGACAGCCTTTCTACCTCAAGCCGGTCTTGCAGAAGTTCCGCAGTCGCAAGCAGAGATCAAATTGAGTTTCGCGCCTCTGGTTAAAAAGACCGTGCCATCGGTTGTGAATGTCTATGCTGCAAGAATCGTTCGTGCGCGGTCACCTTTTGCCAATGATCCGTTTTTTGAACAGTTTTTCGGACAATCGTTCAAAAATGCACCCTCGCGCAAACAATCTTCTCTGGGGTCGGGCGTGATAGTCGATGAGAGCGGTCTGATTGTCACGAACTATCATGTTATTCGTGATGCTGACGAAATCAAGGTTGCTTTGTCGGATGGCCGCGAATTTGAAAGTAAAGTTATGCTTAAAGATGAAGCGACCGATATAGCTGTCCTGAAAATTACGCCCAAGGGCGCACCTTTTCCGGTATTGCCGCTCGGTGATTCAGATGCGGTCGAGGTCGGCGATCTCGTTTTGGCGATCGGCGACCCCTTTGGCGTCGGGCAAACTGTTACAAGCGGCATCGTATCGGCGCAGGCACGCACCCGCGTGGGAATATCCGATTTCGACTTTTTCATCCAGACAGATGCTCCGATCAATCCCGGTAATTCGGGCGGCGCGCTTATTGATATGAAAGGCGAGCTGATTGGCATCAATACGGCCATCTATTCCCAATCGGGAGGGTCGGTCGGGATTGGCTTTGCAATTCCGGCAAATCTTGTAAAAACCGTTCTTGATGCGGTAAAAAGAGGCGAGCAGACATTTGAACCTCCCTATATCGGTGCTTCTTTTCAAAATGTAACGGCAGATGTTGCCGAAGGTTTGGGAATGGCTCAACCTTATGGCGCCATTATTATTGATGTTGCAAAGGGAAGCCCTGCTGAAAAAGCCGGTCTTAAAATCGGTGATGTTATTTTGAAGGCACAAAATGTGCGTGTTGATAATCCGGACAGCCTTGGTTACCGTCTGATGACAACGGGAATCGGTCATACGCTCGATATTGAGTATCTGAGAAATGGCGCGACCGGAAAGACCTCTATTTCTCTCACTTCGGTTCCCGAAAACGAGGTTTCACGTCCGGAAAAATTGACAGGAAATACTCCTTTTACCGGTGCCGAAGTTATGAATTTGACGCCAATGAATGCACGCCGGTTTCATGTAGCACCAGATGCGGCAGGTGTTGTAATCAATAATGTCGACGATAATAGCAATGCCGCCGGTCTCTTTCAGCGCGGAGACATTATCCATGGTCTCAATGGCAAGGAAGTCAAGACAGTTGCCGATTTGAAAAAAATTCTTTCAGGCGGTCAACCGCGTATCTGGCAGCTTGAATATGAACGGAACGGCATGTTGGTTCGGCAATTCGTACGTTGAGGTATTTTTTTGGCTAACGATCTTTTTTCAGCTACGACCGATTTGCAGATGGACAAGACCAAACCGCTTGCCGAGCGTATGCGGCCTCAACATCTGTCAGAAGTTATCGGGCAAGAACATATCACCGGTCCGGAAGGCGCATTAAGCAGAATGATCGCCTCCGGTTCGATGGGGTCAATGATTTTCTGGGGACCACCCGGTACAGGAAAAACAACTGTTGCAAGATTACTTGCAAATGAAACGGAACTCGCTTTCGAGCAGATTTCGGCAATTTTTTCCGGTGTGAGCGAGCTAAAAAAAGTATTTGAAAGTGCGCGCGCAAGACGGATGTCCGGCAGGCAGACGTTGCTGTTTGTCGACGAAATACACCGGTTCAATCGTGCACAACAGGATAGTTTTTTGCCGGTTATGGAAGATGGTACGGTTATTCTTGTGGGTGCAACAACGGAAAATCCGTCTTTCGAGCTTAATGCGGCGTTACTTTCGCGCGCACGTGTGCTGACATTCCATTCACTTGATGAAAAGAGTCTGGCAACAATTCTTGAAAGAGCCGAAAAAATAGAAGGCAAGCCACTTCCTGTCGACGAGGGGGCTCGTGATATGCTGGTACGTATGGCCGATGGAGATGGTCGCGCCGTACTTACAATGGCAGAAGAGCTATGGAGAGCCGCACGGACAGGCGAGGTGTTCAATGAAACAACCTTGCAGGAGATTGTCCAGCAACGTGCGGCGATCTATGACAAAGGGCAGGATGGGCATTATAATCTCATATCTGCTCTTCATAAGTCGGTACGCGGTTCGGACCCCGATGCAGCCCTTTACTATCTCTCGCGTATGTTGGATGCAGGAGAAAACCCGCATTATATCGGAAGGCGGCTCGTGCGTATGGCGGTTGAAGATATAGGATTGGCAGATCCGCAGGCTCTCGTCATTGCCAATGCCGCGAAAGATGCCTACGATTATCTTGGCTCACCCGAAGGTGAACTGGCATTTGCCCAAGCCTGTATTTATCTCGCAACCGCTCCCAAATCCAATGCCGGTTATGTGGCATTCAATAAGGCTATGCGTTCGGCGCGCCAGAACGGTTCGTTAATGCCGCCCAAATATATTCTTAATGCGCCGACAAAACTTATGAAACAGGAAGGTTATAACGAAGGTTATCATTATGACCATGATGAGCCTGACGCATTTTCAGGACAGGAATATTTTCCTGAAAAAATGGGACATCAGCATTATTATGATCCGCCTGAACGTGGCTTTGAACGTGAAATAAAAAAGCGCTTGGAATGGTGGGAAAGACTACGTAAAGAACGTAACAGACAAAAATAAACTTGGTATAAGCAGGTAAAATTCAAACTCGTGCGATGAAAATTGCTAAATCCCCCCTATAATCTCCGTCAGGAGATTTAAATGAATCCTTTTAAACGGAGATTATCAAATATGTTGAAAAAGTTGGGCATCCTTTTTCTATCGGCCAGTTTTTTGACCGCATGTGAAACAACGAATCCCTATACCGGTGAAAGTCAGGTATCAAAAACTGCAACTGGCGCAACAATCGGTGCCGTAGCTGGTGCTCTCGGCGGGCTGATGGTGGGTGGTTCAAGCCACGCCCAAAGAAATGCGGTGTTGATCGGTGCAGGCGTCGGCGCACTCGGTGGTGGACTTATTGGTAATTATATGGACCGTCAGGAAGCCGAGCTTCGTCAACAATTGCAGGGAACCGGTGTGTCTGTTACCCGTTATGGCGACCAAATACGCCTGAATATGCCTGGAAATATCACCTTCAATACCGATCAGGATTCAGTCAAAGGGCAATTTTATCCGGTGTTGAACTCTGTCGCTATCGTCTTAAAGAAATATAACAAATCGCTCGTCGATGTTTTCGGTTTTACCGATTCGACCGGAAGTCTTGCACACAATCAGGACCTCTCGCAACGACGCGCGCTCGCGGTTGCCAATTATCTTAATAGTCAAGGTATTGATGGCCGACGCCTTGCAGTTCAAGGCTACGGGCCATCAAACCCGATTGCGTCGAACGATACTGTCGAGGGCCGTTCACAAAACCGCCGTGTAGAAATCCAGATTGCCCCCCTGCGTCAGGATGGTTATTGATTTTAACAGTTGGAACATCGGATTTTGAAAACCGCCGCTTTTTGCGGCGGTTTTGTTTTATTCAAGCTTGTTTGTCGTGAGAACATTATTAGAACAAAAATATATAATAATGTAAAAACAACAGGTTGTCCCACTTGTAAAATGAGAACAAATGGTGTACAAAAAGATCACGAAATAAATGAGTGCTCTAGCTTCATATAATAGAAAAGGTTAGTGTAAGATGGCACAAAATACATTGCGACTCGTTGAGGATAAAACAGTGGATAAATCGAAAGCTCTGGATGCCGCACTATCCCAGATAGAACGTTCATTTGGCAAAGGCTCTATTATGCGCCTTGGCGATAACAAGCATATTGTAGAAATCGAAACAGTTCCGACAGGCTCGTTATCGCTGGATATTGCCCTCGGAGTGGGGGGGCTTCCCAAAGGGCGTATCGTGGAAATTTACGGGCCTGAAAGTTCCGGTAAAACGACTTTGGCTCTTCATACAATTGCCGAAGCTCAAAAGCGTGGTGGAATTTGTGCATTTATTGATGCCGAACATGCGCTTGATCCGGTCTATGCCCGCAAGCTTGGTGTTGATATTGAAAACCTTCTGATTTCCCAGCCTGATACCGGCGAACAAGCATTGGAAATCACCGATACGCTGGTTCGCTCCGGTGCTGTGGATGTTCTGGTTGTTGACTCTGTCGCGGCTTTGACACCTCGTGCAGAAATCGAAGGCGAAATGGGGGATTCACTTCCCGGTCTGCAGGCACGGTTGATGAGTCAGGCTCTGCGTAAATTGACAGCGTCGATTTCCCGCTCGAATTGTATGGTCATCTTCATCAACCAGATCCGTATGAAGATCGGTGTCATGTTCGGTTCCCCCGAAACGACGACAGGTGGCAATGCTTTGAAATTTTATGCTTCCGTCCGTCTTGATATTCGGCGCATCGGTTCGATCAAGGATCGTGATGAGGTTGTAGGTAACCAGACACGCGTTAAAGTGGTCAAAAACAAACTCGCTCCTCCGTTCAAGCAAGTAGAATTCGACATTATGTATGGCGAAGGCATTTCCAAACTTGGCGAGCTTATCGATCTCGGTGTTAAAGTCGGAATTGTTGAAAAGTCCGGTGCGTGGTTCTCTTATAATTCGCAACGTTTGGGGCAGGGGCGCGAAAATGCAAAGCAGTTTTTGCGTGAGAATAAGGAAGTTGCTGATGAAATTGAAGCAGCCCTGCGGCAAAACGCCGGTTTGATTGCAACAGAATTGCTGGAAAATGGCGGTCCGGAATCAGATGGTGAAAGCGAAGCGGTTTGATATTTTGGTTTCTACAATATGAAATTGAAATATAAATTCGGTAAAAGCTTTATCACTCGTCATTAGTTCATCACGAATAAACAAACGGCGTCAGAATATAGGTCGTTTGTTTTTGTCGCGTAAAAAACCGGTTTAAATTCTGTCAGATGAAATGTCGATTTAAATTTTGTCAGATGAAACCGCGGTTTGAAAGTTGGCTTTATAAAGCAAAAATAGTGGTTTGAAATTATAAACTATTTGATTGATAAGGAGCCGTGCAAAATTTGCTACGGCTCCTTTCTTATAAAATATCAGGCAAAATATCCGGTAGCAAAAGCGCATTGACGAGCGGTCATTAAGGGGAAATATAATGGCTATCGTTCGTTTTCGGATAATGTAAAATCCCGTTGGCAGAAGACAAATTGCATTATCGGAATTAAATCGGGCGTTCACGGCGCGTCATCGCCAGTGAAAGGGGCTTGAAGAACCGGAATAGAGCTATGTCAAATGTAGACATTGCATTAAGCTTTAAAAATATTTTCTGTTATAGAAATCATTTTCCGGTTTTGGCGGAACGCACTTATATGCTGTTTATCTCAAGAGCGGTTACAGTTATTGGACATATTCATAAAGGTCACATTGTGCGTTACGAAACAGATGCCCATGTAAAAAGCGAATAATAAATCACATTGGTAAAGTGGCGTTAAAAAGTGGTTTTCAGATCAATGAATATGCTCTAAAAGGCAGACAATATAGTTTTAAAAAATCCTAAAAGCGCAACAGCGCTTTATGGCCAGTACAGGTGTCAGTTATGAATAGTGTTAACGAGATCCGGTCAACCTTTCTGGATTATTTCCACAGAAACGGGCATGAGATTGTTCCCTCAAGTCCGCTTGTGCCCAGAAATGATCCGACATTGATGTTTACCAATGCGGGAATGGTACAATTCAAGAATGTTTTTACCGGTCTTGAGCAGCGCCCTTATAAAAGAGCGACAACAGCACAAAAATGTGTTCGTGCCGGTGGTAAACACAATGATCTCGACAATGTCGGTTACACTGCACGCCACCACACGTTTTTCGAGATGCTCGGCAACTTTTCTTTCGGCGATTATTTCAAGGAACAGGCGATTTATTTTGCGTGGAATTTGTTGACCAAAGAATTTTGTTTGCCGAAAGAAAAGCTGTTGGTCACTGTTTATCACGAAGACGATGTGGCGGCCGATCTTTGGAAAAAGATTGCCGGGCTTTCTGACGACAAGATCATCAGGATTTCAACCAATGACAATTTCTGGGCCATGGGTGATACCGGCCCGTGCGGCCCCTGTTCCGAAATATTCTACGACCATGGTGATAAAATTTGGGGTGGAGTTCCCGGAAGTGCAGAAGAAGATGGTGACCGGTATATCGAAATCTGGAACCTTGTTTTCATGCAATACGAGCAGGTAACAAAAGACCAGCGTAATGATTTGCCGCGGCCATCCATTGATACCGGCATGGGATTGGAACGTATTGCGGCTGTCTTGCAGGGTGTTCATGACAATTATGATATTGACCTTTTCAAAACGTTGATCCGCGCTTCGGAAGAAGCAACAGGTGTCAAAGCAGAAGGTGAATTTGTTGCAAGTCATCGTGTTATTGCCGATCATTTGCGCTCATCCGCATTCCTCATTGCCGACGGTGTTTTGCCGTCAAACGAGGGGCGCGGCTATGTATTGCGCCGGATTATGCGTCGCGCTATGCGTCATGCCGAATTGCTTGGCGCTAAGGAACCTTTAATGTGGCGCCTTCTGCCGACATTGATACGCGAAATGGGGCAAGCCTATCCCGAACTTATACGGGCAGAGGCACTTATTTCGGAAACTTTGCGGTTGGAAGAAACACGCTTCCGCAAGACTTTGGAGCGCGGCCTCAATTTGTTGAACGAGGCAAGCCATAATCTGAAATCGGGCGATCATCTTGATGGCGAAACCGCATTCAAACTGTATGACACCTATGGTTTTCCGCTTGATCTTACTCAGGATGCGCTTCGTCGCCGCAATATAACGGTTGATGTCGAGGCTTTCGACAAGGCCATGGAACGGCAAAAAGCCGAAGCCCGTGCCAATTGGGCGGGTTCGGGTGAAGAAGCAACCGAAACCGTCTGGTTTGCTGTCAGAGATCGCGTTGGTTCGACCGAATTTCTTGGCTATGAGACAGAAAAAGCTGAAGCAGTGATTACTGCCATTGTCAAAGATGGAAAGATCGTCGACGAGCTTAAGGAAGGTGAAGAAGGGGCACTGGTGGTCAATCAAACGCCTTTCTATGGTGAATCGGGCGGACAGGTCGGGGACACCGGCACAATTTCCGGCGAAAAATTTACTTTCGATGTCACGGATACACAGAAAAAAGCCAATGGTGTGTTCATCCACATCGGAAGCTCGAAAAAAGGGTCAATCAAAACCGGTGACGTGGTCGAGCTTGATGTAGACCAAAAAAGACGCCGTAAAATCCGCGCCAATCACTCGGCAACACATCTTCTCCATGAAGCTCTTCGCGAAACACTTGGAACCCATGTCGCCCAGAAAGGGTCATTGGTAACACCGGAACGCTTGCGTTTCGACTTTTCCCATCCGAAACCCATGACTGCCGAAGAAATCAAACAGGTTGAGGATTTGGCGAACGAAATCGTTTTGCAAAATAGCCCTGTCACCACACGGTTGATGAGCGTCGATGATGCGATTGCCGAAGGAGCTATGGCTCTGTTTGGTGAAAAATATGGTGACGAGGTTCGTGTTGTTTCTATGGGGCAAAGGGTTGACCCGACGAAGGTCGGAAATCGGCCTTGGTCGCTCGAACTTTGTGGTGGTACGCATGTGAAACGTACCGGTGATATAGGACTTATCCGTATTGTATCGGAAAGTGCTGTTGCTGCGGGAGTTCGCCGTATCGAAGCATTGACCGGCGATGCCGCCCGTCATTATCTTGACGGTCAGGATCAACGCGTTCACGAAATTGCCAATGTGTTGAAAACAACGCCGCAGGAAGCACTGGAACGCGTCCATATTCTGGTCGAGGAACGTCGTAAACTTGAAAAAGAATTGAACGAAGCCAGAAAACAACTGGCCTTGACTGGCGGCACAGCCAACCATTCAGAACCCGATATTGAAGAGATTAACGGTGTGTCGTTTATGGGGCGCGTTGTTCATGGCGTTTCTCCTAAGGATTTGAAGCCATTGGCAGATGCCGGAAAGAACAAGATTGGAAGCGGTATTGTCGCTTTCATCGGCGTTTCGGAAGATGGCAAGGCAAGTGCCGTCGTTGGCGTTACCGATGATTTGACGAGCCGTTACAATGCGGTGGTTCTGGTCAAAGCCTTATCGGAAGTCCTTGGCGGCAAAGGCGGCGGCGGTCGGCCGGATATGGCGCAAGCCGGCGGACCGGACGGTCAAAAAGCCGAGGATGCGCTCAAAGCTTTGCGGCAGAACCTGACAAAATAAGTTTAAAAAGCGGGCAAGTCCCGCTTTTTTATTGTTATCTTGCACAATTACACAATTGGCCGTTTCTGGTTTCAGGCAGCCGGATTTATGAATTTTATCGTATTTGAACCTTTTGTCGAGCAGAAGCCGGTTGCTCTATGTTTTTTATGAGATTTTATATTTTCATAAGAATTTATATCACGTGGTTTGTATAATTTTCGCGATATTTTGTATTGTTAATATTCTTAACAAGATAACTTTTATATATTTCTGAAAATAGATTGTTTCTTACGATTGAATATCATCAAGTTTTGCGATGCTCTTTTGAAAAGTTAATTTTATTGACTTAAATTTAAAAGAGAAATGGTTTTGATACTCAAGCAGGCTGTGCGATCAATAGCTATTGTGTCAAAAATATTGATAAAGAGATCAGATGTCGATCGGGTTTTGCAAAGCGAAAATCCATTTCCCCGTCTTCCATTTCCCCGTCTGCCATTTCCTTGTCTTCCATCTCCGTGTTTTGCATTTCGGTGTCTAATGCCACGAAGAAATTAAGCTGTTGCCTATGTGCTTTCTTTATATCGGAGCGTTAGCGGAATGGAGCGAAGTGTCAAAAGCGATGAAACCGGATTGGCTTTTCGCCAGATTTATCATTCGAGTGAAAAGACCTGTCAATGTGTCAATGGATGCAATACAGCACTCGCCGTTTCAGTGCTATTTTTCACATTATTTGTCTCGAAAGGTGTCGGCACTTCATAATCATCTATCACATGAGATAGGCGACAGGAGAGTTTGAAGGAGGGCGTTTACGCTTCAGCTCCTGTTTTTTGCAGTGATGAATGCTATCGTTATGCATGTGCGGGGTTCAAAAGTCCACTTGCTTATGCGGCTACAGGGATAATGTCCAGCAGTTTTACAATACCGGTTCTACGATATTCATCACTTGACTGCCGGAATGAACGTTAAAGGCCGACCATTTTAGATAGGCGATCTAATGTTGCGCAACATTATCGTGGTTGAGTGCATGGGGTGAATGGTCGATCGTCAAACCACCCGCTTTGAGGAGCGCTGTAAAGCGGCCACCTTTTTCAGCAAGTTCGTCAAAACTTCCTTGTTCGACAATGTGTCCACGATCCATAAACAAGACCAGATCGGCGTTACGGACTGTCGATAGGCGATGGGCAATGATAATCGTTGTGCGGTTCCGGCTTACTGTGTCGATTGCTTCTTTAACACGCGCTTCTGTTTCAACATCCAATGCACTTGTTGCTTCGTCAAGAACGAAGATAGGGGAATTTTTCAATACAGCTCTGGCGATTGCGAGCCTCTGGCGTTCGCCACCGGAAAGGAGCGAACCGCGTTCTCCCACCCTTGTGTCGTAACCATTGGTTTTTGCACGAATAAAATCATTGGCTGCCGCAATCTTGGCGGCTTCATATATTTCTTCGTCGGTTGCTTCAGGCCGGCCGATGCTGATATTTTCCTTGATCGTCCGGTTGAATAAACCGGAATCCTGAAACACGGTCGCCATAGCATGACGAAGTGATGCGCGATTGACCGTTCGTGTATCGACACCATCTATCGTTATCACGCCCGATTCAGGGTCATAGATGCGTTGCAAGAGATTAATCAGTGTTGTTTTACCGGCACCGGTAGGGCCGACAATAGCCGCCGTCTGGCCGGGCTTGATTTCAAAACTGATGTCATAGACACCTTGTAACGTGTTGGAGAATTCATGCGTTACATGGTCGAAACGAATGTCGCCTTTAACATTGGTCAAAGACGGTAAACCTTCCGGTTCGGCAGCAGCAATTGTTGAATCCATCATGTCGTAGAATGCATCAAGCTTTGCACGGTTGGAACCGATGAGATTGATAAAATTGCTGATTTGGTCGAGCTGTCCGATCATCATCTGTGAAAAGAAAACAAAAGCAACCACATCACCAATATTGAGAATGCCTTTTGAAACAAGATAGGCACCAAGAACGATGACAACGATGACTGTAATTGTCGAGGCCATGCGGTTAAGTCCGGCAGCCAATGCCCACCAGTTCAAAACCGGATATTGGGCTTTAAGAACATTTTGTGCGTTCTGTTTGACCCGCGCACTCTCTTCATCCCCGCGGTTATAACTTTGAACAACCGAGACATTGGAAATGGAATCCGTGACATGTTCAAAGAGGGCAAGGTGGTATTTTTCGACCGATTCCTGACCGGTTTTGGTCTTTGTCATGACCAGTCGTGCAATCATAATGTAAATAATACCAAGTGAAATCAGCACAATAGACAACCGGTAATCGGTCCAGATTGCGACACTCAACAAAATGACAAGCTGGATCATGGATGCCAAATGCTGACGCATGAATTCGAGCCACATGGTAAACATGGATTCACATGCGCGCAGCATGGTATGAAGTGCGTTGGATGTGCCTATCTTCTGGTGCCAGGCAAGCGGCATATTGATAATGCGCTGGTAGGATTCAGCCAATACTCCCAAGCGCCTGCGATGGGCGAGGCGGTCGGCACCGCGATCAACCATAACCGTTGCAATAATGGAAAACATGCCAAGTGCTGTCCATAGTGCAAGATAGGGAATCACCGCGGTAAATGTGTCACCGGCAGAAAAAGCAGTGCCGCTCGATACGGCTTGTGCAGTCAATGAAAGCTCGTCAATAATCCATCCGAAAATTTTCGGTATGAAAACTTGTACTGCCGCCATGGCAATATTGGCTGCACATATAATGATGACAGTTCTCTTTTCTGTCATCAAATAGCTGACTGCGCGCGTATAAGTTTTAAAAAGCGACAAGCTTATTCTCCAATGACGCCTTGCACCGATAGCCGTCTGTTAAAAAATACGGTCAACTGTTTATAGCGTTTATGTAAGATGCGCTACCGTTCAATTTACGATCAGCGAAACCACTTTTAGCAACACAATGTAACGCTGCGTGATCGCGATGATAAATCATGTCGCTATTGTTGTCCGATGATGCTAGAGAGGGCGACAAGGAGATAATGATGGCCGGTGTAGAAATAAAACAAGTAGATGAAGACGAAAACGGCATGCGCGTCGACCGTTGGTTCAAGGCACACTATCCGGGGCTTGGATTTGGTCACTTGCAGAAGCTGTTGCGGTCGGGGCAGATTCGCGTTGATGGCGGTCGTGTCAAGTCGGATACAAGACTTCAAACCGGACAATCTGTCCGTGTTCCACCTTTACCTGTTGATGAAAAGGGCACTCTACCGCTCACCGGCAAAACCATTCGCGGGCAGGACGACGGCGATGTTTTGAAGCAGATGCTGCTTTATGAAGACAAGAAGCTTTATGTGTTTAACAAACCGGCTGGTCTCGCCGTTCAGGGCGGCTCCGGTGTCACCCGTCATGTCGATGGAATGCTTGAAGCCTGGCGCAACCAAAAAGGCGAAAAACCGCGCCTCGTCCATCGTCTTGATCGTGATACATCGGGCGTACTGGTTGTTGCCAAAACACGCTCGGCCGCTCAAGCTTTGGCAGCAGCCTTTCGTGCACGTGAAACCAGGAAAACCTACTGGGCTCTGGTAAGGGGCGTTCCCAAAAAACGCGAAGACAAGATTTCAACATGGCTCGTAAAAGAATCAACACCTGATGGCGATAAAATGCGGGTATGTCCCCATGGCGAACCGGATTCCGACCATGCGGTTTCGCATTATCGTGTTATTGATACACGTGGACAGATTTTGTCATGGCTCGAAATGGAACCTTATACCGGTCGTACCCACCAATTACGCGTTCATGCCGCCTATATTGGCCACCCCATTATTGGCGACCCGAAATATTTTTATGCAGACCAGAATTGGGAACTACCCGGTGGCATCCAGAACCGGCTACATCTTCATGCACGGCGCATAAGAATTCCTAATCCGTCGGGCGGGATATTGGACGTGACAGCACCGCTGCCACCCCACATGGTTCAAAGTTTCAATCTTCTTGCTTTTGATGAAAATGACGGAGATACCGATTGAGCGACACGCCGCTTCGCCTTGCACTTTTTGATTGTGATGGAACACTGGTTGATAGTGCATTCACTATCCAGCATGTGATGACCACGGTGTTCCAACAATTTTCATATAAAGAGCCAAGCCTTGATGAAACCGAAAGGGTCATAGGCCTTTCGCTTGAAGTTGCAATAGCAGAACTGCTGAAACGTCCGGTGGATGATGAAATTCTTGAAATGGCAACGGCCTATAAGCAGAATTTCGCAAAATTCAGGGGGGATATTTCTTTTACCGAACCACTTTTCCCCGGAATTATGGAAACCTTGACGACGCTTGAACAGAACGATGATATTTTGTTGGGGCTTGTTACCGGAAAGACGCGATTGGCCGTCGATAAAATCTGTGAAGCATACAAACTTCATTGTTTTATCACCATCAAAACAGCCGATGATTGCCCTTCAAAACCCGATCCCGCCATGGTTCTGGAAAGCTGTAAACAGACTGGTGTTTCACCCGACAATACATTTGTAATTGGCGATTCAATTTACGACATGCAAATGGCCAAACTTGCACATGCGAATGCAATCGGCGTTTCATGGGGTTATCATACGCCCGATGCGCTGAAAGAGGCGGGAGCGGGAACAATTGTCCGCGAACCGGAAGAGTTAATTCCGATATTGGAAAGAAAAAGCAATGCGTGAATTTCTTGAAGAATTGAATGATGAAGCCGAAAAGTCCGATCCGGTAAAACAGGCACAGCTCCTATCCAGACGCGAATTGCCGAAACGTTTTTATAAAAACGCAGCAGTCGAACAGGAAGGCGGCACATTTGCGGTGGTGCTTGACGGTAAAACCGTCAAAACTCCGGCGCGGAATAAATTGGTTTTGCCCAATGAAGCTCTTGCCCGCATGATTGCATGCGAATTCAATGCCCAAAAACAGACAATTGATCCTGCAAAAATGCCGATTACACGTCTTGTCAATTCCATTATTGATGGCGTCATCGACCATATGGAAGCCGTACGCGATGAAATATTGGAATTTGCAGGCAATGATATGCTCTTTTATCGTGCTGATTCACCAAAGGAACTGGCTGAAAGACAACATCTTCATTGGGACCCCGTATTGGAATGGATTCACCAGAATTATGGTGCGCGCTTCATGCTGACTGAAGGGGTCATGTTTGTAAAACAGCCCGATGAATCAATTCTGGCAATAGAAAATGCGCTCAAGGCTGTAGATTCGCCTTATGTGCTTGCGGCCTTACATTCCATCACCACACTTTGTGGCTCGGCTTTGCTCGCGCTTGCTGTCTGGAAAGGAAAAATAAATCTTTCACAAGCCTGGCAACTTGCCCATCTTGACGAGGATTGGACGATTGAACATTGGGGGGAAGATCAGGAAGCCGCTACCAAACGCGCCTATCACCAAGCCGAATATGAAGCGGCTGTTTCCGTCATCGCGGCAATCGAGAACCAATAATTTTCAGAACTAGCCCGCTCGATTATTGCTTCTCTATAAAAAAACACTAGGTTAAAGCCTTGAGTTTGTTTTACCAAGGAGTGAAAGCACCATGTTATCGAATATCGTTTATAGGACAACAGCTATTGCCGAAGGCGGACGGGAAGGGCATGTACATTCGGAAGATGGGGCGCTTGACATCGATCTGGTAAAACCCAAAGAAATGGGTGGAGACGGTAAAGTCGGCTTAAACCCCGAAACGCTTTTTGCCGCCGGATATGCCGCATGTTTTGAATCGGCTACACGTTTTGCAGCACAAAAAGCGGGTTTCAAAGTTGAACCCGGCAGTTACGTCAAAGCCGAAGTCGGCATTGGCCCACGTAAAACCACCGGTTTTGAACTATCTGTTATTTTGACAGTGCATCTTGAAGGGCTGGATAAACAGCAGGCTGAAATGGCGGCTCACACAGCGCATAACGAGATTTGTCCCTATTCAAACGCGACACGTAATAATATCAGTGTGCAGATCAAAGTGGTTTGATCGCTCTTTAAAAACTTTGCGTTTTTATGCTTGCTGATCGAAATTTACAAAACGGTCAATGAAAACAGTAAGTATGGAAAAGAACGCCTGAAACGGATAACAGCATTGATGCGGGAGCCACGCATTCCAGAAATGTTTGGACTTAAATTCCGGAATTATTTTGGCCTCCACATCAAGGCTTGAAAAAGGGCAGGGGAAGCCCGTTCGATTTCCTTTTTGGCAACGCCAAAACTTGGTCTCGAAGCGGTTTCCCGGCATCAAGGCTTGATAAACAGAGGGGACAGCCGCCACTATTTCTGTTTTGGCAACGTCAAAATCAATAGTGATGCAGTTTTAATCTGTTGAATGAAATCTTTATGAACGGGCCGTGTCGAGATTCTTTAAGCGACCGGTTTTGCGCTGCATTCCGCTTAGAGTTGTTTATGATGACAACCATCCTTGTTGTCAAAGGCATTCTGCCCTCCCGGATTTTCCTGAATAATCAGATAGTTGAAGGGCTATCAATTGTAATGCTGGCATGTTGAGCAGAATAGCCGTTATAGAGGCCTATTCCGGATAGCTTGATCTTTAGAACAATCGCTTTGCGACAGCTATTTCAGCCGCCACGTTTTTTAAACTGCAATCGGGAAAGGCGTATTATCAAGGGCAACAAAAGCACTTTCCGGCCTTATCCGGACGGTTTTTGACACCGTCTAACCATTTGGAAATCATGTTCAACACGCAACAATAAGGCGCTTGGCCGGTTGAAAAATTGCATATTTTCAACGGATATTGGCTACAAACACCCTTACAGTTAGTTTACGATTCCTAAGGTTCCGGCCGACAGATGCAAAGGATTATTTTATCTTCTTTACTTCCGGTGCACTGAGTTTGATTTTTTCAAAACCCGGAAAGGCAGCGCTCATTGTTGAAAGCGTTGTTGCATCATCACCGCGAACAAAATACCACTGATTATTATCAAGAATAGCGACGAGTTCGCCTTTAATCTGGTTTTTCTCGCTCCCGTTGGTTGTTATCACAAAGTCGGTCGGAATGATATAATAGGGCGTTCCATCTTCAAACTCGCCGGCGCGCTTTTTCGATTGGCCTATTGTTATCTTGTCAACTTTATAGGTTTCGGCGAGCTGCTTCATCTGGCTTACCATGATTTGCCGAAATTGTTCCTGATCGACTTTCGATTGGGCCGCAAGTGTCTGGATAATGCGCGGCGGAATCGCGTTCAAAACCGCATCGAAATTGGATGTCTGTAACGCTGTCGCATAATTATTCGTGGCATCGGTCAACATTTTAATTTCTTCATCAGTGGCGGAGCGCGCATGAGCCGCGAAAGTGCCGCTGAAAAGGAGTGAAAAACCAACGATAATTGGGAGGATACGGCGCATAACTTACCTTCGATACTAGTTACTCATAAATCCTTTATAAGGAACTCGCAGTTTAAAGGCAAAGCGTGACAGGAAAAAGGCAGCGATTGTTACAAAAACGGAGGCCGAAGCCCCCGTTTTCAATGATCTTGGTTAATGAAAATCAGACAGAATAATACATATCGAATTCGATCGGATGAGGTGTCATCTCGAAACGCAGAACCTCTTCCATCTTCAATTCGATAAACGAATCGATCTGGTCGTCATCGAATACATCACCGGCTTTAAGGAAGGCACGGTCTTTATCGAGACATTGCAATGCCTCACGCAAGCTTCCCGAAACAGTCGGGATTTTTTTCAGTTCTTTCGGAGGCAGATCATAAAGATCCTTATCCATAGCCTGTCCGGGATGGATCTTGTTTTTAATGCCGTCGAGGCCGGCCATCAAAATTGCCGAGAAAGCCAGATAAGGATTGGCTGTCGCATCAGGAAAACGGATTTCCACGCGTTTTGAGTTCGGCGAAGAACCGAAAGGAATACGGCAGGAAGCCGAACGGTTACGTGCCGAATAGGCGAGCAGAACCGGAGCTTCATAGCCGGGAACAAGGCGCTTGTACGAGTTGGTCGACGGGTTGGTGAAAGCGTTGATCGCTTTTGCGTGTTTGATGACACCGCCGATGAAGAACAGGCAGGATTCCGAAAGACCGGCATATTCATTGCCGGCAAATGTCGGCTTGCCATCTTTCCAGATCGACATGTGAACGTGCATGCCCGAACCGTTGTCGCCAAAGATCGGTTTCGGCATAAATGTGGCCGATTTTCCGTATGTGTTGGCGACTTGATGCACGACATATTTGAATATCTGCATTTTGTCGGCTTCACGCACCAATGTATCGAAGCGGATACCCAATTCATGCTGGGCGGCTGCAACTTCATGGTGATGTTTTTCAACGCGAACGCCCATATCTGTAAGCGCAGTCAACATTTCCGAACGGATATCCTGACAGGAATCAATCGGAGGAACCGGAAAATAACCGCCCTTGACGCGTGGCCGGTGACCGAGGTTGCCCATCTCGTATTCGGTGTCGTCATTTGACGGGAACTCGTTTGAATCAAGCTTGAAGCCGGTGTTGTAGGGGTCGTTTTTGAAGCGTACATCGTCAAAGATGAAAAATTCTGCTTCAGGACCAACATTGACCGTGTCGCCAATGCCCAGAGATTTCAAATAGGCTTCGGCTTTCTTGGCTGTCGAACGCGGATCACGGTTATAGGATTCACCCGATACCGGATCGAGAACATCGCAAAGAATAACCATTGTGGATTGGGCAAAAAACGGGTCCATATGGGCGGTGGTTGGATCCGGCATCAATACCATATCCGACTCATTGATTGCTTTCCATCCGCTGATCGAAGATCCGTCAAACATAACACCATCAGCAAATGTGTCTTCACTGATTTCAGCTATATCCATGGTTACATGTTGCAGCTTGCCTTTAGGATCACTAAAACGCAAATCTACAAAGCGAATGTCATTATCCTTAATTTGTTTAAGGACATCAGATGCAGTCGTCATATTACATTCCTTATTTAAAAGTAATAAAGGGTTGATCGGACATGCCCCTATGCGGGGCATGATTTTACTTATGGCTTAGATTGCGTCTACGCCCGTCTCTCCTGTACGAATGCGGATAACCTCTTCTACAGAAGAAACGAAAATTTTTCCGTCGCCGATGCGACCGGTCTGGGCTGCCTTGCGTATTGCTTCAATTGCAGATTCTACAGTTTCATCGGCAACAACAATTTCAACTTTGACCTTGGGAAGAAAATCAACAACATATTCGGCACCGCGATAAAGTTCGGTGTGGCCTTTCTGACGCCCGAAACCCTTGGCTTCGGTAACGGTTATGCCTTGTAAACCGACGTCTTGAAGAGCTTCCTTCACTTCATCAAGCTTGAATGGCTTAATGATAGCTTCGATTTTTTCATATTGATCTTGCCTCCAACGTTAAAATTTAGCTTCGGTAACCGCTTTATTTTGATTTGTTGCATTCACTAATATTTTATAAGCATGTTTTATGCCAAGTTGAAAAAATATCTGCTCTCTCAACAAGATTTTGCCAGACAAAGCAATTCATACATTGTTAACCGTGGCAAATGCAGGGGAACCGGTTATACTGTGTTCGGGAATTTACGTGTGAGGTGAATAAAAAATGGGCGAACTGACTAAAAAACATGCAATGGCTAGGATTGAAGCGCATAAATTTCCGATAGAACTTTTAACCCCGAAAGAAATGGGCGAGGCGGATCATCTCGCTGCAAGCTTGAATGGCGGGGATAGTTTCAAGCTCATGGAACGTGCCGGAAAGGCTGTTGCCGACATTATTCTCGATGACTATCGTCATGTTCGCAAAATTGCTGTCTTGTGTGGTCCCGGAAATAACGGTGGTGACGGTTATATGGCCGCACATATTCTAAAAGCCCATGGTTTCGAGCCTTATATATTTTCATTGGCAAAACCGAGAGCAGGAAGTGACGCAGAAAAAGCAGCCGCTTTGTGGAAAGGTGACTGTCTGGCGTTTGATACATTTTCATCTCCGGAAGATTTCGATGTCATTATAGATGCATTATATGGGGCAGGACTTGATAGACCGTTGGATAAGCCGCTTCAGGCAAGTTTAAAAAAGATCAATGAAAGTGGTGTTCCCGTTATTGCGATTGATTTGCCTTCCGGCGTTTTCGGGCGCACCGGCGCTTTAAATGGCGAAGCGATCAAGGCAACGAAGACCGTAACATTCTTCCGGTTGAAGCCGGGACATGTTTGTTATCCCGGACGCGCCTGTTGCGGCGAAATCAGGCTTGCCGATATAGGAATTCCCGCGAGCGTTCTTCAAACAATAAAACCGGAAAACTATATCAATTTTCCGTCGCTCTGGCTGAAAGATTGGCCGACACTTGATTATGATACGCATAAATACCGGCGCGGTCATGCGGTGGTTTTTTCCGGTCATCAGTCGTCAACCGGTGCTGCAAGACTTGCCGCTCATGCCGCAGCCAGAAGCGGGGCGGGGCTTGTTACAATCCTCTCGCCGGAAGATGCACTTGCCGTTCATGCAATGCATCTCACCAGTATCATGCTCGACGAAATGGGCAGCGACACGGAAATTCTCGCATTTCTGGAAAATAGAAAAGTGCGATCGGTTATCTTGGGGCCTGCATTCGGTTCACTGGAACGGGCATTATCAATCACCCGATCAATATTGACAAAGAGCGGGATTTTCACACTTGTTCTCGATGCGGATGCATTAACGGCCATAGCAGGAAAGAGCGAAGACATATTTCCACTTATCAAAAAGTCGCCGGTTAATGTGATATTGACGCCGCATGAAGGCGAGTTTCAGCGTGTTTTCCCCTCTGTTGCAAAGATGGACGGCCTGTCGCGTATCGAGAAAGCCGCGAAAGCAGCAACCGATTGCGGCGCTGTTGTTGTCTATAAAGGTGCCGATACAATCATTGCTTCTCCTGAAGGCCGTCTGGCAGTCAACGTCAACGGAACTCCCTATCTTGCCACTGCCGGTTCCGGAGATGTGCTTTCCGGCATTGTCGGCGGCTTGAGCGCGCAAAAAATGCTACCTTTCGAGGCGGCTTGCGCCGGTGTTTTTATTCATGCACGCTGCGCGGAACATTTTGGTATCGGTATGATTGCGGAAGATATTGTTTCGGCAATTCCCCTCGTTCTGGGTGAATTCGTTATGTGACTAATTTATCACAATTTAACTATAGATATGAATATTGAAAGATTTTGACTTTAAATTGCAGCGACACTGCCGCATAACACATCCATCATATTCTGATTAACAAACCTACCGAGCAGAGGGAGAATTCCTTATGAAAATAAAAGCACTATTGGCCGGTTCTGCTGCTGCCGTGGTCATATCGAGTGCATCTTATGCTGCCGATGTTGTTGTAGCCGAACCTGAACCCGTCGAATTTGTGCGTGTTTGTGATGCTTATGGGCAGGGTTATTTCTATATTCCCGGAACCGATACTTGTATGCGTGTTGGCGGGTATATGCGCGCCGACATAAAAGGTGGCGACAATGTCTATGCATATAAGGGCAAAAAAGACCGCGATACATATGCATGGCGTGCTCGTGGTGAATTGCGCTTCCAGACAGCAAGCGAAACCGAGCTTGGTACATTGCGCACTATGGTTGAGCTACGTAACCAATGGGACGATGGCAATGATACTTTGAGTGGGCAGGCTCACTTTGCTTATATCGAATTGGGCGGCTTGCGCGTTGGTGTTGACGAATCGATTTTCTGGCATTGGACGGGTTATCTCGGCAAGGTCTTGAACGATGATGTCGTCGATCCCGGCATGTTCCAGCGTACGAATGTCTTGAGCTATACGTTTTCGGCTGATAACGGGTTTTCGGCAATCATCGGTGTTGAACAGGGGACTGATGGTGGCAGCGACAATGCTGGCGACAACTACTATCTGAAGGGCATGGGTAGACGTGTTGCAACAAATGCTGGAAAAGCCTACCGCAATGATCCCGATGCACGTCATTTCTATAGCGGTAGCAGTATCGATGATTACACACCCAATGTTCTCCTCGGTGCGAAATTCGTACAGGGCTGGGGCTCTATCGCTGCTATTGGCGCTTATGATGCGCAATGGGAAGAATGGGCTGCCAAACTGCGCGTTAACTTGAACGTCACCGATCAATTGTCGGTTTGGGTCATGGGCGGCTACAAGAGCAATGACGACTATTACGCCTATGACGATGTTTATAACGATGATCGCCCCCACAGAAAGCATGATTACTATTATCGCATGCACACCAGCCAATATGGTGATTGGGGTGGCGATTGGGCCGTTTGGGGTGGTACAACCTATAAAGCTACCAAAAAGGCTTCTTTCAATTCGCAGTTGACTTATGATGACACAGACGTTTTCAGCGCATCGGTCAATATGGCTTATGAACTTGTTCCGGGTCTCGTTGTAACACCTGAAGTTTCCTATCTGAACTACGGTAATGACAAGAAGTGGGACGATGGTTCACGTGTTACATTCCATGGCGACAATGCCGTTCAGGGAATGTTGCGTATGCAGCGCAATTTCTAAAATCTTGTCAATCAATCATTATTTTAAATGGCGGCTTTGGCCGCCATTTTTTTATTCTTCATCATATTATTCGTTTTGCCAAATATGAGGCGCATAATTATTGCGCACATCCGGTTATTGAAGTCTTCCAGATCTTTGATTTTCAATGACATTGAATACGAAATTGCGTATTTTGTGTCTGTCCGCAAAGGCTTTATTTAATAAATTAAAAAAAACCTATAATACATTGTTTTAATTTGATTATTATATTCGTTTTTCGTCTTTTTTGAGCCAAATGAAGCTTTTTTAAAACTCGTTTATGCGGCCTCTATCGGCATTTTCGGCAAATAAATTGAAAGGCACACATAGAACTTACGGGATTTATGTCACCGCACGAAATCACATTACTGCAATTTGGTTTCAGTAACTTGTCCGCAATTCACCCATTACCTTGCGGGTATAACAATCCATACAAAAATAGGCAGCGGACGTTGCGCAAGAAAAGAGAACCAAAACGTAACGCATAAAAGAGAGCCGGAGACGTAGTTCACCAAGAGCAGGCCGTGAACCCGGCAAACAAAAAACGTTATGAACGAGGTGCACGAAAAGCGAACCATGGATGTAGAGTGCCGGAGACGTAGTCCACAAAAAACAAGCCTAGGATGTGCCGCATGAAAAGCGGGCTATGGATGTGGCGCACGAAAAGCGGGACGTGGATAAAGAGAGCCGGAGACGTGCCGAAAAGTAAGTAAAGGATGTGGACACATAAAAAGCAAATAAAGGATGAATCAGATAAAAAGCGGGCTGTGAATGTGCCCGCTTTGATCTTCCTTGAAGTGTCGCTTTTCCTTCAGTTACTGCGATAGCGCTTTTTTCGTTGGCCGACGTTCTAGAAGTTCTTTCAGGAACTGTCCGGTGTAAGAGCGTTCCACTTTCACAATATCTTCCGGACGGCCGACAGCAACGATTTCGCCGCCGCCATCGCCACCTTCGGGGCCAAGGTCGATAATCCAGTCGGCAGTTTTGATCACTTCAAGATTATGCTCGATAACGGCAACAGTATTTCCCTGATCGACCAGTTCATGCAGAACTTCAAGAAGTTTCGCAACATCGTGGAAGTGCAGGCCTGTCGTCGGCTCGTCAAGAATATAGAGTGTCCGGCCGGTTGCCTTGCGAGCCAGTTCCTTGGCAAGTTTTACGCGCTGTGCTTCACCGCCGGAAAGGGTGGTCGCCTGTTGCCCGACCTTGATGTAGCCAAGTCCGACCTTGACCAATGTATCCATTTTGTCGCGAATGGCCGGTACTGCCTGGAAAAACTCCGCCGCTTCATCCACCGTCATATCAAGAACATCGGCGATGGATTTACCTTTATAGGTAACTTCCAGCGTTTCCCGATTATAGCGTTTACCGTGGCAGACATCACAGGTCACATAGACATCCGGTAAAAAATGCATTTCAATTTTTATGACGCCGTCGCCCTGACAGGCTTCACAGCGCCCGCCCTTGACGTTGAATGAAAAACGTCCTGGCTGATAACCGCGGGCTTTTGCTTCCGGCAAACCGGCAAACCAGTCACGTATCGGGGTAAATGCACCGGTATAGGTTGCCGGATTCGAGCGCGGAGTGCGCCCGATCGGGGATTGGTCAATGTCGATAACTTTGTCGAGATATTCAAGCCCCTCGATTCGATCATGTTCGGCCGGATGTTCACGGCTTCCCATGATGCGCCGCGAGGCTGCTTTGAACAGTGTTTCGATAAGGAATGTCGATTTGCCACCGCCCGAAACACCGGTAACACAGGTAAACGTTCCAAGCGGAATATCGGCAGTAATGTTCTTTAAATTGTTGCCTCTCGCCCCGACAACACGCAATTTTTTTGTCTTGGAAATTTTGCGGCGCTCGGCAGGTACGGGAACAAACATTTTGCCTGAAAGATATTGGCCGGTGAGCGATGCCGGATCATCCATAATATCTTTTGGCGTTCCTTGCGCGACGACTTTACCGCCGTTAACTCCCGCAGCCGGACCAATATCGACGACATAATCGGCAGTCAGAATGGCATCTTCATCATGTTCGACAACAATCACCGTATTGCCGAGATCACGTAGATGTTTAAGTGTTTCAAGAAGACGTGCATTATCGCGCTGGTGCAATCCGATAGACGGCTCATCAAGAACATAGAGAACGCCTGTTAATCCTGAACCGATTTGCGAAGCAAGCCGGATGCGCTGGCTTTCACCGCCCGATAACGTACCGGAAGCGCGCGCCAGTGTGAGATATTCAAGCCCGACATCATTCAGAAATTTCAAACGGTCGCGAATTTCTTTCAAAATACGTGAAGCAATATTCTTCTGTTTTTCATTGAAAGTCTTATCCACTTCCTGAAACCATTTATCGGCTTTGGAAATCGACATTTCGGATACTTCGCCAATGTGAAGCTTGTTGATTTTTACAGCCAGTGCTTCCGGCTTCAACCGATAGCCTTTACATGCCGGACAAGGGGAAGACGACATATAACGTTCAATCTCCTCGCGTGACCAGGCCGAATCGGTTTCTTTCCAGCGCCGTTCCATATTGGGAATGACACCTTCAAAACTTTTTGTCGCAGAATAGGAACGCATCCCGTCGTGATAGGTAAAGGTGACTTCTTTCTTGCCCGTGCCGTAAAGAATCGCGTGACGGGCTTCTTCGGAAAGGTCTTTCCATTTGTCTGTGAGCTTGAAATGATAAGCCTTCCCAAGCGCTTCAAGTGTTTGATTGTAATAGGGTGAAGAGGATTTCGACCACGGAGCAATACCACCTGCTTTCAACGACAAATTCTCGTCAGGAACCACCATGGCCGGATCAATTGCCTGTAGTGACCCCAAGCCGTCACAGGTCGGGCAAGCACCGAACGGATTGTTAAAAGAAAAAAGCCGTGGCTCTATTTCGGGAATCGTAAAGCCCGAAACAGGGCAGGCAAACTTTTCGGAAAAGAGTAAACGTTCATGCGTATCGTTTTTCGATTTATTGGCCGAACCACCGGCTGTCTGTTCTTTCGGAAGCGGCTTGTCGGCAAGTTCGGCAACAGCCAATCCGTCAGCCAGATGAAGGCAGGTTTCAAGACTATCGGCAAGACGGGCTGAAATATCAGGTTTCACAACAAGCCGGTCGACGACAACATCAATATCGTGTTTATATTTTTTATCGAGTTCCGGAACATCGGCTATTTCATAAAAAACGCCGTCGATTTTGACACGCTGGAAGCCTTTTTTAAGAAGGTCGGCCATTTCCTTTTTATATTCGCCTTTGCGCCCGCGCACGAGCGGAGCCAGAATATAAAGTCTCGTTCCTTCGGGGAGTGCCAGAATGCGATCAACCATCTGGCTTACAGTCTGGCTTTCAATCGGTAATCCTGTAACCGGTGAATAGGGCACACCGACCCGCGCAAACAACAAGCGCATATAATCGTGAATTTCCGTGACCGTGCCGACAGTTGAACGCGGGTTACGACTCGTGGTCTTTTGTTCAATGGAAATAGCCGGAGAGAGACCGTCAATCTGGTCTACATCCGGTTTTTGCATCATTTCCAGAAACTGTCTGGCATAGGCTGAAAGACTTTCCACATATCGCCTTTGCCCTTCGGCATAGATCGTATCGAAAGCAAGCGAGGATTTACCCGATCCCGAAAGACCTGTCATGACAATCAGTTTGTCTCTTGGCAGATCAAGATCTATGTTCTTTAAATTATGTTGGCGGGCACCACGTATTGAAATATATTTCTGATCGGACATATTTGGCCTTGCGGGGAAAGAACAAAAATGGAACACTCGCTTTCAAATAGGTGAGACTATCAAAAATTGCAATGGTAAGAATTCAACTTAAAAAATAACTGAAAAAGAAGTTCTGTGGAAATTGCACGAATAAACCGGCCTTTTTTGCCTCAAGCTTGAAAATAGATTATATGGTGACAAATTGAGCTTTAGCATTTAATTTTCGGCTTTTTGCCGCGTGGTTTGGAGTTTTGATAATGGCAGGCAGTGTTAACAAGGTCATTCTGATTGGTAATCTCGGTGCAGATCCGGAAATTCGCAGAATGAATTCTGGCGATCAAGTGGCAAGTTTACGCATTGCAACGTCGGATACGTGGCGTGACCGTAATACAGGCGAGCGTCGCGAGCGGACAGAATGGCACAGTGTGGTTATTTTTAACGAAAATCTGGTCAAAGTTGTCGAGCAATATCTTAAAAAAGGCGCGAAGGTTTATATCGAGGGGCAGTTACAAACCCGCAAATGGCAGGATCAGAACGGTAACGACCGTTATACAACCGAGATTGTTTTGCAAAAATATCGCGGTGAATTGCAAATGCTTGATAGCCGCGGCGAAGGTGGTGGCAGCCGTCAGCAGGTGAGCGATCAATCCGGTTCCGGCGGTTTTGGCGGCGGCTACGGCAATTCCGATCAGGGCGGAAACAATCAGTCAGGAAGCAATTTTTCGCGCCAGCTTGATGACGATGTTCCGTTTTGACGCTCTAGCTTTTGAGCGGCTATCTTGAATTGCGATGGCCGTTTAACGCGTTGAATTGAGATTCCCGCACAATGCGGTGTCGTGATCTTCTAGGAACCTTATTTGCATCATTTAGAAATTTTAAACAGCTCCCCGTTTCCATTGTTTTCAGGCGAATCGCAGCTTTTAAAAAAGCGGAGCAGGGAGCTTTTATCAAGCTGCAACTTTTATTTCTAAGATTTTTTGCCATACCAAACGTAGCCCATATTTGAGTATGCAAGATTTGCTGGACAGAAGCAGGATATTCCGGAAGTGTTTTGCCCGATTGTCACCCGTATTGTCCGAAGTGTTTTGAACATTTCGTCGTTTAGACATTCCGACGATTTTTCATGAAAATTGGAGCGGCAACCAGCCATATGCACAACAATCCTGAAATGATGCGTGCCGGTTCAGGCTATGTGAAATAAAGCCAGAATGCCGTTGGCGACGAATTGAACCGCCAATGCTGCAAGAATGACACCAAAGAGGCGGGTCAGTATCGTTCTACCCGTTTCACCAAGAAGTCGGTCAATCGGGTGGGCGAGAAGCATAAAGCCGTAGCAGACAATCACTGAAATCAGAATAACAAAACAGGAAACGGCAGTGCCGATAAAACCCGGATTCTTGCTCGCCATCAAAATGGTGGCGGAAATAGCACCGGGACCGGCAATCATCGGTATAGCAAGGGGAAAGGCTGCGATATTGTGAATATGGTCTTTTGTTACAGCCGTTTTCACAGATTTCTGTTTTCTTGCCGAGCGTTTTTCAAAAATCATCTCGAATGCAATGGCAAATAATAGGATACCACCGGCAATCTCGAATGCACCGAGCGAAATCCCCAGCCCTTCCAATATCGACCCGCCGATAAGAGCGAAAGCGAGCAGAATAATATAGGAAATCACAGATGCAGCCATCGCGGTGGATTTGCGTTGCATATTGGTCATGTCACGCGTCAGCCCCAAGAAAATTGGCACCAATCCCACTGGATCAATCGTGACCATGAGAGTGATAAACGCGTTCAGCAACAAACCTGCATCAAACATGATTGTTACTCCTTGAGTTTTCCTGCATTCGGCAAGATAGCCGGGTTCGGGGCAGTCGGATTCCGGATGCATTATTATTTCCGGATATATTATTATTCGATGAATGCCAAAGATAGAAATAAAGTCAAAAATCGCGATTTATAAAAATTCTTCAATTGCGCTCTCATGGCACAAAATTTCCTTAAAGTCATCCACCGATTTTTCGACCGGCTTGATAACACACTGAAAAGAAAAGCCAAATCCACACATAGATGGGCAAGAGAAATTAGCTTTTCAAGCCGTTTTTCGTTATAAAGGAAGGGCTGATTCTATTAAGGAAGTTGTGTAGCCGTGAACGATCAAATTATACCACCAGATTCAGGAAATCCGAACGGTATTGAGCCGGTCAATATTGTGGAGGAAATGGAGCGCTCCTACCTCGATTACGCCATGAGCGTGATTGTATCGCGTGCGCTGCCTGATGTTCGTGATGGTATGAAGCCGGTTCATCGACGCATTCTCTATGCGATGAACCAGATGGGGCTTTCTTATAACAAGCCTTATCGTAAATCTGCCGGTGTTGTCGGCGAGGTGATGGGTAAATTCCACCCGCATGGCGATTCATCTATCTATGATGCGCTGGTGCGCATGGCACAGGATTTTTCGCTGCGCGTTCCGCTTATTGACGGGCAGGGGAACTTCGGGTCGATTGATGGTGATCCGCCGGCAGCTATGCGTTACACCGAATGCCGTCTGGAAAAAGTTTCCGATAGTCTGCTTTTTGACATCGACAAGGAAACGGTCGATTTTCAGGATAATTATGATGGCCGCGAGCAGGAACCGATTGTTCTTCCCGCACGTTTTCCCAATCTTCTGGTGAATGGTTCGGGTGGTATTGCGGTCGGTATGGCCACCAATATTCCACCACACAATCTTGGTGAAATTGTTGATGGTTGCGTCGCTCTCATTGATAATCCGGCCATAACACTCGACGAAATGCTCAAGATCATACCGGGGCCGGATTTTCCGACCGGCGGGATTATTCTTGGCCGCGCCGGTATTCGTTCGGCTTATGAAACCGGACGTGGCTCGCTCATCATGCGTGCCAAGGTTGAAGTTGAAGATATTCGTAATGACCGTCAGGCCATCGTTGTTACTGAAATTCCCTATCAGGTGAATAAAGCGACAATGGTTGAAAAAATTGCCGAGCTTGTACGCGAGAAACGGATTGAAGGCATTTCGGACTTACGCGATGAATCCGATCGTGAAGGCTATCGCGTTGTGATCGAGCTGAAGCGTGATGCCGTTGCCGATGTTGTTTTGAACCAGCTTTATCGCTACACGCCTTTGCAAACCTCTTTCGGCTGCAATATGGTGGCATTGAATGGCGGCAAGCCTGAACAAATGACACTCCTTGACATGCTCAAGGCATTTGTTCTGTTCCGTGAAGAGGTTGTTACACGGCGTACCAAATTTTTACTGCGCAAAGCACGTGAACGTGCCCATGTCTTGGTTGGTCTGGCAATTGCTGTTGCCAATATTGACGAAGTCATCCAGCTTATCCGTAATGCACCGGACCCGCAAACCGCGCGTGACCAGTTGATGACGCGCCGTTGGCCGGCAGCAGAAGTCCGTCACCTTATCGAACTGATTGATGACCCACGTCACATTATTCACGAAGATAACACCTATAATCTTTCGGAAGAGCAGGCGCGTGCCATTCTTGATCTACGCTTGCAACGCCTGACGGCTTTAGGGCGCGACGAGATTGCAGACGAACTCAATAAAATTGGCGCAGAAATTACTGATTATCTTGATATTCTGGGTTCTCGTTTGCGTGTCTTGACGATTGTCAAAGACGAATTGATGGCCGTTCGCAATGAATTTGCCACACCCCGTCTAACATCATTCGGCTCCGGTGGTGCCGAAATGGATGATGAAGACCTCATTGCGCGTGAGGAAATGGTCGTCACTGTAAGCCATAGCGGCTATATCAAACGGGTTCCGCTCAACACTTATCGGGCGCAACATCGCGGTGGTAAAGGCCGCTCCGGTATGACAACAAAAGACGAGGATTTTGTAACCCGCCTGTTTGTCGCCAATACACATGCGCCGGTTCTGTTCTTCTCTTCACGCGGCATTGTTTACAAGGAGAAAGTATGGCGTTTGCCGGTCGGAACACCCCAATCGCGCGGCAAAGCGCTTATCAATCTTCTGCCGTTGCAGCAAGGCGAACGCATCACCACAATCATGCCTTTGCCGGAGGATGAGGAAAGCTGGAGCGAACTCGACGTGATGTTTGCGACAACACGTGGCACGGTGCGGCGCAACAAGCTTTCCGACTTTGTGCAGGTTAACCGCAACGGCAAAATTGCGATGAAATTCGACGATGATGAAGATGAAATTCTCTCTGTCGATACATGTACAGAAAATGACGATGTGGTTCTGACCACTGCCGATGGTCAATGTATTCGTTTTGCCGTTTCCGATGTTCGTGTCTTCGCCGGTAGAAATTCCATCGGTGTGCGCGGTATCAATCTCGGTGAGGGTGATAAAGTCATCTCGATGGCTATTCTGGAGCATGTCGAAGCAACACCGGCCGAACGCTCGGCCTATCTCAAACGCGCTGTTGCCGAACGCCGTTTAGCCGGTAACGATAGCGATGATGTGACAATTACTGACGAGGAAGAAGCAACAGGCGATGCCGAGCTTAGCGACGCACGTTATAATGAACTTTCTCAACATGAACAGATGTTGTTGACGGTAAGTCAATTCGGTTATGGCAAACGTTCTTCATCCTACGAGTTCAGAATTTCCGGTCGCGGTGGCAAGGGGATAAGAGCGACTGATCCTTCAAAGACTGCCGAAATCGGTAAACTGGTTGCAGCTTTCCCTGTCGAGGAAAAAGACCAGATCATGCTTGTTTCGGATGGCGGAAAACTCATCCGTGTTCCGGTGGCAGGAATTCGTATTGCAGGCCGGTCGACAAAAGGTGTCACGATTTTCGATACAGCCGAGAACGAGAAAGTTGTTTCAGTTGAACGTATTTCTGAATCGGAAGAGGAAGACGACGATTCAAATGACAACAATACGAATGAGAATAACAACGTTACAGATCAGGCAGATACGCAATCGGATGTCTGAATAATCGGACAGGTTCAGGATGGCTTAACGGGAGGTGAAAGATGAAAGTGGCAATTTTTGCTGGTTCGTTTGATCCGATTACCAATGGTCATCTTGACGTTTTGCGGGGGGCGTTTGCAGTGGCTGACAAAGTTGTTGTTGCTATTGGAATCCATCCGAGCAAAGCTCCGCTTTTTACGTTTGAAGAACGCAAGAAACTGATCGAAACCATTGCAAAGAATGTTTTGAAAGATACAGAAAAGCGTTTGGAAGTTATTTCATTCGACAATTTGCTGGTTGATAAAGCACGCGAGATCGGTGCAAATTTTATCATACGTGGTTTGCGCGATAGCACGGATTTCAACTATGAAATGCAACTTGCCGGCATGAATAGGGCGTTGGCACCCGGAATACAGACATTGTTCTTGCCGGCAGCGGATAAGGTTCGTTCAATCTCCGCAACGCTCGTTCGGCAAATTGCTTTGATGAGGGGTGATGTTTCGCCCTTTGTTCCCGAAAATGTTGCATTGGCGTTAACAAAAAAATTCAAATCATAAATGGAGAAAAACCTTGGTTCGTAAACTTTTGGGCATTATGGCCGTTTTGTTTGCACTTTTTTCGCTTGCCCCCGTGGCATTTGCTGCAGGCGGAGAAAATCTTGTTTTAACATTGAAAGATGGTGATGTAACAATCCGGTTGCGTCCGGATATTGCTCCCAAACATGTCGCACAAATCGAGAAGCTCACCAAAGAAGGTGCTTACGATAATGTCGTCTTCCATCGGGTTATTCCGGGCTTTATGGCGCAGACCGGCGATGTAAAATTCGGCAAAAAAGGAAGCCCCGAATTCAATATTCGGCGTGCCGGTATGGGTGGTTCACAATATCCCGACCTTGCTGCAGAATTTTCCCAAGTACCATTCAAACGTGGAACGGTCGGAATGGCACGTTCGCAAGACCCGAATTCGGCAAATTCCCAGTTCTTCATCTGTTTTGATGATGCCTCTTTCCTCAACGGCCAGTACACGGTTGTTGGTGAAGTGGTAAAAGGCATGGATGTCGTTGATAAAATCAAAAAAGGGCGTGCCGATAATAACGGTTCGGTTGCTGATCCCGACGTCATTATAAAAGCACGTATCGAAGCTACGAAATAAAGGAAAAGAAATGGCTGAAATTAAAGATCCTGAAAATACGTTGATTTTGGAAACGACAAAGGGTGATGTGGTTATAGAATTATTGCCTGACGTTGCACCCGAACACGTCAAGAGAATTAAAGAATTAGCCCGCGAAGGCGCTTATGACAATGTGGTTTTTCACCGCGTGATAGACGGCTTTATGGCACAGACCGGCGATGTCGAATTTGGCAAAAAAGGCGGCAAGAAGTTTAACGCATCACGCGCAGGCATGGGTGGATCCGATAAACCCGATCTTAAAGCCGAATTTTCCAATGTGCCACATAAGCGCGGCACTGCCTCTATGGCACGCAGTCAAAACCCGAATTCGGCAAACTCCCAGTTTTTTATTTGTTTCGAGGATGCTCCGTGGCTCAATCGTCAATATACGGTTTGGGGACAGGTCATTGAAGGCATGGAAAATGTCGACAAACTGAAAAAAGGCGAGCCTGTCAGTGATCCTGATAGCATTGTCAAAGCAACAATTGCTGCCGATAAAAAATAATTTTCAAAGCTCGACACAGTTGTTCGGAAGCTTTGATTTATAAAACTTGAAAAAGGTGTTCTGAATAAAATTCGGAGCACCTTTTGTTTTTAAAAACTCGAAATTCCGGCAGATTGCAGTTTTTGTTTTTTATAAAAATAAGGGCAAAATAATCTTCATAAAATGATTCAGTGTTTATCTTTAAAACGCTGATTTTTAACGTAAAAATATTTTATTTCTATTTATTTATATCGTTCGTCTCTCTCTTGAATAGAATATTTGGTAACGGGAATGAACGGATAACGGACACCAAAAAGCTTGATTATGAAAATTATTTTGCACCCCGCTAAAAAACGGATTTCCAATATTTTTTTATGTAAAATATCCGGATATTTATTCGATTTCTCGCAAGAAAAACTCCAGAATGCCCCGACCGGAATATATTCGGCTTCAATACGTTTCCAGATGTTTTCCGAAAGTCCCTGCCATTCTTCATTTTAATCGGAAGTTGACGCTAATCTACCTACAGATCGTCAAACTGCCCATTCTGTGTTTTGAACGAAACACTTGATAAAACCACGTTTTTAGCCCGAAAAATCGCATTACACCCCAGTCCTTTTTAAAGATAATCTTTGCTGAAATGACGCATTTACTCGCCGCCGAAAACCGCTTCACACTTTTCAGAAAATAGGTTTTTAGTGGCGCATTTTTAATCCCGAAAACCGCTTCACACTTTTCGGAAAACTGGTTTTTAGTGGCGCATTTTAATCCCGAAAACCGCTTCACAGTTTCCGGAAAACAGGTTTTTAGTGGCGCATTTTAATCCCGAAAACCGCTTCACACTTTTCGGAAAATAGGTTTTTAGTGGCGCATTTTTGATTCCGAAAACCGCTTCACACTTTTCGGAAAATAGGTTTTTAGTGGCGCATTTTAATCCCGAAAACCGCTTCACACTTTTCGGAAAATGCTTTAGTAAAAAACCATTACCAAGTATCCTTGGCAAGGCCTCCTTAAAGGTTGGTCTTTTAATCTGATATAACAGTGCGACAAGCGTTATCCGCTTGTCCGATTTACGAATGTGCGTGCGCTCTTATGCAAGTTGATCTTTTTGATTTCGAGTTACCTGAAAAACAAATCGCTTTGCGACCTGCAGTGCCGCGGGAAAGTGCTCGTCTTTTACATGTCGGAAAAGGCGGGGTTCTTGAAGATTTACATGTGCGCGATTTACCCTCGCTTCTCAAAAAAGGTGATGCGCTGGTTTTCAATGACACCAAGGTTATAAAAGCCCAACTTCAGGGGGAACGGCGGCGCGGTGCAGCTATAGCCCATATTGGTGCAACACTTCATAAACGCGTAAGCCCTAATGAGTGGCTTGCTTTTGTTCGTCCGGCAAAACGTTTGAAAATTGGCGAAACAATTGTTTTCAACAAGCAGGATAGAAGTCTTGGCGATAATGACAAGCTTGTTGCCACGGTTCGTGAAAAAGGCGAAAACGGCGAAATGCTGTTGGAATTCGATAAATCGGGTGTCGAGCTTGATCGTGAAATCGCTCTTATCGGCCACATGCCCTTGCCACCCTATATTGCTTTAAAACGCGGCGAGGACAAGCGTGACGAAACCGATTACCAGACCGTTTATGCACGCGAAGAGGGAGCCGTCGCGGCGCCGACCGCCGGTCTTCATTTTACCAAGGATTTGATGCAACAGATCAAAGATCGGGGTGTTGAAGAATATTTTGTAACGCTCCATGTCGGCGCAGGTACATTTTTACCTGTCAAGGTTGATGATACAAAAGACCATAAAATGCATTCTGAAATTGGCCATATAGACCAACAAACGGCAGAGGCATTAATGGCTGTAAAAAAACGCGGTAACAGGGTTATTGCTGTCGGTACAACGGCAATGCGACTTCTTGAAAGTGCTGCGGATGAAAACGGTCAACTTGATGCATGGGCCGGTTCGACCGATATTTTTATAACACCGGGTTATCATTTCCGGTTTGTCGATTGCCTGATGACCAATTTCCACTTGCCGCGCTCGACATTATTCATGCTTGTATCGGCTTTTAGCGGGCTTGATGAAATGAAACACGCCTACCAACATGCTATTGAAACGGGCTATCGTTTTTATTCTTATGGCGATACAAGTTTTCTGGAACGAAAAGATTAGGAACAATGAGCGAAACCTTCACCTTCAAAAAAATTACTGAAGATGGTCACGCGCGGCGTGGCGAAATTACAATGCCGCGTGGCAAAGTCCGCACACCTGCTTTTATGCCGGTAGGCACTGCCGGTTCGGTGAAGGCAATGTATATGGAGCAGGTTGAAGAACTTGGTGCCGATATTATACTCGGCAATACCTATCATTTGATGTTGCGCCCTGGTGCAGAACGTATTGCAAGATTGGGCGGCCTTCATGTTTTTGCACGTTGGCCGAAGCCCATTTTGACAGATTCCGGCGGTTTTCAGGTTATGTCGCTTGCAGGCCTTAGAAAATTGACAGAGAAGGGCGTGACCTTCCAATCGCATATTGATGGCGCTCGTTATGAGCTGACACCGGAACGGTCGATCGAAATACAGTGTCTGCTTGATTCCGACATCCAGATGCAACTCGACCAATGCGTTGCCTTGCCTGCCTCATTCAAAGAAATGGAAAAGGCAATGGAATTGTCTTTACGCTGGGCAGAACGTTGCAAAACGGCTTTCGGAAACCAGCCGGGCAAGGCCATGTTCGGTATCGTTCAAGGTGGTGATAATGCAAGTTTGCGGGAACGCTCGGCAAATGCTTTGAAAGATCTTGATTTGAAAGGCTATTCCATTGGCGGCTTGGCGGTGGGTGAGCCGCAAAATGTGATGATGGATATGCTGGATGTGACCTGTTCGATTTTGCCGGAAGATAAACCGCGTTATTTGATGGGCGTTGGCACACCTGATGATATTTTGAAAAGTGTGGCGCATGGCGTTGATATGTTCGATTGTGTTATGCCGACAAGGGCAGGCCGACATGGTTTGGCTTTCACAAGATTTGGTAAAATCAATTTGAGAAATGCAAAACATGCCGAAGACCCGCGCCCGTTAGACCCTCAATCTCCCTGTCCGGCAGCACGGGATTATAGCCGCGCTTATCTTCACCATCTTGTAAAAGCGGGTGAACCATTGGCCGGAATGGTGATTACGTGGAACAATCTCGCTTTTTATCAGCAATTGATGCAAGGCATAAGAGACGCGATCGAAGCACATCGTTATGCCGATTTCGTAGCCGAAGTCACAGAAGAGTGGAATAGGGGCGATAGAGCGGATTAATATTAAAAAGCCCCGCTTGATTGAATTTCTCTCGTTGTATTCATTTTGAGAGTTCCTATATTAAAAAAATGAAAATATCTGTCCTTGATCTATGTCCCGTGCCTGAGGGAAGTTCGGTTGCTCAGGCGTTAAAAAATTCTATAGCTCTTGCCAAACATGTGGATGAGCTGGGATTTCCTCGTATCTGGTATGCCGAACATCACAATATGACTGGCATTGCAAGTGCTGCAACGGCGGTTGTAATGGGGCAGATTCTTGCCTCGACCAATAAAATCGTTGTCGGTGCGGGCGGCGTTATGCTTCCTAACCATTCACCGCTTGTTATTGCCGAACAATTCGGCACTCTTGAAGCTCTCTATCCGAACAGGGTTGAACTCGGATTAGGGCGTGCTCCCGGTACTGACCAGATGACAGCGAGAGCCTTGAGACGTTCGCTTGATAGCAACCCGAATGACTACCCCCGCGATGTCGTCGAATTGCTTGACTATTTTAAAGATGCCGAACCTCAACAACAATTGCGCGCAGTTCCGGGGGCAGGTTTGCACGTGCCGGTCTGGATTTTGGGGTCAAGCCTTTATGGGGCGCAGCTTGCGGCAGTTTTGGGCTTACCCTATTCTTTTGCCTCGCATTTTGCACCGGCCGAGCTTTATCGCGCACTCAAAGTTTACCGCGATAATTTCCAGCCGTCGGAATATCTTGATAAGCCCGTTGCAATGGTTGCAGCCAATGTCGTTGTTGCTGAAACGGATGACGAAGCAAAGTTTCTGTTTTCTTCCCAACAACAATCCTTTGTCAATTTAAGGACGGGGCGTGCCGGTCCATTACCGAAACCGGTTATGAATTATGTTGATAATCTTCCCTTCAATCACCGCTTGGTGCTTGAACAATCTTTGTCCTGTTCTGTGGTCGGTTCATCTGAAACAGTCGAGCTGGGCCTAAAAAAACTGATAGCCGATACGAAAGCAGACGAGTTGATTGTTACCAGTCCGATTTGGGATAATAAAAAACGCATGGATTCATTCACACTTCTTGCCCGAATCATTAAAGATTTGTGATTTTTAATCGCTCTATAAGCGAGCGGTTGAGCCATCGATAAACGAGCGCTTATGGTAGCGGATTTATAGGGTTAAAATCATTTATTTCAAAACTGAACAACCGGCGTTTTTGTTGGCGGCATAAGCTGTTTTACAAAGCTATCAATGCGTCGTTTTTTGAAAAGATGTGGAAGAACCGGAAAGTCATCTTTTCTTAACCCGCAAAGCAGGTTAGAAATGCGTAAAACTGCGCAAGCGGTGGCCCGTTTACGCAGTTTTATCTTACGCATTTTCCGGACGATACTCATACACAACATGTCCGGAATTACACCTCTGGTACGCACTACCTGATCCAGAGAGAAACAAAGTGTTTTTGTTTCTGGAGCCTTTGTAGATCAACAATGTTAATCACGGGTTAGCGAACACTTAATGAAGTATGAAAATCGCTATTTTTTTGAAAAAAATTGCGATTTTTTTTATTGATAAAGGGTGATTGATTTGGCGCGTGCATTGATGTTTCAGGGCACAGGTTCCGACGTCGGAAAAACAGTTCTCGTTGCCGGCTTTTGCCGTTTGGCCTCCCGAAAAGGCATCAAGGTAATGCCGTTCAAACCGCAGAACATGTCGAACAATGCCGCTGTTGCCGATGATGGTGGCGAGATCGGGCGCGGCCAATGGCTGCAGGCTTTTGCAGCAAATGAAAAACCTTCCGTTCATATGAATCCGGTTTTGTTGAAACCGCAAAGTTCTACCGGTTCCCAAATCATTGTGCAGGGTAAACTTTCGGGTTTTAAAAAAGGTGCCGATTATCAAAAAATGAAGGGTGAGCTTCTTGATCGGGTAATGGAATCTTTTGCCCGATTGAAGGAGAAAGCCGATTTGGTGCTGGTGGAGGGGGCTGGTTCGTCGGCAGAAATCAATTTGCGCGCTTGCGATATTGCCAATATGGGATTTGCGCGAAGCGCCGATGTACCGGTTATATTGATTGGTGACATTGACCGCGGTGGTGTGATCGCTTCACTTGTCGGCACAGCAACAATTCTTGATCGTGCAGACCGTGCAATGGTCTGCGGTTATCTCATTAACAAATTTCGTGGGGATTTGAGCCTTTTTGATGATGGAATCAAAGCAATCCGGAATTTTACCGGCTGGCCATGCCTCGGCGTTATTCCCTGGCTTGAAGGGGCAAGCCTTTTGCCTCCTGAAGATTCGATGGCACTTGAACATAGATCGCCGAAAAAACACGGCAAAGTAAAAATAGCTGTACCGGTTTTACCCCATATTGCCAATTTTGATGATCTCGACCCGTTAATCCATGAAAGTGATGTTGAAATTGTCTTTGTCCGGAAGGGTGAATGTTTTCCGGCCAATAGCGATGTTATTATCCTTCCCGGTTCCAAATCGACCATAGCGGATATGATTGCCCTTCGTGAGCGCAAGTGGGACGGGGAGATTATCAAACACGCCAAAAAAGGCGGTATGGTCATCGGCATTTGCGGCGGCTTTCAAATTCTTGGCAGGAAAATTTTTGATCCCGATTCTCTGGAAGGCAATATTAGCGAAACAGACGCGCTTGGCCTTCTTGATATGGTAACCGAAATCGGAGAACGAAAACTTACACGCAATAGCAATGCTATTCATCTTTTAAGCGGACTGCCGCTCACAGGCTATGAAATCCATATGGGCAAAAGCTTCGGTCCGGATTGTCGCTATGCCCCTTTAAAAATAAACAATGTCGAAGACGGTGCGGCCTCGCCCGATGGAAAGATTTGGGGAACCTATCTTCATGGTTTGTTTTCGGCAGATGCTTTCCGTCATTATTTTATTGGAAGTTTTGGTGCAAAGCCTGATAAGTCCGGACATTTTGAAAAACTTGACAATGCACTCGATAAAATAGCCGATGAGTTGGAAAAGGCCGTCGACGTAAACGCGCTTTTTCGGCTTGCACGATAAAGTTTAAGCAGCTATCTCTATAAATAGCCGGTTTTTTGCAAAAGAAGTTGCGAAAAATAAACTGGACTTTCAGGAAGTGGACCCAATTCGGGCATTTCATTCAAGCCGGTCAGTCAAATTATTGTATTTAAGAATGGGCTAGAAATCCGGTTCCGGTTTGTGTTCTCATCATTCAAGAACTCTGATTCTGTATCAAAGGCATGAAGCCGGTTTTTCAGCTTTCTTTGTAAAGTGATGAATGTCTATTCCGCAAATGGAGGAGATTTTTGGCAAAGATAACATTGATTCTTGGCGGGACGCGTTCGGGAAAGTCGGTTTTCGCCGAAAATTATGTGTTGTCTGCCAATAAAGTGCCGGTCTATCTCGCAACCGCAGAAATTTTCAATGAAGAGATGAAAAAACGGGTCGACATGCATCGCTCACGCCGCGAGTCCGGCTGGATCAATGTTGAAGAACCGATTGATATTATGGGCGAGATCGCAAAACATAATAGTGAACAAAAAATTGTTCTTGTTGATTGTCTCAGCGTTTGGCTTGGCAATCTATTGGAGCATCACCGGAACGTTGAAACAGAAATGGTAAAGCTTGTCGATGGTCTTGCAGGACTTGAGGTAGAAACGGTTTTTGTTTCGAGCGAGGTAGGGCTTGGCATCGTGCCGGACAACAAGCTTGCGCGTGAATTTAGTGATTATGCCGGTCTCATGAACCAGAAAATTGCAAATATAGCAGAAACGGTGTTTTTTGTTGCGGCTGGTCTGCCGCTTAAATTGAAAGGCTAAGTTTTATGTCGGAACAAAAATTTTTACAAAGCAAAATCCCAACCACCGTCATAACCGGATTTTTGGGTTCCGGAAAAACCACGATGATAAGGCATTTATTGGAAAATGCGCAAGGCAAACGCATTGCTCTCATCATTAACGAATTTGGCGAGCTTGGCGTGGATGGCGGTTTGCTCAAAGGCTGCGGTCTTGATAATTGCCACGATGATGATCTCATTGAACTCAATAATGGCTGTATCTGTTGCACGGTTGCCGAAGAATTTATTCCGACTATGACGAAACTGCTTGAGCGTGAGGATAGACCCGATCATATTGTGATCGAAACATCCGGTTTGGCACTTCCCCAGCCGCTTGTTGCAGCGTTCAATTGGCCTGAAATCAAAACACAGGTGACCGTTGACGGGGTGATTACCGTGATTGACGCTCCGGCTGTGGCCGAAGGCCGGTTTGCCGATGATATTGACAAAATCAATGCGGAACGGGCCGAAGATAGTTCGATTACCCATGAAAGCCCGCTTGAAGAATTGTTTGAAGACCAAATTCACGCGGCTGATCTCATCGTCCTCAACAAGGTCGATCTTATCGACGAGGACACGCTCGACAATGTGCGCAATATCATTTCAAGCCATAGCGACAGAGTTCCCCAAATGGTCACATCGAGTTTCGGCAGTATCGGAACCGATCTTATATTGGGGCTTGGCGTCGGTACCGAGAGCGATATTGAAAACCGCAAATCCCACCACGAATTGCATCATGCAAATGGCGTTCCGCATAATCACGACGAATTCAAAAGCTTTGTCGTTAACGCACCATCCATCCATGATCCCAAGGCTTTGATCGAGCGGTTGAAAACGATCATTGCAGAAAATGATATTTTGCGGCTCAAAGGCTTTGTCAATGTGGTGGGAAAACCGATGCGTCTTGTTGTTCAAGCCGTCGGTCAGCGGATTGATTCCTATTTTGATCGTCCCTGGCAAAAAAACGAAGAGCATAAAAGCCATCTTGTTGTTATCGGCCTTCACGAAATCGACGAGGAGAAGGTGCGCAAAACTATTGAAGCGCTTGATGTCTGATGCATTTGCTTCTTGCCCAGAAGGGAACCATAGCTGAACAGGACAAGGCGATTGATCTTGGACAGTCGCCTGCCGATGTTATTTTTCTTTCGGCAGCCGATACCGAATTGGCAAGCCTTTCGGTTGCAAAAGCCGCGTTGAAGAAAACAACGTCTTCGCTAAGGCTTGTCAATTTGCTTTCGCTTTCACACCCGATGTCGGTTGATACCTATGTCGAAAAAACCGCGTCATATGCGAAATTGATTGTGTTGCGCGTGATAGGCGGCGAAAGTTATTGGCCTTATGGCTTGCAAGTTCTCCACTCGCTGGCACTGGAAAAGAATATCAAACTGGTAGTCTTGCCAGGTGACGATAAAATAGACGAAAATTTGCAAAAATTTTCTACTGTTGCCGAAGAGGATTGCCGCAATCTTTGGCACTATCTTATTGAAGCGAGCGCGCAAAATATGCGCTCCTTTCTTGAATATTGCGATTATTTGTTAGGCCGCCACGAAAAGCCGGTCGAGGCGATCCCCTTGATGAAGGCAGGTCTCTGGTCACCGGATGACCCGCCGTTCACTGTTGATGATCTCGTAAAACGTCACAATGCCACCCATAAACCGGTTGTGGCGATCTGTTTTTATCGCGCATTGGTGCAAAGCGGGCAAACAGCAAGCGTCGAAGCACTTATCGACGCTCTTCAAAAACGCGGCTTAATTGCGCTACCGATTTTTGTTTCAAGTCTCAAAGATGAATTGAGCGTTGCAATTGTCGATTCAATTTTTGACCGGCTTTCGCCCGATATTGTGTTGAATGCAACGGGCTTTGCGGTTTCAAACGGGCATAAGGGACGAAAACCCACGGTCCTTGAAAAACGCGGTGCAATGGTTTTGCAGGTGGTTTTTGCCGGAAGCAGCAAAGAGCAATGGGAAAAAGATGGGCGTGGATTGACCGCCCGTGATCTCGCCATGAATGTTGCGCTTCCGGAAGTTGATGGACGCGTATTCACCCGCGCTGTGTCTTTCAAATCGGCAGTGGAATTTGATGACGAGACAGAATGTAATGTTGTCGTCCATAAACCTTTGAAAGATAGGGTCGACTTTGTTGCAGAGCTTACAAAAAACTGGGTAAGACTGCGCAACAAGAAGCCGGAAGAGCGCCATATTGCCATTGTCATGGCCAATTATCCCGGTGGCGATGGCCGCTTGGGGCACGGTGTCGGGCTTGATACACCGGCTGCCATGATTGTGACGCTTAACGCCATGAAAAGCCAAGGCTATAAAATAGAAAATATTCCGGAAAATGGCAATGAGCTCATGCGGCTGATGATTGAAGGTCCAACCAATGAAGGGGTGAAGGGAAGGGTAGTGCGGACAGCACTTTCTTTGAGTCTTTACAAGAAGTTCTTTCAATCACTTGATAAAAAGATTCAAGATGAAGTGACTGCACGTTGGGGTGCGCCGGAAGACGATGCCTATGTGGTTCAAAATGGATTGGCCTTGCCGGTTTTAATGTTGGGGGAAACGGTTGTCGGATTACAGCCGGAACGCGCATTCGGAATGGATGCAAAGCAAGTCTACCACGCACCCGACATTGTCCCCACCCATCATTACCTTGCATTCTATTTCTGGCTCCGGTTTGTTTATAAAGCCGATGCCATTATTCATATGGGTAAACACGGCAATCTTGAATGGCTTCCGGGAAAAGCTTTGGCACTCTCGAAGCATTGCTATCCCGAAATAGCTCTAGGACCGATGCCGCATATCTACCCGTTTATTGTCAACGACCCCGGTGAAGGAACACAGGCAAAACGACGCTCTTCCGCCGTTATCATTGACCATCTGACCCCGCCTTTGACACGCGCGGAAAGTTATGGCCCGTTAAAAGATCTAGAGGGGCTTGTTGATGAATATTACGAGGCGTCGGGCGTTGACCCGCGTCGTCTCGTAAAGCTCAAAGGCGAAATACTTGATCTGGTGCGGCTTACCGGTCTCAATCATGATGCCGGAATTGAAGACCATGATAGCGATGATCTGGCACTTGAGAAGCTTGATGCCTTTTTGTGTGATCTCAAAGAATTGCAAATCAGAGACGGGCTACATATTTTTGGCAAAGCGCCTTCCGGCGAACAATTGGAAAATCTCCTTGTTGCAACGGCGCGTGTCCCTCGTGGCGAGGGAGAAAACGGCAGTTTACACCGCGCTATAGCCGATGATCTCGGCCTTGCTTTCGATCCGCTTGATTGTGTTTTTTCAGAAAAATGGCAAGGTGAAAAGCCTGAAATATTGAAGGGCATGACCGACAGCCTATGGCGCACAAATGGAGACACGGTTGAACGCATCGAGCTTCTGGCGCTGGCGCTGGTTTCCGGAAAGGTCACTCATCCTCAAAACTTCACGAAAACAGCGCCAATTCTTAAAAATATTGAAGAAACATTGCGGCCATTGATTTTAAGTTGCGGCAAGGCGGAAATTGACGGGCTTTTAACCGCTCTTGACGGGCATTTTGTCGAACCGGGGCCATCCGGCGCCCCGACACGCGGTCGGCCGGATGTATTTCCGACGGGGCGCAACTTTTTTTCGGTCGATACAAGGGCAGTACCCACACAATCGGCTTGGCAATTGGGTAAAAAATCGGCCGAGCTTCTCATTATCCGCTATGTTCAGGATCACGGTGATTGGCCGAAGGCTTTCGGCCTCACCGCTTGGGGAACGGCCAATATGCGCACTGGTGGCGATGATATTGCGCAGGCTCTCGCACTTATCGGCGTCAAACCTTTGTGGGATGCGGCATCACGCCGTGTGACCGGTGTTGAAGTTATTCCGGTAGCAGTTCTTGGAAGGCCACGTGTCGACGTAACATTAAGGATTTCCGGTTTCTTCCGCGATGCATTTCCCGAACAGATAGCCTTGTTCGATCAGGCGGTGCGTCTTGTTGCCTCGCTTGACGAGGAGGGAGAGGATAATCCGCTCCATGCGCATTATTTGAAAGACGTAAAAACGCTCACAGAAACCGGAAAGAGTACAAAAGAGGCGGAAAGAGAAGCCGGTTTTCGTGTTTTCGGCGCTCGTCCGGGTGTTTATGGAACCGGCGTTCAGGAGCTTCTCGACAAGGGCGAATGGAATGACCGTAATGATCTAGGTAAAGCATGGATTGCCCATTCTTCTTTTGCTTACGGTAAGGAAGACGGGTTGGCTGCACAAAATATGCTTGAAAACCGGCTTCATCATATCAATGCCGTTGTCCAAAATCAGGATAATCGCGAACATGATCTTCTCGATTCCGGTGAATATTATGCCTTTGAAGGGGGCATGGCTTCGGCAGTCGCCGATAAGCAGGGTGCTTTTCCGAAAGTCTATCACAATGATATGTCGCGGCCCGAACGGCCGATGATAAAAACATTGCAGGAAGAAATCGGGCGGACACTCCGCGGGCGGGCTGTTAATCCGAAATGGATAGAAGGAGTCATGCGCCACGGCTTTAAAGGTGCTGTCGAAATGGCTGCAACTGTCGACTATCTCTTTGCTTTTTCGGCTACAACAAATGCCGTATCCAATGAACAATTCGAGGCGATTTATAATGCCTATATCGACGATGAAACGGTGCGTAATTTTTTGATCGGGAATAATCCTGCAGCTTTAAGAGAAATGGCACATAAACTTGAACAGGCAATCCGGAGAGAATTATGGAAACCGCGCTCCAATTCTGCTTTGTTTGAACTGGAAGAACTACAGAAAGGCTCGATAACATGGACGCCAAGGAAAAGCTGACGGAAGCGGAATTGAATGCCCGTCATGCCGAAAAAATGAAAAAGAAAGAGGCCGCTCGCAAAAAAATAGAAGCCGGTAAAACCAAAGAAAAAGGCCTTCTCATTGTTCATACGGGCAAGGGCAAAGGCAAGACAACGGCCGCTTTCGGTATGGTTTTTCGTGCTCTCGGCCAGAATATGAAGGTTGGGGTGGTGCAGTTTGTCAAGGGATTGCGCCAAACCGGCGAGCGTACCGCACTTGAAAAATTTGGCGATCAGGTACGCGTTTATGCCCATGGCGAAGGCTTTACATGGGAAACGCAGAATCGTGAAAAAGACATTGCCGAAGCGCGAAAAGCATGGGACATTGCCAAAGATATGATCCTCGATGACACCACGGATATGGTGCTTTGTGACGAGTTGAATATCGTATTGCGCTATGATTATCTACCATTGGAAGAAGTGCTTGATGTATTATCGAAGCGACCTTTCATGAAACATGTCATCATTACCGGTCGCAATGCACGAAATGAATTGATTGAGGCTGCCGATCTGGTAACAGAAATGGAATTGGTCAAACACCCGTTCCGTTCCGGCATAAAAGGACAGAAGGGGATTGAATTCTGATGACCGCTACCTGGCAGTTCTGGGCATTTCTTTCAGCAATTTTTGCGGCTTTAACAGCTATTTTCGCAAAAGTCGGTATAAGCGGTATCAATTCCGATTTTGCCACTTTGATAAGAACAATCGTTATCATTGCTGCATTATGTCTGTTTTTAAGCATCACCGGACAATGGCAACGTCCGGGAGCCATTCCGGCAAAATCATGGGTTTTCCTTGTTTTATCAGGTCTTGCCACGGGTGCTTCATGGCTTGCCTATTTCCGCGCTCTGCAATTGGGAGATGCTTCCCATGTTGCTCCGATAGACAAATTGTCGGTTATCTTTGTTGCCATTTTCGGCGTTACTTTTCTTGGTGAAAAATTGACAGCCATCAATTGGACCGGTGTCGTACTGATCGGCGCAGGCGTTATTTTGCTGGCGTTAAAAATCTAGAAGAGCATAATTGTTCTGTCTTTTAAAACCGGTTCGGCAGCTTTGTGCGAACCGGTTTTTTAAAAGCCCTATGATGGAATTTTGAGAGACAAGCTTTTATCTCTCAGAGATTCAGCCATTGCCGCAACGGATTGTCATGAGCTTGTAAGAGTTTATAGGCAAGAATAACGCATACAATGACCAATAATGGTTTTATGAGCTTGGCACCGGTTTTCATGGCAACGCGTGCCCCCATTTGCGCACCGATAAATTGGGCAATTCCCATAGCAATGCCGATTTTTACATTGATCGAGCCCATGACGGCAAAGGTCAGGAAACCACCGAGATTGGATGAAAAGTTCAACAGTTTCGTATGGGCTGTCGCTTTGAGGATTCCGAACCCTGACAGGGAAACAAAGGCAAGCATATAGAAAGAACCGGCACCCGGACCGAATATGCCGTCGTAAAAGCCGACAAGAGGCGCCATAGTCAGCGAAAAGATGATTGGCCGCATCCGCTCCTGTTTATCAATGTCGTTAAGGTTCGGCTTGAATGCAAAATAACAGGCAACAACAATGAGCAGAACGGGCAGCAGTGCTTGAAATAATTTGACGGGTATAAGGGTCGCAACCAGTGCGCCGATAATACTTCCGATAAAGGCCATGGCGGCTTGGAGGATTTGTTTCCTGATATTGACATGTCCACCACGGGCATAGGCGACCATTGCAGAAAATGAGCCGAAAAGTCCCTGCAACTTGTTTGTGCCCAATGTTTCGACAGGCGGAAGGCCCGAAAGCATAAGGGCAGGGATGGTGATGAGGCCACCGCCACCGGCAATCGAGTCTATAAAACCGGCAAGCAAACCGGCAAAAATCAAAATCAGAACAGTCGGGTCAGAAAGAAATTCCAGCATTTGCGAATATTACCTGAACAGAATAGAATAAGGAATAATAGAATAATTTCGATAAAGAAACGTCAAACGTTGCATTCATGCACTTGTGTTTTTTATGCAATATTGGCAAGCTCTGCTTTTAGTTCAGCTCTTCTAACGTGGCAAGAAGCGGAGTTTCGCATGTTTGACAGCATCGCAAATTATTTTTCCCGTCATAATTCGGTTCGTAAAGTGGCAGAAAATCCGGCAACAGCGGCCGAACTTCTCTTGCTCATTCATTTGGGTTTTGCCGATGGCAAACATACACCAAGCGAAACCGCTGCTTTTTCAAAAATTGCCGAACAACAATTTGGCGTATCTCCCGATGCTTTGCCGGATGTCATCCAATATCTTTATGATTATGGCTATGAAACAACAACCGGTCAGGCTGCGGCTCTCTTTGGCGAATTGGCGCCGGATAGGCGTATTGCACTTATCGAGAATTTGATGACAATTGCCGCTGCCGATAATCATGTCGACGCTGATGAAGTTGCGCTCATCCATCGGATAGCAGCCATTCTCGGTGTTCCCTCACAAGAGGTAGAGCGGATTTATAACACCGTCAAAGAACGCGCTTGAAAGGCGAAACCGGATATGGTCGATAGAAGCTCTATGCCGGTTTTTGTGGGCATAGGCATTTCATCATCTGCCACAACGGGTGACATGGAAAAGGCTCTCGAAACTCTCGAAAAATGGAATGTTGCGGCTTTTTCAACGCTTGAAGGTAAAGAATCCAACGGGCTTATTTTAAGCGCTTTGAAACGTCTTTCTGTTCCTCTCCTTACATTTTCGTCTGAAGAGTTGGAAACAATGACTTGTTTTCTCAAGAACCCTTCCGATATTGTTTTTCAACATACGGGCTGCCATGGCGTTGCGGAAGCTGCGGCTTTGGCGGCTTCAGGTAAAGGTGGTATTTTGCTCATTGAAAAGACGAAAATTGGTGGGCTTACCATTGCTGTGGCAGGACGGAAGGAAGAATGACAGTATATTTTATTGGCGCAGGTCCGGGGGCATATGATCTCATTACAGTGCGCGGGCTTAATCTCATAAAACGTTGTCCGGTCTGCCTTTATGCGGGCTCCCTTCTTTCGGATGAATTGATTGCCGAAATTCCTCATGAAGCACGCCGTGTCAATACCGGCCATCTTGACCTTGATGCCATTGTCGAAGAGTTTGTCAAAGCGGAAAGAGAAGGAAAGGATGTTGCAAGGCTTCATTCCGGCGACCCTTCTATCTATAGCGCAATAGCCGAACAGATGGCAGCACTCGACAAGCTTGCGATCAATTACGAGGTGGTACCGGGGGTGGCTTCCTATGCGGCAGCAGCGGCAGCCATAAAGCAGGAATTGACACTTCCAAAGCTAAACCAATCGGTCATTTTGACACGGACATCGGTCAATTCTTCACCCATGCCGGAACTTGAGACATTATCAAATTTAGGACAAGCAAAAGCGACAATGGCAATTCATCTTTCGGCAAAAAATATTGCCGCCATCCGGAAAGAATTATTGCCGATTTACGGCGCCGATTGCCCCGTTATTGTTGCCTATCATGTAAGCTGGCCGGATGAAAAAATCATTTCAGGCACACTTGCCGATATTCATGAAAAGATAGCGCAAGAAAAAATAGAAAAAACCGCAATCATCTTTGTCGGGAAAGCACTTCGGCCGGAAAAGCTTAGCCGTTCGTCTCTTTATGCTTTTCCGCACGGTCCGCTTGGTAAAACTTCTGCACCAAGTCGATAACATCTTTTTCCGCACTCAAAGTGACAACATCGGGCAGGGGCTTTCTGGTTATCATAATCACCGGAAGGCCGAGTTTGCGCGCAGCCTTCAACTTTGGAAAAGAGGCAGTCCCACCGGAATTTCTGCACACGAGACAATCAGAATGATGGTTGACGAGAAAATCATATTCTTCTTGTTCATTTTCCGGTTTACCAAGCACAATTTCTATATTGGCTTCGGGAACAAAATTTTTCGGTTTCTCGACCATACGTGCGACAAATGAAACATCTTTGCGCAGCAGAAATTCATTGATGTGCTGGCGCCCTATCGCAAGAAAGCATCGGCTGTTTACTGGAATAGCGGCAACGGCTTCCGCAATATTATTCACCGTCAGCCACTTGTCTTCTTTCGCCGCTTGCCAAAGCGGACGCTCGAACCGGATATAGCCGATTTTTTCCGCGCGCGCTGCCCGCCAGGCATGATCGGTCATTGTTTCGGCAAAAGGATGGGTTGCGTCAACAATAAGCCCTATATTTTCTTTTTCGATTGTATTGATAAGCCCGTCAATGCCGCCAAACCCGCCAATGCGGTATCGCCCCGCCGGAATTTTCGGATGCATTGTGCGGCCAGCGAGAGACGAAAGAACAGGATAGTTCTCTTCGGCAAATTTTTCTGCGAGAGCATAGGCTTCGCTGGTGCCACCCAATAATAAAACTGTCCTACTTTCTCGCAAGAATATTTCCCTTTCTGTCGGTCACAATGATTTCGATAGCAACCGGCGCACCCCTTAGTGTTTCTTCAGCAATATGTTTTGCCTGAAGCGCAATAGGAGTGGCAATATCAATTCCTTCTTTTGTAGCAATATCAAGCACTTCTTTCGCAGTATTCGCATTTTCGATGAAGTTCTTGAAAGATTGGTTCAAGCCGGCATTCTTTGCAACATTCCACAAAAATGTCTTGTCGACTTGGGAGCGGGAAGAATGAAGGTCCATTTCCCCTTGCGCGAGTTTTGTCAATTTTGCAAAACCGCCTGCAATTGTGAGTTTATCGATCGGGTGGTGACGCAAATATTTTAACACGGCACCGACAAAGTCTCCCATATCCAATATGGCATAGTCGGGAAGATGGTAGATTGCCTGAGCCGCATCTTCCGAAGTTGCTCCGGTTGCACCAAGAACATGGCTTGCCCCTTCTGCACGGGCGACATCAATACCGCTATGAATAGAATGAATCCATGCCGAACAAGAGAACGGGTGAACAATACCGGTTGTGCCGAGAATGGAAATGCCGCCCAGAATGCCAAGGCGCGGATTCCATGTTTTGAGCGCGATATTTTCGCCATCCGGCACTGAAATTGTAATCACCAGATCTTGCGGAAAAGAATATTTGTTACAAATTTCCTTGCAAACCTCGCTCATCATGCGGCGCGGAACGGGGTTGATGGCCGCTTCCCCGACATCAAGCGGTAAACCCGGTCTTGTAACAGTTCCAACACCTTTTCCTGCTTTGAATATAATTCCGCTGTTTGGAGAGGCAGGGGTGACAGTTGCAATAATGGTCGCCTTGTCTGTCACATCGGGATCATCGCCTGCATCTTTGATAATTCCTGCTGTTGCCTGATTTTCTCCAAGACTTTTGAGAGATAGCGCAAATTGCGGCATTTGCCCTCTTGGTAATCTTATCTCGACGGGATCGGGAAAAGCACCGGTTATGAGAGCGGTGAGCGCTGCCTTGGTAGCAGCGGTTGCGCAGGCCCCTGTTGTCCAGCCCAAGCGAAGGGGACCTTCCGGTTTGTGTTTCAATGTGCTTTGCAGGTCTGCCATTTTGACAATATTTCTTGAAAATTAAACGTTTACAGTGGTTGGAAACTGCACAATAGATAACACATATAATGCATTGATTCTTGTTTTCTATAGATTTTACCATCAAAAGGACCCGAAATGACGGCAGATTTGCCATTCAAATTGCCACAGTTCATTGCCGGGCATGTATGGTTGGTGGGCGCAGGGCCAGGTGACCCCGGACTTCTCACACTCCATTGTGTCAATGCACTTAAACAGGCAGACCACATCCTTTATGACGCGCTGGTCGATCATTCGTGCCTCAAGCTTGCAAAGCAAGGCGCAATTTTAGAATTTGCCGGTAAACGCGGTGGCAAGCCCTCGCTTAAACAGCAAGAAATCACGGAACGCATGATTTGCCTTGCCAGAGAAGGCAAACGGGTTTTGCGTTTGAAAGGCGGCGATCCTTTTGTTTTTGGCCGCGGTGGTGAAGAGGCGCTCGCTTTGATAGAAGCGCATATTCCCTTTCGTGTTTTTCCCGGAATAACAGCAGGTATAGCAGGGCCTGCCTATGCAGGTATTCCGGTTACACATCGCTCCATCAATCATAGTGTATTGTTTTTAACCGGTCATGATGCAGACGGTACAGTGCCGAAGTCTTTTGACTGGAAAGCAATTTCCCGCGCCGCTCCGGTTCTTGTGTTTTATATGGCGATGAAACACATTGATGAAATTGCCGATGACCTTATCAAAGGGGGGCGCAAGAGTGATGAGCCGGTCATGTTTATCACGCATGCGACGACTTCCAATCAGCGGATTTATAAAACCGAACTCGGCCATATAAAACAAACAATCAAAGAGCATGACATTGAACCACCGACAATTGTAGTCGTTGGTAAAGTTGTTTCGCTTGCTGATAAACTCTCGCCGGACAGTGTTACAGACGAATTGGAAGACGAATTGGATAACAGATCATTATGAATGGCTTTATGGTGAGCGCTGCCAATTCGGGAGCCGGTAAGACTGTTATCACTCTGGCATTGATGCGGGCTTTGAAAGAACTGGGATTAGACGTGGCCCCGCGAAAAGCAGGGCCCGATTTTATAGATCCCGCATTTCATAAAGCGGCAACAGGTGAGGATAGTTATAATCTCGATTGTTGGGCAATGCGCGACGCGCTCATAAGAAATATCAATTTTACCGACAATTCGGAGCGGAGGTTTTTTGTTGTCGAAGGTATGATGGGGCTTTATGACGGCGCCATCAACGGCAAGGGTTCGTCTGCCGAACTTGCTAGTTTATTGGATTTGCCGGTATTTTTTGTCGTTGATGTGACAAGCCAATCACATTCGGTCGCGGCACTTGTCAAAGGTTTTGCCGAATTTATGCCGGGATTGCGCTTTGCCGGAATTATCCTGAATAAAATTGGAAGTCCCCGACATGAAGCCATGCTTCGCGCGGCCTTGCAACCGCTTGATATTCCGGTGGTTGGCGCTGTTTACAGAAATAACGCGCTGACACTCCCCTCACGTCATTTAGGACTGGTTCAGGCTTCCGAACGAACCGATCTTCATGCTTTTATCGGAAAAGCGGCAGAAATCATAAAGGAGAGCGTTGATCTTGAGGCGATGATCGCATTATCGACTTCAAATCGGGAGAAAGTTGCTCGTGCGGCGATTGATTATATCCCGCCACTTGGACAGCGTATTGCAGTGAGCCGTGATGACGCTTTCCGCTTTTCTTATCCACATTTGCTTGATGGCTGGAGAAAAGCCGGTGCCGAAATCATATTCTTTTCGCCTTTGGCGAATGAAGTGCCGGATAAAGAGTGTGATAGCGTCTATTTATGTGGTGGTTATCCCGAACTTTTTGCCGGAAAACTGGCGGCAGCAGAGAAGTTCAAAAAAGCCATGATTGATATGGCAAAAGCCGGAAAAACCATTTATGGCGAATGCGGTGGTTATATGACTTTGGGGGAAACATTAGAAGATAGCGAAGGTGTTAAACACCCGATGCTTGGTCTCTTGCCACTGAATACCAGCTTCAAACAGAAAAAACTGCATTTAGGCTATCGCCGTTTGGTTTCTGAAGGGGAGTTTTTCGGAAAAACAGGCTTTCGAGGACACGAATTCCATTATGCTTCCATTGTAGATGAAAAAGGCGGTATACCGCTTTTTAAAGCCTATGATGCGCTTGACCATTCTTTAGGTACAAGGGGAATGAGAATAAACAATGTTGCCGGTTCGTTTATCCATCTGATAGATATAGAGGGATGAAAAAATATCCTACACGCTAAAAGAAAATGCGGTGTAACTGTTTGATGTGTTTTCGAGTAAATTTACCAAAAATCCGGTCGTTTCGGCTTTCTATCAAGAGAGCAAGCGGGGCGACGGTGGTGGAAACAAACTGCCTTGAACAGATTGAATTTGGAAGATATTTTCTTGCGCCGACAGGGTGTTGACTGGCAAACCGGATATTTGAACCAAACGCATTCAGGGATTCGTTCTTAGGCTATGAAATATAAAATTGATCGACTCAATGTTGCTTCGGGAATTGATGCCAAAACGCGCCGTTTGTGTATTTTCGCGCTCGCCGTCGGTGCGTTTGCAATTGGAACATCCGAATTTGTGTCCATGGGGTTGCAACCGGAAATGGCCAAAAGTTCGGGTGTCGATATACCGACTGCCGGCCAATATATTTCGGCCTATGCACTCGGCGTTGTCGTAGGTGCGCCGGTTCTGGCTGTCGCGACTGCTAAATATCCGCGGAAATATGTTCTGGTTGCTTTGATGCTGTTTTATGCATTCTCGAACATTGCCAGTGCCTGTGTGACGAGCTTCCATGCCCTTGTCGGCTTGCGATTTATGAGTGGTTTGCCCCACGGTATCTATTTTGGCGTTGCCTCTATTGCCGCTTCCTCCATGGTAGAGATGAAAAATCGCCCCAAGGCAATTGGTGCAGTTATGCTTGGGCTTACAATTGCAACAGTTGTCGGTGCGCCTTTTGCAACCTGGCTTGGTCAGCAACTTGGATGGCAAATGGCTTTCGTTATGGTGGGCAGCATCGGAGCCCTTTGTGCAATTTTGGTGTTTTTCTTTCTGCCCAGTTTGCCGACGGCATTGGGAACAAGTCCACTGACCGAGCTTAGCGCGTTGAAAGAAAAACAGGTCTGGTTCATGCTGGCAACAGTCGCCATTGGAACAGCCGGTCTCTTTGCTGTTTTCAGCTATATCAAATCGACTTTGACTGTCGTTTCCGGCCTTTCAATAGGTTGGGTTCCCTTTATCATGCCGCTTATCGGCCTTGGCATGGTTACGGGAAATATTCTGGGCCCTAAAATTGCTGTGAAAATCGGTCCGATGAGAATGCTGTTTTGTGCACTTTTATGGAGCACAATTACATTCTTCCTGTTTTATTTCCTTTGCCATTCCGGCATTACGGCTGCTATCGGTTGTTTCCTGATTGGTACGTCTTTTGCCAGTATGCCTTCAATCCAGACGCGCGTTATGGATGTTGCAGCCAACGCCCAGACTCTTGCCGGAGCCCTCATGCAATCGGCTTTCAACGTTGCCAATGCTTTGGGCGCTGAATCGGGCGCGGAAATCTTGCGGCTTGGTTTCGGCTATCAGGATACGGCGATTTTGGGAGGCTGTCTCACATTTTGCGGCCTGTCGATTTTTACTCTCTCCTGGTATGTTGAAAAACGCGATCAGGCTAAAGCATTAAAACAGGCGTGAAAGCTGTGGAGCGTCTCTGTTTTATCCTTTTATTGGCGCTCCTGATTGATCGGTCAATCGGCGACCCCGACTGGTTATGGCGCAAACTCCCTCATCCGGTAGCGGCATTCGGGGCAGGGATAAAGTGGTTTGAAACGCGATTTAACAGGAAGTCGATGTCTTCCCGCCGCAGGAAATGGTATGGCCTCGGTGCTCTTCTCATCTTGTTGCTGGCAACCTTTATTGTTGGCCTTGTTGTTCATAGGCTTTTGCTTCCACTAGGGTTTACAGGGATAATCATTGAAGCGCTGGTTGCCTCCATCTTCCTTGCGCAAAAAAGCCTTGTCGATCACGTCGCTAGAGTTGAAAAAGCGTTCAAACAAGGTTCGCTTGCCGAAGCGAGAAGCGCTGTTTCGCTCATAGTCGGGCGGGAAACAAAAAATCTCGATGAAAGTGCGGTTTGTCGCGCAGCAATTGAAAGCCTTGCCGAGAATAGCTCTGATGGCGTTGTAGCACCGGTGTTCTGGTATCTTATCCTCGGTCTTCCCGGCCTTTTTTGTTATAAATTGGTGAACACGGCCGACTCGATGATCGGCTATAAAAACGAGCGCTTCAAGGATTTCGGCTGGGCTTCGGCGCGGCTTGACGATGTCGTTAATTTTATACCGGCGAGATTGACAGCGTTAATCGTTATCCTGACAAGCGGACTTTTTATCAATCGGAAAGCTGCTGCAAAGTCACTTGAAGTAGTGAAAAAAGATGCGCGCCACCATCATTCACCCAATGCCGGTTTTCCCGAATGTGCCTTTGCAGGAGCCCTCGATGTCAAGCTTTTGGGGCCACGGATCTATTCAGGCGAAGCTGTTGACGAACCATTCCAGAATGATAGCGGAAAAATGGCTCGTCCCGCCGATATTTACCGTGCCATCCGGCTCTTCAAGCGTTCAATGGATGTGCTATTTTTAATTATTCTGGTTGTGTTTCTGATTGCTTTTGTTAATTGAATGTTTTCCATCCGGCCGGTTGAGCATATCGCGAGAAATAATAAAGGCGAGCGGCACTGCAAGCAGCAATATGACAATCAGAAAGATAAACAGCACTTTGGAAGCCGCAATCATACCGCTCACTCCACCCGGATCGAATAATCCGGCAAGATTGGTAATGCTTCCGGCGAGTGCTGCACTTAAAGCTGTTGAAAACAATTGGATTGTTGTAAGGGATGCACTGGCACGTGTCGCGTCTTTTTCGGAAGCACATTGTAATACGCGGGTGAGCAAATGCGGCCATGACGTTCCAGCCCCGACACCGATCAGGAACAGCGCGAGACAAATCGAAATCAGAAATCCCGATGACTTCATTTCAGACGGAATGAAATAGAACAACGTCGCCATTCCGAGCATATCAATCACGGGGGCGAGAATGATGATTTTGCGCACAATTTTCGGCGAAGCTCCGGCACTTGGCAATGAACCGCAGGTCCAGCCGATACTCATAAGGGCGGCAATATAGCCTGCAACAAGTGGACCTCTCCCGTGAAGTTCCTGAAGAAACAGGGGAAGATAAAGCTCCGCACCGTTTACGGCGACCGAAATAATAACCATCAGGCCGTAAAGCGGCAGAAATATCGACCGGATTGAAAATGAACCGTCGGGAAGCATTTTATTTTCCGATCGTTTGTCGATAATCCCAAGAACAAGAAGCAGAATAGCACCGATAATTATGCCGGCAATTTTGATATTGTTGTCGCTCACTGCACTGCTAGCCGAAATGACAAGAACCATAACGGTCAAAACAGCAAGCTGGATAACAGGAAGCCGTTCCGAAACGTTTTGACGTTCTGTCGTGCCGGGCAAAACTTTAAGCGCAACGCCGGAAAATAAAAGTGCCAGAATACCAACTGTCCAGAATGAAGCACGCCAAGTGCTGTATTCGGCAAAAATGCCGCCAATGGCGGGGCCAAGTAACGTCGAAATTCCCCACATGCCGGAAATGAGCCCCATCGCCCGTGGCCATAACGCAGGGTCGAATACAATTCTCACCATGGAATAGGAAAGTGACAACAAAAAGCCACCACCGAAACCTTGAATGAGCCGACCGAACAGGAATGTTGCCATCGTCGGGGCAACACTACAAATAAGGGTTCCCGCAGCAAACAGAAGTGCCGAAAGGACATAAGCGGTTTTGGGCCCAAAACGGGCCAACAATTTTGCTGCAAGCGATGCACCGATGAGCGATGCTGTCACAAAAATTGTTGCTGCCCATGAATAATATTGCTCACCGTGAATATCGGCAACAAGGGAGGGCAGGATAGTGACGACGATGTAGACATTGACCGCATGCAGAGCAACCCCGCCTGCAAGTGTTACAGAGCGGACACCATTTCTACCTGAAAGAAGTGTTGACCAGCCTTGTTCATTCATTGTCATCCCTATATTTTTTTTAGAATCAGTTTCGGTCTTTTAAATAGCCTCATAAGGCTTTAGTGCCAAGAAACGAAACTTTGATCGGCGTTTTTTGTTCCTGCTAAAAACAAAAAGCCCCGTGCGAAACGGGGCTTTTTGCTTTTCAAATTGGAAATGTTCAAGCAAGTGCTTTGGCAAGATTTTCCGCAATTTTGTCAAGGAAACCTGTTGTTGAAAGCCATTTCTGGTTCGGTCCGATGAGCAAGGCAAGATCCTTGGTCATGAAACCGGATTCAACAGTATCGACACATACTTTTTCAAGTGTATCGGCAAAGTGCTTCAACTGGTCATTGTTGTCGAGCTTTGCACGGTGCGCCAAGCCACGTGTCCAGGCGAAGATCGAAGCGATCGAGTTGGTCGATGTTTCTTCGCCGCGTTGGTATTGACGATAGTGGCGGGTTACTGTTCCATGAGCAGCTTCGGCTTCAACAGTTTTGCCGTCCGGTGTCATGAGAACGGAGGTCATGAGTCCCAATGAGCCGAAACCCTGAGCCACTGTATCGGATTGGACATCACCATCATAATTCTTACAAGCCCAGACATATCCGCCGGACCATTTAAGTGACGAGGCAACCATATCGTCGATCAGACGGTGCTCATAGGTGAGATTATATTTATCGAATTCGGACTTGAATTCCTTATCGAAAACTTCCTGAAAGATATCTTTGAAGCGGCCGTCATAGGCCTTCAAAATGGTATTCTTTGTGGAAAGATAAACCGGAACTTTGCGCTGCAAGCCGTAATTGAATGATGCACGGGCAAAATCGCGGATAGATGCATCAAGGTTGTACATAGCCAATGCAACACCGGCACCCGGTGCATCATAAACATCATGTTCGATAACGGTTCCGTCTTCACCGACAAATTTGATTGTCAGCTTGCCTTTGCCGGGGAATTTGAAATCTGTCGCTTTATATTGGTCACCAAAAGCATGACGGCCGATAATGATCGGTTTTGTCCAGTGCGGAACGAGACGGGGTACGTTTTTGCAAATAATCGGCTCACGGAAAATAACGCCGCCGAGAATGTTGCGGATTGTGCCGTTCGGCGACTTCCACATTTTTTTCAGGTTGAACTCTTTTACGCGGGCTTCATCCGGTGTGATTGTCGCACATTTAACGCCAACACCATATTTCTTGATGGCGTTTGCAGCGTCGGTTGTTACCTGATCGTTGGTCGCATCGCGATTTTCAATCGAAAGATCATAATATTTCAGATCTATGTCGAGATAGGGATGGATCAATTTTTCCTTGATATATTGCCAGATAATGCGTGTCATCTCGTCACCGTCGAGTTCGACGACGGGATTTGCGACCTTGATCTTTGCCATATGATAATCCTCTTCCATAATTTTGGTTTTTTGCCGTTATAACATTCATGAACAGGAACTGGAAAGCCCTAAACCGATATTATAACGGACCTTTGAAGATGAAGTAGGCTCCGCTTACAATAAGTGCAAAGCCGACAAAATGGTTTATCGTCAGTTTTTCGCCAAGATAAAGAATCGAAAAACCGGAAAATATCAAAAGGGTTATAACCTCCTGAATCGTTTTGAGTTGGGCGGCGCTATAAACGGTGTGTCCCAAACGGTTTGCGGGAACCGCAAGGCAATATTCAAAGAATGCAATTCCCCAGCTTGCTATAATGACGATCATTAATGGCTTGTTGGTGAATTTTAAATGCCCGTACCAGGCGAAGGTCATAAACACATTCGACAACAACAACATGCCAATCGGCGCGATGTAAGGTAAAATCTGCATTTGTGGCAAACCGACAGAGCTTATAATGCGCGATCGTAATAAAGCTGAACGCCGGTCAGAGCAGAAATATGTTTGACATAATCCTCAAGTTGCTGTGGCATTTTGATGTCTTTTACAATCGTCAAATTGCGTAATGTCGGAAATATCATGACATCATCCCAACTGAGACTGTTACTTGTATTATCGGGATTAAAAGACAAAGTAGCCAGTCTCTCTTCAACATTCTTTTTATGCTCGGCTGTTTCACTCACAGCCTGATCGAATGATTTGCCGAGTGACTTTTCTTTTTTTGCCTGAAAATATTCAATGGCCGATTTCGTAGCAAATTCGGGAAGTGATGCTTTTACATTGCGTGGATAAAGCAGTGCATTAATATCCGAAGAGACCTCGGAAAGCTCGTCGGTGACCCGCTTTTGAATATCGGTTGCCGGAACAATAACGCGACTTTTCTCGCCAATTTCATCAAATTTATGCGCAATATCCAGGCTTTCGACCATGGCCGAACCATCGTCAAATTCCAGAATAGGAACCTGTTTTTTATGAACAAGCCGCATACACGTTTCGGAATCATCATTCAGCAAAACAATATATTCAACTGGAACTTGTTTATATCCCGCTGTCATCTTGGCACGGACACAGAACGGGCAATGGTCGTAATAATAAAGTTTCATCGGAATTTCCTTGGGCGTGTTTCTGGCTGTTGAATGGTAAAGCGGTCAAACGGTGTCGTTTGGGGCGTGTCGTTTGGCTCTGAACGTATGCCAGCTTAGCGCAAAACAATTGAATGTGAAAGAAAAGTAAAATTGATAATAACAGCCTTATCTATCTCCTCATATTTCATTCAAGTTTACCGCGTTTCTGGAGCCGGAAATTCTATTTTCACCCGCGAATGAAAAAGGCGGAACAAACAATTTTCAGTTTTATTTTCGTATTAAAACCAAAGTGCCTAAACTGGTATAATCATCTTTAATTCAATTCAAAATATAACGACAGAAAATTGTAATAATTGTTATTATTAAATGATATATTTATAAATCAATTTTCTTGATTTGATTTTATATCATTGATTCAATAAAAGAAAATACCAGTTATTATCAACATAATTGAGATATTCAGATCGATGTTTATCAAAAAGCCCTTGTAATAATGGGAGCTTGAACAGTTCAGGAGCTGTGCCCGTTCTGTTTGACAGCCGGCTTTTTCAGAGTTTTGCGGGATTATTTGCATAATTTGACTATTTGAACTATATTATAAACAAAGAATAGTGCACGCTCATATCGGCATTATATCGGAGGTTAAAATGGTATCTGTTACATCAACCGATTTGAATCTGGTCAATCATGGTTTTGATGTTCCGGGATTGCGAGCAGCCCAGAATATTCAGGAAATTGTCCAGTCGAAAAATACGACACAATCTGTTCGTGTCGATGATCGTAACGTGATGTCGCCTCGTATTTCCGACGCTTTGTCTCGTATTCAGGAACTTGTTGAAAAAGGTATCAGTGCATCCGGCATTATCAATCAGCAAGTCAACACGAATATGACCAATCCGCAATATTTCACCGGTACATTAAAGGACGCGGATGCTGCAAAATATGCAGGTTTCGAGGGCGTTCCGGCTGGCAATTTTCAGGTGTTCACCCCGCCTGAAATCAGCGACGACAAGCTGAAAGACCTTGTTAAATCGGCTGCCCAGCTTGGCGGCTTCCCGAATGGCGATGATGCATTGTTCAAAGCACTACAAAATAATACAGCGAAGATCTACAACCAGAAAGATTCCGAAAGTCTTCTTGGTAAACCTGTTGATTGGAAGCAGGGGAGCATTGGCGGTACAATGTGGGATCGCACTGCAGTTGACCAAAAGGCAGTGCAACAAGTTGCACAAGATGGCAAGAAAATTTTTGCCGGTGCAATCGGTTCTATTCATTTCGCGGTTGTTTACTAAAGCTTGATTGCCAGTTTCAGATTTCAATGGCTCAATTCATGATAAATGTTGAGCCATTTTTATTTTAACAATTGTAATGTGAATTTTTTGCATCCGATGAAAAAAGCGCATCTCCTCATTGAAGTGATAGCTTGGCTGAAGGCTGCGTTATAGCGGAGAGTTCCATTATCGCTCGCACGAGACAAAATATTTTGCTTTATAGAACCTCATTTGGCCCGAATTTATTCTTTGAAATAATGTAAGAAACGTCTAAACTCTGGTAACTTCCGAAAGATAGTATGGTGTGAACGATGCGCTTTTTCATTTCATTTCTGTTGTGTATTTTGTCATTGCCTGCCTTGGCTGAAAGTCGCGCAGCGATAACGGGAGCTATCAATGTAATTGACGGCGAAACACTGGAAATCCGCAATCAACATATAAAACTGTGGGGAGTTGACGCCCCGGAGCTTGGGCAGATATGCCGGAGCGCGGATGGTATTGGCTATGACTGTGGTAAGCAGGCAGCATCTGCACTTTCGGATTGGTTGACCAATTTACAACCGGTTCAATGTGAGCCTCGTGGCAATGACAATGCTGGAAATGTCATTGCTATTTGTTATTCGTCCACAGGGGATGATATAGCAGGCTGGATGGTGCGCAATGGCTATGCCATTGATTGGCCAAAATATTCCAACGGCTTTTATGGTGTCTCACAAAAAGAAGCTCGACAAAACAAGAGCGGTATTTGGCAACATAACGAAGCCGCACCGTGGAAAATCACCGAGAAGTAGAACGATTTTTCAACTTGAAATCGAACTTGTAAGTGGATGTGGAACACGCAAACGCGGCTATGACATGAAATAATGTCGAAAATGCCGCTTTTGCATGATTTTAATGGAAGTTCTGTTTGCAACGATAACCGGAAAAAATCTGCCTATCCGTCCGATTGCAGAATTTATTTGATTTCTGACCGGTGTGGATACCAGAATTCAAAATAAAAACATTAATAAATATAAATATGTTATAATAAAAATCAATAAAAATAACTATATTTAAGGATTGATGTAATTATAACATTATTTAATGTATAAACATTTTAAAAATGTTTTTTGTTTGGAAGTTTAAAATTTCTATTCTATTTTATTAAATGGTTTGTTTTGAACAATATTCCGGAAAAATAAATGAAAACCCGAGAAGACAGAACCGAAACAACCGGATTGAAGCCGGTCCGAATTTGCATTGCGATGACACCTTTGATCGGCAGGATTTCAGCCAACATATTTTAAAATTTATGTATGTTGTTCAGGAATAAATTGATCTTCATAGGCTCATGGCGCAAAGCAATAATAATCGGAAAATCTCTATTCGGTTTTTCGTGAAAAAATGTTTATAACATTCCGGATATGGTTCGCCATTGCGGAACGCGCCCTATCAGGTTGTCTTTGTTCGATTGCTACCAATATCTGGTGATGTTCAATCTGTGAACGGAGCGGCATATCCTCTGGCGTATAAAGCTTCTGTAATCCGCTGAACAGTTCGGTATATTGCTGTCCTAAAAGATATTCGAGGAAATAAACGTAGGCAGCATTTTGTGACGCTTCAGCAATTCTGATGTGGAACAATCGGTCGCCGATATGGTCTTTTGAATGTTCGAGATTGTCCGAGACATTCATGATGTAAGCCTGTTTAATTCCTTCCATCTGCTCGTCTGTGCGTTCCAATGCTGCAATTTCGGCAAGATGTGGTTCAAGGTACAAACGCGCTTCCAGTAGCTCGAATGGAGCTACGTCGCCATTAGACTTGAGATAAGGTTGAAGTAGAGAGTGGATTTCCCGCTTCAAATTCGGCGAGCGGACACTTTTGGTCGATAACACATAAACGCCGCTACCGACTTTGACTTCGACGATACCCGATACCTCAAGTGCAATAATTGCCTCGCGAACGGAAGTGCGGCTAACTTTCAGTATTTCAGCAAGATCGCGTTCAGGCGGAAGTTTATCGCCAATATGATAGCAACCGTCTTCTATGTCCTGCACAATTCTATTTGCGATAGATTGGTATAAACGGGAATTATTCATCAGGTTGTTTCCAAAAAAAGTGCTTGCCAAGTTTAAAATTCCATTGTTAATTGGTCTAGCCAAAATAATTGGTCTAACCAATAAACATGACAATACTGTCATATAAGGAGGAACGATGCGCCTCAATAGGAAAAGATGTGTCATTACCGCAGCAGCGCAAGGTATAGGACGTGCTTCGGCACTGAAATTTGCACAAGAAGGCGCGCAAGTGATTGCTACAGACATTAATAGCGAATTACTTGCAACCATTCGGGAGGAAAATCCGGATATAGAAATTGCTGTTCTTGATGTAACCGATAGCCAAGCGATTAACGCTTTTGTACATAAGGTAGGCACAATTGACGTACTTTTTAACTGTGCAGGATGGGTTCCTGCCGGCTCGATCGAAGAATGTGACGACGCGCAATGGCAAAAGGCATTCTCGATAAATGTTGACTCGATGTTTCATATGATAAAAGGGTTCTTGCCATTGATGCTGAAAAATGGTGGCGGATCCATTATTAATATGTCATCCGCAGCCTCCAGCATAAAAGGTGTAACAAACCGTTTTGCATATAGTGCTACGAAGGCTGCAGTGTTGGGAATTACCCGCTCGGTTGCCGCCGATTATGTAAAAAAGGGTATCCGCTGCAATGCAATTTGTCCCGGAACAGTAGATTCACCTTCGTTACGCCAACGCATTTCTGTGCAAGCCAAGCTTGAAAATCGCAGCGAAGCAGAAGTTTATGAACAATTTGTCGCGCGCCAACCTATGGGACGGATAGGTAATGTGAACGAGATTGCCGCTCTTGCGGTTTATCTGGCAAGTGACGAAACGTCGTTCACTACCGGAACATTCAACATGATTGATGGTGGTTGGACCAATTAATTAGCAGGAGGATAAAAGTGAAATTATTGCGTTTCGGAAAAAAAGGATATGAAAAGCCCGGAATTCTGGATAGGGATAACAATATTCGTGATCTTTCAGGCATTGTTCGCGATATTGACGGGGAAGTGCTTGAGAACGAATTAACCAGAATTCGTGATATAGATATATCTAGTTTACCGATTGTGGATGGATCGGTACGACTTGGCCCCTGCGTTGCCAAAACAGGAAAATTCATATGTATCGGCCTCAATTATTCCGACCATGCAGCCGAAACAAATGCTCCGATCCCAAGCGAACCGGTTATATTCAATAAGTGGACCAGTGCGATCAGTGGCCCCTTTGATGATGTTGAAATCCCCCGTGGTTCCAAGAAAACCGATTGGGAGGTCGAATTGGGTGTGATTATCGGCAGAAGCGGTCGCTATATCGAAAAAGATCAGGCGATGGACCATGTCGCAGGATATTGTGTGATCAATGATATTTCCGAACGTGAATACCAGATCGAACGCGGCGGGACATGGGATAAAGGAAAAGGTTGCGATACATTCGGGCCTATCGGTCCTTGGCTCGTTACAAAAGACGAGATTGAAGACCCGCAAAATCTTGATCTCTGGCTTGATATAGACGGGAAACGTTACCAGAACGGCAATACGCAAAAGATGATTTTCGACGTTGTTACAATCGTCAGTTATGTCAGTCAGTTCATGAGTTTGCAGGCGGGTGATATTATCTCGACCGGTACGCCTCCGGGAGTGGGTCTGGGGTTGAAGCCGCCGGTTTATCTGAAGCCGGGGCAAACGATGCATCTTGGTATCACCGGTTTGGGCGAGCAAAAACAGAAAGTTGTTTCCGCCGGTTAACGGACTGAATTCAATAGTATAGCTTCCGGCGCGGGAGGTGCCTGAAGCTTTGCAAGCCACAGACATGGTATTTTGGGAGGATAACCATGAAAATAATTGCGGCATATCAAGATCCGTTATTAAACAAAACAGTTACAAAAGTATGGGTAAGGCTTATGCCATTATTATTCATACTCTATTTTGTGGCTTTTATAGATCGGGTAAATATCGGCTTTGCCAAAGATGCAATGCAAAGCGATCTCCATCTTTCCGATAATGCCTATGCTCTGGGGGCCGGAATATTTTTTTCCGCTTATGCGCTTTTCGGTGTGCCGGCCAATTTGATATTAAATCGTATCGGCGCACGAAAATGGATAAGCATGACCACTATTGTGTGGGGTGCGTTGTCCATGACAACCGGCTTTATCACGAACGAATATGAATTTGTTCTTCTCCGGTTTTTCCTTGGAGTGGCGGAAGCCGGGTTCTATCCGGGTATTCTTTTGTTAGCTTCAATGTTTTTTCCCGATAAAGTACGCGGAACAGTTATAAGTGCTTTTGTTTTAGCTGTTCCCTTTGCCCTCGCATTGGGTTCCCCGATCTCCGGTGCACTTCTGGAACTCGAAGGCTTGTTAGGATATGCCGGTTGGACGTGGATGTTCATAATAGAAGGACTTCCAGCAGTATTCACCGGTATTTTTTGTTATTTCTACCTTGATGACGCTCCTGACGATGCAAAATTTTTGTCTTCTGACGAGCGGGCGGTACTGTGCGGGCAATTGGCAAAAGAGAGCAAGAAACAGCAAGTGCGTCATTTTGGTGGAGCCGTAAAAAGTATGGCACTTTGGCATCTTGCATTGATATACGGATTTCTCCAAATCGGTGTTTACGGGATGTTATTCTTTTTGCCTTCCCAGGTTGCCGCTCTTATGGGTACGACAATAGGCTTCAAAGCGTCGATAGTCGCATCCATTCCCTATATAGCCGCTATATTCGGAGTTTATTACATACCGCGTTATACCGATAGACATCCCCATCTGCGTTTGATGGTAGCCGCATTGATCGTTATCCTTGCAGCGATCGGATTGGTTGTTTCCGCCTATGCTTCTGCACCTTTCGCAATTGTTGCCCTTTCGTTTTCGGCAATCGGTTTCCTCGCTGTACAACCCATTTTCTGGACATTTCCGCCGCAGGTATTATCAGGCAGTGCGCTTGCTGCGGGAATAGGCATATGCACCATGGTTGGAGCGATAGGAAGTTTTTTTGCTCCGATAATTCGTGTTGAATCGGAAAGGCTGTTGGCAAGCAAGTCGGGCGGCCTTGTCGTTCTCTCCCTATGCACGCTCGTCTGCGCAGCTCTCATCGCTACATTTTCCGTGTACCGCCAATACGGCTATGAAAAGCAGGCGGCAGCGTGACAAGCAAAAAATATGTCATCGGATGCAAACAGAACAATTAACTTGAACGCTTATCAAAGGTACAAATAATGACGAAAATCATCGATATGGACGTTTTGGACATACGGTTCCCGACTTCACAAGATCTGGATGGTTCCGACGCCATGAATCCTGATCCGGATTATTCTGCTGCATATGTAATTTTAAAGTCCGATGACGACAGCCTCAGCGGACACGGGCTGACCTTCACAATCGGTCGGGGGAATGAAATTTGCTGCGCCGCAATTAAAGCAATGCGCCATTTGGTAGTGGGGATGGATCTTGAGGAGATTAAACGAAGCCCCCGCAAAATGTGGCGTACTCTCACCTCTGACAGTCAACTTCGCTGGATTGGTCCCGACAAAGGAGCAATCCATCTCGCAACAGGGGCAGTAGTGAATGCTATATGGGACTTGTGGGCTAAAAGCGAGGGAAAACCCGTTTGGAAGCTTGTTGCGGATATGACACCGGAAGAATTGGTGAATTGTATTGATTTCCGTTATTTGACCGATTGTGTCGACGAAGATGAAGCAACGGATTTATTACGCAAATGGGCGGCGAACAAGTCGAATAGAGAGGCAATCCTTCGCGAAAAGGGGTATCCCTGTTATACAACTTCGGCAGGTTGGCTAGGTTATAGCGACGAAAAATTGGCGAGGTTATGCAAAGAGGCAATCGACGCCGGTTTCAATTATGTCAAATTAAAAGTCGGGCGCGATGTCGAAGAAGATAAACGGCGCATAAAAATTGCGCGTGAAATCATTGGCAATGATCGCCAATTGATGATCGACGCAAATCAAACCTGGGAAAGAAATGAGGCAATAGATTGGGTAAAACAGCTTTCTTTTGCCAATCCCTGGTTTATCGAAGAGCCGACCAGTCCGGACGATGTCGAAGCGCATCGTGCCATACGTCAGGCAGTCAGCCCGGTCAAGGTTGCGACGGGAGAAATGTGCCAAAACCGTATTATCTTCAAACAATTCATCATGCGCGAAGCAATAGACATCGTGCAGATCGACGCTTGCAGGCTTGGGGGTGTCAACGAGGTACTCGCAGTATTGCTTATGGCGGCAAAATATAAGCTGCCGGTGTGTCCGCATGCCGGAGGTGTTGGTCTTTGCGAATATGTGCAACATCTCGCCATGATCGATTATCTTTGCTTTTCCGGCAGTATGGAGGGAAGGGTAACAGAATATGTCGACCATCTCCACGAACATTTCGTTTCTCCCTGCATCATCCGTAATGCGGCCTATGTTGCACCTGCAGATCCCGGATTTTCTATTGAAATGAAACCGGAGTCGTTAAAAAAATACTCGTTTGCCGGATAGCGTGTGACGGAGAACAAGATGATCGATTGTCACGTACATTTCTGGTCTTATAACAAAGCAGAATTTCCATGGATTTCAGGAGATCTGGGTTCCATTCAATGCGATCGACTTGTCGATGATCTGTTGTCTGTTATCGGCGATAAAGTCAGCAAGGTTATTGCCGTGCAGGCCCGCCCCAAACAGGGCGAGAATAATTTTTTGTGCACTCTCGCCCGGAAGTATCAAGCAATAGCCGGCGTTATTGGCTGGTTCGATTTCGATGGTGATGCAGAGCTTCAACTGGCAGACGCAAAACAACAATCCGTTATAAAAGGTTTCAGGCATCTCATTCAGGACGAAATTGACCCGTCAAGCTATCTTCGTGAACATTCCGGACTTCACTATGCAATGCCCCTCATTCAGGCAGAAGAGTTTGTCTATGAAATATTGATCCGTCAAAAAGATATTGATGCGGCTTTGGAATTTTGTTCCCGACATGATCGACATTATTTGGTCGTCGACCATCTGGCAAAACCGATATTCGGAGATGAAGAAGCATTCATTGACTGGAAAAACCGGGTTCTGCAACTCACCGGAATGGATCATGTATGTTTAAAGATTTCCGGATTGATGCTTGAAGCGGGAGGGGATGTTCCGCCTGATACTTTTCGTCGTTACACCGATTTTGTTTATGAAACATTCGGGCCGGAACGCCTCTTATGGGGCTCGGATTGGCCTGTGTCGTCAGTGGTCAAAAGTTATGCAAGTGTTTTGGATTACTGGAAAATCTGGACAGAACATTGGGACGGGAATGAAAGGCTGATTGTGGAGGAACAAACTCCCAAGCAAATTTACAGACTTTAGAAACATAATTACGGGAGTGGAATAATGGATCTTCATCTGAAGGACAAAGTAATTATCGTAACCGGTGGCGGAGCAGGAATTGGCGGAGCAATATCGCTCAATCTCGCAGCCGAAGGGGCAATTGTTGCGATTATCGGCCGATCGGCCTTGCATGATGATTTTGTCGAAAAGCTAAAGAAAAATGGTGCCCGTTACTGGTTCGGTCAATCCGATTTAATGGATGAGCAGGCCTGCGCAAATAATGTTCAGGAGATAGCAACGCGTTTCGGCAGGATCGACGGACTGGTCAATAATGCAGGTGTCAACGATAATATAGGAATAGAAAACTCCGTTCAGGAATTTCGACAATCTCTTGAGAAAAGCCTCGTACATTATTTTACAATGGCTCATTATGCCTTGCCCCATTTGGTCAAAACGCGTGGCTCGATTGTTAATATCGGGTCGAAAACCGCAATTACGGGACAGGGACATACCAGCGGATATGCGGCGGCCAACGGCGGCCGGTTGGCCTTGACACGTGAATGGGCTGCCGCGCTGGTGAATGACGGTATTCGCGTCAATGCGGTTATCCCCGCCGAAGTCATGACACCGCTCTATGAAAGATGGATTAAAACGTTCAAAAATCCACAAGAGCAACTTGAAAAAATCACTGCCAACATTCCTCTTGGAAAACGAATGACGACAGTGGACGAAATAGCAAACACTGTTGTTTTTCTTTTGTCGGACAGAGCATCTCACACAACCGGTCAGCATCTTTACGTCGATGGAGGATATACGCACCTCGATCGGGCGCTCACAGTTTGATCGAGGAGCCTTGAATGAAACGGTTTTGTCAAGCTTTGGATCTTGTCGATGATCCCCAAAAAATGAAGTTATATCAACAATATCACGAGCATATTTGGCCGGAAGTTGCGGCCAATATAAAGCGGCGCGGCATTAAAGACATGCAAATCTGGCAAGTCGAAAATCGGTTATTCATGATTATGGAAGTCGCCGATGATTTTAATCCCGAAGAAGCTCAAGAAATAGCGGAAAATGATCCGGTTAACGAAAAATGGGAAGCGTTAATGTCACAATTTCAAAAGCCGCTTGGCGTCGCAAAACCGGATCAAAAATGGGTCGGGATGACGAAAATTTTTGATTTGTCGGATTGCCGTTAGTCACTCTGGGAGGAAATCTATGAAGGCAAAGATAACAGAGCCAAAATATCTGACGGGATTTATTCTTGTCACAACACTGTTTTTCATGTGGGGGCTTTCTTACGGGCTTGTTGACGTATTGAACAAGCATTTCCAGGAAGCGCTACAGATTTCAAAAGCGCAATCCGGTCTCATTCAAGCTGCCTATTTCGGAGCCTATTTTGTGGTCGCATTACCGGCAGGGATATTTATCTCGAAACGTGGCTATAAATCGGGCATCATAATGGGACTTTCATTATATGCTCTGGGAGCCTTATTGTTTGTACCAGCATCTATTGTAATGAATTTTTACTTCTTTCTTTTTGCGCTGTTTGTTCTGGCTCTTGGCTTGGGATTTCTGGAGACATCTGCCAATCCATATTCGTCGGCACTCGGAAATCCGGAAACAGCCGAGCAACGGCTCAATCTTTCTCAGTCTTTTAACGGACTTGGGCAGTTTATCGGGCCGTTGATAGGAGGGATGTTCTTTTTCAAAACTGTCGCGCCGGATGCTCAGGGGAATTTCGACGCTGTAACATTGACTTACGTTGTGATTGCTTGTGCTGTTGTCGGCCTTATTTTCCTGTTTCTGAAAACACCTTTACCTGATTTACGCTTGTTAGAAAGCGAGCGCGATGGAGCCAACGCCAAAACCCATCACGCGTCAATGTGGTCACATAAAGAATTTGTGACAGGGGTTATAACGCTTCTGTTCTATGTGGCGGCGCAGGTGGGAGTTGGCGCATTCTTCATTAACCTGACAGTGGAAACATGGCCTAACGCCACGAGTCAGAACGCCGCCTATTATTTGTCGATCGCAATGTTGGCCTTTATGGCAGGCAGATTCATAACGACAGCTTTGATGATTAAAATAAACGCTGTAAAATTGCTGTGCATCTATGCGATTATCAATACGATTTTATGCGCAGTCATTTTGATCGGTTGCAATTACATCTCGGTTATTGCCGCAATCGGAATTTTCTTTTTTATGTCGATTATGTTTCCGACAATCTTTGCGATGGGAGTTAAAAATCTCGGTTCTCACACCAAGATGGGTAGCTCGTATATGATTATGGCAATCGTCGGTGGTGCTATTCTGCCATATTTTATGGGACGGCTTTCAGATGCATTCGGAACCCATTATTCCTATGGTTTGCCTCTCGTTTGTTTTCTTATAGTGGTGGCATATTCAATTTCGTATCGAAAATTGGCAGCTTGACCCCCGAAAATTCGCCTTTCTGCCAACAAGCACATCAAGGCGCAACAGGCTTTGCGCCCCAATAAACAAGCGATGAAGTTTCAAAAGGAAACTTGTTCGCAACACCAACATATCCACAATAGCAGTTATTACGCACAAAAGCGGAGGAGTTGGAATGCGTATATTACATTATGTTGAAAAAATACCCGGCGGGCTTATGATCGTCCCTCTTTTTTTGGGGGCATTGGTAAAAAGTTTTGCCCCCGGCACAGCTTCCTATTTCGGTTCATTCACCCAAGGGATAATTACGGGCGCCATACCTTTATTAGCAGCATGGCTTTTTTGTATGGGCACGTCAATCGACTTGCGAGCGACCGGAACAGTTCTAAGAAAGTCGGGAACGCTGATCGGTACTAAAATTCTTGTTGCCTGGATAGTTGCGTTTATCTGTATGCGGTTTTTGCCGTCGGCTGGCATAACGGAAGGGTTTTTCGCAGGTCTCTCAACTTTGGCAGTTGTCTCGGCGTTAGATATGACCAATGCCGGTCTTTATGCGTCTCTCACCCATATGTATGGCTCAAAAGAAGAAGCTGCCGCTTCGGTTCTCGTATCAATGGAATCGGGACCATTGGTAACAATGATAATTTTGGGTACTATCGGAGCCGCAGCATTTTCACCCGCCCATCTTGTCGGCGTATTAATTCCGTTTCTGGTCGGATTTGTGCTCGGTAATCTTGATAACGATTTAAGAGCGCTTTTTAGCCCCGGAAGTAAATTGCTGATCCCGTTTTTTGCATTCGCACTTGGGAATACCATTGACTTGAGTATTGTAGTGCAGACCGGTTTGCTTGGTATTACAATGGCTATTGGTGTTGTTGTCATTAGCGGTATTCCACTTATTTTGAGTGATATTTTTATAGGCGGAGGACGCGGAACAGCCGGAATCGCAGCTTCCAGTTCGGCTGGCGCGGCAGTAGCCACACCTGTAGCGATTGCGCAGATCAACCCCGAATTTTCGGCTGTTGCACATTCTGCCACAGCATTGGTTGCCACATGCGTCGTTATCACTTCTGTTATTGTGCCGATTGTAACAGGCCTATGGGCGAAAAACATCGCTCCCAAGGTGAGGGCGTAATCATTTTGAATGCAACTATAATAACTTATGATGGAGCTATAGTGCTCCATCATAAGTGAAATTCCGGTTTAACACTTAAAATTTTACATTTAAAAATTGTATTTTTGGTTTCGTTCAGTAACAATTTTATTATTAATAAATAAAAAATATATATTATATTTTAAATAAATTTAATTAATAACGTAAATTATTATGTTTTTTAAAAGTTAAAAAAATAATTTATTTATTTTTGAAATTGTGAATTATTTTATTTATTTAATTAAAAGTGATATTTTATGTATCAGTATTTTTTTAAGTTTTTACGGATGTTATTGTTGGCTTGCTATAAGGTTATCCGGACTATTCTGGTAAATCTATTGATTGTTGGCATATCATTACATGGTTACATGCATTTCTCCGGTCTTCCGGATTGAAAATATGCGCCATGTATCTCTTTTTTAATCGACGATAACAAGCTGTCTTCTCCGCAAAATAATCTCCGAAATTCCAATCACATTTTCGGTGGCTTGGTGCATAAGCATATCATTGTGATAGCTTCAATATTGGCTGCGAAGATAGAGTTTATCTTCAGTATGGTGGAAGCCATTCTGACAAGTTGTTGGTAATAGCGTTGATAAAGTTCAAATAACCGGAACGGGACATATAGCGATAGAATGGGTCGTTCATATAGAACTTTAAAAGCCCCGATTTAAAATAATCTTTGTTTGGTAATGACAGTGGAATAAAATTATTTATTATTTGAAATAAACGTTAAACCGGCGCTTTTCCGCGTGGGCAAATGCGATCATGTCAATGATACCGGAAGAGGGGGGAGAATAATGATTACAGTCAACGATTTGGTTGCTAACAAGGGCTTGCAATTAAGCTATAAAGCAGGCACTCAAGGCGGCGAAAAATTAATCAATTGGGCTCATGCCGTCGATCTTCCGGATCCTTGGAACTGGGTTTCTGCGGGTAATCTGGTGATGACTACCGGTGCAGGCATACCCGTAAATGCCAAAGAACAAGTTGAATGGATTACCAGGCTCATAGCCTCGAATGCCAGTGCACTTGTTATTACTCCCCGTAGTGATGCAGCCAACCTTACCAGAGATTTGCTTGATATTGCCGATGAACATAACTTTCCAATTCTGGTTGCTCATTTCAAGGTGAAACTCGCTTGCATCGCGCGCATCGTTATAGAAAGCAGTATGAATACCCGAAGGGACCAATTGGAAGCGGGGCACAAGCTCTTTCAAGCTTATGCACTGTCTTTGCATGAAAGTTTGGAACTGAATGAACGCCTTGAAAATCTGGGGCGCCGCCAATCATGGAATATGATTGTGAGCGACATTCGCAGCCACCAAATAATTGCAGCCTCATCAAAAGAATTGAAAGTTCCAGATAACGTTCAGCCGCTTGAAGTACCAGGTCGTAGTCATGTATTGCTCTATCTTTGGCATCATGACGAGAAAACCATTATTGACCCATTGCTGGCCCATTATCTCAATGGATTGATCGGCATTGAAATGGAACGCCAGATGATCGAGTGCGACCGGCAGCGACAAGAGGGCGAAAAACTATTCAAGGATATTCTTTCAGGTGATGTCGATTACCGTGCAACGAAAGCAATTTTGATGCGCCGCAATCTGGAAAATCCACTTGTCAATCTTGCAATAGAAGTAGGTGGCCCCGCCAAATGGACATTTGAAGACATCCATTATCATCCGGTTTTTCGCAATTCGTTTCCGCTTATTCTTGCCGGTCAGCCCGATTATATTACGTTACCCGATAATGAAGACATGATCGGCGCTGTGGTTGAAGCTTTCGGCCCTGCTACGAAAATTGGCGTTAGCCAGCCGGTTACATTGGCAACAGGATTTGTCGAAAGTATACGTCAGGCGAAAATTGCGCTTTCTCAAGCCAAGGAAAACAGTTGCAATATCATGCGATACGGAACAGAGGGACAAATCGTCAGTCTGTTTCCGAAAACAGTTTCGGAAACGCGGGATATTGTCGAGCATTTTTTAGGGAAACTGATCGATTACGATAAGCAAAACCATACTTCTTTGCTCCAGACTTTGGATATATTCATCGCACAGGATTGCAACTGGAAAGCTGCGGCATATGTGCTCGGAATCCATCGTCAGACTTTGATTTACCGCATTCACCTGATTGAACAATTGACCGGTCTTAAGCCGAACTCATCACAAGGTACTGCAACGTTCTGGCTGGCACTAAAGGCGGGAAAAACTGCCGGTATTCTACCGTGATAAAGAATTTTTCCCAATCATACATATGTATTAACGAAAAGCGCATTGGCGTATAAAAGCCAATAGTGGAGTTTATCTTGTTACGTTAGCTTATCTTGTAAAATAAAAATAATGGGAGCAAATACAATGATAGAGCAAACGGAAAAAAATCCGAAGCTGCAACAAAAACTGAAAACACGTCACGTGACGATGATTTCATTAGGAAGTATTATCGGTGCAGGACTGTTTGTCGGTTCCAGTGCTGTAATTTCGTTAGCAGGCCCTTCGGCCTTTGTGGCATATGCCTTTACCGGCGTTCTTGTTATGTTGATTATGCGCATGGTTGGGGAAATGGCTGCCGCCCATCCGGTTTCAGGTTCGTTTGTCGAATATGCGAGAATGGCGTTCGGCAATTGGGCCGGTTTTTCCACGGGCTGGCTTTATTGGTATTTTTGGGTCATTGTTGTGGGATTTGAAGCGGTTGTCGGAGGCCAGATCATCAATGGCTGGTTCCCCGATTTTCCTGTGTGGTCGATTGCACTGGTACTGCTTATTGTGATGACTGCAATCAATTTACTCTCTGTCGGCTCTTTCGGTGAGGCCGAATACTGGTTTTCAGGACTTAAAATCATCGCCATCGTGGTGTTTATTGCAGTAGCTGCGGCTTATGCGTTCGGGCCTTGGCCGGGGTCTTCCGCTTCGATCTCGAACCTCTTCAATCACGGTGGTTTTTTTCCGCATGGAATAGTGGCCTTTTTATCATCTATCGTGGTTATCATTTTCTCGATGACCGGTGTCGAAGTGATTGCAATTGCCGCTGCTGAATCTGCAGACCCTGAACGGAGTATGCAACAAGCAGTCAAAAGCGTTATTATCCGCGTTCTGGCTTTCTTTGTAATTTCAACTTTTCTGATTGTTGTCATCCAGCCCTGGACCGAAGTTGTTCCGGGTAAATCACCTTTCGTTACCACATTTGACACTATCGGTATTCCAGGAGCCAGCACGATGCTGACAATTGTCATTCTTGTGGCAATTCTGTCGGTGATAAATGCAGGTCTTTATACAGCATCCCGCTTGCTGTTTGTGCTTAGTTTGCGCGGAGAAGCGCCAAAAACCCTTACACATGTCAGTGCTCGCGGAGTACCTATAAAAGGCGTGCTTTTTTCAACTCTGATCGGTTATGCATGTGTGATTATTGCAGCTCTTTGGCCGGATACCGTCTTTCTTTTCCTGATTAATTCATCCGGTGCGGTATTTCTATTTATTTACTTGATGATTTGTTTGTCACAAATGAAACTGCGCAAACGGTGGGTCGCCGAAGGAACGCTGAAATTCAGAATGTGGGGTCATCCCTGGCTACCACTTGCTGTAACTGCTTGCATTATTGCTGTTATCGTCAGTATGCTGTTTGAAGATTCAACGCGGATCAGTCTTATGCAATGTTTGATCTCGGTGGCGTTTATTTTGATTGTCTTTGTCATTATGAACAAATTCAAACAAAACAGGTTTAACATCAGTACGAGCCAAAACGCAGTATCCGAAACCGAATGATTTGCGAGCGATAGCTTGCGAAGAAAGTTCAATTATATAGGAAGTCGATCTGTTCGTTTTCTTTAAGCGGGCATTATAATGACCACTTCAAGCAGGGAAATATATGAAGGTATATTTCCCTGCATATAAGCGATGACATTAAAGGCATTCTTTTAACGAAATCAATTCATGGTTTATTTTAAAAATCGACAATCTGTCGGTTTTGGACGTTATGTCTATTGTCTTGACGATAAGAAAGCGGGTTTATGAATGTCATACATGACCTTTAAAAAAGCAGGAATTGCTTTGTAGAAAGGTGCGAGGGCGTAACTAAACAGATTGCCAGCCTCGGAATTTTTGAAGAAAAATCCGATAGCTTCGCACTTTTTCTTTTTCATGAACATCTATAGCTCATCAATGTTGAACCCATGAACATTGGATCTGGCTCTTCAAATATTAATCTGAACTCGAACGCAGCCGGTTATAAAATCGGGTGGTTATTCTGCATTCTTTTTGGAGAGCTGTCATATTGAAAAAGGTGTCAGGACAACTGGCGAAAGCGGAGGGATTGAACAGGATGAAATGTTAAAACGCATAGCCTCGATGGTTTGAAGCAAGGGGCAGGGTAGCCGACCCCCCAATTTCTAATTAAACCGGGCGGATGAACGTTGTTACCCGATCGTCTGTCACAAAGAGAAGAATTTTATCCATGAATTACAATAAAAAGTCCGAAAATGATGGAAATAACTTATGGGGCATCAACCCGCCTGCAAGTCTCGCACGAAACGATAAAGGATTGCCACTTCCTTCCTGAAATCGGTTTAGAAGCTCTCGATGACATGCCTCATCCAAACCCCACCAAGAAGGGAAATATCCGTTCATGTTTACAACATCACCGTTTTACAGTGAGCGATAAATATCATGCTGTATGACGGGAATACCGAAAAAGTCCGTTCATACAGCAAATGAATATTCAGACCATCAGGAAATCATTGGATACACAAGGCCGTCAAAGCGTTAGACTACGACACTATCTTCTCTAAACATTATAAATTGGCCAATGTGGTAGAACTCGAAACATGGAACCGCGATATTTATAACTTCTCTGTAAACGGCTTTCATTATATTGTGACTGTCGGCATATTGTCGGGTTCCACCAACTAGGCTTTGATTTTCAATTCCGTCGGTATATCGCGGTCTTTATGAATGGTACGTTTTAATCGACATAAACAAAGTGTCGATGAAATACCCCTGTTTTATCCTTCAAGGCTTTCATAAAAACCTCGAAAACGTTGAAAATACTCCTCGATCAGTCTGAATGAAGTTGTCTGTCCGTCAATTGTCCATCGTCAAATATTCAATACTTGAGCTTGTTGGTGATGTGTTTTGTGTCATAAGAAATGCGATCGTTTCTATCAATATTGCATCGGCAACACTTTGTTCTTCTTGGGGCAAAATAAAAATTCCTGCTGAAGATCAATAGCGTTCAGAATGTTCAGAATGTCGGTGGAGTACAGGCACTGACAACCTCACAAATGGCATCACCAACACAGCGAAAACCGTGAGGCCTTCTGCTTTCAAAATAATAAGCATCGCCTGGTCCGAGAATTCTTCTTTCATTGTCTACTATGACTTCAAGTCTGCCCGATATAACGATACCGCCTTCCTCGCCTTCATGAACGAGAAGCACTTTTCCTGTGCCCGATCCCGGTTGATAACGTTCTTTCAGGATTTGCAATGCACGGTTGGGAAAACGCTCGCCAATTTGCCGATAGGAAACCTTGCCCTTGCCGATTTCGGTCAATTCGTCAGCTTTATAGAAAAACTTGGCAGGCATTTCCGGTTTTAACGAGAAGAATTCTCCGAGATCAATCGGAATCCCGTCAAGTATACGTTTTAACGCACCAACCGAGGGATTACTTCGACCGGCTTCAATTAACGAAATCGTCGAAGGTGTAACACCTGCGCGTTCTGCAAGTTTGCGTTGCGATATATTTTTCGCCAATCGGACGTAACGCAATCTCACGCCTATATCTGTGTTTTCCATTCTATTCCCCGTTCATAGTGTTGAAAATATCGAAATATTTGTAATACAAATTAATAAAATCAGATAGTTAAAAATATGAAGAAAACGACTTGTTTAATCTGGAAAAAACCACCTTAGTATAAATAATAATAATTTAACGGAGGGATTCATGACAAAGATTAACAATACGATTTCACTTGAAAGTTACTGGATGCCCTTCACGGCCAATCGCCAGTTTAAAGCAAATCCTCGCATTCTTTCGGCAGCAAAAGGTATGTATTATACCGACATCGACGGCAATAAAGTTGTTGATGGTACGGCCGGCCTTTGGTGCGTCAATGCAGGGCATGGTCGTGACGAGATTACCAATGCAGTGCAACACCAATTGGCAACATTGGATTATGCCCCCGGTTTTCAAATGTCCCATCCGATCGTTCACGAGTTTTCCAACAGGCTCGTTGAAATGGCACCGGGAGGTAAAGATAGTGGTCTCAATCACGTATTTTTTGCCAACTCCGGTTCGGAAGCCGATGATACTGCTCTTAAAATTGCTATTGCTTATCAACGCGCTATCGGGCAAGGAACACGCACCCATCTGGTCGGGCGTGAAAAAGGCTATCACGGCGTCGGCTTCGGAGGTATTTCGGTGGGAGGTCTGGTGAATAACCGACGTGTATTTCCGCAGATTCCGGCAAGTCATATGCGCCATACGTTGAATATCGAGAAAAATGCTTTTACTCGCGGTTTGCCCCAGCACGGTGCCGAACTTGCCGACGATCTTGAACGCATTGTCGCTTTGAACGGTGCTGAAACGATTGCCGCCGTTATCGTTGAGCCAATGTCCGGATCAGCCGGTGTTATATTACCTCCCGTCGGATATTTGCAACGCTTGCGGGAAATTACGCGAAAATATGGAATTCTTCTGATTTTTGACGAGGTTATTACCGGTTTTGGTCGCCTTGGAACACCATTTGCGGTCGATTATTTCGGAGTCGTTCCCGATATGGTGACATGCGCTAAAGGACTTACCAATGGTTCCGTTCCGATGGCAGCAGTCTTTGTTCAGGAAGATATTTATAAAGCATTAATGCAAGGACCGGAAAACCAGATAGAGCTATTCCACGGTTATACTTATTCCGGACACCCTGTTGCCTGTGCTGCGGGCCTTGCAACGATGGATATTTATAAGCGAGAGGGATTGTTGACACGTGGAAAAGAGCTTGAAAAATACTGGGAAGACGCGCTATTTTCGCTTAAAGGGCTACCCAATGTCATTGATATTCGCACAATCGGTCTTGTTGGGGGGGTAGAATTGGCACCTCGCGATGGAGCGGCCGGACAACGTGGATATGAAATTTTTGTCGATTGCTTCAAAAATGGTGCCTTGGTTCGTCAAACCGGCGACATTATAGCACTTTCTCCTCCGTTGATTGTTGAAAAAGATCAGATTGACGTGATTGTCAGCAAACTGGCGGACGCCATAAAACGCACGAAATGATCTCGACGTTTGAATTGAAACAAACGGTTTGATTACAAGTTTGTTTGATGGATAACGTTGAAAAATTTGATATGCCGGCCAATAGGAGAGGGAGCCTTTGGCCGGCATATTTTTTAAATCCCGTTGAAGGTATTAGTTTTTGATCGGATAATTTTTTAAACCCGTAGTAGAAAAGTAAGTCGGCCTAATTTCTTCTTGAACGCAATAACGCAATTGTTTGAACTAAGCTGTTTCTGACTATGACGGTTAAGGGATTTGTTTTAATACGATTTTTAAAAAAAATGGACGGTATGCGTCTTTTCTGACGTTACTGGTAACGCTCGTTGCCTGGATTTTCAAACCCATGCATTTTTTGAGCTATAAAAGAGTGTTGCATAACAAATAAACTTGAATAGGCGCCCCGATTGACAGCGTATGACAACAATATGGCATGACTCCATAAAAACACCCCACCATTTTGTTTTAGGCGCCTAACTCCGGCAATGACGTAAGTAATAAATAGTCACACCAGTGGGGATAAGTTCATTCACAGCAACAACGGTATGTTCACGCTGAAGGTCTGCTTTTATCTTATTGGTCTTTGTGTCGTCGCATAATTCGACTTTCTCATGCTTTTTGCTAATAAAGCGTGTCGTCTAACACGTTACGCCTTCGCTTGTTACACCGCAGAAGCGCGATTTAATTCTGGTTGTTTCTTGGCAAGTCAGCCATACAGGAAATCGCTCAAGCATATTTCTGCATCTAGGCAACTTAATGCAGACGAGTTTGACTTGACTGGTGAAAGCATGGAGTGGAAAGATATTCTTTCTTAACCGGTTCTTACTTGAGCTTGAGCAGCTTATTTATGAAGTAACAATGCGAGCGGAAGCAATCGTGTAAGGTTGTGTTCGTAGGATGATGGACAATTATTCCAATTGGTCAATCAAGAAATACAAAAATCGGTTGAAGTTATTTTGAAACTTAACGCCTCGCTTGATCGGTTGATTGCTATTTTTAAAACACGAAATTGCATTAAAAATACTTTGCTTATCGGCAGTATACCAAGGTTAAAATAGAAAACGATCAGGGCAAGAAGGCGCAAGCACAATTGGGCAAAAACGCATGAAGCGCTGAATTGGATTGATGTTTTATAGACGGTAAATATTAGATTGGGAAACCCATTTTGATGATATTGCGATTATAAAGACTAATGGTCGGCAAGGGGCAGATCGTGTTTACTCTGTAGCGCACTTTCTGAAATTCCAGACGTCCTATAGCTCTTATATTCACGTCTGGTAGTAAAAAAATCGTTGTTTTGCTGACGATACAATCTGGATTGATGCAGAAACGAATGCGATTAATACCGGTAAACGTGAAGTCATTGTGATTGATGCCTCTTATGGCGAGTTAAAAAGTTTCAATCCGGTCATAATAGGGGCGGATGATTTCATAAGAGCCTATCAATTACAGCTCACGGCCGAATGAATTGTCATAACTATGGAAGCGGTCAATCATGTTACTCTGTGACGTAAAGCTCAAAAAAATATGTGTCGGAACATGGTATAAATAAGAGCGTATTAATTCTTGATGACGGCGAGACTTCGGCTTTTTGAAAAAACATGTTTTCAATTTAATATGGTGCAAAAACCTATCATACTTATGAAACGGGACTATTGCCCTAAGCAAATAACGTGTTTTAGCTTTCTAAAGAAAAATGGCGAATAAAACGAATAGGCCAAGAGGACGTTACTAGGAAATTTCTATTCAGTTATTTTAAAAATAAAAAATTATACTATGGTGTAGCATGTCACTGCCTAATAATTTAGATTATATATAATTGTGAGCGATAAAGGCGATTTTTAGTCAATGAAATTCCGGAAAAATTGGTTGTTGTCGTTTCTGTTTTTCGTCGCATCGGAAATTTATCAGGTCGTTAATAGCGACACCACATTACAGATAGTTACGAAAAAGAGGCAGATAAATATTTCATGCCTATACGATCAATATATCGGTTTTCCCGCTTCAAACTTGTCTATTCCTCTTCTATCCGAAAAATCAATTTCAGGTAGGCCGAAAATGGATTTTGCTTCTCCCGTTTCGGATTCAATCGTCTGGCAACTGCTTCATTAGCCCCAAGTGCCATTAACCCTTCGGCAACAATCGAGCAATCAAAGGGTGGGTCTATATTTCTCATAACAAACAGGTGTTGCACGAGCTTCGTATAGAACGATTTTTGTTCGTCCATAAGATTATTATAAATTTCTACAAATGTCGGGTGGCGCAAAGCATGAATTTGCATCTCAAGGAACAAAATTGTGTGGGAAATATTTCGATCATTACGTTCAAACCATACGATCATGTCATTCAAGGCTTTTTCAAAATTACCCCCTGCATCATCAACGAGCTGTTTTCGGGAATTTGCCTCAAATGATTTATATTGTTCGAGAAGCTCTACAAGAACTTCGGACTTATTATTGAAATTGGAATAAAAAGCTCCTTGTGAATAGCCCGCTTTGTCACAGATTCCTCTGATGGAGGTGGCCTCGTACCCCAATTCTGTAAATAGAACGCGTGCAGCCTCCAACAGGTTCTGACGTGTCTGTTGCTGGCTTTCCAATCTTGTTTTACGCGGTTTCGTCTGTTTTACCATAAATATCAAATATCATCTGACATTTCATTTGACAAGCCAGCAAAAGAAACATAAATATCAGTTGATATATGAATATCAATTGATATTTGGAATCTTGGATGATGAAAACTGTTTTCGTAACCGGTGCCACCGGACTATTAGGCAATAATCTGGTGCGTCAATTGATCGACGAAGGTTATCATGTCAAAGCACTGGTCCGGTCGCGACAAAAAGCAAATAAGCAATTCGTCCCTCATGATAAGCTTGATATTATCCAGGGCGACATAACCAATGTTGGTAGCTTTGAAAGCCATCTGAACGGATGCGAAACGGTTTTTCATACCGCTGCTTTTTTCCGCGATAACTATAAAGGGGGCAGCCATTGGGGCGAACTGGAAAATATCAACATTAATGGCACAAAATGCCTGTTGGAAGCGGCCTTGAAAGCCGGAGTCGAACACTTTGTTCATGTTTCTTCGATCGCCGTTCTGGATGGTAAAGCCGGCACATTGATTGATGAGACATGTGATAGGGATATAGAAAATTCGGATGATTACTATCGAAGTAAAATCATTAGTGAAAGAACAGTCAGAGAATTTGCCACTCTGCATCCGATAATGAAATGTTATTATATTTTACCGGGGTGGATGTGGGGTCCTGGTGATCTGGGGCCTACCTCGGCAGGACAACTTGCGTTAGATGTCATGAACAGGAAGTTGCCTGCCATTGTTCCAGGTACGTTTTCGGTTGTTGATGCAAGAGATGTTGCTGTTGCCATGATCGTGGCCACCTTCAAGGGGAAGCCGGGAGAACGTTATCTCGTTGCAGGACGTCACATCCATATGAAAGATCTTGTATCCATGATCGGTCATTATGCAAAAGTCAAAACACCAACAAAGACAATACCGATGCCGCTATTGTACTGCGTCGCTGTTATGCAGGAACTTTATGGCAAGTTTACAGGCAAGCCCATTTTATTATCATTGGCTTCTGTCCGTTTGATGGCAAGCCAATATGATAGAACGCATTTCAGCAGCGAAAGATATGCGAAAATTCTAGGGCTTCAATTCCGTCCCATAGAGCAAACTCTGTCAGATACACTGTCTGATCTGAATAATAGATAACCCGATAAATTGAAAGTTTGCCCGGGTTAACGGATTTTCTCCAAGACAAAGAGAATGCGCGCCTGTGCCGTCTGCTGCTTTTTCTGACGGAATCATTATCAAATATGATTGAAATGCGAGCCACATATCAGGGCACGGTGAACCAGTGTTCGCCGTTTCCTTGTGTCTATCCATTCTAAAACTTTATATCGCTCGTGTTTGGGCGGGTGAAATACAGGATTTTTAAAAAAGAACAACAATCACGCCGGACGGCTTCAGTTCTCTCATCAAGTGGCCGGGAGGCCGAGGGGTGTTGTTTCTTAGTGAGGCATTTTTTAAAACGAGGGGAACGCAAATGGCTTTTTTGATATTCCCTGTCGCAACACCCGTCACATATAATATATTTTCTGACAGCGTGTAACTCGTTGAAAAAAATGGTGCCCCCAGAGAGACTCGAACTCCCGACCCCCTGATTACAAATCAGGTGCTCTACCAACTGAGCTATAAGGGCGCCGCACTGCAACTAGCATAAACTTCGCCAAAGGCAAACAGAAAAATTGCCAAAACAACAATCTTTTTTTCGTACCAAAAATTTTTGAAAAACATGTGGGAATTTAGGCGGCAATTTGGTGAGAAAATACGAAGAATTTAAAACTCAGCGTGTCCGGATAGGGCTTTTTTCAGGCGCATTTCATAATCTTGTCGCGTAATTTCAACAGCACCGAAATGTTCGAGATGAGGTGTTGTAAATTGTGTATCAAGAAGTGAAAAATGATGGTTTTTTAAATGTTCGACAAGCGCAACAAGGCATATTTTAGATGCATCGGTGGCACGCGAAAACATGCTTTCACCGAAAAATGCTTGCCCCAAGGCCAGACCGTATAACCCGCCGACAAGCTCGTTATTTTGCCAGGCTTCAACAGTGTGACAAAAACCGAGTTCAAAAAGTTCACCATATGCTTTACGTATCGGATGATTGATCCATGTTGTTTCGCGTCCGGGTTTTGATTCGGCACAACCGGAAATCACACCTTCAAAATCTGTGTCCATGAGAATTTTGAACGGGACTTTTTTGATGCGTTTTTTCAGACTCTTCGGAATATGGAAATTTTCCAGAGGAATAATCCCGCGTCGTTCGGGACGTATCCAATAAATATCGGGGTCTTCTGCATCATCCGACATTGGAAAAATACCCTGCGCATAAGCGCTCAGCAATAGCGCAGGGGGAAGTTTATTATCGTCGTTTTCCGACAAGACGATCAGTTGCCCGATGCTGACTTATTGGCAAGATATTTTTCTAACCAATGGATGTCATAATTTCCTTTGGCTATATCTTCATTACCAATAAGATCACGGAAAAGTGGAAGTGTCGTTTTGATGCCATCCACAACGAATTCATCAAGTGCCCGCCGCAACCGCATCATACATTCAAGCCGTGTTCTTCCATGAACAATCAGTTTGCCGATCAGGCTGTCATAATATGGCGGTATCCGATAACCCGAATAAACGCCTGAATCGACACGCACACCCAAACCGCCAGGCGTATGGAAATGCGTAATCAATCCGGGGGAGGGGGTGAAGTTCACCGGATCCTCCGCGTTAATACGACATTCAATCGCATGGCCTGAAAAGTGGATTTCACTTTGTTTTGCCGAAAGACCTTCGCCGGCTGCAACCTGAATTTGTTCGTGAACAAGGTCAATGCCGGTTACAGCCTCCGTTACCGGATGCTCGACCTGAAGACGTGTATTCATTTCAATAAAATAGAATTCGCCGTTTTCATACAGGAACTCGATTGTACCGGCACCACGATAGCCTAATTCGGCGCAGGCGTTGGCAACAATCATGCCGATCTTCTGGCGCGCCTCTTCATCAAGTACAGTAGAATTTGCTTCTTCCCAGACTTTTTGATTGCGTCTTTGCAAGGAACAGTCGCGCTCGCCCAAGTGAATAGCGTTTCCAGAGCCATCCCCCATGACCTGAACTTCGATATGGCGCGGGTTTTCGAGATATTTCTCGATATAGACAGCGTCATCACCGAAAGCCGCCGCCGCTTCACTACGGGCGGTATTGAGGGCAATTGAAAGCTCTTCACGTGAACGTGCAACCTTCATGCCGCGTCCACCACCTCCTGCAGACGCTTTTATGATAACCGGATAGCCGATTTTATCGGCTACCTTATAAGCCTCTTCGTCCTCTGTTACGCCACCATCAGACCCTGGAACAACCGGAATGCCCAAGCGTTTTGCGGTCTTCTTGGCTTCAATTTTGTCGCCCATAATACGAATATGAGCTGCCGTTGGGCCGATAAAAGTAATTGAATGGGCTTCAAGAATTTCGGCAAATTTGGCATTTTCCGAAAGAAAACCATAGCCGGGATGGATGGCGTCGGCACCTGTTATCTCGCAAGCTGCAACAATTTGTTGGATATTGAGATAGGAATCGCGCGAAGGCGGCGGACCGATGCACACACTTTCATCGGCAAGCCTGACATGCATGGCATCAGCATCGGCAGTCGAATGGACTGCAACCGTTTTGATACCAAGCTCTTTGCAGGCGCGCAGAACTCTGAGTGCAATTTCACCACGGTTGGCTATCAGGATTTTCTGAAACATTTCGCGATCCTGTCTTATTCAACAACGACCAGAGGTTCACCAAATTCTACCGGTTGCGCATCTTCCACCAAAATAGCTTTCACTGTTCCTGAACGCGGTGAAGAGATCTGGTTCATCGTTTTCATTGCTTCGATAATTATAAGAGTTTGCCCTTCGGAAACTTTTTGTCCTACTTCAACAAAAGGACGGGCTCCCGGTGCAGGTGCGAGATAGGCAGTGCCGACCATGGGAGATGTGACTGCGTTTTTAGTCAAATCCTCTTTTACCGGTTCGACAGGTGCGGGCGCTGCTGCGGGAGCAGCCGGAGCCGGAGAATAGACGGTTTGAACCGGTGTACCACCACTCAATTGCCGTGAAACACGGATACGCAGATCTCCTTGCTCGACCTCAATATCTGAAAGATTTGTATCATTGAGTATTTCTGCGAGATCGCGGATGAGATCCTTGTTTACACCTGTGTTCTTGACGGTACTTGTTGTTTTTGTAGCCATCTCTTTCATTACTCCTCGATCGTCGTGACCGTTTTTATTTATTAAGATCGGACTAATTTATGTCTGATCGCCATCCTCTGGTTGAAGCAAGGATGGCATTTAAATTCCCAATTGACGAAACTGTAGCATTTCCTGCAACAGTCTGACACATAAAACGCTTATAAGCATGTTGGAAAAAAAGCGAAAGTGCAAAATTCCCCACTGCAGCACAGTGTCAACAAAAGTTTCAACGACTTGAAGCGGCGAGAAGTTCCTATTTTTCAATAAGTCCAATTTTCTGTTTTAAAATATTTTCACCAACAGCACCAACCAGAACTTCATCGCCTAAAATATAGGATGGAGTGCCACTAATATTGAGTGCATAAGCTATTTGACCATTCGTCGAAAAAACCTGTTGAAGCTTTTCATCTTTCATAGCATCGCGCAGCTTTTTTTCATCAACCCCAAGTTTTAAAGCAATTTTGATTGCTTTTTCTTCATTTGCCCGCCCCTCGCTTGTGAGCATTTCGGTATGAAATTCAGGATATTTCGCCGGAATTAATTTCAGCACGGCGCGTGCAACAATGTGGGCTTTTACCGAATCAGGACCCAATATCGGAAAATCCTTGAGGACAATACGCAAATTCGGGTTGTTTTTGATAAGTGTTTGCATATCGGGATAAGCTTTTTTACAATATCCGCAATTGTAATCAAAAAATTCGACCAGTGTGACTTTTCCTTCCGGGTTGCCGATGACGGCATCATTACCGGAATTGAATATTTCGTCTTTCATCGAGTTGATGGCAGATGATTGATTTTCTGCAATTTTCTGAGCCTGCTTTTTGTCGAGAGCTTCTTGCACTTCAATCATTACTTCGGGGTTCTTGACCAGATAGTCTTTTACAACCTCGCGAATATGGTCGTCCGTTGCCTGATTGCCGATTGCTTCCCCTACCGCTTTAATGAAGTTCGGGTCGGCAACAATCCGGTTTTTTATTTCATTTGTTGTGTCATTTTGTGCAGATGCTGCAAAAACAGTGTTTTGAAAAGGAACGAACATCATTGTTGCTCCCATCACCAACGCAAACGAAAACTGTTTATTTATGAATGATGACTTGAAAGATTTCATTGATAGTTTCTCTCATCTGGTATCAATTTTTCAGTTGCGTTGTATTGAGAATGTCTTGCGCACGCAACCATTCGGCAGAACCGGGTGCCAATTTCTGTTTTGCCCGCGTTGCAAAAATGCGCGCTTGCATACGATTACCACTATAATAATGCATGTCGGCCGTTGCAAGGTCGGCCAGTGCAACCTGACCGCTTCGCCCATAGGCAAGAGCGAGATAGCCATAACCGGCTGCAAATTCCGGTTCTTTGGCGATTCCTTCGCGTATTTCTGTTATAGCAATGGGTATATTTTTGGGATCATTTGTCAAAAGCAGTGCATGCCCGTAGCTGACCTTGAGCAGGCTGGAACCACGCGGATCAATATCTGCCGAGCGTTTATAAGCACTTGCTGCACCGGCCGGATCATTTGCTTTAATCAGCGCATCGCCTAACAATTCCTGAAAAAACGGATTTTTCGGCTCGTCCTTGACAAGGTCCTTGACTTTTTGAACAGCATTTTTCGGTGAACCGCTTTCGACTGCCAATATCGCTTCGCCGTAGCGGGCAGGAAGTCCGCGCGGATTATCCTTGAACATTCGGCGCAATTCCGTGAAATGATCGGTATAGGCGGCTATTTTCGCCCGTGCCATATCGTGGCGCAACTGCAATTCCGGCGGGTCCTTTTTGTCATAATACGGACTTTGTTTGGCAAGCGTTTCCAACGCGGCTATGCGTTCGCGCGGGAGCGGGTGGCTCACCCTGTAAGGATCGACCTTGGCGCCGGAAAGTGCGAGTGCATTGGAAAAACGTTCAAATGTAATGAGCATACCCTTTGTCGATTGACCGGTTGCATTGAGATAATTAACGGCAGCTCTATCGGCTGCGGCTTCTTCGCTACGCTGATAGTTGAGCAATGTTCGCATAGCCATTTCACTGCTTCCGGCCGCAATACCACCACCGGCTCCTGCGGCTGAAGAATTGCCTGTCGCTGCTCCGGCTACTCCGGCACCGATGCCAAGCAGCATACCGATGACAGCCATTGTTTGTGCATGTTTCAACTGTTCGCGCAAACGCTGTTGGTGGCCGTTTGCCAAGTGCCCTGTTTCATGAGCAATGACGCCGATCAGTTCATTCGGTGTTTCCGCTTGCATGATTGCACCGATATTGACAAACATACGTTGGCCGTCAACAAAAGCATTAAAGCTCTGGTCGTTTACGACGATGATCTGGATTTTGTTCCTGATGCCGGCAGCTTTAAAAATGGGGGCGGTATAATCGTATAGTAATTGTTCGATTTCGGCATCACGAATGATAGGAACCGATTGCGACTGGGCTTGCGCAACGCCGATAGATGGTGCAAACACCAATATTACAGCCAAGGCAATGCGTAGCAAGAGAGATATTGATCGTTTTGTAAATGACAGGATTTTTTGTCTTGAAGTCTGCAACTCTATCTTCATAAATACTCCCCGGAGTGCTCAGAGCAGAGATACGTTTTGTTTATTGTTTTATCCATGGCTTTCAGGCTTTTATGCGGCACAATGCTTGAGCTTATATGTTTTTTTAAGTGGAGACCAGTATGATTTGTCTATCGAAAAGAAGTGATGTCGATCCCTTTTTTGCAATGGACGTGCTCGCGTCGGCCAATAAAAAGCGGGAAGCCGGAGAAGCGGTTATTTCAATGGCAATAGGCCAGCCTGCTGCACCATGTCCGCTGATTGTCCGTGAAGCAGCCGAACGGGCGTTGAAAGATGGACATATCGGCTACACCGATTCGCTTGGATTAACCGGATTGCGCGAGAAAATAGCTGCCTATTATGAACAATATCATCGATTGGCGATTTCTCCGGAACGTATTGCTGTTACAACCGGATCATCAGCAGCGTTCAATCTTGCTTTTTTGACTTTTTTCGATGTGGGGGACAGGGTTGCGATAACACGGCCCGGCTATCCGGCTTACCGCCATATAATGAAAGCCCTCGGACTTGACGTTGTTGAAATTGATACGAAGGGAAACGGTCTTCTCGACGTAAAAATGCTGGAAGAACAACATTCACGTGCGCCAATTAAAGGCGTTTTGTTTGCGTCTCCCAGCAACCCTACCGGTGCTTCAATCAAACCGGAAGAGTTGAAAAACATCGTCGAATTTTGCCGCGAACACAATATTACAGTGATTGCGGATGAAATTTATCACCGGCTTAACTTTGCCGCTCCCGATACGACGGCATTGGCTTTTGGCGACGACGTAACTGTCATCAATTCTTTTTCCAAATATTACTGCATGACCGGTTGGCGCGTCGGTTGGATGGTGCTGCCAAAAAACGCGGTGAGGGCGGTCGAGCGGATTTCGCAAAACCTCTATATTTCAGCGCCGGAACTGTCACAAATTGCAGCAATTTCCGCATTTGACGCGACAAACGAGCTTGAAAAAGTAAAAGATACCTATCGTATCAACCGCGAAAACCTGAAGAAAGCTCTACCGGCTCTGGGTTTAAAACTATTGGCACCGATGGATGGTGCGTTCTACGCTTATTGCGATATTTCCAAATTCAGCAATGATAGCACAGAATTTGCCCGCAAAATGCTTGAGGAGACCAATGTTGCCGCAACTCCGGGTATTGATTTCGACACATTGGAAGGAAAACGTACATTGCGCTTTTCCTATGCCGGCTCGCCGGTTGCAATTGACGAGGCACTAAAGCGGCTTGATAACTGGCTCAATTGATTGTCGGCGATGAAAACAGGAGCGTTCATTAATATGCCGCTTTATGAAGGGTCGGATAAGCCGAAATTTGCAGTGGCGCCAATGCTCGACTGGACAGATCGACATTGTCGCTATTTTCACCGTTTGATGACAAAACATGCATTACTTTATACCGAAATGGTGGTCGCGGATGCTGTCATTTTCGGACATCGGGAGAAACTTTTAGTGTTTAATGAGCGCGAACACCCGCTGGCCTTGCAGTTGGGGGGCTCTTCACCTGAAAAACTTTCAGAAGCTGCAAAAATCGGCGCGGATTTCGGTTATGATGAAATTAACCTCAACGTCGGTTGCCCGTCCGATCGTGTGCAGTCGGGCGCTTTCGGGGCTTGCCTTATGCTGCAGCCGGATCTTGTCGGACAAATCGTTGAAAAAATGAAGCGGGCTGTTTCCATTCCCGTTACAGTAAAATGCCGCATCGGCGTTGATGAGCAGGATGTGCTACCAGCGCTTGATAATCTGGCTCACGAGGTATGGCGAAGCGGTTGTGATGCCTTGTGGGTGCACGCCCGTAAAGCATGGCTTCAAGGCTTGAGCCCGAAAGAAAATCGTGACATACCGCCGCTTGATTATCAACGCGTTTATGACCTGAAATTAAAAAATACGAATCATTTCATAGGGATAAACGGCGGTATTCAAACGTTGGATGAAGTAGAAACCCATTTGAAGCATGTCGATGGTGGCATGGTCGGCCGTTCTGCCTATCAAAATCCGGCAATTTTGCGCGAGGTTGACGCTAAAATTTATCATGACGATCGGGTTCTGCCCGATGACAGCGCAATCATTGATGAAATGTGTGAATATGCGGACCGTTACATTAAGGATAGTGGCGGCAAACTTTCGCATGTTACCCGCCACATGATAGGGCTATTTTCCGGCCGGCAAGGCGCAAAAAAATGGCGCCAGACGCTTTCCTCCGAAGCCAATCGGGAGGGGGCACAATCATCTGTTCTTCGCCGTGCCTATTCTTATATCGAATAGATTGTTTTATGGTGCTTCGTCTGCCATCCGATAGTTTTGACCATAGTGTGAACAGCGTTCGGATATTTCAATCAACAAGAATAAGCCGGTCGCCGCGAACGGAGTAACCTGAAAGCCGGTCGAGGAAGCTCATCCCCAATAAACTTCCTGACAGGTCTCCTGGACGGCTGACAAGAGCGCGAACATTGTTGCGTTCAATATCGCCTATTTTCAGGCTATCAATCATGATCGGTGCGGCATTCGTGTAGCCGTTTGCCGTCGCTACGGGAATATTGAACCCCAATTTGTCGACATCAAGATTGGCTGCAATAGCATCATCATAGGTTAGAACCACAGCAGAAGCGCCGGTGTCCACAGTGAGGTTCACACTGTTGCCGTTGACAAGCCCGCATATCAGGAAATGGCCATTGGTAGAGCGTTCGATATTCACTATTCTACCGTTTTCATTGTAGCGCGTCAGTGGACTTCCCGGAATAAAACCCGCGGTTACCCGATGTGCAAAGTCCTGTATTTCGTAACGTAAACTATAGCCGCACATGAGTGCGAAAATAATAACACACCATATTGCTATATTCCGTAAGGCATCACTCAATCTGATTTTTGATCCGAGCAGTGCCGACGTTGCTGCAAGCCCCCAAATTCCGTAATAGGTTAAATTGGCAATCCTGTCCGTTCTGCTATTGTCTGGATTATCGCCAAAGGCGAATATGAGTATAATAATCAAAGCTGCTACAGAGATAATAAGCCAGAACGGTTTCATAGAGCTTTGTCTCCGGTCAATCTGCGGTTATGAGGCTTAACGGCCAAGACTGGCTATTGCCAATAAAATCAATGCAAGACATTGCTCGACGGCACCCAGAGTGTCTCCGGTATAGCCGCCAATGCGTTTTTGGCACTCTAGGGAAAATAGATAAATAAACAAGAATAAAACAGCGATGGATATTATCATCGAGATGACGCTGTTGGAAATAATACCGCCGACGAGAAGAATAATGGCCGTAATTATCAATGATTTTCGTGCTATATCGGCCGCTGGTTCTCCGGCCGCGGCTGCCGTGCCATTTTTTCGTGCAAGTGGAAGCCTTGTCCAGAACCAGACCATGCCGCCACGGCTAACAGCTTCGCTCACTATTAAAGCAATGATTGTATGGTATAGGCCGTGGTTTATTTCGATTGAAGCAATAAGCGCAATTCGCGAAAAAACCGAAAAAATCAATGCCAATGTGCCATAAGTTCCAATGCGCGAATCTTTCATAATAGTCAGGCGATATTCCGGCGATTTTGAAACAAAAAAAGCGTCTGCCACATCTGCCAACCCGTCCTCATGAAGTGCGCCGGTCAGAATGATTGTAAAGAAAACGCAAAAAATTGCCGAAACCCATATATCGAACCCGATAAAGCGTGCGAGTGCCAGACAACATCCCGATAAGAGTCCGATCAGGAGGCCCGCTATAGGAAAATAATGTGCGTCAGTCGAAATCGGTTTTTCAGGCAAAAACCAATGGCTTTTTATGGGCAAACGCGTGAGAAAGCCCAGGCTGCGCATGAATGGGCCAAGAAAATCGGTCAAGATTTCTCTTACTCCTGTTAAAGTGGTCTCAAATTGCTTATAGAACAGTCCTAGATAAGATTCTATTCGTTCATTTTGTTTGAAGGGTGTTTCCGTGGCCGCTTCCAGTCCTTTTGATGATTTCCGTGCTTTATTGAACAGTTTGCCTGATCCTGATGAAAATGCCATAAGGTTGGCGAGGAAGCGGCAATCGGAACTTACAAAACCGGAAGGTTCACTGGGGCGACTGGAAGATATTGCGCTCTGGTACGCAGGCTGGAGAGGCAAAGAAAAGCCGATTGTTACCAGGCCTCTGGTTGCGGTGTTTGCCGGAAACCATGGTGTCACCGATGAAAATGTTACGCCGGTTCCGCGTGCCGTCACGCAGCAGATGGTTGAAAATTTTGCTGCCGGTGGAGCTGCGATTAACCAGATATGCGTTGCCTACGATCTCGGGTTGAAAATATTCGACCTCGCTTTGGACTATCCGACCATGGATATTACCAAGGATGCGGCAATGGATATGCGCGGCGCTGCCGCGACGATGGCATTTGGCATGGAATCAATTGCCGGTGGTACGGATTTACTGTGTTTGGGAGAAATGGGTATAGGCAATACAACCATTGCTTCGGCGATTTCTCTGGCACTTTATGGCGGAAAAGCGGAAGAATGGACAGGGCCGGGGACCGGCTCCAAAGGCGATTATTACCGGCGTAAAATCGCGGCTGTAAAAAAGGCAGTCGAACTTCATAAAGATCACTTGAATGATCCGTTTGAAGTTATGCGGCGGCTTGGCGGGCGTGAAATTGCAGCTATGATGGGTGCAATTCTTGCTGCCCGTATGGAAAAAATCCCCGTTATTCTGGATGGCTTTGTGGTAACGTCGGCCGCAGCCATTTTGCATAAAATAAATCCTCATGCCCTCGATCATTGCATTGCCGGACATGTTTCAGCAGAGCCTGCGCATCGCCGCTTGCTGGACAAGATAGGAAAGAAACCGCTTCTTGACCTTGGAATGCGATTGGGCGAGGGGACGGGAGCCGCAATTGCAGCGGGTGTTGTCAAAGCAGCCGTTCTCACACATTCGCAAATGGCAACCTTTGAACAGGCAGGAATTAAAATCTGATAGCCCGTTTATATAAGGCAGTTATTTTTATTCTGTTTCAATGTCGTTTTGCCAAGGCGTAACCGAAATGTGTGCAGCAATGCTTTCATCATCTATTGTTGCAAGCGCGTCGATAAAAAGAGGTACGAAAGTGCCGGGGCCTTTAGCATTGTGACCGGCAAGAGCACCCGCAGCAGAAAATGTTGAAAAAGCTTTGATAGCTGCATCGAACGGTTTATCGGGTGCAAGCGCAATAAAAGCTCCGGTCACGCAGGTAAGCGCACATCCGCATGCCGAGACTTTGGCCATCAGGCTGTTGCCACCTTCGATGATGACGTGCCGTTTACCATCGGTAATAAAATCTTTTTTGCCAGACATGGCAATAACAGCCTTTGTTAATCGGGCCGCTTTGATTGCCGCTTCAAAGCTTGTTTTACCCTCATCACGACTGTCGACACCATGTGCTTCTGTCGTCTTTGTAAGAGCCGTGATTTCCGAGGCATTACCGCGTATAATTCTTGGAGATAGAGTGAGGAGGTGCGCTGTCGCCTTTTGGCGGAAGGTTGTAGCAAAATGCGCGACCGGATCGAATACAACAGGTTTGCCCAGTATTTTCGCGCGTTCCATTACCAACTGTATACCGGCATATTTTTCGCGCGTCAATGTGCCTATATTGGTTGTAATTGCAGAAGAATGTTCAACAAACTCGGCTGCTTCATCGGGAGCAAAAGACATGACCGGTGACGCGCCTAATGCATTAAGAATGTTGGCAGAGAAGTTCATTGCAACTTCGTTGGTAATGCATTGGATAAGAGGGCATTTCGCCCTCAAAAGAGCAAGGCTGACATTTTTATCAAGTTCAAATGACATTTTTAGAGATGATTTACTTCCTTTTCGATCACCATATAATCGAGCGGTAACTCGGTCGTGTATTTTATTTGTTCCATAGCAAAAGCTGAAGATACATCTCTAATATCAATTTTTGCGATCAGTTTTTTGTAAAAAACATCATAAGCGGCAATATCGGGAACAACAACGCGCAACAAATAGTCTACATCGCCGCTCATACGGTAAAATTCGACGACTTCCGGAAAAGCATGAACAACTTCTGAAAATCTTTTTAACCATTCATGGTTGTGCGCACCGGTTCTCACAGAGACGAAAACAGTAACGCGTGTGTTGACTTTATCAGGAGAAAGGATTGCGACGCGCCGCTGTATAACTCCATCTTCTTCAAGTTTTTGTATCCGTCGCCAGCAAGGTGTTGTCGACAACCCGACTTTTTTGGCAATATCTGCGACAGCAAGCGTTGCGTCTTCCTGCAAAAGACGAAGAATTTTCCTATCAAGACGATCCATTATGACATCCAAAATTTTTGATAAACCATGCTACGAAATCGTTATATAAAAAATAAATTCTTTTTAATAGTAATAAATAAAAATTATTCTACAATTTATCGAATATATTTTTTAATAAGAGTTTTCAGGGTCGGTAGTAATTCACTTTCAAACCATGGATTCGTTTTAATCCAATGAGTATTACGCCATGACGGGTGAGGAATAGGAAGAACGTGATAACCATTAGCTTGGGTTCGGGATAGAATATTTTTCCAATTTTTTACGGTATCTGTTACCGATTTTTCCTTCAGATCAGAAATATGATATTTTTGGGCGTAGCCGCCAATCGCGATGACAAGTTCTACTTGCGGCATTAGTTTGAAGACCTGCTGGTGCCAGGTCAATTTACATTCTTTTCTTGGTGGAAGGTCACTTTTGGATTTACTGTAGCCGGGGAAACAAAACCCCATTGGTACGATGGCAAATTTGCTTTTGTCGTAAAAACAGTCGCGATTTACTCCCAGCCAATTGCGCAGGCGATCGCCCGACGGATCATTGAATGGTATTCCGGTATTGTGAACGCGAAGACCGGGTGCTTGACCGGCAATGACAATGCGAGCCGTAGAAGAAAGATAGACAACAGGGCGCGGTTCCTGAGGCAGTCGCGGTAGGAATAGTGGTGCGTCATAGCATATGCGACATGCCGATATTTGTTTTTCCATTAGCCCGATTTGTCGGGCGTTTGTTGTTTCAGGTTTGTTTGCCATGGGTATAATATGAGCCAATGAGGTTTTTCCTTCAATGATCCGGCATAGCTATCAACGGAAAAGCGCTGTCACTCGTGAAGAAAATAATCAAGAATTGGAGTCTTTTACCACTAAAGAAAGACAGAATTTAAAAATAGCAGGAAAAGATCTGCTTGGAAAACACAGAAAAACAGGCGTGAAAAGTGAAATAAAAGGGGCGAACCCCGATCAAATACGCAGTACTTTGCCGGATTCTTGAAAATAACGGACAAAAGCGAATTGAATTTTGTGAATGCCTATCGGAATGTGAAATCCCGAAAGCCGGACAAATTTTATATTATTCGGGATTCATGCTATTCGGGTTTCATACTATTCGGGCTTGGTTTTCAGGCCTTTGATATAAGGGGTAGGGAACGCAGTGGCGCAACTTGCAGCTTTTAATCATAAAACCGGAAGCAATAACGCTTTATTCCATCTTTTGAAGATAAAAGCACAGCTTTTTAACCGGTAAAACATTGTCGTTAACGAATTACCGGCAAGCAAATTATTGGTAAGCGAATTATCGGTAAGCGAATTTCACCGCGAAACATTCAGGAAACTTTTCGGTTCCAGCAATACATATTTCTGTAAGGGAAACGCTTGTCCGGATTTTCTTATAATTGCATAGTCGAATAAAGCTGTCGGGAATCCATTCATTTCAAGTGTTGAGAAATCAGCGTGGATGGGCACGTCGCCATGCATGGGGCCACTCGAATGACCCCGCCCATATTCCACGCTTTTGTTTGCGCGCTTCAGCTTCTTCCTGCTTGTAATCATAATAACTGACAGCCCAGCCGTCTTTTACCATTTCACGGTTGAGATCATGGCTTCCTGCACGGCATTTTGCTAACAGGCGATGGAACTTATCGTATTTGGTCGATGTGCAAATAATCTCGTTTCCGTCTATCAAAGTTTCCAGATGTTTTTTAGCCATTTCGCCACACGGGTAAGAGGCGCCATCTTTATCGCAAAACTGGTGAAGTTCGGGAGCGTCTATTCCCAAAAGTCGGACCTTTTGTCCATCAAGATGGAAAGAGTCACCATCCGATAGCTGTGTTGTTCCTTGAATGACGTCAACTTTTTCTGCTTGGTAATCCGGACCGGCATCAATGATTGTTTTTTTTGTTTCGGAAAAATAAAGATATATGGCAATGGCAACAAGTGCCAATGCCACCACAATGTCCAATACACTGATATTTTTGTGAATCATAAGTTTTTTGATAATGACCGGAAAAACTGAAAAAGCTTTTCCGGAAAGACATGTTAGCTGATCGGAATCATGACATGTTTTTTATATCCGGGACGTGTCTGTAATTTCTGGTACCATGCTTCGACATTACTGAATTTGTTTTTACGCGGCAATTCCATAGCGTAATAATAATAGACGAATACGCCCGGAATAATATCGCCAATGCCCAGATTTTCGCCAGACAGAAAAGGCTGTTTTTTTAATTCGCCATCCATAATGGATAGGCCTTTTTCAAACTTTTCGACACTGGCGACAACTTTTTGCGGGTCACGTTTTTCCGGTGCAAGGCGCACGACATTCATCAGGAGATCGACAAACGGGCTAAACAATGTAGCCATCGTCCAATCCATCCATTTTTCGGCAGCCGCGCGTTTGCCACAATCCTCGATCCACAACACGCCTTTGCCGTAGCGGGCTGCTAGGTAGCGCACGATCGTATTCGATTCCCAGAGAACCAGCTCGTCATCCTTGATTGTAGGAACAAGTCCGTTCGGGTTAAGTGCCAGAAACTCCGGTGTATCCAATCCGCCATAGGGACCACCCGCTTTGACAAATTGATAATCGAGCCCGATTTCTTCGAGCGTCCAAAGAACTTTTTTGACATTGCTGGACGTAGGGCGCCCCCAAAGTACGAGCATTCTATGCCTCTTGTTTTTGTTCGAGTTTCATATGATCGACAATAAAATCTGCAATCGCCTGTACATCATTAATGTTGAAAACAGGCAAATGCTTTTCTTCCACCGGCATATCAGACGCAATAGCGACTATATGGGGATCCGATTTATTGAGCGGCTCGCCAACTTTACCACCAGTGTGGCGAACCTCAAGTTTGTCGTGATTGTCCCGTTTATATCCTTCCACAATCACAAGATCACATGGTGATAAAAGTTCGAGAATTCGGGAAAGCGGCGTCTCTTCCTCTGTTTTGTTTTCGTGAATAAGTGCAAAGCGCCGCGAAGACACTACAGCAACTTCCTGCGCTCCCGATTTCCGATGCCGCCACGAGTCAGTATTTTCATGGTCAATATCAAAATCATGATGAGCATGTTTGACCGTTGCAATCTTGTAACCGCGAGAGGTCAACTCTTCCACCAAGCGTACAACCATGGTTGTTTTTCCATTGTTTTTCCAACCGGTTACGCCAAATACTTTAAGCTTTGGTTTCATCTTTTATCCCGAATTTTTCCTGTAAATATTGATAATCTTCAGGCGTGTTGACGTTGAAGAATGCACCTTCAGAATAGACATTGTCAAACCGCACTATAGACACATTATGCGCAAAAGCGAATGATCTGATACTTTTATTTCCCGCCGCCTTCAGAAATTTTAAGAGATCCGGACAAAGCTTCGTAGACCAGAGAGCAAATGTCGGTTGAAGACCGGATGGCGTAGAAGCAATCTTAAGAGTCGTGTTTTCATCGAGACCGGCTGTGATTTTGACAAAAAACTCCTCCGGTATAATCGGACAATCCACCGGCACTGTGAGAATGTAACCGAAGCCATTGGCGCTAGCATATTGAAGTCCTGCATATACGCCGGCAAGAGGCCCGCCATATTTTATTTCTGCGGGGTCTGGTAAAACTGCAATATGTCCGAGTTCTGCTTTGTCGAATGTATTGGAACTGACAGCTACAGGAAATTTGTGGCGTTCAAAACTTGCGATCTGGTTTTGAACGAGGCTTTTACCGCCAAATATGAGGCCTGCTTTATCTCGCCCCATGCGTGAGGAATGTCCACCGGCCAAAATCAACCCCAGAATTTCCATCAATTCAACTCCGACATATCATCTCGTTCATGCCAGATCATATCGGGCAAAACCGGAATGTGAAATTTTATCATGCAGGTATTGAATGCATCCAGCCTCAAGAAGTTGCCTCCGAATGAACCGTCACGGATTTAAACAATAATTTTAACGGATGAAGCGGGCAAAGTCGATAAAAATACCATGACAGCTTGGCTTGCCGGATCAGATTGTTTTTTGATTCTGAGGAAAGAGGTGAGGGATGAATAACGATAATGACCGGCAAAAATAATGCAATCTTTTTAAAGGTTTATATGCAAGGTTGAAGCCTTTTCAGGTATTTTAGAAATGCCTTGAGCAAGTGTTTTTGCGACATCAAACATGTTGTCGGGCGTTGTTGCCGGTAAAATCAGCGGGAAGGTTGAAAGCTACGGGGAAAAACACAGTTTGCGAGAGGTGAAATTATGAAATTTTTGTGATCGTCGTTTCCCGTTTAAGAGCTTGGTTACCAAAATCCCGTAAAAGATTTTTGTAACTTTCCGGATCAGCCAGACAATGTTTCAAAAACCAATCAATCGCCTTGTTTTTACCTTTCTTGCCAGTTCGGTGCTTTATGTCTCACCTTATTTCGGTGTGGAGCAAGCATCTGCTATCAATAATTTGATGGAATTGTTCAGTAAAAAAACAAAGCCGGCAACAGTTGTTGAAATGCCAACAGATTCGGGCAGTCAAACCAACAGGCAAGACAATTTTCCGGCCAAGCCGCAAAATGCGTTATCCGATAAAATACATGACAAGTCGACAAAGAGACCCGATGTCGAAAAGACGAGACAGGCCGACAGCGCAAGGCCGAAAGTTACCGATTATAAGCCGGAACGGCTAGTGCCCGTCGAATTTTCAAATGTCGACTTCATCGAAACAAATTCGGTAATGAAGTCTTCCGGTTCAGGCAGTTTGCCGCTCTCGGAGCCTTACAATGTTATTCTTGAGGGGAGCGATGAGGGTAGGAATAACTCTACTGCCCGAATGGTGAAATCGGATTTTTCCCGCATTGACGTGAAGGTGGAAAACGCGATTGCCGAATCTGTCACCAAACATTACGTGAATCATCCTGACCTTTTATGGTCGAAGAATGGCGAAATCACCGATACGACCAGAAACATTATGGCCTTTTTGTCCAATGTCGACGAAGATGGTTTGGAGCCGCAAGATTATTTTGTAAAGCTGCCGGATGAAACGCTTGATGGCGAAGAACGTAGCCTCGCATTCACCAATTTCGATGTCGCTTTGACAAGCCGGATTTTTCGTTACATTCAGGATGCGGCTAACGGCCGGATTATTGCCGACCGTCTTTCGCCTTTTCATGATTTGCCACGCAACCAAATCGACTTTGAAAAGGAATTGGATAGATTTACAAAAAGCGATGATCCGGTTGCCGAGTTAAAGTCATATCTCCCACAGTCCGATTATTATAAGGCACTGAAACACGCCTTGGCAGGAATGCCAAAGAGTGACCATGGAGACAATATCAGAATATCGCTCACAACCCTCATCAAACCCGGTCAAACGAATGAAGATTTACCTCAATTTACCAATCTTCTTTTGAAACGGGCTCCATCCGGCTATCTTTCCGATCACAAAACGATATTGGAAAAGTTTCAACACGAAACCTCCTATAACGCACAATTGGTAGAAAGCGTAAAAGACTACCAAAAATTTATTGGCAAGACGGCAGATGGTATTATTGGCCCCTCGACGATCGCATCACTGGAAAACAATACTGTCGCAGCCAAAAGACAAAAAATTATGGATTCGATGGAACGTTTACGCTGGCTGCCGCACAGTTTCGGTTCACGTTACGTTTTTATCAATCAGGCAGCTTTTAAGGGGCAATATATCGAAAATAACGCCGTTAAACTCGATATGAAAGTCGTGGTTGGTAGCCCTCAAAGACAAACCTATTTTTTCTATGACAGAATAAGACTTGTTACATTCAACCCTTCCTGGGGCGTTCCACATTCGATCGTGGTCAACGAAATGCTGCCTCGCATCATGCAGGATTCGGGGTATCTTCAACGTAACAATTACCAGCTTTATGACAGTTCCGGTCGGCCGATTTCCGCTTCGTCTGTCAATTGGCAACAAGTGGGCTCTAAGGCACGCGGAATCAGTATTCGCCAGACACCGGGCAGAAATAATGCTCTGGGTGAACTCAAGATACTTTTCCCGAACAAGCATGATATTTATCTCCATGATACGCCTAATAAAACCGCTTTTTCGCGCGATATGCGGGCACTTAGCCATGGTTGCGTGCGTCTTGAATATCCGCGTGAAATGGCAGCCGCCGTACTTGGCAAGAATGTAGACGATTTGAAGCCTTATTTTGCAAAAGGCGAGCGGAGCCTGTCACTAAGCGAGCCGGTTCCTGTCTATCTCACCTATTTTACTGCATGGCCTGATTTGAAAACCGGCAAGATCAATTATTATGACGATATTTATGGACGCGATGAATTGATGACCAATGCTGTCCAAAAAACAGATTCAATGCGACAATCCGATATTTAAAAAATAAAGGGTTTGTCTGATTTTACGCGTTTTTTCGCTTTTTCCGGCGCTCTAATCCACTTGTGAAAGCCGCGTATTGCAATTGGTGACAGGTAATACCGGTAATACTGCGTTTTTATCCGACAGGTTCCGGCACTATTAGCGTTCCAGAAATCAATCCTTTTGGCCAAAAGTGCTTTTAATCTGAAATACCGGTGTTAGAAAAAATTACACATAACTGGCGGAGTGAGTTTTCGGCACGAGAAATTCCGACCTTCTCATCTGTGGAATTTATAGGCGAATGTAAACGAAAATTTTACATGAGTCTTGTTGCTCAATGCAAAAGACCCACTATCCGGTTTGAAAAAACGGATTTCAAAAAAATCCGGCAGGGTAAGCGGCCGACGCCAATAATATTTTGGCTCTCTGAAAGGGTCAAGAAAAAGGCCGTTTCCAATAACAGAAACGGCCTTTTTCTTGAAAACGAATTACTTGATTTTTGTTTCCTTGAACTCGACATGCTTTTTTGCAATCGGGTCGTATTTACGTTTTGTCATTTTCTCTGTCATTGTGCGGCTATTTTTCTTTGTAACATAGAAAAAACCGGTATCTGCAGTCGACAAAAGCTTGATTTTAATGGATGCTGCTTTAGCCATAATTAAGGATCCTGTTCCTGAACATAAATTCACCACCTTCATACCGGAAGCAGTATTCCGATAGAAGTGGATTTTGCCGCGACACTAAGGATGTTCTACAAAAAGTCAAGAGCGGATTAGCTTTAACACCACTCTAGTGACGACTAAAATGATATAAAGTCCGAAAAATGTAGCCATTGTGTCTGAAAAGCCGAAGGGCGGGAAAATATCCATGGCTTTACCGATTGCTGTTGGCCCTACCAGCATTCCGATGCCATAGCAGAAAATAAACGCCGAATTGGCGGCAGCAAGCTCGAATCCTTTGAGGCGTGATCCCAATTGTGCAAGCCCGATTGTATAAAGTCCGGCAGAGACACCGCCAAGAACAAAAAGATCAAGTGTCAACAGCCATTTGGTTTGAGCGATCAACGGAATCAACAAGGTTCCCGACAAGCCGATAATTGCACATCCTGTTAAAGGATAACGTCTGTCTGTAACGAAGTCGCTAATCATGCCGATCGGTATCAGAAGCAGTACATTTCCCAACGCTAAAACCGACATAAACTTGGCGGCTTCGCTTTCGCTATAACCCAAATTCAGACTGAATGGCGTAATGAGTGTTAAAGCACCCATCTGTATGGCGCCGTAAACGAGAACAGCCATGGTAGAACTGGGGACAGCAAAGATATAATGGAAAAATGCGACATGGTCGCTGTCTTTGAATTGTGGACTTAAATTCCATGCAACAATGATCGGGAGTGCAGCAATGGCAATCAGAAAACAAGCCGTACCGAACGGTGCAAATCCCTGACTTCCGACATAAGCGAGAAGGGTGGGGCCAATGGTAAAGCCAAGACCAAGTGTAATTGCGTAAATTGCCAGAATAGTGCCACGTTTTGCCGGTGGAGCCGAGCTGTTGACCCAAAATTCGGACAGTACAAACATCACTGTGATGGCAAAGTGCAAAGTGAAGCGCAACACAAACCAGATAACAATAGAATCAAAATAATAAAATCCTAAAAAGCTTGCGCATCCGACAGCCATCATAGTCAGAATTGAACGCGCAACGCCGATTTTCTTTGCAATAGGAGCCGTAAAAACAGCCGCGATAATTGTAGCGACACCGCCAACGGTACCGCTATAGCCAATAACACTACTGGAAAAACCCCGTGCAGCCATAAGGATGGAAATAAGCTGTGTCCCCAAGCCTAAAGCAACGCCGACTGCTCCAATCGTTGCCGTGGCAGCAATAATCGCGCGCCAGGGCTTTTTATTTCTTGGGGATACACTAGGTTGCATATTAAACTAACTTGTTATCTCCTGGAAAAAATTCCGGTAATAAACTTGCTTCAGGCTAAAAAACGGCTGAACGGAATTTAATATTAAATAAAGACAATAAAACCCTTGTTACTTTAATCAATTTATTATCATCGTTCTAAAGTTCAATTATTTACCTGCTCTATCCCTGCAAGTCAAATTGCCGACTTCAATTCTGGTATCCGTTTAAACAGTCAACAAACTTGAACCCGATTCATGCGGGAAAAACGATCGTTAATGTTCCGTTCCCGATTACCAAATTTGTTTAATCGTATAGATAACAGATTAGGCAGAACCACGCCCTTTTCGAGCCGAACGATTGAAACGACGCATCCCTGTTTTGCTTTTATGATGGGAAACCGGTGAAAATGGTAGCGGTCGCGCCGGACTTAACATTTCAAAGCGCAAAGCACCTGCAATCGGCTGGGCTTCGATCAACCTCACATTGACACTATCTCCCAATTGATAGCCTTTGTGGCTTCTTTCGCCGATCAGCGCGTGGCGTGCTTCGTCATAAATATAATAGTCTGTAGAAAGAGACGAAATAGGCGTGAAGCCGTCGGCTCCCAAACGGTCAAGCGAAATGAACAAACCGGATTTTGTGACACCGGCAACACGCCCGCTGAATTCGGCACCAATTTTATCAGCCAGAAAATGGGCGACCAGCCGGTCGATTGTTTCACGTTCTGCCGCCATTGCACGCCGCTCTGTCAGAGAAATTGCTACTGCGATTTCATCAAGATTTTTTTCTTCTTCATCCGTTAAGCCGTCATTGCCGAGCTTGAGCGATTTAATCAATGCGCGATGAACGATCAAATCTGCATAACGGCGGATAGGCGAGGTGAAATGAGCGTAGTTACGCAAATTAAGGCCAAAATGACCGATGTTTTCAGGTGCATATTCGGCTTGCGATTGCGTACGCAATATGACCTGATTAACGAGTTCCTGCTGATCTGTGTCTTTTACACGTTCAAGTATTTTGTTGAAGCGTTCCGGCGTCAGCTCCGCGCTACGGGACAGTGACAGTCCGAGCGAGTGCAAAAATTCTCTTAATCCTTCCTGTTTTGCCAGTGAAGGTTGGTCATGAATACGATAAATAAGTGGCTGATGTTTCGATTTGAGCGTTTCGGCAGCCGATACATTTGCCAGAATCATAAATTCTTCAATGAGCTTATGGGCATCAAGTCGCGGCGGTATAATAACGTCGCGAATGCGTCCGGTTTCATCAAGAATAATTTTCCGTTCGGGTAGGTCAAGTTCGAGCGGTTGGCGTTCGTCACGGGCTTTTTTCAATAATTCATAAGCCGCCCACAATGGCCTCAATATATTTTCGAGTATCGGAGCCGTCTTTTCATCCGGCTTTCCATCAATGGCTCTTTGCGTTTGTTGATAGGAAAGTTTGGCGCTAGAGCGCATCATAATACGGTGAAAACTATGGCTTCGCTTTTTCCCCTGATCGTCAAAAATCATACGGACAGCCATGGCCGGACGATCTTCTCCTTCACGTAAAGAACAGAGATTGTTGGAGATATGTTCCGGTAACATCGGAACGACCCGGTCGGGGAAATAAACGGAATTTCCGCGTTTTAAAGCTTCTTTGTCCAATGCACTGTCAGGACGCACATAATAGCCGACATCGGCAATAGCAACAGTTACAATTGCACCGCCTTTGTTATCTTCCGAAGTGTCCATTCCAGCGCAAACAGCATCATCATGATCTTTTGCATCTTCCGGATCGATCGTAACAAAAGGAAGATCGCGCCAATCTTCACGATTATCCATTGTTGCGGGTTTGGCTTCATCGGCTTCTTCGAGAACACGTTCGGGAAAAACATAGGGTATGTCATGCGATATAATCGCAATCATGGACAAAGCTTTTTCGCTTTCGACACTGCCAAGAATATTTTTGACGACACCGCGTTTCAAACCGTAATGCTTGTCGCGACCAATCTCGACCTCTACGAGGTCACCGGCTTTCGCTTCGCTATCGGGGGGTAAATCGATAGCAACTTCATGTGCTTTACGATCAATCGGTTCGAGACGCCATTTGCCGTTTCCGATATTGCGAAGCACTCCCATGGTGGTCAGTTCCTGCCGCTCGATTCGCTTGATCGCACGGCCGGTATAAGCGGGACCTTCCGGTCTTTTGTTACGGAATATTTTGGCGAGAATTCTGTCGCCAACACCGATTGCCGGTCCTTTTGTGTGTCGAGCCGGATGAAGAGCGACAAGCGGGGCATCTTCGCCCTCCCATTCCGCGGGTTCTGCAATAAAACCGCCATCACGGTCGCGACCTTTGATGTCGAGTACGGCCACTGGCGGAAGGGCGTGTTTTGGAACAATTTTCTTTCTTTGTTTTGAAACTACGCCTTCGCTCTTGAGTTCGCGCAACAGATCTTTCAGCCAAATTCGTGCGTCGCCTTTAAGGTTGAACGCTTTGGCCAATTCGCGTTTTCCCGACAAATTCGGATTTTCTTCGATAAAAGCGAGAATGTCATTCTTTGTCGGTAAATGCGAAATTTTCCTGTTATCGGGATGTTTCTTCATCATTCATTTTCCATCCCGTTTAACGGGTTAATCGGCTTTTTTGGAAGTTGTCTTTTTGGTTGCGGCTTTTTTTGTTGCCGTTTTTTTTGCAACAGTTTTTTTGGCTGTCGCGGTTTTTGTTGCGGTTTTCTTTACCGCTGCTTTGCGGCCTTTTTTGGGAGCGTCGGCTTTTTTTGAAATCAGCTCCAAAGCTTCTTCCAGCGTGACGGACGCGGGATCCTGCCCCTTGGGCAAAGTTGCGTTGATCTTGCCCCAGTTGACATAAGGCCCATAACGGCCGTCACGCACCGTCACATCGCCCCCTTCCGGATGCTGTCCGAGAGTTGCAATAGCTTTCGGTGTTGCACTGCGGCGTGAGCTGCCACGTGCCTGTTTTTCTGCAAGAACGGTTACGGCTCTATTGATGCCGATGTCGAACACCTCTTCAGGTGTTTCGAGATTGGCATATTGACCATCGTGCGAGACATAAGGCCCATATCTACCGATGGAAGCCATGATCGGTTTGCCGGTTTCCGGATGTAACCCGACTTCACGCGGCAAGGACAAAAGTGCCAGTGCCTTTTCAAGGTTCATCTCGTTTGGCGACCAACTTTTAGGAAGGCCTGCACGCTTCAGTTCTTCACCATGTTTACATTCCACATAAGGACCGAAACGCCCGATTTTAAGAACGACATCTTCACCATTTTCAGGATTTTTTCCGAGTATTGTCGGCCCGTCCGCCTGCTGTGCTTCGCCATCGCCCACGTCTTCGCTTCCCAATTGTCTTGTATATTTACATTCGGGATAGTTGGAACAGCCGACGAATGCACCATAACGACCAAGTTTGAGGGATAGCCGGCCTTCATGACAAAGCGGGCAGGAACGTGGATCGCTACCGTCTTCGCGAGGTGGAAATGCAAGCGGAGCCAGCGCGTCATTCAACACATCAAGAACATTGCTCACGCGCAATTCCTTGATGTCGGCTACCGAAGCGTTGAAGGCATCCCAGAATTCCCGCAATACCTGTTTCCAGGACAGTTTTCCATCCGAAATAAGATCAAGCTTTTCTTCGAGATCGGCGGTAAAGTCGTATTCTACATAACGGTTGAAGAAATTTTCAAGAAAAGCGGTGACAATACGCCCTTTTGCCTGCGGTACGAGCTTGCGTTTTTCAATCGTTACATAATCGCGGTCGCGAAGTGTAGCGAGTGTTGATGCATAAGTGGATGGGCGACCAATTCCGAGTTCTTCAAGCTTTTTGATGAGTGTTGCTTCCGAATAGCGGGCAGGTGGCTCGGTCGTGTGTTTGAGAGCCTCAATACCAAGCTTTTTCAATTTCTCATCGGCTTCCATCTTTGGCAGCCTTATGGAATCTTCACTCTCCGTCGTGTCGTCATCTTTTTGATCGGAATAGGCAGCAATAAAACCGTCAAATGTGATTACCGAACCGACGGCTCTCAGATTTGCATGATCGGAACCTTTTATCGCTTCAATTTCTACAGTTGTGCGTTCAATATCGGCCGGCTTCATTTGACTGGAAATAGCCCGTTTCCAAACGAGTTCGTAAAGTTTGAACTGGTCGCTATCGAGATATTTTTTTACGTCATCGGGTTTGCGCATGAAGTCGGTGGGGCGAATGGCTTCGTGGGCTTCCTGGGCATTTTTAGCTTTTGTTGAATAGAAACGTGGTTTGTCAGGCACATAATTTGCGCCGAACATCCCGTGAATTGCTTTTCTTGCAGCTTCGATTGCTTCAGGCGCAATTTGAACGCCATCGGTACGCATATAAGTAATGAGACCGGTTGTCTCGCCTCCTATATCAATACCTTCATAGAGCTTTTGGGCAACTTGCATTGTACGTGAGGCAGAAAAACCGAGTTTGGAGGATGCTGCCTGTTGTAGCGTCGATGTGGTAAATGGCGGGACAGGATTGCGTTTTGTCGGTTTTGCTTCGACACTTATTGTTCTGAAATCGGCACCGTCCAACATTTTACGGATGTTTTCTGCCTGTTCAAAACTTTTTATATCAAGTTTACCAAGTTTTTTCTGATTGAATGCAACGAGTTTTGCCAGAAAGCTGTCGTCAGCTTTGGTAGCAAGCTTTGCTTCTATCGACCAATAATCTTCACGTTGGAAACGTTCAATTTCCGACTCGCGGTCACAAACAAGACGCAAAGCCACCGATTGGACACGACCGGCAGAACGGGCACCGGGTAGTTTACGCCAGAGTACCGGAGAAAGAGTAAATCCTACAAGATAGTCGAGAGCCCGTCGCGCCAAATAAGCATCAACGAGCGGAATATCAATCGAACGCGGATGAGCCATTGCTTCCAGCACCGCGTGTTTGGTAATCGCATTAAAAACCACCCGTTTGACAGGTTTACCTTTTAACAGTTTTTTATGCTGCAAAACGTCAAGTACATGCCACGAGATGGCTTCACCTTCACGGTCAGGGTCGGTTGCGAGAATAAGACCGTCGGCATCCTTTAGTGCCTTGGATATTTCGGCAAGTCTTTTGGCACCGGTCGGGCTGGTATCCCATTTCATTGCAAAATCTTCGTCCGGCAATACCGATCCGTCTTTTGCAGGAAGATCGCGTACATGCCCGAATGATGCCAGAACTTTGTAATCGGGCCCTAGATATTTATTGATCGTTTTAGCTTTTGCCGGTGATTCTACGACGACAACATCCATAATAATATCCGTTTCCCTCAACCGATGATTTTTCCTGTTCCTCAATTGAACGGCTGAACACCATTGGTCAAGGCTAAATGAAAAAAAAACCTGTATGCAACTAATGATTGCACACAATAAAAATACACGTTATTATCGCTAAGCTAACTAACCATTGTTGCTAAATCCTGTTTGATCCTGAACGTTTATTGTCTACTCCATTTATATAAGAAACGGGAGGATTTATATAAGGAGAGAGGGATGCCGTCAGACAGCACGAAAATTATCGGATATATTACCGATATGTCCAGACAAATGACAATAATGGCGATGAAAGCCAATTCGCCCTTTCTGGCTTATCTTCTGGAATTGGCCGCCAAAGAGGGGCAAAACATCTTGAACAATGATTCTAACGAGGAAAATCGTTAAAAGCGAGAGAAACAAGTCCACCGCTATGGCGGACGAGCTTTCCTGCCAGATCCAGTTCGACGAGTATCAGATAGATTTTATCAATCGGCACACCTGAGGAATTGCTCAGAGTTTCTATGTCTATGGGGGTTGTTGAAAGTGCGTCTATTATTGCGTCGCGTTCTCTGTCATTTGCGTCAATATCGCGAGCTTCGGTGTTATCAATTTTTGTTTGATCGGTTTCCTCAATACTGTCTACGGGGGCAAAAAGCGAAGTTTGGTTTTCGTTCGACGTTGTAAGTGGCAGAAGCGTTTCGGCAATGTCTTCAGGGCGGGTAACGAGAAGTGCGCCCTCCTTGATAATATTATTGGTGCCTTGCGCTCTGGGATCAAGAGGGGAGCCGGGTATTGCAAACACGATACGCCCCATTTCCGCAGCCATTCGCGCCGTTATGAGCGAACCGGAGCGAATCGCTGCTTCACAAACCAGAACTCCCAATGATAACCCTGCAATGATTCGGTTACGGCGAGGAAAATCCTGTGCACGCGGTAGGGCACCGATTGGCATTTCACTGATAATGGCGCCACCTTTTTCCAATATTTTTTCGTAAAGGGTGTTATTTTCGGGTGGATATATATGATCGATACCGCCGGCCATAACGGCGATTGTACCGGTTTCAAGACTTGAAATATGGGCTGCTGTATCTACTCCGCGCGCCAATCCGGAAATGATTTTAAATCCCGTTTCTCCCAATTTCTGGCAAAAGAGCGTTGTCAGCTTTTTTCCTGTCGCCGATGCATTGCGCGACCCCACTACGCCGACAGAAGGAGAAAAAAAGCAATCGCAATTTCCCTTTATCGCAACGAGTGGTGGCGGCGTTTCGGCTGCACGCAAATAAGGCGGGTAATCCGGCTCGCCTACACCAACAAAGCGTACACCTATTTTTTCGGCTCGTTCGAGTTCCTGTTCGGCATCCTTTCTGCTTGCAATCCGGATAGGTTTGCCTTTGCCCCCCTTTATACTCAATTCAGGAAGTGCAGCGAGAGCATTTGACGCAGAACCGAAATGTTCGATCAGATTGATAAAGGTGACTGCTCCGACATTTTCACTTCGTATCAATTGCAACCAGCTAAGACGCTGGGCATCGTTCAGAGTAATCCCTTTACGTTTTTCCATTGGATTGCAAGTTCCCGCTATTTATTTTTTTGAGCCGATTTTACTTTCGTTTCCTGTCAATAAACGTCTTATATTGGCGTGATGTTTTAAAATGACAATGACACTCATGAAGGAAAGTACAATTGCAAAAAGATTTTGCGAAGGCCTGTCCATGAAAAGCCAAATGAAAATTGGCACCAGAATAACTGCAAAAAGTGCCGATAGTGAAGAATAACGCGTGACGAACGCTGTCAATAGCCAGACACATATGAATACCAATGCGGCAGGCGGATAAAATCCGAGACAAACGCCGAGATAGGTAGCAACGCCTTTGCCACCTTTGAATTTCAGCCAAACCGGATAGAGATGGCCGATGAATGCCGCAAATCCGCCCAGAGTGACAATGACAATATTGTTATAGTCCAAAGCCGACAGCAGAAAAGCAATATAAACCGCCAATGTTCCTTTAAACATGTCGCATAGCAATGTTAAAAGTGCGATCTTTTTATTGCCGGTTCGCAAAACATTTGTTGCACCGATATTACCCGATCCTATTTTGCGCACATCCCCAAGGCCGGCAAGCCGGGTAAATAATAGTCCGAAAGGTATCGAGCCGATAAGATAACAAATCAACAGCGTCAGCCAGGAAACCATTTTCGGAGATAAAGCAATATCGGCCATAGAGTTACCCTTTTCAAGATTTGCCGTTCGACCTGTCAGTTCTGATAGTCATATACGCATTTACCGGCGACATAGGTTTTTAATACATGTCCCTGAAAACGTGCATTCTCGAAAGGCGTATTCTTGGATCGCGAATGGAGCATATCAAGGGTTAAAACCCATGGTTCATCGAGATCGACCAGAATAAAATCGGCCATTTTTCCTAACTGCAAGGTTCCCGCGTCAATTTGGAGGACTTTTGCCGGATTGGTGGAAAGGAGAGCCGCAATTTTGCCGAGAGGGAGCGATTGGTCGTGATAAAGGCGTAAGGCTGCTGCCAGCAATGTTTCCATACCGACGGCACCGGCTTCTGCATCTTCAAAAGGCAAACGTTTTGTATCCGCGCCTTGCGGATCGTGACTGGATACAATGATGTCGATTGTTCCATCGCGAACCGCTTCAATCATGGCGAGGCGATCCTCTTCCGATCTGAGCGGAGGCGAGAGCCGGAAGAACGTACGGTATTCGCCAATATCGTTTTCATTCAAAGTGAGATTATTAATTGAAACACCTGCCGTTACATTATCCAGATTTTGTTTGGCACGGCGGATAGCTTCAGCAGACATTCCGGTGGAAAGTTCGGCAGCATGATAACGGCAACCCGTCAAGGCGGCCAAACGCAAATCGCGTTCGAGAGGGATGACTTCCGCCTCTTTGGGAATACCCGCAAGGCCTAGCCAGCTTGACAGTAATCCCTCATTCATCACTCCGGCACCGGTTAGCCATTTATCCTGGGTTTCGTGGATAATCAGCGCGTCAAAGTCATGCGCATAAGTCATAGCACGCCGGAGAACCAGAGAATTTTCAACTGTTTTATGACCGTCGGTGAAAGCTATCGCGCCAGATTCTTTCAATAGACCGAATTCGGTCATTTCCTGTCCTTCAAGTTGTTTGGTAATCGCCGCTGAAGGATAGACATGAACCGATGCATTTTCACGTGCGGTCTGTTTGACAAATTCGACCAATGCAACATCATCAATAACCGGATGGGTATCCGGCATCATCACAAAAGAGGTGACACCGCCAGCAGCGGCAGACCGACTCGCCGAACGAATGGTCTCGCGGTGTTCATTGCCGGGTTCACCGACATAAACGCGCGCATCGACAAGTCCGGGAAGAATTGCTTTTCCTTGCGCATCAAAAACCTCGGCGCCGTCCGGCGCTCCCTGATTTTGTGCATTTTCACCACATGCCTTGATGACGCCATCGACGACAATAAGCGTGCCTATTTCATCCTTGTTGCATGAAGGATCGACGATGCGGGCGTTTTTATAAACCAGAGATCTCTTCATTGGATTTCTCCTTCGCTGCGACGTGGATCCAGTAATGCTTCAATAACGGCCATTCTGACGGCCACCCCCATTTCGACCTGTGTATGGATTACACTCTGCGGGCCATCCGCAATATCGGAAGCAATTTCGACACCACGATTGATCGGTCCGGGGTGCATAACAATGCAATCTTTATTTGCAAGTGCGAGTTTCTGTTTATCCAGTCCGAAGAAATGGAAATACTCCCTTACGGAAGGAATAAACGCGCCTGACATGCGTTCGCGTTGCAGACGGAGCATCATAATAACGTCTGCATCTTTCAAACCTTCTTGCATCGTTGTGAAAACTTCAACACTCATATTGCCAATATCAAAGGGAAGAAGTGTCGTTGGTGCGACCGCCCGTACCCGCGCGCCCAAGGCATTCAGGCTTAAAATGTTGGAACGTGCAACGCGTGAATGCAATATGTCGCCACAAATAGCCACCGTTAGACCGTCAATTCTGCCTTTCGCACGCCGGATAGTCAGCGCATCAAGAAGGGCTTGTGTGGGGTGTTCGTGTGCACCATCACCCGCATTGACGACGGCACAGCTAACTTTTTGGGCAAGAAGTGCGGCTGCACCGCCAGATTTGTGACGAACGACCAGAATATCGGGATGCATTGCATTCAATGTCATCGCCGTATCTATAAGAGTTTCGCCTTTTTTGACAGATGAATGGCTTACCGCCATATTCATGACATCTGCACCAAGCCGTTTTCCGGCAAGTTCAAATGATGATTGCGTGCGGGTGGAATTTTCAAAAAATAAATTTATTTGTGTTCGTCCGCGCATAGACGTTTTTTTCTTGTCAATCTGGCGCGATATTGCGACATTCGCATCTGCGCGGTCGATTAATGTTGTCAGATCATGTGCACTCAGGCCTTTAATGCCCAAGAGATGGCGGTGTGGGAAGATAGGGAAAGAAGTTGTTTGAATCATCACAGAAATTTCCTAAAGAAACTGAGTGACACTACAACAAGGGTTGCTTTTTATGCAATGTCTGTTTTAACCGCACCAATAACTTAATTTCACCGCAACAAAGAATTTTTGACGGAATCGGGAATAAATTGTGAACACTGTAGCCAATCGGAATATCATGCGAAAAAATGCTTTTTTAGATGATGCGGTTCTGTTCCGTTTTTCGTCTCTTTTGCCAACGCCTCTCCTTGCCGGTTTCGAGGAAATAGGTGCATTTGTGGCAAGCAGGGAAGCGCAGGATCTTGCTAGACTTGCCAATATTCACCGGCCAATTCTCAGACGTGAGAACGAATGGGGCGATGGTCTGCAACAATTGGAAACCCATCCGGCCTATCATGCATTGTTGCGGCGTTCCCGTCAGGCTGGTCTTTGTTCTTCATTGTGGGAAAAGGGGCCGGCCGAAAATGGCGTCCGTTATCAATCGCGCGCCATCCGGCTTTTTCTCATGTCGGGTCTTGAAACCGGTCATTTGAACGAGATTACGTCTACGAGTGCCGGCATTTCGGCTCTTATTGGCGAAGCCGATCTGTTCGGCAAATGGCAAAATGTTCTATTGTCACGCCAGCACGATTATTCTTCTCGTCCGATCTCTACAAAAAAATCGGCAAGCCTTACATTTGCCTGCGACGAGGTAAGAAATAGTCTGCAAAATGCAACGCAGGTTTCGGCAGCAACGCGCATTTCATTTGATTCCGCAAACGGAAGAGATCTCTACCGGATTGATGCCGTTAAACAGTCGGTACTCAACCCGATGGCTGACGGTTATTTTGTAACCGCCGAGGTAGGCGGGCAAAAATGTTGCTTCTTCGTTTCCCGCTTTCTCGACAATGGCGCATTGAACGGAAATATTTCGGTGGATTTTCTCGTCCATCGCGCTGGCGAATGTTCGTCAGCAGAAGGGCAGGTTTCTTTTCGCGACAGTCTCGGCTGGTTGATCGGCAAAATCGGCGAAGGTGATAAAGTCATCAGAGATGTTGAAACGATGACGCGTTTCGATCAGGCGGTGATTTCTGCGGGTGTCTTGCGCGCAGCACTTCAAACGGGTGTGAATTTCTTCAGACGCTTCAATCCGCGTCAGGTTTTGTCACCTTTGACCGAGCGTATTTTTGCTGATCTTGCACTTGATGTTGTGGCTTCCCAATGTCTCGTTATGCGGCTTGCACGTGCATTCGATAGTGCCGCAACCAATCGCGGGGAGGCGGCATTTGCCCGTATTATGACGCCGATTATAGCAATCCATATTAACGAGCTGGTGGCTCCGGTTATCGGGGAAATTATTTCTCAAATGGGTGCTCAGGCATATATGTTCGATAGCCGCATGGGTAGAATGCTTGTCGACGCCCCGATGCGTACCATGAAGGGCAATGGCGGCAATGATATTGTCGTCGACACGATTCGTTTAGGCGAAAGGGCGCCCGGTCTTTTTCAGGGGTTACTTGACCAGATTGGTCGAGACATTGGCCCGGCCGGTCCGAAGACGGTTGAAATACTCAATGCGGCGGCAAGGGTCGCTGCTAATGACATCGGTGCCGGTCGACTTTTTATTGAACAAATGGCTTATGCGGGAGCTGCCGCAGCCCTCCAGCAAGCCGATATGCCCCATATAACTGCTGCTTATATTGAAAGCCGGCTCGGCGGGCAGTGGCGTTCTTCTTACGGTATGTTGAGCGCACGTCATCATGCGGGACATATATTGGATACACTTTATCCGGCCGTTTGAGCCAGTCGGTTCAGCCGGTCGAGCGCACCTTGCAGAATAAAAGCGGCCGCCGCAGAATCAATCCTGTCGGCACGTTTTGCGCGCGAGACATCCATTTCGAGAAGTCCTCGTTCTGCGGCCACTGTCGACAACCGTTCGTCCCAGAATACAAAAGGGATTTCCGTAAAACTGTTCATATTATGGACAAACGCGCGTGTGGCCTGAACGCGCGGGCCGCTTGTGCCGTCCATATTTTTGGGCAGGCCAATAATTGCAACGCCGATATTTTCTTCTGAAAATATTTTTACGAGCTGTTCGGCATCAATAGAGAACTTTTTTCTCTTCAATACAGGGCGAGGGGTGGCAAAACGCCACCCAAGGTCGGAAATTGCAATACCTATTGTTTTTGTTCCCAAATCAAGACCAATAATATTTTTATCTGTCAAACCGAGAGCAGGAATTTCAGTAATATCTATAACCGGCATTGATAGAGGCCTTTATCGAATATCCCGTTTGACCAAGCAGGTACTTGGCATTTTTGAATTTTGCGTTCAATATAAGGTAAAACGTCGAACTTCCAATGAAAAACAAGGATAGTGGCATGAAAATAATATGGCTCGGTCATGCAGCCTTTCGCATTGAAGTCGGAAAAGCGGTTATTCTGATAGATCCTTTTTTGACCGGCAATCCTGCAGCAAAAGACCTCGATATCAAAAAAGCAGTCGAAGGTGTTACGCATATTGCACTTACTCATGGTCATAGCGATCATGTCGGAGATACGATTGCTATCGCGAAAGAAAAAATTGTTCCGGTGACTGCAAATGCCGATCTTGCCGCCTGGCTTCAGTCACAAGGTGTGAAAGATGTTGTGCCCGGTAATGCCGGTGGTACACAGACGCATGACGGCTATAGCATCACCTTTGTCAACGCCATCCATTCATCTGCCATGCTCACCGATAACGGCATGTCGCAATGTCTTGGCAATCCGAACGGGTTGGTCTTCCATTTCAACAATGCGCCGACGCTCTATCATATGGGCGACACAGATATTTTTTCAGATATGCAGCTCATTAACGAGTTACATGAACCGGAAATCGGCATTGTACCTATTGGTGACTTTTTTACGATGGGTGGTGCAGTTGCAGCTCTTGCATGTCAACGCTATTTCCATTTCAAAACAGTGATACCTTGTCACTGGGGTACTTTCCCTGTTCTCGACCAAACGCCGGAGCGTTTTGTAAAAGGTATGACCGGAACAAAAACGACCGTTGCATTGCCAAAAGTCGGTGAAACGCTCAATTTCTGAACGTCTTTTCTTGCTCTTGTGTGCTTCGGCCTGTATAGCTTCATCAAGGAAAATATCTTTCATACGGGATTTGTTTAATGTCTGTAGATATCAAAACGGTCAAACGTGTTGCCCGTCTTTCGCGCATTGCTGTGAAAGATGACGAGGCGGAGCGTATGGCAAACGAGCTGAACGCTATTTTAGGATTTGTCGAACAGCTCGATGAAGTCAATGTAGACAATATAGAGCCGCTCACATCTGTTATTCCGATGTCTTTGCGTACACGTGAAGATGTTGTCAATGATGGTAACAAAGCGGCCGACATTGTGGCCAACGCCCCTTTGAGTGAAGACAATTTCTTCCTCGTTCCAAAAGTGATCGAATAGCAATTTGAATATTTATTTTGAGGCATGATATGACCGATTTGACGAAGCTGACAATTGCCGAGGCTCGTGACGCGCTCAAAAAGGGTGACTTCAAGGCAACAGAACTAACTGACGCATATATTCATGCCATTGAAGCAGCCAACCCTGCTATTAACGCCTATGTTGCCGTGACGGCAGACCATGCGCGAAAAATGGCAAAAGCGTCTGATGAACGAATTTCGCAAAAGAAAGCGGGGGCGCTTGAAGGTATTCCACTCGGTGTAAAAGACCTTTATGCAACTTATGACATTCACACCCAGGCGTGTTCTCACATCCTTGATAACTTCAAACCGAAATACGAGTCGACTGTAACAAGCAATCTCTGGGCTGACGGTGCAGTTATGCTCGGAAAACTGAATATGGACGAATTTGCCATGGGTTCGTCTAACGAGACTTCCTACTATGGTCCCGTCATCAATCCGTGGCGTGCTGAAGGTTCGGATGAAAAATTGGTGCCCGGTGGCTCTTCGGGCGGGTCGGCTGCTGCTGTTGCTGCCCATTTGTGCGCTGGTGCAACCGCCACCGATACAGGCGGTTCAATCCGTCAACCCGCTGCATTTACCGGCACTGTCGGAATTAAGCCCACCTATGGACGTTGTTCGCGCTGGGGAATCATCGCTTTTGCCTCTTCGCTCGATCAGGCCGGTCCCATTGGCCGCGACGTACGTGATTGCGCTATTTTATTGAAATCCATGGCTTCCTTCGATGAGAAAGATTCAACTTCCGCCGACATGCCTGTTCCCGACTATGAAGCATCTATCGGCAAATCGGTTAAGGGCATGAAAATCGGTATTCCAAAGGAATATCGTGTTGATGGTATGTCGGAAGAAATAATGGCGCTTTGGCAAAAAGGCATTGATTGGTTGAAAGAAGCTGGAGCTGAAATCGTCAATATTTCTCTCCCTCATACGAAATATGCATTGCCTGCCTATTATATTGTTGCGCCTGCCGAAGCTTCGTCGAACCTTGCGCGTTATGACGGTGTGCGTTACGGCCTTAGAGTTCCAGGCAAAGACATTATCGAAATGTATGAGAATACACGTTCGGAAGGTTTCGGGCACGAAGTCAAACGGCGTATTCTCATTGGCACTTATGTGTTGTCGGCCGGTTATTACGATGCCTATTATCTTAAGGCTCAAAAGGTTCGCACACTTATCAAACAGGATTTTGACAAGTGCTTTGAAGCAGGTATTGACGCCATTTTAACTCCGGCGACACCAACTGCCGCGTTCGGAATTGCCGACAAAAAATTGAAAAACGATCCTGTAGCCATGTATCTCAATGATATTTTCACCGTTACAGTGAATATGGCGGGTCTCCCCGGAATTTCATTACCTGCCGGTTTATCAAAGAATGGTTTACCGCTAGGCTTGCAGCTCATTGGCAAGCCATTCGGCGAGGAACAATTGTTCCAGACCGCCAATATTATCGAGCAGGCGGCAGGCAAGTTTTCTCCGCAAAAATGGTGGTAAGGGTTTAACGCCATTTTTTGGCAACGGCCAAACTCTAAAATCTATTCAACACGGCAAAATTTTTGCCGTGTTTTTTATTTAAGAAAAACGCAATAACAAGATGAAATCGTCAATTAGGCATTTGAAGTTTGAATGGTATTCGACATTGCAAATGGCGGCGGGGGGTGTGGCGATAAAGAATTAGAAATTTATATAATATTCAATAATTACAATAAAATACGATAAAAAGTTAAATTATTACATAAATGTTTTGCGCTTGCTCTTATCGGGAACTGTGAACAATTTTGAGGTTATCAAGGAAGCGGGTTAAAAAGGAAGTAATGTAGACTCATCGCTTTCGTTGAACTTTGAAGTTTTCTCAATGTTTTTTAACCGCTCCAAACGTGCCGAGCTTTAAATTCAGCTATCCATACACAGTAAAAATATACGAAATTCAATATTTTTTCCCGACAGGATAATGCAAATGGGTAAGGATAAAAAGCCGATTGGAATGTCTTAGAAAACCCCGAAAATTAGTCCGTCTATTGAATGATTGCGAAATTCACCCGATGAATGGAAAGGTTTATTATCCGCCGAGATATGCTGCTTTGACACGCGGGTCTTTGAGCATTGTCTTGCCTTCTCCTTCGAGAATAATCTTACCGACTTCCAGAATATAGGCATAATTGGCAATTGATAACGCTGCGAACGCATTTTGTTCGATAAGCAGAACCGTTTTGCCCATTTCGTTTATTTTCCGGATAATTGAAAAAATCTCCTGAACAAGAATTGGAGCCAATCCCAGAGATGGTTCATCAAGCATAACGAGTTCGGGATTACTCATAAGCGCCCGTCCGACTGCGAGCATTTGCTGCTCGCCACCCGACATCGTGCCACCCAATTGTTTCGACCGTTCTCTAAGCCTTGGAAAAAGATCGAAAATCCATTCAATATCCCGCTTGATCCCCTCTTTATCGTTGCGAATATAAGCACCGAGTTCGAGGTTCTCCAAAACGGTCAGATGCGGCATGATACGACGCCCCTCAGGGCTTAACGCAATTCCTTTTTTCAGGATTTCTTCAGGCTGCTTTCCGAGGATATTTTCACTTTTATAAAGAATCTCGCCGGTTACCGATTTATTCAAACCCGCGATAGAGCGAACCGTACTGCTTTTTCCTGCACCATTTGCGCCGATAAGTGTAACAATCGAGCCTTCTTTGATCGACATGGACAAGCCTTGCACGGCTTTGATTGCACCATAATTGACACGAAGGTCATTAATCTCAAGAATGTTCATGAATTTCTCCGCCAAGATAGGCTTCGATGACTTTTGGATTGTTACGAATGTCTTCAGGTGTGCCGTTTGCAATCAGTGCACCATATTCCAGTACCCAGATATGGTTACATAATCCCATAACGACCCGCATATCATGTTCGATAAGCAGAATAGTCAGTCCGAATTCTTCCCGTATCCGTGAAATGAATAGGCGCAGTTCCTCACTTTCCTGAGGGTTCATGCCGGCGGCCGGTTCATCAAGAAGCAGTAATTCCGGTTCGGTTGCCAAAGCGCGGGCAATTTCAAGGCGGCGTTGAGCGCCGTAGGGGAGTGCCGTTGCCGGCTGATCTGCGAGATCTGCAAGGTGCACACGATCCAGAAGTTCAAGAGCTTGTTCACGAATTTTCTTTTCTTCCCTTACCGCTGAGGGGATGAAAAGGGCACTCGCAAACCACGGACTTTTTTGACGCACATGTGCGCCAACCATGACATTTTGTAAAACGCTCAATCCTGTAAACAAGCGAATGTTTTGAAAAGTACGGGCGATGTGGCGTTTGCAAACAATATTGGGGTGTAGACCCGATACTTTTTTGCCGTCAAAAGATATTGTACCGCTTGTCGGGGTATAAAATCCGGAAATCATGTTGAAAACAGTTGTTTTACCGGCACCGTTGGGACCAATGAGACCGGCGATCGTGCCCCGTTCAATAGCGATATTGATGTCATTGACAGCAGTCAATCCGCCAAAGCGCATTGTGACATGGTCGAGTTTCAATATTGTGTCGCTCATGACCGGTCTCCGCTCTTGGCTTCAGAACCTTTCTTGAAAAAATGGTAAATACCGTTCCAGGAAAATTCACGTGTTCCAAGCAAACCGCTTCTCCAAAACAGGATTATCCCCATCAGCAATATCGAAAAAATAACCATTCTCAGTCCCGGAATTCCCGGAATATGAATGAAACCGAAATCGATTGGCTGCTCGACGATACGTAACCATTCCAACATAACAGTGATGATAACACTACCAATAATACTTCCGGTAATCGAACCAAGACCACCGGCAACGACAATCATCAAAATATTGAACGTTAAAAGGAAGTTGAACATTTTAGGATCGATTGTCGAAATGAGTGCTGCCGTCAGTGCGCCGCCGACACCGGCAAAAAAAGCGCCGATTGTGAATGACAATGTACGGTAGAAAAAGGTGTTAACGCCCATAGTTTTAGCTGCAATCTCGTCATCGCGAATGGCGCAAAGTGCATTTCCTGTATTGCTTTTTAGAAGCAGCACAATAAAGACGACAGTAAAGGCAAGCCAACCATAGTTCCACCACAAATTGGCGTATTGCGGTATTCCTTTAATGCCGAGCGAACCATTTGTAATAGGTGTGGCATTGGTAATGACGACGCGTATGATCTCGGCAAATCCAAGCGTTGCAATGCCGAGATAATCTCCGCCAAGCCGCAAAACAGGAAGCGCAATGACAAGGCCGAGGAGTGCCGCGCAAACACCCCCCAAAACGACCGCAAAGAAAAATGGAACCTGCAAATGTTGCAAGGGTTCAAACATCGGCTGTAAAATCCACATCATCTGCTTTTGTTCGGGTGAAAGCAGTAATATGGCGCAAACATAGGCTCCTATGGCCATGAAACCGGCATGGCCCAAAGAAAACATTCCTGTAAAGCCATAAATAAGATTGAGCGACACCGCCAGAATGGCATTGATTGCGATAAGATTTAGAATGCGCACAGTATAAGCATCAAAGTGGTTCTGGGCATAAAACAGAAACGCTACGAGGCATAGAATAGAAATCAGGGATAGAATGATTTGCGAGGATTTCGACATCAGATTTTTTCCTCACTTTTCTTGCCCATGAGTCCCGTTGGCATAACAAGCAGAATCATGATGAGCATGATAAAAGCAAATGCATCACGATACCCTGACAGCGACGGGAAAAATGCAATAATCATGATTTCTATGAAGCCCAGAAGTAGGCCGCCAAGCATTGCCCCTTCAACCGAACCGATACCTCCGATGACGGCTGCAATAAACGCCTTAAGTCCCGGTATTACTCCCATATAAGGGTTAATCTGCGGGTAACGTAACGCCCACATTATACCGGCGATTGCAGCCAGAGCCGATCCCAAACCGAATGTGAAAGCAATGATCTTGTCCACAGAAACGCCCATTAAGCGCGTGGTTTCGATGTCGCGTGAAATTGCGCGCATGGCAAGACCGGGTTTTGTTTTGTTGATAATCCATAACAGAAGAACAACGAGCAATAGTGAAACAATGGGCACGATGAGCGCCATTGGCACAATACGGATTATCCCTTGAGCACCTTCACCAAAATGCCATTGAATAGGCGTGACAAGCAATTCGGGCTGTTTGACGCTTTTTGGCACGCCTGTGAACAATACAGTTGCGAGATTTTCTATAAGAAATGACATACCGATTGCACTTATAAGCGCGGAAATACGTGGTGCATCCCGCAACGGCCGATAGGCTATACGGTCAACTGCAATGCCGCCGGCACTGGTAACGAATACCGCAAAACAAACGGCAAGTAACCAGACCGGCGTAAAATCGCGCGGACTTACAAAAGCATAATAGGCAAGAGCCAGAACAAGAATGATAAAGAGCGCTGCCCAATAGGGTTTTATGCGTGTTTTAAAGCCGATGAAGACCGAATAATAAACCAGAATTGCCAGAATAACGAGCAACACAGCCGCCCATGCAGGCATGAAACTGATTGTCGAGAAAAAAACAAAATACGCACCCAACATAAAAATATCGCCATGGGCGAAATTGATAAGCCGCAAGATGCCGTAAACCATTGTGTACCCAATGGCTATCAATCCATAAAGTGCCCCTAGCGCCAAAGCATTAAAGAAATGTTGAATGAACATTTCTGTAGTCATGTTTTAGCCTTCCTGATATTGCAACCGGTTTCGTCGAGAAGCACATATACAACGTAAATTCATCCGGTCGAGTTTTATTCGACCGGATCAATCATTTAATTGTGTTTATCCCCTTATAAAGCGGGTTTAACTTCACCGAGATATTCACGCTTTCCATTCTTGATCTCGATAACACCGATCGGAATTTCAGGATTATGATTATTGTCCATAGTCATCGCACCGAATGGCGTCTCGAAATCTTTCAGTTTTGCAAGTTCTGCTGTAATTGCCTCACGGTCACCGCTTCCGGCTTTTTCAATTGCTTGCATAAACATCATATAAGCAGTGTAGCCGAGAACCGCATTCACGTTCGGTTCTTTGTTAGGATAAGTTGCTTTCCATTCTTGTGTAAATTGGGCCGCAGCTTTCGGCATATTCGGCATACTTGCGTCATAGGGAAAAGTGGTATGCAGAAAACCTTCGGAAGCACTTCCACCGATTGTAACGGTTTCCGGATTATCCATTGCGTCGCCGCCCATAATACGGAATGTTGCACCAAGTTCACGTGCCTGCTTCAGAATGATGGCACCTTCTGCAAAATAGGCAGGAATGAAAAGAACGTCCGGTTGTTCAGCGATAATCTGGGTGAGTGCGGCGGAAAAATCCTGATCTCCCGAATTATAATTGAGGTTTGCTACGACTTCACCACCAAGTTTTTTGAATGAGCTATCGAAAAAATTGGCAAGGCCGATTGCATAGTCGTTAGAAACATCTTTCAAAATCGCTGCTTTTTTTGCGTGAAGCGTGTTGAATGCATATGTTGCAGCTCCGGCTCCCTGATAGGGGTCGATAAAACATGCGCGAAAATAGTATTTTTTGCCTTGGGTCACCAAAGGATTGGTTGCCGAAGTTGCGATTGCAGGTGTTTTTGCCGGTTCCGAAACTTCGCCGCCGGCGAGTGCCAGCGATGAACCGTAAGTACCGATAATTCCGTTGACTTTGTCGGAAGCAGTGAGTCGCATGACAGCATTTGCAGCTTCGACTTTATCCGATTTGTTATCGACGACGACCAGCTCGACTTTGTGTCCGAGAACTTCGGGTTTGATTTTGTTGGCAAGTTGAACGCCTTCAAGCTCCAATTGCCCACCGAAAGCGTTTTGACCGGTTAGCGGAAGGAATACCCCGATTTTAATGGGGTCTTCTGCGAATGCACTGAAATTCAGTGCTGTGGCAGCAATTGCTGCTGCAATCAATTGCTTGAAAGCCATAGTAATCGATCCCTCTTTTTTGTTTTAATAAAATATTGTAATAAAACTTCATAATATGAACCGGCTGACAGCACAAGTTCCATACCCGAAATTAGATTTATTGTTCATGGTTCAAAGTCATTTGTCACCATGTTCCAGTATTTTCCATTGAAACCCAAGGCTCTTCGGGGCTTAGTTTTTCACCTTTTTGCAAGAGTTCGATAGAAATACCGTCAGGCGATTTTATAAAGGCCATATGACCGTCACGCGGTGGACGATTGATAACGATGCCTTTTGCGGCCAAATTTTTGCAAGTTTCATAAATATTATCAACCTCATAGGCCAAGTGACCGAAATTGCGCCCGCCGGTGTAATCTTCTTTGTCCCAATTATATGTCAATTCGAGTTCCGGCGAATGGACGGAATGTGCCGCTTTAATATCTTCAGGAGCTGCGAGATAAATGAGGGTAAAACGGCCGTTTTCATTCTCTATGCGGCGGGTTTCCTTGAGGCCGAATACGCTACAATAGAAGTTGAGTGACTGTTCAAGGTCTTTAACACGAACCATAGTGTGCAAATATCGCATTTTTTCTCGCTTTCTTGTTTTATCAGGTTTTTAAAAATCTAACGTCTTTTGTACGGGATGTGAATATGGCGATCGGCTTTAAAATTGTCGGTGAAAAAACAAAAAAATGATTTATCGTCGTTGAACGTCCACAATTTGGGGAAATCTTGTTGTCGGGGCTTGCGTCACAATGAGTGAGCAATATTTACTGGGGTTCAAGAGAATCATTCGTGATTAATTGGTATTGACAGGACTGTAGGAATTATGGCGAGCGATGAAATATTGGAAGGATTCCTTCCGTCTCAAGATAGTTCTGAAACAGCAGCAACAGATGTTGTCGAGATTAGCGGCACCATCAAATGGTTCGATGTAAGCAAGGGATATGGTTTCATCGTGCCGGATATTGCCGGTGTTCCGGATATCCTTCTCCATGTGACAGTGATGAGGCGCGACGGCTTTCACACCGCACTCGAAGGAGCGCGGATTGTTTGCATGGTCAAAAAAGGTGAACGTGGATTACAATGCATTCAAGTGAAGTCGATCGACCTTTCGACCGCCGTCCATCCTTCGGAACTGCCGGCTCGTACACATGTTGTTGTAACACCGGAAAGCGGCTTGGAACGGGCAATTGTCAAATGGTTCAACCGTGAAAAAGGGTTCGGCTTCCTCACCCGCGGTGAAGGAACAGAAGACATTTTTATCCATATGGAAACTCTGCGTCGTTTCGGTCTGGCAGAATTGCGTCCGGGGCAGGTTGTGCTTGTTCGCTACGGGCGGGGTGAAAAGGGCTTGATGGCAGCGGAAATCCACCCTGATATTGCAGTACCTTTTCCCACCCATTAAAATCTTTGTTTCCGATATTGATGAATAATTGCCGGACACGTCCGGTTTTTATCGGCTCCGGCTTCATTAGGGAAATTACCGGCTTTGTTAAGGAAATCCCGGCCTTTGTTAAGGAAAACTTTGTCATGAAAGCTTTGTTTGCCGGACTGTTATTGCTGCAGTTTGCCATGGTGGGCCGTGCTTATTGTGAAGAACCGATGCGACTACCGGTCGATGCTGCGCAATTGGTTATCATCACAGCAACCGGAAAAGTATCTTATGATGTCGAGGTTGCCGAAACGCCCGAACAAAATGAAGCAGGCTTGATGTACAGAACGGATTTACCGTCCGATCGCGCCATGTTGTTTGTTTTTCCGGAGAAACAAATTGTGACAATGTGGATGGCTAACACGCCGTTGCCACTCGACATGATATTTCTTGACGATAGAGGTGTGATCGTATCCATTACCGAAAATACGATACCTTACTCAACAAAAATTGTGTCGTCACATGTGTTTGCCAAGTTTACAATCGAAGTGAATGCAGGTGAAGTTCAAAAAAACAGGATCAAAATTGGCGATAGGGTATTTCATCCTGCAATATGCGGTGCATGTAAAGTAGATTAACGTGGTGGATGCAAAGTGAATTAGAAATGAGTGCAGAGGACGTTCAATATTTCAATCATGACGGGTTCAAACTGGCCTATCGGGAAGAAGGTACGGGTGACCCGATCTTGCTGATCCACGGTTTTGCATCTTCTTCCTATGTGAATTGGTATGCACCAGGCTGGTTTCGTGTCTTGAATGATGCCGGTTACCGGGTGATTGCCATTGATAATCGCGGCCATGGTTTTTCGGATAAAAGTCATGATCCGGCAGTCTATACGCCTCAGGCAATGGCTGGCGATGCGGCTGCGCTTCTCGACCATCTGGGGATTAAAAAAGCGCAGGTGATGGGCTATTCCATGGGGGCGAGAATCACAGCCTACATGGCAATGCTCTATCCGGATTATGTTAATAGTGGCATATTTGGCGGGCTTGGTATCGGTATGGTAACGGGCGCCGGAAACTGGGAACCTGTCGCTGAAGCACTGCTTGCAGAAGATGTCGCAAAAATTACCAATAAGCGCGGTTTGATGTTCCGGACATTTGCCGACCGAACAAAAAGCGACCGCAAGGCACTTGCAGCATGCGTCATTACGTCAAAACAGGAATTGACAGCAGCCGAAGTCCATTCGATAAAACAACCGGTTTTGGTAGCAGTGGGTACGCTTGACGAAATATCCGGTGAAGCCGAGCCGCTCGTTGCACTATTGCCGCACGGAGAGGCACTCAATATCCCCAATCGCGATCATATGCTGGCGGTCGGTGATCCGGTGTATAAAAAAGGTGTTATCAACTTTCTGGCAAAACATCCGATTGCCTGATGAAGAAAGACAGGAAGGCAAACAGCATTGCCTGAAATAGAAAAGAGGGACTATATTGCCTTGTTGTAAGCAAAAGGGTGAAGCTATCGACCCGCTCGTGCTATTCGAGACCATCAAACAGGAAGCAAGGGCTGCTATCGAGCAGGATCCGGCGCTTGTGCAATTGTTTCAAAGCGCAATTCTAGACCATAAAAACCTGTCGGAAATGATAGCAGGGCGCATTGCGGCGCGGCTATGGACACGTGAGTTGAATGAAGAAAATCTTTACGAGATATTTGTCGAACAAATCGACAAAATAGACCATCTGGAAGAGATTATTTCATCCGATATTTCAGCAGTATTCCACCGTGATCCTGCATGTAACCGGTTTATGGAACCGGTACTTTATCTCAAAGGTTTTCTGTCAATCGAAGCACATCGTTTTGCCCATACTTTATGGGAAACAGGCAGAAAAGACCTCGCATTATTCCTGCAGGGGCGCTCATCATGCGTATTCCAGACAGATATTCACCCTGCAGCACGTATCGGGCGCGGTATTTTTCTTGACCACGCAACGGGTCTCGTCGTTGGAGAAACAGCAGTGGTCGGCGATAATGTTTCGATATTACAGGATGTTACCTTGGGTGGAACCGGTAAAGAATCGGGTGATCGCCATCCGAAAGTCGGTCACGGCGTACTGATCGGGGCGGGTGCGAAAGTGCTTGGCAATATCACAATAGGCGATTGTGCAAAGATCGCGTCATGTTCTGTTGTTCTTAAGCCGGTCGAGGCCTATAGTACTGTTGCCGGTGTCCCTGCAAAAGTTGTTGGAAAGATAGAGGATCGTGAGCCGGCATTAAGCATGGATCAATTGATTAACGATTAAAATTGAAAGCAATTAATGAATAAAATTGAAGGCCAATATCTTTACAGACGTTTGGCTGTGCCTTATCTGGCATTTTTGTTTAACCGGAGCAATTTTAGGAGAACGCTGTGAAGCCTGACGAAATCAAGAAACTTGATGGCTACTTTAAGCGCAAATTTCAAAATCCATCACTGCAAGTGAAGCCGAGACCGCGCAAGGATGATTCATGCGAAGTTTATCTTGATGATGAATTTCTCGGTGTCATTTATCGCGATGAAGACGAAGGGGAATTGTCGTATAATTTCTCGATGGCTATTCTTGATATTGACCTCGACGAATAGTCGCAACCATTGAAATCGGAACTTTGTTTTTGAGTTTGAAAGGCCGCCGATGATTGCGGCTTTTTCCGTTTTATCGGAGTTCTTGTTTTTCTGATTTTTCAGAGCAATTTTTGTGCCCGAAAGCTCGTATAACCATTGCGGGCGATAATAATATGATCGTGGACGGTTATGCCCAAAGCATTCGCTACATCCTTAACCATATGCGTCATTGAAATATCCTCGCGTGAAGGGGAAGGATCACCAGAGGGATGGTTGTGAACAAGAATAAGCGCAGACGCTGATAGTTGCAAAGCCCGCTTGACAACCTCGCGCGGATAAACAGGTGTATGATCGACCGTACCTATCTGCTGGATTTCATCAGCTATCAATCCATTTTTCTTATCGAGGAATAGAACCCTGAACTGTTCGCGTGTCTCATGTGCCAAAGCTGCCTTGCAATAAGCAAGCACTTTGTCCCAGGACGAAAATATATCGCGTTTTCTCAATTCCGCGCGGTTTACCCGCTCACTTATGCCTGAAAGAATTTTAAGATCACGCGCAACAGCCCGACCACATCCGGGAACTTCTTGCAGAAGATTGATGTCGGCACCAAGTACATCGGCAAGACTGCCAAAACGGTTAAGCAAGGCCTTTGCCAAGGGCTTTGTATCAGCCCTCGGAATTGACCGGAACAATAATAATTCAAGATATTCGTAATCGGGAAATCCCACGCCGTTTGTTTCAAAATAACGTTCCCGAAGTCTTTCCCGATGGCCTTTATTTTCGTTATTGGCGTTTTCCTTTGGCGATTTTTCTTTGTCTGGCGTAACTCCTGATAGCAACATATCTATCATGTTTTCGGCAAATATATTTTTGTCGGGAGTTTTAGCCATAACAGGAACACCGGTTTATGCCTTGGTTACGGGTACGTAAAAAGTATTATTCCGCGAAAGAGTAAAAATTTCGCAACCATCTTTTGTAACGGCCATTGTGTGTTCGTATTGAGCCGACAGAGACCGGTCACGCGTCACGGCAGTCCAACCGTCATTGAGGATTTTTACACCCGATTTTCCCAAGTTTATCATCGGTTCGATTGTGAACATCATTCCTTCACGTAGTTCCGGTCCTTCACCGGGATTTCCGTAGTGAAGAATATTCGGCGCGTCATGAAATATAAGCCCTACACCATGACCGCAAAAATCGCGGACAACAGAACAACGTTCGGATTCAGCATAGCGTTGGATGGCAGCGCCAATATCACCAACCGTTGCTCCGGGTTTAACCGCAGCAATACCGCGCATGAGTGATTCGTGTGTAACCTCAAGCAAGCGTTCGGATGCTCTTTTCAATGCCCCGACAGGATACATCCGGCTGGTGTCGCCGTGCCAACCGTCTTTGATAAATGTAACATCGACATTGACAATATCACCTTCATGAAGCTGTTTATTGTCCGGAATACCATGGCAAACGACATGATTGATCGACGTGCAGCAGGATTTGCTGTAGCCGCGATAGTTCAAGTCTGCCGGTAATGCGTCGCGGTCGGCACCGAAGGCAAAAACAAAATCGTCAATTTCCTGAGTCGTTATGCCAGGCTTGATTATATCGACGAGTGCATCAAGACATTCGGCAGCAATACGACCGATTTTGCGCATTCCGACAAAAGCTTCTTCATCATAAATGCGAATTTGTCCGGTATATTTTATAGGTGAATTTTTATAATTGACGTAACTAACCATTTGCCTAACTATTTCTATCTTTTTATATTGGCCGCACTTCAAGCAACTTGAAGTGCCAAGTGCATCCTGAACGATGTCTGCGTGTTCAACTCCATCTTTCGCATGCAACGGAAACAACCATTCCGGTTCCCGCACAAGATGAAAGCAACTCATGATCTTAACACTGAATCGTAATAAGCATAGCTGTTGATTGCAGCGATTGCACGTTATTTATCCGAAGGAATTGTGCCCTTTTGAACAGATAACGCGTTTTTGACCTGAACAGTCGGCATTTTTCCGTTTAAAGGTCACAACGAAACGCACAGTGAAATCATGTGCTATAGCTTGGGTAAAAAATAGAATTTGATAAAAAAATTTTTGAAAATTTAACCAAGGAAATAAACAAGGAAGGCAGCATCATCAATGTCTAGTAGCAAAATGGAATGCGGGTGACTGAATTTTTGTAATAATATTTCTGGCTATGTTTCCGAACGTGTAACACATTACCCATAAATAAATTGGTAAATGTAGCTATAGATATAATATAACGTTTTATTACGAATAAGTTTTTCTATGAAAAACAGGTTTCAGGTTCAATCAAAATTGGCTAAACAGTTAAAATAGTATTTAATGTTCATGACATAAAAAGTTTTTATACTGAAGATATTGACACTTTGCAGTTCAAGGCAGTGGATAAAATCGAAACAGCGGAAAATGTAACTTGGAAGTAAAGAAAAGAGTTAAAGTGCTGCCAGAACATCACTAATTGTCATATTTGCACAAAAAACCATGACCGTCGTTATGATTGCCATTGCCATAAGAGTAAGCGTGGTTTTGAACTCTATATTCATTTGGTGAACCCCTCTGCAACAGATATTACGCAATCTATATCAATGGCAAAGATGACCGCATTTAGGCATGAAAAAGGCATTTTATGGTTCTTTTCAAGATTACAGTTAATGATTGGTTGAGGTTCCTTGAAAGCTGCATTAAAAGGCATCAAAACCGAAGAAGTGAATGAAATGGCCGGAACTGATAGAAAAAGAGAAAATATGACGGGGGGACCCGTTATTGTGTTGGTTGAACCACAATTGCCTGAAAACATCGGTATGGTGGCGCGTGCAATGGCAAATTTCGGTCTTTCCGAATTGCGGCTCGTTCATCCGCGTGAAGAATTTCCGAACGATAAAGCCATAGCAACTGCAAGTAAGGCCGATCACATAATTAACGGAGCGCGCGTCTTTGATACTTTGCGGGAAGCGATTTCGGATATAAATTATGTGTTTGCGACCACTGCCCGTGAACGGGGCGGCTTCAAACCGGTAAAAAGTCCGGTTGAAGCAGCAAATGTTTTGAGGATGAAAGAAACAACGGGTGAACGGACAGCCATACTTTTCGGTCGTGAAAGATGGGGTTTGAATAATGAGGAAATCAGTTTGTCTGACGAAATTGTGACATTTCCCGTCAATCCGGCATTTGCCTCTCTTAATATCGCACAGGCTGTTTTGTTGATGTCTTACGAATGGATGAAATCGGGTTTGGAAAAACAAACCGATACTGCGTTTCGTAACGAGGAAATGGAGCCGGCACATAAGGCAACGCTTTATGGTTTGTTCGACCAGTTGGAAGAAGCTTTGGATATTCGCGGGTATTTCCGTCCTAAGGAACGGAAGGAAATCATGGTAGAAAATTTACGGTCTGTTCTGACACGGGCAGCTTTCAGCGAACCCGAAATTCGCCTGTTGCGTGGCGTTGTGGCATCTCTCGACCATTTTTCGCCCAAAATGCCACGTGGGGCAGGTGCTCCGGATCATCGCAAACGTTCAAAGGACAATAGTAATCAAAATGAGTGAACGGCCTATACTGTTTTTTGACAGTGGTATCGGCGGGCTTACCGTATTGCGCGAAACACGTATTTTTATTCCCGATCGCAAATTCATTTATATCGCAGATGATGCGGCATTTCCCTATGGTGGCTGGGAAGAAAACGCACTCAAATCGCATATTATCGAACTTTTTCAAAAACTGCTGAATGCCTATAATCCGGTTCTTTGTATTGTCGCGTGCAATACAGCTTCGACATTGGTGTTGAAAGATTTGCGTCGCGCTCATCCCGATGTTCCCTTTATTGGCACAGTGCCGGCAATTAAACCGGCGGCGGAGCAGACACGTTCGGGTCTGATTTCGGTTTTGGCAACGCCTGGAACAGTCAAGCGCGCTTATACACATGAGCTTGTTTCCTCTTTTGCGTCAAAATGTCATGTCAGACTGGTAGGGAGTGCGAAACTTGCAGGTTTTGCAGAGGATTACCTTAGAAGAAAACCGGTTGATCGTGCTTCTTTAAAAGCCGAGATAGCCCCCTGTTTTGTAGAAAAAGACGGACATCATACAGATATTGTTGTGCTCGCCTGTACGCACTATCCCTTCCTCGTCAATTTGTTCCGGAAAACCGCCGCATGGCCGGTCGATTGGATTGATCCGGCAGAAGCAGTAGCCAAGCGTGCTTTATCTCTGCTACCGAACGCCGAAGAAGTCCAGCCACTCACCGAACATCTGGATCTTGCCCATTTTACTTCCGGCAGAACCGATTACGCGACAAACAGATTGCTTCATGGCTTCGGTTTGCGTTTGACGCCGTTAAATATGTAAATAAAATTCAAGCTCTAAAGCAGATTGAAAAGAAGCGTCATAGAAGAAAAAACGGTTGTGATTTATCTGTTATAGTCGTTTTCCCGTCCGATTTTTATATGAAGCCGGTGAAGCACTGTGATGGTGGCTTGTCAATGCTTTTTTCCCCACCTTCATGTCGTTCCTAATTTATAAACATCCTATGATGATTATAAAACATGAATGAGAACGCATTCCGTCAAGGCAAAAGGTGCTTCAATTGAAGTCACCGGAACAGTGCCTGCGTGAAGCGTTTCGGCATGTTTGGAAAATCTTGAAGAGACAGGCTTTCCTTGACACGAAAAAGAACGTGTTCACTTGACTCCTGCGGTCAATTTCACTAAAGAACCACACAAGTTTTTTCAGTAATGAAAAAGCGATCACTGACGTGTCCCGTGGACATTTGCGCAAAGCGTGCGCGATCTGTCCTGTCAGTCCATAAATTTTATGGGCAGAGGAGGGCGCGTTTCCCTGAGGCAATTTTATTGCCTTGTTATCCAGTTTTAAGGAAATGCGATGAGCAAGCGCGAAACTACGAAATATAAAATCGACCGCCGTATGGGCGAAAACATTTGGGGCCGCCCGAAATCACCGGTCAACCGTCGTGAATACGGTCCTGGCCAGCATGGTCAACGCCGCAAAGGCAAACTTTCGGATTTTGGTACCCAATTGCGTGCCAAGCAGAAACTTAAAGGTTTCTATGGCGATATTTCGGAAAAACAATTCCACCGTATTTATGAAGAAGCCGGCCGTCGTCGTGGTGATACCGGCGAAAATCTGATCGGTCTTCTCGAATCACGTCTTGACGCTATTGTTTATCGCGCAAAATTCGTTCCTACGATTTTTGCAGCACGTCAATTCATCAACCATGGTCATGTGAATGTAAATGGTCGTCGTACAAACATTCAATCCTACCGTTGCAAACCCGGTGATGTGATTGAAGTTCGCGAAAAGTCGAAGCAATTGGCACTTGTTCTTGAAGCAACCCAGTTGCCGGAACGTGATGTTCCCGATTACATCGAAGCAGATCACACCAAGATGAAGGCAACTTACACACGTATTCCGGCCTTTGCCGACGTTCCTTATGCTGTTCAGATGGAACCGAATCTGGTTGTCGAATTTTATTCACGTTAATCGTGAGATTATTTATTCTGTTCAAGCAGGGAGCCTTCTGGCTCCCTGTTTTCGTTTTAAGGCATATTGTTGAAGGAAGGTGAAATGATCGGGCAGACTGATATTGATGAAGCGGCTGATGGTTGCCATCCCTTATTTCGCGATGCGCCTTCGACAGTGGAATTCAATAAATTGAGAAAACGTCTATTACGCCATATGCGTCAAGCATTGGACGATTTTTCAATGGTTAAACCGGGGCAAAAATGGCTTGTAGCCTTGTCGGGTGGTAAGGATTCCTATGGTTTACTTGCTCTTCTTCTGGATTTGAAGTGGCGTGGTTTATTGCCGGTGGATCTTTTGGCGTGCAATCTCGATCAGGGCCAGCCCGGATTTCCGAAGAATATTTTGCCGGATTTTCTGAAACATTATGAAATTCCTTTCCGGATTGAATATCAGGACACTTATTCGATCGTTACGGAAAAACTCGATAATACGCAAACCTATTGCTCTCTCTGTTCCAGATTGCGGCGGGGTAATCTCTACCGGATTGCACGGGAAGAGGGGTGTTCGGCTCTCGTCCTCGGACATCATCGTGACGATGTATTGGAAACATTTTTCATGAATTTTTTCCATGGCGGGCGTTTGGCTGCCATGCCGGGCAAGCTTGTTAATGACGAGGGCGATATGTTGGTTTTGCGGCCACTTGTCTATGCAGCAGAAGAAGATCTTGCCAAATTCGCTGAAGCTATGAAGTTCCCGATTATTCCGTGTAACTTGTGTGGCAGTCAGGACGGCCTCCAGCGGAATGCAATGAAGAATATGCTGAATGACATCGAGAAAAAAATGCCGGGTCGTAAAGATACGATGATACGTGCGTTGACCAATGTACGTCCAAGCCATTTGTTGGATAACAAGCTTTTCGATTTTGGTTCGATTTGAAAAGAATTCATTGAAGCATAAGACAATTTCATTGAACTTTATCGAACTCGCCGAAGATCGATAGGTTGACTCCGTGTCGTCTGGTGCGTGAAAATCTTTTAAGCCCGCTTGAACTATAGGCTTTGTCGCGCTTGCAGTCATAGATTGTGCCTGATGTCGGAAATCGCGTTCAATCCATCAATATCACGCGTTTCAACCCAAGAATATGCGGGGTTAATCTTTTTCCGTGTTTATAACGCTCACATGGGAAGCATGGGGGTGTCTCGAAAACAGCTTTCCCTTTTCCGCAATGAGAATGAGCACAATCGCTCCGCATGAAAGCACAAAATATCCTCCTGCTACCGGCACGGTTGTTCCGTTGAATCTTTGTGCAATGATAAAGCCCAATCCCGCGCCGATGATCGTCTGTAAAAAACCGAACACCGAAGAAGCAGTTCCGGCTACTTTACCGAGCGGCTCCATAGCAAGCGAATTGAAATTGGCACCAAGCCCGCCGAAAGAAAACATAATAATAATGAGCAACAGCATGAAATAAATGAACGGTGTCGAGCCGCCGGAATAAACCGAACCGATAAACCACACAAAAGACGTTATGCAGAACATGAGCAACAGAGTATGCGAAATTTTGCGCATTCCGAACCGTCCCACGAATAACGAGTTCAAAAATGACGATAGTGCCTGAAATGCTGCGACAAGTGCAAACGCAGCCGGAAACCAGACGCCTAAATGATATATGCCGTCATAAATCTGTTGCGACGTATTGAGCGTGCAGAAAAGGCCACCAAGAACCAGCGAAAACGCCAATGTGTAGCAGAGCGATATACGGTTGGACAAGACCATCCAAAGGCTTTGCCCGACAGAGGAGAAAGTCAAAGGCCGCTGTTCAAATAGTGTTTCGGGTAAACGGAAATAGACCCACAGAACGATAGCCAATCCGGCGATTGCCATAAATAGAAAGATGAATTGCCAATGGCCAAGAACCATAATGGCTTGCCCAACGGCAGGAGCCAAAACCGGCACAACCATGAACACCATCATCACGATTGACATGACTTCGGCCATTTGACGCCCGCCATAAACATCGCGCACGATTGAAACTGTCAGGACACGCGTCGCAGCCGCACCAATTCCTTGAATGGCACGCAAAATCAATAGCCACGCGAAACTTGGAGCAAAAGCACATGCCGCAGATGAAAGCGAATAAAATATCAAACCGGCCATGATAGGCTTGCGGCGGCCAAAACGGTCACTGATTGGACCGAACGCCAATTGTGATAATCCGAAGCCGACAAGATATGAAAAGATAATATAATGTTGGTCGTTTTGACCCGACATACGAAGACTATGGGACATATCGCTCATGGCGGGCAACATGATGTCAATGGCGATTGCATTCGTTGCCATGAGTGTCGCAATCATGACAATGAATTCTTTATAGCCAAGGCTGGCTTTTATTGCATCTATGTGCTGTTGTTCGCTCGACTGGTGTGACATAAGTTCCCCATAACAAAAGTGCCGATCATAAGACCGGCACAATGATAAAAATGCAATAGTCCAAATGTGATTTCATGCAGTTTTAACAGCAATGCCTTTCTCTTCAAGCAAATTTTGCAATTCACCATTCTGGAACATCTCGCGGACAATGTCGCAACCACCGACAAATTCACCCTTGACATAAAGTTGCGGTATAGTCGGCCAATTGGAATATTCTTTAATTGCCTGACGCAATTCGTCCGATGTCAGAACGTTGACTCCCTTGTAATCAAGACCAAGGTAATCCAGAATCTGTACAACTTGTCCGGAAAAACCACACTGTGGGAAACCGGGTGTACCTTTCATAAAAAGCACAATATCGTTGGATTTGACTTCGTTATCAATAAAATCGCGGGCAGCTGTCATTTCAATTCCTTCCGTCTAAGCCTTGAAAGGCTATCGATAAATCCAGTTATATGTATGGTCAAAGACAAGGCGACACAAGCCCCCATATCGGGATGCTTTTAATCGCGCCCATCGGTCGGCACACTGGTTTGCAACGCCAGCGCATGAAGAACCCCGCCCATATTGCCTTTCAAAGCGTTATAGACCATCTGGTGTTGTTCTACACGGTTTTTGCCACGAAAGCTTTCAGCGACAACTTCGGCTGCATAATGTTCGCCATCACCGGCGAGATCGCGGATTGTCACTTTGGCATCGGGAATGCCATCACGAATGAGTTTTTCAATCTCGTGTGCGTCCATTGCCATAATGCGTCTCCTCTGTTTTCAGGCGGCCAGAATAGAACAAGCCGGGTTACTAATCGACGTTTTGTTATTTATTTTCCATAAAATCCGGAAACCAGCTTTCATAAGCGTTTTCAAGGTCTTTTGCAGATAATTCGATATGCTCTTGGACAACAAGTTTGTCGCCAACCACTGTTCCCAATTCGGTCAATTCCACGCCCGAATCTTTTGCCTGCTGTTTTAATTGGTCGAGTTTCTCACTGTTAACAGCAATCAGATAACGTGCCTGATCTTCACCGAAAAGTTCGGCATGTGCGGGCGTTTTGCCAGTCAGTTTTATTTTTACTCCGCGACCGGATTTGATGACCATTTCCGCCAGAGCAATTGCCAAGCCCCCGTCGGAAAGATCATGACAGGCAGCGACTTCATTATTTTCAATCAATTTCCGTACAAAGTTGCCATTCTTTTTTTCTTCTGCAAGATCAACCGGAGGAGGGGTTCCTTCTGCCTTCCCCAGAATGTCACGCAAATAAGTTGACTGGCCGAGGTGGGAGCCGCAACGCCCGACGAGCAGGATAATATCATCATCCTTCATTCCGTCGATTCTTGCCATTTTATGCCAGTCAGCAATAAGTCCGACACCGGCCATCGTTGGCGTCGGTAAAATTCCTTCGCCATTGGTTTCGTTATAAAGCGAGACATTTCCCGAAACGATCGGGAATTGCAGTGCTTTACAAGCCTCGCCAATGCCTTTGATAGCATAAACAAGCTGTCCCATAATTTCGGGCTTTTCCGGATTACCGAAATTCAGATTGTCGCTACAAGCAAGCGGCTTGGCACCGGTTGCACAAAGATTGCGCCAACATTCGGCTACAGCCTGTTTGCCACCTTCAAATGGATCTGCCTGACAATATCTCGGTGTGACATCCGAGGTAAAGGCAAGTGCTTTGCGAAGATTGCCCTCGACACGGATAACCCCTGCATCGGCTCCCGGACGCACAAGACTGTTCCCCTGAATAAGGGTATCATATTGTTCATATACCCAGCGCCGTGAACTTTGATCGGCGGAGCCGACAAGTTTCAATAATGCTTCCTGAAGATCAACCTGTTTGATTTGTGCGAGCGAGACTGGCGAAGCTTCATGCGGCTTAACCCATGGACGATCATATTCCGGAGCTTCGTCACCCAATTCCTTGATCGGTAGGTTGGCAACCTCTTTTCCATGCTGGAGAACACGAAAACGTAAGTCGTCTGTTGTTTTCCCGACTATAGCAAAATCGAGACCCCATTTTTTGAAAATAGCGGAGGCTTCTTTTTCAAGCTCCGGTTTCAAAATCATCAGCATTCTTTCCTGACTTTCGGAAAGCATCATTTCATAAGCTGACATATTGGTTTCGCGAACCGGTACGCGGTCAAGATCAAGTTCGATACCAAGATCGCCTTTTGCGCCCATTTCGACGGCAGAACAGGTAAGTCCTGCTGCACCCATATCCTGAATAGCAATGACTGCACCGGAAGCCATCAGTTCCAAACATGCTTCCAACAAGCATTTTTCGGTGAACGGATCACCGACCTGAACCGTTGGGCGTTTTTCACCTATTGTATCATCAAATTCGGCCGATGCCATAGTGGCTCCGCCGACGCCATCACGACCGGTCTTGGCACCGAGATAAACAACAGGAAGCCCGACACCTTCGGCTTTCGAGTAGAAAAGCGCATTGGTTTTTGCAATTCCGGCAGCGAATGCATTAACCAGAATATTGCCATTATAGCTTTTATCAAAATTGACCTCTCCGCCAACGGTCGGCACGCCGAATGCGTTGCCGTAACCGCCAACACCGGAAACAACGCCGGAAACGAGATGTCTTGTGCGCGGATGATCGGGAGCACCGAAGCGAAGTGCATTCATTGCGGCAACCGGACGGGCTCCCATGGTGAATACGTCACGCAAAATGCCGCCAACGCCGGTTGCAGCGCCCTGATATGGTTCTATATAGGAGGGGTGATTATGGCTCTCCATTTTGAAAACAACGCACTCGCCGTCACCTATATCGACAACGCCGGCATTTTCACCAGGGCCTTGAATCACACAATCGCCTTCAGTGGGTAGGGTACGGAGCCATTTTTTGGAAGATTTATAAGAGCAATGTTCGTTCCACATTGCTGAAAAAATTCCAAGTTCCGTGAATGACGGTTCACGCCCGACAAGTTCGAGGATGCGCCCGTATTCGTCGGGTTTCAGCCCGTGCGCTGCAATAATTTCGGGTGTAATGGCAATGTCGTTTTTCACGCTCATTGAACGGCTCCATCAAACATATTTCGTTTCAATGTCGATAATCGTTTCATCAACACTGGTTATCGCCTTTGACCCAGCGGTCAATATCTTCACCGATTGCGTTGCCTTGGGGAGCTGCCATCAGCGGGCCATAGACTGAAACTCTCGCAGGATTGCCTTCTGCTTCAACAACCAATACCGGTTTTCCGCCAGGTGTGCTCTTCGGAACAATCAACATACGCGGGCGTCCGGAATAGGACTGTAGCTCCGGTTCAAAACCATAGCGTTTGAATTCTGCTTTATCAGATTTGAACCAACAACGGTTTGCTGTTTGTGCAACATGTTCCATTGTTTTAAGGGCAGGCTGTCCGCTTGCCAATTCAATGTTGCCGGGACCGGCTTTTTGTGTACAGGCATTCATACCCAAAACAAGTGTCAGAAACGAACAGGTCGTCAATATACGGATTTTCATGCTGCAATTCCTAATGCACTGGTAAAAAGCCTTTTTCCATCTGTTCCGCCATGGGCGGGTTCGATCAGATCTTCCGGATGGGGCATCATGCCGAGTATATTGCCTTTTTCATTAATGATGCCGGCAATATCATTGATAGACCCGTTCGGATTGGTTCCTTCCGCGTAACGGAATACAACCTGTCCGTTTCCCTCTAACCGATCTATGGTATCTTTGTCGGCATAATAATTGCCGTCGTGATGGGCAATGGGACAACGAATGATCTCGTTTTTGCGATAGGCCTTCGAGAAAGCAGTATTTTCATTAATGATTTGGAGCTTTATTTCGCGACAGGCAAAACGCAAAGACGCGTTGCGCATCAATACGCCCGGAAGAAGTCCTGCTTCGACCAATATCTGGAAACCGTTGCATACGCCGATGATTTTCGTACCGCGTTCGGCATGTTTGAAAATGGCGCCCATAACCGGCATTCTCGCCGCAATAGCACCGCAACGCAAATAGTCGCCGTAAGAAAACCCGCCCGGAATGACGATAAGGTCGACATCCGGAATAGTGGTTTCCGTCTGCCAGATTTTCAATGGTTCTACGCCCGTAATCAGTCGTAGAGCGTCAATCATATCACGGTCGCGATTTAGTCCGGGTAACTGGATAACAGCAGTTTTCATTCCAATATCCGTTTCCGATTATAAAAGTTCTATCTGATAATTCTCGATGACTGTGTTGGCGAGTAATTGTTCGCACATCTCGGTTAGTTGCTTTTTTGCCTTATCCTGTGGCAGGTCATCAAGTACTATATCGAAGACTTTGCCCTGTCTTACCGACTGGACACCTTTAAAATCAAGGCTATCCAGCGCACCGACAATAGCTTTTCCCTGAGGGTCGAGAACGCCTGCCTTTAAAGTGACGGTTACGCGCGCTTTCATCTTTTATTCCTGCGTATCTTTTGCCAAAAGCTAAGGCGGCTTTTTTAAGCCGCCCGACGAATTATTTTACCAGAACGGGGCCGTTCGGCCGAGGCTGTTCATTCTCATTCATGATTCCAAGCCTTTTTGCAACTTCCTGATAGGCTTCAATCAAACCACCCATATCGCGGCGGAATCGGTCTTTATCCATTTTTTCTTTGGTGTTGATGTCCCAAAGCCGTGATGAATCGGGCGAAATTTCATCTGCCAGCACAATATGCATCACGTCGCCTTCCCACAAACGACCGAATTCCATTTTAAAGTCGACGAGTTCGATACCGACGCCCACAAACAACCCTGTCAAAAAGTCGTTGATCCGGATTGATAGCTGCATAATATCTTCGAGTTCGGCAGGAGTGGCCCAGCCAAATGCCGTAATATGTTCCTCGGAAACCATCGGGTCATCAAGCTTGTCTTTTTTATAATAGAACTCGATAATCGACTGGGGAAGGGGAGTGCCTTCCTCGATACCCAAACGTTTCGATAAAGACCCTGCGGCAATATTTCTCACCACGACTTCCAGCGGAACCATATCAACAGCCTTGATAAGCTGCTCGCGCATGTTGACGCGTTTTATGAAGTGGGTTGGAATTCCAATGCGTGCGAGTTGGGTAAAGATATATTCGGATATACGGTTATTTAACACTCCTTTACCATCAATGACCTCATGTTTTTTCGCATTGAATGCAGTAGCGTCATCCTTAAAGAACTGGATATATGTACCTGGCTCTGGCCCTTCATATAGAATCTTGGCTTTGCCTTCATAAATGCGGTGACGACGGTTCATGGCTTTTTCCTTAAATTAACCGGATAAATTAGCTCGCTGTTTCACTAGCTCAATTCAGAGACTTTCACAATGATCTCTTGTTAATAGACACTGAAAATTCCGGTTTTGATACAAGTTAATTTCCACTATACTATTGCTAACAGGATTTAAATGTTGCAAAAACATGCCCGTGAGCCGGATCATGGCAAAAATTAGGAGAGAGTCTCATGGACGGGATGAAAGAGCGTGCGGACGCTTTTGAGCACAAATTTATGATCGATGAGGAACTTCGTTTTAAAGCCAATGCCCAGCGCAACCGCATGATCGGTTTGTGGGCAGCCGACCTTCTCGGTAAAACAGGTGATGCGGCCGATCAATATGCCAAGGAAGTCGTCAAAGCGGCATTCCATCCTGATAAAGAACAACACGTTATTCAAAAAATTATGCAGGATTTTCACGCAACAAATGTTTCAATCAATGAAGCCGACTTGCGCAAAAAAATGGCTCAACTTTTAAAAGAATCCATCGAACGCGTGCATAATAGTTGACAATATTTATCAATATAAAAATGATTTTGCGTCTGTTGTTTTAGTATTAGTTAAAGACATTCTTTAAATTTGCTATTTTTCCAAATCAGAGTTTTGCAAGAAATTGGGAAAACACCATCAGTCCTTCCGGCCATGGTCCGTATCCGGAAGCAGAATTGATATGTCCGGCGTCGCCTGCGTCAATAAACAATGATCCCCAATCTTTTGCAATGTCTTCGGCAACAGCAAAGTCGCAATATTCGTCGTTGCGACTGGCGATAACAATCGAAGGAAATGGTAAACGTTCTCTCGGATAAGGCCCGAACGTCATGAGGTGCTTCGGGCGAATATCCGGATTTGCCACATCCGGAGGTGCAACAAGAAAAGCCCCGCGAACTTTCTTACCAAGAAAGGGGACTGATAGAATGAACGTTGGTACGCCGAGAGAATGGGCGACGATAACAACGGGTTTTTGAGCCGCTCCGACTTCTTTTATCAATTCCCGTGTCCAATCTTCGCGAACAGGCTTCGACCATTCAGCCTGTTCGACACGATGGGCTGTTGAAAGCTTTTGTTCCCAACGCGTTTGCCAATGATCGGGACCCGATCCCTGATAGCCGGGAACGATGAGGATATCTAGCTCATTTGCTTTCATCAAAAACCTCTTGGCCAGTTTAACCGGATTATCCGGAAACGCTACGAAATCCGGAAGACTGATTCATTCAAACCGGTCCCGGTATCAATGCAAAATCGTCACAAAAATACTGATCGACAGCCGAATTGGCTGAAATCAAGCCGAATTGCATTATCCGAAAACACGATGGAAAATTGTATCAACATGTTTTGTGTGATAACCGAGATCGAATTTTTCTCGAATCTCTTCTTCACTCAAAACACGGCGGACATCCGGATCTGCAAGCAGTTCCTGAAGAAAATCCTTACCGTGTTCCCAGACCTGCATAGCGTTGCGCTGTACCATCCGATAAGCGTCTTCGCGGCTTACGCCTTTTTGTGTCAAAGCCAGAAGTACGCGTTGCGAATTTACCAACCCATGAAATTTGTTCAAGTTTTTCATCATATTTTCAGGATAAACGAGCAGTTTATCAATGACCGAAGTAAGTCGTGCCAACGCAAAATCAAGAGTGATTGTTGCATCAGGACCAATAAAACGTTCAACCGACGAGTGGGAAATGTCACGTTCGTGCCATAACGCCACATCTTCCATGGCGGGGAGCGAGAATGAACGAATCATACGTGCAAGACCGGTCAAATTTTCCGTGAGAACAGGGTTGCGTTTATGTGGCATTGCAGAAGAACCCTTTTGACCGGGAGAGAAGAATTCTTCCGCCTCAAGGACTTCTGTTCTCTGCAAGTGACGAATTTCTATTGCAAGGCGTTCCACCGAAGAGGCGATCACTCCGAGCGTTGCAAAAAACATAGCGTGCCGGTCACGTGGAATAATTTGTGTCGAAATCGGTTCCGGACGCATTCCCAACTGCTTGGCTACATAGTCTTCAACACGGGGATCAATATTGGCGAATGTCCCGACTGCTCCGGATATTGCGCAAGTGGAAATTTCTTCTTTTGCCGCAACGAGTCGTGCCCGACAACGTGAAAATTCCGCATAAGCATAGGCAAGTTTCAATCCGAATGTTGTCGGTTCTGCGTGAATTCCGTGACTGCGGCCAATCGTAACCGTATCTTTATATTCAAAAGCACGTTTTTTTAACGCGGCAAGCAGGCCATCCATATCCTTGATAAGAATATCGGAAGCGCGCATCAGTTGAACATTGAGTGTCGTATCAAGGACATCCGAAGAGGTCATGCCTTGGTGGACAAAACGCGAATCCGGACCGATAAACTCGGCAAGATGGGTTAAAAAGGCAATCACATCATGCTTGGTAACAGCTTCGATTTCCTGAATTCTTGATACATCGAATTTTGCTTTGCTCCCCTTTTCCCATATATTTTTGGCAGCCTCTTCAGGGATAACGCCGAGTTTGGCAAGAGCAGTGCAAGCATGTGCTTCAATCTCGAACCAGATGCGGTATTTTGTTTCTGGCGACCAGATGGTGACCATTTCAGGACGGGAATAACGCGGTATCATGATCGAGTTCCTTATATTTCAGTTTCCAGCCGCTTTTCGCAAGGCTTCTATGCGTGATTTATAAATTTCCTTATTGCCATTTTTGAATATGGCAGAACCGGCAACAAAAGCATTAGCGCCGGCTTTTGCAGTGCTTTGAATCGTATCGGTTGTAATTCCACCATCAACTTCCAGTGTTATCGGGCGTTCGCCTATCATAGCTTTGATTTTTTTAATTTTTTCAACCATTGCAGGGATGAAACTTTGCCCGCCAAACCCCGGATTGACCGTCATAACAAGAACAAGATCAATTTGATCCAACAGATATTCGATGGAATTTTCCGGTGTGCCAGGGTTTAAAGAAATTCCGGCTTTTTTCCCCAATGCTCTGATTGCCTGTAGGGAACGGTGTGGATGGGGAGTGGATTCTGCGTGAACTGTTATAATATCCGCGCCGGCTTTGGCGAAGCTTTCAAGATAGGCGTCAACCGGTGAAATCATCAGGTGAACATCAAAAACCGCATCTGTAACCGGCCGGATTGCTTTCACGACGTCAGGCCCGAATGTTATATTGGGAACAAAATGCCCATCCATCACATCGACATGAACCCAATCCGCTCCGGCATCCATCACATCGGTAATCTCCTCACCAAGACGCGAAAAGTCCGAAGCAAGAATAGAGGGGGCAATTATTTGTTGGCAAGCCATATCAATCTCCTCGGCTGATGCTTCCTATCACGGTGTTTCAAAGGTTAAAACCCGCTTTTAGCAGCCGATCCACAGGTGAACACTTTTATTATCGGGTTATTTTAACCGAGATTGCTAGCATTTTGCGAAAATTTTGCATACTAATGCACCGTAAATATTAACAAAAAACACCAAATATGCCGATCCGGCAAATGTGAAATTTGAATTATGACAGAACATTCGACACATTTAATATCGTCAGAAAAGCCGATTGTCACAGTTTCTCCCGTTGAATATCGGGATGCTATGAGCCATTTTGCCGGTGCCGTTCATATTGTAACGACAAATGGTACAAATAAAAAGCGCGGGGTTACCATTTCGGCCTGTTGTTCGCTTTCGGATAATCCCCCGACTGTTTTAGTCTGCCTCATGCGCCAGCACGAAGACAACAGGTTTTTCATTGAAAACGAAAAGTTTTGTGTCAATACACTGGGCGGGCAACACAAGGCGTTATCCGATATTTTCGCCGGTCGCGGCGGATTAACCCAGCAACAACGCTTTGCACATGCCAACTGGCAGACATTAAAAACCGGTTCACCCGTTTTGACAGATGCACTTGTCGCATTGGATTGCCAGTTGGTAGGATGGCACGTCCACGCCACCCATTACGTTCTGATTGGAGAAGTTGTAGCAGTAAAAAAACATCCGGGCATTGATGCTTTAATGTATCTTGATCGTTCTTACCGTACTTTGCCATTACTCTAAGAGCGACGACTGAAATAATCTGCTGCCATGATCGTTCAAGGCCATAGCTATTCATTGTTATTTTTTGGCAAAATTACGCGTTACATCACCTGTCCGTTTGAGTTTCATTCCGACTACCGGAATAAGGTCGTCCTCGATTTTGACGGAAACGGTAATATTCATCGAGTTTTTGTCTTCAAGACGAGCCATCATGGCGCCGTTCAATTGTTTCCGGTTAAGCCCGAAAACCATCCTGTCGGCACCGACTTTGCCGGAAATGACATCCAGACCATCTCCCTTTGAACCGTCATTGAACTCGCCTGAAAAGCCGGATGGCCCCCGCAAAACGGTTGCCTTCATCGGCTGGGAAAAAACGCCGACACGGCAATTGCCATCAAGTGTCATACCTACTTGGGTAACCTCCGAAGTGCCGGCGAAAGTGCAGGTAAATTTTGTTCCTTTATATTTTCCCGCAATTACTTCACCCGGTCCGGCCCAGCTTCCTTCGATCGAACGGAAGAAGTCGACATCACTGTCGGCGGCACGACTTGTCGCAACCATAGAATATGTGGCGACAGTCAATCCAACAAAAGCCGATACAATTTTTTTCATAATGGCGTTACTCTGCCTTTTACTCAAACGCTGATAGAAAAAGATAAATTCCTGCCAAGCAGGCTATCGTTGCGTGCCATTATGGGAAAAAATGGTTAATTCTTTATTTTTTATCTTCGTCGTCTGACAGTTTTTTCGGCTTTTCTTTTGCGTTATGTCGGCCTAGCCCGATAAGATCACCGGTAAAATCGCTAATTCCGGGGCGTTTTTCTCCATCGAACGGGAATGGGCGGAGCGCATCCATTGTCGCGATTCCAATACGGGTCGTGAGCAAGCCGTTTACCACACCTTCTCCCAATCTGGCCGATAAGCGGGTTGCCAGACCTTGTCCGATAAACTGTTCCACCAAACCGTCACCCACCGCCAGTGTTCCTGTTACTGCAAGATGAGAAATCACACGCTTTATCAGAGAAATCAGCCCGAAACGCTCAGGCCGTGCGCCGTAAAGACATGCAAGCCGCCGGATGAGGCCAACGACCTCATAAAGAACATATCCAAGGTCGATGATTGCACGCGGGCTTACGGCAGTTACAACGGAAACACGTTTGGCCGAATTGAGAATCATTTTGCGTGCTTCTATGTCGAGTGGTCGCAGGATTTCATATTCGGCGAGATGAATAAGCTCTTTGCCGTCGATAATATCCTGACGATGCAATTGCATCGCTTTTCGTCCCGCGACGTTATAAGGGCTATGAATTGTATAACCTATCAATTCATCAACTGATTGGCGTGCGAGATTAACATCATCGGTTTTTGAAGCTTGTTCGGCATTCTGCCTGATTTTATCGACTGAAGCCAACCGCATTATCGCGCGTATTTCTCCGATGATAAAAAAGCAAAGCGCAATTGTTCCGACAATTGTAATGGCTAGTGCGATAAAACCCAAATATTCGTATTGTTCAAACAGCGAACGTATCAGGTTGTTGGCCCATAGACCGAGGCTTAAGATCAGTAACAATAGAACCGACAATAAAAATATTTTGCCGCTTGATATGCCACGTCCCGAAGAATCGTTGTTTTTGAAATCGGGATTATCGAGATGATCGAGTTCATCCAACGCCTCTTCAATAAACGGGTCATTCCGGTCTTCCGAAACCGATTCGAGATCGTTGATTGCCTGTGGTTTGCGGTTAATCATAAGAGATAATCTCCAAACAGAAATTCCATCGCCCGATCAAGACGGATATGAGGAAATGGCTCATTCGCTCGAAGTTCCGGTGGTAAAAAACGAACGAATTGGAGGCGGTCTTGCCACCCTTCACTCAACAGTTCTGATAAGGATCGGGGAAGATCGCCAGGGAAGATGGCTGTTTCGGTTTTTCCATCAAAGACGGTATCGCCAATTTTTTCGCCTTTCATTGGCGTACCAATGACCACCGGCAAGCTTTCGCCATTTTTTTCACTTGTACCTTCTTTTGTGGAACGCAATGAAGCGAGTGCAACTGTATCCGTCAAAACACCGTTGATTTTGGCTTGGGCTAACGCGGCATCGACGATTTCACCGGTAATTTGTTCGAGATTCTGATGATTGACGTGATGGAGATAATCAACTTTTGTTGCGGCTATCAGAATACGGTCGATTTTATGTTGTACAAGATTACTAATGAGATGCTTTCTGCCGGCGCGAAAACACACAAGAATTTCACTTAATGCGTTTTGCATTTCAAGAATTGACTCTCTTCCGCCATTAATAGCGTTGAGTGAGTCAACGAGAATGACCTGACGATCGAGCCTTGCGATATAATCGCGAAAAAACGGTTTTATAACAAGATTTTTATAAGCTTCATATCGTTGTTCCATGACTTTGGCGATTGAATTTTCGGGAAATTCGGCAATGCCCAAATCGGGAAGGGGAGAAAATGTGAGAACCGGTGCGCCTTCAAAACCTCCCGGTATTAAAAACCGCCCCGGAGGAAGAGCAGAAATCATATTTCCGGAATTTTTCGCTGCTTGTAGATAAGCTTTGAAACTATCGGACAAAGTTTCAATGTCTTTTTCATTGGCTTCGTTCAAAAAATTGATGCTCTGGATTGCTCCCAACCAGGCTTTCGCATGTTGTTTGTGGGCGGGCGAGTTAGCCCTTGCAATGGATTGGGCACTGAACGTGCGGTAGCTTTTGCCAAGCAGCGGCAAGTCGAGAAGCCATTCGCCCGGATAATCAATAATATCAATATTGAGTTTGGTTTGTCTGAAGCTTGAAAATGTCTGCAAACGGGGCACAAATTGCAGTTTCAACCTGAGTTGCGAAAGAGAACGTGTCGATTGCGGCCAGTTTTTGTCATTGACCAAACAATCAATGTGTTTTTCAAATTCAAATCGGGCAATTTTGCTGTCGGGTTGTTCAGTGAGCTTGGCGCTTGTGAGCCGACCTTCACGCGTAACGCCAAAAACCGGCAAACGTCCGGCATGAAGCAGATTCTCGATGAGCGATGTGATAAAGACAGTCTTTCCTGCTCTTGATAGACCGGTAACACCAAGCCTGAGCGTAGGGTTGAAAACGCTTCTGGCGCGATCGCTCAATGTGTCGAACGCAATAGCAGCTTTGTCAGTTAATGATGTTAATGAAGGCAAATAACGAAATTCCTGCAATTGTTGAAAATCTGTTTACCAAATAACCGGACAATTAAAGCATATGGTGCATCACGTTGAGATGTGCAAGATAATCGGAAGTGTTACGGTTTCAATATGGTGAGGAGATTTCCCCGTCCGGCAAGCTGTTTTACCGGAATATCGGAAAACTCGAACAAAGCCGTATGGGCGGTATCAAGAAACAACGGTAAAGATAGCTTGACGTTTGCCGGATTGCATAATTCTGTAGCAAGGCTGCTCAATACAGGATTATGCCCGATCAATAATAGCGGAAAGCCCGTTACAGTTGTCGATTCAATAAGAGATAGATAGTCGTTGATACTTCCATAATATAGTTTTTGAATAAAATCGGCTTTTATACTTGTATCAAGCTCCAGAGCATCCAGTGTTTGTTGCGTACGTAGGGCAGGAGAACATAGGATTGTGCGTGGGTGGAAATGGTGTTCTCCAAGTAATTTTCCGATTTTTCTGGCGCTTGCAATGCCTTTTCCGGATAATGGACGGTCAATGTCTTTTCCTGTTTTCGCAGTGCCTACGGCTTCACCGTGGCGCATAAGAGCAATGAACATTTTTAGACAACCAGCCATTTATTAATCACAAAAAAAGTAACCTGTAATTTAAAATTGAACAAAATGAATTTATAATCGTTTATACTGTCTTATAAATTGTTATAGTATCAATATGTTAAAAATTTGAACGAAAAATTATTTTTTGTCTTGTGTTAGAATTTTTTGCACAATATATAGAGCCGCACATACAACATGTGGAGGCTTTGAATATGAGCGAAACACAGAACGCTGAGTATCATCCTACCGAAGATGAGCCTTTCATGAGTGAAAGGCAAAAAGTCTATTTTCGTGCTAAACTTATAGCTTGGAAGAATGACATTTTACGCGAAGCGAGAGAAACGCTCGAAAATTTACAGGAAGAAAACGCCAATCAACCGGATTTGGCTGATCGTGCGTCATCCGAAACGGATAGAGCAATAGAATTGCGTGCTCGCGATCGGCAAAGAAAGTTGATCGCAAAAATTGATGCAGCGTTGGAACGGTTGAATGATGGCACTTATGGTTATTGCGAGGAGACCGGAGAGCCGATCAGTATCAAGCGTCTTGATGCGCGTCCTATTGCGACACTTTCTATAGAAGCGCAAGAACGCCATGAAAAACGTGAAAAAGTTTATAAAGACGAGTAAAACGTCTGAAGAGAAAAATTAAGCCAAGCCTGTGTCATGACAAAGTATGACACAGGCTTGTTTGTTTTAATCAAAGTGATGGGGGGATGTTTACGGCAAAAATTCGGGCACTTTGATATATCACGAAAGCCGCGGGAATTCGATTAGACAGGCGAGTGGTAGCAAAATTGGCTGATGATGGCAAAAACCGGTTTTTATGGATAATTTGCTGCATGAAATTTGTTATGACAAAAATCAAATTAATTGAAATGGTTGTGTAACCGCATTTATTAAAAATCGCGTTTGCAAGGCTCTTGTGCGGTCATATTGGATTTCGGAAATGAGCCAGCTAAAATTTTTGTTCAAAAATGGCTTACTTGAAAATAACCGGAACACATTTGCCTAAAATGAAATGGCGTAGAACTCCAAAGTTCAATGAAATACAGATAAAATCGGAAGCCCCATTTTGGTTAATGAAAATGCCGCTCATGCAGCTTTTTGACGTAAAAGTTCAAGTGCAGGTGTTCGCCATTTTTACGGAAATGGGTGTTACCATTCTTCCCGAAACAGGAATGACAATGTAGCTATATCGCGAAACGGTTTTGGTTTCGCTTAATCACTTGAACAAGCAAACATTTTCAGCGCCCGAATAAGCAAATATTTCGCAAGTTTAGTGTTTTTCGTTTTTTATTGCGTCTTTCAACTCATCTTCAAACATGTGGTCGAAATCGTCGTCAAGATTGATCGCAGGATCAATCGTTTTTTGCACAGTTCCAAGAGATGGATCGCGCCGACCTTCTATTTCAGCCCCAATCGTACTATCTCTAACAGTCGGAGCAAAATCGGGCGTAACGGGCGGCTTTTCGTGCAAACGAGGTGATACTCTTCCCGTCGGGAGGGGAGAAAAATCCGGTTCAGAACGGTCACGTGGCGAGAAAACGGGCGGTTCTACACTGCGATTGTCCACTTTGTTTTCGTCGGCAGGGCGTATATTCAATTCGGGAGAAATATTTGTAAAATTTCCGGTAGATTGGGTCGCGTTAAGAGAGCCGGGCGCGGGATTTGGTTTTATGCCGGACCGATCATTGGCACGATGTTGCAAAGGTGAGACAGGGATGTTTTCGGCGCGCGTCGGATTGGTAAATCTTGTTTCACGAAAACTCTGTGCAGGCTGCGGATTTTCGGCCAATTTGTCGGAAGTCGTGAACAAGCCGGGTTCTTTTCCCGCCATTTCGCCAATTTTGATATTGGTTTCAATGACGATATCGGTAGGTCCGCCAATCATCAACAAATGTTCGACATTGTCACGTCGTACCAGAACAAGTCGGCGTGTGCGATCAACGGCGGCAGCGTCACGCACCGATAGACGTGGTGTTCGTGATTTTCCGCCAACAACAAATGTACCATTGTTGAATTTGCGTAACAGCGAAATGGTGATTGCGATTGCAGCGATAACAACGATGAGCACCACAAGGCTGGTAATGATGTTCGCAGCCGATTGTCCGATCTGGTTTTCTAACCAAGCGTGCATACTTTCTCTATCTCCTATTGGAAGAACGTGACCATATCCATTCTTTCACAGTTATGCCAGAAGATTTATAGACCAAAGAAGGCCGCATAAAGGAATGGAAAGTAGTTTTTTAGAATATGCACCAATATTTGGAGTTGTCGCCAGAGCCGGGACTGTTGTGAAAAATTGCGTACCGTATCATTATTGCTTCATGGATAGGGTGTTTTCGGGCAAAATAGCTCGAAGAATCAAAATAAATGTCAGAGGCAGTCCTGAATTATGAAGAAGCCGGAAGAAATGGATAACAAACTGGTTTTTTCGGAAAAATATAAGCGATTTGTAAAGCTTATTGCCGGTGCTATTGTACTCGTTTCAATTGCTATGGCGTTTGCGGGTGTGTTTGTCCGGAATCGTCAATTCGATTTTGCCGCCAAAATTATGTTTCTGTTTTTGGCACTGATCGGATTTTCTGTGCTTATTGTCTTTTTATCTGGAACATTCGAGCGGTTTTACAGAAAAGACAGGGGGGGAGACGGGCTTTCCGGCGATATGGTGGAAGATGCACTGCTCCTCACCGACGCATCCGGCCACATCATTAACGCCAACGTGGCATGCCGGAACCTCACAGAATTTGACAAGTCGAAAACAGTCTTTTCGCTTTTTTCTTCGCTGCAAAATGCCGAACAAATTATCTATCGGCTTACTGCAAAAGCACTTTCAGGTGAAGTGGTGCGCGAGCAAGCGCAGGGAACCCGTCCCTTATGGTCTGAAACAAATGGAGAAACTCAAAGCTGGTACAATTTGACAGTTAGACCGATAAAACGGGAAGGTGTTTTATGTCTCTTATGGAGGCTTCAAGATATTGGTTTTGCCCGTGATATGTACGCGCCGCTTTTCCGGAATCTTCAGGAAGCGATCAATTATCTGGACCAGTCACCTGCCGGTTTTTTATCAGTCGACCAAAATGGCTCCGTTCTCTACATCAACGCCACATTAGCGAATGCGTTGAATATTGACTTGTCAAAATTCAAGAGGGGCGAATTGACTTTCGACAGCCTCTTCAAATCGGGTGAATATGGAGAAACGTGGTCACAATTAAAGCAACATATGAAAGAAGGTGGGAATAATCATCGTTTCCGCATTGAATGGCGTAATCGTGAAGATAGGCACAAGATTTTCCTGGCTCTCGCTGCAAGCCAAACAAGCGAAGGCGAGGATGAAACATTTTGTCGTCTTGTGTTTATTCCTGCTGAAGGCCAAGCAGATTCAATAAATGTATTGCCAGCAACGTCGGACATTTTCCGTTATTATTTCAACTATTCGCCTCTGGCACTTGCCACAATTGGTCGCGATGGAACTTTGTTTGCAATCAACAAGCCTTTTCATGAACTATTCGATATAAAAAACGATGATAGCGGCAAAAAATCACTTATCGGGTTTTTCAGCGAGTCCGGAAAACGTGACATTGGCGAAATCATTCGGAAAATATCGCAAGACGGGCATGGCAGTCTGACCACAGAGGTTAGCCTTGCAACGAATGAAAACCGGCATTTCCGGCTGTATTTTTTAGGTTTATCGAAAGAACTCAACCAGTCTGACGACGAAGTAGCCATTTTATCAGTGATTGAGACGACAGCTCAAAAAACGCTGGAAGACAAGATGGCGCAAGGGCAAAAGTTACAGGCAGTCGGTCAACTTGCTGGTGGCATAGCCCACGATTTTAACAATGTTTTGACCGCGATCATTATGTCTTGCGATCTTCTATTGGCAAGTCACAGGAGTTCCGATCCGGCTCATGCGGATCTCATCAATATCAAGAACAATGCCAATCGGGCGGCTTCGCTTGTCCAACAATTGTTGGCATTTTCACGCCGACAAACACTCCGTCCCGAAGTTGTCGATTTTACCGAACTATTATCGGATGTAAGAAATCTTTTAATGCCTCTTCTTGGAAGCAACATACATTTGAAATTCAATCACGGGCGCGATCTTTGGAATGTAAAAGTCGATCAGGCATCATTTCAACGTGTTCTGATGAACCTTGTCATCAATGCCAGAGATGCAATGCCTAAAGGCGGAACGATTACGATTACAACAACAAATATGCCACGACAAAAAATAGCCAATCTTGCCTTTAACGGCCTTAACGCCGGTGATTATGTCGAACTCGACGTGGAAGATACGGGAACCGGTATTCCCAAAGCTGTTCAGGATAAAATGTTCGAGCCATTCTTTACGACAAAAGAGGTCGGCAAAGGGACAGGCCTCGGCCTTTCTATGGTTTACGGCATTGTCAAGCAGACCGGTGGTTATATTTATTGTGAAAGTGAAGAAGGGAAGGGTACAAGGTTCCGTATCTTTTTGCCGCGTTTTGTCGCTGAAAACACTCAAAACACTCAAAAGCCGACAGAGCCGGCCAAATCGCCAATCGAAAAAAACGCAGATCTTTCGGGAACAGCAACTGTGCTCTTGGTAGAAGATGAGGCAGCCGTGCGAATGGGGGGTGTGCGTGCATTGCAATCACGTGGATATACTGTTCTGGAAGCCGAAAACGGGCTGGAAGCACTCGACATTATTGCAGAGCATAACGGAGCAGTCGATCTCGTTGTATCGGACGTCGTTATGCCGGAAATGGATGGTCCGACTTTATTGGGCGAAATGCGTAAGAGATATCCCGAAATAAAGTTTGTATTTGTATCGGGATATGCGAAGGATGCTTTTGCTAAAAATCTACCTTCGGATGCGGTCTTCGGTTTTCTGTCAAAACCGTTCACTTTGAAACAATTGGCAATGAAAGTGAAAGAAATGTTGTCCGATAATTCCAATAATAGTGCATCAAATTAAAACCTGTTTTATTTTTCCTCGAAACATTGCGTTTAGGTGATTGAAATCCTCGTCATCTAATGCAAGATAAACACCACTAAATTCGGTAAAGAGGGTGAACCATGCGCAAAATTCTGATTTCTACAGTTTCCGCCTTGGCATTAACTGGCAGTCTTTTCACAATGTCGGCATATGCCGATATTATTATCGGCTTTATCGGTCCGATTACCGGTTCGGTCGCAGCCTATGGTATTCAGGCAAATAACGGCGTAAAAGTTGCCATTGACGAATTCAATAAAAAAGGTGGCATTAACGGCGAAAAACTGGTGTTGAAAGTTTTTGACGACGGTGCCGAGCCGAAGCAAGGCGTGTCTGCAGCCAATCAGCTTGTTGGAGAAGGTATTCAATATGTGGTTGGGCCGGTCACCTCGAATATAGCATTACCTGTTTCAAATATTCTGGAGGAAAATGATGTTTTGATGATAACACCTTCCTCGACAACACCCGAACTTTCAAGCCGCGGGCTTTGGAATGTCTTGCGTACAACCGGACGTGACGACCAGCAAGGTGATTATGCAGCAAACTATTTCATCCAACATTTGAAAGATAAACGTATTGCCATCGTCCATGACCGTGCCACTTATGGCAAAGGACTTGCCGATGCATTCAAATCGGCTTTGAACAAAGGCGGCGTAACCGAAGTTTTTTACGGTAACATCACACCGGGCGAAAAAGACTATTCGGTCATGGTCAGTCGGCTCAAGCAGGAAAAAGTCGATTACGTCTATTTTGGGGGTTATCACCCTGAGGCAGGACTTCTTCTCAAGCAGTTGCGCGAACAGGGCGTTGACGCGCCACTTATCGGAGGTGACGGATTCAACACGTCCGAATTGTGGTCGATCGCTGGAAATGCAGCCGAAGGATCTCTGTTTACCAATGCTATAGATGTTAAAGGCAATCCGTCCGCGCAAGATGCGATCAAGGCGTTGAAAGCCCAGAATATTCCGCCGGAAACCTTTGCCATCAATGGTTATGCTGCAGTCGAGGTTCTTGCCTATGGTATTGAAAAAGCGGGTTCGGCAGACGACCCGGAAGCAGTCGCAAAAGCTGTCAAATCCGGCGAGCCGATCAAGACAACGCTTGGCGAGATCACTTATGGTGATCGCGGTGATATAACATCAAAGGTTTTCGGTATGTATAAATGGCATAATGGCGAGATTATTTCAGCCGAGTAAACGAGCGTAGAACGAAATAACAGACTATATCGGAAAGGCGGCGTAAAGCCGCCTTTTTGTTCGAGCTATATTTGCTTATGTTTTCAATCACGAAAATCGGAGCGTCTTTCAATTGCTTGCAACAGCGGTTGATTGGTAAATGCGGGCAAGCATTCGGGAACCGTCTTTTTGCATGTTGGTTTGCATTTTATTTTCCGTCGCATCAATGAGAGCGGCAACGGTATTATTGCGAATTGCAACAGGGTTGCGTTCGTAACCGGAGCGCAGGAAGAAATTCGCTGTGGGGACTTTGTTCCGGTATTGTGCCGGCATTGTCACCATATCGTAACCATTGCCGTCTCCGGTCAGGTTCAGCATTTCGAGTTCTGCACCGGAAAGTGGACGGGTCACACCCTTTCGACGTAAAAATGTTAAAGAGGTCTTCAATTTATGGATTTGCAACAGCGGACCTACATCTTTATCCATCGTCATTGCATGCATTCCAAGGCCGGCATCGGTTTTTGCAAGTTCGCTCTGTGCCGTCCAATTGTGAGGCACTGTCCTTGCCCTTGCTGTCATCCGTTCGACGACATTGGCTTTTTCGAGTAATCTCATTCTTTGTGCCCCCGATGCCATTTGCGCTTTTTGTCGCAATTCCTTGACAATGTCGTTGCCATATTCCCACATCAGGCTCACACTTGCGGTTGCAACAAGTTGGTTATAGCCGATAGCGGTCGATGCCGGTCGGGCGTTTGCTTTGCCCTTAATCATACCCGATTGAAGATCGTGGCTGCCATCCCCACCGGTTTCAAATGCATAGATAGACACAAGCTGGTCACGGTTAAGGCCGATTTCACGCGCTGCATCGACATAAGTGCGCATAAATTCTTCCTCGCTTGCGGGAGGTTCCGGTTGGAAGCCATAAACGCGTTTCGATGCTGCAATAAAATCGTTAACTCCCGGTATTGTTCGGGATGGGGCGGAAGAACCGCCTGTCTGTGGTTTTGAAGGTCCGGTGTAGAGCGGCGGCTGGGTAAGTACATAATCGGTAAGTTCCACAGTTTGTCCGCGTGCGCGTTTTTGATTCCGCAACTTGCGCTTGGCGCTAATCTCGTCCCAATATGCAGAAGCTTTTTGATTATAGGCGCTATAAGCCGCCCGCCACGCTTCATAATCACCATTATTGGCGGTTTTTAAGGGGCTGGAAGGCCGGATACTGGATGTTGTTTCACTTGACGGACGTGATGATGATAATTGCAGAGATTGGAGCGAGTCCGACATGCAACCGCCAACAAACAAACTGCAACCGATGAATAATATAGTTTTCGTTTTTAACACAACAGCACGATCCTGTGAAAACTTCACTAGCCATTATGTGGTTAATTGGTTGACAAGTTGTAAAGACGGTAACTTGTTCTTCGCAGGACGGCCGATCCGGAGAATTTAAAAATTCTGCGACGTTATTATTCGAGGTATAAAAATCGCAGCAAGACCATCGCGATAAGGGTAAAGAATTATTCGGTCACTAAAAGACAATACGCGCAACAGGCAATACTCAGGATTTGTTAATTCGGTATTTTCCACCGCTTGTCATGGCTTTTAAAGGCAGGGGTAATCGCTGTCTCTTCAAATCATTGTTCGGAACATTCCTACAAAGTAGAAAAGCTTTACAACGAGCAGACAATCTTCAAATGAAGTCAGAACGAAATGATCTGCTGTTCGTCATTTACGCCATCGTGCCGATGTTCGATAAATGCGCGCAAAGTTGCCGGATAAAGCTGGTGTTCGACTTTGAGTACCCGTGCAGCCAGACTGTCGGCTGTGTCATTTTTCAAGACCGGTACTGCTGCCTGACCTAATATTTCCCCTTCATCCATCCCTTCAGTGACGAGATGTACAGTGCAACCGCTTATTTTTACGCCTGCATCAATGGCACGTTGGTGGGTATGTAATCCTCTAAAAAGAGGTAGGAGAGCCGGATGAATGTTCAATATTTTTCCCTCATAAGGAGAAATAATACGTTTCGAGATCAAGCGCATGAAACCTGCAAGGCACAGAATATCCGGCCGGTATTCGTCAATTCGATTAAGCAGTGCGATTTCAAAAGCTTCCTTGTCGGCGAAGTCTTTACGTTCGACAACATGAGTCGGAATATTGAAAGCTTGAGCTTTTTCAATGCCTTTCGCATTTTTGTTATCACTCAATACGGCTACAATTTCGGCCGGATAGTTCTCCTTTCTGGTTGCTTCTACAAGCGCCACCATGTTGGATCCGCTTCCGGAAATGAGAATTACAACTTTTTTTTCATAATCCGAGGTGTCCTTTATAGACAACGCCCTTATCTTGCCGGGGAATAACTGTTCCAAGCGCGATAACTTTTTCACCCTGTTGCTCAAGGAGTGAAGTAATATCGGCAGCATCTTTTGCTTCGACTATGACAATCATACCGATGCCGCAATTATATGTGCGTAACATTTCATGTTCTGCAATATTTCCCTGTTTTGCGAGCCAGGCAAAAACCGGAGGGACTTCGATAGCAGAAAGATCAAGCTCGACGGCCAGATTTTTCGGTAAAACTCTTGGAATATTTTCAGGAAAACCGCCGCCGGTAATGTGGGCAAGTGCTTTTATGCCGCGATGGCTTTTTAAAACGTGAAGGAGAGACCGGACATAAATCCTTGTAGGTGTCAGTAAAGCCTTGCCGAGTGAAAGAGTTTTGTCGAACGGAGCAGGGGCGTTAAAATCAAGACCACTTTTTTCTACAATTCTACGCACAAGGGAAAAGCCGTTCGAATGTAGACCGGTGGAAGACAACCCCAATACAATATCACCGTTTTCCAATTCTTTGGATGGCAAAAGTGTACCACGTTCAGCCGCGCCAACAGCAAAACCGGCGAGATCATAGTCGCCTTTTTTATACATACCCGGCATTTCGGCTGTTTCACCGCCGATAAGCGCTGCACCCGCCTGTCTGCATCCTTCGGCAATTCCGGAAACAATGGCTGCTCCCTCATCAGGATCAAGCTTGCCGGTTGCAAAATAGTCAAGAAAGAAAAGCGGCTCTGCACCTTGAACGACAAGATCGTTGACACACATAGCGACAAGATCAATTCCGACGGTGTCATGAATGCCAGTATCAATGGCAATTTTCAGCTTTGTTCCAACGCCGTCATTGGCGGCAACAAGAACAGGGTCTTTAAAGCCCGCAGCTTTCAAATCGAACAATCCGCCAAAACCGCCAAGTTCCGTATCGGAGCCGGAACGTCGGGTCGTCCGTACGACAGGTTTTATCTTCTCGACCATAAGATTTCCGGCATCAATATCGACACCGGCATCAGCATAAGTCAGATTGTTTTGAACAGGATGTGTGTCGCTCATCGGATTTATCCTTAACTATGCTCTTGAACACGTCAGAGCAATGCCACGTTCAAGCGTCACCCGCAAGTTTTATCAAGCTTAAAAAAAAGATATAAACGATTGTTTCTTGACGATGCGACAGGAAGCTGCATATCCTTTAAAAACAACAAATTCAGTGGACGTTTATGAGCAATACGGATTTTGATACCGCCTCCAAACAACAGGCAATGTCAGAGGGCAAAAAAGGTTTGAGACTGGGAAGGCCTAAAAAGACGGTCTATATTCCGGCTTATGCCAATGTTGCATTCCGTGGTAACGTAAAAAAGCAAGCCATATTCTGGCTCTTGACATTGCTTTTTTTCATTATTTTCATGTTCGTCTTCAGTTCCATTCTTTTGCCATTTGTCGCTGGAATTGTGCTTGCCTATTTTCTTAATCCGATTGTTGAAATACTCGAAAGAATCGGAATTTCGAGAATGTGGGGAACGGTTCTTATTACAATTGCAATCGTGCTTATACTGGTTATAGCACTTACAATTCTTATTCCGGTTATTACTTCACAGTTACAGCAATTTATCCGCGACGGATTGCCGGTTTACGTAAATCGTATTCAAGCATTTTTCGCCAATCATAGTTTTGAATGGATAAAGCGATATATCGGCAGCGATGCATCGGAAATACAGGCAAATATTCAAGGCCTGCTGGGGCAAAGTTCGGATCTTATAAAATCGGTGCTCAATTCTGTTCTTGATTCGGGAAAATCACTGGTTAATCTTGTGAGCCTGTTTGTTGTTGCACCGGTCGTTGCATTTTATATGCTCCTTGATTGGGAGCGAATGGTCAATACAATCGATTCATGGATTCCGCGCGACCATCTGGAGACGGTAAGGGGCATTTTTCATGAAATGGATCGGGCTGTTGCAGGGTTTATTCGTGGGCAAACATCGGTCTGTCTCGCGCTTGGCGTTTATTATGCAGCAGGTCTCACCATATCAGGTTTGAATTTCGGTCTCCTGATCGGATTGTTCGTAGGCTTAATCAGCTTTATTCCCTATGTCGGTTCTATGACCGGATTTGTTCTTTCGGTTGGTGTTGCGTGGGTACAATTCTATCCCGAACATTGGGAAAGAATTATAGTTGTCATGGGAGTGTTTTTTGTCGGACAGTTTCTTGAAGGATATGTTTTGCAACCGAAATTGGTTGGTCAATCGGTAGGGCTTCATCCTGTCTGGCTTATGTTTGCGCTCTTTGCTTTTGGTTCGCTTTTCGGCTTTACCGGTATGTTGATCGCTGTTCCTGCTGCTGCGGCTGTCGGGGTTCTTGTAAGGTTTGCACTTCATACCTATCTTGAATCACCACTCTATTCACCGAGCAGCAATTCCGCAGCCGATCAAGTCGGAGGAAAGGAATGAATAAAAGGTTAGAGCAATTACCGCTCTCACTTTCGCATCCAACAGATTTCTATTCAGATGATCTGGTTGTCACAAAAAGCAATATTGCTGCATACGAGCTCATTGAACACTGGCCGGATTGGCCTATGCCAATCGCAGTTCTTGTCGGCCCGAACGGTTCGGGAAAAACACATTTTTCCAGTGTTTGGAAAAATATCAGCAATGCGCGTCAGGTTTCTCCGGATCGGCTTGGCGAGGCTATCGTCGAGATTGATAAGGGTAATCCGGTTCTGATAGAAGATATTGATAGTGTCGAACTCGACGAAGTGACTTTTTTCCATCTTATCAATTCGGTCAAACAAGCCCGTTTGGTCAATCGGGTGGCGACATTGTTAATCACATCAACATCGGCTCCTTTAAGCTGGAAGGTAAAACTTGATGATCTCACAAGCCGTTTAAGGTCGGTTACACTGGCAGTCATCGGGCAGCCGGACGACGAATTGCTTGTTTCTGTTGCTTCCAAGCTTTTTTCCGACCGGCAGATAACGGTAGATCCTTCGGTGGTAGAATATCTGGTAAGTCGTTCGGAACGATCGCTTTTTGCGTTAGGGAAAACTGTCGATGCAATCGACAGGCTCGCATTGCAAAGAAAAAGCAAAATTACCAAAGCACTCGTTTCTGACGTTATGAATAGCGTATCGGAACAGGATTAAACGAGGGAAAACCGGTCACGGGGTTATCGAACCGGTTAAAGCACCATCAATCAAACTGGAAATATCCGGTGCTCTGGTGCTTAAACTTGTTCCTTTTGCCCAGCCGATGATATTGGTGGAGGGAACAACCACGCGGTGCCAATTGCCCTGACGTTCATAGGAACGCATTTCCTGCCCTGCTTTGACGTTAGCAACAATTTTCGAATGCGAATCAGCCTTTGTATAGATCGCAGTCGGCACTCTTGCAAAAATAACATTGGCGGCATTGTTAACGGCAAATCTCGCTTGGGGCGGTAAGTTTGTATCCGGCCGATAGGGGATAGAAGGTGAAGTGAGGTCAGGTTTTTCGATCGGAGCCTTGGGTGCGACCGGCTGGAATGTGACCGGATCCGGTACTTTTGAAACGGGCTTTACAGCAATTTCCGGAAGCTTGATTGATGAAAGTTCGGTTTTGCGAAGAGGTGCGGCAGAGAAATTCGCAAGGGTTCCGGATTGTTTCTGGTTGGCGTTTGTCTCGTATGTATTATGGTACCAACCGGCACCACCCAAAAGAGTTAAGCCGCCAAGCAGAAAATAACTTAATGTGGAGGAATATTTTTTTCGGTTTGAAGTTTGCCGGATTTTTTTTGCTCTTGTCCGATGTACCGCCATAGCAAATCCTTTCTCTAAGGCGATTTTGACATCAAATTATTTTAGAAAAGTTATCGCCCCAAAAAAATTACGGAATAATCGGAAAAAAGCGAGATTTGCGCTTGCACTTCACAGCGGAAAAATTTAGGGAATGTGCGTCGAACTTAATTAATGTCGGAGCGTAGCGCAGCTTGGTAGCGCACCTGATTTGGGATCAGGGGGTCGTAGGTTCGAATCCTATCGCTCCGACCATGACTTGATTTGACAAAAAGATGATGCGACAAAGTGGTCGTAAAAGTTTATAATATGACCACGGCATGATCCGAAGGGAATAAATCATGGTAGCTCGAATTTTCAGCCCGGCTAAAACGGCGATGCAATCTGGAAAACGCAATACCGGTTTTTGGGTTCTTGAGTTTGAACCTAATGAAGCCAAGATGATAGATCCGTTGATGGGATATACATCTTCTGCCGATATGCGTAGCCAAATCAAATTGACGTTCGAGACACAAGAGGAAGCTATTGTCTACGCGACAAAGAACGGAATAGCCTACCAACTTGAGGAACCGCACGCGATGACACGTAAAAAGGTTTCCTATTCGGATAACTTCCGGACTGATCGTCAGGTTCCTTGGACACACTAATCAAACTATCGTTCTGAACAATTTCGGTCCCGTAGCTCAGCTGGATAGAGCAACGGCCTTCTAAGCCGTGGGTCACAGGTTCGAATCCTGTCGGGATCGCCATTTCACCTTGAAAACAAATTTTTTCCGATTTTCAAGGACCTTTACGATGTTGTCGATCGGGACGAAATCCATATTCTTGAGTTCGACATTACAGTTCACAATAACATAAATCATTCATTTCGAGTCGCTTCTTGTCGACTTTGTCTGCAAAGTTTCAAAATAGAATCATTTAGTTTTCTATTCCCGTTCTTTTCCGGTTTTACGGCTTGAGTGCGGAAGAAAGCGGATATTACGGCTGTTCTTCTTCTTCATTGCTCCGCATCTTTTTTTAAGTAATTTTTCTTTTCAAAATCGTTTTTCACGAAAGTGATAACTTATCTGAAAAGCGTGTTAAATTATCCATGAGTGCGAGTTTGTTTTTCACATGCGTTGAGCGCAAAAATTAAGAGACGATAGAAACTCGTCGGAAGTGAATTGCGATTTTTACGAATCAGTCGGGCAACGGGAATCAACATCCGGTAATTCAAATCAATAAGAGTCCTGCATTCTTTTATATTCGTTAGAACAAGAATGGGCAGGCAATGCAATGTCTCGATTGCATCGGGAAAATTATCTTCAATATCTGAAATATGCGTCCAGAGCGCTACAAGTGGATAAGGGGCAATTCCCCTTTTGGTGAGTGCGGATTTCTTTTGAACGCGAAAGTACCGCTAATACTCGTAGAACACAGGATAATAGCCGATATTCAAGCTGTTTATCGGGCAGGGAACAGACCGAACAATCCGCTGCACGGCTATTTTCTATTGTCACTGAAAGGGAGGAAAACTGTTGGTACGCCCAAGGGGATTTGAACCCCTGTTTCCGCCGTGAAAGGGCGGCGTCCTAACCACTAGACGATGGGCGCTTGGCAGTGAAACGGCTTATAGAGAGGATATTATTTAATCGCAAGCCCTGTTTGCAATTTTTTTTAATTTTTTGCTGAACAAGTCCAATTCCAATCGCGTTTTGGACCAACATCGACGTGAATTGACTGGTGACAATATGTTCCCACTCCGCCTCTATTGGGCAAAGCACGAACAAATTTTGCGACTTCCCACTTGTTTGTGTCCGGCACTTGTATGTCTGCTGCGGCACAAGACATATGCATGGAACGCTTTGCACCGTTGACTTTCTGGTTATAGGAGGGGCTACGATAACCCGACGTTATAATAACCGGCTTATTGAAGCGACGTTCAATGGTTTTTAAAATCGCAACCAGTTGGGGCCTTAAACAGGAAACTTCGACATCTTTACGCGCGACTTTAAGTCCGTTTGGCAGCGAACGGCCGTACATGCTCACCGAGGCAAGTGTATAAAGCGACGGCGAATCAATTTCATTCGCATCAATATCGGTATCGTCATAAAGACTTGTGCGATGTTTGATAACAATTCCGCCATTGGGACGTACCCCCGGTAACACATCGTTATATTCGTGAGGATCTTTTTTCGGCAGTGGCACAAGGGCGGTTTTCGTCTCGCTATCGACGGGCTTGTTTTCTTTATTATTATCGGAGCGTCCGAAAAGACGCATCAAACTGCCTTTTTTTTGACTTGTTGCATCATGTTCAGGCGGCAGGTTCCGGTTTTCGGGCGATTGAGCCGTCGATTGTGAAGAATCACTGCCGGTCGCACCGGCATTCGCCTTTTCCGTGGGCGTTATAGTATTGGTTGCAGGCGTGCCAACGGACGGGTTGGACGCCGAATTGTTGGCAGTCGGTAACGTTCCGGAGGACGGACTTTGACCGGAATCAGGTGGATCTTGTGTCTGTTCTGTTTTTTCTTTCGACCGTCCAAAAGAAAAAAATGCCGTTTTTTTCGGCTTTTGTTCTTCAGCGGTAGCAGGTGCTGCCGCTGTTACTTCTGCCGGAACCTGATTGCCAATCTTTGCAGCCGACTGATCGGGCAGTGGTGACTGTGTCATCGCCGTTTGCTGCTTTTCGTTCAATTTTTGTCCCGACAGTGGCAAAGGGGTTGGAACAGGCACATTTTTAGGTTGATCCTTGCCGTGGCCGTTAGCATCCGGATTGACATTGTGTTCTGTCGAATTGATAGAGTCTTGAGTATTTTCAGCCGAATTTGCCTCGATCGAATTATTGTCAGGCGTTTGCGTTTGGGGAGTTTTTGACGATTTATCAAATACGCCGAGCCCGTTATTATTTGCCGTGCAGGAAGTCAACGCCAACACCAACGAGATCACGAGGCCTGAACGCAATAAATGTTGGCATAAGACAAAGGGTTGTTTGTTCGTTTTCGGAAAAATGTCGTTACTAGCTAACAATCAACAACCTCTTGTGGGGGCCTTAAGGCTTATGTTCCCAGCCTAACGCGTGGATAGACACAAGTGAATTATTTGGCGACCAATTTGCGTTTATTTTATGCTAAAAATTAAAAATGGTCATCACATGACGATTCACTTTTGAAATATATGTTACTTTAACCACACAATTCACCGAAAACAACAAAACCTGACGAATATCGTTCAACATCTCTTGACGTTGGCTTCATGATAATCTCATGATAGGTAAGACTTTTATCATAGCGACGGGAATATAGAAGAAAGATGAAGATGCCCTTCAACAAAATGCAAAGTGTTGTTCTGACTTTGGTCGCGATTGCAGCTATGGGCTGTGCTCGCAGTGCCGAATTTACAGCACCGGAACAAGCTGGGGCATCCCACTCGGATATATATCCGCGTTTTTCCAATAAACCCAGAGCTGCCACAAAACAGTTTTCGGAAGCTGAAAAACAGTCTCTAACCGAAAAACTCGATTCCGAGGCAACCGCTCTGAAAAAAGTCCCCGGTCCCACTGCAAACAGCGCATCCAAACTTGCAAAAGCCAAAGATGATGCCCGCCGCGAGGCCGAAGAAACAGTTCGTCAAATCGAACAAAGTGGCAAACAGGATTAGTCATGTATATGCCACTGATTTATCAACAACATTAACTTCAATTTTTGAACCGGATTAGAAAATGTCGGAAGAATTCCATAAAATTCGTCGTTTGCCGCCTTACGTATTTGAACAGGTTAACCGCCTGAAAGCCGCGGCGCGAGCGAAGGGAGCCGACATTATCGATTTGGGAATGGGAAACCCCGATTTGCCGACGCCGCAAAACATTGTTGATAAGCTTTGCGAGGTTGTTCAGGATCCACGAACACATCGCTATTCGGCTTCACGTGGCATTCCCGGATTAAGAAAAGCGCAGGCCAAATATTATGAACGCCGTTTCGGTGTAAAGCTCGACCCGAATACGCAGGTCATTGCGACACTGGGTTCCAAGGAAGGCTTTGCCAATATGGCTCAGGCTATAACCGCGCCAGGTGACGTTGTTTTATGCCCGAACCCGACCTATCCGATTCATTCATTCGGTTTTATTATGTATGGCGGTGTCATTCGTTCCATGCCTGCATTTCCGGGTGAAGAATTGTTGCGTGCTCTTGATCGTGCTGTCAAACATTCGATTCCGAAACCGATTGCCGTTATTCTGAATTATCCTTCCAATCCGACGGCTTATGTTGCCGATCTCGATTTTTATAAGGAAGTTGTCGATTTTGCTAAAAAGAATGACATTATCCTGCTTTCCGATCTTGCTTACGCCGAAATCTATTTTGGCGACAAAGAACCGCCGTCAGTTTTGCAGGTACCGGGTGCTATTGATGTAGCCGTGGAATTTACATCCATGTCGAAAACCTTTTCAATGCCTGGTTGGCGCATGGGTTTTGCTGTCGGCAATGAGAGATTGATTGCCGCCTTGACGCGCGTCAAATCATATCTCGATTATGGCGCTTTTACGCCTATACAGGTTGCTGCTGCCTATGCTTTGAATGGTGACGGCTCGGATATTGCTTATGTCCGTTCTGTCTATAAAAAACGTCGTGACGTTATGGTCGAGAGTTTCCATCGTGCCGGTTGGGATGTACCTTCGCCGGAAGCAACAATGTTTGCATGGGCGCCAATTCCTGAGCAATATAAACATCTTGGGTCGCTGGCTTTTTCCAAACTTCTCATCGAGAAAGCCGACGTTGCCGTTTCTCCCGGTATCGGATTTGGCGAACAGGGCGATGATTATGTACGTATTGCGCTTGTCGAAAACGAACACCGGTTGCGGCAAGCTGCGCGTAACATCAAGCGCTTCTTTTCCGACGAGAAAAACAAGGCAGCCTGACGAATGGTAAATGCGTTGAAGATCGGCATTGTCGGGCTTGGAACCGTTGGAAGTTCTGTTGTCCGGATATTGAAAGAAAAACAGGACTTGCTGACCAAACAATGCGGCAGACCTATCGAGGTTGTTGCTGTAAGCGCGCGTGACAGAACACGCGAACGCGGGATTGATCTTCAAAACATAGAGTGGGTTGATGACCCGTTGGTTCTCGCTGGAAGTAAAGATATTGATGTTTTTGTCGAATTGATTGGCGGTGAAGAGGGGATCGCACGTTTTTGCGTTGAAGAAGCGCTCAAACGCGGTCATCACGTCGTTACCGCCAATAAGGCTTTGCTTGCGCGCCATGGTGTGGCGCTTGCGAAAATTGCTGAAAAAAAGGGTGTTTTGCTGAATTTTGAAGCCGCCGTGGCGGGTGGAATTCCGGTCATCAAAGCAATGCGCGAGTCGTTATCCGGCAATAGCGTTTCGCGGGTTTACGGGATATTGAATGGAACATGTAACTATATCCTGACCCGTATGCTTGCCGAAGGGATTTCTTTCGAGGAATGTCTTAAAGAGGCGCAGATACTGGGCTATGCAGAGGCAGATCCGACTTTCGACATTGAAGGGTATGACACGGCACACAAGCTTGCATTGTTGACCAGTCTGGCATTCGGTTGTGTCATATCGGTCGACGACATTTATGTCGAAGGAATCAGTAATATTTCGCTTGCCGATATTCATGCAGCCGATGAACTCGGTTATCGTATTAAACTGTTGGGCGTGGCTGTGAAAACCGACACCGGTATCGAACAGCGTGTTCACCCGACAATGGTACCAACTTCAACCGTTATTGCCCAGGTTCAGGGCGTTACGAATGCTGTTTCCATCCAGACCGATCTGTTGGGGGAATTGCTGTTGTCGGGGCCGGGGGCCGGTGGAAATGCAACTGCATCAGCCGTTATTGGTGATATTGCAGATATAGCGAAATCCCATCCCGGTTTTCAGCACGGTCCGGTTTTTGGAACACCTGCCCAAGCACTTGCGCCTTATAAACGTGCTCGCATGCGTGCTCACGCGGGAGGCTATTTCATACGTTTGACGGTAACGGATAAAATCGGTGTTTTTGCAAGTGTTGCAAAACGGATGGCCGAGAATTCGATTTCACTGGAATCGATTGTTCAGCGGCCGCTTGCCGAAAATGTGCAGCCCAATACTAAAAACATTGTCCTCGTCACTCATGAAACGACCGAGTCGTCGGTACGTAAAGCGTTGATGTCGATCATGGAAGATGGACATCTTATAGATAAGCCGCAGATGATCCGCATTGAACGCCCGAATTAAAGGCCGTTTTTTGCGTTTATTTTGTTTATTATCACTTATGTTTCAATAATAATTTATGAATTGATCGTATGCCCTCTTGCGGTAAAGCGGAGTCTTTGCGAAAAGGCTATACTATAACGTTGAAAAACAACGTTGGTTTTTCTTTAACAATTATCCGGTGGGATTAATCATATGTCGAACTCGGCTGACCATACATTACATGGACTCAATCGTATTTTAACACTTGAGCTGGTTCGCGTAACCGAGCGTGCAGCGGTTGCCGCAGCACGCATTCGGGGATGCGGAGACGAAAAGGCAGCCGATCAAGCCGCCGTTGACGCAATGCGTAAAGAATTGAACCGTTTGCCGATCGACGGAACTGTTGTTATCGGCGAGGGCGAACGTGATGAAGCACCCATGCTTTATATCGGTGAAAAGGTTGGAACCAAGGAAGGACCGGCTGTTGATATAGCATTGGATCCCTTGGAAGGTACAACAATCTGCGCCAAGAACTTGCCGAATTCGCTTGCCGTTATTGCAATGGCGGAAAAGGGCAATTTGCTTTATGCGCCGGATGTCTACATGGAAAAAATTGCTATTGGACCGGGCTATCCCAAAGGGATCGTCGATCTTGATGCAAGTCCGGTTGACAATATCAATGCTCTCGCCAAAGCGAAAGGCGTGAAGCCTAATATGATTACCGCTTGTATTATGGATAGACCACGCCACGCCAAGCTTATAGAGGCCGTGCGCACAACCGGTGCCTCGATCCGTTTGATTGGCGACGGTGATGTTGCAGGTATCATCCACACGACAGATCCGGATGAGACAGGCATCGATATTTATATGGGCATTGGCGGCGCACCGGAGGGTGTTTTGGCTGCGGCGGCACTTCGTTGTATTGGCGGACAAATGCAAGGGCGCTTGCAGTTGAATACCCAGGAAAAAATTGACCGTGCGGCCAAGATGGGTGTTACCGACCCGCACAAGGTTTATGCGATGGAAGAAATGGCAAAAGGCGATGTTCTTTTTGCCGCGACCGGCGTAACAGATGGTAACCTGCTTTCAGGTGTGAAATTTGCAAAAAATTATATCCAGACGGATACAATTGTTATGCGCTCACACAGTGGGACAATTCGCAATATCATTGCTCGCCATCAGGATATGACGAAGTTTGATTGATTTTCGTGATTTTCTAAACCGGTTTTGCCGGTAGTTGCGAAATTATGATTATTTTTAAAGCGCGTTTTCAAAATAGAACGCGCTTTTTTTCTGGATAGTCAGGAATCCGGTTGAAGTAGAGCGTTATACGATAGGGATAGACTATAAGTGGACTATCGTTTGATGATTAAAAACGAAGCGCGTTTTCTACCGGTCAGATAATATATTCCGAATGAGCTTTATATTTCTCTCTATTATTCTTGCAAAAAGAAGAGGCCTGAAAAGAGTTCACTTAAAAAGTTTTTCAGATCTATTATACCCACTCCAGCAGACAAACAAAACCGCGCGGTTTAAAGAAAACACGAATAGTATCCATCAGAAAAAGTGTTATTCACGTTTATCGGGAGAGTTTTAACGCTCGTAAACAACAGACGATATAACATACGGGCTTCGTTTTACCTTAAATTCCGTATCTCTCGCGATCAGCTAACGGTTAACGGGAAATATCAGAAGGGGGAACCGCGTGAAACGTGTTCATTCATGATCGGGAATAAAAGTTATGAAAAATACATGACCCCAACGTTACATTGTCGAACGATCGAAGCCGCTTAAAGCATATGAGCTAACGGAAATACCGCAAGTTTAGTAAAGAGAAACAAAAAAAGTGCAGCCTGATAAGGCTGCACTTTCAATTAAATGTATAATCAATCAATTTTAACAGTCTTTACCCAGCCGTAAGGATCTTTGGCTTCACCTTTTTGGATATGGATGAGCTGTTCACGTAGATTCTGGGTAATTTCGCCGCCATTTCCATTACCAATGACAGTTTCACCGCCTTCATATTTGAATACTCCGATCGGCGTTATCACGGCAGCGGTACCGCATGCAAAAACTTCCTTGAGGTGGCCACTTTTTGCATCCTTTTTCAAATCGTCAAAGGAATAACTGCGTTCTTCCACCTTCATTCCGTTGTCTTTTGCAAGTTGCAAAATCGACTTTCTCGTAACACCGTGAAGAATCGTTCCGTCAAGTTTCGGTGTAACGAGCCGATTGTCGTCCATGACAAAGCATACATTCATGCCGCCAAGCTCTTCGATCCATTTACGCTCGACCACGTCGAGAAAAAGAACCTGATCGCAGCCGTTTTTCTCGGCATTAATCTGGGCGAGCAAGCTTGAAGCGTAATTGCCACCGCATTTTGCTTCACCCGTTCCGCCAGGGCCGGCGCGGCTGAATTCGGTATCAAGCCAAACGCTGACCGGTTTTGTGGAACCGCTTTTGAAATAGGAACCGACCGGAGAAGCAATAACACTGAAAATATACTCGTTAGCCGGATGGACGCCCAAAAATGCTTCATTTGCGAACATGAACGGCCGTAAATAGAGACTGGAATCAGGTGTTTCGGGAATCCAGTTCCGGTCGATCTTGACAAGCTCGTTGATGGCGGCAAGAAATACATCCTTATCAAGAGGAGGCATTGCAAGCCTTATAGCGGAATTATGAAAACGTTCAGCGTTTGCCTCAGGGCGGAAAAGAAGAATGCGGCCATCATGTGCACGATAAGCCTTGAGGCCCTCGAAAATTTCCTGCCCATAGTGAAGAACAGCACTTGCCGGATCAATCTCGAAAGGCTTGCGAGCGGTGATGACCGCATCATGCCAGCCTTTTCCGGCTGACCATTGCACCACTGCCATGTGATCGGTGAACACCCGACCAAATCCAGGATTCTTCAATAGGTCCGCACGCTTTTCTGCACTGAGCGGATTGGGATTTTTTTCAATTTTAAATGGAAGAACAGTACTGGAACCTGTCATGACAATAACCTTTTGAAATGTATGTTCATCTTATTGCTCTTTTAACAATTGGTGATTTCTGTAAAGCAATAAGGTTTGAACATTAGAGTTTATTCGGCACAGGTGTCAACGATTTTAGAACGGTTGTCACATCCGAGAACAACATTGTGAAACGTTTTTATAAGTGCACATTAAATAATGATTAAAAACAGCAAGGGAACACAACAATATTCCATGCGTTTAAGGGATACAGAAATCATCATAGCCCGTGAGGACTATAGTTCTTATCTCTAAATTGAACTTTTAGTTCTCATGAATGAAAGCCTCTTTCAATGTCAGACAACAAGACCAACAGTATAATTACGCGCCTGTTAACGTTTATAACGAACCGTATCCTGATAGAAGCTTTTGCAGTTTTTGCGGTTACAACATTGTTTACGTGGGCAATATTTACTGCGACCGTTCTCGTCAACTGATGAACACATTGATGATTGTATCAAACATGTTTGCTCCATTGTCACGACGCTTCCTTGGACGGCTTGTCTGTTATGCGCTCGAACATGTTTTACACAGAAATCGGGACGCTATCCACGTCAATTCGGTACGATATTTTTCGGCTGATAATCAGAATAAATTTTTATAAGATTTAATTTTTATAATTTTACAATCAAGAAAATAGCATACAAGAATATTACGGATGGAACCAATATAAATATATTAATTTATTCATAAAAAATACACGTAAAATTGATACTGAATTATTTATATGAAATTTTATTTAATTACTTAAAATAGCGTTCTCAATTTGATAGAAAAATATAGAAATTTAGTTTTATATCAGATTTATTATTTATTTTAATATAAATAATTCTCATATATTACAATTGTGAATTATTAAATGATTATCTTACGTGATGAATACCTATCATTTATCTGTATTTATTCCATGAATTTTATGAGTAACCGATAAAAGACAGCAGTCCGGATTACGGAGCGCCCAGTATAAAAACCAAACCGTCCGTTGAAAAAAACGAAAACTTAGAAAACGTCTGCCGGCGACGGAAAATATTTGCGGTAACAATAGACCCGCTATTATTTTCCGACAAAACAGCTTCCGTTTTGGCTCTTTATCTTATCACAAAGACTTACTGCATCATCACGCGGGCCTACTTGTATTCTGACGCGATAATAAGTGCCTTTACCGGGAATGGAAGCCGGTTGAATACTTAAAGGTAATGAACCGATGAGCGAGCCGAATAAGCTCTTGGCTTTATTCATTGACGTTGTAGCCGCTTCCTGAGTGGGTTGTGAGGCAATCTGGACGTAATAGCCGCCTGAGCCAACGCTAGCTGTCACGGGAGCAGTAGTTTTCGGCTCTGACGTTTCTAACGGGCGAGTGGGTGTTTTTGGAAGAGCTGGCGGAGATTGTCGGGGCGTTTCTGCGGTGATGATAGGTTGCGCCTGTTGTTGACGCTTGGGACTGTGTACTGTGTTGATACCGTTTAAAACGCTTTCACTGGTTAGTGAACCGGTTTGTGAATTGTCACCATTATCATCAGGCGTTCCGTGATTGGACTGTGCATCTTCATTGATAATCTTGGTCAGTTCGGAATCAGCTGCCGACATGCCGGATTCGGAAGAAGCCGTACCATCGGAAGAGGCTTGCTCCGTCCCGTTTTGGGCATTTGCTTCTTTATCGTTTATTGTTGCGGAAGAACTATCCTGTTTTTCGGCTGTATTTGAACGCGGACTCGGAGTGATTGTACCGTCAGGATTGACTACAACGGATTGAACTTCTCTGGTCGGGACGCTCTGATTTGAAGCCGCAGTAATTGCATCTTCCACGTTTGACGGGTCGGCATATGTATCGACGCCGTCCGGTACATCATTTAATGCAGTCAAATCTTCCGGCGTTTCGGAGTGGTCGACCAGTTTATCCTGATTGCCTTCAGAGCCATTTTGACCGTTCGCTTGATTATAAACGTCCTGATTGTTTTGTGTTTCGTTAGTCGTGCCGGTTTGTTCTGCCTGTACTTTATAAGGCGAATCATCCGCATGTATGACGGTTGAAGCGCCACCGCCTTGCGATGGCATAAAATACTTCATTGCCGCATAGCCGCCGCCAAGTAAAATAAATAAAGCAACACCGCCGATCGTTAATTTTCGTGCAAAGGATTTTGGTCTGTTTTGGTTTTGCAATCCTTCCAACGCCGCATTTCCTGCGAGCAAAGCTTGTTCGCTTCCATCATAGGGAACGTTCGGCTGGGGTAACGGGTATTGCCCCTGAAGAGTTTCGCTGGTGTTTTCAGGTTCACGGGTTTTATCCTGTCCATAACCGGATTGAGCATAAGCTTCTGCGAAAAAATCATCCTGTTCCTGGGGGGTATTCGTGGCTTCCTGTTTGTTGCCTACGCTGAATACATCGGCAAATTCACTCTCTAACGCATCAGCCGATTGTGCCGGTTCTTCAGCAGGGTAGGGAATCTCCGGCACATCGACCGGCTCTGTTGTTTCCACTATTTCATCTGCAAATTTATAAGTATTGACGTCGGGTGGCTGGTTGGCATCATTTTCGCCCGAATTTTGCGCAAACGCCTCTTCGGAAGCAGCGTAGGAGGTGTTAACGCCACCATTTTCTTCAGCCGGTTGAGGATAATCCGGATTTGGATTTAATGCTTGCGTATTTTCCGTAGCCTGTTCACCGGTTTGAGTATAGCGGGTTTCCGAATTTACGCTTTGCATAAACTGTTGTTCGGTTTCCTGAGCTTCTAACGGTAAATGTGGAATATCTGCTACGTCATTCACCATTTCCGGTTGAACATCTCTTGATTCTGGTGAAGCAACAGGAGATGGGTTTTCATGGAACGGGGGATTGACAATGGCATTTTCGTCTGCCGACAAGTCCTCAAGGCCGAAGGGATCAGCGCTTTGCGGTCTAGCAACTGGAGCGGCAGCCGGTTCAGCATGGTGTAAACCGCTATCCGGTGGTACATTTTCGCTCAAAGGGTGACCGTCGTTCGCAAACACATCATCAAATCCGAACGGATCATCCGAATTTAAAAAATCGGTTTCGGAGCCAGCTTGGTTTTGCTGCGGAGGTTCGTAAGGTAAAGGCGCAGCATTGGTTGCACGGCTCTCACTATAAGTGTTAGTAGAATAGGGCTTATTTTGCTCGAATTGATTTCTATGTGTTTGAAACTGCGGATCATTGCCGCTGGTTTCTACATTCGAGAGTGAATTCAAATTACCCGAATATTGGTGATTTTCGACCGGCGGGTTTACAGCCTGTCTGACCGGATCGTTATAATGTGAATTAGACGGTGCAAGATTTTCAGCCGCATTTTGCGAGCCGAAATGCTCTCCGGATGCAGGAAGCGGGTCATTAACGAGAAGGTTTTCGAGTTCTTTGTCAAAACCCATTTCATCAAAAATAGGATCCCGACGAGCCGTTTGTTGAACTGTTGTCTGGTCGTTGGTATTCTGCTCAGGCAGTTCTTGTGAAAAATTATGCACAGGTACCGGTTGAGAAAGTTCGTTCGGCGAATTTAGTGGTTGTCCAAAACTCGTATTCTGGAAACCTGATGTAGTTTGTTCGGGAACAAAATCCGGGCTATTCGCAACTCTTCCATATTGGGCTTGCTTATCAAAAGCCGGATTTACGGAATTAGCCGGCTGCGACGGCTCGTTTCCAATCGGAATATCCGGTAAAGTGTCCAAGTCAATATCGGGAAAGCCTGCAGGCGGCTCTATCGGCGCACCGGTAGCACGAGCCTGCGGGGTAAACGATGGCATGTCATAAAGTTCGTTAAAAGGAAGATCAGGTTCCTGTTGGCGAGGTGCAGGCGCGGAATCTTCAGCCTGTGGCAGAAAATCAAGATCATCATTATTTCGAGCGGCAGTGTTCCTGTCATTTGTCAGTCCACTTGCCGGCCGTGAGCTGGTAACTGGAGGTTGAGCGTCAAGAAAAGACAAATCGGCATCATCCGCACCGCTGTTCTGTGGTTGTTGAGATGGGCCTGTCTGCACAGTGGATGTTACCGGTTTGCGAGTCGGACTATCACCATTCGCATTAAAGTCCAGATTGAACAGGCGCGTAAGTTCGAGAAGCGGGTCTTTCTCTTCTGAAGCCGGTCGTTCCGGACGGGGGGCATTGCGATCATTGTCGGTCATAGTTTTTCCCACATAGTCGGTTACGCAATCTGGTATTTATTGCATTCCGCCAGACATTAAGCTCATTCATCTTAAAAATCTGAAATTCTGCTTTAATATCATAAATATACGTTAGATAACCTTAACACAAGACATAGTTACAAAGCCCGTCTGGAAAGTCTCTTTATCAACGCATTTCCACCGGAATCAACGCATTTCCACCGGAGCATCAACACCAATAATGCCCAAGCCGGATGACAGAACATCAGACACAGCCTGAATGAGGCCGAGTCTTGCTAAAGACAATTCTCTATCGTCAAGCTTGATAAAACGTAAATCCTCATTTTCTGTACCTTTGTTCCAATGTCCATGGAAAAAAGAGGCAAGATCGTAAAGATAAAACGCCAATCTGTGCGGCTCGTAATTCAATGTAGCCTGTTCGACGATACGTGGATATTCCGCCAATTTCTTGATTAAAGCAATCTCTCCGGCATCTGTCAATTTTTCGAGATGCGAAACCAGTTCCTCCCGTTGGAAATTCGACAGATTAAGGAGTTCTTCAGCTTTCCGGAAAGTGGAATGGCATCGTGCACACGCGTATTGGACATAAAAGACCGGATTGTCTTTGGACTGTTCTGTAACTTTGGCAAAATCAAAATCAAGCGGAGCATCGCTTTTCCGATAAATCATCATAAAGCGCACAGGATCCCTGCCGACTTCGTCGACAACTTCACGGAGAGTGACAAAAGATCCGGCTCTTTTCGACATAACCACCGGCTCGCCGTCGCGGAAGAGCTTTACCAATTGGCAAAGAAGCGCTGTCAATTTGGCTTTTCCACCTGAAATAGCTTTGGCAACCGCTTGTAGCCTTTTTACATATCCACCATGATCTGCACCCAATACATAAATCATTTCATTGAACTGACGTTCAAATTTATTGCGGAAATAGGCTACATCGGCAGCGAAATATGTATACGAGCCATCCGATTTGATTAATGGTCTGTCCTGATCGTCACCAACTTCCGTCGAGCGAAACAGTGTCTGTTCACGATCTTCCCAATCTTCCGAAACCTGTCCCTTCGGCGGCGGCAATGTTCCCTTATAGACATATCCTTTCAATGTCAGATCATTGATCGTACTGCGTATCGCTTTTGCATTATCGGCATGCAAAGTTTTTTCCGAGAAAAACACATCATGATGAATATTGAGTGCCGCAAGATCATCGCGGATCATCTGCATCATTGCATCAACCGACCGTTCTTTTATGAGTGGCAATCGCTCCTCTTCCGGCATTTCCAGAAGCTTGTTGCCGAATTCTTTTTTCAGTGCCTCGCCGACAGGGACAAGATAATCGCCGGGATAAAGCCCTTCGGGAATTTTGCCTATCGTTTCACCAAGTGCTTCCCGATAGCGCAGGAAAACAGAATTCGCCAATACATCAATCTGCCCGCCCGCGTCGTTGATGTAATATTCCTTTACAACGTCATGTCCTGTAAAAGAGAGAAGGTTTGCAAGCACATCACCAACAACTGCCCCGCGACAATGTCCGACATGCATGGGGCCGGTGGGATTGGCCGAAACGTATTCAATGTTGACTTTTTTCCCCAATCCAAGCTTTGTGCGGCCGAAATTGCTACCCGATTTAACGATGGTTTTTAATACATTACGCCAAAAATCGTCAGTCAGCCGGAGGTTGATAAAGCCGGGACCCGCAACATTAACAGATTCAATATCATCGTCCGCTTCCAGAAGAGATACAATTCTTTCTGCCAGCGCTCGCGGATTGCAACCGACAGATTTCGATAGAACCATTGCCGCATTCGTCGCCAGATCACCATGTGAAGGATCACGCGGAGCCTCGATGCTGACCCTGCTTAAATCAAGTGGCTGACCATCTTTTGCTTTAATATCAGACTGCTGAAGCAATTGTTTAATTTTTTGCTCGAACTCATTAAAAATATTCATCATCGAAATCCGTGTTGTTGTCACCTTCGTTTAGGACAAATAAGTTGCGCGGTCAAACAATCGTCGATATTCGCGCAGTGCATAATTATCGGTCATTCCTGAAAGGAAGTCGGAGATCACTCTTGCGCGACCGTTGTCACTTAGATCAATTGTCGTTTTAAACCACTCTTCCGGCATTGCATTCGGATGTTCGTAATAAAAATCGAACAGGCTTGAAACAATTTTTTCGGCTTCGTTGCGTCGTTTCCAGACATATTCGTGATGATAGAGGTTATCATAAAGAAATTGTTTCAGTTTTTTTTCGGATTTGGTCATAAGCGGAGAGAATGCGACAAGTTGGTGATCTGCGCCATGGACGTCGTCAATAGTGTGAGGTGAGAGCTGATGGATGAGGTCCAGAGAATGTTTTATAACGTCTTCCACCATTGCGGTTATTTGGCGTCTTACAAGTTCATAACCGGTGCGGGTTCGGTCCAGATTCGGAAATTCATCTTTGATAAGACGCAGGATGTCACCCGACAATTCGACATTTTCAAGTTGCGTAAGGCTTAGAAGTCCGGATCGCAAGCCATCGTCAATATCATGGGCATTGTAGGCAATATCATCAGCTATAGCCGCACATTGGGCTTCAAGACTGGCAAATTTATCAAGTTCCAGATTTTGAATCTTGTTATATTCGGCCAAAGTAACAGGGATAGCAGAATTTTTTGCGTAAGGTCCGGAAAGTGGGCCGTTATGTTTGGCAAGTCCTTCCAGCGTCTCCCAGGTAAGGTTCAAGCCATTAAACTTCGGATAACGATGTTCAAGTCTGGTGACGATGCGCAAGCCCTGCGCATTATGGTCGAACCCGCCAAACGGTTGCATCCTGCTGTTTAAAGCATCTTCACCTGCGTGACCGAATGGTGTATGACCAAAATCGTGAACGAGTGCAATGGCTTCTGCCAAATCTTCATCAAGGCGCAATGCACGAGCCAAGGCGCGGGCAATTTGTGATACTTCGATTGTATGTGTTAGACGTGTGCGGTAGAGATCGCCTTCATCGGCGATGAATACCTGGGTTTTATGCTTCAATCGACGAAATGCATTTGAATGGATGATACGGTCGCGATCGCGTTGGAAAGGTGTTCTCGTCGGACTTTCCGGCTCATAAACCAGACGTCCACGACTTTTTGCCGGGTCACTGGCATAAGGCGCACGAGAGTGGTAACCAAAGCCTATATCTTCTATATCCATTGTAACTTGTCCAATCGAGACCTAGATTCAGATGTAAATATCTTTTATCTGATATTCAGGTTTACGAAAACAGTCTATAGCAAGGAAGTGTTGATAATGGGTGTTGTAGTTACAGAATCAGCGGTCAAACGCATAGCTCGTATTCTGGCCGGTGAACCTGACAAGACGGCTTTGCGGATTTCCGTCGAGGGAGGCGGTTGTTCCGGCTTTTCTTATAAATATGACCTTGTCAACGAACCGCCCGCAGAGGATGATTTGGTAATTAAAAAAGACGGTGCCACAATATTGATAGATTCGATGTCTCTACCTCTCATGGATGGTTCGGAAATCGATTTTGTCGATAACCTTTTGGGACAAGCATTCAAAATCAATAATCCCAATGCTGTGTCCTCATGTGGTTGCGGTGCCAGCTTTTCAATATAGCCGGACAAGCGGATAAAAGTGACACTCGATTGCTTTTACCTAATTCATAACACCAACGACTTGAAGCTGCTGACAGTTAAAACCAGATGACGTTTCTACTCCGCTCAAAGCAAAAAACTACGATCACCATTTTGGCAAGTCTTGTTGCTTTGACAGAAGCTTTTGGCATGTCTCATGCCTGTGCCGAAGAAAAACAGCACGAATTGAATTTGACGGCACCTGAACCGCAACATCATGAGAATAAATTCAAACCACAGGCCGCGCCTAAAGGAGAAAACCCGCCGACCAATGTTCCCCAACCCGCAACCGGCGCGCCATCTCAAAGCCAATCTTTGAGCGAGACTGAGCAACAAAAGGCCAAACTCGAACTCAATGCGAGATTGACAGATAAGGGGATGGACATTTCACGCGGGCTCGTTTGGCGTATTTTTGAACCTATTTATGGAGTGGATAATAAATTACCACTTGTCGCTTCTTCCCAAGGGGGAAGTGCACATTTTGCTCTCGACCCCGGAAGCTATATTGTCCATGTTTCATTCGGGAATGCGAGTGCTATGCGACGCGTAACGGTGAGTGCGGCGCAACAACTGTCGGAAACTCTGGTTCTGGATGCCGGAGGCTTGAAGCTTAATGCGACCATGCCGGAAGGTAAAATCAACCCGCAATATTTACGGTTCTCGGTTTATTCGGACGACAGTGAAAATGACGATACATCACTTATTCTTGCAGATATTAAACCGGGAAAAGTCATAAGGTTGAAAGCGGGTAGCTATCATATTGTATCGAATTACGGAACGGCTAACGCCATTTCCAGATCCGATATTAAAGTTGACGCCGGCAAGATAACCGAAGCCACAATGCAACATCACGCGGCACTTGTTACTTTGAAACTTGTTCGCCAAGAGGGTGGAGAGGCATTGGCCGATACGAGTTGGTCAATTACCAATGACTCTGGCGATATTATCCGCGAAACGGTGGGTGCATATGCAACTCTTGTATTGGCCGAGGGTGATTATGTCGCAATTGCAAAAAACAAAGACCAAATTTATCAAAAAGAGTTTTCGGTTTCTTCCGGCCATGACCAGGATGTCGATCTCGTTACAACTGCGCCGCCTCAGCCGCCAATTGATGATTCGATGGATTGACGGAACGCTGTCAGCAGGCGATAGCCCGATTTGGCAATAAAAACGATTATTATCATTAAATAATTTGAAAAACAGCCGCTCAATTGAACAGTCCGGCGCCACGTTTGGTCTCTGCCAAGTTTTGAATTAATTCTTGCAATTTTTCTTCACAGAAACGTTGAAACCAATGTCACACCGGTTAACCTGATACCTGACGCTGTCAGACAATCGGGTGCAGTCGAGTTTTTTTCGGCGGGAATAGTTATGGCAACCTATCAAGCTGTAAAAAAAATCTGGCAGGTCATGTTTTGCCTGCCAGAAATTCATTGAGACAATTAATCTTCTATCGCATTGCGGCGAATATCGGGAGGCGTTGCTTCCTCTTTAAGGTCGGCGATCACCTTTTCAAGAGGTAGAGACACTTGTTCCTGACTCCCCAGACGGCGCATATTTACCGAACCGTCTTCGGCTTCGCGTTTCCCGCAGACCAGAATGACCGGTACTTTTTGTAGCGAATGTTCGCGTACCTTATAGTTGATCTTCTCGTTTCTGAGATCGGATGTTGCCAACAAACCGGCGGCTTTGAGCTTTTTGACGACTTTTTTGGCATAGTCATCGGCTTCCGATGTAATCGTGGCGACAACAACCTGAAGGGGAGCAAACCACAAAGGCAAATGACCTGCATAGTTTTCAAGAAGAATACCAAGAAAGCGTTCCATTGATCCGCAGATTGCACGGTGGATCATAACCGGCTGACGTTTTTCTGAATCTTTATCGATGTAGAATGCACCAAAACGCTCCGGAAGATTAAAGTCTACCTGTGTCGTTCCGCATTGCCATTCACGGCCGATCGCATCTTTCAATGTATATTCAAACTTCGGCCCGTAAAAAGCACCTTCACCCGGCAGGATTCCGGTTTTGATACGCCCGTTCGATTTTTCCTCGATTGTGCGCAAAACCTCCGCCATTACGCTTTCTGCGTGATCCCATAATTCGTCCGAACCAACGCGTTTTTCCGGTCGTGTCGACAATTTTACGGTAATTTCATTGAAACCGAAATCAGCATAAGTGCTTAAAATCAGATCATTAATTTTCAAGCATTCATCGGCGAGCTGTTCGTCGGTACAGAAAATATGGGCGTCGTCCTGCGTAAAGCCGCGCACGCGCATCAAACCATGCAGTGAACCGGAGGGTTCATAACGGTGAACAACACCGAATTCTGCAAGGCGGATAGGTAGTTCGCGGTAAGACTTCAGACCGTGCTTGAATATTTGCACATGGCCGGGGCAATTCATCGGCTTCAAGGCATAAACGCGGTCGTCGTCGGCATCGTCACCTGCAGGCGTTACCTTGAACATATTTTCTTTATACCAACCCCAATGCCCTGATATTTCCCATAAAGACTTGTCGAGAACCTGAGGAGCATTGACTTCCGAATATCCCTGATCGTCAAGGCGGCGGCGCATATAGCTTACAAGATTCTGGAACATCCTCCAGCCTTTTGCGTGCCAGAAGACAACACCCGGACCTTCTTCCTGAAAATGGAACAGATCCATTTCTCGACCCAAGCGACGATGGTCGCGTTTTTCGGCTTCTTCGAGCATGTGGAGATAGGCTGCAAGATCCTTTTCGTTGGCGAACGCGGTTCCGTAAATACGGGTCAACATCGGATTGTTGGAATCACCCCGCCAATAGGCTCCGGCGACCTTCATCAATTTGAATGCATTGCCGATCTGGCCTGTCGATTGCATATGAGGCCCGCGACAAAGATCGAACCAATCCCCTTGATGATATATCTTAACGTCTTCGTTTTCCGGAATTGCGTCAACCAGTTCGACCTTATAGAGTTCGCCTTTATCCGCGAAAATCTTTTTGGCTTTTTTGCGCGGCAAAACTTCCTTGGTAAATTTTGCATTGCGCTTGATGATTTCGTGCATTTTCTTTTCGATAACCGGCAGATCTTCAGGCGTAAATGGCTGGTTACGGGCAAAATCATAGTAAAAACCATTTTCGATAACCGGACCGATTGTGACCTGTGTTCCGGGAAAGAGTTCCTGTACTGCTTCGGCTAGAACGTGTGCACAGTCGTGACGAATAAGAGCAAGTGCGCGCGGGTCGTCACGTGTAATAATCTCGATCGAGCCGGATTGTCCGAGTGGATCCGACATGTCACGTAAAACGCCATCAAAGCTGTATGCAACAGCATTTTTTGCCAGTGATTTTGAAATGGATTGTGCGAGTTCCAATCCGGTCATATCGGCGGGATAATCGCGTTTTGAACCGTCAGGGAAAGAAATGGAAACGGTGGAAGACATAAAATTACTCCTAATCCAGTCCCGCCAACGAATGCGGGTGGGGGTGTTGATTGCTCCGGTTGATGACAACAAAGCGGTTTAATGTCTGGTCTTTTATGTTTTCTTTTGAAAAAAAGAAAGTCCTATTCATGTTTCTTTTGCGCAATTTTCCAATAACGCCATGGTGTATACCAGTGATAGGTTTCATCGAGATATGTCGGAACAGGATCAAAGCCGTGGGTTCCGAACGGTCCGCAACGCATAATGCGAAATAAACCCATCCACGAGCCTGCCCACAAGCCATATCTTGCAATTGCTTCAAATGTATATTCGGAACAGGTGGGCAAATGCCGACATTGGTTGCCGATGAATCCTGAAAGCGTGAGCTGGTAAAGGCGAACCAGTCCGGTTCCCAAAAGTCTTCCCGGTGTTTTGCGCCAGACTCCTGAAAAATTGCGGCTTTCCGACTTCGTCATTCTGTCACTCTTTGTTGCGGGCTTCGATCTGGTCAATGCAATCAACAACGGCATCGAAAGTCAGCATAGTGGACGGCTGGCGGGCTTTATAGTTTTTTATCGGTTCAAGGCAGGCAAATTCGGCAAATTTTCCGGTTGGTGCAGGACCATTTTCTGTAAGCATGAGCCAGACAGTATTGCGTAAAGAACGCAGTTCTTCACTCGTCGAGCCGATTATATGGCTTGCCATAAGTGAAGAGGAAGCCTGCCCCAATGCGCAAGCGCGCACGATATGCGCAAAATCTGTTACAATGCCGTTTTTCATTTTTAAATCAACTGTTACGGTCGATCCACAGATTCGGGAATGTTTTTGTGCCGTCGCATCGGGAGCGTCAAGACGGCCAATTTTATCGATATGCGCCGCAAACCCTAGAATTTTATCGTTATAAATTTCGTCAATCATATTTTGTTGCTCGAAAAACAACCTGTTTTTTATGAACTTACTTTGATTCTGGATATATGTGTCTATATAGGTGTAGTCATTATAACTACCAAGTTTTCTTTGGCGGTAAATCGGAGTTCATTTATGCAATCCCTTCAAAAAAGTCCGAGCGTTGAAACTCATCAAATTGCGAATAAGCGTCCAAGCCGTGAAGAGGCTGAAGCAGCAGTGCGTACTTTGCTCCTCTGGGCGGGCGAAAATCCCGACAGGGAAGGGCTTGTCAACACGCCAAAGCGGGTCGTTAAAGCTTATGAAGAGATGTTTTCAGGCTATAAACAATCCGCAAAAGAAATTTTAGGAACAGTCTTTGATGAGGTGTCCGGATATAACGATCCCGTTCTTATCAAGGACATTCCTTTCTATTCGCATTGTGAACATCATATGGTGCCGATAATAGGGAAAGCGCATGTCGCCTATATGCCTGATGGTCAAGTCGTGGGGCTGTCGAAAATACCGCGTGTTGTAGACGTTTTTGCAAAACGCTTGCAAACGCAGGAAAGTATCACCGCAGAAGTTGCCGACGCCCTTTATCAATATTTAAAACCTCGCGGTGTGGCTGTGCTCATAGAGGCCGAACATATGTGTATGGCCATGCGCGGCGTCAAAAAACAAGGGTCAACCACTATTACCGCCACATATCGGGGAGCCTACAAGGATAACGTCGAGGCGCAGGTCAATTTTGTCAAGATGATACGCAATCTTTGATTTTAGGGAAAAGAAATTGTCTGAAGAAAAAAATAGCTTGGAAGAAGGTTCGCAGTTTTTACCGAAATTTGATTCACAAGGGTTACTTACCGCAGTTGTGAGTGATGCCGATGACGGAACCCTGTTGATGGTCGCTTTTATGAACAAAGAAGCACTGGCATTGACACTTGAAACGGGTATTGCGCATTATTGGTCACGATCACGCCAAAAAATATGGAAAAAAGGCGAAAGTTCGGGAAATTTCCAGATCATCGAGGAGATTCGGGTCGATTGCGATCAGGATGCAATCTGGTTGAAAGTCCATGTAAAAGGTGCGGGTGCAACCTGTCATACCGGTCGCAGAAGCTGTTTTTATCGCCGTCTGGAATTGGTCAACGGAAAAGCTACACTTGAAGAAGATGATAAGAAGCGTCTTTTCAATCCGGACGAGGTTTATAAAGCCTGAAAAGCGACGTGTATCGAAAGTCGCTCTCATGAGCCGAAAAAATTATTTCAACCAAAATGTTCAATAAATATGCGGTTTTTTAAAAAAAGGTCTTGTTTTGCTTCTGTCGATTTGTTAAATGCCGCCAGCCGGTTAATTATCGGCTTCTACCACGTGCGGTCGTGGCGGAATTGGTAGACGCGCAGCGTTGAGGTCGCTGTGGGGAAACCCGTGGAAGTTCGAGTCTTCTCGACCGCACCATTTTTTCTTTTATTTTTGAACAATTTTACTGTTGTGAGATCTAATGCAAACATTTTTTCTCCTCGCAGTTTTTTGGAACTATCAGCTACAAATGCAAGGCAAACAGTCGAATAACCGGATAAATCGAATTTTTAATTGTTTTGGCTGTCGGAACTAGCGGATAGGTTTCTCGAACGGAAAATGTGGATTTTTTAAAACCCGATTAGGACAAGATATAATCAAACTGAAACTAATATTCTAATTTTACAAAATAATTTTATAAAATATTGTTTATACATTTGAAAGAATTATTTTTAGTTGTTTGTGACTATACTATCTATGTGTTTTATAGAGATGCGTTCTTGTCTGTTGTAAAAAATGAAAACGTTTAGAACGTCTATATTTCATATTTTTATGTTAACAAGAAAATTGTTTTTATTGGAAAATATTTACCAAAAAGGCAACTTTTCAAATACAAAGATGAATGATAATGTGACGCGCCAAACTTGGTTAAAAGCGTATTCCTGTTTGTCGGAATGGAAATGGAGACTGTTTGATGGCTGCAAAAGGTAAAACAAAATGGGGTTGGATAGCGATCGGTGTGATTGCTATAGTTGCAGTCTATAGCGGCTTGAAAACCTATCTTCACCCCGGACTGCCCGAAGGTATTGCCATGGGAAATGGCCGCATAGAGGCAACCGAAATCGATATCGCCTCCAAACTTGCCGGTCGTATTCAGGATATTACGGTAAGAGAGGGCGATTTCGTCAATATTGGTGATGTGGTTGCCCATATGGACACCGACAATTTGCAGGCGCAATTGCGTGAAGCTCAAGCCCAATTGAAACGCGCTGTCATTAATGTTGATACGGCAAAGATGGAAGTGGAACAACGTCAGGCCGAACAGGAAGCCGCCGAAGCGACAGTGGCTCAAAATGAAGTCCAGCGCGATAATTCCAATCGACGTTATCAACGTTCAGCCACATTGCAGCAAAAAGGCACGGTTTCGACACAGGTCAGAGATGACGATCAGGCAACCTATGACGGTGCTCTGGCGGCTGTTGCAGCCTCGAAAGCACAATTGGCAGCGGCAAAAGTTGCTGTTTCTACCGCAAAAGCCAATGTCGTGAATGCGGAAGCCGCAGTCGACGCGGCAAAAGCAACAATCGAACGTATCCAGTCTGACATCAATGACAGTGAGTTGAAAGCAACCCGGTCGGGAAGAATACAATATCGCATAGCTCAACCCGGCGAGGTTGTAGCAGCAGGTGGGCGAGTGCTTAATCTGGTCGATCTGGGTGATGTCTATATGACATTTTTCTTGCCCACCAAAGTTGTTGGCAAAATCGCAATTGGTACGGAAGCGAGAATCGTACTTGACGCTGCTCCCCAATATGTCATTCCCGCTAATATTTCCTTTGTATCCGATGTGGCGCAATTTACGCCAAAAACAGTGGAGACAGCCGAAGAGCGCACCAAGCTGATGTTTCGTGTCCGCGCCCAAATTCCACAAAATCTGTTGGAAAAATATATAAAACAGGTCAAAACCGGTTTGCCCGGAGTGGCCTATGTGAAGACCGACCCGAACGCAAAATGGCCAAAGATTGTTAGTACACCAGTAGTTCAATGACAGAGCCTTCAAAAATCACGAAACCGGAATCAGGTGAACCAGTTGTAAAACTGGAAAGTGTCCGTTTGGTCTACGGCGAGAAGATTGCGCTTGACGGGATTGATCTCGACGTACCGTCCGGCAAAATGATCGGTATGATCGGTCCTGACGGTGTTGGTAAATCAAGTCTTCTGTCGCTGATTACCGGTGCGCGCGAAATTCAGGAAGGAACCGTTTACGTGTTGGGCGGTGATATGCGTGACAAACAACATCGCCTCGATGTTTGTCCGGATATTGCCTATATGCCTCAAGGCTTGGGAAAAAATCTTTATCCGACCTTGTCTGTTCAGGAAAATGCTGATTTCTTCGCGCGGCTTTTCGGGCAGGGTAAAGAAGAACGTGATGCACGTATTGCCGAACTCTGCGAGAGAACGGGTCTTAACGGTTTTGAAGGTCGTCCGGCCGGCAAACTATCCGGCGGCATGAAACAAAAACTTGGTCTTATTTGTTCGCTTATTCATGACCCGAAGCTTCTTGTGCTCGATGAGCCTACAACGGGTGTCGACCCGTTATCCAGACGGCAATTCTGGGATTTGATTGACGATATTCGCAAAGAACGTTCCGATATGAGCGTGATGGTGGCCACTGCCTATATGGAAGAGGCCGCACGGTTCGATTGGTTGATTGCCATGTATAATGGTAAAATTCTGGCAACAGGTACACCTGCCGAACTGCTTGAACAGACAAAAACCAAGACACTGGATGAAGCATTTATCGCACTTATGCCTCAAGAAGAGCAGAAGGGGCATGTGGAAGTTGTTATTCCGCCGCGCAAGGAAACAGGCAACGAGGAAATAGCGATTGAAGCTGATGGTCTCACACAACGTTTTGGAGATTTTACCGCCGTCGATCATGTCAGTTTTCGTATCAAAAAAGGCGAGATTTTCGGTTTTCTGGGGTCCAACGGGTGCGGAAAAAGCACAACCATGAAAATGCTTACCGGACTTCTTCCGGCGACGGAAGGCACTGCCAAACTGTTCGGTCGTCAGATAAATGCCAATGACATGGAAACGCGGCGTCATGTTGGCTATATGAGTCAGGCTTTTTCGCTTTATGCCGAATTGACTGTTCTCGAAAATTTACAGCTTCACGCAAAACTTTTTGAAATTCCTGCGGAAAAGGTCAAGGAACGCATGCAGGCGATGATTGACCGGTTCGAGCTGAAAGATGTGCTCAACGCCATGCCTGATTCTTTGCCGCTTGGTATCAGACAACGTATGTCGCTGGCTGTTGCGTTGCTGCATGAGCCGGAAATTCTTATCCTTGATGAACCGACTTCCGGTGTTGATCCGATTGCGCGCGATCAGTTGTGGCAACAACTTGGAGAGTTATCGCGCAACGATAATGTGACAATTTTTATCACAACCCATTTTATGAATGAAGCCGAGCGATGCGACCGCATTTCTCTTATGCATGCCGGCAAGGTTTTGATTACGGATAAACCTTCTGAAATTGTTAAATCGAAAAATGCTGACACGCTGGAGGAGGCGTTTATCGAATATTTGCAGGATGCGATTGATAAGCAGAATGCCGGGAAAAAGGCAAAAGCCGATGAAACCAAGGCCGCCGCTGAGAACAGCGCGGAAAAATCGCAGGTGACAGCGGAGAACGCGAAAAGTTCCGATAATGATAATCCGGTCGATGTCAAAAAAACACACGGAGACCGTTTTAAACGACGTTTCGATTTTATGCGGATGATGAGTTATGCCAATCGCGAGGCGCTCGAACTGCGTCGCGACCCGATACGCGCAACGATGGCGTTGCTTGGCAGCGTTATTTTGATGTTCGTTATCGGTTATGGTATCAACATGGAAGTCGAAAATTTGACTTTTGCAGTGCTCGATCATGACCAGTCGGTAATCAGTCGCGATTATGTGCAACAGATTTCCGGTTCCCGTTACTTTATCCAGAAAAAAGACATCGTTGATTATGATGATCTTGATGCAAGAATGCGATCGGGCGAAATCAGTCTCGCTATCGAAATTCCGCCCGAATTCGGCAAGGATATGGAACGCGGGCGCAATGTGGAGGTCGGCGCATGGATTGACGGAGCAATGCCGCTCCGCGCCGAAACCGTGCGTGGCTATGTGCGGGGTATGCATGCGTTATGGTTGCAGAACAAGGCGCGAACTTTGCAAGGCAAAGCTGCAACTATGGGCGATTATCATCTGGAGGTTCGCTACCTTTATAATCCCGGCATAGAAAGTCTTACGGCCATGGTTCCGGCCGTTATCCCGATTTTGCTTCTGATTATTCCTGCTATGCTTGCAGCTTTGTCGGTTGTGCGCGAAAAGGAAATGGGCTCGATCATCAATCTCTATGTCACTCCGGTAACAAGGTTGGAATTTCTGGTTGGAAAACAACTTCCTTATATCGGCCTTGGTCTTATCAATTGTATTTTGCTGTGGCTGTTTGCGGTATTTATTTTCAGAGTGCACTTCACCGGCGGAATCCTGACATTCATGTTCGCAGGGTTGCTTTATGTGGCGTTTTCAACGGCATTCGGGCTTTTGATTTCAACCTTTATGAATAGCCAGATTGCTGCAATTTTCGGTGCTGCCGTTTTGACTATTTTACCAGCAACACAATTCTGCGGCTTGATGGATCCGGTTAGCTCCCTTCAAGGAGCTGGCCGGTTAATCGGCGATATTTATCCGACAACCTATTTCATACTGATTTCGCGTGGCACATTTGCCAAAGCCCTTCAGTTCCATGATCTTGTCGGTTCATTTATTCCACTCATACTGGCAGGTCCGATTTTGGTCATCATAGCCTCGTGGCTTACTAAAAACAGGCGAAGTAAAGTCATGAAGTTAAATCATATTCTGGATTTGGGAATCAAAGAATTGCTCGGCGTTTTCCGTGACCCGATGCTCTTGGTTCTGATTGTCTACGCGTTCACAATATCCATTTATATATCGGCTAACGCAACGCCTGAAACTTTGAACAAAACTCCTATCGCGATCGTCGATGAAGATAGTTCACCTTTGTCGACACGTATTGCCACTGCATTTCTCCCGCCATATTTCATAACCCCCGAAGACATCGACCAATCCGAACTCGATTCCCGTATGGATCAGGGAATAGATACATTTGCTGTCGATATTCCGCCGAATTTTCAAAGGGATGTGCTTGCCGGACGCTCTCCGGCCATACAGCTTGATGTCGATGCGACACGTACGACGCAAGCTCTCACCGGTTCACAATATATCCAGCAAATTGTTGATGCTGAAGTGAAAGAGTTTGTCTCCCATTATCGCTCGAAAGAGCCGCAGCAGGTTTCGTTGACGTTACGTGCACGTTTCAATCCGGAATTAGAAAAATCGTGGTTCGGTTCGATTATCAATGTGATTGATAATGTGACAATGTTATCCATCATTTTGACAGGAACTGCGCTTATCCGTGAACGCGAACATGGAACTGTCGAACATCTTCTTGTTATGCCGGTCACACCGACCGAAATTATGATTTCAAAGGTGTGGTCAATGGGATTGATCGTTCTCGTTGCTGCAACATTTTCGTTGATCGTTATTGTGGAAGGCTTGTTAAAAGTGCCGATTGAAGGCTCTGTCATGCTATTTCTTGCCGGAACTGTTTTGCATCTTTTTGCAACGACATCCATGGGCATTGCCCTTGCGACCGTTGCCGGTTCGATGCCGCAATTCGGTCTGTTGCTCATGCTGGTACTTATGCCTTTGCAAATCCTGTCAGGTGGTATTACTCCGCGTGAAAGCATGCCGGAAATTATCCAGAATATCATGCTTGCCGCGCCGAACACGCATTTTATTATGATGGCTCAATCAATTCTTTATCGTGGTGCCGGTTTTACGGTTGTCTGGGAAAACTTTGCGGCTTTAGCCGTGATCGGATCTGTGCTATTCGCGTTCTCTCTCAATCGGTTCAGGGCTACACTTAAATGAGAAAAACAATTTTGGCTCGATATATTTGTTTCTTTGTTTGTCTTGTTTTTTTAACAAATTGCGGTGGATCACGAGCCGTTTTATGGCATGGAAAAAATGCGACACCGGCAACGGTGGCCGCTCAAAATGCGGCTATTCGGAAACCCGGTAAGCCGAAGGCAGTGGTTCCTGTCTATGTTGCTACAAGCAGGCAGTCGCAAAACGATTATTCGGAACCGTTCGGAATAAAAAGATCGAAAACGTTGAATTACGCGCGCGTTGACGTTGGCATTCCCCAAAAACATAAAAAAGGCGAGGTTGAAACAAACGGTTACAAACCGGATCTGGAAAATTATTTCTCTGCGGTTAATGTTGTTAAATATGACGGTCGCGAGGCGTTCAAACAACAACTGAATAATGCGCTCGACAAAAAGCCCAAGGGAAAGCGGGAAATATTTTTATTTATCCATGGCTATAACAACAATTTTGCCGACAGCACATTCAGAGCAGCACAATTTGCATATGATTATTCATTAAACGCTGTTACTGTTCATTATTCCTGGCCTTCGGGTGGCTCTATCCCGCTTTACGTCTATGATCGGGATAGCGCCGATTTTGCCCGCGACGGACTTGCCGATCTGCTAACTTTATTAAGTGAAACAGATGCCAACGAGATTACCGTTGTTGCCCATTCGATGGGCAATTACGTAACCATGGAGGCATTGAGAAGTCTAGCTCTTCAGGGCAAACGATACCCGATTGATCGCATTTCAAGTTTCCTTATGGCAGCACCGGATATTGATGTTGATGTGTTCGAGCGGCAGCTCAAAGACGTGAAAAAAATGCCGCAACCGACCGCTGTGCTTGTTTCGCGTAAAGACAAGGCGTTGGCTGTTTCCGGCCGACTGGTGGGAGGGCATGCAAGGGTAGGGGATGGCTCCAGCATACCGCTTCTGCAGAAAAACGGAATTGCCGTTCTTGATCTATCCGATGTCGATGGTGGCGCACATAATGTATTCGCTTCGTCTCCGACTTTAATGGCACTTGCTCACGACGGTTCGCTTTCAACGTCAATGATGAAAGAAACCAGTGAAACCGGAGGACAACAGATGATTGATGATAGCGGAAACATTTTGAGAGGTACGACAAATCTCATTTTCTATACGCCTGCTCGAATTATTTCTGCTGTTAGTCAGAATTGAAACAAACCGGATTGAAAAATCGAGCGCTAAGCATAGAGATAAGCCGTGGAGCGGTTTATCTCGATAATGCAACAGGTTGGTCACAGTGTTTTCAAGGGTAGTTAAACGTTTTATATGCATTTTAGCGTCGATGGCCGCTATATTAGTTATTGTCACGTCGGCGCAGGCAGAATTCGATAACGGTGCCTTTGTCAAACGTTTCTCAGAAGCCTTCGGGAAATCGGTTACTGTTTCCCATACTGGAATTGCGGGCAATAAAGATCGTTTGACTTTAGACGATGTCCGTATAACCGGAACGCCACTCTCGCCGGATACTTCATTAGGACGGGTCGAATTTTCAGGAATTCAGGAACAGGAACACGGAGCCTATTCCATCAAAAAAATTGTGTTACCGCAGATTGTCTATATCTATGAAGGAAATACTATACGGGTTTCCGGCATTACCTTGAATGATGTAACATTTCCGCCAAACAAGGGAATTTACAATCAGGATACAGGTTTCAGGTATAAAACCGGACAATTCAAGAATTTGGAATTGTTTGATAATAAAAAAAAGCGGTTAGGTCTTCTGGAAAATGGGGCAATTGCTCTTCACCCGTCAATACGCGCAAACCCGATTGATTTTGTTATAAACATCAAAAAAATAACCGTCTTCGTCGACAATTTCCCTGAAGGCTCGACCCGTCAGGATTTTATCTCGATGGGTTATAAGAATGCAACCGGACGGCTTGATATAGCCGGAGCCTATGGTGGCTATCTTTCGATGATGGATTTGAAACATTTCCATCTTGTACTGGATAAAGGTGGCGTTCTCGATGTCAGCTTGAAGATGGATGGTATGACACTTGATTCCTTGCTCACAGTGGTCACGTTGCAACGCGAAAATGAACACGGGCACATAAAGTCGACACAGATGTGGCTTGGTATGTTGGCACAAGTGCAACGTTACAATTTTTACGGCGGAAAATTACGTTTTGAAGATCATTCTCTTACAGGGAAACTCGTTGCTACCGAAGCGAAGCGAATGGGAATCGACGGAAATGCGTTGAAAACAAAGTGGAAGAATAGTCTGCCCGGTTGGCTGGCTTTTGCAAAAGATACCAACTTTGAAGCCGACGCTCAAAAAGCTATAACCACCTATCTGGACGCTCCACATTCTCTAACCGTTTCATCTACGCCGATGGATAGATTGCCGGTTATCATGCTGGCAATTTCAGGAAAACTTAGCCCGAAAGAGCTTGTGCGCGAACTGAATCTTGCAATTTATGCCAATAAATAATCGGGTATTTTCCCGTTCGGACGATATGGACAATTGTTCATTATCCGATATTCTTTATCGCGTGTTCAGTTTTGACTGATTGATTTGAATTGACCAAATCCTGAGCTTTACAACATGAATTATCGTCGCTGTTGTTATCAACCGGCACGAGGTCTTCATAGAAAAATGTAGTTTGGATAATCCGGCTCGCGATTTCCTGGCAATAATAGAATTCAATCGTAATTAAAAATGGCTGCCATCCCGTATTACCCGACTATTTCTGATGTACTCTTCTCGCTCACCTTCTGATACAGCGGTTGACTTATCTTCAGGAATTTCCGATTGCCTGCGCAAAGATAAGATGATGAAAATTCAACTGTCGGCAATTATCGACTGTCGGTTATAAAAAATATCGGCACTTAATTTTAATTGCTTTCATACTATTCTGCTACGGCTTGAAGCCCGCATCATAGCAAAACATCGACGACGAATTTTTGTTCAGCCGGTATTTCACACAATTTATCCGGTCGATAAGCCAAAGTCCGGTTTTGTGAAGCAATCGGTTAAAAAGAGAAAGGGTTGGTGGAGCTAAGCGGAATCGAACCGCTGGCCTCTTGCGTGCGATGCAAGCGCTCTCCCAGCTGAGCTATAGCCCCGTCCTACAAGGTTTGTTTTCCTCTAGGGGGTATTAAAGTGCAACGCATTGAAGATCAAGAGCCATTTTGAATTCAGGTCAATAATCGAACAATTTTATCAAAACCGACCAATAAAAAAGGAGGCGGAAGCCGCCTCCTTTCGCAATATTTGAAAATGAAAACAATCAACCGGCTTTGCGCGGTTCGATAAATACTTCAACAGGAGGCAGAGATCCTGTGAATTTTTCAATTTCGACAACGGCGGTCTGGCCGCAATTGGCTTGCGCCAATTTAGAGGTCGATACACTGGTCGTGAGGTTGTTCACATCACCGTACCGGCAGAGAGTTTTTGCTTCTCTCGGATTGACCGGATCATACCAACCGCCTTCATTGATACGGATAACGCCAGGCCGGATAACATCGGTTACCTTGATGCCGACAAGAATCTGACCACGATCGTTATAAGCGCGAGCAATGTCACCATCTTTCAAGCCGCGTGCTTCCGCATCTTTCGGGTTGATCCAGCAAGGTTCACGCCCACCTATTGCATATTTTTCCCTTAATTTCGTGCCGCACAATTGGGAGTGCAGACGGTAAATCGGATGGTTTGAAGCAATATGCAGCGGATATTTTGTTGTGGGTCCGTCAAGGCGTTCGATCGGCTCCATCCAGGTTGGATGGGGAGGGCAATCGTCATAATGCATCTTCTCGATATTAAGCGAGTAGATTTCGATTTTGCCAGAAGGAGTTCCGAGAGCGTTAAGCAGCGGATCCTCACGGAAATCGGCATAACGCACAAACTGTTTCTGTGCATCTTTGACGGGGAAGCCCAAAGCTTCTTCACTTTGCCAGAACGTATCGAAGACCGGCATTTCCATGCCCTTGGCACGGGATTCAAGACGGGCTGCTTCATAGAAGCTCTTGATCCAGTCCATTTCATTCATGCCTTCGGTGTATTCTTCCCGTTTGCCGAGACGTTCACAAATATCGGCGAAAATGTCGAAGTCGGAACGTGCTTCATACATCGGTTCGACAAGTTTCTTCATGGGAACAATATGGCTTAATGCATAGTCACCCAATTGTTCGATGTCATTGCGTTCATAGGAAGTTGTGACCGGCAAAACGATGTCGGCATGACGTGCCGAGGCGGTCCATTGGAAATCATGAACAACAAATGTATCCAGTTTTTTCCAAGCTTCGACCATTTCGTTACGGTTCTGCTGATGCGAGAACGGATTACCACCCGCCCAATAAACCATATGAATTTCAGGCAGAACAATATCCGACCCGTTATATTTGATGGTTCTGCCAGGGTGGAGCAGCGCTTCCACAAGCCGACAAACCGGAATGGCATTGGATTTAGGTTGGCAAGCAGATTCGGTAGAACCCGGATGGCAACCGGCAGGCAGATCTGTTACCTCGGCTGCAGGACCATCTGTAATACCACCCAGAATCGGACTTGTGGCTGTTGGTGTGCCGCCGCTGCAATAGTGGTAGCTAAAACCGAAACCGCCACCGGGAAGGCCGATTTGACCGAGCATCGAACACAATGTTACCAACATCCAGTGGGCTTGTTCGCCATGGTGTTGACGCTGGATAGACCATCCGGCTGCAATCATTGTACGGTTCTTGGCAAAGTCACGAGCAAGCTGTTTTATTGTGCCCGCATCTATGCCGCAAATCTTTGACGCCCATTCTGCGGTTTTCGGCGTGCCATCTTCTTTGCCGATAAGATAGGCAAGGAACTTGTCGAAGCCGACTGTATATTTTTTCAGAAAATCTTCGTCATGAAGCTTTTCTGCGTAGAGTGTGTGGGCAATACCGAGCATCATTGCAACGTCGGTCTGCGGGCGGGGAGCCAGCCATTCACCATCCAGATATTGACAGGTTTCTGTTTTGATAGGATCAATGCAGATAACCCGAATACCGGCTTTCTTGACTTCCTCAAGGCCGACAAACGCGCCATGGTCGGCAATCAGCCAGCCGATCTGGTCGGTATTGACAGGGTTACAACCCCAGAAAACAAGCGTTTTTGTGTTGTCGCGAACAACATCCCATGATGTACATTGTTCATAGACTTCCAAAGATCCGACAACGTGAGGCAGAATAACCTGTGCCGCTCCCGTCGAATAATCGCCGAGCGAGTTGACAAAACCACCGGTTGTTTTCAGCATTCTGCGCAAAAGTGTCCGGCAATTATGGAATTTGCCAACGCTTTTCCAGCCATATGAACCACCGAAAACGCCGTTTGATCCGTATTTCTTGCGCACGCGCGTGAGTTCACCGGCTACAAGGTCAATAGCCTTTTCCCAGCTCACGCGAACAAAGTCGCCTGTGCCACGCCCTTCAGGATCTGCACCGGGACCTTGTTCAAGCCAGGCGCGACGAACCATCGGATATTTGATGCGCGACGGCGAATAGATGGAATCCATCATTCCTTGCAACATAGGAGTGGGATGCGGATCCTGTTCCCAAGGCGTAACTTCAACCAGACGGCCTTGGTCAACACGACCGCGGAAAACGCCCCAGTGGCTGCCCGACATAGTCAGTTTCGTGCCGGATTGTGCCTGTGCGCCACGTGTGAGAAGTGAACCGCTCGCGGCACCCACCATCGTCAACATAGCACTACTTTTGAGAAATGAACGACGATTCATTTCCGGCAGGGTGATTTTTGTTTTGTCGAATGACATAGCATTCTCCTAGTGTTTAATGTTGTCTTGGTTGCCATAAAGGCGACTGAAAGACGAAAGATAAATAATAAGCAAGTCGACCAGGCGGGCATAGAGACTATGACCAGCCACCTTACCCAGCGCTGAACTCATTTCAGGAAGCCATAGAAAGAGACGTGAAGTAACATCTGCTATGACTTTCTGTTCGTGTTGGCGGAAAGCTTCAGCCAATGCGGCCAATTCCAATGAAATATGATCGGCCGGTTCTTTACAAGATGCACTTACCGAAACATCAAGTTTCTGCAAAACATCCAGCATTTCAACATAAGGAGCCTGAAAAAGTCTTCCGTTTTCATCCCGATAATAACTTTCATACGGAGGAACAGAAAGCGGGCCGGAAGCACCATCAAACAAACTGATATATTGTTGCGAAAGCTGGTGGTTAAGCACTTCTGGAGAATGACTGCGGAATAAATCCGCAATCATTTTTGTTAATTCGGTTGCACCGAGTTCTTTACCGAATTCACCCAGAAAAGTCATAACGGAATGCGATTGACATTCTTCGAGAAGTTCGATGCTTGGTGGCGCTATGAACAATCTGGCGAACCAATCGATTATTCTGGCCTCTGCTTGATCTTCATTGGATGTCATTTGACGTTCAGCGTTAAATGACGCTTCTGATTGAACAACAGCCATCAATGTGCCTCTTCACCTTCATTAACATCTTTTGAATGGTTCTGGAGATAGCTCAAAAGCAAGCGATACTGATCCGGTGTCAAGGAAGTATAACGCTTCATTGCATTCAAATTGCCGATCCATTGATTGGCAAGCAAATGTCCTGCTTCGGGTAGTGAATGGCAGACGCTACATGTCGAACTGAAAAGATCAGACGTATAGGCCCACATATCTCCGAGAGAAACATTGACATCTTTATCGCTTGTCCACAATTCAAGGCTTACAGGATACCATGTTTGCTTGGTTTCAGGATCAACAACAGCCTTGCCAAGCTTATAGGATGCCATAGCCTTGTCGCCCAGAACCGCATACATAATTCGCTGACCTTGCAGGGCATAGACAACAGATGGTGCTCCATCCATTTGCCAACCATCCAGACGTACCTTCAACTTGTCGCCTTTATGTTCGAGAACTGAAAGTTTTGCCGCCGCCAATAATTTGCCGTCTTCATCTCCGGAACCATTCTCGTCAATATAGAACGGTTTTGTGTAGACCGAATAAACTGTATCTGCATTTTTAACAGCATTATCGGACGATGTCGGCAATGTCACATCAAGCTTGTTGGTTTGTGGCAACATAACAATTTTTGATGTGTGGTTTGATTGCGGTTGTCCGGGAGCAGGCAGATCGACACCGGGGAGGGTTTTGATATAAGCAGCCATGGCACGGAGATCTTCATCGGGAAGCTGTTTCGTGTTTTTAATGACTTCTGCCATATCGCCACCGGCAACTTTATTGATCGGGCTCTTGCCGGTCTTCAAATAATTGAAGATGGAGTTCTCGGCCCAGAATTTGATACCGGTATCGTCCTGACTGATATTCGGGAAATGCCCGTTACCATCAGGTGTAGCACCACCGCCATAACGTAGATTGCTTTTTATTACACCCATAAAATTACGGGTTGAATGGCATTCGGCACAGTGACCCGCACCTTCAACGAGATAACGTCCGCGTTCAAGCAGGGCTTCCTCGTCTTTTGTTTCCTTGGTGTTGGTAGTCGCAGTGACTTGCATTGGTGGCAATGCTTTGCCGTCAAGAAAAGCCAAACGCCAAACGCCAACACCACGACGCATATTGAAAGGAAATTTCAAATCATGATCGGGTGCAGCACCTTGAACAGGTTCAAGCGATTTGATGTAGGCAAACAGGTCGCGGACATCGTTCGCTGTCAAACGTTGATATGATGTATAAGGAAATGCCGGATAGAGGTTTTGACCGTCAGGCATAATGCCATTAGGACCAACACCTTCACGTACAGCTTTGGTAAACTCGGCAAGTGTCCAGTTACCTATACCGTCTTTTTTATCCGACGAAATATTGGGCATATAAAAACGCCCGAATTCAGTATCCAAGGCACGCCCGCCACCTAACTTCAACGGATTGTCCTGATTAGGGGAAGCATGACAAGTCGAGCAGTCGCTGGCTACAAATACAACGCGACCATTTTCCAGATCCGGCGCAGTATTGTCAGCTACGTCTCGTGTGGGATGAGTAAGTGACCATGTGATCGGGGAGGTAAGAACAAAAAAACCTACGATCCCTATAACAACAAGAACCAAAAACCATCGGGTTAGCCGTTTCATATTTTTGGCATCCTTCTATGCAATTTTATATTCAATTTTCTCTTTCGACATTTGAAACCTGTTTCTACCTCCGCAACAGGAATGCCCTGATATTCAAGTTAAAACTAAATGTGACGACACACTTATAATAGCTAAATATCACGATTTCGTGACGGATTGAACATTTTCCCCAAAAACCGATTTGAATAATTTTATGCTTTAAAAACAGCAAGTTGTTAGTTGATTTATATCAATTCCAGGTAAAAATGCCTTTTTTCAATCCTATTTTGAAACAATTTACATTAGCCGGAGAATAAAAATAAAAAGCTGAATATTTTATTCATATTTCATCCGGGTTTCGTTTATGAGACGTGAGTCTCGATTGGAAAATGAATCCACATTTCGGGTTGGGATAAGAACAATAGTCCAGAAAATTCACCTCCAGTTTTTTGCCAATGAACGATAAAGAGGGGCAAACATTGATAACGGGAAAGGCAAGATATGCAGATCTTGCCTGTTCAATGATTGGCCGAACAATTTGTTCCGATAGCATTTCGACGTTTTGATTTTTCCATTTTTTTATTCAATCCGGCGTTTGAATATCCGATAAATTTGAGCAGTATGGTCGCCAAACAATGATAATCGCAGATCGGGGAAGTAAGAGGAAAGCCCGGACACTTGAAAAATAAATCCGAATGAACCGCCCGATCAAATTGGCGGGTCTTTTTGTTATGTATCGGTTATTTTTTGTTCTGTATCGGTTATAATGAACCGGTTTATTACCGGAGTTCATAAGCGATGGCAATCAACTCACGCGTTCTTTGAACACTGTCATCACTTTTAAACATATCTCTCGTTGATTGGAAAGTTGTTCTTGGTAACGGATATTTCCGTTAACATAACGAACCCGTTTTCAGAAAAAAATAAACCGGAAAAAAAGCGTTCCGGTTTAATGAACACAATATGTTTGTCTCTTTGATCGAATTACTACAAGAAATTGATTGTTGTTAAAAATAAAATAATTATAAATTAAAAAATGCCTTTTTGTCTATAATCGGAACAATAAAATAAAAAATATAAATAAAGAATATAGTAATTTTCTGTTTTTTGTTTATAGTGAAGGAGGAGAGGGGTATTTTTGCGGGATAAAATGTAAAAATTTTCAAAAGTGAACTTGCTCGACAAGAAAAATTTTCCATATCGTTATGAGTGCGCGAAATAGCGCATCTATTCAAAATTCGTCAAAACCAACTACAGAATACGTGAAGTGATTGTTTGATTTTTGGATAATATTCACGTGTTCCTAGCCAATGAAGGAGACCATCATGGCAAAGACGATGCAAGCCGCAGTTGTGCGGGAATTCGGAAAGCCCCTTACCATTGATGAAGTACCAATTCCGGAGCCGGGAGATGGCATGATTCAGGTGAGTGTGCAAGCTTGTGGTGTTTGCCACACAGATTTGCATGCAGCACACGGGGATTGGCCGGTCAAGCCCAAGCCGCCTTTTATTCCCGGCCATGAGGGTGTCGGCTACGTATCGGCTGTAGGCCGCGGTGTCAAACACGTAAAAGAAGGTGACCGGGTTGGCGTGCCTTGGCTATACACTGCATGCGGATGTTGTTCACATTGTCTCGCCGGTTGGGAAACGCTCTGCGAACACCAGTTGAACACGGGCTATTCTGTTAACGGAGCGTTCGCTGATTATGTCGTTGCCGATCCGAATTATGTAGGACATTTGCCTAGCAATATCGGCTTTAACGAAATTGCTCCAATTCTATGTGCCGGTGTTACTGTTTATAAAGGTCTTAAAGTAACCGATGCAAAACCGGGCAATTGGGTCGGTATTTCGGGTATTGGTGGCCTCGGTCACCTCGCAGTGCAATATGCTAAAGCTATGGGGTTCAATGTTGCAGCAATTGATGTCGCAGACGATAAAATTGAACTGGCCAGGCAATTGGGTGCCGATGTTGGTATCAATGTCACAAAACATAGCGATCCAACCGCCGAATTGCGCAAACTTACCGATGGTGGCGTGCATGGTATGTTGGTCACAGCCGCATCTCCGAAAGCCTTTGAACAAGCTTTGGGTATGGTTCGCCGCGGCGGTACTTTGGCAATGAACGGCTTACCGGCCGGTAGTTTTCCGGTTTCGATATTCAATATGGTTCTCAATGGCGTGACACTGCGTGGTTCGATTGTGGGCACCAGACTTGATTTGCAGGAAGCTTTGGATTTTGCAGAAGCGGGAAAAGTCAAGTCCCATATTTCGACTGATAAGCTCTCCGATATCAACCATATTTTTGACAATATGATTGCAGGCAAAATCGAAGGACGTGTGGTCCTTGATATGACAAAATAAAATTCACGGAAAACGTGATTTGCTAATCTTTGCGGGCCTGTCATATCAGGCCCGTTTTTTTAAGATGTTATTTTATTTCGAGAAGCATTTTCCGGTTCAATATCCAATCAGATCTTTCACGATTTTTCGGGGTGACTTGAAGATCGTTAGCGAGCCTAAATTGCAAGGCAAAGACAATTGCTGTAATCGGTGCGAAATTAAAATTATAATACCGGCATTGACCGTGTTTGTTATGGCAAACCTCTCGTCAAAAACACAAATATAGTCAATTGTTGAAAGCATTCGGCTGTCTGGCCAAATGACGAGTTATCTAAAACTCTTTCTAAACATTCGTTCTTGATAGAGAGTGTTTTTGCTGCCCGACAAAAACCATCTGAAATTCGCCAATATTCGAGGTTGCCGAACTACCCGTTGCCGGGGATGGGCGCTGCCACGTTCTGCAAGTTGGACTTACGTCAAACCTATATTGTTATAGACGCGGTATGGAAATGAAAATTCACCATTCAAAATTGCGTTTTTATATATCCGCAAAGCTTTGTTGATATTCACAGTTAAATTTGTTTCGTCAACTAATACTATAGACAACAGTCGATAAATAATAATAAAAAATAATTCGGCTGCTTTTGTTGGAAGGTCGAAGTAACATAAGCAGGTATTTTTTCCCGAAGAATTTCAGGAGGAGGGGAAATATGGAGACCACTCGGAAACCTTTAACCGCCACTCAAGTAATAATTCTCGTTATATTGGCAATATTGGGTGCTTTTTCGCTAGGATATATAGCACTTCAACGTGGTGAAGCCATCAATGCGATGTGGATTGTCGTTGCTGCGGTTTGCGTTTATCTTGTTGCTTACCGTATTTATGGATTATTCATTTCCGGTGTTGTTCTGAAGGCAGACAGAACGAGAATGACTCCTGCTTATCGTCGAAATGACGGGCTTGATTATGTTCCTACTGACGAGAAAATCCTTTTTGGTCACCATTTCGCGGCAATAGCCGGTGCAGGACCGCTTGTGGGACCTGTGCTTGCTGCTCAAATGGGCTATTTACCCGGTTTATTATGGATATTGGCAGGATGCGTACTTGCGGGTGCCGTGCAGGATTTTATGGTGCTCTTCATCTCGACCCGAAGGGACGGGCGCTCGCTTGGCGAACTCGTTCGTGAGGAAATGGGAGATGTCGCCGGTGTCATTGCACTTATTGCCTGTTTCATGATTATGATAATCATTCTCGGTGTTCTGGCAATGGTGGTTGTGAAAGCTTTGGCCGGTAGCCCATGGGGAACCTATACAGTCGGTTTTACCATTCCTCTCGCCTTTTTTATGGGAATTTATCTGAGATATATCCGTCCGGGCAGAATTGGTGAGGTTTCGGTGATCGGCCTTGTGTTTCTGCTGTTCGGTATTGTGTCGGGCGGCTGGATAAAAGACAGCAGCATTGCATCGTGGTTCACCTATGAGGCAACAACACTCACTTTAATGATTATTATATATGGTTTTATTGCTGCTGTTTTACCTGTTTGGCTATTGCTCGCCCCGCGCGATTATCTTTCGACCTTCTTGAAGATTGGAACAATTATCGCTTTGGCAATCGGCATTATTGTTGTTCGCCCGATGCTCGAAATGCCGGCTCTTACAAAATATGTAGACGGTACTGGGCCAGTCTGGGGAGGCGATCTTTTTCCATTTCTGTTCATTACAATTGCCTGTGGGGCGGTGTCCGGTTTTCATGCGCTTATTTCTTCAGGGACAACACCGAAAATGTTGGCAAATGAAGAACAAGCCTGTTTCATCGGCTATGGCGGCATGTTGATGGAATCTTTTGTTGCCATTATGGCGTTGATTGCCGCAAGTGTTATCAATCCGGGCGTTTATTTTTCGATGAACGCGCCGTTAAGTGTGCTTTTACCTGAAGGAACAGGTGATTTGGTCCAATCGGCTGCAACCGTTGTTTCAAGTTGGGGATTTCAGGTAACGCCTGAAATGCTGACAAATATAGCGAATGAAGTTGGAGAAAAGTCGATCGTTGCCAAAACCGGTGGAGCGCCGACGCTCGCTGTCGGTATGGCGCATATTTTACATAATGCTCTCGGTGGTTGGATGAGCATGTCATTCTGGTACCATTTTGCCATTTTGTTTGAAGCGCTTTTCATCCTCACCGCTGTTGATGCAGGAACCCGTTCTGCCCGCTTTATGCTACAGGATCTTCTTGGTATTGTGTTCCCCCATATGCGCAAAACCGACAATCTTTTTGCCAATCTGGTCGCCACAGCGCTCGTCGTACTTATGTGGGGATATTTTGTCTATCAGGGAGCGGTTGACCCCAAGGGCGGAATTTATTCTCTTTGGCCATTATTCGGCATAGCCAATCAGATGCTTGCAGCGGTAGCACTGCTCTTGTGTGCAGTTGTACTGTTCAAAATGAAGCAGCAGCGCTATGCGTGGGTTGCAATTCTTCCTGCAACATGGCTTTTCATTTGTACCATGACAGCCGGTTGGCAAAAGGTATTTGACGCCAAGCTCAGTTTCTTTGTTGCGGCAGCGAAAGCCACAAACAAACAATTGGCTTTGGGCAATTACATCAATGGCATTTTGACGGCATTGTTTATGTTAGTGGTTCTGGCTTTGACGTTATTTGCTATCAGGTCTGCCATTAAAGCTATGAAGAGTGATAAGCCGACGGTTCAAGAAATACCCTATGAACCATTTCCCGCCAATCCGATTGAAATCAAATAGTTCAACCGGAGTATAAGGCTGATAGCCGAACAGCATATAGCATTGTTTTATAGCAATGCTATATGCCATTGATGGAGGATATAAATATGTGCTTGAATTTTCTTGGTATGGGGAAGTTTTTAGGCCAGACAGCAAAGCTCATGATCGGTGTTCCCGATTATGACAACTATGTTGCTCATATGAAACGTGTTCATCCCGACGAGCAGCCTATGTCCTATAACGAATTTTTCCGTGAACGTCAGGAAGCGCGATATGGTGGTAAAGGCGGCTTCAAATGTTGTTAGACTTGTACCTTCGCGCGATGGATGACAAGTGATTTCGCTCGGTAGATGACAAGAAACTTCACGCGTTAGGTGACATCGGACTTCACAAGATCGATGAAGATGGCTTCGCGTCATAGTTAGCGCGTCATAGTTAGTAAGTGCCGGTTTGCCTCCCGTCCGCAAGGGACGTTCGACATGAATATGCTGGCCTGCCAAATCTGTTTTGTGTCGAGAAAATGTCTGTCCTCTTCTATGGAGGCGTTGATATAACTGCCTACAAACAGCACAACAATCGAATAGGTGGCAGGAGACGTGACAAAACAAGAGAACGGTATTTTTAAACCGGTTTTTTATACACGAGATATTTATATCTATTATCCGGTTCGTTCGGGTGGTCTACATGTCACATAACGAAAAATAATTATCAAATAACATGCATGATCGATATTAGGGCGAAGGTCTGTATTAAAAGCCATAGATAGAATGCGAAGATTTGTAATTGGCCGTGTTCAATTACGTTCCATGGGGCGCAAGAAAAACACAGCTTTGGGGGCGCAAGAAAAACGCTGTTTTTAAAAATTCCCTTGAAGAGAAATGACCCGATTATTCAATCAGGAAAAATCCTTCCGGATTTTTGATTATTCCATTTTGTACAATCAATTATTTAAGAAAAGCGGATTGGTGAATTTGAAATTTTTCGACCAAATGGATAGTGCGGTATATTTGCACCCGCTAGAAATGGGCTTTGACCTATTGTGCCGCATTTTTCAAAAATATTCACGAGAACTGATATAAGTGTGCTGCCAGCCAGCCTATTCCAAAGGTCACAGACCGTTCACGTTCCAAAAGTCACATACCGTTTACGTTCCAAAAGTCACGTACCGTTCACGCCTTTGAAGAACTGCTGCTATGTTAGACATATAACCTTCTTTTTTATGGCTTCTGTCGGGGAAGTTTTAAACGCGATTTAACGCTTGGTGCGAATGATATAGCCCGATATGTGCGCAAATGCGGCTCATAACCGGGCATCTCGATTTTGTTGACACATTGATAATCGAAAACAAGATAAACAGTGCCCCGAAAGTTCAATTATTTATTCCTGCATGTGGAACACTGTCTAGCTTAACAGGTTTTCAATCCTGATTTTGTTTTTTGTCAAGTTTGGCTTTCTCCAACAGGATTGCATGAAGCGATTTGGCGAGGCTTTTATAATCTTCATCAAAATGATGCCCGCCTGGAAGCTTGATACGTTGCATTCCATTCAGTTCGGGATCCGGACAGGCAGTGTCGTCCTCATCTTCGCCATAAATGCAAACAGTTTTATCCGTCGGCATATATTGCATTTGGTCAAGGACGGGAGTGTCGCCGGAACCACCAAGCCAACCATCAATCGAGATTTGGAAATCAGCCGTTTTGGATAATCCCATAAGGGCTATCATGACTGTTTGATTTTTAACGCTATCATCAAGAACCTGCCAGGCAAAAGGTAACACATCCGCACCAAATGAATAGCCGAAAAGTGCAACGGGCAGGCGTTGTTGAGGATCAGCCTCCTGAACAAGCTGTTCAATATCTTTGGCTATTTCTTCCGGCGTGCGTGTGCTCCAGAAATAACGCAGTGAATCAATGCCAATGACATGAACATCCTGACTTTGCAGGAGATCACCTATTTCCATATCAATGTCACGCCAACCGCCATCGCCGGAGAAAAAGATAACAAGAGCTTTTGCTGGATTTTTGGAAGGCATATCAACGATTGGCAAGTCGGCGTCGGCGGCATCACGAATAGCGTAATCAAGTGCAGTATCGACTGCTGTCTTCAACCTAGATTCAATTGCAGGGTCATGGATAACTGCGGCAGTTTTATCTCGCATAGCCTGTTTGACGTCATTTCCTTCAAGTCTGTTCGATATGATTGTGACCGGCGAAGGAACCTTGGCTCCAATCTCGTAACTATAACCGCCATCAGGGGTTTTTATTGCATCCGCAGCTTCTGTGCAGGATGGAAGTTTGGTGTGTGAGGATTGGGCAGGGTCAATGACGACAGTACCAGCCAAAGTATTTTCAGGAGAATCGGCTGCGGCTGCATAAGAAATAGTTCCACCTTCTCCAATGCCGACGACAACCGGATGAAAGTAAACGTCAAGATCGAGCCGACGCAGAATATCTTTCGATAGCGCTTCCAAATCGGAATCGAGATAGACGCAATCACCATCTTCCTTATCAAGTTCTTCCCGCCAGTTATCATAATTGACAGTTGCAACGATAAGGTTGCGTTTCAACAATGCCGCCATTATATCTGTTTCCCGGGTTTTCGGGCCACCGGCATCTGAAACAAGAATTACAAGACCTCTGATATCCCCTTGAGGCAAATAAACAGGAATATCGCTGAAACGTTCCCCCTCGGCATAAACAACAGGAGAGGTGGAGCCAATAAAACCGGCCCATAAACGATTGATTTTCCCGCGATGGAGAACACCGTATACCACCGCCACAATAACAAGAACGGCGACCACGAATAAAATTATACGTCTGATCTTCATTTACGTAGAAACTCCAGTGGATTGCCGTTAATAAGTGTTGTGACATCAAAAAGAACTTTGGCAGTTTCAAGACCGCCCGGACAGATAAGATAGTGGGGTGACCAGACAGGATCAAATTTATCCTTGAATGCTTTCAAGCCGTCAAAATGATAGAGATCACGACCACGATGGTAAATGAACGAGCCTATCCGTTGCCAACGTGCAGCCAGACGGTTTGTTGAAAGACCGGCGAGGGGCGCAGCTCCGAGATTGAACCACTGGAAGCCTTGCTCTTTCCCGTAAAGCAGCAAATGGGCGAACAAAGCATCCATCATGACTTTGGATACGTTCGGCAGATAGCGCATCATATCGACAGTAATTTCATTTTGATTGCCGCTTTTCCAAACATTTGCGAAAGCCACAATCTGGCTGTCTTTTGTCATGACAGCGACGTCATAACGCTTCAGAAAATCCTCGTTGAAATAACCGATCGAAAAACGTTTTTCCGCTCCCGCTTTCGACGCAAGCCACGTATCCGAAACATGGCGAAGTGCAAGAAGGTGATTTTCAACCTCGTTTGCCGGTATAATCGAAAATTCCAACCCCTCACGAGCCGCCTTACGCTCGGCATAGCGGAACGGTTGGCGCTTTGGCCCGTCCAACGAAAAATCGGGAAGATAGACTTTTGCAACCTCACCCAGTTTGATAGCGCTTAGCCCCATATCGAGATAAAGCGGCAAGTGGCGGGGGCCGACACCATAAAATACGGTGCGCAAAGCTGCATCATCCGCATGTTTACGGAATTCCCAAGCCAAATCATTAAAGACTTTCTCGTCATTGCTTACCGGTTCACCCAGCGCTATCAGGCTGCCGCCCGACTTGCTATACATGATGAAACCGTCTTCATTCGGTGAAATCAGAAACTGTTTGTCGCCCAAAAGTGCCAAAGCCGTGTCTGATAAAGGGGATTGGGCAACAAGTCGGGGAATACAATCGGGTATTATTGCCTCTTGTTTTGCACGTTTGCGCAACGGTCTATGGATAATATTGTAGAGTGCAGCAATAAAGACGACAGAAAATATTACAACGCTTGCTCTTAAAAAACGTGGAGCGTTGGCGTTCCATGCGAAACTCCACCACAATTCATTGGAATATTCGACGTGCCGGTAAACAAAAAATCCGAGCCAGATAACAGCACAAACGAAGGCTGCAATACTCGCGAGCCACCCCCAACTGATTGTTAAACCATTGTTCAAAGGGCGGCGATAAAAGGAGCGTTTGAACCCCCATAAAATCAAAGCAAATACGCATAGAATGGTTGCCTCTTCCCAATCAAGTCCTTTGGTGAGACAAAAAACCGCTCCTGCAAGCAAAAGGAAAATCGTGACAAACCAGGCATTGACCAGACGGCGCGCCAGCCCATAGGAAATAACGAGTAACGTAACACCTATAAGACTTGCTGCAAGATTTGAGGTTTCAATAAAAATCAGAGGCAAAATATCCGACAATACGTCAAGCCGTATTCGCCGCCCCGGTGTGACAACCGATATTAACATCACAACACCGGCAAGAAATGTCAGTCCGGCTGAAATAGAAGGTATCATCGGTTCGATAATGCGGGATACCTGAGCGGCTTTTGCCGAAACACGCTTGCGTTGCCTGAACATTTCCCAAAACGCAATGCCGACGATTGCCACAAGAAGTGGGAGAATTGTGTAAATCAGGCGATAGGTGAGGAGAGCGGCAACGCCTTCGGCATTACCTGCAAGACCGAGCCCACCGATAAGAATCGCTTCAAACGCACCCAGTCCGCCAGGTGAATGGCTCACCACGCCAACGACAATCGCTACCGCAAAAACCAGATTGAAAGCCAGAAAGCCGGTTTGCAAATCCGACGGCATAAGCACATAGAGAGTTGCAGAAGCCGAGGTAATATCGACAAGCCCCGCAAATATTTGCATCAATGCGCCGCGAGAGCCTGGAAGTTTTAGCGATAACGGGCCGATTTTAAGCTCCCTTGCTCCGCCATAAAGCCATAAGATAAGAGCAACAAGAACAAGGATGATGGCAATGCCGGCTATCCGGTCGCCTACGAGATTGAATGTTCCAAGAAGCGGAAGGTTTTCAGGTTCAAAAGCCAGCGCAAAACCGATAACCGTGAGCAACGCAAACCACATCGAGAACCACGACATGCTGATAATGCGCCCGATATCGGCAAGACCGACACCTTCGCCCGCATAGACACGGTAGCGCAGTGCGCCGCCTGTAAGAAACGAAAAACCTAAAGCATTCGATACCGCATAACCGGCAGATCCCGCCAATGCCGCTACAGGCATTGTGATTTTTCCGGGCGCAATCGTTCGGGCTGCCACAACGTCATAAAGCGCGATACCGCAAAAACTCAAAATTGTGAAAAAAAGTGCCAATAACAGAGTGGGCGTTGTATAGCTTTTGAACGCTTCAATTGTGTCGTGTCTTGAGGTTGTCTTTAAAAGCTCCCAAAGTACGAAAAAGGAAATGGCCGCAATCGTCAGGCCCAATAAAGGAACAATAGATGTTTTTGCCAGATGTAAAAGGCGTGATGGCTGCTTGGAAGCGGCATTGCCAACGGCGTCTTCATCCAGTTTATTCTCGCTTGTCATGTGATTCCTTTTAGACCGTGGTCTCGTTTGCGATAGCGGACTTGTTCAGGCACTTATCGTAGAATTATATGAATTTTATTTGACATCCTTATATGAAGGAACATTTTTTTTAAACGGGAGTTTTCGCAAGGTTGAAGGTTTTCATACAGGTTAATATAAGATAGAACTATTGCAAACTTTATGGAACGAGACATTTGTTTTCAGAATTATCCACATTCGGAGTGTTTTTAGGCGGAGCATTATCTTTTCTCTCACCTTGTGTGTTGCCGCTCGTTCCTCCTTATCTTTGCTATATGGCCGGCGTCAGCGTTGAAGATTTTCGTCACAGTGGCGCGCAGGATAAACAGCCCGTCCGTTTACCTTTATTCATTGCGGCCATTGCCTTTTCGTTAGGTTTTTCAACAGTTTTTATCGCTCTCGGTGCAACGGCCAGTACAATCGGTCATATTATAGGTCAATATCGCGATATATTGGCAATGATTGCCGGAGTTATTATCATCATCTTCGGGCTTAATTTTTTAGGCGTTTTCAGAATTGGTATTCTTGCGCGTGAAGTTCGCTTCCAGACAAGAAAAACACCGGCAGGACCTTTGGGAGCCTACATTATAGGCCTTGCCTTTGCTTTCGGTTGGACCCCTTGTGTGGGGCCGGTTCTTGGACCGATCCTTACTTTTGCAGGTACTAAAGAATCAGTTGGTGAAGGCGCATTTTTGCTCGGCATCTACTCATTGGGATTGGCGATTCCCTTCGTTCTCGCGGCACTATTTTCCAACTTCTTTATGTGGTTTTTGAGCTCGTTCAAAATGCATTTGGGGAAAGTGGAAAAAATTATCGGTATATTGCTCATTGTCGCTGGTATCCTTTTTTTAACAGGTTATATGCAAAACGTATCGTTCTGGTTGCTTGAGAAATATCCGGCATTGAGCGCTATAGAAGGGTTAAGCTGGTCAGATATTGTCGAATTTTTTCGGACTCTTTTTTGATTGGTCGTGAGGAAAATAATGAACCGAAGCTGTCTTGCAATTATTTTAGCAGCCGGTGAAGGCACGCGAATGAAATCGGCATTGCCGAAAGTGTTGCATAAAATCGCCGGTTTACCCCTTGTTTGTCATGTTGTCCGACAAGTGCAGTCGGCAGGGGTTGACGAAATCGCAATTGTTGTCGGACGCGGTGCCGATGAAGTTTCCTCCGCTGTCAAAAACGTATCGGCGCGGGCGCAATTTTTTACGCAAAATCTTCGGCTCGGTACTGCGCATGCTGCCTTGGAAGCGCGTGAATTATTGAAAAAAGATTATGATGATGTGCTTGTCGTTTTCGGAGATACGCCGCTTGTTCAAACTGCTTCTCTCAAACGCGCCAGACAAGAACTGGAAGATGGTGCCGATATTGTTGTTCTGGGATTTGAAACGGAAAATCCTACCGGCTATGGGCGTTTAATCCAGGAAGGTGGAAAACTTAAAGCGATTGTTGAAGAAAAAGATGCAACAGCCGACCAGAAAAAGATAAAATTCTGTAACGGTGGCATTATGGCAATCAACGGCAAATATGCGCTATCGTTGCTTGAACAAGTAAAAAACGATAATGCCAAGAAAGAATATTATCTCACCGATATTGTTTCGATTGGTGTTGCTCAAGGGCTTGATGTCACAGCAATTTCTATACCGTTTGAAAATGTCATCGGTGTTAATACGCGCGTTGAACTGGCACAAGCAGAAGCCCTCTGGCAAAAACGTAAAGCCGATGAACTTATGTTGTCGGGCGTAACACTGTTGCGGCCGGAGACTGTTTATTTTTCATATGATACCGAAATCGCCAACGATGTTGTCATCGAGCCGAATGTCTATTTTGGCCAAAACGTAAAAGTCGAAACAGGTGCAGTCATTCATGCGTTTAGTCATTTGGAAGGTGCAATTGTCGAAGCGCAAGCAGAAATCGGTCCTTTTGCGCGCTTGCGGCCGGGTGCAATTGTCGAAAATTCGGCCAAAGTCGGCAATTTTTGCGAGATAAAAAAGGCAAAAATCGGTGAGGGTGCAAAAGTCAACCACCTTACCTATATCGGTGATGCCGAAATTGGCCGACACACCAATATCGGGGCAGGCACAATCACGTGCAATTATGACGGTTTCAACAAGTGGAAGACTATCATTGGCGAAAATGCATTCATAGGATCGAATTCCGCTTTGGTTGCGCCGGTTGAAATAGGTGACGGTGCTTATGTTGCTTCGGGCAGTGTGATAACCGATAAGGTACCGGCTAATGGTGTGGCATTTGGCCGAGCACGTCAGTCAAACAAGGAAGGATACGCCGCGACATTGAGAGAGCGTTTTTCTTCCATCAAGAATAAAGATGGTTAATGGCGAAAAAATGCCATTTTTGAGGTTTTAAAGCCTCGAGGGGTTCTCTATCTTTGTTAAAAATGTTCTAAAAGAGGCCACGCGGAACAAACGAAGCTGGTAAACAGTTAATCGGGTGGCTTTTGTCAAACTGGTTTATTTTTTGATCCGGAGCGGAGTTATATATGTGCGGAATAATTGGAATCCTGGGCAAGCAAGACGTTGCACCTCTTCTGCTTGACGGATTAAAAAGACTTGAATATCGCGGTTATGACTCGGCAGGGGTTGCAACAGTCTATCAGAAACATCTTGGCCGGTTGCGTGCTCCTGGAAAACTCGTCCATTTAGAAGAAAAATTGGCGAAAACGCCGTTAAAAGGCAATGTCGGGATTGGTCACACGCGTTGGGCGACCCATGGTGCTCCGATCGAGCGCAACGCCCATCCCCAGATGACTGATAAAGTCGCGGTTGTTCACAATGGTATTATTGAAAATTTTGCCGAATTACGTGACGAATTGATCGCTGACGGTTGTGTTTTTGAATCGGATACCGATACCGAGGTTCTTGCCCATCTCGTCACGAGAGAAATCAAGGGCGGGTTGACACCGGTTGAAGCAATGCGCGTCAGTTTGAAGCGGTTGCGCGGTGCATATGCTGTTGCACTGATTTTTGAAGGTGAAGAAGATTTGATGATTGCCGCACGTTTCGGCCCGCCGCTTGCCATTGGCTATGGCAAAGGTGAAATGTTCGTGGGATCAGACGCGATAGCACTTGCACCTTTTACCAACAGAATAAGCTATCTCGAAGATGGCGACTGGGTGGTACTTACCCATAATAGCGCGACAATCTATAATTCCGATGACCTCGTCGTCGAACGTGATATTTCTACCTCGTCGGGCAACGAGTTTCTCGTTTCAAAAAGCAATCATCGCCATTTCATGCACAAGGAAATGTTTGAACAGCCGGAAGTGATTTCGCATACGCTTGCGCATTATCTTGATTTGGGTAATGACAAAATAAATGAAAATGCAAACCCTATCGACTGGAAAAACGTTGAACGTTTAAGCTTTGCAAGTTGCGGTACAGCCTATTATTCAACTTTGGTTGCACGTTACTGGTTTGAAAAATTATGTGGTTTGATCGTCGAAAATGACGTTGCTTCGGAATTTCGCTATCGCGAGCCACCTATGACAGACAAAACTTTGGCAATGTTTGTTTCGCAATCCGGCGAAACAGCCGATACGCTTGCTTCCTTGAGATATTGTCGTGCAAAAGGGGTGAAAACCGCCACAGTTGTCAATGTTCTGGAATCGACTATGGGAAGAGAGGCGGACTTCGTACTTCCCACGCTTGCGGGACCGGAAATCGGCGTTGCCTCGACCAAGGCTTTTACCTGCCAGTTATCTGCACTGGCTTCGGTTGTTTTGACTGCAGCAAAACATCGCGGGACACTCGATCGCGCAATGGAAACGAAACTGGTTCGCCAACTTGCCGAATTGCCACGCATTATAACCGATGTGTTGAAGCTCGATAGCGATATTGAAGAAATTTGCAGAGATCTAATGACTGTAAAAAATATTCTTTATATCGGTCGTGGTACATCTTATCCGATTGCATTGGAAGGTGCACTCAAGCTTAAGGAACTTTCCTATATCCATGCGGAAGGTTATGCGGCGGGAGAACTGAAACACGGCCCGATTGCGCTGATAGATGAAACCATGCCAGTCATCGTTGTCGCCCCTCATGATAGATGGTTTGACAAGACCGTTTCCAACCTTCAGGAAGTGGCGGCACGTGGTGGGCGTATTATTCTCATTACCGATAAAGAGGGAGCGAACGCGGCCGGAATAAATAGTCTCTCAACAATTGTTATGCCGGATGTTCCCGAATTTATCGCACCGATTGTATATGCTGTTCCGGTTCAGTTGATTGCCTATCATACGGCTGTCTTGCTGGGCACAGATGTCGACCAACCAAGAAACCTCGCAAAATCGGTAACAGTTGAATAAATCAACAGGATGTAACGGGTAGAGATCATTCCGGCCTGCAAAAAGCAGGAATGATCTCATTGACCGGATTTTGGAACGGTTCTCTCCGGCTCAAGCGGGATCGTGACAGCGATGATCGGCCCCAGTCCATACCACCAATCATAACGCTTCAATTCCGGTGCATAGAGGCTTGAAATCGAACCATCGAGAAAAAGCGCGTTCGGCGTTTTCATTTCGTCACGAAAAAAACGCGCGAATTCATCAAAATTCACTCGTCCTTCCGAATTGACAAAGACCACAGTTCCATCTTTTTTAACACCGACGCCGTTACGATACTCAAGATAGGGGGAGTTTACGATAAAACGGGGATGGATTTTGTTTTCTATAACAAGCATAGGCCCCGATTGCGTTGCAATATCGGGTTTTATTTTTGACTTCAAAAAACTGTCTGTGTCCATAACGCCGGCGGTTTTATTTGCAATAAAGAAAATTCCGTTCGGCTTCATATGGAAATTTCCCGGCCCGTCTCTGGTTGACACGGACTGAAGTGTTTTACCATTTTCAATATATAACCCGACTGCCGAAAAATCTTTGTGATACATACCGCCATTTACCGCAAAAGCTATGCTTTGCCCGCGTTCATTCAGGTATTTTTCGACGTTGCGGAAATATTTGAATGGTTGCCCATCCTGATTGTTGAGAAAAAGTGAAATGTTGTTTTTGCGTGGATCGACTTCACATACGACATAGGACTTGTTTTCAAATTTTTGATGGAAACAAAAATTCGGTCGGGTTCTATTCTGCCGGTCTTCATCTGTCTTATTTCTGTTTTCGCTTTGCTCGCCACCGACTGATGACTTGCTCGAACTGTCAGGGGGCGTTGCGGGTTTCTCGACCAAAGGAGGTTGTCTAAAAACGAGAAAGCCTCCAACAGTCACCAATATTCCCGTTAAAGCAATCAACAATGGTGTAATGATGTGGTTTTTTTTCATATTTTATCCGGCTCGCAGAAGTCTGATTGCTCCATCCTTTCTAAAAAGATAAAGCAAAAGGCGTAACGCTTGACCGCGTTCGGAAATCAAATGCGGGTCTTTTTCCAATATCAACTGCGCATCTTTTCTGGCAATAGTCAGTAAATCGCTATGAACTTCAAGGTCTGCCATATGAAATTCAGGAAGTCCGGATTGGCGGGTTCCGAGAACCTCGCCTTCGCCGCGAAGCCGCAAATCTTCTTCAGCAATGCGGAAACCGTCTTGAGTCTCGCGCATAACATTCAATCTTGCCTCGGCAATTTTTCCAATCGGAGCCTTGTATAGCAAAATGCAGGAAGATTGCTTGTCTCCTCTGCCTACGCGTCCTCGTAATTGATGGAGCTGGGAAAGACCGAATCTTTCGGCATGTTCTATGATAATGATTGAAGCATCCGGCACGTCTACCCCCACTTCAACCACAGTTGTGGCAACAAGCAGACGGGTTTTTCCTTCCTTGAAGTTTAGCATGGCCTGATCTTTTTCCGAACCGGTCATTTTCCCATGTACAATGCCGACAATGTCACCGAAACGTTGGTGGAGAAATTCAAAACGTTTTTCTACCGATGTCAGCTCCAGACTTTCGGATTCTTCTACCAAGGGACAGATCCAATAAATCTTGTCTCCTCTTTGGAGCGCGACATTCACCCGATCGAGAAGTTCTCCCAATCGCTCCTCCGGTAATATAGCGGTGATTACATTTTTTCGTCCCGCCGGTTTTTCCTTCAATATCGAAACGTCCATGTCACCGAATGCCGTCATTACCAAAGTGCGAGGAATGGGGGTCGCAGTCATAACGAGCATATCCGGATGCACACCTTTTGCGAGCAGGTTTAAACGTTGGTGTACGCCGAAACGGTGTTGTTCGTCGATAATGGCGAGTGACAAATGATGATAATCGACGCTTTCCTGAATAAGCGCATGTGTACCGATTATAATGTCGGTTTTGCCGTCTTTTATATCGTCCAGAACTTGCTGGCGCAGTTTACCTTTTTCGCGGCCGGTGAGTAAAACCGTCTTAAGGCCGATGATTTTTGCGAGTGGCGCAATTGTCGCAAAATGCTGTTGGGCCAGAACTTCAGTAGGGGCCATCAAAGCCGATTGACCATTGTTTTCGGCAACCTGAGCCATTGCCATAAAGGCAACAACGGTTTTTCCGGAGCCGACATCCCCTTGTAAAAGCCGCAACATCGCTTCATTCGACGCGAGGTCTTTCGATATTTCGGCAAAGGCTTGATTCTGGCCTTGGGTCAAAGTGAAGGGAAGGGCATCGCGTAATTTTTGCGTATAGGTTCCCTTCAGAATATTGGCTTTTCCGGCGAGTTTTTTTGTTTTATGGCGAACCAGCCCAAGTGCCAATTGGCCGGCAAGAAATTCATCATAAGCAAGACGCTTACGTGGTAAACTGTCAACCGGAAGATCAGAGGGATCAATCGGTGTGTGAATTTTGTGCAAAGCAACGTTGAACGAAGGAAGACCGAATTGCTTCACCATCGTTCGATCAATCCATTCCGGCAATAATGGCAACCTTGCGAGAGCCTCTGTGATTGCCCGCTGCAACGTTTTTGCCGACAAACCCGCAGTCAATGGATATACCGGTTCGATGAGCGGAAGTTTCTCATTTCGGGATGCCGGAATAATATAATCCGGATGAACCATTGAAAGCTGGCCGTTAAAACGTTCAACTTTTCCCGAAACAACCACTTTTTCGCCTATCGGAAGTTGGCTTTGTAGCCAGCTTGTCTGGGCATGGAAAAAAACCAGAGTGATCTCGCCCGTTTCGTCATGTCCAATAACCCGATAGGGCAAACGTTTGTTGAATTTCGGCGGTTCCTGATGATAGTCAACGACAATTTCAACAGTTGTAACAGTGCCATCTATCGCATTGGCAATGCCGGGACGTTGTCTGCGATCAATCACCGAATGAGGCATGATTTGAATGAGGTCAATAAGCCGTGGCTCATCTTGCGCCGCGTCAATACCAAGCAATTTGGATATTGAAAGACTCACTTTCGGTCCTATGCCGGGAAGGCTTCGTATTGTCGCAAAAAAAGGATCTAATATTGTCGGGCGCATGGGGATAAATCTAGCGGGAGTTGGTTATATTTACCAGTATCGACAATTATTTTTTTGTTTGAATCTCAATTTAATATCAGATGCAACTGTCCTAACTCTGTGGCTATTCAATGGTTCTGCGTCAAGAACCAATGGAAAAGATCAAGATTCGAGAAGAGTGAAAAAGTGAAGAAGCAATGCGGGGGCGCGTTTGTCTATTCATTCTCCGCACATGCGTGGGGGTATCATTTCCATGATTTTGTTCCAATCAATCGAACGGGTCGGCGGAATTCTATACCAATCAACAAGCCATGAGGCTAAATCCTTTTTTAAACAGAATTCATAAAGAAAGCTTCTATTATTTTTGTCTTTATCCGTAACGTAAAAAACAACAAACCCGATCGCCGGCAAACCTGAAAAAACCGGAAGGGTAATGATTTGTTAAGCATGAGGTCAATCATGAAAAATGACGCTTGAAATAAGAACAAAACCAGAACATAAAGGATACATAACATGAAAGGAAAAGATGATGTCCGATATTCTATATGATGTGTTATCCTTCATTTCTGTGAGTTTGTTCGTGACAACCGTGGGAATTTGGTTGATAACGTTCTAGTTTGAAGGAAGGCTTTTGTGCGATAATCCGTTGGCAGGTTGGGGCATAATGCCAACCATAAAGGTAAGCCTGCCGCCATTGGGGGCATAAAGTTCGGATTGTACAAAACCGGCTATTCAGGATTCAATGATCGAGAAAAATAGAAGGCATAAACGTGTCAGACGATAGCAAAAGCAACAAGGAAGAGGCGATAGAGCGCCCGCGTTTTATCCATTTAAGGGTTCATTCGGCTTATTCATTGTTGGAAGGTGCATTGAAGGTCAAGGAGGTTATCAAATACGCGCTTCATGACGGGGCACCGGCTATTGCAATGACCGATACCAACAATCTTTTCGGAGCGCTTGAATTTACCCAATATTGTTTTGCCGATGGTATCCAGCCTATCATCGGCTGCCAGTTGGCTATCGATTTTGAAGATGTCGGCTATGATCCGCGAATTACCAAATGGCGTTATCCTTCCGATTTTACCTCGATTGTTTTGCTGGCAGCGACCGAGACAGGTTATAAAAATCTGGTTCATCTTGTAAGCCGTGCCTATCTTGATAAGAGTGAAACCGATCCGGCCAATGCAAAAATAGAATGGGTCGAGGAACTGGGTGAGGGGATTATTGCTCTTACAGGCGGGCCAAACGGGCCGATCAATAGTGCAATTGTAGCCGATAAAAAAGAACGTGCAGTCGAACGGTTGCAACGCCTTCAAAAAATCTTTGGCGATCGTCTCTATATGGAATTGCAACGCCATGGCAATTATGACCATGTAACAGAGGCGGAAATTGTCGACCTTGCCTATAAATATGGAATCCCGCTTGTTGCAACAAATGAAGCCTTCTTTAAAGATAAAAGCGGTTACGAAGCGCATGATGCGCTATTGGCTATTGCCGAGGGACAAATAGTATCCAATCCGGACAGACGACGTGTAACTCCTGACCATTACCTCAAATCACAGGACGAGATGGTCAAACTATTTTCTGATCTTCCCGAAGCTGTTGACAATACGGTTGAAATTGCGTTGCGCTGCCATGCCTATACGCCGACAAGGAAGCCGATATTGCCGCGTTTCACCGGTCAATCCGATGACCCCGAAGCGGCTGTGAAAGCGGAAGCCGACGAAATGATACGGCAGGCAAGAGAAGGGCTGAAAATGCGTCTCGAAACAGCCGGTCCGTCGGAAGGTTATACAGCCAAAGATTATGAAGAACGGCTGGAATATGAAATTTCCATTATCACAAAAATGCAATTTCCCGGCTATTTCCTTATCGTTTCCGACTTTATCAAATGGGCAAAAGCCCATGATATTCCGGTCGGGCCGGGGCGCGGTTCGGGTGCCGGTTCGTTGGTTGCCTATGCATTGACCATTACCGATATTGATCCATTGCGTTTTTCATTGCTGTTTGAACGTTTTCTTAATCCGGAACGCGTTTCCATGCCGGACTTTGACGTGGATTTCTGTCAGGATAGACGTGAAGAAGTTATTCATTACGTCCAGTCGAAATATGGGAGTGAACAGGTTGCCCAAATTATTGCACTGGGTAAACTTCAGGCAAGGGCTGTTATTCGCGATGTCGGTCGCGTTCTCGAAATGCCTTATCGGCAAGTGGACTATCTTTCCAAATTGGTGCCGCAAACCCCCGGTAACAATGTAGAACTCGCAAAAGCTATCAAAGATGAACCGAAATTCGAGGAAGAAAAGAAAAAAGACCCTCAGGTAGGGCATCTTCTCGACATAGCTTTGCAACTTGAGGGGCTATATAGACACACATCCACACATGCCGCCGGTATTGTTATCGGTGATCGTCCATTGTGGCAATTGGTACCGATGTATCGCGATCCGCGCTCGAACATGCCGGTTACCCAGTTCAACATGAAATTTGTTGAAAAAGCAGGTCTGGTCAAGTTCGACTTTCTTGGTTTGAAAACATTGACTGTGTTGAAGACAGCAGTCGATTTTGTGGCTCGCAAGGGAATAAAAATTGATCTGTCCCATATCCCTCTGGACGATAAACTGACATACGACATGTTGACACGGGGTGAAACCGTTGCAGTATTTCAGGTTGAAAGCGCGGGGATGCGGAAGGCTTTGATCGGCATGAAGCCGGACCGTATCGAGGATATTACCGCCCTTGTCGCGCTTTATCGCCCCGGACCAATGGAGAACATACCGACTTATATTGCCCGTAAACACGGCGAAGAAGAAATCGCTTCCATTCACCCGAAGATCGATTATCTCGTGAAGGAAACGCAGGGCGTTATCATCTATCAGGAACAAGTGATGCAGATTGCACAGGTTCTTGCAGGTTATTCTCTCGGACAAGCTGATCTTTTACGCCGCGCAATGGGTAAAAAAATCCATGAAGAAATGGAACGTCAGCGCGTACACTTTGTTGCCGGTGCTGTTGAACGTGGTGTCGATAAAAATCAGGCAAATTCGATTTTCGATTTATTGGCAAAGTTTGCCGATTACGGTTTCAATAAATCGCACGCTGCCGCTTATGCATTTGTTTCTTATCAGACAGCTTATATGAAAGCGCATTATCCGGTCGAGTTTCTGGCTGCATCTATGACCTATGATATGAACAACACCGAAAAACTCAATGATTTTCGGCGCGAGGCAAACAGGCTTGGTATTGAAGTGGTTCCGCCGTCGGTTCAGACATCCTACCGTGCTTTTGAAGTTGGCGAAAAGCGTATTTATTATTCGCTTGCAGCGATCAAGGGGGTGGGGGAGCCGGCAGTCAACCATATTGTTGAAAAAAGAGGCAATAAACCGTTCAAGGATTTGGAGGATTTTTGCGAAAGGACTGATCCGCGCATCGTAAACAAAAGAGTGATGGAAAGTCTCATCCATGCGGGAGCCTTTGACTGTTTTCATATTCCGCGTGAAGTGTTGATTGCCGGTATTGATATGATAAATGCCCGTTCGATGCGGGTGCTTGATGATAACCGGAGCGGTCAAACCGATATTTTCGGTATGAGCGACGGTCCTAAAGAACCGTTGATGTTGCCACAAGCTAAACCTTGGCTACCGGCGGAAAAACTTCATCATGAATTTCAAGCGATCGGTTTTTACCTCTCTGCCCATCCACTTGATGAATATAAAGATGTTTTGCAAAAGCTGCGCGTACAAAACTGGAGCGACTTTTCCAATTCCGTTCGTCGGGGTTCTACTGCCGGACGGCTTGCCGGAACCGTCAGCGCAAAACAAGTGAGAAAAACAAAGTCCGGTAAAAAAATGGGCATTATCCAGTTTTCAGACCCTACCGGTCAATTTGAAGCAATCCTTTTTTCTGAAGGTTTGAGCGCTTATGGAGATATGTTGGAACCGGGGCAATCGGTTGTCATAACCGTAAACGCTGAAAACCGGCCGGAGGGAATCAGTTTGCGGATTGAAACCGTCCAATCTTTGGAACATGAAGCCGAACGTATTCATAAAACAATGCGCATATTTGTGCGTAATGCCGCAATGGTAGAAGAGATCGGCAGCAGCCTTGAACGTGGCGGAGATGGAGATGTCGGATTTATTGTTATCAAGGATAACGGAGCCCGCGAGATCGAGGTTTCTCTACCTCATAAATATCGGGTAACGCCGCAGGTGGCCGGAGCCATGAAAGCCATTCAAGGTGTGGTCGATGTTGAACTCGTCTAGCGTTGAAAAACCGGTTCAACAAATAACAATAAGCAATTGTTAAATAAAATTAATTATACAACATAAAAAACATATAGGCAGGCAAATTCATTGCCTGCCCGATGGAGAATTATCAGCTTTTGACAGGCCTTGTTTATAGCCCTGTTGCTGCCAATGCCTGTTCAAGATCGGCTTTCAAATCTTCAAAATCTTCAAGGCCTATCTGCAAACGTAACAATGAGCCCATGTAAGACTGTTTGACAGTCCTGTCGCCCAGATAAACTTCAACGGCAAGGCTTTCATAGCCTCCCCAGGAATATCCAAGTCTGAAAATTTTGAGCGAATTGAGAAAAGCATGGGCTTCTTTCTCGCCACCGCCCTTCAAAACAACTGAAAACAGCGCTGAAGCACCTTTGAAATCCCGCTTCCATAATTCATGACCTTTGTGGCTTTCCAATGCGGGATGAAGGACTTGTGCAATTTGTGGCATGGTTTCAAGCCAGCGGGCGAGGTCAAAAGCTGTTTTGCTCTGGTGTGCAAGTCGAATTCCCATGGTTCGCATCGACCGCAGCGTATTATATGCGTCATCGCCGGAAACACTCATTCCTAAAAATTTATGCGTATCTTCGACAATTTTTTTTGTTCTCTCGTTGGCCGATATAAAACCGATGAGAATATCGGAGTGGCCGACGGGATATTTTGTACCTGCGGTTATCGAAATATCGACACCGTGTTCAAGCGGTTTGAAATTGAGTGGCGTAGCCCATGTATTATCCATAAGAACAATGGCATCATGGGCATGTGCCACCGCCGATATGGCCGGTATATCCTGAATCTCGAAAGTATTCGACCCTGGCGATTCGGTATAGACGACTTTTGTGTTAGGCTTCATCAACTGTTCGATTTCAGCACCGATGGTCGGGTCATAATATTCAACGTCAATTCCCATTTTTTTAAGCATATTATTGGCAAAACGACGTGTCGGGCTGTAAATGGAATCGGCAATAAGTACATGGTCGCCCTGTGCCAACGTTCCTAACAGCGGAACTGTGATGGCAGCAAGACCCGAAGGCACTAAAACTGTTTTCACTGCTCCTTCAAGCATATTGACGGCTTCACATAACGCATCTGTTGTAGGCGTTCCGTGCGTGCCGTAGGTGTATCGCTGATTCTCGGTTTTCAAGGTTGCAGCATCGGGAAACAATACCGTCGAGGCATGAACAACCGGTGGATTGACAAAGCCGAAATAATCGGCGGGGTTATTTCCGCAATGGGCGAGTTTGGTATTGATGCCAGACGGGTTGGATATTTTATTAACGGTCATCAACTGTACTTTCCAATTTTTAAAACCACGTTATATTTTACCTTTGATAATTCATGATAAAGGTCAAGCAAAATCTGTTCGCTTTTAGCCTTAATGATAGTATGCAATTTGCTTGACCTTGGGATAATTATGCTTTTCGATAGCCGTTAAGACAGATTTTTGCAAACGCAGGAGAAGACGTTATGTTTTTCAATACTTATATCGCCGCTATCGGCGTTGCTCTCACGGCCATCGGCACCGTTTCGGCCTCTGCCGGCACATTGGACGATGTTAAGGCAAGGGGATATTTACAATGTGGTGTCAGCACCGGGCTTGCCGGTTTCAGTATCCCTGATGAAAAAGGTCATTGGACAGGTTTTGATGTCGACTATTGTCGGGCAGTAGCTGCGGCCGTTTTCGGTAGTGGCGACAAGGTGAAGTTTGTACCTTTGAGCTCCAAAGAACGTTTTACGGCACTTCAATCAGGCGAAATCGACGTTTTGATCCGTAATACGACATGGACGATCAACCGCGAAACTGCTTTGGGACTGGATTTTGTGGGCGTCAATTATTATGACGGCCAAGGTTTTATGATTAATAAAAAAAATCTCGAAGGTGTAACGTCTGCACTCCAATTGTCGGGAGCTTCGATCTGCGTACAATCCGGCACATCAACTGAGCTCACACTTGCCGACTATTTCCGCAACAATAAAATGGAATATACGCCGGTTGTTTTTGATAAATTTACCGAAGTCAATCAGGCTTATGATGCCGGACGTTGCGACGTTTATACGACCGATCAATCCTCTCTTTACGGCTTGCGTCTGCAATTGAAAAATCCGGAAGACCATGTTGTTTTGCCGCAGATTATTTCCAAAGAACCGTTTGGTCCGGCTGTACGGCAAGGCGACCCGCAATGGGCAGATGTCGTGCGTTGGACACATAATGCACTTTTGAACGCCGAAGAATTCGGTATTACACAGGCCAATGTCGACGATATGCTAAAATCCGACAATCAGGACATTCGTCGTTTGTTGGGCGTAGAGCAGGGCAATACAATCGGCAAAGATCTGGGACTGGAAAACGATTGGGTTGTCAAAATCATCAAGTCTACAGGCAATTATGGTGAAATTTTTGAACGCAATATCGGGCAGAACACCCCGCTTAAGATCTCTCGCGGCATTAACGCGCTGTGGACCAAAGGCGGGCTGCAATATGGGCTTCCGATACGCTGATAATTATTTATTGTTCTAAATATTGCCAATGCCAAAACACAGCACAATGATGTCTGGACGTTCTTTAAAGGTGGAATTGGGTGCCTTTTTAAACGTGCGTTCACTTTCATCATTTGCTGTGCAGTGCCTGGTCATTATTGCATTATTTCTCGTTATTCGATGGATCACACATAATACAATTGTCAATTTGCGTGCCTCGAATATTGCTTCGGGTTTTGATTTTCTCGATAAAAGAGCGGGATTTAATCAACCATCAAGTATCATTCAATATGACGACAATGCAACGAATGGCGAAGTGATTGAAGCAAGCCTCGTCAATCTGGTTTTTATCTCGGCAATCAGCCTGATAACCGCTACATTTATCGGATTGTTTATCGGCATCGGGCGCTTATCCAATAATTGGCTGATAGCCAAACTTTCACTCTGCTACGTCGAATTTTTCCGGAATATTCCGCCTCTGGTACTGTTGTTTTTCTGGTCGATAGGGGTAATGCAAATTTTACCTCCCGCCAGACAAAGCCTTCATTGGGGTGCAATCGCAATTAATATACGGGGGATTTATTTGCCCCGTCCCGTATGGGGGGAGCATACGGGCTTATTCATCGTGATTTCAATTCTGTTGATCGCGGTTGCGGTAGGACTTCATTTTCGTGCCCGCTACATGATAAAGGAGAGGGGATTGACCTCTATCCGATGGTGGTATGGTTTCGTTATCGGCGTTTTATGTCCAGTCATTTTGTTTTTCTTGTTAGCTTATCCCACCTCATGGGATATTCCGGCGTTGAAAGGTTTCAATTATAGCGGCGGTTACTATATCTCGCCGGAGTTCCTGTCACTTTACCTTGCTTTATCAATCTATACCGGAGCACTTATTGCAGAGACGATAAGGGCAGGTATTCAGGGCGTTGATAAAGGCATGTCCGAAGCGGGGTCTTCGCTGGGGCTATCAAACGGTCTCATTATGCGTTTGATTATTTTGCCACTCGCACTGCGCATTATTATTCCACCGCTAGCAAGCCAATATATGAACCTCGTCAAAAATACTTCTTTAGGCGCGGCAGTCGGTTATTCCGAACTGATGATGGTTTCAAGCACAATAATGGAGCGAACCGGACAGTCTGTCGAGCTTGCGGTGATATGGATCGAGGTTTATCTGGGATTGAGCATCGTTGTTTCACTCTTCATGAACTGGTTCAACCGTCATATGGCTCTGGTGGAGCGTTAAAATGGTCGGGCGTTACGTTCAAACCGAATTTATTCCGGCATCTCCTCCCCCTATTCTTGACAGGGGTATCTGGCATTGGCTGCGGAAAAATCTGTTTTCCACACCGCTTAACTGCGTAATCAGCATAGGACTTGTTTTTGCGATCACCTATATCATGGTTCCGCTGGTTAATTGGTTGGTTGTCAACGCAGTCTGGACCGGCACCGATCGTCAGGCGTGCACCACGGTCACACAAGGCGGGCTGATGCCGGATGGTTGGAGCGGGGCATGTTGGGCCTTTGTCAAAGCCAATTTCTGGCAGTTTATTTATGGCCGGTATCCGGATGGTGAACGTTGGCGGGTCAATCTCACGGCGCTCGTCGTTATTATTATTAACCTGCCGCTTCTTATACCGTCCGTTCCCCTCAAAATAGCAAACGCACTTGTGTCACTTTTTGTTGTTCCGGTGATTGGCTATTTTCTGCTTTTTGGCGGGCACTTCAATTTGCCGACAGTGGAAACGCAATTATGGGGCGGCTTGCTTGTAACCCTTACAATTGCCTATTGCAGTATTACGATTTCGCTGCCATTGGGAAGCCTACTCGCACTTGGCCGACGTTCAAAAATGCCGGTTGTCCACCTCATCTCGGTCATTTTTATTGAAACCGTTCGTGGTATACCATTGGTTGCGGTGCTGTTTATTGCAAGCGTTATGTTACCGTTATTTTTGCCGCAAGACATGACGTTCGACAAATTTTTACGCGCCCTGATCGGCGTTGCACTCTTTACTTCCGCCTATATTGCAGAAGTTGTGCGTGGCGGTTTGCAAGCCATACCACGCGGTCAATACGAAGCTGCGGAAGCATTGGGGCTTGGCTACGTCAAGACAATGCTGCTTGTTATTCTGCCACAAGCTTATAGCCTTGTGATACCCGGCATTATCAACGTGCTCATCGGCATGTTTAAAGAAACAAGTCTCGTTTATATTATTGGTATGTTCGATCTTTTGGGGATTGTGCGACAAGCCATTCAACAGGCGCAATGGAGCACTCCGCAAACGCCTTTAACGGGAATGGTCTTTATCGGTCTTGTATTCTGGATATTTTGTTTCGGCATGTCGCGTTATGCTCATTTTATCGAGAGGCGCTTGAATGCACCTAAAGTCAATGGTGCGGAAGGATAGATCATTGCGGAAAAGTCCCGACGAAAAAGATAAGCAATTGGAAGTATCCATGCACCGTGTCAATAAATGGTATGGCCGGCTACATGTCTTGCGCAACATTAATCTCGAAGTCAAACCGAAAGAAAGAGTGATTATATCCGGTCCTTCCGGTTCCGGAAAATCCACATTGATACGGTGTATCAACGGGCTTGAACGCGCCGAAGAGGGCGAAATAACAGTAACGGGTATTCCGCTTAAACATGGAATGTGGAGTCTTAATAAAATACGACGCAATGTCGGAATGGTTTTTCAACATTTCAACTTGTTTCCACATTTGACGGTGCTTGAAAATTGTGTGCTTGCGCCCATCTGGGTCAAGCATGTTGGTCGTCGCAAAGCCGAAGAGCAGGCGATGCATTATTTGGAACGGGTTAAAATACCCGATCAGGCCAACAAATATCCGGGGCAACTGTCCGGAGGACAGCAACAGCGCGTTGCAATCGCCCGTTCGCTCTGTATGGAACCGCGTGTCATGTTGTTTGATGAACCAACTTCGGCTCTCGATCCGGAAATGATAAAAGAAGTTCTCGATACAATGATCGATCTGGCCGAAAACGGCATGACAATGCTTTGCGTTACCCATGAAATGGGCTTTGCCAGACAGGTGGCCGACCGTGTCATTTTTATGGATGAGGGGCAAATTCTCGAAGTTGCGCCACCGGATGAATTTTTCGATCATCCGGTGCATGAAAGAGCCAAAGCATTTCTAAGCCAGATATTATGAACCCGTTAGCTTACGGGCTGCGCTCTCTGCATCATACCCGTAAAGCCAGTCGAGACTTGCCATAAAACTTTCGGAAGAGCGGAATTTCATTACAACATTGCGAGCAAAAGCCACCGGTCCTGTTGCATGATATACGAAACTGTTAAATGCTCCCCGTTTGTTCACCGCCGCAACACGCGGTGTGCGAAGAGTGCTGTAAAGCCTCATCGCATCGGCAAGTGTCAAATTTTTGTTTGACAACAACTCGGCAAGAGTTGCCGAATCCTCGATTGCCATAGCAGCTCCCTGCGCCGCAAACGGTAAAAACCCGTGCGATGCGTCGCCGACAAAAACGCGAAAGCGATTGTCGGAAAACCGATGAGGAAGCATCTGGAACAATGGCCAATAAGTCCATTTTTCAACAAGATTGAAAATATTTCTTATTTCGGGATGCCAATCATTGAAATGTTTGAACAAATCATTCTTGTCGCCTTCACGCGACCAGCTTTCACCCGGATTATTTCCTCGTGTAATTGCAACAAAATTGAACGATTTACCAGCCTTTAAAGGATAACCGACAAGGTGATTATCAGGCCCCATCCATGCAACGACCGTCTTTACATCGGCAAATGAGCGGATAAATTCCTTGGGAAGTGCATCTATATCGATTGTTGCCCGCCATGCGATAAAACCGCTAAAACTTGCGTGATCGTCAAGCGGCGGGAACTGTCGCATTTTTGACCAAACGCCATCACAACCAATAACCAACGGTGTAACAAAGCGGTCATCTTCGCCCTGATGATCGGAGCGGATTTCCGCCAATTGCGGTGTTTCTTCGGATATTGCGGTGACTTTTTCAGATAATCTTATATCAATAAGAGAATTCTGTTTTGCTTTTTGATAAAGCACATTTTGGAGATCTGCGCGGTGAATGGTGATATATGAGCCGTGCCACCGGCGTTCCGACACATCTTGTAAATCCACCTGAAGAAGTGTTTTAGCCGAAAGACCATCTCTTAATTCGAGAAAGCGGGCTTTCACACCCAGATCCGTCAACTGGTCCAGCACATCCCATTTCTGTAACAGTCTGGTAGCGTTTGGTGCCAGTTGAATACCGGCGCCGACTTCTTCAAGGTGATCGCGGCTTTCAAGAACAAGAGAGCTTATTCCTTTTTCAGCCAATGCCAACGCCGAACTTAATCCGGCGATTCCTGCCCCCACTATGATTGGTTTTTCCTGGTTTTGCCAATCCATAGCTTATTCCTTGTATAGTGATTTTAACGATTATCCCGCTTTTTATAGTTAATTTGCTCCGGATCAAAAGTGCAGTTGGCCGGCTTTGTTTCCAGTTCTCCAAGAGAAGGATTAAACCGGTAGAGCGTTGAACAATAAGAGCAAATCTTTTCGTCATCAGCTCCCATATCAATAAAGACATGCGGATGGTCAAAAGGCGGGTTGGCTCCCACGCACATGAATTTCTTTACGCCGATTTCAATCATTTTATATCCGCCATCATTCTGGAAATGTGGAATGTGATGATCTGCCATGTCAGAACTCCATGTAACAATTGGATTGAAAGTGCAAAACCGCACTGCCGTTGATAACGTTTCTTTCTATAGCCTAATTGTTAGGCGATAGCCAATAGTTTGTAACGCAGGTTTGCCAAACTTTGTAGCCTAAGCTCTCATAGAAAAATACATAAAAGTCGTTTTACCGGATTACCGGCGTATCGCCCAAGATCGGTACTTAAAGCATTTATAATAAATGTCATGAAAAATAATAAATAATTTTATTATTAAAAACATACATCACAATAAATATTTAAGTGTGTTTCAATTTAGATTTTATTCGATATAATTTTAAAAAAATTATAAAAATAAAAATTCAATTATAACTCAAAAATAAAATTATTTATATTTTTTCTTATAAAAAACTGAAGCAATTTATCAATTTTTTGAATTAATATGCTAATAAAATTGGTTTCATTCAAATATTTTTAAAATTCAAAAAATTTATGCCGATTGAGAAAGATCGCAATAGAAACATTGGATAAGATCAATATTAATATCAAAAAGTTGATATAGGATTTGTCATTAACGAGCGCGCGTTGTAAACTTTTTTCGCGGGTCATAAAGACCTTATGATTCAAAATATTTTTGTTTGACGCGGGCTGATGTAATCAAGTCGGTTGCAACATAAAACATCAGATTGAAGGGAAAAGCATATGGCTTTACGTACAAAAAACTCATCAAATTCAGAGATAAAGCAACCAAATGCCGAAACCATCAATATGGAAACTCCGGAACGCTTTGTAAATCGGGAATTTTCCTGGCTACAGTTCAATAATCGCGTATTGATGGAAGCAGCAAATAAAAAACATCCTCTTTTGGAACGCTTGCGTTTTGTATCGATTTCGGCAACAAATCTCGATGAATTTTTTATGGTGCGTATTGCCGGCCTTGCCGGTCAGGTGCGTGCAGGCATTGTTACTCGTAGTGCCGATGGCCGCACGCCACAAGAACAACTCGATTTTGTGCTGGCCGAAGTTGCCCGGTTACAGGCTAACCAGCAGCAGGAATTGAGGGCTTTGCGCCACGAACTTGAACAAGAAAAAATTGTTATTATTCGTCCCGACCGCCTGACCGCGACTGAAAAATCATGGCTTGAGAACCATTTTCTGGAAACCATATTTCCGGTGCTTACACCCCTTTCAATTGATCCGGCCCATCCGTTTCCTTTTATACCTAATTTGGGGTTTTCAATTGCGCTTCATTTGTTGCGTCGTGCAGACCATCAACCGATGACAGCACTCTTGAGGCTGCCAACGGCTTTGAAACGCTTCACACTATTGCCTGATGAAGGACAAGGTTACCGTTTCATTTCGCTGGAAGATATTGTGAGCCTTTTCATAGGCAAATTGTTCCCCGGATATGAAGTCAACGGGGCAGGGACATTTCGCGTTATTCGCGATAGCGATATCGAGGTTGAGGAAGAAGCCGAAGATCTTGTTCGATTGTTCGAGAGCGCATTGAAACGCAGACGCCGCGGGCAGGTTATCCGTATCGAATTCGATGCCGAAATGCCCGATGATCTACGCCAATTTGTAACGACCGAACTCGGTGTACCTGATAACCGTATCAGTGTTCTTGACGGTTTGCTTGCACTCAACATGATTTCGGAAATTGTTTCTATTCCGCGTGAAGACCTGAAATTCGTTCCTTATAATCCGCGTTTTCCCGAACGTATAAGAGAACATGCCGGAGATTGTTTTGCCGCAATCAAAGAAAAAGATATTGTTGTTCATCATCCCTATGAATCGTTTGATGTTGTTGTACAGTTTTTGCGTCAGGCAGCGGCAGATCCGGATGTTCTTGCCATAAAGCAGACTCTTTATCGCACGTCCAATGACAGCCCGATCGTGCGCGCACTGATTGACGCCTCGGAAGCAGGTAAATCGGTTACAGCTCTGGTTGAATTGAAAGCCCGTTTTGACGAGGAAGCCAATATTCGTTGGGCGCGGGATCTGGAACGCGCAGGCGTACAGGTTGTTTTCGGTTTCATCGAACTAAAAACCCATGCCAAAATGTCGCTTGTCGTACGGCGCGAAGAAAACCGGTTGCGTTCCTATGTCCATCTGGGAACCGGTAATTATCACCCGATAACTGCCAAAATTTATACCGATTTATCTTTCTTCACCACAGATGATGACATAGGACATGATGTTCAGTTGATTTTCAATTTCATCACAGGCTATGCACAACCTGACGAGCCTATGAAGCTTGCATTTTCGCCTTTGACATTACGTCGTCGCATTTTAGGACATATTGAAGACGAAATTGCGCATGCAAGAGATGGCAAACCTGCTGCAATCTGGATGAAAATGAATTCACTCGTCGATCCGCAAATTATAGATGCGTTATATCGCGCCGGACAAGCGGGTGTTCAAGTTGATTTGGTGGTTCGCGGAATCTGTTGTTTGCGTCCCGGAATACCCGGTTTTTCCGAAAATATTCGTGCCAAGTCGATCGTCGGCCGGTTTTTGGAACATAGCCGCATTTTCTGTTTTGGAAACGGTGAAGATTTACCGAATGAAAATGCGATTGTTTATTTTGGTTCGGCCGACATGATGACCAGAAATCTTGACAGACGCGTTGAAACGTTAGTACCGGTATTCAACAAAACCGTTCATCAGCAAATACTCTCGCAAATTATGTTGGCAAATATAATAGACAATCAGCAGAGCTTCGAGATATTGAGCGATGGAACATCCCGGCGTATTACGCCACTTAAAGGTGAGAAACCATTTAATGCGCAGGAATATTTCATGACCAATCCGAGTCTTTCGGGACGGGGAAAATCTCTGAGATCTTCTGCTCCGCGCATTATTGCTCTTCGTCGCCAACAAACCGATGCGTCAAGTGCAGAAACAACGGATAAAGACTGAAATATAAATGGATAATTCTGTAGCTCAGGGCCGATTAAAAGGTCGAAAACCTGTTGCCGTCATAGACATCGGATCGAACTCTGTTCGTTTGGTTGTCTATGAAGGTCTGGTGCGTTCTCCGACTGTTTTGTTTAATGAAAAAATCCTTTGCGGTTTGGGAAAAGGCGTTGCAAAGACCGGTTGTCTCGAACCGGAATCTGTCGAGATGGCGTTAAGAACATTGCGGCGCTTTCATGCAATTTGCGAGCAAATCGGTGTGTCTGCAATTCACACATTGGCAACCGCTGCTGCACGCGAATCGAAGAATGGCCCTGCATTTATAGAAGACGCAGAAAAGATACTTCAAAACCGCGTAAAAGTTCTAACCGGAAAAGAAGAAGCAACCTATTCTGCCTATGGAATTATTTCGACTTTTCATCATCCCGACGGCATTGCCGGTGATTTGGGCGGCGGTAGCCTCGAATTGGTGGATATTCATGAAACAAAAGTTGGCGATGATGGCATTACCTTGCCGCTTGGTGGATTACGCCTTCAGGATATGTCGGATAACAACCTTTCAGAAGCGACAAAAATTGCGCGTAAATATCTGAAAAACAGTGAAATTCTTTCAAAAAACAAGGGGCGTAATTTTTACGCGGTGGGCGGTACATGGCGCAATTTGGCCAAACTCCATATTGCTGTCAAACGTTATCCCTTGCCTGTTATGCATGCTTATGAGGTAGAAGCATCCGATATGGATTCTTTTCTTCATAGGGTAACCAAAGGCGAGATAGAACAGCTAAAAAACATTTCTGCCATCTCCAAGAACCGTCGCCAGTTGTTGTCTTATGGTGCAACTGTTCTGACAGAAGTTTTGCGGTGTCTGGCGCCAAAGAAAGTTATTTTTTCCGGTGCCGGTGTCAGGGAAGGGTTTATGTTTTCCCAATTGACACAAAAAGTGCAGAGTGAAGATCCGCTGATTGCGGCGTGTCAGGAAATGGCAACACTTCGTGCCCGCTCTCCTGCGCAGGCTTATGATCTTATCGGTTTTACCAAAAACGCTTTTGAAGTTTTTGGCGTCGAGGAAAATGAAGAACAAAGGCGTTATCGCGAAGCGGCCTGTTTGCTTGCCGATATTGGTTGGCGTTTTCATCCCGATTATCGTGGCGATCAATCGGCCAATCAGGTTGCATTCGGCCCTTATCCGGGAATTACGCATCGTGGACGTGTCTATGTGGCCTTGTCGGTTTTCTACCGGAATGAAGGTCTTTTCGTGGATGAAGATGCACCTGCAATCATAAAATTGGCAAATAAGGAAATGATAGAGAGAGCGCGTTTTCTAGGCGGACTTATGCGGGTTGCAAACCTGTTTTCAGCTTCAACCGCCGGTATTTTGCCTGATTTGATATGGAAATCGCAAGAAAAGAAGATAGTTCTGACAATTCCGAAGCGACACGCTGACCTGATTGCAGAAAGGCCTTTGGGGCGATTGCAACAACTTGCTAAAATAACCAATAAGGAATTAAGCTATCTGGTTGTTTGACACGTCTGGAAACTGAACTTTCACCATTTGAGTAAGGTCAAGGTTCGGGAACATTGATCGAATGGGAAAAGAGGCCGCCAACACTTGAATCCAAAATCGGATTTAACTTTACATAACAGCCAAACCGGAACGAAACGAACCGCCTCGAAAAGTTGGGAATCTGCCGTTTTGGTTTCCAGAAACATCATGAAGTTAATCGCATGATGAAAGTCGGTCTGCGTTGATTTTGATAAATAATGTGAAACGGTTACCTTCGCTTATCAATGATAGAAATTGCCTTACTGCTCTTCAACTTTTGATCTATTCGGAAATCACTTTTGATCTATCCGGAGATGAAATGTGTTATCAGCGTGTATAGAGTTGCTCTTGTGGTGCAAGGCCTGTTTCTCCGCTTATTGCGTCTTAAACGTTGAATAATGAGACAAATTCCATTCCGGTTGAGGTTCCTTTACGAGCAGACAATAAACCGGAGATCGTCTAATAAACCGGTACTTACTCAGTTCACGACCTTTTTTGAACAAGCCATAGCCGGTTTGAAGTGCACCTCCTTACTCAAAGCATGAGAGGCAATTTACCGCTTCAATCGTTCAAGCTTCCTTGCCACTATAGTCCACCGCCTGATGTTGAACAATTTCTCTTTTCAAGCTTACCGATTTCCGAGCAATATTGGGGTCGTCTTTTCTTTTTAGAACGAGATCAAGTAATACGTCCGGAACAGACACCGGAATTCGGGAGGCTATCCCGCAGTATGCAATCGACTATCGAACCCGTTTACTCCGGATTTTGCGCAATGAAGTGTTTTCACCAAAAGCACAAAACCGTTGTCGATAGATTTTTTTAGATTTAAATATGCCTGACCTGACACAATCAGGCGTTAAAAACATCGGGTCATGTAAAACTGTTCAGCGGCTATTCACTTCACCCGTAAATTCACTTCAAACCGTAATTTTCCAAAATTTTGCAGTTATAATTACGCAGCAAAATATATCTGGAAATCCTGCTAACCAAAAACGGTCTAACAATGAAATTGTCGTGTTTTCTCATGTCTAACCGTACTTGCTCACTCTTGAGATAGTGGTGCAGAACCCGCATTCTTACCCTTACGAGCAAGATAGTTATAAAGTCGTTTGATGTTGGGTAATTGACAAAGACCATTGCCTTTTTCGGCCACTGCTGCTGTGCCGCAGGCGGTAGCCAGCCGGAAAGCATCTTCCGCTTCCCAACCAACAGCCAGCCCATGAACCATACCGGCTACAAAGCTGTCTCCGGCGCCGGAAGCGCTGATAACCCGAACGTGGGGTGAGGGAAGATAAAGTGTCTTATCTTTTGTCGCCAGCACTGCTCCCTGATGTCCGAGTGTCACAGTGATAATATCCGAAGCTCCTTTGAGACAATATTCTTGAGCAGCTTTGGCAATATCATCAGTCAAATTATAGGTTTTTCCTGTGCACGCCTCAAACTCGCCCTGACTTGGTTTTACGAGTGTCAAACCGCCTTTTTGAAGAACGTGTTTAAGCGCATCTCCTGACGTATCAATAACAATACGGGCGTTGCGCTTATGAGCAATGTCTATCAGCATATCATAGACATCAATTGGAACATTACGTGGCAAACTACCGCTTACGACAATCCAGTCCCATTCAAGCTCTTTGGTTGTTTCGACTACCGCTTTCCATTCAGTTTCTTCCATGACAGGGCCTTCGGCTACAAAGCGGTATTCCATGCCGGAAGCTCTTTCATGAATAACATTATTGACGCGTGTATTTCCGGAAATAGAAATTTTAATGCATTGAATGCCGCGATCTTCCAAAAGATGATTCAATACATTCCCCATAATTCCGCCGCTGGCATAAAGTGCCTTCACGTCACCACCAAGACGATGAATAACCCGTGCGACATTGATACCGCCACCACCGGGGTGAAAACTCTCGTCAAAAGTTCTGATCTTGTGGGTAGGGCGCACCACTTCAGCTTCACTTGCTGCATCAACGGTAGGATTGAACGTAACTGTCAGGACTTTTTCCATTATCTGCCTCTGCAAACAAAGCACGCTTTTCTGCGGAACTAAAAAAGCTGTATATAAAGCTCGTCTGATTATCTCTCTACAGCTAAAGCTCTTTTGTCAATATTTTACCGTTATGAAAGTAAAATCCCAAATGGCCATTCAACATTTTTTCGGCCTTTTTTCCGAAAATATTATACCGCCATCCTTGCATGGCGGATAAGGTGTCGAGGTGGTCTTGTTTGGCTATTTTTTCCAGCTCGTCATTATTTGCGATAATGCGCGGAGCTATATCTTCCTCATCGGCCACGAGCTTTAAAAGAACACGCAACAGTTCGATTGCGGCGGCTGTGCCATTTCCCGTTGCCACATGTTTGTGTATCGTCGGCAAATTATCAAGATCAACAGAAAGACCTTTTTGTACCGCTTTCAACAATTCGGCAGCACTACCGGAATGTTCCCAACCTTTCGGGATGCTGCGCAATCTGGATAAAGCCGTTTCGTCTTTAGGGTGTTGTATGGCGATCTCGACAAGACATTCGTCTTTTAAAATACGTCCCCGTGGAACATTGCGATTTTTAGCTTCCTGTTCACGCCAGGCTGCCACTTGTTGAAGGACAGCAAGCTCCCTCGGTTTACGTATGCGACCCTTTATTCTTTTCCAAGCTTCATCATTCGGCATAATGTAGGTTTTTGGAGAGATGAGGATCGACATTTCATCGTCAATCCAATGAGTTCTACCGTTTTTCTCAAGCCTTTCCTTAAGATATTTATAGACATCACGTAAATGGGTTACATCAGCCAAAGCGTAAGACAATTGTTTATCGCTCAGTGGACGCCGACTCCAGTCGGTATAGCGGGAGGATTTATCAATATGTTCGCCGGTTATGCGTTCGACAATTTGTTCATAGGAGACACTTTCACCGAATCCGCAAACAGAACCGGCAATCTGCGTATCAAATAGCGGTGTAGGAATAATATTGCCGAGTTTATATATGATTTCGACATCCTGCCGCGCAGCGTGGAAAACTTTTACCACATTTGTATTCGCCATTAATTTGAACAATGGCGACAAATCGATTTCAGGTGAAAGCGGATCAACGATCACAGCAATATCGGGAGAGGCCAACTGGATCAGACAGAGTTCCGGCCAATAGGTGGATTCTCGAATAAATTCGGTGTCTACCGTCACAAAATCGGATTTTGACAGTGTCGATATAACGTCTTCGAGCGTATGTGTATCAGTAACAAGTTTCATATTTCAGGCTATAACGCATTATATTGTATTTGTCTTTTGCTATATTTTTTCATACACAATCCTTCGATAGCTTGACAAATGGGCGGTAAAATGCGCTTTTTCGCACAAGTTTATTATTTCAGAATGCATGTAACAAAAAGGCAAGACTATGCATCGGTATCGCAGTCATAACTGTGCCGCTCTTCGTAAGAGCGATGTTCAATCGAAAGTTCGTCTCTCGGGATGGGTTAATCGTGTCCGTGACCATGGCGGAATATTGTTTATCGATTTGCGTGATAATTACGGCATAACGCAAATTGTTGCTGATCCGGATTCGCCAGCCTTCAAAGTTGCCGAAATGGTTAGAAGCGAGTGGGTTTTGCGTGTTGACGGAGAAGTTCGCGCTCGTTCCGACGATACGGTAAACAGCAATCTACCAACGGGTGAAGTAGAAGTATTTGCCAACGAAATCGAGATTTTGTCGAAATCCGACGAATTGCCATTACCTGTTTTTGGCGAACCGGATTATCCCGAAGATATTCGCTTGAAATATCGTTTTCTGGATTTGCGGCGCGAAACATTGCATAAAAATATCTTGCAGAGAACAAAAATAATCGCTGCCATTCGCCGGCGTATGCAGGAAGCCAATTTTACCGAGTTTTCTACGCCGATTTTGACAGCGTCATCACCGGAAGGTGCGCGCGACTTTCTTGTTCCGAGTCGCATTCATCCGGGAAAATTCTACGCTCTTCCACAGGCGCCACAGCAATATAAACAGCTTTTGATGATGTCGGGATTTGACCGGTATTTTCAGGTCGCACCATGTTTTCGCGATGAAGATCCACGTGCCGACCGCCTTCCTGGTGAGTTCTACCAATTGGATATGGAAATGAGTTTCGTCGAGCAGGAAGACATCCTGCAGGTTATGGAACCGATCATCCGTGGCATTTTCGAGGAATTTTCCAATGGTAAACCCGTCACGCAGAAATTTCCACGTATTCCATATAATGAAGCAATGAGAAAATACGGTTCCGATAAACCGGACCTGCGCAATCCCATTGTTATGGAAGAAGTGAGCGAACATTTCCGCGGATCCGGTTTCAAAGTATTTGCCCATATATTGGAAAGCGACGATAAAGCCGAAGTTTGGGGCATACCAGTCAAGACAGGTGGCAGCCGCGCTTTTTGTGATCGCATGAATTCCTGGGCTCAGGGCGAGGGACAACCGGGGCTCGGTTACATTTTCTGGCGTAAAGAGGGTGACAAAATTGAAGGTGCTGGCCCGATTGCAAAAAATATCGGACCGGAACGCACCGAAGCCATACGCAATCAGCTTAAGCTTGCCGATGGTGATGCATGCTTTTTTGTAGCGGGCGATCCCCGTAAGTTTGTTTTATTTGCCGGAGCCGCAAGAACACGTGCGGGCGAAGAGCTTGGCCTGATTGACCGTGACCAATTTGCACTGGCATGGATTGTCGATTTTCCTTTCTATGAATGGAACGAAGACGAAAAGCGGATCGAGTTTTCCCATAATCCGTTCTCTATGCCGCAGGGTGGCAAACAGGCATTGGATACTGAAGAGCCATTAAATATCAAGGCTTATCAATATGATGTCGTCTGCAACGGTTTCGAGCTGGGATCTGGCGGTATACGTAACCATTCACCTGAAACGATGGTTCGTGCATTCGAGATTGCCGGACTTTCACGAGAAACAGTTGAAGAGCGTTTCGGAGCACTTTACCGCGCCTTCCATTATGGAGCCCCGCCGCACGGCGGAATGGCCTGCGGAATTGATCGTATGGTTATGCTGCTTCTGGGTGTCAAAAACCTGCGTGAAATATCGCTTTTCCCGATGAATCAACAGGCTCTTGACCTTTTGATGGGAGCGCCTTCGGAAGTGACGGCAGCCCAACTGAGCGAATTGTCGCTGCGTATTGCGCCGATGAAAAAAGATAACTGATAAATAGAAGTGCCAATCAAAAAAAGCCCGGTTTTACCGGGCTTTTTAATGATTGAAACAATTTTGTAATTGCGGAGGCTATTTGTTGGCTTCTACCTTCAGTTTTATCAAATCAATAAGTTTAGCCATAGAGATACTTCCGGTAGCATAGAGCACCGGCAAGGGAACCGATTTGTCGGGAGTAGCACTGACGGTAAGTGACTTCGGATTATCAAGAAAATTTCCGATTTGTTCCGATGTCGCTTTGACGAAATCCGGATCATCAATCTGGCTCCCCAATAATGGCAACATTGCCTTGGTTTGCTTTATGAAATCTTCGCGTGTTACACCATTTTTTTTCGCATAATAGTCGAGGATTCTATTGGTAAGGGAATTATCATCATAACGTATAGAGACATCGCCAAATTTTAGCTGTTGGATAATTCCAAAAACACTCAACATCTCGGCCGTTGTATCATCCGAGTTATTCGATCTCTCTAACTGCTTCAGAACGCCGATATTTTTGACAAAATCTTCTGTAAGTCCTTCAACATTTGTGGTGATCGCCAGTTTTCCGCCGTTATCAATGGTAATCTCGTTCTGGTCGCCAATATATTTGCCGCTTTCGATATCCCAACTGGCATGAACATTCAAAGAACCCGACAGCTTGTCATAGCCAATATCCGTTAGCCATTTAGACGCCTCGGAAATGCCGGTCTTGTTTGGCTCGTAACTGAAAGATTTTATGCCGACTGTAATGTCTACACCTTTCGTACCGTTTTTGAAGAGATATGCTATCTTCAGATCTTCGGCATTAAAAACTGTCTGGTCGGACGGTGACAAATAGATCTGAGCTACTTTTACACTCTCATAGGGGAATTGAACAAATAAGGGATTGGCGTCTTTTTTCGGTGTAAGCCTGAGTTTATCTATAGAGATGTCTTTCAAATTCCCTGTAGCATCTGAACTTGTACTCTTCAGCAGAGGTATGGAAACATTTTCTACAAAATAAGTGCCATCCTGACCTTCCGTTACATTTTTAAAGCGCAAGCTGTCGATTTTATCAAAAACAACGCCCTTGGCGGTGCTCACATTTTGATCCGGTTCTTTCGATTGTTTGTCCGACGGTGAAGATTGATCGTTTTCCTTTCCACTATTTTGCAACTCCCGAAGCTTTATAGTTACATCACGCAAAACGATATCGTTGCCGTCAGCTTCACAATTCGATGAATCAATCGATAGTTGAGTATTTTTGATAGTTTCTTGCAAGCGGGAATTGAATGCATTCGGATCAACTGCCCATGAGTTCAGGTGAACCGTTGTTGCAGCAAAAAAAGTGCAAGTTGTTAGTAAGAATGCTTTTTTGAATTGTCTCATTGGAAGATACCTTCTCTCTTCGAACGCTTTGAAGATTAGATCTGTCTTGGTGTCATTCCTATCATAGTTAAGTAAGGCTGGAAACAAGTCCATGACTTGCGGTAGATTCTGCGAATTGCTATTCGATACCTATGTCAAATAAAGTGATTCGTTTATCCGAAAAAGACCATATTGAGCCGATAGAATTGCGTTCTGCATTGCAGGAACGTTATTTGGCTTATGCACTTTCTACGATTATGGATCGTGCATTGCCCGATGTCCGCGATGGGTTGAAACCGGTTCATCGGCGCATCCTCCACGCAATGCGCCTATTAAAATTGAACCCCGATCAGGCTTACGCAAAATGCGCTCGTATTGTCGGCGATGTGATGGGAAAATTCCACCCGCATGGCGATTCATCTATCTATGATGCACTTGTGCGGTTGGCTCAGGATTTTGCTGTTCGCTATCCGCTTGTAGACGGGCAGGGGAATTTCGGCAATATTGACGGCGATAATGCTGCTGCAATGCGTTATACCGAAGCACGAATGACAGAAGTGGCGACGTTGCTTCTTGACGGTATCAACGAAAATGCTGTCGATTTTCGCCCTACTTACAACGAAGAAGACGAAGAGCCGGTTGTTTTACCGGCTGCCTTTCCTAATCTTTTGGCAAACGGATCTTCCGGTATCGCTGTCGGTATGGCAACGTCAATTCCGCCCCATAATGTAGCCGAGCTTTGCGAAGCCGCAACATTTTTGATTGCCCATCCGGACGCAACCAACGATGATCTGGTTAAATTTGTAAAAGGCCCCGATTTTCCCACCGGCGGTGTGTTGGTGGAACCGGCGGATAGTATAAGTGAATCCTACAGAACCGGACGTGGTGTCTTCCGTCTTCGTGCACGTTGGCATAAGGAAGAGGGAAGTCGCGGTAGCTATTCTATCGTTGTTACGGAAATTCCTTATCAGGTACAAAAATCTCGACTGATTGAAAAGACGGCCGAGTTGTTGCTCGCTCGTCGCCTGCCAATGCTCGACGATATTCGCGACGAATCGACAAAAGATATACGCATTGTTCTGGAGCCGAAAACACGTACAGTGGATCCGGAATTGTTGATGGAATCAATCTTCAAGCTTACAGATTTTGAAGTCCGTGTCCCTCTCAACCTGAACGTGCTTACCCTTGGAAAAATACCGAATGTTCTTTCACTCGGTCAGGCTTTGCAACAATGGCTCGATCACCGCAAAGGTGTTCTTGTGCGCCGTTCCGAATTCAGACTGCATGAAATTACACGCCGTCTCGAAATTTTGGGCGGTTACCTTATTGCTTATCTTAATCTTGACGAAGTCATCCGAATTATTCGCGAAGAAGATGACCCCAAAAAACAACTCATGACAAGCTTTTCTCTGACTGAAAATCAGGCAGAAGCAATTCTGAATATGAGATTGAGATCGTTGCGGAAGCTTGAAGAAGTCGAGATTCGTAAAGAATTCGACACTTTGAAGGCAGAGGAAGCCGAACTTGATGCGCTCTTGCAATCCGACATAAAACAGTGGAAAGCAATTGCAAGCGAAATTGCCAAGGTTAAAAAAGTTTTCGGCCCGGATAGCCCGCTTGGCAGGCGACGCACGAGTTTTGAAGACGCTCCCGATCACGATATTAAAGATATCGAACAAGCGATGATCGAGAAAGAGCCGGTAACAATCGTTATTTCAGAGAAGGGCTGGCTAAGAGCACTTAAAGGGCACTTGAGTGATTATTCCGGCCTTACCTTCAAGGAAGATGACAGATTAAAAATCGCATTTCCGGCTATGACAACAGATAAGATCATTGTTATGAGCACCGGTGGTAAATTTTTTACCATTGCAGCGAATGCATTGCCGGGCGGAAGGGGGCATGGTGAACCTATTCGTATTCTCGTCGATATGGATAATGATGAGGATATATTAACCGCTTTCGTCCACGAGGAAGACAGGAAGTTGCTGCTTGTCTCTTACCATGCAAACGGATTTATCGTGTCTGAAAACGATGTGCTTGGAACGACGCGCAAGGGTAAGCAGGTTATGAATGTAAAACAGCCTGACGAAGCAAAACTGTGTTTGCCGGTTACCGGCGATCATTTGGCGATCGTTGGCGAAAACAGAAAAATGCTCATTTTCCCACTCGACCAAATTTCCGAAATGACCCGTGGCAAAGGCGTGCGCCTGCAACGTTATAAAGACGGTGGCGTCAGCGACGCTATTACTTTCGATCTATCCGAAGGCCTTACATGGCGTGATGCAGCAGAAAGAAACTTTACCCGTGGCGCTGCCGAACTCGTTGAATGGTTTGGAACCCGCGGCAGTGCAGGGCGGATGGTACCAAAAGGTTTTCCAAGGTCCGGAAAGTTTTCAGGCTAATTCAAAACAATTTTTACAAGTCTACGCGCTGTAAACGATAGTTGGAATTAACTTGCTTTAATTAATTGTCATAGTGATTATTTGACATTTATCTATTAACCACGACCACGGTAATTGGGTACATTTTGTTCCGGAATCCAGACGTTTTCCGGCTTTTGTCCGGTTTGCCAGAAGACATCAATAGGTATACCCCCGCGAGGATACCAATACCCCCCGATGCGTAGCCAATGTGGTGACAATAATTCCACCAAACGACGGGCTATCGTGACCGTGCAATCTTCATGAAATGCACCGTGATTGCGGAATGATCCCAAATAGAGTTTCAGCGACTTACTCTCGACAAGCCATTTGTCGGGAACATAATCAATCATCAGATAAGCAAAATCGGGTTGACTGGTGATTGGACATAAAGATGTGAACTCCGGCGCAGTAAAGCGCACACAATATTCGACATCCGCCTGCGGATTGGGAACGCGTTCCAGAACGGCATCTTCAGGAGACTCCGGAAAAGGGGTCTTCTTTCCTAATTGTTTTAAATTTTCATAAATTGAATGGTCTGAAGTCATCGACAAGAACCTTGAGAACAGAAATTGAAACAAACAAGAATGCTATTTTAACAACTTGCTATTTTTATTACGCTTGACAGCTTCAATCCAGAATTCATTATCTTCATAAATTGTTGGATCATCCACTCCGGCCAATGCGAAAGCTTCCCGCCGTTCAACGCAGGTTCCGCAGCGCCCACAATGGTGTTCTCCTCCTTTGTAGCAAGACCAAGTCTTAGTAAAAGGAACGTTGTATTTTACACCATCTTTAACAATGTCCGACTTGTCGCAGCTCACATAGGGCGCAAAGAGCTGACATTGCCCTTCCAGTGATAATTGTTCCATTGCGTTGAACGCATTGATAAAGTTTTCACGGCAATCGGCGTAAATAAAATGATCTCCACCGTGTACTGCAATAGCAACGCTATCGCCATGTTTAGCCGAGGCAATAGCAAAAGCGATCGAGAGAAAGACAGCATTCCGATTGGGAACGACCGTGGATTTCATATTATCTTCGGCATAATAACCATCGGGAACATCAATATTATCGGTGAGTGATGATCCGGAGAGATTCTTTCCGATTGCCGAAATATCAATTGGATAATAGTCCGCGCCAAGAGCACGAGCACATTCTTTCGCAAAAAACAGTTCTTTTTTATGCCGCTGTCCGTAATCGAAAGAAATGATACCTTGAAGGCTTTTCTCGTGAGCCAGACGATAGGCGAGGGTGACGGAATCAAGTCCGCCTGAACAGATAAGATAGGTTTTCATTTTATCCCTTGTTTTTAAAACCGGGTGGGCTGCGACCGGTATCTTTTACAGCTATCAAAGGCTTTGATAGCTGTAAAGCCTGTCATTACTTTCCGTTTTTTATTCGCTCCATAAAGCGCTGGAAACGTGCATAAACTTTAAGATTTTTCTTCGCATTGATCGAAGGAAAATAGGTTCGGAATTTCAGTGCGGACTTTTCCGATATGCCATCAATAATAACAATTTCCTGTTTGCCATTACGATGGGCAAGAACCAAATTCCACGGATTCAAATCATATAAAATAACATCGGTTTGTTTGACCCAATTCTCGAATTCATCAAGTGCATCGCGAATGGGGCTTACATCCTTGGCAAAGGCAGCTACCGGTTGCGCATAGTTGTTGTTCTCATCCTTTTCGGCTCTAACAACAAGTCCCCAACCGAGATCGGTTTGCTGAAGCCCGACAACCGAAAACATGTGCGGCAGCAAGGTTTCAGCATGGGGATTGACGCGGACGATCTCGAAGAATTCGTGCATATTGACAGAATTGGCACCCAACGGCTTAAAACGCTTTTTCCATTCGGCTACTTGTCTGGTTTTAGCAATCCATTCAGGGCGCAGCACTTTCACCAATAAGTCGGGGTTGTCGGGATGAACGAAGACCAGACGTGCATTTCCCTTGAAACGAGGCTTGCACCCCTTCAACTCGATCATCTCTTTAGACAACATATCAATTTCCTCGGCAGATAAACTCTGTCTTATTCTTTTGTTAACGTCCATCCGCTGGATGTCAAATGTTCTTGCGGTCGATAACGGGATTTATAGTCCATTTTCGGTGAACCTTTGACCCAATATCCCAGATAAATATAGGGAAGCCCCAATTGACGAGCTTTGCGGATGTGATCCAAAATCATGAAAACTCCAAGCGAAGCGTGCTTCTCAAATGGCGAATAAAAAGAATAGACCATCGAAAGACCATCATCAACTTTATCGGTAAGAGCGGCGGCAACAAGCGAAAAATTATTTTTCTTATTCGCGTCACCGGATAGCTTTCTTCTATATTCGATTAATGACGTTTCAACCTCGGTATCTTCAACCATCATCCGGTAATCCTGAAATGTCATATCGCTCATTCCACCACCGGCATGACGAACGCCGAGATAATTTTTAAAAAGCGAATATTGCTCCTCTGTTGCCTCACTCCCGCAAACTTCACCGACGAGATCGGCATTTTTTTTGATAATACGTTTCATTGTTCGATCAGGAACAAAATCATCCACAACAATGCGCACCGATACGCATGCATTGCACCCGTCGCAAACAGGGCGATAAGCAATATTTTGGGAACGTCGAAAACCGCATTGCGTCAAAACGGTGTTTTTATCTTTTGCGAATTGGCCGGTGAGATAGGTAAATACTTTTCTCTCCCAATGCTCGGCGAGATACGGGCAGGGCGCCGGAGCTGTAAGGAAAAATTGTGGTTCATCTTTATCGCTGTGTGTCATGCTTATCGCATTTAAAGATACCGTCAAGTTGAAACAAATTTACATTTACATAGAAAACTATAGCGCAATCGCCGATCCTTCAAGGAATGATCTTTAAATAAACAGCGATCATACCGCCTAAACTATCATACCATAGAGATCATAATCATCCGACTGTTCAATCTTTGCGGTGACGAGTTCTCCCGTCCGTATGGGACGACGTGAAGTCAAATGCACGACACCATCAACCTCCGGAGCATCATATTTCGTGCGTCCAATGCCTGTATGTCCATTGGCCTCGTCTACGAGAATTTGCAAACGTTTGCCGACTTTCTTCTTGAGCAAATTGGCCGAAATGGATTTTTGATGAACCATAAAACGGTCCCAACGGCTTTTCTTGACATCATCAGGGACTATTTCCAGCCCCATATCATTGGCCGATGCACCCTCAACAGCCTCATATTTAAAACATCCGGCCCGATCTATCTTTACTTCACTCATCCAATCAAGAAGCATTTTGAAATCTTCTTCGGTTTCTCCCGGAAAACCGACAATGAAAGTTGATCTTAAAGCAAGATCAGGACAGATTTTGCGCCATTTCTCGATGCGCTGATTAATTTTTTCCAAATGCGCAGGACGCTTCATGTTGCGTAACACATTGGGGGACGCATGTTGGAACGGTATGTCAAGATAGGGCAGAATTTTTCCATCGGCCATCAATTCGATGACATCATCGACATGGGGGTAGGGATATACATAATGCATCCGCACCCAAACACCCATATCGCCCAATTCTTTGGCGAGATCATAGAACCGTGCGCGAACCGTACGGTCTTTCCATGGACTTTCGCTATATTTAAGATCAAGCCCGTATGCACTGGTGTCTTGGGAAATGACAAGTATTTCCTTGACGCCTGCTTTCACAAGCCTTTCCGCCTCCCGCAGCACATCGGATGCCGGTCGGGAAACCAGATTTCCCCGTAATTGTGGAATAATGCAAAAGCTGCAATGATTTGAACAGCCTTCGGAAATTTTTAAATAAGCATAGTGACGAGGCGTCAAACGTATTCCCTGAGGGGGAACAAGATCAACAAACGGGTCATGGACAGGCGGTGCAGCCTTATGAACAGCCTCCATAACACTCTCATACGCCTGAGGACCTGTCACAGCCAATACATTCGGATAAGTTTTTGTTACCACTTCCGGCTCTGCACCAAGGCAGCCGGTTACAATGACTTTACCGTTTTTCTTTAATGCGTCGCCGATATTGGCCAGCGATTCATCGCGGGCCGAGTCAATGAAAGCACATGTATTGACGATAACAAGATCCGCACCATCATGTCTGGGTGCTATTTCATATCCTTCAGAGCGCAATTTTGTAATGATGCGTTCGGAATCGACAAGTGCCTTAGGACATCCTAAAGAAACAAAACTAACGCGAGGAGCTGACATATCACTTCCTGTAGAAGACACGAATTTCTAAAAACGATCAGATGAGACCTAATCTATTTTGTTAAAAATACAAGTTTGTTAAAAATACAAGGCTGTTTTGCAAAAATTTCGCCAGTCCTGCCGCAGGACATATCCATCTATTCGCATTTTCATTATATCCGGACGATAATCTCGCCCGAAAAACCTCAAACGCCGCTTCTCTCCCGAACTCGTTAAAACAGCTCTAATAGAACTTCCGTCATTCCCGTTGAAAAACACTATCCGACAATTATGATTGAATTTTTTTACACCATAAACGTTTAAAACATTCAATGACGAGAGCTTAATAGCGGCGTATCAAGCCGACGAGCTTGCCTTGAATTTTGATACGGTTAGGACCGAATATCCTTGTTTCATAAGCAGGATTTGCAGCCTCCAAAGCAATAGACGCACCTTTTCGCCGATAACGTTTCAAGGTTGCTTCTTCATCATCAACAAGTGCCACAATAATTTCACCGGGATTTGCTGTATCTCCACGTCTGATTATAACGGTATCACCATCGAAAATTCCGGCATTAATCATAGAATCGCCCTTGACTTCGAGCGCATAATGTTCACCGCTGCCCACCATATCGGATGGTAGAGAAAGCATATTTGTCTGGTTCTGGATTGCCGAAATAGGAACACCGGCCGCAATTCGTCCCATTACTGGAACATTCACATTGGCTGCCTGCCCACTTTCGCCACTCGACAGTTCCCTGCGAACAACATTCTTCATATTCTTGTTTTTCTGGCCATCTATAACACTGGGTGAAAACTTCCTTACGCTATTTATCGCAGGTGACATTGTTTCCGGCAGCTTCAAAACTTCAAGAGCGCGCGCACGATTGGGAAGGCGACGTATAAAACCACGCTCTTCCAATGCCGTTATCAACCGATGAATGCCGGATTTTGAAGCGAGATCCAAAGCATCCTTCATCTCGTCGTAAGAGGGGGGTATACCGGTTTCTTTTAGCCGGTTATGAATAAACAGAAGCAACTCATACTGCTTGCGTGTTAACATAAAACTCTCCAATGATGCGAATCAACGAGAAACAAAACCAGAACGTACACTATATGTTCTAGTATTGTTCCACAAGTTATTTTGCGTTTTATGTTCGTGTTTTTATTTTTATGTTCAAATATCCAATCTAACAGAAGGTAAAATTATTTCTAACGAGTTCTGCAACATAAAATTCATCCCGATACGACCTGAAAATCGTGACTTTTATGAGAAATACATTTGTCTTCTATAGGGCTTCAAAGATTAAAGAGCATGAATTTTCTATTTTCAAAAACTTGTGTGATCCGATAATCGATTTAAGTTTTGACAGGTCATGGACGAGTGCAAAGCGATATGGCCGTAAATATGGCAAGGGATGCAGTCAGAATTTGTCCATCTGTGCGACATTGTTTGCGCAAGGCGGAATAGCGTACTCATAGGCTAGCCATGAAAACCGACGAATTGGAACACAATAAACGCTCACGAAAAAGGTTTAAATTAAATTGACCTGCGACATTTCAAATCGGCAATGAGACATCATCTGGCAAAGACGAAAATTCCATAGCTGAAAAGGACGAAGTTTTCATTGGAAATGCCGATACGTTGTCGGGTGAATATTGGCATAGAAGGCATTGTGGATTGTTCGAGTGAATGGCCATATGTTATTATAGAAAAAGAAAGCGGCCATGTCATTTTGAAAACGGCATCTATGTGATTTAAGGAATTGAGCGTCTTGACGTGATAGTTGCACAATTGTTGTTTTTTAACGGTTCTCGCCCCCTCCTATACAAAAAGTTCCATAATATATCTTATGCAATTATTCGAGAGTAAAACTCCAGCGGCAAAAAGCCCGAATGACCAAATGACAAAGCGCCAAAAATATGACAAAGCGCCAAAAATTACGAATGAACGCGTGACAAAGCGCCAAAAAGTCAGAATAAGCGAATGACCAAATGACCAAATGCAGAACGATAGAATGGATAAAATGACAAGATGCCAGAATGTTAGAATGTTAGTTTGACTGACATATCCTGCTATCAAATACCGGTATAGAATTTTTATCGATCAGCGAGAAAACGGATTTTCGCCTCTTTTCCATATCTTTCGAGTTTTGGTGAAACCTCTTCCCTCGGCTTTTAAATTGCATTAGAAACCCGATTTCACAAAAAAGTCTTAACGATAGTTCGGCATAGTGCTTCAGTCATAGTTCGGAACGCTGTTTCGATTGTCGTTCGGAATGCTGTTTTGATGATGTTTTGGTATCATTCCGCGGCTATTTCAATTTCCATTTTTCGATCAAGCACGTGAATATCAATGATAACACGTGAATATCAATGGCGAATGCTGGTGAACGTTCGGGCTTGTTTCACTTGCCGGATTTTACCATGCATCTTCAAATTGCATTTCCTATCTTCCTATAAAATTGCGACTTTAAATTTTTCTGAAGAGCTGTCGATTTTAAAATCCATCCGAAAAAGCTTTGAAGTTTTTCGCGATATTGCAAAATCAATGTCGAAAGGTAAATTGTTCCATTTATTCAATATATTATGAAGATGTTTTAATATTCGACATCTGGTGCTTGTTCATTAACATCTGTTAGCTCCAAGGCCTATGAAAAGGTTAAGCCCGATAAACGATCGTTTGATTTTCCGATAATCATCGGCTGTCAATCAATGAAACACTAAGACATTTGCAATCTTATCAATCCGGTTTTGAATTCCGGTAACAGGCAATGTTTTTTCACGCCTTTATTGCTTTTCAGAATTGCTCGAATTTTGGAGATAATATCGGCTTTTTAAACGCTTCCAATTTAAGCGTGAGTTCCCTGCTCTTTCTCCGAAATCGTGTCAAGAACTGAAAGACATCCAATAATGAGCGCTTGTATACCGATAGCGTATTCGTCATCAATCCCCGGAATACCCAAATCGGACTGATAACGTGTTAAATCGGCTTCATCTCTATTATCCGGCAAAACACTATCGGCTACTGAAAGTGTGTGATAGGAAATAGTGAATGCCAACCAATGCGCTTGAATCAGAGAAAGATTGTAGGCTTTTGCAAGTCTTTGCTGGTGATTTGAAATCCGCTCTTCAATTGTCGGCGTAATCATATCTCTGCGCAAGAGATACGGTGTGATGCCTTGATGGGTTTCTACGAGCTTCCACATAGACGAAGAGAGCTTTACAAGATAGTCGCGCAACGCAATTTCGGGCGTCCAATGAGGCAATTCCCACTTCAAGAAAATTGTTTCGGCAACCAAAGTCTTTAAAGCTTCGAGACCGTCAACATGATTATAGAGCGCCATATGGCTTACACCCAACTTTTCAGCAACCCCCACAAAGGTGATTTTGGGAATGCCAATTTCAATAGCGGCCTCCACTATCCTGTCACGACTGATTGTAGGCGGTCGCCCCCGTGGGAGCTTTTTGGGCGATTGGGTCATTATAGCAATTTTCTGAGTTTGTTATGAATGAGCGAGAAATGTATCACGGATAATTGAACGGTACAACAAAGCGTTCTGTCTTTACTGATACAGCTTATTTATTACGTGACAAGGTGGCCAACATATGGCGCGAAATAGATTTTGCTGTCTTTTTGCGGAAAAGTTAAATCGGACGCGGTATTAATCTTTTATCTATTATGACAAGCAAATCATATCTATTATGACAAGCAAAAACAGCCGAAAAAGGGAAATATCGGTTGAGTTTCAGAATGATAACTTTAGCCGATTGTTTGTGATTTTTTCGAGCGTTCCGGCATCAATGCGCACCTCCTCCCCGTTTTATATTTTATTCCCCCCCTATTCAACTTTCAGCTTCTAATGAAGTGGCGGATAATTGGAATAAAAATAAAAAGCCATACAACAATTCGCGTTCTGTATGGCTTTCTTGGCTTTTGATTGGTTCTGGTTCAATCAGATTCAAATTAGAACTTCATTTTGAGGCCGACACCAAATTCGCGCGGTTCGGTGATATAGGCCTGAATTCCGGCTACACGGTCTCTGTTTTTTTCCGTTGGTACACGTTCGTCAAACAAATTCTTCGCATAGCCAAAAATCTCCATATGATCGTTCGGTTTATATGAAATCTGCATATTGGCAATTGCATAAGAACCGACGCGCAAAGCAGGATCGTTATCATCCGTTGAATAATAATCATCGGTATAACGGACATCGCCGCTCAAGCGAAGATTTTCGATGATGTCCCAATCGGCACCGACATTGAACATGTAACCGGGAGCTTTTGCAAATTTTTTCCCGTCAAAGACATTGCCGCGTGTGTCACCGAATTCACTGGTGTCTGTGTGGAGAAGCCCAAGTCCACCACGCAATAGGAGGTTATCGAGAAGCTGATAATCTGCCCCCAATTCTGCACCATATGTTTTTGCTTCATCGGCATTAACAATGATGGAACCGAATTGTTTGCCGTTCATATAATCGGTAACAGAACGCTGCGAGTCCGTATAACGCGTGTAGAAAATATTCGGCGTAAATGAAAGCTTGCTATCAAGCACTGTAATACGGGAGAAAATTTCATAGTTCCAGGCTTTTTCAGCGTCGAAATTATAATAACGTTTGCCTGAGAAGTTCAAACCTGTACCACCCGGAAGGTAGCCGCGAGATGCCATAACACCGACGGTTATATCGTCACGAATATCATAGGACAGCGAGATCTTCGGCAGTACAGCGTCAAAACTTTCGTCATAAATATGGCGAACACCGGGAACATAGCTTGCAACACCGTCATGTCGGATGCCGTCATATTGATACCGTAGACCACCTGTCAGAGCCCATTTTTCAGCAAAACGGTATGTCAACTCGCTGAAGACACCGACACTATCCTGATCGACGGTAAAGTCAGTCGACGCAAAATCATGTAACATATGGTTGTCGTTGTTGCTTTTTGAATAAAAAACGCCGCCAAGGCCGCTTAGAGTCGTTGTTTCATCACCAAAGTTGACACGGAATTCGTTCGATATATTGTCATAATCTCTTGATGCGGTACCATTGAAGGATCGCCCGAAATTATAATCGTAAGTGCCATTGGAATATTGCAACTCGTTAAAAAGAATAACCGTGTTTCCAAGATCATATTTCACGTCGAAAACACCGACATCGGTTTTTGTCTGGATGTTGTCTGTGCTATTACGTGTATCATGAAGTTGGTCATAAGGGTGTGAGGCAATCTCGAAAGCCGGACGCCGTGAATCCATGTGTGAATAGGTGAGCTTACCTTCCAATCCCGGTATTTCGGAAGGCTGCCAAAGCAATTTTACACGACCGTTGACATTCCGAGGGTCGTTATCCATTTCCGAATCCAGAAAGTAGGGATTGGTATATTTTATGAAAGTATCACGGCCGCTATAATCAAGGGCGATACGTCCGGCAAGTTCTTTGGTAATCGGCCCCGAAGCCATAAGAGAGCCACGTTTTTGTTGTCTGGTGCCATAGAGAGTTTGTATTTCCGCTTCAGGCGTAAATGTCGGATCTTTCGTCTTGATGACAATGGCACCGGCGATCGCGTTTGCCCCTTGTGTTGTGGTCTGCGGGCCGCGGAATACTTCGACGGATTCGACATCCCAAATTGGCGCTGCACCAATTCCGAATTCGCCCGCACTCAGATAGCGGCCGTCAACGCTGATCGTGGCGCGAGGTATAGGATTGGCCAGATAAGCATTGCCTTTAACCAATGGGCCTTTGGTGTCGACACCGCGGATAATCGGCGCATCACTGTCGTTCGTATAAAGTACGTTCGGTGTACCCTTTAAAAGATCTGTCAGCGTTGTCACCGCCGGTCTTTCCGCAACTGTTTCGCTGCTAAGCACACTGACCGAACTGGCAGTATGCTGAAGCGAGCGCAGTGATTTTTCACCGCTGATAACAACCTTTTGCAATACAGTTGTGTTGGACTGATCTTGTTTCTGTTCATTGCCATCCTCAGCGAAAGCACAGGGAATTGCAGACGATACCAGTATAACCCCGCAAAAAAGTTGGTAATGGGCTGACGATAGAAGAAACCTAGTTTTCGATAACACTTTTGACATCGGATGGAACCTTTTTAGGCAAACAAAGAAAATATGACTTTATTACTCATGATATAAACTAAGTCAACATTAATTTTATATAGTGAAATAAAATATCCCTATTTGGTTTTTGCCCAGTTTCTAACCTCGCTTAAAGTGTAGTGCGCACTCTTGAAGCTGGGGGTGAAAACTTTCGATCCATCGAGATAAATGACACGTCCTTCACGTGCCGGCTTCATATAATTTTCCCATCCCGGAACCAGTTTGTTCAGAGCTTCGCGTGTGGCTTCAGCACTTTTATCAGGTGCTCCCCAATTGATGATAACGACGAGAATATCCGGATCGAGCGAGCCGAATGCTTCGGCGCTGATTGGCAGCACAATTTTGGGCGAACCATCCGAATGCGTTTTATCTTTCGATACCTCGAACGGTTTCATGCCGAGATCATTAAGTGGTTGGGAAACGCCGATTCCTTCACCCACAATATTGATCTGATCCATAATGATAACGGGTAGATAGGTTTTGTTTTCCAGACTTTCCGGCAATTGTTTTTTGGTTTCTTCAACATCTTGCTGGTAATCAGTTTTCAATGCTTGAAAAGCATTTTCCTTACCGAAGAGTTTCGCAAGATTTTCTTCGATCGCAAAATTATCCAGATGTCCGGTTGTGTAATGCTGCATATAGACCGGAGCAACCGAAGATAGCTGCTTGAGCTTGTCAACGTCGAACTCGGTGCCGATAATAAGATCAGGCTTCATCGCGTAAAGCTTTTCAAGATCAACTTGACGATTATTTCCTATGCCTTGGGGTTTCTTCTGGTCGGGTCCGAACAGAATATCAATGAAGTCCGCACCGACTTGATAAGTACCATCATCAGCACGACCGAAACTACCGACGGGATTAACGCCCAGTTCAATCATCGGAACACCGATGGCCGGCTCGCTCATCACCACCACCCTATCCGGCTTGTCGGGAATATCGACGGTTCGCCCCATCGTATCAACAACTTCCCGCGCCTCCGTGTTGCAAAGTATTGTCAATGGAAGAGCAAGCATGAAAATAAAAAAGGATAAGATACGCATGAGATATTTCCCTATTTGTGAAAATATTGCCGGAGAGTTCTAAGTCGCAAAACCACGATGAATAACGGGACGCCCAGAATGGTGGTCGTTAGCCCCAGAGGCATTGAAATCGTGGTTGCGTTTTTGGAAATAATATCGGCACCGATGACAAGATTGGCGCCGACAAGGCCAGAAAGATAAAGTCGGCCGCTGCCATTTGCCCCTGTCAAAAATTGGGCAAGTTGGGGGGCAAGAATACCGAGAAAAGCAAGTGGGCCAACAATTGTCACCGAAGCGGCACTCAAGAGCACCGCGAATAGGAGTAACAATGGACGAGAAACGATAACCGGTTCGCCGAGCGCCAACGCCAATTCACTTCCCAGATCATAACGGTTAAGCGAATGACCGGCCATCAGCATTGCAACAAGGCTGAACAGGAATAAGGGGATAAATGCCGTAACACTCAGCCAGTTTGCCTGAAAAAGCGACCCCGCCATCCAGCTTGATGCATTATACGAAGCTTCGGTAGGCAGGTAGAGAATAAGAAAAGAGTTGACCGATGCCAAGACTGTGGCAACGGCAATTCCCATTAACAGAATGACCAAACCTCCCGCATGACGGTTACCGACCAGAACAATCAACAGTATTGCTGTTCCCAGCCCTCCTGCAAGGGAAGCAAATGCGATTAGTACGCGCGAGGCTGCGGGGACAAAAGCCAGTAACAAAATGGTCGTTGTCAGCGATCCATGGCTGATGCCGAACAATCCGGGATCTGCCAAAGGATTGCGCGCAATCGGTTGTAGTATAGCGCCTGACACAGCAACACACCAACCAATCAGGAATGCCAAAGCCAAACGTGGCAATCTCACATCCCATAGTGCAAAATAGGATTGCTGTTCGATCTCCTCTCCTCTCACCAACCTCCAGAAGTCATGAAGGCCGGTGTCAATCGTACCAAGGTTCAACGATATGAGAAAGAGAATGAATATCGAAATTATGAGAAACAATCCGGTAACGAGATTGCGTAGGATAAGCTCTTTACCGTTAAAAAAGCGGATTGATAACCGCCCGTCAAGCGTGCGTGACATCATCATATATCTCTCCTGTTTTGGGGAGAAACATAGAATTTCCGAATCAAAAGGATGAAAACTATGCCACCGAATAAATCCAGAATAATGCCGGTATTGACGACATAAGGCTGAAACGCATTTTGCGAAACACTGCTTGCCAACAGGCATAATATAGCACCTATCAATGCCGATGCCGGTAATGTCAGCCGGAAATCCTGTCCAACAAGCGGTTTGACCATATGGGGAACGATAAGACCTATGAAACTGATTGGTCCACACACAGCCGTTGCCGAACAAGATGCAACAATCGCACATGCCATTGCGAAACGTGAAATTGCTACCGTTCTTACCCCCATAGAGGAGGCTTTCTCGTTACCGAGAAGAATAAGCGTAAGCGGCTTCGATAGTAGAAAAACAAAAACCAGTGCGATCAGACCAATCCACCAGAATTCGTAAAGGCGATCAATATAGGCATGGTTGATATTACCGGCTATCCAGGAAAGAAATTCGCTCCTTCTATCTGCATAAGAAAGCAGAAGTGCATTGCTTAAACCGATGAGCAGCATAGTTGTGAGCGAACCTGATAAAATGAGCATAAGTCCGGTTGTTTTTTCGCTGACACCCGCAATCCTTGCAATAGTGGTACAAAGCAGAAAACCAAAAAGCCCGCCAAGTAGCGCAGCACTCCCCTGCTCTGCTAAATTCGCCTCGAATATCAGAGCGCTTCCGACGACAAAAAGTGTCGCACCGGCATTGACACCGAGTGATGACGCAGAAGCAAGGGGATTGCGTATAAGCCCTTGAAATACCAGTCCGGAGCTAGCCATGATAAGACCGGCATAAATCGCAATCATTGCGCGTGGAAAGCGTTGATAAAGAATGGATGCCTGTTCATAGCTTTCCGGCTTCCTCGAAATCAGGACACGAAAAACTTCGGAAGGAGATGAAAAAGTTCCGCCCCACGCAATGCTGAGATAGAAAACAACAAGAAATATGATGATGCAGCTCAACCAGAATTTGGAAAAATACATCTTATTCTTCCATATGATGAACTGATTGGGCTGAAGCGGGATAAGGCTGGCAAATAATATGCCCGTTATGGATAAATAATTCTGCCGGAATGCCGAAGACCTGCTGCAAATTCGTCTCGGTTACGACTTCCTGCGTTCGCCCGTGAGCGTGAATTTTACCTGCCTTCAGCATAACAACATAATCGGCAAAATAGGTAGCCAGATTGATGTCGTGCAGAACAACAATGATTGTTTTTTTAAGTTCGCAACTCAAGTCGCGAACCAGCTTCAAAATGGCATATTGATATTTGACATCGAGATGGTTAACCGGTTCATCAAGCAAAATCATATCGGTCTTTTGCGCCAGAACCAAAGCAAGCCAGGCTCTTTGTTTTTGCCCGCCAGAGAGTGAATTAACAGGCAAATGGGCTTTGTCTCCGAGCCCTACAATTTCAAGAACCTCATGAAAATATTGACGATCTTCATCAGAAGGTCCTGAAAATAGAGAATTTCTGGCATAAGATGAAAGTTCGATAAGTTGCCCTAATGTCAAATAATCGGGACAATAGCTCTCTTGAGGAAGATAAGAAACGAGCTGGGCAAGTTTTTTTCGATGAAAAGACCGAATATCCCGACCGTCCAATGTGATAGAGCCTCTTTGCAAATCGAGAAACCCCATAATTGTCTTGAGAAGGGTGGATTTGCCGCAACCATTTTGTCCGATAAGGGCGGTCACCTCGCCGGGGACGAAATTGACGGAAATATCATGCAAGATCGTCAACTTGCCATATCCGGCTTTTACATTCTGCAAATCCAGTTTCATAGCACCCTCGATTTAATTTTAGGGCTTAAACTATATAAAAATAATCAAGTTTGCAATCTCAAAAAAATAAGGGATTGGGCATCATCCCGATGCGCCCCAGCCGACCTTTTCAGAAAAATCGGGTGAACTTTTCATCAATTATTTTAAGCAATCAATTAAATGAGCCGAATACTAAATATGATAGAGAAAACGAATTTTATTTATTTTATAAATTCTCTATTATCTATAATTTCATTCAAAAATAAATCTTTCCATTTAAAACGACGTTTAATTGTAAATTTATGTCATTTTATATATAAAAATAATGTCGAATTCAATATTAAAAGATTGTTTCAATAGAAAATTATTTTCAATAAAAAATATTTATAAAATTAATATTATCCGGAACCGGTTTGATAAGAAAAATGTCTTTTCCGGTTTCAGACCGGAATTATTTTTCAGGACTGACGGTAAATCAATTGACGATCAATTTTTAAAACCGCTGGCAAGGGACTCGCGCAGAGAGCCGGAACCTCGCCAACCATTTATCTTCAAATGTACTTTTATTTTGCGTCGACTTCAAATGTCAGACCATGATAGGCCGGTTCGACGTTGTCCGGGGTGTATTTCATCACTTCATCATAATCCAGAGGAATATGCATATGTGTCAGAATAACCCGTTTCGCATTGAGCTTTTTGCCCCATTCAACCGCCTGATCGACAGAAAAATGGCTCGGATGGGGGCGATATTGCAGTGCGCCGATAATAAGAACGTCAAGGTTTTCCAGATATGGAGGTGTTTTCGTCGGAAATTCGTTCACATCGGTACAATAAGCCACATTATCCAGCCGGAAACCGAGGGAATGAATATCACCATGAATTTGCAAAACCGGCATTAAGGTGATTGGCCCACCCTTCCCGTCTATTGTGAATTTTTCATAAGGTGTGATTTTTTTCCGATTCAATATCGGCGGATAATTTGAACCTTCAGGCGTCTTGAAACAATAACCGAAAGCTTCGTTCAACCTTTGAAATGTTTCATCGTCTGCATAAATATCCATCAACCTATGTTGACTTATTGCATAGGTTCTTAAATCATCAATGCCGTGGATGTGATCGGCATGGGGATGGGTATAAACAACAGACGTTATTTCACGAACCCCCTGCTCGATCATTTGCGATCGGAAATCCGGACCGGTATCAACGACGATTGTTGTTCGTTCGCCATTGCCATTGATACGTTCAATCAATATTGAAGCGCGATACCGATAGTTTTTCGGATTATCGGGGTTGCAAGCCCCCCAATCACCGTTAGCGCGGGGAACACCCGGCGAGGAGCCGCAACCAAGTATTGTAAACTTGTAGCGATCTTGCATAAATCCTGTCCTATTTCATCTTCGAGAAAACACGAAATGCATTTTCCGTTGTATGCTTGGCCACCTTTTCAAATGGAACGCCAAGGACTTCTGCCAATACTAACGCAGTCTGTTTGACAAAGGAAGGTTCATTTGTCTTGCCCCTGAACGGAACAGGTGCAAGATAGGGTGAATCTGTCTCGACCAGAACGCGATCAACGGGCACCGCTTTTGCAATATTTCTTACATTTTCGGCACTTTTGAACGTTAATATGCCGGAAAACGAAATATATCCGCCAATTTCGAGAGCTGTCTTTGCCAACTCTTCGCCCGATGAAAAACTATGAAGAATGAAAGAAAACTTTCCTTTTTTCATTTCTTCGACGAGAATATCGCTCGTATCAATATCGGCATCGCGCGTATGGATAACCAGTGGCAAACCGCTTTCGCGAGCCGCGACAATATGTTCATGAAAATTACGTTTTTGTTCCTGAGGAGTCGCGTCATCATAATGATAATCGAGCCCCACCTCGCCTATCGCAACAACTTTCGGATTCTTTGCATATTGTAGAAGTTTTTCGGCAGTTGTGTCATTCTCTTCATGCGAGGAACTGGGGTGGGTTCCAACCGAACAATAAACGTCATCGAACCGTCGGGTAATATCGAGCAACTTCTCCATATCGCGAACAAGTGTGGAAATAGTCACCATACGTTTGACATCGGCTTGATGGGCGCGCTCGACGACCGCGTCCAGTTCATTGCTGAAAGTCTCGAAATCCAGATGACAGTGTGTATCGACAAGCATGCTCAGTCTTCATCTTCCGTAGGAATATAACGAGGGAAAACCGGTTCAGGCGTAGGCAATTTCATGTCAGGCATGATCTTTTTATTGACAATATCATCCAGCATACGTTCATTTTGATCGATTGCCAGCAAATCAAGCAATTTTGCCGCTGATTGCGGGATAAAGGGGCAAAGCATAATGCCAACGCGCCTCAACACTTCAACAGTCACATATAGAACAGTCGAAAACCGCTCCGGATCTGTCTTCTTCAGCGCCCAAGGTTCTTCTGTCGCGAAATAACGGTTTGCGTCCGAAATTACTGAAAAAACAGCCGATAATGCCAAATGGGGGGCCTGTCTATCCATGGTTTCACGAGCAGTTTGAAGCGCATTGCGGCATTTTTCCAGAAGCTCGTTATCCTGATCGAGATACTTGCCCGGCTTCGGTACGAGACCGCCGCAATTTTTCATAATCATTGAAAGCGAACGTTGCGCGAGATTACCGAGATCATTGGCAAGATCTGCATTTGTTCGATTGACGATTGCATCGTGGCTATAGCTTCCGTCCTGCCCGAATGGAACTTCTCGCAGAAAGAAATAGCGCACCTGATCGAGGCCGTAATGTTCGACCATTTTGAACGGATCAATAACATTTCCTACCGACTTCGACATTTTTTCACCGCGGTTCAACAAAAAACCGTGTGCAAAAACGCGTTTGGGCAAGGCGATACCGGCAGACATCAAAAATGCAGGCCAATAAATTGCATGGAACCGGATAATATCCTTTCCGATGACATGGACATTTGCCGGCCAAAAATCCGATCTCGGTGTATTTTTCTTCGGAAAACCGGTGGCAGTCAGATAATTGGTCAATGCATCGACCCAAACATACATGACGTGTTTGGGATTGCCCGGAACAGGTATCCCCCAATCGAATGTCGTACGCGATATTGAAAGGTCTTTCAGGCCTGATTTCACAAAGCTAATGATCTCGTTGCGACGTTCGTTAGGCCCGATGAAGTCGGGATTTTTTTCATAAAAATCCAATAATCTGTCTTCATATTTGGAAAGGCGGAAAAAATAGCTTTCTTCTTCATTCCATTCCACTGGCGAACCGACTTCTTTTTCCCGCCGGACACCATCTTCCCCTACTTCAGTATCGCTCTCGTCATAGTAAGCTTCCTGACGCACAGAATACCAGCCGGAATAGCGATCAAGATAAATATCGCCATTGTCTTCCATCATTTTCCAGATCGCCTGACAGGCCTCGTAATGGCGTTTTTCAGTGGTGCGAATAAAGTCATCATTCGACACATTCAGCGTCTTCAACATTTTTTGAAAAACAGCGCTGTTAATGTTGGCCAATTCCAGTGGCGTTAACCCCTGTTTTTCGGCAGTCTGCTGCATTTTCAATCCATGTTCATCGGTGCCGGAGAGAAAAAAAACATCTTTACCATTGGCCCGCTGGAAACGTGCCATCGCATCTGTTGCGATAGCGTTATAGGCATGGCCGATATGGGGATTACCATTCGGATAAAAAATCGGTGTTGTTATATAATATTTTTCACGCATAGGATACCCAACTATATCAATATCAGCTTTCAACCTGACATAGCGGTAGTTGAAGCAGTTGTCACGGAAAAACCAACTATTCAGGTATTTTCCGCAATCAATTTATGAAGTTTATAAAGAACATTAATCACAAATTGTTTTTTATCGAGGTTAAATGCTTCCGTTTGCGCAACCTCTTCAGCAATATTTTTCCAAGCTTCAGCGTAGCGATTGCTCAAAGCAGAACGCCCGTCAATTGCTGCTCGCATCGCCTTTCCTGATACGATATTAAGAAGATTATCACAAAATTGGTGAAACTGTACGATAGCGTCGCGACCGGACAAAGCTTGTGCAATTGTCTGCGCTTTGACGACATCAAAAACGGGTTGATTCAATATCTCTCTTTGTACACGGATAATTTCCATCCCGCCATAACAAACCAATAAAGCCGCTTTGCGCACACTCCCTTCGGACTCGCTGATAATTGCATCCAATTCCGCCGGTTTCGGCAATTGATTTGCCAATACGTGATGAAGCGCTTTTTGCATATTATCATAATCGAGCGGGCGAAATTTGACGAGATGACAACGTGAGCGAATTGTGGGCAATAAACGCCCCGAAGAATGTGAGACCAAAATAAAAAGCGTTTTCTGAGGCGGCTCTTCAAGAGTTTTTAAAATACCGTTGGCGGCTGCTCTGTTCATGTCATCGGCTGTGTCAATAATGACAACGCGCCAGCCTCCATTATAGGAAGTCTGTGCCAGAAAACGGTTGATTTCTCTTATATCATCAATGGTTATACCCGTATTGAAGCGTTCGGTTTTATTATCGAATCGTCTTGATATATGGGTAACAGAAGGATGGCTGCCTTGTGCAATTTGGCGCCAGACCGGTGATGTTTCATCAGGTGACTTGAACTCGCCCGAAGACGATACCAGAATATTCCAAGCCAGATGATAGGCTAGCGTTGCTTTCCCGATACCAAGTGGCCCCTCGAACAATAGTGCATGGTGCAGGCGTCCGTCTTCAAGCATTCGGGTAATTGACGAGACGACATCCTCATGACCAAAAATACAGGTATTTTGTGCAGGACGGATAACGCCATCAATATCATCATATTGGCGCGGCGTCTCAATTTCCTGCATCATTTTTCCTTTTCAGAAAATTTAAAGTAATTTGTTCGATGTCCTTGGCAATTTCGTCAATATTACGGTTTGCGTTAATAACACGACAACGTTCCGGTTCAGCTGCTGCTATTTCAAGAAATGCTTGCCTTCGCGCCTCCTGAACAGCCAGATCGTCTTTTTCAAACCGGTCGACTGTTACCGTTTTTTCCCGACGTTTATCCGCTCTTGCCATTCCGATTTTCGCCGGTAAATCCAATATGAATGTAATATCGGGCATATAACCGACAATGGCTGTTTTTTCGAGCAGCTCAAGTTTACAGCGATTATTGTCCTTTTCATCACCCTGATATACGCGGGTCGAATCAATAAAACGGTCGCACAATACGATTTTTCCCTGTTTCAAGGCCGGTGCAATCACTTCATTAATATGGTCGATGCGCGCTGCAGCAAAAAGCACAGCTTCAAAACACCTTCCCATCTTTTGAGCATTCCCTGAAAGGAGAACATACCTTATCGCCTCGCTGCCCGTCGTACCACCGGGTTCGCGAGTGACTACAACTTCATAACCTTTTTGTTTAAGAAATTCTCCCACTATATTGATTTGAGTGGATTTTCCAGCACCCTCCCCGCCCTCGAATGTGAAAAAATAACCACTCACAATAACATCCCGATTTCATAAACAACGATTAAAGATATTTTCTTAACCAACCTAATGTCAGTTCATATAAAGCATCTTTGGCTTTTCCGACAAGTCCTGTCTCGGCGACTTCATCAGCGGTAAAGACCGGCTTTTCCAATAAAACGGTTTTATCAGCCAATATTTGCAGTTTTCCAACTTCCACGTCGGCTTTTACAGGAGCATCCAACGGGCCATGATAGATAATTTTTGCAGATATAACAGACTTCTTCTCGACATTCATCAGAATATCGACAGGCTCCTTGACTAACAGTGGTACCAGCGGTTTTTTACCTCCGAATACATGTGCATATCCGACAATGACATCTTTCGGAAAAACCTGCTTGAATTGAAATGCAGTCATTCCCCAGTTGAAGAGCTTTGCTGCTTCCGCCGGTCTGTCTTTTTCTTTTTTAATACCATTCAAAACCAGAAACAGTTGTCGATTATTATTTTGAATAACGGCAGAGGTCGAAAATCCGGAACTTTCGCTGAACGCATTCGCAAACCCTTCGGCTCCGATATTCAAAGCAAAAAGCGGATTTTTGTTACGTTGGGTAATTTTGCTCCAACTTATTTCCGGTTCCGAATAAATCTTGAAATATTTTGGATAACTATGCGCAATATGACGTGACAAGCGGATAACGTCACTCACATTTGTATATTGCCCATTTTCCGGCAAGCCCGTTGCATTGACAAAATGACTCGAATTAAGCCCCAATTCTTTGGCGCGTTCATTCATCAAATCGGCAAATTTTTCTTCACTTCCCGAAATGCCTTCGGCTAAAGCAATTGCTGCGTCATTGCCGTTGACGATAATCATACCGCGCAAAAGATCAAGCACACTTATGTCACTATTAACCGGCGCAAACATTGTGTTTGTACGCGACGGTGCTCCCCCTGTTCGCCAGGCATTGACGCTGATGTGGAAAAGTTGGTCCTCACGTAATGCTCCACTTTCAAGCAAATGAAACACAACTTCGGCCGTCATCAATTTCGCAAGGGAAGCCGGTTCAAATCTGGTTCGGGGACTTTTCTGGTATAATATCGAGCCGGTCTCGCCATCTACCATAATCGCTTGCGTGGCAGTAATCTGGAAATTTTGAGCAAATGACTGCGTTGCTATAGAACCAAACAAAAAGGATCCAAACAAATAGATGATGACTGCGCGCATAAATCGTCTCCGTGGTTTGTTTTCAGCACAAACCAACGGTTCACTCAAGTATCTAATGTTCACTACCGATGCTGAAAGCTTCGCTCACACCTGTCGCCCATGCAAGTTCCAATGCCCGATCAGCTTTTTTGCCACTATTTTCGGCCACATCACTCATAGACTTTGCAGGGTTCCTGACATTCTCATCATCAATCGTTTTATGGGTCGCGTCGTTCATCTCGCCTTTCATAACCGGCTTTGCCGTTTTTGCCGAAGCGCCGGTTTTGGAATGCATGATATTTCCTGAAGGCTTATCATTGCCTGCGGAATTCAGAACACTGTTGAAAACCTCCTGTCGTGAATTGGTCGAGGTTTCATCAGCAAATGCCAACAGTTGCGAATTATCCGGTTTGAATGCCGGAAGAGGTCCTATTTCTGGCAATTCCGGATAAGTTACACGCATAATTTCCGGCCTGTACGTGCTTTGAACGGATGCCGGAGCAAAGCCTTCCATCGCCTGTGTAGCACTGTCGGCAACCTGTGAATTCAAATTTACACCCGCCATTGCAAGCAATGTATCCGGTGTAATATTGCCAGGCTTATAGGAAGCCATCAGAAATTCATTATCATTTCCTTCAATCGGCGCCCTTCCGACATATTCCACTTTCACATCTGCCAAACCGTCATCTTTATAATCAAGCATCGTTGCAGCCTGTTTTGACAAATCAATCACCCGATCGGCCGCGAAAGGTCCTCTATCATTGACTCGAACAATGAGAGAAGCTCCATTTTCCAAATTCGTTACCCGCGCATAGCTTGGTAAAGGCATTGTCGGATGGGCAGCGGTGAGATTATGCATATCGTAAATTTCACCATTTGCCGTCAGACGGCCATTGAAAGCCGCACCATACCAGGAAGCACGCCCGACCTTTTTATAGGCCCTTTCGGATGGAGAAAGATAGGCAACCTCCCCTATTTCCTTGATCTTGTTATGGATTCCGTTCTCTCGTTCTGCAGTTTTCTTGAAACGGGCGATTGCCGGCTTTGTCGCAGGTATAACCGAATAGGCTTTGACTTGCTCGCTACCGGTCTTCGTTGGTGCTGTAGCCGCTATATCTTTTGCATGATTGGCACAAGCCGCAAGCATCATTGTGGATATTGAAACAACAATTCCGCGAACAAATACAACGCCTTTTTTCTGCGCGTTCTTTCTAGCTTCTGACAACATCAATTACACCGTCCTGTTATGCCACTGATGACGAAGCAAAATCGGAATATGTTATTTTGAATGAACAACACCCGTTTTTGACTTCGCCGCCTTGGCGGAAACGTTTTCTGTTGTCCGATTAACACATCTTTAATAATTGTTTAAGAAGCGTATATGCCAGTTCGCCTTGTTTATTAAAACATCGTTAACGCGGCTCAATCGTCAGTCGACGTTGGTATCATTTGACCGCCTTCATGATTGACGACGGCCACCGGAAATAATGGCTCTGGAAAAAGCGGATTGTCGTAAGCAAAGCGGATTGTCGTAAGCAAAGCGGATTGTCGTAAGCAAAGCAAATTGTCGTAAGCAAAGCAAATTGTCGTAAGCAGAGCAAATTGTCGTAAGAAATGAAACGGTCTTGTCAGTAATCATTAAAAATCAGGTAGGCGCACTGAAGCTTTAACTGCCGACAACTTTAATCGCAGACAATGCGGAACGCGACAATAACAGGATGAGTTTGTTGTTGGGAAAGTGGTGAGCGCGCAGGGATTCGAACCCTGGACCTACTGATTAAAAGTCAGTTGCTCTACCGGCTGAGCTACGCGCTCTTTCATGAAGGTGGTTACCTGATGAAAGTGGGCGGAACATACGGGCGAGATCGCTTCAGGTCAACACCTTTTAGCAAAAAATTTTTTTCGTTTTGAAAAAAATCTTTAGTTTTGGCAATCCCATCGGCGTTATCAGGGTAAAATACCGGCGTTCGGCTATTATTGTTTGCAATTCCTCTCAAACAGCATTTTAAAAAATATGTTCTGCTTAACAAAAAGATAAATGAAAGCCTCACATTCTTTGGGCGGAACAAAATGATTGGTTATTCATTTGTCCTTTAAATGTTTCGCCGGATATAAAAATTGCCGGTCTCCCGTTATTCTGCCTTTTCGGCTTCGATATTATGTCCATGTCTGTGTAACATAGAAAATTGCTGTCGGGTCGATCGCGAATCGTTATGTGGAAAGAATTTCCATCAGAACTATGAACAAGTGGAATGAGCCGCCTTATACCGATTCGTCATAAAAGATGACGCCGTTATGCTTGAAATGGGGGATTAAATGGGATTACAAGGCAAAATCGTTTTTTAGAATTTTAGGAGCTTGGTATGTCGCTTCCGGATAAAGCTTTTCCCGTAAGCTGGGATCAATTTCACAGGGATGCCCGCGCTTTGGCTTGGCGCATTGCAGACCAGAAAAAAGAATGGCGTTCGATGGTCGCTATCACACGCGGAGGACTGGTTCCCGCTGCAATTATTTGTCGTGAATTGGGTATCCGGCTTATCGAAACCGTGTGTATTGCCTCTTATCATGATTATCGCCACCAGTCGGAAATGGAAATCCTTAAAGGGATTAGTGACAATGTCAGAGTGAATGATGGTGAAGGCGTTCTGGTTGTAGATGATCTCACCGATACCGGAAAAACTGCTCAAATCGTTCGCAGTATGATTCCGAAAGCACATTTCGCAACAGTTTATGCAAAGCCGAAAGGGCGGGCTTTAATAGACACATTCGTTACAGAAGTCAGCCAAGACACCTGGATCTATTTCCCGTGGGATATGGGATATGCATTTCAAAAACCGATTGCAGATTCACATGCCGGTTGATGGTTTAATTTGTGAATCGATTGGTTTCACTCTTTAATCCGGTTTTCGTTTATCCCCAATCCGGATAATAGGAATTAAAAAACAGGCTCCATGATGGTCGACATTCTGGAGCCTTTTTATTTATCTTGCAGACACAGGAAATCCGATTCGCTATAGCAGATTTTCCGGTTATCGAATTCATGACGTATGAACCGGATTATTAAAAAACAATAATAAGAGATTGTTTTACCATACTAATAACGTATTTTCCAATCGTCGGCGCAGCATTTCTTCATTGCAGCGGTTTGGCTGGAACGACGAGGTCAGCGTTTCGCTGCTCAGGATAACAGAACTTTGAGGCTTTGAGGCTTTGAGGCTTTGAGGCTTTGAGGCTTTGAGGCTTTGAGGCTTTGAGGCTTTGAGGCTTTGAGGCTTTGAGGCTTTGAGGCTTTGAGGCTTTGAGGCTTTGAGGCTTTGAGGCTTTGAGGCTTTGAGGCTTTGAGGCTTTGAGGCTTTGAGGCTTTGAGGCTTTGAGGCTTTGAGGCTTTGAGAAAAAATCTCTTTCGTTTACAAGCTATTAAATAACCGGAAAAATCTTAGTTTTAAGCAAAATAAAAAGGCCGCAAGCGGCCTTTTGAATAGTCATAAATGAAGCATCGCATCAATTGCCGGACTTGGCTTTTTCCTGTTCAGCGCGCATCTTGTCTTCAAACTGCTTTTCTTTGGCCTGAACAGCTTTCTGAAGCTTCATTTGCTCGGCTTCAAAATCTTTCTCCTGCATGCCAGGACCGGTATAAGCAGCACTGAAACCGTCAAGCGAAATTTCGATCGGATTTGGTGTGCCACGGAAATTGATTGTTGTTACCACCAATTTCTGTCCTGTTTTCATAGCATTGATAAGTTTGTCATCAAATGTATCATTGGCAATGCAGCTAGGGCCATTGCAGATGACATAGGGAATCTTCTTCACAGGGCCGTCACCGACCTGAATATGAACGCCTTCCGGAATAAAACGACCTGTCGGTACCTGAATACCGATGCGTTTTTCGTTCTGTTTCCCTTTGACTTCAACCAAATTCACAGCCGTCAGCGGTTGTCCGGTGTTGGAAACAACGGTATTCATTGTGTTACAAACATCAACATCCTGTTGCTTGCTGCAAACCTTATACCACCCCTGAGGCATGCCCTGAGCATTGGCGGTGCTATGTGACGCAACGAGTAGAGCAGCAGCACCAGCCAATGCGGAAATAGCAGCGTAGGTTCTTTTATGGGACATGATCAGGCAAATCCTTTCAATGCGCAAAAAATAATCCCGAAAGGCAAATATCATCCTCTATGAGGATAGCTCTACTTACAATTAGGGCGATAGGATGACGTTTCCTTCCATTAGAGCCGCATTTACACAAGATTAATCAAAAAATCCAGCATTAGTAGCAAACAAAATATAAATTGCACCGATCTTTGTGCTTTTTAAATCACATCCCATATATAGCGACGCGGTTGAAAATAGTATTTTTTCCTGTAATTAATGATAAAAATCCCTCAAAATCTATGAAATAGGTTAAAACGCGGCGAATCGGGAATATTATGATCCCAAGGTTTTTATGAACCCACGGTCTTTTTATGAACCCAAGGTCTTTTTATGAATATTGTCTATAAACTCGGTTTTTTCTTTGTGATTCTCTGTTTGAGTTTTGGACAATCGGGACACTATTGTCAGGCCGCTCAAAACGGGATTGCAATGCATGGAATGCCTGCCCTTCCTCCCGGTTTCGACCATTTTCCCTACGCCAACCCTGAAGCGCCAAAAGGTGGTAAAATAACTTTTGGCGTCGTTGGAACATTCGATGGCCTCAATCCCTTTGTTATTCGCAGTTTCAGGACGACTGCGCGCGGTCTATTTGCCGACGAACAATTTGGTGGTCTGGTTTACGAAAGTTTGATGGTAAGGTCGCGTGATGAGCCGTTTACACTTTACGGTTTGATCGCCGATAATGTGATATTGAATGATGATCGCACTGAAATTGTTTTCCATTTGAATCCTGAAGCAAAGTTTTCGGATGGCGTCGCAATTACTGCCGATGATGTATTATTCACGGTCAATTTGTTGAAAGACAAGGGGCGTCCCCCCTTTGATCGTTATATGAAGCGGATTGAACACATCGAAAAGCTGGATGAACGCACTATAAAAATGGATTTCCCTCATTCCAAAGATCGGGAATTTCCCTTCATTCTGGCAAGTAGTATGCCGGTTCTTCCAAAGCATGCAATCAATCCTGCAATTTTCGAGAACAACGGGCTGACGCCAATTCCGGGAAGCGGACCTTATATTATTTCGCGCGTTGATCCGGGGGAACGCGTCATTTACACGCGCAATCCCGATTATTGGGGAAAAAATTTACCGGTTAACCGCGGGTTCAATAACTTCGACATTGTTCAGATCGAATACTTCCGCAATGATAATACGCGGTTTGAGGCATTCAAAAAAGGCATTCTTGACGTTTTTCTGGAAGAACCCGCCAATCCGAACCGCTGGCGTCTATCCTATAATTTTCCTGCCGTTCGTGCAGGAGAGGTTATCAAAGAAAGTTTTAAAAAAGAAACACCTGCCGATATGATCGGCTTTGTATTCAACACCAGAAAATCCGTTTTCAAAGATCGGAAAGTCAGGCAGGCACTTTCGCTTGTTTTCGACTTTGAATGGGTCAATCACAATCTGTTTGACGATGTGTATAGCCGGACAGAAGGTTATTGGTGCGGTTCTGTGCTTTCGGCCGTTGGCCGCCCCGCATCCGAAAAAGAAAAACAACTTTTACGCCCTTATCCTGACGCCGTTTTACCTGACGTGATGAATGGAACCTGGCATAGTTTAAAGACCGACGGATCAGGCATTGACCGTGCAGCAGCCGAAAAAGCTTGGCAGTTACTACGCGAGGCCGGTTATAGACTTCAAAACCGGCAGGCTGTGGGGGCGGATGGGCAACCACTTCATTTTGAAATTATGACACAATCTTTGGAAGAAGAGAAAATTGCCCTCGCCTATCAGCGATCTCTTGCACGAATCGGTGTTGACGCGGAAGTGCGAACCGTCGACGATACACAATATCAAAATCGGCTGACTTCATTTGATTACGATATGATTATCGGAAAACTCAAGGCTTCCTTATCGCCCGGCAACGAGCAGCTCAATCGTTGGGGTTCTGCTTCGCGCAATCTCGAAGGCAGTTTCAATTTTGCAGGAACCGCCGATCCGGCAATCGACGCCATGATTTCGGCACTGTTGGATGCCCGCTCCGATGAAGATTTTACTGCCGCTGTCCGTGCGCTTGACCGTGTTCTCATTTCAGGGAATTATTATCTTCCGCTCTATCATTTGCCCGATCAATGGGTTGCACGTTGGTCACGCATAGAATATCCGGCCTATACCCCGCTTTATGGATATCGCCTGCCGGCCTGGTGGCACCGCTAAAGGATAGGATGATGAGCTCGAACCTTTATATCAATATGATTTCGGATCTTGTTTGCCCATGGTGTTTTATCGGTCGCAAACGGCTTTTCAAGGCAATAAAATCACTTCCCGAAATTGACATCAAACTCACATGGACGCCCTTCCAGCTCTATCCGAATATGAAAGCGGAAGGCATTCCTTATGCCACCCATATGAAGAAAGTTTCAGGTAATCAGAATACAATTGATGAAACCGAAAGAACGTTGATCGAGCTTGGCAAACAGGAAGACATCGAATTCGATTTCGCTGCAATCAAAACCGAGCCGAATTCGCTTGATGCCCACCGTGTCGTCTACTGGGCATCTCAAGATAAAGAAGGAATGCAGGACAAACTTATCGCCGAACTGTTTTCCCGCTTTTTCGAGCAGGGACAGAATATTGGCGATCATGCGATACTCGTTGACGCAGCCAAAAGTGTCGGAATGCGTTTTGATGTTGTGGAAAAATTGCTTGAGACGGACATTGATAAAGATACGATCAAACAGGACAGTGCCCATTCATATTATATCGGTGTACGTGGTGTCCCTTCTTTTATTATCGACAAGAAATATGTTGTCATGGGGGCACAACCTACCGAGGTTTTAATAGACACTATCGAACAGATTGCTGACGGTTATGAACCGGGAGCAAGTGAAGATCGTTAACGCCGATCTGAAAACAAATAGAATGCCGGTTTTTTAGCACTCTATCATCTTCAAAAACTGTTTGATAAACGCCCGGACTCGATAAATGCCCGAATTCGACGGGAAGCGAAGACGCAACGGTTATTTCTTTGCGCCTTCTTTCGCCAATTTTACGAGCTGCGTCATGACTGTGGCAGCACCATTCAGACGTTGATCGGCGTTTGGCCAATCGCGGATAAAGACCACGCTTTGATCGGGGCGTATTTTTGCCATGCTCCCCTGCTCGCCAATCCATTTGACAAGACCGACACCGTTGGCAAAGTTGTTTTCCCTGAATTGGATAACGACACCTTTGGGGCCGGCATCCAGTTTCTCGACATTCGCCTGCCGACATAGCGATTTGATATAAACAACCTTGAGCAAATGCTGAACCGGAACCGGTAAAGGACCGAATCGATCAATCAGCTCGGCACCGAATGCATCAATATCGCCAAGCTCTTCGATTTCGGCGAGCCGTCTATAAAGCGACAGGCGCAAAGGCAGATCGGGAACATAGTTATCCGGAATCATAACAGCTGTTCCTATAGAGATTTGCGGTGACCACTGACTATCGTTAATAGCTGTTCCGTCTTTCAATTCGGCAACGGCTTCTTCCAACATTTGTTGATAAAGCTCGAAACCGACTTCTTTGATATGTCCGGATTGTTCCTCGCCGAGAAGATTACCCGCTCCTCTTATATCCATATCGTGACTTGCGAGCTGGAATCCTGCTCCGAGAGTATCGAGAGATTGCAAGACTTTCAGCCGCCGATCTGCACCCGGTGTCAAAACCTTCTGGTTGGGAAGTGTAAACAAAGCATAGGCTCTCTGCTTGGAACGCCCTACCCGCCCGCGTAACTGATAAAGCGCCGCAAGACCGAACATATCGGCACGATGGACAATCAATGTATTAGCGGAGGGAATATCAAGGCCCGATTCAACGATACTGGTTGAAAGCAACACGTCATATTGCCCGTCATAAAAAGCATTCATAATATCGTCAAGTTGGCCGGGCGGCATTTGCCCGTGGGCGGTGGTGACCTTCAGTTCCGGAACATGATTGGAAAGAAATTCCTCTACAACTTTCAAATCGGAAATTCGCGGGCAGACATAGAAGCTTTGCCCACCCCGATAATGTTCACGCATTAGCGTTTCCCGCACGATCAAAGGGTCAAACGGCGAGACAAATGTTCTCACCGCCATACGGTCTACCGGTGGCGTCGTAATGAGTGATAACTCCCTGACGCCGGTCAAAGCCAGTTGTAGAGTGCGCGGAATAGGAGTTGCCGAAAGGGTCAATACGTGAATGTCGGTCTTCAATTCCTTCAGACGTTCTTTCTGTTTGACACCGAAATTCTGTTCTTCATCAACAACCAACAAGCCGAGCCGCGAAAATTGCATTGTTGATCCAAGAAGCGCATGTGTGCCGATGACAATATCGATTGTTCCGTCGCGCACCCCGTTTTTAACCGCGCCAAGTTCTTTTGCGCCCACAAGGCGTGATGCTTGCCCGATTTTTACCGGTAAACCCTGAAAACGCGCTTGAAACGTTTTATAATGTTGACGTGCCAAAAGCGTTGTTGGCACCACGACCGCAACCTGGAAGCCATTTAATGCGGCAACAAATGCAGCTCTGATTGCAACTTCTGTCTTTCCGAACCCGACATCACCGCAAATCAACCGATCCATCGGCTTTCCGGCAGCAAGGTCGCCGAGGACCGCATCAATGGCGCGCAATTGGTCGTCTGTCTCGTCATATGGGAAACGGGCAACAAATTCATCATAGCTACCGGTCGGCGGAACAAGAACCGGTGCTTTTCGCATTTCGCGCTCGGCAGCAACATGAATGAGATGTCCGGCAATTTCGAGCAAACGTTTTTTGAGTTTTGCTTTTCTCGCCTGCCACGCCACACCACCAAGCTTATCCAGAACAACATTTGTGCCCTCTCCACCGTAACGCGAGAGCAACTCGATATTTTCGACAGGCAGGAAAAGCCGGTCTTCATCTGCATAATGTATTTCCAGACAATCTCTTGGCACGCCGGCAGCTACAATCGTCTTCAAACCGACAAACCGGCCGATACCGTGATCGACGTGAACGACAATATCTCCGCTGTTCAATGTTGTCATATCGGAAATAAAATCGGCGTTGCGCTTGCGTCGGCGCGCAGACCTTACCAACCGGTCGCCCAATATATCCTGTTCGGCAACAACGACCAGATCTTCGGCAACAAATCCATGTTCGATAGTGACGACTGCAGCAGTAATGTGATCGCGTGGCGTAGCCTTTACCGTATTGAGAGAACCAACTTTTTCAATTTTTTTGAGGCCATGTTCGTCAAGCACCTGCACCAGACGTTCTAACGAGCCTTCACTCCAGCCGGTAAGCAAAACCTTGTTCCCACGGAAACGGAGTTGAGCAACATGCTCGACAACACTTTCAAACAAATTCTTGTTTTCCGAGGTCCGTTCCTCGACAAAATCCCGACCGGTTGTGACATTGCTGTGAAGCACATAGTGACCGGATGTTTCCGGCTCGGCAAAAGGCGTGAAGTCGATTCTGTGGGTGGCTTTTTCCGAGAGCGCATCAATATCTTGTGGAGTGAGATAAAGTGCGGCCGGTTTTACAGGATTGTAGGGGGTTGAAGAGTCCTTCGGATCATGATTTTCCAAACGCGCCTGATAATAATCTTCAATAAGTTTATTGCGCTCGATCATTGCCTCTTCCACAAGATGATCGAACACAACCGGAATATCGCCAATATAATCAAAAATGGTATCAAGCTTGTCGTAAAAAAGTGGTAGCCAATGTTCCATTCCGGAAAAACGCCGGCCTTCCGAAATCGCTTCGTAGAGTGCGTCATTCGGTTTGGCTGCACCGAAAGAGCGGATGTAATTCGTTCTGAATTTGCTTATCGATTCCGGTGTCAGCGTTATCTCGCTCATCGGTTCCAACGAAAATTCTTGAAGCGTTTTCACTGTTCGTTGGCTGGCTGGGTCAAAAGCACGTACTGTTTCAAGACTATCGCCAAAAAAATCCAGTCTTACAGGTGCATCGCTTCCTGGTGCAAACAAATCGACAATTCCGCCGCGAACAGCGAAATCACCGACTTCACGGACTGTCGAAACCCGCTCGAAGCCATTGTGCTCAAGATGATGGATAAGCTTGTCCATATCGAGGCTCTGCCCTGGCTTTGCAGTAATCGATTGTCCTGCAACGGCCGCACGGGGTGGCAATTTTTGCATCACAGCATTTGCCGTTGTAAGAATAATTGCCGGATGCGGATTTTCTAAAAGACTGTAAATATTCGCAAGTGCCGACATACGCTTGGCCGAAATCGCCGGATTGGGCGAGACCCGATCGTAAGGGAGGCAATCCCACGACGGCAATTGCACAACCGGCATCTGCGCTTCTATAAAAGCGAGTGCGTGTGTCAGATCATCAAGTTTTTGTCCATCACGAGCAATATAAAGAATTGGTCCTTTATTGCCGATTTCAGCCGCTATTTTATAAATTGCAAACGGTTCATAACCGGAAACGATGCCGTCAAAGCTGACATATCGAGGCAATTTCTCCGGACTGAAATTTTTTTTGAATATCGACATAACTTAAGCGTTAAAATCCATGCGTGTACGGTAATCGAGAATGTCGCGAAAAAGCGGCGTATCCACGTCATAAGGTACTTTGACTTCGCCGGTAACCCACGTCAATAAATCTCTATCTTCAAAAGACATAATATATTCAAGCTCGTCCATGGCCTTTTCATCAAGATTCATGATATGCGCGTCAACATATTGCCCGAAAACCAGATCCATTTCACGGATCCCCCGATGCCAGGCACGAAAGACAAGTCGGCGTTGCCTTACATTCAGCTTACTATTATCGACTCTTGAGCCTGTCATCCTATCCTCCAATTCAACACGATATGGGACTTCGTCCTATATTACGCTCTCGACTATGTTTCAATAATTCGTTGTTTGACAATAGTCCAAATATGTAAACATGTATATCAAGACGTCGTTCCAAAAGGCGTTGAACGCAAATTTGAGTCTTTGAATGATACAGAAAAATCATTGGCATCTGTTCAAACAGGGGATCGTCGCCTGCATCCCGACATTGTTAGGATATTGGGCGATCGGTTTCGCCTGCGGTGCAATCGGCTCGGTATCCGGATTTTCTGTTTTGCAGATTTTTTGTCTAAGCACATTTGTTTACGCCGGTTCTGCACAATTCCTGTTTTATTCAATGGCCTCGACAGGAGCCGGACTGATGCAAATCGCTCTGGGCGTCCTCTTTATCAATATGCGCTATCTTTTAATCAACACCTATATGGCGCAGTTTTTTTCTCACGCCAACCGGTTTGAAAAACTCGTCGGCGGCTTTCTGATGACTGATGAAACCTTCGGCGTGGCATCACAATACGCCCGTTTGCATAATAATATTCTGCCATTTTCATGGCTGTTAGGATTGAATTTAACAGCTTGGTTCAGCTGGATTTTTGCAACACTCGTCGGCAGCGTTTTTGCAACATCGCTCCCCGATTGGCTAAAGGATAGCTTGAGTTTCAGTCTTGTCGGTATGTTTATCGGGCTGCTTCTGCTCGGTTGGTATGCAAGCCAGACTAAAAAAATAGATATTGTTGTGATTGTTGTCGCTATGGCTATTGTTACCTTTTCACATGGTATTATTGCCGCAAATGCATCGTCAATCATCGCCACTTTGATCGCCGCAACAATTGGCATGTTTATGCTTCTCAAGTCGGGGAGTAGCAAAATATAATGATGGAACATGTCGGGTTGGGTATAGCAATTGCAGCGGTTGTCACCGGATTGATTAAAATCGTCCCTGTCATGACGCTTGCACACCGTCCATTTCCCAAACTTTTCCGCTATTGGCTGAACTTTGTACCGGCTGCAGTGCTTTCTGCAATTATTGTCGCCGAAATCCTTGAAAAACCTCAAACGACGAGTTTCGGTATTTCAGTGGCTTTACTAAGCACAATTGTTTCTCTCATTGCCGGCATGGCAACGCGAAGCCTGTTCGTGACCGTCATTGTCAGCATATTAGGCTATCTGCTATTCCAGAATATCTAGCACCGGATTTTGTCTGGAGAATATCTCAACCATCCAGATGTTCTGCGCTATTTCCTCTTCAAGGAAGCTCGATAATTTTTCCGCTTTTCAGCGTTATGCGCCGATCCATCTGTTTGGCAAGCGAAAGATTGTGTGTCGCAATAAGAGCAGAAAGCCCCGATTGACGAACCAAAGCAGCGAGTGCCTGAAAAACATAAGCCGAGGTCACAGGGTCAAGATTACCTGTCGGTTCATCTGCCAGCAAAATTGACGGAGCATTGGCAACGGCACGGGCAATGGCCACACGTTGCTGTTCGCCGCCGGAAAGTTCGGATGGCCGGTGTTTGGCGCGATGGCCTACGCGCAGGTAAGTCAGCAATTTCAATCCGCGGTCAGCCGCTTCGGAACGCTTAAGACCGGCAATCATTTGCGGTATCATCACATTTTCCAAGGCTGTAAATTCAGGCAGCAAATGGTGAAATTGATAGACAAAACCGATGTCGTTACGACGAATAGCTGTGCGGTCATTATCCGATAAATTGGAACAGGAATGCCCGCGCAAAACGACATCTCCGCCATTGGGGCGCTCAAGAAGACCGGCAATATGTAAAAGTGTCGATTTACCGGCACCGGACGGCGCCACAAGGGCAACAGTCTGCCCCTGTTCAAGAGAAAAATTGGCTTTATCAAGAATAACAAGAGGCTTGTCACTGTCCAGATAGCGCCGGTCAATGTTTACGAGTTGCAACAACGACGCCATTATTCATACCTCAAGGCTTGAACCGGATCGAGCTTTGCAGCGCGCCACGCCGGTATGAGCGTTGCAAGAAAGGAAAGAAAAAGCGCCATAAAGACAACCATCAACGTTTGTCCCCATTCCAGACGCGCAGGTAATTTTGTCAGGAAATAAAGTTGCGGGTTGAAAACATCGACATTAAACAGCCATGACACAAAGTCCTGAATGTGGCCGATATTTTCGCATGTCAACACACCCAACAAAAGTCCGAAGATCGTTCCTATCACACCGATGACCATGCCTGTCATGATGAATATGCGCATGACAGCACTTTGTTTTGCCCCCATAGTGCGCAAAATCGCAATATCATGTCCCTTGTCTTTGACCAACATGATTAAACCGGAAATGATATTCAAAGCTGCCACCAGAACAATCAGCGATAATATGAAAAACATCACATTGCGCTCGACTTGTAGTGCGGAAAAGAAAGCCTGATTTCGAGATCGCCAATCAATCGAATATACCTGTCTGCCGACCGCTTTTTCAACTTCCGGAGTCATTGACGATACGGCATCGGGATTATTCAAAAAGATTTCCAGTGATTGAACTTTATTGCCCAAATTAAAGAAAGCCTGCGCTTCTTTTAACGGCATGAAAACGAAAATCGTATCATATTCCGACATACCGACGGTGAAAATAGCCGTAACTTTATAAGCTTTAACACGAGGATTGACACCAAAAGGCGTAACATCGCCATCCGGTGTGATAATCCGGATGTCGCTTCCCACTGATAGTCCCAGTTTTTCTGCCATGCCGCTGCCAATTGCAACGCCGTCCTGCTTGTCAAAATTTTCAAGGCTGCCAAATTTTATATTTTTAGTGACAGTTGTGAGTTTATCAAGATCCGTTTCGCGCACTCCGCGAACCAATGCTCCGGTTCCGCCGGTTGCATCGCCTTGGGCTAGAGCCTGCCCCTCGACAACGGGAAGCGCAAACTTGACACCGTCGACGGATTCAATACGTGGTATCAAACTGTTGTAATCGGTAAAATCGCTATCAATTGCCTGAATAACGAGATGACCGTTCATGCCGAGAATGCGATCAAGCAATTCTGTTCTGAAACCGTTCATAACGGCCATGACAACGATCAAAGCGAAAACACCAAGCATGATACCGATCAGCGATATAATCGATATGATCGAGGTGAACATCTGTTTCCGGTTCGGAAGCATATACCGAAATGCAATCATCCATTCATAAGATGAAAATCCTGACCGGCTACCGCTTCTGGCTCTCGTACTCATCAAGCCTCCGTTAGTCGCCTCAAAGCCGCATCGAACGAAAGGACTTGCTTATGACCGGTTTTCCGGTCTTTTATTTCTATCTCGTCCTGTGCGGCATTTTTCGGACCAATAACAATTTGCGTAGGAAGTCCGATAAGATCCATCGTTGCGAATTTGGAACCTGCACGTTCCTGTGTATCATCAAGCAAAGGATCAAAACCTGCATTGATTAATGATTGGTAGACCCTTTCACTCAATGCGTCGCACTTTGGATCACCCGGTTTCATATTGATGATACCAAAATCAAATGGCGACATAGCACGCGGCCAGATAATGCCGTTTTCATCATGCGAAGCTTCAATAGCCGCAGCCACCAGACGTGACGGACCAATGCCGTAAGAACCCATCGAAACCGGATGTTCCTGACCGTCGGATCCCATGACAGTTGCATGCATCGGAAGCGAATATTTGGTACCGAAATGGAAGATATGACCGACTTCAATACCCCTTGCCGCTATCTGGTCGGATTGCGGAACTTTCGCCCAAAGCGCTTCATCGTGCATTTCGTCGGTTGCAGCATAGGGTGTTGTCCATTCCTTGACTATATCGGCGATTGCCGCATCATCAGAAAAATCGACATCAGCCGGAGGAATGGTCATGTCCAGAAAATGCTTGTCGCAGTAGACCGCGCTCTCGCCGGTATCGGCAAGAATAATAAATTCGTGGCTCAAATTTCCACCGATCGGACCGGTATCCGCGCGCATCGGAATTGCTTTAAGACCTGTTCTTGCAAATGTCCGTAAATATGAAACAAATACACGGTTATAAGCCGCCTTCGCCCCCTCATAATCAATGTCGAAAGAATACCCGTCCTTCATCAAAAACTCGCGTGAGCGCATAACGCCGAAGCGCGGGCGAATTTCATCGCGGAATTTCCATTGAATATGATAAAGATTAAGCGGGAGATTTTTGTAAGACTTGATATGGGCTCTAAAAATATCGGTAATGACTTCCTCGTTGGTCGGACCATAAAGAAGCTCACGTTCCTGCCGGTCTTTAATACGCAGCATTTCCTGCCCATACGCATCGTAACGGCCGCTTTCCCGCCACAAATCCGCTGATTGTATGGTTGGCATCCATATTTCGAGAGCGCCTGCGCGATTTTGCTCTTCGCGGATAATGTTGCAAACTTTATCCAGCACCTTTTTGCCGAGCGGTAGCCAGGCATATATGCCGGCTGCCTGTTGGCGTATCATTCCGGCACGTAACATGAGGCGGTGGGAAGCAATTTCTGCTTCCTTCGGATTTTCTTTCAATATGGGTAAAAAATAACGAGATAGACGCATCGACTATTAAAATTCCAGCTAAGCTCCTCGAATCGGAGCAGATTTATCAGTATTTGTTAACCATAGCGGCTAACGTAACGCTTGAAAATAGAAACAATCGAAGATCGAAAGCTTTTTATAAAAATTGTCCTTCAGGAACATAAGAAACAGATAGAAACCGAAACATAAAAACAATTGTTTTCAAACAATTTCTACGCTTGCCAAATAAAACAATACCCCCTGATTTATGCGTTTTCGCACCAACATTTTTGTGCAATCGACAACAAGATTATAAAGCTCAAGTCGTTGCTTTATCTCAACCTGTGGGAGAAAATTGTGCAAACCGGTTTTTTGCCCCATATTTCGTTAACAGATGCTCTGACCGCCCGTCGAACAGCTTCCCGAACCATATCGTCATCTTTACGCTTTACACGGGGAATACTTTCAATCGTCGTTTCGATTGCGTCTGTAATAATGTCATCAAAAAGATTCCCCTCGTCATCTGTTTCCGGCAAACCGAAACAGACAACTTCAGGCACATCGACGAGATTGTGGTGCTTGTCCAACAGGAATGACGCTGATACCTGCCCTACATAGCTTAATTTTCGCCTTTGACTAATCCCCAATTCTTCTTCATTGCCAATGAGATTTCCGTCTTTATAAATTTGTCCAACCGGAACTTCATCAACAATTTCGGCTGGTTCAGGCGCAAGCTTCAACATATCGCCATTGCGTATTTCTGCCACTTGTTTGATACCCGCCTGACGCCCCAAAGCCGTTTGTGCTGCCAGATGAAGAGCCTCACCATGAACCGGAACCAAAATCTGCGGTTTTACCCACTCATACATTTTCTTGAGGTCGTTACGACGTGGATGTCCGGAAACATGAACAAGTGCGTCATGATCGGTGATAATCTTCACACCCATGTCTGTCAGGCGGTTTTGCGTATCGATAATAGCTCTTTCATTTCCGGGAATACTGCGCGAAGAGTAAATAACCGTATCGCCAGCCGTTAACGCAAGCGAACGCATTTCATCACGAGACAATTTGGCAAGTGCTGCTCTTTGCTCTCCTTGACTTCCCGTCAAAACCATAACGATTTTATCGCGCGGAATATATGGATAGTCTTCCTCACTCAGAAACGGATCAATGCCTTCAAGATAGCCGAGTTCTTCGGCAACATTGACACTCCGTTTTATCGAGCGGCCTACCAGTAAAACCTGTCGGCCAGCTTCCTTGGCCGCCTTTGCTATTGAAATAATCCTCCCGACATTGGATGAAAAAGTTGTAATCGCGACGCGTCCTTTTTCACCTGAGATTATTTCGGTCAGGCTTTTAAAAACGTCATGTTCTGTCGGTGATACGCCGTCCCGCATCGAATTTGTCGAGTCGCAGACGAGTGCAAGTACGCCCTCTTTGCCCAATTCTCTAAACCGCTTTTCATCAGTTAAGGCGCCAAGTGACGGTTCAAGATCAATTTTCCAATCGCCGGTGTGAACAACCGTTCCGAGCGGCGTTTTAATTGCCAATGCTACCGGTTCGGGAATAGAATGGGCAACAGCTATTGCTTCGATTGAAAACGGCCCCAGTTCAAAACGATCACCGGCTTTGAACAGAGTAACCGCCACATCATAAGAATTGTAATCAATTTCGCGCTTTGTTTCCAACAAGCCTGCGGTAAATGCGGTACAGTAAACAGGTATCTTCAATTTCGGCCACAAATCCAATATCGCGCCGAAATGGTCTTCATGGGCGTGCGTTACGACCAACCCTAATATATTCGGGCGTTCGTTTTCCAGAAAACGTATATCCGGCATGACAAGATCAACACCCGGTAACTCGGGACCTGCAAAACTGACACCGAGATCAACGATCAGCCATTTCCGGTTATCTTCAGGACCGTACCCATAAACGCCGAGATTCATACCGATCTCGCCTACGCCCCCAAGTGGTAGAAAAACCAACTCATTATTTTTGCGTGATGCCATTAGGGACTCCCTGATATACGACTTCCGGACAGCGCTTACCCGACTTATCTTCTCTTCTTATTATCGGCCAGCAACCGAAGATGCAATATTACCGAAATGGACATCACCAGCCGACACTTTTATTTCATGCCCGTCATCATCGGTAACGATGCAATTATAGTTTCCATCAAGACCCGAAAAAATCCCGCGAATGACTTTATTGTTGCCGGTAATTGTCAATTCCTGACCGAGACGGGCAGCGTGTTCGAGCCATTTTTTTCTGATTATTTCTGTTCCGTCGGATGCAAGAAATATGTCATAATTTATCGCCCAATAATCGCCAAGCAACTTGAAAAGAGTTGCGCTATCAGCGTTCGGTATAATATTTTTTAATGCTTCGGTCGGATAAGGGGCGTCTTCATATTTATGGATTATGTTGACGCCAATCCCTATGACCAATGCAAAACGCGTTTCATCGATCCGTTCAAGCTCCAGCAATATTCCGGACGCTTTTGCGTCTTTCAATAACATATCATTAGGCCATTTGAGACCTAAAACGTCGCTCGAAATTCCCGCTTTTTGCAAAAGTGCTGCAATTGCATCTGCCAGAGAAACACCTGCAACAAACCCCAATTGTGCAGCGTTGACCGGATTAATATTTCGGCTCAGCAGAAGACTGGCATAAAGATCACCTTTGGGACTATTCCATTGACGACCTCTGCGTGCCCTTCCCGATGTTTGTTCGTCGGAAACAACCCAAAGACGATCTTCATCTTCATGCGCTTTGGCCAAAGCAACACGATTAGTGGAGTCCACACTTTCGTAGGACTCCACTTTATAACCATGTCGCCGGGCAAGATCAGAAAGTGTAAATTCCATCTTGCTTAGAAAAGTGATGCAGCAGCGTTCTGTGCCAATGGCGAAAGATAAATGCCGAAGAAAATATAAAACAGCACAAATATACCGGTTATCGTGAGAACAAATTTAAGCTCGCCTGTTAGAGGCAAGAAGCTTGATGACTGCTGTGCCTCGTCAAACCACATGATCTTGATAACACGCAAGTAATAGAACGCACTGATGACAGATGCGATCATACCAATGACAACAAGCGGTATCAATCCGGCATAAACAGCGGCTGAAAATGTATACCACTTAACGAAGAAACCGGCCATCGGCGGAACACTCGCCAATGAAAACAGCATGATCGTCATAACAGATGCCATAAAAGGACTATTTTTCGCCAATCCTGCAAGATCATATATGCTTTCAACGTTACCATCACGCGTCCGCATACCCAAAATAAAGGCAAACGAGCCTAAAATCATTGCAACGTAAACTGTCATATAAAGGATTACGCCTTCAATACCGAATGCTGTGCCGGCAGAAAGACCGACGAGTGCATAACCCATATGGCTTATTGAAGAATAAGCCATAAGGCGTTTGATATTCGCCTGCCCTATTGCGGCAAACGCTCCCAAAGCCATAGAGGCTATCGACATGAATACGAGAATTTGTTGCCACGCTGCCAAAGCGCCGTGGACACCGGAAAGCGGAAGAAATCCTTCAACAATGACACGAATGATAAGTGCCATAGCCGCAACCTTCGGTGCACTGGCAAAAAAGGCAGTAATCGGTGTCGGAGCACCTTCATAGACATCAGGTGTCCACATATGGAAGGGAACAACCGAAATCTTGAAGGCAAGGCCGGCAAGGATGAAAACGATACCGAAAATAACGCCGAGCTGCGGTATCTGACCGTTGAGAACCGTTGCCAGCTCACGAAAACCGATTTGTCCGGTAAAGCCATAAATCAAAGTTATACCATAAAGAAGCATGCCCGAAGACAACGCACCGAGGACAAAATATTTTAAACCGGCTTCGGAAGATTTTACGTTATCGCGATTGAAAGCTGCCAGTACATAAAGAGCCAATGAGTGAAGTTCCAACCCCATATAAAGCGTCAGCATATTTCCGGCTGATATCATCAACATCATACCGAGAACAGCAAACAGCATCAGAATTGGATATTCAAATTTCGCAAGCTTATCCGACCGCGCAAATCCAACCGACATTATCAATGTGAATATTGCACCGACCAGCATAAGCACTTTCATATAGCGGGCAAAATTATCGACAATCAGAGCGTTTACGGCAAACGCGCTATCATTTGCCGATAAAACGACAACAAAGATCGTCGCTACCAACAGCGCAATGGATAACCCGGTTATCGTTACATAGGAACGCGCACCGGAAAACACCCCGATCAGTAACAGCACCAAAGCTCCTAAGGCAACAAGGAGTTCAGGAAATATCAGCGGCAATTGAGCCATTAAATCAGTATGCATGGACATTCGCCTCTTCAGTGCAGCTGGTTAACAAGAGCTTCTACTGCCGCAGCCGTTGTATTGAGAACCGGCGTCGGATAGAAACCGAAAAATACGGTAAGAGCAATCATCGGATATAGAATGAATTTCTCCCGTGGTGACAAATCAAGAAGAGTCTTCAGGCTTTCTTTGTCGAGTTTTCCGAAGATAACGCGACGATAAAGGTAAAGTGCATAAGACGCTGACAGAATAACGCCGGTTGTACCAATGACAGCAACCCAGCTATTGACCTGGAATACGCCGATCAACGTGAGAAATTCACCAAGGAATCCCGACGTACCAGGAAGAGCGATATTCGCCATTGTGAAGACCATGAAGGCAACAGCATATTTGGGCATGTTGTTGGCTAGTCCCCCAAAAGCGGCAATTTCCCTCGTATGCAACCGGTCATAAATAACACCGACACAAAGAAAAAGTGCAGCCGACACGATACCATGGGAAAGCATCTGGTAGATAGCACCCTGAATACTGAGTTCATTCGCCGCAAAAATACCCATCGTCACATAGCCCATATGCGCAACAGACGAATAAGCAATCAGCTTTTTCATATCTTCCTGAACAAGTGCAACAAGTGACGTGTAGATAATTGCGATCAGCGAAAGGGTGAACACAAACGGCGCCAGATCTGCTGAAGCAACCGGAAACATCGGCAATGAAAAACGGATAAAGCCGTAACCGCCGAGTTTCAGAAGAATGCCGGCCAATATTACCGAACCGGCTGTCGGCGCTTCGACGTGGGCATCAGGCAACCATGTATGAACAGGCCACATCGGCATTTTGACTGCAAAAGACGCAAAAAACGCAAACCACAGCCAGAATTGCATGTGAGCCGGGAACTTATAGTGGAGAAGCGTCGGAATATCGAGAGTGTCGGCTTGCCAATACATAACCATAATGGCAACCAACATCAGAACCGAACCCAGAAACGTGTAGAGGAAGAATTTCAAGCTTGCATAAACACGTCTTGGACCACCCCAGACACCGATAATAATGAACATCGGTATCAAGCTTCCCTCGAAGAAGACATAGAATAAAACCGCATCGAGAGCACAAAATACACCGACAACTGCAACTTCAAGAAGAAGGAAAGCTATCATATAGGCTTTCAACCGGTCTTTCACTGTTTCCCAGCTAGCTAAAACACAGAACGGCATCAGGAAGCCGGATAGAACAACGAATAAAACCGAAATTCCATCAACGCCCATATGGTAATTAATGCCGCCACCGAGCCAACTGATCTTCTCTTCCATCTGGAAACCGGAATTGCTGTTATCAAATCCTGCCCAGATAATGAGGGATAATACAAATACGAATAAAGTCGTAAAAAGTGCCACATTGCGAATATTGCGCTTTGCTGCCTCGCCATCGTCCTTGATCAAAAGGATCAGAACAACGCCAACAAGCGGCAAAAATGTGACCGTAGAAAGAATAGGCCAGTCGGTCATCAGTTTAAGCTCCCGATCATCATCCAGGTGATGAGCGCAGCGATACCGATCAGCATCGCGAATGCGTAATGATACAGATACCCAGTCTGCATACGAACCACCTTATTGGTTATGTCTACGACGCGGGCCGCTACTCCATTCGGGCCAAGGCCATCAATAATCTTTCCGTCTCCCACTTTCCAGAAGAAGCGGCCAATTACAAAAGCCGAGCGGACAAACACGACGTCATAAAGTTCATCAAAATACCATTTGTTGAGTAGAAAACGGTAAAGGAAGGGAAATGCGTTGGCCAATGCCTTTGGAATGGCAGTTGCAACAATGTAAAACAGATAAGCCAATACAAACCCGACAACCATTACTACGAATGGCGACCATTTTACCCATACCGGAACGCCATGAGCATCATGAAGGATATGGTTTTCAGCTCCGGTAAATATCGCGCCTTTCCAGAAAGCATCGTATAATCCGCCGGAAAAATATGGCTGGAAAATAACACCGGCAAAAACTGCACCGATCGCCAAAATAATCAACGGCACAATCATCACTGCTCCGGATTCATGGACATGGTGCATAATATCTGCTGTTGCCCGCGGTTTGCCGTGGAATGTCAGGAAAATCAGACGCCACGAATAAAAGCTCGTAAACAATGCAGCAATAACAAGCAACCAGAAGGCATAGCCGCTAGCGACATTATGGGAAGCAAACGCCGATTCAATAATGCCGTCTTTCGAGAAAAAGCCCGCCGTACCGAATACAGTTTCCGGAATACCGACACCGGTTAGTGCAAGCGTGCCGATAACCATCATCCAGTATGTGGTTGGAATGTATTTGCGCAAACCACCCATCTTGCGCATATCTTGTTCGTCCGAAACGGCATGGATAACCGAACCCGCACCAAGGAACAACAAAGCTTTGAAAAATGCGTGGGTAAAAAGATGGAAAACGCCCGCGCTATATGCGCCGACACCGAGCGCTACAAACATGTAACCAAGCTGCGAACATGTCGAATAGGCGATAACGCGCTTGATATCGTTTTGCACCAGCCCCACGGTTGCTGCAAAAAATGCCGTTGTCGCGCCAATAACCACAATAACTGTCTGAGCAGTTGGAGCAAGCTCGAAAATCGGTGACATGCGCGTAACCATGAATACGCCGGCAGTAACCATCGTTGCAGCGTGGATGAGAGCCGAAACAGGCGTCGGACCTTCCATGGCATCTGGCAACCATGTGTGTAGAAAAAACTGCGCCGATTTAGCCATTGCCCCGATGAAAAGGAAGAAACAGGCAACGGTTATTGCCTTGTTGCCATCCACTTGCCAACTGAGGAAGGTCATATGTTCAACAAAACCGGGATCTCCAGCTCTTGAAAAAATCGTATTGAAATTGACCGATTTGAACAGAGCAAAAACACTGAACACGCCTACAAGAAATCCGAAATCCCCGACCCTGTTCACAACAAATGCTTTGATAGCAGCAGCAGATGCGGACGGGCGCTGATACCAAAATCCGATCAACAGATAAGATGCGAGACCGACACCTTCCCATCCAAAGAAGAGTTGGACAAGATTGTTCGACGTAACGAGCATCAACATCATAAATGTGAAAAATGACAGATAGGCAAAGAACCTTGGCCGCGACGGGTCAGTATGCATATATCCTATCGAATAGATATGAACCAATGCAGACACTGTATTGACAACAATCAACATTACAGCCGTGAGTGCGTCGATATGCAAAGCCCAATCGAACTGTAAACCGCCAACCAATATCCAATGGAATATTGGAACATCAACAGTTTGCCCGCTTCCCATAGCAATATCGAAAAATGCTATCCATGAAAGAACCGCAACGATAACCATGAAGGTACATGTTACGAGTTCGGCGGCGCGGGCTCCCAGCGTTTTTCCACCTAATCCGGCGATAAAAAAGCCTAAAAGAGGTAGGAAGACAATAGCGTAAAACATAACGCGTCAGCCTTTCATCACGTTAACATCTTCGACCGCAATCGAACCGCGATTACGATAGAATACAACCAGAATAGCCAAGCCGATTGCAGCTTCTGCTGCAGCAACGGTCAACACAAAGAGCGCAAATACTTGCCCCACAAGATCGTGCAGAACCGAAGAAAAGGCCACAAAATTTAAATTGACTGAAAGCAATATGAGCTCAATCGACATCAAAATAATAATGACGTTTTTTCTGTTCAGAAAAATGCCAAAGACACCAATTGTGAACAACAATGCAGAAACGGTCAGATAGTGAGCAATTTCAATGTGCATATTATTCTTCCCGTTAAATACCTTTACCAGATTCAACTTTTTTAATTTCAAGCGTGTCTTCAGGCATGCGTGCAACCTGTTTGGAAATTGATTGCCTTTTCACGCCTGAACGATGATGCAAGGTCAAAACAATCGCACCAATCATTGCAACAAGCAAAACAAGACCGGCAAGTTGGAAATAGAAAACATAATCCGTATAGAGAATGTCGCCTAAAGCCTGAGTATTGGTTCGCTCTGTCAAACTTGGCATCGGTTCGGTCACATGTTCTGCCAAAGTTGGCGAAAAATGCGAACTTGCGAACACCACAATCAGTTCGACCGCTATAATAATACCGACCAGTGCGCCGATCGGAGCATATTTCAATGCGCCACTTTTCAGCTCTGCGAAATCGACATCGAGCATCATAACGACGAACAAGAACAGAACAGCGACCGCACCCACATACACAACAAGCAGAATAAGACCGAGAAATTCGGCTCCTGTTAAAATGAACAACGCGGCCGCGTTGAAAAACGCAAGTATTAGAAACAATACCGAATGCACCGGATTACGCGCGGCAACAACCAGAACTGCGCTAGCCAGCATAATGAAAGCGAACAAATAAAAGAATGCCGCTGCTATACCTGTTAACATTGGTTTCCCCTAAGTTAAACCAAAACGTTGACGCAAATAATTACGCCGATTTATATTTTGCCGCGTCAATAAACGCGACCACGCGAATTTCCCACTTCACCGATAAGGCGCATCCATAGCAATATTTCTTGCTATTTCACGCTCCCACCGGTCACCGTTTGAAAGCAGTTTTTCCTTGTCATAATAAAGCTCCTCCCTGGTTTCAGTGGCGAACTCAAAGTTGGGACCTTCAACAATGGCTTCCACGGGGCAGGCTTCCTGACAAAAACCGCAATAGATACATTTAACCATATCGATGTCGTAACGAACTGTGCGACGGGTTCCGTCATTTCGCCTCGGACCAGCTTCAATTGTGATAGCTTGTGCCGGACAAATGGCCTCGCATAATTTGCAAGCAATACACCGTTCCTCACCATTGGGGTAACGCCGCAAGGCGTGTTCACCGCGAAAACGTGGTGACACATACCCCTTCTCGTAAGGATAGTTGATCGTCGGTTTCGGAGCGACAAACTGGCGCATGGATAGCCAGAATGCACTCCAGAATTCTATCAGAAGAAGTGACTTGGCAGCTCGAAAAAGACCAGACATATCCTTCACCCTCAACTAAAACTTACAAATTTCAAATAGGCTGCCGTAATAACGACCATTGCAAGTGAAATAGGCAGGAATACTTTCCACCCCAATCTCATCAATTGGTCATAACGGTAACGGGGAACGAATGCTTTCACCATGGCAAACCAGAAGAAAACAAAGCAAACTTTCAAGACAAACCAGATAATTCCGGGAACCCAATTGAGCCACCAGACATCAAGTGGAGGCAGCCACCCGCCTAAGAAAAGAATAGTTGTCAAAGCGCACATCAAAACGATTGCAACATATTCTCCAAGGAAGAACAGCATATAGGGTGTCGAAGAATATTCGATCATATGTCCGGCAACCAGTTCCGACTCTGCTTCAACCAAATCGAATGGCGGCCGGTTCGTTTCGGCCAAAGCCGAAATGAAAAAGATGATAAACATCGGAAATAGTGCCAACCAGTTCCAGTCAAGGAATGTATTGAATGGTAACCCGATATTTGTACCAAGTCCTGCTTTCTGTCCATTAACAATCGTTGTCAGATCAAGTGAACCGCTCACCAGAATAACAGTTACCAGAACAAAGCCTATTGAAACTTCATAGGAAACCATTTGGGCGGTGGAACGCAAAGCACCCAGAAAAGGATATTTCGAGTTGGAAGCCCATCCTCCCATAATAACGCCGTAAACTTCAAGAGAAGATATAGCGAGAATATAGAGAAGACCGATATTGATACTGGCTACAGCCCAACCTTCGTTAACCGGAACGACAGCCCATGCCGATAATGCCAACGTCGAGGAAATAAATGGAGCGAGCAAAAACACACCCTTATTCGCACCTGCAGGAATAATCGGCTCTTTGACAACAAATTTGATCAAATCCGCAAAAGATTGAAACAAACCCCAAGGCCCAACCACATTGGGCCCGCGGCGCAACTGGACTGCCGCCCAAATCTTTCTATCGGCATAAAGAAGGTAAGCGATAATAACCAACAAAACTACCAAAAGCAGTACCGCTTTGCCGACAATAATCAGCAGGGGAAGCAGCCAGGTCATAAAGAAATCAGCCATTGTCTTTATTTTTCCTCTCTACCTTCATTCTGCCGCTTCTGTCAGTCGGGCTTTGGCAAGAGCTGAACATTCAGCCATCACAGCCGACGCACGGGCAATCGGGTTCGTCAAATAGAAGTCTTTTATCAAAGACGAAAATGTTTGTTTGCCAAGTTTCACCGGATGTGAACCGAGTTTTATCAACTCTTTACTGTCACCGGTCTTAATGGCGTTCACATTCGCCATATGAGGGAAATTACCGAACAGGTTCTTTCGCAATTCAGCAAGTGAATCAAACGGCAATTTGTGACCGAGAACTTCGGATAGAGCTCTTATAATTGCCCAATCCTCTTTCGCTTCACCTGGAGCAAATGCTGCACGGGCAGTCATTTGCACCCGCCCCTCTGTATTGACATAGATACCGGATTTCTCGGTATACGCAGAAGCCGGTAAAACAACATCTGCGTTCTGCGCTCCGTTATCACCATGACTTCCGATATAAACCGTAAACCCTTTTTTCTGATCGAGGTTGATTTCATCAGCACCGAGAAGGAACAATACGTCGGATGATTTTACGATATTTTCCGCACCAAGTGGCGAGGAGAAACCGATATCCAATCCACCAACACGGGAAGCAGCCGTCTGCAGAACAGCAAAACCGTTCCAATTTTCCGAAAACGCGCCGACTTCATCACAAAGCTTGGCTATCGCCTTCAAAGTTGCTTCACCATTCTCTCCGGTCAATGCTGATTGCCCAACAAGGATCAACGGTTTTTCAGCTTTTTTCAAAACCTCGAAAAACTCGTTCTTGCCGTCAATAAGCTGGGCAAGAGTATCAGCCCCCGCACCAAGATAGGTATAAGGATAACGCAAATCCACTTGCTCGCCGATCAGACCGATCGGGAAGTTGTTCTGCCGTTCACGCTTGCGGATTCTCGCATTCATCACGGCAGCTTCAAACCGCGGGTTCGAGCCGATAATCAATAATGCATCAGCGGCTTCAATCCCCGCAATCGTCGGATTGAAGATATATGAAGCGCGTCCCGTCTCGTTTGAAGGAGCACTTCCATCCTGCCGACAATCGACAGCTGTAGAACCAAGAGACTGAAGCAACATTTTCAGTGCATACATCTCTTCCACAGTTGCAAAATCGCCGGCAACTGCACCGATTTTATCGGACGATGCAAGCTCGACAGCCGATTTTATCGCCGCAAAGGCTTCAGACCAACCGGCTTCCACCAGTTTTCCGTTTTTGCGAACATAAGGCCGATCAAGCCTCTGGGTGCGGAGCCCGTCCCAAATGAAACGGGTTTTATCCGAAATCCACTCTTCATTAATATCGTCATTAACACGAGGCATAATACGCATGACTTCGCGTCCACGCGTATCAACTCTAATGGCACAACCCATACCATCCATAACGTCGATGGTTTCGGTCTTGGTCAATTCCCACGGACGAGCATGGAACGCGTAAGGACGGGAGGTTAAAGCACCGACAGGGCAGAGATCAATGACATTTCCCTGCAATTCGGATGTCATAGCCTGCTGAAGATAAGTGGTAATCTCCGCATCTTCACCACGACCGATTAACCCAAGTTCCGATATTCCGGCAACTTCCGTTGTAAAACGCACACATCTTGTGCAATGGATACAACGTGTCATTACCGTTTTTACCAACGGTCCAATATATTTGTTCTCGACCGCGCGCTTATCTTCCGTGTAACGTGAAAAATCATGGCCATAAGCCATAGCCTGGTCTTGCAAATCACATTCGCCGCCCTGATCGCAAATCGGGCAATCAAGCGGGTGATTGATGAGCAGAAACTCCATCACCCCTTCACGAGCTTTTTTGACCATAGGGGTATTGGTGAACATCTCCGGAGGCTCACCGTTCGGCCCCGGACGCAGATCACGAACACCCATTGCGCAAGAAGCCGTCGGCTTGGGCGGACCACCCTTAACCTCGACAAGACACATGCGACAGTTTCCCGCGACCGAAAGCCTCTCGTGAAAGCAGAAACGCGGCACTTCCGCTCCGGCTGCCTCGGCAGCCTGAAGAAGCGTATAGTGATCCGGTACTTCGATCTCTTTTCCGTTAATTTTGATCTTCGCCATTGTTATTCCAGTCCGCGGACAACCCGCTTAACCTTTAAACTTTATTTCCTCAAACACTACCGACTTTATTCAGCTGCTTCCAAAGCAATGTTCTTACTCTGGACAGCGTTACGTGTATAATCATCAATCCGTTTTTCAATTTCAGGACGGAAGTTTCTTATCAAAGCTTGAACAGGCCAAGCTGCTGCATCCCCCAATGCGCAAATTGTATGTCCTTCCACCTGCTTTGAAACCTCGAACAAAAGGTCAATTTCACGCTTTTGTGCTCTTCCTTCGACCATACGTCCCAAAAGGCGCATCATCCAGCCTGTGCCTTCCCGACATGGAGTGCATTGACCGCAACTCTCATGCTTGAAAAACGCAGAAATTCTCCAAATTGCTTTGATAATATCGGTCGATTTATCCATCACGATTGCGCCGCCTGTACCGAACGACGAACCAATTGCTTTCATGCCGTCGAAATCCATAATCGCATCAGGCATTTTTTCACCCGGTACAACCGGACAGGAAGCACCACCCGGAATAACCGCAAGGAGATTATCCCAACCGCCACGAACGCCGCCTGCATGTTTTTCGATCAATTCGCGGAATGTCAGCCCCAAGCTTTCCTCGACAACACATGGTGTATTGACATGACCGGAGAACATAAACAGCTTGGTGCCAACATTGTTCGGTCTTCCGAATGACGAAAACCATGCAGCACCACGCCGCAAAATTGTCGGTGAAACGGCAATTGATTCCACATTGTTAACCGTTGTCGGACAACCGTAAACACCCATATTGGCAGGGAAAGGCGGTTTTAATCGCGGCTGACCTTTTTTACCTTCCAGACTTTCGAGAAGCGCTGTCTCCTCACCACAAATATAAGCGCCTGCACCGTGATGAACGATAATATCGCAAGCGTGGCCGTGTACAGTTTTCTTACCGAGAAGGCCGGCATCATAACATTCATCGATTGCCGCCTGCAGGGCTTCACGTTCACGAATATATTCGCCCCGAACATAAATAAAAGCGGTGTGAGCTCCCATTGCGAATGTCGCAATGACACACCCTTCAATCAAAGTGTGCGGATCATGACGCAATATCTCGCGATCTTTACACGTTCCAGGTTCTGATTCATCAGCATTAACAACCAGATAATGTGGCCGCCCGTCATTTTGCTTGGGCATAAAAGACCACTTCATGCCCGTTGGAAAACCGGCACCACCTCTTCCGCGCAGTCCGGACGCTTTCATCTCGTTGATGATCCAGTCACGCCCCTTTTCGAGGATAGCCTTGGTTCCGTCCCAGCAGCCACGCGACATCGCGCCTTTCAGAGACTTGTCTTTTAACCCGTATATATTGGTGAAGATGCGATCACTATCAGCCAGCATTTCTCACCTTTTCCTTTTTTCCAACACGTTATTCGGCTTCATTCAAACTGTTTTAATTGTTGTTACCCAACCGTTTATCAGTCAGTTCAAAATCATGCGTTATTTCATTCCTCTACTTTCTTCGTAGAAGATTTTTTCCTGGTTGAATTTCCATCACCGTCAGTCAACGACGTTAAACCGGTAATCGGTTCAGACGTTTTCCTGCCGTTTTGCGGACCAACGGGAACAGAACTCCCCTTCCCTGCTTCAAATGCATCAATGATTTCTTCCAACCTTTCAGGTGTCAAATCTTCATAAGTATCTTTGAAGATCATAACCATGGGCGCATTTGCACAAGCACCAAGACACTCCACCTCTTCCCATGAAAGTGTACCGTCTTTATTGGTCTCGAACGGTGCATTATTGATCTTGTTTTTACAAACTTTGATAAGCTCTCCGGCACCCCTTAACATACACGGAGTGGTTCCGCAGACCTGTACATGCGCTTTTGTACCAACAGGTTTCAGTTGAAACTGGGTATAGAAAGTGGCTATTTCCAAAACCCGAATATAGGCCATGGAAAGCATATCGGCGACATATTCAATAGCCGCGCGGGTGACCCACCCCTCCTGCTCTTGCGCACGCATAAGCAATGGAATGACTGCTGATCTTTGGCGGCCTTCCGGATATTTTGCAATAGTCTTCTCTGCCCACTTCAAATTCTCTTTATTAAAAGAAAATGAGCTAGGCTGTATAGCTTCATTGGCAAGACGGCGCACAGACATCAGCGATCGACCTCTCCAAAAACAATATCAATAGAACCCAATATCGCGGTAACATCTGCAAGCAAGTGCCCTCTCGCCAGAAAGTCCATAGCTTGCAAATGCGCATAACCGGGTGCACGCAACTTTACGCGGTAGGGTTTGTTTTTACCCTCCGAAACCAGATAGACACCAAATTCACCCTTAGGAGCCTCGACAGCCGCATAAACTTCGCCAGCGGGGACATGGAAGCCTTCCGAATATAATTTGAAATGGTGAATAAGCGACTCCATAGAACTTTTCATTGCAGCTCTTCTGGGCGGAGTAACCTTATGATCCAAAGCCAGAACCGGACCGTCTTTTTCGGTACTTAACAGACGTTCCACACATTGACGCATAATACGTGCCGACTGACGCATTTCTTCCATACGGATAAGATAACGATCGTAACAGTCACCATTCTTACCGACAGGAATATCGAAATCCATCTCGTCGTAACATTCATATGGCTGGCTTTTGCGCAAATCCCAAGGAACACCGGCACCACGAATCATAACTCCCGAAAATCCGCGTACCCAAGCATCTTCAATTTTCACAACACCGATATCAACGTTACGCTGTTTGAAAATTCGGTTTGGCGTGACCAGTGCATCGAGCTTATCAAGTGCCACCAGAAACGGATCAATGAACTTGCCAATATCTTCAACCAATTCTTCCGGCAAATCCTGATGGACGCCGCCAGGGCGAAAATAATTTGCATGAAGACGTGCACCGCAGGCACGTTCATAAAAGATCATTAGTTTTTCGCGTTGCTCAAATCCCCATAATGGCGGAGTGAGAGCGCCAACATCCATCGCCTGCGTTGTAACATTCAAGAGGTGATTGAGTATGCGTCCGATTTCAGAAAACAGAACGCGGATAAGTTGGCCACGCTTTGGAACCTCGATTCCCAGCAAGCGCTCGACAGCAAGAACAAATGCATGTTCCTGATTCATAGGTGCAACATAATCAAGCCGATCAAGATAAGGTGTCGCTTGCAAATATGTTTTGGTTTCCATCAGCTTTTCAGTGCCGCGATGCAGTAGCCCGATATGCGGATCGACACGCTCGACGACCTCGCCATCAAGTTCGAGCACCATACGCAAAACACCATGAGCAGCAGGATGTTGCGGACCAAAGTTGATATTGAAATTACGGACATTGACCTCAGCCACGATCAACTCCTCTGTTTTGAAATGGCATAAAACTATCGAACTCGACGAAAGCCGGTTTTTTCAACAAGCCCGCGCAAAAATTGCAATCGCCAATGTTGAAAAACGTCATTTTCCCGTTCATTTGGCACCCCCTGCCTTCTCGTCACCGGGCAATACATATTCCGTACCTTCCCATGGTGACATGAAGTCGAAATTGCGCATTTCCTGACGAAGAACAACCGGTTCATAAATAACCCGTTTTACTTCATTATCATATCTGCATTCAACAAATCCTGATGTCGGAAAATCTTTGCGCAACGGATGTCCTTCAAATCCGTAATCCGTCAAAATACGGCGCAAATCCGGATGACCGGAGAACAAAATACCATACATATCGTAGGCTTCACGCTCGTACCATTCCGCTCCCGGATAGACACTGCAAGCCGAAGGAACGGCCGTATCTTCGTCGGTGTGCACCTTTACACGCAAACGCAAATTATGGCGTGGAGAGAGCAGATGATAGACAACATCGAAACGCTTTTCACGTTCAGGATAATCCACACCACAAATATCGATCATCCCGACGAATTGACAATGAGAATCATCTTTCAAAAACGACAGCACATCAACAATCGCTTCAAGTTTGGAAATGATTGTCAGTTCATTATAAGCAAAAACAGAATCCTCGATTACATCCCCCAAGCGTTCGGAGAGATATGATTGTAATTCTTTTAGCGCTTCAGTACTCATTGAGTGCTCTCCTCATCACCGTTCTATCGAGCCGGTGCGACGTATCTTCTTCTGTAACAAAAGCACACCATAAAGCAGGGCTTCTGCCGTCGGAGGACATCCGGGAATATATATATCAACCGGTACAATACGATCGCATCCACGAACAACGGAGTAGGAATAGTGATAATATCCGCCGCCATTTGCACAGGATCCCATCGAGATCACATAACGCGGTTCCGGCATCTGATCGTAAACTTTCCTTAGCGCAGGCGCCATTTTGTTCGTCAAAGTACCAGCCACCATCATAACATCCGATTGGCGCGGTGAAGCACGCGGCGCATAGCCGAAACGTTCGTTATCATAATGAGGCATTGAACATTGCATCAATTCGATTGCGCAACATGCGAGACCGAAACTCATCCACATAAGAGAACCGGTACGCGCCCAAGTTACAAGCGCATCAACCGATGTCACCAAAAACCCTTTATCGGAAAGTTCGCCGCTTATATTCTTGAAAAATTCGTCGTCCGAACCAATCAGTTTTCCGGTATTCGGGTCAATAATACCCTTCGGTTTTGGAGCAACCAATGCCGAATTGTCATGAATCAATCCCATTCAAGTGCTCCTTTTCTCCATTCATAAATAAAACCGACAGTCAGCACAGCGAGAAATACCATCATCGAAAGAAAGCCGAACAAGCCCACCGCATCAAATGACACTGCCCAGGGGAAAAGAAACGCAACTTCCAGATCGAAAATAATGAACAGAATCGAAACCAGATAAAATCTGATATCGAATTTCATACGTGCATCATCAAACGAATTAAAACCGCATTCATATGCAGATAATTTTTCCGGATCCGGAGAACGATAAGCCACGATATATGGCATTATCAGCAGTACGCCGGCTATTAATGCCGATACAATGATAAATATCAATACGGGCAAATAAGAACTTATAAGATCAGCCATGGTTCACTTCTGCCTTTTAAAGGTGCCGAACTAACAGAACCAACATCCACTATTAAAGCGATTTTGTCGATTCCTAAGTTAATCCCGCCCGTGCAGCTTAAAGGGCATGCCGTGCGACAAATCTATGCTAAGCGTTACCCCACCAAACGCCGTTACGCAATAGCTAACACTAGCATAAAACCACAAGCTGTGCAAAATCGGAACGGGAAACAGGTAAGCTTATTTAGGTAAAACAGATTTTTGTTTTTAAAAATTCCTGCAAAAACAATGCATTGGTGCATTTTCGTCAAATTCTGTCACTATTTGAAAAACGAATATTTCCCGATTTAGTCACTTGGTCACGTTTTGGCGAGCAAAAATCTTTGCCGCGCCTCTGGCTCAAAAAGGAACAGATCATCTCTTCGATCATCCAAAAACTTTATTGAATTCGGATGAATCACATACTGCCAGCCAAAGGACAGGTGACATTCTGTCTTTACATTTGGAGACATCCGTCTTCACATAAAGAAACTACAATCGTTGAGGAAAGATATAAGACTAAAGCCAATTTTCATTAGCGAATAAGCTAAATGAAAAATGGCGCGAGTGACGGGACTCGAACCCGCGACCTCCGGCGTGACAGGCCGGCGCTCTAACCAACTGAGCTACACCCGCGCACTTTTCAGTTCAGTCATTGTGACTGTGTGCGGTCGTTTAAGGTGTTCGTTTGCATCTGTCAAGCGACAAGCGTAGAGTTTTTTCATAAAAAATGTTTTTTCCTGAAAAAAGACCGGAAAACCGGCTTTAAAAAAATTTCAGATAAAAAAAACGATTTCTTTGCAATCTTTCTCTTGCGTTTGCGAAAAGTTTTGCCTAAAGAGAGCTCCAGTTGTTACCGCTTCAAGGTAACGGCGGGCGATTAGCTCAGCTGGTAGAGCGCCTCGTTTACACCGAGGATGTCGGGAGTTCGAGTCTCTCATCGCCTACCACTTTATTTTTCCCGAAATTTGTAATTCTGTTTTTAATTTTTTCAAATGAGGAAAAGTTTGAAAAAGGCGGGAATTAGATAAGCTGCTTCATCCTGTCTATATCCTTATCCCTTCTATATCCTTGTGATTCCACAGTCTCCAACCAAGGTGTTCAGTGGCTTTTATGTGTGGCGCACGAAGATTTTTACGAGATGTTCTTTTATTCACTTTTGAACTGACACCAGACTTCAGCCAGATATGTGTTTTCTGCGCTGTTTGCGCGGATTGTCATATGCGACGGCGGCTTCTTGAAAAAATGTTTTGAACGGTATGAAGCAAGATATTCATATCATCGACGGCGAAATTTTCGGCTTACCAAAAGGTCGTGCGTGTAAATATCGCTACCGGCTCGGTCTCTGGCGAAAATAATTGATAACGACGATGCTTATTATGATAGATTCGATGGGGAAATCTTCCAAAACAAATTAAAAGCACAAGTAGGATCTTTTCAATGGAAGAATTTTTCCTATTTCCTACTGTAAGGCTTTATTACCCGGAGATAATTTTATGCAAGCAGTCCATTTGAAATACCAACTTCATTCGCTAAAATTTCCTCTTATTTTGCTGCTACTTTCATTTTTGTTGCCAGCATTGACCGGATGCGGCTTCAATACAATCCCGACCAATGAAGAGAAAGCTCACGCTGCCTGGAGCGAGGTATTGAATCAGTATCAACGCCGTTCCGATTTAATACCGAATCTCGTTGAAACTGTTAAAGGATATGCACAACATGAACAGGCCGTTTTGACCGGTGTTGTTGAAGCGCGTGCAAAGGCAACACAAACAAATATCAACGCCGATATGCTCAACAACCCTGAAGCCATGCAACAATTCATCAATAATCAATCCAATTTGACAGGTGCGCTTTCACGCTTGATGGCCGTTGCTGAAAACTATCCCGACTTAAAGGCAAATCAGAATTTTCTTGCACTTCAATCGCAACTAGAAGGAACCGAAAACCGCATTGCAGTTGCACGGCGCGACTATATCGAAGCGATTCGCGTTTATAATACTGCAATCAGGACGATGCCTACAATGATATGGACATGGATATGGTATCGTAATGCTAAACCGATGCCGACATTCTCGATAGACGAAGCTGCACAACAAGCCCCGAAGGTCGAGTTCGGTAAATGATTCACATTCGTTGGCCAATTTTTATAAGGATATTTTTCTTTGTGGGATTGGCCCTGAGCACGGTTTGCATGTTATCCGTTGCTTTGGCTGGCGGTTTGGACAATTTTCCCCGCCTGACAGGACGGATTGTCGATAATGCGAACTTGCTTACCGGCGAGACTCAACAATCAATCACAACAGAACTTGCCTCTCTTGAAGAAAAAACCGGCGATCAGATAGTTGTGGTGACTTTACCGAGCCTCTCCGGCTACGATATAGAAACCTATGCAAACAGTTTGTTCAGACATTGGGCATTAGGCCAAAAACAAATTAACAATGGTGTAATGCTCCTCGTGGCGCCGAATGAACGTGCGGTGAGAATCGAGGTCGGATACGGATTAGAAGGTGTTCTGACGGACGCACTCTCCGCGACTATTATCAATGCTATAATTTTACCGAATTTTCGCGAAGAAAATTTTGATAAAGGAATAAAAGACGGTGTCACGGCGATCGAAGAGGTTTTAACGGGCAATAAAGCGGATTTTGAGTCGCGTATAAAAGCCTATCAACAAATTGAACAGCAAAAGATCGAGGAACAGAGAAAACAGGAATTCCTCGCCAATTTTGTAACCTTTGCCATCTTTTTTATTTTTGTCGTACTTCCGATACTCGCCTCCATTTTCGGAACCAAGGTTGGTCCGCGGCGCTATCGCTGGCTTGGCATTGTATTTGTGTTGTGGTTCCTCGGATCAGGTCGAGGCGGCGGTTTCGGTGGAGGCTTTGGTGGTGGTTCCGGCGGTTTTGGCGGCGGTTTCGGTGGAGGATTTGGCGGTGGCGGAGGATCGTCCGGCGGTGGCGGCGCATCGGGGAGATGGTAATGCAGACAAATAAACCGGTTTCATTAGATGTCATTCAACACGACGAAATCAGTGCAGCTATTCGTTCTGCCGAAGCGACAACAGACGGCGAAATTTATGCGGTTTTTGCGAAAGAAAGCGATAGCTATTTCTTTATTTCGTTTTTCATCTGGACGGTCACTATATTTTTCGTTTCAATCATTGGCGCATATATGTTGCATTGGGGGTGGCATGATATTCCCCTGCACTATTTTGCTACGGTAGTTCTTTCCGTTCATCTTTTGGGATTGTTTTACCTGTCCATCATCCCAGCATTGAGACTGCTCATTACACCGGGTGCAATCAAAAACCGTATTTGCCACGCGAACGCCACACGTCAATTCCTCGCACAAAACATTAACAGGACGACGAAGCGAACCGGAATTCTTCTCTTTATTTCGCAAGCGGAACATTACGCAGAGATTATAGCTGACGTGAAAATTGCGGAAAAAGTCCCACCGGAAACATGGAAAAGAATTATAAACGGAATGGTGAAAAAAGCGCGTGATGGAGACATTAACGGTGCTTTTATCGAATCCATACAAAAATCCGGTGAAATATTGACTCAATTTTTCCCTAGAAACAGCCATATAGATAACGAACTTCCTGATCGTATTGTTGTAATCTGACTCTTATTCTGTTTGTGGTAACGATTTTATATCTTGAACCATAAACCGTTCGGTTGATCCGATTAAAAAAATGAATACGACTGAAATGAAGAATAATATTTTATATTATCGTTGTATTCGCGTTATTTTCCTTAATTATAAATAATAATATTATATTACGTTAATATTAAATGATGAAATATTTAAGTAAATTTATATATTACAGATTTTGTTATTCAAAATTTAAATATTTAAATCCATGCTGAAATCTTTCCCGATGTTCTTTCGAGGGTGCATCGGCACTCGGTGAAATAAAGTTGTAAACCTGAAAGTAAACACCCGTTTCAAGAAGTGCTCCGAGTTGAAACAGATTTTTGTAAAAAATTCCGAACGATAGTAAATCCGGTTCGACAGATCTTCGATTCCGACATATCGTTTCGTTAAAATAATCTTGGCTTGTTGAGTTCCTTGATTTAACAGTCAGAGGCTAATAGATTGCCTTCAATTGCAAACTTTCCCACAGGATATGATGAATAATACAATTCGACAAAATCTCGATCATTCTTTTTTACCTAAAGTTCCATCCCGACCGGTTGAATGGGTCGTGAGTGAAGAGCTGGTTCCTTATCCGTTCGCCCTTGAACAAATGGAAAAAAGAATTGCCGAAATAGCTTCCGGAGAAGCTGATGAACGGATTTGGTTATTAGAACATCCCCCCATATATACCGCCGGAACGAGCGCCAAACAAAGCGACCTGTTAACACCCGGGCGGTTTCCTGTTTATCAGACTGGTCGTGGCGGCGAATTTACCTACCATGGTCCCGGACAAAGAGTGATTTACATTATGCTTGACCTGAAGCGGCGCAAAGAAGATGTTCGCGCTTTCATAGGAGCATTGGAAGAATGGATCATTCAAACTTTGGCAGCGTTCAATATCAAGGGTGAACGCCGCGAAGATCGCGTGGGAGTTTGGGTCGTTCGCCCCGATCGACCTTCCACAATTAAAAATGAGCCGGCAGAAGATAAAATTGCAGCAATCGGAATCCGTTTACGTAAATGGGTCAGTTTTCATGGCATCGCGTTAAACGTTGAACCGGATTTGTCACATTATAGCGGAATCGTTCCCTGCGGAATATCGGATCATGGCGTCACCAGTTTTGTTGACCTCGGTTTACCGGTTACTATGGCCGATGTTGACGTTGTACTAAGACAAACATTTGAAAGAATATTTGGCCCTACCGTATCTGTTGGAATTTAGGTTCAAGATAATGATCTTCAAAAACACCGACCAGAAGAATTTCTGTATCACGGCATCAATCGCCACGTTTCTATTCTATTTCCCGTTGATTTTAAATAATTATTATTATCGTGACGATTATATACGTCTTTATACCCAAACTCCGGGTTGGAGTGAATATGGAAGGCCTTTTGCCGACGTTCTCACCCTCTTCCTTTCGGGTGATTGGCAATGGTTGCCGGATTCTGCGCCTTTTTTTCTTCTGGTAGCCTTGTTTTTAACCGTCGTTTCGGCTTGCGTTAGCTTGAATATCCGATCAATTCCGTTCAACTCGATTACAGCAGTTCTACTTGTAGCCTATCTTTTCAATCCGTTTTTGCTTTCTGCTTATCTCTACCGTTACGATTGTGTGTTAATGGCGATGGGGCTGACTTGTAGTTTATTAGGTTGGGCCTACTATCCAGGTTCAAAACTCAAATCGGCTATTTTTTGTTTTATCTGTATGGGATTTTATCAGTCCTATATAAATATGTTTATTGTTCTTATATTAATTGAAACATTATTTAAAATTTATAATGGTGATAAAATCGGTGCTGCAATAAAATATGTTTTTAAAGCAATTATTTTTGCTGCAATTATAACAATAATCTTTTATTTTTTTGCGAAATTATTCATTCTGGAATATGCAACGGCAAAAAGCCAATTTATTTTCCAGAGTCCCAAAGGACCTTGGCACCATATTGCAGTTACAACAGAAAACGCGTTTTCACGCTATTTCGGTTTTTTATCAACAACCGGAAAAGTTTTATATGGAATGGCAATTTGCGTTGCTTTCACACAAATTCAACTTCATTTTTATCGCGATACGCAGTTTGAAAAACCTGTTTTGAGAGCAACCATTTGTTCAATAGCATTTTTATTCATGCTGCCTATTTCTTTGGGTGTAATATATGGAATCGTAGGAGACAACGGCGTTCCGCCAAGACTCATGCCGCAGTCTATCTTCTTTTCGGTTTGTATTATTTTTCTCATTATCCAGTTTGTTACGCGTTTTCAAAATTCCAGGCAAACAATCGGGCCTTTGACGTTTGCGAGCACAAAAATCACTTGGGGGTTAATCGTTTTTTTCCTGCTATTTCCACTTGTATTCAGTTATATTCTTAATAGCGCGGTCCGAATTCAAAATGAACTCAACCGATATTATTTGCATCGCCTCGCTACCTCTTTAGAAAAGTACCCCCCCGAAAAGCCCGCTTACATTCTAGGTGGTTTGGGCACATCGATTTATTTAAAAGACACCGTGCAACGAATGCGTCTCATGGCGATCATGATACCTCATGGAAGCGATTGGCTCTTTTCATCACAATTGAAAGAGTTCGGCTATACGAATATCACCAATCTCGCGAATACCCCGAAAGCGCATGAACTTGTTAGGCAATTATGTAGCACAAACAAAGTTCCCGACATAAAAACGATGAATTACCGGATATTCGATTTAGGTGATTTTCTATTTATTTCACTTGGCCGCAAAAGCATGTGCCTGAGCGATTATAACAAAACTGTCGAGCTTGGAAAAAAATGATTTCGCATTCGGATTTTTTCAAAGCCGGTGCTCATTTTTACACCAAACATAGATCATTGGTGCTGTTTTTGTGTTCCGGTGCCATAGCTTTCTGGATTGACTTTTTTACACTTTGGTTATTGCAAACAATCGGCCTCAATCTTTGGGCTGCACGAGCAATCGCATTTATTGTAGCAGCCACTTTTACGTGGATTTTTAACAGCCGAATATCTTTTCGCGGTAGAGAAGCACGTTTCAAGAACTTGAAAGGCTGGGGAAGCTATATGGGACTGGCAGCTATTGGCGGTGTGCTCAATTATTGTGCGAGTATGGCTGTTTTAAAAAGCGTCACCACAGTGACGCCAATAACTTTATTTCTCGCTATAGCCGCCGGATCGCTCGCCGGATTGTTTGCCAATTATTTTTTGAACCATTTTGTGTTTTTCAAAAAAGCATAAAACACAATATTCCGATTATTCTATTTTACAAAAACAGCATTATATTTTTTCATAATATTTATAAGATCGTCGGATAATAACAGTGTCAGTTCATTGCGTCGTTCCGGCGTTGCGTGAGCGAAGCCATAGCGGCTATCTTTATAAAAATGGCTATCCGAAATATCATTTCCAATCGGGTGCACCATTATCTCTATTTGTGCGTCACATTTGCCTGCTGCCCGCGATATAACCGACAATCCTCTATCAATATCGTCGAGAGTGAGATTGCAGCTCGCAGCGGTGCCCAGAAAAAAGTCGGAAGTCGACACTTGATAGCGCCTGGCCAATTTTCCTATATCTTTGGCCCAAAAGCCCAACAATTGCCGGCGCAAACAGCCCTTGATATTGCTAATAAAGGGAGCTTGCCTGCTATATCCGCGTTCGGATGGAGTGCGGATATAACGAATTGGATATTTGATGAGAAGCTTTTCAATGACTGTTCTCAACGGTGGCAGTATGTGAATATGAAGATGGCCGTCAAGCCTCATTTGTCTTTCGGGAAAATGGTCATAAACAAATTCTATTTGTTGGCAAAATTCTTTAAAAATCCACTCTCGTAAGCGTTTTTTTTGGGGGGAAAGATATAATTTTGTTATCAATTCCCCAAGGGACAAATGAAAAAAGTCATCATTTCCTGTCAATCCGAATTCGCTCCCACCCTCGGTGAGTGCTTTACCTTCAAGAAGGTTAAGATGCACGTTTATGAATTTGCATCCGGTTTTATCCAATTGTTCAAAACTTGCCTGATCTTCTCCACCGGCCAGAACGCTTGTCGCCTGTAAGCGGCCTCTTTCCACGCCTTTAATCACAGCATTTGAACACGCCAGATCAAGAGCAAAATCATCGGCATTGAACAAGCAGAAAAGGGTCATTTACGAGCTGTCCTGTTTATTGGCTCGCTCCCCTCCTCCAGTTCAATGTGTTGACTGACGAGAAAACGCGGACGACTTTTGACTTCATAAAATATCTGGCGAATGTAAGCCGACAGAATGCAGAAACAAGAAAGGATCGCAGCGCCTGTAATCAGAATAACCAGAATGAGCGTCGAAAAACCGCCTATTGACCTGCCCATAATTTTAGAAATGATCGCATCTCCACCGACCAATAGCGAGAACACCAGAAACAGAAATGTCAAAAACCAGATAAAAATAAGCGGTTTTGCAGAAAAGCCAGTTAATGAATCAATCGCGAGACGAAGTTTTTTCCAAAACGACCAACCGCTTTTTCCGTTTTCCCGATTGTTGGGAATAAATGAAACACTTTGCTGTTTGAAACCAAGCCACTGAACAACACCGCGGTAAAAGAAAAGCTTTTCCGGCAGTGATTTGAGCGCGTCGGCTACTTTCCGATCAAGCAAAATAAAATCACTTGTGCCACCGATGTCATTTTCGGTTACCCAATGAAAAACTTTATAAAATCCTTTTGCTGCCAGACGATTTAAGGTCGATTCCTGTTGCCGCTCTTCTTTTACAGCTAAAACAATTTCTGCACCCTTTTCCCATAATCCGAGCATTGTGGACATCAATTCGGGTGGATGCTGCAAATCACAATCAATCGTTATGACAACATCGCTATCAGCTAAAGAAAGACCGGCCGCAATTGCCGCCTCCTTGCCAAAATTTTTTGCAAGTTTAATTCCAATCAGCTTGAATTTTTCAGGAACAATACTTCTAACGTTCGACCAGCTATTATCCGTTGACCCGTCATCTACCAGTATAATTGTCAACTCATAGTGTAATCGGGAGAATACACGTACCACTTCTTCAACAAAATTGGAAATGCCATTTCCTTCATTGTATACCGGGCTAATGATTGAAACTGTTGTCATCTTTGCATTCCGCAAATAAAACTCTTGCTATAAGTCTTTTACATGAATTTATTTTAAAAGAAAGCCTTGCGAACAGAACAAGAACATTCTCGCTTTTTCATCCTATCTATGCAAATATGTGGAAAAATAATTCGATTCGTATTAATGGAACGTCAAATAAATTTTAGATAGATAATCGGCAGTGATGGACGAGAAACATAACGATCTTTTTGGAAATTTGCAAAGCAATATCGAAACGACACGAGATCTTTCCAATGTAACGTCGAAAAAAGCAAATTTGGAAAAAAAAGATAAGCAGACGCAGAAATCCTTGAATGTAACAACGGATGCCGAAGATAGCTATGATGCGTCCTCCATCCGTGTTCTGGAAGGATTGGAGCCGGTACGTTTACGTCCGGGAATGTATATCGGCGGTACCGACAGTAAAGCACTCCACCATCTTTTCGCAGAAGTTATTGATAATTCGATGGATGAGGCCGTTGCCGGTTATGCCAATTTTATTGAAGTGTCGCTCGATGCCGAGGGATATTTGACCGTTACGGATAACGGGCGCGGCATACCGGTCGAGAACCATCCCCAAATGCCGGACAAATCGACCCTTGAAGTCATCATGACGGAACTCCATTCCGGCGGAAAATTCGACGGGAAGGCATATGAAACTTCCGGTGGACTTCATGGCGTCGGAATATCGGTCGTTAACGCTTTATCAGACGATATGGAAGTGGAAGTTGCGCGCGGCCGCAGGCTTTATCGGCAACGATTTTCCCGCGGCATCCCCCAATCCGGTCTTGAGGATTTGGGCGAAATTCATAACCGTCGCGGCACACGGGTACGTTTTCATCCTGACCCACAAATATTCGGTGCCAAAGCGGCTTTTAACCCCGAACAGATTTATAAAATGGCGCGTTCCAAAGCCTATCTTTTCGGTGGTGTTGAAATTCGCTGGAGTTGTGATCCTGCAAAGCTGGTCGGAAAAGAAGATATACCGGAGAAAGCGGTTTTCCATTTTCCGGGTGGATTGAAAGATTTTTTAAGTTCGTCCTTGAATGGCGAATATCAGGTTACGTCGGATATTTTTGCAGGTAAAACCGAACAACGTGGCGGCCATGGTTCTGTTGAATGGGCAATTACCTGGTATGGCGGCGACGGTTTTATCCATTCCTACTGCAATACAATCCCGACCGGTGAAGGCGGCACGCATGAAGCAGGTTTGCGTCAGGCTCTTCTTCGCGGATTGAAGGCCTACGCCGAATTGACCGGAAATAAACGGGCATCCGTTATCACCACAGACGACGTGATGATCTCGGCCGCAGTTATGCTTTCGGTATTTATCCGCGAACCTGAATTCGTGGGGCAGACCAAAGACCGTCTGGCAACTGTGGAAGCACAACGGATAGTAGAAAATGCTATTCGTGACCCCTTCGATCATTGGCTTGCCAATTCTCCGCAAGAAGCAACCAAGCTTCTTGAGTGGGTGGTTGACAGAGCCGAAGAGCGATTAAAAAGACGTCAGGAGAAAGAAGTCAGTCGCAAAACTGCCGTGCGTAAATTGCGTTTGCCCGGAAAACTTGCCGATTGTACCCATAATTCTGCCGCAGGTGCCGAACTGTTTCTCGTCGAGGGAGACTCGGCCGGTGGATCTGCCAAGCAGGCGCGAAATCGTGCAACTCAAGCGGTTTTGCCTTTACGTGGGAAAATCCTCAACGTTGCAAGTGCAGGCAGGGACAAGCTCAGCAATAACCAGATTATCTCCGATCTTATATTGGCGCTAGGATGTGGGACCCATTCAAAATATAAAGAAAGTGATTTGCGATATGATCGCATTATCATCATGACAGATGCCGATGTGGATGGCGCACATATTGCTTCATTATTGATTACTTTTTTCTATCAGGAAATGCCTGAACTTATAAAGAAAGGGCATCTTTTCCTCGCAGTCCCGCCTTTATATCGCATTTCTCAAGGTGGTGTGGTCGCCTATGCGCGTGATGATGCCCATAAAGACGAGCTGTTAAAAACGAAGTTTACCGGCCGCGGAAAAATTGAAATCGGGCGTTTCAAAGGGTTGGGAGAAATGCGCTCTGACCAATTGAAAGAAACGACTATGGATCCTAAAAACCGGACTTTGTTGCGGGTCGATATCGCGAACGACAGCGACCAGGAGACTAAAAAAGTTGTCGATGATCTTATGGGATCAAAACCTGAAGCACGGTTCCATTTTATACAGGATAATGCGGAATTTGCCGAAAACCTCGATATTTGATGAAGTATCAGCAAAACCGAAATAACTATTAGATTGTGATGGTATAATTCATTTTTTAAAAATGTTTTAGCCGTTTATACGATGTGCAGTTACGACGGGCAATCCGGTACATTCTGCCGGATATTCTTTTTATAATTTTGAAATCCGCCTAAGGCTGTTTCGTCGTTGTGGCAAGTCCGGAATTGCCATTATGATATAAAGCACGATTGCCGTAAATTCGATCTCTTTATTTCTGATACCTTTCTTGAAAAGGTTTATTTGTGTAACTCTGTCATTCATCATTATAGAAGTTGGAATTGAACAAACTTTTAGAACTTGATTTGTCAAACAGTCTATTCTTTTTGTAATCCTGCTTACAATTATACGAAGCAGGATATAATCGCGTCATTGATATTATTTTTAACCGGATAATACATTAACAATAAACAGACATAAGTCGGCTTTTATACTTTATAAAACACATGTCCGCTGGCTGAAATTATGCCGGGTTATTTTTCGAGCGGCTAATAGAAATTTATTCCGGCTCGGCAGCGTCAATAACGCGAAATTGTGGCGAAGCTTGTCCATTCCAATAGTTAAGGTTGAGATTGCCCGCAACATGGATGTTTTTCCCCAAATGGGTCATCAGGAAGTCACCCAAATCTGTGCCAACTGCACGAAATGCAATAGCCTTCAATCTTTTGCCTTCAGTATTAGAAATAGACATCATCAGGTGGCCTTTACCCACCTCACGGACATCGGCCAAACGGTGCGACGGCAACACGAACACCGGCAATGGATTTCCCGACCCGAAAGGGCCTGCTTTTTCAAGCATTTCATAGAGTTCCCGCGTGGCTCCGGAAGCCGAAAGGACACCGTCAACCAACAAGGTTTCGTGAGCATGCAAGTCGTTGACCTTTGAAGACAATTTCTCGTTAAGCCATTTTCTGAATTCGTCAATTTTACCGCTTGAAATCGTCACACCGGCGGCCATTGCATGGCCTCCGCCTTTTTCAAGCAATCCTGATTGAACGGCTTCACGGACAAGCTCTCCAAGATTGACACCGGCTATCGAACGACCCGATCCCGTAGCCGTGCCGTCATTCTTGATTGCTATCGCAAAAGCCGGACATCTGAATTTTTCTTTCAGTCTGGCGGCAAGAATACCAACAATTCCGGGATGCCATCCTTCATGGGCAACCACAATAACACTCGGGGTTTCGTCAAGTGTCAATGATTGTAAGCCGACTTCGGCTTCAAGGAGTTGCTTTGCTTCAATATTTTGTCTTTCCTGATTTAAAGCATTGAGCTCTTCCGCAATGGACTCGGCATCGCTTTCTGTCTGTGTCGTCAGCAAACGCGCTCCCAGTGCCTGATCGCCAATCCGGCCACCTGCATTTATGCGAGGTCCGAGCAGAAAACCGAGATGAAACACATTGAGCGGCTCACCAATTCCGGCAACCCGTGAAAGTGCGGCAATGCCCGGATTGGACATCATTCGCGCCACTTTAAGCCCCTTGATAACGAAAGCCCGATTGACACCGACAAGAGGCACAACATCGCACACTGTCGCAAGCGCCACAAGATCAAGATAACGAAGAATATCCGGAAGGGTTTTATGTTTTCCTTCAGTCCGAATTTTTTTCAGTGTCCACGCCACCGCAATAAACACAAGGCCTGCCGCGCAAAGATAGCCCTGCCCCGAACGATCATCCGGACGGTTTGGATTGACAAGAGCGTTGGCCGCAGGATCGACTTCCCCCATCTGGTGATGGTCAAGCACCACCACATCCACACCTTTTTCACGGGCAGCTTTTATAGCTTCGGGGCTATTCGCACCGCAATCGACTGTTACAATCAGACTGGAGCCTTCATCTGCCAGCATTCTCATAGCCTGCGGATTTGGCCCATATCCTTCAACAAGGCGATCGGGTATGTAGATATGAACATCAAGACCGAAAAACGTCAAAAATTGATAGAGAATGGCAGAAGAACAAGCACCGTCGACATCATAATCACCGAAAATAGTGACCTTTTCCTTCCGGTTGATCGCCTGCAAAATACGATCCGTTGCTTTTTCCATATCAATAAAAGTCGTGGGATCGGGCGTCAACGTTTTCAAAGTTGGTTCAAGATAATTCAAGACTTCGTCTTCGGAAACCGAGCGGGCTGCAAGAACACGCGCCAAAGGTTCTGCAATTCCGAATTTTTGTGATAGGGAGCGAGCATTATTCACCCCTTCTCGGTCGAGACTTTCCGTCCAGCTTCGACCGACTGCGGAGCGGGTTACTCCCAAAAAATTTTGTTTACGCTGTATCATATCGGATTTGATACAACAAAACACCGTCGAAAGCGAATGACAAATTGATATATGTCCGGATCAACCTTTGTCACCAAAATCAAACAATTCGGAAATTCTATAGTTTGAACTTTCAGACGTGACTGGTTTTTGCACGCCTGAAAGATCTGTTTGTCATTAATAAATGATAATTTGTTTTATTATCAAATTTGGTTCAATGCCTGTTCAATGTCGCCGATAATATCTTTAATATCTTCTATACCGATCGACAGACGCACAACGTCCGGACCTGCACCGGCGGCAATTTTTTGACTGTCTGTCAACTGGCGATGGGTGGTTGAAGCCGGATGGATAACAAGCGACCGTGTATCGCCGATATTGGCAAGAAGCGAAAATAATTTCAATGAAGAAGCGAATTTGACGCCTGCTTCATAGCCGCCTTTAACACCAAAAGTGAAGACAGAACCCGCCCCCTTCGGTGCATAACGCTGCTGAAGTTTGTGGTATTTGTTGTCCGGCAAACCGGCATAATTAACCCATGAAACTTTTTCGTGTTTTTCCAGATATTGGGCAACTGCCAATGCATTATCGCTATGCTTTTGCATACGTAACGGCAAGGTTTCAGCCCCTGTCAAAATAAGAAAGGCGTTAAACGGCGAAATGGTCGGACCGAAGTCGCGCATTCCCAGCACGCGCGCCGCCGTGGCAAAAGCCGCATTACCCGTTGCTTCGTAAATGACAAGACCGGCATAATCGGGACGTGGTTCGGTCAATTTTTTATAATGCCCTGACTTGCCCCAATCGAAAGTGCCACCGTCAACGAGAAGACCGCCCATCGAATTGCCATGACCACCAATAAACTTCGTTAGTGAATGAATGACGATGTCGGCTCCATATTCGATAGGGCGCAAGAGATAAGGTGTCGCAAGTGTGTTATCGACAATCACAGGAACACCATGTGCATGAGCTATTTTCGCAATGGCTTCAATATCGACTACAATTCCACCGGGATTGGCAAAACTTTCAATAAAAATTGCCCTTGTCTTGTCGTCAATCTGCTTTTCAAATGACTGTGGATCTTCGCTATCAGCCCAACGCACTTGCCAATCAAAAGATTTGAAAGCATTGGAAAACTGGTTAATCGAACCACCATAAAGCTGTCGGCCGGCAACAAAATTTTCACCTGCTTCCATCAAAGTATGAAACGTCAAAAATTCGGCAGCATGACCGGATGCCGTTGCCAAAGCAGCCGTGCCGCCTTCGAGTGCTGCCACTTTTTCTTCAAGTACCGCCTGTGTCGGATTTGTGATGCGTCCATAAATATTCCCCGGCTCCGCCAAGGCAAAACGATTTGCCGCCTGATCTGCGTCCTTGAACACATAAGCGGTGGTTTGATAAATCGGTGTAATTCTTGCTCCGGTCGTCGGATCGGGCGCAGTGCCCGCATGGACTGCCAATGTTTCTATTCCGGGTGTCGTTTTTGTCATTTGCTTCTCCATCAAGCATCTCTCAACATTGCATTTTGCTTGAGGCTAGTTGACGCAAAGACAAGTCACAAGAAAACAATTTCTCAAATCCCTGAATTGTTACTATTTCTCTCTCAAATTACCGAAATTTTTGATATTTATTTTCCCGAAAATTGGTTTCCCTCTTAGGTTGAAGAAAAAGAAGGGAAAAAACAAAAGCTCCACAGCAGAAAAACGCCGCGATCAAAAAAATTCGTACAGTGATAGCCTGATGCATTTCTATCAGTCCGGTAATAATCTCTTAGGTAGCGGGCGTTCGAGTTGTTCAGAAAATTCCGGCTCCCCAAAAACGGCCACCGATTGATTGGCTATTCATAGCTATTGATTGCCTATTCATAGCTTAGGCCGGTTATCTTCATTGCCGGAATATTATACGTTGACGCGTTGGAATTTTGTCGGAACTATCCCGATCATTCCGAATAAATGATGAAAGCTTTCGAGCTTTATATCCGGATATTTACTCAAAATATATTTATCATTTATGCAATTATAATAATATGTTACGCATTGTTTTTTATATTTTGATTCAAGCAATATAAAATAACGAGTATCAAAACACGTCCGGAAATATTGATTGGAGATCTATTTTTGCGTTCTTCCTGAACCGCAGTCCGGCCAATTCCGGACAGAACAAATTATTCAACCGTTGTTTTATCGTTTGTCAAAAGCTGCTTCCATTGTCGCGCTTTGCTGCATTGTCGTGTTTTATTCGATTGTTGCGCTTTATTTTGTAATTTTTTTGAGGCTCACCTTATGAAATTTCAGTTTTTCAAGATGAAGTTCTAAGAACGAAAACAGATTCCCGCTTCTGTTAGCAACAATAACAATCTATTTTAAGCGGTATTATAATACCGCTATTGCAAAATATTGGAAATATTGGATTATTTTTCAATTGACGTTATGTTCGAGAGCTTATAAGAAGCTCGCACATGTCGCATTCGGCATAAATTGTTGTGATACGATGTCACAACGCAAAGCAACAAAAAACGCCCTTGTTTAACGAGGGATTTAAAAAAGGAAAGCTTCAATGGCAACTTTTTCACAAAAGCCCGCTGAAGTGGCCAAGAAATGGGTCATTATTGACGCAGAGAACCTTGTTTTAGGTCGTCTTGCCACATTGGTAGCCAACCGGTTACGCGGTAAACATAAACCAACATATACTCCTCATGTCGACGACGGTGATAATGTTATTGTCATCAATGCCGATAAAGTTGTTCTGACCGGCAAAAAATTTCACAATAAAAAATATTACTGGCATACCGGTTATATTGGCAGCGTGAAAGAACGTACCGCCCGTCAAATCCTCGAAGGTCGTTTTCCTGAACGTGTTATCGAAAAAGCTGTTGAACGTATGATTCCGCGTGGTCCTCTTGGTCGTCGGCAGATGAAGAATTTGCGCGTTTATGCCGGAACAACACATCCTCATGAAGCCCAGCAACCTGAAGTTATCAATGTTGGCGCACTCAACCGTAAAAATAAAAGGATTGCTTAATTATGGCCGAGATTAGTTCTTTTTCTGAACTTGGTGCAGTGACCGAAACGGTTGTAGCTCCTGCAGCACCAGCAGCACCAGTCCATGAACGTAAACTTGATGCGCAAGGACGTTCTTACGCAACTGGTAAACGTAAAGATGCCATTGCACGTGTATGGATCAAACCGGGTAGCGGCAAAATTGTTGTTAACGGTAAAGATTTTGACAAATATTTTGCACGTCCTGTTTTGCAAATGATTTTGCGTCAACCGATCCTTGCGGCCAATCGTGACGGCCAGTTTGACATTGTTGCATCTGTTGCCGGCGGTGGTCTTTCAGGTCAGGCCGGTGCTGTTCGTCATGGCATTTCAAAAGCTTTGACATATTTCGAGCCGGGTTTACGTTCCGTATTGAAAAAAGGTGGCTTCCTTACACGTGATAGCCGCGTTGTCGAACGTAAGAAATACGGTAAAGCAAAAGCTCGCCGTTCGTTCCAGTTCTCGAAACGTTAAGTTTCAGCATTTTCACTTTTCATGGAAAAGCCCCGTTTTACGGGGCTTTTTTATTGCTCTTCGATTTCCAATTCGGGAACTTGCTTTTTAACCCAGAAAGCGTTTGACCATAGACATGAAATTGACGACCGATATTGGCTTGGACATGTAATCCTCACAACCGCTTGCCCTTATCCTTTCTTCGTCGCCTTTCATTGCAAAAGCTGTAACTGCCACAACAGGAATCGATTTCAATTTCTCATCGGCTTTCAACTGTTTTATCACGTCAATTCCTGAAACTTCCGGCAATTGAATATCCATCAGAATGAGTCCGGGATTGCTTTTCCGCGCCAAATCCAAAGCAGCCAAACCGCTGCGCGTCTCCACTGTTTCATAGCCACTCGCTTCGACAAGATCGCGGAACAATTTCATATTCAGCTCGTTATCTTCCACAATCATAACTTTTTTTGCCATTCTACAATCTCCGCTCTTCCAGCTTTGCGCTGACAAGAGTAAACTACTTATGGTTACCACTTGGCTAAAATGATATGAAAAAACAAATAACCAACCGTGAAGAAGCCGAACAATTGGCAGTCGACGCATTATTGTTTATTGCCAACGATCCTGAACTTATGCCGCGTTTCCTGAACATTACCGGTATTAACGCTTCCGATATTCGTCAAGCTGCGGCCTCCAACGGTTTTCTTGCGGGCGTATTACAATTCATATTGGCGCATGAACCCACGTTGATGAGTTTTGCTGAACAATCGGGTTACCCGCCACAGTCAATCGGCGAAGCGATAAACTTTCTTCCCGGTGGAGAACAACCTGTATGGCTATAAACCCGTTTGACCAACCTGATTTTGGTTTTTGTCGGGATTGTTTATCCATTCAACATGCATTCAATAAACGTTGCGAAAAATGTGGCTCGCCTCGTCTCATACGTCATCCGGAGCTCTATTCACTTTCATTAGCACATATCGACTGTGACGCTTTTTACGCTTCCGTGGAAAAACGCGATCATCCCGAACTGCGCAACAAACCGGTTATCGTCGGTGGCGGTAAAAGAGGTGTCGTTTCGACCGCTTGTTATATCGCCCGGATTTCCGGTGTACATTCGGCAATGCCTATGTTTAAGGCATTGGAACTTTGTCCGGAAGCCATCGTCATTCCTCCGGATATAACCAAATATGCACGTATCGGTCGGGAAATCCGCCAACTCATGCTCGAATTGACACCGCTCGTCGAACCAATTTCCATTGATGAGGCGTTTCTTGACATGAGCGGCACAGAGAAACTGCATAAAGCGCCGGCTTCCTTTACTCTGGCGCGTTTTGCCAAGCGTGTTGAAAATGAAATCGGGGTTAGCGTATCAATCGGATTATCTTATTGCAAATTTTTGGCAAAAATCGCTTCCGATCTCGATAAACCGCGTGGTTTTTCCATTATCGGTGAACATGAAGCACTAGCATTTCTAGCAAAACAGCCAGTTACGAAAATATGGGGGGTTGGCTCGGCACTGGCGCAAAAATTATCACATGACGGAATTACTATGGTGGGAGAACTCCAGCATCTCGATGAAGCATTGCTCATTAAACGCTATGGACAAATGGGACAACGCCTTTATCGACTATCGCGCGGACAGGATAAAAGACAGGTTGAACCCGAACGTGAAGCTAAAAGCATTTCCTCGGAAACAACTTTTATGAATGATCTGTCGAATAGCGAGGATTTGATACCCGTTTTACGCATGCTATCGGAAAAAGTATCAGCGAGATTGAAAGCAAGCGATATTGCAGGCCAAACAGTCGTTCTCAAGTTGAAGACAAAAGATTTTAAAACACGAACGCGGAATGTCGGTCTCGATGACCCCACACAAACTGCCGATCGTATTTTTCGTACCGGATTAAGATTGCTTCAAAAAGAACTTGATGGAACGAAATTCCGTCTTCTGGGAATTGGCGTTCAGCAATTGTCAAAAGCAGCGGGTCTATACGATGGCGATTTTCTGGATCCTTATTCTCACAAGCGGGCTGTCGCAGAAACCGCAATGGATAAACTCCGTGCCAAGTTCGGCAATAAGACTATTGAAACCGGCTACACCTTCGGAAAAAATATTTCCTTGCCAAAAAAGCACGATGATAAATTTTAAGAAATCCCGATTATAGGCGCTGCCGCTCGAAAATTTTTCCATTTCAACAAACGGATAATTCGCTATATGTTGGCCGAAAATGTTTTCGACCGGAAATTTGCATTTTAAGTTCCGCATTGCATCCGGAACCGTCAAGAACAATTCCGCCAACAGAATGCCACTTGCCCGATTTCTGCAATTTTTCGAGACATGGGCGACACACGCCATTGGCGTGTCGTTCTTCACTTCACCAGAAAAATGACTTTCTAATAAAACGATATTTGACTTACCCAAACGATATTTGAGGAGCCCGCTCGCTTCATGAAATCGAGCTCCGCTGAACCCACACTCAATACCAACCAAGAGCTATTTGAGCTTCCTCGGACATTCTGTCAGGTGTCCAGGGTGGATCGAATGTCATATTGACTTCAACATGCGATACCCCCTCCACTGCTCCTACCGCATTTTCAACCCAGGTCGGCATATCGCCCGCCACCGGACAACCCGGCGCTGTCAATGTCATGTCAATTTTTACCGTACGGTCATCTTCTATATCAATTTTATAAACGAGACCCAGTTCATAAATATCAGCCGGAATTTCGGGATCGAAAACCGTCTTCAACGCATTGATAATATCGTCTGTCATGCGGTCAAGTTCATCGGCGGGAATCGCTGAACCATGTGATGTAACAATATCATTGTCCCATGCGCCTACCGGTTCTGCCGCATGAATTTCGTTGGCGGAGTCACTCATTAAAAAACCTCCTTGCCTTTTCCAACGCTTCGGCAAGCTGATCGACATCATCGCGGTCATTATACATTGCAAAAGATGCCCGACATGTCGATGTCACGTGAAAGCGATTCAATAGCGGCTGGGCACAATGCGTTCCGGCTCGCACCGCTACTCCTTGACGATCAATATACATCGACACGTCATGGGGATGGATTCCCTCAAGCTCGAAAGAGATAATACCGCCTTTATCAGGTGCATGACCGAAAATCCGCAACGAATTGATCGCTTCAAGTCGTTCATGGGCATAGGCCGTCAAAGCCTTCTCATGTGCTTCAAGCGCTTTTCTGTCTTTCGACATGATATATTCAAGTGCAGCACCAAGCCCGATAGCCTGAACGATTGGCGGTGTACCTGCTTCAAAGCGATGCGGCGGTTCATTATAGGTGATCTTGTCGATGCTCACATCGTCAATCATCTCGCCGCCGCCCTGAAAGGGATGCATTTCTTGCAGCCGATCTTTTTTTCCAAAGAGAACACCAATTCCCGTTGGGCCATAAAGTTTATGGCCGGTCATCACATACCAGTCACAATCAAGATCCTGAACGTCGACGGTGAGGTGAACAGATCCCTGTGCACCATCAACCAGAACAGGAATATTACGGTCATGAGCTGCCTTTATCATCTCTTTGACCGGTGGAACTGTACCGAGCGTATTGGACATATGCGTGATTGCAACGAGTTTTGTCTTTTCAGTCAAAGCCTTATTGAAATCATCAAGATGTAGAACACCATCCTCGTCGACCGGCACAAAAACCAGCTTTGCTCCCTTGGTTTCCCGAATAAAATGCCAGGGAACAATATTTGAATGGTGTTCCATAATCGTCAGAACAATTTCATCACCTTCTGCAAAACGCGGCATCGCATATCCATAGGCAACAGTATTGATTGCTTCGGTTGCATTTTTGGTGAAAACAATTTCCTCATGAGACGATGCATTGATGAACTTGCGAACGCTTTCTCTGGCTTTTTCATAAAGATCGGTCGCTGTATTAGACAAAAAATGCAGACCGCGATGCACATTGGCATAACTTGTCTTGTAAACCTCATCCATTACATCAAGCACTTGACGGGGCTTTTGCGCCGAAGCGGCATTATCAAGGTAGGCCAAACGTTTGCCATATATTTTCCGATCAAGAATTGGAAAATCGCGCCGGATTTTCTCGATATCGAAAGGAGAAGGCGAAGGAGTTGACATAATAAATCCCTTTAAAGGTGCTTTTCCAACCATTGATTGATGATTTCGACAATGACATCCTGCATCTGTTCATTATTGACATCGTCTATCAACTGCGAAACAAACGCTTTCACCAGCAAGCCGCGTGCGACCGATTTTTCGACACCACGAGCCATAAGATAAAATAGTTGGTCGCGATCAATTTCCGCGACAGTCGAACCGTGCCCGCAAGCAACATCATCGGCAAAAATTTCAAGTTCCGGTTTTGAATCAAACTCGGCATCATCCGATAAAATAAGACTATTGCATGCCATGCGCGCATCAGTCTTCTGCGCTTCCCGCGCAACCTTTATCATGCCCTGAAATGCGCCACGTGCATTGTCTGTCACAACATTGCGGACAATTTCAGTTGACGTTGTACTTTCCGCAATATGACGAACGAACATCGTAACGTCGCTATGGCTTGCTCCGGCGAGCAAATTAATCGTTCTGAGCTGGAAATTCCCGCCTTCACCAGGCATTTCGACATCAATTTCCTGCCGGTTCAACTGGCTTGCAATATTGACGATATAAAGGGTTAGTTTGGCATTTTCCGCAAGAGTTGCGCGGAATTTTGAAAATTGTGTCGCGTCAAACCCGCGATCACGGATGATGATCCACTTGACATCCGCTTCCTCGCCCACTTCGAGATTTTGAACGGCAGTAACAAATACCGGTTTTTCGCCACCCAACTGTCTTTCAATAAACGTAACCGAAGAATTGGCTCCGACTTTTATATTGGAAAATGCGTGAGCTTGCCCCGCCGGATTGACCATTTGCAATTCGACAGGTTCTTCAATTTTTGCCCCCTCTTCTACTTCAAGAAGCCAGCCATCAGTCATAAAAGCGGTATTGATTTGTCCAACAAAATCATCATCGGCAATATCAGGCTTAAGGGTGAAATGCTCGTTCGCTAGCTCGTCGGCTACACGTTTGACGGTTATGGATTTTATTTCCGGCGCGCTCAGTGTCTTTCCGTTAAAAATAGCCAAGACTGAGTTTTTAGCTAACAGTGGAGCACGTGCCAACCCGTCGCCCTCGTCGCTGAAATTCGGAACAGTCTTCAGCAATGTACGCAAATCGGTATAATGCCAATATTCGCGTTTTCTCGAAGGAACCCCTACCCGTTTGAATTGTTCGACCACGCTGTCGCGCGTTGACATGACTTCGCTATTACCGGGAAAATCACCCAATTTTTGTCCGAAAATATCGACAATTGCTGTTTCAGCAGCCGTCATTTCCGGCTTTTTATCAGATTTCGAGGTTTCACTCATGTTCTTCCCCCGATTCTGCTTTATCAATAATATCGGCATAACCGGTTTCTTCGAGCTGCATCGCCAATGTTTTATCACCGGTTTTGATTATTCTTCCCTTATAAAGAACATGTACCGTGTCAGGCACAATGTAATCGAGCAATCGTTGATAGTGGGTAATCACCATGAATGAACGTTCGGGCGAACGTAAAGCATTCACGCCATTTGCCACAATTTTCAACGCGTCGATATCAAGCCCGGAATCGGTCTCGTCAAGAATGCAGAGTTTGGGCTCCAACAATAACATCTGGAGGATTTCTGCACGCTTTTTTTCACCACCTGAAAAACCGACATTGAGTGGCCGCTTGAGCATGCTCATATCCATTTCAAGTTCGGCAACACCTGCCTTCACTTTCTTGAGAAATTCGGGCACTTTCAGCTCTTCTTCACCGCGAGCTTTTCTTTGACAATTCATTGCAACTTTCAAGAATTCCATCGTTGCAACGCCAGGTATTTCCATTGGATATTGAAAGGCCAAGAAAATACCGGCTGCCGCGCGTTCGGCCGGATCCATTTCAAGAAGCGGCTTGCCATTGAACAGAATTTCACCTTCTGTCACTTCATAGTCATCACGACCTGCCAGAATGTAGGAAAGTGTCGATTTACCCGAACCGTTCGGCCCCATGATAGCAGCGACTTCACCGTCGTGAATTGTCAAATCCAGACCATGCAGAATTTCGGTCTTGGTTTCGGCGATACGTGCATGAAGATTTTTGATTTCTAACATTTTTAAATCCTATTTTGCGGGCGCTAATCGGACTACCGCATAAAAACTATAACTTCTGTCAACCGACACTACCTTCCAGACTGATCCCAATGAGCTTTTGCGCTTCTACAGCAAATTCCATCGGCAATTCCTGGATAACTTCCTTGACGAAGCCGTTGACAATGAGCGCAATTGCTTCTTCTTCCGGAATGCCGCGTTGCATAACGTAAAACAATTGGTCTTCAGATATTTTGGACGTTGTAGCTTCATGTTCAAACTTTGCGGTCGCATTTTTAGCTTCAATATAAGGAGCCGTATGAGCACCACAATTGTTGCCAATTAGCAGGCTATCGCATTGCGTGAAGTTACGGGCATTGGCAGCTTTACGATGCGCCGATATTTGCCCGCGATAGGTATTGTTGGAAAATCCGGCTGAAATACCTTTGGAAATAACACGACTGGACGTGTTTTTTCCCAAGTGGATCATTTTCGTACCGGAATCGATTTGTTGATGCCCGTTGGAAACAGCAATCGAATAAAACTCGCCACGGGTATTATCACCGCGCAACAAACAAGACGGGTATTTCCACGTAATAGCCGAACCGGTTTCCACCTGTGTCCAGGATATTTTGGAATTGTCACCGCGACAGTCACCGCGCTTGGTGACGAAATTGAAAATGCCACCTTTACCGTCTTTATCACCCGGATACCAATTTTGAACCGTTGAATATTTTATCTCGGCATCTTTTTGCGCGATAAGCTCGACCACGGCCGCATGGAGCTGGTTTTCATCACGTTGCGGAGCTGTGCACCCTTCGAGGTAGGAAACATAAGCACCTTCATCGGCAATAATCAAAGTACGCTCGAATTGACCGGTATTGCGCTCGTTAATACGGAAATATGTAGACAACTCCATCGGGCAATGAACGCCTTTGGGGACATAAATAAACGAACCGTCGGTGAACACTGCTGCATTGAGCGCTGCATAAAAATTGTCACCCGCCGGCACAACCGAGCCGAGATATTGTTTTATCAGCTCCGGATGTTCACGTATTGCTTCCGAAATCGAGCAAAATATAACGCCCGAACGTATCAGCTCTTTTTTGAATGTCGTAACCACAGATACAGAATCAAAAACTGCGTCAACAGCAACGCGCCCTGAAGCGTAGACATTATCGTCAAGCTGCGACGGTTCTTGCTGTTTGCGAACGCCGGCAAGAATTTCCTGTTCTTTCAGTGGTATACCAAGCTTTTCGTATGTATTGAGAAGAGCCGGGTCAACTTCATCAAGAGATTTCGGTGCATTCTGGCTTTTAGGAGCCGAATAATATGAAATAGCCTGAAAATCTATCGGTGGAATATCCAATCTGGCCCAGTGCGGTTCCTCCATTGTCAACCAATGGCGAAATGCTTTAAGCCGCAATTCCAACATCCATTCGGGTTCTTGTTTCTTCGCGGATATTAAACGAATAATATCTTCATTAAGCCCTAACGGGGCTTTATCCGCCTCGATCTTGGTTTCAAAACCATATTTATATTGGTCCACGTCAATTTCACGGACCTGACTTATAGTTTCCTGCACTGCAGGCATGGGCTTCTCCCTCCTGGCCGGGTCAAAAACCGGCAGTTGTCGATTAAACCAAAATAAGCATAACCTGATTTAGGGTTTCATTCACCAGACTTCAATGAAAAAACATGATAAATCCAGTCAAGCTTATTTGACTTTGTTTAAAACGGTTCTAAAGTGGATTGCAAGTACTGTTTTTCAAATTTTTGAATTTTGGATGATTTTTTGAAAAGCAGCCAGAAAATCGTCAATGTTTTTGAGGCTGGTTCGTGTGCCCGTAGAGACACGAATTGCCCCGTCGGGGACGTGGTAGCCCATTGCTTCGAGAACGCCGCTTTGTTTGACTTTTCCTGAAGAACAGGCAGAACCTGCCGAAACCGCAAACCCCGCCAGATCAAGGCCTATTTGCACCGTTTCCGCCTTCAAGCCTTCTATTGCAAAATAGGTTGTGTTTGGAAGGCGGGGCGCATGTTCTCCGTAAATCACAAGTTTGTTGCTTAACTGATGCAAACCGTTTTCCAAACGCATTTGAAGTGCTTTGGAATGGTCAAGATCCTGCGTTGTAGGCTTTTGCTCCATTGCTGCTCCGAAAGATGCGATCAAAGGAATGGACTCGGTTCCTGAACGGAAGCCCTTCTCTTGCCCTCCTCCAAGAATCATCGCTTCGGGCATCAGTGCGCTGCCGGTTGCAACAAATGCACCCACTCCTTTCGGGCCGCCGATCTTGTGTGCGGCAACAATAAAGAAATCCCCTCCAAAACTCTCGATATTGACAGGAAGTTTACCGATATACTGGACTATGTCGACAATAAGCACGCCACCCGATTGTTTGACGACATCGGCAATTTTTCCGATCGGCTGGATGACACCGGTTTCGCCATTCGCCGCTTGAATGGCAACCATTGGCAAACCTTGGGATTTATCATGTCGGGCGAGTTTTTGTTCAAGTTCCTCAATATTGATAATACCGTTTTCGTCAACTCCGATATGGTCTTGCCGGTCTTTATCAAAACGGCCACCTTTGCCGATACAGGGATGTTCGGTTGCTCCTATGTAAACTTTGGAAAAAGAGACATCCGAACGACCCATTTTATAATGGGGTGTAAGCAGCGTCATGGCTGCCTCGGTTGCACCTGAAGTAAATACAACGTGATCTGCTTCGGTATGAAGACGTTTGGCTACCTGCCTGCGTGCCTTTTCCAATAAAGCCTTTGCAGCACGTCCTTCCTGATGGACTGATGAAGGATTGCCATAAACATCCAGAGCGTCGACAAGCGCATTGCGCGCCGCATCTGATAATGGAGTTGTTGCATTATAATCGAGATAGCATCTTGAAGATGACATAAAAAGCCTCGCAAAATTTATTCTTTCAAATGCATCATTAGCGCAATTTCCTTGAAAAGTGCACCCATAACAGACTATCTAATCTTCAGATATTTTTTTAACATTCAAAACGGTTGGAAGCTGATTATATCCATTTGTCTAATGATGGGCTTTCCAACCGGTATAATAAGGAGTGCTTGATGCCTGAAGTCATTTTCAATGGTCCCGCGGGTCGCCTTGAAGGTCGTTATCAACCCTCACCGGAAAAAAATGCTCCTATAGCTATTGTTCTTCATCCACATCCACAGTTCGGCGGAACAATGAATAACAAGATCGTTTACGACTTGTTTTATATGTTCCAACAACGCGGTTTTACCACATTGCGTTTCAATTTCCGCAGTATCGGTCGCAGCCAAGGTGAGTTCGACCATGGTGCGGGGGAATTATCCGACGCGGCTGCCGCGTTGGACTGGGTGCAAGCCTTGCATCCGGATTCAAAAAATTGCTGGGTAGCCGGTTATTCATTCGGCGCATGGATCGGGATGCAACTTTTGATGCGTCGACCGGAAATTGAAGGTTTCATATCGGTTGCGCCACAACCGAATATTTATGACTTTTCGTTTCTTGCCCCCTGCCCGTCGTCAGGCCTTATCATTCATGGAGATGCTGATCGGGTAGCGCCGGCTAAAGATGTTCAAGGGCTTGTCGACAAGCTCAAAACACAAAAAGGCATTACAATTACCCAGCAGATTATTGAAGGTGCAAACCACTTTTTTGCCGGTCAGGTTGACGAGCTTATCGACGATTGCGCCAACTACCTCGACCGTCGTCTTAATGGTGAATTGTCCGAACCGCGTATGAAGCGCCTGCGTTAAAACTCCGCATTTCAGAAAGTTTGTTGAAACTTTGAAGGTAGCGGCCCTTGCGAAACACTCGCAAGGGTTTATTTTTATTTTTTGTTTTCAGAATTTGAAAAATAGACGCGTTCAAAACGAACCAAACAATACACCTGAAAACGGATTTACAATATACCGAAAACGGCGAGAAAAATTTTGATTAATGAAAATGATGTTAAAGCTATTCAAAGATAGAAATCGTCGCTTCCGTGGTTATTTTTTTGAATTGACTTAACCACTTGATTTTCCCTCACAATCAAAACCCGTGCTTTGCCAACACACCACCCGACTGTGGTGACGAGCATCCTGTTGTCGTCGGAAAAGTAATCGGCAAACCGTAACTCGATCTGATTGCAAGATAGGCCCACGCTTCCGCTTCGATAAAATCCGAAGATAGATTTAATGATTGCGCAGTTAATGTGACAATGTCGTATTCTTTAGCGAGGCTTTCCAATGACGCCATAATAGCATGGTTATATGCACCACCACCTGACACCACGAGTGTTTTCGGCAATATAGGGAGATGCCTGAATGAATTGACAATTCCATAAGCTGTAATGAAACTCAGTGTTGCTGCACCATCTTCGACAGATATTGTGTTGTCAGACAAGGGTTCAAAACTGCGCCAATCAAGAGAACCGGACTTTTTTTCATTGAAAAACGGGTGATGACGATATGCTTCGACGATCGGTTCGATTATCGTTCCGTGAAGACCGGCTTCGCCATTACGGTCGTATGGTTTATCTCTCCTCAAAGACATCCACTGGTCAATCAAAACATTTCCCGGCCCGCAATCAAAAGCATAAAGTTCGTCATTTTTACCTATGAAAGTCAGGTTGGAAATTCCGCCAATATTGACGAATGCAACCGGAAAATCGATCTTACCCTTCATTTTCTTTATCAAAGCACGATGGTAAACCGGCACAAGCGGTGCTCCTTGCCCGCCATGCTTCATATCATTCGAGCGGAGATCGAAAATCACGTCAATACCACAGTTTTGAGCGAGAAGCTTTCCATCACCCAATTGGATAGTCAGTCCGCTTTCCGGCTTATGCAGAATAGTTTGTCCGTGAAAACCGACAAGATTTACATCGGCTGGCAGCATTCCATATTTCTTGAGTAATTTTTTGACAATATCTGCATGTCTAAGTGTCAATTCGCGCTCGATAGTCAAAGCAGCCACAGGGAGTTCGTCTCGGCTCTTCACTTCGGTTACATCATCCAGTATTTCTTTCAACCGTTTGCGAAAATTTGTGTCATATTGACTCGACAAATGGCCGATAATTTTTATTTCGTTTTCGCCATCGCTTACAAGCACAGCCGCATCAATTCCATCCATCGACGTTCCGCTCATAAGGCCAATGGCCGTTTTTGTCGCGCGCATATTAAGTTTCCCGTAGCGTGTTTCCTTGTGAATCACATCTATTTTATGATAAAGCCCTCAAAACAGTTGAATATTGTTTTCTATGCATGACTTTTTTTAGGAAAAAATCTGATGTCCGCTTTTAAATCCGATTTCCTCAATGTTATGAGCGAGCGTGGTTTTATTCACCAAATGTCCGACGAAAAAGGTCTCGACGACCTGTTGTCGAAAGAAGTTGTAACCGGTTATATCGGATTTGATCCAACAGCCGCAAGTCTTCATGCAGGCAGCCTGATCCAGATTATGATGCTTCACTGGTTGCAACAAACAGGCCATCGCCCCATAGCTCTGATGGGAGGGGGAACCGGAATGATCGGAGACCCGTCTTTCAAAGACGAGGCGCGCAAATTACTCACTGTTGATAAAATTGACTCCAATATCGCAGGTATCAAAAAAGTTTTCTCGAATTATATAAAATTCGGTGATGGTGCCACAGATGCAATCATGGTCAACAATGCCGATTGGCTGAGGGATTTGAACTATATAGAATTTTTGCGCGATGTCGGCCGTTTTTTCTCGGTCAACAAAATGCTTTCCTTTGATTCGGTCAAATTGCGGATGGATAGAGAGCATTCCCTTTCATTTCTCGAATTCAATTATATGATCTTGCAAGCCTATGATTTTGTCGAACTCAATAAACGGTTCGGCTTGCGTATGCAGATGGGCGGTTCGGATCAATGGGGAAACATCGTCAACGGTATTGATCTCGGACACCGTATGGACACACCACAGCTTTTTGCATTGACCTCACCATTATTGACGACAGCCTCCGGCGCAAAAATGGGAAAATCGCTGAACGGTGCTCTTTGGCTCAATGCGGAAATGCTTTCTCCTTACGACTTCTGGCAATATTGGCGCAATACAGAAGACGCCGACGTTTCACGTTTTCTGAAGCTCTACACGACCTTGCCTATGGACGAAATAAATCGCCTTTCGGCGCTACAAGGTTCGGAAATCAACGATGTGAAAAAAATTCTGGCAACAGAAATCACGGCCATGCTGCATGGCCGCGAAGCAGCAGAAAAGGCCGCCGAAACAGCCCGCAAAACTTTTGAAGAAGGTGAGGTCAGTCATGACCTTCCGAAAATCAAGGTTTCATCGGACGAACTTAAAGCCGGAGTGGGCCTTTTGACATTGTTGGTTAAAGCAGGCTTTGCCAAATCGAACGGTGAGGCGCGGCGTCACGTGCAAGGTGGTGGCATACGTGTCAACGACGTATTGGTCGAAGATGAGAAGCGTTCCATAACCGAAAATGATGTTAATGCCGACGGCGTTATAAAATTGTCTTTCGGAAAAAAGAAACACGTCCTCGTGACACCATCGTAACCCCGAACAAAATATAAACTGCTTCCGTTTACGGGCTTTGTGCAGAAAATTTCAGATTACCTCAATTTGTTGCAAATCCGGCTTTGCAACAAATGGATGTCGGTCATAACAGTCCCGTGATATTGGCAAAAACTTTTCCCGAAAGCTGGTGACGATAGATCGCACCTTCGCGTCTAACTCACAGACAAACGCGCCTTCTCGCTGGCATAGATAAATTATTTTCGGTTACTCAGCCGAGTTGAGTTTATCAAATGAAACGCAAACTGGAAGAAACTGGCATCGCACGGAAACCCTTGAACATCAGCTCATCGGCAAGTGAATGAAAACCAACCCTATCTTTGTCGATCGTGGCTGTCATATAGCGGGTTTATTGAAACTCGAAGATTGACCGGAAGATACCCGGAGCAATAACCGAAATCGGATTAACCATGACTTGCGGGTGTTTTGCGTTGCCCTCGATTTTAAATGTAATCCCTATCAAGCCACGATCGCGCCCGTTCCCCAAAACTTGTCCTATGATTGGCAAATCACCGAAGAGGCGGTTTAAACCATAGGCAGGCATGAAAGTTCCGGTAATCGACATATTTCCCGAAACATCATAAAGAACACCCTGAAATGTTGCCCCGACTGTCGGCCCGCGCAAAACACCCCGATCAAGTACAAGATAATTATCACCTTTCCCGATATGGGCATAGGCCAGATCAAAACCGACGCTTGAGCTGTTAATTTTACCCCTCACGGCTTCGTTCAAGCTTTTTCCACCTCCACTTGGACGAGATGAAACAATCGTCGCAAGTCGCGGTTCATCAACAACCTCGAAATTTCTTATACTAACGCGGCCTGACAGCGGTTGACCGGATGATGAATTCAAATCGGCTTTCAAGACACCGCCGCGAATTTTGTCGTAATAATTCATGAACCGCATGAGCGCACCCGCATCGTTGCTTCTTGCGCTGACAGTCTGGCGACCTTGACTCTTTTGTGTCTCTACATTGATTGACTGGCGACTATGCGTTGAACCGCTTAGTGAAAATTGCACAGCTTTCTGTTCTGTTATCTCGTAAGTTGCATTTACATTTGTCAACTCTTCACCATAAAAACCTGCAAGATTTCCGATAGAGGCATGCAAGGAAATTGCGGTTTTATCATTTGCATTGTTTTTTGTTGTTTTTCCAAGTTGTTGAATGAGTGCGCGTCCGTCAAAGCTCTTGCCTGTAGCCTCGATATGATAGGATTTTCCGGAACTTATCACTTTCAATGCCAAATCGTCATTTCGGCTTAAATTAGCTTTGGAAAATTCCGCACCGAAAAATTGCTTATCCTTGATATGGATTTGACCCGCTACATCGAGATTTTGCCCCGACAAAGCAAAGTTTTCAATCGAGTAATCCGGTTTATCTTTTATGTTTGAAGGCATATCGAATTGCGCATGAGCGGCCATGCCTTTCCCTTTTTTCCAGCCTGCCCACGAAAATTCAAGATCGGCATTTGTCAGATCGGCGTTAAAATGACGCTTTCCATTATTATCCTGTCCAATTTCGACAGCCACAGGGCCTGAAAGGAAGTTATTGAGAAAAGCAAAGTGTTTCGCCCGAATTGTATCGTCGATATTAAGCGTGATTTTCTCACTTTTTTGCAAGCCGGAATTCTCGAAAGGTTGAACGAGCTTTATTTGCGCAGGAAACTCGTTCAGTAAGCCGTTAGCTTCCAGAACAATTCCCGATTTATCGACATCGGCAGTACCTGACGCATTGCTGACGGAGTTGTTTTCGATAGGATCAGGAACGGAAAAATCACTGAAGTTGACATGTGCACTGTAAGTTATTTCTCCACGCGGATTGTCTCGTGTTACCGGAAATCTGAGCTTGATTTCCGCCTCGACATTACCTTGCGCATGATCGGAATTGAAAGGCAGACGATGACGGGCATTTATAGGCGAATATCCGATCATCTCTCCGGCAGCATTTATCTCACCCCGTGCAGTCAAGTCCATATCGGCAAAGACAGGCCGCTGTGGCCCCCATGGTATTACCATAGTTCCTTCGACAGCTTCGATCTTACGACCTTCGGAAAGATAACTGGCACCGCTATCAAGCGTTATTGTCGTCGTCATACCGTCAACCGCAACATTGCCGGAAGCATCGCGTAAAGCAGGCAAATCACCAACGAGGTCCGAACGCGTATTGACAATATCGGTTCTGATCTTGACTTCATTGCCGGAAAGTGTGCCTGCCGGAATACCCGATTGGAAATAGCCTTGTGGTAGGGCTATTTCAATCGAACCATTTTTTAATTGACCACCAAAAATATGCGACACAACCCATCTTCTTGCACCCGGAGAAATATTGACCGGCCACAATTGTTTGGCTTCTGCAACGTCCATTTGTGGAACATGGAGAACAAAAATCGTTTCCGGAGACCCTGTACCGAATTTCAGGCTGCCCTGCCCCATCAAATTACCATGCGGAGTGTTGACGGTAATTTCATCCATAATGGCTTTTTTATCGGCACTGTTGAATTGGCCTGCAAGCTTCATTTCAAAGCGGAGTGCTATATCCGGCACCTCGTTTGAAGCACTAACCGCGTGTTGTGCTACAATTTCAAAACGGTAATCATTCACCGGTCTATCCGTTTCGGCATTGGCCGGTGTTAACCCGATAGCCCCGTTAAAGGGAATGACCAATCCGCCAATCTGTAGCAGTGACGGTTCGAATTCGATCTTGTTGCTGTGGGGCATGTGCAGCAGGTTGAGATTGAACTTCGATGGAATATTCTGTTCGGTGCCGAAATCCATAACCCCTTCGGACATGGCAAGTTGCGTGCGCACAACCGGTTCCTCGTCGATACTGGTGCGATGAGCCTCGACTGTCAGATCGGCTTTGCCTTTTAATCTGAAATGCCCGTTATTCGTATGGCCATTTGGTAAGAATGGTGAAACATCGTCGGCAGCCCCCAAATGTAGCGGAAGTGATTTAACGTCAAGTGTAATATCCCGTGCATGTCGGTCGATATAATTTGCATTTGCTTCAAGATCTATTTCCTGACCATTCCACGTCAAGGCCGACAACAGCGTGGCCGTTTTCCACCTCATGCGCAAATCGAGATTTTTTATTCCTAAAATCGTGCCATCTGTTCCCGGCATACGCAGAGAAATATTTTTCAATACCAGAACATTGATTGACATTGAACGTAATTTATCGGCGCTCGCGTCAAAAGCGGGAAATAGAATATTGGCGGTTGCATCAGGATCAACCCGACCATAGGAATCTTTCGGTAACTGTGCCAAAAACCCCGGACCTTGTGACTGAGGTAACAGCACATTCGCATCATGTAGTTCGATCTGTGCTATCTGTAGCTTGCCCAAGAGCAATCCCCAGGATGAAAAACCGACGCGAAACACTCCGATCTGGTCTACCTTTACGCCATCCTTTATATCGTCCAGCATAACATTCTGTGTCTCAAGTGCCAGATGATAATCTTCATCCAAAGATAGTCGTGCATCATTTATTTTGACATGCGCATAATCACCCAGTTGCTGGGACAATGTCGCCTGCATTTTTTGTGTCAGATATTGGCCGCTAATGCCAACTTTCAAAAGCGAGAATATCAAGCCCAGCATTACGATGACTATAAAAGCCGCCCATAGGATGATGTGAAAACAGCGTTTCAATAATTTTTTACGTTGGCGTGGGGTATCGACTTTCACTCCGTCTCCATGGCGAGACGAAGGAAACTGGTCGAGGCTTTTTATCTCGCTTTTTTTAAAGCGAATCTCTTCATGTGGACCTGTCAAATCACAACCAATCCTGTTTTTCGCTCGCTACATTGAACGGTGTAGAATGAATAATCTGTGACTCGTTATAGCACCGATTAATGTTGATTCATGAGTTTTATAATGTAATTTTACATCTTCTCCCAGAAGAAAGCTTCTATGAAGAAAGGTTATAGAATGACCACGTTGGAAAAAGGCGATATTGCCCCCGATTTCAAGTTGCCGCGCGATAGCGGAAAGATACAAACCCTGTCCGGTCTTCGCGGACATCCTGTTGTTCTGTATTTCTATCCTAAAGATGACACAAGCGGCTGCACGTTGGAAGCACATGATTTTACAGAGTTGAAACCCGAATTTGACAAAATCGGCGTTACGATTATCGGAATGTCGCCCGATAAACCTGAAAAACACGATAAATTCAAATCGAAACACGATCTCGACCTTATTCTGGTATCCGACGAAGAAAAAACAACGCTTAACGCCTATGGCGTATGGGTGGAAAAGTCGATGTATGGACGGAAATATATGGGAGTTGAGAGAAGCACTTTTCTCATTGATAAAAACGGCAAGATTGTTGAAATCTGGCGAAAGGTAAAAGTTCCCGGTCACGCAAAAGCTGTTCTTGATAGTGCCAAAGCTATCGCATGAATTTGCCTGTTAGGGATTTGTTAACTTTTTGGTGCGCAAATAGTTGCCATAAAGGGCATATGGCAAAATGAAATATCTGACAAAAATTCTGGTTTTATCATCAGTTTTCGTTACAGGGATTGTATCCGCTACGATTGCCAAAGACACCACAAATGTAAACATAAGTTCGGGACCGGCTATTCATCAAACGCTTCCCGCGTTACCGAAAATGTCGGCGCCAAAAACCGAGAACATTGTGTTCAAACCGGATGCGGGTATTGACCCGATCATTACCGGCCCCCGCAGTTAATAGCCCAAAAAAACATTGTCGGCCGTTCAGTTTTGAACAACGTAAGCAATTTGAAGTTTTGCCCCCCTCCCCATTGCCTGTAAACCCAAGTGTTAAGGGCAAATCCTGATTTTCCCCGATAGGCATCGTCACGATTTCGGGGTTTACAGATTTTCCATCAAGTTCAGCATAAAAAAGAGAAGACGTCAGGTGACGTCTTCCACATGTTCGACACCGCCCTTGATCTTTTGGGCAAGTGCTGCTTCCATAAATTCGTCGAGATCGCCATCAAGTACCGCTTGCGGGTCAGTGTTTTCAACGCCGGTGCGCAGATCTTTGACCAACTGGTAAGGCTGCAAGACGTAAGAACGGATTTGGTGTCCCCAACCGATTTCTGTTTTGGACGCCTCCAGAGCATTCACTTCGTCTTCTCTGCGTTTCAGCTCCTCTTCATATAAACGCGCTCTCAACATTGCCCAAGCTGTAGCGCGGTTTTTATGCTGCGACCGTTCTGCCTGACATTGAACAACAATACCGGTTTTCAAGTGCGTAATTCTCACCGCAGAGTCGGTGGTATTGATATGCTGTCCACCTGCGCCCGATGCCCGATAGGTATCAATTCGCACATCCGCTTCCGATACATCCACTTCAATATTGTCATCAATAACCGGATAGACCCAAACACTGGCAAAAGATGTATGGCGTCTTGCATTCGAGTCGTAAGGGGAAATACGCACCAGACGATGCACACCCGACTCGGTCTTCAACATGCCATAGGCATTATGTCCCTTCACAAGTATTGTCGCTGATTTTATGCCTGCTTCTTCGCCATCGTGGACTTCAAGCACCTCGACTTTCATGGAATGTTTTTCAGCCCATCTCGTATACATGCGAAGCAGCATTGAAGCCCAGTCCTGACTTTCAGTACCACCAGCACCGGCGTGAATTTCAAGATAAGTGTCGTTGCCATCAACCTCGCCTGATAAGAGCATTTCAATCTGCCGTTTATCAAGCTCGCTTTTCAATGCATGAATTGACGCTTCGGCATCCCGGATAATGTCTTCATCACCTTCTTCTTCGCCCATTGCAATGAGTTCGACACTATCATCGAGCGTCTGCGTCAGATGTTTGATATTGTTGATTCCATCATCCAGCCGCTGACGCTCGCGCATCATTTCTTGTGCTTTGGCTGCATCATCCCAAAGGCTCGGATCTTCGGCTTTTTCATTGAGGTATTCCAAACGTTTTACTGACTGATCCCAGTCAAAGATGCCTCCTCAGCAGGCCTATAGCCTGCTTGATTTCTTCGACCAAAGTTTCGATTTCTGCACGCATAATGATTTATTTTTCCCGATTTTTTCGTCTTTTATGTTTGTTGAAATGATCGTTTTTCACGCTTTTGGCAAATTTGAAGTGATCTGTCAAAAGGCCTTTTATCAACTGGCAATTCTGTTGCAATATTCACATCGCGAGTTTTTGTCAAAAACCGAAGATCAATAGAGACCGCCGGCACCACTCTGGATTGCTTTATTCACTTGCGGTGAAGTTGGTGCTACCGGCACTCCTTCCTTGAACGAAGTTGACCCGCCAATAACCTGATAAACGTCGGCCGGTCCGGTTCCGGGCTTGAAAGCTTCAACGATAACATTGCTGTTTCCCGGTTCTGCACGCATGCCGGTCTTTCGATCTATTGCAATCTGCGTCATCCCGTCGGGTATCTTGAAATCGACATCCGGTACACCCTTCATGGCATTTTCCATGAATTCTCCAAAAACCGGAACCGCGAGAGAACTACCTGTACCGCCATATCCCAAGGTTGCAGGCTGGTCATATCCGATAAAAACACCAACTACGATATTGGGTGTAAAGCCCATAAACCAGGCATCTTTCGAGTCATTGGTTGTTCCTGTCTTACCGGCGATATGCCGGTTGAGATAAGCAAGACGTGCAGCCGTACCGCGTTGCACAACGCCTTCCATCATAGATGTAATCTGATAGGCCGTCATCGGATCGAGAACCTGATCGCGTTCGTCGACGAGCGTCGGTTCGGGTTGGTTATCCCATGCCTTGACATTGCAGCCTTCACATTTACGCTGATCGTGCCGGTAAATCGTTTTACCGTAACGGTCTTGAATCCGGTCTATTAAAGAAGGCGAAATCGAACGTCCGCCATTTGCAATAACCGAATAGGCCGTCACCATACGCAAAACTGTCGTTTCACCCGCTCCCAAGGCCATTGGCAGGTAGGGTTGCAATTTGTCATAAATGCCGAAACGTTCCGCATATTCAGAGACAATCGGCATTCCAAGATCATTTGCCAATCGTACAGTCATCAAATTACGCGAATGTTCGATGCCATAGCGCAATGTGGAAGGTCCGGCAAAAGTACCGCCATAGTTTTTCGGTCGCCAAACTTCCCCATTCGGCTGTTTGATCTCGACAGGGCCGTCAAGAACAACAGACGCAGGCGTATAGCCATTATCCAGTGCCGCCGCATATACAAACGGTTTGAACGAGGAGCCGGGTTGCCTGTAAGCTTGTGTTGCACGGTTAAATTCCGATTCAGCAAATGAAAACCCGCCGACCATAGCAAGAACGCGGCCGGTGCGTGGTTCCATGACCACCATAGCCCCTTCGATTTTAGGCGGTTGACGTAACAAATAGCTGCCATCGTTCCCCGCTTTTTTCTCGACAAAGACGACATCACCCACTTGCAAAACCCCTGACGGGCTTGAAGCAGATGAACGGCGGTCATTCCTACCGACCATGCGATAAGCCCAACGCATATCGCTGGCGTTGATTGTGGCAACGTCACGCTCCGCCGAAAGTGCACCCGAAACTTCACGTTTCGGCTGTAAACCGATTTTTACTTTGTCAGCAGACACAGCCAATACGACAGCCAAACGCCATTCCGGAACGTCGCTAAAACCACTCACCTCGCCGAGTGCAACACCCCAGTCGTCCGAAATATCAATATGTTTATAAGCACCGCGCCAACCGTGATTCTGGTCATATTTGACAAGGCCATCCTGCAAAGCACGACGCGCCATAACTTGCAAATTCGGATCAAGTGTTGTGCGAACCGATAATCCACCCTCGTAAAGTGCCTTCGACCCATAGCGATTTATCAATTGGCGGCGAACTTCTTCAGTAAAATAGTCAGCGGCAAAAATATAGGTGTCGTCGCCCCGCAGAGTAACCCCGAGCGGCTTCAATTTCGCTTGTTCACCCTGCATTTGCGTTGCATAGCCATTTTCGACCATCCGGTCGATCACCCAATTGCGCCGATCAAGCGCGCGTTGTGTATGTTTGAATGGATCATAGTTGCTTGGCCCCTTCGGAAGAGATGCAAGATAGGCGCATTCCTCCAAGGTCAGTTCATTCACGGACTTATTGAAATATGTTAAAGCCGCAGCAGCAATCCCGTAGGCGCCCCGCCCCAGATAGATTTCATTCAGATAGAGTTCGAGGATGCGATCCTTAGAATAGGCGCGCTCGATACGCATAGCCAGAATTGCTTCTTTGATTTTGCGTTCCATCGTCGCATCGGAACTCAATAAAAAATTCTTTGCCACCTGTTGCGTGATGGTTGATGCCCCCTCCGGCCTGCGCCCGGAACCGATATTCTTGAAATTGCTCACCATTGCGCGGGCAAGTCCTTCCGGATCAAGTCCGAAGTGGGTATAGAAGTTTTTGTCTTCTGCCGAAATAAATGCCGATTTGACCAGATCGGGAACAGACTGGATTGGCAAATAAAGACGGCGATTGGTTGCAAACTCGGCCATAAGGCCACCATCGGCGGCGTGAATGCGTGTCATCACCGGAGGTTCATAATCGGCAAGCACCTGATAATCGGGAAGTTCATCATCTTGCTGTTGGTTCACAGCGGCTGCCGACCCGATCAAGGTTATACCCATGCCGCAAGCAACTCCGGCGGCAAGAAAAAAATTAAAAAACTTCATCATAATACCCGGATGTCGCTTTCTCCCGAACTCGCACAATGCGAGACATTCACTGCTGAGCCTCGTTGCGTGTGCACCGGAATTGCGATAGAAACAAGGCTAAATTGCAATATTTAGTATTTTAATGTCAAAGTTAAGACTATCGTAGCAGTTTTTCTCAAGCATTTTTCTCATGGTTGTGGATTATTTCCGTTGCGGTTGCGATAATTGGCGAATTGTTGCACTGCATTTGCAATCGCGGTTGCAGCGCGTCTGCGCCAAAGCGGATCGGTAATCAGCTTTTCATCTTCCCTGTTCGACAAATATCCGATCTCTACGAGGACCGAAGGAATATCGGGTGCTTTCAAAACCTGAAAACCGGCATAGCGATGCGGATTTTTTATGAGATTTATATTATTTTGCTCAAGGCATGAAATAACCCTGTCGGCGAAATTTACCGAAAACGAAAGCGTTTCTCTGCGCGCCAGATCAATCAGAATATCCGTAACTTCTGGCGATTCATCGGGTGGCAATCCGTCCACAAGATCGGCTTTGTTTTCACGATCGGCTAAAGCTTTAGCGATATCGTCCGAAGCCTGATCGGAAATCGTATAGACTGTTGCACCGCGCATTGCCGTCATGTTGATTGTGTCTGCATGAATAGAAACAAAAAGATCTGCTCCATAACTTCGCGCTTTTTGCACACGTTCGTTCAGTCTGAGAAAAACGTCGGAATCACGCGTCAAAAAAACTTCAAGATTGACATTTTTTTCAAGTTCATCACGTAACGATCTGGCAAATGCCAAAGTCACATTTTTTTCCAACACCCCCGAAATGCTCTCCGCACCACTATCAATTCCGCCATGTCCGGCATCAATCACAATGCGGAAAGGTTTTTGTGCGATTGTCCGGTTTCCGGCTGTCTGTGCATTTTCAGCAATCCCGCTATTCACCAGCTTTTTGAAATTTTGCTCATTATCTTTGACGAGATCGATAACAAGTTGCCAAAGTCCGCTATCGAGCTGTTCAATGCTGTTTTTTTCGACAGAAAATGGTGCTGTTGTGGTCAGGATAATTCTCGACGACACCGGACCGGACGAGCCGTAGCGCAAATCGGAAACCATACCGAAGTTTAAAGGCTTTTGTTTCTGCGAAGAAAAATCGACAACCGGAAGGTTGATTACAAGACGGTTCGGATGGTCGAGAAATTGGAGCGAATAGGCAGGATTGGCAGAGAATACCGCAATGAGGCGTGTGCGTGTATTGTCTCCGATCGCCCTTATGTTGATAAGCTCCAGTTTTGCCGGTGCAGCAATACCGGAATTGATAAAACCGGAAAAACACATCAACAAGGCGATGAGAAAAAGAACCCCTCTCCCATTTCCTCTTACAGCAATGAACCCCGATCGCTGTCTTTGTTGATTCATTGCTAAACAATCCTCGTTTCTTTTCGCTTTTGCCCCCAAAAACGGGTCGAACAGTAATGCGGCTATTTGGCAATTTTAAGATTGTGCCACTATTGTTTGCAAAAGATGCAGATAAACCGCCAAAATCATGTTTTTCAAGGGATAAGTTATGTGTCCCTATAAAGTTACTTGTGTTGGACACAATATCGACTTAAAAGCGTAAATGTCTTGAATGGTCAGGAAAAAATGGATGAACGTTCTTTTAGTCAGTTCATGCAAATAATTTTCCTTCCAAGAAGTCTATAAGCGCCGGGCGTTCTATATCATTTTGTCATAGACTGAATGTATTGGAAACGGGCTTGTAACAGTTAAGTTTCGCTGGTTCGGTTATCCGGACTATTTCAAAAACGTTTTGCCGGAGACTCGCTGGATATGAGTCAAACAAAACTGATAGTGGAAGTTATTTCAATAGCGGCACATGCAAGCTGGAATATGCGCGCCCACTCTTACTATAGTTCGTTGGCAAAGCTTCTATTCATCGGCAGACAGTATTTTTTGCCTCCCAAGAGACTTTCAAGGTCTCTCATCGGCTCTATTATACGTGTCGCCTGCAGGATTTTCTATAATGTCAAACAAAATGCTTATCGATGCCTCCCACCCGGAGGAAACTCGCGTTGTTGTTGTTCGTGGCAATCGTATTGAAGAATTCGATTTTGAATCCGAACACAAAAAACTTCTCAAGGGAAACATTTATCTAGCCCGTGTAACGCGGGTGGAGCCGTCTTTACAAGCTGCTTTCGTTGAATATGGCGGTAATCGCCATGGTTTTCTTGCGTTTTCCGAAATTCATCCCGATTATTATCAAATTCCCGTTGCTGACCGGCAAGCTTTATTAGAGGAAGAAGAAAAAGCTGCTCTTGTCGACGATGAAGACGAACAGGAAAACGAAAAAACTTCCAGAAACAACCGCAGAAAGAAAGTCAAACCGGCTGAAGCTGAAATTGAGAGCGATATAGTCGCCGATTCAGGTGATGAGATTGACGACATTGAACAGGCAGCGGGCGAAGATGCTGAAGACAGTGTCGAGCTTGTCGGTGCTGAAGACGCTTTGGAAGAGGTTCCCGCTCGCGAGCGTGCTCCCCGTCGCCAATATAAAATTCAGGAAGTTATTAAACGTCGTCAGATTTTGTTGGTTCAGGTTGTGAAAGAAGAGCGTGGCAACAAAGGTGCGGCCATGACAACCTACTTGTCCTTGGCGGGTCGTTATTCTGTGCTTATGCCGAATACTGCTCGCGGTGGCGGCATTTCGCGCAAAATCACAAATGTTCAAGATCGTAAACGTCTTAAAGATGTCGTCAAAGACCTTCACGTACCAAAAGGTATGGGGGTTATTTTGCGCACTGCCGGAGCCAACCGCACAAAGGCAGAAATCAAGCGCGATTATGAATATTTGATGCGTCTTTGGGAAAATGTTCGCGCGCTGACGCTTGAATCGGTTGCGCCCTGCCTTGTTTACGAGGAAGGTAGCCTTATCAAACGCTCGATCCGCGATCTTTATAACAAAGACATCAGCGAAATTCTTGTTTCAGGCGAGCATGGCTATAGAGAAGCCAAAGACTTTATGCGCATGTTGATGCCCAGCCATGCGAAAGTCGTTCAACCTTATCGCGAACAATTACCGATTTTTGCCCATAATGGTATCGAGGCGCAACTTGATGCCATGTTGCAGCCTGAAGTAACGCTTAAATCCGGCGGCTATCTTGTTATCAACCAGACCGAAGCTCTTGTTGCAATCGACGTAAACTCCGGTCGGTCGACCAAAGAACATTCTATTGAAGAGACCGCCTGTCAAACAAACCTTGAAGCAGCCGAAGAAGTAGCGCGACAATTGCGACTTCGTGATCTTGCAGGACTTGTCGTCATTGATTTCATTGACATGGAAGAAAAGCGCAACAACCGGTTGGTCGAGAAAAAACTCAAAGATTGTCTGAAAGATGATCGGGCGCGCATTCAGGTCGGGCGCATTTCGCATTTCGGACTTATGGAAATGAGCCGCCAACGCATTCGTGCTTCTGTTCTTGAAAGCACAATGCAACCTTGTCCACATTGCAATGGAACAGGCTATATACGTTCCGACTCGTCATTGGCTCTCCACGTATTGCGGTCAATAGAAGAATATCTGTTACGTAACCCGCATTTCAATATTACTGTTCGGACATCGGTCGCAACGGCACTCTATGTGCTCAATCACAAACGGCAAGCTTTGTCGGATTTGGAACATCGGTTCGGTCTTACAATCAATATCGAGGCTGATGACGAAGTCGGTGCACAAAATCTGGCGATTTATAAAGGAACAGCGGCCGAAGGGACACCTGCGGTTATTCCGCAATTGCCACCGGTTGATGATAGCGAAGATGAAATCATTGCCGAAGAAGACACTTCGGAAATCGATAATGAAACAAAAGATGATAATAATAACGACAATAATCAGAGGCGCAAACGTCGTAACCGCGGCAAATCGAACGAACGCAATGAAGAGAAAGCCCAGCGTACCCGTAATGAAGATGACGTAGTGCGCAGCGAAGACGACAACAGGCGTCGTCGCCGTCGTGGACGCCGTGGCGGCCGCCGTTATCGTGATGGCGATTTTGAACGTCGCAGAATTCCTTATGCGGAACCGGTTGGCGAATTTGCTGAACGCGCGCTCGCCGAAGTTATTGCCGCCAGAAGGCAACGTCGTGTACCGGCTGCCGAACCGGTCGGCTTTTCTGCAACAGAAATTGCAATCAAGGTGACGCCTGTAGTTGCAAAAGAACAAAGTGTTCCCGAAATTCCTGCTGAACAACCGAAAATAGATCAGAAGGACAATAAAGACCAGAAAGACCAGGAAGAAACCGCTAAACCCCGCAAGAGACGGACAAAGAAAACGCTCGTTGAAGCCGGAGAAACTGCACAAGAGAAAAATAGCGAGACAAAGTCTCAGACTAACGAAGCGGATGAAACACCAAAACGCTCGTCGCGTGGTCGCAAACGTAAAACAAAAACGGCTGAAACTGTTGAGGCTGTTTTAAATGACGACGCGACAACCCCTGTAGAGACGACGAAAGAACAGGTGCCGCCGGAAGAAGTCGAAAAACCTGCAAAGAAGACAACCAGACGGTCACGTAAAGCGAAAGTCGAGGAACAATCAGACGAAACAGCGTCAGACACCGAAACGCTTGAGGCGGAAAAACCTGCCAAGAAATCTCGACGCAAAACAACGCGATCAAAAAATAAAACCGACGGGAATGAAAAAACGGTTTCCAGTGAACCGGTTGTAACCTCCTCTGACAAAAATGAAGAAGACAAGCCAAAACGTGTTGGTTGGTGGCAAAGAAAAGGATTTTTCTAAGCGTTTCACTTGAAAATACCTATTTCATCGCTCACGAACAAGCCTCACAAAGTCCGGAATATAACGGCGTTGTGAGGCTTTTTTGTTGTTGTAAAAGTTAGCCAAAATTTTCTCTACAATCCTGCTGTTGACAAAATATCAACGCGAAAGTCTTTATCGCACAACCGACTTTTATTTTATCAGCAATTTTTATCGTTATTTTTGGAAAGGTTATGGGAAGACATAAAATCTTCTGTCTTGCGCCTGCTCTTTTTTAAATTTCAGGCAATTCTTTCGGCTTCCCTCCCTTTTCCATATTATTGGATAGAGTTGCAAGACCGTAAAAGTCCTGAATGCTGCAGCAAATCGTATTGCCGATTTGCTTGTCACGAACATTGAAAAATCATCGTGACATCAGAAGCGGTTTTATAAAATTCCGGATTGATTTCACATATCGGGAACAACCGGAAATTGCTTCGCGCTAAACGAACGTCTCTCTGCTTATCGAATATTTTCAAGAAATAGATACCATATTGGCGCACCCGAAGAGATTCGAACTCTTGACCTCTGCCTTCGGAGGGCAGCGCTCTATCCAGCTGAGCTACGGGTGCAAATCCGGATTGCAAGAACCCGGTTTGTTTTGAGGTTTTCTAGCCGATCAGAATGAATGGTTCAATGGTGAAAATGCTTTTTGTATTAATAACGTGAAAAAAATCAAAAACTGAAAATATTTTTCGCTTCGCCTTAGGGCATTTTATTTGTAGTGCGACAGATGCTTTAAACCGTCATTGCACCATTTCAGAAAACGCGTTCCAATTAACACATCTCATAGATCAGGTGGCGCCACGCCTGTTCAGAATGTGATGACAGTTTTTGCCGCAAACACATTTCTATTTTAATTTTGCAAATGAGAGAATAACCATGCGTCGCAATTGTCGGCAGCAATCAAGCCGCCGAAACATATTTCGGATCGAATATCAATCAATTGCACAATAGAACAATCTAAACGCTGAAACCTTTTTGATAAATTTTCTTTGGATGCGGTCATTTTGTCAGGCTGAAAAGGTCCACCAAACCGAATTTTAGCGAATACCAAACGAAATTCTGGCGAATAGTTGGTTTTGAACGACAAACTACCAACATTCCGCATTCTCAAAATGAGCAACCATAACAGCAGTTAAAGCACACCCTTGAAAACTATTCTGGTGGTGTTTTTGGCCTCGCCAGCCCTTTTTAACCGCTCATCAGAACGATCACCGGTAATTTGATAAATGTCGCTATAACAAAACGCAAAACACTAAAATCGGGAGAACAATACCCTTTTTAACGATCGAGTTCTTCCTGCGCAGCTTTCAGCTCTTGTTTTGCCTTTTCCAGTTTTTCAGCTTTACGGGATATTTTTTTCGCGTCACCGCGTGCTTTCGCCTCATTCAGTTCGGCTTCTCTTTCAGAAACCTTGTTCATTTTTTCTGTTATTTTTTGTTTGCGTTCAGCCGCCAGTTTCTTATCGTCACAATTTTCGATATTATCTTCAAGGGCTTTTTCCAACCCCTTTATTTGATGTTTATTGTTATATTGTCGTGCATGTTGGATTTGCGTTTCGATGCTGTGTTTTTTTGCAGCACAACCTTTCAGAGCCGGTTCTCCATAGGCATAAGAAAAAGAAAAAAGTGCGACAGGTATAATCAAACAAAGTCTCGTTTTCATCACTTCACCTTTTTGGGTAACCGTTTCTTTTCGGCTTGCGTTTCAATTATTTGCTGAACGAATGACAAGAACTTGCCATTATTCATGAACTAAGGCAGCAGAAATTGTCAATGATTGAAAAAACTGTTTTTACAGATTAAGTATCCAATGTTTTGTTTTTATATTGAATCCCAATGTGCGGCCTGCAAATTCAAACTCTTCTGAGACCAGGCTCCCGGAAAAGCGGAATAATTTTATGGATAAATCTATAGAGCGGTTTCATTTTATTGCATCCAGAACCGAACAGGCAAAAAGTTCGATGCAAGCTCTGATTGACCGTTATGGCCAATCGGCAGTGGATGAAGCCGATGTCATTGTTGTATTGGGTGGTGATGGAACAATGCTGGAAGTTTTACGTAACTTCATGAATTCCGGAAAGCCCATTTACGGAATGAATCGCGGGTCGGTCGGCTTTCTTATGAACGAATATAGAATAGCAAATCTGCCGCAACGCATCGCCAAAGCGCACAAAGAAGATATAAAACCTCTCAGAATGATAGCGGATTCGATCTGTGAAGGCCATGTCGAGGCATTGGCGATCAATGAAGTCTCGCTGTTCCGGCAATCATATCAGGCGGCCAAAATCAAAATCAGTATTGACGACAAAGTGCGTATGGATGAACTGAATTGTGACGGGGTCATGGTTGCAACTCCGGCTGGTTCGACTGCTTATAACCTTTCGGCACAAGGGCCGATATTACCTTTACTTGCCCCGCTACTGGCTCTCACGCCGGTTAGCCCGTTCCGGCCAAGGCGTTGGCATGGTGCGCTGTTGCCCAATTCTGTGACTGTCCGTTTTGATATGCTGGAATTGGATAAGCGACCTGTTAATGCTGCCGCAGACAATGTTGAAGTAAAATCCGTGAGTTCGGTAATTATTTCATTAGCAAAGGGCGTTAAGGCCTCTATTTTATTTGATTCTAACCATTCATGGGATGAGCGTATATTATCCGAACAATTCCGTTATTAAGAAGAATACACGTTAAAACGCGTGGCGAACAAGGGTTTTTGTTGACTTTTTTATGATTGCACCTTAACGCCTTTGTAAGGGGTGTAAGTTGGCTGACTTGTCCTGACCATAGTCATAAAAGTTGGGCGAAAAAGAGAAAGAGTGATAGCGCCTTTGACCAGTTTCAGTGATTTGGGCCTTTCTGAAAAGGTTCTCGAAGCAGTAAAATCCGTTGGATATGAAGAACCGACGCCAATACAACTTGGAGCCATTCCTCATGTCCTGAAGCATGAGGATGTATTGGGCATTGCCCAGACCGGTACGGGGAAAACTGCTTCCTTTGTACTTCCAATGTTGACGCTTCTTGAAAAAGGGCGCGCAAGGGCACGAATGCCCCGCACCCTCATTCTTGAACCGACACGTGAACTTGCTGCGCAAGTGAAAGAGAATTTCGATCAATATGGCGCCAATCATCACTTGAGTGTGGCACTTCTCATTGGCGGCGTGTCGTTTGACGATCAGGATCGCAAGCTTGACCGTGGAGCGGATGTCCTGATTGCTACTCCGGGACGACTCCTCGATCATTTCGAGCGGGGCAAGTTGTTGTTAACCGGCGTTGAAATTCTGGTTATCGATGAAGCAGATCGTATGCTTGATATGGGATTTATTCCCGATATTGAACGTATTTGTAAACTCATTCCGTTTACCCGCCAGACGTTGTTTTTTTCGGCAACCATGGCACCCGAAATTACCAAATTGACCGAGCAATTCCTGCATAATCCGGTCAGGATTGAGATCGCAAAAGCCTCTTCAACCGCCACCACAATTACGCAAAAGCTCGTCGCTTCCGGCCGTAAATCCTGGGAAAAGCGTGCAGTCTTGCGCGACCTCATTCATAATGAAGGAAATGAATTAAAAAACGCAATTATCTTTTGTAATCGGAAAAAAGATATATCGGAGCTGTTTCGTTCGCTCGTACGCCATAACTTCAGCGTCGGTGCACTTCATGGCGACATGGATCAACGCTCGCGCATGACTATGCTGGCGAATTTCAAGGAAGGAAAAATTGCTTTGCTGGTTGCTTCCGACGTTGCTGCCAGAGGTCTTGATATTCCGGATGTAAGTCACGTCTTTAACTACGATGTTCCAACCCATGCAGAAGATTATGTTCACCGTATCGGACGAACCGGTCGAGCCGGAAAATCGGGAAAAGCTTTCACTATCGTTACAACGGCAGATAAAAAATACGTCGACGCAATCGAAAAGATGAGCGATCAGAAAATCGATTGGTATAATGGCGATCTCGCTTCGCTGAAACAGGATACGAGCGAGGAAGAGCCAAACCGTAACGACAAACGCTCCAAATCGGCAGAATCGAAAACCGGAAGAAACGCGAAAAAACGAACAGACAAGGCCGAGCAAAAGCAGGAAAGCAAAAGCCGTGAAAAGCTGCCTGTCGAAAAAGTTGAAAAAACAAAAGATGCTGAGCCAAGCCTTAAGCATGCTTCTGCAACGGATGTTCGTTCCAACGACTCTTCAAAAAATTACGCCGGTAAATTGTCAAAAGAACCCGCCTCTCCGAAAGGGTTCGGGAACGATATTCCCGCTTTTATGCTGATTGATACACGGGGCTGATTTAGCCGTAAGCGGGGTGATTTAATGGTACGCGGGGCTGATTATTTGTCGTACGCAAGGCTGATTTAGCCGTACGCGGGATTGATTTAGCCGTACATTGGCTGATTTAGCCGTGGGCTGGGCTGATTTAGCCATACGAGGGTTGATTTAACCGTTTCTCCGTTCGTTTCATCCGGCATTGTTATAGAGCGGAAAATTCAGCGGTTTGAAGCGGTATTTCGCCGCCAATATTGATTTTATCAGATAAAAATAGCAGCCTTACGTACCGGTGGCTTTTGGCCAAATAGAAAATTTTTGATTAAAGAAAAGGCAGATCAACATCTGCTAATCTGCCTCTATTGGTGTTTCTTTAAACATCAAGTTCAAGCTTTTAAACGCTTAAGAGTTTTGGTTTTTCCCAATAGCGGTAATAATGCTGCCATTTCCGGTCCATGATCGAGGCCGGTGAGCGCCTGCCGCAATGGCATAAAAAGTGCCCTGCCCTTTCGGCCTGTTGCTTTTTTTAATGCTTCCGTCCAGCTTTTCCAGCTTGTTTCGTTAAATTCGCCTTCCGGTAAATAGGAAACAGATTGGTGAACATAATCACGATCTTCCTCTGAAACAGCGTTAAAAGAACCGTCTTTCTCCAATCTTTCCCACCAGAACTTGGCTTCGTTTACCTTGTCAATATTGCCGCGTACTGCATACCAGAAGGGTGAAGCATCTTTTCCGGCTATACCCAATTTCTCCAGACGTGCCTTGACTTCATCAAATTCCAGCAAATGCACAATATGCTTGTTAAGCGTTAACAAATCGGCCGGATCGAATTTTGCCGACGACTTTGATGCAGATGCCAGATCGAAGTGTTCCAGCAACTCTTCCTGGGTTCTGCATGCTGTTACATTTTCGGAAGTTCCAATCAGAACCGCCAATGACTCGACAGCCATAGGTTCAAAACCTTCTTCCCGTAATGAACGGATTGACAGGTCACCTTTACGTTTAGAAAGACCTTCACCCGAAATGGTCGTAAGCAGATTGATATGGCCGAATGTCGGTGCATGAGCACCAAGTGCCTCAAAAATTGCTATTTGAACGCCGGTATTTGTAACATGGTCATCGCCGCGAATAATATGGGTTATACCCATGTCAATATCATCTACGACAGAAGGCAGGGTATAAAGATAACTTCCATCCTCGCGAATGAGGATCGGATCCGACATAGACGCAAGATCAATTGTTTGCGGCCCACGCACAACATCATTCCAATGGACATCGGTGCGTCTCGTCTTGAACGGGTCGGTATCAAAATTGGGCAGTTTGAAGCGCCAATGAGGTTTGCGGCCTTCGGCCTCAAATGCTTTTATTTCTTCCGGCTCAAGTTTTAAAGATTCACGTCCATAGATTGGCGGAAGTTTGCGAGACAAACGAATTTTACGCCGTCTTTCAAGCTCTTCCTGTGTTTCATAACAGGGATAAAGAAGACCTTGCTGTTTCAACTTTTCAACGACATCATTATAGCGGTCAAATCGCTTGGACTGATAATAGATTTCATCCGGTTTGATACCGAGCCAGTCGAGGTCAATACCGATTCCATCAATATATTCCTGTTTGGAGCGTTCGATGTCTGTATCATCGAAACGTAAAACATATTTACCCTGTTCGGCCTTGGCAAACAGCCAATTAAACAAAGCAATTCTGGTATTACCGATGTGAATATAACCGGTTGGCGAGGGTGCAAAACGAACTTTTATCATAAAACAACTCAATTTTTATCGCGGAAACGATTGGTAATGGGGTAGCGACGATCACGACCGAAATTTTTATGGCTTATTTTTACGCCGGGAGCCGATTGGCGTCTTTTATATTCGGATATATAGAGCAAATGCTCGATCCTTTCGACCAAATCTCTCGGATGTCCACGTTCGACTATTTGGGAAACACTCATTTCTTCATCGACGAGGCAACGCAAAACATCATCAAGTACCGGATATGGAGGAAGTGAATCCTCGTCTTTCTGGTTTTCACGCAGTTCGGCCGATGGTGCCTTATCAATAATATTTTGCGGAATGACCGCGGCTTTTGGTCCCAAGCCGTTCATTGGAAAATGGTTATTGCGCCAGTTTGAAAGCGCATAAACCTGCATTTTATAAATGTCTTTTATCGGATTAAAGCCGCCATTCATATCGCCATAAAGCGTAGCGTAACCAACCGACATTTCAGATTTGTTTCCGGTGGTTACAACCATTGCGCCGAACTTGTTCGATATGGCCATCAAAATTGTGCCGCGTGTCCGGCTTTGTAAATTTTCCTCGGTAATATCGGCCTTTGTGCCTTGGAAAAGCGGTTTTAGAGCCTGTTCAAATCCTTCGACCGGTTTGGCAATCGGTACTGTGTCATACCGGCAGCCCAGCATCTTCGCACATTCTTCCGCATCCCTTATCGATTCCGAAGAGGTATAGTTATAGGGAAGCATAATAGCGTGAACACGTTCTGCTCCAAGTGCATCGGTTGCAATGGCCGCACATAAGGCTGAATCGATACCACCCGAAAGCCCCAATACAACACTCTTGAACCGGTTTTTATTGACATAATCGCCAAAGCCTAGAACGCAAGCCTGATAATCGGCTGCTGCATCATGAAGCATTTTTTCCTGAGGTCCCGAAACACAAGACCATTTACCATTCTGTTTTTGCCAGCGACTATATGCAAGCTCGCTTTGAAAATGCTTCATTTGAAAGGCAAGCGTTCCATTTGCATTGACAGCAAATGACCCACCATCGAAAACAAGTTCATCCTGACCGCCGACTTCATTCGCATAAACAATTGGCAGAGAAGATTTCAATACCTGTTTTTTAACGACTTCATAGCGTAATTCCGGTTTTTCACGATTATAAGGAGAGCCATTGGGAACGAGTATGATTTCCGCGCCTGCTTCGGCAAGTCGGGCTGCGACTTCATCATCATTCCAGATATCTTCACAAATTGGCAAACCGATCTTCATGCCACGGAATTCCACCGGCTGCGGACATGGTCCGGCAGAAAAAACCCGTTTTTCGTCAAACTCGCTATAATTCGGCAGGTCGAATTTCAGGCATTCGGCAATGACCTTTCCCCCGTCAAGAACGACTGCGGCGTTATAGACGTGACCTTTTCGACGTATCGGAACACCGACGATAATACCGGCACCCGTAGCCGTTGCCAATGCAAGTTTCGACAATGCTTTTTCACATGTTTCAATGAAAGACGGTTTCAGCACAAGATCTTCAGGAGGATAACCGCTGATAAAAAGCTCGGTAAACAGTAGAAGGTCGGCACCGGCTTCACTCGCCTCGTTATGGGCTTTCAAGGCAAGATTCAAATTGCCTTCAATGTCGCCAACAACCGGATTGAATTGTGCAACAGCGAGCGTCAGATCATTTTCTATCAGCTTTTTGGTCATGGTCTTGATTTAGCCTGTCATCGTTGCCCTTGCAACGGCATATGTTAAACGAAAAACAACGTTTTTAAAATGACCGAAATCCATATACATATCGTTAAGAGAATAGAAAGAAGAACCGCTAGAGAACCCGCATCCTTGGCAATTTTTATATCTTCACGATATTCGCGGGTGATGGCGTTGCAGGTCGCTTCGATAGCGGTATTCAATACCTCGACAATAATAACAAAAAGTATAGAACCGCAAAGCAATAAAAAGCTTTGCCAATTATCGGTCAAAAAGAAGGCTACAGGCAGAGAAATCACGAAAAGAATTGTCTCTTGAATAACAGCCTTTTCGTGAGTCAACAAATATTTGACCGCACGGAGGGAATTCAAAAATGCTTTGAATAATCTCTCCATGCGTTTTTCATCCGATGTCAAAAATTGTGTTTTAATTTCTCTAGCGGGCAGTTGCCTGTGTTGTCTCGGCATCCCGTTGTTTTTTCAAAAGCTCTGCAACAAGAAACGCCAATTCAAGTGCCTGATCGGCGTTCAGCCGCGGATCACAATGGGTGTGATACCTATCGGAAAGATGTTCTGCCGAAATGGCATGGGCGCCACCCGTACATTCAGTGACATCACGTCCGGTCATTTCGATATGGATACCACCGGGATAAGTTCCCTCTGCATGATGGACAGCGAAGAAGTTTTCCACCTCTTTCAAAATCCGTTCAAACGGGCGGGTTTTATAACCGTTGGCCGTAATGGTATTGCCATGCATCGGATCACAAGACCAGACAACCTTTTTACCTTCGCGTTCAACAGCACGAATGAGTTGCGGAAGGTGATCTCCTACTTTGTCGTAACCGAAACGGGCAATCAGTGTCAGTCTTCCCGCCTCGTTTTCGGGATTGAGAATATCAATCAGTCTCAACAAATCATCAGGTTCAAGTGACGGACCGCATTTAAGGCCGATCGGGTTTTTGATACCGCGACAATATTCGACATGCGCATGATCGGACTGACGTGTACGATCTCCGATCCAGAGCATATGCCCCGATGTCGCATACCAGTCACCCGATGTAGAATCAACGCGCGTTAGCGCTTCTTCATAACCGAGGAGAAGCCCTTCATGGCTTGTATAAAATGACGTTTCACGCAATGACGAATTTGTATTGGCTGTTATACCTATTGCCCGCATAAAATCCATTGTTTCTGAAATGCGTTGTGCAAGCTTGCTATAACGTTCGCCCTGCGGGCTGTTGGCAATAAACCCCAACATCCATTTATGGACATTATCCAGATTGGCATAGCCACCTTGAGCAAAGGCACGCAACAAATTCAAAGTTGCTGCCGATTGCCGGTAAACTTCCGACATGCGCTGTGGATCGGGTGTACGAGAAGCTTTATCGAACTCTATTCCGTTTATGATGTCGCCACGATAGGATGGCAAGGTAACACCATCCTTGGTTTCAGTATCGGAAGATCTCGGTTTTGCAAATTGTCCGGCAATGCGGCCGACTTTTACCACCGGCTTTGAAGCGCCGAAAGTCAATGCAATCGCCATCTGTAAAAATACGCGGAAAAAATCGCGGATATTATCAGCTTCATGCTCGGCGAAACTTTCTGCACAATCACCCCCTTGCAACAGGAAAGCCTTTCCTTCTGCAACCAGTGAAAGTTCATGCTTCAAATTGCGCGCTTCACCGGCAAATACCAAAGGTGGATAACGGCGCAATTCACTTTCTACATGAGCCAATGCTACAGGATCAGGATAAGTCGGTACCTGCTTAATCGGTTTTGATCTCCAAGATGCAGGCGTCCAATTTTTAGTCATCATTATCTCACTTTACGGTATAAAATATAGTTCCGGTGTCCTTTTATCGGGATTTAAAAATATCCCGGATCAGGTGCACCTACCTACTTTATGATATAAACAGAATTGTTGTTTAAAGCCAAGTCCATGGTCTCTCTAAAAGTGGAATTCCGCTTTTTTTACTACAATTTAACAACTTCCGTTCGACTGAACACATCCTTATTCAATTCAACTTCTTTCCGTTTTCGTAAACATAAGTGGGTTGATACATTGTAACCAATTCTTCAGAGGCCGTCGGATGGAGCGCCATGGTTCTATCAAACACATCTTTCGTCAATTGGCCTTTGAGAGAGACACCGAGAAGTTGTGCCATCTCGGCTGCATCATGACCCAGTATATGGGCTCCCACCACCCGTTTTGACGTTCCATCAACAACCAGTTTGGTGAGCATTTTTTCTGTATTTCCCGAAAGTGTATTACGCATCGGACGGAACAGAGCACGATAAACCTCGACACGCAGGAACTTCTTCACCGCCTCTTCTTCTGTCAGCCCTACTGTGCCAATCTCGGGCTGTGAAAATACAGCCGTTGCAATAAGTTCATGATCCGGCTTTGTCGGATTGTTTTTGAAAGCGGTTTCGATAAAACACATTGCTTCATGGATTGCGACAGGTGTTAGCTGTATCCTGTCGGTAACATCACCCACAGCCCAAATATTATCAGCACTTGTCTTCATATAGTCGTCGACAATGATAGCATGACGGGAATTACATTCAACTCCGGCTTTATCCAAATTCAATCCGTCGGTGTTGGGCGAACGTCCGAGAGCCAGCATGACTTTTCCCGTCGTCAATGTTTCGCCTGTCGAAAGCTTTACGTTGAAGTTTTCAGAATTTTTCTCAACCTGTTCGATCGTTGCGTTATATAAAATGCGAATACCTTTTTCTTGCATGGCATCATTTAACAGTTGCCGTAAATCGGAGTCGAATTTGCGCAATATCAGATCACCGCGGTAAACGAGTGTTGTTTTCACACCCAGTCCGTGAAAAATGTTTGCAAATTCTACTGCAATATAGCCACCGCCTGCTATCACGATGGATTGAGGCAATTTGTCCAGATTGAAAGCCTCATTCGAGCTGATACACAATTCGTTTCCGATAATTTCCGGATGGCGGGAAACATGACCGCCTGTTGCAATCAGAATTTTCTCGGCAGTTACCCGTTCGCCGGTTGTTTTAATTTCCAATGTGTGAGCATCGACAAAAACGGCACGGCTTTCAAAGATCTTGACATGGTTGTTATCAAGTCCTTTGCGATAAAGCCCTTCGAGTCTGGCAATCTCTTTGTTTTTAGCTTCAAGAAGCCGCGTCCAGTCGAATTTGTAATCATCCAGAGTCCAGCCAAAGCCATGACTATCCTTGAACTCCTGTGAATATTGCGAGGCATAGACAAAAAGCTTTTTCGGCACACAACCGCGGATAACGCAGGTTCCGCCCATGCGATATTCTTCTGCAATGCCAACTTTTTTTCCGAGCGCACCGGCCAAACGTGCAGCACGCACACCGCCCGAACCACCACCTATTACAAACAGATCAAAATCATATGATGACACGGGGACTTCCTTTCACTTCAATTGTTGGAACTTTTAATATGGTACCGGAGTGCCTGAATTATAAGCCAATACAATGTTATTTGCTTTAACCGATTTCTGAAATAGCTGTATTTTTAATTTTTGGCAAAAAAAATGGCGACAATAATGCCGCCATTTTCAAAACTTGATGAAAGCCGATTATTGTGCAGGTGCGGGAGCCTTGGGCTTTGCACTCTGCGCGGCTGCCGGTGGATTGGGTGCTGCACGTTTTTGTGTACCAAGCTTTTGAGCCATTGCTTTTCCGACATTTGCAGCCAGATCCTGAGCTACACCTTGACGCCATACGTCATAAGCCGAAAGGATGTCGCGAACGGCAACAGGACCTTCTGTCAACAATTTTTTACCTGTGTCCGATGTATAAAAGGCAGTGATCTGGTCAAGCTCGGCTTGTGAAAAATGCTTGGCATAGGCACGGGCGGCCTCTTTTTCCAAATCGGCGCGACGTTTGGCAAGTGCCATTGCCTGTTCATCAACCGTATCGGAAATAACATTTGCGAGATTGGGGTCTTTACGCATCAACTCGTCTTTCAGATCACGAGCGGTGCTTGGGAGAAATTCATCAAATTGGTCTGTAGCATGGATTGCAGCAATTGCTTTTTGTGCCGATTGCAACTGTGCTTCGCTAATATCGTCAGCATAGGTAAAATTAACGCCCATACCAAGAATTGCGACTGTTCCCAGCGTTGCAGCAAGGCGTCGGATGGAAAATGCCGTGTTCATTCAGTGGTTACTCCATAATTATCGTCAAAAACTTTTAGCCATCTTTTTCGTCAAAAAAAACCGATGGAAAGACATTTACTCTAAAAATCCGCCTCATCCAAAACTTTTATTTCACCATTGGTCATTGCAACCACCGATTTCTTTGCCAAATTCAAAAATAAACCGTGTTCGACAACGCCCGGGATCGAAAAAAGTGCTTCGGATAGAGCTTCTGGATCAGAAATACGGCCAAATGATGCATCGAGAATAAAATGTCCACCATCAGTAACAAAAGGTTTATTATTCTCTTGCCTTAATGAAATGTTGCCAGAAAGGCCAAGGCTCTTTGTTACTTCGACAATTGCAAGTTTTGTCGCTGCCAAACCGAACGGATTGACTTCAATAGGCAAAGGAAATGCACCAAGCGCGTTGACCAGTTTGGAAGAGTCAGCAATCACCAACATGCGGGTCGAAGCAAAAGCGACGATCTTTTCACGCAATAATGCACCACCGCCCCCCTTTATCAAAGCCATATGCGGACCAATTTCATCAGCACCGTCAACATCAAGATCAAGACCGGGAACATCATCGAGACTTGCTACCGGAATTCCGAGTTCACGGCATAGCTGTTCCGAACGCACCGATGTAGCAACGCCCACAACGCTTAAACCGTCTCTGACACGCTCCGCCAATACACGAATAAATTCATTTGCTGTAGAGCCGGTTCCAATTCCAAGTTTCATCCCGTCTTGGACAAATTCAACCGCTTTTGCGGCGGCTGCTTTTTTCAGTTCCAGAGCATTCATAGCCATTCGCTTTTCCTAACAAGTGTTTCATCTCTTACGGATCGCTGAAAAAAAAGCAATCTCCCGACACCCGAAACCCGATATTTTTACCGAAATTTGCGCTTTTATACCCTGTTTTTATAGTTGATAAAAAAAATCCACTTTAGGGGTTGATTCCCGACTTAATGTTTCATATGTTTGTCATGTTTTAGTGAGTCTGATAGGTTTCATTGTAATTGGTTATCGATAATGATTGTTTGTTCGTGTAACGTAATAAGTCAATCAGAGATCGAAGATGTTATCAATTCTCTGTTGGAAGAGGATTGTTGGCAATTGATTGTTCCCGGAAAAATTTATAAAGTGTTGGCGAAGCGCGGCAAGTGTTGCTGTTGCTTTCCGAATATACTCGAAACCATTATTCGGGTATCGGAAAATTATCATCGCCTACATAATCGGGACGAGGCTGAGATTATCTCCTATCTTGATCGTGTGCGCGCATTGCGATTGAAATATAGGAGAATAGGTCAACATGAAAGGTCACGAAAAGGTCATCGAGCGGCTTAACCAGGCGCTCTTTCTTGAACTTGGGGCGGTCAACCAATATTGGATTCACTACCGCTTGACTGAAGATTGGGGTTACACAAAGCTTGCAAATAAGGAACGTGAGGAATCCATTGAAGAAATGGGGCACGTTGACAAGCTGGTCAAACGTATTGTTTTTCTGGAGGGGCATCCCAATTTGCAAACCCTCGCCCCTCTTCGCATCGGCCAGAATATCAAGGAAGTTCTGGAATGTGATTTGGCCGGAGAATATGAGGCAAGAGAAGCTTATCGCGTTGCACGTGAGCTGTGCGCCGAATTGTCCGACCATATCTCAAAAAAATTATTCGATGAATTGTTGGAAGATGAAGAAGGTCATATCGACTTTCTGGAAACACAACTTGCTCTCCTTAACAAGATTGGCGAAGAAAAATATGGCCAGTTGAATGCAGGTTCAGCTGAACATGCCGAAGCCAAAGAATAAAAAATAAATATCGAAATTGAACCGGCCAGAACCACCACGAGTGTTGTTCTGGCCTGTTTCTTTTAGCCTGAAGCCGTTTTTCAAATTCACATATTTATTTTGAAATAGCTATTTATTCGCTTACACCCTGTTTTGGTGTCCCCGCCTCATTGCTCATTAAACCGACGTTCCGGTATGTCGCAGTTGTCACAACACCACCGCTCATTTCAGAAAGACTAGCGGAGTTGGTGAACCGCATCCATGGAGCTAGAAATCTCGTCGATTTATCCATGGGAATAAGAAATCTTGCAGGCATTTTCAGGTTCTGCCTCTATTATATTTAACTGGCTCGATAACTTGTTAAAGCTTCCGTGAAACCGAAAGCCTTAAACTGCGTGACAGTTTCTTTCATTGATCGACAGTTTCGTTCATTATTGACGCTTCAAGCGAATACCCGAACGATGTCAGTTGTTAATGAGTGAAAAACAAGCGGAAAAAGATGAGCAGAAGACAAGCCGAAATCGAAGAATTGAAATTCAAGAATCCTGATAGTCTTTAACTGTCATTTCATTCAGAACGACCGGTTTGAGGCTTGCAAATATTTTCGATATTCGTTCCAAGGTCGTGTCGGCCCTCCCTTAATAGAGGATATTATTTTACCTTTATCGGTAACCAACATAGTTCCGTATAACATCAATGAAGTTGCAGTAATAATTTTTTGCCCTGAGTCACATTTCAATAAATGGATATTTTGATAAACAACCAGAATATCCGCATCAGGGCATGTCATGTCGCTATTATATTGCTCTTCGATTACTGCTATTTTTAAACCGCCATCTTTTTGCGCTCGGCAAGTCCCTTCATTACAAATAAATTGCGCTCCTTCCCGCTGTTCAGCGTTTGCGGGGCCTACAACTGCGTTCAATTTATACGACCGTTGCCAAACTTCTGTGACAAATTTCGTCGGTTTTTTATCGGTAATATAAAGATTTCGATTGTCGATGAGGCCGACAGCACCTTTATCCTCCGACACAAGCAATAAGGGCGGTTTTTGTAGAACAACAAAAAAAACGCCAACCAAAAACCATAGAACTGAAAAGAGGCAAAGCCTCGTTTTTAAAATTAAAAATATAATGAGGCCGGAAGACAGAAAAACCAATGCAACCGGAGGGATGACACCCGGATTGATATCCGGAGAGATTGCCGCAACACTGTAGGCAATTTTTTCAACAAGTTTCACGCCTCCTCCCATGACTTGCAACGGCAGCCATTCAAGACCGAATGGCATAACCAGCGCTGCAACAAGTGCAAAAGGCATGACAATGATAGACATTACAGGAAATGCCAAAGCATTGCTGATAATTCCAAGGGGCGCTGTATTGGAAAAATGGTAAGCAGAAAAAATTCCGCTTGCAAGACCGGCCACAAGTGAAGCGATTGCCGTCGAAAGAACCGGAAAAAGAACAATGCGCATTATACCGGCTCCCACGAACATCGGTGTCGTCTGATAATATGATTTCGGTCTTCTGCTCCACCAACCGAACACAGCCACCAATGCGGCTGTTGCCGAAAACGACATTTGAAAGCTCGGTCCCAGCACTTCATGCGGGACAACAAGCAAAGTCATAATGGCGGCAATAGCGAGATTGCGCATTGTTATCGCGGAACGATCAAAAATTATCGCGATAAGCATAACTGCAACCATTACGAAACTGCGCTGCGCCGCGACATCGGAACCAGACAAGACGAGATAGAAGGCGGATGCCAATAATGCCGCTGCGGCGGCAATCTTCTTTGATTGATAGCGCGAGGCAAAGCCGGGAAATATTGCAAGTAATGTCCTGACAATAATCAGAACCATGCCGGCGACCATCGCCATATGCAAACCGGAAATTGACAAAATATGCGAAAGTCCTGCAACCCGTAAAGCATCATTGGTTGTCTGCGAGATGCCGCCTCTTTGGCCGGTAATCAATGCTGCCGCTATGCTACCGGTTTCCCCGCCGATCGCCTTTATGATCCTTACTGTCATTGCCACACGTAAACGCGAAATTCCCAAAGAAACCCGCTCAATCAACGAGTCCGGCGGTTCGACAATAATTTTCTTGGGCTTGCCTACAAAATAGCCTTGACCACCGATAGACTGGAAATAATTGGAAAATCCGAAGTCATAGCTGTTTGGCCTGATTGGTCCGGAACTTGCCCGTAATTTCACCCGTCCCTCGACCCCGTCACCCGGTTCGATTTCCATATTGCTCGTCGAAGCGGATAACTTTACTCTTTCGGGAGCGTAATGGAGATGGGGATTATTCGTCGCCAATATATCCACGACCAAACGCGATTTTGCATTTGTTGCCTTTTCGACTGCAATAACTCTCCCCCTTATTGTTGTCGAAATATCGCTTCCAAGCATTGGTGTCGCTATACGCCACGTCTCTATTTTGGAACAAAATGCTCCGACAACAATACATGTCGCAAAACCGGCAACAAAAAAGGCCGGCCGATAATGACGGGACAGGATAAAAAACCCGATCGCCAAAGCGCAATAAGCTGCAAGTTTTGAACCGTCGGGTTCATATGGAAGTGTAAAATAGATTATCGCACCGACAGCCATGAACACCGGAATCAGCAAAAACGCTAACCCTTGCTCGAATTCATGAACAAACGAGTGATAAACCCACAAAAGCGCATCCTTGAGCTTTTTAGAGAGCGAATTTATCCCTGTTTTATGTGGATTGATAAATGGTATATCATCGGGCAGACTCACAACATGCCGCTCGACCGGGCTGTAAAGCTGCGCAGCAGACGCCATCCTCTTCTTTCCGGATTGCCTGTTCAATCCTTGCGCATTTGATTTGCTTTCTGGTGCATTTCTCTGCTTTATAATTCTATCTGTCCCCGTTGGTATGACTGGCACACGTGAGTGAGTCTATGCTAATGGTTCGACACCATACTGACAATGGAATACTCGTAGAAATCTGGAGACATTTATGTCCACGCCTGTAGTTACACGTTTTGCCCCTTCACCCACCGGTTTTCTTCACATCGGGGGAGCGCGTACCGCCCTTTTCAACTGGCTTTACGCCAAGCACACCGGTGGCAAAATGCTGCTTCGTATCGAAGACACCGATCGGGAACGCTCCACCAAAGCAGCGGTCGATGCAATTATTGACGGATTGAAGTGGTTGGGATTGACATGGGATGGCGAGCCTATTTCGCAATTCTCACGTGTTGACCGTCACCGTGAAGTTGCCGAAGAACTCGTCAAAAAAGGGCAAGCTTATTATTGCTACGCCACACCGGAAGAATTGACAGAAATGCGTGAAAAAGCACGGGCAGAAGGAAAACCCCCGCGTTATAACGGCATCTGGCGCGATCGCGATCCTTCCGAGGCTCCGAAAGGAGTAAAACCGGTTATCCGCATAAAAGCACCCCTTCAGGGCGAAACAATCGTGCACGATCGTGTACAAGGGGATGTACATTTCCCCAACAAGGATCTTGATGATTTTATTATTTTGCGTTCGGACGGAACGCCTACTTATATGTTGGCGGTGGTGGTTGATGACCACGACATGGGAGTAACCCATGTTATCCGTGGCGATGACCATCTGACCAATGCTGCACGCCAGACAATTCTTTTTAATGCCATGGGGTGGGATGTTCCGGTAATGGCTCATATTCCACTCATTCACGGAGCTGACGGTGCAAAACTGTCAAAGCGCCATGGCGCCCTCGGCGTTGATGCCTATCGCGCAATGGGTTACCTGCCGATAGCCTTGCGCAACTATCTTGTACGTCTTGGCTGGAGCCATGGCGATGACGAGATTATGTCGACTGAAGATATGATTTCCTGGTTTGATATTGATGACATCAACAAAGGTGCAGCCCGCTTCGACTTCAAGAAACTTGAGGCGATCAACGGCCAATATATGCGCATGAGCGATGACAAAGAACTGTTTGATGCCGCGCTTTCCATTCTACCGGAAATCGAAGGCGGTAAGGAACTTCAAGCGAAGCTCGATGATAAAAACCGGGCCGAATTTCTAAAAGCAATGCCGGAATTGAAAGAACGTGCCAAAACACTTGTAGAACTGATCGACAACGCCACTTTTATCTTTGCCGACCGGCCTTTGAAACTCGATGAAAAGGCTACCAACCTTTTGAATGAGGAAGGAAAGGCGATTTTGAGAGCTGTCTATCCGGCTCTTGAAGCTTGCACCGACTGGAACAAGGAACAACTTGACCACATCATCAGGCAATATGCGGAAGGTGCACAATTAAAGCTCGGTAAAGTTGCACAGCCATTGCGGGCAGCATTAACAGGTCGGGCGGTTTCACCCGGTGTTTTTGATGTGCTCGTTATTTTGGGACGCGAAGAGTCGCTGGGTCGGATAAAAGACCAGATCGCCTGAGACTTCACGCCGTATTAGCCGGTATCTTGATTTTTATTATTGTGCCACAGCTCCTTTTAAAGCGCTGTGGCATTTTTTTATCAAATTAGTTTGGACATTTTGCGACCGCTGGCAATGCCGATCTTTGATACGCGCATTTTCCTGTGCTTGAATCACACAAGATTGACACCGGTAACATAAAAATACACAACTTAGAGATTGCAAGCCGGCGCTTTTTGGATAATCTGGAAAGTAACACAGGCATTAGACATGAGCCGCAATTATTACCTGTAGTGTGAACGCGGCACCTCATCTTTTTGGGGTGGAGGGTCTGAAAGGGAAGATACATGATAGACAATAAAGCACATATAACCGTTGACGGTAAAAGCATTGAACTTCCGGTACGCAAAGGCACAATGGGCCCGGACGTTATCGAGATTGCACCGCTTTATAAGCAAACGGGAACGTTTACTTACGACCCCGGTTTTACATCAACGGCTTCTTGCGAATCCAAGATTACCTATATTGACGGAGATGCCGGTGTATTGCTCTACCGCGGCTATTCGATAGATCAGCTTGCCGAGCAAGGTGACTTCATGGAAACTTGTTATTTGCTGCTTTATGGAGAACTCCCCAGCAAAAAACAAAAAGAAGATTTTGACCGGACTGTGCGCGAGCACACCATGGTTCACGAACAGTTCTCGCGATTCTTCCATGGCTTCCGCCGTGACTCACACCCGATGGCTGTGATGGTAGCCTGCCTTGGAGCAATGTCGGCTTTCTATCATGATTCACTTGATATTGCCGACCCGCGTCAAAGGATGATCGCATCCATCCGTCTTATTTCAAAAGTGCCGACGCTTGCCGCTATGGCCTACAAATATTCAATCGGCCAACCGTTCGTATATCCGAGTAACAACTTGGGTTATGCTGCAAATTTCCTGAAAATGTGTTTTGCTGTGCCTTGTGAGGAATACAAAGTCAATCCGGTATTGGCACGGGCAATGGATCGTATTTTCATCCTTCATGCCGATCACGAGCAAAATGCTTCAACATCGACTGTCCGTTTGGCCGGTTCTTCGGGAGCTAACCCGTTTGCTTGTATTGCCGCCGGCGTCGCTTGCTTGTGGGGTCCTGCCCACGGCGGAGCTAACGAAGCATGTTTGAAAATGCTTCAGGAAATCGGATCAGTTGAAAGAATTCCTGAATTTATCGCACGTGCGAAAGATAAAAACGATCCGTTCAGACTTATGGGATTTGGTCACCGCGTCTATAAAAATTATGACCCGCGTGCAAAAATCATGCAAAAGACATGTCATGAAGTATTGACAGAACTCGGCATTAAAGACGATCCGCTTCTCGACATTGCTATGGAACTCGAACATATCGCTCTCCATGACGAGTATTTCATCGAGAAGAAGCTTTACCCGAATGTTGATTTTTATTCCGGCATTACTTTGAAAGCCTTGGGCTTCCCGACCGATATGTTCACAGTTCTGTTTGCTTTGGCACGTTGTGTCGGCTGGGTTGCTCAATGGAAAGAAATGATTGAAGATCCGGCACAGAAAATTGGTCGTCCGCGTCAGCTCTATACCGGTGCAGCACGCCGCGAATATGTACCGCTGGACAAACGCAAATAATTTGCTTCGGAAATATTCAATTTCCGGAAAAACAAAAATTAAAACCCCGTCACAAATTTTGTGGCGGGGTTATTTCTTGTTCAAATATCACTTTCGCGATCGAGATAACATTCACGAACAACGCCTGCCCGCTTTGTTATCCTTGGCAAATTCCATAAACCCGCACGACCGAGCCAACCGACATACCGATATTCCGATATAATTTGCCGGTTACAACCGGCGCAAGACGGGTCTTCAGCCGGTTGCTCCATTCGGGTTATAGACCGAGCCTATAATCGAATTGGGTAATGCGTTTATTTGACACTCTTTATTGAGCGGTATAACCGCCATCAATAACCAGTTCCGAACCGGTGACAAAACCGGATTCATCGGAAGCAAGATAGAGAATGCCATAAGCAATATCGTCCGGTACACCTAATTTTCCAATCGGGTGTAGAGCTGTTAAGGCTGCTTTTCTTTCCTCGACATCGCCGCTTTCTTTGGCACTTTCTTCAACCATGGGTGTCCAGATATAGCCCGGATGAACCGAATTCACACGAATTCCATAGCCCGATTTTGCGCAATGCAATGCGGCAGACTTGGTGAATAGACGAACCCCGCCCTTACTTGCGTTATAAGCAGCAAGCGTTGGATCTCCAACCAATCCTTCGATAGAAGAGAGGTTGATGATCGAACCGCTCTTCTGGTTTTTCATGACACGGATCGCTTCTCTTGTGCCCAGAAATACGGCATCAAGGTTGATCGATTGCAGAAAGCGCCATTTTTCCAACGTTTCGTCTTCTGCAGAAGCCGAGTGTCCGACACCCGCATTATTGACCAGAATATCCAGTTTCCCGAATAGCTTGACAGTGTCATCGACGACTTTTTTCCATTGCTGTTCATTGGCAACGTCGTGTTTCATATATTTCGCAATGCCGCCGGCTTTGTTAATTTCTGCTTCGACTTTCTTGCCTTGGACTTCATCAAGATCGGTCAAAACGACTTTTGCACCTTCTTTCGCCAGAAGACGTGACGTCGCCTCGCCCAAGCCTTTTGCGCCACCGGTAACGATCGCTACTTTATCTTTCACCCGCATAATAAATTCTCCTCATGCCTATATTTTCTTGCTATTACATTTTAATAGCAATCACATATCGGTATCAGATGAAATGATTATCTTACAATTGTCAACCGTTCTGCGGCACGTGTAATTGCTGTATAAAGCCAGCGTTCGCGCGTATCGCGAAATGCAAAACTTTCATCAAACAATACAACATTATCCCATTGCGAGCCTTGGGCTTTATGGACGGTCAACGCATAGCCGTAATCGAAATCGTCATAACGGCGCTTCATTTGCCAGGAAATCTCGCTTTCCGGATCGTCAAAAACTGCTTTCAATAATTTTATTTTTGCAACACCGCGATCGTCATCTTCCGGTGTAATAAGCAAACTGATACCGGGTTTGATTGTTTCCTTCGAGGCTGTCATGACTTTCCATAACGAGCCATTCAACAGCCCCTTTGCGGGATCATTGCGCAAGCAAACAAGTTTATCACCTGCTTGCGGGTAATCGGCAGAAAAACCTTTAAGCTCCCGCAACCGTTTATTATAAAGCCGTCGCGTCCGGTTAATGCCAACCAGCACCTGATCGGCTTCAAGAACCAATTGCTGATCCACTTGCTTTCTGGTAATTACCTTGGCACTACCATAATCACCATAATCAATATTGCGGCCTTCCCGAACATCCATAGCCAGACGGATAATCGGATTATCCCGTGCCTGACGGTGTATTTCCGTCAAAAGAAAATCCGGCTCGTGCTCGGTAAAAAAACCGCCACCCGATATTGGTGGCAATTGACCGGGGTCACCCAATACGAGGATAGGCGTTCCAAAGCTCATCAGATCACGCCCCAATTGTTCATCGACCATCGAACATTCGTCAATGACAACGAGCTTGGCTTGAGCAATGGGACTCTGCCGATTGAGCGAAAACATCGGAGCCATCGAAGTTTTGCCCGTGGTTTCGTCTGCCACTTCTTCTTCACCGCGTGGACGATATATCAAAGAATGGATGGTTCGCGCATTCGTTGCACCCTTCGAGCGCAAAACTTGTGCCGCTTTACCTGTAAAGGCAGCAAATTGAACCGTACCATCGACACTTTCCGCAAAATAACGGGCGAGCGTTGTTTTGCCTGTTCCCGCATATCCGAACAAACGAAAAAGCTGCGACTGACCATTCTTGAGCCAAGCCGATACTTTTGTAAGCGCTTTATCCTGTTCAGGTGAGAATTGCATGATTTAACCAAACAGGATTCGACGATCAAGGGCAAGTTAATTATAGTCCTGTTACCATAGAATATTCGTGTTTTTACGGGAGGTACACATGCCGCATACCGGTTTTTGCGATCGTTTCAAAATAGATATTCCGCTTATTCAAGCTCCGATGGCCGGTGTTTCAACGCCCGAATTGGCAGCGAAAATCTGTAATAGCGGCGCAATCGGTTCACTCGGTTTGGGGGCTTCATCTGCTGAAATCGCCTATAAAGCAATCGAAAGCTTGAAAAAAGCAACAACGCGGCCTTTCAATGTCAATTTTTTCTGCCATAAGCCTGCGCTGATCGCAAAACAAGTTGAAGAAAACTGGCTACAACGTTTGAGCCCTCTGTTTCAAAAATTCAACGGCCAACAGCCCGCGAGCCTGCGGGAAATCTATACAAGTTTTTATTCCAATGATGAACTTTTCAAACTCGTTATGAAAGAAAAGCCGGCAATTGTGAGTTTTCATTTCGGTCTACCGGAACCGGAAAAAATCAATGCTATGAAAAGTGCCGGAATCTTTTTGCTCGCAACCGCCACCAACCTTGACGAGGCTTTGGCAATCGAACATGCCGGTTTCAATGCAATTATCGCCCAAGGTTACGAGGCCGGTGGCCATCGCGGAATATTTGATGAAAACTCTGTCGATCAATGCCTTTCGCTTGCACCACTTTTAAAGATCATTCGTAAAAATGTTTCTATTCCGGTCATTGCCGCCGGAGGCATCATGGACGGGCGTGACATCGCAGCCTTTATAAAACTCGGTGCCAGTGCCGTACAAATGGGTACGGCCTTCATCGGCTGTCCGCAATCGCAAGCCGACAGCGGCTATAGACAAACTCTCGCCAGCAACTCGGCCTATCATACGGTGATGACCCGCGCATTTTCCGGAAGACCGGCGCGTGCACTTGATAACGCTTTTGTTGAATTTACCCGAAACGTTCCGAATAAGGAGGTTCCCCCCTATCCTTTTGCCTATGATGCAGCAAAGCAACTTGCAAAACTTGCGGCAGATAAACAGAACTTTCAATTTGGTGCTTATTGGGCCGGACAAGGTGCCCCGTTTTCACGCCCGATGGACGCAGGCGAACTCGTTGATTGTCTAAAAAAAGAATATTATCAGGCAACACAATCTGCTGAATAAAAATCCGTTTTAATAAAAAAGCCACCGGCATTTTACCGGTGGCCTTCTATCGAGCCTCATTACATACCGTCTGGCCCTCTGTTCATGGCGGAAACACCTGTCCGGCAAATTTCAACCAGTCCCAATGGCCCCATAATTGCAATGAATTGGTCGACTTTCGCAGTGCGTCCGGTAATTTCAAAAATGAAATGTTCAACTGTGGCGTCAATCACTTTGGCATGGAAAGCGTCTGCCAAACGTAAGGCTTCCACGCGATCAGCGCCTTCACCAGCGACTTTGATAAGTGCGAGTTCCCGTTCAATCGGAGCATCCTGACCCTGCTCGCGAGCGCGAAGTGTGAGGTCGACCACTCTGTGAACAGGGACAATGCGCTCCAATTGGTGGCGAATCTGATCGAGCACCTGAGGGGTGGCCCTTGTTACAACGGTAATGCGGGATAACCGCTGCTCATGTTCTGTTTCGGAAACCGTCAAACTTTCAATATTATAACCGCGCCCTGAAAACAATCCGATAACACGGGCAAGCACACCCGGTTCGTTGTCAACCAGAACCGCAAGCATATGGGTTTCCATCGGGTCATTATCCGGCTCGATAAAATAAGCTGAGCCAAAACTTAAATTCTGTGCATTCATCATCCTATTCCTTATACGAGCGAGCGACCTTTAGCATCTATGGCGTTCCGGACTGCTTCATCATTTGCTTCATCGGGAAGCAGCATATCGTTATGAGCACGACCGGAAGGTATCATCGGGAAACAATTTTCCAGTTTAGCAACAATGCAATCAAAGAAAACCGGTTTGTCACATTCAAGCATTTCAACGATTTTATCATCGAGTTCCTCAGGTTTGGAACATCTGATGCCAACAGCTCCATAAGCCTCGGCAAGTTTTACAAAATCGGGCATAGCATCTGTATAGGAATTGGAGAGCCTGTTTCCATGAAGCAATTGTTGCCACTGACGAACCATTCCCATGTAATGGTTGTTCAAAATAAACACCTTGACCGGCGTCTTGTGTTGCATAGCCGTTGCCAATTCCTGAATATTCATTTGAATGGATGCATCACCGGCCACACATATAACAAGTGCATCGGGATGGGCAATCTGAACGCCAATCGACGCGGGGAAACCATAGCCCATTGTGCCCAATCCGCCGGATGTCATGAAGTGGCGCGGCTCCTCGAAACCATAATATTGCGCTGTCCACATCTGGTGTTGACCGACTTCGGTCGTGATATAGGCGTTCTTTTCTTTCGTCAGCTCGTATAGCCGCTTTATTCCATATTGCGGCATAATGACATCGGATCTGTGTTTATAGGCAAGCGAGTTGCGTGCCCTCCAATGATTGATCTGATCCCACCAGGCTTTTCTTGTTTCTTTATCAGGAACCGGCTTCAGAGCACGCAAATTCCGTGTCATATTTTCCAGAACATGGGCAACGTCGCCAACAATTGGCACTTCGACTTTGACAATCTTGTTGATTGAAGAGGGGTCTATATCAACATGGATTTTACGCGCATTGGGTGCAAAAGCGTCAAGCCGCCCTGTAATACGATCATCAAAACGCGCACCGATTGCCAACATAACGTCGCACTCATGCATTGTCATATTGGCCTCATAAGTGCCATGCATTCCGAGCATACCCAACCAGTTTTTCCCTGATGCCGGATAGGCTCCAAGCCCCATAAGCGTCGAAGTGATCGGAAAATCTCCGAGCGCAACAAGCTCGCGCAACAGGCGCACGGCGTCGCTTCCGGAAGATATTACCCCGCCGCCCGTATAAATAACCGGTTTTTTGGCTTCCGCAAGCATTCTGACTGCATATTCGATTGCTTTGCTGTTGCCATCCAATTGCGGTCGATAACTTTGACGCGGCATTGATCGGGGTGCGGTATAAACTCCGGAGGCAAATTGAACATCCTTCGGAATATCAATGAGAACAGGACCCGGACGCCCCGTCTGCGCTATATAGAAAGCTTCATGAATAATGCGAGACAGGTCATTTACATCCTTGACCAGCCAATTATGCTTTGTACACGGGCGGGTAATTCCGACAGTATCGGCTTCCTGAAAACCGTCTGTACCGATCAAGGTTGTCGGAACCTGACCTGAAAAACATACAAGCGGAATCGAATCCATCAGCGCGTCCTGAAGTGCTGTCACCGTATTCGTAGCACCCGGCCCTGACGTGACCAACATAACACCGACTTTACCGGTGCTGCGGGCATAACCTTCCGCTGCATGTCCGGCAGCTTGTTCATGACGAACGAGTATATGCTCGAATGAATTCTGTTGATAAATCTCGTCAAAAATCGGGAGCACCGCTCCCCCCGGATAACCAAAAACACGCTCCACCCCTTGGTCGATAAGTGCCTGCACGACCATTTCCGCACCAGACATTGTTTTTCCATCGAAACTGTCTTTTGGTTTTGGTTCTTCTGTCATTTTTCCTACTCGCCAACTGAATTCATTGAGGTAATAAAAAAGGCCCCCAAGGGAGCCTGTTTCGCGTATGAGTGGCTATAAGCCGAATGGTTACACCATTTGCCCCATACGCGTTCGCACTACTAGAATAATCTGTTTCATGGGTGAAACATTATTATGGAGAAAACAGCTCGTCAATCCAAAAATTTCAATTTTTTAAGCAAAACGGGAAGTTTATGAAGTTGAACTTGAAAGCTCATAAAATTGAGCCAATCAGACAGTTCCAGTGAAAAGTAAAAATTGTTGAAGTTTGGCGGCAAATTGAACCGGAAACACAAGTTTGCTTTCAAGTGTCGTTTTGGACTGGAAATGACGGAATTGGTTGACGTCGGCAGATTTTAAAAAATTTATCCGGATCTTGAACCGTCTACTCCACACGGGGTTGTATTTTTTCAATTCCAATTGATTTCAAATGACTGCTATGGGCAACATTACCGCTGAGAGACGATCGGAAGTTTCAAGCCCTCTTCGTCTTAACCCTGTACAAGGCCTCGACATTCCCGATAGTGAAGAAATCGGAAATCGGCATTTTTATCCATTAAACAATAATCATAAAACGAATTTTTACAGCTTGGAAAACCGCTTTTTCAATAAAACTCAGGATTGCTTGCGAGCAATAAACAAATGCCCGTTTACAGGTTCGCCCTGCTCGGCACGCACAATGATGTTATTGATACTCACACAATTCATGCCGTATTTTTTCAGTTCCTTGCTGATATAGGCTTCATCATGCGCAAAGCGTTGATGGGAACCGACTTTATAGTCGAGACCATTAAACTCGTTTTGGGCAAGAGTTTCAGTTGAAAATCCGAAAACGCCGTTTTTGGAGAGTCGGCAAGCAACTTTGTCAAAGAATATATCAATGTCTCCCATATAAGGGAGGACATCGGTAGCTACAATCAAATCCCATTGACCGGACGAACGGCTCACAAATTCCACTACATCTCCCACAAACAAATGTTGGTAATCACCCTTTTCGTGGGCTATTTCAATCATGTTTTCCGAAAGATCAACACCGGTTTTTTCATTTGCCAGATCATCAAGCGCATCGGCAGAAAGTCCTGTTCCACAACCGAGATCAAGCATTTTTTCATATTTCACGTCGGGAAAGTTTTTTATCAATTGTTCGCGCAATTGCAGCGGAACATCGTAACCCAATTGGTCGACAAGAATATAATCGAACATATCGGCATTCTGATCGAACAGAGTTGCAACATAAGCCTTGGGAGCTGTTTTCGGTGTTTCGCCACGATTGATAGAAGCAAGCCTTACTTTTATTCCACCATGATCTTCCGGATCCGCTTCGAGCGCCTTTTTGTAAGCTTCGGCCGCTTTATCGAAATCACCCTGTTTTTCAAGCGATAATCCCAAATTATAAAAATGTTCCAATCCGGATTTATTCGTCTTGTCCAATTTCTTTTCTTCTTTCCGATAAATGACGGGCAATAATGGTACAAACCATCAACTGTATCTGATGGAACAACATAAGCGGTAACACAATAGCTCCGATTGCTCCGCCCGACCCCGCAAAAATAGCGTTCGCCATAGGTGCGCCACTTGCCAAACTTTTTTTCGACCCACAAAACGTAATTGTAATACAGTCTTTCTCGTTAAAGCCTAAAAGTTTGGAGCCATACCAGGTTATCGCAAGCACAATAGCAAGCAAAACCACGTCGATAACCACCATCACGATAAGGTCATGCCAACTAGTCGTATGCCACAATCCGCTTGTTGTAGCCTCGCTAAATGCAAGATAGACAACCAGAATGATCGACCCTCTATCGACAAGCGAAGTCAAAGATTTGTGCCGGATAATAAAATTGCCTATCCACTTTTGGCAAATTTGCCCAAGTACAAATGGAATAAGCAACTGTACCATAATACTTTCAAAAGCAGTTGCCGATATTGCAGCTTTACCACCGCCCGCAGAAAACAACAAACCGACGAGAAGTGGTGTCAAAAACATGCCGAAGATATTGGATGCCGAAGCAGAAACAATTGCGGCGGGGATATTGCCACCCGCAATAGACGTAAAAGCGATTGATGATTGCACCGTTGAAGGTAACACACATAAATAAAGGATACCGGCGTAGAAAGCCGATTCTTTCAGTCCTGGAACAATTGCCCCTGCAACAATACCCAGAACGGGAAAAAGAACAAAGGTTGCAAGGAAGACCGTCAGATGGAGCCGCCAATGAACAATACCTGCGAGAACTGCGTGCCATGGCAATTTCGCGCCATGCAAGAAGAATAACAAGCCCACAAAAAACTGCGTCAGCAACGAAAACCACTCTGCGGCTTTGCCTGAAACAGGTGCAATGCTGGCAATAATAATGGCCAGAATAAGCGCGCTTAAAAATTTGTCGGGCAAAAACTTCATTGTCGTTATTCTTCTTGAAAAACGAAGGCACAAAATCGGGAAAATAGCGCCATCCCTATCTGGCTTCTATAGTTGTTCAGGCAAAGACAAAGGAACAAGATTATTTTTGAACCTTTGAGCATTGTCATAATAATGGGAGGCGGATGCTTTTATGCCCTCGATTTCCTTATCCGTCAGGTTTCTCACAACACGTGCCGGATTGCCGAGAATAAGTGATCGAGGTGGAAACTGTTTTCCTTCGGTAACGAGTGCACCGGCGCCAACAATTGACTCTTCCCCAATAATGGCGCGGTTCATGATGATTGCCCCCATCCCGATCAGACTTCCGTCACCGATGGTGCAACCATGAAGAAGGGCTTTATGGCCGATCGTACAATTCTTGCCGATTGAAACAGGAATTCCCGCGTCCGTATGAATAACCGACAAATCCTGTATATTGGTTCCCTCGCCGATTATTATCACGTCGTTGTCCCCCCTCAAAACACTGCCAAACCAGACACTTGAGCGCGGTTTTAATGTGACTTTTCCAATAACTTCGGCACTTTTCGCAACCCAGGTTGCGCCCGTGTCTTCAATTACAGGATCAATGCCATCAAGCCGATAGAAAGCCATTTGCGTTCCCCTTCACAGGTAAATATTATTAATCTGAAGGTTTTGTTTTTATCATATTATTCAGCCGATCATTCGCCTGAACAGTTAAATTTGCCGTAACAATAAGCGATCCATCGTCTTCCGGCTTTTTTTCAAGGACTTCACCATTATTGTAAAGCCAATCGAGCAAACCATATTCGGCCGGTTTGAGGACGATCCGGCGTTTGACCATTTCACCCGAAATCTGTTTTTCAATCATGCCGAGAAGTTTGTCAATGCCTGCTCCGGTCAAAGCAGAGACTGTTACAACCGGATTAAGAGAAGCGCGTGCTGAATCCTCAAGTGCTGCCCGCGAAACGTCATCCAGTAAATCGACTTTATTCCAGACTTCTATGATATGGTCAGGATTGTCGATATTGACGCCGAGGCTTGAAAGAATGTTCAACACATCCTGAGCATGGGCGTGGTTATCAACGTCCGACATATCTCTTACATGAAGAATAAGGTCGGCTTCAACGACCTCTTCCAATGTTGCTCTGAATGCCGCAACCAGATGGGTCGGCAAGTCGGAGATGAAACCGACCGTATCGGACAACATCACTGTCTGTTCATGTGGCAGAATAATTTTGCGCAATGTCGGATCGAGTGTCGCAAATAACATGTCTTTTGCGAGCACATCGGCCCCCGTCAAACGATTGAACAGTGTCGATTTGCCGGCATTTGTATAACCGACAAGAGCGACAACAGGATAAGGCACTTTTTTTCTTTTCGCACGATGAAGGGCGCGCGTTCTGACAACCGTATCAAGCTCGCGCTTGATGCGTACAATTTTACTCTGCAGGATACGCCTATCCGATTCAATTTGCGTTTCGCCCGGTCCGCCCAGAAAGCCGCTGCCACCGCGTTGCCTTTCAAGGTGCGTCCAGCTTCTGACCAATCGGCCTTTCTGGTAATTGAGGTGGGCAAGTTCCACCTGAAGAACGCCTTCTTTGGTTCTTGCCCTGTCACCGAATATCTCAAGAATGAGTGCGGTGCGGTCGATGACTTTGCAACTCCACTCTTTTTCGAGGTTACGTTGCTGGATCGGCGTCAGGGAGGAGTCAATAATGGCTAATTCAACATCTTTTTCCGCAATGATTTTTCCGATTTCGGCGACTTTTCCTTGTCCCAAAAGAGTTGCCGGACGCGGTTTATCAATATTTACAGAAAGTTTTTCAACCACTTGTAACCGGATAGCTTCGGCAAGCCCTACGGCTTCGTCAATGCGCGAACGTGTTGAAGCTTCATAGGTTTTTTGGGCATTTTCCCGTTCATAAATCACGGGAACAATGACAATTGCCCGCGTTGCTACAGTTTGTCTCGAAATAAGCTTATGAGCCTTGTCATCATCCGTCATGACGCGTCAACCGATTGACAGGCCGGAAAACGGCAATGCCCCATCTTTTCAAGCCTATACAGTTTTTCAAACAAAACACCTTCCCGACCGGAATAAATGTCGCTTATTCGATGTCTTCTTCGTCATCAAACATTTGCACCGGCTGGCTGGGCATAATCGTGGATATGGCATGTTTATAAACCAGCTGCGAATGTCCGTCACGTCGAAGCAACACACAAAAATTGTCGAATGATGTTACTATGCCTGTAAGCTTGACCCCATTAACCAAAAAGATTGTGAGAGAAATCTTCTGTTTACGCACTGCATTCAAAAATAGATCCTGCAGGTGCTGCGATCGTTCCGTCATTGTTCTTATACCTATATTTCGAACCGCAAAAATTCTGTTCTGTTCATATCGAACAAAAAACCATCGATTGTCAATGTGAAACTACAACCGCTCCCACAGCTTTAAGTAGAACGCCGTATCAAGCCGTTCACGGTTTCCGGGCTATCATCATGGTAATTGGAAGTGCGTTACGCCAGACATGGAAATGACCTAAAGGAGCCGCTTCCGAAAGTGCCAAATGAATAAGTCGCGCATTCAATTTCGGCGCCTCGGCGGCAAGAATTGCAGCGGTTTCAAGGGTGACAGCATTGACCACCATCCGACCGCCCTTTTTCAAACTCTGCCAACATCGACTGAACAGATCGGGATGGGTAAAACCGCCACCGATAAAAATGGCATCAGGGGGTTCAAGTCCATCAAAACAAAACGGCGCTTCGCCTTTTATCAAATGAAGCCCGATAACACCAAAGTGATCGGCGTTTTTTAAAATAATATCCTGCCGTCTGGCATTTCTTTCGATTGCATAGGCACGGGAACCTTTTGTGCCACGCAGCCATTCGATTGAAATAGAGCCGCTTCCCGCCCCGACATCCCAGAGAACTTCCCCCCACCTTGGCGCAAGATGTGCCAAGGTGACCGCACGAATGTCCTGTTTCGTTAATTGCCCGTCATTAAAAAACGCACTATCTGCCAAGCCGGAACAGCACGAATATCCTGCATCGGCATTATCCGCTTTGCAATCAACCGCCACAAGGTTGAGATTTTCGCAGTCTTCGAGACTGAACATATCGGCTTTTTGCGAACGGATACGTTGTTTTGTTCCCGCGAGATGTTCCATAACCACCATGGTGCTCGCACCAAAACCTTGTTCAGTTAATATTTTCGCAAGTGCTGAAGGACTTTCGCCATTTTCGGAAAGGATGATAAACCGGCTGTGAGGCTGTAAATGTGGCACAATCGACCGGATGGGACGACCGTTAACCGAAAGGCAAATGATATCCTGTAATGCCCAGCCAAGATGCGCAGCAGCCAAAGAAAATGATGACGGATGAGGCAAAACCAGAACCTCGTCAACGGGTAGATAACGTAAAAGAGTAGCACCTACCCCGAAAAACATGGGGTCTCCGCTAGCCAATACAACAATATTTTTCCCTTTGAGCGAAAGTATCTCGTCTATCCCTTTCAAAAAAGGAGTCGGCCAGACTTTCAACTCCGCTTGCAGATTGTCCGGTAAAAAATCGAGATGTCGCTTGCCACCGAAAATATGCGTAGCGTCAATGATGATTTCTTGTTGGCGGTGAGTGAGACCATCCCAACCATCATCACCGATACCTATAATTTTAAGCCAAGGTTTTTTGTTCATTCACGTTGATCGGTCAGCTATTTGTTCCTATTTAGTTTTATTAGATTCCGCACGGTTGAAGAGCAAGCAAAATGATGAATTCCCCCGCCACCGAGATTGAAAACAAAATTAAAGCCGTTCAAGACAGGAGATATGCCTGTCCGGGATTGTTTCGCATGCCCTTAGCCAATGACGGCGGCATTTGCCGGATAAAGCTTCCACTCGGTTGTGTGACAAGCGACCAATTGAATGGTTTGGCTGATGCTGTAGATGCTTTTTCAACCGGTTTTATCGAGCTTACGACGAGAGCAAATCTTCAAATTCGGGCTGTTGAAAAAAATAATGAGCAAAAGCTGATCGACAAACTGCTTAAGCTCGGCCTTGGTCCCTTAACGCCGGAAGGAGATGATATTCGCAATGTCATGGTTGCGCCAACTGCCGGCATAGATGTGGATATGTCATGCGACACAACAAAATTGGGAAAAGAACTTCTGGAAATGTTGCAACTTGAAAAAGAGTTTGCGGTTCTGTCTCCCAAATTTTCTTTTCTGATTAATGGCGGAGAAACTACCCGCGTTCTCGACCACATTGCCGATATATGGCTCTCTGCCCTACCCGATGGTAAAACTTATAATTTCGGTTTTGCTTCATCCGCTCTTGATAATCAAAAACAGAATTCCAATGCCGTTGGAAATATCAGCGCTTGTCACGCTTTGGAATTTATCCGCTCTGCACTCGAAGCATTCATTGCCGTGGCCAGAGCCAATCCGTCAATCAGCCGGATGAAACATCTCTGTTCCGGTTCCACATTCAAGGCGTTTTTAACCGATCTATCCAATCACTTTGGCGGTGAAATTTCCAAACCTGTGTTTTCAATCAACAGAAACAACGCCAAATCGTCACTCGCCGGAATTTTCCCCCAAAAGCAGGAAGGGTGTTTTTACGTCGGAGCGCGGCCGGAACTTGGCCGCCTGACATCTGGCGCATTGCGCGAAATTGCTAAACTTGGCGAAAAACGGAATATCGCCACACCGGTGCGCCTTACCCACCATCAAGGAATAATTATATCCGATTGTTCCAAGACGGAAGCCGAATCTGTAAAAAATGAACTTTCGCGAATAGGCCTTGCGACAGATGAAAACAGTCCGGCACTCTATGTTTATTGTTGCGCCGGTGCGCCATTTTGCCGTTCCGCACTGTCAGACGTTCAGCGCGATGGAAAATATCTTGTCGATCATCTCTCATCTTCGCAAAACGCTTCTATACATTTAACTGCGTGCCCGAAATCATGCGTAGCAACGGTCGCTTTTCCCTTTACGTTACTGGCTGTCAAAGATGGCGTTTACAATCTCTATCGGGCAGATTCGGGGCAGAAAACCAAATTCGGAAAACTTTTATTCGAGAATGCGGGCATATCCGATATTGTGCGCTATATAGAACAATCGAAAAACGAAACACAAAATAAAAAGGCGCAGGTGAATGCTTGATTACATCAAAGACGGTCAGGAAATATATAATCGTTCTTTTGCAACGATCCGTTCGGAAGCGGATCTTAGCACTGTACCGGCCGATCTTGAAAAAGTGGTTGTCCGCGTCATCCATGCCTGCGGCATGATTGATATTGTCAAGGATATGGCATTTTCAGACCATGCCGGCACTATCGGCAGAACAGCACTTGATGGTGGTGCTGCAATATTATGCGATGCTAAAATGGTTGCCGAAGGCGTTACAAGAAAACGCTTGCCGGCGAATAATCGTGTGATCTGCACACTTGACGACGAGACTGTGCCTGCTCACGCGAAGGAAATTCACAATACGCGCTCGGCCGCTGCGGTCGAGCTTTGGAAACCTTATCTGTCAAATGCTGTGGTGGTTATCGGAAACGCACCGACCGCGCTCTTCCATCTTCTTAACTTGATTGAACAAGGCTTTGATAAACCGAAGTTAATTATTGGTTGTCCAGTAGGGTTTGTAGGTGCAAAAGAATCGAAAATAGCATTGTCGACGAACAAATTTTCTATTCCCTATATTGTTGTTCATGGAAGGCGCGGCGGTAGTGCTATGGCTGCTGCTGCAATCAATGCTTTGGCGAGTGAACGCGAATGAGCGATCAAAAAGCAAAGCTTGTCGGTGTTGGCATTGGTCCCGGCGATCCTGAACTTATCACTGTCAAAGGTGTGAAGGCCATACAGTCGGCCGATGTCATCGTCTATCACGAAACAGATTCGCATAATAGCAACGCACTCAAAATAGCAAGTCGCTGGATTTCTCCCTCGGCAATCCTTCAACCACTGACTTATCCGGTAACCATACAATCGGATAGCAATTCTGATGACTATAAGGAAAAGCTGAACGATTTTTATAAGAAATCAGAACAACTTATTGAAACCTTTTTAAAAAATGGAAAAATCGTTGTTGTTTTAGCCGAAGGCGACCCACTTTTTTATAGCTCTTTCATGTATATTTATGACCGGCTTGGGAAAAGCTATAAAACAGAAATCATTGCGGGTATTTCATCTGTTTTCGGTGCAGCATCGGTTCTTCAGGTACCATTATGCTACCGCAATCAAAGTTTCACCGTCTTGTCCGGTGTTCTCGAAAAACAACAGCTTATTGAGCGCCTCAAAAACGGCGATGCTTTTGCCATTTTGAAAGTCGGTCGCAATGTCGAAAAAATTCGACAAGCGCTCGCAGAAACAGGATTGATCGAACGTGCTCTATACATTGAACGGGCTACAATGGAGAACCAAAAAATCATTCCGCTTAAGGAAGTTGATAGTGAACAGGCGCCATATTTTTCGCTTATCTTGATACCGGGGCAATCGCATCAGAAAAAAGGTTGATATTATTGTTTAATTATTCTTCCCAACATATTGCGATATTTGTTTTTTCTGACTTCTCTTCTCAACACGCAATGGCGATAGGCGAAGGTTTCAGGAACGCCACAATTTATCGGACAAGTCGCGTTAAACATAGCGTATTTGTGCTTACAGAAAATATCTCCGATGAAATCAGGCACGCATTCAAGTCCGGTCGGCCGATTGTCGCATTCTGCGCCTGCGGAATCGTTATTCGCATTCTCGCCCCGCTATTGAAGGACAAATTCGATGAACCACCGGTTTTGTGTATTGCCGAGGATGGTTCGTCCATTGTACCGCTTTTGGGAGGGAACGCCGGAGCCAACGAACTCGCCGGTGAATTGGCTGATATTCTTCACGGACACGCGGCAATTACCACAAGTGGATATTTGCGTTTCGGGTTAAATCTGCTTTTGCCTCCTGCCGATCTCGAACTTGTCAATAAAGAAGACGCTGCAAGTTTCATTTCATCGCTTTTAAACGGACAAAAAGTCGCGTTGGTCGGGGACCATCAATGGTTTCATACCGGTTCGCTGCCTCTGGTCAATGATGCACCATTAAAAATCGTCATTGATGACGTGAATAAAGAACAGAATGGCTCCCCGACAAAATTGGTTTACCGGAAACGGGAAGAACATGTCTCTTTACCAGCGCAAGAGCGTGGAGTGCTTACAATCGTCGGCATTGGATCGGGAAGCCCCGAAGGCATAACTCTTTCTGCACGGAATGCCTTGAAAGAAGCGACCGACGTGTTCGGCTATGAATATTATTTAAAATTGGCCGCTCCGTTTCTGACAAACCAGATTGTCCACGCAAGCGACAACCGCGAGGAATTGGCACGGGCAAAAGCCGCACTTGATCGTGCAGCAACAGGCAAAAAAATTGCGATGATCTCATCGGGAGACCCCGGAATATTTGCAATGGCTGCTGCCGTTTTTGAAACATTGGACCAACATTATTCACCGCTCTGGAATAATGTCGACGTGAGAGTAGAACCGGGCATTACTGCCGCACAATCCGCTGCAGCACGTTTTGGAGCACCACTTGGACATGATTTTGCGGTTATTTCGCTGTCGGATAATCTCAAACCATGGAAGATTATAGAAAAACGGATTATTTCAGCAATAGAAGCCGATCTGGTTCTTGCTCTTTATAATCCTGTCTCGCGGGCGCGCCCTACAAAAATAATGGATGTCATCGACATGCTTAAAGCACATTGCGGGGCGGAAAGATTAATCATGATTGGCACCGATATTGGCCGAAGTGGCGAGCAAACGTCGATTACGACGCTCGCCAATGTAAACGTTCAAGATATAACAAGCCGTTCTGTTGTCATTATCGGTTCAAGTCAGACACGAAAATTTACACAATCCGGTAAGACGTGGAGTTATACTCCTCGATCATATCCCATCCCGAAGGAATAAACAGGCTTAATTTAGTAGAGAGATTGTCCGGAAGAAGCTGTTGCTTGCGACCGCTTTTTATTACCGGACGACACGTTGGTTGCAGAAGTGGCTTTCCGCGTGGTTTTAACGACCGTGTTTTCGGTACGACTAGGTGAAACTGTCTTGGCTGATGCTGCTTGTGCTTCTGCTGCTATCTGGTCAGCACTTTTCGGAGATGTATCTATAACCGATTTCACGACACCTCCTGCACTGACAGTGCAGACCGCGTCACGTAAATCGACTTTCAAGATTACTTGTGTCGAGCCATCGCCGGGTTTGCGAGAATCAACCGCTTTGATAACCCGTGTTGGTAAAAAGTATTTATTTGCCGCGCTGTTGATACATGCTTGTGCAAGATCGGGTGCAACGCTCCGTGCCGACGAGGTGAATGACGGAAATTTCGGCGCCGGATTGCTTGCTATAGGGGTAACCAAAGCATTTGTTGAAGCCGTCGATTTTGTCGTCGAGGTTGTAGTACATCCCGATACAGCGATTGCTAAACCGGCAACAATAAGAAATGATTTCGGGAAAACGCTTGACATACGAACACCTCAGCTTGCGAACACTTCAGCTTGACCAATCGACAACGCTCGCAAAGTTATCGAATTATAATGCCCTTTAACGATTTTTTCTGCCCGCGTCACCACTATAATGAAAAACCATTGTCATCTGATTGTGAAGTGTGTCGGAAGTACCACAATACCTTCATTCTGACATTCGTTTTTCCACGCTTTGACTTCGCGCCCGTTAATAACGAGATCCGGAGCTATTTCATTTAACGGCTCCAACACAAATGCCCTTTTCGTCATCAACGGATGGGGAATATCCAGAGTTTCAGAGTGATAATGGTCGATATTTTCATATGCGAGCACGTCAATATCGAGCGTTCTCGGACCCCATTTGACTTCTCTTAGCCGTCCATATTTTTTTTCAAGATTCAGACAAAATTGCAAAAGCTCTTCCGGAGAGAGGCCGGTCTCGATCTCGCAACAGACATTGACGAATTGATTCTGGTCGGTTTTTCCCCAAGGAGGTGTGCGGTAATAGGAAGAAACCGCTTTTAACCGGATAGCCGGTGCATGCGCCATATCTTCCAGGGCATTGCCAAGTGTTTTGATAACATCTCCGATATTACCGCCAAGTCCGAGCCACGCCCTCTTCCAACCGTTATCTCGAAGCTCTTCCGCTTTCGGCTTGTTCATCAGCGTTAATCGCTCTCTTCAACATTCAATAAAGCATCAACAATTGCCAATGCATCCTTATTATCTGTCACATTATGCACCCGAAAAAGTGAAAAACCGGCCTGCCGTAACAGAACCGAAGTTGCAGCGGTTGCAATGTCGCGCATTTTCGGATTTTCGTAGCCTGTTATTGTTCCGAGAAACCTTTTTCGGGAAGTAGCCGCCAATAACGGAAAACCGAACATCCGGAGTTCGGCGGCGCGCTGAAGTAATGCGAGATTATCGTGATAATTCTTACCGAAGCCAAATCCCGGATCAAGCACGATCGAATTGTCCGGAATTCCGGCCTTCGTGGCTATTTCCAATGATTTATCGAAAAAGAATTTCTGGTCTTCGATCATATCTGGAAGCGGAACGCGTTCGCGCGAATTGTGCATGATGATGATACCGGCCTGCTCTTCGGCAATTATTTCTGCCATCTCCGGATCTTTCTGCAACCCCCATATATCGTTGATTATATGTGCTCCCGCTTTCAAGGCAAGGCGCGCCGTTTCGGCGTGATAGGTATCGATTGACAACAGCCCTTTACCCTGCCCGCTCAAACTCTCTACAACAGGTAAAACACGTCTCTGTTCATCATCGCAGCCTATCTCGCCAAATCCCGGTCGGGTGGATTCCCCCCCGACATCTATAATCATGGCTCCGTCATGCAACATTTTATCAGCGTGACGAATAGCATCTTCAAACGAATTGTGTTCGCCACCATCCGAAAATGAATCCGGCGTTACATTCAAAATCCCCATCAATACAGATTTTGTACCAAGGAAAATAGTTTTATTATGTCCAATAGCCCAGCTACTTTGCATGTCGTATTTTGCTTGCTTTAAATTTATCCGATTTTGTAGATGCTTTTTTAGCATATTCATGTAAATGTCTAGAACAACTTACGACGTTTAACGACAGAGATTAAAATGTTCAAAAAAACTTTTGGTATTTTAACTGCTACATGTATTTTCTTGATACCGTCCTGTTTGACGGCCAATGCGGCCAGAATTTATAAAACTGTCAGCTACTACACTTTATCGGGCACAACCCCTGAACAATTGGATAAAGGACTGGCACATAAAGGCCCCTATCTGAAAAGCACAGGCAGCCATCATCCGGGTGCTACGACAATTTCGTTTGATCCACGCTTGAAACTGGTTCAGGACGGGCGTTATTGCAAGGTTGCTTCTGTCAGTGTCGATGTGCACGCAAAAATGTCTCTGCCACGCTGGAAGCAACGCAGAACCACCAAGTCAATCGAAATGGCACTCGTCTGGGACACTTTGTCCCGCGATATTCAGCGTCACGAAGAAAGCCACATTGTCATTGCGCGGGCCCATGCCTCGCAAATCGAAAGAGCGGTAAAAAGTTTACCCTACAGAACCGATTGCAATCTCTTGAAAGAAGACATTGAAAAAACAACCTATAAAATATTGGCAAACCACGAAAATGCGCAAAAGGAATTTGATCGGGCTGAAGCAGTAAACTTTGAACATCGTTTCATAAATTTGCTCGTTGCAAGGTTGCAGAAACTCGAACAATCGAGAAAATAATTCTCACCCCTGTCGTTCCGGAATATAAACAACAAGACCGTCCAGACTTTCGTCAAGAGTTATCTGGCATGAAAGTCTGGAATTTTCACGTCTGTCATAAGCAAAATCGAGCATATCATCTTCCATCGGGTTCGGGTCTCCGACGCGTGACAACCAGTTCTCATCTATATAAACGTGGCATGTTGCACATGAACACGCTCCGCCACATTCAGCAACGATTCCGGGAACATTATTTCCCAATGCTGCCTCCATCAATGTCAAACCTGACGGGCTATCCACAACAAATTGCTGTTGTTCACGCGTGTTTACGAAACATATCTGTACCAAACCAATCACCCTATCTCATTGTTTCTTCGGATTTTTTTACCGAATTTTCGAGTCTTGACGAAGTTCCGTTAACTTTATCTTAAAACTTTTCAAACTTTAGCCAAGAACGTATTCCTTTCTAATTCCTTAAAGGTTAGGATAGGCAAGCTTTATTGAAAGTACCACCGTCTTTCAATGTGTATAGAGTAAAGAGGCTAAGATGGCACGCAGAACCAAGGCAGAAAAGATTGATGTCGAAGTAGAAGAAGCACTTGAACAGGCTTTAGACTTCAACTTCGATAATGCCCCGACAAAAGACAATGCTGCCCAATCAAACAACGGGCTCATAGATCTTGATGACCTTGCCGAGCAGATAGCGCAAGCGACAGAAGAACTTGCCGCCGAAAGTGCGCCGTCTGCGAAACGCAACGGTCCGGCGGGACCGGCTGTTGACGAATCTGTGGCAGAAAGCCTTTTCGGAAAAAAACCGGTGCGCGAATCAACTGGTGGTACGGTTCACGACACACTGATCGCCAATCAGCCTCGCCCTGCCAATGACGACCTCAATCTTGTCGCCGTTCGTGGAACCTATACCAACAAACCATCGCGCATTTATTGGAGCACAACAGCTTTAAGTGCACTTTGGGCAGCCGGTGGTGCTTACGTTGCAAATACATTGGCACCGGCGGGACTTGCCGCATTTGCTACCACTCCTGTCGGTCTTGCGGTGGCTGCGGGAACGGCAGTGCCTATTTTGATGTTCTGGGGATTTGCACAATTATCGAAACGTTCGAGCGAACTCAAGAATATTGCGGCCGCGGTCAGCGACGCTGCATTACGACTAAGCCATCCGCAATCGACAGAGGAACATGCTGTTTCGTTAGGCAAGACGATCCGTCAGGAAGTCGCCGCTATGAACGAAGGCATCGAACGGACGTTGTCGCGTGCGGTAGAACTGGAAGCACTTATTCAGGGTGAAGTACAAAACCTTGAACGCGCTTATACAGAAAACGAATCACGCATTCATAATCTTATCAGTGAATTGAGCACAGAACGCGAGGCGATTCTTGGCCATGCCGATCGTGTACAATCAACCATTCGCGGAACGCAAAACGAGCTGGGCAAGGAATTTGGCCTCATTACCTCCAACATTTCCGCCAATGTTGAAAACGTCACAAAAACACTGACAAAATCACTCCAGCAACAGGGAGAAGATCTCGTTGCACGCCTTGCCGAAGTCGGCGAAGGTGTCAGTGGTGAACTTGCCGAAAAGTTCCGTCAGACTGCCGAGGAATTGCAAAAACAGAATTCCGAACTCTACAATAATTTAGAGCAAAGCGTGAATAACGCGACCGAACGGCTTGAATCCAACAGTGCGAAAATATCGTCAAGTTTCAATCAGGGGGCCGAGCAAGCAGAACAGCGAGCCGAAGAACTCGGACAGCGGATGCAAGCTGCAACCGAACGCGTATTATCCACGTTTGACGAAAGAATATCCAAGCTGGGCAGCCATGCAAACACATTGTCGGCCGAATTTGACAATGCAACAACAGCAGCTATCGCAGCATTTGAAAAACGCTTGTCCGACGTCGACAAATCGTTGGACGAACGAGGCAACACGATAATCGATTCATTTATTAAACGCGCTCAAGAGCTTGAAGAAAACACCGAGAAGCTTGGCGGAGTACTCGATTCACGTGCGTCAGAAATAAATGAAACACTTAAAGCCCGTGCCATTGATATTGCCAATGCGTTCACATCCGGTCGTAATGATTTTCTCACGACTGTTGATGACGGCAAAAAAATACTTGCCGACCAAATAGCCGGTTTGGACATTTCGCTTGGCGATATGCTCAAGAACCGCGCCGAAGCGTTCAAATCACAGATCGCCGAAGGTCGTGAACTCATCACCGAAATGCTGGGTGGCGAAACAGATAAGCTTTCTGCGATTGTAAAAGGCCAGATCGACGTGCTTTCACAACATGTAACCGGTATTGAAGAAGTTATGGTTAAAAATGTTGAAATGCTCGACAAACGTTCGCAGGGCTATGTCGAGGGTATTGAACAACGCACCGGAGCACTACAAGCGGCTATCGAAAAAAGTTTTGAGACAGCCAACGAATTGCTGGATACGCAAACGCGCAATATCGACACCAGAGCTGATGCTTTGAGGGATTCCCTCACCGTCAACAGCTCTGCGCTCAATGAAGTTCTGGCCGATCAAGCGCGTGTACTTGAGGAACGCATTGATTACATCAAGGATGTCATTGCAAAAGGTGATGCAACTTTTAACGAAACCGTCGGCAATCAGGTTTTGAAAGTTCAGGATGCTATTAGCAGCAATAGTGAATCGTTGAAATCTACGTTCACAAATCATCTGGATACTTTGAAAAATCACACCGAAATGCTCGAAAAAGCATTGGCTGTTTCCAATGATTCATTGTTGGCATCCGTCGACGAGCGTATCGGTTCTATGAATAAAAGCCTGACAACCAGCTCCAATACGATAACCGAACGCGCCAGAGAGTTGGAAAACAGCCTTACCACCACCTTGGGCGAAGTCACCCGTTCGTTGGAAGTCCAAAGCAATTTGCTGGGGCAAAGGTCCGATGAACTGAAAAACATTGTGACCGAGAACAATGAAGGCATTACACGTTCATTCTCCGAACAGACGGCGATCCTCGACGAACGCACCCAGACCATGCAAAAAGCATTGGAAGTCGGCGTTCATAATGTCAAAACAACTTTGGAAGATTCTGCTGTCTCTCTCGCGGGAGATTTGCGTGACAATATAGCGGCCGCATCGGAAGTTTTCAGTAATGAAGCTAAAAAGGCTGCCGAGTTGATTTCCCAGTCGAGCGGTAGTCTCGTTACGAATTTGTCGAGCCAAACAGACAAGGCACATTCCTTGCTGACAGAGGCCAATGACAAACTTGTCAATAGCCTTGGAGAGGCAACACAAAAAGCTTCAGACGTTCTTTCGGCGGCCGGTAACGGATTGACAACGTCAATCGCCGAAGAGACTGAAAAAACCCGCAACGTCATCGAAAATTCAAATGAAACATTAAAAGTTTCACTCACCGAAGTGACAGACAAGGCTTCTGCCATGCTCTCCCAATCGGGTAATCAGGTACTTTCCTCTTTCAATGACGAAGCGGCAAAACTCCAATCTACGCTTACCAATATGAGTGATGGTATTCTTTCGACATTGAATAGCGAGACAGATAAGGTTCATTCGAGAATTTCCGACATCAGTCAGGAATTTGTCTCGTCCTTTGCCGATGTTGCAGTAAAAGCCGAGGGCGTTCTCACTGCTTCAGGGCAACGTGCTGTATCCAGTCTTACAGAACAGTCGGATAATGTTGGCAAGGCACTTGCCGAAGCCGGAGATAATATTCTCTCTTCACTCGATTCCAGAATTAATGAAGCAGCAAGCCGTTTCAACGAAGCCGGACAGACATTGACAACAACTTTAGATACGGAAATGTCTCGCGCTGAAGGGATTATCAACCAGCAAGCCGAGCGTTTTAACTCTGTCATCGAAGCTTCAGCCCAGTCCATCGAACAGTCGTTGTCGGAACGTTCTAATATGCTGAACGAAACGATGCAGCAATTGCAGAATAATATCGGTTATCAATTGAATAGCGTTGGCGAAAACGTCAACAATGTATTCGCCAGTGCTTCGAGCCAAATTGCCGGTAATGTTCAGCAACTGGCAAGCGTTGCAGAAAATCTCGGTCAGACAGCTCAGCAAGCCACACAATCAATCGGTAATATGGCCACGCAGTTTAACGACCAACTCAGCTCGGCGACACAAGAAACCGAGCAACGCATGCAGGCGCAGAACGACGCATTACTGAATGCACTGGCACAACGTACGTCGGAAACGCTACAGGCTGTTTCGGGTGCAAAAGATGACTTCCTTGGCAATGTATCCGGTCTACTGGCGCAAATGGATCAATCTGCGCAGAATATCGGTGCCAATGCTAATTCGTTGATCGCTTCAATCCAGAACATTGACGGTCAACTCAGTGAAACGGCAAATGCGTTCTATCAAAACAGCAACCAGATTGCCGAGAATATCAACAATTCCAGCCAGATGCTCAGCAATAATTTCGAGCTTCTGCAAGGCTTGTCAGGCAATACTCTCGAACAAATCAACCAGATGTCGCAGAATATCGATCAACATGCCGGTGTTCTCAGTCAGGCAGTTCAAATGCTTGAACAATCCCAGTCGTCGTTCAGCGGCACAGTTGAAGAGAAGCAGAATGCTTTGGCTCAATTGAGCAATGCATTGATGGCAAAGTCGGAAGAAATCAGTCAAGTTATCGCCCATTATGAAGAAGCAATCGGGGCAGCATTGAAAGAAACCGACCAAAGCACACGCGATTCAGCATTCAGACTGCAACAGAGTCTCAATGAAATGGTGGTCGTTGCTTCTTCAAAATTCTCCAATGCGACTGATGAAATTCGTCACGCCACCCAATCAATCAAGGACGAACTTGAAAAGACAAGCGACAGTTTGAATAATACGATTCGTCAACTGCCGGTACAAACGAGGGAATCTGCAGACCAGATGCGTCACGCGGTAACCGACCAGATCAATGCGTTGCAAGAACTTTCGGTATTGATGCAGCAAACCGCACAAAGCAATAATTTTTCGCGCCCTGCCTCTTCCAGCGCGAATTTAAGGACTGCGGCTCCGTCTTTTGACGAAAAGCCTCGTACAATGCCGATGTTCAAGCAGAATTTCGCTGCAAAGCCGGCTCCTGCTGCTGCAAAGGTAACGACAACACCTCCGGCGAGAGATGGGTGGGTTTCAAACCTGCTGGCTCGCGCATCACGTGGAGATGAACCCGATGTCGCAACACTGACCAAAGTCGAGCAGCCCCGCCCTGCCGATCATGTGATTGAATCGCTGAATTCGCTTTCTGTCGATATTGTCCGCGCGATAGATCATAATGCAGCAGTTCAGCTTTGGGATCATTATCGTCGCGGTCAACGGAACATCTATACACAACGTCTCTACACTTTAAGTGGTCAGAAGACATTCGAGAAAATTCGCCAAAAATATCTCGTTGACAGTGAGTTCCGCCGTTCGGTCAATCAATACATTGCCGATTTTGAAAAATTGTTACGTGATGTTTCGAGAGAAACCGGCGATCGGGAAACAATACGTAAATATCTGACTTCGGATACAGGCAAGGTTTATACAATGCTTGCCCATGCAAGTGGACGCATCCAGTAAGTTGAAAAGAGGGGAGCCTTAGGCTCCCTTTTTTGTCTTAGACAGATCGGGTTAACAATATCGCTTGAACGTTATTCTTGAAGCCGAGAACCGGAATCTTGATTAATTCGGCACGATCTACCGCTTTTTTGCGCTCTTGAAAATCCTCAAGCTTCCTGTTTTTTGACGAGATAATCAAGCTCTCTGTTTTTGGTTACCAGATTGCGCTGCCGTTCAGCTCCGGCGCACCGGAAATCTGTTTTTTGGGAATGCACAAAAATACCTGAAAAATCGAAGTCTCCGAAATGAAATATTTTGTTTGAAACCGGTATTCCCGCCGGTTTTCAGGAAGGATGAATATTTATCCTCCAAAAGGCAATTCGGCAGTCTTTAATCCGTGAGTGATGGCTTCATCATCTACCCCGCCACTATCCGTATTTTGTAGAGATGTTAAGAAAACTGCGGCTTTAAAATAATAGCGGAAATCTGCCTGCGTAAGCGTGGTATTCGCCTATTCTAACAATATGCACTACGCCACGCTGCCACAGCGAAATCTCTTCCTATCGGCTGTTCAGCCATATCACGAAAAAGCAGGCGCAAGCTCGTTGAGCGAGTGGCTTGCAGCATTATGATTTGCGAAACCAGCTAAAAACCCTTGGCTAAATAGACGAAACTGTCCAGTTGACAATATCATTGGTAATTTTTTTGAAAGCATTATCCAGAGCGGCAGCATATTGATTGTTGTTTGTACCCGATACAGGTGAATTGGCCGTGAAAACTTTCTGCGCTTTTATATTACCGTTTCTGTCATCCATAATTTTTACGGCAATCTCAAGGGTCGCCACATTATGCCCATTCATAACATTGACGTCAAATGAACGAATGTCCGAGAGGATTCGATAATTGATAGCCAAGCCGTCTCCCGGACGCCCGACACCGCCGAAATGATTGCTATTGTCATAAGCTTGAATGAGACGTGCCTGAACAAGATCGGGGAGACGATCGCTCCATTGGGCCCGTTTCAGATAGGAAATAGAACCGCCCTGTTTGACAACAATGTCCTGTCCGTCAAGTGCTTTAACGGCATCCGGTTGTTCAACCAGAATTTGTATTTTCGGATGTTTTTGCGCGCCCTCAAGCGTGGCATTGCCGATTGATAGATCATAAGTGTCGCGTGAAGGTGTACCACAGGCGGAAAGAACCGATGCAGTAAACATGATTCCCAAAGAAACCGAGAGAAACCGACTGACTTTTTTCCGTTCTGTTATCATCGACGTGTTCTCCCGTCATATTGTGGAACAGTCCCCGTCCCGCCGAATAACACGCGTTGTGGATCACGTTCCAAATCCGAAATGGCTCTTTCTATCCGGTCAACCGAACGACGGCTATCACTGACAAGAGCCTCGACATTTCGTAACCCCTGCCCCGAAAAACGTTCCAGATTATTGGCGATAGGTCCTATATGTTCGTTTATAGTATCGGCCGCCTTTTGAATAGAGGCCAAGGTTTGTTGAGCCTGAACAATGACACTGTTCCGGTTATCCGGCGAGAGCATATTGTCAAGCTTGGCCATAATGGAATCGGCTTTTTCCGAGGCGGTATTCAGTCGCGCCATCATCTGTCTGGTATCATCAAGAATTTTTTGAACATTGTCGGTGTTGTTGTTCAACGTCGCAGAGAAATTGCGGGTATTTTTTATCGTTTCTGTAAGAGGCTCGCGTGAATCCTTCATAAATCGTTCCATTTCGCCCAATGTCGAATTTGCACGGGCAAAAATATCTTGTGCGGTTGCCAGAAGATTGTTGAATGTTGAAGGATCGGCATCAATACGTGCAACTGTATCTTCTTTCTTTGCCTCTTCGAGGAGATTCGGTTCTTTCAAGCTACCACCTTTAAGTTCGATAAAAGCAAGTCCCGTCAACCCTTGAAATCCCAATGTTGCAACTGTCGAGCGGGTTATCGGCGTTGTGCCGTTAATCTCTGTTTTTGCGATAACCATATTGGGGTTGGTGTCATCGAGAACAAGGCGGCGCACGGTACCAACGCGTATACCGTTAAAGAATACCTGACTGCTTTCGCCCAATCCGGTAACAGAGCCGGGAATGCGGACATCCAAAGGTTCGAGCTGGTGGGAATCACCCATTCGGGCAATGAAATAAACGATCATAAAAGCAGCGATAAGCGTCACCACAGTGAAGATACCGACTGTCACATAATCTGCTCTGGTTTCCATCTTACTCTGCCGTCTCTTTTATTTCAGGTTCGGGGTGGCGTTTATGCGGAACAATCTGCCTTGCCCGTTTTCCACGAAAATACGATTGAACCCATGGATCGTCAAACTTCAACATATCCTCTATCGTACCTTCAACCATAACCTTTTTATGACCGAGAACCGCTATTCTGTCACAAACAGCGTAGAGGCTATCAAGGTCGTGTGTTACCATATATACAGTTAATCCCATAGTGTCGCGTAAATCTTCAATAAGAAGATCGAAATCTGCCGCACCGATCGGGTCAAGGCCGGATGTCGGTTCATCAAGAAACACAATATGCGGGTCGAGTGCCAAAGCACGCGCAAGTGCTGCACGTTTAATCATACCACCTGAAAGCTCAGAAGGATATTTTTCGGCCGTATCGGCCTCCAGCCCGACCAGAGAAATTTTCAATCTCGCAAGTTCGTCCATCAATTTCGGCGATAAATCCAGGTATTCGCGCATGGGAACCTGTATATTTTCCAAGACATTCAATGCCGAAAACAAGGCGCCATGTTGGAATAATACGCCCATACGCATATCAATCTCGACTTTTTCATTGTCTGAAATTTCATCAATATCCTGTCCCAGAATTTTGATATGTCCGGATACTTTTTTATTAAGCCCCAGAATTGTTCTCATTAACACGGATTTTCCGGCACCCGATGGTCCTATGAACCCAAGAATTTCACCACGGTGAATATCGAGATTAAGTCCATCGAGAACTTTCTTGCTGCCGAACTGCACTGTAACATCACGAACCGAAATGATTTCATCGGTTGTGAGATCCAGTGTCGAATGGTTTCGTTTGGCTCTTTTCACCTTAAAACCTCTTAAAAATTGATCGCAGCATAGAAGATTGCAAAAAAACCGTCGATGACGATAACAACAAAAATGGACTTGACGACCGAAGATGTTACGCGTTGCCCCAATGATTCTGCACTGCCACCAACCTTCATCCCCTCGACCGAAGCAATGATTCCGATAATCAGTGCCATGAAAGGAGCCTTGATAAGACCGGCAAAGTAGGTTGTCGTATAGACAGCGTCATTCAGACGGGTAATAAAGGCTGCATACGAAATATTGGAATAAAGGTTTGCAACAACGCCTGCGCCGATCAATGCTGCAAGATCGGAAATAACTGTCAGGAGTGGCAAAATAATCGCCAAAGCGACGAGTCGCGGAAAAATCAGAACACCTATCGGGTTAAGCCCCATAACTTTTAATGCGTCGGTTTCTTCGCGCATTTTCATAGAGCCGATTTCTGCGGTGATGGCACTTCCCGATCGTCCGGCAATCATAATCGCCGTTAAAAGCACACCGAGTTCACGAAAAACAAGGATACCAACCAGATCGACAACAAAAATTTCTGCACCGAAAAGCCGCAACTGGAATGCACCTTGCTGGGCAATAATTGCCCCCACAATAAATGACATAAGAATGATAATCGGAACGGCCCCTACCCCCATCCGGTCGATCTGTGTCACAACAGCAGGCAGGCTCACCCCGGACCCTCGCCCTTTTTTCATCTGGGAACCGCGAATCGTCGCACCCAATATATCCATTGCCAATAAAAAATCGTGGTAGCTGTTAATGACCCTTTCACCCAGGGCGGAAAAAAAGCGGATATAAGCAGGTAGCTTGGGTTCGTTCAGTGTATCATCTTTATTGGAAAAACTTTTGCCGACAGTAATGAGAAGCGAATGCCACGAATGCTTGGTTCCTGTCAGCTCGACCTCTATGTTGCGTTCTTTGAGCTTGACATAAAGGCGTTCGAGCACCCATGCACCGGCGGTGTCCAGAGTTTCGAGACCGGAAGCATCCAATACAGCTTTTTTGCACTCGGCGTGTTCGAGTTTGCGTAATTCATCGTCGATAAGATATACCGTATGCGTATTCCAATAGCCAAGACACGAAACAGACAGAACTCCGTCCTCTATATCATGTCTAACCATTGCCGGTTTATTTAACTTCTGTTGTGCCGACTTCATACGATCACTCATTCAACCTGTTCATTTCCCCCTGAAATGTCGATTCTTCTCAATACATTCCTAAATATCATCGAGAAAGATTAATCTCCAATTAACTATGTTTTTCTGGACATAACACATTCGTGTAAGCTACACATTCCTGTAGCTCATGACAGTTGCGGATAGTTAGACTATATCTCGACAACTAAAAATGAAAAACAGCGGCATCCACTTAAAAAAGCCGACATAATCCAGTTCTTATATTATAAAAGGTGGATTGAAAGAAAAATACTATGGATTTGGGTTTAACAACACGTAAAGCGATTATATGCGCGTCAAGTAAAGGATTAGGCAAAGCTTGTGCAATCGCTTTGGCTAAAGAAGGATGTGAAGTTGTCATTAACGGACGACATGGCGAAAGTCTTCACGAGACAGCGAAAGAAATCAAATCGCTTACTGGTGCAACTGTGATCGAAGTGGTTGGCGACGTTGCAACTCAAGAAGGACAGAGAGATCTCTTCAAAGCATGTCCGGATCCCGATATTCTTGTCACAAATAATCACGGTCCTGCCTTTCGTGATTTTCGTGAGCTTGATCGCAACACAATTATCGATGGTGTAACGCAAAATATGGTCACACCTATCGAATTGATAAAAGCGGTCATTGATAAAATGGTTGCCAAAAAATTCGGCCGCATTGTTAATATAACATCGACATCGGTTTATGCTCCTATTGCCGGTCTCGATCTTTCATCCGGAGCCCGCGCCGGTTTAACATCTTTTCTTGCCGGAATTGCGCGTACAGTCGTTGCAGACAATGTCACGATCAATAATCTTTTGCCCGGTCCGTTCTTGACTGACCGTTTAAAACAAAGTTTTGCCGCAGCATCGGAAAAGACCGGAATTCCGGTTCATGAAATCGTAGCGAAAAGGCAAACTCAGAATCCGGCTAAACGTTTCGGAAATCCGGAAGAATTCGGGCATGCTTGTGCGTTCTTATGCTCGACAAAATCCGGTTTTATAACCGGCCAAAACCTTATCATTGATGGCGGCGCTTATTTAAGTGCTTTTTAAATTTGGATTAACCCGATGTCACAAAAAAACAAATCCCCCCGTCAAGTAGAACTCGAACAAGCAGCTCTCTTTTATCACCGTTATCCGAACCCCGGAAAACTTGAAATACATCCGACCACACCTTTGGGAAACCAGCGCGATTTGGCGCTTGCCTATTCTCCCGGTGTAGCTGCCCCTTGCGAGGCTATCCACGATGATCCGAAAACGGCCGCCGAATATACTGCACGCTCAAATCTGGTTGCTGTGGTCTCTAACGGTACGGCAGTCCTCGGCCTCGGCAATATAGGACCGCTCGCAGCCAAGCCGGTTATGGAAGGCAAGGCTGTACTCTTCAAAAAATTTGCCAATATCGATGTATTTGACATTGAAATAGATGCCAATGACATTCCCCATATTGTTGATACTGTTGCAGCATTGGAGCCGACTTTCGGCGGTATCAATCTCGAAGACATCAAAGCACCCGAATGTTTTGAAGTTGAAGAGCAACTCAGGGAGCGGATGAATATTCCGGTATTTCACGACGACCAGCACGGTACTGCCATTATCGTCGGCGCGGCCGTTATTAACGGACTTGAACTCGCTCACAAAAACATCAAAGATGTAAAAATTGTCGCTTCCGGAGCCGGAGCGGCCGCCCTTGCCTGCCTCAATCTATTGGTTCGCCTCGGAGCAAAAAAAGAAAATATCTGGGTGAGCGATCTTGAAGGCGTTGTTTATGAAGGGCGTGAAGCTTTGATGGATCGCTGGAAAAGCGTCTATGCGCAGAAAACCGATGCGCGCAAGCTTGACGACATCATCGGGGATGCCGACATTTTTTTGGGCGTTTCTGCCGGTAATGTTTTAAAACCTGAAATGGTAGCAAAGATGGCTAAAACGCCACTCATTCTTGCTCTTGCCAATCCGACACCCGAAATTATGCCGGAAGAAGCGCGGAAAGTACGCCCCGATGCAATGATATGTACCGGTCGTTCAGACTACCCCAATCAGGTCAATAATGTTTTGTGCTTTCCTTATATTTTCCGTGGTGCACTTGATGTCGGGGCAACGGCAATCAACGAGGAGATGAAAGCGGCGGCTGTCTATGCAATTGCAGCTCTCGCCAAAGAAGAACCTTCCGATGTGGCAGCTCGCGCCTATTCGGGCGAGGCCTTGAACTTTGGTCCGAATTATTTGATCCCCTCGCCTTTTGACCCCCGGCTTATTCTGCGCATCTCGCCAGCCGTTGCAAAAGCCGCGATGGAATCGGGTGTCGCGACACGACCGATCACGGATATGAATGCTTATATAGACAAGCTGAACCGCTTTGTTTTCCGCTCCGGACTTATCATGAAGCCGGTTTTTGCTGCTGCCAAATCTGCCCAACATAAGCGCGTTATTTATGCTGACGGTGAAGACGAGCGTGTACTTCGTGCCGCCCAAATTGTTCTTGAAGACCAGACTGCTGTTCCTATTCTGATCGGTCGTCCGGAAGTTGTCGAAGCACGATTGAAACGTTTTGGCCTAAGAATTAGACCCGGCAAAGATTTCGAGCTGATTAACCCGCAAAACGACCCGCGCTACCGCGATTACGTTGATCTGCTTCTCCATTACACAGGGCGGCGTGGTGTCACACCGGAAGCAGCTAAAACCATTGTCCGGACATCTACAACCGCTATTGCCGCGCTGGCAGTCATGCGTGACGAAGCAGACGCGATGATTTGCGGCCTTGGCGGGCGGTTTAGCCGAAATCTCCAGCTTGTGGACCAGATTATCGGCCTTGAAAACAAAGTCGGGCAATTTTCTGCCTTGAGCTTGTTAATTTCACAGCGCGGAACGCTGTTTCTTACCGATACTTATGTGAACACCGATCCGACGGCAGAACAAATTGTCGAAATGGCCGCGCTTGCTGCCGAAGAGGTTCGCGGCTTTGGTATAGAGCCGAAAGTCGCACTGCTTTCACATTCCAATTTCGGTTCCAAGGATACAGATTCTGCGAAAAAGATGCGTAAGGCTTCGGAAATTCTCGCCGAACGTTTTCCCGATCTTGAATCGGATGGTGAAATGCATGGTGATGCTGCTCTCTCGCAAATATTGCGTGATCGTGTTTTTCCCGGTTCCCGACTGAAAGGGGAAGCAAATCTTCTTGTTTTTCCGAATCTAGACGCTGCCAATATCACGCTCAACGTCGTGAAAAATCTGACAGATGCCCTGCATGTAGGGCCAATCCTGTTAGGTACGGCACGACCGGCCCATATTTTAACAACCTCGGTTACCTCGCGCGGCGTTGTCAATATGACTGCATTGGCTGTTCTTGAAGCAAATACAAAAAGGAATCAAAAACAAAACGGATAGGTTTCATCCTGTTCATTTTTTACCTGACTTGTCTTTGTAAACCGTATTCCGTCTCTTTTTTCATAAAAAAGCCTAATTAGAACGGGCTTTATAGTGGAAGAGGCGGAATATTGTTTCCGTGAAGCAATAAGAAATGTTAATTCTGCTTTCAGTCTTTTTTTTAATCGAGAAAGACGCTAGAAAGATTCGCTAAGAGGCTGGTTGACAGCCATAACAATTAAAAGGAATTGCACATTGACCTCTACGTTTGACAGAGTTGCCGACATCATCGCTGAAACAAGCGAGATCGATCGCAATACGATTAAGCCGGATAGCCATGCCATCGACGATCTGGGCATTGATAGTCTTGACTTTCTGGATATTGTTTTTGCTATAGACAAAGATTTCGGTATCAAAATACCGCTGGAAAAATGGACGCAGGATGTTAATGAAGGCAAAGTCGGAACTGATGAATATTTTGTTCTGGAAAATCTTTGCAAGAAGATTGACGAACTCGTTGAAGCCAAGAAAAACGCCGGATAATCTTATATAATGCCAAACAACCATTCTGTCGTCATTACCGGTATAGGTCTGATAAGCTCCCTTGGAGAGGGTGTCGAGAAACATTGGGAGATGTTGAATGCGTCTCCGCTCGCTCCCCACCTCGATCAGGAAAGCTTTGCTCCTTATACAGTTCACGCTCTTGGTGAAGTTGACTGGAGCCTGCAAATTCCCAAGCGCAGCGATCAGCGACAGATGGAAACATGGCAGAGATTGGGCACTTATGCAGCCGGTCTCGCATTGGAAGATGCCGGTGTCAAAGATGACCTTCCGGTAACTTCAACCATGGATATGATTGTTGCTGCCGGTGGCGGCGAGCGCGACATCAATGTCGATGTTGAAATTCTCAACAAAGGCAGGACATCAACAAACCGTGGTGTCATGTTGAATGAAACGCTTTCAACCGAATTACGGCCAACTCTTTTTTTGGCGCAATTATCCAATCTTTTGGCTGGCAATATCTCTATTGTTCACAAGGTTATCGGTTCTTCCCGCAGCTTCATGGGGGAAGAGGCAAGCGGTCTTGCGGCTTTTATGGTTGCAACTGCAAGAATTCAATCCGGCCAGAGCACTCATGCTCTTGTTGGAGGGTCTTATAATTCCCAACATTATGATATGCTTTTGGGACAGGAACTGGGACAACTTTTGAAACGGGACGGGTGGTCTCCGGTCTGGCAGCGGGAAAATTCCCAAGGCGGCGGGCTTGTTACCGGCTCAGGCGGTGTTTTCCTCGTTCTTGAAAGTTTGGAATATGCCAAAAAACGCGGCGCAAAGATTTACGCCACTGTTTCCGACTTTGTGACCGATCAAACAAACCGAAAAACCGCTTCCCTTGATAAAACATTGGAGAGAATGTTTGAACATGTCAAAGGAACCGGCGGGCCAGTACAAAATGATCTGGTTGTATCGGGTGCGTCAGGTGTGAAAGGCATCACCGGAACCGAAAAAGCTTTATGGGATAAAAGCGGACTTCCTTATCGTGGTATTTCCACTTTGTTCGGTCATTGGCGTGAAGCCCAGTTTCCTCTGGCTTTGGCTCTAGGTGCTATAGCGATAAAGAAAAAACAAGCGTTCAAAGCCTTGAGTGAAGATGAAAAACCGTTCGACGGTAATCTTGAAAGCGTCATTGTTTCAACAGTTGGCACAACGAGAGCCGAAGGTATGGCACGGCTTATAGCTGGCTAAAGGATTTGTAATGGACAAATATACCGATCATCTGGGGCGGCCACTTGTCGCAATTACAGGGGCTGGTGTCATCAGCTCTTTAGGCCAAGGTAAAGAAGAAAATTGGCAAAAGCTTATCAATGGTGTCAGCGGTATCCACCGGATAACACGTTTTCCGATCGACGGGTTGACAACACAAATAGCCGGCACTGTCGATTTTCTTGAAGAAAGCCATGTCGGTGCTTCCGCTTTATCAGAAAAACTGGCAACTATTGCAGCAAGCGAAGCAATCAACGAAGCAGGGCTTGATGAAGCTGCATTTAACGGTCCATTGTTTCTGGCTGCTCCGCCGGTAGAACTGGATTGGAAATCACGTTTTGCACTTGATGCTGAAGTCGATCACGAAAAAGCTCCCTCCTATCAGGCTATTTTGGAAGTTTGTGCCAAAAATCCCCATCACAGTTTCTTCGAGACAACCCAATTCGGATATATAGCCGAACGATTGAAAGACCGGTTTGGAACAATTGGTTTGCCAATCACCTTATCTACTGCCTGTGCGTCCGGAGCAACAGCAATCCAACTTGGTGTTGAAGCGATAAGACGCGGCGAAACCGATCGTGCATTGACAATTGGTACCGACGGTTCGGTATCTGCCGAAGCGTTGATACGCTTTTCTCTGCTATCGGCTTTATCAACCCAGAACCAGATACCTGAAAAGGCTTCAAAACCTTTCAGCAAAGGCCGTGACGGTTTTGTCATGGCTGAAGGTGCGGGAGCACTTGTTCTTGAATCTCTCGAAAGCGCATTAAAACGCGGCGCGAAGGTTCTGGGGCTGCTTGCAGGATGCGGTGAAACGGCTGACGATTTTCATCGCACCCGTTCCAAACCCGACGCGTCACCCGCAACCGGCTCAATGCGCAAAGCATTGGAAGATGCGGGCATCGGCATTGATGATATTGATTATATCAACGCCCATGGGACTTCCACGCCGGAAAATGAAAAAATGGAATATCTCGCTTTGTCGAATGTATTTGGCGAACATATCCATAAGGTTCCGGTGTCATCGAACAAGTCCATGATCGGCCACACATTGACCGCGGCCGGTGCTATAGAGGCTGTTTTTTCGCTTTTGACCATCCGGACAGGAATTATGCCACCGACCATCAATTATGATGAACCTGATCCGGCTATCCAGCTTGATGTTGTTCCAAACAAATGCCGCAAGGCGAAGGTGACATCTGTTCTTTCAAATTCTTTCGGGTTTGGTGGTCAAAACGAAAGTCTTGTCATCAGAGGCTATAACGGGTAACTCACCGTTTAGTTTTCTTCTCTGGCAAATTATTTTAAGAAGGATTGGTCATGCGCGCATTGCAATTGCTTGACGACAAACGTCTTGAATTAACCGAAATAGCACCACCTCCGGCTCCTGGTAATGGTGAAGTTACGGTCGAGATAAAAGCGGTAGCACTCAATCATATTGATGTTTGGGGCTGGCGCGGAATGGCCTTTGCAAAGCGTAAGTTACCACTGACGATCGGTGCTGAAGCTTCCGGAATTATCCGCTCAGTCGGTGCGGGCGTCGGCAATCTTCAGGTTGGCCAGCTCGTTTCCATTTACGGGGCAAAAACTTGTGGACTTTGTAAAGCTTGTCGTGAAGGACGTGATAATCTTTGCACGCATGTAAGTGGTGTTCACGGCTTTCATATTGACGGTTTTGCCTGCGAAGCGGTGAATTTGCCTGCTCGTTTATTGGTACCGGCACCACTTGATTGCGACGAAATTGACGCAGCCGTTGCTCCCATAACATTCGGTACAGTCGAACATATGTTGTTCGACAATGCCAAACTTCAACCCGGTGAAACCATTCTGGTCCATGCTGGCGGCTCCGGTATCGGTTCTGCGGCTATCCAGTTGGCAAAGCGCATGGGCTGCACCGTCTATACGACGGTCGGCTCCGACAGCAAAATGGAAAAAGCAAAAGCTCTTGGCGCAGACGTTGTCATCAATTATCGCGATGATCGTTTTGAACATGTTGTGCGGAAATTGACCAAGAAAAAAGGCGTTGACGTGGTCTTTGAACATGTCGGTGCCGATACCTGGGCCGGTTCCATGCTTAGTCTGAAACGGGGCGGTCGTCTTGTCACCTGTGGTTCGACTTCCGGCGTCTCCACACAAATGAACCTGATGCAGCTCTTCCAACAACAATTGAAGATTTTCGGTTCTTTTGGCTGTCGCATGGAAAATATGGCCAATGCCATGCAAAAAATGGCGCAGGGCATTGTCCACCCCGTTATCGATACAATTGTTAATTTTGACGATATTGAAAAAGCACTGGAACGGATGGAAAGTCGTGAAGTGTTCGGTAAAATCATCCTGAAAATCAATTGATGCAGAAATTGCGTTTAAAGCTTATCCTTTTTCGTCTGCGGGCAAAGCTGAAAGACTGGTGGGACTGGTCTTGGGCTCATTTTGTTTCCGGATTGATGGCACTTGTCAGCCACCTGCCTGCAAAGGCCGGTATCGGCTTTTTCGCGTGGTTTGCCCGCACTGTCGGGCCGTTACTGCCGCGCCACAAAATAGCGCTGGAAAATCTGCACAAGGCATATCCTGATAAAGATCCGCAATGGATCCGCAAAACCGCCCTTGAAATGTGGGAAAATATGGGGCGTTTATTTGCCGAATATGTGTTTCTTGACAAAATTTTCGACTTCAATCCGAATGATGAAAAACCGGGCCTCGTTGAAGTTGATGGAATTGATATTTTTGTCCGGCTTCGGGACGAAAAAAAGCCGCACATATTTTTCACAGCGCACACCGGCAATTTCGAGCTTTTACCCATTTGTGCCGCAACTTTCGATCTCAATGTTACTGCGCTTTTTCGCCCCCCCAACAATCCCTATATTGCCAAACGCGTTTTAAAAGCGAGACGGACTGCAATGGGGCATCTCGTTCCCTCGAAAGCCGGTGCGGCCTGGGCACTTGCGGGCAAACTTGCCGAAGGTGAAGATGTCGGTATGCTGGTCGACCAGAAATTTCGGCGCGGTATAAAAGGGACATTTTTCGGCAGACCTGTCAGAACAAATCCGCTATTGATTAAGCTTGCACGCCAATATGATTGCGATGTCTACCCTGCCCGCTCTATCCGGCTACCCGGAGGGCGTTATCGCCTTGAGCTTTATGAGCGTTTCGACTTACCCAAGGATAATGACGGTAATATTGACGAGGTCAAAGCCGCCCAGAAACTCAATGATATTGTCGAAACCTGGGTGCGTGAATATCCCGGACAATGGATGTGGTTTCATAAACGCTGGGACGATTAAAGCCGTCAGGGATAAGCGATATATCGCCTTTCCTTTGGTTTTTTATTGTCGTGTCGGAAAGCCGCCCTTAACCTGCCGGATATTGCTGCTATTTCACAAAACCCGAAATCCTTTATGGTGACTAATAAATTTCACTCAGGCGGGTTTCATAATTTTTGTAATTTCCCGCAAACACACCATCAGAATGTTCAATGATGACCTGACATTTTATCGTGCTTCGTTTTTGTTATATCGTGCTGTGCTTTTCGTCGTTCCGACCGCAATTCAAACACACTGGCTCAACAGCGTGCCGGAACAAAAAGAATAGCCAAGCTCCGGCAAGAAAACCACGTCTTTATCAGGCTACAAACCCCCTTATCCGGAAACAAAACCGCTTGTCGTGAGACAAAAACGCTTGTCAGGAGACAAAAACGTTTGTCAGGAGGCAAAAAACGCTTGTCAGTAGACAAGGCCGATGACAGCTTCACTACGGGCAAACACAGCCATTTGCCGCTATGAAACCCGCCCGATTTTCCGGATGAAAGCTGATAACCGGAAACTTTTTTAAAGTAAAACGGGCGAGCCGAGAGCGTTACATGTGACGGGCTGACGAGTGAAAATAAACCGGCTCAGTCAGCAATAGCGACCATGACATCGGAAGATTTTATAACAGCAGCGGCTTGTTCACCTTCCTTCAACTGTAGATCATCAACCGCTTCGTTGGTGATGGAGGCTGTTACAATTGCGCCACCAATATCAATCTGGACATGGGCGGTTGTAGCACCCTTTTTGATGGCTACAATCTTACCCTTCAATATATTACGTGCACTAATTTTCATGATATTTCCTTCTTAATGAAACCCTATTTATAACCATCTGGGTTCTTGACCTGAAAATTCCACATATCGGTGCACATTTTTTCCAAATCTTTTTCGGCACGCCAATGAAGCTTTTCAAATGCGGTTGATGGATTGGCAAAAAATTCCCCGATATCACCGGGGCGTCTTGGCCCGACTTCATATTTTATTTTCCTGTTGGATATATGTTCAAATGCCTTGATAACATCCATCACGCTATAGCCGCGCCCACGCCCAAGGTTGATGACATCGCAACCGGGATGTTCCAAGGTTTTCAAGGCTCGTAAATGCCCCTCTGCCAAGTCACTCACATGAATATAATCACGCACTCCGGTTCCATCTTCGGTATCATAATCATTCCCCCAGATCATCACTTTATCGCGTCTTCCGGATGCAGCCTGAGCAATAATCGGCATAAGATTATTGGGTGTTCCTTTAGGATCTTCACCAATCAATCCGCTCTCGTCGGCGCCGACGGGATTAAAATAACGCAGAATCGAAAATGCCCATGTCGGATCACTCGCGTAAAAGTCACGCAACATATTCTCGACTGTCAATTTCGTGCGACCATAAACGCTTACAGGATTGAGGGGATGTTTTTCATCGTAAGGGAGATATTTCGGAACACCATAAACAGTAGCAGTCGAAGAAAAAACCAATTTCTTGACGCCGGTTGATTTCATGGCTTGCAATAGCCTTAAACTGCCAACAACATTGCAATCGTAATAGAGGTCAGGTTTTTTTTCCGATTCGGCAACCGATTTTAGCCCTGCGAAATGCATAACAGCGTCACACTTATGATGCTCCAGAACATATTCAACAAAGCTTCGATCCCTTATATCGCCAGACTCATTGATCGGAGCACGTCCGGTAATTTTTTCTATCCTGCGCAATACTTCAGGATGACTGTTGCCGAAATTATCCAGAATAACGACGCGATAGCCTGCCTTCATAAGTGCGACACAACAATGCGACCCAATGTAACCCGCTCCACCAGTTACCAGAATATTCATAATAAAACCCGTAAAACACAACAGATGTGACTTTTATGAAAGAATTCTCTATCACTGACAAGCCGCAACAAGGAATATTTTAGAACGCTTTTTAACTTCCGAAGGATAATAAAATGGAACCTTCCAAAAATATAAACCGGCTCATCGAAATCATGAAGTCTTTACGTGATCCTGAAACCGGTTGTCCTTGGGACAAAGAACAGAACTTGAAAACTATCGTTCCTTATACAATCGAGGAAGTTTACGAGGTCGCTGACGCTATTGAACGCGACGATAAATATGATCTTTGCGAGGAATTGGGCGATCTGCTTTTGCAGGTCGTTTATTATGCCCGAATAGCGGAAGAAGAAGGAAGTTTCGACTTTGGTGATGTCGTTTACGCAATCACAAAAAAGATGATACGCCGTCACCCGCACGTTTTCGGAACAGCCGAACAAAAAGAGCGCGGACTTATCAAAGGGGAATGGGAACGTATAAAAAAAGAAGAAAAAGCCGAAAGACTGGAGAAGCGCAACAAGGCAGGTCTTCCCGATGACACTAAAAAAGGCTACCTCGCAACCGTAAAAACAGCTCAACCGCCGGAAAAGGAAGCCATTGCTTTACAAGAAAGAGCAGCACAAACCGGATTTGACTGGGTAAGACCGGAGCCTGTTTTTGAAAAAATTGACGAGGAATTATCAGAACTCGAAGAAGCGCTGCAAACGGGCGAGAAAAAAAATATTGAAGACGAATTTGGTGATGTCTATTTCACCGTTCTCAATCTGGCACGAACGCTCGACATTTCACCGGAAAATGCTTTGAAAAAAGCCAACAAAAAATTCCGTTATCGTTTCAATTTTATTGAAAACGCATTGGCAAAACAAAATAAAACCTTGTCAGACGCGAACCTCGAAGAGATGGAGAAATTTTGGAACGAAGCCAAACTTGTAAAGCAGTGAACGCCTGATTGTGTGATCGGGAAAAGAACACCTTTCGTGTGAAACTGAAGGAATTAGAACCGGCAACCGGCAATCAACAAGCTTGAACAGCGACACCACTTGGCGGGCGGTGATAACCGAATAACACCTGATAATTCAGGTTATTATTATTCGGGTTATTTCTGCGCCATCTCCAGATCGGCTTGGGCGACAGGCCGAATTTCCACTGATAGGCCACAACCGCAAGCAGATGTCTGATTGGGGTTATTGAAAACAAAACCCGTGTGCAAAGTCGTTTTCTCGAAATCTATCTGTGTTCCAAGAAGAAACAGCGTCGCTTCGCGGGATACAAAAACACGAGCACCATCATCCTCTGCGAGATCGGCATTTTCAACAGCCGATTCGGCAAGATCAACGGTGTATTCCATGCCCGCACAACCACCTTTTTTTACGCCGACGACAATTCCATATGCATTATTGTCATGCATAATATCTTTGATGCGCTCCTTGGCAGCATCTGTCATGGTGATTACTGAAAATCCGGCCATAGAATGGATAACTCCTTTAAAATCATTGCTGCTAATCTGGTGTCTTAAACGTTTTCCGTCAAGGTATAGTTCTACTTTGATGCGAAACTGAACGAATGTTAGAATACCAAAAAACCGAAATTGGTGCTAATCACTAATGGGTTCAAATTGCTTCAGCTGAAATCTGATTGTTCCAATGCATCATTTTACTATTTTCTGTTTCACAATTATTGCTTTTGCCAACATCATTACGGGAACACATGCTGCCGACATAGAAAACGGCAAAATTGTTTTTAAACGATGTGCCGCCTGCCATAATGCCGACAAACCCGATAATCGTATTGGTCCGACGCTGCAAGGCATCATAGGCCGCAAAGCGGGATCGCTGGAAGGTTACCGTTATTCTCCCGCAATGATAAATGCCGGCCGGAATGGTCTTGTCTGGAATAGAGAAACACTCATAACCTATCTTCATAATCCGCAAGGAATGGTGAAGGGAACCCGCATGGCGTCAATCCGCCTCAATGATGATTCGGATATTGATGACCTTATTGCATATCTCGAATCTGTTTTGCCGCGTCAAAATGAAAAATAAAAAACGTGACGAAAATCCGGTATAATAGATTAGCTGTTCAGTAGGTTACGGAAAGTCGCTTACGAAAAATCGGGCAACCGTCACTTAAAGCTAAAGAACCATTCGACCAGCAAAAACAGAGTAGCCAAACTGACTTTTCAACCGGAAAATCCCCTGTTTATCAAAATTTTATACGGTTTCCGGCCAACAAACCGGAACTGGAATTATAGGGATTAGACTTTTTGAAGTGCTAATTCAAAATTTTAAAAATTTCCCTTTACTGAAACTCCCTTTTGCCCCCCTTTTTTAGCAGCGCCCCATTTTGCCAGAACTCCCCATTGTCGGCAACACGTCTGGCAGCCTCGCTTGCCGCCCCCCCCGTTGCCAAAAACATTCTATCACCCGACATAGCTCCAATAATGCGATCAACGAAGTTAACGGCAAGCCCGCGTTCGCAAGCCAAGAGCTTTCAATCATAAAATTCCACAGGCTCGATAGCTCGTGTTCCGGCCAGTTTTGCGGCTAATTTAACCCTCAATAATGAATTGAAATCGTGTTTTTCCCGATTTTGATATTTTTTAAGAATTTTTCACTTGCCTTTATAACGCTAGTATTTTAGGCCATCTTCACGGCTCGGAGCGTAGCGCAGTCCGGTAGCGCACTTGACTGGGGGTCAAGGGGTCGTGGGTTCGAATCCCGCCGCTCCGACCATTCTTTTTCCAAGATATTGGTCGTTGTTCTGACAGATAGAATCGTTTTCGATTGCTCGCCGTAAAACGGTGCTGCAGATGCAAAATTCATTATTCTTTCTTTATTTCAATCAGTTTCTGATATGCGCATGAAACAATTGTAGCACCCGCGTGGCCGACCACATATAACTCCGGTCAGGTCAATCCCGTGACTCAGGTGTAGTCGAGTAAACAAAAACTTCCATTGAAATTTTCAATATAAAAAGGCTCCGGAATTTCCGGAGCCTCGAAGCACTTCATATATCGCGGCTAGCCCGCTCTTTGTCGTCGATTTAACGAGGCAGCAATGTCTCTCCCATCAAGAATTCATCAATGGCACGGGCAGCCTGACGCCCTTCCCTGATCGCCCAGACAACAAGTGACTGGCCACGTCTGACATCGCCCGCAGCAAAAAATTTATCGATACTGGTTTTATAATTATTCGTATCAGCCAGAACCGAGTGCGCACCCCGACGGTCGACTTTCAGCTTCAAACGGTCTCCCAATTCACTGCAGACGCCTGCTTCAAACGGTCCGGCAAAACCGATAGCAATAAATGCAAGATCGGCACGAATAAAAAATTCGGTACCGGCTATCGGCTTGCGGTGCTCGTCGACATGACAGCATTTTACATGGGTCAACTCGCCGTTTTCTGCAATAAATTCAAGCGTAGCAATCTGAAACTCGCGCTCGGCCCCTTCTGCCTGACTTGTCGATGTGCGCATTTTTGTTGCCCAATATGGCCAAACACTGAGCTTGTCTTCTTTTTCCGGAGGTTGCGGGCGAATATCAAGCTGGGTTACTTTAACCGCACCCTGACGGAAGGCCGTTCCCACACAATCGGATGCCGTGTCACCACCGCCAACAACAACGACATGCTTTCCGTCGGCAGTAATAGACGGTGAAGGCCAACCGACCGATTCAATATTTTCACGACCGACCCGTTTATTTTGCTGCACAAGATAGCACATAGCATCATGTACACCATGAAAATGAACGCCGGGTATGTCAATTTTGCGCGGAGTCTCGGAACCACCGCAATAAAGCACGGCATCATATTCGTTTAACAGATCGTCGACAGCCTTATCCACGCCAATATTGACACCGCAGTAAAAAGTGACGCCCTCACCTTCCAATTGCTCGACACGGCGGTCGATGTGATGTTTTTCCAACTTGAAATCGGGAATACCGTAACGCAACAGCCCACCGGGGCGGCTTTCCCTTTCGTAAACGTCGACCATATGGCCGGCACGGGCAAGTTGTTGTGCAGCAGCCAAACCTGATGGTCCCGATCCGATAATCGCAACCCTCTTTCCCGTTTTTGATTCATTGGGGCGTGGCGCAAAAAAACCGAGTGCAAAAGCTTTGTCTGCCAGTGTTTGCTCGATTGTTTTGATGGTGACCGGCATATCCTCAAGGTTGAGCGTGCATGCTTCCTCACAAGGTGCCGGACAAACGCGACCTGTAAATTCAGGAAAATTGTTGGTGGACAAAAGATTGCTGATCGCTTCTTTCCAATTCCCCTTATAAACGAGGTCGTTCCAATCGGGTATCTGGTTATTGACCGGACACCCTGTCGAACCGTGACAAAAAGGAATTCCGCAATCCATACAACGTGCAGCCTGTTTTTGCACCTCTGCCTCGGACATCGGAATTGTAAATTCACGAAAATGACGGATGCGATCAGAAGCTGGTTGATACTTCTGCGATTGGCGATCTATTTCAAGAAAACCGGTTACTTTACCCATTTGTTGTTTCCGTATCTGACTTTTGAACGATGTATCCGGACTGCCGATTATTCGGCAGCCGTTTCCATACGCATCTGTTCCATTTCTTCCAAAGCGCGGCGATATTCGACCGGCATGATTTTGACGAATTTCGGGCGATATTGATCCCAATTATCAAGGATCTCTTTTGCCCTTTCAGAGCCTGTATAGTGAAGATGATTGGCAATCATCTGCGCCAGCCGTTCTTCATCGTGGTGGGTCATATTGGCCGATACGTCGACACGGCCTTTATGCATAAGGTCACCACCATGATGGTGAAGTTTTTCAAGCATATCGTCTTCTTCGGGAACCGGCTCAAGTTCGACCATAGCCATATTGCATCTTTGTGCAAAATCGCCTGCCTCATCAAGCACATAGGCAACACCGCCCGACATACCTGCTGCAAAGTTGCGTCCGGTTTTGCCGATCACCACAACAATGCCACCGGTCATATATTCACAACCGTGGTCGCCGACGCCTTCAACAACCGCAGCCACGCCGGAATTGCGTACAGCAAAACGCTCTCCCGCAACGCCACGGAAATAGCATTCACCTTCAATGCCGCCATAAAGCACGGTGTTACCAACGATGATCGAATCTTCGGCGACAACATTGCTATCTTCCGGAGGACGAACAATTATCCTGCCGCCAGAAAGACCCTTGCCGACATAATCGTTACCGTCACCAATGAGATCGAAGGTTATCCCCTTGGCAAGAAACGCACCGAAAGATTGACCGGCTGTGCCTTTGAAGTGGATGTTGATTGTATTGTCGGGCAAACCTTTATGGCGGAAATGCCGCACAACTTCTCCCGACAACATCGCACCAACCGATCTGTCAACATTGCGTACCAATGTCTCGAATTCGACAGGCTTTTTATCATTCAAAGCGGCCTGTGCTTTCTCGATAAGCTTGCGATCGAGAATATCTTCAATCGGATGATGTTGACGTTCAGTGTGCCTTATCTGCTTCTTCTCGGCATCCGGTTTATAGAATATCCGGCTGAAATCGAGCCCCTTTGCCTTCCAATGGTCGATTGCCGGCTGTTTATCCAAAAAATCCGACTGACCGATAATATCATCAAGCTTTTTGAAGCCCATATGTGCCAGAATAGCGCGCACTTCCTCAGCAAGATAGAAGAAGAAGTTGATAACGTGTTCAGGCGTTCCTTTGAAACGCTTGCGCAATACAGGATCCTGCGTCGCAACGCCGGTCGGGCATGTGTTAAGATGGCATTTCCGCATCATGACACAGCCTGCCGCAATCAGCGGAGCTGTTGCAAAGCCGAATTCATCTGCCCCCAGAAGTGCGCCTACAATAACGTCACGACCGGTGCGCAAACCGCCATCGACCTGCAATGCCACACGCGAACGCAAACCGTTAAGTACCAGGGTTTGCTGGGTTTCGGCGAGCCCCATTTCCCAAGAAGAACCGGCGTTTCTGACCGATGTCAATGGAGCTGCCCCCGTACCGCCATCATAACCCGATATGGTGATATGATCCGCACGTGCTTTTGCAACGCCAGCAGCGACTGTTCCAACACCAACCTCGGAGACGAGTTTGACAGAAATGTCAGCGTATTCATTAACATTTTTCAAATCGAAAATCAGTTGTGCCAGATCTTCAATCGAGTAAATGTCATGGTGAGGGGGCGGTGAAATCAGGCCGACACCTTGCGTCGAGTGACGGGTCTTGGCAATTGTTGCGTCAACTTTATGTCCCGGCAATTGTCCGCCTTCTCCGGGCTTTGCACCCTGAGCCACTTTAATCTGGATGACATCTGCATTCACCAGATATTCGGCAGTAACACCGAAACGCCCCGACGCTACCTGTTTGATAGAGGAACGTTCAGGATTTTGTGTGCCATCAGGCAAGGGATAGAGGCGATCGGGTTCCTCTCCACCTTCACCGGTATTGGATTTTCCGCCAATTTTATTCATGGCGCGAGCCAATGTGGTATGAGCTTCACGAGAGATAGAGCCAAAAGACATAGCGCCCGTTGAAAAACGCTTTACAATTTCGGATGCCGGTTCGACATCCTCGATAGCAACCGGTTTAGCACCACGTTCCTCGGCACTTTTGATCTTGAAGAGACCACGTATCGTCTTGGCGCGCGCTGTTTCACCATTGATACGTTGTGAATAAGCCGTAAACAGTGCCGGATTGGATGTGCGAACAGAATGCTGCAAGCTTGCCACCGCATCCGGTGTCCAGATATGTGTTTCACCGCGAATACGATAGGCATATTCACCACCGACATCCAGAGAGTTGAGAAGAACAGGATCATTGCTGAACGCCGACGTATGCCGTCTTACCGTTTCGGTTGCAATCTGATCGAGATCAACACCTTCGATTGTTGTGGCTGTTCCCGTAAAGAAACGGTCTACAAAAGACTGCTTCAGACCGACCGCATCGAAAATTTGCGCTCCACAATAGGACTGATAAGTCGAAATGCCCATCTTGGACATAACCTTGAGCATGCCTTTACCGATCGACTTGATGTAACGATAAATAACTTCATGCTCTTCGACTTCCTTCGGAAACTCGCCGCGCTCGAACATATCAATCAAAGTATCAAATGCGAGATAGGGGTTGATTGCTTCCGCGCCATAACCGGCAAGACAACAAAAATGGTGGATTTCACGCGGTTCACCGGTTTCGACAACCAAGCCGACGGAAGTGCGCAACCCTTTTCTGATCAAGTGATGGTGCACGGCAGCCGTTGCAAGCAATGCCGGTATCGGTATGCGATCCGGTCCAATCTGGCGATCGGAGAGGATGATAATATTGTAACCGCCATGAACTGCAGCCTCGGCGCGCTCGCAAAGCCGCTCGACCGCACCTTCAAGACCGGCTGCGCCTTCCTGTACAGAATAGGTAATATCGATTGTCTTGGTATCAAAATGATCTTCCGTCTGGCCAATCGCTCTGATTTTCTCAAGATCACCATTGGTCAAAATCGGTTGGCGAACTTCCAGTCTCTTCCTACGGGATGTTCCGATCAAATCGAATATATTCGGCCGCGGACCGATAAATGAAACCAAACTCATCACCAGTTCTTCACGTATCGGGTCAATCGGGGGGTTCGTTACCTGCGCAAAATTCTGCTTGAAATAGGTGTAAAGCAATTTCGACTTGTCGGACATTGCCGAAATCGGCGTATCAACACCCATCGAACCAACCGGCTCCTGTCCGGTTGTTGCCATTGGAGAAAGCAGAAATTTCTTGTCTTCCTGCGTATAACCGAACGCCTGCTGACGGTCGAGGAGCGAAACATCCTTGCGCAGTGATCGAGGTTCGACCGGAGCCAGATCTTCCAGAATAAGTTGGGTATTATCAAGCCATTTGCGATAAGGATGTTTGGAAGCAATTTCCGACTTTATTTCTTCATCAGAAACAATGCGCCCTTCTTCGAGGTTGATAAGCAGCATTTTTCCCGGCTGCAAACGCCATTTGCGAACAATGTGCTTTTCCTCCACCGGAATAACACCGGCTTCGGAAGCCATAATGACATAATCATCATCTGTGACAATATAACGTGCAGGACGCAAACCGTTACGGTCAAGGGTAGCACCAATCTGGCGGCCATCTGTGAACGCTATTGCGGCAGGTCCATCCCATGGTTCCATCAGCGCTGCATGATATTCGTAAAACGAGCGTCTTTCGACACTCATCAGACTATTGCCCGCCCATGCTTCCGGAATAAGCATCATCATTGCATGTGGAAGCGAATATCCACCCTGACAGAGAAATTCCAAAGCATTGTCGAAACACGCAGTATCCGACTGGCCTTCATAAGAGATAGGCCAGAGCTTGGAAATATCGTTACCGAAAAGTTCCGAGTCGACCGAAGCCTGACGGGCAGCCATCCAGTTCACATTTCCCCTCAACGTATTGATTTCACCGTTATGGGCAATCATACGGTAAGGGTGGGCAAGCTTCCATGATGGAAACGTGTTGGTTGAAAAGCGTTGGTGAACAAGCGCCAAAGCACTTTCAAAACGCTCGTCCTGCAAGTCTTTATAATAAGCACCGACCTGAAAAGCCAGGAACATGCCTTTATAGATAACCGTGCGCGATGACAAACAAACAACATAAAAACCGTTATCCCTGCCACCGGTTTCATGGAAAATACGGTTTGATATGACTTTACGTAATACAAAAAGACGACGTTCAAAATCATCATCCGACTTGATCGACGGATCACGAGCGATAAAAACCTGCCGGTGAACAGGTTCGGTTGCAACAATCGCCGGAGCCTTGGAAAGCGAAGAATTATCAACCGGCACATCGCGAAACGCTATAAAATGCTGCCCTTCGGAAGCAATCACTTCCTTGACGATCTGTTCGATATGGGCGCGCATGGCTTCGTCACGCGGCATAAAAATATGTCCGACAGCATATTGGCCGGCCTTCGGTAATTCTACACCCTGTTCAGCCATAACTTCGCGAAAAAAACGATCCGGTATCTGTACCAATATACCGGCACCATCGCCGACTAGCGGATCAGCCCCGACAGCGCCGCGATGGGTCAGATTTTCGAGCATGAAAAGCCCGTCTTCGATGATTTTATGCGACTTTACATTTTTTAACTGGGCAATAAATCCAACGCCACAGGCATCATGCTCATTGCGGGAATTATACAACCCCTGCGCAGCAGGAAGTCCATAAGCGGCCGTAGCACCCCCACTCGATAATGATGACGTTATCGACCCCTTTTGAGTAATATTATTACCTGAAGTAACGCTATCCGACATTTAGAAAGCCCTTTTTCCGAAAACCGATCCAGAAATTATGACAGAAAATTGCTGATCCATTCTGCAAAAACTGTGAATGGCACTGCATAATCTCTCTTTTTTAAAGCTATGTCAGAAAGGTTCTAAGTTTTCAACTGGCAAATGTTAAAATTGAAATTTTATTTCAATAATTTTAGTTATTTTTTATTTTTATTGTTTTAAAAGTGGTTTTTAATTCATATTATTTTTTAAGCGTTTTTTTAGACGGTGATAATAACAAAATTCCGGAAGTTCGCCCCGGTTTTATCCGGACTCCTTCTCTTCCGGCATGGTGCTGCAACGGGCCGATACATGAAGAAACATTATACACATCCTCATACCCGATAAATCTGTTTCGGAGATTGTTCGGGACATTTTCTAACTGTCCTCTCAAAATGGCAGAAATAAAAAAGGCGTGCCCCATGTTAAACACATGGGACACGCCCTTAAAGAACAAAGTTCAAGAATAATTATTCAGCAGCTTCAACTTGAATATCATGTTTTTGTGCACGTTTATTGCTATTGGAAGCTTTCGGCGTTTCAACCGTAATTTTACGTGGCTTCATCTCTTCGGGAATTTCCCGTTTCAATTCGATATGAAGCAAGCCGTTTTGAAGTTGCGCACCAACCACTTCAACATGATCGGCCAATTGGAAACGCCGTTCAAAGGACCGCGATGCTATTCCGCGATAGAGGAAATCGCCTTCGTCATTTTCTTCCTCATGCGATTTCTCGCCCTTGACAGTGAGTTGATGACTTTGTGCTTCAATATCAATTTCATCTTCGGAGAAACCGGCAACAGCCATAGAAATCCGATAAGAATTCTCGCTCAACCGTTCAATATTATAAGGCGGATAAGTCTGAACGCTTTCCGGCTGGGTCATTGTATCAAACATATTGAACAAACGATCAAAACCGACAGTTGAACGATATAATGGTGAAAAGTCTACTTGACGCATAATAATTGCCCTCCTTCAGAGCGACGATTTGTTTGGTTATCACGATCTCCAAAAAGGCAGATCAATATAACCAGCGACCCCGTATCGGCGATCGCATTAATGATGTGGTTATCCGTTAGCCGACTTTCAAGTGCCATTATTTGTCCTGTTAATTTTTTTCAGAGAAAATGTTGAAAAAATCTCGTAACTATAAGCTGTTACTGAAAAATTCCGCGATCAGGTCGGGCTTATCGAAGTGTGGGTTCATGGAGCTTCAAATTCCGCACGTCAATCCACGTCTTCGGCAGGCAATTGCAACGGCAACCGGATATTTCCGGCAAACAAGAAATGCTTTTTTAAATTTTGCGGAATAGATAATTGTTGTTCGTCAATGACCAGCAAAGAAAGATGCGATAATTGCCTGCCTGCCTTTTGAAAAATGAAATGCCGATGCCGCTCCTGCATACTTCTATGCTTGAGACGTCGGATAACAGACAATTACGAGTTATCAAATATACGAGAAAATCCGGCTATCAAAAAGGTACGGTTATTTTCCTGCAAGGCGTAGCCGACAATGTTGCAAGATATAAAGAACTGTTTTCAAAGCTTGGCGAGCGTGGTTTTTCCTATGCGTCATTCGACTGGTACGGGCAAGGCGGTTCTCTGCCGCCGAATAAAGGCAAACATGAAAATTTCCGACACAGATTCGACATTAACCGGCATATAGGTGACCTTGATGAATTCCTCCATCGAATTGTTTATACCGACTGCCCGCCTCCTTATTATTTTCTCTGCTATGAAACGGGATGTCTCATCGCTATCTCGGCGATTGATGTCATTAACAATCAGTGCGACCGCCTCATCGGTATTTCACCCCTTTTTAGCCCGTTAGGCTATAGAATCGGCGGCATTCATTACAAAATCAACAAAACACTGAGCGATTTCGGTTTGGGCAGGATGAAATTGAAACAAAGCGCATGTCTGGTTCGTAAATCCTGCTCCCCTTTAACCGCTGGATCGGATTATAATGAAGAAAAGCAGACCCCGCTGCTTGACAGGCACTGGTTGGCAGACATCTTTGAAACGGCTGCTTACGCAAAACAACGTTTACAAAAAAACGACCAGCGCTTTCCGGCATTGTTTGTGACCAGCCATAATGACAGCCTGGCTAGCGCATCTGAGGTGCGCAGATTTTGTCATGATGTCAGGCTTGCAGATACAATCACACTATCGGGAGCAAGCCACGACCTATTTCACGCAAGTGATTGGCACAAAAAACAATTCTGGGCTTTATTCGATGCTTTTATACCGGGCACCAATGCTTACGATATTACCCGTTGAGGATAGATGACGCTGCATCGAACAATTCCGGCGTTGAAGCTGCAATAATATTTCCGGCTTCTTCCGCACCACCACCGTTCCACTGCCTGATAACGCCGCCTGCCTGCTCGACAATAGGTATGAGCGCCATAATGTCATATGGCTCCAGCCCTGTTTCCACTACCAGATCGACAAAACCGCAAGCAAGCATAGCAAAGGCATAACAATCCGAACTGTAACGCGTTAAGCGGACTTTCTTTACCAGCTTTTCAAAACGTGTTTTTGATTCACCTTCAAACAGCTCCGGAGCGGTTGTAAACATTGTGGCTTTATCAAGTGTTTTACAGTCGCTGACGGCCAGTTTACGATGGCTACCATCAAGCAGCGTATTCAGATAAGCTCCCTTGCCACAGCTATAATATATTTCACGGGTGAAAGGTTGAGCCATCATGCCGGCAACTGCTTTTCCACTTTTCATGAGGCCGACGAGACTTCCCCAAATTGGCATTCCGGTAATAAAAGAGCGCGTTCCGTCAATCGGATCAATGACCCAGACATTATCATTCAGTCCTTTCAAGGTGGGAAATTCCTCTCCCAATATTCCATCATCCGGACGTTCCTGATGAATAAATTCCCGTAAAGCGATTTCGGTTTTGCGATCGGCAATTGTAACCGGATCAAACCCCTCTTTATCCTTATTGTCTATCGACAGCGAATGCCGAAAAAAGGGAAGCGATGTATCGGCAGCGATTTGCGCAAGTTTTTCAAAGAAATCAAATCCTGGAAGATTGGTCATCATCTGCTCCCGATCACTTGTATTACGGTCATTACGGCACGGATTAGACAAAAAGTTTTAACCGGCTTTGTCGGAAAACTCAATGTCGGGCATTACATTTCCGATTGCGCGTGAATTTCCACCTGCGATATTCTTATCCCGACAATTTTTCTATATTATTCAACCGTTCGACCGATTTGAAAATCTGTCTCAAATTTAAAAAATAATTATTCTGCCGCCACTTTCGTGGTCATGAAATGACCTTCGGGAAAGGCCATAATATCCGAAGCAAGCCCCGTGAGGTCATTTTGCAGGACCGGAAAATTATGATTGGGTTCCAACGTAATTTCATCCAGATAAAGGCTTCTATTAATTTCTATTTGAAGAGCATGAATATTTTCGCAAGGTCGACCGTAATTTGCGGTGATGAAACCTCCGGAATAAGGCCGATTGAGAGCGACATTATAACCCTTTTGCTCCAATCTATCAGTTACATATTCAACGAAAGCATTCGCACAGGATTGGCCATATTGATCGCCCAGAATAAAATCGGGTTGTTGACCGCCATTAAAAAATCTCAGTTTTCCCGGCATTGAATGACAGTCGATAAGAACTGCAAATCCGAAACGTTCTCGCATCTCGTCAAGTTTCCTTGCGAGATGTTCATGATAAGGTACATAAAGCCCGTTGATACGCTCCAAAGCATCGCTCAAGTGAATACGCCCGTCATAAATCGGAACGCCAGTTGCAACAATCCTCGGTATGATTCCCAAGCCCGCAAGAACACGTGTCGAAGGCTTGGGAACATCTTCCGGCAATGGCTCGAAAAACATGTCGCCATCAAGTTCATCGCGCTCGCGATTGACATCCAGAAAGGAGCGCGGGAAATTTGCCGCCATGAGAGCTGCACCAAGCTCGACGACATTGCGGAAGAGAAGATCGACAAAACAATCTTCCGATATGCGGATTGTAAAATTGTCCAGACTCGACTGCTTTAAAAAGCTCTTGGGGTAAACACGCCCCGAATGGGGCGAGTTGAAGAGAAACGGAACTCTGAGTTCAGCCGGTTCAAAATATTGGAACGCTGCAACACCATCTAAATCCATTTCCAAAACCTGCAATCAATGTCTTTTTCAATAAAAACCGTAAACCGAATGCACCTTCATTCGCAACCGCGAATTAACCATTATGAGAAACAAAGTTGCACCGACAGCCTTTATCGCTTTTTTTACGAACCTAATTTATTGTATGAATACGAAAGAGATAAGCATCCAATTCAAATAAACAACTGCTGGACACTATAATGAAACGAATTTTGCTTGCCGAAGACGATAACGATATGCGTCGATTTTTAGCAAAAGCCCTGGAACGGGCCGGTTACGAAGTTACCGATTTCGATAACGGTGCAAGCGCTTATGAACGCCTACAGGAAGAACCCTTTTCGCTGCTCCTGACCGATATTGTTATGCCGGAAATGGATGGCATCGAACTGGCGCGCCGCGCAACCGAAATAGATCCGGATTTACGGGTCATGTTCATTACCGGATTTGCAGCGGTCGCACTCAATTCCGATAGCAACACACCACGCGACGCAAAAGTACTATCAAAACCGTTTCATTTGCGAGAACTCGTCTCGGAAGTCGAAAAAATGTTGATAGCAGCCTAGGAAACAGGTTTTAAATTTCCATTTTTTCCGGATTATGAACTATTTTTTTTAAAAAGGCATTGACCTGACTGAATTGATATGGTGTATGCACCAACATCAGATGGGCGTGTAGCTCAGAGGGAGAGCACTACATTGACATTGTAGGGGTCACAGGTTCAATCCCTGTCACGCCCACCATCTGTTTTCCATTTATCCGTTTTTCCGATTGTGTTTCGGCATCAGTCCCGATTATCGGCTCTATTGCTTCCCGACTTTAAAAGCTTTTTTTGAAACCCCCTCTTCAATGACTGACGAGGCAATTCCAACAATTTTAAAATTCAGTCTCTCGACATTAGAAGGTCGCATTAAAACTGCGACTGTGTTCCCGAAATCAGTAACGATTCTTGCCGATGAAGAACGGTCGAACTTAAAGATATATCGGATTATCACGGAATAGGATTGCTGATAAATTTTCAGCTTTTTCTCAAAGCTACCACCGGTTTTTTCGCAAAATATCAGCCGGTCGGGACGATAACGAGCAAGACAACGACGAATACAAAAATTGGTGAGCGGTAACGTTTATATAAAGAATGAGCCTCAGAATGCTTGATTGCAAAAATCACCGAGTTTTCACCGCTGTGACAGGACTAAAATAATTTTCAATAGAAAGAATATCGGAACCGGTTTTGATCCGCTGATAGTTGTCAGAACAAGAAAATGACTTTTTCACCCGCTTACTTGCGGCCAAATCCAACCGGATGGCTGTTATTACGTTTTTGTCCGGTTTATTTCATAAGGTGCATATTTTAAAAACTATTAAACTCTTACCAGTAAATAAAAATAGCTTTTCAATATAAAAAACAATTTTATAAATTTACATTATATATACTTAATAACATAATATAAAATAATTTATATTATTTTTTATTATACATGTTTTATAATGGTATTTTTTAAACAATAACCTATAATTGAAATGGATAATGCCTGATTAAATTCTGCGCCTATAATGTTATTAAAATATATTGTTATTGAAACTGTTTCATGAATGACAGAACTGAATTATTCATTGCCGAGACTGTAGCGACTGTTCGGAAAAATTAATTTTAAAGAACGGTGGCGGCTGCTCGCAAAAACCGTGAATTCAGAACGAAAGCAGCCTTTTAATGCAAAAGAGGAGATTTCAATAACAGGAAACCGTTTAGCCGAAGATTTCTCGCCCCTGCCCTCATTTAACGGGCGCGGTCGAGCACTCTTTTGCATTCAATCAATTCAAACAGCGCTTCTTGCAGAAGCGTTTTGTTATCTTTGCCTTTTCCGATATTGCTGCCGCCCACTTCGGCATCCGAATCGGACTTCATGAAGCTGAATAAGCCTTTGGATTGCTGGGGCTTTGCTGGAATCGGGGTATTTTCAGCCTCTTCCTCGGCTTTCTTTTTTTGCGTAATCGCATCAATCGCCGCAATATCACCGTTACCCAACGCGACAACAAAAGCGATGCCATTGTCTTTTAACAGACGTTGCGCGCCTTTAATGGTATAGCCCTGTTCATATAAGAGTTGGCGAATGCCTTTCAGTAAATCAACATCGGCAGGACGATAATAACGACGGCCACCACCGCGCTTTAACGGTTTTATCTGTGAAAAACGTGTTTCCCAAAATCTCAAAACATGTTGGGGAAGATCCAACGCTTCAGCAACTTCGCTGATGGTACGGAAAGCATCCGGACTTTTATCCATTTTTTGCCCTTTGCCGACTGCAACTTGATGTTTGGCCTGATATTAAGTTCCGGCGCCCTCAAACGCTTTCAGCCTTTCAAGCCTATGTGAAAGTCTTGCAGCTTCATTGATAGATAATTATCACAATAGCTATCAATAACACGAACTTGGCAAAACTGAAACTGTTATGCCGATCTAGGATTTTTTTGAACGGTGGCCATCCAGAATTTTTTTCTTCAAAACATTGGATGCTTTGAATGTCATGACGCGACGCGGTGAAATCGGAACTTCTTCACCGGTTTTCGGATTACGGCCAATGCGTTCGGTTTTATTGCGAACATGAAAAGTTGCAAATGAAGATAATTTGACAGTTTCACCCTTAACGATTGCATCGCAAACTTCGTCAAGGATCATTTCAACCAACGAAGCCGACTCTGTACGTGACAGGCCAACTCTTCTGCAAACTGCATCCGCCAAATCTGCGCGCGTCACTGTAGTACCAGACATAACTATCGCCTTCTTTAAATTGAAGTACAAAAAACATATACGTTATATTTATGATCGGTCAACCCGTCTTACGGTTACCAGCGGATAAGAATTGCTCCCCATGTGAATCCGCCACCCATCGCCTCCAACATGACAAGATCACCTTTTTTAATTCTACCATCATTAACAGCGACTGCAAGTGCCAGGGGAACCGACGCAGCAGAAGTATTCCCGTGTTGGTCGACAGTGATAACAACTTTTTCGTCAGCAATGCCGAGTTTTTTAGCCGAAGCATCAATAATACGTTTGTTAGCCTGATGCGGAACAAACCAGTCAAGTTCCGATGGAGAAATGCCGGTTGCCGAAAAACAATCGTCCACAACGTCGGTAATCATTCCGACCGCATGTTTGAAGACTTCGCGCCCCTCCATTCGCAAATGACCGGTTGTTTGCGTTGTTGATGGCCCCCCGTCAACATAGAGCTTGTCAACAAATGCACCGTCAGAGCGCTGTTTACAAACAAGAATACCCCGGTCACTATTATCGCCATTTGCGCTTTCGATTGCTTCAAGGATAACGGCACCGGCGCCATCACCGAAAAGCACGCAAGTCGAACGATCATTCCAATCAAGAATACGGGAAAATGTCTCCGCACCGATAACCAATATCCGCTTTGCCATGCCGCCTTTTAAATAAAGGTCGGCAGTTGTGAGCGCGAAAATAAAACCCGAACAGACAGCCTGCACGTCAAAAGCAAAACCGTGTGACATCCCCAAGGCGTTCTGGATTTCGACAGCAGACGCAGGAAATGTGTGGTTTGGCGTAGCCGTGGCAAGGATTATACAGTCAATATCGGCAACTGTAAGCCCTGCATTATCAAGAGCGGCCTTTGCGGCGGCAGTCCCCAGAGAGACCGTTGTCTCGCCTTCACCGGCTATATAACGCTGGCGGATTCCTGTTCGTTGAACGATCCATGCGTCGGATGTCTCGACAATCCCCTCAAGCTCGCTGTTCAACATCTTCTTTTTTGGCAGCGCACTGCCTATGCCGCATATGGCAGATCGAATCATTCAGCTCTATCCTTAACCAGCGAATCAATGTTCAGTTATCAATGCGTTTGTTTATGTTTTCAATCATGTACCGTGTGGTCACCATGGTCGAGAAGTTCCGGTTTTTTATCGTGAAAATGCCTCAAATCCGCTGCAATTTTCTCCAAAAGCTTGTTGTTAACCATTTCATAGCCTACACGCAAAGCAGAAGCAAACCCATCTGCATCGGTTCCGCCATGACTTTTGATAACAACTCCGTTAAGTCCCAGTAATACACCGCCATTCACGCGGCCAGGATCCATTTTCTGTTTGAGTTTACGAAAAGCACTAATTGATAAAAGATAGCCGATCTTTGTCAACAATGAACTGGACATGGCTTCCCGCAAAATTTTTGCCATTTGCCGCGCTGTTCCTTCAGCCGCTTTTAAAGCGATATTTCCGGAAAAACCTTCTGTCACCACGACATCTACCGTTCCCTTACCAATATCGTTTCCTTCGACAAAGCCCTTATATTCCAGTCCATCAAGACCAATTTCGCGTAACATCATACCGGCTTGTTTGATTTCATCCAGACCTTTGACTTCCTCGACACCAATATTGAGTAAGCCTACCGTTGGCCGTTTGACATTATAAAGAGCGCGGAACATACCTGCCCCCATCACTGCCAGATCAACGAGCTGATCCGAGGAAGCACCGATCGTCGCACCAATATCGAGCACAATGCTTTCACCGCGCAAAGTCGGCCACACGCCCGCAATACCCGGCCGATCGGCTTCCTCCATCATTCTTAGACAAAAATAGGACATTGCCATTAACGCGCCGGTATTACCGGCCGACACACAAGCATCCGCCTCGCCTTTTTTAACAGCTTCGATTGCTGCCCACATGGATGATTTGCCACGGCCGTTACGCAAAGCCTGACTGGGTTTTTCATCCATCCGTGTGTAGGTTTCGGTTGCAATGAATGTCGAAGAAGAACCAAGCTCCGGATAACGTTTCAAAACCGGTTCTACCGCACTTGCCACACCATAAAAAATAAAACGTATTTCAGGAAAACGCTTCTGCGCAATTGCAGCACCGGCAATTGTGATCTCAGGGCCGAAATCGCCGCCCATTGCATCCACAGAAATTCTGATCACTCTCAAATGTCCTATTAGTTTCTAATTCTATATAAGGCCGCGTCACTTGGTTGCGATGGCGCATGAAACTTTAAGCCGAAAATACCGGTTTTAAGCCATTATACAACTATAAAATTTGTTTTTTCGACGACCATTACGATTTCAGTTGTTTCAAAACAGCAAAAGGGGAAGGTTCTTTTTCTTCATTTCCGGTGTCTTCAATATAGTTGCCATCAACCCCTTCCTTTCGTGGATAGGGATTTAAAGAAAGCTCGAAGAATTCCTCCAGAAAAGCACCGACATCTATGCTATCCCCATGAAATACTTCCGGCGTATCAGGCCCTTCCGCATCAATGAAGACTTCGCCCGTATGATCCAGCTCTTCATATTTCACAAGCTTGGAGTCTTCGGGAATAAAAACCGATTGAACTTCCTCTTCAACATGTTCGGGAATTGGTTCCAGTGTAACGACACAGGCCTGGACAATGTCTGCTTCAAACTTTCCCTTGATACGAACACCCCGTTTTTTCCACGGCGAAACATGGACATCCGCATGAAATGAATCGACGCTTAAAAGACCATGGTTTTCCTTGAGTTTTTGGCGTTCTTTTTCGTCTGCATCAATTTTTATTCGCACACCTTTCACCGGCAATGAACGAACATTGACCGGATAATGGATTGCAAAACTCATGAGATGGCAATCGTTTTCGTTTGTGTGGTCATTATTGTGCATAATGGGCCTCATTCCAGTGTTCAACTTTAAAACTGTGTTTGATACATGCATCTTTTTCTGCATAGGCAAGATGAGGTGTATAAAACGACGTAAAATGTTTCCTGTTTTCCATACTCATTGTTAATAAATAGAAGTCGGCAACGATGCAATCTATTGCAAACGGCTTTAAGGTGGTTTAGGCAAAAAGATTGAAGAATAGTTTTTCCCCCGCCATGCGTTAGATGGAGATGTCATTGTTTCACACGATCCGCATTAAAACCCAAGCTAAGCATGGGTTACTTATCGGTTTAATCGCTGCTACGGCAATCACATTGAGTGGCTGCAAATCCCATGATTTCCTCAAGACAAGCCAAACTTACAATGAAGGTTATGTGCTCGACGAGTCGGCACTTGCTTCTGTGCCGGTGGGTTCAAGCCGCGATCAGGTTTTGCTCGCCCTCGGTTCACCTTCAATGACTGCAATGTATGATAACGAGGTCTTCTATTACATCTCGCAAACGCGCTATCGCGGTGCACAATTCATGAAGCCCAAGATTGTTGATCGTAAAATTCTGGCTATCTATTTCAACAAGAACGGTCAGGTTGAACGGATAGCGAATTATGGCCTGCAAGACGGAAAAGTTATCGATACGATCACCCAGACAACGCCAACAGGTGGTCATGACCAGTCGTTCCTGTCGCAATTGATTAAAGGCTCGAAGGGCGTTCCCCAATTGCCACAAACGGGCAGGTAAATTTTCCTGCCCGCAAAGCCGATTTCGACAGTAAATTAAGGCTTTCAACCCGTTTACTGAAAACGAAAAACCGGCAGACAAAAATAAAAGCTCTATCTTCCGATAGAGCTTTTTTTAAATATTGAATGCAATTTCAGCTTTTGCAACTTTATTGTTCGCGCAATTCTTTTGCCATTCTATCAAGCACGGCATTGACCATCCTCGGTTCATCACCATCAAAAAATGCTTTGGCAATATCGACATATTCGCTGATTGCGACAGCAACCGGTACATCTTTACGGTTTTTTATTTCCCAGGCACCGGCCCGCAATATCGCACGTAAAGTTGAATCAATACGTGACAGCGGCCAGTCTTCAGGCAAATGTTGACGAATCATAGGATCAAGTTGGCGTTGCTCTTCCACCACACCGGCAATAATAGCACGGAACCATTGCGGGTCGGCTTCAAGATATTGTTCGCCATCGACTTCCTGTCCCAACCGATAAGTTTCATATTCCGAGGTTATTTCAAGAATACCGGTACCGGCAACATCCATCTGATAGAGAGCCTGGACAGCAGCCAAACGTGCCGCGCCGCGTTTATTTGCACGGCGCGACCCATTACGATTATTGGCATAAGTGTTACTCAACGATTTGCTCCGAATTTGTCTTTCAGTGCGATCATATGCAATGCGGCTTCGGCGGCAAAGCCACCCTTGTTTTTCTTATCCGGCAGAGCGCGAGCCCATGCCTGTTTTTCATTTTCGACTGTGATAATACCGTTGCCGATAGCCAATCGTTTGCGAACGCTCAAATCCGCAATGCCCCGACATGATTCGTTAGAAACGATTTCAAAATGGTATGTCTCACCCCTGATAACACATCCCAATGCGACATAACCGTCGTATTTTTTTTCACCCTTTTCGGCAAATGCAATCGCTGCCGGAATCTCCAAAGCTCCCGGAACAGTTACAACATCAAAATCTGCGTTAGCCTGTTCAAGTGTTTCTGTTGCACCTTTCAGCAAGGCGTCCGAAATTTCTTCATAAAACCGGGCTTCTACAATAAGGAGATGAGCCTTTTTTACGTTTTTCTTTGTCATAATCTGATCCTATAACTCAACAATCGGGTTGGCACTTTACGTCCCTCAAAGCCCATCACAACAATGAGGTTGAGCCAATATCCCTTCATTTAGAACAGTTTTTGAAAATGCGAAAGCTGCTTTTCTTAAATTGCTTCCAACGAAAAGGATATTTAAGGACTAAGGGTAAATGGATACAAATGAATATCGGACTGTATAGTAACCGGTTACCTGACAAATTCGGAAAGTCGCGCGGCGTAACGCGCTAACTGGTCTATTTCAAGATTGACGAGATCTCCCGTTTTCCGCTCGCCCCAGGTCGTTACATTCAGCGTATGACGAATAATCAATACATCGAACAAATTGTCTTTGACAGCATTGACTGTCAAAGATGTGCCATTCAGGGCAACAGAACCTTTACGGGCAATAAAACGGGCCAATTCGTCCGGTGCTTTTAGTTGAAACCTTCTGGCGTCGCCTTCTTCCGAAGTTTCAACAATTTCAGCCAGACCATCAACATGGCCGGAAACAAGATGCCCGCCCATTTCATCGCCAAGTTTCAATGAACGTTCAAGATTGACATGACTTCCAACCTTCCAGCTTGAAATGTTGGTAAGGCGCAAAGCTTCTTCCCATGCTTCAACAGTGAATGACGATTCTGGCGCATGATCTCCCGATTTATCGACCACCGTCAGGCAAATACCGGAACAGGCAATCGACGCACCAATATCGATTGTGTTTACATCATAATGGTTGCGGATTTTGATCCGCAGTCCCTCATTGAGAGGCTCTAAATCGGCTATTTCGCCTATATCCGTTACTATTCCGGTAAACATTCGCGACGACATCTCCATTCACTGTAACTATCCTCGCCAAAATTGGCCTCATTGACCTTGTTGAAGTTCACAAGGTACTTGCTGAAATCGGGGGCAGCTATTTCTTTTTTTCCCAATATAAGTTTTGAACGGAAGAGTGCAATCCTGTCAACCAGCCCATGATCGAGAAAAGAACATGCCGTTGCCCTTCCCCCTTCCAGCAAAAGGCTTGAAATACCTTTTTGATACAATGTGTTAAGAATATCTCGCGGTGCAAATTCACCATCCTTATCATCAAGTTCAAAAATATCGATTCCACTCTTTTCAAGGCCCGCCTTTTTCTTGGGATCCACATTTTTGCCTGCGATAATCCAGGTTGGTACATGCTTTGCCGTCTCGACCAAGCGGCAATTCCCATCAATCGAAAGCTTGCGATCAATCACAACGCGTATTGGCGAGCGTTCTTCCAACCCCGGCAAACGACAGGTAAGTTCGGGATTGTCGGCAAAAACAGTCTTTATTCCAACTGCGATTGCAGCATTTTCAGCGCGCATTATGTGGCTTATGGAATGCGATATTCCATTGCTGATCTGAACATTTCGCTCGCCTTCCACACCGATACCGTTATCTGCCGAAATAGCCATTTTCAAAGTGACTTCGGGACGGGCCAATTGTCTTGTTACAAGATATGCACTCAGTCCTTCATAGGCCTGATTTGCCAATATGCCGGTTTCAACAACAATCCCTGCATCTTCCAACATTCTTATCCCGCGTCCGGAAACTCTTTTATCAGGGTCGCGAATGGATATGACGACACGTTTTATTCCTGCATTTATCAATGCATTCGCACATGGTGGCGTTTTCCCGTAATGTGAACAAGGCTCAAGCGTTACATAAGCTGTGCCGCCACGGGCATTTTCACCGGCCATTTTTAGCGCTTGTGTTTCCGCATGTGGTCGGCCACCGGTTTCCGTTACTCCATGGCCGACAATCGTCGTGCCATCAGTCCCGACGATAATAGCACCCACAGAAGGATTTTCAGCCGTTTCGCCAAGATGCCGACGCGCCAGACGAATGGCAGCCGCCATAAAACGATAATCGTCAGCTCTATCTGCCATTTTTAATGTTGTCTTTATCTCCGTCACGATCCGACAGCTCATCAATTACATCGTGAAAATCACTGGCATTGCGAAAATTGCGATAGACCGAAGCAAAACGGATATAGGCAATGTCATCAATGCCCTTCAAAGCTTCCATGACAAGGTGGCCGATCTGTTCGGTCGATATTTCTGGTTCTCCGGAACTTTCAAGCTGGCGAACTATACCGGATATTGCCCGTTCAACCCGTTCGGGATCAACATTCCTCTTGCGCAACGCAACTTCGACAGACCGCATCAACTTGTCTCGATCAAAGGGGACGTGTCGTCCACTTTTCTTTGTCACCATCAATTCGCGCAATTGCACACGCTCGAATGTGGTAAACCGCCCGCCGCATACAGGACATATGCGACGGCGGCGGATAACCGAGCCATCTTCGGCCGGACGCGAGTCCTTTACCTGGGTATCTTCCGATTGACAGTAAGGACACCGCATTTTTTACTCCGTTCAAATCATTAACCAAGATAAGGATATAGCGGAAAACGTTCAGTCAATGCATGAACTTTTTCGCGTACATGCGCTTCAACAGCAGCATTGCCTTCGTCCGAATTTGCAGCTTTGAGGCCATCCAGAACTTCGGAAATCAGCTCGCCTATCTCATCAAACTCTTTTTCACCGAAACCGCGTGTTGTTCCAGCCGGTGTACCAAGTCTTACACCCGATGTAACGAACGGTTTTTCGGGATCAAAGGGAATGCCGTTCTTATTGCAGGTGATATGCGCCCTGCTCAAAGCACTTTCCGCACGCTTACCTGTAGCGTTTTTCGGCCGCAAATCAACCAGCATCAAATGGTTATCAGTGCCACCCGATACAATATCAAGGCCATTTTTAATCAAGCGAGCCGACAATGTTTTCGCATTGGCAACAACATTTTTCGCATAAGTTTTGAAAGAGGGGCGCAATGCTTCACCGAATGCAACAGCCTTCGCAGCAATAACATGCATGAGCGGCCCGCCTTGAATACCGGGGAACACAGCCGAGTTGATCTTTTTTGCGATTGCCTCATCATTGGTCAAAATCATGCCACCACGCGGTCCACGCAAGGATTTATGTGTTGTCGAGGTTACAACATGGGCAAAAGGTACCGGTGAAGGATGAACACCGCCTGCAACCAAGCCCGCAATATGTGCCATATCGACCATCAGATAAGCGCCGACTTCATCGGCAATTTCACGGAAGCGCTTCCAATCCCAAAAGCGGGAATAGGCCGTGCCGCCAGCAAGTATAAGCTTGGGCTTATTTTCGCGGGCAATACGGGCGACTTCGTCCATGTCTATTTTCTGGTCGTCGCGTCTCACACCATAGGAAACCACGTTAAACCATTTGCCTGACATGTTGACCGGTGAACCGTGGGTCAAATGCCCGCCGGAATTGAGATCAAGACCCATAAATGTATCGCCCGGTTTCAGAAGCGCGAAAAAGACCGCCTGATTCATCTGGCTACCGGAGTTCGGCTGCACATTTGCAAAGGCTGCGCCAAACAGTTTTTTGGCCCGTTCTATTGCAAGATTTTCAACCACATCAACATATTGGCAGCCGCCATAATAACGTTTGCCAGGATAACCTTCGGCATATTTATTGGTAAGAACCGAACCTTGTGCTTCAAGTACAGCACGCGATACGATGTTTTCCGATGCAATCAACTCGATTTCATCGCGCTGACGGGAAAGCTCGCCGCGAATGGCATCATAGATCTCGGAATCAGTTGTTTGAAGATCGTCATTAAAAAAGCGCTTTTGCGCCACATCCACTTGGTCGCTCATGGGAAATATTCCTAACAATGAAAAATAGCCGCTCAATAATTATCACAGCGTTACAATATGTTATACGCTTTCACAGCCAATAGCCAATATTTAGCAAAAATTCTTCACAAAAATGGCCGGTTTTTACCAATTTTATTTGGCAATCATCTTTTTGCAGTTTTCACACCCCTGTTAGCAGTCCTGTTGATATAAACGCACAAATATTGAAAAACGCGCAAATATTGAAAAAAGAATTGTTTTTTTATTCCCTGAAGCAGGTATATTGGCTTTCTCCATAATGGCAATGTTCATAGGTTATATGTTCTTCCAAATTTCCAAAATCCGGTTTACTTCAATCCGGTCAATCATTTGGAACATATCGCCAAGACGCTCAGGTACAAAACAATGCGGACAAAAGTTTTTATTGATGGTGAACATGGTACAACCGGCTTACAAATCAGGAAGCGGTTGGCATCACGCGATGATCTCGAAATTCTTTCCATCCCTTTGGAAGACCGGCACAATGATGCTGCACGTTTCGAGCGTTTGAACGAAGCCGATATTGCCATTTTATGTCTTCCCGACGATGCGGCGATTGCAACAGTCAATGCCGTTACTGAAAACCACAAATTACGCATTATTGACAGTTCGACCGCTCACCGTATTTCGCCACAGTGGGTCTATGGTTTTGCCGAACTTACCGAAGGGCAAGCAGAGCGGATTGGTTCCGCACGATTCGTCGCCAATCCCGGTTGTTATCCAACCGGAGCGCTCAGTATCATCCGGCCATTGCGCGAAGCAAATATTATAGACGAGAATTTTCCGGTCTCCATCAATGCCGTGTCGGGATATACCGGCGGCGGGAAAAAAATGATAAGCCAGATGGAAAATCAGAACGGCGATGACAGGATTACTGCCAATTATTTCCTTTACGGACTCAATCTCCGACACAAGCATGTGCCGGAAATTCGGGTTCATGGGAAACTGGCAAAAACACCGCTTTTTGTGCCCAGTGTCGGACGGTTTCCTCAAGGTATGATTGTGAATATACCTCTTCACAACTCTCTTTTGAAAAAACACGTCACCGGCAATGACCTAAGAACAATTTTCAATGACCATTATCGTCATAGCAAACTTATCAGCGTCGCCACAGAAGAAGAAAATAACCGTTTGGTACGCCTTGATGCCGAGCTGCTTGCTAACACCGACAAGCTGAAAATATTTGTATTTGGCGATGATGCTGCCGGAATTTACAATATTTCGGCGGTACTTGATAATTTGGGTAAAGGTGCTTCCGGTGCTGCTGTGCAGAATCTTGATCTGATGATCGGAAAATCCTGACGCCGTAACATCACTAAGGTCAAAAAATTAAAATGTAAAAATAAAGGTCGGCTATTTCTTTAGCCGGCCTTTTATTTAAGAATTCACTCTTCGGCTTTCCAGCGGACTAGAAAAACAGCGTTTCTGGTCAGTTCCAATAGCCATGGTTCCGGTTATGCGCTTAACTCTCTGGCTTTATTTACGCTTGTTTCCGCCGGATAGGCACCTTTGGTCGCACGCCAATGGGCAACAGCGAATACAAGAACCAGTAACGCTACGCCCTGATGGATCAATCCCCAACTGATCGGAGCTTCCAGCAACAAGGTGATGATGCCGAAAACAGCCTGCACAATGATTGCTACAAGCAGCAGCATTGCACGCCTTGCATGTGTTGTTCCCGAAGCGAGCTTTTCAACTTTCAAAGCATGGACAAGCGCTGCCAACAACAGAAGATAGGCAAAACAACGGTGAACAAATTGCACAGTCAGTCTGTTCTCGAAAAAGTTCCGCCACGTCGGTTGATCGGCAAGCAAGCCTTCCGGCACCAACTGCCCATCCATCAAAGGCCAGGTATTATAGACCTTGCCGGCATGCAATCCTGCGACAAGCGCACCAAGGTAAATTTGTACAAGCACCATCAACACCAGCCAACCGGCAAATTTCTGTATGCTGCGATTGGCAGGCTTGTCGCTATAGTCGGCAAGTCCGCGTGAAACATATGTGACAAAAATCACCACAATACAAGCCGTGACAAGATGGATTGCGAGACGATATTGACTGACGCTCGTCAAATCACTGGCACCGAGACCGGAAGCAACCATCCACCAGCCAATTGCACCCTGAACGGCAATAATCACCGGAACGGCTATCAATTGCGGAAGAAAGGTTTTCTCTATCCGCTTCGTTGCCCAGAACCAGATAAGACCGAATAAAGCAATAACGCCGACAAGACGTGCCAACAGGCGATGCGCCCATTCCCACCAGAATATTCCCTTGAATTGAGAAAGTGTCATTCCGTGATTGACGACTTTATATTGGGCTATCTGTTGATATTTCTCGAATTCGTCCTGCCATTCGGCTTCACCAATTGGCGGGATGACACCGTGAACCGGCTTCCATTCGGTGATCGACAATCCCGATCCGGTCAAACGCGTGGCACCGCCAACAATGACTATTGCCAAACATAGAATTAAAACCGCATAAAGCCAAAGCTGTATCATCTTGCGATTGCGTGCCTGTCTGGCATTAGGCACGGTTTCATCAATTGCGGTCATAGTCATCATCAGACGCTTTCACTTGATAATATGCGCCGGAATTATCCGGTTCTTTTTCCTATTGGTGCAGCAATGTTCTCAAGAAAACAAGGGTATAATCCGCGACAAGCCGTCGCGTCCGGCGAGTTTATCAACTGTCGATCAGCGTGAACAGCGGTTGATCCGAATATTTTGAAAACAAATTGCGCCAGCTATCCTGATCGTTCAAATCATGACAGGAAATAATAAGGCAATTGCTTTGTTTGAATATCTCTTCGACACCGAATTCGGACACCTCTGACATTGCAATCAGAATAACCGCATATTGTTCTTTCAGTGCGTCAATGAGTGTCGGTATATCGCTTGCAAAATCTTTCGCTCTAAGAAGACTTGCAATCCCCCTCGGCAAAATATCGACGCCGGTGTCATAATCGCTATAAATAACTTCGGAAATCTTCGCATCTCCCGTAAGCACATCGGTAAAACCGCGGTGCGGACCAATCAAATTCCCGATTTCATTGGTTGAAATATCAACGAGCAGAACAGATTTTTCCACGCTCCTTAACTTCATTGACAAACGTGCCGAGGCTTGGGCCGCGTCTTTCCCGACAACCGTAACAATCCTCAAATTGAACTTCCGGATCTCGTCAACCAATCCGGCAAAGTCCAGTTTTAATTGTTCAGGTGCTTTTACCGGCGCGTTGGAAATATCTGCATTGTTTTCCGGAGTTTGCGATTTTTCCTGTCCGGAGACGTGTTTTCTTTCTCTCTTCCAACACTTTGCTAAAAAAAGGCTAGCGACAAGAAGAACTAAAAAAATGACAAGTGTAAAGATTGAAAGTGGCCACCCAAAACGGGATAAGAGAGAGCGTTTTTCAACGCTTATCGGACTGACTTCAATATTTTGGTTGTCCGCTAAGCCTCTATCATCTGTTTTTTTATCATAATCCGCCCATATAGACTTCAACTTTTCTTCCAGTTGATCGAAGGCTTGTTTACCCGATTGATTATTTATGTCACCGGCTTTAATCAGCTCGTCACGCAAACCGTTCTCGACCTTCACACAGAGATCGGCTTCGGTATAAAGGCGTTCAATAGCGAGATTTATATGGCGATCGAGTTCCTGCTTTAACGCATTTTGTTCGCTCATCATCGCTTTGATTTGCGGATGCGTGCTGCCCAGCTGCGTTTCCATATGGGCTATTTCTGTTGCCAATTTATTCAAATTGGCCCTTGTATTTTGAACAGCCGGATCTCTTGCAATAAAGTCGAGATCGAGCGGCGATTTTCCGGTCTCAAGCAAGTTTCCCAGAGCTTCGATGGAAGCCATATAAGCAATGCGATTATTGACTGCGGAAATCAGCGCGCCATAAAGTTCTGCGTTACCAGCTTTATAATCGTCCGTTTTCCAATTGTTTTTGAAATTTTCGAGAGCAGACTCAAGATGTTTGTTGCGCTCCTTGCGTATTTTGGAAAGCTCGTTCGCGTCCCCGCGCTGATCGCTGTCTAAAAATTCTTTTGTCAAAATGTTCAACACATTTTGCAACATCAAGCGGGCACGTGTTCCACTTTTATCAGAAAAAACCAATTCGATATGATAGGGATATTCTTTGACAGAAAGCGAGTGATAGAAAGCTGTTAGATCATTTCCAACGGCAGCATCCTTTAAAAAACGAGCCATTTTTTGATAAACAGTGTCGGATGGCAAAACTGGCGGCACATTATCTTTTATGCCATCGGATGTCATGAAACCGGCTTTTTGCCGGATTGAAAATTCGGCTTTTGCATCATAGATTTCCGGCTTTGACAGGCAGTAAAGAAGAGCAATAACAAAACAAACGACTGTAGCCAACAAAACCATGACAATGTTTTGTGGCGTAAATTGCTTGAAGTAATTATCCGATCCGGCTTTTCTGGTCATTCCCGTTCAACTGGTACAAAGGCTGTTATGCTCCAGATAGACCAGAAGGAGTAACTATCCCCTTAAAAAAACAAAATAAAACCGCCTTGAAGGCGGTTTTTGATGTTTTTATTATCAATTTTGCTCAACCGGCTGTATCAAGAGCCAATTGTGACGAGCCATCAAGGTGATAGATGTCGTCACGGAACTGGACCACGCCTTCGCCTGTCGACCATGCCGAAATATAGACAAAATGAAGCGGAATAGGATCCGGAATGTTAATCGGCGTATTCTGGCGGGAAGAAATCACAGCCTCCATACGTTCTCTGTCCCAACCCGGCGTATTTTTCAAAATCCAGACATTGAGATCGCGAATGTTCTGGATGCGGATACAACCTGACGAATCAAAGCGCATCAGACTGTTAAACAGCGTCTGGATTGGCGTGTCATGCATGTAAACCGAATAAGGATTGGCAAAATTGATTTTCGTCGAAGACATCGCATTGATTTTGCCGGGATCCTGCCTGAACATCATGCCGACAGCTTCATCGCTATGCCAGTCAATGCTTTCGGGCGACACCTCTTCACCACGACTGTTGAAGACGTGGATGTTGTTGTCGGAAAGATAGGATGGGTTTTTCTGCATTAACGGAATAATATCTTTCCGGATAATGGACTTTGGTACAGTCCAGAACGGATTAAGAATAACCTGACTGATTTTTGAGTCCAACAATGGTGTTTGCCGGTCAATCTTGCCGACGACAGCCGTATGACGTTGAACGACAACGCCATTTTCAACCGCTTCGATTTGAGCGGCGGGTATATTGACCATAACAAAACGTTGTTCTTTCGATGTCATCTCGACTTTCGGCTTCAAACGCTCGACATTGATGTGAAGCTGGTTCAGCCGTGTCTGGGCATCAACATTCAACGATTTATATGTTGATTCACCGGTCACACCATCTGCCGGTAAACCATGACGGGCTTGGAAGCGTTTAACGGCAGCATCGACATAAGTATCGAAAGATTGAGACATCCCGATGCCGCTTTGAAGATCACCGGAAGCAGCAAGGCGCTGACGCAGTGCAATAACTGCAGGATGTGTTACACCAATTCGCAATTTCCCCTGTTCTGTCGGCACTCTTTGCCAACCACCGCGGCTCACGATCTCTTCATATTGCGCTATTGCCCTTTGTGTGTATTCAACAGTTGCAGAACTCAACACCGGCTGGTTTGAAGCAACTCTTGCTCCGGCGGAAGGGGCAGCGTCAAACTGGTCGTCCCAACGTGCGCGTCCGGATTGGGCAAACAACATATTGTTCGCCTGAGCAATTGTCGGTGCACAGGACAAAGCCGTTAAAGTGACCAGAGATTTCAGAAAAAGTCTTCGCCCGATAAGAGAGTTTTTGGCAGATGTCATATTTTTATGTGTCATTCCCGATTTTTCCAAGCACACCATTGCCGATAAATATCGACACCCATGCTAAAAAATATTTAATGGAAGTATTGTTGCGTTTTCTTTGCTTGATACATTTTTGTGTCTTTATCATGTCTAACGAAAAGTACACCTTGAACATTCCGATGATATAGACAGCTTCCCGTTAAAAATAGGTAACTAGAGTAACTTTTTGTTAGTTTTGAGGTGGAGCAAAACTTGCATCATAATAAATAGCAACAGAATCAGGAAATGGAATACCGCAAGAGAGGGAAAGAAAACAAAGTTCGCGCTATAGAGAGTAAATGCCAATGATTCCGTCAGTGCGGCAAAAAACCATAAAATAATTCCCCAGAGCGACCCCATCCATAGTCCGAGTGCCGCAATCGGGTAAATCACCGACAAAACAACGGTCAAAACTTGCCAAAGCCACGGCATCCGGTCGATACGCCACAATTCACCGGGAAATACGCCAACAAGTCGGATCCAATAAAAAATTGCAAATAAAAGAGCAATAACAGCAATACAGCGAAGAAAAATTGAATAAGCCGATAATACCAGATTTGGTTTAACCACTTGACGCAACTGGTTATCCATCAAATCTCCAATTCTTTCTCGACCGGCTGAAAATAGGAATCGACAATTTCATCACTTACTCCGGCTAAACTATCCGGTTGCCAATGCGGATCATTGTCCTTGTCAATCAATACTGCACGCACACCTTCATAAAAATCATGGTTGTCCATCATATGATGGGCAATTCTGTTTTCAACTTTCAAGCAATCATTAAGTCCCAGCGGCTTACATTGCGTCATCGACCGCCAAATGACAGCCAGACTGGTCGGCGAGCGTTTCAAGAGAGTTTCAAGCGTTGTTTTTGCAAACTCGTTCCCCTCGCCTGCTTTCTGTTTCAATATGTTGATACATTCTTCAAGTGTCTCTGTGCCGAAACATTCACCGATTAACGATCTTGTTTCGGCGCCTGTTTCAAAATTGACCTCGACAGAATATTTTTCCAGAGCCGGACGTGGATTGCCTTGTTCGATAATACTGGCTCGCAAATCTTCCAGATTTTCTTGCGATACAGCATGGGTAGCCAACCCTGTTTGCAAACAGTCGCCCCATTTGCATCTGGCACCTGTCAGCGCCAAATACATACCGAAATTTCCTCCCAAGCGTGAAAGAAAATCACCGGCGCCGACATCCGGGAAAAAACCGATAGCACTTTCCGGCATAGCGAAAAGTGTGTTTTCGGTAACAATGCGATGAGAACCGTGAACCGAAATACCTGCGCCACCCCCCATACAAATCCCGTCAAGTATCGCAATATACGGCTTCGGAAAACGTCCGATATAACCGTCAAGCTTATATTCGGAAGAAAAATAATTGTATGCCGGACGCCCTGCCTTGCCTTCTTTATAGGCCGAGACAACATCGCCACCGGAACAGAATGCTCGCCCCTCTCCCTCGACCATCACGCACAATACGTCATCATCGGTTTCCCAACTGCGCAACGCTTTTTCAAGGGCAAGCACCATGTTTAAACTTAATGCATTCAACGATTCGGGGCGTGTGAGCCGAATGATTCCGGCGCGACCTTCTTTCAAAAACGTGACCTCGTTCCCGCCACCAAAATCAAGTTGCATCGCCCAAAACTCCTTAGGAAAACTGAAAGGCTTTCGCTATTTAAATCATTATGCACATCAAAATCAATCGACCTTGGCAGTTCCGAACGCACGCAAACGACAAAAATTAATTTTTGGTAAATTTTGGCGCTTAAGCTCTACGCGCCCCCAAGCCTGGAAACAATTGCATGACCGCACCGATAAGATAAATATACAAACCGGAAATTGTCATGCCGATTTTCACCCATTCGGGAGCATCAAGCCGATAACAAATGCCGATAATACCAAGCGCACACCAGATTAGAAAAATAGTAAGGTTAAGCGGGCGCAGACGAACCACTCTGACGGGATGCAGAAAATAGATCGGGAGAAATGAAATAATCGCCGATATGACCACGATACTGAACGCTGCCCATTCGCCGGGTTTGACAATAAACAAGGTGAAAATCAACATGTTCCAGACAACCGGAAAACCTTTAAAAAAGTTCTCCTTGGTTTTCATGCCCGTGTCGGCGTAATAAATCGCGGAAGAGACGACTATGATTGCGCCTGAAAGAAACGACAATCCTTCGCCCATAAAACCGCTTTGATAAAGTGCAAATGCAGGAATGAGGACGTAAGTAACATAGTCGATAATATTGTCGAGCAGCTCGCCCGACCATGTCGGAAGAACATATTTGACTTGCAGTTTTCTGGCGATGGGTCCGTCAATGCCGTCTACCAACAGCGCAAGGCCTAGCCAACCGAACATCGCTGTCCATTCTTTCTCGGAAGCGGCAACCAATGACAGGAAAGCCAGAAACGATCCCGATGCAGTAAGAAGATGAACAGAAAATGCCCGTGCTTGTGGCATTGTTACTTTTTTATGACGTAACTTCTCAGCACCACTCTTTATTTTGCCGGCAAGTTTGTTTTTCAAAGCAGTATAGTCCCTCTTGTCAAATGTGATTATCACATTCCTGCATGAATTTTTATGCTCTTTGTATCACCGATCACAAAAATTGAAACAATTGATTGTAATTACTGGATTGATCCACATATTGTGTTAACACTGATAAGTGATTGTTCCCGAACATAATCCAGCAGAAAGGCTTGGCAATGGCAGCTCCGGCAGATAAAAACAAGAAGGCAATAGCAATCATCGGCGCGGGGCCGGCGGGCATGATTTCTGCGCTTGCAGCAGCGCAAAAAGGTTTTCGATCGTTTTTGATCGGCCCTGATACAAATGCCAATGATTTACGTACCACTGCCTTGATGATGCCGGCTATCAAAATTCTCGATTCTCTTAATATCTGGAAAAATTTGCAAGATGAAGCGGCAGCACTTTCAACCATGCGAATCGTTGACGGGACAAAAAGGCTCATCCGCAGTCCGGTCGTGAGCTTCCGTTCATCGGAAATCGGCGAAATCGCATTCGGTTACAACATGCCGAATGTGGCCTTGAATAGCGCAATCAATAAGGCCGTTCTTGACTGTGAACTCGTCGAAAGATTGGAACTTTCCGCAAAATCGGTTGTGCATTCTAACGACCACATAACGATCACTCTTGACGACGATACCACATTGGACGTTGGTCTTGTCGTTGCGGCCGACGGAAGAAATTCAAAAGCACGTATTGCTGCCGGAATTGATTGTCGCCAGTGGAACTATCCTCAAACTGCGGTTATTCTGAGCTTTTCGCATGAATTTCCACACAATAATATATCGACCGAATTTCATACGGAAGATGGGCCGTTTACACAAGTTCCGTTGCCAGGCAACAAATCGAGTCTGGTTTGGGTTCTCAATCCCGAACGCGCCAATAAAATTCTTGGTCTTGGGCCGGAAGGACTTGCCCGTGCAATCGAAGAGCGTATGCAGGCAATGCTTGGAAAAGTGACCGTGATAACGCCGGCTCAAGCGTGGCCATTATCCGGTATTGTGCCGAAATCCTTTGCGACAAAACGAACAATTCTTGTTGGCGAGGCAGCCCATGTATTTCCGCCAATCGGTGCGCAAGGGCTCAATCTCGGCGTTCGCGATGCCATCAATATGGTCAAAGCCATAGAGAGCGACGTGAGCGATCCGGGGAGTGATCGGGTTATGGAAAACTACAATAAATATCGAAAAACCGATATTTGGGTTCGTACCGGTTCTGTCCACGCTCTCAATAAAGCACTTCTTTCCGATATGTTGCCTGCACAACTGGTCAGAAGTCTCGGCCTCGAATTGTTGAGAAATTTTGCGCCGCTCAGAAATATTTTTATGCGTGAGGGAATGTATCCGGGAAATGGTATTCGCGCGATCGTCAAGACTTTTTGCCCGTCTCCCAAATAGATTTTGTAATAAAATATCAAAAGTTTTTGTGTTAAACTTAACGAGGTACTATGAGTGACAGAAAATAAAGAACTTTCTCTGTCACAATACGAAAATTATTTTGATTACTTTCAAAATGCTCATTGCGAAAAAGGTTTCACATGGTTCAATCTGCCGGTATCAATGGTGATCTGGTTGCTGCCGATAAGAAGATAGTGGTCGACGGCAACAATTTTTTGCAAGTTGGTGCACTGGTTTATCGCCTGCAAAAAGGGGCTGTCGAATTTCTGCTCATTACTAGTAGAGGTACCGGCCGCTGGATTATACCGAAGGGCTGGCCCATGCCGGGTCGCACTTTGTCTCAGGCAGCCCTTCAGGAAGCATATGAAGAAGCGGGCGTGCGCGGCATTGTGGAAATCGCATCAATAGGATCCTATCAATACACCAAGAATGACATGCCGGGAGGCGAAAACGGGAATTTTAGTGTCGACGTATTTGCCGTTCTTTATTCCCATCAAGAAAAAAAATGGCCGGAACGGGGGCAGCGTATTTTTGAATGGGTTACTCCCGAAGAAGCAGCAAAGCGGGTTGTGGAACCACAACTGAAAAAACTGTTATTGGATTACCGGCCTCGTTGATAACACCGTCCGCCTATTCTTGAACGGGTTACGCCCGAAGAAGCAGCAAAGCGGGTTGTGGAAAAACAACTCAAAAAAACTGTTATTGGATTACCGCCCCCGTTGATAACACCGTCTGCGTATTCTTGAACGGGTTACTCCCGAAGAAGCAGCAAAGCGGGTCGTGGAAAAACAACTCAAAAAAACTGTTATTCGATTACCGCCCGCGTTGATAACACCGTCCGCCTATTCTTGAACGGGTTACTCCCGAAGAAACTGCAAAGCGGGTCGTGGAAAAACAACTCAAAAAAACTGTTATTCGATTACCGCCCGCGTTGATAACACCGTCCGCCTATTCTTGAACGGGTTACTCCCGAAGAAACTGCAACCCGAGTCGGAGAACCACAACTCAAAAACTGTTATTGGATTACCGCTCGCGTTGATAACACGGTCCGCGTAGATAATACCGGTCCCGTTAATAAATGTTGTTATCCCACTATTGTCTGCGCTGGTGAAGATAAATTTGAAATGCCCTGCCCCACCCCAATTTCTCGGGACTCATCGGTGAAGCTGTCAAGCAATCAATCCGGCAAATTCATCCGGCCAATCACGGTGATTCGGTCAATCATGCTGATTCGGTTTCGGGAGTTTCCCTATGTCACCATTTTATCAGCATTTTTTTAAAATTATGTTCCTATCGCGTTCATATTTTTAATACGGAATAGAGTCACGCTGTTTGAAAAAAAATAAAGCGTTGAATTATATCGTCCCCGTTATTCACATCATTTTTCCACTGTGAAACATACCATATCTAGTTGTTTGGTGATTTGAACAAACGACTCCTTGACGGCAATGGCGTTTTGCTCTTTTATGCATAATTGCTCCTGCATTGAAAAATGGAGGACGTTTCAAATCTGTAATCATGCGTAGTTTTGTGTGCAGTCAAAAGGTTGTAATTGCGAGCAGGAATAGCTCGCATTTTTGTTGTTGTGTGCACATAAAAAGGTTCACTAAGCGTTGTGTAAAACTTAAAAATTTATGAAAAATTTACTATATTTTGTGTTAGTTATCCGTTAGCACCACAGAATGTAGTGCATGCATCTTTTTTATACGAGATGTTTGACAGGTATCGGATAGGGGCAGAACAGTGTTTCTGTTTGCCATTATCTCATGCCGGTTGTTGAAATTGGGGGTTAGTCTCTGCCATCCGGTTTTGTGATGGAAGAGGTTTTGGAGAGATTTGTATCGGGCGGATTTTGCCGACCAGTTACAAACACAACATATTGAATAAGGACAGGCTATGAAAATCGCGCGCCATTTCACCAAGGAGGGACAATCTCCCTATTCAGGAATTGAATTCCATAAAGCGACAAGTGAAATAAAAAATCCGAATGGTTCGATTGTTTTCCGGCTCGAAAATATTGATGTTCCAAGCCAGTTCAGTCAGGTAGCGGCCGATATTCTGGCACAAAAATATTTCCGCAAAGCGGGTGTTCCGGCGGTTCTGAAAAAAGTCGAGGAAAACGGTGTTCCTTCGTGGCTTTGGCGTTCGGTTGCCGATGAAAAAGAACTTGCAAAGCTGGCAGAAGACCGTCGCTATGGTTCGGAAATGGATGCGCGTCAGGTTTTCGATCGTCTGGCAGGAACATGGACATATTGGGGGTGGAAAGGCAAATATTTCGATACTGAAAGTGATGCTCTCGCTTTTCACGATGAACTCGCTTATATGCTGGCGACCCAGCGTGTAGCACCTAATAGTCCGCAATGGTTCAATACCGGACTGTTCTGGGCTTATGGTATTGATGGCCCAAGCCAGGGGCATTTTTACGTCGATTGGAAAACCGGCGAGCTGACACGGTCCAAATCGTCCTATGAACATCCGCAACCTCACGCTTGCTTCATCCAGTCGGTTGCCGACGACCTTGTCAATGAAGGTGGCATTATGGATTTGTGGGTGCGTGAAGCCCGTCTATTCAAATATGGCTCAGGAACCGGTTCCAATTTTTCGCAATTACGCGGTCAGGGAGAAAAGCTTTCCGGCGGTGGTAAATCTTCCGGCTTGATGAGCTTTCTGAAAATCGGAGATCGGGCAGCCGGTGCAATCAAATCCGGAGGTACGACACGGCGCGCCGCCAAGATGGTTGTTGTCGATATCGACCATCCCGATATTGAAGCCTATATCGACTGGAAGGTGCATGAAGAGCAAAAAGTTGCTGCTCTGGTTACCGGTTCCAAGATTGTCAAAAAACATCTTACGGCCATTATGAAAGCTTGCATCAATTGCGAGGCAGATAATGGAGATTGTTTTGATCCTAATAAAAATCCGGCTTTGAAGCGTGAAATCCGTGCAGCCAAAAAAGATCAGGTTTCCGAAAACTACATCCAGCGCGTGATCCAGTTTGCCCGCCAAGGCTTTCGGGATATGGAATTTGACACATATGATACAGACTGGGATTCAGAAGCCTATCTCACAGTATCAGGCCAGAACTCCAATAATTCGGTTTCCTTGAAGGACGAGTTCTTGCGTGCTGTCGAAAATGATAGCGATTGGAACCTTATTCGCCGCACAGACGGAAAAGTGCACAAAACAGTGCGCGCCCGTGATTTGTGGGATCGTATTTCCTACGCAGCATGGGCTTCGGCTGATCCCGGAGTTCACTTCAACACAACAATGAATGATTGGCATACGTCGCCGGCTGAGGGGCCGATTCGCGCGTCGAACCCGTGTTCCGAATATATGTTCCTCGACGATACAGCCTGTAATCTTGCATCTATCAATCTGTTGACCTATCGGAATCATGATGGCTCCTATGATCTTGATGCTTATGAACATAGCGTTCGCCTATGGACGATTGTTCTTGAAATATCGGTCATGATGGCGCAATTCCCGTCAAAAGAAATTGCCAAACGTTCCTATGAATATCGCACACTCGGTCTGGGCTATGCAAATATTGGCGGCCTGTTGATGACATCCGGTATTCCTTATGATTCCAACAAAGGGCGCGCAATTTGTGGAGCGCTTACAGCGATCATGACCGGCGTTGCCTATGCGACATCTGCCGAAATGGCCAAGGAACTTGGTGCATTCAAAGGATATAAGCCGAATAAGGAAAATATGTTGCGGGTTATTCGCAACCATCGCCGTGCTGCCTATGGTGAAACGACCGGCTATGAAGGATTGTCGGTCAATCCGGTCGCCTTAATCGAGAAAGATTGTCCAGATCATAAGATGATTGAACGCGCCCGTAAGGCTTGGGACAAAGCGTTGGAACTCGGCAAGCTCTATGGCTATCGCAATGCGCAGGCCACAGTTGTCGCTCCGACCGGAACAATCGGTCTGGTTATGGATTGCGATACGACAGGAATCGAGCCTGATTTTGCTTTGGTCAAGTTCAAAAAGCTTGCTGGCGGCGGATATTTCAAGATTATCAACCGTGCAGTTCCCGAAGCTTTGCGCACTTTAGGCTATTCGGAAAGCCAGATCGCCGAAATCGAAGCTTATGCGGTGGGCCACGGAAATATCAATCAGGCTCCTGCTATCAATCCTACGACATTAAAAGCAAAAGGCTTTTCCGACGAAAAGATAGAAGTTTTGAACGAGGCAATGAAAAGTGCCTTCGACATCAAGTTTGTCTTCAACAAATGGACGCTTGGTGAAGATTTCTGCAAAAATGTCTTGAACTTTACCGAAGAGCAGCTTGATGATGTTTCTTTTGAGATGTTACCGGCTCTCGGTTTCTCGAAAAAAGATATCGAGGCAGCCAATCTCCATGTTTGCGGTGCGATGACACTGGAAGGTGCTCCCCATCTCAAACAAGAGCATTATCCGGTATTTGATTGCGCCAATGCTTGCGGAAAGATTGGCAAACGCTATCTTTCGGTTGAAAGTCATATCCGCATGATGGCGGCAGCTCAGCCTTTCATTTCAGGGGCTATTTCCAAAACGATCAATATGCCGAATGATGCAACTGTCGAAGATTGCGCCAATGCTTACATGTTGTCATGGAAACTCGCATTGAAAGCCAATGCGCTTTATCGTGATGGCTCGAAATTATCGCAACCCTTGAATGCATCCCTGATTGCCGATGACGATGATGACGATGCTGTCGATAATCTGATTGAACAACCGGCTGCTGCCCGTACTGCGAAGGTTACCGAAAAGATCGTCGAAAAGGTTGTCGAGAAATATATTCATGAACGTGAAAAACTCCCCAACCGTCGGCAAGGTTACACGCAAAAAGCCATTGTTGGCGGGCATAAAGTTTATCTTAGAACGGGTGAATTCGGCGACGGCCGTTTGGGCGAAATCTTCATTGATATGCATAAAGAAGGCGCTGCTTTCCGCGCTATGATGAACAATTTTGCCATCGCTATTTCGCTGGGGCTGCAATATGGCGTACCGTTGGAAGAATATGTCGATGCATTTACATTCACCAAATTTGAACCGGCAGGAATGGTTCAAGGAAATGATGCAATCAAAAACGCGACATCAATTCTTGACTATGTATTCCGTGAACTCGCGGTTTCTTATCTTGGACGTTATGATCTTGCCCATGTCGATATGTCGGATTTTTCAAATACGGCCTTGGGCAAAGGTGTAAAGGAAGGAAAAACCAATCTTATTTCAACAGGTTGGACACGCGGGTACAAGTTGAAGCTTACCGAAACCAAAGGGCCGGTTGCCAAAATTGCAACGCCTTCTGCGACACCTTCTGCAAAGTCGAATGTTACGACATTGAAGACAGCAGCGTCAGTTCAGGCAAAGGCCTCACCCTCGCTGGAAACACATGGTGCTACGGCTTTGAAACCCGACTTGTCCGAGGAAGAGAACAAGATAAATAATTTGTTCGATGCCGACACTTCGGATGAAGCCAAGGCCGAAGAAATGGCCAATGAAGTGGCTGAAGCAAAAAAGCTTGCCTCCGACCGTAGAAAACAAGCGATGATGCAAGGCTATACCGGAGACATGTGTTCGGAATGTCAGAATTTTACAATGGTGCGTAACGGCACTTGCCTGAAATGCGACACATGTGGTGCAACAAGCGGATGTAGTTGACCGTTTTATACGTCATTTGATCTTTTAAGCGGCTCCTCTTCAGGAGCCGTTTTTTTTTAAATGCCGTGAAGCATTGATAAATAAAACCGTTTCATCAAGCGGTAAATTCAAAATACGGAATAAAAATTAGGACAAAAACAAAGCCTGAACCCGCCAAATTCTATATAAATGCCTCTCCTCACTGAGGTAAAATAGCAAATCCGACTAATTGTTCTTTGCCGCTTACCAATAAAACTCTGGAGTTTTGACTGTTCTATCATGTCCCGAAAATGAATATCATTTCTCTGGCAAGAAAGAGTTGCCAATCCCTTTTAAGAAAGATGTGCCAGTCATTTCCATAAAGTTACCGGACTTTTTCTCTATAAAGTTACGGGACTTTTTTCCAGTCATCCCCTAATTGGTGTCTAAACCATGTCATTTGGCGTTTTGCGTAACGGCGTGTATTGGTTTTCGCTTCTTCGATTGCAGCCTGAATTGTCTTTCGGCCTTTCAGAACATCAATAAATTCCGGAATACCGATCGCTTTCATTGCAGGCATTGACGGGGCTAACCCCAATTTATCCAACGCCCGCGCTTCGTTCAAAGCACCATTTTCAACCATTTTATCGAAACGTTTTTCGATACGCTCATAAACCACGTTGCGATCGGGGAGTAACAGCAACTTTTCAACATTTTCATTTTCGAATGCGGGTCTGGTCTTCCGACTTTGCCAGTAACTCAAGGTTTTTCCCGTTGCTTCATAAACTTCCAAGGCACGAATAATTCTTTGCCCATCACGATCGCTCAACCTGCGAGCTACCGGCTCGTCAATCGTCTCAAGCATCTTATAGAGGGTTAGCGAGCCTTCATTTTTCAATTTGTCACGCCATTTTTCGCGTATACAATCAGGAATATCGGGAATTTCTGCCAAACCTTCTGTCAAAGCTTTAAAGTAAAGCCCTGTACCCCCTACAAAAATGAGCGGAAGCTCGATATTTTCAAGAATCGCAATAGCATCCTTCAACCATTTGCCGGTCGAATAGTGTTCGTCGGGTGCGATATAACCATAGAGATAATGTGGTATAAGTGCCATATCTTCACGGCTTGGCCGTGCTGTAATAATGTCCAGAACGCTATAGACCTGCATCGAATCGGCATTCACAATCACCGCTTCATTTTCTTGTGCCAATTTCAGCGCAAAATCCGACTTGCCGCTTGCCGTAGGCCCCGCTATCAAAGTAATTGTTCTTTTCTTCATGAACGGAGTTTTCCATGTCCCATAGCGAGTTACTTGTAGCCACGTTGATCGCCAATCCCGAAAAACCGGTATTGACACCACAGCTCGTTGATAAAGCCACTGATAGCATTAATGCAAGCAATGTCTATTGGCTTTGTGATGGAATAGCCTGCGACATCCCGTTGAATAACAATATCGCGCCGGATGAAGCACAAGCCACTTTACGAAACACCCTTCACGGCGAAGCTGTGGATGTTGCTGTTCAACGACAAGACAACAGGCGAAAGAAACTTCTGATCGCCGATATGGACTCAACCATGATCGGTCAGGAATGCATCGACGAGCTAGCCGATGTTGCGGGCTTGCGCGACTATATTTCCGACATAACGAAACGTGCAATGAATGGTGAAATTGCGTTTGAACCGGCGCTTCGTGAACGTGTCGCTTTATTAAAAGGGCTGCCATTGTCGATCATAGACGATGTGATTGAAAAGCGCATCACACTGGCAAATGGCGGCAAAGCACTGATTGCCACCATGCGTAAAAATGGCGCCTATACAGCACTTGTTTCCGGTGGCTTTACACTTTTTACCTCGAAAATTGCAAGTGCCATCGGTTTTGACGAACATAATGCCAATGAACTCGTCGTCGAAGGAGATCATCTCGCAGGACGGGTGAACGAACCTATTTTAGGCAAACAAGCAAAACTTGAAAAATTGGAAGAACTCTGTGAACGGTTACACATCTCGCCCGATGATGCGATGGCGGTCGGAGATGGTGCCAATGACCTTGCAATGCTTCAACGCGCAGGCTCCGGCGTTGCTCTTCATGCGAAACCGATTGTTGCAGAAGCCGCTTCCATTCGCATTGATTACGGTGATCTGACGGCCCTTCTTTATTTGCAAGGCTATCGTAAATCGGACTTTGTCGAATGAAAGCAAGCTGAATTATCGCATATCCGATGTTTTGGACATTATTCGATAAAACGGGCAACTAAAAACAGCTAGGGTATATTACTGAACTCGCCCCTCATCCAATCTGGTAAAATATTTCCAAAACACGTTGAATTTACTCAACAAAACCGGACAGAATTTTGTAAGGCACGCGGGACAAAAACATCTTTTTTGTCGATAAATCAAAATATACCCTATCGGAACTTGTGTTGTTGAATTCAAAAATATTGATCTAACCCCTATACGAACAGGGTTTTATGCTTAGAAGTTTCCGAAAAAGAAACTCCGTATAGCCATTTTTATAATCCGGTTGTTGTCAATCATTCTAGCGGTCAATGAGATGGCCAAGTCGCGGTCAGTTGCTTACCGATTGTGATGCAAATTGCCGATATTTCTGCTCAAGAGCGGATTTTCAATCAAGCCGCAAGGTCACAAAACGCAATTCACCATCTTCACCCGCAACCATTAACAAGGCGTTTTTACGACCGTTGGCGCGCAATTGCTCCAATTGCTTGGAAACATCTTCTGGCGTTTTAACAAGCTGCTGGTTAATGTCTACAATAACCTCACCTGCACGGATACGCTTTTCATCGGCGGCACTATTCGGCGAAACCGCTGTGACAAGTACGCCGTTAACACCATCCTTGATATGGTAGCGTTTACGCAATTCGTCCGTTATTTCCGACAACGTCATGCCCATTGCATGGATGGTATCCGCCTCATCGGCCTTCTTATTGCCGCCTTCATGGTCATTGTCTGCGGACGAGTCGCTTTCTACTTCTTTTTCCTTCAAACGACCAAGCTTGACTTTCACACTTTTTTCCTGACCATTACGAAGAATTGTTACATCAACAATCTTGCCCACAGGGCTTTCTGCAACAATCCGTGGCAGTTCACGGGCGTCTTTGATAGCGTGGTTACCAAAGCGGATAATAACATCGCCATCTTTTAACTGGGAGTTATCGACTGTTTTGTCGTCGATTTTTCCGGCAACCAGCGCGCCCTGGGCTTTCGGCAATTTAAGACTATCAGCAATTTCCTGTGTTACCGGTTGTATTCTTATCGCAAGCGAACCGCGCCTTGTTTCGCCAAACTCTTTCAATTGGTCAAGGACACTGGTTGCCATATCGGAGGGAATAGCAAAACCGATACCGATCGAACCGCCGGATGGTGATATGATCGCGGTATTGATGCCGATAACCTTGCCATTCATATCAAATAGTGGCCCGCCGGAATTGCCGCGATTTATGGCCGCATCCGTCTGGATAAAATCATCATAGGGGCCAGCGCTAATATCGCGATTTCGTGCGGAAATAATACCCACGGTGACTGTTCCACCAAGACCGAACGGGTTACCTATGGCCATCACCCAATCGCCAATACGCGCATTATCCGAGTCACCGAACGAAACCGCAGTAAGCTTTTTTGCCTTTGGATCGACTTGCAAGAGAGCAAGATCGGTCTTGGCATCCTTGCCTAAGAGTTTGGCTTTGAGCTTGGAGCCGTCAGTGAAATTGACCTCGATTTCATCGGCATCGGCGATAACGTGATTATTGGTAACGATGAGTCCTTTTTCGGCATCAATAACAAAACCCGAGCCGAGCGATTGAACTTTCCTTGATTGATTCAACTCGCTCTTGTCATTTTTGGGTGAAAAAAAGTCGTTGAAATACTCCTGAAACGGTGCACCCTCTTCCACTTTGGGCAAAGCCGTCTTGTCACCCTGCTCGGTGCCTTTCACCGTCTGCGACGTAGAAATATTGACAACTGCATCAAGTAATCCGGAAGCAAGATTTGCTACCGATTCCGGTGCTTTATGTTCAAGCGCGACTTCTGCAAAACTTTCGGAATGAGAAAACCCGAATGCCGAACAAAGAACGACAGCTAGCATAAAGCGCTTTAACAACATATTAGCATCCCATCCGAGAGCGACCAAAACAACGAGGCTCAAACCGTTTAAAACATTTTCAAGCTAAGGGGAAAGACCGAATTTTACCTAAAACAACCTTTATCCCTTTTAATAATGTTTGGCTTTTATCCTATCATTTACGATCGCGAAAGCCATACAATAATTAAACCGATAAGCATCGCGCAAAAACCGCTTATCCGTAAAATATGTTCAGGCGTCACATGTATTTGTGACGCCATCTTTTTTACAAGTCCCGGAAAGCCTGCATAAACAAGCCCCTCGATAAACAGAACAAGCCCGAAAGCCGTAACCAACAAGCTCATTAGTTGTTTGCCGGTGAATTAATTTTACCGGTAGCCAGCGGATTGTGGAAATAATAGAAGAAATCCTCGTTAGGCGAAATCACCATCGGAGTGGTTTTCAACTTCTTATAATTTTCCATTGCCAACCAGAAATCATAAAATGACGGATTGGTTTTCCTTGCTTCCAGTAACAAACGGATACTTTCTGCCTGCCCTTCACCGCGGGTGATTTCGGCATCACGCTTGGCAGCAGCAACGATTTCTTCATATTCACGATTGGCTTCCGCGACAATGCGATCGCGTTCCTGCTGGCCACGTGCGCGAATATTTTCAGCTGCAGCCTCGCGTTCAGCCGCCATTTGGCGATAGACATCTTCCGATACGGCATCTGTCAAATCGGTCTTGCGAATTCTCACATCAACAATTGTAATACCGAGTGAACCGGCATCAGCAGAAAATTGTTGTTGGACTTCTTCCATCATGGCTCCGCGTTCATCAGAAAGAGCCGCTTTGAACTCACGTTTTCCGTAAACTGCACGTAGTGCATCTATAAAACGCGGGGCAAGGTTTTCTTCGGCTGCGACTTGCGGACGGCCGGAGCTGATGCGTTGCAAGAACAGTTTGGGATCGGTGATACGATAGATGAAGAAGGCATCGACTTCATAATAAGCACCGCCACGAACCTGAACAGACTGTGTCGGGACATCATACCGCAACAGACGATTATCGATAATCACTGTCTGGTCGATAAAGGGCGTTTTGAAATATAGCCCCGGTTCCTGTTCAACTCTTACGATCTGTCCGAAACGTTTGACGGCAATCTGTTGACGTGGATAGACGATAAACACCGACATCCAGATTGCCAACAATACGACGATAATGACACCAAGGCCAATGAACAAACGGTTTTGTTGCATTATTGCTGACCTCCTGTCTTATCAGAGTCGGAAGGGGAAGACTTTGTTGCGCTAGAAGTTGCCGGCGATTTGTTTTGCCCCGACATCAATTCATTCAAAGGCAGATAAGACACAGGACCACCATTTTTTTGATCGATTACAAGTTTATTCGGCGCATTCAGAATATTTCCGATTGTTTCCATATAGAGGCGATAACGGCTTGCTTCCGGTGAAACCGCGGCTTCATGGGAAATCGCTTCAAATCGTTCTGCACGACCTTTGGCCTCTTCCACAGTCTGCGCCTTTTCACCTTTCGCAACCTCGCGCGCTTTTGAGGCCTCACCATTGGCTTGTCCCAATTTCTGGAAACGCACCCGATTACCTTCTTCAATCATGCGCCCCCGTTCCTGTTCGGCTTGCTGAACAGAATTGAACGCAGCAGCAACTTTCGTAGGCGGAGCTGCCTCACTGATCGAAACACGATTGATTTGAACACCCAGCTGATACTTATCAACAGTCGACTGGATAATTTTTTTCACATTATCCGCGACCTCTTCCTTCTTATCGCGCAAAACATCATCAACAGGACGCCGACCGATAACTTCGCGCATGGCGCTTTCGGCAACCTGACGAACGGTTCCTTCCTGCTCGTTGACATTGAAGAGGTATCTATCAGGTTCCGAAATGCGATAATATACTGAAAAATTTACATAAACGATATTCTGGTCGCTTGATAGCATCAACCCGTCGCTCTGCTGGGGTTGGCCGGGTTTGCCACCTATTGCGATCGACTTTTCAGTGAGCGGTACCTTCAAATAATTTTCGATTGGCCAGAAATGGAAGTGAAGGCCGTCATTGATAATGCCGGGTTTCGGCACACCGAACCGCAATTCGACAGCTTGCTCATTCTGCTGGACAATATAGAAACATTGAAAAAGCCAGAATATGATTGCAACGATGATTATGACAAGGACAATGGCACCACCGCCGAATTGCTTGAGCGTATCCTGACCTTTGCGTAAAATATCGTCAATATCGGGACCGTTGCCGCCATTATTTCCGCCGCCATTGCCACCCGAACCGAGCGGCTTTTTCCCCCACGGGTTTTTATTGCTGCCATTGTCGTTTCCGCCACCACTCCACGGGCTTCCACCATTATTTCCGCCGCCTCCCCAGGGGCCGCCGCCATTCTGATTGCTCCAGGGCATAATCACCTCTTGCTCAGCGCAACATTTGCGCAATATTTATCGTTCCACTGTTATAGGGATGTCGACATCACGTTTCAACGCAATGATCGACCAATTGTCCTTTTTTTAAAACTTATTGGCGTTCATAGACAACAAATCTGGTAGGAAATGTGTCTTTCGACCCTTCCGGTACCATTTCACTCGACAAAGCGCGCCAATTTTGCGGATCAAAAGTCGGAAAAAATGTATCTCCCTCGACAGCCGCAAGTATTTCCGTGATATACATGCGATCGGCAAAGGGCAAAAATTCCTTGAAGATTGCCCCTCCTCCGATGATAAAAATTTCGTCCGTCTTTGTTTTATCCGCTTCCGCCTCGGCTATTTGGCGGGCTTCGGAAAAAGAATGCGTCACAATTGCACCATTTCCGGCAAAAGATTTATCGCGGGTGATAACAATATTGGCGCGCTCCGGCAGTGGCTTTTTTAGAGAATCCCATGTTTTACGCCCCATAACCACCGGATGACCGATGGTGAGCGCTTTAAATCTCTTCAAATCCGTCGACAAGCGCCATGGCATTGTTCCATCACGACCAATCACGCCATTTTCCGCAACAGCAACAATAAGACTGATCTTCGCCATTACACGGCCACCGGTGCTTTGATATGTGGCGCGGCTACATAGTTTTCGAGTGAAAAATCCTCATATTGAAATTTGAAGAGATCTTTGACATCGGGATTGAGTTTCATGGTTGGCAATGGCAAGGGTTTTCGCGTGAGTTGCAGCTTTGCTTGCTCGAAATGGTTGGAATAAAGATGGGCGTCGCCGAATGTGTGGACGAAATCTCCCGCTTTCAGACCGGTGACTTGGGCAATCATCATTGTTAGCAAGGCGTATGAAGCAATATTGAAAGGTACTCCGAGAAATATATCGGCCGAACGTTGATAGAGTTGGCAAGACAATTTTCCGTCCGCAACATAAAACTGGAACATACAATGGCAAGGAGGCAAAGCCATCTCGTCGACCAGCGCAGGATTCCAGGCTGAAACAATCAAACGGCGCGAATAAGGTGTCTTGATAATCATATCGACAAGCTTGGCTATCTGGTCAATATGACGACCATCAGGGCATGGCCATGACCGCCATTGATAACCGTAAACCGGCCCAAGATCACCGTTTTCATCCGCCCATTCATTCCAGATGGATACGCCGTGTTCGTTCAGCCATTTGATATTGGTATCACCCCGCAAAAACCACAACAACTCATAGATAATCGAGCGGACATGAAGCTTTTTGGTTGTCAGCAGCGGAAAGCCGTCGGCAAGATTAAATCGCATCTGGTAACCAAATACAGAACGCGTACCGGTTCCGGTCCGATCGGAACGGTCAATACCGTTGACGAGAACATAAGACAGAAGGTCGAGATAGTTTTTCATAAAGCTTTGATAACAGATTCTTGTCGCTCAAGGGAATAGACATCCCGCGCCTTTGAAACACGGTTTCAACAATAAATAACGCTTTAAAAGCTATTATTCCTAATCGAAAACTCCGGAAGGAAATTTTGCCGGTTCACGATTTTTCACGGGCTTTGCGTGCCTATTTCTTTGATTTTTCAATTTATTGAAGCAGAAACGCAATCGTTTATCGTCAAGAAAATACGCTTCAAAAAATCAAGACCGGATATTCATTGTTGGGAAGTCTTTCGATGCTGACAGGAATAAAGCGCTATAAGTCGGCTGAAAAAACACTGTATGTTGTTGCATCTATTCGATCGACAGAAAATCGATTATTCCGGCATTCGAGATTAAAAATACCGGAATAACCGAATGAACACCCTTCTGCCGTTCTGTCATTGAATGAGATTGGAATTCTATTTCTGAAATCGGCGATAGAACGCTAATGGATAATGAAATTTCTCAACAGAGATAACTTTCCACAAGTCGAACCCAGTAAGTGCTTGCCCGCAATAACAATTCATCGTTGAAATTATAATGGTCGCTATGCAGATTTGCTGTGTTCCCGTTGCCGATAAAGAGATAGCAGCCCTGTTTTTTCTGAAGCATGTAGGAAAAATCTTCGCTAAACGTAAAGGGTTGTGAACGTTCTTCTATAGCCTCCTTACCGAATGCTTCTTCAGCAACGCGGCGTGCAAATTCTGTTAAAGCTTTATCATTCTCGCATGCCGGATTGAGACGAAAATAATCAATTTCGCATTTTGCACCGAACACATTGGCCTGAAATTCGACAATTTCCCTAATGCGTTTTTCTAAAAGATTGCGTATTTTTTCATCATAGCTGCGGATTGTAAGTTTCAATTCGGCCGTTGCCGGAATAATGTTATAGGCTTCACCGGCATGAAAACTTGCAACTGTCACAACGGCAGATTGCAACGGCGAGACGTTGCGCGAAACAATGGTTTGCAACGAACTGACAATAGCCGCACCGACAACAATAGGATCAATCGCCGTTTCGGGTTGGGCTCCGTGTCCGCTTTTTCCTTTGATGATAATTCTTGCACGGTCGGAAGCGGCGGTTGCAGCCCCCGGTATAAAACAGAAATTACCGGCCGGAATACCGGGCACATTATGATAGCCGAATATGGCATCACACGGGAATTTGTCGAAAATTCCTTCATCAACCATGCGCCGCGCGCCGCCAAGGCCTTCTTCTGCCGGTTGAAAAATAAGATGAAGCGTTCCGGAAAACTGTTTTGTGCGCGCAAGATAGCGCGCTGCCGTCAACAGGCTGGACGTATGCCCGTCGTGGCCGCATGCATGCATTTTTCCGGCATTTTTGCTGGCATAGGGCAATCCTGTCTGTTCATTGACCGGTAGAGCATCCATATCGGCACGAAGACCGAGCGTTTTTTTCCCCTCGCCTGCTTTCAAAGTCGCAACAATGCCGGTTCCGGCAAGGTGCGACAATTCATAACCCCATTCCTGAAGCAATTTACCGACAATGGCCGATGTAGCCTTTTCCTCAAAACCTGTTTCAGGGTTAGAATGGATTTGATGTCGCAACTCGGTCATTTCCGGCAAATACGCCTTGATGGCATGGGCGACTTCACGACTATCTTCTATCATTTTCGATTATATCTGTTGCGCCTTATGAAAAAACGTAACAGATTTTTCTCCTATTTCATTTTCAATATTTTACCAGCATAGAAAAGCGCAATAATACTCACAAAAGCGGCGAACATGATATAATAGGCGATTGCTCTATTGTCTCCGGTTATACCGATAAGAGCGGTAGATATTGCCGCAGAAAAGCCACCGAAAATTGTGACCGCTATATTATAGGAAAGCGCAATACCGGACGAGCGAAAGGCTGTCGGAAAGAGTTCGGATAAAGCTGCGGAAGCGGGTGCTGTATAAAGCACCATCAAAACAGCATAAAAGAATTGCTGGCCGATAAGTACCCATAAATTCGGATAAGCCGATAATATCCAGAATGACGGATAGGCAAAAACAAGAATGGCTATTGCTGCGCCGATCATAATCGGCCGCCTGCCGACAACATCAGACCAGGCACCGACAATCGGACAGAATAATAACACTACGCCCACCACTATCATGCCGAGATAAGGCGAAGTCAAAGCCATATGCAGATTATTAATGGCGTAAGTTGCCATGAAGGAGCTTGCTGTTTTGCTCGTCACTGTCCAGATCATAACAATGCCGATACCGATCAATAACGGTTTCCAACTGTTCTTGAGCAGAATCGTAAACGGCACATGCTCTTTAACAGTTTTTTCCCGTTCGGCCAGAAATGCCGGAGATTCGTCAATCTGGCGGCGAACGTAAAAGCCGACAGGCGCAACCAGCATCCCGAAAGCGAAAGCGACGCGCCATCCCCAAAGAGCAACGTCTTCCCGTGGCAGAAATGCGGTAATACCCCAACCGATGATACCAGCCACAAGAAAAGCACCGGTTTGGCTGACCTGCTGCCAGGCGGCAAATTGACCGCGCTTATTAGCGGGAGCGGTTTCCACCAAGATTGACAAAGCCGAACCGATTTCACCACCTGCCGAAATACCCTGTATAAGACGGGCAATCACAATAATAATCGGCGCCAGAATGCCGATATGTTCATAAGTCGGGCATATCGCAATGATACCCATGCCGACAGCCATCAGAATCATTGTTAGAGAAAGTGCGGATTTTCTCCCGACGCGATCGGAATAAATGCCAAGCACAACGGCTCCAAGCGGACGCGTTAAAAAGCCGATAGCAAATGTAATAAATGTCAATAACATGGATACGGTCGGATTCCCCGTCGGGAAAAACTGATCGGAAATGACATAGGCGAAAAGTGCATAAGCGCCGAAATCATACCATTCCAGCATTCCCCCGATCACCGCAGCAATGATTACTTTTCTGGAAACTGTCGGGTTTTCCACTTCGTTCGGATTTTTCATTCGGGCTTGGGCGTCTTGCATAAATTCTCCTTACAAACTGGCTCATGCGATAAAATACCGGAAACATAACCAATTCTCGATTGTTATTTCATAATAAAAGCCATAACAAAAAAGTATGGACATCTACTGTTTGTAGAGTCATTGGGTAAAAGTGTTTCATGTAAGGGATTGGTCAATATTGGATATAAAGCAGATCCGCTATTTTCAAGCTATTGCGCAATATGGCAGCATTTCCGAAGCTGCTAGGCGTCTTTTTATTGTGCAACCGGCATTAAGTCGCCAGATCAAGGAACTGGAAAGAAACCTTGGCGCAAAACTCTTTATCCGTCGGCAAAAGGGTATCGAGCTGACCAAAGCCGGAGAACAATTATTGCAGGATAGTTCGACTATCATGCAAGCGCTCAATCTGGCGGTTACAAACGTCAGAAGAGCAAGTGGTGTCAGGGAAACACTCCATATCGGCATTGCCCCGACATATACGTGGAATCCTTTGGTTGTCGGAATTATCGAAGATTTTTGTAAATGCTATCCCGATATAAACCTTTCACTCGAACCGACGCTCGCCGTCGGTCAATCGGAGCGGCTCACCAAAGGAACGCTTGATGCCGGTTTTATGGCATGGCGGTTGAAAGCCGACACAACAAAAGCAGGCATTTTGCTTGCCCGTTGCAAACTTCTGATTGCCAGTCATTCAGAAAGTAGAATTTTCAAAAACAATAAAGCACTCAAATCACTCGAAAATGAAAAATGTCTGTTTTTCCCGCGTGAAATGTCGCCCGAATTTTATGATTTCCTGTTTGTCGAATGCCGGAAAGCCAATTTCAGTCCCGACATTGTCACCTGTGCGACCGATTTCAATTCATGTCTCGGAATGGTATTAAGCGGCCTTGGCTACACATTTATCTCCAGTATATCGCGTTATAATTGCCCCTCCGGAATCAAGCTTGACGCACATCCATTGCTTTCAGGGGAATATGATTTCGAGCTCGTTTACCGAAAACCCGTACGTAAGGAAGCTTTGCAATTATTGATAGACTTCGTTAAAGAACGTCAAAGTAGCAATCCCCTTCCCGTCGCATGACACCATAACAAAATGTTATCAACATTCATAAACAACAATGCTAATGGGGAGAAACTAGACTTTCAATAGCGTTCGGTTTCAGAGTTATCCATTGTTTCATTACCCGTTTTATTTATGCGTTATTTATTCAACATTGCATTGCCTGTTATAACCGGCTTTATATAATGTTTTGTCAGATCCGGTCAGGTAATGCATGTTCTCTTTGGCATAGGCTACCGGCAATTTTTCAAGCCATTCTTTCTTGCCGCTTTCTACGCCAATCCCGCCGTTTTCAAATGCCGATACTATGTGTTCCGGATCGATCGCCACAGTCTATGTCATCAATGCGGGGCATAGATTGCTGCGATGAATTGTTCCTGTGTTTAATAAAGATTTTTCGCAAAATTTCTTCTTTTTAGCAAAACTTTGCAACTGGGCTTGGGAAAACCCGCTTTTCTACCTGATATATCAGTGGATTAACGTTTTTCCGTTGCCCTTCACAAAAAGATCGCGTTAAGACTAACGAATGTGGAACCGTTTCAAGCAGAACAAAATAGGAGCGAGACATGAAAGTTCTAGCAGCCGGACTCATATTGGGTAGCCTTTTTATCAGCTTCTCTGCACAGGCAGAAAGTTTGCGATTGGCAAGTGAAGGGGCCTATCCGCCATTCAATTATGTTGATTCCGACAACAAGCTTCATGGCTTTGACATCGATATTGCTTATGCACTATGCGACAAAATGAAAGTTGAATGCATTGTCACCGCACAGGATTGGGACGGCATCATTCCGGGGCTGCTTGCAAAAAAATATGACGGCATCATTGCTTCCATGATTCCCACGGAAGAACGCAGGCAAAAGGTCGATTTTACAAACCGGTATTACACGACAAAACTTGCAGTCGCGGTTCGCAAGGATTCCGACATCAAGGATGTCGATCCCCAGTCTATGAAGGGTAAAACCATCGGCGCACAGGCCGGTACAGCCCAGGCCAATTACGCAGAAGATAACTATGGCCCTGCCGGTGCTGAAATAAAACTCTATCCAACCGCCGACGATGCGAATAGCGATTTGCTCAATAATCGTCTCGACGGCATTGTCCATGACAAATACCCGTTGATGAGCTGGTTGGAAAACGAAGGGAAAGATTGCTGCAAAGTCCTGGGCGAGCTTGATGGAACGAATGAACCGGTTGCCATCGCTATCCGGAAAAATTCGGATGAATTGAAAGCACGCTTGAATAAAGCTATTGACGAAATCAGAGCCGATGGGACTTACGAAAAAATAGCCAAAAAATATTTTCAGTTCGATGTCTATTGATCGTGCATTGTCTTAGTGTAGTGAACGATCCAATCGACTGCTGTCCACACATAGCCGGAGCTTTTTCATGATCGAATATTTGTCATTGCTTTCTTTTGGCAGTGGCGGTTGGGGAATCGTTATGTTGTCCGGTGCGGGGGTAACATTGTCGCTCGCGCTTTGCTGCCTGCCGCTTGGTCTTCCCCTTGGCCTTGTCTGTGCCATGATGATTCAGTCGGATGTGAAGATTTTTCAGCTTGTTGCCACTGTTTTTTCGGCAATATTCCGCGGCTTGCCGGAATTGCTCACATTGTTTCTGGTCTATTACGGATTACAAACCTTGGTGCAAACCCTCATGGCGCATTTCAATATAAATGCCGAATTTTCAGTCAATGCCTTTTTTGCCGGCGTTTTGGCACTCGGAACAGTATTTGCAGCTTTTTCCTGTGAAGTCTGGCTTGGTGCTTTCAAAGTACTGGATAGCGGCCAATATGAAGCGGCAAAAGCGCTGAGCCTTTCACGCGCGACAACATTTTTTCGCGTGATTTTACCGCAGTTGGCGCGCAATGCCCTGCCCGGTCTTTCCAACAATTGGCTGACACTTCTCAAAGATACGTCGCTGGTTTCAACCATTACTCTTGTCGATATTATGCGTCAGACCAATCTGGCAGTGGCCGCAACAAAACAGCCGATGTTCTTTTATTCGACCGCCTGTGTCATTTATCTTATCTTTTCGGCAATCTCTTCTTTCATTATCCGTTTTATGGAAAAGCGTGCCAATGCCTGTTATGAAAAGGTTTCGGCATGATGATACCCGACTTTTTACATTTTCTTGTTAATCCGGATATATTGACCCGTTATGGTTGGAAATTTGTCGACGGTTTTTTTGTCACAATCAAGCTTGTAGCGCTTTCCTACACCGCCGGTTTTTTCTTGAGCATTTTCATAACGCTTGCCGTGCGCTCTAAATATTCGGCATTGCGTATCCCTGCGCGAATTTACATTCTGTTTTTTCGTGGTTCGCCGTTACTTGCCCAGTTGTTTTTGTTTTACTATGGAATCGGGTCTTTTACCGAACTATGGAAAAGCGTCGGGTTGTGGTGGTTTTTCCAAAGTTCGTGGTGGTGTTGTTTATTGATTTTTGCACTCAACACGGCTGGCTATCAGGCAGAAATCTTCCGCGGCAGTATGCAATCTGTACCAACCGGTCAATATGAAGCGGCAAAAGCTTTGGGGCTTGACGGAAGAACCACATTTATCCGTGTCATCTTGCCGCAATCCATGATTATGGCATTGCGCCCGCTCGGAAACGAATTCATCCTTATGGTCAAAGCCAGCGCTGTCGCATCTCTTGTGACTGTTTACGACATCATGGGAGTAGCCAAACTCGCATACTCACGCACATTCGATTTTCAGGTCTATATCTGGGCAGCGGTGCTCTATCTGCTCATTGTCGAAGTGGTTCGACGCGCAATCGGCATAACGGAACGTCGACTGACACGGCATTTACGTTAGATTCCGTTTTTTTTGAAAAGAGACTTGCGGGACGTAGTTTGAATGGAAAAATTTGATGTTATCGTACTTGGTGCGGGAATTGTCGGCGTATGCACGGCTCTACATCTTCAATTCAAAGGGTATAATGTCTGTCTCGTCGATAAAAAAGACCCCGGACAAGGAACAAGTTACGGCAATGCGGGACTGATTGAACGCTCCAGCGTCATCCCCTATCATTTCCCAAGAGAATTTTCCCGCCTTCTTGCCTATGCCTTGAACCGGCAACCGGATGTCAGATTTGACTGGACCTATTTACTAAAAATAGCCCCCTGGCTTTTCAGGTTCTGGCAACAATCGTCACAGAAGAACCTTGAAATTGCCACTCAGGCTATGTTGCCACTCATAGAAAATAGTGTCAAAGAACATGACTTTCTTGCCGCAAAAACAGGAGCAACGTCTTTCATCGAACCGAAAGGCTGGTTGGAAATTTACCATACGGAGAAAGCGTTCAACGAAGCGAAAAAACATCTTCTGACACTTCAACGTTTTCATCTTGCCTATGATATTCTCGACCGGCAAAAATTGCAGGAAAGAGTGCCATTCATCAGTTCGGCAATGATCGGTGCTATTCATTGGCTTGACCCGAAAACCGTCAATGATCCGGATGGTCTTACTGCCGCTTATGCAAATTATTTTATAAAACAGGGCGGATCTTTTTTAAAACTCGATGCATTCAAAACAAAAAACAACGACGGCACATGGCAGATCGAAGATCAGGGACACTCTGTTTCTGCGCCCGATATTGTTGTTGCACTCGGTGCACAGTCGGTTCGGTTTCTGAACCGGTTCGGTTATCATCATATTCCTTTCGCTATCAAGCGCGGTTATCACATCCATTACCGGAAGGTCGATCAAAACACGTCTCTTGCCCATTCCATCTGTGATCCGGTTTCAGGCTTTGTTCTTGCACCGATGCGTCAGGGAATTCGCTTGACCACAGGAATCGAATTTGCAAATCCGGAAGCGCCGGCCTATTGGACACAGATAAAGCGCGTGGAAAAAATTGCCAAAAGCATTTTTCCGCTCGGCGACCCTATCGAAGCCCGCCCATGGCTGGGTGAACGCCCTTGCCTTTCCGATATGCGGCCGGTGATCGGAAAAGCTCCGAAACATCATGGGCTTTGGCTCAATTTCGGTCACGCACATCATGGATTGACGCTGGGGCCTGTCAGTGGAAAATTGCTCGCCGGAATGATGACGGGCGAACAACCATTGACATCACCCAATCTATTCAGTCTAACACGTTTTACAAGATAGAAACGGAGAACAACTGCAATGACGGCAGTTCAGCAAACGAACGACACAAACACAGAAGGTGAACATGTTATCGTCATTGAAGGATTGAACAAATGGTACGGCGAATTTCAGGCACTTTACGATATTTCGCTTGATGTTAAAGCTGGAGAACGAATTGTTCTATGTGGGCCTTCCGGTTCCGGCAAATCGACACTTATACGCTGCATAAACCAGCTTGAAATCCCCGAACAAGGAAGCATCGACATTTATGGCGTCGATATAATGAGTGCCCCTCAACCGGAACAGAAAAAAGTTCTTCGCGAAGTGGGCATGGTATTTCAGCACTTCAATTTGTTTCCGCATATGACAGTCATGCAAAATTGTATTCTTGCGCCAATGACTGTTCAGGGGCTTACAAAAGAACAAGCAAAAGAACGTGCCATGACTTATCTGAGCAAAGTGGGTATCGAAACGCACAGCGAAAAATATCCCTCGCAATTGTCAGGTGGCCAACAGCAACGCGTTGCCATTGCTCGTGCGCTCTGTATGGAACCGAAAGTTATGTTATTCGACGAACCGACCTCTGCTCTTGATCCGGAAATGGTTGGCGAAGTTCTCGATGTTATCGTCAAGCTTGCCGACACCGGCATGACTATGCTTTGTGTAACACACGAGATGGGTTTTGCCCGTGAAGTTTCGGAACGCGTACTGTTTCTGGAAAATGGTAAAATCATCGAAGACACAACGCCCGATAAATTTTTCACCAATCCTGATAATCAACGAGCCAAGGAATTTCTGGCAAAAATCAAACATTGAGCTGTTTACAGGTGAGAACTCTTGGTCCCAACCTGAGCCAAGCTTCAGCCACATTGGTTGAAGCGGCATTTCAGGCTATCCCTACACTCAAATCTCGCCTTTAAACCCACTTCAATACCCGCCTGATACAATTTTAACAAATAATCATTCCGGTTTTGCCACAATAGACGTGCTCATTCGGCAAGATTGTGTTGGTGCAGGCGTTGAATGACTTGTCCCGCACGCGCACCGAATGTTGTTTTGGCAATAATGTCAGTAAGATAATTAATTCTGTTTCAGATATTTAAGAATGGTTTGTGAAGCAATTTCACCTGATGGCAAGGTGGTTGCCATGGTTTTCCTAATGAGAGAAAATCCGTCAAGTTGAGCCTGACGCACCGGTCCGGCAGCAACCAATTGTTCAATTTGTCTTGCAAGCATACCCGGACGCAAAAATTCGTTAAAATATTCCGGCACAACCGGTCGATCGGCGATGATATTGGGCAAAGCCGCACTCCACACTTTCACTCTGGGCAAAATAAAAGTTTTTGAAAACAGATCGGCTTTATAACCGAGCACCATTGGAACATCGGCCAATGCCAATTCAAGCGATACTGTACCTGAAGCTGCCAAAGCAGCGTCGGCCTTGGCAAACGCTGCCCATTTCTCATCCTCACCGGTAACAATATTGACTTTAACCGTCCATTCGCTTGCAAATTTTCGTACCTGATCGGCAAGACGCGGCAATGTAGGCAAAACAAATTCTATATCCGGCCGGCGCTTTTTCAATATTTCCAAAGCTTGCCCGAATATCGGCATCAAACCGCGAATTTCAAAATGTCTCGAACCCGGTAAAACCACAACTGTTGGTGCGTGCTTCACTTCCTCGATGCGAGAAGATCTCAACTTTTCAATCGCTACCAGTGGCGGATAAGTCAACAGACGATGCCCGACATAAGTTGCAGGCGGGCCTTGCAAATCGCGCATAACCTGTTTTTCAAACGGCAAAACGACAAGGACATGGTCAATATAGGGACACATTGCTTTCGCCCGTTCGGGACGCCATGCCCAGACAGATGGAGCAATATATTTTATAATCGGAATTTCCGGCGAAAGCTTCCTTACTTTTTTTGCCACACGGTGCGTGAAATCGGGACTGTCAATGATAATGAGGCAATCGGGCTTTTCATCGGCAATAAAATGCGCCAAACGATGAATATGGAGGATCAGTTTCGGCAGTTTTTTCAAGACTGCTCCAAGTCCCATTAATGCTATATCGTCGACATTAAAGACGCTTTTTAGCCCAAGTGCTTCAAGGTGGCTGCCGCCAACTCCGATCAGCTTGATATTTCGCCCCGTCTTTCGCGCCAGTGACGAAACAAGATCAGCACCGAGAAGATCGCCAGACTCTTCACCCGCCACGATAGCAATTTTCAAACGACCGTCAGACATAATCGTTTTTTCCGAAAGTTTCGATAAACATCGAAGATTTGTCGGCTTGCTCGACCGTTTCTTTCAATGAAACAATGAAAGTTCGTCCGGCTTCGACTGCAACCCCCTCCAATAGACATTCTTTGGCGCGGATAATCGTTTCGGGACCAATTGTCGGTAGATCGGCCCGTTCATCCTGTTGCGCCTTCGTACGTTTTACAAGCACCCCGCCAATTGGCGGAATACGTTTTTCCTCACGCATTTCCTTGATACGACGTAACATATTATCGGTTCCCTCCGCCCCTTCGACAGCCACGACACGCCCTCTGACTGCAACTGCTCCCTGACCAATATCAAGTTTTCCCAATATCGCCGCAGCCTTTGCTGCCAACATGATGTCGCGCCAATTTTTATCATTGGCGCGTTTTTTTGTCAGGTTAAAGCCTATCGGTGCCAATAATTGCGGAACAACCTCATGCGCTCCAACAACATGAAATCCATATTTTTCCACAACACTGATGAATGCTTTCAATAATGCATCATCACCCTGCCCTAACGCCCGGAATAATTTTGGCAAAGCCGAGATCGTTGTCCAATCCGGACGCAAATCTGTCAAATTCGGTCTGCTTTTTACGCCGCCAGCCAATATAACGTTCTTGACGTCGGCTTTTTTCAAAGCCTTTATCAATTTTGCCAGTTGCACGACCGATATTTCGCAATGATCGAAATTATAAAGGCTCGAATCGGCCTCGCCTTTCAAGGGAACCAGAAACGGTTTTTCGCCTCTTTCCTGAATGGCTTTGGCCACAGCCAAAGGTAATACACCATTACCTGCAATGATAGCAGTACGACCGGAAAGGCTACGTTTTGTGTCGCCCTTCCCCATATTCAATATCCAGTGTCGTCGCTGCTAATGGTATGTTCCAGTTTTGGCGTGCAAAAAGCGCGTTTGTGATCGGCTTCAATAAAATCGATAATGTCGATGACAGCTTTTGAATCGGGATAAGCATTGCGCACATCAATGGCTCTTTCCTTGACCGGTTTGGTTCTGTCAAAGAGCATGGGAACAGCATGGCGCACCGCATGAATTTCCTTATGCGGCAATCCCGACCTTTTCATGCCGATAATATTCAAGCCTCCGAGCCATGCATGGACACCGATGGCAGAACCATAGGGAATGAGATCGCCAACCAATGCAGCCAAGCCGCCAACAAAAGCATGATGGCCAACACGAACAAATTGATGAACCGCGCCGCCTCCACCGATAATCACATAATCACCGATGACAACATGTCCGCCGATCATTACATTATTGGAAAAAGTGACATGATTTCCCAAAGCGCAATCATGTGCAACGTGCGCATAAGCCAAAAATTCGCAATCATCGCCAACGGTCGTTGTTCCGCGACTTGTATCAGATCCGCGGTGCATCGTGACACCTTCCCGAATGATACAATTTTTTCCGATAACCAAAGTGGTGCGCCCACCTTTGTGTTTGTTGTTTTGCGGATCCCCGCCCAGTACCGCATTCGGATAGACAAGACCATTTTCACCCAATGTAGTAGGTCCCATAATAACGACATGACTGAGTAGACGAGAATTGTCGCCAATGACCGCGTCGCTGCTAATGTGACAGAATGGCCCTATTCTGACATCGGTTCCAAGCTCCGCACCTTTTTCGACAATCGCAGTTGGATGAATTTCAACACCGGCCATTCTATTATCCTATTCTTCTTTATTATCGCCAACAGCAATCATAGCTGCGACTTCCGCTTCCGCCACACGGTTTCCGTCAACTTCTGCAACGCAGGAAAAGCGCCTAATTCCACCATGTTGTTTCAATTTCTTGACATGGAGCTTTAACTGATCGCCAGGGACAACCGGTTTACGGAATTTTGCTTTATCAACTGTCATGAGATAAACAACACCGGGTTTTTCATCTCCCTGCACAAGCAAAGAAATTGCCCCTGCTGTCTGAGCCATGGCTTCAATAATGAGCACCCCCGGCATAATCGGATTTTCCGGAAAATGGCCGGTAAAATGTGGTTCATTCACCGTAACATTTTTGATACCGGTTGCCGAACGATCGCCGTCAATATCAACAATGCGGTCAATGAGGAGAAATGGATAGCGGTGAGGCAAGATAGACAAGAGCTTGCGTATATCAACTGCTTCCAAACTGTTTTTCTCGACAGCAGCATTCATCTCGTCATTTCTCCTTATTGAACTTTGTCATATTTCTAAGAGCTGCAACTTCACGGAACCATTGTTTAATAGGTCGAGCGGGACTTCCTCCCCACTTTTCTCCATCGGGTATATCATTCATAACGCCGCTTGCAGCAGCAATCTGAACATGTGACCCGACTTTGACATGATCTGCCAGACCGACACTGCCGCCAAGCTGCGTCATGTCACCTATCGTGGAACTGCCGGCGATTCCGCAATGCGCTGCAATAAGACAATAGCGCCCGATCTGGACATTGTGGGCAATTTGTACAAGATTATCAATCTTTGTACCTTCACCGATCACCGTATCTTTCAGTGCACCACGATCAATCGTTGTATTGGCACCTATTTCCACGTCATCCTGAATAATAACCCGACCAAGTTGCGGTATTTTTTCAATTCCGCCCGGACCACCAACATACCCGAATCCATCCTGCCCGACTCTAACCCCCGGATAGAGATGGACACGATTGCCTATGAAACTATACTGGATTGAAACCGATGGCGCGATATAGCATTCTCTCCCCACGCGGCAATTTTCACCAATCACAGCAGTTGAAGAAACAAGTGTGCCGCTCCCCACTTCAGCGCCTCTCCCGATAACGGCACCGGCTTCTACCGTAACACCTTCTTCGAGCTTTGCTTCGGGATGAATAAAAGCTTGCGGGGAAATACCATATTCGCCGAACCATGGTGCCGGCTTTGCAGCAGTGGGAAACAAAATACGCCCGATCATCGCAAAATCGCGATGAGGCGACGGCGTTACCAGTGTAGCAATATTATCAGGAACTTTGGAAGCAACGTCTTCCGAACAAAAAACTGCAAGTGCCCGACTATCACGCAAAGCTTTTGCAAATTTTCTGTTTTCAACAAAAACCAGCGAGCCCGGCTCCGCATTATCAAGCGAAGAAAGATGCTCTATAACCAAAGCACTCTGTTCAGGATTGCGTAAAGCGGCACCTGTCAAAGCTGCCGCCTCTCCAACAGTCAACTGTCGGGACGGCGTAAAAAATAATGAATCCGCCATCAGAACACTTTCTCTCCCGACCCTGTCCGGTCGGGAGAAAGGAAAAATTAGAACTTGGTTGAGACACCAAAGTTGAAGTTCTGTGTCCGATCACCACTCTCTTTAGCAACAGGCCAAGCATAGTCAAAACGCAACGGGCCAAATGGAGAAGCCCACATCAAGCTGACACCGGCCGATGCACGCCATGCGCTATCATCACCCGTAACCGGATTTTCATTGGGAATACTCGGCTCATAATTATTGCCATATAATGTCGCGGTATCGGCAAAGAACGCGCCACGCATACCCAGACTATCCGGCACAACCGGCATCGGGAACTGGATTTCCGCTGTAGCATTCATATAGGTCGTACCACCGAGGAAGTATTTATCCCCATCCGAAGACCGTTGGCGTGCACCGATACCGTTATATTTGAAACCGCGAATCATGTCCGAATTGCTCTTGAACATATCGAAGATACGAACACCATCGTCACCGATTTCGTGAATATAACCGCCACCGACAGACAACAGACCGACGAGATCATATGTTTCAGAAATCGTCTTGTACATCATAGCCTTACCGGTTGTCTTCAGGAAGTTGGCGTCGCCACCGATACCGGCATATTCCTGAATACCGCGAATGAAGAGACCATCATGTGGATTTTTCATGTCGTCAATCGTGTTATAGGTCAAACCATAACTAACTGAAGAACGGGTCCACGGACTATTCTCGGAAGCCTCGATAATAGCGCCGGAATAATCTTTCATTTCCTCTTGTTCTTTAGTTGTACCGTTTTGCGCTGCAAGTTTCCTATAGTGCCCCTTATGGTCGAGATTATATTCTTCCTGAACGTAATTATAGGCGATACTACCGGTCAACTGCTCGGTAATCGGAACACCGAAACGAATTGAACCACCAGTTTGTTTAACATCATAATCGTCATTCATACGATATGTACGGCGGAAAATATCAAATCCTGCCGACAAACGATAGCCAAGGAAATAAGGCTCGGTGAACGACAAATTGTAATTACGTGCGTCATCTTCACCGGCACCGGCGCCAATACGAACATATTGGCCACGCCCCAGGAAGTTACGCTCCGTGATAGAAGCTTCAACCGAAGCCCCCGGCGAATCACCGCCGGTTGTATAACCACCACCGATAGAAAATTCACCGGTTGATTTTTCAGTTACATCAACGACAAGGATAACTTGATCGGGTTCGGAACCCGGAGCAGTCGAAACATTGACCGTCTGGAAGAAACCAAGCCCCTCAAGACGACGCTTGGCGCGCTGAACCATTGTCTGGTTATAAGCGTCACCTTCGTTCAAATCGAGTTCGCGACGGATAACATAGTCGCGGGTTTTGTCGTTTCCACGGATTTCAATACGTTCGACGTAAGCGCGCGGCCCCTGATCGATATTATAAACAATGGAAATTGTATGATTGTTGAAATCACGGTCACCGCGTGGTTCGACTTTGGCAAAAGCGTAACCGGAATCAGCGACCTTGTCGTTGATTGCCAAAACCGAATCTTCAATGCGCTTGGCCGAATAAACGTCACCCTCATGGGTCTTGAGCACTTTTTGCATCGATTGGGTATCAACACCCTCGATCGTGCTATCAACCTGAACATCGCCTAATTTGTAGCGGGCGCCTTCATCAACAACAAACTTGATTTTATAAGAATTGCTTGCTTCATCAAAGGTCGCATCAGCCGAAACAATCTGGAAATCGGCATAGCCGTGATTGAAATAAAAACGGCGAAGAGCTTCCTGATCGGCCTGAAGACGATCATCACTGTAAACGTCGCCACGTGTCAGCCATGAAAGGAAGTTCGAGCGCTTGGTAGCGATAACATCACGTAGACGGCGGTTACCAAAAGCCTTGTTGCCTTCAAATGTAATATCATCAATCTTGGTCTTCTTGCCTTCTGTGATTTTGAAGACAACATTGACACGCCCTTGCCCCAAATCAACAGTCTGGGCAGAAACGGCGGCGTCATTACGACCTACATAACGATATGCATCACGGATAGCCTGCTCGTCCGATGCAAGCTTGGCCGGATCAAAAGCTTCGCGTGGTTTTAGCGAGATAACACGCTGCAAATCCGGATCCTTGACCTTTTTATTGCCCTGGAAAAGCACCTGATTGACGACTTCGTATTCCTTAACGGTTACGACGAGCGTGCTCCCGACTTGATTCATCTTGACGTCGGAGAACAGACCCATTGCAAAGAGCCGTTTCAAACCTTCATCAATATCGGTATTGGAAAAATTCTTCCCGACTTTGATACCCGTGTTATCACGAATCGTCTGTGCGTCAACACGCTGATTGCCATGAACCTCGATGGAGCGAACGACAGCCGCCTGTGCAACCCCCATCCCCAAGACCGAGACAGCTACAGTTGCCGGAACGGCCATTGCTACCGTAAGTGCCAGTGCAGATGCTGCGCTAAGAAATTTCGAATTCGCCGTCATTGGCTTCTTTACCCTTGTTTATTTGTTTCCGGACACATTGCGTCCAAAAATGCTTATATACCCCTAATAACGGGTTTTTTTATACAAGCAAGGCCTTCCGTTAAATTCTGCCTACTTCTTTATAAACCGTGGCATGTATGCCACGGCATTTCATAAATATGGTAAACAGTTTACACCATTTTCAATCAGAATTACCGTAGAACTTGATAAACTGTTAACACAGCTTAATCAACCGAACCAGCATAAATAATCATTGGATATTGCAAATAACATAAAAGCCATTACCGCAATAAAGCCGATTGTGAATATCGATTCCTGAATACGTTTTGGAACCGGACGCCCGATAATGCCTTCAATGACGTAAAACACCAGATGCCCGCCATCAAGCGGAGGCAGTGGAAAAAGATTAATGAGGCCGATTCCTATCGAAAGAAATGCCGTAAAATTGAGCAGCGACATAAATCCCGTTTCGCTTACCTGCCAGGCGATTGTCGCGGTTTTTGACGGTCCGCTCAATTGGCAACGATCCTCTCTTCCGGCAATCAAGCGGCCGAGAAAACGCACAGTTTGCACAACAATAAATGCCGACTTGTCCGTAGCCTCGCCAATTGCACCAAACAAACCGTAATCAATATGTCGTTCATAAGCGGGATCTAATCTTTGCGGATTATGCGGATCAACCGGCGCACCGGCCCCGATCATGCCGACACGCACTTTATTGCCGAAGCCGTCATCCCGCTCGGTAGGTTTTGGCGTTATCGTGACTGAAAAGGGTGAACCGGCGCGCTCCATACCGAAATTGACCGGATCATCTCCATGAAGAGAGACATAGGAGATGAGATCATCGAAACTTTCGACCTTTTGCCCGTCCATGGTTATGAAACGGTCGCCCGTTTTCAATCCGGCCGACATTGCCGGTGCACCTTCAACCAATGAGCCGATAACCGGTTCTACCGTTATTCTTCCGTAAGAAAAAAAGAAAAACGACAAAACGACCACAGTGAAAATTGCGTTGGTAAAGGGCCCCGCAAATACGGTTGCAGCCCTCGCCCATGCACCGGCCGATGCAAAGGAGCCGGGAAGTGCTGCCGCGTCCGATTTCGATGTCATTCCGGCGGCATCTTCATCACCGATAAATTTCACATAGCCGCCAAGCGGTATGAGTGCGATACGCCAACGTGTTCCGCGTTTATCCGTTAAAGCACAAATTTCCGGTCCGAACCCCAGTGAAAAAGTGCTCGCACCGATACCACACCAGCGCCCGACGAGATAATGCCCCATTTCATGGACAAAAATAATGACCATGATGACACATATCACTCCGACAACACGTAATACCGGCGCTCCGACACCGGTAATAAAACTCATCGTTTCCAAGAAAGGCTCCGTCATTCAGATCAGGTTAAACATATTGGAAGGGACAGTCATATCTGCAAAAATTGCACCGACAAGATAGAGCAGAATGGCGGCAAATACCAATCCGTCAACGCGATCCATAAACCCGCCATGCCCTGGTAGAAAATGCCCTGAATCTTTGACATTGAATTTTCGTTTCACCCATGATTCCGAGATGTCTCCAATTTGGGACACAACCGAAAGAGCAAAAGCAAGAACAGGAATAAACAGATTGGCTGGTGTTGTATCCGCTGCAAGAAACGCAACAAGACAGCCGCCTGCTGTACCGGCAAGAGCACCTCCGATCGCACCACTCCATGTCTTATTGGGAGAAAACTTCGGCGCAAGTTTCGGCCCTCCCAGCGAGCGGCCATTAAAATAGGCGGCAATATCGGTTCCCCAAACAATCGCAAAAAGAAAAATAATTGCGCCGAACCCGAACGGTTCTTCGCCTCTTAGATAAGTGAGTGACGCCACCGGCAAAGTGGCGTAAAGATATCCGCCTGCTACCCAGCCTGCATTGCCAAGCGACCTTAGTGCAAGGATAATCGCCCCCACAGCAATTGTAACGAATATAAGCGGAGCCGAATAATCAAGAACAAGCAGAACACCAAAAACGACATAAAACACGCTTGCAAGAATATCATCGACTTTTTGCCAACGGCTCTTTGTGATTCCACGCCACTCGAAGAGCACGAAACCGCCAACACACCAGGCAAACAAGGCGAAAGCCGCTCCACCTTCCCATGTCAGAAAAAGCGCCACAACTGCAAAAATAACAGCCGTCAGAATTCTCATGAGAAGATTAGACATTGTTATTCCGCTCCATAAAAGAATTCATGAGGAACCAAAGCCCTGCACCCCGCATTTTTCATCATCCAGAGCAATGTCATGGCAATTCTTCTTTTTCTTTGTCTTTTTCATAAACCCGTCCGAAACGGCGTTCACGCAACCAATAATCCGATACAGCAATATCGAGCTGTTCCTCGTTGAACTCCGGCCAATAGCAGGAAGCGAAATAAAGCTCGCTATAAGCAGATTGCCAAAGCAAAAAGTTTGATAAACGCTGTTCGCCGCTGGTGCGGATAATGAGGTCGGGATCCGGCATATCATATGTGTCGAGACAGCTTGAAAAAACCTTCTCGTCAATGTCATCTACATTGATATGCCCCTCGGCCACTGCTTTTATCATTTTCTTGGCCGAGCGGACGATTTCAGCGCGACCGCCATAATTGAACGCAACAACAAGATTAAGGCCATCATTCTCTTTTGTTGTCGTTTCCGCTTCCTGAAGCAATTTCGCAATTTCGCCAGGAACCCCTTCACGCTCACCGATGACACGTATACGGACATTGTTTTCGCGAAGCTCTTTCAAGTCACGTTTTATGAACAGCTTCAATAGCCCATCAGGTGATTGACTTCTTCATCCGGACGAGACCAATTTTCCGATGAAAACGCAAATACGGTCAACCACTTGAGACCGTTACGACTGGCATGGCGGACAATCCGGTGAAGTGCTTCCATACCGACCTTATGACCGGCAATACGGGGCAATCCACGTGTCCGCGCCCAACGGCCATTTCCATCCATTATGATCGCGATGTGTCGTGGATAAAGCATTGTTTCAACCTGTTGCAGTGATAATCTTCAAACTTGCATGATTTCCGCTTGTTTGGCTGCAAGAATCTTGTCAATTTCACTGATTGTCGTATCGGTCAATTTTTGAATTTTGTCGGAAGCAATCCGGCTTTCATCCTGACTGATTTCGCTGTCTTTTTCAGCTTTTTTCAAACCTTCCATTCCGTCACGACGGACATGGCGAACTGCTACACGAGCCTGCTCGGCATATTGGTGAGCGATTTTAACAAGCTCCTTGCGACGTTCTTCGTTAAGTTCCGGCAAAGGTATACGCAATGTTGTACCGTCTGTAATCGGGTTAAGACCCAAAGAAGATTCTCTGATCGCTTTATCGACAGCGTTTACCATTGACTTATCCCAGACCGAAACCGACAACATACGCGGCTCCGGTACAGCAATATTGGCAACCTGATTAAGGGGAACAGTCGAGCCATAGGCCTCGACTGTAATCGGCTCAAGCAGACTTACAGACGCCCGCCCTGTCCGCAAACCCGTAAGCTCATGCTTGAATGATGAAATGGCGCCATCCATACGGCGCTTGAGATCGTCGATATTTGTAGCGTCACTCATGCTAATTCTCCTTCAATTCGTTTGATATTATTCGGATACAACTGTGTATCGTCCGGTACCATTCAGCACATTTGCCAATCCACCCTTTTCGCCGATGGAATAGACAATGATGGGAATATGATTTTCACGAGCCAAAGTAATTGCAGTTGTATCCATAACTGCAAGTCCTTTTCGGATAACTTCTTCATGTGTCAAGCGGTCATAACGGGTTGCATTCGGATCCTTTTTCGGATCGGCAGAATAAATTCCGTCAACCTGTGTAGCTTTCAATAACACATTCGCACCAATTTCCGCAGCCCTGAGGGCGGCAGCCGAATCGGTAGTAAAAAAGGGATTTCCTGTACCACCTGCGAAGATGACGACTTTACCCTGACTGATATAGCCGACAGCCTTTCGTTGCGAGAAACTTTCACAAATTTGCGGCATAGCAATGGCAGATAGAACAACCACATCCACGCCCAATTTGGTCAGCGATGTGCGCAGCGCAAGCGAATTGATTGCCGTTGCCAGCATCCCCATATGATCGCCGGTAACCCGATCGCCACCTCTCGACGCGACCGCAACGCCCCGAAAAATATTTCCGCCACCGATAACAACTCCGACTTCGACGCCCATTTCATGAGCATCGGCAATATCTTTAGCGATACGATCCACCACCGAAACGTCGATACCGAAACTTTGCCCCCCCATCAAAGCCTCGCCAGAAGCTTTCAATAAAATCCGTTTATAGAGGGGCTTATTTGTCATCTGTAGTCTCCGAATGCAAAATTTGACTGTGCCTTCGATACACGAAGGGCATCGCATTGTCACGCGATGCCCTCTCTACAACGTTTTTTTTGCTTCTCACAATGCTAAAAGCATCGCTTTCAAGCAAATAAACCGAATTTTGTCAGAAATTAGCCTTTTACTGCCGCTGCAACTTCCGCTGCAAAATCACTTTCGGCCTTTTCAATCCCCTCGCCCAGAGCGAAGCGGACAAAGCCTGTGATTTTTGCCGGAGCACCGATTTCTTTTTCGGCTTCCTTTAGAGCCTGACTTACAGTCTGGTCGGGATTGATGACAAAAGCCTGCGAGAGAAGCACAACTTCCTCGAAAAACTTGCGCATACGGCCTTCTACCATCTTCTCGACGATATTGGCAGGTTTACCCGACTGGTTGGCCTGTTCGGAATAAATTGCCTTTTCACGTTCGACAGCAGCCGGATCAACCTCTTCGGCGGTGAGAGCCAACGGGTTGGTAGCGGCAACATGCATAGCAACCTGACGACCGAAATGTTCGGCTGCTTCTTTGTCACCATTGGTTTCGATAGCAACAAGAACACCGATTTTTCCCAATCCGTCGCCGATGCCGTTGTGAATATATGTAGCAATGACACCATTATCGACCGAAAGTTCGGCAGAACGACGGAATGTCATGTTTTCGCCGATTTTACCGATTGCATCTTTGAGAGTTTCGGCGACAGTTTTGTCTGATCCCGGATAAACCGAAACCGAAATTTTTTCCAATGTACCGTCAGTACCCAAAGCGGCCTTGGCAATATTGCGAACAATATCCTGAAACGCATCGTTACGGGCGACAAAATCGGTTTCGGAATTTACTTCAACAAGAACAGCCTTTTTGCCGTCCGAAGCAACGCCGACAAGACCTTCGGCAGCCGTACGCCCTGCCTTCTTATCGGCCTTGGCAATGCCTTTTTTGCGCAACCAGTCAACGGCTGCTTCCATATCGCCATTTGTTTCTGCAAGCGCTGCCTTGCAGTCCATCATACCGGCGCCTGACAATTCGCGAAGTTCTTTCACCTGTGCTGCGGTAATGCTCATATTTACCTCTTAATCTTAATAACGGCGAAAGCGTGCAAGGATTATCCCTCGGCACGCCCGCGATCCTATATCCTTGATTTTGGCACCCTCTCGTTCAAAAGGAGGTGCCAATCTATTCATTATTCTGCGGCAGGAGTTGCTTCATTTTCCAATGCAGGTTCGGCCGGTGCTTCGGCCTGTGCACCAAGATCAACACCCATAGCGCCCTGCTGACGGGCAATACCGTCCAATGCTGCTTTGGCTACGAGATCGCAATAAAGCGCAATGGCACGAGATGCATCGTCGTTACCGGGAATCGGGTAATTGATATTATCCGGATCGCAGTTTGTATCAATCACAGCGACCACCGGAATGCCAAGACGCTTGGCTTCGTCAATTGCAATTTTTTCTTTGTTTGTGTCAATAATGAACAGAAGATCGGGAACCGATCCCATATCCTTGATACCGCCGAGCGCACGATTGAGTTTCTCGCGGTCATGTTCAAGATTCAAACGTTCTTTTTTGGTAAAACCTTGTGCCTCATTGGCAAGAATTCCATCAAGCTTGCGCAGACGTTGAATGGAATTGGAAATTGTTTTCCAGTTTGTCAACATACCGCCAAGCCAGCGAGCATTGACATAATATTGGGCCGAACGGTTTGCAGCTTCTGCAATAATGTCGGAAGCCTGACGTTTTGTGCCTACAAAAAGCACACGGCCGCCACGGGCAACAGTATCCGAAACCACCTTCAATGCATTATGAAGCAATGGAACAGTCTGTGCGAGATCGATAATGTGAATATTATTGCGCTGCCCGTAAATATAGGGAGCCATTTTCGGGTTCCAGCGATGTGTCTGGTGACCAAAGTGAACGCCGGCTTCCAGAAGCTGGCGCATAGTGAAATCTGGCAATGCCATTTTTTTATCCTTTCCGGTTGAACCTCCACGGAAAGAGGCAGAAAAACTGCCACCGGCGGAAAATTGCGGATTTCTCCCGCAACTCCCCTATTTCCGTGTGTGGAATGTCGGGTTAATTAAGTGAAGTTGAAAAAACTTTCAAGTGTTTTTGACATCACTCATAATATTCTAACGAAAAATCGGAAATTCAACAAGCAGGTTTTGACCAACAGGCTATTCTTTACAGGTTTCTTTTGCTGGTTGTACGTCGAACAATTTGAATGTCTGCAATTTTCCGCGTACTGAAAAATTCCCGTAATCCATCACAAGGTCGCGGGTCACGCCGTTTTCATACAACAGAAAACTCGTGCGATAAACAGGTAAGCCATCCTGATTTTCGTCATCATTGAAATAGGAAATCGTTACCGGCCAATAGGGTTCGTTACCGAGCTTTCCCATGACTTTGGTTTCATTGTCAGCTTTGGCTTCCACCCTATCACCTATCACCACTGTCGCATCCGTCAAACGGTCGGCGTCGTCCGAGCCGTCAAAAAGCGTGGTCCGGTAGAAGTGGCGACCTGCTTTTGCCTGACGGATAACTTCTATCGTTTGAATTGTAGGAAATGCAGCCGATTTCAGTTTGACTTCTTTTTCTTTGGGCTTCTTCAGATTGACAACCATTTCGCCTTTGGCAATTTTGGCAACGCCATCTGTTTCGCTGGTCACTTCCTGATCTATGATGGTTTTGCTGACAAAACGAAACTCTTTGCCATTTGCCGTCTCGAAGCTTGTCATTTGCTGGTCGGTAAGCCGTGCCGGTGAATCAGTCATATCAATCCGTGTGACAAATCGAAAACGGGTTGTATAACCTTCGCATGATGAACCGTTGAATTCATAGGCCATACGGCCGACGAGACCCGAAATACCGGATTTATCCGATGCAGTTTCGAGCTGTAGATCATAGATTGCCGTATGGGGAACCATGACAATTTTTTCTTCGGCCTGCGCTACGCCAAGACCCAGAATAAAAAAAGCAATGGTAACGAGAATCCTTGGCATCCACATATTCCTGTTTTTAACTGAGCTTGGCGTTATCATATATGCTAGATACAAAGCGAGTAAATTTCTTTTTTTAAACTTCGCATTTCCATATAAAAAGAAATGCGTTATTGAGCGAATATAAATCAAGCGAATATGAAATGACGGGATAAAGAGGTAGAAAATGTCCGACACGATTGAAAGCCGTTTAGAAAAACTAGGCATCAAAATCCCCGCTGCTGTACAACCTGTAGCAAACTATGTGACCGCCAGACGTTCTGGTAATCAACTCTATATCTCAGGCCAGCTTCCGCTGCGCGATGGCAAACCTGTCGCTATCGGAAAAGTCGGCAGAACAGTGAATGCCGAACAGGCAAAAAAATCGGCAGAAGCCTGTGCAATCAATATTCTGGCGCAAGCACAAGCTGCTCTTGGTGATTTGGGTAAAATAAAACAGGTTGTTAAAGTCACTGCCTTTGTCGCCGCCGATCCCAATTTTACCGATATTCCGCAAGTGGCTAACGGTGCATCGGATTTGTTTGTCAATGTTTTGGGAGACAAAGGAAAACACGCACGTTCAGCCGTCGGAGTTGCGACACTGCCCATGGACGTACCTGTAGAAGTGGAAGCTATTCTGGAAATTTGAGCGATGCGGCTTGACTGGTTAACAAAACGGCCCATTGCCAATTGTGGTCTTCATGGTTGTGACAAAACGGTTCTGGAAAATACACTCCCTGCATTCGAGCTGGCAGCCCTTGAGAATTATACGATTTGTTGCGACGTTCAATTGTCTCACGACGGAGTGCCTATGGTTTTTCATGGCGCTTCGCTGGAACAGGTAACCGGAAAAAACTTGCGTATTATCGACTTACGGTCATCCGAAATCGAAAAAATTCGCTCGGATGACGGCAAGCCGCGCATTCTCCCGTTCGAGACCCTTCTTCACAACATTGGTGGAAAAGTGCCGATTCTGGTAAATCTTGAAGGGAACGACGGTGAAGATGCAGGACTGATATCGCGAGTGACTGAATTGCTGATTTCTTATCCCAACAGCTCGGCAATCATGTCGCAAGATGTACACATTTTACGTCGTGTGCGTTTTGCCGATCATGCGATACCACACGGGATAAAAGCCGAAGGAAATCGGCGTTCAGAGATAGAAGAACATTTTGCAATGCTGGCTCATGATATGGAGTTCGTTGCTTATAATTTTCGCCAATTGGCAAATCCGTTTGTAAGGTTTGCCCGCGAAAAACTGGCAATGCCGGTTCTTGCATGGACAATCCATAACGCGGAAGAATGGGAAAGAGCACGCATTAATGCCGATCAGATGATCTTTGAAGGGTTTAAGCCAACTGGAATTAATTAAATCGTTTTTTCAATTGGTTAAATACAACTGTTAATCTATCGAACGAGGAAAAAATGCAACAGGTCTATGACGAAAATAATATTTTCGCAAAATTGATTCGTGGGGATATTCCTTCGATACGGGTCTATGAAGATAATGATGTTGTCGCCTTCATGGATGTGATGCCGCAGGGAAAGGGACATACTCTTATCGTCCCGCGCAAAGGTTCACGCAATCTCTTGGATGCCGATCCCGAAACGCTCTCCAAAGTCATCAAGGTCGTGCAAAAAATTGCCAAGGCCGTAAAAAAGGCCTTCAATGCGGATGGCGTTACAGTTATGCAGTTCAATGAACCGGCGAGCGGCCAAACGGTTTTCCATCTTCACTTCCATGTCATTCCACGTTTTGAAAATGTGCCGCTAAAACCCCATAGTGGTGAACCGGTTGACACCAAAACGCTGGAACAATCGGCAGCAAAAATCCGTGCAGCCTTATAAAAAGCTGTTTTTTCGGGCTCCCTTTTATCTGGCGAATAGTTGAAATTATTCTAAAAAACCTGACCGATCATTCAAACAGTCGGTCAGGTTTTTCTTAATCGGCTGGCGTCGTTTTTTTAACCCGTCGCTTATCTGTTTTTATTGATCGGGTCTGTTTTTTATTTGCCTGTGTTTCGTTGCTGATTATCTTCAAGGCAAGCTTGTTCTTATCGGTTTCATCAGTCATTACTTTGACTGTTCCACCGTGACGCAGCTTGCCGAATAGTATTTCTTCAGCAAGAGGTTTCTTGATATATTCCTGAATGACACGCGATAACGGGCGTGCTCCCATATGTGAGTCATAACCCTTATTGGCCAACCATTTTGTGGCAGCCGCGCTTAGTTCAAACGTAATATCGCGGTCGGCAAGCTGTGCTTCGAGTTGCAAAATAAACTTCTGCACAACCTGATGGATAATCGGTTCCGACAACGGTGCAAATGGAATAATAGCATCAAGACGATTACGAAATTCAGGCGGAAAAAGCTGGTTGATTGCTTCGACATCATCGCCCTCGCGTTCCGTTTTACCGAAGCCGATTGCGGATTTTGCCATATTCGCAGCACCGGCATTGGTTGTCATGATGAGAATGATGTTGCGAAAATCAATCTCTTTGCCATTATGGTCGGTGAGCCTGCCATGATCCATGACCTGTAACAGAATATTATAAAGATCGGGATGGGCTTTCTCTATCTCGTCAAGCAAAAGCACAGCATGAGGATTTTGGTCGACGGCATCGGTCAACAACCCGCCCTGATCGAAACCGACATATCCGGGCGGCGCGCCAATCAACCGTGAAACAGTGTGCCGTTCCATATATTCCGACATGTCAAAGCGTAACAATTCGATTCCGAGTGAAGCCGCAAGCTGTTTTGCAACCTCGGTTTTTCCAACCCCTGTAGGACCGGAAAACAGATAGCTGCCAATCGGCTTGTCAGGCTCTCTAAGACCGGCACGGGCGAGCTTGATCGAGGCTGCAAGAGCTGAAATTGCCTTATCCTGCCCGTAAACGACACTTTTCAGCTCTTTTTCGAGATTTGCCAGCGTCTTGCGGTCATCACGCGATACAGTCTTTTGAGGAATGCGCGCCATTGTTGCGACTGTTTCCTCTATTTCCTTCACACCAATGGTTTTTTTCCGCTTATCTTTAGGCAGAAGCATTTGCGCAGCACCGGTTTCGTCGACCACATCAATAGCCTTATCGGGCAATCTTCTGTCAGACATATAACGCGAAGAAAGTTCGACAGATGCTTTCATCGCTTCATCGGTGTATTTGATCTTATGGAAGTTCTCGAAATATGGCTTCAAACCCTTCAATATTTCGATCGCATCATCAATCGAAGGCTCGTTAACATCTATCTTTTGGAAGCGGCGCGCCAATGCACGATCTTTCTCAAATATTTGGCGATATTCCTTATAAGTGGTCGAACCGATGCAACGGATAAGCCCCGAAGAAAGTGCCGGTTTTAACAAATTGGCAGCGTCCATACTACCGCCCGACGTTGCCCCTGCTCCGATAAGGGTGTGGATTTCGTCGATAAAAAGAATAGCACCCTTATAGTTTTCAAGCTCCTTAACGACCTGTTTGAGACGTTCTTCAAAATCACCGCGATAACGGGTACCGGCGACCAGCATTCCCATATCAAGGGAAAAAATCGTTGCATCGTTCAAAACTTCAGGCACTTCACCATCAACAATGCGTTTTGCCAAGCCTTCGGCAATTGCCGTCTTGCCAACGCCGGGATCACCGACGAGAAGCGGATTGTTTTTTGAACGACGACACAAAATCTGGATTGTCCGCGCAATTTCTTTATTGCGACCGATGAGCGTATCAATTCTTCCCTGACGGGCACGTTCATTGAGATTGATACAATATGCCGATAGCGCATCTGTTTCTTTTGCGGATGCTTGTTCACTACCGGGCAGTTCGTCATCGGCACCACCGAGCGGAAAACTCGCGGCGCCATTTTCAGACGCTATACCATGAGAAATAAAGTTCACGGCGTCATAACGGGTCATTCCGAGTTCTTGCATAAAATAGGCAGCAAAACTTTCCCTTTCGGCAAAAATCGCTACAAGCACATTTGCTCCGGTAACAATATCACGCCCTGCCGATTGAACATGAATTACGGCACGTTGAATAACACGTTGGAACGAATTGGTCGGCTTGGTATCCTCGTCGTCTCCGATTTGTGCATCAAGTTCCGACTCGACATATTGTGTCAATCGCGAGCGCAATTGTTCAATATCGACATTGCAAGCCTGAATAACTGCTTTGGCATCGACATCATCAAGCAATGCCAGCAAAAGATGTTCGAGCGTCGCATATTCCTGATGCGCGTCGCTCGCTATCATGAGTGCTCTATGGAGTGTCTTTTCAAGGCTGGTTGTGAAAGATGGCATGGGGGATCACTTTCTTTCCATTACGCATTGTAAAGGATGCTGGTTTTCGCGGGCACAATCCATAACCTGTGCAACCTTTGTTTCTGCCACTTCATAAGAATAAACACCGCATTCGCCAACGCCGGTGTGATGAACATTCAACATAATACGCGTTGCGTCTTCACGATTTTTACGGAAAAACTTCTGTAAAACAAATATAACAAAATCCATCGGCGTATAATCATCATTCAAAAGAAGGACGCGATAAAAGTCCGGCTTTTTAACCTTGGGAAGCGTTTTGGTAGCGATACCGGTTTCAAAATTTTCCGGATTATCGCCAGCTCTTTCATCATTATGGCCGCTTAATCTTTCAAACTTGCTTTGTATCACTGTTGCGTTTCTTTCTCTATCGAATGCAATTTATGTAATGTATTTTTATCAGATTATAAGGCCTCGGATAGCGGGTTTGATAACAGTTTTATATCATTTTCCACCATTTAGGTTCCGCTTCGACTATTTAGATTCAAGAAAAATTTTGCCCTTATAAATAAATTGGTAACGCTGTCGGATTAGTCTTCCTGCAACCGAAGCGGCAGAGCCTACTCTGACGCTCATTCTGTTTGGCGAAATCAAGGGTAATTCAAAGTGCAAAAAGCCTACCAAAAAGTAGCTAATTTTTTCAGAACAGCCGCCATTGCAACACTCGTATTTTCTGTTTCTATCACTTGTGCAAAAGCCGCTCCCCAGAGCGCTTATGCCGATAAATATGCAGCAATAGTGATTGATGCCAATACCGGAAGAACCTTGTTCGAGGCAAACGGAAATGCACGTCGTTATCCGGCCTCTCTTACAAAAATGATGACGCTTTATCTGCTTTTCGAGGCTATGCAATCCGGAAGGGTTACGCCAAACACACCGATTCCGGTTTCGGCCTATGCTGCTTCGCGTCCGCCCACAAAAATCGGCTTTCGCGCCGGCCAGACAATTCCTGCCGAACTTGCCGCAAAAGCTTTGATAACCAAATCGGCAAATGATGTCGCAACCGCTATCGGTGAATATCTTGGCGGTTCGGAACCCCGTTTTGCCCAGATTATGACAGCAAAGGCAAGAAGGCTCGGTATGATGAATACCAATTTTGCCAATGCATCCGGTTTACCGGACGAACAAAACTATTCGACTGCCCGTGACCTCGCCATTCTTTCACTTGCTTTGCGTGAACATTTCCCGAAGCAATATGACTGGTTCAAGACGACGAGTTTTCAATTCCGCGGCCAAACAATCAACGGTCATAACCGCCTTGTCCGCGATATGAAAGGCGTTGATGGTATTAAAACCGGTTATACCCGCATGTCGGGTTCAAATCTGGCAACGTCCATGCGCCTCGACGGTCGTTCCATTGTTGCGGTCGTGATGGGCGGGCGTTCCTCGGCATTACGTGATGTGCATATGGCGGAACTCTTACGCCGTTATCTGCCGGAAGCCAGTCGTGGTAAAACACGCGCTCCGCTCATGGCTGCCACCCAATACGATTTACCGGAAGTCAATAACGCTCCCATTCCGGTAACAAAAGCAAATATGCCGAATGTCAAAGCCGATAAAATCGCGGTTATTGCAAAAGCGGATGTCACAAATGCCACAGCCGACACAAGTACAGCAGTCGCCGACGCACCAACCGCCAAAAAACCGGATAATGCTTCAGATGTTTTGACAGCACTTGCGAGCACATCCCAATCCAATGCACCTGCGGTAAAAGAAGCAACCGAAGCGGTCCTTTCAAAACCACAAGCCGGAACTGCCCGATCCGGTGCTATTGATCCTGTTATCACCGCATCAGCTCCCGCGAATGCCGGTCAGAATGGCTGGGCCATCCAGATTGGCTCCCTGCCCAATCAACAACAGGCAACAGACATGCTTTCCAACGCTTCCGACGCCGCCCGTTCCGCTCTTTCAAACGCAAAACCCTATACCCAAGTGTTTGATAAAGACGGCCAACGCTATTATCGCGCACGCTTCGTCGGATTTAATTCAAAAAAAGCGGCCTGGGACGCATGTTCGGTTTTAAAGAAAGCAAATTTTAACTGCTATGCGATAACACAATAATCAAGAACAATTTTCGAGTTTTGCGTAAAAGGTAATTGAGCCATGGAAAATGCAACTGATATGGTGTTAAAAGCCCGTTCTCACAATTTCGAGAACCCGTTACTCACTTTGCGGTCGCTTCAGCAAGCAGCCTTGAAATTGCACGGTTTGAAAGCCACGCCCAATGGCTTGAGCACACGGTCCCTGCTCGGCCTGTTGATTTGCCAAACGCAACGCAACCGCCGCATGGCTTTGCCGCCGGTTCGCGTCCATTTGCGTGTTGCAAGCCCGCGGGGTTCGTTCGGCGTAAAACTTCGCCTCGGTTCAACCAACAGTTAAAAACCGGGTGTGTGATTGCGCATTCCATCGAAAGATTATAACAGCCCCAGATCAGCAAGTTCCTGCCTCAACGCAGGAGGTAAGCGGTTTTTGCTTCCGTTCAAATCATCCTTGGGTGCTTCATCTATCTTGAGATAACGCCACCCCTGAAAGGCACGTCTTGGCTGCCATTCGGTCGGAATAATCTTGTCATCAAGGACAAGCTTACAACGATGAATTCCCTCCTCGTCCGTAAACGGGCGGATGTCCAGAAATTTTTGTCGACACTGGATATTACCTTTCATAACCCAATAAAGCGACCCCCCGTCGAGGAGTTCATCAATTTTTTTGGGAACCATGCGGGTAATATGATACTGTTCCGGCTTTTCTCCCGCCAAACGTAATTCGGCAAGCCGAAAATCAACCCAGGCTGCGAGGTCTTCAATCGAGGAACAACCAACGCATAATTTTACCATGTGAAGCGTCATAATTGAAGATTTAGCAATCCGTCACATTAACTGCAAGGCCACCTTTGCTGGTTTCCTTATATCTATCGCTCATATCGTGTCCGGTTTCCCTCATTGTCTTTATGCAAGCATCAAGTGACACAAAGTGGTGACCATCACCGTGAAGTGCCAATGAAGCAGCCGTTACGGCTTTGACGGCTCCCATCGCATTTCTTTCGATGCACGGAACCTGAACGAGACCGGCAACCGGATCACACGTCATTCCGAGATGATGTTCAAGCGCAATCTCGGCCGCGTTTTCGATCTGCTTGGGCGAACCTCCCAAAACGGCTGTCAAGCCTGCGGCTGCCATAGAAGAAGCAGAACCCACCTCCCCCTGACAACCGACCTCAGCACCCGAAATCGACGCGTTGGATTTGATAATTCCGCCGATTGCTGCGGCGGTGAGCAGAAAATCCCGAACCCCGCTCTTATTGGCATCGGCACAAAAGCGCAAATAATAGCTGATCACTGCCGGAATAACGCCCGCCGCGCCATTGGTCGGCGCTGTAACAACGCGCCCTCCTGCTGCATTCTCTTCGTTAACAGCAATAGCATATGTCGACAGCCAATCATTTGCCGACAACGGGCTCAACTGATTCTTTTTGCTGTCACCGATCAGTTTCTCGTAAAGCTTTTTTGCCCGGCGTTTAATGTGGAGTCCTCCGGGCAATTCTCCCTCATGACCAAGTCCGCGTTCAACACAGCTTTTCATTGCGAAGAATATTTTGTCGAGCCCCTCATCCAGATCGCTGCGCGTCATACGTGTTTCTTCATTGGCGCGTTTCATTTCGGCGATTGTCAAACCTGATCGGGTTGCCATATCAAGCATGTCTTTCGCAGTGGCGAAAGGAAAAGGCACTGAAGAGCTATCGTTACTGCTGTTGTGCTCGATCCGGTTTATTTCGTCTTCTGTCACCACGAAACCGCCGCCGATAGAATAATAAACGCGGCGCAACAGCACATTTTGCATCTCGTCGAGGCCTTCAAAAACCAGACCATTGGTATGCGCTGGCAACGGTGTCTTGTAATCGAATATCAGATCCGTTTCAGGAGAAAAACGATATGCAGGATGTCCATGCGGATGAACCTCTCCGCTTTCGTATACACGACGAACGATACTATCCATCGCGTCGGGATCGACAGTTGCCGGCGCCTCTCCCGACAAGCCGAGAATGACCGCTCTGTCAGTCGCATGGCCTACGCCGGTAAAAGCCAGCGACCCATGTAGAAATGCTCGCAAATGCACAATTGACGAGTGGCTCGGCTTTGGCCAATTACCCGACAATATCTCTTCAAGAAACATATTGGCCGCAGTCATCGGACCCATTGTGTGCGAGCTCGACGGACCAATTCCGATTTTAAAGAGTTCAAAGACCGAAAGAAACATGGAATTAATCGAACACGTCAATGTCCAACAATCAGGAATTCCCCAACATAAAGCTTAAAAACCCACTGTAAGGTAAATAAGGGAAATAACAGCAACAAGCACTATCGTTGCTTTTATAGCGATGCTCCAACAAGATTTTTCAATGATTTCATCCATAAAGCACCTATAAAATAACAAAACAATCAACCTGTAACTGAATTGTCTCAAGCTATAATGGTGAAACGACAAATAGACAACATTAAAAAAAATTAAAAAAAATAATTTTCAACAAAATTTTTTAGCCAAGTTCCAACATCAGGAACTCAAAATATCCCGTTTTACACACAATATATCCCGCTTTACACACAATATATCCCGTTTTACACACAATCCGGCATCACTCGACAAAACGTACAAACTCTTCGAGTGGCACACGTTCGGTCGGGAAATTATTTTCAGGCGCGTTTTCATCCCGATAGCCGAGAGCAAGCCCGCAAATGACCTGTCGTTCGGGAGGAATATCCAGTTCTTGCGATATTGTGTTATGATATTCGGAAAAGGCCGCCTGAATACAGCTATCAAGGCCGAAACTGCGCGCCACCAATGCAATTGTCTGGATAAAACCTCCCAAATCCAGCCAACTGCCAAGTTCCATATCCCGATCCATTGTAAAAATAAGACCGACAGGCGCTCCAAAAAACATGAAATTTTTCGCCTGCTGGCGTTCGATTTTGCTTCTTTCCGAACGTGCAATTCCAAGCGCCCGATAAAGATCCCAGCCGACTTTACGCCGTCGCGCGAGATAAGGCTCACGCCAGGAGCGGGGATAGAATTGATATTCACATTCTTCTTTTATGCCGGAAACCGACATGTCGAAAAGTTTCCGGCCAAGTTTTTTCAATGCTCCATTATGAACGACAACCACTTGCCAGGCCTGTATATTCGCTCCCGAAGGCGCGCGCGAAGCCAGTTGTAATATGTCTTCCACCAGCTTCCGGTCGACATCCTTTTCCAGATAAGCGCGAATTGATTTTCGGCTTTTTACGACGTCGCAAAATTTTTCAATTCTGGTCATTTTTTATGTTCCACCCACAGGAAAAATGAACACACAGGCTAATTTACCCAAGCAAAGCAAAAACTTTGTGATAGATAGATAGCAAAGGATACAGATATGAACCAGCCTGAAACCATTAAAATACGATTACAAAAGGTTGATCTTATTCGTGGGCTCGCACTCATTGGCATGGTGGTTTACCATTTCAGTTGGGATTTGAGCTATTTTTCCTATATTGCCCCACAAGTTCCGGCGGAAGGCAGTTTGCGCGTTCTGGCGCGTATTGTCGCGTTTTGCTTCCTGTTTATTTCCGGTTTCAGTCTCTATCTTGCACAGGGAAAACAACTCCACGTTTCAACCTATTTCCGACGCTTGTCGATCATCGTACTGGCTGCTTTTGTTGTTTCTATCGTTACCTATTTTATCATGCCGCAAGGCTTCATCTATTTCGGAATATTACATGAAATAGCAGTGGCGACGGTCATCGGCTTGTTATTTTTGCATACGCCGCTTGTGTTGAATTTTTTGGCTATTTTTATTTTCGTTCTATTGCCGTTCATACTGAAATCCGATGTTTTCAACGCACCTTATCTGTTATGGACCGGATTTTCGAGCTATCCCCGTCCCTCATTTGATTATGTTCCGGTTTTTCCGTGGTTTGGCGCAGCTCTTTTAGGGCTTACAACAGCCCGCATCTGCGACAATTTTCATCTATTGACATATTTACAAAACGGCATCCGCCCACAATGGCTCAACAAATTCTTGCAGCTCATCGGGCGCCACAGCCTCATATTTTATCTGGTTCACCAACCTGTTCTGTTAGCTATCCTCTATTGTATCTCTTCTGTTTTTCCCCCTTCTCCCGAAGCCTTGAGGGCACCAATGGAGAAAGCTTGCGTCAGCGAATGCCGTCAAAGTCAACCAAACGGCCACTTATGTTCCGATTTTTGCACTTGTGTGTTTGACAAAATCGAAGCACGAAAACTGATTTCGCCATTGTCTAAAGGAGAAATAACAGAAACAGATGAAAGGCTACAAGAACCGGTTAATGAATGTTGGGCAGGAATTGTAAATAAACTTGATTAGATGGCACGCTAAAACCATGCGAAAGACAACCGGTTGCCGGACTTCTAACGATTGACATCGCGTTCGGCCAAACGCTCAAAACATATTTCCTCAATACGTTCAAGCTCGTGTAATGATTCATCAATGTCCCGACGCATCTGTTTGAGATCTTCGCGTTTTTCCTTGATATCGTGCAAGACATTCTCGACCTTTATTGCCTCATCAAGCGGAGCTGTTGTAACTGTCAAGAGCGAGGCGATTTCGGCAAGCGAAAAATTGAGGCGCTTGGCTCTGAATATTTGTTGAAGACGATGGCGATCAAGCTCGGTGTAAAGCCGTGTACGCCCCCTGCGCATCGGAACAATAAGCCCCTGATCTTCATAATAGCGCAATGTTCGCGTCGTTACACCGAATTCCCTTGTCAGTTCACCGATTGAATAATATTCATGCATAAGTCAACTAAACAGGGTACGATCAAAAACCTCACGAACCCTCATCTATCCCTCTTTATTTTCCACAATAGTTTTGCAAACCGATGGTGCAATAGCGGATAGTTGCAAAACAAATATTGTTGAAATCAATTATATGTTTAACATAGCGGGCGAAACAACCGATAATAAAAACTTTCGCCAGAAACTTGCAAACCCGTTTAACATAAATAACCGGTTGCGAAACCGGCCTTCCCCGTCAACAGTTAATAAAATCATTAAGCGGAACACTGAAAATAGATCAACCCTATATAGCGTTTCAAAACAAAGCCAACCCGATTCATGCAGCATTTTTTAAAGCAGTGATGCAATTATGCTCTATATGAACCTGCAAAACCCGTTTATGATAGAAAACGACCAATCTTTATCGTTCAAGAGTACTCCTTCTGAAGTATGCCATCATGAAGAAAAAAAAATGGATCATTGGCTTTATTGTACTCGTCATTGTCGCCATTCCCTTGTCATTCAACTACCTCGTCAATCAACTCGGACGTTCCGAGCTATATGCGTTTGCACAGGACAAAAATTATTGCAGAACGCCTGATTGCGAGGAAGGAATTCAATACGTTACGGAACTTCTCCACAAACAATCGGGCATTGAAGAAAAAGACGTTCCCTGGTGTATGGCCACCAACCGTATCTATTACACGGATCTTTATTCTCTGAATGGTTTGAAAGTAAAATTTACCAATTGGATGTACCAGACATGCGAGCGTCACGAGCTTACTCTCGACGATGCAAATATCGAAATCGGCGACCACCATCACGATGAAGAGGATCATTGATCCTTTCCAGACGGCGATGATCCTTCAAGTGAATGATTTTGCCAACATCAACGGGGACATTGATAAATCAAAGCCCCGATTTGTAGAACGTTCCGGATTTTGTAACGCGGCTTTACCGACTTTATCGCCTCCCTCGTTCATTAACGCTTCTGGCTTTTGCTCGCACTTTTCCAACAAGCTGAAATGCACCGGACACATGACCAGTATCAATAAAAACGGATTTAAAAAATTTGCCATTTGTCATCACAATTTTTCGGTTACGGCGTATGGCCTCTTTTACAATCGTTGGAGAGGCAAAAATACCTCCAATAAAAGCCGTTACTGTTTCATAAAAAAATAAGGACATTGCTATTGCTAAAAATTTTCAAATTTAAAACCGGTTTTATTTCTGTTTTTTTAGTGTTTTCATATTTTTTGAACAATAATACATAAAAACAAATAAACATTACTTAAAAACCATTTCAAAAATGATGTCGCTATTTTCTCTTAGACAACCATCAAACATTATTTTAAAAAATTCGCATCCCTATATTGGAATAGATAACGAAGAGATAAATATTCATCATAATGAAATGATGTCATCCACTTTATCGGGAACGATTTCTGCCTATATTCCGAACAATCATCAAGAAACAAACTGTTCCGGAGACTCTCTATGTTTATCGACCACATTGACCATATTGTTATGACCTGTATCGATTTGGAAGCGACCAAACGCTTTTATACCGACGTTTTGCAACTGAAACTCGAAGTTTTCGGAGAAAACCGTTTTGCACTCCGCTTCGGCAATCAGAAGATCAATCTCCATCAATATGGCAAGGAATATGAACCGAAAGCTCACCTACCCGTTCCGGGAAGTCTCGATCTTTGTTTCATATCAAAACTTCCGCTAGATATGGTCATTACTCAACTGAAAAAGAGCAACTGTCCTATTGTTGAAGGTCCTGTCGAGCGCACCGGAGCGAACGGGAAAATCCGTTCCGTTTACATACGTGACCCAGACTTGAATCTGATTGAAATTTCCGAATATCTGAAATGATAACTGATCGGACAATTTCTTTCTAAAAACCGGCTTTCCTCTTTCAAGCCCGAAATTTTTTAAACATTAATAGACAGATTTAAACATTAATATACAGAAAAGCCCGACCGTTAAGTCGGGCTTTTCTTTTTTCCAAAACCAGCCAAATAATGGGCTTATTCAGCAGCCGTATGTGTCATATCCGACAACATTGCATTTGCTTTATCACCGCCATTTGCCTTGCGATGTTCGTCAACGATCAAATCGTCACGAGCTGTGGCAATACGACGGATTTGGGCAATTGTGCCACCTGTACCGGCAGGGATAAGACGACCAACGATAACGTTTTCCTTCAAGCCCTGCAAGGTATCCATCTTTCCGGCAACCGCAGCTTCTGTAAGCACGCGTGTGGTCTCCTGGAAGGAAGCAGCCGAAATAAACGACGGCGTTTGCAACGAAGCTTTTGTAATACCCAACAAGACAGGATTACCGCTTGCCGGTTTCTTACCTTCTTCGATGAGCCGATCATTGACTTCCTGAAGCTCGATCCGGTCGACATTGTCACCCGGAATATAGCCTGAATCACCGGAATCGGTAATTTCGACTTTTTGCAGCATCTGGCGAACAATGACTTCGATATGCTTATCGTTAATCACAACACCCTGAAGGCGATAAACCGACTGGATCTCGTTGACGAGATAGGAAGCCAATGCTTCCACGCCCTTGATTGCCAGAATATCATGCGGTGCCGGATTACCGTCAAGGATGTAATCACCCTTTTCTATCTGGTCACCATCCTGCAGATGGAACGGCTTGCCCTTCGGAATAAGATATTCGACAGGCTCGACCGTGTCATCATTCGGTTCGATCGTGATACGCCGTTTGTTCTTGTAGTCGCGTCCAAAGCGGATTGTACCATCAATTTCAGCAATAATGGCATGATCCTTTGGACGACGGGCTTCAAAAAGCTCGGCAACACGCGGAAGACCACCGGTAATATCCTTGGTCTTGGCGCTTTCCATCGGCAGACGTCCGATCACGTCACCGGCTTTGACATGAGCACCCGGTTCAACCGAAAGAATGGTTTCCACCGACATCATGTAACGCGCATCACCGCCCTTCGAGAGCTTGGCAATCTTGCTGCCCTTCTTATCCGCATAGATAACAATGGCAGGTTTGAGTTCTGCACCACGGGGGTTGGCGCGCCAGTCAATAACCTGACGTTTGGTGATACCGGTTGATTCATCGGTTGTCTCTGTAACAGACAGACCGTCAAGCATATCCTCGAACCCGACATAGCCCTCGACTTCAGTCATAATCGGACGGGTATACGGATCCCATTCGGCAATACGTTGGCCGCGTTTAACCACATCGCCATCATCGACGAAGATGCGGGCACCGTAGGTAATACGGTGGGAAGCGCGTTCCTTGCCATTTTCATCCTTGATAAGGATAGCCATATTACGGCCCATAACGACCAGATGGCCTTCAGAATTGCGAACAACCTTACGATTGCGCAGTTCAACCTTACCTTCATAGGATGCTTCCAGATAGGAAGTATCAACAACCTGTGCAGTACCACCCAAGTGGAATGTACGCATTGTCAACTGTGTACCGGGTTCGCCGATAGACTGCGCGGCAATAACACCCACTGCTTCACCCTGATTGACAGGTGTACCACGTGCCAGATCACGACCATAGCACTTGGCGCAAACCCCGACGCGGGTTTCACAAGTCAGTGCCGAACGGATCTGGACAGACTGGATACCGGCAGCTTCGATCTTGGCAACGTCTGCTTCCTCGATCATGCGGCCGCCTTCAACGATAACTTCGCCCGTAGTCGGATGAATAATATCATGAAGTGCGGTACGACCAAGAATACGTTGGCCGAGAGAGGCAACAACCTGACCGGCATCGACGATCGCCTGCATTGTCAGGCCCTTATCCGTTCCGCAATCAACCTCGGAAATGATAGCATCCTGAGCAACGTCAACAAGACGACGGGTCAAATAACCGGAGTTCGCAGTCTTTAAGGCTGTATCGGCAAGTCCCTTACGGGCACCGTGTGTCGAGTTAAAGTACTCGTTCACAGTCAGACCTTCTTTGAAGTTGGAGATAATCGGCGTTTCGATGATTTCGCCCGAAGGTTTAGCCATCAAGCCACGCATACCGCCCAACTGCTTCATCTGGTTCGGCGATCCACGAGCACCGGAGTGGGACATCATGTAAATCGAATTCATCGGTTTTTGACGCCCTGTTACGGGATCGAATTCAACCGCCTGAATACGTTTCATCATCTCGTCGGCAACACGATCGGTACATTTACCCCAAGCGTCGACAACCTTGTTGTACTTTTCGCCCTGTGTAATAAGACCGTCATTATATTGCTGTTCATATTCCTTGGCCAAAGCCTCGGTTTCCTGAACCAGTCTTGCCTTGCTTTCCGGTATAACCATATCGTCCTTACCGAACGAAATGCCGGCACGGCAAGCATTGGCAAAACCGAGTGACATGATGCGGTCGCAGAACATCACTGTTTCTTTTTGCCCGCAGTGACGGTAAACATGGTCGATCATCTTGGAAATGTTCTTTTTGGTCATTTCCTGATTGACGATATCGAACTTGATGTTCGGATTTTTCGGCAATGTTTCACCGATGATAAGCCGTCCCGGTGTTGTGTCGTAAATTTTCGAGACGATATTGCCATCGGCGTCAACACTTTTAACGCGGCCTTTGATCTTTGTGTGAAGCGTTACAACTTTGCTATCCAACGCATGTTGCAATTCACCCATATCACCAAACGCCATGCCCTCACCCGGTTCATGTTCGCAAACAATCGACAGGTAATAAAGGCCGAGCACCATATCTTGCGAGGGAACAATAATCGGCGCGCCATTGGCAGGATGCAGAATATTGTTGGTCGACATCATCAGGACGCGGGCTTCAAGCTGGGCTTCAAGCGACAGCGGTACGTGGACAGCCATTTGGTCGCCATCGAAATCCGCGTTGAAAGCGGTACAAACCAGCGGATGAAGCTGGATTGCCTTACCTTCAATCAAGGTCGGTTCAAAAGCCTGAATACCCAAACGGTGCAAGGTCGGAGCGCGGTTCAAAAGAACGGGGTGTTCACGGATAACCTCTTCGAGAATATCCCAAACTTCAGGACGTTCTTTTTCAACGAGCTTCTTGGCTTGTTTTACGGTTGACGAAAAACCCTTTGCGTCGAGGCGTGCGTAAATAAACGGCTTGAACAGTTCCAAAGCCATTTTTTTCGGCAAGCCGCATTGATGCAACTTCAGTTCAGGACCTGTAACGATAACCGAACGACCGGAATAATCGACGCGCTTACCAAGCAGGTTTTGACGGAAACGTCCCTGCTTGCCTTTCAGCATATCCGAAAGCGATTTCAGCGGCCGCTTATTGGCACCGGTAATGACACGTCCACGACGACCATTATCGAACAGAGCATCGACGGCTTCCTGCAACATACGCTTTTCATTGCGTACGATAATGCCGGGTGCGCGAAGTTCGATCAAACGTTTCAAACGGTTGTTACGGTTGATAACGCGACGATAGAGGTCGTTAAGGTCGGATGTCGCAAAACGGCCACCATCAAGCGGAACCAACGGGCGTAAATCCGGAGGAATAACCGGAATAACCTTCATAATCATCCATTCCGGACGATTTCCGGACTCGATAAAATTCTCGACGATTTTCAGACGTTTCATCAATTTCTTGATTTTCAAATCCGATGTCGTCTCTGCGAGTTCCGCACGCAGATCGGCAGCTATTTTCTGCAAATCCATTGCTGCGAGCAGCTCATAGATCGCTTCTGCACCGATCAAAGCGGTAAACTGGTCCGGCCCGAATTCGTCAACCGCCATCATATATTCTTCTTCGGAAAGAAGCTGATGCATTTTGAGCGAAGTCAATCCGGGTTCGGTTACAATGTAGTTCTCGAAATAAAGAACACGCTCGATATCCTTGAGAGTCATATCAAGAAGTGTACCGATACGGCTCGGCAGTGATTTCAAAAACCATATATGTGCGACTGGAGCAGCAAGTTCGATATGCCCCATACGCTCGCGGCGAACACGTGAAAGAGTTACTTCAACGCCGCATTTTTCGCAAATAATGCCTTTATACTTCATGCGCTTGTATTTGCCGCATAGACATTCATAATCTTTGATCGGCCCGAAAATACGTGCGCAGAAAAGCCCGTCACGCTCTGGCTTGAACGTACGGTAGTTAATGGTCTCAGGCTTTTTGATTTCGCCATAAGACCAGGACAGAATCTTCTCAGGGCTGGCGATTGATATCCTGATGGAATCAAACGTCTGTGTAGGCGCCTGAGGATTGAAAAGATTCATGACCTCTTGGTTCATGCCGTTCTCCTTCAGGGGTTTTATCTAAAACCCGTTGCGATAGTCATTTTTGTCCATTGATAAACAAAAACCTATCTCAGTAGAAATCTATTTGTTCGACTTAACAAAAGCCAATGGAGGTGCGCCCTCTTGGGCGCACCTTTCCGATTACTCGGCTGCATCCGGCAAGTTTTGCTGCTGAGCCAATAATTCACGCGTATCATCAAGCTCGACATTAAGCCCAAGAGACCGCATTTCCTTAACCAGAACGTTGAAGCTTTCCGGTATGCCGGCTTCAAACGTATCATCGCCACGAACAATAGCTTCGTAAACTTTGGTACGTCCGGCAACGTCGTCAGACTTCACTGTCAGCATTTCCTGCAAGGTGTAAGCGGCACCATAAGCTTCAAGTGCCCAGACCTCCATCTCGCCGAAACGTTGACCACCGAACTGTGCTTTACCACCCAACGGTTGCTGGGTAACAAGCGAGTAAGGTCCGATCGAACGGGCGTGAATCTTGTCATCAACCAGATGGTGCAGTTTGAGCATATAAATATAGCCCACTGTCACCTGACGATCGAAAGGTTCACCGGTACGGCCATCAAACAGTTGAACCTGACCCGATGTTGCAAGTCCTGCTTCTTTCAACATTTCGTTGATGTCGGCATCATGTGCACCATCGAAAACCGGTGTCGAAATCGACACACCATGGCTCATCTGGTCGGCAAGGCGAACAATGCTTGGATCATCGTATTCGCGGATCGGCTCGTTACGGTCATTATCGGGAATAATATCCTCGATCCGTTGACGTAACGGCTTGATGTCTCCGCCTTTACGATAAGCTTCCAACAAATCGCCTATCTGCTTGCCAATACCGGCACAAGCCCAACCAAGGTGGGTTTCGAGAATTTGCCCGACATTCATTCGGCTCGGAACGCCCAGAGGGTTCAACACGATATCGGCATGTGTACCATCTGCAAGGAACGGCATGTCTTCAATCGGCAGAATGCGCGAAACAACACCCTTGTTACCATGGCGACCGGCCATCTTGTCACCCGGCTGGATTTTGCGCTTAACAGCAACAAAAACCTTGACCATCTTCATGACACCCGGAGGCATTTCGTCACCACGCTGGACTTTTTCAACCTTGTCCATGAAGCGACGCTGGAGAGCATCCTTGGATTCGTCGTATTGCTTGCGCAATGCTTCGATTTCACCCTGAAGCTTTTCATCCTCGACGGCGAATTGCCACCACTGTGAACGCGGAAACTCTTTCATGACAGCTTCAGTAAGGCTTGTGCCTTTCTTGAAGCCCTTAGGCCCTTCAATAGCCGTTTTTCCATTCAGCATATCGACAAGGCGTGCATAAACGCTGCGGTCCAGAATGGACTGTTCGTCATCACGGTCTTTCGCCAAACGCTCGATTTCTTCACGTTCGATAGCCATTGCACGTTCGTCCTTTTCAACGCCGTGGCGATTGAAAACACGAACTTCAACGACTGTACCGAATGCCCCCGGAGGCATACGCATTGACGTATCACGAACATCGGAAGCCTTTTCACCGAAGATAGCTCGCAAGAGTTTCTCTTCCGGTGTCATCGGGCTTTCACCCTTCGGCGTGATCTTGCCAACGAGAATATCACCGGGTTGAACTTCGGCACCGATATAAACAATGCCGGCTTCATCGAGGTTCTTCAGTGCTTCTTCCGAAACATTCGGAATATCACGTGTGATCTCTTCCGGTCCAAGTTTCGTATCACGGGCAGAAACTTCGTATTCCTCGATATGGATCGAGGTGAATACATCTTCTGCAACCATCCGTTCGGACAACAGAACAGCATCTTCATAGTTATAGCCGTTCCAAGGCATGAACGCGACGAGAACGTTACGACCAAGAGCCAGATCACCGAGATCGGTCGACGGACCATCAGCAATGATATCGCCCTTTTCGATATGGTCGCCAACGCGAACCAAAGGACGCTGGTTGATACAGGTCGACTGGTTGGAGCGCTGGAATTTGTGCAAACGATAAATATCCACACCCGATTTGGTCGGGTCAAGATCCTGTGTTGCACGAATAACAATACGCGTTGCGTCAACCTGATCGACAATGCCACCTCGTTTGGCTGCAATTGCAGCACCGGAGTCACGGGCAACAATCGGTTCCATACCGGTTCCGACAAACGGTGCTTCGGCGCGAACCAGAGGCACAGCCTGACGTTGCATGTTGGAACCCATCAAAGCGCGGTTCGCGTCGTCGTTTTCGAGGAACGGAATAAGCGCTGCAGCAACAGAAACCAACTGCTTCGGCGAAACGTCCATGAGGTCGATATTCTCGCGCGGTGCCATCAACACTTCGTTGGCATGACGACAAACGACGAATTCATCAACAAATTTGCCGTCATCCGACAGGTTGGAATTTGCCTGTGCCACATAGTGCTTGGACTCTTCCATAGCCGAAAGATAAACGACTTCGCGTGTAACTTTGCCATCAATGATCTTGCGATACGGACTTTCAATAAATCCATATTTGTTGACACGGGCAAATGTTGCAAGCGAGTTGATAAGACCGATATTCGGACCTTCCGGTGTTTCAATCGGGCAGATACGACCATAATGGGTCGGATGCACGTCGCGAACCTCGAAACCGGCACGTTCGCGGGTAAGACCACCCGGTCCCAATGCCGACAGACGCCGCTTATGGGTAATTTCCGAAAGCGGATTGGTCTGATCCATAAATTGCGACAACTGCGACGATCCGAAGAATTCACGCACAGCAGCAGCAGCCGGTTTGGCATTGATAAGATCTTGCGGCATAACCGTGTCGATCTCGATTGAAGACATACGCTCCTTGATGGCGCGTTCCATCCTCAACAGACCGATACGATACTGGTTTTCCATCAATTCGCCGACAGCGCGGACACGACGGTTACCGAGGTTATCAATATCGTCGATTTCACCACGACCATCACGCAGTTCGACAAGTGTCTTGACAACTGCCAGAATATCTTCTTTGCGCAAAATGCGGATCGTATCCGGACAATCAAGATCAAGACGCATGTTCATCTTTACGCGACCGACGGCCGAAAGATCATAGCGCTCCGGATCAAAGAACAGCGAATTGAACATCGCTTCGGCTGTTTCAAGTGTGGGCGGTTCGCCAGGGCGCATAACACGATAAATATCGAACAATGCATCCTGCCGGCTCTGATTTTTGTCAGCCGCGAGTGTGTTGCGAATATATGCACCGATATTGACATGGTCGATATCGAGAACATTGATTTCGTCGACATTCTGGTCAAGCAAAACCTGAAGAGTCTTTTCGTCAATCTCGTCACCGGCTTCAAGATAGATTTCACCGGTTTCGTAATTGACAATATCTTCGGCCAGATAGGAACCATAAAGATCGTCTTCTGTCGCCTTGATCTCTTTCAACCCTTTTTCGACAAGTTGCTTTGCCGCACGAGCTGTGAGCTTTTTGCCTGCCTGTGCTACAACTTCACCCGTATCGGCATCAACAAGATCAGCCAGCAACTTCATTCCCTTATAGCGTTCAGCCGAATAAGGAATGCGCCAACCATCTTTGGCACGTTTGAAAGTAACCGTATTATAGAATGTCGACAGGATTTCCTGTCCATCCATTCCGAGCGCCATCAGAATACTTGTGACAGGTATCTTGCGGCGCCGATCAATACGTGCGTAAACAATATCCTTGGCATCGAATTCGATGTCGAGCCATGAACCACGATATGGAATGATACGAGCAGCAAACAACAGTTTGCCGGAAGAATGGGATTTTCCCTTATCGTGATCGAAGAATACACCCGGTGAGCGGTGCATCTGGGATACGATAACACGTTCCGTACCGTTGACGATAAACGTACCGTTATCTGTCATAAGGGGCATATCACCCATATAGACATCTTGCTCCTTGATATCTTTAATATCTTTGGAACCGGTATCTTCATCAATATCAAATACGATCAAACGCAGCGTCACCTTAAGAGGTGCCGCATATGTAAGATCGCGTTGCCGACATTCTTCAACGTCGAACTTTGGTGGATCAAATTCGTAACGGACGAATTCGAGCATGGATGCACCCGAAAAATCCGTTATCGGAAATACCGACTTGAATACTGCTTGCAAGCCTTCGTCTTTTCTTCCCCCTTTTGGTTCATCAACCATCAGGAATTGGTCATAAGAAGCCTTTTGAACCTCAATAAGGTTCGGCATCTTGGCCACTTCGGGAATCTTTCCGAATACCTTGCGCACGCGCCTGCGACCATTAAATGAAAGGGTCTGAGCCATCGTCGCTCCTCGATTTGTGCCTTTCAGGAGCTTTCACTCCTTAAGAACAATACATCATTAATCCGCTTAAAGCGAACCAGTTCAAGTAGATCATAGCGATCTACACTTTACTTGTTTTACATCAGACATCCGGAACCGGATGTTGATTGGCAACCCCCATGCAACCGGAGCGCCTTGTTTTCTCAAAGACCGACGACCAACCATCCAATCGTTGATTCTAATGTCATGTCCTTGAACGGTTTAAACCCGTTTCCTGACAGCCACCGAACTGTCAGGAAAAGGGTTCAATCCAAAGCTCGTTTCCATCCTTGCGGATGTGGAACCGGTGAGCGAAAGCCCACCGGTTTTGCGAACTTATTTAAGTTCAACCTTTGCACCAGCTTTTTCAAGCTGTTCTTTAAGTTTCTCGGCTTCGTCCTTGGAAACGCCCTCTTTAACGGGCTTCGGAGCACCTTCAACCAAATCCTTGGCTTCTTTAAGGCCAAGACCTGTAATGCCGCGAACTTCCTTGATGACGTTGATCTTCTGGGCGCCGCCAGAAACGAGGATAACGTCAAATTCAGTTTTTTCTTCAGCAGCCGGAGCAGCAGCGCCAGCAACAGCAGCAACAGCTACCGGTGCAGCAGCCGAAACGCCCCATTTTTCTTCGAGCATCTTGGAAAGCTCTGCAGCTTCCAAAACGGTGAGGTTGGAAAGGTCTTCAACGATCTTTGCGAGATCAGCCATTTTTATATTCCTTCAAATAAAAGGTTTAACCAATTGTTTAACAGCGAACCGACTAAAAAGACTTGTTTTAAGCGTCTATAGCCGGCTTGCGAAACAGCCTTAAGCCGCTTCGTTCTTGCGGGCATATGCGCCAATAACACGTGCAACCTGACCGGCAGGTGCCTTGACAACTTGAGCAATACGGGTAGCCGGTGTGGAAATCATTCCAACCAGTTTCGCACGCAACTCGTCCAGAGACGGCAACGAAGCCAAAGACTTCACAGCGTCCGCGTTCAAGTTCGTAGCACCCATAGCGCCACCAAGAATGACAAGCTTGTCATTAGCTTTAGAAAATTCGACAGCAATTTTCGGTGCTGTCACCGGGTCCGAAGAATAGGCGATCAGTGTCTGTCCGGTGAACAGATCTGAAATCGACTCCGAATCCGTGCCCTTAAGAGCGATCTTGGCAAGGCGGTTTTTTGCGACTTTAACGGCGCCGCCAGCTTCACTCATTTTAGAACGAAGTTCGTTCATTTGTGAAACTGTCAGACCGGAATAGTGAGCCACAACGACCGAACCGGACTCTTTCAAAGTCCCATTGAGCCATGTGACAAATTCGCGTTTTTCCGCTCTATCCACTGTCTCTCTCCATTTAACAGGTTCTATCAAAAACCTGTCGGGTTGCCTTGAGATAACAGAACCATTTCTGTTATCAGTGAGGATCCTGTCCCCTTTTTCACGCTTTTTTTTGAAAAGCACTCAAAGGCAACGCTGGTTCAAACCTTTTAGTCTCGAAAACATCAAGGTCATTACCCCAGTCTCATGCAGGTTCAAATTCTATTAAGACACTTAATGTGTCACCCACAATCTCGGACAGGACATTCCGGGTTTCCCCGGTATGACCCGGACTTCCTGAAAAGCCCGGATTAGTACGCCAGTAACAAAACTGGCTGAATTCTTATTGCTCCGGACGAACCGTTGCCAAATCGATCTTGACACCAACACCCATAGTTGAAGAAAGACCGACACGCTTCAGATAATCACCCTTGGCGCCTGTTGGCTTGGCTTTCAAAACTGCATCGGCAAATGCTTTCACATTCTGGGCAATCTGCTCGGCACTAAAGGAAGCTTTACCAACACCGGCATGTACAATACCGGCTTTTTCAACACGGAACTCTACCGCGCCGCCTTTGGAAGCCTTCACTGCAGCCGCAACATCAGGTGTAACCGTACCCACTTTCGGGTTCGGCATCAAACTACGCGGTCCAAGAATTTTACCCAAACGACCAACCAACGGCATCATATCCGGTGTAGCAATACAACGATCGAATTCGATTGTACCGCCATTTACGGTCTCGAACAAATCCTCGGCACCAACAATATCGGCACCGGCTGCTTTTGCCTCTTCAGCTTTATCACCACGAGCAAAAACTGCAACGCGTACGTGACGACCTGTTCCATTCGGAAGATTGACAACGCCGCGAACCATCTGGTCTGCATAGCGGGGGTCAACACCCAGATTCATGGTAATCTCGATTGTTTCGTCAAATTTGGCGATCGCACGGTCTTTCACCATCTTGACCGCTTCATCCAGAGGATACAACTTGTTGAAGTCTACACCTTCACGGATTTTTTTAAGTCTTTTTGCTATCTTCGCCATAATCTTAGCCCACCACCTGTAGACCCATCGAGCGGGCTGAACCTTCAATCATACGCATAGCAGCCTCAACGTCATTGGCGTTAAGATCTTTCATCTTGGCTTGCGCAATTTTGCGAACCTTGTCACGCGAAATCGTGCCGGCAACTGTTTTGCCCGGTTCTTTTGAACCCGATTTCAAATTTGCTTCTTTTTTCAAGAAATAGGAAACCGGAGGCGTCTTCATCGAAAAAGTGAAAGACTTGTCCTGATAATAGGTAATAACGACCGGTATCGGAGAATTCTTCTCCATTTCCTGAGAAGCAGCATTGAATGCTTTACAGAATTCCATAATATTAATGCCGCGCTGACCAAGAGCAGGTCCAATTGGCGGAGACGGGTTGGCGGCCCCTGCCGGTACCTGCAGCTTAAGCTGGCCTGCAATTTTTTTAGCCATAATAATCTGCCTTTTTAACTATGCCGAAAATCGGCGGTTTATATAACCGGATAACCGGTTTTGCAGTTTTGTGGTCTGGCTCATATAACCGGCTAAAGTTATAATCACCTTCCACAATCCAATTTCAAAAACACCTTGCTTCCGACGAGTGTTCTTTGAAAAATCAATCAGAGCTTTTCGACCTGACCAAAGTCGAGATCGACCGGAGTAGCACGTCCGAAAATCGAAACCTCCACCTTCAGGCGGGATCTTTCATCCTCGACTTCCTGAACGATTCCATTGAATGAAGCAAATGGACCATCAGCAACACGAACCTGTTCGCCGACTTCAAACGAAACTGAGGACTTCGGACGTTCAATCCCTTGCTGAACCTGATTAAGAATCTGATCCGCTTCCCGATCGGTAATCGGTACAGGCTTGGAGTCAGACCCCAAAAAGCCTGTTACCTTCGGCGTGTTTTTTATAAGATGATAAACGTCATCCGTCAAATCCGCACGAACAAGAACATAGCCGGGGAAAAATTTCCGTTCCGAATCAACTTTGCGCCCACGACGGACTTCTACAACTTTTTCCGTCGGAACAAGAATTTTCTCGAACAGATGATCCAAGCCTTTCAGCTTTGCTTCCTTTTCAATAGCCTCTGCAACTTTTTTTTCAAAGTTCGAATAGGCCTGAACAATATACCAACGAGCAGCCACGGTTACTTTCCTTGAACTATTAGCTGAAAAGACGTTTTAGAAGATCAATACTCTCCCAAACGCCAAAATTCATAATCTGGTCTGCGATGAAAAAGAATGCAGCCGCAAAAGCTGCCATCAAAACAACCATAACTGTCGAAATTGTTGTTTCGCGACGTGTCGGCCAGGTTACTTTTGCAGTCTCGGCACGAACCTGTTTGATAAAGGTAATGGGGTTTGTCTTGGCAGCCATCACTTTCCCTATGTTTTCCTGATTATATCGCGAATCACAAAATCTACTTTAAACATGCCAAAACCGCGAAAGGCCAATCACCCAGCCTCACGCGATTTCCTTGTTAACACTAAATAAAGCGTTATTCATAAAATTACAAGCCAAAACTTCGCACAATTAATAACCCGAACTGGCCGAAAAATGAATCACGGCAAACAGCGATTATTCGTTTAGCAACAAACCGGTGACGAATAGCAACGATAGTTGCGACCCTTTTGCCGACTTTTTTCAAAAACACCTGTCTATAAAAAACAAAAATGTATAAGCAGGTTTTATAAAAAAACCGCACCCATACATCTATCCGGTATTAATTGAAAAAAATGGCAGGGGCAGTAGGGTTCGAACCCACGACCTGCGGTTTTGGAGACCGCCGCTCTACCAACTGAGCTATACCCCTTCACGTCAAGACAGACACACCAAACTGCATGTCTGTCTTTCTCTTGACTATTCAATGATTTTGGAAACAATACCGGCACCAACCGTGTGGCCACCTTCACGGATAGCGAAGCGGAGCTTCTCTTCCATAGCAACCGGAACAATCAGTGTAACATCCATCGTAACGTTATCACCCGGCATAACCATTTCTGTACCTTCCGGCAATGTTACAATACCGGTAACGTCTGTCGTACGGAAATAGAATTGCGGACGGTAATTGGTGAAAAATGGTGTGTGACGACCACCTTCATCCTTTGTCAAAATATAGGCTTCTGCCTTGAACTTGGTGTGCGGTGTAACAGTACCGGGCTTTGCCAATACCTGTCCACGTTCAACACCTTCACGTTCAATACCACGAAGAAGAGCACCGATATTGTCGCCTGCTTCACCTTCATCAAGAAGCTTGCGGAACATTTCAACGCCGGTCACTGTGGTCTTTGTCGTCGGACGGATACCAACGATTTCAACTTCGTCACCAACCTTGACAATACCGCGTTCAACACGGCCGGTCACAACTGTACCACGACCGGAAATCGAGAACACGTCTTCAATCGGCATAAGGAAAGGCTGGTCGATCGGACGCTTCGGAGTCGGGATATATTCATCAACTTCGTGCATCAAAAGACGAACAGCATCTTCACCGATTTCCTTGTTGGTGCCTTCAAGAGCAGCCAATGCCGAACCCTTGACAATCGGAATCTCGTCGCCGGGGAAATCATATTTTGAAAGAAGTTCGCGAACTTCAAGTTCAACCAGTTCCAACAGCTCTTCGTCGTCCACCTGATCGACTTTATTCAGGAAAACAACAATAGCAGGAACACCAACCTGACGGGCAAGAAGAATGTGTTCGCGTGTCTGGGGCATCGGGCCATCAGCAGCAGAAACAACAAGAATTGCACCGTCCATCTGGGCAGCACCGGTAATCATGTTCTTGACATAGTCAGCGTGTCCGGGGCAATCGACATGGGCGTAGTGACGCTTCTCTGTCTCGTATTCTACGTGTGCTGTAGAAATCGTGATACCACGAGCGCGTTCTTCCGGCGCAGCATCAATCTGGTCATACGCCTTGAACTCGCCAAAATACTTTGTAATCGCTGCCGTCAACGTTGTTTTACCATGGTCAACGTGACCAATCGTGCCGATATTTACATGCGGCTTCGTACGTTCATATTTGCTCTTTGCCATCGCCGTCGATCTCTCGTCTTGTTAACACCCTTACAGGGTTTCAGAACCGAACATTACCGGATTAAAACTTCAAACCGGCTTACATCTAATAAACGGAAACTTCCGTCTGGTCACAATGGAGTTTTACCCCAATATTTTATTGCTTTATCGCTAACGAACGCTTGGAGCGGGTAGCGGGAATCGAACCCGCGTATTCAGCTTGGAAGGCTGCTGCTCTACCATTGAGCTATACCCGCACGTTGACTCCGGCTCCGGTAAATGGTGGAGGGGGTTGGATTCGAACCAACGTAGCATAAAGCAACGGATTTACAGTCCGTCCCCTTTAACCACTCGGGCACCCCTCCATTAAATACCTAGCGAAGTTGCGCGATAAGGCATATACAACCAGACCAAATACATAAAGAACTCGTTCTGTTTGTGTGGGGCGTTATGCCGTTTAGCATTGCCTCTGTCAACAGGTTAAATTCCGTTCTTTTCATTTTAATATCAAAAAATTCTTTTTTCACATTTTTTAGTATCGGATAGGACAAGCAATCGGCTATAGAAAACCATGAACGAAAAAACTCCAAAAGATTCCCATTACGCCCGACTACGCCGCCAATATCGTGACCGTTCGGGCTTAAGAGGTGAAAAAAACAACCGCCCGAAAATTGAACCGTCACCCTTTAATGACGGAGAACTCCGGCTTTATGGCCTCCATACGGTTGCTGCCGCCCTTCGCAATAAAAAGCGCAAACTCAAGAAGCTTTCTGTCACAAAAAACGCGTTTGACCGTCTTGGTCTCGACGAATCAGAATTAAATTGTCCGGTGGAAGTGGTTGCGCCGAAAGTGCTTGATTCGCTTGTCGGTAGCGAGGCGGTACACCAAGGTGTCGTTCTCGAAACAGAACCTTTGAAACCACGCTCGCTTGACGAACTCTCCGATACCGATCTTGTTATCGTGCTCGATCAGGTCACCGATCCGCACAATGTCGGCGCTATTATGCGTTCGGCGGTTGCATTCGATGCCGGTGCTCTTATTACAACGAACAGGCATTCGGCACAGGAGACCGGAGTCCTTGCAAAAGCTGCCTCCGGTGCTTTGGAACTTATAGACCACATTGCCGTGCGCAATCTCGCAGACGCACTCGAAGAACTACACAAAGCCGGTTTCACGAGTTTCGGACTTGATTCGGAAGGACCACTTCCTCTCGAACCAAGTTTGAAAGGCGGTCATATCGCCCTCGTTCTTGGTGCTGAAGGAAAAGGATTGAGGCAAAAGACACGCGAAACTGTTTCTGTGCTTGCCCGCCTCGATATGCCGGGAGCGATAAAATCCCTGAATGTTTCCAATGCCGCAGCCATTTCGCTTTATGCTGCACGCAATTATCTCACAAAAAAATAATCCGGATTTCATTCCGGATTTTTTCAACGCCGGATATATCAAGCCGGTTTTTCATCAAATTGAGAAAACACCATGCCGACCGGAATCAGGTGGCTGCTAAAGTTCCTGATTTCTGCGTTTGTCAAATATTCCTATGAGAAAGAAACCGGCTAACAGCCCGCCAATATGTGCCACCCAGGCGATTGAACTTTCTTCCCCCCCGATAGATGGTGTCGCAATGCCAGTAATGATGTCGATGATGATCCATGTACCGATAAAAACGACGACATTCTTCGAGACCAGTGATTGACCTATGGATAAAATCGGTCCGGCAAATTCCGACCTTTGTCTATATCCTTGATTTTGCACCTGCCTAAAACCGTAGCGTGCAGCAGCTCCCATCATACCGGATATGGCACCTGACGCACCAACCATCGGCACATAACTATCGGGATAAATGTATAAATGCGCAAAAGCGGCGGCAGCCGAACATACACACCAGAAGACAATAAACCTCAAACTGCCTATCCGGTTGGCAAGCGGTGAGCCGAATATCACAAGCCACATCATATTGACGCCAACATGCATGAGGCTTGCATGCAAAAATGAATAGCTGACCGGTGTATACCAGAATTTCAGGAAAGCATGACTGAAGAAATCGGGAATAAAAGCGAGATAGGTATAAAATATATCGTAGTTTCGGGGTGAAAAGAAATATTCCGGAATTAAAAAACTGAAAGCACATACCGCAACGATGATAACGATGATGGTTGGTATATTGAACAGCGGTGTGTGTTGCCTTCGGTTAAAAGCGTGGTCGTTATAGTCGTTGTTCACATTCAGTCTCCTGACATCGGAAATGTTTTTGTGCGTAACGCGGTATCAAACGTAAATATATAATTTCGGCAACAAGTTCGACGCAGGTTTGTGTCAAAACAACGCCGGTAATCAGAGCGCGTCCACCAGAGGGTGCTATAGATAGCAAAAGTGGCAACAAAACCAGAGAATTTCGCGTGGAAACACTAAAACTCAGAGCAATTGCCTTTTTCCGGCCAAGCCTCGTTAATTTTGCAGTTAAAAAACCGATAAATGGCGCAAGAAAGGCATATAGCGCATAAAATAAAACCCCGTATAAAAATGCACCGGATAATTGCTTTTTATCACAACAAGAAACGGGTTCAGCATTATCGAGCATAGGTAAATTTTCGCCCGATAGCCGATTATTCAGGCCAAATAAACTCGTATTTTCCGCAGCAGAACAGCAATTTTTGAATGTCGAAAAAATTTCCGAACTGGCATAGGTAGCGATAACCATCAATGTGAGTGCGGTAACAGGAACGACACTTTTTTCCATGACCGAAGTCGAAGTGGAAATGAATTTGTTATGACGGGATATTCCCTGAAGAAGCCAGGCAATACATAACGGTAAAACCAGAACCGAGACAACCGAAAACAAAAATTCACCGATTTTTTGCCGTTCATCTGCAAGAGTTGTGGTATTCCCGAAGCCCATTACCCCCCAAAGAAACAGAAAACACAGTTGGACGATCAATAAAACCGGAAGCATCGCAGTCAGAGCTGTGGCATCACCTTTTGCCATACGGCAAAAAGACACAACATAATCAACACAAGGTGCGCAAAGCAGGATTGCTCCAAATAGGGAAAAGTAAAGATAAGGATTGTTGCCGGATGTTAATGTCGAAAAAGAAAGCTGTTTATCCGGAAAATCCAGCCACGACAAACCCGACCATAATAATAAAAACACGAGAGCCGGAATAAACAGGAAATTGCCGACGATTAGCCCCGCAATAAAACGTTTGTCACTGAAACTATTGACAATTGCTGCGCACGGAACCTGCAAAAATGTGACAAGCAGCAATAGAGGTAACATCACTTGTAATGCTCGATTGGCAAAACCTGATATTGGCGAAAAGCATCCGGTAACGAGCCCTATAACGATTGCTACGCAATAAAACCATATTTGATAATGTTCAAAAAATGCTGGCCAGTTCCGGTGATTACAAACCATTATTTAATCACAATTTTCAAATTTTCCGGCCCCGCTTCTTGCAGCATTTTATAGAGTATCTGCGCATTTGCCGTATTCAGGCGTATGCAGCCATGGCTTGCAGGGCTACCTAACCTGCTTACATATGAAGTTCCGTGGATTGCATAGCCTTCGTTATAGAAAATCGCATAAGGCATAGGCGCGTTGTCATATTTTCTGCTCCGCCACATTTTATGCATTCTGACGGGTCTGAAAGTTCCGCTTGGCGTCGTATAACCTTTACGGCCTGTCGATACTTTCCAATGATAAAGTGTCTTGCCGTTTTTTTTAACGACCATTGTTTGTTCCGATACATTCACCAACGCCAATAAGTCGTCAGCCAAAGCAAAATCTGTCAAAAAAATGACGGTACCAACACTCCCATAAAAACAGCAGATATTTTCCAACGCATTGCATCCCCACCCCACTTTACTTTCAAAAAATTCATAGCCCAGCGTAAAACGCTAAAAAACTAAAGGAAATGAAAAAATAAAAAATCGTTGAATTTTTACCTGATAAATTGATTTTGATATTCAATATTTCGGCATGGATTGCATCTGGTCAAGAACTTGCTGAAAAGCTCTTTTATCAAGAAATCCGTCAACATAATTCCCGCGCCCGACAAGTTTAAAAATAAATCCGCTGACAGCATATTGGCGAAATTCATCTTCAGGAATAAAAATGCGGCCTTTTTCCGAATTTGTACATCCGATCGTACAAACTATATTCAGTTTTTCCCGTGCAACATAACGATAGTTTCGTTTCTGCGACCATGCCAGACTAATATCAAGATCGTTGCTGTTTGTAGACGTTGCGATCGTATCAATGACGTAACCTTGATTGCTTATCCATTTTGCCTGCATTTCCAGTTGTATCAAAGGATTGTTCGTAAAATAGAAACTTTTGGAGCTAAGTTCCGTAACACGCGTATAATAATCATGTGTTGTTGAAGGTTCTGTTGTCCACTGGCAGGCGGTGAGACAACAAGCCAAAATCAGATAAGCAAGACTCTTTTTCACAAAACGAATTGACAGCATGTTGCGCCTTCTGAAACACTGCGGATTTTCCGATTGAAAGATTAATGCGCGACGCTTACGCCAAGCTTAAGCCTTGTTGTTTGAGATATAAAAACGCAAATAAATCGAAAATAAAGGCAATCCGCTTCTGAAAACAACGAACATCACGCCCGAATATTAACTTTTCAACTTCGCAATGTGTAATTCAAATCGCTTGAAGACTTGAAGTCACAATTATTGACGGGGCCAAGCTTTTTATAATTTTTAATATCCATTTCATATAAAACCGGATTAAGCGGCCTTTGGGTGAAAAATAGATTTCCTTTCGGGATGGCCTTGCACCAAAAGCAGTGTCACGTCAGAACATTCCGGATTCACGCCTTTCAGATGACCGGTGCTTTTGCCTGAAGTTTTGAAAAAACAAACGGCTATCCTGCGTAAAATGTTGATTTCAACCAAGAGATTTCCGGAAAATGACAGCTTCCAACCGGTTAATGCCGATTTCAGACAACATTCGCATTGTTATGGGGGGAATAGCACGGCGATTGCCCACCCATTACATGAACCGGATGAAATGAATAATAAATGCCAATTCAGAAAGATCACTGAGGTGCGGGAACTTTCGATTTTTGTTTGCAGTCTTTCAGCCAAACATCATAAATCGGGTGCTCGACAGCATTAAGACCAGGACTGTCGGCAAACATCCACCCTGTGAAAATGCGTTTTATTTTTTGTCCAACGTGATTTCATTGACTTCAACAAATCCATCGGTACGCGTTGCCTCATCTGCCGAGTTCGAGTAACAGACACGCGGGGTTACTTGCAACGCACCAAATTGATATGTCTCGCCGATATAGACATCGAATGTTGTAATACGGCCGGTTATTTTATCCAGCCCCGAAAAGACGGCAACCGGATTGCTCAAACGTGTTGTTTCCTGAGAAAATACCGACGTGGTGCCAGCGAGGATACCGGCAACGCCAATCACGGCAAATAAGCAACTTTTTGGAAACGGTTTAAAAAATTTCATAGCACCGCATCAACAACTTCAATTAAAGCCCGAAGCTTATCTGCCAATTATGGCAATATGGCGGAAACCTTCGGTTTGTCCGCCACTGTTTAATTATTTACCCGGTGTCCAGGCATCATAATCGCCGGTCACATGTGGCCGCTCACCATGATGTGTAATCGAGCCTTTTGGCGTATAGGCCTGACTTGTGCCGGTGAGATTTGGGTGATGCGGCTTTTCCCATTCACGTGCGTGATAATTTTCAGCGCTTGGTGGTGTATTTGTCCGATGATGGATCCAGCCATGCCAACCGGCGGGAATTGTCGAAGCTTCGGAATAATTCTTATAAATGACCCAGCGACGTGGATAACCGTCTTTATGAAGGCCACCTTCATAATAGATATTTCCGAACTCGTCCTCGCCGACGCGCTTGCCATGTAGCCACGTAAAAAACCGCGTATTGATGGTGTTACCATTCCACCACGTAAAAACCTGTTTCCAGATACCAGCCATTTCAGTGCGAGCTCCTTCAGTCCAGCCCATAAGCTTCAAACGAATAACAAACTTTAAATGTTATGCAGCCCGACAGCATTAAAAGCAAGTTATTATTCACATTGTCAAAATAGCGTTTTCTCGAACACAATATCATCGTTCGGGACATTGTCGCTATTTTTCCCCAGTCTTTTATAGCCTTGTTCTTCAAAGAATTTTTGCGCCCGCTCGTCTTTTTATTGAGCGAGATACGAATTTTCCGCGCAGCAGGAAAGGCTTCTTCAAGTTCTATCAACAAACGTTGACCGATCCCCTGCCCCTGACTTTCCGGCTTTACACATAAATGAAACACAAGAGCTATTTCCGAATCACCCTTGACAGCGCCCTGCGCTGCATAAGCCACCCCGTGAAGCAGTTCGCCATCATCTGCGACGATAAATTCGGATGCGGGACGGCTGAGCATTTTCTTCAATATGTCGGGCGTATAATCATGGGAGATTCTACGGTCTACCTCTTCACGTCCGACGAGATCATCAAATACAGCATGCCATGTTTCGATCAGAAGATCATGAATAGCATTGATATCATCCTTGGATGCAGTGCGAATCCACATGATCGTTATTCAATCCCAAGTTTTGCCTTTATCAATTTGTTCACCACTTGCGGGTTTGCCTTGCCACCGGTCTTTTTCATAACCTGACCAACAAACCAGCCTGCCAGAGTCGGTTTTTCTTTGGCTTGTGCAACCTTATCCGGATTGGCAGCAATGATTTCATCGACAGCCTTTTCGATAGCTCCGGTGTCGGTCACCTGTTTCATTCCACGTTCTTCAACGATTTTCGCAGGATTTCCGCCTTCATTCCAAACAATCTCGAAGAGATCTTTTGCGATTTTACCTGAAATCGTACCCTCTTTGATAAGGTCGATAATTCCGCCAAGTTGATCTGCCGTCATCGGAGATTGCGAAATATCAAGACTTGCCTTGTTCAAAGCGCCGAGCAAATCGTTAATCACCCAATTGGCGGCAAGTTTACCATCGCGACCTTCGGCAACGGCCTGGAAGAAATCCGCAATCGCTTTTTCACTCACAAGGATCGAGGCGTCATAGGCACTCAACCCCATTTCATTGATAAAGTTCGACTTGATTTCATCCGGCAAGGCCGGCAATCCGGCTTTCAGGTCATCGACAAATTTCTGGTCGAAAACCAAAGGCAGCAAATCGGGATCAGGAAAATAACGATAGTCATGCGCTTCTTCTTTGGAACGCATCGGCCGTGTTTCACCTTTGGCGGAATCAAACAGCCTTGTTTCCTGATCGATTGTACCGCCGTCCTCAAGAACCGCTATCTGTCGACGTGCTTCGTAATCGATTGCCTGCCCGATAAAACGGATCGAATTGACGTTTTTGATTTCGCACCTTGTGCCGAAATCCTCTCCCGGACGACGCACCGAGACATTAACATCGGCACGCATTGCGCCTTCATCCATATTGCCGTCGCATGTGCCAAGATAGCGCACAATGGTACGCAACTTGGTCACATAGGCTTTTGCTTCATCCGATGAACGCAAATCCGGCTTGGAAACAATCTCCATCAGGGCAACGCCAGAGCGGTTAAGGTCAACAAATGACATTGTCGGGTGTTGGTCGTGAATAGACTTTCCTGCATCTTGTTCGAGATGGAGACGTTCGATACCGATTTCTACATCCTCGAACTCACCTTTCTTGTCCGGCCCCACCGAAATGGTGATTTTTCCCTCGCCGACAATCGGCTGCTCAAACTGTGAAATCTGATAGCCTTGGGGTAAATCGGGATAAAAATAATTTTTGCGATCGAACACCGACTTCAAATTGATTTTGGCATTAAGTCCTAATCCGGTTCGTACAGCCTGTTTTACGCATTCGAGATTAATGACAGGTAGCATTCCCGGCATCGCCGCGTCGACGAGTGACACATGCGCATTGGGTTCGGCTCCGAATTTTGTCGAAGCACCGGAAAAAAGTTTTGAATTGGAGGTTACCTGTGCATGTACTTCCAACCCGATAATGACTTCCCAGTCACCGGTAGCTCCAGAAATGAAACGTTTCGGGTCAGCTGTGCGGGCATCAACGATTGTCATCAGAAATCCATCATAGTTATTTCAAAATAAAATTGTCTCTAATGGCTAGTCCAAACAAGCGCCAAGTGCAAGTAAAGAGTGTCGGGCTTATAAAAAAGGCCCGGAAAAACCGGGCCATAAATTCGCTTTCAAAAGCAAATCAATCTTTTTTGGCTGTTTTCTTGGCAGCCGGCTTTTTGGCCGGAGCTTTTTCTTCACTCTGAGATTTTGAAGCAGCTTTCTTTTCATCCGACTTTTTGTCGTCGGACTTCTTGCTTTCAGCCTTCTTCTTGGAGCCGGATTTCTTCGGCGACGTTTCGTCTTCGTCCTCTTTCAGCAGTTCTTCAGCCGTTACTTTCTTGTCAGTAACTTTGACTTTGCCCAAGAGATGATCGACAACCTTTTCTTCAAAGATCGGTGCACGCAAATTGGCAACTGCATCGGGAGTGCGACGGAAAAATTCGATAATCTGCTTTTCTTGTCCGGGATACTGACGAACCTGATCGTAAACCGCACGTTGCAACTCATCTTCCGAAACGTTGATTCCGGCCTTTTCACCGATTTCGGACAAAACAAGACCAAGGCGGACACGGCGTTCGGCAAGCTTGCGATATTCATCACGAGCTGCTTCTTCTGTTGTCTCCTCATCCTCGAAAGTGCGACCGGCCTGCTTCAATTCATTGGTAATCTGTGCCCAGATATTATTGAATTCCACATTGACCAAGCGTTCAGGTGTCTCGAAATCATAATCATTGTCAAGAGCATCAAGAATCTGGCGTTTTACCTTTTGGCGGGTAATTGTACCATATTGATTTTCAATCTGCTCACGAATGACATCGCGAAGCTTTTGCAGTGATTCGAGACCAAGCTTTTTGGCGGCCTCATCGTCGATCTTGAGTTCGTCCGGTTTTGAAACTTCCTTTACAGTGATGTCGAAAGTTGCTTCCTTACCGGCAAGATGTTTTGCATTGTAATCATCAGGGAATTTTACTGTGATGACCTTTTTATCTCCGGCTTTTACGCCGATAAGCTGTTCTTCAAAACCCGGAATAAACTGTTTTGAACCAAGAACGAGTTGGGCATCATTGTCTGCACCACCCTCGAACGGTGTTCCGTCAAGCTTGCCAAGATAATCAATCGTTACCCGATCACCCTCTTCGGCTTTACCTTTCTTTTCCGTATAAGTACGGGTTGAAGAAAGAACGCGCTCGACCTGTTTATCAATGTCGGTTTCAGGAACTTCAACAACTTCACGGGTGACAGCAATACCGGAAACATCCTTGAGATCGAATTTCGGCAAAACTTCATATTTGAGTGTAAAGACGAAATCGGCGTCTCCGTTCAAAACCTTTTCGGCTTCTTTTTCATCTTCGCTCATATCTATTTCCGGCTGGGTAGCCGAACGTTCATTACGGTCTGAAAGAATTGAACGGGGTGTGTCCTTCAAAATTTCGTTGATGACGTCAGCCATGAAAGACTTGCCATACATCTTTTTCAAATGGCTGACAGGCACTTTACCAGGGCGGAAGCCGTTCAGCTTGACCTTGTCTTTAGCGTCGTCAAGACGTTCATTTAATTTTGCTTCCAGATCTTTAGCCGGGATCACTACCTTGATCTCGCGCTCCAATCCCTTATTAAGCGTCTCGGTAACTTGCATCGAACAACCTTCATTTTTCTAAGGACAAGTGCTTAAGCCCTGTCCGATACCAATTCTGCTCCAACACTAAAGCGTCAGAATACCATGAAGCGGGCTTCCGCCTCAAGCGTAACCCCGCAAAAATTCTCTTTGCATTCAAGGTTGTTGCTGTGGTGCGGATGAAGGGACTCGAACCCCCACGGTTACCCGCCAGAACCTAAATCTGGTGCGTCTACCAATTTCGCCACATCCGCAAATCCTGACAATCAGGTTTGCAACAAACCATAGGCAAGCGGCGTCTCTATATCATTCAATTTCTATCAATCAAAGGAAAAAAGCCGACTCTTGCGTTTTTTAACGCTTATTTGGCGTAGAAGATAGATCAAAATCACACAATCCGGTTTGTTAACAAACGATAATCGGAAAACCATTTCAACAAAATACCCCTTTGAAGATCTGTAATACACGTAAATCTTCTGTCTTCATCGAAATTTCGGGATTGCTCCGTAAAAGCTTGAATAAAAGTCGAACAATCATCCGGTCGGCTTTAGCGAGAAAGTCAGCGTCTGTTTATTTTTCGACGAGATGCGATCGTCGGTAGACCAGTCGACTGCGACGAACAAAAATCTGCAATGCACTCGTTGCGCATCCCGTTTGGAGTTTTTTGGGCTCCTTATAAACAATGAAAAAATATTTCCGATAAACATCGGTCGGCAACCTCCCCATCCAGACTGACTGGACTTTTCATTGCCCCGTTTCCTTGAAAACCGATATGAATGATTGATTCGCGAGCGTTAGAAATCCGGTTGTTGAAAAGCCGATTGATCGAGTGCGTCCAATTTTGTGCACGTCTGAAAGACCGGCGATAATCCATGCTATGTCAGGCCATTTTATAAGAATTTTCCGGTTACGCGCATTAAATAATGGCTGAAGAACGATTGATAATCAATTACATCCTGCGGCCTCACATAGTCAAAAATTCGATGATTTTTGTCGCTACCGTTTTCCCTTGATAGGCCTGAATATCGGCATTGAACCTATTGCCTGTACGAGCTGAAAGGCTTCATTATATCCGTGCTTTTTCTGCCATAAGATGATATTGACCGGCTTATATCCGGATTTTTATAGGGTAACGCCGGATTTTATAATTTAACACCCTGATTTTTATAATTTAACGCAAAGAATGCCAATGTCGAATTTTTCCAACAAGCCGATCCATGTTATCGGTGGCGGTTTATCAGGTTCGGAAGCTGCCTGGCAGATAGCAGAAGCCGGTATTCCGGTGGTTTTGCATGAGATGCGGCCGGTCAAACAAACACCGGCACACAAAACCGCGGGGCTTGCCGAACTTGTATGTTCCAATTCACTTCGCTCGGATGACGCTGCCACCAATGCGGTCGGCTTGCTTCATGCCGAAATGCGGCTTGCCCATTCGCTTGTCATGAAAGTTGCCGACGATCATCAGGTTCCTGCCGGAAGTGCACTTGCGGTAGATCGCGACATTTTTTCCCGAACAATAACAGAGAAAATAGAAAACCACCCGCTCATTGACATTGATCGGGGAGAGCTTGCAACGCTTCCTCCGGAAGAATGGGGTAACGTTATTATTGCAACCGGCCCGCTAACCTCTCCCCGTCTTGCAGAGGCTATTTCCACTGTTACCGGCGCCGATGCCCTTTCCTTTTACGATGCTATTGCTCCGATCGTATATAAAGATACGATTGATATGGATATTTGTTGGTACCAGTCCCGTTATGACAAAGTTGGACCAGGGGGTACAGGCAAGGATTATATCAATTGCCCGCTCGACAAAGAACAATATGAAAACTTCGTGAAAGCGTTGATGGAAGGCGAAAAAGCCGAATTTCACGATTTTGAAAAAGTGCCCTATTTCGATGGTTGCCTGCCGATCGAAGTCATGGCCGAGCGCGGAAGCGAGACTTTACGTCATGGCCCGATGAAACCGATGGGACTTACCAATGCGCATAACCCGACTGTAAAAGCTTATGCCATTGTCCAGTTGAGACAGGACAATGCCTTGGGAACGCTTTACAATATGGTCGGATTTCAAACCAAGCTCAAATATGGGGAACAAACGCGCATTTTCCGCTCTATACCGGGACTTGAAAATGCAGAATTTGCACGTCTTGGCGGTATCCATCGCAACACCTATCTCAACTCGCCTGTTCTGCTCGACGAAACTTTAAGGCTGAAAAAGCTTGAACGATTGCGCTTTGCCGGTCAAATGACGGGGTGTGAAGGCTATGTGGAATCGGCAGCAATGGGGCTTGTTGCCGGACGTTTTGCGATTGCCGATTATAATGGCGTGAAACCGAAACTGCCGCCGGTTACGACCGCATTCGGTGCATTGCTTAATCACATAACCCGTGGACATCTTCCGACAGAAGACACCGGCAAACAATCGTTTCAACCGATGAATATCAATTTCGGACTGTTTCCACCGGTAGAGGTTGAAAAACAGGATGGTATACGTTTACGTGGAAAAGAAAAAATTCTGGCGAAAAAACGCGCTTTGACAGCACGCGCACTCGCTGATTGCAAAACATGGTTGAACGAGGGGAAAATCCAATGAGTATCTCGCCCATAATTGTCTTCGATCTTGACGGAACACTTGTTGATTCAGCACCGGATTTGCTTGACAGTCTCAATTTCTGTCTTAGCCAAGAAGGGCTGAAGACTTTCGCACCCGATGATATTCGCCGTCTCGTCGGCATGGGTGGACGGATTATGATCGAGCGTGCACTCGCATTCCAGAACATCAAACCGGATGAGAACCATGTCGAGCAGTTACTTGCAACTTTCCTGCGTCATTATGCTGAAAATATGCCCGGTAAAACGCAATTCTTTGCTGGCGCAGATGCGTCACTCGACGCGCTTTCCAAAACAGGTTACAAACTTGCTGTCTGTACCAACAAACATGAAAAACTGGCACGTCGTCTGCTAGAGGGAATGGGGGAAGCAGGCCGTTTTGCAACCATTGTTGGCGGAGACACATTTACCTATCATAAACCGGATGCACGCCATATCCTCTCCACCATCGAGCGTGCCGGTTGCAGTCCTGAAAAAGCTCTGATGGTCGGCGATAGTCAGGCAGATATTCTTGCCGCTCAAAGTGCCGATATTCCGGTGATCGCAGTCGATTTCGGCTATACAGACAAACCTGTCAGCGCATTTAATCCGACGAAAATAATAAGTCATTTCAATGAATTGACACCGCAACTTGTTGCCAAGTGTCTTGGCTGACATTCCAGGCGACAGGAAGGCTATATTTTCCGGATTTTACGACAGCGAGATCAGGTCAAAATGGATTATATCCTTAGTTTATCGGATAAAAAGCCGTTATTTGAAGGGCTAACGCGCTCGGTCTATGTCAACAAGAGTGATCCCGATTATCTGATAAAAATTCCGTCGAAAGCATGGCGGGAAAAAATTGCCGGATTTTCACCATTGCGTCAAATGCGAAAAGCCGTTGATATAAACACGCCGAACACACGTGAAATCCGCGAATATATGCGTCATTTTCCCGATCCCGAAAAAGCACAGAATGAAAAACATCTGATGCAAATAGCAGGTATTGTTTCCACAGACATCGGTTGGGGATTGCTTGTTAAAGCTGAACGGGATTTGTCGGGAAACTATGCCAAACCGTTTGGCGCGCACAAAGCCGAAATTCCACATTATCGCAATGAAATCGCGGATTTTATTGACTGGGTAAAGACAACCCGCATCATTTGTTACGACCTGAAATTCGACAATATACTCTTAAGTTCAAGGAACGGCAGCCCTACCCTTGTATTGGTCGACGGAATTGGTGAGACGGGGATTATATCGCCACGCAAGTGGTGCCAGAAATATAACCGTGCCAAAAATGTTCATGAACTTCAGGAATTTATTGACGAACTGAAGCAATATATGGATTTGAAAAATCTGTAGAATAATTCGATCTAGACAATAAAAAGCCCGACACTTGGAATAAAGGTCGGGCTTTTAAAATGATTTTTTATTATTTACTGTTGACGGCGTCCTTCAAGCCTTTACCGGCCGAAAACTTCGGAACGTTGCGGGCAGGAATGTTGATTTCTGCGCCAGTAGAAGGATTGCGTCCTTTTGTAGCCGCACGGTGGGAAACTTCAAATGAACCGAATCCGGGAAGACGAACGTCACCGCCATCTTTCAAAGCATCGGTAACGGAAGCAATGAAGGCGTCCACAGCCGAAGCAGCTTGCGTTTTTGTTATGCCGGCTTTTTCAGCTACAGAGCTGACCAATTCGTTCTTATTCATTGGATAATTCCTTTCTTTCTATGACCGGACAATATTGATTCAACCGGTTGGGTGCGAGTTTATTGAAAACTATGGCAAACAGAAGCCAATTTCGACAAAAAAAGCCCGAATTAACGGGAAAATCACAGTTATTCACGGAAAAAATACCGCATTTAACACTTGTAAAACAAGGTTAAAAAGAAAAGGCAGCAGAAAGCTGCCTTTTCCGACGTTTGTTTAACCATTTAATCGACTAGTGATTCAGTGTGCAATCGAAGCAACACCGTCTTCATCACCTGTAATATTGCCGCCAACAGCGGGGGTTGTCGGCTCTACCCATTCGATCGGTTCAGGCCGGCGAACCAGAGCGTGATCGAGAACTTCACTTGCAAAACTTACCGGAACAATTTCCATATTGTTTTTAACGTTATCGGGAATATCGACAAGGTCTTTGGCATTCTCTTCCGGAATGAGCACCTTCTTGATACCGCCGCGTAACGCCGCAAGCAATTTTTCTTTCAAACCACCGATTGGCAAAATCCTGCCGCGTAAGGTAATTTCACCAGTCATCGCAATATCCTTGTGAACAGGTATGCCGGTGAGAACAGACACAATGGCTGTTACCATAGCAACACCTGCCGAAGGACCGTCCTTCGGGGTTGCCCCTTCGGGTACATGAACGTGAATATCACGACGCTCGAACAATGGCGGCTCTATACCGAAATCGACAGCACGCGAGCGGACGTATGACGCAGCAGCCGAAATTGACTCCTTCATAACATCACGCAGATTACCGGTGACTGTCATCTTGCCTTTACCCGGCATCATGACGCCTTCGATGGTCAAAAGCTCGCCACCGACTTCCGTCCACGCAAGTCCTGTAACAACCCCGACCTGATCCTCGCCTTCAATCTGTCCATAACGGAACCGTTTGACACCGAGGAACTCGTCAATGTTGTTATCATCGACCTTGACCGCCTTCTTTTCTTTTTTGACGATCTCTGTCACTGCCTTACGTGCAAGCTTCATCAATTCGCGTTCAAGGCTACGCACACCCGCTTCGCGCGTGTAGTATTGTATGATCGAACGGATTGCCTCGTCAGTCACGACAAACTCTTTCTTGGAAAGAGAATGTTCCTTCATGACTTTCGGCAGAAGATGGCGTTTGGCAATCTCCATTTTTTCTTCTTCCGTGTAACCGGCAATACGGATGATTTCCATACGATCCATTAACGGTTCGGGAATATTCAGCGTATTGGCAGTCGTCACAAACATCACATCCGAAAGATCATATTCGACTTCGAGATAATGGTCCATAAACGTGTTGTTCTGCTCAGGATCAAGAACTTCCAGTAAAGCCGATGAAGGATCACCTCTGAAATCCTGCCCCATCTTGTCAATCTCGTCGAGAAGGAAAAGCGGATTGTTCTTCTTCGCCTTTTTCATCGACTGGATGATCTTGCCAGGCATGGACCCGATATAGGTACGACGGTGACCGCGAATTTCCGCTTCATCACGTACACCACCCAATGACATACGGACATATTCGCGCCCTGTTGCTTTGGCAATCGAACGGGCAAGCGATGTCTTACCAACTCCGGGCGGTCCGACAAGACAGATAATCGGCCCTTTTACCTTTGCTGCACGGCTCTGCACAGCCAGATATTCGACAATACGTTCTTTGACCTTCTCAAGACCGAAATGTTCTTCATCCATGACATTTTCAGCATAGTCGAGATCATTCTTGATCTTGGATTTTTTGCCCCAAGGGATACCAAGGAGCCAATCAAGATAATTGCGGATAACTGTCGCTTCAGCCGACATTGGTGACATATTGCGAAGTTTCTTGACTTCACCTTCTGCCTTTTCGCGGGCTTCCTTCGACAATTTGGTTTTTTTGATACGCTCTTCCAGTTCGGAAATCTCGTCATGGCCGTCTTCGCCATCACCCAATTCTTTCTGGATAGCTTTCATCTGCTCATTGAGATAATATTCGCGCTGGGTTTTCTCCATCTGGCGTTTAACCCGCGAACGTATCCGTTTTTCAACTTGCAAGACAGAAATCTCGCCTTCCATAAAGGCAAGCGCTTTTTCGAGCCTTTCACGGACAGATAACAATGCAAGCATTTCCTGTTTTTCGGAAAGCTTGATTGCCAGATGTGAAGCGACCGTATCGGCAAGTTTTGTTGCGTCGTCTATCTGGCTGACAGCACCGATGACTTCCGGTGAAATCTTTTTGTTCAATTTCACGTAATTTTCAAAGTCGGAAACAACCGAGCGCATCAAAGCCTCGATTTCGACTTTATCTTCTTCCGGTTCATCAAGAGGCGTTGCATAAGCCTGATGATAGTCCGGATTATCGGAAAAACCGCTAATCTTGGCGCGCTTAACACCTTCAACCAGAACTTTTACTGTACCGTCCGGCAACTTTAACAATTGCAGTACATTTGCCAATGTACCGACATCATATATATCGTCGGCCTTCGGATCATCATCAGAGGCATTCTTCTGGGTTGCCAGAAGTATTTGCTTATCCTGACCCATCGCCTCTTCAAGAGCACGTATGGATTTTTCGCGACCAACGAAAAGCGGCACAATCATATGGGGGAAGACAACAATATCGCGAAGCGGCAAAACAGCATAAAGCTTATCGCCGACATCCGCCGTCTTCTCTAAATCATGTTGCATAACATTTCCTTTCTGGAGCCTGAGGCTCGTTTGCAACGTCGGCACCCCTTAAAATAAGCAAATGCCCACGCACAAAGGGATTAGGTGGTGTGTTTCCACCAATAAATCAAGAGCTACGCGAAACCGGAACACAACACCGTTCAAACTTTGAATTGCCAACCGATATAACCGTTCAATCAGGCAGAGGCATTTTCTTTCGGATGGTCTCTCTCGGCATAGATATAAAGCGGACGCGCTTTGCCTTCGACAACATCACTCGAAATAACCACTTCCTGAACGCCTTCAAGGGTTGGAAGTTCAAACATCGTATCAAGCAAAATCTTTTCCATAATGGAACGCAGACCACGTGCGCCTGTCTTGCGTTCGATTGCTTTATTGGCAATTGCACGCAAAGCATCATCATGAAAAGTCAATTTGACATCTTCCATCTCGAACAGACGTTGATATTGTTTAACCAAAGCATTTTTCGGCTTCGACAAAATCTGAACCAATGCGTCCACATCAAGATCTTCCAATGTGGCAATAACCGGCAAACGTCCGACAAATTCCGGTATCAAACCGAATTTTAACAGATCTTCCGGTTCAAGATCATGGAAAATCTCGCCTATACGACGTTCATCAGGCGCTTTGACCGTGGCACCAAAACCGATGGATGTCTTTTCTCCACGTGCGGAGATAATTTTTTCAAGGCCTGAAAACGCACCGCCGCAAATAAACAGGATGTTTGTTGTATCCACTTGCAAAAATTCTTGTTGCGGATGTTTGCGTCCACCTTGTGGCGGAACCGAAGCAACCGTGCCTTCCATAATCTTCAACAATGCCTGTTGCACACCTTCGCCCGATACATCACGGGTAATAGAAGGATTATCGGATTTGCGTGAAATCTTATCAACCTCGTCGATATAAACGATTCCGCGTTGGGCACGCTCTACATTGTAGTCGGCGGCTTGTAACAGTTTCAGAATAATATTTTCGACATCCTCACCGACATAACCGGCCTCTGTCAATGTTGTTGCATCGGCCATAGTAAAGGGCACATCAATAATGCGCGCGAGCGTTTGAGCAAGGTAGGTTTTACCGCAACCGGTAGGCCCAACCAGAAGAATATTGGACTTTGAAAGCTCGATGTCATTACTTTTCGACTGGTTTGCCAGACGTTTGTAATGGTTATGGACAGCAACAGCCAGAACACGCTTTGCATGCGCTTGCCCGATAACATAATCATCAAGAACCGACATGATTTCCTGCGGTGTCGGAACGCCATCGCGAGCCTTCACTCCTGAAGATTTGTTCTCTTCACGAATGATATCCATACATAGCTCTACACATTCATCACAAATGAACACTGTCGGCCCGGCAATCAGTTTACGCACCTCATGCTGGCTTTTGCCACAGAATGAGCAATAAAGCGTATTCTTTGAATCGCCCCCGTTATTACCAATTTTGCTCATTTCATTTTTCCTTTCGCCCGAATTGCATGAAATATTTTGCCTTTTCGGTTAAACTTTTCAAGACCATTCCACCAACAAACTAAAACAAATATCAGGTTCGACCATATAACTTGCCGCTGTTTTCTCTGTCATAGGTAAATGCCAAACGTTATTTTTCCATAAATTCCGGAAACAGCAATTTGAAGAAGGGGTTGCCCCCTACTTTGTTCTTAGCCGTCAATCATCCCATTTCAAGCTTGTCTCAAGCTTGATCGTTTTTTTCTTCTTCGGCTTCGGCGCGGTATTGAATGACCTCGTCAATAAGGCCGAATTCTTTGGCTTCATCAGCCGTCATAAAATGGTCACGATCAAGTGTGCGTTCGATTGTCTCATAATCCTGTCCGGTATGATGGACATAGATTTCATTCAAACGCCGTTTCATTTTCAATATATCCTGCGCATGACGCTCGATATCGGAAGCCTGCCCTTGAAAACCACCCGACGGCTGGTGCACCATAACGCGGGCATTCGGCAAAGCAAAACGGTGCCCTTTCGCACCGGCAGTCAGCAATAGCGAACCCATTGAAGCTGCTTGCCCCATGCAAAGAGTAGAAACAGCAGGACGGATGAACTGCATTGTGTCATAAATAGCCATGCCGGAGGTGACAACTCCACCAGGCGAATTAATATAAAGGCTGATTTCTTTTTTCGGGTTTTCCGCTTCAAGGAACAGCAATTGGGCGCAGACAAGCATAGCCATACCGTCTTCGACAGGACCATTTATAAAGACAATTCTTTCCTTCAACAAACGGGAAAAAATATCATAGGACCGTTCGCCGCGATTTGTCTGTTCTACAACTATCGGAACAAGATTGAGGGCAGTCTGGATCGGATCACTCATTTTCACTTCCATATTATACGAATCGTCATTTACGACCTGAAATGTCGTTATAACTAGAATATCAATCCATTAGAAGATCAATAGATTGTTGTTTTGCCTTTTGAAACGCTTGTTTACCCGCACCTACACCGACCGGCATAACCGGATATACCGAAAAACGGAAAAATTGCAGATTTCTTCAAATGAAGGGAGACAAGCTTATATGTGTTATCGGCACTGTAATTTCAATCCCCGATGCGAGGAACAAAATAACAAAACAATAAACACAGCTTTTTTGAAAAATGACCGGACATTCAAACCCATAAATTAAAGTATGCCAAGTCGACAAAATGCCGACAAACGCGAAATCAGGTACGACGGGATAAAACTCCGGCGCAATGCGGCCGAACTTTTTATATAGCTAATTTACCAGCTCTCTCTATCAGCAATTCGCCAGTTTTAATTATTCTTTTCCTGTTCCAGAACTTTATCAAAGCCGGAAATCCGTTTGACGGCCCAATCGTAAAAACTCCCGCTTTTTATAGGATCTCTTGTTCTTTCCTTCTTATGGACATGAAAGCCGATAAAACGGGGATCATTCAATGGCTCAAGTCCGTAAGCAGGATCGAAAATGCGTTCGGTGTCGCGTCCGGTCCAATAATAAAAGGTTTCTTTTTCTTTTGCTTCTTTAAAAAAGCCATATCTTTTGGCAAGGCGGGATATGCCATCATTGCCAAAGACAGTAATTCCCAAACGCCCCGGAACGACCGGTAATTTTTGCCTCTTGAGACGCCATGGCAACCAGACACCGCGGTGAAACCCCAGCCAGTTCGGCACCATTCGGCCACTTTCGAGATAATCGTCAAACTCTTTGATTATCGGATTATCCGCAGGCAGATAAAGTGCCGAAACACCGACACGTGAACGATTTTCACGCGCAAGCCAAACTTTGCCCTCTTCCGGATGAAATTGTTTGACGAGATAAACATCGGTATCAAGCCATACGCCGGCAGAATTTTTCATGAGCCTTACACGAAACAAATCGGAAAGCTGGACAATTGTGCGAATGGGTTTGAAGTCGGGGAAAGTGGGGTCTAACCGATAAAGCGTTGAAAGTGGCAATATCGGCTCTGCCTCCAGAAGCTCTACCCCTTCCGGAACATTTTCAACATTCCCGTGGCTATAGAGTTTCACATGCTGTCCGGTTTTGACCATGGAAGAAAGGCATAGCCAATCAATGGGTCGCAAACGATCTCCATACCAGAAAGTGCAGATGTCCATTGAATGCCCCTTTTAAAAATATTCCAGACTGACCCGAAACAATTGTTCGACATCACGCACTGCATCGGCCATTGCAAAAATAACCACCATATCACCGGCTAAAACCCGCGTATCGCCTTTTGGCCTTATCATCGTGTTGTCACGATAAATCGCTCCTATTCGCAGTCCCTCCGGCAGTGCGAGTTCGGACAAAGGTTTGCCCACAAGCGGGGAAGTTTGCATGGCTTCTGCTTCAATAATTTCAGCTTCGCCATTTAAAACAGAATAGACCGAGCGGATACGACCGCGACGCATTTGCTGGAGCACTTTGGAAATTGTGACGCTGCGTGGATTAAGATGGGAATCAATGCCGACACTTCGGGTAAATTCCTGAAAAGCCGTATTGTTGATGAGTACCATGTTCGACTTGCAGCCAAACATTTTCGCCATGATGGCGCTCAGCACATTGACCTGATCCTGATTGGTCAATGTCACGATCAAATCGGCCTGATCGACATTTGCTTCCTGTAAAATTGCCGGATCAAGCGCACTGCCATTCAAAACTACCGTACGATCAAGCTGGTCGGTAATGGCCAAAGCCCGTTCTTTATCGGCTTCAATAATACGCAGCCTTGCTTTATGTTGGCGCTTTTCCATAGCACGGGCGACATAAAGTCCGATATGACCACCGCCTGCGATAATGATGCGATTGGCCGCCTGCTCATCATGCCCGAACAACCCCAAGGCACGACGAACCTGACTGCGTGATGCAACAAGATAGGTAATATCCCCCACCTTCAATTCGGTATCTGCATGGGCAATGAAAAGTTTCTTTCCCCTTTTTACCGCAGTAACAGTCGTCAAAAGATCGGGAAAGAGATCGGTTAACTGCCTGAGCGGCGTATTGATAACCGGACAATCCTCCATACATTCAAGCGCGAGAGCGACAATATCGTCATAGCTGAAATAAAGAACATCCAAAGCACCCGGCAATGCAATACGGCGCAATACCATTTCGCCAACCTCGATTTCAGGCGAAATAACCACATCAATCGGCAAAGCATCACGCTGGAATAGCCCCTGATATTGCGGGTCGAGATAGGATTGGTCGCGAACGCGGGCAATTTTTGTCGGCACGTTAAAAAGTGCATGGGCAACCTGACAGGCGACCATATTGACTTCGTCAGAAAGTGTCACAGCGATAAGCATATCCGCTTCATCGGCTCCGGCTGCACGTAACACATCGGGGCGCGCACCATGGCCGACTATTCCGCGGACATCCAAAGTGTCGCGGATTTTTTCAATCAGCTTCGGCTCGATATCAATAACCGTGACATCGTGCTGTTCGTTCGACAAACGCTCCGCTATCCCGTAACCCACCTGACCGGCACCGCAAATGATGACGCGCATATTTTAAGAAACTCCAAGCGATTTGAGTTTACGATGCAATGCTGACCGCTCCATACCAACAAATTCGGCAGTACGCGAAATATTGCCGCCGAACCGGTTGATCTGCGCAACAAGGTATTCTTTTTCAAAAAGCTCCCGTGCCTCACGCAACGGCAATGCCATGATATGTAAATCCGAATCTGTCGGGGCGCGCGGCAATGTATCACCCACTTCGGCAGGCAGAAGTTCTGCCGTAATCGGCCCGTCTCCACCTTCTCCGCGTGCCAGAATTAACAGACGTTCGATGTTGTTGCGCAACTGTCTGATATTACCGGGCCAACTATGAGCCTGTAGAATTGCCATTGTGTCATCACCGATCTCGCGCGGCTTTATGCCTGCCTGTTCGGATATTTGGTGAATAAAATAATGGACGAGTTCGGGAATGTCCTCGCGGTGACTGGCGAGTGGCGGAACCGCTATCGGGACAACGGCCAGACGATGGAAGAGATCTTCGCGAAACCGCCCTTCGGCGATCAACCCTTCAAGGTTTTGTGCTGTTGACGAAATTACCCTTACATCGACTTTAACACGTTTACTTCCCCCCACGCGCTCGAATGTCTGATCTGTCAAAACCCGCAAAATCTTGTTTTGTGTCTCTCTCGGCATATCGGCTATTTCGTCGATATAAAGGATACCGCCATGGGCTTCTTCGAGAGCACCGACTTTACGCTCTCCACCATCCATTTCTGTACCGAACAGTTCGATTTCCATGCGTTCAGGTGTAATTGTAGCAGCATTGATCGTCACAAAAGGCCCATTGGCACGACTTGACAATGCGTGAATGGCACGCGCTGTTGTTTCTTTACCCGACCCTGAAGGCCCTGTAATCATGATACGGCTATTGGTGGGGGCTACTTTTTCAATCGTCTGGCGCAAATGGTTCATAACAAGCGACTTGCCGAGTAATTCCGGTGTCACGCTTGATTGTTTGCGCAACTCGTTGACTTCACGCTTCAACTTGGATGTTTCAAGCGCCCGTTCGGCAACCAGAATCAAACGATCGGCTTTGAAGGGTTTTTCGATAAAATCATAAGCACCGCGTTTAATAGCTGAAACAGCGGTTTCAATATTACCGTGACCGGATATCATCACGACAGGCAAATCCGGATAACGGGTCTTGATCTTGTCAAGCAACGCCAGGCCGTCGAGGCGGCTTCCCTGTAACCAGATGTCGAGAAAAATCAATCTCGGTACACGATTCTCGATCTGCTGAAGAGCCTCGTCGGAATTAGCCGCAAGGCGCGTTTCATGCCCTTCGTCCTCAAGTATTCCGCCGACCAGTTCGCGTATATCCGCTTCATCATCGACAATCAAAATATCCGAAGCCATCTCACTTAACCGTCCTATTTCTCGATATTTACTTCTTCGACATCAGATTCACCAATATCTGCTGCCGGAAAGACCATACGGATCATGGCACCACGGCCATTGTAAAAATTCACCGGTGCATCATGCAATTCCATGTAACCTCCGTGGTCTTCAACTATTTTTCGTACTATCGCGAGTCCAAGCCCTGTCCCCTTCTCTCTGGTTGTTATATAGGGTTCCAATAATTTTTGTCTTTGTTCCTTGGGCAAACCTTTGCCATTATCTATGACATCAGCGACCAATTTATCACCCTGACGATAGGAACGAACAAGAATATGCCCCTCGATATTTTTTTCGAGGGCAACCGCATCTATTGCTTCACTCGCATTTTTAATAACATTCCCAAACGCCTGCCCGATCAAACGGCTATCAAACTCTCCCATGAGCGGCTCATCTCCCAAATCGCGCTCGAATTTGATGTCATGACGGGACACCTCGACAAGAAAAAACGCCTCCCTTAATGGCTCACGCATATCAAGAAGCCGCATTTCCGGTTTCGGCATACGGGCAAATGAAGAAAATTCATCCACCATTCTGCCGATGTCGCCGACCTGCCTGATGATCGTATCAATACATTGGTCGAAAACCTCGCGATCATCAGTAATGACTTTGCCATAACGGCGTCGTATCCGTTCGGCAGATAATTGGATAGGCGTAAGCGGATTCTTGATCTCGTGGGCAATACGCCTTGCCACATCGGCCCATGCACTTGATCTTTGTGCTTCAACGAGATCGGTAATATCATCAATTGTCAATACCCATGATTGGCCGCGACCATCATTTTCTTCCATGGTAACCTGTACATTATAAACGCGGTTACGCCCGTCCTGAGAGAGTGTGACTTGTTCGCGATGATTTTTCCGTCCCGAAGACCGTGCAACCTCAAACACCTGCCCGATCTCCGGATTAAGCGACATCAGACTTTTTCCAATGACTTCCTTCGGGTCAAGAGCGAACATTGTCTGCGCGGAACGATTGATAATTGTAATATCACCATTTTCATCAATTCCGGCCACACCGGCATTGACACCTGCAAGCACCGCTTCCGAAAAACGGCGTCTCTCGTCAATCTGGTCACGTGCAGAAATCAACTCGTTGCGCTGACTTTTAAGTTCGCTCACCATATAATTGAATGTTCTGGAAAGCTGGCCGATGTCGCCATCCTTGGCGCGCACAGGGACGACAACATCCATATTGCCGGAGGCCACATCATCGGCTGCGCCTATCAGCAGACGGATTGGCCGTACCAAGCGATCGGCAACCGCAATTCCCGTCCAGATAGCAGAGATCAACAGGCTAAGAAAAAGACAAAAATAAAGAACGGCAAAGGCAATTTGTGTCGGAACACGATTTTCGTTCAGATCATGGTAGCGAGCTGTATTCGCCTCGGTCAAACGCAAGGCCGCCAGAACGCGTTGATCCACATCGCGTACCAGATAAAGAAACGTATTCGGAATATCATTGAGTTTCAGTATAATTCCGAAATAGTCGTGTTCACCCGGTTGAAAAGTAAAAGGGCTACCTTTTGTTGCCTGCACGATAAGGTTCGCCGGCGGGATCGGGAGTTTGTCTTCTCCTCCGAGATTACTTTGCAAAAAAACAGTCCCGTTCGGGCTTAACAAAAATGCACCTCGCAAATCGCGGCCGGCTGCATGGCGGGTGAGTTGCAACCGGTATTCGGTCGGATTCAAGGCCAGCAATTGCCTGTTATCGAGTGCCAATGCCATAGCATAAGAAGAATTTTTCAAATTTTGCAGTGTTTCATCTGCATAACCATTGGCAAGATCTATCGACGAAGCGACGATCTGCCGTGTTGTCGTATCGAACCAACGGTCAAGCCCCTGATTGAGAGTGACACCGGCGACAATTGCCACAACAACCGCCGGAAGCGTCGCAACCAGCGCAAAAAGCGATATGATCCGGACATGCAACCTTGATGCAGCACGTCTCGCCTTCCAAGCCTGAATGATCGGCATAAGCTCATAAACCGCGATAGCAATAAGCCCTAACACCCAAACGCTATTAACCCCGATAAGAACCAGAGTTACAAAGGTACTTGGAATAATCGGCGTGAAGCCTAACAGGATTGTGAAAGAAACAACTGCTGTTAGCAATGCAAGCGCAATGACCATAATACCAAAGAAGGCATGCATATTGCGTAGTTTTCCGCTATATATGCTTTTTTCTACAGGCTTTGCCAATTTGCGATTCTTCCCATTTCCAGCAATTGTCGTCACAATCATGCAACACTTTGTGGCGAAAATGCAACAGAAACAGTGAAACAGCTTTTAAATATTTACAAATTCGTTCTCGTTCGGAATGATTTGTTATACTCTTTTTGTGAATAATGATTTGTGCTTCACAAATTGTCGCTGTTATCCTCAAAACAAAACATCAAAATTCGTTTCCTCAACCGCTGACATTTATTCCCTTAAGAATTCATAACAGAATAGTCTCTCTTAACTAATTGAAATTGATAATAATTTTTAGCCGAACCGAAGCTTTTCGTAAAAGGTGAAGCAAAGAAACAGGAACCAGAGCGGAAGAGGCAAAAGACAAATCAGAAAATTGAAATCCAAAAAATACAGCTCATACGGCAAGTTGCCGCAGTGTAAATCGGCTTATTGACAATGGTTTGCTAAAACCTTCTAAAAAAGTAAAGAAAACATCTTCACATTTTTAAGAATCGTTCTAAATTATATAGAGATGATGTGAAAACAGAAAGGATTGGAAATGCGGCTCACAAAACAGACGAATTATGCCATCCGGATGTTAATGTATTACGCTGCCAACGAGGGAGAGTTGAGCCGTGTGCCTGAAATAGCCAAGGCTTATTCGGTTTCCGAGCTATTTTTATTCAAAATACTTCATCCGCTGGTCGAAGCCGGTTTGATGCAGACAGTGCGTGGACGCAACGGCGGAGTGAAACTCGCCAAGCCTGCTGATGAAATTTTTGTTTCCGATGTGGTAAAGGTCACCGAAGAAAATTTCGCCATGGCCGAGTGTTTTGAAAATGGCGCTATCGAATGTCCTTTGGTTAATTCTTGCGGTCTCAATGCTACATTGAGCAAGGCATTGAACGCTTTTTTTGATGTTCTGAAATCGACTTCTATCGCCGATTTGCAACGCCCCAATTTCAGAGAACGTCTCGGTATCACCGAAGGCGAAGAACATGTAAAAGCATTGAATTAATATCTATTAAAAGGTAAATGTTTTTGCATTCCAATTTTTCTGAAGGGGATTATCATATCCAATGCAGCCATTATATTAGCGGCCGGTAGAGGTGAACGCATCGGTTCACCTGAAAACGGACCGAAACAATATCGGATGATTGCCGGTCGCGCTGTTATTTTTCATACGCTAAAGCATTTTATTGACAGCGGGCTTTTTTCAAACATTGTTCTTGTCATTCATAAGGACGATGAACAATTATGCAAAAAGGCGATTGATGGCATAAGCGATGCAATTACCATTGTGCATGGTGGAAGTACACGGCAAATATCAACGCTTTGCGGACTGCGTGCGTTAAACGCAATGCCGGAAGATAGACAGCCGGAATATGTTTATATTCACGATGGCGCGCGACCATTTGTATCAGAAGCGCTTCTTGAACGCATTCAACATGCGCTTGCTCCCGATTGTGGAATTTTACCTGCTGTTGCTGTCTCTGACACGTTAAAACGCGCTGATGACAATGGCATGGTTATCGGGACGATCAAACGCGATCATCTTTTCGGGGCGCAAACACCCCAAGCGTTTCCTTTTTCCAAAATATTAGAATTGCATGAAAATGCTGATAAGCTTGGGCAAACCGGTTTTACCGACGATTGCGCCTTGGCGGAATCGGCTGGACTTCCTATAAAGATTGTAGAAGGCAGCAGTGACAATATCAAAATTACCTGGCCTGCCGACCTCGCTTTAGCGCAATTACGCATGAAAACAGAAAACATGACAAACGAAATCAACGAAGCCCCCTCTTCTTTACAATTTCCGGACGTGCGGACCGGCAACGGATATGATGTCCATCCCTTCGAGACAGGTGACGGTGTTACGCTGTGTGGTGTGAAAATCGCTTATGAAAAAAAGTTGAGTGGTCATTCGGATGCGGATGTCGCTCTTCACGCCTTGACCGATGCGCTTCTTGCGACGCGTGGAGCCGGAGATATTGGCACACATTTTCCCCCTTCCGACCCACAATGGAAAGGTGCTTCATCGGATATTTTCGTGCGCCACGCTGTTTCAATTATCAAAGATGCAGGCGGGCGTATTGCTAATGCCGATATTACGTTAATTGCCGAAGCGCCGAAAATCGGGCCGCACCGCGCAGCAATGACCGAAAAACTCATGGATATGCTTGGAATTTCTGCAGATCGTATTTCTATCAAAGCCACAACCAATGAAAAATTGGGTTTTGTCGGGCGTAAAGAAGGTATTGCCGCTATTGCCACCGCGACAGTTATCTATCCGGGGAGTATTCCAGAATGACACTTATTGCTGAAGACAAAGCCAAAAAAGTTCTAGCCGCTTGCCGTTTGCACCATTTAAAGCTTGCAACCGTTGAATCGTGCACAGGTGGCCTGATTGTCGGCAGCCTTACCGACATAGCAGGCTCTTCGGATGTGGTTGAATGTGGATTTATTACCTATTCCAACGAGGCGAAAACTGCACTGGTCGGTGTCCCTTCTGCGATGATCGAAAGCTATGGCGCCGTGTCGAAGCCGGTGGCTATTGCTATGGCCGAGGGCGGTATCAAACATTCGCGTGCCGACATTGCCGTTTCTGTGACAGGCATAGCCGGCCCCGGCGGTGGAAGTGCCGAAAAACCGGTCGGTCTGGTTCATATGGCGGTTGCTTTGGCGAATAGGCCGACACTTCATTATGAAGCCCGTTTTGGCGATCTTGGCCGCGAAAATGTTCGTCACGCAACCGTTGAACGGGCATTGGATCTTTTATTGGAAGCGGTTGCAAAAGCCTGATGCCCGTCTCCGTCTTTTTGCAATGTAGCGGATTCGATTTTACCCTGCGTCCCCGATATGCGAAACAACTAAAACAACCGTCCGGCCAAACTACAGAGTTTTCATATATAGTCTGCAATTTGTGTCCAATATAGTCTGCAAGCAGCATCCGCATTTGCACGAAAAACCGGTAAAACGGCATTTAAACGATTAACGATTGGCGAAAAGAAATTCGGGTTAACGCCGGAAGCTTATTGCCAGAACGACATTGACGGTGAAGTTATTTACCGCGTTTTGCCTCGCCAGATGGCTTACAAGGTTCAACCGATTGTTCTTCCATTAAAACACATTCATTGATCTTCGCCCGATAATTGACCGATTATTTGACGAACTATAGCGGGGTGTTACCGGAGCGGGCAATCTCAACTGCTATTGGCTCTAAAATTTTGTCGTAACAAACAAAATTCGTTCCACCGCCTGTTCAACGCAATTCAAATAATTCGCGATGAAATTTTTGGCGGTCAAATCCGCATTGAACCATTTCATTTTCCAGGGTTTCACCAAAATTTTTCGGACCACAAAACCAGATTGATGATTGTTCCCAATCCGCAAACATTTTTCGCAACAGAGTTCCGTTAAATCTTCCCTGTTTCGGTGTTAGCCAGAGCGTTAGAACGACACCCGCCGACCGCGCCAATTGCGAAAGCTTTTTCTCGTCATCATCATCAAGTGCTTGAGCGATATAAACAAAATTTATTTGAGAATTGCGGTTTTCCTGTCGTGAGGCCAATTCGTCAAGTCTGGCTAAAAATGGTGTAATTCCAATTCCTGCGCCAATCCATATCTGGTCATGCGATTTATCATCAGAAAAGCAGAACTTGCCATAAGGACCTTCAATACGCACTTTCTTATGAAGCAGATTTCGTTTCAAAAGTTTATCTGTGTAATCACCAAGTCCTTTGACAAAGAACGTTAGCAAGCGGTTTTCCGGATTCCAGGAAGAGGCAATCGTGAACGGATGTGCTCCCTCTCCTTTATCCAATGTCACAAAGGCGAATTGGCCACTTTTATGCCCCGACCATTTATCGGAAACTTTCAACGTCAGATGCATGACATGATTTAACGTACCGATCCTGTTGCCTACGATTGTCGCCATGATTTTACGTCCAAAGCCCGATCTTTTCAGCAATATTGTGATGGCAGCAATAGACCCGAAAATTGACAAGCCGAATACAAGAAGCCCGAAAGGCTCGTTCCAATAGGCAAATTTCGTCAAAATAACCGCATGAAAAACCAGAACGAGATAAACCGCCGCGAAAATTGTATGGACATGCGCAAATAAACGGTAAGGAATACGTTTTATGAGTGCGATAAGACAAAGCACTACAGCTATATAAAAGGCCCATTCCCCAAAAACTTCCGCATTTTTTCTGAATGCAGAGAAAACATATTCAAGCCCGACTTTTTCCGGCATTGTGGCCAAATCAATATGGCGGGAAGGCCTTGTCAACCACCCCCAGCCGACGGCCCATTTTGTTCCTTTGGCAAGGAGAAAATGCATGATGGCAGTAAGAAGTGCGGTGATACCAAGCCATTTATGGAGCCGATAGGCCTTGTCCAACCCGCCCAATGCATCATCTAACACTTTAAGACGACAGGCAATCACCACATCAATGCTCATTGCCACGAAAGCGACAAGTCCTGTCAATTGAATGGCCTCGGACCGGAAAGCAAAATAACCGCGAGTGATGCCAAAAATTTCACCGGTTGCCAACCACACCGCAATAGAAATCAGGACGATTAGAAAATACGAAATCTTCAAGTTTCTCATTATAAGCTAAAACTCATTTTCTTCATTACAAGAAAATAGAATCCAATTCACAAAAGAAAACTTAAACTTATTTAATCTATTGATTTCATTAAACTTTATTTATTTTATCAAGTTTTTAAGGGTGTTGTTCAACCGGCTTTCAAAACAGGATGACAAGCGGGAAGAACCACGCTGATAAAATAATCAGGCTTGAGCCAAGCCATATATTTTGTCGGCACGCGCTTCAAAAGCTTCGGTGAAGCGTTTGAATGCAATATCGAACATCGCGCCCATAAGCACGCCAAGCATCCGGCTTTTGAACTCGTAATCGATATAGAATTCGACATCGCATGATTTACCGTCTTCGAGCGACTTGAATATCCAACGGTTTTCAAGATAACGGAAAGGGCCATCAATATAACGTACGTCAATACGTCTTTCAGCGGGATTAAGCAAAACCTGAGTGGTAAAAGTTTCCCTTATCATTTTATAGCCGACAGTCATATCGGCGGTAAGCAATGTTTTATCGCTCCGTTCTTCACGTGAGCGGATATTGAGAGATTCACACATCGGTAAAAATTCCGGATAGCACTCAATATCCGAAACGAGATTGAACATCTCCAGATCGGTATGTTTGACTTGCCGGTGGGTATTGAATTTCGGCATTCTTTATCCGCGTTTTTGAGCCAGTTTTTCCGCCCGCGCTTTTCTGAGTGCTTCAAAATCTTCACCCGCATGATGTGACGAACGGGTTAGCGGGCTTGACGACATATGAAGAAATCCCTTGGTTTTGCCGATAATAGCATAGGATTTGAACTCTTCCGGCGTAACAAAACGGATAACAGGATGATGTTTACGAGTGGGTTGCAAATATTGGCCAATCGTCATGAAATCAACATCGGCGGAGCGCAAATCATCCATCAATTGAAGGACTTCATTCCGTTCTTCACCGAGTCCGACCATAATACCGGACTTTGTAAAGATCGACGGGTCAAGCTCTTTGACACGTTGTAAAAGTCTGATCGAATGAAAATAGCGCGCACCCGGACGCACCGTCAGATACTTTGACGGCACGGTTTCAAGATTATGGTTAAACACATCCGGCTTGGCCGCTACCACAGTTTCAAGTGCGCCTTCCTTATGACGGAAATCAGGTGTGAGAATTTCAATAGTCGTACCAGGAGACTTTCTTCTGATCGCATGAATCACATCGGCATAATGCTGGGCTCCGCCATCGGGAAGGTCATCGCGATCAACAGAGGTGATAACCACATGTTTGAGCGCCATTTGTCTGACTGCATCGGCAACCCGTTCCGGTTCATCTTTGTCAACAGGAAGAGGTATGCCGGTTGCAACATTACAAAAAGCACATGCGCGCGTGCATATTGCACCCAAAATCATGAAACTTGCGTGCCTCTGCGTCCAGCATTCGCCCACATTGGGACAACCGGCCTCTTCGCAAACCGTCACCAGATTGTTATCACGAACAATATGACGGGTTTCGGCATATTGCCCACGTAACGACGGCGCCTTCACCCTGATCCAGTCAGGTTTTTTCAGAACCTCTGAATCCGGACGATTGGCTTTCTCCGGATGCCGTACCCGCTTCTGCGATAAAGTGTCAACAACGGTTACCATTTAGTACCTCACGCTCTTTCCCACTTCATATGGAGTATAAGCATCAAGATTGCAATTCACTTCTTGATGTTTGTCAGGCGTTCAACACCTGACCATATGCATCCAGAACACTTTCCTTCATCATTTCCGAAAGTGTGGGATGAGGAAAGACTGTATGCATCAATTCTTCTTCGGTGGTTTCAAGATTCATAGCAACCACAAAACCTTCAATCAATTCTGTTACTTCTGCACCAACCATATGTGCACCAAGCAATTGGCCGGTTTTCTTGTCAAATATGGTTTTGACAATTCCTTGATCCTCGCCCATGGCAATTGCCTTGCCGTTAGCCGAGAACGAAAAATGCCCGACCCTTATGTCATAGCCTGCGGCCTTGGCCTTTGCTTCCGTAAGCCCGACAGAGGCAACTTGCGGTGTGCAATAGGTGCAACCGGGAATCTTTTTCTTGTCCAACGGTTCGGCTGTTTCAAGCCCTGCAATATGCTCGACACAGATCACACCTTCTTCTTCAGCCTTATGGGCAAGCATCGGTGCTCCGGCTACATCACCGATAGCGTAAATACCGGGAACGTTGGTGCGTCCCCACTCATCAATTACGACACAACCGCGTTCGGTTTTTACTCCTAACGCTTCCAGGCCGATGTTTTCTATATTGCCCTGCACGCCGACTGCAGAAATCAGACGATCGGCAGTGATTGTCTCGGTTTTGCCATTTATATCAATATGGGCTGTCACAGAATTGGACGTTTTTTCGATTTTCGAAACCTTTGCTTCGGTAAGGATTCGGATACCTTTTTTCTCCAATTGCTTGCGGGCGAAAGCGGAAATTTCCGCATCTTCAACCGGCATGATTTGCGGCATCATTTCCACAACTGTAACTTCCGCCCCCATATCACGATAAAAGGAGGCAAATTCGATTCCGATAGCACCCGACCCCATAACGACGATGGATTTCGGCATGGTTTCCGGAACCATCGCCTCAAAATAGGTCCAAACCAGTTTGCCGTCGGGTTCGATACCAGGCAAAGTGCGCGGACGCGCGCCGGTTGCGACAATAATGTGTTTGGCCTGATATGTTCCCTCCCCCAATGTGCCCTTGGGAACCGGATTTTGCGGCTGCATAATTTTTTTGGTTATTTTTCCGACAACGATTTCGCCAAGTCCACCGTCTGTCGCGGCCTTTGTCAGCTTGGCTTCACCCCAGATAACATCAATCTTGTTCTTCTTCATCAAATAGCCGACACCTGCATTAAGGCGGGCAGAAACATTGCGGGAACGCTGGACAACATCCTTTATATCCGCTTCGATCGAACCATTGAGTTTCAAACCATAATCTTTGGCATGTTCGCTAAAATGCTTGATTTCTGCTGTTCTAAGCAGTGCTTTTGTCGGGATACATCCCCAATTAAGACAGATGCCTCCGAGGTGTTCGCGTTCGACAATTGCAGTTTTAAAGCCTAATTGTGCTGAACGGATTGCGGTCACATATCCGCCGGGGCCAGAACCTATAACAATAACATCATACGAATTTGCCAATTTTTCCTCCATGGGGAAAGATAGAGCGAGAGGCCGGGAACGACATGCACCAATGGTTGAAGCCCTTTGCCAATTGCTTTTGTGTTGTTTTCATCAAGTGCACACCATCAAGTGGTGACACAAGAGGGACAGACGCCGCGTCGAAGAAGGCACATTCCATCTCGTCAGCAATATCCGGTGAGAAACTTGCGGGCTTTCCCGATTTGGCAACAGTGCCGTTAAAAAGCCCGCTACGCAAGGGATGGATTGTTTCTGCCGCATGAAGTGGCGAAACAAAAATAATTTCCGATGGTTCGCTTTGCAGTGGATGAGAATGGGAGCGGACGTTTTCAGCCGGTCTTTCCATTCCTTCACTTGCTGCCATTCTTTTCTTTGCAACACATGTTTTCACGTCATTTGTTGCAAGCATAATCATTCCGAGATCAAGCGGCCAACCAAAGCCTGAAACCCTGGGAAATCTCGTCGAACCATCACGAACTCCGATTGAAGTTGTATCGCTGAAACAATTCATGCATCTGCACAATGCCGCCTCTACAACTTCAACCGAACCTTCAAATTGCTGTTCCGGCACACGGGGCCAACGAATTTCGTTTGCGTGACGTGTTTGGTTTATCAGATTTAATCCCCGTGACGGGGTATCTCCATAAGCCGGAACAGTTTTTTTCATTATTACACCAACATGCTCATCGGGTTTTCAATGAACTTTTTGAAGGCTTGTGCGAGTTCTGCTGCGAGTGCACCGTCTACTGCGCGGTGGTCGGTTGATAATGTAACCGACATCACAGTGGCAATAGCCAATGCACCGTTTTTGACAACAGCACGCTGTTCACCGGCACCGATCGCAAAGATCGTTGCATGTGGCGGGTTGATAATGGCGCAGAAATCTTTGACGCCATACATACCCATATTGGAAACGGCAGTCGTTCCACCCTGATATTCTTCGGGTTTCAACTTGCGTTCGCGCGCCCGTTTTGCCAGATCTTTCATTGCATTGGAAATCGTCGAAAGCGATTTTTCCTCGGCATGTTTGATGATCGGAGTAATCAATCCGTTCGGAATGGAAACGGCGACCCCGACATCCACAAATTTATGGCGCATCATACCGCTATCAAGCCACGAAACATTGGCATCCGGAACGGCTTTAAGTGCCAACGCAGTCGCCTTGATAACCATATCATTGACCGAAAGCTTATAAGCCGGTTTTTCGCCTGCACTTGTTTTAACCATTGGAGCTGCCGCATTCAATTCGGCACGCAATTTCAACAAGGCATCAAGCTCGCAATCGATTGTGACATAAAAATGCGGAACTGTGTGTTTTGATTCAACCAGACGTTTGGCAATGGTTTTGCGCATACCATCGTGAGGAACAATCTCGTATTCATCGGTATTGAAGAGCTTCAATACCTGTTCGTCCGACGACGAGCTACCGGCCGAAGCAGGAGTTTCGACAGCCTGTGCAGTCGCAGGCGCAGCCTTACCGGTACCATTTGACAATGCCGCATCAATATCGCGTTTGATGATGCGTCCATGTGGTCCTGTACCCGAAATAAGCTCCAATTGAAGCCCGTTTTGTTTTGCAAGCCGGCGAGCCAACGGGGAAGCGAAAATCCGGTTTCCTTTGTCTGTCACCGGAGCTTTGGAAGCCGGAGGCACAGCAGTTGCCGGAGCGGGATTTGGACTGGCGGCTGCGGCAACAGGCGCGCTCGCATCGGCTTTCTGCGGGGCAGCAGCAGGAGAAGCCGGTTGCGCGGTTGTCGGAGAAGATGAAGCCTGTTTCTTTTCTTCGTCTTCAATCGCTTTAATAGCATCCTCGGCACTTTCACCATCTTCCGCCAGAATACCGATCAATGCATTGACTTTCACGCCTTGTGTGCCGGCAGGAACAACGATTTTTGCAAGCGTTCCCTCGTCTGCCGCGTCCACTTCCATCGTTGCTTTATCGGTTTCAATTTCGGCAACCGTATCACCGGGTGAAACTTTATCTCCGACTTTGATGTCCCACTTTGACAAAGTTCCTTCTTCCATAGTCGGAGAAAGCGCCGGCATCGTAATTTTAATAGCCATAGTGCAGTCTCCTTCAGGCTTTGTAAGTGACAGATTTTACCGCGTCGACGACCTCGGCAACGCTCGGCAAGGCAAGCTTTTCGAGGTTCGCCGCATAAGGCATCGGAACGTCCTTGCCGGCAATTGTGGCAATCGGTGCATCAAGATAATCAAATGCCTGCTGCATCACACGGGTAGCAATTTCAGTTCCGACAGATGATTGCGGGAAACCTTCTTCGATTGTTACCAGACGACCTGTTTTCTTCACCGATTCGATAATGGTCGGCAGATCCATAGGACGAACTGTTCTCAAATCGATCAACTCGACATCAATTCCGAGTTTCTCGAATTCCGGCAGTGCTTCAACTGCATAATTCATTCCCATGCCCATACCGACGATCGTAACATCGTTACCGGCCTTATGGATACGGGCTTTTCCTATCGGCAAAACAAAATCATCCAGCTTCGGTACATCGAACTGATGGCCGTAAAGCAATTCGTTTTCAAGGAAAATGACCGGATTATCATCGCGGATTGCAGCTTTTAGAAGACCTTTTGCATCTGCGGCAGTATAAGGCATGATAACCTTCAAGCCCGGCACATGACTATACCACGAAGCATAGCACTGGGAATGCTGCGCACCAACGCGCGAAGCCGCTCCATTCGGACCACGGAAGACCATCGGTGCATGCATCTGTCCGCCCGACATATAATGTGTCTTGGCAGCCGAATTTATAATCTGGTCGATTGCCTGCATCGCAAAATTGAACGTCATGAATTCAACAACCGGACGCAAGCCACCAAAAGCCGCTCCAACGCCAAGACCGGCAAATCCCTGTTCGGTAATTGGCGTATCAATGACACGTCGTGCGCCGAATTCATCAAGCAGCCCCTGACTGACCTTATAAGCACCCTGATATTGCGCAACTTCTTCGCCAATCAGAAAAACCTTGTCATCACGGCGCATTTCTTCTGCCAAAGCTTCATTCAAAGCTTCACGAACTGTCATTTTGACCATTTCTGTTCCTGCCGGAATGTCCGGATCGGACTGGACAACAGGTTGCGAAGGTTTCGGCGCAGCAGCAACAGACGCGGCTGGCGCAGCTTGAGCAGGTGCAGCAGGCTGCGGCGCTTTGGGAGCCGCTTCTTTTGCAGGATTAACCGCATTTTTAATGTCTGCCACTGTTTCACCATCTTCCAGCAAAACAGCAATAGGCGTATTGACTTTCACACCCTCTGTTCCTTCCGGAACAAGAATCTTGCCGATTGTTCCTTCATCGGCAGCATCGACTTCCATCGTTGCTTTATCGGTCTCGATTTCGGCAATAACATCACCGGCTTCGACTTTATCGCCTTCCTTTTTGACCCATTTTGAAATTTTGCCTTCTTCCATTGTGGGCGAAAGCGCCGGCATCAAGATATCAATAGACATAGTCGCTTTCCTCGCTATTAAAGAAGAACATCGGTATAGAGTTCGGAAACATCCGGTTCAGGATCGTTTTCCGCAAAGTCTGCTGCATCGGCAACAACAGCACGAACCTTTTTGTCAATCTCTTTCAGTTCGTCTTCGGTTGCCCAACCCTTTTTAATACAACGGTTCTTCACCTGATTGATCGGATCATGTTCGGTCTTGACTTTTTCAACTTCTTCCTTGGTGCGGTATTTTGCCGGATCCGACATCGAATGGCCGCGATAACGGTATGTTTGCATGTCAAGAATAATCGGGCCTTTGCCTGAACGTGCCCAGGCGACGGCCTCATCGGCTGCCGATTTTACAGCGCAAACGTCCATACCATCGACAACATAGCCGGGAATTTCAAAAGACAAACCACGACGTGAAAAATCGGTCTCGGCAGAAGCACGAGAAACTGCCGTTCCCATTGCATATTGGTTGTTTTCGATCACGTAAACGACAGGAAGTTTCCAAAGCGAAGCCATATTGAAGCTTTCATAGACCTGCCCCTGATTGGCCGCACCGTCACCGAAATAGACAAGCGTTACATTGTCGCGTCCCAAATATTTGTTGGAGAACGCCAAACCCGTTCCGATCGGCACCTGGGCTCCGACAATGCCATGCCCGCCAAAGAAATTTTTCTCCTTGGAAAACATATGCATCGAACCGCCCTTTCCCTTGGAAAAGCCGTCTTTGCGGCCGGCAAGCTCGGCCATAACACCGCGGGGGTTCATGCCTGTCGCCAGCATATGACCATGATCGCGATAGGAAGTAATAACCTGATCGCCTTCCTTGATCGCTTTGACTGTGCCGGTTACCACCGCTTCTTGCCCGATATAGAGATGGCAGAAGCCGCCGATAACGCCCATGCCATAAAGCTGACCGGCTTTTTCTTCAAACCGTCGGATTAAAAGCATATCGTGATAAAACTGAAGTTCTTCTTCTTTGGTAAATTCCGCCGGCTCAGGTGATCTGGCGGTATTGGTTAATACGGTCTGCGTCTTTTTCGCAGAAGTTTTTTTAGCCCGTGCTGCCATATTAAACTCCCTTAATTGGTGTTTTAAAAATACGCTTTCCCCGCCGAACATACAAGCACTATAAATGTTTGTAAAACGTGGTGTAAAATATTGATATGATTGTTTTTTAAGAAATGAACAGAATTTTTTTATTTTGACAGATCACCTTGACCCGTCAGGATAACAAATTCATTCGGCTTGGAAAGATTTAAATTTTTACGGGCATATTCATCAAGCATATCGCGTTCGATATGCCCGTCTTTTAAAAGTGAAACCTTTTTTTCAATTCCTTTACGTTGCTCTTCAAGAGATTTCAGCTCGTTATTGAGACTATCAATATGCTGTTCTACTTTGACGCGCGAATATAATCCATACTCACCGTGATAAATGTGGTAGCCAAAATAGCTGAGCACACCAATTGTCATAAGCGGCAATATAAATCGCCCCTTGATTGATCTGCGTTTCTGTTTTGTCCACATCATATTCTTTCCTGTCGAGCTTCTATCAGTCATGCACGATTTTGATTAAAGATAGATTACCGGAAGACTAAATTCCGAAAAAACAAAACAAACTGAAATATCGCGCGCCCCCTGCCATTATCAAAACGCAAAACAATTGCTCGCAGGCAAATACCCGATCACAATAAATGAATGTTTGGTCACGAAGAAACAATGCTCTCCTATTTTCCGGTTAGAGAATGAAAAGCCGAAATTAACCCTGAGCTATATCCGATCATGACAAAAATTCCTGCCCTTTCCGGCGTTCATCCATTTATCGGAAACGATTGGCTTAAAGATATTCGCTCGTAATCGGATTTCCATCTTTGTCTTTGAATTTTCCCATAAGAATCACGATAAAGTCTATAATTGTCCAGATCAGGGAGATGATCGAACCGAAAACCGTGATTGTGAGAAGAAGCATCAACACGCCTGTACCAATTTTTCCGACCATAAAACGATGTACACCGAAAATCCCGAAAAACCAGCAAACGATTGCCAGAACAACTTTTGAATGCTTGCTGTCGGTTTGCAACGGGAATATATTTTTCGCAAAAACGCCTTCAGCAACAAAATCGACTTCCCGTCCCTCGGAAGGTTCCCCCTTACCGTGCCAGTCAAGCCGCGAAAATTCATATCGGTTGCCGTCAAACCCCGAAATAAGACCTTTGTTCCTGTTGTAGCTTATAATCGAACCGCGCATGAAAACTCCTGATCTTTGCGTGACAAATTGCAAAATCACCAATCTGATCGGCAATCAATTTTGCACTTTTTTAAATTCAAATCCGATGAGTTGGAATTACCCGATTAAATAAGTAACAAACTTGAAAAAACGAGTCTTAAAAACGCAAAAAAAGCGGGCATCATGCCCGCTCTTGAAAATCAAAATTGGTAAAGCCGTTTTTCAATCAGATACGAAAAGCCGAAATACCAGCATAACGTGCCTGGGAACCAAGCTCTTCTTCAATTCTTATCAATTGATTATATTTGGCAAGCCGGTCGGAACGGGCAAGAGAGCCTGTCTTGATCTGGCCGCAATTGGTGGCAACAGCGAGATCGGCTATGGTCGAATCCTCGGTCTCTCCCGAACGGTGGGACATAATAGCTGTATAGCCGGCCTTATGGGCGGTTTCAACAGCATCGAGCGTTTCGCTCAAAGTACCAATCTGGTTGACTTTGACGAGCAAAGAATTGGCAACACCCATTTTGATACCATCGCGCAGACGTGCAGAATTGGTCACAAACAAATCGTCACCAACGAGTTGGCATTTTTTGCCGATACGATCGGTCAGAATTTTCCAGCCATCCCAATCGTCTTCGGCCATACCGTCTTCGATTGTAATAATCGGAAAATCGGAAATGAGCTTTTCCAGATAATCGGCCTGTTGTTCGGCATTGCGTGTTTTGCCTTCGCCCGAATAAACATATGATCCGTTTTTGTAAAATTCCGATGACGCACAATCAAGACCGAGCGCAACCTGTTCACCCGGTTTGTAACCGGCGGCTTTGATCGATTCCACAATAAATTCGAGTGCTGCTTCTGCGCTCTTGAGATTGGGAGCAAAACCGCCCTCGTCACCGACATTGGTGTTAAGACCTGCATCTTTCAAACGTTTTTTCAATGTATGGAAGATTTCTGCCCCGTAACGTACGGCTTCCTTGATGGTGGGCGCACCGACCGGCAAAATCATGAATTCCTGAAAATCGATCGGGTTATCGGCATGAACGCCGCCATTAATAATATTCATCATCGGTGTCGGCATCAAATGGGCTTGTGTGCCGCCAACATAGCGATAAAGCGGAAGACCGGCAGAATTTGCTGCCGCTTTGGCCGCTGCCAAAGACACACCGAGAATAGCATTCGCTCCAAGACGTGACTTGTTCGGCGTACCATCAAGTGCAATCATCGCCTCATCAAGCGCAATTTGATCTTCTGCGTCGAGACCACCGAGTTCCTGAAGAATTTCACCGTTGACTGCACTTACGGCTTTTTCAACCCCTTTGCCTTGATAGCGAGAGCCACCATCGCGCAATTCGACAGCCTCATGGGCACCGGTCGATGCGCCTGAGGGAACAGCAGCCCGACCAAACGCACCATCTTCCAACACAACATCGACTTCAACAGTCGGATTTCCACGACTATCCAGAATTTCACGGCCAACAATATCTACAATTGCAGTCATCTCACGTTTCCTTCCCGTTCAGGGTTCGTTATTTTTCAATGAATAGACAAACTCTCTTTATGAGGGAATACCCATTGCCTTATAAAATCGATTAAAGTTTTTTTGCCAGCCGGTCAAATGCCATTAATGTTTCAAGCAGATGTGGCAGGTTTTCAAGCTTGACCATATTCGGTCCGTCAGACGGCGCATGGTCGGGATCCTGATGCGTTTCAAGAAAGACACCTGCTACGCCGACTGCGACAGCTGCACGTGCAAGTGTTTCAACAAATTCGCGTTGTCCTCCTGAAGATGTGCCCTGCCCGCCCGGTTGCTGGACAGAATGCGTCGCATCAAAAATGACCGGAGAACCGAATTGCGCCATGATCGGGAGTGCACGCATATCCGAGATCAATGTGTTATAACCGAAAGAAACACCTCTTTCACAAGCCATCACATTCGGATTTCCGCTTTCGGTAATTTTCGCCAGCACATTTTTCATATCCCACGGGGCGAGAAACTGGCCTTTCTTGACATTGATAACGCGCCCTGTTTTGGCAGCAGCAATCAACAGGTCGGTTTGTCTGCAAAGAAAAGCGGGTATTTGCAACACATCGACATGGGGGGCAACAATTGCACATTGTTCTTCTGTATGAATATCGGTCAAAACCGGAACTTTGAATTCCCGCTTCAAATCGTCAAAAATATCCATTGCCTTTTCAAGACCAATGCCACGCTTGCTATTGAGCGATGTACGATTGGCCTTGTCAAAACTTGATTTATAAACAAAACCGATGCCCAGTTTTTCTGTAATCTCCTTGATCTTGCCTGCCATATCGAAAGCGTGCTCGCGGCTTTCCATCTGGCAAGGGCCGGCAATAATTGAAAGGGGCGCACTATTGGAAAATTTAACATTACCCACGGTGACAGTGCTATTCGGTTTTGTCATTTGATCCTCTAATCTAGTCATTTTGACATGATCTTTACTGATTGTCAGACCTTACCTTATAAAACCCGAACTGTTCAATATCATTGTTTCGGAACAGTCCTGAAAAGCTGAAAACTCTTTCCCAAAAAAATTCTGTTTCAACCTTATGAATTTTTTATTTATGAGAAGCTCCGATAACGGGGGGCTATTAATAATATGTGATCGCCATAACGATTTGAGAGTTATGCCAATTGGAAGTTATACCGGTTGGAAGTTATGCCGGTAGGAATTTATGCCAGTAGGAATTTGTGTCGCTTGAAAGCCATTATTGCGACAGTTCGATCGAACCTTTCCTGAATTTTAAATTTTCAAAACGTCTCGCTAAATGACACGTTATAAAGCCGAACCCGGAACCGGCATTTTCCATACGGAAAACAGTTTTTGAACAGCATGAAAATTTCGATTATTTTGATCGGCTGAAGCCTGAGACCGGCGCAACAAAAAGCCTTGCAAATGCGCATCCGGTGCAATTTGCAAGGCCTGAAATTTTTGAAACTACAAGCTTCGGTTATACCAATCGGCTTTGTACCATTGCAGCCTTGATAAAGGAGGCAAAAAGCGGATGTGGCTCAAACGGACGAGATTTCAATTCCGGATGATACTGAACGCCTATAAACCAGGGATGATCTTGATATTCTATCGTTTCCGGCAAGACACCATCCGGTGACATGCCGGAAAAAATCAGGCCGCAATTTTCGAGCCTTTCCTTATAGTCTATATTGACCTCGTAACGATGACGATGACGCTCGAAAATATCGGTTTTGCCGTAAATCTTTGCAATAGCACTATCTTCCTTCAAAATGGCTTCATAAGCACCCAGACGCATCGTGCCGCCAAGATTTCCAGACTCGGCACGTTTTTCGAGATCATTTCCTTTAAGCCATTCTGTCATCAGACCGACCACCGGTTCATCGGTCGGACCAAATTCGGTGGAAGACGCATTCTTGATGCCGACAAGATTTCGCGCAGCTTCAATACAGGCCATTTGCATACCGAAACATATACCGAAGAACGGAACTTTACGTTCGCGGGCAAAACGGATTGCCATAATCTTGCCTTCGGCACCACGTTCCCCGAAAGCACCCGGAACAAGAATGCCGTGAACTTTCTCCAAATAAGGAGCCGGATCTTCTTTTTCAAAAATTTCCGATTCTATCCATTCGAGATTGACCTTGACCTTATTGGCAAGGCCACCATGCGTCAAAGCTTCATTCAGCGACTTGTAGGCATCTTTCAAGCCGGTATATTTACCGACAACCGCAATCGTCACTTCACCTTCCGGATTATGAAGCCGACGGTTGATTTCAACCCACTGATCCATTTTCGGTTCGGGTGCAGGATCAATTCCGAAGGCAGCAAGCACTTCCGAGTCAAGCCCCTCGCGATGATAGGCGATCGGGACATCGTAAATCGTATCGACATCAAGTGCCTGAATAACTGCCGAAGGACGGACATTGCAAAAGAGTGAAAGCTTGCGACGCTCCGATTCCGGAATAGGACGATCGGCACGAACCAACAAAATATCCGGTGCGATACCAACCGATTGCAATTCCCTTACCGAATGTTGTGTCGGTTTGGTTTTCAATTCACCGGCAGCAGGAATATAGGGCATCAATGTAAGATGCATATAAACCGTTGTATGGGGAGGCAATTCATTATGAAGCTGCCGGATTGCTTCCAGAAACGGCATCGCTTCAATATCACCGACAGTGCCGCCGATTTCGCACAAAACGAAATCGTAATTTTCATTTCCTTCCATGATGAAATTTTTAATTTCATCGGTAACATGAGGAATGACTTGAACTGTCGCACCAAGATAGTCGCCGCGCCGCTCACGCTCGATGATATTCCGATAAATCCGGCCGGTCGTGATATTGTCCTGCTTATTGGCAGAACGGCCGGTAAAACGCTCGTAATGTCCGAGATCAAGATCGGTTTCGGCTCCGTCATCTGTCACGAAGACTTCACCATGTTGGTAAGGTGACATCGTGCCCGGATCAACGTTGAGATAAGGGTCGAGCTTGCGAATCCTCACACGGTACCCGCGAGCCTGTAACAATGCAGCTAAAGCTGCTGCGGCAATGCCTTTTCCAAGGGAAGAAACCACGCCACCAGTAATAAAAACATATCGTGCCATGGGCTTATGGAGATAACTGTTCATTGATGATTCTTCCAGCAAAAAATTGGGTTTTATGCAAATTTTCTGTCTTTTGCATTTCGTTTTCAAATCCCTTTAAAGGATTGAAATAGCGTTCCTGACAGTTCCGTCTTAAAGCATTTTATAATGAGAACCAAAAGACAAACTTCAACAACCGGTCAAAGAAAAGCTAACGAAATGATTCATATTTTCACTTCAACCAATTGTATTCATTCAATAAAAAAGCCCCGTCATATACGGGGCTTTGAACTTTTTCATTCTGTCAAGTTACAGCACAACGACTTCTGTGCCGACATCGACACGATCATAAAGATCAAGGACATCATCATTAATCATACGGAAACAACCGTTTGACGCCGACGAGCCGATAGTCCACGGCTGCACTGTTCCATGAATACGGATATAGGTGTCTTTATCACCCTGCCAAAGATAAAGAGCACGTGCGCCGAGCGGATTTCCTGGCCCACCATCCATACCATTGGCAAATTTTGCATAATGTTCCGGACTGCGTTTCACCATGTCTTTTGTCGGAATCCAGCGTGGCCATTCCCGTTTGAAACGTATATTCGCAGTTCCTTTAAACTGTAGACCGATTTTACCGACGGCAATTCCATAGCGTCTTGCTGTCGTTGGCGTTTCGATCAGGTAAAGAAAATAGTTTTTAGGATCAATTACGATTGTGCCGGGCTTATAGCCAGAAAATGATACTGTCTGCGGACGATATTTTTCCGGAACATTATAGCTTTTTACAGATGGTATCTGCACATGTCCGACAGGAGCGATAGAAGCAACTTGCGCGCTATCCGCATCATTGCTATCAGCGATTTCTTCTGAAAAGGCAACATTGCCCGACAAAAAAAACAAGCCGGACAAACCGGCAATCAATAAACGGTGGTTCATTTCAAGCTCAATTCCGCGACGAAGATTTGAAAGGTTCTTTTGCAATACAAAAAGCTTTGCAATACAATTGCCTTTTCCATACGACCAATTTCGTATCTTCTCAATCTTTTTCAAGTGGTGAAATAAAAGATGATGAATTGCTATGGCAGCAATGCAACACATTTTTAAGAATGATTCAAAACGTGCATAGAGCGCTCTATTTTGACAAACATTTTGCCGATAGTGAAAGACTTCAACGATTTTTCTCAACTGTTACAAAATAACAACCAATTTCAATCACTTGGAAGAAATTTCTCGAACCTTTTCATCTTGATTTCTTGAACTTTTCACCTTGATATTGCACGCCCCCCCTCTTTTGCTGCCTATTTTCCCCGTTTTCAGCTTTAAAAGTCTTCTATTTTGAACCGGCATGTTTCACACATGTCTATTGTTTTTCCCTCACCTCCTCAATAGGAGCGTCCATTCCTGTTGTCACAGGGGTTCGTTAACAGAATCTTTTGGAATAGGTTAATGATAACATTTAGCCGATCTGCTGCATTAGTGAACGAATACAAGCCGAAACACAATTTGCCATATGATTTATTTTATATGATTTGGCAATTGCAGTAATGTTTTGATTGTTAAAGGTTCGGGATCACAACAGAAAGATTATCTCCGGATATTCAAAATCGAACCTCGTAAAAGATATAATCTTTAAAAAATTCAGTACCGCACATAATCAGCACCATAAAAAAAGAGCGAAAACGCTCTTTTTGAATTTTTTAAGAAAGACCGGAAACAGAAATATTCCTGCCATCAATTATTCGGAACGGGATTTTCCGGTTGTTGAGGAACCGGATTCTGTTCTGCCGGCGTTCCTGTGCTGTTTTGAGGCTGCGAGCTGTTCTCGCTGCTGTTTCCATCCTTGCCGCCGAGCTGTTCAAAAATCGTCGGTTCTTTTGAATTGTCGGCAGGTGCTTGTCCGGTTCCGGTCGACGGTACATTCTCTACAGGTGTTTTTGCATCATTCACCGGAATACGGTTGATAATATCGGCGCCAGGTTTGGAGACACTATCCAGCACCACCAGCGCGATAGATGTCGCAAAAAAGCAGATAGCCAGAATCGCAGTCAAACGCGTCAACGCATTTTTTGTGCCGCGTGCAGTCATGAAACCGGAACCGCCACCAATACCGAGACCACCACCCTCCGAACGTTGAATTAACACAACGCCGACAAGTGCAATGACAATTAAAAGGTGGATGACAATCAATACTGTCTGCATAAGCTCTGCTCTGATGTTACTGTTCGCCGCTCTTTACACGCAAATTACACATATTCCAAGAGGTGCAATGAAAAACTTTAGTTATAATTTACGATAAGCACTACAAATTGCCAAAAAATCGCTCGCTTTCAAGCTTGCGCCGCCAATCAACGCACCGTCCACGTTTTCAACACCTAAAAGTTCGACTGCATTGGACGGTTTGACCGATCCGCCGTAAAGGAGACGGAAGAGCAATCCGGACTGACCAAAGCGTGCCACCAGTTCATCACGCATAAATTTGTGGACTTCACCCACATCTTCGGCTGTTGGAGTTTTACCTGTGCCGATTGCCCAAACGGGTTCATAGGCTATCACAGTATTTTGCGGTGTAGCACCATCGGGAACAGAACCGGCCAATTGTTTCTTGATAATATCGAGTGTTTTGCCACTTTGACGTTCTTCCAGCTTTTCACCGACACAGATGATGGCAACCATTCCGGCACGCCAAGCTGCTTCGGCTTTCTGACGAACGAGTTCATCTGTCTCGTGATGGTCATTGCGCCGTTCCGAGTGACCGACAATGACATAACTTGCACCGGCTTCCTTGAGCATCGGAGCCGAAATATCACCGGTATGCGCACCAAAGTCTGCAGTGTGGCAATCCTCGCCGCCGAGACGAAGCTTTTCGCCATCAAGGCTGTCGGCCGCACGTGACAATAACGTGGCGGGCACACAAATAAGTGCCTCGAACAGCCGGCCGAAATCCGAATTGACACCGGCGGATATAGCCCGTAATTCGGCGAGAGATTCGCCGGTTCCGTTCATTTTCCAATTTCCTGCAACAAGCGGTCGAACATTCGGTGTCATTATTTTACCTCAATAACAGTCTTAAAACGGCGCATTAATCGCCTTAACTAACAAATTGCACCATTAAAGCAAGTCTTAAACCTTGCATATTGCGCGTCTTTGTTGCACATCCTATCAGAGCTTTCTGCTGAAATGAAGCCAATTAAAACGGAATTAGCCAATGCTTGATACAATACGAAGTGCTGTCAATTCTTGGGTCGCCAAGGTTTTTCTCGGTTTACTTGTTCTATGCTTTGTACTTTTATGGGGGGTACCGGAATTAAGAAAAACCAGTGGTCACGATTTATTCATCTCCGGAAAATCAACGATCAAAGCCGATGCTTACAGGCTTGCACTGCGCGACCAGATAATGCGTTTTTCAGTTGCCAATCGTATGCAGCGTTTGCTTTCGGAAGGTGAAGCACAGCAATATGGTATCCCGCAACTGGTGTTGGCCCAGCTTCAACAGGATGTTCTGTTGGATGAACAGGCGCGGCTTATGAAAATCGGTGTCTCCAAAGACGGTATTGCGCGTGCTATCGGAGCTGACCGGTTCTTCCAGCAGGATGGGCATTTCGATCGCAATCTCTTTAACGGTTATCTGCGTCAACTCAACACTCATGAAGGCGATTTTGTCGACTATTATGCGGCAAAAGAAAAACGTGACCAGCTCATCTATTCGGCGACCGGCTCCATGAAAGCACCCGCCGTTTTCTATTCGGCATTACTGAACTATCGCGGCGAAACACGCTCGGCAGACTATCTGGTTATTTCACCCAAAGAAGCCGGCAAGCTTGAGGAGCCGACAGAAGACAACCTGCAAAAATGGTTTGACGCTCACAAGAGCGAATTTCACGCCCCCGAATATCGTCAGGTCACGCTTATGGAGATGACTCCCGAAAGCTTGATAAAACCGGCCGACATTTCAGAGGATGAAGCCAAAGAATATTATAATGCAAATAGTTCACATTTTATCTCTCCTGAAGAACGTACTGTCCAAATATTGCGCTTCAAATCAAGACCGGAAGCTGATGATGCTTCCGCAAAGCTTAGAGGTGGGATGACTTTCGATGATCTTGTCAAATCCGAGCACAAAACGCTTGCTGACATAACCAAAGGGCCTGCTTCAAAGACCGGCTTCCCTTCGACAATTTCTGCCGATATTTTTGGTCTTGAACAGGGTAAAGTCAGCGATGTTATCAATGATCTTGAAGGTCCGGTCATCATGCGTGTCGTAAACATTACGCCGCAGGGTCCCATTCCTTTTGAAAAAGCAGAACCGGACATTCGTAACATTCTGGCAAAAAACAATGCTGCCAAGGCCATGCGAGAAGACCATGATGCGATAGAAAATGCCCGTTTCGAGGGGGTATCCCTTGATGACCTCGCAAACCAGTACAAACTTGTTTTACGCAAAATAACAATTGATTCCAAAGCACAAACACCTGCAGGGCAAACCGTTGGTAACCTGCCACAACAATCCATTCTGGTTGATGGAATCTTTCAGGCGGCTGAAGGCGCAGACCTTGACCCTATCGCAATTCAGGGTGGCGGTTATGTCTGGTATCGCATCGACAAAGTCATAAATGCCCGCGATAGAACTCTTGACGAAGTAAAAGACAAAGTTGTGACCGGATGGAAAGCTGACGAAACTCAAAAATTGCTCGACGAGAAAGCTTCGCAACTGGAAAAAGAATTGTCCGATCATAAAACGATTGACGATCTTGCAAAACAACTCGGTGTCACAAAGAAAACAGCCCGCGGGCTAAAGCGCGGCGGTTCGGACGAGGTTCTGGGGAGCGACGGTGTCAATGCCGTGTTTTCAGGACCGAAGGGGCACAGCGGTATCTCAAAAGCTGCCATTCATACCCAACGCATCGTTTATCAGGTAACAGAAGTGGTAGAACCGTTGAATAATGACGAAAAATCTGTCGAAGATAATATAAAGGAAAACATCGATGCCATGATCGAAACCGATCTGCGCATGGAAATGTTGCAGATAGCCAATGAAATCGCACCTGTGAAAGCCAATACAAACAACCTTAGAGCGATTACCAACACTTTCCAATGAGGATCTCATGAGTGACCTAAAACCTTTCATAAACAAGGTCGCAACCGGCGCTTCACTCACAAAAGATGAAGCCGAACAGGCCTTCACGATCATGATGTCCGGCCAGGCGACACCTGCCCAGATTGGCGGTTTTTTAATGTCGCTGAGGGTACGTGGTGAAACAATAGACGAGATTACCGGCGCTGTTGCATCCATGCGCAAAAAAATGTTGCGGGTAGATGCTGTTGAAGGCGCTGTCGATATTGTTGGTACAGGAGGCGATCAATCCGGCTCTTACAATGTGTCAACGGCAACAGCTTTTGTTGTTTCCGGTGCCGGTGTACCGGTCGGTAAACACGGCAATCGGGCACTCTCGTCAAAATCCGGTGCGGCTGACGCTCTGGCGGCACTCGGTGTCAATATTGATGCAACCCCCGAAATGATAGGACGCTGCATCCGCGAAGTGGGGCTTGGTTTTATGTTTGCCCCGACACATCACTCGGCCATGCGCCATGTCGGGCCTGCGCGGGTCGAACTTGGCACACGAACAATCTTCAATATACTTGGGCCCCTTTCAAATCCGGCAGGTGTCACCAACCAGTTGATCGGTGTTTTTTCACCACAATGGGTGGTGCCGATTGCAAAAGTTCTTCAGGGGCTTGGGTCGAAATCGCTCTGGGTTGTGCATGGTAGCGGTATGGATGAATTGACAACCGCCGGTGAAACCGAAGTCGCAGCCCTGAAAGACGGAGTCCTGACAACATTTACCGTCACGCCCGAAGACGCCGGTTTGAAACGTGTTACCATGGCAGACCTCAAAGGGGGTGACCCGCAATATAATGCACGTGCGCTGCGTGCAGTGCTTGAAGGGGCAAAAGGGGCTTATCGTGATATTGTTCTTTTGAATGCTGCCGCCGCCTTTATCATCGCCGGAAAAGCCGACACATTAAAAGAGGGCGTTAAAATTGCCGAGCAAAGTATCGATCAGGGAAAAGCCAAAGAAAAGCTTGAGCAATTGATAAAGGTTTCAAATGACCTTGGGTAACGTCAATGAGTGATATTTTAAAGAAAATCGAATCCTATAAACGGCAGGAAATCAGCAAGGCTAAACAGGCCTTGCCACTTGAAAAACTCAAAAGCCTCGCCGCAGAAGCGGATCAACCACGTGGTTTTTATCGTGCATTGAAAGCAAAAGAAGATGCAGGTCTTTTCGGTTTGATTGCCGAAATAAAAAAAGCCAGTCCTTCAAAGGGTCTCATCAGAGAAGATTTTGACCCGCCGGCACTTGCAAAAGCGTATGAAGAAGGGGGAGCTGCCTGTCTTTCTGTTCTCACCGACGCGCCCTCTTTTCAAGGCTCGCCCGAATATTTGCGTTCTGCCCGTAGAGCCTGCAATCTTCCTGCCCTCAGGAAGGATTTTCTGTTCGATACTTATCAGGTTTATGAAGCCCGTGCATGGGGGGCGGATTGCATCCTTATCATACTTGCCGCTGTTGATGACGATTTGGCAAAAGCACTGGAAGAAACCGCCTTTGAACTTGGTATGGATGTGCTCATTGAAACGCATAATGAAAATGAAGTTGAACGCGCGTTGAAACTTCGTTCACCTCTTATCGGAGTGAATAACCGCAATTTGCGTAATTTTGAAGTTGATCTTGCCAATTCGGAAAGGCTTTCCCATATGGTTCCTGATGATCGCTTATTGGTCGGTGAAAGTGGAATTTTCACCCATGGCGATCTGAAAAGATTGGAAAAAAGCAACATTCGTTCTTTTCTGATCGGGGAAAGTTTGATGCGCCAGACTGATGTCGTAAAGGCCACAAAAACCTTGTTAGGGCTATGATATGACAGATAAACTGACCCATGTGAATGCCAAAGGTGAAGCACACATGGTTGATGTCGGAGGTAAAAGGGAGACTGACCGTACAGCCATCGCACATGGTTCGATAAAGATGGCAAGAGAAACACTCGAAGCAATCGAGAATGGCAATGCCCCGAAAGGCGATGTTCTGGCGACAGCCAGAATTGCCGGTATTATGGGAGCAAAAAAGACATCGGAACTCGTTCCGCTATGTCATCCGCTGATGCTCACAAAAATATCTGTCGACATCACACCCGATCACGATTTACCCGGTTATCAAATTACAGCCACCGTTGGCCTTAATGGAAAGACCGGTGTCGAAATGGAAGCACTGACTGCCGTATCGGTGACTTGTCTGACCATTTATGACATGGCAAAAGCTCTGGATAAAAGCATGGTCATAAGCAATATCTGTTTACTGGAAAAGCGGGGAGGAAAATCTGGCACGTGGAAGCGAGAAGATAAAAATGCCTCTCATCAATGTTGACGAATCTTTAAAACGTTTATTAACCGCAACGCATACACTTGAAAGCGAGCTGACGCCGCTTGCTGAAATCGGTGAAGCACAAGTGCTTGCACAAGATGTCATTGCAGAACTGACAGAGCCGCCCTTTCGTTCATCTGCGATGGATGGTTACGCCATACGCTATCAAGATTACGAACAGAACAGAGAATTCGATCTCGTAGGAGAATCGGCGGCTGGCAAAGGCTATAGCGGAAAAATCGGGAAAAACGAAGCAGTCCGCATATTTACGGGTGCTCCCGTTCCCGATGATGCCGACACAGTGATTATTCAAGAAGATGCAAAGCTTGAAGGCAACCGTGTCAGTTTTACGAAAGCACCCGAAGCGGGAGCCAATATCCGCCCCAGAGGGGGAAATTTTCAAAAAGGCGACAGCGTTCTTGAAAAAGGACGGATTATGACACCGTCGGCCTTGGCACTTTGTGCCTCGACCGGGCATGGAGCGGTGGAAGTTGTCAAAAGACCTAAAATTGCAATACTTGCAACCGGAAACGAACTCGTAGAGGCAGGCGAAATTCCGGGAAAAGACCAGATTGTTTGCTCGAATTCCTACGGCCTTGCCTATCTTGTCAGAGCGCATCATTGTGATGTCGTCGATCTCGGCATTGCACGCGATAACGAAGAATCGATCCGTGAAAAAATTGAACGTGCAAGGAAAGAAAAAGTTGATCTCCTCGTCACAAGCGGCGGGGTTTCGGTTGGTAAATATGACCTCGTGCAAACGGTGTTGAAGTCGGAAGGTATGAAACTCGACTTCTGGAAAGTGGCAATGAGGCCGGGAAAACCGTTAATGTTCGGTGTTTTGCCTGACGATCATAAAATGTTGGTACTGGGGCTTCCCGGAAATCCAGTCTCCAGCATGGTTTGCGGTCATATTTTTCTGGTGCCGATATTGGAAAAACTATCCGGACGCAATTATCGTCCGCATATTGAAGATGCGCTTCTTGCGGTTCCGCTTCCCGAAAACGGCCCAAGGCGTCATTTTGTCCGTGCCAATCTGACTGTCAATTCAAAAGGCGAGCGCTGGGTCACGCCTGTTCGCAGTCAGGATTCGTCGTTGATACGATTAATGGCCAATGCCGATTGTCTCATCATACGCGAGGAAAATGGAACGCCCCTTCAGGTTGGAGAACCCTGCCGTATTTTCATTCCCGAAGGTGCAGGCTTATAGTTTTCCAATATAGCTTTATAGTTTCGGCATGCGTCCACTCAATGCTGCTTTTGTAATCAGCAGATAATGGCGAAGGGGCGAAGGTGTCACACATTCCTTGAATGCGAGTGCACCTTTCTTCTCGATCTTCTTCAATGCCTCCGGTATAATTGCCAGAGGCAAAAAAGCCGGTTTAACGGCTGCATCGAGTGTCCGATAATGGTGATAGAATTCCCGATAATGTTTTTCAGCCAACCCGATTGCGGCACTCAACATTTTTTCCTGCGGTTCCACGGGCTTTTGCGTCGTTTTTGAAACGAGGTAATCATCCGCAGTCGGTTCAACCATAGTCTTCGGAAAATACTGTTTTCCGTGTGACTTTATCAAAGGAAGCGAACGCAAGAGCCGACACACGACATCCGCGACACCGCCATGCCCCGAAGCGTCCGCTGTCTGCGACGAAGCATTCCGATCAAGAATTCGACATGCCAGCTCAAAAAGAGCACTTGCTGTTTCCCCACAATAGCCTTCAAGGCTTGTCACGTCGGGCATTTGGTCGTCATAAAAATCGAACACACGTGCGTCACAATAGCGTAATAAGGCCGCTTTCGGTAATTCGTATTTATGGATAGTGGAAAGCAATGCACTTAACACAGGATTGCCCTCTCCCGTTTTATCGGCTTCGATCGCATCACGCCACCAGTGTAAGCGGATTTCGCCGATCATCGGTTCACGTACAGTTTCCGAAATGCGATTCATCTCTACATTGAAAGCAAAAAGGCTCGCCAAGCCTTCGCGGTGGCATTGCGGCGCGAATAAAATCGAAAGATAGCGATCTCTATCGCTCTCTTTTAAAAGTCTGAAACAATGGGAAATATCCTCGTTCATTCAACTGCATAGAAGATTGCAGCAACCGCACGATCTTCCGCGAGAAGTACGTTGAATGTGCGGACTGCCGCACCGGTGCTCATTGTGTCAGCCGAGATATGTTTGTTATGCAATAAAGTTCGCAAATTTTGCGGTAGCCGTAACAGGTTTTCTCCTGTGCCGACAAGCAACACTTCAATTTTATCCGCTTCATCCAGAATATGTTGCATATCAGCCATCTCCGGCACGGGGGCTTTCATTTCAATCCCGTATATGCCCGATGGAACGCAAACAATCGAACCCCGATGGGACATGTCTGCAAAGCGGAACCCGCCATTTCCATAAGCATCAATTGGCGCACGTCCTGGAAAATGCGCTTCCTTCATCTTGATTGCATCAGACATTACAAACCTTTGTCGCCAGTCTGATTTGGCTTCACTTTCAAAAGTACAAGCAGCGGACCAGCTATAAATATAGACGAATACGTACCTATGATTATACCAATGAGCAGCACTGATGCAAAATCTTTCATGTCTGCACCGCCAAAATAATAAAGCGGAAGGTGCGCAACCAAAGTCGCAAGCGATGTCAAAATTGTACGCGATAATGTACGGTTGATAGCAATATCAACGAGACTGCGCATATCTATCGCGCCGCGTTTTTTAAGAAGCGAACGCACCCGATCATAGACGACGATCGTATCATTGAGCGAATAACCGATGATAGCGAGTAATGCTGCAATGCTCCAAAGGTTGAACTGCCATTGGAACAAAAGAAAAATGCCAACAAGAATAATAATATCGTGTACCGTCGTCAAAACCGCACCAACGGCAAATTGCCAGCGGAAACGCAATAAAACATAAATAAATATCGCCAGCAACGATACGAAAATGGCAAGCGCACTGACACGGCTCAACTCGGTTGAAACAGTCGGCCCGACTATATCAAGGCGCTGCAATGTATAATCATTTCCGAATTCGCCTCGAAGTTTTACTGCAACGGTTTGTTCTGCATCCTCGCCATTACCTTGGCTGGCAATTGTCAATTCCGCTTCCGAAGGTCTTTTTGTCGGCGAAACATTGACACCGCCGATATTGAGGTCGGAGACGCGATCAGCAATGTCATAAATATCGGCTTTACCGTTTTTTGCCTCCAGCACTGCAAGCGACCCACCGGCAAAGTCGATGCCGTAATTGACCCCTGCTGTTACATAAAGGCTGCCTGTCAAAATAATCAGAACAGTCGATACTGCGAGTGTTATTTTGCCCAGTTTCATAAAGCGGATACTGGTATTCGGCGGGATAATGCGAATAATGCGTTGCGGAATTTCGCGAGGATGAAATGTCCTGATCCACCAACTTATCATCATCCGTGTGAAGGTAAATGTTGTGAAGAGTGATGTCAGAATGCCGATCGTAACAGTCAGTGCAAAGCCGTGAATCGGGCCTGTTCCCAACATAAAGAGCACAAGGGCTGCGATGAAAGTTGTGACATTGGCGTCGACTATCGTGCTCATTGCACCGGAAAATCCGGCTTCTACAGCCTGCGTAACCGAATAATTGTTGCGCCGTGCTTCGCGTATACGTTCATAAATCAAAATATTGGCGTCAACCGAAACGCCGATTATCAGAACAAGACCGGCAAATCCGGCAAGCGTTAGCGGAGTGCCGATAATGCTCAAGACTGCAACCAGCATCATCAAATTGGCGGCCAGTGCGACATCTGCCGTCAATCCGAGTAAACCGTAGGACAAGATCATGAACACGGCGACAATGACAAGAGCTCCGAAAGCCGCATGAAGACCGGCTTTAGCGTAGGCAGTGCCGAGATCGCCCCCTACAGTCCGTTCTTCAATGAAGGTCAGATCTGTCGGCAAAGGACCTGTTGTGAGAACCGTTTCGAGGTTGTGTGCAACGTCATCCGGCAATGGCCCCACACGAATATAACCATCGTTGATAGGGACAGGAAATCTCATAGCGGCCAGAACTTCATTGTCGAAAACAATGATGAGGCGCTTATCAGGATTTTTTCCGGTAAATCCGGAAAGCTTCTGCTCCCCTTCACTATCCAGTGCAACGGTCAGCAATGACCCGTTTTTGTTTTTTTCCGCATAAGCACCGGCAATGTTGTCATTGGTGAGAAATGGCGGCTCTTTCAACAAATAGCTTACCGGCGGATCATCCATCGAATAGGTAACGATCGTCCCTTCGGGACGAGCGATTTTACCCATAACAACTTCATTGACCGGAACAGATGTATCTTCTTCATAAAGCGAAAAACGGGCAGTAACGCTGACTATATCTTTGAGAAGTTGGACATCGAAGAGACCTGGAACTTCAATGCGGATTTTATCCCTGCTTTGCTTGGCAATGGAATAATCTTTGAAACCGGCAGCCCCTATATCAAGCCGCCTTTTCATGACATCTATCGTAGCGTCACGTTTATCAAGTTCATTCTTTGGTAATTGAACCACAAGGCGTGAACCGCCCTGTAAATCGACACCCATCGGCAAATGAAGCGTAGAATAAAATTTTGGCAGGTGGTCAAGAACAGTGCGAGGCAAAATATTTGGTAATGCGACAACAACACCAAGCAGCACGATCACCCAGATCAGAAGCCGTTTCCAGCGAGGAAAATAAAGCATAAGCAGGCTCCCGAATTTACCTCGTAATTTACTTCCTTGAAAACTGAAATCACCACCCGATCATAACGCTTCTACCCGAAAACGTAACACAAGCGCGCGGCCACCTTTTTTAAAAAGATTTAACCGCCAGTTTCCAGAGGAATGCCAACAATGATTGCATTCCCGAGAATCAACGATTCCCGTTTAACGGGAATCATCTTTAGCAAACTTGAAAAAAACGTCAAATAGCCGTTTTAACTTTACTCAGGCTCCGGTCTTTTCGTGACTTTCCGAAGTATCGGTATTTTTTTGAGCTCCGGATGTTTCCGCCTCGTGGGCGTTCTGGTCTGTCTGTTCGTCTTCGGTTTTTTCTTCAGTCTGGACATTGTCCTGACGGCCTGCATCGGTAAGCTGTTTTTTACCCTTTTTCGCTTTCAAAGCCGGTTTTTGCTTTGGCTCCGATACAGGCTCACCCTTGACTTCGACAGTCAGAATTTTTGACCGTAAGACACGAACACGTGTATTTTCAGCAATTTCCACCTCTAACTCGCCTGTGGCATCGCCGATGACTTTTGTAACGCGACCGATAAGACCACCTTCAGTCACCACTGTATCACCACGACGGATAGCATTAAGCATTTCCTGACGCTTTTTCATCTGGTTACGTTGTGGCCGGATAATGAGAAAATACATGATGACGAATATCAGAATAAAAGGTGCAAACGTCATCAAAGTTGACACTTCCCCCGTCGAACCACCAGCGGCCTGTGCATAAGCGTTGGTAATAAACATTAACTATCTCCTAGCTTTGGTAGCGGGCATCACCCGTTTTGGACATATCCTTTTTGGACATATTCGTTCAATCGATAAGTCGAACTTCACGATTTACATGGTCGAAGCTCGATCAACCGCTTCAAGCGGTCACCATTCAATCCTAGGCATTAAAGCTTTGCCCTTGATAACGCAACCGACAAAGCTTTCAAGAAGAAAAATTTTGGTTTTATTATCACACGTGATAATGACATACGTAAAACAATTGGCGGAAGATTCAAATGACTGATGAAACATTAAACCGTAAACTCGATCAATTGATTGCAATATTGTCGCGCATGGCACCGCCTGAAGTTACGCCCCTTGATATGGATCAATGCGACTGCTTCGTCTGGAATCCTGAAAAATTGACGCTCAATCCGGTCAAACATGTAAACAGGGTCGATATTGATCTTATCAAAGGCGTCGATCAGGCACGTGATGCGCTCATTGAAAATACGCGCCAATTTGCCAACGGCTTGCCCGCCAACAATGTTCTTCTTTGGGGCGCGCGTGGCATGGGAAAATCTTCACTGGTAAAATCCGTTCAGGCAAAAATTAACCAGCAAAATAAAGACAAACGTCCCCTAAAACTGATTGAAATCCATCGCGAGGATATAGGAACACTTCCCGTATTGTTAAGTGAACTCAGAAAAACACCCTATAGATCCATTATTTTCTGTGATGATCTGTCGTTCGATCAGGACGACACCTCTTACAAGTCGCTCAAAGCCGCTCTCGACGGCGGTGTTGAAGGGCGTCCGGAAAATGTTCTTTTTTACGCAACCTCGAACCGGCGTCATTTGATGCCGCGCGAAATGATCGACAATGAATCGTCGACGGCTGTCAATCCATCGGAAGCGATTGAAGAAAAGGTCTCGCTTTCGGACCGATTCGGTTTATGGCTCGGTTTTCATAAATGCGCACAAGATGAATATCTTGATATGATTGACGGATATGTCCGTCATTACGGGCTTGATGAACCACTGGATAAAGTCCACCACGACGCACTTGAATGGGCAACAACGCGTGGAAACCGTTCGGGGCGTGTCGCATGGCAATTTATTCTTGCCCTTGCCGGTCGTTTAGGCAAGAAACTTGATTGAAAACATCATCTTGGAGATCATAAAAAAGCCGGTTCAAAACCGGCTTTTTGCGTAACCTCGTTTATAGCATGTTTGCCTTGATCGTCTTATCAGTTTTCCAGATATTTGATCGGGTTAACAGGACTTGAGTTCTTGCGCACTTCAAAGTGGACACGCGGTGTCGATGCATTGCCCGACATACCTGATTTTGCGATTTCATCACCACGGCGAACTTTTTGACCTCTTTGAACCAGAATCTTGCTGTTATGTCCGTAAACAGTCACAATATTGTTTTCGTGGCGGATAAGCACTGTATTGCCGAATTCTTTCAGGCCGTCACCGGCATAAATAACAACGCCGTTTTCTGCTGCCTTAACCGATGAACCTTCCGGCGCCATAATATCAATACCGTCATTCGTACTGGAGCCATCTTTCTGACCGAAGCTTGACAGAATGCGCCCCTGTGCCGGCCAACGCATTTTTGAAATGCCTGTTGCTTGCGGTGCGACAACGGCTACATTTTCAGCCTGATTGATTGTTGTATCGCTGCTTTTGGCAACGGCCGGTTCTGCTGCCGGTTTTGCCGTTTCATTTTGTGCAGTCTTTGCCGGCTCGGTTGCTGCCGGAGCGGGTGTCTGCGGGGTTGCGGCGGCTGTTTTTGCGGGCGTTGTCTGTTTTGTTTCAGGAAGAGCGGCCGGTGTCGCTGTTTTTGTGTTTGCTGAAGCCACTTCGGTGTTATGACCACCCGGAACAATCAAGGATTGGCCGACCCGTATAGCTCCATTGCTCAAGCCGTTTGCGCTTTTGAGTGATTCGACGCTTACGCCGGTTTTGCGGGAAACACTATAAAGAGTGTCACCACTCTGAACGATATAGCTGCCATTTTTCTTCGCTGTTGTCGACGAACCGGACGATGAAGATGAAGGCATTTCTCCAAGGTTATGCGGCGGTGTGCCCATGACCTGACCTGCAGATGCTACCTGGGTGGGTTGGGAAGCTGACGCGCTATAGGTTGGTTGCGATTGCGACTGGGCGGCCTGATAGGACGGTTGGCCGGCAACCGGCGGTAGTTCGCTACTTTGAATAGAACCCGTCGTTTGCGGCATTTGCTGATAACCGGCCTGTTTATTGATCGCCTGTTGTTGATTGGCGGTTGCGCCAGTGTAAAAACTATCCGTAAAACGTTGGGTACCGGAACTGCATCCCGTGGCAAAACCAGCTAGGATGAACAATGCCGCTGTTTGAAGATAGCGGTGCGAAGCTTTACTCATTATTGTCAAACGCATGTTTTTTGTCCATTTACCCGATACTCAACTAAGCGCATTAAATCGTGTTAATGTTACTTGACGGTTAAAATTTCTGTTAAGGTTAAAAAAAATTATTGCCGACAAAAGCTTGGCTTACGGTTACCGACAGGTTTTTAACCGTTACAAAATATATATCATTTTCATGCATTTGACAAAAAACGGGGTTTGTCCATTAACTTCCGACAAAACCGCCCGACTTTACGGTGCCATTATTTCCAACCCGTTCGCGTTTTTTGATGCGGTTTATAAAATTGCCGCGATCCCTTCAATAAAAGGTTGATAGCGCACACGAAACATATCCATCCGCTCGAACCGGCTACCGGTTTTGCGATACCTTACGACCATCTGTTCGCCCTCGTCCGGTCCGATTGCTTCTATCAGAATTCCGTTTGCTGCCAACAAATCCAGAAATTCTTGTGGCTCTCTATTTCGCGAAGGCCAAACCAGAATCCTGTCATAGGGGCCTGAGCCCGACAATGCACGGCTACCGTCCATTTGCCGTAAAACGATGTTATCTATTTCAAGTGCGTGAAATCTTTGGCGAGCAATGTCGCACAAAGTTTTATAGCGTTCGACTGTTGTGACACGACCGGCAAGTCTCGCCAATAATGCTGCGGTAAAGCCCGAACCGGTTCCGATCTCCAGCACACGGTGTTTCTTTTCCAATGCCAAAGCCGATATAATATATAATTGTTCTTCAAGCCGTTCGATATATTCACCGCATTCAATCGGAATGACTTTGTTCTCATAAGCACTTTCAATAAATGGTGCCGATACAAAGCCGCGTCTCGATGTTCGCTCCAGAGCTGCAAACAACGCCATATCATCAAGCCCCCTGCCCCGCATTTTGAGGACAAGATTTATCAATTCCTCCCGCTCTGACAAAGGCGAAGCAGCTTCCATTCGTCACGCACTCCCAAGTGCTTTTTCCAATGAGTGAAGAAAATCATGGGCTGTCAGGTCAAGTTTCATAGGCGTGACAGAAATGGCCTTGTCTTGCAGGACATCAATATCTGTCTTTTCTTTGTTCTCGCCCTTTCCCCTGCTGAAATACATCCAGTAATAGGGCAAGCCGCGGCCGTCTGCACGCTTGTCAATCAGAATCTTGTGCCCGCGATGACCGAGCGGAGCAACGGACAAACCGGTAACTTCGCGAGCTTCACAAGCAGGGAAATTCACATTCAAAAGAACACCTTCAGGAAGCGGAATTTTTACGAGCTTTTTCAAAATATCGGGCGCAAGAGACAATACTGTATTCCAAGGTATATTGTCGCGGTTCGTTTCATGCAAAAATTCTTGCGAAAGAGCAATCGAGCGGATTCCCTGCATCATCCCCTCTACTGCACCCGAAACAGTGCCCGAATAGCTCACATCGTCAGCCAGATTGCCGCCGGCATTAACACCCGAAAGTACAAGATCGGGTGCTTCCGGCATAATATGCTTGACTGCCATAATGACACAATCGGTCGGCGTACCTTTCAAAGCATAATGTTTTTCATCAATCTGACGCAAACGCAAAGGATCGGAAATGGTCAAAGAATGCGATACACCACTTTGGTCTTCTTCCGGAGCAACAACCCAGACATCATCCGAAAGTTTACGGGCTATCTGTTCGAGAACTTTCAACCCTTCCGCATGGATACCATCATCATTGGTTAGCAAAATACGCATATTGAAGTTCCTTGAAAAAATTAAGCTTCAATCCGTTCCAATCCGCCCATATAGGGGCGCAGAACTTCCGGAATAACCACCGAGCCATCTTTTTGCTGATAATTTTCCATGACTGCAATGAGACAACGGCCGACCGCAACGCCCGAACCGTTCAAAGTGTGAACGAAGCGAGGCGATTTTTCGCCTTCTTTGCGGTAACGCGCGTTCATGCGCCGTGCCTGAAAGTCGCCACATACAGAACAACTCGATATTTCGCGATAGGTATTTTGCCCAGGCAACCACACTTCAAGGTCATATGTTTTACGGGAACTAAATCCCATATCGCCTGTACACAAAGTAATTGTGCGGAATGGAAGCCCCAGCCGTTTCAAAATGTCTTCGGCACAGCCGGTCATGCGTTCCAACTCATCCAACGAGCTGTCTTCGTCGGTAATAGACACCATTTCGACTTTCCAGAACTGGTGTTGGCGCAGCATTCCGCGTGTGTCACGACCGGCAGCACCGGCTTCCGAACGGAAGCATGGTGTTAAGGCAGTGACACGAATTGGAAGCTTTTTTGCATCCAGAATATCGCCTGCAACGAGATTTGTCAGAGGCACTTCTGCTGTAGGGATAAGCCAACGGCCATCGGTTGTCTCGAACAGGTCTTCGGCAAATTTTGGCAGTTGGGCAGTACCGAAAAGTGCGCTGTCACGAACCAGTACCGGAACTGAAACTTCACGATAACCGTGTTCCAGAGTGTGGACATCAATCATGAATTGGCCGAGTGCCCTTTCAAGACGGGCGAGTTGTCCCGACAAGACTGTGAAACGCGCGCCGGAAAGTTTGACCGCACGATCAAAATCCATTTGGCCAAGCTTTTCACCGATTTCAAAATGCTGTTTCGGCTCGAACGGGAAAGACGGTGGTGTTCCCACCTTATAGCGTTCCACATTATCCTTTTCGTCGCGCCCTACGGGAACATCGTCAAGCGGAATATTGGGAATACGCGAAAGGGCATCATCAAGAGCTGCTGTCAGATCTTTCCCTTTTGTCTCTGCTGTTGAAAGGAATGTTTTGAGTTCCGCCACTTCCGACTTCAGAGCTTCGGCCCGTTCCGTATCACCGGAAGCCATAGCCTGCGCAATTTCTTTGGATGCGGCGTTACGTCTTTCCTGGGCAACCTGCACATGTGAAACGTGGTTACGCCGTTCAAGATCAAGCGCTATCAATTTCTCTGCCTGTGGTTCGGCATTGCGTTTTGCCAAAGCTTCGTCGAGTTTTTGCGGATTTTCGCGAATCCATTTGATATCAAGCATCAAGATATTCCTGTATAAAATTTTTGAATTCTATTTCTGTTCTTAAACCACAATGGACTAATCAGGAAGCCTTGTTCTTTTCTTTTGCTTCTTTCTTTTCGATCCAGCGTGAAACAATTATAGAAACTTCATAAAGCAAAATTGTAGGAAGTGCGACGCCAAACATTGTAAAGAAATCGGAAGGTGTCACCATTGCTGCAACAACAACAGCAATCAGAATTGCCCATTTCCGCTTGGAAACCAGCATTTTCGACGTAATAAGCCCGGCTTTTGTCAACAGGCTGGTAACAAGAGGAAGCTGGAAGATAAGCCCGAATATAAGAATGAAAGACTGCATGAAGCTCAGATAATCGGAAATACGTGCAATAAATTCCACTTTCAAATGAGAATCAGGCAACAATTGCTGTGAAAGCGAAAACCACAACATCATGGGGGCGAGCACACAATAGACAAATGCCCCACCCAAAAGAAATAAAATTGGTGCACTGATGAGAAACGGCAAAAAAGCCCGCCTCTCATTGCGATAGAGCCCCGGTGCGATAAAGCTGTATAGCTGGAACGCAAGATAAGGAAATGACAAAATGACACCGCCAAAAGCTGCAAGCTTCATTTTTGTCAGAAATGTTTCCCAGACCTGTGTCGATTGCAACCGGATACTATCAGGATTGCCACCCGAAATTTTCATTGCCCATTGGTAAGGCCATAACAAAAAGTTCAGTATATAATCCTTGACGAAAAAGCAGATGATGAACGCAATGGCAAACGCGATTAAAGACACAATAATGCGTTGTCGCAACTCGATCAAATGATCCAGTAGCGGCGCCGAACTCGCTTCGACTTCGTCTTCATCCTCATGCACGATGATTTTTCCTATTTTATTCAAACACCGATAGTGGTTTTCTTTTTCGTTTCAGAAACCGCCCCTTTTACACTCTTCTGTTTGCGTGAAGGAGCGTCTGCCGCGCGAGTTTCAACACCTTTTTTTGACGCGGACTGCTTTGAAGAAGCGGCTCTATTGGTCTTAGTCGCAGCTTTCGACTTGGTAGAAGAATTATTTTTCGCCGCTATCTTTTCTTTTGTTGCTTTTCTGGCCGGTTGTTTTGTTTTTTCAGCTTCATCCGAGCTTTGTGTCGGCGCATTTTCCGCTCTCGCTACAGTGTCGCCACCGGCCGATGCCATTGGAACTTCGGCCGACTGGAATTTTTCGTCATCGACAATTCTTACCGAACTTGTGGCAGAACTTCCCGTTATTTGCCCTTGAGGCGCGCCATTTTTTGCACCAACCGGTTTTTCTTCGCCAGCATCTTCAGTTGACGACGCATCCGATTTGGATGTGCTATCATTTTCTTGAACATCTATGCTTGCTTTGACGTCTTTTGCTACGTCACGGATAGGATCGAATATTTCTGTGAGTTTTTTGCGTGGATCAAGATCTTTCACATCCGAAAGTGTTTTTTGCAAATCATCGAGTTCGGCTTCACGCATCGCCTCATCAAATTGACGCCGGAACTCGTTGGCTGTCGAGCGCATACGCGCCGTCGCCTTGCCGATCGCTTTCAACATTTTCGGCAAGTCTTTCGGGCCGACCACAACAATCAGCACGATAAGGATGACAATAAATTCCGGTCCATCAATTCCGAACATTATTCAAAGATCCTTTCCCATAAGAAAGGCTTTCTCAAGAAAAGCTCCGTCAACAAGAAAACTTTACGATTTCGTCGTTTTACGTTGCGTTGTTTTAGCTTTCGATTTGGTTGAACGGGATGCGGTTTTCGCTGCCGCCGGTTTACGTGTACTCGCTACACGTTTGGCCGGTTGAACTGTCTCTTCCGGTTGAACATCAATAGTTTTGATTTCCGGCCGCTCCGCCGGTTGCTGAGTTTCAACCTCGTCATCGTCTTCTTTCAGACCTTTTTTGAAACTCTTGATACCTTTGGCAAAATCGCCCATGAATTCAGAAATCTTACCACGACCGAATAGGACAAGAATGATGAGTAGAATCACTATGAGGTGAACAGGTGAAAAGAAATTTCCCATTATGTACTCTCTTCAATGCTGGAACTGTCTTAATGTGTACTTTTAGACACTTTTTTCAAGTCTTTTAAACACAACCACGTGTATTTACATTTTTTATTCCCAAACAAGGTGATTTTAAGATTTTTCTTCCCGATCAAGTGGACTTAAAAGTCCTAATTGTTCCAAATTGACATCTTCAAGCGGTTCTTCTTCATCGGTCAGAATATCAGGATCGGCGGTTGGTGATGGCATACGGAAACTTGCCGGTAATCTTGACGATAGAAGACCTGCACCTTTCAGCTCTTCCATCCCCGGTAAATCGGAAATTTCCGGCAGGCTGAATTCATCGAGAAAAGCAAGGGTCGTTCCGTAAGTGACAGGTCGCCCCGGAACGCGCCTTCTTCCACGAATTTTCACCCAACCTGCTTCCATCAGCACATCCAACGTACCTTTCGATGTTTCAACGCCTCTGACGTCTTCTAGTTCCGCACGTGTTATCGGTTGGTGATAGGCAATAATTGCCAGCACTTCCAAAGCGGCACGAGAAAGCTTCCTCGGACGTTCCTCTTGTCTATTCAGAAGAAAAGCAAGATCGGGTGCTGTACGGAAGGCATAGGCATTACCTACTTTGACGAGATTGACACCGCGTTTTTTGTAATCCTGTGTAAGCACATCCATAATGGCAGCAATATTTGCGCCCTTAGGGAGCCGCTCTTCCAGAGCGCGATCGGTTACCGGCTCGCTCGACGCGAAAACAATCGCTTCGGCCATGCGGACAAGTTCGGGCGTAATGTCAAGTTCGCCATTCTGCTTTTTTTCTGCTGTGTTTTGTTCAGCCATTTCACTTGGTTCCCTGCTCTGCCCGATCGCCGTTCACCGTTTTTTGCTCGCCTTCCGTTTTTTTGTGCGCCCGAAGATAAATCGGAGCAAATGGTGCTGCCTGACGAATATCAAGCTGTTTTTCTCGCACCATTTCGAGGCTTGCCGCAAAAGTGCTCGCTAAAGCGGTGCGACGTTCCTGCGCTGTCGGAATAAAGGCAAACAGGAATTTGTCCAAAGCCTGCCAGTCCTTTGCTTCACCCATCAACCGCACCAATATTGCACGCGCGGCCTTTAGCGACCAGACCTCCCGCTTTCCCACTTCGACGCGCTTCACTGCCTGCCTTTGGCGCAAACCGGCATAAGCCATCAATAAATCATAGAGAGATACGTCATAAAGGTGCTTTTTTTCCACAACGACCATTTCCGGATTGGCACGCTTGAAAACATCACGTCCCAAACGGTTACGGTTTACAAGTTGGCCTGCTGCTTCGCGCATGGCTTCAAGCCTCTGCAAACGGAATTGCAACAATCCGGCAAGCTCTTCGCCACTTTCACCTTCATCATCCGATCTTTGTGGAACCAGAAGGCGGGATTTAAGGTAAGCAAGCCAGGCCGCCATCACCAGATAATCGGCTGCAAGATCCAGTCTCAATTCATGCGCTGTTTTAACAAAATCAAGATATTGCTGTACAAGTTCGACAATTGATATATGTGCCAAATCGACTTTCTGGTTACGTGCCAATTGTAACAATAAATCAAGCGGACCTTCAAACCCCTGAACATCAATCACCAGTGTCGGTTCACTGACGCCATGTTCTTCTTCCTGTTCCCAAATCGGTTCCATTGCCCTCTGGGCAGGATGTCCGGTGTTCTTTCTCCCGCTCGACGGCGATTTTTTATCGTTTGGTGCCAAATCTTATATCCGTTATTTGAACATCAAGAGACTGTGAAATTCTTCCCGCAAGGCCTTTTCATCGGCATTGTCAGGCTGGGAAACCCAATTCGTCGCCGCTTGCGCACGCGCAGCCGATTTGCCTTCAAGCCAAGGTGTTGCAGCAGCAATTTTCTCCATTTCCTCTTTCTCGCCATTGCAGTGCAAAACCAAATCACATCCCGCGGCAAAAGCTTCTTTTGCCAAATCACCCAAGTCGCCAGAAAGTGCCTTCATCGACAAGTCATCTGTCATCAACAAACCGTCAAAGTCGATCTCGTTGCGGATAATGCTACCCACTATCTTTTTCGACAAAGTCGCCGGTTTTTCCGGATCGACACTTTCATAAACAACATGCGCAGTCATTGCCACCGGCAGATCGGATAATGCCTCGAAAGGAGCAAAATCGGTAAGCCGCAAAGTCTCTAACGGAGCATCGACACGTGCAAGGCTTTTATGGGTATCACATAATGCACGACCGTGACCCGGAATATGCTTCATGACCGGCAAAACACCGCCTGCTTTCAAGCCTTCGGTTGCTGCACGTCCCAAAGCTATCACAGTTTCACAATCGTTGCCATAAGCGCGGTTCCCAATAATATTGTCCGCTCCTGCAATCGGAACATCGAGAACCGGCAGACAATCTGCATTTATTCCCAACCGCTGCAAATCGAATGCGTGAAGACGTGACATGATAAAGCTTGCGCGCACCCCTTTGGCTTTATCCTTTTTATAGAGTTCACCCAAAGTCGCTGCCGTTGGATAATCGGGGGCAAGAGGTGCACGCAACCGTTGAACACGTCCACCTTCCTGATCGATAAAAACAAAAGCATCATCGCGACCGCAAGCCGAGCGAAGCGATGCAGTCAATTGTTTGATTTCGCCGGCCGAGCCGATATTTCTTGCAAAAAGAATGAAAGCCCAAGGCCGGTTTTCAGCGATAAAATCCTTTTCGTCATTTGTCAGTGAAAGGCCGGACACACCAACAATCATAGCTTTCATTTTTTGCATCTTTTTCTTGTCTCGCCGTCCCCGGCGCCTTTCCATATTTTCTTATATTTTTTTATAATATCTTCGGGTAAATACAGTTCATTTTACTAATGTCGCTTTTTTTCGGAATTTTCCAGTTTTTTCAGCCACACTTTTATGTCGTGAACGGCAAGCCCGCCATTGGGAGCCGGTGAATCTGCGCCGGTCAAAACATTTATCCCTTCGCCCCGAACAAAACTTGAATTGGCAAACAATCCTTGCGAGATAACAACCCGCCTTTTCAGGCCTTCAAACAATTTCGCATGAAGAGCCACACTGCCACGGTGATTGCCTATCTCGACAAGATCGCCATCCGCAATTTCATAAATTGCCGCATCGTCGGGATGAATCATGAGCGTCGGGCGAATTTCTTTCAATAAAGATGTCGGCGATTCCGAAAATGTCGAATTCAGAAAATTATGTGCAGGCGAGGTAACAAGCTTGAACGGATGTTCTTCATCGGCTTTTTCGATAACATCCCACTGGTCGGGAAAATCCGGCATTTCATCATAAGGTCCTTGATAGCCCATTGTGTCGGGGGGAGTATCCGGAGCTTTATAACCCGTCCATCGGGCCTTGAAACGGAATTTCTTGTCAGGCCATGCAAAACCGTTCAGAAAATGTGCCCGTTCAAAAGGCGGCTGAACGTCAAGCCAGCGCTTTTTCTTAAGTTCGTCATAAGTGCCGCGGTGTGACGCTCTTAGCATATTATCGATAAGTTCAATGGCTGTCTTGTCAAATCCCGCCATATGACCGAAACCGAGTCGCTTTGCCAATTCGTTTATAACATAAAGATTGGGTTTCGGTCCGAGCGGCGGTTCAATCAATTTCGGCCCCAAGAGAATATGCTGTTGGCCACCTGCCCGATAAATATCATCATGTTCGAGAAACATTGTTGCAGGCAGTACGACATCGGCCATTTTCGCTGTATCTGTCATAAATTGCTCATGAACCACTGTAAAAAGGTCCTCGCGTGCCAAGCCTTTGCGGATCAACCTTTGTTCGGGCGCAACATTTGCCGGATTGGTGTTCTGGATAAACAACACAGTTACAGGCGGTCCACCATAAAGTGTTTCTTGATCGCCAAGCAGGATTCTGCCGATTTTGGATTGATCCAGCGAACGGATTTTCGGGTCAAAGAAAGCCGTTCCTTCAACTTCATTTTTGTTAAGGGCAAATATCGACGCATTGGAAAAAAATGCACCGCCACCTTCATATTGCCACGCCCCCGTAACAGCGGGCACAGAAAGCGCTGCATGCATTGCAACCGCACCGTTACGTTGTCTGGTAAAACCATATCCGAGCCGGAAGAATGTGCGTTTGGTTGTACCGACCCAATGGGCAAAGGTTTCGATCTCTTCAACAGACAGGCCGGTAATTTCGGCTGCCCATTGTGGCGTTTTTGTTTTCAAGTGGCGCTCGAACCCATGCGGATCATCGCTATAGCGTTCCAGATAGTTCCAATCGGCAAAACCATCACGGAACAATATATGCATAACGGCACAGGCCAAAGCAGCATCGGTTCCCGGTCTTAAAATCAGGCCGAGGTCGGCCTGACGGACGGTTGCACTCTCGAAAACATCAATTGCAACAATGCGCGCATGGTGGTCTTTACGCGCTTTGGTGACATGGGTCATCACATTGACCTGCGTACTTGCCGCATTGGTCCCCCAGATCACCACAAGATCGGATTTTTCCATTTCGCGCGGGTCGACACCGGCTATTCGGCCGGTGCCGGCAAAATAGCCGGTTGCCGCCGTATTGGTACAAAATGTCGAAAATTGCCCCGAATATTTTCCAGCGTGGCGCAAACGATTGATTGAATCGCGCTGCACCAATCCCATGGTTCCGGCAAAGAAATAAGGCCATATCGTGGTTGAATCATATTTGCTCTCTGCCTTTTGAAAGCGTTCGGCTATGAGGTCGAGTGCATCAGACCATGAGACTTCTTGCCAATTGCCCTCGCCTTTGGAACCTTTTCTGACAAGCGGCTTTAACAATCGTTCGGGATTGTGTACACGCTCGCTATAACGGGCGACTTTTGCACAGATAACACCTGCCGTATAACTATTTTCCTTTGCCCCCCGAATTCTGCCTATTTTTGTCGGAGACAACAATTCCACATCAAGTGCACAAGTTGAGGGACAGTCGTGGGGACAGGCTGTATGACCAATTTCTACGTTGCTCATGGCAATTCCGACTCAAATCAGTAAAGACGGATTTATTTACCAATTTTACTATTTTCAGGCTAGTCGCACAGCAATAACGCCAAGAACAATTATCAGCGAGGCGACAAAGCGCAAAAAGCTGACACGTTCACGCAATACAAAATACGACAGAATAACAGCAAAAACGATTGCGCTTTCGCGCACGGCGGCCACAAGTGCCACCGGTAACTTTGTCATTGCCCACAATGCAAGGCCATAGGATCCGAGCGACAAAAAACCGCCAATAAGCCCGATAAACCAATATTTTCTAAAGCTGGACAAAAAATGCTGACGTTTCTTGCGTTTTGATAGGTCATATACGACTTTCGCCCCGCCGATCCAAAAAAATAACCACAAGATGTAGGAGACCGGTGCCCCTGATAATCTGATACCGATCCCGTCAAGGAGAGTATACAGAGCTATAAAAGCAGCCGTCAGCAAAGAAAGCGGAATGATAGAAGGTTCAATCCTATCGCTGCGTCTTACTGCTTCAAAAGCCAAAGTCAGCACTCCCGACGAGATAAGAATAACGCCGCACCACGCCACCAAAGACAGTTGTTCACCGAGAACCGGCCCGCTGACTATCGCAACGAGAAGCGGTGCGACACCACGCATGACCGGATAGGATTGGCTGACATCGCCTTTTTGATAAATGACCCCGACAAGCACCATATATATGATCTGCACAAAGACAGAAACCAGCAAAAACGGAAGGCTCGCAAGTGACGGTAAGGATTGGAAAGGAATTCCTGCAAGCGCAAGAAGAGAAGAGCCGGCCATGAAAACCGTAATATTGGCTTTTGCCTCACCGGTTAACTTCAGAAGGATGCTCCATAGCGCATGCATCAATGCCGCCAAAAGCACAAGTGACACCATCAAGCCCGACATCCCGCATACTTCCCGCTCGACAAAACAACAAAAGCAAATCTATAAAAATAACAAAATTATATGAAATTAAAAAAATCAGATTTTATAGGCTCTATCAAATCACGTTAATTTTGTGTTAAAAGCTTCCCGCACAAAAATTGATTTGCAGAGAAGAGTCGGTATCTATTTTCTTTTATCTGCTCGTCAAACCTTATCGAAGGATATTTGCTTTTTCCAATCATGGCAGACCAAAATCGACCTACAGTCGTACGGTTTGTCGGGGCTATCGAGATCTTTAAAATGAACAGACGCTTTTTCCTTCTTTCAGCACCGCTTTTTCTCGCCGGTTGTACTTTTCGCCACCCTTTACCCAAAATGGTTCCTATTGATACCGGCGAGCCGGTAACGACAACGACCTATGTTATAAGGCGGCACAAGGCAAAACCGAAGGTTACGCAAAAGAAGAAGGTCAGTTACGGCGAATACCCGTTAAACGAAAAATACGCATCCATGTATGCCGCCACAACCGATAACGGTTTTCCGGTGAATGCTGTCGATACAAGGCGGATCAATCCGGAATATCTGCGTCAGGAAGTTGCATTCCATATGCCCTATAAACCGGGAACTATTGTTGTCGATCCAACCAACTTCTTTTGTTATTTTGTGCTTTCCGAAGGACGCGCCATGCGTTACGGCGTCGGTGTTGCGCGGTCGGCAGCGGCCGATTTTCAGGGAGAAGCAACAATCGGCCGCAAAGCGGTGTGGCCAACATGGCACCCGACTGCAAGCATGATGCAAAAGCAGCCGCAAAGATACGGCCATCTGTCGGATGGCATGAAAGGCGGTCCCGGAAATCCGCTGGGTGCCCGCGCTCTTTATCTTTATAGAGGTGGTACAGATACACTTTTCCGTTTACATGGAACAGTCGAACCCTGGTCAATCGGCAAGCGGGTATCCTCAGGCTGTATACGTTTCCTCAATCAGGATATTATCGACCTTTATAGCCGCGTACCGGTGGGAACCCGCGCTGTCGTTTTGCCGCATAAAATCGGCCTCGGCTAATGTGAGGAACGGTTAGAACAAAACAATGAATTATCGCCATATTTATCATGCAGGCAATTTTGCCGATGTGTTCAAACATATCATTATCGCCCGCATCATCGAATATCTTAAAAAGAAAGACCATGCGTTCCGTGTGATTGATACACATGCAGGCATCGGCATTTATGATCTTGCTTCGGATGAGGCACAAAAAACCGGTGAATGGATTGATGGCATCGGCCGCATTCTCGATCAAGCTGTGGCTCCGGATGTTGCATTACTCATCAAGCCCTGGCTTGATGTGGTCAACGAGCTTAATGATAAAAGCAGAAAATTCGGCCGTTATCCCGGTTCACCTTATATCGAGCGAAAACTGTTGAGAAAACAGGACCGGCTAACAGCGATAGAGCTTCATGAAGCCGATTATAAAAAATTGGCGAATAATTTTGCCGGTGATTATCAGACCCGCGTCATTCATCTCGACGGATATCTTGCACTTGGTGCCCATGTGCCGCCAAAGGAAAAGCGCGGACTTATCGTTGTTGACCCGCCATTTGAAAAAAACGACGAATTCGAGCGGCTTATCGAAGGTCTTGAAAAAGCGTATAAACGGTTTCCCGGCGGAATCTACGCACTTTGGTATCCTGTCAAACATTATAATGAACTCAATTGGTTTATGAACGAGTTGAGAAGCACTTCGATCCCGAAAATCTTGCGACTGGAGCTTAGAATTAAACAACGCTCCGAAATGCCCGGACTTGACGGGTGTGGTATGATTATTGTTAATCCGCCCTATGTTCTGCCCCATGAAATGGACAAGCTTAAACCATTTTTGCTTGATCGCCTTGGAGCAGACAAACATGCACAATTAATCAACGAATGGATAAATGGTGAAGCTGTTTGAACTTGACGGAATAGCGACAATGAAACATATTGCAGGAATAAATGGTCAACGTGGAATAATCATGCACAAGTCATCGTTCTTTAATGCAAGTTTTCGCAAAGTTTTGTCTCTCTCGGTTTTCGGGCTTGGCTTCTACGCCTGCGTGAATTCTGCAACAGCAGCCGACTTGGCAACATCGCTTGCTCCCCGTTCGCAAGCCTCTTCAGTCAACGATGCGGGCGTGTGTGGTTATAAACGCATTCTTTGGGAAGTCGGTTACAAATTCCGTCATGAGGTGCGAAACGTTCCGGGTCTGCCGCCCGTTCATATCGAACATGTTACAGATATAACAATGGGTCGCGGCGAAAATCCGGCTACAAAGCTCAATATTCCCCGCCAATTTTGCCGTGCGACAGCCATTATGAATGACGGGTCAAGCTATCCGCTTTATTATATGGTGGAATATGGTCAGGGCTTCACAGGTGTAAGTGGCTACAATGTCGAATTCTGCGTTGAAGGTTTCGACAAATGGCGAATTCAGGACGGTAACTGTCGGGCAGTCAAATAATAAAAGCCGGACACGCGCTGCCTTTCTTCTCCGTTCCCGTCTTGTGATTATACAAGTTTCATAGCACGTTCTGACGACTTCGATCTGAAACGTCAGTTCTCGGCAAAGTTGCGCCTACCATTCTCCCAATCAAGAATCCTTCCGATCTGGCGATGAAATCATTTCGGGCGGGCAGCATTTTACAAGTGTCCTGAACAGATTATCAGCAGCACGCATTGCTATTTCCGATCATCCGCTTATTGGCTGCGATTGCACATTTTAAAATGTCGTCCCGAAAGCGGAATATCGTGGTTTGCGAACCAAAGCTTGAGCGGTTTATTCCGACTGTCGTCATGAATATCTCTCTCGTGTTGAAGATTTTACAACGAGATTTGCCATGATACAGAGCAAATTAATTGTTTTCCCGAATAGAAAAGATAAAAGTTGAACAGACAAATTCATATATCCGGCGAGGTTGAAAAGCCGGTATCATCAGCATCCCGCACATTGAACCCTAGTTCTGCCTGACAATGATTTTGTGGAGCCTGTTTAAAAAATATTGCGTTTGGTGGAAAACTCCAGTGACGAAAATCAATTTCCGACAAACGGGCGCTTGAGTGATTGTGGTTCACTGCAAGATATTTTTCTCACGAATATACCCGCATTCATAAATTCAAAATCGCAATGTTATCGGGCAATATCACCACTTGTCATATCTGATGAATTAGTCCGTCAGCATCCGGTAAGTTTAGTGTTACAAATAAAGCCTTCATCTATGAACCGATGATAACACATAAAAGCGCACGTTTTTTGCTTCACCGCATGGGTGATTTGTTTTGTGATTTTACAAGCCTTGATTTCACCGAAAAATATCGCCATTTTGGATTGTAATGTTCCAAACTTGTTGCGAGCCTGGATATTACACAAAATTGTCAATGGAAACTGTTTGATTAAATGGAAAAGAGGCGTCCTGTTGTTCTGATTACAGGCGGTGCCAAACGTTTAGGCGCCGCAATGGCGCTTGATCTGGCTGCAAACGGTTTTGATCTCGCAATTCATTATAATGAAGCACGGCAGGAAGCCGATGCACTTCTGCATAAATTGGAAGCTTCCGGAGCCAAAGCTTTATCTTTTCAATCCGATCTTTTGAAAACCCATGGCAGAGGTCTTGTCGAAACAGTAACGGAAAAAATGGGGCCGGTTGAAATTCTTGTCAACAATGCTTCGCTATTTCTCGATGATGGTATCGGCGCACTTGATATGAATGTTTGGGATAACCATTTTGCTATACATGTAAAAACGCCCGCTCTATTGGCCGACCGTATGTTTGTTTTATTACCGGAAAACCTCAAAGGTTTGATCGTCAATATTATTGACCAAAGGGTATTGAAGCTTAACCCCAACTTTTTGTCATACACATTATCCAAGTCGACCTTATGGACATTGACGAAAACTCTGGCTCAAGCACTTGCACCACGTGTTCGGGTCAATGCTATCGGTCCGGGACCGACGCTTAAAAGTTCGAGACAGGATGAAGACGATTTTGTAAGACAAGCGCATTCTGTTTTGCTGGAACACGGGCCTGACTTGGCCGAATTTGGTGCAACAATACGTTATTTTTGGTGTCAAACATCAATAACCGGACAAATGATTGCATTGGATGGCGGGCAACATTTAATGTGGCAAACGCCCGATATTGCAGGACGAAATGAATAATTATGAACTCCCTGACCGAACAAAACACTGATGCCGCTAAAAATCAGGAAGCAAAATCAGGTGAAGATCAACATTCGCGCTCCGACGGCCCCGATATTATCTGGGATAAGGGTGGTTTCAAAAATGATGATCTGAAGCTCACCGGTGCACCGCTCATTCAGGAATTTGTCAAAAATCTGCCGAACAAGCCCGGAGTGTACCGGATGTTCGACAAGGATGGAAACGTCCTTTATGTCGGCAAAGCGCGGAATCTGAAAAAACGTGTGTCGAATTATGCGCGTGGACACGGACACAACAACCGCATCGCGCGCATGATAAGAGCCACCCATTATATGGAATTTGTGGTTACCAGTACAGAAACCGAAGCCCTTCTTCTGGAAGCCAATCTCATCAAGCGGTTGCGCCCGCGTTTTAATGTTCTGCTGCGCGATGATAAAAGCTTTCCCTATATTATCATTACGCGCGACACACGCGCTCCGGCTATTTATAAACATCGTGGTGCACGCTCTCGCAAAGGCGATTATTTTGGTCCCTTTGCGTCTGCCGGTGCTGTAACGAGAACAATCAATGCTATGCAAAGAGCGTTTTTGCTCAGAACATGCACCGACGCAGTTATGGCATCACGCACGAGACCCTGCCTGCTCTATCAGATTAAAAGATGTTCGGCTCCTTGTACTCACGAAATCAGTGACGCCGATTACATGAAACTTGTCGACGAGGCGGAAGCCTTTCTTTCGGGAAAAAGTCAGGCTATTCAAGACAATATGGCAAAAATCATGCGGGAAGCTGCCGATAAACTCGACTTTGAAAGAGCCGCGGTCTATCGCGACCGTTTGTCTGCCCTGTCCCATATTCAGGGACATCAGGAAATCAACCCGCAAACTGTCGACGAAGCAGATGTTTTTGCGATCGCCCAACAGGGCGGTATGACCTGCATTCAGGTGTTCTTCTTCAGAACCGGACAGAACTGGGGAAACCGTTCCTATTTCCCGAAAGCCGACCCTTCAATTTCTGCTCCCGAAGTGCTCGGCGCTTTTCTTGCCCAATTTTATGACGACAAGCCGGTACCGAAGCTTATTCTGCTTTCCGACCATGTCGACGAGGAAGAATTGCTTGCTACAGCCCTTTCCGAAAAAGCAGAGCGCAAAGTAACAATATCGGTGCCGCAAAGGGGTGAAAGAAAGTCACTGGTTGAACATGCGCTGACCAATGCACGCGAAGCTTTGGGACGTCGGCTTGCTGAAACTTCAACACAGGATAAACTGTTGCAAGGGGTTGCAGAGACTTTCGGACTTGAAAAAGTACCCCGCCGTATCGAAGTCTATGATAACTCGCATATTATGGGAACCAATGCGGTGGGCGGCATGATCGTTGCCGGACGCGAAGGTTTTATCAAGAATCAATATAGAAAATTCAATATCCGTTCGACCGATATTACACCGGGTGACGACTTCGGTATGATGAAGGAAGTTATCGACCGGCGGTTCAAAAGGCTTATCAAAGAGCATGGTATACCGGTACCCCAAGCCGATGATACTGCGGCCAATGACGACAGTTTTCCTGCATGGCCCGATATTATTCTGATTGATGGCGGCGAAGGCCAGATGACAGTGGTGCACGAGATGCTCAGAGAACTCGGCATTGACGATGTTGTCACAGCTATCGGTGTTGCAAAAGGTGTTGATCGCGAGGCAGGACGGGAACGGTTTTTTGTTTCCGGTCGCCCGCCTTTCATGTTACCACCGCGCGACCCTGTCCTATATTTTCTTGAGCGTTTGCGCGATGAAGCACACAGATTTGCCATCGGCACCCATCGCATAAAACGTAAAAAAGAAATGATGAAGAATCCGCTCGACGAAGTGGAAGGCATCGGGTCGGCACGCAAGCGGGCCCTGCTTGGCCATTTTGGAACTGCAAAAGCCGTTGCAGGCGCGGCGGTGGAAGATTTGATGAAAGTTGAAGGAATCTCGGCAGCAACAGCTCAACAAATTCACGATCATTTTAATGAAAGATAATGCTTGTTTCTGACGATTCTATCGCTAATTAATAGAGGTAACTTGATTCAATTGGTACGCTCTTCTCAAAAAGGGTATATTTGATTGCTTTTTTAAGTTCACCCGATCGGCCGCTTTGTTCGTTTTGTTTTCAAGCAGCCTCAAGACGTTAAAAGGATTGAATACGGCAGAATGAAAAATCATACTTTATCGTTGCCAAACATCCTTACCTATGCACGCATTGTTGCCGTACCGCTTGTTGTCTTGTGCTTTTTTGTGGAAGGCCGTCTGCAATCGACCGATACAGCACGCTGGTGGGCGGTTATCATATTTGTGGTCGCGTCTATTACAGATTTTTTCGACGGTTATCTTGCGCGCGTCTGGAAACAGACCTCGAATATCGGTCGTATGCTTGATCCGATTGCAGACAAACTTCTTGTTTCGGCTTGCCTTCTGTTGCTAGCCGCTGATGGTACAATTGCCGGTTGGGCGCTGTGGGCGGCAATCATCATTCTTTGCCGCGAAATTCTGGTTTCAGGATTACGTGAATATCTGGCATCACTCAAAGTCAGTGTTCCGGTTTCGCGATTGGCAAAATGGAAAACGACCGTGCAAATGTTTTCCATTGTTTTTCTGCTTGCCGGCCCTGCCGGTGACAAAGTTATTCCTTATGCCACCGAATTTGGCCTTGTCATGTTGTGGGTCGCCGCTATTCTTACACTATGGACGGGCTGGGATTATTTCCGCGCCGGTCTTAAACACGTGATTGATTGAAGGATACGCATGAAATTACAATATTTTGCATGGGTTCGCGAACGTATCGGTCGCGGAGAAGAAACTCTTGAATTACCGCAGAACGTGAAAACGGTAGATGATCTTCTCTCCTATCTCAAAACCCTTGGGGAAAACTATGCTTTCGCTCTGGAGAACCCGGAGCTTATACGCGTGGCTATTGATGAAGAACATGTCGATCACGATAGCCTCATTGGAAATTCGCATGAAATTGCCCTTTTTCCGCCGATGACAGGTGGTTGAAACATGAAAATTAAAATCTCTGTCCAGCCGCAAGATTTTGACATGGGTGCCGAAGTCGACAAAATCCGCAATCACTCTGCCTCGGTGGGTGGTATTGTGGCTTTTTGCGGTTTATGCCGAAGCGAAGGCGGGCGTCTTTCTGCTCTCGAAATCGAACATTATCCGGGAATGGCCGAGAAACGCATCAAACAGATTGTTGACGATGCCTCGACGCGCTGGTCACTGGAAGGCGTCACGGTTATCCACCGTTTCGGGACAATCAAGGTCGGGGAACAAATTGTTCTGGTTGTAACCGCCTCCCCTCACCGGCGGGAAGCGTTTGACGCGGCGAACTTCATTATGGACTTTTTGAAAACCGAAGCTCCGTTCTGGAAGAAAGAACATCTTCGTGACGGGACACCACAAAACTGGGTTGAAGCCAAAGCGACTGATGAACATACGAAGGTGAGATGGCAAAAAAAGTCCGGGCAATCGAAAAAATAATGCAAACCGAATCCTTTTAAAAGCGATGCTTATGACGCCATTGTCTTTTATCGGGGAATAGAGAAGTAAACAACGAACAAATATATCCGCAGGTTTTGGTGGATCACAGGTCATTGTGCCTTATTTTTTCCAGAAAAAGAGGCATACTTATGGGGTAGCGCGTTGACGTACTGTCGGCAGCTACAGTGGTTCAATCAAACGGGGGCATTGGCCATTGATATATCTGTGTTCAACAGGGGTAACATCAATTCATGAAACGACATATTCTGGCGGCTTTTACATTTGGCGCGACAGCGCTGGCAAGTGTTTCTCTCGTTGTTCTACCGGCGTTTATAATGAATACAGTTGTACCTACATATAGTGCTGCATCGGAAACATTAACCATTCATGGTGATGTCACCTATCTCCAGCGGATAGAACTTCCGCAACATGCCTATCTCGTTGTTCAACTCGTCGATGTTACCAATGCTGATGGCCCCTTCCCTATCGTTGCAGAAATCGCGCAACAGCCTAATGGTTCGGTTCCTATCGAATTTGATCTTCCGGTCGATCATGCCAATATTGCTCCACAACACAAATACGCGCTTCAGGCACGCATTGCCGTTGGCGATGTTTTATGGTTTGTAAGCGATGAAAGAAAGATGATTGTTCCCGAAGATAAAAACGCTCGTTATGAACTTGTATTGGGCATGGTCAATCAATCGACAACAACACCGAAACCTGTTTCAACGACAATTTCCGGACATGAATGGAAAGTCGAAGATATGTTCGGAACCGGCATTATCGACAATTCCCATCTGACTGTCGCCGTCGAGCCGAAAGCTGAAGATAAAAAGGCCGGTGACCATCCGAAATATCGTATAACCGGCAGTGGCGGCTGTAATCGTTATACAACCTCTGCTGTTATTGATGACGAGAGAGACATTATCTCGTTCGACCCGCCAGCTATGACTTTCATGGCCTGCGCAGAAGCGATTTCGCAACAGGAAAGCCGCTTCATTGAAATGCTTGCCAAAGCAAAATCCTACATGTTCGATGATCTGGGCCGACTTATTTTGAAAGATGAAAATGGCAATTATGTTGCCCGCCTTGTGCCGGATCTCTGACCTATCGAAAAACAGAAAGAAACTTTAACAAATACAAAATTTAGCAAATAACGGGAAACTCTGTCTTCCGGCCTTCAATGCCAACCGAATAAAAAGCCCGGTATCAGTTCCGGGCTTTATTATTACTCGAATTTTTTCAGTGACGTCATCATCAGCCGACAATTTCAGTGCCGGAAAACCAATAGGCAATTTCTTCTTTGGCTGTTGCGGGCGAATCGGAACCGTGAACCGAGTTTTCCCCGATCGACAAAGCGAATGTTTTGCGGATTGTCCCCTCGGCAGCATCTTTCGGATTGGTCGCACCCATGATTTCACGGTTTTTGGCAATGGCATTTTCGCCTTCAAGCACTTGGACAATTGTCGGGCCAGATGACATGAACTCTGTCAATTCGCCAAAAAACGGACGGTCTTTATGAACAGCATAAAAGCCTTCTGCTTCACGCAAACTCATCCACACACGTTTGGAAGCGACAACGCGCAAGCCTGCCTCCTCAAGCATCTTGGTGATGGCACCCGTAAGATTACGACGTGTTGCATCGGGTTTAATCATTGAAAAAGTGCGTTCTATAGCCATTTTGCCACCTTTATAAATATATTTTCAGTTGCGTCTCTATAACCGTATAACCGACATTTGCCAAGTAAAACCCTTTTCCCGTTAAGGCACAATTCGACAAATTATATGCATTATTTCGACTTGATAACGACCTTGAGCCTTTAACAAGTTTGTTAAACAATTATTGCAGCGATTTTTCTTGCCTTCGGTTCAAAACCCATGCAAAAGCCTTAGGTTATGTTGATATTGAACGATATTACAGTCCGCATCGCCGGGCGTCTCCTGATTGACCATTCCAGCGCCACGCTCCCTACGGGAACGAAAACCGGCTTTGTCGGCCATAATGGTGCAGGCAAGTCAACGCTTTTCCGTGTCATTATGGGTGATCTTGCGCCGGAAACAGGCGATGTTACCATCCCTAAAGATACCCGCATCGGACAGGTTGCACAGGAAGCTCCCGGAACTGATGATTCGCTCATTTCTATTGTCCTTGCGGCCGATAAAGAACGTACAGCATTGCTGAAGGAAGCCGAAACCGCAACCGACCCGATGCGAATTGCCGCAATTCATGCGCGTCTTGGTGACATCGGCGCGCATTCTGCCGAGGCCCGCGCCGCCAGCATTCTATCGGGATTGGGATTTGATGCGGATGCCCAGCAGAGACCGGCATCGTCCTTTTCCGGAGGATGGCGTATGCGCGTTGCACTTGCTGCGGTTCTTTTTTCCGAACCCGATTTGCTCCTGCTCGATGAGCCGACAAACTATCTTGATCTTGAAGGAACACTCTGGCTTATCGAATATATACGCCGTTACCCCTATTCGGTCATTATCATCAGTCACGATCGCGAATTGCTCAACAGTGCTACAAACTCTATTTTGCACCTTGAGAATAAAAAATTGACCCTCTGGCGTGGCAATTATGACCAATTTGAACGCCAGCACGCCGAAACAAAAGAACTGCAACTGAAGCAGGCGGCTAAACAGGAAGCCCATCGCAAGCATATGGAGGATTTTGTCCGGCGTTTTCGTGCCAAAGCAACCAAAGCAAGACAGGCACAATCGCGCTTGAAGGCTTTGGAAAAACTGAAACCTGTGAGCGTATGGCAAGATGAACACGTCCAGCCTTTTTCATTCCCTTCTGCTGAAAAGATAGCCGCCTCGCCGATTATAGCACTATCGAAAGTCGATGTCGGATATGAAGCGGGAAAACCGGTATTAAAAGGCCTTGACCTTAGAATAGATAATGACGACAGAATTGCACTTCTGGGGGCAAACGGAAACGGTAAATCCACTTTGGCAAAATTGCTTGCAGGGCGCCTCAAACCCGAAGCCGGTACGATAACAGTTTCCCCCAATCTGAAAGTTGCATTTTTTGCCCAGCATCAGATGGATGATTTGAGGCCGGAAGAAAATCCGATCGAGCATGTACGCCGCCTCATGCCGAAACAACCGGAAGCAAAAATTCGCGCGGCCGTTGCCCGCATGGGCTTGTCTACCGAAAAAATGATGACAAAAGCCAAAGAGTTGTCGGGTGGTGAAAAAGCCCGCTTGCTCATGGGACTTGCAACTTTTGAAGGACCGAATCTTCTCATCCTCGATGAACCGACCAATCACCTCGATATTGACAGCCGTGAAGCTCTTGTAATGGCACTCAATGATTTTGAAGGCGCAGTCATTCTCATTGCGCATGACCGTCACCTTATCGAAGCAACAGCCGACCGGCTTTGGCTTGTAAGTAACGGAACAGTTCATCCCTATGAAGGCGATATGGATGATTATCGCAATGACATATTGGGCCTCACAAAAGCAAAATCCGTAGTCAAAGAAGAAAAACAGGCCACCCCGCAAAAATCAAAAAATGAACAACGCAAGGCCAGTGCCGAAAAACGCGCAGAACTGGCGCCGCTCAAAAAACAGATAACCGATACCGAAGCCTTGATAGAAAGGCTGCAAAAACTGATTGCGCGTCTGGACGGCGAGCTTGCAAAGCCTGATCTTTATGCAAAATCGCCCGAAAAAGGCGCGGAGCTTGCTAAAGAACGTGCAGATGCTGCAAGCAGGCTTGAAGACGCCGAAAGCCGCTGGCTTAAAATGAGTAGCGATTACGAGGACGCTATCGGGTAACAAGCCATGTAATATTACCCGCAGCAAGCAATATATTATCTATTGCTCAACCACCCGATAAAGCCGGAAAAACAGGCTTTATCGGGTTCTTTTTAATGTCCGGTCAACCATGAAGAACGGAAAATTTTAGTCTGCAATGAACAGATTAAAGATTATATTCAAGTGTTTTCATGAAATTCCGTAAGCCGATTTCATTTGCAACCATATCGGGCTGCAAGCTCTCGTGGTAAATCAATATCGCCGGACGACAGGCAGTAAGTTCAATTTTTTACTTGTCGAACCGCCATTCATCACATTTTCCAAGCTGCCAGCACCTGCCGTTTAAACGTTAAAAATATAGATAAAGTGCCTCATCATATAATTTTCGCCATGAAATTCTTGGTGTGAGCGAAGCGGCAAAAAGCTGTTATTCGCCAAAACCGGAGAGATACCCCGAAAGCTACCCCGCTTAAAGCAAAATAAAAGCCGGAACAGATAAACTCTGCTAACGTCTATAGACAAAAACCCCAACATGTTGATGGTTTTATCGTTCACCAAATTTTTTATTTAAACGAGACTCGACACAACAAAGAAATTTTTATAACTATTGCAAACTATTTTTATAATTTCATTACGATTAATAGGGTGGAGACTTTCCAATCATGTCAACAGCTATCGTCGAAGAAAATGCCCAACCTCATAATTCGGTTGCGCAGATTTTGCTTGCCAGTATGATCGGCACGACAATCGAGTTTTTCGATTTTTATGTCTTTGCAACGGCAGCAGCACTTCTGTTTCCTGTACTATTTTTTCCGAAGGGCGATCCGACTGTTGCGCTTCTAAGTTCTTTTGCCATTTTTTCGGCTGCGTTCTTCGCACGTCCTTTAGGATCAATCGTCTTTGGTCATTATGGTGACAAATTGGGTCGCAAAGTGACACTCGTTGCTGCATTGCTGACGATGGGTATTTCGACTGTTCTTATCGGTTTTCTACCGACATATGAATCCATTGGCTGGTACGCCCCGTTATTGCTGACACTCTGCCGTTTCGGTCAGGGTCTTGGTCTGGGAGGTGAATGGGGCGGCGCTGTTTTGCTGGCAACAGAAAACGCACCGAAGGAAAAACGTGGCTGGTATGCAATGTTCCCACAATTGGGTGCGCCCATAGGACTTATCCTTTCTGCCGGTACATTCTGGTTCATGTGGAATTTTTTAAGCGAAAGCCAACGTTTTGAATGGGGATGGCGGCTACCTTTTATCGCTTCGATTATCCTGATTATTATCGGCCTTTGGGTACGCCTTTCCATCAGCGAAACGCCCGAATTCAAAAAAGCTATTGAACGTGCCGAACGCGTCAAAGTGCCATTGATCGATGTCTTTGTTAAATATCCGCGGGCGCTTTTCCTCGGCAGCTTTGCCGGTATGACCACCTTTGTATTGTTCTACCTGTGCAGCGCATATTTGTTATCCTATTCAACCCACCACCTTCACCTCACTTTCGGCCAAGCACTCGAAATCCAGATGGTTGGTGCTGTATTCTTCGGCCTTCTCATTCCGTTTTCAGGAAAAATATCCGACCGTATCGGACGCCGCACTCTGATGATCTGGGTTACGATTTTTATCGGGCTTTTTTCTTTTCTCATGCCCTATCTTTTGGATGGAGGTGTATTCGGAAGCTTTATACTTTCAGCCGTCGGCCTTGGCCTGATGGGGCTCACCTATGGTCCGATCGGAGCAGCACTTGCCTCGCCGTTCCCCACAACAATCAGATATACCGGTGCGTCGATGACATTCAACTTTGCGGGAATTGTCGGTGCATCATTTGCTCCTTATATTGCCGAGACACTCGTCCAGAATTTCGGAACCGCTTATATCGGTTATTATCTGTTACTGAGTTCCTTTATCTCTCTGACATGTTTTGTAGGCTTTACCGACAAAGAAATTTCTCACTGATAAATTAAAAATATCAGGCGAGCAAAAACAGGAAAAATAGCAGTGGCAGCAAAAAAGCTGCCACTGCTGTTTTTTTCGGCATAACCGATGGTAAAACCAGATGAAGTAAAAGAGCCACCAGAACTGTTGTAGAGATAAAAATAACATTGGCTGCAAAGGCTATATTTTCGATATGGAACGTAGCTGATAAAATACGGGTCGAGCCAATCCATGACGTTATCAGGAAAGCGAAGAAAACAGCCCAGATAAGATGTAATAGCCGGATAAAATTCATCTGTCCCGATTTTTTCTGGCGGCTCTCAAAATTGTATAAACGCCGAGTGCGATAATAATAACGAAAACCCAACGTCCGCCGCCGGAACCGTCTTCAATAAATTTTTCCGGATAGATCAAACCGGCAAAACCGATAAAAATAAGAATAACAGGGGTTATGCGCATCAGGCTTTTTTCTCCCAACGACGATCTTCGGTTTGTTGCCAATAAGTTAGCTGATGATTTTGTTCTTTATAGGATTTCCATTGTCTTCGTGCTTCTGCAAGAAGTTCCTGATCGCGGCCATCGAACATGACGACCAGACGCTCATAATTTTGCGGGTTGGAACAATCCGCGCCCTCGACCAGAAAACGCACCTGCGAACCATTCGGGTTTTCCTCTCCCACCGTCAGATATACCGGCTGAAGATCCGGAAATTTATCGCGTTCCGTTCCGTGACCGATAAACGAATCGTCAGCATAGACCCACAGGTAGGAATCCATTGCATCGCGACGTTCATCGCTCATAAACTGGATTGTCACTTTCCAGTGCCGCGCCAAAGAACGCTCGACAAGCCCTGGCAGGGCTTCATCAAGCGTTGATTGGGTCAAATGGTAGAAAAGGATTTCTGCCACCTCAAGCCTCGTAATTGTCACTAATCAGCCGGTCAAGCAAGCGGACGCCGAAGCCCGAAGCCCAGGATTGGTTATATTCGTTCAGCGGTGCTTCCATCGCAGTACCCGCAATATCAAGATGCGCCCAAGCGGTTTCGCCCACAAAACGTTGCAAAAATTGAGCTGCGGTAATCGAACCGGCATGACGGCCACAACTGTTTCTCATATCCGCAACCTTGGAATCGACAATTTTGTCATAGGTCTCGCTCAAAGGCATCCGCCACAGCTTTTCACCTGTTTTATGCCCTGCATTCACAAGACGACCGGCCAATTCATCCTGATTACTGAAAAGCCCCGCATATTCGGTTCCAAGAGCAACCATAATTGCACCGGTCAAAGTGGCGAGATCCACCATAATTGCGGGCTTGAAACGCTCTTTGGTATAAAATAATGCGTCCGAAAGAACCAGCCGGCCTTCGGCATCTGTATTGATAACTTCAATTGTCTGCCCCGACATCGACGTGACAATATCACCGGGGCGTTGGGCGTTTGCGTCAGGCATATTTTCAACAAGCCCTATCACACCGACCACATTGGCTTTGGCTTTTCGCGAAGCAACAGCTTTCAACAAGCCGGTAACGGCCGCTGCCCCGCCCATGTCGCCTTTCATTCCCTCCATGCCTGCACCCGATTTCAAGGAAATGCCACCGGAGTCAAAAACCACACCCTTGCCGACAAATGCCAATGGGCGATCTTTGGCTTTCCCCCCTTGCCACTGCATGACCGCAAGATAAGGCGGACGTTTGGAACCGCGCGCTACACCAAGCAAAGCGCCCATGCCCAGTTTTTTCATATCTTTTTCGTCGAGGATTTCAACTTTCACACCGATCTTTTCGAGTTTCTCGACTTCCTTGACAAACTCTTTGGTTCCCAGAATGTTGGCAGGCTGATTGACAAGATCGCGTGCAAGAAGAACCGAATCGGCAAGCGAATTTGCTCTTTCAATAAGAGCCTCGCCTGCTTTTGCATCCTCCAACTGGAGGACAAGTTTCATCGCCTTTGTGTGGCTATCTTTGGTCTTTGAAACGGTTTTATAGTCATCAAACGAATAATTGCGCAGCCTTAGCCCTAAAACAAAATCGAGAATGTTTTCGTCTTTTAATTTTTCACCGGCTACAGTCAGGTAAATATCGGCTGAATCAGTATCTTTGAGGGATGCAAATGCTGCACCGCCAATTTTGATCCAGTCGTCACCGTCAAGCTGTTCGGTATTGCCAATACCAAGAAGAACCAACCGGTCAAAACCCTTTTTGCCGTCACAAACTTCATCGACAACTTCAAGTTTTTTCCCTTTGAAGCCGCGTACCGAAACGATCCTTTCGATCAGTGCTTTTCCCACCATTTTTTCGACTTCAAAAGTGGTTTTCCTGTTTTCGTTAACAAGAACAACAACTGTCGCTTTCTTCGGCGCGGAAACCGTATTGCTATCTATTAAAATATCTTTTTGCATTCAATAACTCCTGCCAATTGCTGATTTAAAGCCGTAAATTCGCATAATCGTATCGCTCGGCTTGCATTTAATCTTGTCTTTAATATCGAAACCGGAAGTGCAGTGTGACCTGTCGGCACTAAAATGTATTTTTTTGTCATGTGCACTGCAAGATGTCTTTTGCCATCTTGCAACTTAACCGTCACTTGTGGCAAAAGAAAATTGTTAAGAAGCGGTTAACTAAATTTTTTTGCCTCTTGTTAGATTCATTATGATATTTGACAGAAAAGAGAAATGAACGGTTTGGATATGAATTCCCGCTTCTAAAAAGCTGGATGTCATGAATTTTGATAGTGAGGATGTATTTTTTGCCAATGCGCATTATTGAACTATACATCCTTCGGCGCGTTTTTGTTCTGTTTGCAGCAGTTCTGCTAGCGGCTGTCGGCATTAGCTGGACGGTGCAGGTTCTTTCCAGAATCAACTTCCTGACGACAAGTGGCCAGACTGTTTTTACTATTCTTCAATTTTCATCTTTATTTATTCCGTCGGTCATTCCCCTCGTCATTCCCTTCGCTTTGGTTATTGCGATAGCGCAAACCTTATCGACGATGAATCAGGATTCAGAACTCGTAGTTATCAATGCTTCGGGAGCGCCAAGGGGAACCGTCTGGAAACCGATTCTCATCCTCGCAGTGCTGGCGGCTTGTTGTTCATTTGTGATTACCAATTTCATCAGCCCGCAGGCGCGTATCACCATGCGGCAAATGATGGCCACAACACATTCCGACCTTATCAATGTTTTTATTCAGGAAGGGAACTTTCGCGAATTAACCGATGATCTTTATATGGAAATTGGCGAACGTCACGATGACGGCACAATCGGGCGGCTTTTTATTGCCGACCAGCGAGACCCTTCTACCGACCTTTATTATTATGCCGTAAACGGTTCTATCGTCAGCAATGATAACGGTGATTTTCTTATCCTTAATAATGGCGAAGTACAAAGACGTGATAATAAGGCCGAAACCGTGTCGATTATCAAGTTCGGCTCTTATACATTCAACCTCAGCGATTTCACCGCGAGTGATGGAACACCGACTATTTTTCCGAAAGATCGCCCACTCGTCTATTTGTTTCATCCCGATGCCAATGATTCTTATTTTCAAAGGCGTCCGTTGCAATATACCGCAGAATTACACCGTCGCTTCACCGATTGGCTTTACCCGATTGTTTTTGCCTTGATCGCTTTGGCAGTGGCAGGTGATGCACGCTCGCAGCGTCAGGCTCGTATTTCGGCATCGTTTTCCGCAATTTCGCTTTCGCTCCTCGTTTATGCGGTCGGCTATTTCTTTGGCGACCGTGCCGACAATGACCTCGGCTATATACCGCTTTTATATATTTTGCCGATCGGCGTTTGCGCTTTCATTGCCTTCCTGTTTATAACGAATCGAAAAATGACACTTCCCGACCGGTTCAGTGACAAACTTCTGACCGGTATGAAGCGGATTAGAGCAAAAATTTTCCGTCACAAACAATCTGATGTCAACGGAGGCGCATCATGATCGGTTGGACCTTGGGGCGGTATTTTTTTACAAGATATGTAAAAACCACAATTTATTTTCTGCTCGGAATCTTCGTTCTATCGCTGCTGATTGATTTCACGATCAATGCCGGGCGACTGGCAGGGCTACCCGGCTATTCGGCATTCGGAGCACTGGCTATCTCGGCACTGCGTATTCCTTTTAATATGCAACAGTTATTTCCGTTTGTTGCTCTGTTTTCGGCAATGGCAACGTTGATTACATTGAACAGAAAAATGGAACTTGTCGTTACGCGCTCTATCGGTGTTTCGGCATGGCAGTTCTTGACGCCTTTGTGTTTCGGCGCATTCTTATTCGGCCTTTTCGGAGTCGTCGTCGTCAATCCGATCGCAGCCTGGGGAACATCGCAGTCGGAAAAAATACTTTCCGAGTGGAAAGGTAAAAATGTCGAGGCAACTGTGGATAACGAACGTGTTCCATGGTTAACGCAAAGAACCGATGTCGGCATTACAACCATAGGTACAAAATCGACTGCTGACGGCGGCTTGACACTGGTGGATACGACCTTCGTCGAATATAATGACGATGCGACAATCAAGGATTGGCTCAATGCCACACGTGCACACCTCACACACGGCTATTGGCTGCTCGAAAGTGGTGCTCGCTACAGGGCTGGCCATGAGCCTGAAAATTTTACAGAATTGAAGATTCCGACAAATCTGAGACCGGAATTTGTCGAAGAAAAATTGGCCGATCCGGCAACCATCCCTTTTTACGATTTGCCCAGAAAAATTGAAATCGCCAGATCATTCGGTTATTCGGCCAATTCGTTCGATATGCAGTTGCAATCTCTGATTGCACTTCCTGCTCTTCTTATTGCGATGACATTGATCGCAGCAACTGTTACATTGAAATTTGTAAGGTTTGGTCAATCACGTACAATGATTTTGGGTGGAATCATTGCCGGGTTCGTGCTTTATGTAATCACGGTTCTTGTGCAGGCTTTTGGCAAGGCGGCTTATGTGCCACCTGTCATTGCTGCTTGGGTGCCGGTTGTTATTGCGTTATTTTTTGGTATATCCTTTTTGTTGCATAAAGAGGATGGCTAGGTGAGACAATTGACAAGTGGAATGAAAATTTCAAACAGCCTCAGGGCGTTGGCACTCGGTACCGCATTGGGTTGCTCTTTGGGTATAGGCGCAGTTTATGTTGCTTCTGCCCAGGACTTCAGTGCTATGAAAGCCACGCATCAAACTGATCCTAACGCACGTATGTTGCTTTCAGCAGACGAGCTTGTCTATGATCGTGATGCCAATACGGTCACCGCGCAAGGCAATGTGCAGATCGAATATGATGGCAACCGCATTGTCGCCCGTAAAGTTGTCTATAACCAGAAAACGAATCGCGTTCTGGCCGAAGGTGATGTTGAAATTGTCCAGCCTGACGGGAGCAAATATTATTCCCAGCAAATCGATATGACCGATGATCTGGGGGAAGGCTTCGTCAATTCTCTCAGAGCCGAAACGCCGGATAACACACGATTTGCAGCAGTAAGTGCCGAACGCAGCGGCGGGCAGATGACTGTCTTCAATCGCGGTGCTTATACTGCCTGCGAACCCTGCTATTATAAGCCCGATAAGGATGTCCTCTGGCAGATTAAAGCGAAAAAGATCATCTGGAATGGCGCAACCAAAACAATGCGTTTCGAGGATAGCCATTTCGAGTTTTTTGGCTTGCCGGTTGCATGGTTTCCGGTTTTTGAAATGCCGGATCCGACAGTCAAACGCAAAACAGGTCTTTTAACCCCGAATTTTGTTTATACCAATGATCTGGGTTTCGGTGTCCGTAATTCCTATTTCTGGAATCTGGCTCCCAATTATGATTTTACACTTTCCGCAACCGGCTACACCAATCAAGGGCTGCTGACCGAAGGCGAATGGCGCCACCGTTTGGAAACCGGTACATATAATATCCGTTTTGCCCATATTTATCAGGCAAATCCTGATGATTTCGACCATGATACGATTGATAGCAATAACGATAATCGTTATATGGTGGCAACCAAAGGTGATTTCCGGATCAATTCCAATTGGACATATGGATGGGATATTCTAGCCCAATCGGATAGAAATTTCAGCCGCACCTATGATCTGGAAGGCTACAAAAACGATGTATTCCGTTCCCAGATCTATTTGGAAGGTCTTGCCGGACGCAACTATTTCGATATGCGCTTTTATCACTTTGAAGTGCAGGATTCGATGCTGAAGGATAATCCAAGCGAACGTTATACACGTCAACCATGGGTTCTTCCCCGCATTGATTATTCTTTTATACCTGACGAAGCAGTCTATGGCGGCGAATTCACCTTCCATGCCAATGTACAATCTATCTACCGTGATAAAGCGGATTTTGCATTTGCCGACTGGCAAGGACGCCCGCTTAATACGGCAAGACTCGCGGGTATGTCCGGAACAGATTTCCGCTTGACCTCCGACGTTGAATGGAAAAGAAGCCTGATTAGTCAAGGCGGTCTGGTGTTTACACCAATTCTGGCATTGCGTGGTGATGGTATAGGTGCGGACGCCCATGGTAATTATGGCGGCTACATGACAGATGGCAGCTATAGCCAGTTGGATATCAAATCGGGTGCTTTCCGCGGGATTGCAACTGCGGGACTGGATTTGCGCTATCCCCTGCTCTTTACTGCCGGTAATTCCACCCATGTCATCGAGCCGATCGCGCAAATTTTCATTCGCAATAATGAACAATATACCGGGCGCCTGCCTAACGAAGATGCCCAAAGCTTTGTCTTTGATGCCACAACATTATTTCAACGCGACAAATTTTCCGGTTATGATCGTGCAGAAGGTGGAACGCGCTCGAATGTCGGTCTGAGATATTCCGGTAACTTCGACAACGGTTGGTCGCTATACGGTCTGGCCGGTCAATCTTTCCAGATTTTCGGGAAAAACTCTTATAACGCCAAAGATTTCGTTAGCGTCGGGGCCGATTCAGGGCTGGAAAGCGCCCGTTCCGATTACGTTGCCATGATCGGTGCAAGCAATGAACATGGTTTTGCAATAGCCTCGCGTGGCCGTTTCGACAATGATTCCGGTTCGATACGGCGCGGCGAAGTAGAAGCTTCACAAAACTGGAAGCGGGTTTCGCTTTCCTCGCAATACGCCTATATTCAGAGTCAGCCGGATTATGGCTATGCTCAGGATCGTCAGGAAGTCAGCCTCTATGGCAATTATAAATTCACAGAACATTGGTCGATTCATGCAAATTCGAGTTACGACCTTGTTTCCGATACTTTCGTGAGATTAGGCACGGGCGTGAATTATCTTGACGAATGTTTCGGCTTCAATCTCGGTTATTCTCAAACCCGTAACCCTTGGGAAAACGAGCCAAAGCATACATTCGGCTTTCTGTTGTCTTTCCGTACTGTTGCAGACATCGGCAAGGCCATGTAACAGTGTAAGTCAAGACGAGCGTCTTTTGGTGAATTCATGTTTTTATGATAAGAACAATATATCGATTATTTGTTGAAAAATTGGCAAAAAGCGGAAGCTAGAAACAATGAAGAAGATAAAAAACAGCTCATTGGCATTATGTATTGCGTCGCTCATGGGCGTAACTTTTTTACACAGCAACGCCTTTTGTGCACCACGAGCCCAGCAGGCCGGAGTTTCGGCGCAAACAGCTGTCGCCGTCATTGTTAATGGTAATGCAATTACCAATTATGACATTCAAAGGCGTGCTGCCTTCCTTAAATTGCAAAGAAAAACAGGAAATCTGACTGCGCAAGCCAAGGACGAACTTATTGAAGAAATGCTCAAGCGCGTCGAAATGAAAAAACGCAATATCGACGTTTCGGACGACGAGGTAAACAAGGCATTTATGGGCTTTGCCGAACGAAATCATATGACTGTGGCACAGCTTACCGATATGTTGGGCCAAGCCGGTGTAACAGCCGACCATTTTAAAAATTATATTCGCGTCCAGATGGGATGGGGGCGTTTGGTCAGTGCACGTTATCGCGCCGAGGGCGGAATTATTTCCGAACAGGAAGCCGTACAGCGTATGTTGAAAAACGGTGGCGTTAAACCTACCGCTAACGAATACGAACTGCAGCAAGTTATTTTTGTTGTTCCAAGTGACCGACGCAATGCAATATTGGGAAAAAGGAAGCAGGACGCCGAATTATTCCGCTCGAAATTTTCCGGTTGCAGCAATCTTAAACAACAAGCAACAACTATGCTTGATGTCACTGTGCGTAACCTCGGCCGCGTGCTTGAGCCTCAATTGCCGGAAGAGTGGGAAAAAGCAATCAAGGCAACTCCTGTCGGGCGCATGACCCCACCACAGGAAACTGCAAGGGGCGTTGAAGCCATTGCCGTTTGCAATATTAAAAAGGTTTCGGACGATAAAGTCGCTCAATTGGTCTTTACTATTCAGGACAATGAAAAGTCCGGAGATAAAAAGGCCGAGGACTTAAGTGAAAAATATGTGAAGGAATTGCGGTCGAAAGCCCGCATTGAAAATCCTTGATGCCTGTCCTTGCCGTCAGTAGTGGTGATCCTGCAGGAATCGGGCTGGAAATTGCACTGAAAGCCTGGCAATTACGCCATTTTCGTCAGATACCGGCTTTTTTTGTTCTGGCTGACCCTGATGTGGTCGCAAAGACAATTTCATTATTGAAAATGGATGTCCGCTTTGCAGTTGTTGATATTGACGCGGTCGAAAAAAAATTCGACGAGACTTTCCCGATTGTCGCGTTAAATAACCGGCAATCGGCTGAACCGGGGCAGCCTTCTTCAAAAAATGCAGCCGGAATTGTGGAAGCAATAGAACGCGGTGTTCGATTTGTTCACTCGAAAAAGGCATGTGCATTGGTTACGTGTCCGATAGCTAAGAAAATTCTTTATGATGCAGGCTTTCATTTTCCCGGCCACACAGAATTTTTAGCCGATCTCGCGGCAAAGCTTGATGGACGGCCTTATAAACCGGTTATGATGCTTGCCGGTCCTGAATTAAAAACCGTTCCGGTAACTGTCCACATTGCTATAAAAGAAGTTCCACACTCTTTAATCAAGGAATTGTTGGTCGAAACAGGGCGTATCGTTGCACGGGATTTATCCGAAAAGTTTGCTATAAAAACTCCACGACTGGCAATAGCCGGCCTTAACCCGCACGCCGGTGAAGGTGGTGCGATGGGGCACGAGGAAGAAACCGTTATCAAACCGGCGATGGACATTTTGCGCTCCGAGGGAATCGAGCTTATTGGTCCACTTCCGTCAGATACCATGTTCAATGCCCGTGCTCGCGAAAATTACGATGCTGCGTTGTGTATGTATCACGATCAGGCATTGATACCGGTTAAAACAATCGGGTTCGATGACACCGTCAACGTCACTCTGGGGCTGCCTTTTGTTCGCACTTCCCCCGATCATGGAACAGCTTTTGATATAGCGGGAAAAGGAATAGCTTCACCTGAAAGCTTCATCGCCGCTTTGAAGCTTGCCGACAAACTTGCAAAAAACACGCACCAGTCATGACAATAGATTCACTCCCTCCTTTACGTGAAGTCATTGAAAAATTCGGCTTGAGTGCAAAAAAATCGCTTGGACAAAATTTTCTGTTCGATCTCAACTTGACCGCAAAAATAGCGCGTCAGGCGGGTGACATAGCCGGAAAGCCGGTATTGGAAATAGGACCCGGTCCTGGCGGCTTGACGCGCGCCCTGCTCGCTCAAGGTGCAATTGTGACGGTCATCGAACGCGATACACGTTGCATTGCCGCGTTAGAAGAAATTGCTGGAATCTATCCTGATCGCCTACGTATTATTTCAGGTGATGCACTTGTCGAAGACTATCAAAGCCTTTTTAACGGCACTGAAAAGCCTGCAATCGTTGCCAATCTTCCATATAATATCGGAACCGAACTTCTGATACGTTGGCTTTCAGCCGAACCTTGGCCGCCTTTTTATAAATCCATGACATTGATGTTTCAAAAAGAAGTGGCCGAACGTATTGTGGCACTCCCCGGTTCCCCGCATTACGGCCGCTTGGGCGTTCTCGCCGGATGGCGCACATATTCGCGCATAATGTTTGATGTTCCAAGACAAGCCTTTACACCTCCCCCTAAAGTAACCTCCTCGATCGTTCACATCATACCGAATGATAATCCGCTTCACTGTAACCTGCATTATCTGGAAAACGTGACCAAAGCGGCATTCGGACAGAGACGCAAAATGCTCCGCCAAAGTCTCAAATCGCTCGGTGGCGAGTCTTTACTTGAAAAAGCGGGAATCGACGGCACAAGAAGAGCCGAAACACTCGATATAAAAGAATTTGTAGACCTTGCCAAAGCCCTTGAAGAACAAGGATAGAGCTTTTACCGCTTCAGAAAAACAACCGCCAGCAGACAAATTCCAGAGAGCACGCTACCCTCACGTTTCTATCAAGCAATATTGTTTGCAAACGATCAATTATTTTCGCTTCTCGAACCAAAACATGAGGCAATATTTTCGTGAAATGTCGCAAAACACCGAAAGGCGATTTATCGGGCAGCGTCATGTATCATTGACACTGCCAATGGCTGATATTCCCGTTCAGACCAAATTATTCCACTTTTTCATTCAATAAGCCATTTATGAAAGAAGTGAGGTAGAGACAGCGGCGCCTTTTCATTGCCTCGGCCAGATGGATGGCTTTTATAAGGGAAAATGACTGTTCGAGATCTTCGTTAATTATCACATAATCATATGATTTATAATGCTCGATCTCTCCGCGTGCATTATGGAGCCTGAGGTCAATCACATCTTTTGAATCTTCTCCACGTCCGGTTAAACGTGATTTCAACTCCTTCATCGAAGGCGGCAAAATAAAGATGGAGACAACATCATTCGGCATTTTTTCCTGTAATTGTCTGGCGCCTTGGTAATCAATGTCGAAAAGCATATCACGGCCTGCGGCGAGAGCTGTATCCACCGTTTCGCGTAATGTACCGTAAAAATGGCCGTGAACTTCCGCCCATTCTATCAATTCGTCATTATCGCGCTTCTCTTTGAATTCTTTTTCGCTGATGAAGTGATAATGGACACCATTAATTTCGCTCGGTCTTGGTTCGCGCGTCGTAACGCTAACCGATAATCCAAGATGACCGTCTTCCAATAATAAACGCGACAATGTGGACTTACCGGCACCCGATGGTGATGAAATCACCAACAATACACCGCGTCGTGTTCCCGCATTTTTCAAATTGAGTTCGCGTTCAGATGTATTTTCCATTGTCCATTCCTTCATTAATCGTCATAAAGCAGTAAAGCCCCAAGCGCCATGACTTTTCATTTATTCAACGTTCTGGATTTGCTCTCGCAACTGGTCAATCACCGCTTTCAAAGACAGCCCAATGGTCGAGAGCGAGGCTGTATGCGCCTTCGAGCACAGCGTATTGGCTTCACGGTTGAATTCCTGAGCAAGAAAATCCAGCCTCCGACCGACCGGTTCGTTCAATCCGAGCAAATATCGTGCAGCTTCGACATGCCCGTCAAGACGGTCTAGTTCCTCCTGAATGTCGACTTTTGTAGCCAGCAAAACCGCTTCCATTTCCAATCTCTGGCTGTCGAATTTGTCACCGGCTCCGAGAAGACAGTCAACAAGCTCTTTTAACCGGTCTTTTATTGCTTCTTGTGTTCGCGCCGGATCATTGCGTGCTTCATTGACCAGTTTTTCAATATTATCTATCTGGCCTGACAGAATCTTTTGAAGATTGCCCCCTTCTTTTTCGCGGGCAAATTTGAGTTCATTAAGGGCTTTTTCAAATCCGCCCACAATAGCCCGCCTCAGATCCTCGTTTTCGACTGTTTCATTTTCCGGCGTACCGTATTCAAGGATACCTTTCATATTCAACAAGCCGTCGATCGTGGGTTTTTGAATCCCGTATGTCTGTTCGAGTTCGTCGGATAACTTCAATACCCAATCGAGATACTCCCGATTGATTTTCGGGTGGGAATTGCCCGCAGCAAAAGACACATTAAGCGAACAATTTATATTGCCCCTCGAAAAAAACTCGGACGCCTTTTTTTTCAATTCATATTCAATAGTGTCAATGGCAATGGTCGAGTGAAATCTCAAATCCAGATTCCTGCCGTTAACCGAACGCGTTTCCCAAACAATTGTCGCGTTTTCCGCTGTCATCATTGATCGGGAAAATCCTGTCATACTCTGCAATGTCACTAAACTCCTGTTAAATATTGTTGCCCCCTCAAACAACATTTCTGAAAACTAACGGGTGAAAACAGTCATAGAACCTTCCCACGGTGGTGAGACATTCAAACTTTTTACAATTACAGACGGGAAAAGCGATCCTTCGACAGAACCGGTCTGTGATTTCTGTCGAGCTATGCCGATCGCTGTTTTATTTTCTACAAAATCACATTTCCGCACACCATCTTCAAGCACTTTGGTTTTTAAGTTTTTCCGATTCTCTATTGGTTCAGCGTCCATAATTTTTCAAAACAGCGTGAGACAAACTAATCATTCCCACTTTTATATTATCAGTTAAATCGAGGCAATCGAATTGCATGCAAGAAAAAGGGTCATTTGAATAGTTCATCCGACAATCATGAACCTACTTTATTTGAGAAAAATGTTTAAAACGCCGTGCTATTTAAAAAGCCGGATTTGATAACGTCTTTCAACTTGAATGCTCGTAAAATGCCGGTAACGAATAATTCGACATCATAATGCTCTTTATTCGGCAAATCGCAATGTCGACGCAATCCGGTGCGGGTGACCGCCTGCTTGATAAGAGTTTTACAGGTTATTTTTCTGCCTGATTAATTTACTCGTCTTTTTGCAGAGCGCGCCATTTGCGCACATTTGCATTATGCTCATCCAATGTTTTTGAAAAAACATGTCCGCCCGTACCATCAGCAACAAAATAAAGTGCATCCGTTTTAGGTGGATTGGCTACGGCTTCTAACGCGTCTTTTCCTGGGTTTGCAATCGGTGTAGGCGGAAGTCCGTTTATTTTATAAGTGTTATAGGGAGTTTCTTTATCAAGATCGGATTGATAGATCGGCCGGTCGGATGGTTTACCCTTCCCCCCGAACAAACCATAAATGACCGTCGGGTCGGATTGCAGCCGCATATTTTTTTCAAGCCGGTTATAAAAAACCGCTGCCACCTGAGGTCTTTCGGACGGGATGCCGGTTTCTTTTTCGACGATTGAAGCAAGTGTCACAAAATCATTGATATTTTTTATAGGCAAATCGGCTCTGCGCTTTGCCCAGATGTCGGCAACCAGTTTCTGCTGGCCTTCCCGTAACCGTTTCACAATCTGTTCACGCGTCGTCCCGCGGGTAAAGTTAACGGTATTTGCCATAAGGCTTCCCTCAGGCGGCAAAACTTTCGGTAAATCGCCGACCAGAATATCATTGGCGGCAAGACGGTCGAAAACTTGCGCCACAGTCAGCCCTTCCGGCACGGTAAACGAATGTTCTATCGATTTTCCATTCACCAGAATGTCCATAATATCTTTCATGGAAGCATGTGCCGGTATGGCATATTCTCCGGCTTTTAAAAGCCGCGCTTTATCCTGATAGCCGACACCGTAAACAAAAATATCTGCCGACCTTATCAAGCCCTGTTTTTCAAGTATGGAAGCAATTTCCCTGATTCCGGAACCTTGACTGATGAGAACCACTTGTTCGGATTCCTGCGGTCCTGCTGCAAGAAACATGTTTTTTCCGACATATATCGGTATCGTGACTGCCAGAATCACCACCAGAACCAGCATCAGGAAGAAATTTCCGAGTATTATAAACGGATTTCGCGCAACTTTGGACCGGCTCGGTTTGGCTGTTATTTTTGCGCCACCATTTTTTTCCGAAGTCGTACCTTTCTCGTTCGGAATGTTGCCGGAATTGTCATTTCCGGACGGCGTGGGGTCCACCCCTTCGTTTTGCTGCTGATCGTTACCGCCAATTTGCAAGCGCGATGAATGCGCTTCCTTAGGCTCTTCAGTCGGCTTTTGCGATAAATCCGCTTCCTCAAGTTCTTCTTCAGGCTCTATCGAAGATTGCTGTAAAGTCGGCAGACTGTTTTGATCTTTTTCGACCTCTCCCTCGGCAACTGGTGCGCTAGCTTGTCCGGAAGGCTGCGTAGCCGGTTCCGCTTGCGAAGGAGTTTGTTTTAATGACAATGCACCGGATTCCGAGGCGAATTGATCCTGTTCCGGTTGTTGCGATTCTTTTTCTGATAAGGATGACCGGGAAAAATTATGGTCGGATGTCATCTTCTTTTCTTCATCAGACATAAGCACACATCCTGTTTGCTACAAATTTCCCGTTATCACCGGTTATCTCAAGATTGCGGCAAAATTTCAAGAATGTAGCGAAAAAGCGAAATATTCCGGAATTTTCATCTATTTTGAAAAACGGCGCATAATCAACGATGCATTGGTTCCGCCAAATCCGAACGAGTTCGATAAAATAGTGTCGATCTTGCGTTCACGCGGTTTATGGGGAACGAGATCTATCTTCGTTTCGACAGACGGATGATCGAGATTGATTGTCGCGGGTGCAATATTGTCGCGGATGGCCAACACACTGAATATAGCTTCGGCAGCACCGGCAGCCCCCAACAGATGGCCTATTGATGATTTTGTAGAAGACATCGAGACTTTCGAGGCATGTGCGCCCATGACACGTTCAACGGCTGCCAGTTCGATTGTATCGGCCATCGTCGATGTTCCGTGTGCATTGATATAATCAATTTCCGAAGGATCGATTCCGGCGCGCTTGATAGCCGCACGCATGCACCGCTCTGCTCCATCACCACTTTCGGAAGGAGCTGTTATATGATAGGCGTCGCCGGACAAACCGTAGCCGATCACTTCTGCATAAATTTTGGCGCCGCGCTTTTTAGCGTGTTCCAATTCCTCAAGCACAACAACGGCAGAGCCTTCCCCCATAACAAACCCGTCACGGTCTTTATCGTAAGGACGTGAAGCATGTTCGGGGTCATTGTTACGACCGGTTGACAGCGCTTTACAAGCAGCAAATCCGGCCAGAGAAATGCGGTTCACCGGTGATTCAGTGCCGCCGGCAAGCATAACATCAGCATCATCAAGTGCAATCAGCCTTGATGCGTCACCAATCGCGTGCGAGCCTGTCGAGCATGCAGTAACAACAGCGTGGTTAGGGCCGCGCAAGTGGTGTTTGATCGAAACATAACCCGATGCGAGATTGATAAGTCGTCCGGGAATGAAAAATGGTGAAATACGCCTTGGCCCTTTGTCCCGCAAAGTATATCCGGCTTCCACTATTCCTTCGACACCGCCAATACCCGAACCGATCATAACTCCGGTACGAATCTGGTCTTCGTCATTCGACGGGTGCCAGCCGGCATCATCTAGTGCTTCGTCCGCCGCCCCCATTGCGTAGAGAATGAACGGATCAACCTTGCGCTGTTCCTTCGGCTCCATATGAAGATCGGCATTGAACGTTCCATCAGTACCGTCACCGAGTGGTATACGGCCGGCAATCTGGCACGGAAGATCATCGACCTCGAACTCGGTTACACGGCGAACGCCGCTTTTACCTTCAAGAAGCCGTTTCCAGCTATGTTCCACGTCGCCGGCCAGTGGAGAAACCAGCCCCAAACCGGTAATGACGACACGTCTCATACTTTCAAATCCCAATCTTAAAAATTAAACCGGATTACTCGTTTATTGGCGAGCAAATATTGGCGAGAAAAAAGAACAGGAGACAAAAACCGACAAAGGTTTTTGCCTCCTTAAGCAATCAGGCCGAAGCCTTGTCGATAAATTTGACGGCATCGCCAACGGTCAAAATCGTTTCGGCTGCGTCGTCAGGAATTTCTACGTTGAATTCTTCCTCAAAAGCCATGACCAATTCTACGGTGTCAAGACTATCGGCACCAAGATCGTCAATGAAACTTGCGTTTTCGGTTACTTTATCTGCATCAACACCAAGATGTTCGATGACGATTTTCTTGACGCGTTCTGCTGTATCACTCATGTCGGATCCTCGACTTTTGTTGTTTCCCTGCCTTGGTTAGCGGCACGGGCTCATCTAATCAAGCAATAGATGCATTTAACCCTATCATTTTTAGGTTTTCAAATACATCCTGTGGATATCCCCTCAAGGGATCAACCGGCTTTACCCGCCGGCCTTAAAGGCGCCAGTTACCATACTCGGCGCCAAGGCGCAAAGATATTTTAGCAAATTTTGCGTCTTTCTCTTCATTTTGTGCCAGAATTATGTCTTTTTGCTCAAGCAAAAACTATAAAAACACAGCATCCGGCACAAAATATTGCACTTTTAAAATTGGTGAATATTCATTCGAGTCTTTCACAATCAATCGTCAGATCATCGCCATTCCGCCATTGACGTGCAATGTCTGGCCGGTGACAAAGGAAGCCTCGTCACTTGCAAGATAGATCGCGGCAGCCGCCACATCGTCGCTTGTTCCTATTTTCTTCATAGGAATAGCCGAAATAATTGTTTCCTTTTGCTTGTCGTTAAGTTTGTCGGTCATTGCCGACTCAATAAACCCCGGAGCAATACAATTGACTGTCACATTGCGGCTTGCAATTTCCTGAGCGAGAGATTTCGAGAAACCGATGACTCCGGCTTTGGTTGCACAATAATTGGTTTGACCGGGATTACCGGTAACACCGACAATAGACGAAATATTGATAATGCGCCCGTAGCGGCGGCGCATCATCGGGTGGGTCAATGCGCGTGTCAAAAGAAATACCGCTGTCAGGTTGACAGCCAACACATCATCCCAGTCACGGTCGCTCATACGCACGAAAAGGCCGTCACGTGTTATGCCGGCATTATTGACCAGAATATCAATGCCATCCATTTCATTTTCGGCTTTTTCTGCCAATTTTGCAATTTCTTCACGATCGGAAAGATTGGCAGGAAAAACGAAACAATTATCACCCAGCTCTTCGGCAAGAGCTTTCAGCTTTTCCTCGCGTGTGCCATGAAGTCCGACAATAGCGCCCCGTTCATGCAACCGACGTGCAATCGCTTCGCCGATACCACCGCTCGCTCCGGTTACAAGTGCCTTACGCCCTTTAAATTCAAACATCGCCAAATTCCTTAATCATACACCAAGCGCTTTCAGCGCATTGTCAATCTCTTCGGCTGTCCCTACGGTCAAGCCGTGCAAATTCCGGTCGATTCGTCTTGCAAGTCCGGTTAAAACTTTGCCGCTACCGACTTCAAAAAGTGTATCGACCTGATGAGCTGCCAACCATTCCACTGTTTCGCGCCATCTCACGCGGCCTGTGACCTGACGAACGAGCAATTCTATGATTTTTTCCGGATTTGTTTCCGGCTCGACAGAAACATTGGGAATAACCGGCACACTTGGTGCAAGTTTATTCACGTCGAGAAGAGCATCATGCATGGCTTCAGCAGCAGGCTGCATCAAACTGGAATGGAACGGTGCCGAAACAGAAAGCAGAATTGCCCGCTTTGCACCCTTTTCTGTTGCAAGTTTGACTGCTTCGTTAACAGCTTTTGTCGCGCCTGAAATAACAAGTTGCCCGCCGCCATTATCATTGGCAATTTCGCAAACGCCTTCCCCCAGAACCGAACTGCAAATCTCTGCAACAACGTTTTCTTCAAGGCCGATAATTGCTGCCATGGCTCCCTCGCCTACTGCAACCGCTTCCTGCATGGCATTTCCACGAATTCTCAAAAGGCGCGCAGTATCGGCAAGGCTGAACGTTCCAGCAGCACATAATGCCGAATATTCGCCAAGAGAATGCCCTGCTACGAATGAAACCTTGTTCTTGAGATCAAGTCCGTTTTTTTCGAGCACTCTGATGACAGCCATGGAAACTGCCATCAAAGCCGGTTGTGCATTAGCGGTCAATGTCAAAACATCTTCCGGCCCTTCAAACATAACCGAGGAAAGTTTTTCACCCAAAGCATCGTCGACTTCTTCAAATACTGCACGCGCTTCGGAAAATTGTTCCGACAGTGCTTTGCCCATACCAACTGTCTGACTTCCCTGACCGGGAAAGGTAAATGCACAAACCATTAGAGTGTACTCCCTGGCTTAAAAACAAAGATTATCAGGTCTTGGCCTATAAAAGCGCTAAAAGTCAAGCCGGACTTAACGGATCAGGCCTGTAAATCTGTTCCTCTTCCTTTTGGTGAATATGGCAATTCATAAATAAATTTGGGAACAAACGGCATAAGAAATCGCGCTACTATCACAGAAATTACAAGCCCCAGAACAATACCGCCGAAAATATCGGAAGGATAATGGACGCCTGTAAAGACACGCCCCCAACAAGTCAGCAAACCGAGGACAAGACCAATTCTCGCCACCTGTTTATAACGATACCAATATAATGAAAAAACATAGATTGTGAAAATCAAGGCATGATTACTCGGAAAGGAAGCATTTTCCTTGTGTTCGATAAGAGCTTTGACGATTCCTGCCACAAAGGGACGCGGTCGATAGCAAAGTTGTCCGATAATAAAACTGAGGAGAAGCGCTACAGCCACTGAAATCACGATAGAAAGAGCTGCTTGCCTTTCCCCTCGCCCGCCAAGAAACCATAATATAATCAGGTGGAATGGAATGAAATAGATAAGGAATTTCGCACAAACAATGCCCAAATAAGCAATGAGTGTCGGGGTCTGCGGGGTTGCGGCGAAAAAATTGAAAATGAGAATATCGATATTTTCCAGAAAAGCCATTTTGCCTGAACTCCGAAAATTGGCTGTTTAAATTTCAATCACTCATATATCGACAATATCATTCTTCCAACCCGAAAACGGTTTTTGTTGTCTTCCTGCTTGCTATTTTTCCAAATACACTGTAAAGACCGCGCGTTCATTGTCGGCATTTGGCCGGGGGTTGAACGGAGGGTCGCCTAACAAGCGACAGGAAACGTTAATGTTTCAAGCCTCCCGTGTCTCCGCTCTCGAATGTCTCGAAACACGCGTCCTTTCTTCTTCGGCTTTAGCCGGAAAGACAAGTCGCAGAGGCTCTGCGCCGGAAGTCGACAAAGATTAACAGAAGAAAGGCAAAACAATGGCTCTTTATGAACATGTGTTCCTTGCCCGACAGGATATTGCACCGCAACAGGTTGACCAGCTTGTAGAACTCTACAAGGGTGTCATTGAAGCCAATGGCGGCAAAGTCGGGCGTATTGAAAATTGGGGTTTGCGTACGCTGACCTATCGCATTCGCAAGAATCGCAAAGCCTATTACACTTTGATGAATATTGATGCTCCGGCTGCTGCCATTGCAGAAGTCGAACGGCAGATGCGCATCAATGAAGACATTCTCCGTTACATGACCGTTCGCGTTCACGAGCTTGAGGAAGGCCAATCCGCGATGCTTTCCCGTCGCGATCGTGATGAACGTTATGGCAAGGATGATGACCGTCCGCGCCGCTCGCGTCGTTCACGTGATGATGATAACAATGAAGGAGATGAATAATGGTTGATATTAGTCAGATCCCGACCCGTCGTCCTTTCCATCGTCGTCGCAAAACCTGTCCGTTTTCAGGTCCGAACGCACCGAAAATCGACTATAAGGATGTGAAACTTCTTCAGCGCTATATTTCCGAGCGCGGCAAGATCGTTCCTTCACGCATTACCGCAGTGAGCCAGAAGAAGCAGCGCGAATTGGCTAAAGCTATCAAGCGCGCCCGTTTCCTCGGCCTTCTGCCTTATGTCGTCAAGTAAGCAATTCTGGCAGCCGGCTTGACCGGCTGCTTCCCCTGCTTTCGGTGCAGGTTTAAATAAAACCGGAGTTGGAGCAATCATCTTGGCCCCTAACTGCAAAGGCAGGACAGCGAATCAATGTTGCAAAAAAAATCCTATACATTTCCGGCGGGTATTTTGGGCGGGCTGTTTGCTGCCGTCCTTGCAACAGCTATTATGAGCTTTTTTCTGGTCTTTCCGCCACTTGCATTGTTACTCGGCTGCTTTATGTCGCTACCGATTTTCATAGTGGCCTTTGGTTGGGGCACGGCTGCCAGCGTCATTTCTCTTGTTACAGCAACAGTCGTTCTGATATTTGCACAAAATTTCTATATCGGGCTTGGCTTTACATTGCTGTTTTTCCTTCCCGCCGTCTATGCATCCTGGCTGTTAGGGCTTGCCGAAATGGACGAGGATGGCCATGCCATCAAGTGGTATCCGCTTTCTTCTGTCATCTTTTTGTTGACCGGCTTTATCTCGATTATTTGTGTTTTCATCGGCACAATACTCTACAACAACCCGACCACGCCGATCATTGCCGGTGAAATTGCCAGTTTTATCGCAAACTCCTTGCGTGAGACCAATTCGGCAAGCGAAGCCGACATCGTCACCTTCCACGACTTTCTGGTAACCAATATCGTTCCGTTATTATCGAGTAGTCTGTCCACTTACGGCGTACTCTTTCTCACCGGAAATCTGTATTTTGCGCTTGTCGGTGCGCAACGCATGAAACGACTCGCCCGCCCGCGCGATGACTGGCCGAAAAAATTCCGTCTGCCATTGCCCGCACTTATCATTTTTATTGTCGCCTTCGGAGCCACATTTTTCCAACTGGGGACATTTCTTAATCTATGCGCGTCGGTCTTCAACACGACTTTTACATTGGCAATTTCAATGACCGGACTTGCCTATCTACATAATCTGACGCGCGGCATTAATGGGCGGATTTTTATATTGGGATTCGTCTATGTTTCGCTTTTCACGTTCATATTCACTGTTCCGGTATCCCTCATTCTTCTTTTGATGGGGATATGGACAACCATTCAAGACAGCCGTCAACACGGCAAAATCAAACAATAAATGCAGCTGAAAGGAATTTAAAATGGATGTTATACTTCTCGAACGCATTGCCCGCCTCGGCCAAATGGGTGATACCGTCTCTGTGAAAGACGGCTTTGCACGCAATTTTCTTTTTCCCCAAGGAAAAGCCTTGCGCGCCAATGAAGCAAACAAAAAGAAATTCGAGAACGAAAGAGCCCAATTGGAAGCCCGCAATCTCGAACGCAAGAGCGAGGCCCAGCAAGTTGCCGACAAACTCGATGGCAAGACATTTGTCGTCATTCGCTCTGCCGGTGAAACCGGACAACTCTACGGTTCTGTTTCGACCCGCGACATTGCCGATATTATTACGGCTGAAGGCTTCACAATTATTCGCACGCAGGTAGAACTTAATCACCCGATCAAAACAATCGGCCTGCATAATGTCGCTGTCAATCTTCACCCTGAAGTCCAGGTCAATGTCACCATCAATATTGCCCGTTCTGCTGAAGAAGCCGAACGTCAGGCTGCCGGTGAAGATCTGACTTCGATTGAAGCTATCTACGGCATCGAGGAACAACCGCTCTCGGAAGAAATTTTCGACGAGGAAGGTGCCGAACACGAAGCCGAAAAGAAGGCCGAAGAAAAGACGGAAGAAACCAAAGCCGAATAAGCTTTGAGTTGCCATTTACGATAACATTGTCTTGAGTGCGACACACCGTCCTAGTGTTTTGGTACAGTTGTTTCTTGACATGTCAAAAAAAAATGAACACACCCGACCCGATGGTCGGGTGTTTTTTTTAAAATCAGCATTATAAACAGCGCATCGCTTGAAATAGATTTTTAATAGCAATTTAAACGCTTGTTTATGCATAAAAGCGGCCAATTTATTAAATGGAAGATGGGACTCGATAGATGTTTGCTTTATTGAAGACGGCTGCCAGCCACATTATTACTAAAGGTAATTTGACAATTACCGATTCACGTGGGGTCACACACCAGTTCGGCGACCAGACGGGCAAGCCAATTCAAATACGCTTTACATCGGCAAAATGGGAACGTGAAGTTGCCCTCGACCCTGCTTTGAAACTGGGCGAAGCCTATATGGAAGGCGGGTTTATATTTGTTAAAGGCGATATTTACACGCTGCTCGAAACAATTTTTGAAAGCACAGGCCCAATTGCTGAAAATCAACTATGGATGAAAGCATTTTCGTTCATTCGCACTGCTACAAAACGATTCGCGCAGATGAACACATTGCGCCGCTCGGCAAAAAACGTTGAGCATCATTACGATTTATCAGGCAAACTCTATGAATTGTTTCTTGATCCCGATCGCCAGTATTCATGTGGTTATTTTGAAAATCCGCATGTCAGCCTTGCCGAGGCGCAATTAGCCAAGAAGCGCCATCTGGCAGCCAAGTTGCAAGTCAAACAGGATGAAAAACTTCTTGATATAGGCTGCGGATGGGGTGGACTTGGTCTCTATTTTGCACGTGTTCTCGGTGCAAATGTTACAGGTGTTACGCTTTCTCATGAACAGCATGGCATTGCCAACCAGCGTGCCAAAGATATGGGACTTTCGGATAAAGCCAAATTTTTGCTTCTTGACTATCGCAAGCTTGATGACAGCTTTGACAAAATTGTTTCAGTGGGAATGTTCGAGCATGTCGGCATCGGCCATTACAAAGAATATTTCGACCATGTCAAAAGATTGATGAAACCCGACGGGCGCTTTGTTCTCCATTCAATCGGCCGTTCAGGCGAACCGGGTGCTACCAATCCATGGATTGCCAAATATATTTTCCCCGGTGGTTATATTCCCTCATTGTCGGAAGTCATTCCGGTTATTGAAAAAAGCGGACTTATCATTACCGACATAGAAATATTGCGTCTGCATTATGCCGAAACATTGAAAGCTTGGAGGGAAGCTTTCCTTGCTCATTGGGATGAAGCCAAAGCATTATACGACGAACGTTTCTGTCGCATGTGGGAATTCTATCTTGCAGCATCGGAAAGTGCTTTCCGCTGGCAAGGTATGATGGTTTTCCAGATCCAGCTAGCCCACAAGCAGGATGCAGTTCCTTTAACGCGCGATTATATTACCGAGGAAGAAGCGCGTCTTGAAAAAATTGACGCCGATCCGAATTTGAAAGTGGCAAAAAACAAAAAAAGCAACTGAGGCAATAGAAAAACAGGACAATATTAAAGCGCCGGTTTCGCTGAAAATGCCCTGTAAAAATCCGGTCTCTTGAAATGAAATTCCGTGAATCACTAAAACGACAAGTTCGTGGAAATGCGGATATTTCAACATTCAAAGTAATTGTCATTCCGGTTGCCGAAACAATTTCTTTTTGAAGAAAAATGCCATATATGGCCGGATGTGTGGCATTTTTAAAAAATACAAAATTTGTATTTTCTCTTCCGGAATGTGAATCCATTTCCGGCAGACGGGATTTTAATATTTAAAACGGGATTTTAATATTTAAAACGCACGGAAATCCGGTTCATTTGCCATTTCTTTTTCCGGCTGGTAATAGATTGAAAAATCTGGCAATCGGGTAAAACCTTGTTAATGGAGAAAAAAAAGTGGCAGTCCCTACCCACAATGGTGTACAGTAACAGGGGTTTCCAATTAAACAAAATTCAGGCGAGCAGCAATAGACTCATGTCAGAAGCAAAAGTTCTCAATATCGGGCAAACCAATGGTGATGAGACACTCCCGTTCAGGCAGATTCCGCATAATATCGAAGCTGAACAGGCTCTTCTTGGGGCAATTCTCATCAATAATGATGCACTTGACCGTGTGTCCGATTTTTTAAAGCCTGAACATTTTTTCGAGCCATTACATCAAACGATTTTTGCCGTTTTGAGCGAATTTATTAAAAACGGCAAGCATGCCGATCCCGTTACAATCAAACCGTTTATTCCGGCTAATGAAAAAATCGGCGACATGACGGTCTTTAGTTACGTTGTCCGCATGGCAACAGAAGCCGTCACCATCATCAATGCAGAAGATTATGGCCGCGCCATTTATGACCTTTATACACGTCGCTCTTTGATTGATCTGGGAAATGAGATCGTCAATACCGCATATGATGCGCCGATTGACCTTACTCCTTCAAAACAAATCGAAAATGTCGAGCAAAAACTGTTCACACTGGCCGAAACCGGTAAATATGGCGGCGGCTTTGAAAGTTTCGATGATGCTGTAAAAAAAGCGATCGATATGGCGGGAGCTGCAAAAAAGCGCACTTCCCGACTGTCTGGTATTCCCACACAGCTCAAAAAGCTCGACGAGCAAATGGGTGGTTTGCAACGTTCCGACCTTATCATCCTTGCCGGTCGTCCGGGCATGGGTAAAACGTCACTTGCCACCAATATCGCCTTCAACATTGCCAATGCCTTTATCAAAGCGAAAGAAAACAAACTTCCGGAAGAAGAAAATGAAGGCGGAATCGTCGGTTTTTTCTCGCTCGAAATGTCATCGGAACAATTGGCAACGCGTATTATTTCCGAACAGGCGGAAGTCTCTTCTTCCAAAATCCGCCGTGGCGATATTACCGAAGATCAATTCGCAAAACTGCTTCATTCGATGACAAGATTGCAGAAAGCGCCACTTTATATCGACCAGACAGGTGGCATTTCCATTGCACAACTTTCAGCCCGCGCGCGGCGGCTTAAACGCCAGCATGGGCTTGATGTTCTGGTCATTGACTATGTGCAATTGATGACCGGCGTCTCGAAACGCGCGTCGGAAAACCGCGTGCAGGAAATTACCGAAATCACGACCGGTTTGAAGGCTCTTGCCAAAGAACTCAATATCCCGATCATTGCATTGTCGCAGCTTTCCCGTCAGGTTGAAGCGCGTGATGACAAACACCCGCAACTTTCCGATCTTCGTGAATCGGGATCTATCGAACAGGATGCCGATGTCGTGCTGTTTGTTTATCGTGACGAATATTATATCAGAAACAAAGAGCCGAAGCTTGGCAGTGAAGAACATTTGAAATGGCAAGCCGAGATGGATGAAGTCTTTGGCAAGGCCGAAGTGATTGTGGCGAAACAGCGTCATGGTCCGACAGGAACTGTAAGATTGGCATTTCAGTCCGAATATACGCGCTTTTCCGATCTTGCTGAAAGTGACAAGCTACCAGAGCAATTCGGCTGATCTCTATGGCAAAAACACGCACCCAGTTTGTCTGTCAAAATTGCGGCACGGTCTATTCCCGGTGGGCGGGAAAATGCGATGCATGTGGCGAATGGAACACCATTGTCGAAGAAGGAACGAGCGGCGGTATTGGCGGCGGGCCTGCCAAAAGCAGCCGTAAAGGGCGCGTCGTTGCCCTCACTTCGCTTTCCGGCTCTATTGAAGACGCACCGCGGATAAAATCGGGAATCGCCGAACTTGATCGTGTGACAGGTGGCGGTTTTGTGAGAGGCTCGGCACTTCTTGTAGGCGGTGATCCGGGAATTGGAAAATCGACACTTCTAACGCAAGCCGCAGCAGCGCTTGCCCGTCAAGGCTGTCATGTTATCTATGTTTCCGGTGAAGAAGCGGTGGCGCAGATCCGCTTGCGTGCACAACGTTTGGGTGCTGCCAACACAACTGTGGAGCTTGCTGCCGAAACCAATGTCGAAGATATTCTTGCAACGCTCACAAATGCCAAAAAGCCTGATCTCGTCATCATCGATTCTATACAGACGCTTTGGTCCGAGGCGGTCGATTCTTCTCCGGGAACAGTAACGCAGGTGAGAACCGGTGCGCAGGCGATGATACGCTTTGCCAAAAAAACGGGGGCAGCAGTTGTCCTTGTTGGTCATGTCACAAAAGACGGGCAAATTGCGGGCCCTCGCGTTGTCGAACATATGGTTGACGCGGTGCTTTATTTCGAGGGTGAAGGCGGACACCAGTACAGAATTTTAAGAACCGTGAAAAACCGCTTTGGCCCGACTGATGAAATCGGTGTTTTTGAAATGTCGGATCATGGCTTGCGGGAAGTCAATAATCCATCCGAACTATTTCTTGGAGAACGCAACAGCAATGCGCCCGGTGCGGCGGTTTTTGCGGGCATGGAGGGGACAAGGCCGATCCTTGTCGAAATACAGGCTTTGGTTGCGCCAACTTCCCTTGGTACGCCAAGACGCGCAGTTGTTGGATGGGACAGCAACCGGCTTTCCATGATTCTTGCGGTTCTTGAAGCCCATTGCGGTGTCCGTTTCGGGCAACATGATGTTTATCTCAATGTTGCTGGCGGATACCGCATTTCCGAACCCGCCGCCGATCTTGCAGTTGCGGCAGCTCTTGTTTCTTCTCTTGCCGGAATAACGCTGCCTCAAAACTATGTCTTTTTTGGCGAAGTCAGTTTGTCGGGAGCGGTGCGTGCCGTTTCCCATTCCGGACAAAGATTGAAGGAAGCTGAAAAACTCGGATTTAAAGGCGCAATTTTGCCATCGGGTACGAGCGAGACCATCAAATCGCCCTCTTTCAGGCAGAGAAGCTTTGGCGACTTGCCCGAACTTGTTGCAGCAATTGCTTCCGGAAAAAGGCGTGCCTCGCCCCCGACACAGAATTGACTTTGTGGACAAAAAGCGGGCTTACCACTTTTAAATAAAGGGAAATATTGATATTGGTTCTCCAAACTGGCATTGAAGACGTAATTGACGACACTGTCATTATATTTTGCCAATCGATGCGAACTTAAGGACAAGCCTGATGTTCATGACAGCCCTTGATGGCCTGGTTATTGCAGTAATCCTGTTTTCAGCCTTTCTGGCCATGGTACGCGGCTTTTCGCGTGAAGTTTTATCTTTGGCATCATGGGTCATTGCTGCCGTTGCGGCGGTGCTTCTTTATAAAAACCTCCTGCCCTTTGTGGAATCTTACCTTTCCAACAAAACAATCGCGCTTATTGCGAGTCTGGCAATCATTTTTGTCGTTGTTTTTCTCATTGTTTCCATCATTACAATGAAAATTGCGGATATTATTATAGATAGCCGAATCGGTGCACTGGATCGCACCGTAGGATTTATTTTCGGCGTTGTTCGCGGGCTTTTCATTATGGTCATCGCCATGTTGCTCATCAATCAGCTTATCAAACCGGAAGATCAGGCACCTTGGCTGAAAGATGCTAAAACCAAGCCCATGCTTGATTCTTTGAGTAACCAGATTTGGGATTTATTACCGAAGGATCCGGACTGGATTTTCGACAAGGCTTCGACTGTGTTGAAAAAAGATGAACCGTCAAATACCGACAATAGCGTCGGAGAAAATCCGGCACAACCGGGTGATTGAATTAAAATGGGTGGCATATATGCCACCCATTTTTGCCTATATTACATGTTTTAATAGCTAATATTATTTAATTCTCTACGGGATGGTGAAAATGGCAAAAGAGGTCTTTTGTGAACCCGATTTTTCTTTCGATGACGATAGTTTGCATGAAGAATGCGGCGTTTTCGGAATTCTCGGACATAATGATGCGGCGACATTAACAGCTCTGGGCCTCCACGCCTTGCAACATCGTGGTCAGGAAGCTGCGGGTATCGTTTCTTATGATGGAACCGTATTTCATCAGGAAAAACATATGGGACTTGTCGGGGACCATTACACCAACCCGAAAACATTGGCGAACCTTCCCGGAGACCGCGCAATCGGCCATACACGCTATTCAACGACAGGTGAAACAGCATTGCGCAACGTCCAGCCGCTCTTTGCCGAACTTGAGGTGGGCGGCATTGCCATTGCCCATAATGGCAACCTTACCAATGGGCTCACAATCCGCCGTCAACTCATTGCATCGGGAGCTATCTGCCAGTCGACATCCGATTCGGAAGTAGTCCTTCACCTCATCGCCCGCTCGCGTCACGCAAAATCATCCGAACGTTTCGTCGACGCTATACGCCAGATCGAGGGTGGTTTTGCCATGATCGCCTTGACCCGCTCGAAGCTCATTGCCGCCCGTGATCCCGTTGGCATTCGACCGCTTGTTATGGGTGAACTCGATGGCAAGCCGATTTTCTGTTCGGAAACCTGTGCTCTCGATATTATCGGGGCAAAATATATTCGTGATGTCGAGAATGGCGAAGTGATTATTTGCCAGTTGCAAAAAAATGGCGAAATCACAATTAACACAATCAAACCGAAAGATCGTAAACCGGAAAAACTTTGCCTGTTTGAATATGTCTATTTTGCCCGTCCGGATTCAATTATTGGTGGACGCAGCGTTTATAATGCCCGCAAGAATATGGGCATTTATCTTGCAAAAGAAGCCCCGTGTGAGGGTGATGTGGTTGTTCCGGTTCCCGATGGCGGCACACCGGCTGCAATCGGTTATGCGCAACAAAGCGGCATTCCTTTCGAGCTTGGTATTATTCGTAACCACTATGTCGGCCGGACTTTTATTGAACCCACACAACAAATCCGCGCTTTCGGTGTCAAACTCAAACACTCGGCCAACCGCCCTGTTATTGAAGGAAAACGCGTTGTGCTGATTGATGATTCAATCGTACGCGGCACGACATCCATTAAAATTGTGCAAATGCTGCGCGAGGCGGGAGCTAAAGAAGTGCACATACGCGTCGCAAGCCCGATGATCTTTTATCCTGATTTTTACGGTATTGATACGCCGGAAGCTGCAAAACTCCTCGCCAACCAATATCCCGATCTTAAATCCATGTGTGAATTTATCGGCGCCGATTCATTACAATTTTTGTCGCTTGACGGGCTTTATATGGCGGTCGGCGGTGAAGTCAGAAACAATGCCGATCCGCAATTTACCGACCATTATTTTACCGGCGATTACCCGACCCGCCTTGTCGATCAGGAAAATGCCGATAATGTTCATAAGCTTTCTGTTTTGAATTGTGGATAATAATGGAAAAAAATCAATCATTCGACCTTGAGGGGCGTGTTGCTCTTGTAACCGGTGCTTCACGGGGTATCGGTTACCATCTCGCTTTGGAACTTGCAAAACGCGGTGCCCATATCATTGCTGTTGCGCGAACTGTTGGTGGCTTGGAAGAACTTGATGACCAAATCAGGAAGGCTGGTTCTTCTGCAACATTGGTACCTCTTGATCTTCATGATATGGCAGCGATCGACCGGTTGGGAAACGAGATTAACGAACGTTGGCATAAACTTGATGTGCTGGTTGCCAATGCCGGTGTTTTGGGATCTATTTCACCGGTTGCGCATGTCGAAGCCAAAACATTTGAAGACGTATTTGAAATCAATGTTATCAGCCAATGGCGCTTGATCCGCGCCGTAGAGCCGCTGTTGAGAAAGTCGGATTGCGCCCGCGCAATTCTATTTTCGTCCGGTGTCGTTCATAAACCACGGGCTTTTTGGGGGGCTTATGCCGCTTCCAAGGCTGCCTTCGAGGTATTAGGGCGCTGTTGGGCCGATGAATTGAAAAACACATCCGTAAAGGTGAATATTGCAAGTCCGGGAGCCACACGTACGGCCATGCGTGCACAGGCTATGCCAGGCGAAGACCCGAACACATTGCCTTCAGCCGAAGAAATTGCAGCCAAAATTGTTCAACTGGCTTCCCCCGATCTTGAAGAGACGGGACAGTTTTTCGATGCCCGTAAAAATCGTTTTCTAACCTATCACGTTCCTGATTAGGAAAAACCTGATAAACGGCAGGAAAAGTCCGAACTGTTTTTCCTGCATGGTTATCTTCTAAAAACTCCATCTGCGTTCATGAATGGCGCAGATTACGCAATGCATTTTTCGCCGGCAGAAATAACCTTACGAAAAAATGGGGGGTAGCTTTATACCCCCTGCCTTTTATAACTCTTACAATTGCGGCAGTTGAAGCCGCGCTCCATCGCCAGAACATTTTGTGACAATCGCCAAAATTCCGGCCTCTAACAATCCGGTCATATGAATTTTAACAGCCGGAAGATTCCGCGCAAGTTCCGAAAAATGTCTAAAAACGCCAATAAAGCTTTTCAAGCCTGAAAGCCTGTTTTTCCGGATTTCGGCTCTGTCAGCCTGTTCTATAGAAACGCCAATTCAATCGGAACAGCAAGATGCGGGAATTCGTCGTAAGCATATAAAACGAACAAAGACCGGAGTTCCAATCGGAGATTTAATCTTTGTCTTCCGATTCTTTTTCATCGGCTGCTGCAACGCCGTCTTTTATTTTTTGCGCTTCACGAACCGAACGTTTTTGATAGGCCATCAAGCTGAATGGCAAAAACACCATGTAACCGATTGCTGTAACAAGAAGCACCTGCCACGTGTAAGTGGCAAGAAAACCGACATAGATCACAACAACCAGCATACCGGGTATGACCACGTCGCGACGCAATTGCTGACCGACTGTTTTCCCGTTCCAGACCGGTAGACGGCTGATAAGCAGAAAAGCGATAACAACTGTATAAAGGCTGAAAACCAAAGCCCAGCCCGCACCCGGTTCGAGGCCAAGACATCCGAGATAAATTGGCAGTAATACCAACAACGCACCCGCCGGTGCCGGAACACCGACAAAATATTCCCGCTGCCAGCGTGGAATGTGTTTGTTATCAATCATCACGTTGAAACGGGCAAGCCGCAAACAACAGGCAATACAGTAAACAAGTGCGGCTATCCAGCCAACCTGATGAGCCTGATTGAGAAGAAAAGAATAGACAATCAAGGCCGGAGCAACACCGAAGTTCACAACATCGGCCAAGGAATCCATTTGTGCACCGAATGAAGAACCACCGCCCATGAGGCGCGCCAACCGCCCGTCGACACCATCGAGGACAGCGGCAAGCAAAACCATTAAAATAGCCGTTTCAAAACGGTGTTCAAAAGCGAGCCTGATACTGCTCACGCCCGCACATATTGCCAGAATGGTAATGACATTGGGAAGGACAAAGCGTATCGAAATTGACCGACGCGGCTTCGCATCATCATTTTTGTGTCCCTCCGGATCGAACGAAGAAAAAGGCGAAGAACTCTCCATTAAAATCTAATCCAGTCTAAAGTCTGTTATGGTCGCGCTCTTATCAAACGAAGCGAAAACAGTTTCACCGGCGATAGCCTTCTGGCCGATCGCCACCCGCAATTTTACATGAGCAGGCAGATAAACATCAAGTCTTGAACCGAAGCGGATAAGGCCGAACCGTTTGCCTGCGACCACAGGTTCATTTTCTTTCGACCAGCATACTATGCGGCGGGCAACAAGACCAGCCACTTGTACGACACCGATTTCACCATGAGCTGTTTCAATGACGAGACTGTTTCTCTCGTTATGGTCGCTTGCCTTGTCCAGCTCTGCATTGCCGAATTTTCCCGGCCGGTAAACAATGGATTTTACCACACCATCCATCGGTATGCGATTGATATGACATGAAAATATATCCATAAACACCGAAACGCGCATCATTTCATTGTTGCCTAAACCAAGTTCCCTAGGCGGAACAAACAAACCGACAAATGAAATGCGACCGTCAGCAGGACTCATAACAAGGTTCATATCAATCGGCGTAACACGCTCCGGATCACGGAAAAAATAGATACACCATATCGTTAGAACCAGCCCGAACCAGAAAAGTGGATCCCATATCCACCCCAGAACGAGCGACAAAATGAAAAAACCGACGATAAACGGGTACCCTTCCTTATGGATGGGTGCAAAACCGTTACGAACCGATCTTACAATGCTCATACGTGTATTCCCCATTTATCTTACACCGCACCTGCCCGTTCGACACGAAGCCGGTTCCTGTTTATCCAATCAACGTGAAAAAAGCGATAGTTTGTTTCATCTTCATCTGCAAGATAGTTGTCAATGATGGGAGATAATGCCCAACTCATCTTCCTCGCGAATTTTGCGCAATTGCTCTTCTGCCTTGGAAGCTTCAAGCTGTTTGTGCCACATTGAAGCATAAAGGCCATCTTTGGCGAGCAATTCTTCATGTTTGCCGCGTTCAATAATCCGCCCGCCTTTTATCACCAGAATTTCGTCGGCTCCGATAATTGTCGAAAGTCTGTGAGCCACCACCAAAGTTGTACGCCCACGACTTACAACATCAAGCGCGTGCTGGATTTCGAGTTCCGTAGCTGTATCGAGAGCCGAGGTTGCCTCATCAAGAATGAGGATAGGTGGAGCTTTCAAAATTGTACGGGCAATCGCAACACGCTGTTTTTCACCACCTGAAAGCTTCAGCCCGCGTTCGCCGACCATTGACTGGTAACCATCCGGCAATTGCTCGATAAAATCGCCGATTTGCGCCATGTTGGCCGCCTTCTTCACTTCCTCGTCGGAAGCATCCGGACGGCCGTAACGGATATTATAGGCGATCGTATCATTAAAAAGCACTGTGTCTTGTGGCACCATGCCAATCGCTTGCCGCAAGCTTTTTTGTGTTACAGAACGTATATCCTGTCCGTCAATCGTAATCGAGCCTTTTTGAACGTCGTAAAAACGAAATAACAACCTTGAAATCGTCGATTTTCCTGCCCCCGAAGGCCCGACTATGGCAACAGTTTTTCCCGCCGGTACAGAAAAATCTATATCTTTAAGAATTTGCCGGTTTGTATCATAAGAAAATTCGACATGGTTGAAGCGGATTTCGCCTTCTTTAACAATAAGCGGTTTGGCATCGGGAGCGTCGGTAACTTCCTGTTTGACATCCAGAAGATCGAACATGGCTTCAATATCTGTCAAACCTTGGCGAACTTCCCGATAAATCGAACCGATGAAATTAAGCGGTATCGAAAGTTGCATGAGCAGCGCATTGATGAAAACAAAATCGCCGAGCGTGTGTGTGCCATGCATCACTTCATATGCCGACATCAGCATCATCACCGCCATACCTGCACCGAATATGACGGCCTGACCGAAATTGAGCCACCCCAGTGAAATCCACGTTTTGATAGCAGCCTTTTCATAACCGGCCATGGAGCTATCAAAACGTTTTGCCTCAAGGTCTTCATTGCCGAAATATTTCACCGTCTCGTAATTCAAAAGCGAGTCGATTGCCCTTGTATTTGCTTCGGTATCGGATTCGTTCATCTCACGGCGAATTGAAATGCGCCAATTGCTAGCCTTGATTGTAAACCACGTATAAAGCCCCACAGTTACAGCAACGACGCTCATATAATGCCAGCCATAACTGATATAGACCACCAGCGCGGTAAGCGCGAATTCAAGTACGGTCGGTGCTGTATTCAATATGGAAAAGCGGACAATTGCCTCGATGCCTTTGGTGCCGCGTTCTATCACTCGTGATAGCCCGCCGGTTCGCCTTTCAAGATGAAATCTTAAAGACAATTCATGCATGTGAACGAAAGTCTGATAGGCAAGTCTCCTGACAGCATGTTGGCCGACTGTTGCAAACAAAGCGTCGCGTAACTGGTTTAGTCCGGCCTGTAAAATGCGTGCCACATTATAGGCAAGAACCATCATGAAAGGTGCTGCAAAGATAGCCGGAAGCCAGGAAGGTGGCGTATAATCAACATTCAGAGCATTTGTGGCATATTTGAAAAAATACGGAACCGAGATCAGAACCAGTTTTGACAATACGAGATATAGGACTGCCCATAAAACGCGCAGCTTCAAGTCCGGCCGATCGGATGGCCACATATAAGGCCAAAGATTGAGGATCGTACGAAACGTATTTCCTGAATCGGCCGAAACAGTTTTTGCTCTATTAGGTTCTGTCATTTTTCTTTCAAATCGGTTTGGCTACCTGAAGCATCGGTTTTTTGCACGTCGGCTATTTCGGGCAAAACCAATTCCTGACCGGTTGTGATATAGTCACGATTTTTCAAAATATCGGAATTTGCCGAATATATAGCCTCGCTATAACGGCTTGAACCATATGCTTTTTCGGCAATAGACGATAAACTGTCACCTTTTTCAACAATAATGGTTCTCACAGGTTTTCCGTGACGGTAGACCTGATTAACGGGCCGGTAACGTTCGCCGATACGAAAAGGTGTAACGAGTGAGCCGACAATTTCACCTCCCTCATTGAAGAGGTCGACACGAAAAACATGGTCACCGGCAAATAGTGTCACAAAACGGGGAATAGAAAAATTTCCGGCTTCGTCGGTTTTGCCACTCCCTAGCCGCATATTCCCCAGCGTTGCAATAACCTGCATTTGTTTTCCGGCGTGCCCGCTAATTGTCAAAATACTATTTTTGTAGGTGATTCTTGTTATATCGAAATTTTTATCGTTATTTTTTCCGAGTTCGATAATTGCGGGAGTATTGGAAATAAATCGCGAAGAACCGGCAGGGTCGTTCATAAAAGCCGTCAATCCGTCTGCACCTTTATGTGAAACAATAACTGTGACCGTTTCAACCGATGTGAATGATTTTCCCGATTTGTCTGTTGCCCTCAAAACAAAATGATATTGGCCTTTACCCAGATTTTTTTGCAATGTCAGCGTGAAGGTGCCTTTTTCATCCGCATTTGTTTCGCCAAGTTTTCGTGCGCCGTCTATAAGTTCGACCACCGAATTTGCCGGTGCTTTGCCAAGGATGACTGCGTAATTATCGTCATTCAACATGAAACTCTCGAAACTCGGACTTTCAAGCTGGTCTGATTGAACATTGTTTTTTTCTTCTTGCGCAGATGCAATGCCGACAAACAACATAAACGCCCCCATCAATGAGAGCGTCAAAGTTACGGCAATTTTTTTTATCGACAAAAAGAATGCCATCAACAATCCTGTTTTTCGAGCACTTGACCAATCTTTTTCTGTCCTATTCCATTTGTAACCCAAACGGAATACCAAACTCGTCCGGACGATCTTTTTCCTGTGGTGTGCGTAACCACTTGACGGAATTTTTTTTAAACGGCAAAACACTGTTTATGACAAAAATCAATTCTATCTGCGTTTATTGTGGTTCTTCATCGGGCAACAATCCCGATTATGTCGACGCCGCAAGCAAACTTGGCAAACTTATGGCTCAAGCGGGCATTACACTGGTATATGGCGGTGGCACAACCGGCATTATGGGCACAATTGCACAATCAGTAAAAAGCAATGGTGGAAAAGTGGTCGGAATCATTCCAGATTTTCTCATCAGAAAAGAAGCCCGCAATAAAAATGATGACCTCTTTGACGAGTTCATTGTCACTGAAACAATGCATCAGCGCAAACAATTGATGTTCGATCGCTCGGATGCTTTTCTTGCTCTACCCGGTGGCATTGGAACACTGGAAGAAATTGTCGAGATCATGACGTGGGCGCAGCTTGGCCGACATATGAAGCCGATCGCTTTTGCCAATATAGATGGCTTTTATAACCCGATGATTGCTCTTCTCGACCATATGGCAAGACAAGGCTTCATCCATTCCGACCATAGATTGAAGCCTCTTGTTATTGACAACATCGAAAAAATTATCACTGCTCTTTCAAAAAATCAGGGTCTTAGCGTATTGTAAGTCATTGAAAGCTTTCGATATTCTTCCCGCAATGACGAGAATTCCACCTTTAACTTCCTGAAATCTGTCGCTTCGATATGTTTCGGGGTGATCTCTTGTTTTTCCGATTATTTTTTAAGTTCGATAATCGTTTCTTTTGTCTTTTTATGTTTGATCGCTGACAGACTGGATACGGTATAAATCGCCAGTCCCAGCCAGATTATTGAAAAGGCAACCAATTGCACTGACGAGAACGGTTCGTGAAAAACAAAAATGGCTATAAAAAAAAGAAATGTCGGGGTCATGTATTGCATCAAGCCCAGTGTGGTCAAATTCAACGTCTTGGCTCCGACTGCAAACAGGATAAACGGAATTGCTGTAAAGGGGCCGGCCAATACGAGAAGCCCGACATCCTTCCATGAACCGTGGAAAAAATAATCCTCTCCCGTTGCAATAAAATAAAAGCAACCGATCAATGCGGGGAGCGTCATAATCAATGTTTCGAGTGCAAAACCTTCTGTCGGTCCGATAGGTAGAGATTTTCTGAAAAAAGCATAAAAGCCGAAAGTGAGCGGTAACAAAATCGCAATCCATGGTAGACCACCGGCGTTTATTGTCAAAATGGAAACCGCAATAAAGGCAAGCGCAATAGCAACCCACTGCCAACGACTGAGGTGTTCCCTCAAGAAAATAAGCGCCAGTATGACATTTACCAAAGGGTTTATGTAATAGCCCAGCGCAGCGTCAACGGCATGATTATTGCCGATTGCCCAAATGTAAATGCTCCAATTGGCAGTGATAAGGGCAGACGTCAGAAAAGCCATAGCCACCATTCCCGGCTTCTTCAATGCTTCCCAAAGGGCACGCGTGTGCCCGATGACAATAATAATGCCAAGCGCAATAGGTAGCGACCACAACACCCGATAAACAACGACTTCCATGACCGGAATATGGGCGACAGCTTTCATATAAAGCGGAAAAATGCCCCAAATAGCATATGCGCCGAGTGCCGCCAAAAAGCCTGAAATATTGGCCGGAAAGACCTTATTATCATTTAAAACAGGCTTTTTCATAAACATTTGTCAAATAATCCCGCTTTTTATTAATTGTTCAATAAAATTATCTGGTCGTACCTTTTACAACAAAAAGTCCCGTGCGTGTTCTGCCATTCCGGCTTTTTTCCTCATACCACTCGGCTGCGTAAATATTATCAAGAGATACTTTCTTCTTCTTCAACTGCTCTTCAAGCCAGGCTTCATCTTTACCGATTTCATCAAGGCTGCCATCAACGATACTTCCATTTTTTACAACAAGTGTCGCGTTTTTTCCCTCTTCCTTGCGGATAACCGAAAGACTGCCATTGGACTCAAGGCGGGCAAAGGCTACTTCATGAAGTGCACAGCCTTTTATTCTGAGCATTGTTGCAAAATCGTTCACATCAATGTTGAGCCGTTTGATTTCATCCATCTGGAATTTGCCGTCGAGCACAAGTGCAACATCACCACCAGCCACAAGATTATGGAAAAACACCGAATGGCGACGCAAATAATTCAATCCGATAACCAGTAATTGCCAGATAATCAAAACAATCAATAACTGGATAACTGTGATTTTCGGATTATAGATAACACCGCCGATAATACCGCCCATCACGAAATTGCTAATCAAATCCGTCGGCGTCATCTGACTGAGACTTCCCCTACCGCTTGTACGCAGCACCAGAAGAAATACAGCAAGACCTATGAAAAGCTTGAGCGCCACATAGCCATAACCAAAAAGGTAATCCATACGTTAGACCTTCTTTATCATTGCCAGTGGCGAATTCTGGCGGGATTAATGTTTCATTTCCCAATGTGTCACGCGTTCGCCTGTCTGCGGATTTTTTTCGTCCCTCAGCACTATATCTTTCTTGAGAAGCTCGTCTCTGATGCGGTCGGCTTCTGCCCAATTTTTGTCTTTTATAAACGACAAGCGTTTGGCAATTTGGCTCTCGACAAATTGGCTATCTATTTCGCTTTGTCTGTTAAAGAGCAGGCAATCTTTGTCATTAAGCCATGTTTCATTCAACAAGCCCAAAAGCTCCATGCCGGATTTGAGAGCTGCAACATTTTGCGATTTATAATACTGACGCAAAAAGGTAATGGCGCTCCAGCAATTGAGATCTTCGCCCAAAGCTTCGACAAGCTCGTCGCTTGCCGGTGCACCATCCCCGGAACGAACGTTTTGCTGGCGCAATAATTCATACCAGCGATAAAGTTCGCTGCTTGATTCGGCAAGGCGCTGTGCTGTCCAGTTTAAAGGTTCGCGATAATGGGTTTGCAACATGGAAAGGCGCGCACTGAGGCCCACCCACTGGTGGCGCAGTTTTTCGTCAACTTGTGGCGATACTTCATTAAGTGCGGTTTCCAACACATCATGAATCGTGATGAAATTGCCCAGACTTTTGGACATTTTTTGCCCTTCAACCTGTAGAAAGCCGTTATGCATCCACAGATTTGCCATGCGCTCTGTTCCAAAGGCCGAGCAACTTTGTGCAATTTCGTTTTCATGGTGGGGAAAAACCAGATCTATGCCGCCGCCGTGAATATCAAAAACATTGTTCTGCGGATTATCACATGTGAGGCCGCCGCCAAAGGGAACCAATAATTTTGCCATCGACATAGCCGAACATTCTATGTGCCACCCCGGACGCCCTCTGGTTTTGATACCCGCAGGAGAAGGCCAACCCGGTTCCCCCTCTTTTGACGGTTTCCACAAAACAAAATCCATTTCGTCACGCTTATAGGCGGCAACATCAACACGGGCTCCCGCTATCATTTCATCAAGCGACCGGCGTGCAAGAGCACCATAACGGGGATGATCTCCCATGCTGGATACAGAAAACAACACATGATCTTCCGCAACATAGGCATGACCACGTTCAATCAGACGTTCGATCATCGCACGCATATTATCAAGATTATCGGTTGCACGTGGCTGGGTTGTCGGAGGAAGACAGCCAAGAGCCGCCACATCCTCCTGAAACTGGTTATTGGTTTTTTCTGTAAGAATACGGATGGCCTCGTTTAACGGAAGTTCGGGATAATCACGGGCGGCACGTGCATTGATCTTATCGTCGACATCGGTAATGTTACGGGCATAGATGACATGTTCTTTTCCGTAAACATGGCGCAGCAAACGAAATAACACGTCAAAAACTACAACCGGACGTGCATTGCCGATATGGGCATAGTCATAAACTGTAGGCCCGCAGACATAAAGGCGCACCTTGTCAGCGTCGATCGGATGGAATTCCTCTTTCGTTCTTGTGAGCGTGTTGTAGAAATGCAAACTGGTCATCTATAATCTTTCATCTGTCAGGTAATACCAGATCCTTGGCAAGCCACAAAAAAATGGTCAAGGCATTTACCCTTATAATGTTAAATATCTCAGTGAAGCATTTAGAAAAGATCAAGCTGGTCTTTATTCTTTAAAGTTTTCCCCTGTTTTCGATCGTCCGGTTTTTCATTTTGCTGTTTTTCAGCCTTATGATTAAGCCGGTCACCGGTGTCGTTGTTCTCGTCGACAACGCTTATCCTGGCTTTTACGTCGCTATAGGGATAATTTGCATTATTGATTTTATCGGATACAGGGAAGACATGAAGTTCTTCGGCAGGCGTGTTTTTTAGAATATCCATAATGTCGGCGGGTCGATAATTCCGGCAATCAAGCCATCTTTCTATATCCTTCTTGCGAACGATAACCGGCATACGATGATGAATTTCCGCTAAAGGTGCTTTTGCCTCGGTTGTCAAAATAGCCGCGGTATCAATTTGCGAACCTTCACGACCACTCCACGTTTCCATAAGCCCTGCAAAACCGATAATGGCGTTATCATTGAAAGCCACATGATAAGGTTGTGACTTGCCATGGGGCTGTTTCTTCCATTCATAAAAGCCGGTTGCCGGAATAATCACACGATGATGTCGCAATGCGTTGGTAAAAGACTTTTTCACCGCAACTGTTTCAGAGCGTATATTGAATGTCAGCGGCCATTGATCGGGATTTTTTGTCCAGGAAGGAATAAAACCCCAGCGCACCAGAACAGCATCATGTTCAGGCTTGTTCGAGAAACGATCACGAAAGGCTTCCGGCGCTTTGACAACCAGAATTGGTTGGGTTGGCGCAATATTGTAGCGCTTGGGAAAATCTTCTTCTATCCAGGCATCAAAAGCATTGGCAACCTCGTTTTTCGAGGCTGCAAGCTCGTAGCGACCACACATGGCAATCCTTCTTTATTCACCAGTTCCAAAATAGTCTTCACACAAGAAAGGGGAGCTTTCATCATGTAAAAAATAACGGTTCGCGTCAGGCGACAGTCGAGGTAACAACAAAATATGCCGCCGAATCAAAAGACCAAGGCCTATCCGATAGATTTTTCATATCCGATTTATAATATCGGGCAAAAAAGCCGGAGACAATAAAACGAAACCGGATAAAAGGCCATTTTTCAAAGCATTTTCCAATTCCGCTATAAAGTGACGTTTTGACATTGCCCGAAAACCGCAAAAAGCCCTATAAAGATCATCGCAATCGGATTTAACTTCAATCCTGCTAACAAAAAGAGTCCGGAAAAATGAACAAGTATTTGAAACACCTTGTTATTTTTACTTTTCTTTTGTCGATAATTCCGGCTCATGCCGAACCGGTTCCCCAATATGATGCCAAAATGTTGCGGCTTGCCGAAATCCTTGGCTCGCTCCATTATTTGCGCAATTTATGTGGTGAAAAGACGCCTCTGTGGCGCGACAAGATGGAAGAGCTTATCAAAGCCGAAGACCCGACACCGACACGCCGTGCACGCCTTTATGCGGCTTTCAACAATGCCTATCGTGCTTTTTCCGACAATTATCACACATGCACAAAAGCTGCTGTTGCTGCTGATCGTCGCTATATCAAGGAAGGAACAGCCCTTTCGCACGAGCTTTTGAACCGTTATGGCAATTAACCCTTTTTGACTATTAAGACTGACAGACAAAGATTTTATGGTAATCTAAGCTCCTGAACAGCACAGATATAACGAGTTCACCGATGAGCCAATCGAATACTGACCTTCCGGCCATTATTGCCGAAGAGCAAAAACATGTAGCCCACGAGTTTCAATCAGAAGCGTGGGTGGGCGGTATTTCCAACGGAATTGAACCGGAAATTCTCGCAGAAGCTGCATTTGATACCGCGCTCAAATATCTGCTTCAGGCGCGTAGTGAAAAACAGGTACTGAAATTATTGTCCCGTATGCATGACAAAGTCATAAGGGGTGAATTAAGCGATCATAAAACGATTCAATAAAAGGTCTTACATCATTGAAGAAATTTGTTTTTTGCGCGTTCTTGGGTGGTATTTTATTTTACTCGCCGGTTGCAAATTCGCTTGAACTCGCCTCGACCGATTTGACCGACGAGAGTGTGAAAGTAAAAACAGATATTCCGAAAGTCGATGATTCTGCCAATCCCATTCCTTTGCCGGAAGCCAAAAAAAGCAAAGCGGTAAAAAGCACAGATACACCGCCCAAGGTTGAATATGACATCGAGAAATTGCCCGCCCCTGTCAAACTGATGCGGCAGAAAATTATTGATGCGGCAAAAAGCGGTGACGTCAACAACCTTAAACCGTTACTGGGTACAAGTAGTGATCCCACCCAGCTTTCGGTTTCCGACAATGTGAAAGATCCGATTGCTTATATAAAACAGCTTTCCGGCGATGGTGATGGCCTTGAAACCATGGCTATCATGATTGATCTCTTGAACTCCGGTTATGTTCATCTCGACGAAGAAGATGACGAGGAAATTTATGTCTGGCCCTATTTTGTAGCCTTGCCGATTGACAAGCTGTCAAAGCCACAGCTCGTTGAACTATTCCAGATTATGACGGCCGGTGATCTTGAAGAGATGAAGGAAATCGGAACTTACTCATTTTTCCGGATCGGCATAACACCGGACGGTACGTGGCGTTTTTTTGTCACCGGTGATTAGGCGATTTTGTTGACCGCCCGCCAATTTCGCCAAACAATTTAGCTTGACGATTTCTCCTGAGAATTTCGCGTGACAATTTCCTGTATGAACCTGATAATTGCCTGCGCCACACAGGTGAAGGTAAACTTTCAACGTTACGCGACGCCGTTATTTTGTGAGCTTATGGCCTGAACGAGAGGAGGAAGAAGAGCGATTTTTTCAACTTTGAAATATCCCTCATGATTATAGGGCTCATCTGCCATTTCATGAATCCAGGTAATTTCATAAGGGATATAGACGGCGAAGGTACCCGCCGCGAGTGCCGGTAAAACATCCGATTTCAATGAATTTCCTACCATTACGAAGTTTTTGGCGTTGAGTCCGTTGCGTTTCAACAGTTCTTCGTAAACAGCTTTGTCTTTGTGGCTGACAATTTCAATTCTGTCAAAATAATCGGCCAATCCCGATTTTGCCAACTTGCGGGCTTGTTCGACAAGATCTCCCTTGCTTACGAGCAGCAAACGGTAATTTTTATGGAGCGTTTCAAGAATTTCGACAACATTATCAATGAGCTTCACCGGCTGTTCCATCATCCCGCGGCCAAGCGAGAGAATTTCTTTTATCAAATGTGAGGGAATAGTTCGTTTGCAAATGAGGTTTGCGGCCTCGATCATTGAAAGTGTGAACGGTTTAAAACCGTAGCCGTAGAGACCGATATTACGCGAAATTGTAGAAAAAAGGACGTTTTCAATTGTTTCTTTATCGGCACAATTTTCAAGAAGCTGAACAAAGTGCTGTTCAGCCTCCCGAAACGATTTTTCATTGTGCCAAAGTGTATCATCGCCATCAAGGCCGATAGTGGTGATCGTCATTACCGTTTAGTTTGTATGGTGCAAACATTCCAGAAACTCGATCGGTTCGCCGGTCGATGGCGTAACAATTTCGCCCTGCCACATGACAGTTTTTCCGCGAATAATGGTTCCCACCGGCCACCCCTTGACCTTCTTGCCGTCATAGGGTGTCCAACCGGCTTTCGAGCCGATCTGTTCATTGCGAATAACTTCTTCACGTTTCAAATCGACAATTGTCAGATCTGCATCATAACCGGCGGCAATGCGCCCTTTGCGACTGATACCGAAAATACGATTGGGGCCATGCGAGGTGAGGTCAACAAAACGTTCAAGCGAAAGTCTGCCGGCATTGACGTGATCGAGCATAATGGCTGCTGTGGTCTGAACGCCTGTCATGCCCGAAGGTGATGCCGGATAGGTTTTGTGCTTCTCTTCCAATGTGTGTGGCGCATGGTCGGAACCGAGAACATCAATGATGCCTTGTCTGACGCCATACCATATACCGGCACGATGGCGGCTTTCACGGATTGGCGGGTTCATCTGGATAAGTGTCCCCAAACGCGCATAATCATCTGCTGTCAAAGTCAAATGGTGCTGTGTTGCTTCTAGAGTGGCAACATCTTTATGATTTTTGAGAAATTCGATTTCCTCGGCCGTCGAGACATGGAGAACATGAATGCGTGCTCCGGTTTCATGTGCAATTTTGACCAGACGCTTCGTGCAATGAAGGGCTGCTTCCACGTCGCGCCAGACCGGATGGGATGAAGGGTCACCTTCGACACGCAAATGTTTGCGTTCATTAAGCCGTGCTTCGTCTTCGGAATGGAATGCTGCGCGACGGCGGGTATGTTTGAGTATTTCTTTCACTCCCGCATCGTCGGCAACAAGCAGATTACCCGTTGATGACCCCATGAAAACCTTTATACCGGCAGCACCGGGCAAACGTTCGAGTTCACCGACATCGCGGGCATTTTCATGCGTTCCACCGACCCAGAAAGCAAAGTCGCAATGCATGCGGTGGTAGCCACGTTTCACTTTGTCGGCGAGAGCTGCTTCACTGGTTGTCAAAGGATTGGTATTGGGCATTTCAAAGACTGCTGTCACACCGCCCAATACGGCTGACCGTGAACCGGTTTCAAGATCTTCTTTATATTCGCCACCGGGTTCCCGAAAATGCACTTGGCTATCAATCATTCCGGGCAAAATATGAAGCCCCGTGCAATCAACCGTTTCACCAGCCGAACAAGCCGACAAATCACCAATTTCGGCGATGCGCCCATCAACAACGCCAATGTCCCTTTGGCCGATCCCGTCATGATTGACAACTGTTCCGCCTTTAAAAATCCTATCAAATGTTCTCGACATTACTTTTGCTCCTTGCAGCCCATAACTATACCGATTACGTAAATGCGAGAAGAAAGGCAAGGAAAATGCTTGAAAGTCACTGCTCTCTTACCCTCGAAAACCACCGTCTATTGACTGTTACAGGCGATGATAGGACGCATTTTTTGGAACGTCTGATAACCACCGATGTCGAAAAAATCGGCGTTGGCGAACTATTGCCCGGCGCCTTACTGTCACCACAAGGTAAAGTGCTTTTCGATTTTCTGATTGGCCGGTCCGACACTGCTTATCTCATTGATATTTCTGCGAGCCTTGCCGACAATTTTATGAAACGGTTGAACCTTTATCGAATGCGTTCCAAAGTGGAAATTAATGAATCTCCTGAATCGGTTATCCGGATTTTCTGGCAAAAAGATTCAGCTACTTCGGAAAGTGATTCAAGTTTTGTCGATAAACGCTTTCCGCCACAAGAAAAAGTTATCCGCACTTATGGAAAAAAACTGCCCGCCCGCCCCTTTTCGCAAACAGCATCCGATCAATGGGATCTTCTGCGAATAAAATATGGAATTGCCGAAAGCGGAAAAGATTTTAATGTCGGCGATGTTTTCCCGCATGACATCAATTTTGACGAGACCGGCGCCATTTCTTATAAAAAAGGATGTTATATAGGACAGGAAGTGGTGTCGCGAATGCACCATAGAGGCACTATCCGTCGCCGGATGTTGGTGGTCGAAGGAAAAGACAATCTTCCGAATGCGGGTTCTATTGAATGTGACGGCAAAACGATTGGCAATCTTGGCACAGTCATTGGTAACCATGCCTCGGCAATTGTGCGGATTGACAAGGTGAAGGCAGGCATTGATAAACACATTCCTTTTTTCGTGGAAAATGTGCCCGTAACTCTGACAATAGCACCCAATATGAATTACAGTTTCCCCGATGAAGTGTCGGAAGGTGAATGAATGGCTGATGCCGAAATAACCCGTAATGGAGAAGCCCGTGCCTGGCAACGCATGTTGTCAGGGCGAAGACTGGATCTCATCAATCCATCTCCTCTTGATGTCGAGATTAGCGATATTGCTCACGGTCTTGCACGTGTTGCGCGCTGGAATGGACAGACAAAAGGCGAATATGCCTATTCTGTTGCACAACATTCGTTATTGGTCGAACAGATTTACCGGCGCCTTAATCACTCGGCAACGGCCGAAGAAAAGCAACTCGCGCTTCTCCATGATGCGCCTGAATATGTCATTGGCGATATGATTTCGCCCTTCAAAGCGGTTATGGGCGGGAGTTACGAAATCATAGAAAAAAGGCTTGAAGACGCAATCCGTATCCGTTTCGGCCTTCCCACCGAACTCACAAAAAAAACCATAAAACAATTAAAACATGCCGATCGTATTGCTGCATTTTTTGAAGCAACAAGGCTTGCCGGCTTCAGCAAGGAAGAAGCAATCCGTTATTTTGGCGAACCTGATGCGATCAAACCCGAAGGGCTTGATCTGGTACCACGACCAACTCCGCAAATAGAGGGCGCGTTTCTCGCCCGTTTCAACGCTATCGAACAAGAAAGGAAGCAATGATGGCCTATCTTGTCGTATCACCGCTTTCAAAATTGGCTGAAACCGCCCTTCGGCACTCTCCCCGCGAACTTGTTACCTTGATGAATAAAGGCACCGCAATGGAACGCCCCGCCATGATTGCGGAAAATTGCCATTATTACCTTGAATTCAATGATATTAATGAACCGCAAGACGGCCTTGTTGCACCCACTGAAACCGAAATTTACAAGCTTCTTGATATTGCCGGTAACTGGAACCGTTCCCATCCGCTGCTGATAAATTGCTTTTTGGGAATATCACGCTCAACGGCGGCTGCATTTCTGATGGCCTGTGCACTCCAGCCGCAAAAAAGCGAAGCCGACATTGCCAAACTTCTACGCCAAAATTCGGCTACTGCCACGCCTAACAAACTCATGGTCGCACTTGCTGATAAAATACTCGGCCGCGGCGGGCGCATGAGTGCCGCTATTGCGGATATTGGACGCGGGGCAGAAGCTTTTGAAGGAACACCTTTTATTCTGCCTATCGAAAATCAGGCCGGATGAGGTAAAATAGTCCAGCCTGTTTTTAAAGCGGGAATTTTCGTTTACGAAAAAAATATATTATTCGTCGAGCTTTGCATAGGTCTCGTTCGGGCCAGGGAAGGTGCGGGCTTTCACATCATCGGCATAATGTTTGATCGCCTCGCCATATTGCTGTTCAAGATTGGAATAACGGCGGACAAATTTTGCAACAGAGTCACCAAATCCGAGCATGTCTTCCATAACCAGAATTTGACCATCACATTGGTTGGAAGCTCCGATGCCGATTGTCGGAATAAATAAATCATGTGTTATTTTTGCCGCCAAGGGTTCAACAATACCTTCGAGAACCAAAGCAAAAGCTCCTGCTTCAGCAATTGCAGCGGCATCACTCTCGATGCGAGGCCAGTCACTTTGACGGCGGCCCTGCGTTTTAAATCCACCGAAGCTGTTGACGTATTGTGGCATCAGGCCGATATGCCCCATCACCGGTATTCCCCGACGAGCCAGAAAGCGCACAGTTTTCGCCATTTCGGCGCCACCCTCCAGTTTGACTGCGCCGCAACCGGTCTCGGACATCATGCGGGAAGCATTTGAAAAAGCCTGTTCGGGACTCTTTTCATAGGAGCCGAACGGCATATCAACGACAACCAGCGCATGTTTTGAGCCGCGAACCACAGCCTGCCCGTGCAGAATCATCATATCGACAGTAACGGGCAAAGTTGAATCATAGCCATGAACCACCATGCCGACACTATCGCCGACAAGCAGAAAGTCGCAATAAGAATCGGCAATCCGCGCGCTATAGGCCGAATAGGCTGTCAGCGAAACAATCGGCTCGCCGCCTTTTCTTGCCCTGATTTCCGGTACTGTTACACGTTTGATGCCATTCTGTGCGCTCACTCTCTGTCACCCTCTTTGAATAGATATTGGTCTATCAACCTGACAGAACCAAAACGCACCGTCAACAAGAGTACGACCGGTTTAACAATCCTGTCTTCGACTTCTTCCAGTGTCGCCGCATCACGAAAATCTATTGCTTCCGGTTTCGCTCGTGGTTCACTATTCAAAACCTCTGAAATTCTTTGACGAAGAGTGGCTATTTTTTGCTCCCCTTCGCGAAAAAGCCGGGCTGCGACTTTCAAGCTTCGAGGAATAACGATTGCGGCTTTGCGATCTTCCGGCGTCAGTAATGCATTGCGCGAAGAGCTTGCAACGCCGTCTTCATCGCGCAGAATAGGCACACTTTCTATTTTTACCGGAAAGCACAAATCTTTTACCATTTGGCGGATGATAACTAGCTGCTGATAATCTTTCTCGCCGAAAAACGCCAAATCGGGTTGTGCAATATTGAAAAGCTTGGCGACAACTGTGGTGACGCCCCGAAAGTGTCCGGGACGCAATTTGCCAATCAGGATGTCGGATAATCCTTCGACTTCGACACACGTCGCGTTTCCTTCCGGCCACATTTCTTCTACTGAAGGCGCAAACACATAATCGACACCGGCTTTTTCAAGCAAGGTGCAATCCCCCGCCAGATCGCGAGGATAAGCGCTGAAATCTTCATCCTGTCCGAACTGTTTGGGATTAACAAAAATCGAAACAACGGTTTTTTGACACATTGACCGAGATTTCGACACAAGTGACAAATGACCGTTATGAAGTGCCCCCATGGTCGGGACGAGACCTATCGTCCGGCCATCTTTTCTATCTTCTGCCAATTGCTGGCGAAGGTCGTCAATTCTATTGAAGATTTTCATGTCCATGCATTCCGCTAAAGCGATGAGACCACCAAAAATCGACAACTATGTCGAATGGAATTATTTTGCCGGTATGACACCGTAGCCGGCAACCATTGCTTCGGCAATTTTTACTTCCATTGCATTGGTTGCGCCGCTCACACCGACTGCGCCGACAACGATGTCGTTATTTGTTACCGGCACACCACCACCAAGAGGAACCATATGCGGAGTGCTGGCAATAGCGGGTTCGTCTCCGTTGACGCGTTGCATATTGACCGATGTTTTCACTCTGAACAAAGCCGCCGATTTGGCTTTGGCAATGGCTGCATCAACACAACCATATGGTGCGCGATCCATCCGGTCAAATGCAATAAGGCTACCACTCGGATCGACAACAGCCATACAAACATTGACTTTTAATGTATCCGCTGACGTATGTCCCTTGGCAATCAATCCACGTGCGTCATCAAGCGATAAGACCGATGTCATATATTCAGCCATTGCTGTAGACGACAGGACAGACGCGACAAATGCCAAACAAATTATTTTCTTGAACGGTTTTTTCATTGGTTTTTCCATTACAGTGATGTTTTCAATTTATATAGTCGCGAGGCGGTTCCATCCGACAATAGGCCGATATTGCGCAACTTCTATAATCAAAATTCCGAGATTTCCGAGTTTGCTTGGTAGCGATATTTGGCCGGATGAAGATGTCGACAAAAGTGCCACGAACACAATTTTTTGTTTTAAAAGAGCCGGACATTTTCAAAGCCATATGCAATCTTCAAGACCGTATATTCAGATGAAACAACAATAATACAGCCGGACGGTTCAGTTTGCCAGTTTTGCAAACTTGTCATTAAAAAAACAGAGATTCGTAAAAGAAATACTAAATATAGTGTTTTTCCAATGCAATCCGCGACAAAGCGTAAATGTAAAACGGAAATGAACAGTGATCGGTCTTACCGACTGTTTTATGGCCGATAACTATGCCCTTTTCCAGGAACGAAAAATAGCTTTTTACACGTTATAACCCCGAACTGTTCTGCTCTTTTCAAAAACCTTCTGCTTTCCGGTTCAGTCAAAAAGAACAGTTTTCTGTTAAAATATATCTGCTTTGGTTATCGGCAATAATCGTGGCAAGATTATTATCCTTACAAATTTCATTGTTAATTTCGCCAAATATGATCTGCCCGCAATGAACAGAACCTCAATCAATCGCCTTCAAAAACACGCGAAAGCATTTCAATAAAACGATCGCGAACCTTCGGCGGTTCAATGCCGCGCGCGTTCCAGACATTACGCATTAAAAAATAACCGGTTAACAGAAAGCCGTTTTTTATGTCTTCAACCCCTTCCGGTCGTCCCGATTTTTTTAACAGAAATTCGGGAAGAGGTAACAGTTTGTCTTTCCATGGCGCTCCTGCTTCTGCACAAATGGCCCGCGCAGTTTTTGGCGAGACATATTTCAAATTTTCGCGTGTTCCGGTTGCTCCGCATTTTGATAGATCAAGCCCGAAACCCATGGCCTCCAGCAACCGCATCTCGAATCTCACCATCAATTCACCGACGATAAGTTCGCTATCGCTATTTTCGATCAACAGTTCAAATATATCGTAGAGTGCCGGATAAGGATCGCGTTCCGGCAGAAGCCTGATATGGGCGGCAGCCAATTGCAAAGCGTATAAAGCGTGTGGCTCCAGCATCATACGAGATGCATTGAAATCAACCGGTTCGAGTTTAAAAATACCGAGATGTTCATCAAGCCTTGCCCACCAATCGGCAATAACTTTGTTTCCCGGCTGGAGAACAGCACTCATCTTGCGCGATCTCCCGCCCTTGACCAGCCCCAGATGCCGACCGTGAGAACGGGTTAACACTTCAACAATGGCGCTCGTTTCACCATGCTGCCTCGTGCCAAGAATAAAAGCCTGTTCTTTCCATTGCATCGCTAGTTTGAATAATCCAATCCCATTTCGCGATAGCGTTCCGGATCATCACTCCAATGGTCACGCACTTTGACAAAGAGGAACAGATGCACTTTTTGCTCGAGAATTTCCATCAGTTCCTTTCGGGCTGCCTGCCCTATTGCTTTGATCGCTTCACCTTTGGTACCCAAAACAATCTTTTTCTGCCCCTCGCGCTCGACATAGATGATCTGGTTGATCTTGACCGATCCATCAGGTCTTTCTTCCCAGCTCTCGGTTTCTACCGTGGAAGCATAAGGCAACTCGTTATGTAAACGCATATAAAGCTTTTCACGCGTAATTTCTGCTGCGAGTTGCCGCATCGGCATATCGGATATCTGATCTTCCGGATAATACCATGGGCCTTCCGGCAGCTTTTTTGCCAGACAATCAAGCAAATCGTCACAACCGGTGCCCTTCAACGCGGAAATCATGAAGGTTTCGGAAAACTGTTGGCCTTCATTCAACTTTTGTGCAAGTTCAAGGAGCGATGGACGAGGCACAGCATCAACTTTATTGATAACCAGTATTTTTTCCTGTTTTATTCTGGAAAGTGACGTAAACACCTCTTCTGTTTCTTCGTCCAGACCTTTGGTCGCGTCAACCAGAACAAGTACAATATCGGCGTCTTTTGCACCGCTCCAGGCGGTTGTGACCATCGCCCGGTCAAGACGTCGTTTAGGGAGAAAAATTCCCGGTGTGTCAATAAGCACAATTTGTGCATTGTCGTGAATGATAATACCTTTAACAAGCGCACGCGTCGTTTGAACTTTATGCGTGACGATCGATACTTTTGTTCCCACCAGACGGTTGACAAGTGTTGATTTACCGACGTTGGAAGCGCCGATCAAAGCAACAAAACCGGAACGGGTCTTTTGATTATCATTCATCTTTTTGACTTTCGGTTTCTTTCCAGACACCTTCGCGTACCAGAAGTTTTTCTGCTGCATTCCGTTCGGCTTCCCGCTTCGACCGTCCACGCCCCGTTTCCGGAGCAAATCCGGAAACCCGAACCTCTATATCGAAAATCGGGTCATGATCCGGCCCATGCCGTTTAAGCACCCTATATTGCGGTTGCGCTCCATTTTGCGTATGCGCCCATTCCTGCAATTCGGTTTTTGCATCTCTGCGGGCAGCACCCGATTGACGGGCACGCTCTTCCCAATATCGACGAATAAAGGGGCGCACCGCATCAAGCCCCCCGTCAAGATACATCGCCGCAATCAACGCCTCGACAACATCGGCGTGCATATTTGCCAATCTTCGTTCATCAAGATTTTTCATTTCGGCGCCCACATAGACAATATCGGGCAAACCGATTTCTTGCGCAATTTCGGCACAAGTCACCGCATTGACAAGCCCGTTCAAGCGAACAGACAGTTCACCTTCACTGGCACGCGGGTAGAACCTGAAAAGCATTTCGGAGACAAGCAGTCCCAGCACCCTATCGCCTAAAAATTCCAGCCTTTCATAATTGCCATGTGTTTGATCCTGAACGCTCGAATGTGTCAGAGCACGTCTTAAACGTTCTTCGTTCAAAAATTTGTGGCCTGTCGATTTTTCCAGTTTTTCGACTTTTTGGTGATCCATCTTCATACCTATTTATCAGGCGGAAAATATTTGATTGTGTTCACCGACGAAAACAATCTGCTCCACCTTATATCTACTGGCCAGCGCCAGATTTTCCATGCACTTGCACCGTTTCCTATCGAAAAGAAAATAAGATTGGCGCGGCCGACCAAATTCTCGTATGGGACATAGCCGACATTCATGCGGCTGTCGTCCGAGCGGTCACGATTATCCCCCATCATAAAATAATAGCCTTCTGGCACCTCGAACACTTTGGTATCGTCGAGTTCGGGATAAAACTCCATATCGAGTGTATTATAGGTCACGCCATTCGGCATGGTTTCGCGGTAAACATCGACAGGTCTTGAAACTTCGGTCACATCGGCATTGGTAATTTGTCCGACGAGTTTACGCGGTACTGCTTCATCGTTAATATAAAGCGTACCGTTGCGAACCTGTATCCTGTCACCGGGGAGGCCTACAAGTCTCTTGATATAATAATCGTTTATTCGGTTCGGCGGGCGGAACACAATAATATCGCCCCTTTTCGGTTCACTGCCGAAAATACGTCCCGAAAACAGATCGGGCGAGAACGGTATAGAATAACGTGAATAACCATAGGCATATTTGGAAACAAAAAGATAATCGCCGACAAGCAATGTCGGGCGCATCGACCCCGAAGGTATTGTGAAGGGCTGGAAAAGAACGGTTTGAAACAGAACAGCAATAATGAGCGCCTGTATGACAATAGAGATAAATTCGCCAGCTCCCCCGCTTTTTTTGTCTTTGGGAGAAAGAGTGGTGTTTTCCATTTCGTTCATTTCCATTTTGCCTTTTATAATAAAGCTCACTCTATTGTTTATGGATTTCGGTTATTGGTATAACGTTTCAAGCAATATCTCCAAGAGAGACTGCCTCGATAATGACGAAAGCTTGAGCCCAAGGAAAATCGTCTGTAATTGTCAAGTGGATCACAGCTTTATGTCCTTCAGGTGTCATTTTATCAAGAAATATTTTCGCGTTATTGGTGAGCATTATTGTGGGTTTGCCACCCGGCAAATTGACAACCCCCATATCTTTCCACCAGACACCGCGCGAAATTCCGGTACCAAGTGCCTTGGCACAGGCTTCTTTGGCGGCAAACCGCTTCGCATATGACGCAACACGATTCTTCCGGCCTTCCGATCTTTTCTGTTCGATCGGCGTAAAAATACGATCAATAAAACGTGTTCCATGGCGCGCAAGTGTCTTTTCAACCCTGCGAATATCGATCATATCATTGCCGATGCCTATAATCACTATCAAGCACCCTGTTTCTGGTCTTTTTTCAACCGCATACGAACTTTTTCAGCCATTTTCTCCTGCCGGTGCTTCTGGAAGCGTGCTGTTGCCCGATAAGCACAAATATAGGCCAGACTTCCCAAAAACAATCCGAGTATAAGTCCGCCAAACAGAATGGGTTTCATCACCGTGTCCCATGCTTCAAGAAGTATGACCCAGGCTTGCGAGACAGACAGCCCCTCGAACATTGCTCTGATTTCGGTGAGAGGTATTCCGTCGACATTGCCAAAAAGTGCAAAACAGAAATGTCCGAGTTTATAGTCGAGCATGACTATCGGCAAGAATGTCAACGGGTTGGATAGCATTGTTCCGAGAATAGCAGCAGCCACATTGCCGCGCAAAAGCCATGTTACAATACCGGCCAGAATAATGTGAAAGCCGAATAATGGCGAGCTTGCCGCCAATACACCGATTGCTAACCCCAATGCCACTTGATGCGGTGTAGCAGAGATGCGTAGCAGGCGTTTTCCATAATATTTCAAAGAACGCGAAAATGAACGCCGTGGCCAAAGCCACAAACGTACGCGTTCCAGGAAACTTACAGGTTTTCTTCGGCGAAAAAGCATTTTTTTGTCATAAACGCCCTGAAAGCCGGAAACAATGTTTAATATTCAAATTATTGCCCTCACTTAAAAAATTCACTTCTATACAAAAACACAATCACTTTACCCGACAGTTTTTATCTTGCCGACTATTTTTTTAAAGTTAAAAAATATCCTTCCACGGGAGTGAGGAAGCCATGAGCATAATAAACAGCAATGCTGATCGACAAGTGGAAACCACATTCATTTCAATCATCCTGGCCGTCAGTTGTGGACATTTTCTCAATGATGTCATGCAATCCATGCTTCCGGCAATTTATCCGATCTTACGCGAAAACTATGGCCTCACCTTTCTCCAGATAGGTATTATTACGGCTGTTTATCAAATGACCGGTTCGGTTTTACAACCGGTTATCGGCTTTTATACAGATAAAAAACCCAGTCCCTATTCACTGCCTTTTGCTTCCGCGTCAACCATGGTCGGGCTTCTTCTGCTCGCTAATGCACATCATTATTACATATTATTGATCGGTTCGGCCTTTGTGGGGCTAGGTTCTTCCATTTTTCATCCCGAAGCTTCGCGCGTTGCGCGTCTGGCATCCGGCGGGAAATATGGTGTGGCACAATCAATTTTTCAGGTTGGCGGCAATTGCGGTTCGGCAATCGGTCCGGTCATTGCAGCGGTTTTCATAAGCCAGCAACAACGCATCGGCTGGCTTTCCATTCTTGCCTTTTTTGGTATCATCATTCTGACTTTTGTAAGCCACTGGTATGCCAATAACCTCAAAAGACGTTTGACCAAAAAAGCCTCCGCCGATCGACATCATCTGCCCAAAGCGCAGGTTCGTAACGCCTTGTTCGTTCTTGTCGGTTTGATGTTTGCCAAATATGTATACATGGCCAGCATGCAGAATTATTATATGTTTTACACAATGGAGAAATTCGGCGTCAGTCTTCATCAGGCGCAACTTCTGTTATTTCTTTATCTTGGCGGAATCGCGATAGGCACAATATTCGGTGGCCCCATTGGCGATCGAATCGGCGCAAGAACAGTCATCTGGGTATCAATTCTGGGCGTATTTCCTTTTACTGTCATTCTGCCCTATGTGAACTTGCCTTTCACAGCGATTCTTACCGTGATTATCGGAATGATTCTGGCTTCGGCATTTCCGGCAATCGTGGTTTTTGCACAGGAACTGCTGCCTGGAAAAGTCGGAACTGTCGCAGGGCTGTTCTTTGGTCTTTCCTTTGGAATCGGAGCTTTATCGGCTGCCGCACTTGGTCGTGTGATGGATATTGTGGGGGCACAAACCATGTTTGAAATTTGCTCTTATATGCCGGCTTTGGGACTTATTGCGGTTTTTCTTCCCAAAATACGCACAGGCCATGCTTGACGTAAAACACCACCCCGACGACAAGAAAATATCACCAGCCTGATATTGCCTTGATATTGCGTAACCCGATTGATTATTACACAGCAGCACTGAACTGTGCGATATTTTGCTGTCTATAGGCATCAAACAGGCTGGCAACTGCGCGAACAAAGGGGCGACCTTCGTCTGTCATCTCGATAAGGCCGTTGTGTTCGAGCGCCAATCCGTCAGCAATGATCGGTTTAAGTCGTTCAAGAGCATCGGCAAATTTTTCTTTGCCACCGAATTTCGAGAGATCCAGTTTGAAGTTGCACATAAGTTCGGCAATCATCGCACTGCGTAGCCGATCATCATCATTTATTGCAATACCGCGAACTGTTGCCATTTCATTTGCATCAATTGTGCGCCGATATTGCGCGATACCGGCAACTGTCTGGGCAAAACCGTCGTGGAACTCGGAGATGGAAGAACAACCGAATCCGATCAAAACCGGACAATCATCGTCGGTATAGCCTTGAAAATTTCGATGCAAATTATGTTGTTTGGCAGCAATTGCCAAATTATCATCAGGTAGAGCAAAATGATCTATGCCTATCGGCATATATCCCGACGCGACGAGATTTTTTTCAACTGCCTCGGCCTGATAAAAACGCTCAAGCGGACCAGGTAACAATGCGGCATCAATAAGCCGCTGGTTGGCACGTCTTTTCGGCAAATGTGCATAACCATAGCAGGCTATACGGTTCGGACGATAGTCACCGATTGTCCGGCATGTCTCGTTGAGTGTTTCGATTGTTTGAAGCGGCAGACCATAGATCAAATCGAAATTGATATGTTCAATTCCTGCCTCGCGCAGATAATCGACAGACCGTTTAACCACCGCCGCCGGCTGGATTCGCCCGATTGCTTTTTGAACCTGCGGGTTTACATCCTGCACACCAAGACTTGCCCGATTGACACCCATTTCCAACAAGGTATTGACAAGGTCACGGGTAACGGTCCGCGGATCAAGCTCGATGGCATGTTCTGCCTTTTCATCAAATGCAAAAAATTCGTGTAACGTTTCCATAATTGCCTGAAAAGATTGACGCGGCAAAATCGAAGGTGTCCCGCCGCCCCAATGCAAATGCACGACGCGCGGCTTACCCTGTAAATGCTGTGCCTGTAGCCTTATATCTTTTACAAGACTATCCGCATAACCGGCAATTGCATCATCCTTCCTTGTTGCCTTCGCATGGCAACCGCAATAGTAGCAAAGCTGCCTGCAATAGGGCACGTGAATATAGAGTGAAACAGCTTCATCAGGCTTGATTTTACCAAGCCATGTTGCCCGCTGTCCATCGCTGACAGTTACAAAATCCGCAGCTGTCGGATAGGAGGTATAACGCGGGACCGCCAATGTCGCGTAATGCAACAGTGTTTCCGTTTTCATGTTATATCCTTCCCTGTTGGCTGAAGAGATCCGTTAATTCACATTCCCTACAAAATAGTCATCGACAAGGTGTTATTCAACCTCGCCGGTAATTGCCGCTGTCTGTTTCAGCATCATCTTGTCAACAATTTCTACCTGATTGGCAGAAATCAATTTTATTATCCCCTGCACTTTCAGTTTGGAAAAACAGCGGCTCACAGTCTCGATTGTTAAACCGAGGTGGTCGGCAATATCTGTTCTGTTCATCGCCAAAGTGAGAGGTGACGCCTTCAACCGGTTATCTTCCATACGCCCGATGAGATCATAAAGAAAACGCGCTACTTTCTCGACCGGCGACAACCTGCTTAATATAAGCTGGTTCTCATATGAGCGTTGCAACGCATTTTTTGCCATATCAAGCACACGATCCCGAACCTCGGAATGTTCGCGAAGATAGGCTTCGATCATTTTCCGATCAAACGAACAGACATGAACCGGCGTAACGGCTTCGGCGGTCAAAATATGATTGCCGCTTTCAATAAATCCCAGAAAATCACCGGCAAAAGCAAATCCGGTAATGCAACGTCGGCCATCATTCAAGGTTTTCACCAATCGCACCGCGCCGGAAACAATTGTATATATTTTTTCTCGTGGGCAACCTTCCTGAAAAATAGTATCCCCTGTTGAAAAGCTCTCGCGCGTTTTAAGATGTTCAAGTTCGAGCAAGTCTTCATCGTGCAGCGGCGCACACACTGCCAAATCGTGCACCATACATGATTGGCAACGCCCCGCATCCTTGATGTTCCCCGAACAATCCGGACAATATTCGTCAGTCCTAGAAGTCAAATTTGCTACCCATCAATGATATTGTTGAATACCCGCAGACTTTTTCTCAACTCAGCATAAATGAGATAAGATGAAAGTTAAAGAAAACAATTATATATTTCTGCTGCCAGGCTTGACAGCCGGTATTTTTGCCAATTCTTCCGGTATTTGGTCGGCCGGATAGGAAGGAACAGCATATTCTGCTAGCGGAATAAGAGGCACTCCGACATCAACTTTTCCTGCCGAGCGGTCAACAATACAAGCGGCGGCGACAACATCGGCACCCGCTTCACGCATAGCTTCAATGGTTTCGCGAATGGAAAGGCCCGTTGTCACAATATCTTCCACAATAACCACACGTGAACCTTCAGGAATATCGAACCGGCGAAGGCGGAATTTTCCGTTTTCGCGTTCAACCCAAATAGAAGGCACTCCAAGATGCCGCGATGTTTCATAAGACGGGATCAATCCGCCGATTGCCGGACCTACAACGTAATCAATCTTACCCGCAACATTTGCACGTATTTTTTCGGCAAGCGCACGGCATAGTTTTTCAGTCATATCGGCATGCATGAAAACTTTCGCTTTCTGCATATAGATTGCGCTATGCCGACCGGAGGTCAAAATGAAATGGCCTTCCAATATGGCACCCGCTTTTTTAAAAATATCCAGCACATCTTGCGTATTCATGAATAAACCTCAGTCATTTTCGCGGTGTAATCCGCCACTTCATTTTTCAATTGTTTTCAGTTCCAAAAATAGGGCCGAACCTTTTTCCTGCCCGACCAAATGCCCGACAGACAAATATGTTAACCATTGACACGTTCGGCCGTGCTTACCGATGCCGCTTCTTTTAGTTGAGTTAGAATTCTGTTCAAGTGTTTTAAATCCCATACTTCAAGGTCAATAATCATTTCTGTAAAATCCGGAGCTGTCCGAACCATTGAAAGGTTTTGTATATTGGCATCATTCTTGGCTATTGCTTGCGATACTTCGGCAAGTGAACCCGGCGAATTGATTGCAAGTACCCTGATACGAGCCGGAAAACGTTCGGTCATTGCAGCATCAATATCCCAACGAACATCTATCCAGCGTTCAGGCTGGTCATCAAACGCTTTCAGCGCCGGTGACTGTATAGGGTAAATGACAATGCCGGCTCCCGGTTGCATAATGCCGACAATTCTGTCACCCGGAACAGCTCCTTCCGGTGCAAAGCGCACGGGAACATCACCGTGTGTTCCGCGAATTGGCAGTGCATGGTCTTCCTGATAAGACCCTACAGGTTTTGTCTTGTCACCGTCAGGCACTTTGAATAACATTCCTTGCGCATTCTGGATATTAAACCAGCCTTCTTCACGCGGACCGGCCGAAGATTTTTGTTGCGCGCGATTATCCTGATAATCGGGATAGACAGCTTTGACGACATCGGCAGAAGGCAACTCGCCACGTCCAACCGCAGCAAGCACATCCTCGACATCAAGGCGTGCCAGACGCGGCAGAACTTTCTTGAGTTCTTCTTTGGAAAACTGTTTTCCTGCCCGTTCAAATGTTCTTTCAAGAATACGCGTTCCCAAGCCGGAATATTGTTTGCGCACAGCCACTCGTGTAGCGCGCCTGATTGCGGCGCGTGCTTTACCGGTCACAACAAGAGATTCCCATGCGGCCGGCGGAACCTGTGCTTTCGAGCGTATAATCTCGACCTCGTCACCATTGGTAAGGGTTGTCATGAGCGGCATGATACGCCCGTTAATTTTTACACCGACACATGAATCACCGACATCCGTATGGACAGCATAAGCAAAATCAATCGGCGTTGCCCCTTTCGGCAAGGCGATGAGGCGCCCTTTCGGAGTAAAACAAAAAACCTGATCCTGAAACAATTCCAGTTTTGTGTGTTCCAGAAACTCTTCCGGATTATCCCCTTCGGACAATGATTGTATGGTTTGGCGCAACCATGCATAGGCATTGGTTTCATTTTCGAGTTTGCTTGGCGAATTATTCGAGCCGCGATCTTTGTAAATGGAATGTGCGGCTACACCATATTCCGCTACCTCGTCCATCTCCCGTGTTCTGATTTGCAGTTCGACACGTTGTCTTGATGGCCCCACGATTGTTGTATGAAGCGAGCGGTAATCATTTTGTTTGGGAATTGAAATATAGTCTTTAAACCTGCCCGGAACCATAGGCCAGGTTGTGTGGATAATGCCCAGTGCACGATAACAATCGGCAACACTATCAACAATCACACGAAAACCGTAAATATCCGACAATTGCTCGAATGATAGCGCCTTTGTTTCCATTTTACGGAAAACCGAATAAGGCTTTTTTTGCCTGCTTTTAACATAAGCATTGATACCATGTTCGGCAAAAAGCTTGGTCAACTCATTTTCGATGGTCGACAACAGATCGCGGTTTCGTTGCGACAGGTCGGCCAAACGGTCTGTCACTGCGCGATAAGCTTCAGGATTAAGATAAAAAAATGCGCGATCTTCAAGTTCTTCACGCATATCCTGCATACCCATGCGTCCGGCAAGCGGTGCATAAATATCCATTGTTTCTTCGGCAATGCGACGGCGTTTTTCTTCCCGCATCACGCCAAGAGTGCGCATATTATGCAACCGGTCGGCAAGTTTGACCAATAACACTCTTACGTCTTCCGAAATGGCGATAAGAAGTTTTCTTAAATTTTCCGCCTGAATGGCTTTTTTCGACACCAGATCGAGTTTTTTAAGTTTCGTCAGCCCTTCCACCAATTTACCGATTTCAGGTCCGAAAAGCTGGTCGATTTCCGCACGTGTTGCGCTTGTATCTTCTATTGTATCATGAAGAAGTGCAACCGCTATCGTCGCCTCGTCAAGATGCATATCGGTCAGGATAGCTGCAACCTCCAGAGGGTGTGAAAAATATGGGTCTCCGGACGCGCGTTTCTGCGAGCCATGCTTGCGCATGGCATAAACATAAGCCTTATTAAGCAATGCTTCGTTAACGTCAGGCTTGTAACGTTGGACACGCTCGACAAGCTCGTACTGACGCATCATTGAGGCATACTCCTTTTATTCGATAATAGGCTTAGTTTATAATAACATGCTTATCTTGTACCGGAAAAAAACAATACAATAATCAAAAAGCACAAAAAATATGCGCTACCAACAAGGTAGCGCATATATCATGATTAAAATGTGGATTGATAATCAATAATCGTCATTTTTTTCCGGTGCAACCAAACCTTCAATACCGGCCAGCAGTTCATCTTCCGACATATGATCGAACGAAACTTTCTCATCCGACTTGTCGCCATTTGAACCGAACACGTCGTTCGCTTCTTCACTGTGACCGATCAAAGCGGGCTCCGGCTCCGGCTCGTCAACTTCAACATGTTTCTGCAGCGAATGGATGAGATCTTCTTTAAGATCTGCCGGTGACAATGTTTCGTCAGCAATTTCGCGCAGAGCTACAACGGGATTCTTGTCATTGTCTCGATCAACAGTGATTTGAGCGCCTTGTGATATTTGGCGGGCACGGTGAGCTGCCAAAAGCACCAGTTCAAAGCGGTTATCAACCTTATCAATACAATCTTCTACCGTAACGCGGGCCATAGATGCCCCTTTCCTAAGAGTTCGTAAATTGATGAAATTGTCTTTGGCATATACAATTTGAAATTAAAAAACAAGAAAAACTGCATTAACTTGATAAATTTTCCCAAAAGCTCTCTTGGCAAGTGCTGTCAGAGCTGACATATCTAACGGTAATAATTAGTGATTTATGCCTTTATGGTAAAATGGATATAGAACGATGTTTGACCCAAGAGAAAAAATAGCTCTTTTTATAGACGGAGCGAACCTTTACGCAACCTCGAAAACGCTTGGCTTTGATATCGATTATCGAAAACTCTTAAAGGCCTTCCAGAAGCGTGGCTATCTTCTCAGGGCCTATTATTACACTGCACTAATTGAAGATCAGGAATATTCATCCATTCGCCCGTTGATCGACTGGCTCGATTATAACGGTTATCGCGTTATCACCAAGAATGCGCGGGAATTTACCGATCCCGCCGGTCGACGCAAAGTGAAGGGTAACATGGACATCGAACTCGCTGTCGATGCCATGGAATTGTCGGATACGGTCGACCATTTCGTGATTTTTTCCGGCGACGGTGATTTTCGTTCACTCGTCGAAGCTTTGCAGCGGCGTGGCCGCAAAGTCAGTGTTGTCTCCACCCTTACCACCCAGCCGGCCATGATTTCCGACGAATTAAGGAGACAGGCCGACCATTTCATAGATCTCACAACGTTAAAGCCGGAAATTGGCCGTGCACCGTCGGATAAACCGCAAAAGGAATATTCTGTCGGCAGCGACGAAGATAATGGCGACGACGAATTATACTGATGCTTCAGCATTTGAATAAAACTGTTGCCGCCGGTTGTCCCGAACCGTCTTATGATTGCGGTTTATGCCCAAGGCTCCATGATTTTCGCGAAGAATGGCGCAAAAAAGAACCGCTTTGGTATAATGGGCCGGTTAAACCGTTTTTTCCGATTGGCGGCGCCAATTCAACTCGGCTTCTTATTGTTGGTCTTGCACCGGGGCTGCGCGGGGCGAACCGCACAGGAAGGCCATTTACCGGTGATTATGCCGGAAATCTTTTATATTCGACGTTAAAAAAATATGGTTTTGCCCGCGGCATATTCGAGGCAAGACCGGACGATAGCCTGGAACTTATCGACACGACGATTGTCAATGCAGTGCGGTGCGTGCCGCCGGAAAACAAACCGACGGGAGCCGAAATTAACAAATGTCGGCAATTTTTTGCTCCACTCCTCCATTCTTTGCCAAAGCTCACAGCCGTTGTGACATTGGGTTCGATTGCCCATCAATCAACCATACGTGCACTAGGTGCCAAATTGGCACTGCACCCTTTTGGACACGGAAAAATAACCGAAATCGGAAATATACGCATATTTCCAAGCTACCACTGTTCGCGCTACAACACCAACACCGGAAGATTGACCGAGTTGATGTTTCATGAAATCTTTTCGGCAGTACACGATTATCTTGGTAAAAATTGATTGTCCGGTTGAAAGTCGACTTTTACATTCAGACATTCGGTTGATTGCAACCGTTATCTTTTTTCCGAACTACCTTGAACTTTCGTCTTTCAATAAAACGATCATGTGACAAAAGATGTCAGTCCCGATAACTTCAAGTGCAAAGGCTTGAAATAAAGCGGCTGAAAATGAAAAACCGGTGCTGAAATAACCGGCCTTCTATTTCTTTAAATCATCGCAAAAAGCCACCCGTTTTCGTCAAAATCCGGTCACAAATCATAAAAATATTAAGTCACAAGCTTATGTTACGGGCATAACACATTCACTCTCACGACATTGGGGGTGATTTCTGAAGTCGTCGGCCATTTCCGACATGCCTTTATTGCGGTAGATATTTCTACATCACCAATATGATGATCGCGGTAATAACCCCCCTCCCCGAAATGTCAGGTTCTTTTGAACACTACGACAAGTTATGTTCCGTCCCTACCTGCCACACGAATGTTCAATCTATATAGTAGCCTGTTGCGAAACTTTGCCGATAATGTCGGAAAATAAGGGCATGAGACGCCGGACAGATAAACTTGATGGGGATATAGTGACATATCAGCCGCGTTCGCGCATGAGACGTGATTTTTCGCGGTTCCAGTCGCGCTTCTTTTCGGTTTGGCGTTTGTCATGAAGCTTTTTACCACGTGCAAGGGCTAATTCCAGTTTGACCCGTCCCCGATCGTTGAAATAAAGTTTCAATGGAACAATTGTCAAACCTTCCCTCGCAACCGCATTTGCCCAACGTGACATTTCATGCTTCGAGAGCAAAAGTTTTCGCAGCCGACGCGGATCATGATTAAAGCGATTGCCTTGCGTATATTCGGGAATGTAAGAATTAATCAGCCAGAATTCGCCGTTTTCAAAACTTGCATAACTTTCGGCTATGTTTCCGTGATGTGAGCGCAACGATTTGACCTCGGTTCCCTGCAGAACCACTCCGGCCTCCAATGTGTTCAGAATTTCATAATTGAAACGTGCCTTACGATTGTCCGCAACAACCTTATAGGCCGGAGAAGCATTTTTTTTATTCATAGATACCCGGATAGCCAGTAATTATTCCCGTCGCCAGTCATTATTCCCGATGATTATTCGTCAAGAAGACCGGCATGTTTTAATGCTGCATCTATTATTTTTCTTGTTTCCTCTTCGATAGGCACAATCGGCGAACGTACAACACTGGTACAGATACCAAGTTTTTCGGCTGCATATTTGACACCGGCAGGGCTTGGTTCAATAAATAGTGCGCGGTTGAGCGGCATCAAGCGATCATTAAGCTCAAGTGCCTTGGCAAAATTGTTTTCGCGGCAAGCCTGAAACAATTCTGCGCATTGTTTCGGCGCAATATTGGACGTAACCGAAATGCACCCGACCCCGCCTTGTGCGTTGAAGCCCAAAGCCGTGCTGTCATCGCCGGAAAGCTGCACAAAATCAGTGCCGCATTTTTGCCGTTGCTCGCTGACGCGTTCGATCTTGCCGGTTGCATCTTTGACACCGATGATGTTTTTGCAGTCATGATGCAGTTTTGCCATTGTATCAGCCGTCATATCAATGACCGACCGGCCGGGAATGTTATAAATGATAAGCGGAATAGAAATGGCTTTGGCGACCGTCGAGAAGTGTTGATACATTCCTCTCTGGTTCGGTTTGTTATAATATGGGGTAACCACCAGAACCGCGTCTGCACCGGCTTTTTCGGCAAATTCGGCAAGCTCGACCGCTTCTTTGGTACTGTTTGATCCCGCACCGGCAATAACCGGAACGCGTTTTGCAACCTGTCGAACGCAAAGCTCGATCACACGTTTGTGTTCCTGATAGCTCAGTGTTGGCGATTCACCGGTTGTTCCGACGGGGACAAGGCCGTTAATGCCCTGTTTGACCTGCCATTCGACAAGATCACATAATGTTTTCTCTGCAACGCTGCCATTATTGTCGAAAGGTGTAATGAGTGCGGTCAGTGCTCCCTTGAGCATGGTAAACTCCCTGATTATATATTCAGCATTAAGGCAATTGCCCCTTCAATTAGCCTTTAAGACCATAGTATCGCCATACGAATGACGCAAGTTGATTTTGTTCTATTCGCATGTTCCCGATGGCAGAAATATGCAACACTTTGAAGAAAGGATATTCGCCAACAGATTTGTTGCGCGAATTTTTGTCATTCACAAAATAAAAGAGGTAAAAAGCGTTAACGCCTCTTTCACAGTTGCAGCTTATGTTACGCTAAAAAATTGAGGAAATGGGTCTTTATAAGTACGATGCATAAATACTCATCAGGTGTTTTGGCAAAAACGGCGTTTTCATTCTTTTTGGCAAGCAGTATGCTTGCCACAACTGTAAGCTATGCAAGCTCGGTGAAAAACAATCCACCCGTGCCATCCACCCGCCCGTTTGCTTCAACGCAGAAAGCACCAACCCCGTTCAAGTCCGATGCAATTGTGACAAGTGGCATTCCACGGACGAATGGCGACGTGGCAAGCGGAAGCCTGAAATCCGGCCTTGATGCGCTTTATAACAAACAGGCGTCAAGCGCCATTGCTATCCGCAACGCAATGCCGAAGAACAGCCTTGACCGGCATATCCTCACTTGGGCGATCGGTGTATCCGGCGTATCAGGAGTTCCAAGTTCGGAAATATTCAATGCGGCACAGGAACTGCATGATTGGCCCGGCATGACAGCAATGCGCAAAAATTCCGAGCGTGCCCTTGCCAGTGAAATGAATTCACCGCAAGCGATTATCAATGGCTTTGGAAATTATATTCCGGTAACAGCCCAAGGCATGGCTGCCCTTGGCGGTGCTCTGATCGAAACCGGTCAGTCGGCACGAGCCAGACAAATTGTTGCCCCGTGGTGGTATAAAGCAAAGCTGAGTGCTGCGGAAGAGCAACTCGTTTTGAAAAAGGCTGGCGCTGCCTTGCTACCTGCCGACCATCTCCAACGTATGCGCGCTATGCTTTATGCCAATCGCATTTCTTCAGCCGAACGGGTTGCTGTACTGGCAAATGCCCGGTCTCTCTATGCCGGTTTTGCGGCTGTCGCCAATAATGACTCGAATGCCCGCCAAAAACTTGCAGATGTTGATAAAAGTTTCCGTAAGGATTCACTTTATCTTTTTGCCCAAATTCAATATTTGCGCCGTTCCGGCCAATGCGATGACGCGGCAAAACTCATGTTAAAAGCACCGAAAGATGCCCTTACGCTTGTTGATCCCGATGCCTGGTGGATCGAACGGCGTGTTTTGTCACGCGAAATGCTTGATGAAAACAAGCCGAAAATCGCCTATCAACTGGCAGCAGCCCATTCGGCCGAAAGCCCGACCTTGGCAGCCGACGCAGAATTTCATGCCGGCTGGTATGCTCTCCGGTTTCTGGGCGATAATAAAACCGCAATGCAACACTTTTCCCGTATTGTGCAAATCTCGTCACGACCGGTTGCAGCCTCGCGTGGTTACTACTGGATGGGCAGAACTGCTGAAGCACAGGGGAATCGTAACAACGCCATACAATATTTTCGCCGTGCTGCCCATTATGGTACTACCTTTTACGGCCAGCTTGCCGCTGCCCGGCTTGGAGAACAAAGGCTTGAAATTCCCTATCCGAAGCCGACAGCAAGCGACCGCCAGCGTTTTGAATCACGCGAACCGGTTATGGCTATAAAGAGGCTTGAAGCGATAGGATATTCCGATCGTGCAGGCGTCCTTTATCGTGAGCTCGGAGACGAGCTTGATAGCCCTGGTGAACTTGCAATGTTGGCTGTTATGGCAGAGCGTAAAGGCGACCATTATACGAGCCTGAAGATCGGCAAAAGTGCGGTTATCAGGGGGATGGATGTAGGCTCCCTCTCCCACCCTGTCGGAGCAATTCCCGAAACCGCCAATATTTCGGCTTCCGGCAAGGCACTTGCTTATGCCATTGCAAGGCAGGAAAGCGAATTTAAAACAGATGCAGTGTCAGGTGCGGGTGCCAAGGGTATGCTGCAACTTCTACCGACAACGGCAAAAGCGGTTGCAACCAAAAACGCGATAAAATGGCAACCGGAAAAATTGGCGACCGATGCCGGTTATAATGCGACTTTGGGAGCCCATTTTCTGGGTGAGCAACTTGACCGCTTCAACGGTTCCTATATCCTGACATTTATCGGTTATAATGCCGGCTCACGACGCGCCAATGAATGGATCAGCCGCTATGGCGACCCGCGCGGGCAATCGGTCGATTGGGTTGTCGACTGGGTTGAACGTATTCCTTATTCGGAAACGCGCGACTATGTCATGCGTGTTATGGAAAACTATCAGGTTTATAAAGCACGCCTTACCGGCACTGCCGATATTAATGTCGACCTAACCGCCGGCCGTCACGGTTAAAGAGCAAATCTCTTGGCGTCTTGAATTCCGTAAAGTCAGTGCAACAAACATAAATCCGGAGATTTTTGAAAACTATAGTCCGGAATTTAATAAAATAGTCGCGATAGTTTAATTATAAGTTTTTGTACGCGGGCTTACCATATAATATCTGTAATTATGAACCTAAAAATTATACAATAAAAATCAACTATAAATTTATAATTTAATTTTTAAAATATGAATTAAATGCGTAATTTTATTTATAAATACGCAATTTTAATAAACTACTTTATTGTGTAAGGTAAAGATAATTTAGACCAATCATAGTTACCGTTGGGTAATCCCTTACATTGATACCTATATTGTATTGAAAAATAATAATTCGTTACTGCTGTTGTTGCTTTAAATGAAGCTGTATATTTACCATCGCTTTCCTGGAGCCATTTCGTCAAACGCTGAAAACCATATCCTCCCACAGCATAACATGGCTCCCAGTCGAAAATACTACCATCATCACCAGCATACGGGTTCCAGGTTGTTATCGGATTGTTTTTGACATCCGCCATCCAAACAGTAACAGTTATGACATCGCCTATTTGCAGCAGATATTTATCAAGAGTTACTGTCGATGCATTTCTATCAATATAGCCTGCTACGATTTTGAATGTTTGAGATGATATTTCACTGGTCCACTCGGGCAATTTCAAGGTAACAGTCAAATTGGAACCTACCTTGTCAACCGCGTAATAACGACAATAAGATTTAGTATCGTTGTTGTTACATAAATTCCAGTCACTATATACTGATATATTTTTCGGTACGACAATATTATTACGTACAGGGTCCAAGTTATCCTTAATAACATTACCTGCTTTGTCCCTTATAGTGACACTGACACTTATCATGGAATAAGAACCAGCCGTAAATGTATTACCGCCTAAATCAATTGATGAATATTCAGCAAGTGCTTCCCCGTGGCCAATTGTATATTTATTCGAAGTCGCCTTGGAATAACTAGTGATAGCTATGTAGGATGAGCGTGACCCGGAGTTCCAAGCCGTATAAGTGCGCGTGTAAGTCCCGTCACCATTATCTATCCACTCAGTATCTTTTATTTTCCCTCCATCAACCATAATCCCTTTGCCACCATAACCACCATTACTCAACCAATTGGTTTGCCCGACCAACAGATAACCATTTTTATTCCTGACCGTTACGGTAACCAACATATCTTCTTCAAATGCGTAACTAGATTTGTCGAGTTTTATAATAGTTTTATCTGTAGCAGGTCGAGGCGCAGTCGTCGCGAGTGTCACCGCAAGCGATCCTATTTGCACACCGTTAAATTTCGGAACTATCGTATATTGTCCTATTGCAGTTGTTGACTTTACAGTTACCGTATAGACATTCCCTGACTTTACCATCTGTCCAAATGATAAGTCTTGTTGATTACCACTCGTTACTTCAAACTTGAGTTTATCGGTAATATCGTCAGAAATAGCATTACCAAAAATGTCGATAGCCTTGAATGTCAAGGTCGTACTATCGATGCCATCCGCCTCTATGCTCGTTGGTGTGGCAACAAATGTTGACTGTTGGTTGCCTTTTATATCTTTATCAGCGGGATCACCTGCCGTCCAACGAGGTTCAACCATGAGATAATCATTGCTGTTGTTGTAGGAAGCGACATTGTTTCCTTTATATGTTACATAAATTGTCTGTTTCCCTGCTTTAGTAAATCGAGCCAATGAGGTGTAGGTACCTGGCGTTTCTGTTTCGATAAATTTCTCGATTGTTCCACCATAGATACCATATTGAACATTAACACCAAGTTGGTTTGCAATTCCGGTAAGATCGTTTCCATAACGGTCTTTCGCGACAAATGTCAGCGTTATAAATTCCGTGTCACTTACTGTTCGTGATTGCGGAGTGGCAGTAAGAGTAGAGTTTTTATTGCCTGAAGAATCTGTCTTATATGGTTTGCCTAGCGAAACTTGAATAGTCGCAGAAAGTCCTGAAATAGGGGTACCAAGACGCTGTGGTACGATCGTATAGCTGTCGGGTTTTTTAACGGGGTAAGAAGACGAATAAAAATATATTCTATAAGTACCTTTTGTGGACGTCTCATAAAAATAATTGTTCTCAGTAGCCCCTGAAACTCCAGAATTTCTTCCTGTAAGCAACAAGTTCAGACTATTGTTCGGGATACCGGTAATAACATTGCCGTATTTATCTTTTAAAGTCAGCGTAAAATTAACGCTGTCGTCGAATGTGACTGAAGTGCTGTCGGCAACAAAAGTTGAACGAACCTCTCCATTCTCGCCCAGCACAGCCACCGGACCAGGTTGAACCGTCACACTAACGGACATGATATCAGCATTCTTATATTTTACGTAAATACTATATCTACCAGCCGCTGTTGCCCTGAAGGTGTTTGTATAGGTATTGCCATTAGCTTCTTTGGTTCCCAAGCTCACCGTAGCTGCATTACCACCGTCCGAAACAAACTTGATATAGAACTCGATATCGTCCCCGATATCATTCACCGGGTTTTTATATTTGTCGATTGCAACAAATGTGAGTTTTGCATTGGTTACACCATCTGCAGGAAGTGTTCCCTGATCGGCAGAGAACTTTGACCTCGCTTCATATGATGGAGAAATATAGGCTACAGGTGCACCGGCTTTGATCGTCAAGTCAACGGATAGTCCGGTTAATTCATTGCTGTTTTGCTTAGGCACAATTTTGTATGTGCCTGCAGTTATTCCTAGTATTTTGAATTTATAGATGCCGGGTTGCGGCTCCGTCGTAGACACCAGTGTCCCCGTTGCTAATGCCGGAGTTCCTGCAAGTTGTAGCTGAGTTGCAACTCCTTTTACAATATTTCCGAATTTGTCTTTTGCCTCAAGCGTTATTATTGTGTTCGTGTCTGCTACAATTTCCGATGAATCAATAGTGAACGTGGAGTGGTCCGGATCAATAGTTCCCGCTTTTAGAGAGACTACGACATTCAGATTTCCGACATTATTACCGTCAACTTTTGGCTTTATAACATAAGAATTGGCCACGTGACCACTCAGCTTGGCCGTATAAACTCCGCTTCCCGCAGTTGTTTCCTGAATTTCAGCAAGCTTGACATCACCATCGTTCGGTGCACCGGCGTTTTGAATGGCAATGTCAAATATAAGTCTCGTTCCCAAACCCGAAACCGGATTATTGTACGGGTCTTTGGCTTTAAAAGTGAGCGTTATTGTCTCAACGTCATTTGCTGTAATCGACGAAGCACTCGCCCCGAATGTGGACTTCGTTTTTTCACTCGTGTCGACGTCACCTGCCTTTACAGTTATACTAACAGAAAGCGAACCAACCTGACTGGAATTATATTGTGGGACAATCGTGTAAACACCAAGTGTCGTTCCTTTGAAAGTTGCGCTAAAGGAATTGCCATCCACTTCAATGGTGCCAATTGTATAAGATGATCCGGTGGGAGAAGCTTTTACGACAAATTTAAGCTTGTCCTTTATACCGGTCACAGCATTTCCATAAATATCTTTCGCAACAAAGGTCAGCTTGGCCGTTGTTGTTCCATCTGCAACTATTTCGCCCCGATCGACACCAATCGTTGACCGGAATTCGTTATTCTTGCCTTTTTCAACCGGATCACCAAAAATGACTTTTACGGGTGCCGAACCTGCTGCTAAAATTGTGTCACCCGACTTGGCCACGATCTCATAGTCTCCGGCAATCACGCCGGTTAACGTGGCTTGATACCGCCCCGGCACATTAGCTTTCGATATTTCACCGATCGCTACGCCTGAATCATTCCCGTTTTTGTCGACAAATTTTAGCGTGCTTAAATCATAATCAATCGGATTGCCAAATTTATCTTGCGCTATCAACGTCAGCGTTAATGTTTTATCTGCGATAACCGAAGACGCGCTCGATGTTAAGCTCGACTTGCTTTCATCTATTTCACCGGCTGTTAATGTCACCTGAGTTGTACGTGTGACTGATGCATTGCCCGAAAGGTTAAGTGTTACTGTATAAACTCCGGATGCCGTGCCTTTCAATTTGGCTATATAAGTGCCAGCTTCTGTCTCCCGAACTTCCGACAGATTAACGGTGCTACCATTTGTGACCACCACCGTTCCTCTTTTGATGGTAAAAATAATATCTCCACTTAGTCCGTTAACGGGATTGGAATAAGCATCCCTAGCCTTAAAAATGAGCTTCGATTCTGTGCTTCCATCTGCTGTAATGGATGGCGATTCTGCAAAAAAGTCGAATTTTGTAGCATCGATATTACCGCCGTTTATCGTTACAGTGGCTTCAAGAGTTCCAACAGCAACAGAAGAAATCTTCGGTGTAATTTTATAAGTTCCCGCAAGTGTGCCTTGCAATGTGGCTACATAAATGCCGCTTTGAGCCGGTGTCTCTTGAATGTTCGACAGAACAACCTTGTTCGTATCCGGTCTCTTGTTGCTTTCGTCAACAATGTCAAAGGTAAGGTCATTGCCTAATCCTGCAACAAGATTGCCATAAGCATCCTTCGCTTTGAAGGTGAGTGTTGATCCTTTGCTATCACCTGCGTTAAAGGATGTCGGAGATGCGATAAAGGTGGAATTTCCTTTTCCCCCATCGACTTTACCGGCGGTCAATGTCACGGCCGCATTGAGTGTTCCAACAGCAACAGAAGAAACCTTCGGTGTAATTTTATAAGTTCCGGCAAGCGTGCCTTTTAATGTGGCTTTATAGGTGCCATCCGGTGACTCTTGAATGTTCGACAGAACAACCTTGTTCGTATCCGGCTTGTTACCGCCCCCGTCAACAATGTCAAAGGTAAGGTCATTGCCTAATCCTGCAACAACATTGCCATAAAAATCCTGCGCCTTGAACGTCAAGGTCGATGAGGCTGCACCGTCCGCGACAATCGTGTACTGATCGGCTTCAAAGGTCGAGCGGATTTCACCACCCTTGTCCTTTTCAACCGGTGTTCCAGCTGTCACACTGATTGTTGCCGACAGCTCTGCAAGCGTGTTGTTATCCTTTTTGGGTACAAACCTATATTGACCAATCTTTTTGCCCGTAACGACCGCTTTATACGTACCTGCGCCGGCCTTCGTTATTGTACCAATATCAATGGCGCTCCCGTCAGACGATGAAACAAAACTCAATTGTGAAGGGTCATAGTCTATCGGATTGCCAAACTTATCTTTGGCCACAAGAGTAAGCGTTGCATTCTGACCAGCTACAATAGTCTGTTCGTCGAATTGAAAGCTGGAATTGCCTTCTCCCGTATCGATCTCACCGGCGGTCAATGTCACTTCAGCTTCAAGAGTTCCAACAGCAACAGAAGAAACCTTCGGTGTAATTTTATAAGTTCCCGCAAGTGTGCCTTGCAATGTGGCTACATAAATGCCGCTTTGAGCCGGTGTCTCTTGAATGTTCGACAGAACAACCTTGTTCGTATCCGGCTTGTTACCGCCCCCGTCAACAATGTCAAAGGTAAGTTTGTTACCTAATCCTGTGATGGGATTTTGATTGGTGTCCTTCGCTTTAAAGGTAAGTGTTGATTGTGCAGTTCCATCTGCTGGAATGGGTGTCTTATCTGCGCCAAAGCTGGAATTGCCTTCTCCTCCATCGACATCACCGGCGGTCAAAGTCACTTGTGCTTCAAGAGTTCCAACAGCAACAGAAGAAACCTTCGGTGTAATTTTATAAGTTCCGACAAGCGTGCCTTTCAATGTGGCTTTATAGGTGCCATCCGGTGTCTCTTGAATTTCCGACAGAACAACCTTGTTCGTATCCGGCTTGTTACCGCCCCCGTCAACAATGTCAAAAGCAAGTTTGTTGCCTAATCCTGCAACAACATTGCCATAAGCATCCTTCGCTGTAAAGGTGAGTGTTGATCCTTTGCTATCACCTGCGTTAAAGGATGTCGGAGATGCGATAAAGGTGGAATTTCCTTTTCCCCCATCGACTTTACCGGCGGTCAATGTCACTTGTGCTTCAAGAGTTCCAACAGCAGCTCTCGAAACAAGCGGCTTTAACTTATAAGTTCCGGCAAGCGTGCCTTTCAATGTGGCTTTATAGGTGCCATCCGGTGTCTCTTGAATTTCCGACAGAACAACCTTGTTCGTATCCGGCTTGTTACCACCCCCGTCAACAATGTCAAAGGTAAGGTCATTGCCTAATCCTGCAACAAGATTGCCATAAGCATCCTTCGCTGTAAAGGTGAGTGTTGATCCTTTGCTATCACCTGCGTTAAAGGATGTCGTAGATGCGATAAAGCTGGAATTTCCTTTTCCCCCATCGACTTTACCGGCGGTCAATGTCACTTGTGCTTCAAGAGTTCCAACAGCAACAGAAGAAACCTTCGGTGTAATTTTATAAGTTCCGGCAAGCGTGCCTTTCAATGTAGCTACATAAATGCCGCTTTGAGCCGGTGTCTCTTGAATGTTCGACAGAACAACCTTGTTCGTATCCGGCTTGTTACCGCCCCCGTCAACAATGTCAAAGGTAAGGTCATTGCCTAATCCTGCAACAAGATTGCCATAAGCATCCTTCGCAGTAAAGGTGAGTGTTGATCCTTGGCTATCACCTGCGTTAAATGATGTCGAAGATGCGATAAAGGTGGAATTTCCTTTTCCCCCATCGACATCACCGCCCTTTATTGTCACAGTGGCTTCAAGTGTTCCAACAGCAGCTCCCGAAACAAGCGGCTTTAACTTATAAGTTCCGACAAGCGTGCCTTTCAATGTGGCTACATAAATGCCGCTTTGAGCCGGTGTCTCTTGAATGTTCGACAGAACAACCTTGTTCGTATCCGGCTTGTTACCGCCCCCGTCAACAATGTCAAAGGTAAGGTCATTGCCTAATCCTGCAACAAGATTGCCATAAGCATCCTTCGCTGTAAAGGTGAGTGTTGATCCTTTGCTATCACCTGCGTTAAATGATGTCGAAGATGCGATAAAGGTGGAATTTCCTTTTCCTGCATCAACATCACCGCCCTTTATTGTCACAGTGGCTTCAAGAGTTCCAACAGCAACAGAAGAAACCTTCGGTGTAATTTTATAAGTTCCGGCAAGCGTGCCTTTCAATGTAGCTACATAAATGCCGCTTTGAGCTGGTGTCTCTTGAATATTCGACAGAACAACCTTGCTCTCATCCGGCTTATTACCGCCCCCGTCAACAATGTCAAAGGTAAGGTCATTGCCTAATCCTGCAACAAGATTGCCATAAGCATCCTTCGCTGTAAAGGTGAGCGTTGATCCTTTGCTATCACCTGCGTTAAATGATGTCGAAGATGCGATAAAGCTGGAATTTCCTTTTCCCCCATCGACATCACCGCCCTTTATCGTCACAGTGGCTTCAAGTGTTCCAACAGCAACAGAAGAAACCTTCGGTGTAATTTTATAAGTTCCGGCAAGCGTGCCTTTTAATGTGGCTTTATAAGTGCCATCTGGTGTCTCTTGAATTTCCGACAGAACAACCTTGTTCGTATCCGGCTTGTTACCGCCCCCGTCAACAATGTCAAAGGTAAGGTCATTGCCTAATCCTGCAACAACATTGCCATAAAAATCCTGCGCCTTGAACGTCAAGGTCGATGAGGCTGCACCGTCCGCGACAATCGTGTACTGATCGGCTTCAAAGGTCGAGCGGATTTCACCACCCTTGTCCTTTTCAACCGGTGTTCCAACTGTCACCTTGATTGTTGCCGACAGCCCTGCAAGCGTGTTGTTATCCTTTTTCGGTACAAATCTATATTGACCAATCTTTTTGCCCGTAACGACCGCTTTATACGTACCTGCGCCGGCCTTCGTTATTGTACCAATATCAATGGCGCTCCCGTCAGACGATGAAACAAAACTCAATTGTGAGGGGTCATAGTCTATCGGATTGCCAAACTTATCTTTGGCCACAAGAGTAAGCGTTGCAGTCTGACCAGCTTCCATAGTTTGTTTGTCGAATTGAAAGCTGGAATTGCCTACTCCCGTATCGATCTCACCGGCGGTCAAAGTCACGGCCTCGTTGAGTGTTCCAACGGCAACAGAAGAAACCTTCGGTGTAATTTTATAAGTTCCGGCAAGCGTGCCTTTCAATGTAGCTACATAAATGCCGCTTTGAGCCGGTGTCTCTTGAATTTCCGACAGAACAACCTTGTTCGTATCCGGCTTGTTACCGCCTTCGTCAACAATGTCAAAGGCAAGTTTGTTGCCTAATTCTGTGACGGGATTTTGATTGGCATCCTTCGCTTTGAAGGTGAGTATTGATTGTTCAGTTCCATTTGCTGGAATGGATGCCTGATCTGCGCTAAATTCCGAATTGCCTGCAAACACGTTACCGGCGGTCAATTTCACTTGTGCTTCAAGAGTTCCAACAGCAACAGAAGAAACCTTCGGTGTAATTTTATAAGTTCCCGCAAGCGTGCCTTTCAATGTAGCTACATAAATGCCGCTTTGAGCCGGTGTCTCTTGAATGTTCGACAGAACAACCTTGTTCGTATCCGGCTTGTTACCTCCTTCGTCAACAATGTCAAAGGCAAGTTTGTTTCCTAATTCTGTGACGGGATTTTGATTGGCGTCCTTCGCTTTGAAGGTGAGTATTGATTGTTCAGTTCCATTTGCTGGAATGGATGCCTGATCTGCGCTAAATTCCGAATTGCCTTTTCCCCCATCGACATCACCGACTGTCAATGTCACTTCCGCTTCAAGAGTTCCAACAGCAACAGAAGAAACCTTCGGTGTAATTTTATAAGTTCCCGCAAGCGTGCCTTTTAATGTGGCTGTATAAGTGCCATCCGGTGACTCTTGAATTTCCGACAGATTAACGGCACGACCAGTTGTATCTATCTCCCTGTTATCTTTGTCCGTTACAACAAATTTCAACTTGTTACCAAGCTCGGTGATTATCTCACCATTGGCATCCTTCGGTTTAAACGTCACTATAGAGGCTTCAGCATCGTTTGCCTTTATCGTTTTCGATGATACCCAGAACTCCGAACTGTTTGCATCAACCAATGCAGCTTTCAAAGTTACCTGTACTTTGAGAGCTCCGACAGCAACAGAAGAAACCTCCGGTTTTATCGTATAAATTCCCGCAAGCGTGCCTTGCAATGTGGCTACATAAATGCCGCTTTGAGCCGGTGTCTCCTGAACGGTCGATAGTCTGACCTTTTCCTCTTGCGGTCTGGAGCCGTTTTTGTCCGTTAAAGAAAATCTCAGTTTTCCACCAAGACCGGTGATAATATTGCCGTTTTCGTCTTTCGCCGTAAATTTCAATGTTGATGTTGCAACATCATCTGCCGGTATCGATGCAGGCTGCGCCTCGAAGGTTGAATTGCCTTCCCCGTCCTTCGGCATATCTCCGGCAACAAAGCTTACAGGATTGGCTGAAACAATATTGTCACTATTCTGGACATGGGCACTCACTTTAATATTGCTGACCGCTTTTTTCTTGCTGGTCAGACGTATGATAGCAACGCCCTGTTCGTCGGTTGTGCTCGTAATTTCAGAAGCACTGCGTGTCAGAAGAGAACCCGCTCTGCTTGAACTTCGCCCCTCGACAACCGATAAAACAACATTGTCTCCCTTGTCTTGCGACCAGATGATCGTTGCATCGGCAACCGCTTTCCCCTCATCATCCTGTGCCGTTGCCTTGAAGTCAAAATAATTGGTTCCGTTTGCCACTTTGCCTGTTTCGTTACCGACAATTGAAACATTGGTGACATGAGCCGCTGCTTTGGCGACAACAATAACCTTGGCCGATGCAATATTCTGCCCTTCAACTGACGGTGTCAGAATTAATGTTTCATCATCCTTGCCCGCCGTTACTGTGATTTCATAAATGCCTTCGCCAACCCGCTTGAAGGATGGATCAACCCTGGCTGTCTTTTTCCCTGTTACCCTGAGCGCTATATCCTTGACATCGGCATCATAAGGCGTTCCCTGCGTTGTCTTCAGCGACAAAGTCAGCACAACATTCGACACATTGTCGGCTGGCAATGTTGTTTCCGACGGTGTGAATGTGCTGCCGGTTCCATCTATTTTCGGGGGATTGACCGTGACTATCGTTGTCGCCGTCTTCGAGCTGTTGCCCTTGACATCTTTCGCGACTGCTTCAACCGTATAGCGGTTATCACCATTTTGCTGGTAGCGGGGAAGAACAACCGAATAATCGCTTGCACTACTTCCCTGAACAATCTTGCCGCCTGCTGCGATCAGGGCTGCTGCCATCACACTGACGCTTGCAACATCATGCTTGGATTTAACCGATATGCCAAGCGAATAAGTCTCGTTATAAAAGCCGGTAATGCCGCCAACCATATTAAGGCTGATAACTTCCTTCTTCTTATATTCAAGAACAATGTCGTTATTACGGTCAACCAGATCATATCTGCTTCCCGCAAGTGTGCGCATATCCCCGACCGCATCAGGATCAAGCTGCTTCGACAGCGGAACACCAAAACGATAATTGACCTGAAAGCCTAAACGTGTATCATCCTTGCCACTCGCACCTTGCCGGTGGTCTACATTGAATGTCACAAGCGGTACCGGTGTATAATTGGCTCCGAACGTAACCGCATAAGGGTTCTTCTGCCGTTCGCTCTTTCCAAAAAGCCCGACCTCGTTGCCATAATATTGCTCGAAGTTCAGCTTCATTCCAAGCTTCGGATAGGATGGCAGATAACCTTCCGCACGAATATCCCAGCCATTGGCCGGACGTTCATAATAATCATCCACATCGGGAGAGGTTCGCCAATCCGATAACCGGTAATAGGCATTCATGCCCAATTTGAGATAATCGCGCCAATATTCGACACCAATTCCCATACGCGAATGCGAACGGGAAATGTCATAATCCCAAAACGCATTGCCGCCCAACATATAATCCTGTGTGAAATAACGATAGCCAAAACCCAGATTGCTCTGGGTGCGATCATCCGTGCGATGAATGGAGGTTTGTGTAAACGCAAGACTGTTGCCTTTGTCATAAACCGGCAACAACATCTCGAATTGCGAATTTTTTAATGAAAAGCCATCATCAACATTCAACTGGATACGGGACGTGCCGAACTGGTTGAACCAGCGATTGATCTCGCCATTGGCCTTACCCGAAAAATATCCTTTGGCCATATTTTCCAGTTCACTACTATGACCACCATCGGAAAGAAATTGCCCTGCCCGTGTTGCCAGCGAACTGATTGCACTATCCTGCGAGGATCCCGTTTCGAGATAATGCGCCATGTCATCAGAAACCGGTGACAGCGGAACATAAACCGTATCCCCCACCGTTACCTTGTCAAAGCCGTTCTTGAAAAACCGATCCTGATTGAGACGGCGCAACCCCTCAACACTCAGATTATAGCGTTTGGCAACATTATCAAGCGTATCACCGGACACCAGCACATAGGCGCGTGTCATCACCGGCGTCGAATAGGTATCATTTAACGAGGAGCGGCCATAACTATCAGGATTCAAACCTCGCGATTGATAATCGCCACCCTTATAACCCGCACTGTGATAAGAGTTGCTATCATAAGCCCCCTCATACTGACGATCACGGCTTCTCTGTGCTGCATCCGCCTGTACGATCGAAAGAAAAAATGTCGAACAAATGTAAATGAATATCGTAAGCCATGAAATCGTTTTATTTCTAAAACGACCTAAAAAACCACCTCTCATATTCATTCTCTATCCTGATAGTGACAATTTTTTTCATAGCTTCTATTTTTATTATCGTAATGACTTTTATTTTTTCGATCGATTCTTTATTAACTTATATAAAATAGAATCATACGTTATATTTATAATATTTTACTATATATTTCTACTTATTTTTATTATAAAAAAATTTTATAAATCGCTTTGGTTTGAAATTTTTTTACAAAAATAACGTATTTTTATGAATATTTTTTATCTATAATTAATTAAATTTCATATTTATAATATAACTGTTTATGTTTTTAATTAATTTTTTTAAATTATTTATAATTTAATCGACAAGCAAAATAATATAATATTATCTAATTGTCTTATTTTTATTTTTTATTTTATTGTTATAATATTATTAATACAGTTTTTAAATGTTTTTACGTTATATTGCGCTTGTTCCGATACATATTTTTTTTAAATTGATAATAATCAATTACCTATTCAATTGTCTATTCTATACTTATTTACTATCGTGTTAACGAACGGATTTTTATATTTTTTACATGTTTTTATGATGAAGAGAATACAGAAAAATACTTTTTGTTAACTTTTTGTCATATGCTATTTTTGTGACGCGCGGCAACATTAATAAGGTTTGTGAACATCGCGATGACCTGACGAACCAGCTTGTCTTCACATTTTTGAATGTTTGAAAGTGTATGACGCTATTTTTCAGGTAAACGACACCACCAGAACCTGACTTATTTTCACCGTAATTGTAAATGAATGTTTAGAACTCATTCTATTTAAACTCATTTCCACTTAAATATGGAATTGATATTTTATATTTATCACATTTAAAACAGGATATTCATCTATAAAAAAATTATATTTGTAATCTGATACTTTTTTATAATCGTAAGATAACATCGTTTGAAGTTTTTTTCAGAAGTTACAAACCATTACCAACATCGATCAGATTGGATAAGCCCATCCGTCCTAAATTGATATTTTCCGCACGGTCGTTTTAAAAAACACAGTATGTTTAAAACTATAAACAAAAAAGCCGGTAGCGCCTATCGTAGTAGCAAAGAAATAAAGCTATTTCAACCGAATATGAAATACACCTTACCCACAAACTTGGCTTAACACCGCTTTACATAGACCGAACCAACTGTTTTGCAGGGCTTTGCCTTACTTAAATCTACTGGGCTGCGTTCTACCTTGCTTAAATCTACTTGGCTGCGTGTTGCGTTGCTTAAGTGAATTTGGTTGTGTTTTCTCTGCTTAATTTTGTTTGGCGTTATTTCCTTCACCCCACTGTACTTTACCAAGCCGGTCTGGTGATAAAATGCCTATCGCCCGCGCTGCGGTTCATTCAGGCAACATTTTGATAAAGCCGATGGTTTATTCTTTAAATTCTCTTAAGCGCAATCACACTCCTGCATAGATAAACCACTTTTCTATTTGCGCATTTATGATGAACCCTGCAATATCACAATGAACACCACAATATCACACAATTAAATGCCGACAATGGTATTTGCTACATTACGATTGGAAAAGGTTTTGAGTTAGATAACTAAAAACCTTTGCGCTGATTATCAATAAATTTAACTTTCATATTTTTTTCAACACTAAAGCAGCCACAGCTTTGTAAAACCATTTAATTATCAGAATATTCTTACATTCTAATTGTCTACAATACTGAATTTATCACCGACTTTATACACCCTGTGATTACGCATGGTCGAATAATCAGCCCACAATGCGTATATTTGTAGATCGGTGCCTACTTTGGTCGCTTTATAGGTCACCTGATAGGTATAGTCATCTATTTTTATCCAATCTTTAAACTGCACACCATAACCTATATACCCCCGCAATGTTGGTGTGGCATTTGGTGCATTAATGTAGAAGGTGTTGTCTGGATGAAAGTCTGTTGAGAGATTACCAAATTTGTCAACGATATGAATTGTGACAATGATATCGTCTCCCACTTTATATTCTTTTTTATTCAATTCGATTTTCAAGTATTCGGGTAATACATAGCCTGGCGTTATAGAAAATGCATTACTCGACAATGCGTCCTGCCATTCCGGATATTTTAATGTGAACGTTAAATTCGTGCCGACTTTTATTGCTTCATAAGGAACTTGTATGTAAGTGTGGCCATCTATTTTTCTTAAATAGGTGGAGTTATTGCAATAGTATCTTACATAATCCGACCCCGGAATTGTGAGTACACTTTGCATTTGGTTATTTCGAAAATCTTTTATATCATCTGTGATATTTATAACGTCATCAGCATTTTATCTCGCAAACCTATGTTTAAATGTACAGAATTAGTTTCAGCATAACTATCCTTTACCACATAAAACTTGGTATTTTCTTTTACCGGTTTTGAATTAACGAACAGGATAACGTAAAAATCATCTTTAATTACTTTCCCGTCATAAGTGGGAGATAAGACCGCAGATCCCCTCCTTAGAACTTTAAATCTCAGTAGATAGGTTCCTTCTTCATTTTCACTTTTTGTTGCATCCAGAAATTCAAATGAGGTGTATGCTTGCAACCTCAATTTTGAGGATCATAAACAGAGTTATTTCCAAAGCTATCACTAGATTTAAAGATGAGCGTTACGATATCATCAAGTTAAGGCTTGTTATTATCAACTGTTAAACTGGATTTTTTTCGTCAAGTTACTTCGGTGTTACAGTTAAGGATTTGGTTAAACTGTTATAAACGACACCGGAAACCTTCGGTGTAATTGTAAAAGTTACCGGATCGTTAGAAGTTATACTCATAGAATATTGTCCGTCAAATAATTCCATTATTCCTGAACGGGTCCATGAAACTGCAGCTACACTTTTCGTGATGACAAAATTAATGTCGCTCTTCTTCCCAGTCACAAGGTTGTTGTAAATATCTCTGGCCGTAAAAATGGCGAATGATTCAGTAGCTACTACATTTGTTTCTGGCTCTAGTTTTAACTCCGATGTACCTTCATTTATTGCACCGGGGTTTATTGTTACCTCTTGGGTAAGAACTGCAACACCTGAAACCGTCGATGTAAAAGAATAAGTATCCGCTTTCGTGCCCGTGAAGGTGGCTTCATAGGTTCCAGGCGACGTCTCTTTGATTGCTGTCAGATTGAGGGCAGTGCCATCGGGAACCACTATATTCTCGCTACTATCTTCGATGGTAAAACCGACATCGCTGCCACTTAGCCCCTTGATGGGATTGCTATTCACGTCCATTGGCTTGAAGGTGAGTTTTGATCCTTTGCTATCACCTGCGTTAAAGCTTGACTGGGTTACCGTAAAGGTGGATGTAGCTGCATTCGCCGCACCGGCTGTCACCGTCACGTTAGCTTTAAGTTCTCCGACAGGTTTATTGGAAATGTTCGGTTTGATCGTATATTCCCCGACCTTTGCACCTTTCAATGTAGCAGTATAAATGCCGCTACCGTGGGCTGTCTCTTGGGGCGAAGTGAGAGAAACAGGACTGCCAGTTGTAGACACCGTTGTTCCGTTTTTGTCTGTGACGACAAAACTAACCTTGTCACCAGAACCGGTTGTAGCAAGCCCGCTCATAGGGTTGCCAGAAACATCTATGGCCGTAAAGGTGAGTGTTGATGATATGGTTCCATCTGCTGGAATGGATTTCGGCTCTACTTCAAATGTGGATCGTCCGGTATCGATATCATGGCCCTTTATTGCCACTTGTGCTTCAAGAGTTCCAACAGCAGCTCCCGAAACAAGCGGCTTTAACTTATAAGTTCCGACAAGCGTGCCTTTCAATGTGGCTACATAAATGCCGCTTTGAGCCGGTGTCTCTTGAATGTTCGACAGAATAACCTTGTTCGTATCCGGTCTCTTGTTGCTTTCGTCAACAACGTCAAAAGCAAGTTTGTTGCCTAATCCTGCAACAACATTGCCATAAGCGTCCTTCGCTGTAAAGGTGAGTATTGATTGTTCAGTTCCATCTGCTGAAATGGATGCCTTATCTGCGCCAAAGCTGGAATTGCCTTCTCCTCCATCGACATCACCGGCTGTCAGTGTCACTTGTGCTTCAAGAGTTCCAACGGCAACAGAAGAAACCTTCGGTGTAATTTTATAAGTTCCGGCAAGCGTGCCTTTCAATGTGGCTACATAAATGCCGCTTTGAGCTGGTGTCTCTTGAATATTCGACAGAACAACCTTGCTCTCATCCGGCTTATTACCGCCCCCGTCAACAATGTCAAAGGTAAGGTCATTGCCTAATCCTGCAACAAGATTGCCATAAGCATCCTTCGCTGTAAAGGTGAGTGTTGATCCTTGGCTATCACCTGCTTTAAAGGATGTCGAAGATGCGATAAAGGTGGAATTTCCTTTTCCCCCATCAACATCACCGCCCTTTATTGTCACAGTGGCTTCAAGAGTTCCAACAGCAACAGAAGAAACCTTCGGTGTAATTTTATAAGTTCCGACAAGCGTGCCTTTCAATGTGGCTACATAAATGCCGCTTTGAGCCGGTGTCTCTTGAATGTTCGACAGAATAACCTTGCTCTCATCCGGCTTGTTACCGCCCCCGTCAACAATGTCAAAAGCAAGGTCATTGCCTAATCCTGCAACAAGATTGCCATAAGCATCCTTCGCTGTAAAGGTGAGTGTTGATCCTTTGCTATCACCTGCGTTAAAGGATGTCGAAGATGCGATAAAGGTGGAATTTCCTTTTCCCCCATCGACTTTACCGGCCTTTATCGTCACAGTGGCTTCAAGTGTTCCAACAGCAACAGAAGAAACCTTCGGTGTAATTTTATAAGTTCCGACAAGCGTGCCTTGCAATGTGGCTACATAAATGCCGCTTTGAGCCGGTGTCTCTTGAATGTTCGACAGAACAACCTTGTTCGTATCCGGCTTGTTACCGCCCCCGTCAACAATGTCAAAGGTAAGTTTGTTACCTAATCCTGTGATGGCATTTTTATTGGTGTCCTTCGCTGTAAAGGTGAGTGTTGATCCTTTGCTATCACCTGCGTTAAAGGATGTCGTAGATGCGATAAAGGTGGAATTTCCTTTTCCCCCATCGACATCACCGCCCTTTATTGTCACAGTGGCTTCAAGTGTTCCAACAGCAACAGAAGAAACCTTCGGTGTAATTTTATAAGTTCCGACAAGCGTGCCTTTCAATGTGGCTACATAAATGCCGCTTTGAGCCGGTGTCTCTTGAATGTTCGACAGAACAACCTTGTTCGTATCCGGCTTGTTACCGCCCCCGTCAACAATGTCAAAGGTAAGGTCATTGCCTAATCCTGCAACAAGATTGCCATAAGCATCCTTCGCTGTAAAGGTGAGTGTTGATCCTTTGCTATCACCTGCGTTAAATGATGTCGAAGATGCGATAAAGGTGGAATTTCCTTTTCCCCCATCGACTTTACCGCCCTTTATCGTCACAGTGGCTTCAAGAGTTCCAACAGCAACAGAAGAAACCTTCGGTGTAATTTTATAAGTTCCGGCAAGCGTGCCTTGCAATGTGGCTACATAAATGCCGCTTTGAGCCGGTGTCTCTTGAATGTTCGACAGAACAACCTTGTTCGTATCCGGCTTGTTACCACCCCCGTCAACAATGTCAAAAGCAAGGTCATTGCCTAATCCTGCAACAAGATTGCCATAAGCATCCTTCGCTTTGAAGGTGAGTGTTGATCCTTTGCTATCACCTGCGTTAAAGGATGCCTGATCTGCGCTAAATTCCGAATTGCCTTTTCCCCCATCGACATCACCGACTGTCAATGTCACTTCCGCTTCAAGAGTTCCAACAGCAGCAGAAGAAACCTTCGGTGTAATTTTATAAATTCCGGCAAGCGTGCCTTTTAATGTGGCTGTATAAGTGCCATCCGGTGACTCTTGAATTTCCGACAGATTAACGGCACGACCAGTTGTATCTATCTCCTTGTTATCTTTGTCCGTTACAACAAATTTCAACTTGTTACCAAGCTCGGTGATAATGTCGCCATTGGCATCCTTCGGTTTAAACGTCACTATAGAGGCTTCAGCATCGTTTGCCTTTATCGTTTTCGATGATACCCAGAACTCCGAACTGTTTGCATCAACCAATGCAGCTTTCAAAGTTACCTGTGCTTTGAGAGCTCCGACAGCAACAGAAGAAACCTCCGGTTTTATCGTATAAATTCCCGCAAGCGTGCCTTGCAATGTAGCTACATAAATGCCGCTTTGGGCCGGTGTCTCCTGAACGGTCGATAGTCTGACCTTTTCCTCTTGCGGTCTGGAGCCGTTTTTGTCCGTTAAAGAAAATCTCAGTTTTCCACCAAGACCGGTGATAATATTGCCGTTTTCGTCTCTCGCCGTAAATTTCAATGTTGATGTTGCAACATCATCTGCCGCTATCGATGCAGGCTGCGCCTCGAAGGTTGAATTGCCTTCCCCGTCCTTCGGCATATCTCCGGCAACAAAGCTTACAGGATTGGCTGAAACAATATTGTCACTATTCTGGACATGGGCACTCACTTTAATATTGCTGACCGCTTTTTTCGTGCTGGTCAGACGTATGATAGCAACGCCCTGTTCGTCGGTTGTGCTCGTAATTTCAGAAGCACTGCGTGTCAGAAGAGAACCCGCTCTGCTTGAACTTCGCCCCTCGACAACGGATAAGACAACATTGTCTCCCTTATCTTGCGACCAGATGATCGTTGCATCGGCAACCGCTTTCCCCTCATCATCCTGTGCCGTTGCCTTGAAATCAAAATAATTGGTTCCGTTTGCCACTTTGCCTGTTTCGTTACCGACAATTGAAACATTGGTGACATGAGCCGCTGCTTTGGCGACAACAATAACCTTGGCCGACGCAATATTCTGTCCTTCAACTGACGGTGTCAGAATTAATGTTTCATCATCCTTGCCCGCCGTTACTGTGATTTCATAAATGCCTTCACCAACCCGCTTGAAGGATGGATCAACCCTGGCTGTCTTTTTCCCTGTTACCGTGAGCGCTATATCCTTGACATCGGCATCGTAAGGCGTTCCCTGCGTTGTCTTCAGCGACAAAGTCAGCACAACATTCGACACATTGTCGGCTGGCAATGTTGTTTCCGACGGTGTGAATGTGCTGCCGGTTCCATCTATTTTCGGGGGATTGACCGTGACTATCGTTGTCGCCGTCTTCGAGCTGTTGCCCTTGACATCTTTCGCGACTGCTTCAACCGTATAGCGGTTATCACCATTTTGCTGGTAACGGGGAAGAACAACCGAATAATCGCTGACACCACTTCCCTGAACAATCTTGCCGCCTGCTGCGATCAGGCTTGCTGCCATCACACTGACGCTTGCAACATCATGCTTGGATTTAACCGATATGCCAAGCGAATAAGTCTCGTTATAAAAGCCTGTAATGCCGCCAACCATATAAAGCTTGATGACTTCCTTCTTCTTATATTCGAGTACCATATTGTTATTACGGTCAACCAGATCATATCTGCTTCCCGCAAGTGTGCGCATATCCCCGACCGCATCAGGATCAAGCTGCTTCGACAGCGGAACACCAAAACGATAATTGACCTGAAAGCCTAAACGGGTATCATCCTTGCCACTCGCACCTTGCCGGTGGTCTACATTGAATGTCACAAGCGGTACCGGTGTATAATTGGCTCCGAACGTAACCGCATAAGGGTTCTTCTGCCGTTCGCTCTTTCCAAAAAGCCCGACCTCGTTGCCATAATATTGCTCGAAGTTCAGCTTCATTCCAAGCTTCGGATAGGATGGCAGATAACCTTCCGCACGAATATCCCAGCCATTGGCCGGACGTTCATAATAATCATCCACATCGGGAGAGGTTCGCCAATCCGATAACCGGTAATAGGCATTCATGCCCAATTTGAGATAATCGCGCCAATATTCGACACCAATTCCCATACGCGAATGCGAACGGGAAATGTCATAATCCCAAAACGCATTGCCGCCCAACATATAATCCTGTGTGAAATAACGATAGCCAAAACCCAGATTGCTCTGGGTGCGATCATCCGTGCGATGAATGGAGGTTTGTGTAAACGCAAGACTGTTGCCTTTGTCATAAACAGGCAACAACATCTCGAATTGCGAATTTTTTAATGAAAAGCCATCATCAACATTCAACTGGATACGGGACGTGCCGAACTGGTTGAACCAGCGATTGATCTCGCCATTGGCCTTACCCGAAAAATATCCTTTGGCCATATTTTCCAGTTCACTGCTATGACTTCCATTGGAAAGAAAATGCCCTGCCCTTGTTGCCAGCGAACTGATTGCACTATCCTGCGAGGATCCCATTTCGAGATAATGCGCCGTGTCATCAGAAACCGGTGACAGCGGAACATAAACCGTATCCCCCACCGTTACCTTGTCAAAACCGTTCTTGAAAAACCGATCCAGATTGAGACGGCGCAACCCTTCAACACTCAAATTATAGCGTTTGGCAACACTATCAAGCGTATCGCCCGACACCAGCACATAGGCGCGTGTCATCACCGGCGTCGAATAGGTATCATTTAACGATGAGCTACCATAACTATCGGGATTCAAACCTCGCGATTGATAATCGACACCCTGATAACCACCACCCTGATAAGAGTTGCTACCATAAGCCCCCTCATATTGACGATCACGGTTTCTCTGTGCTGCATCCGCCTGTGCTATCGAAAGGAGAAACGTCGAACAAACATAAAAAAATATCGTAAGCCACGAAATCGTTTTGTTTGTAAAACGACCTAAAAAACCACCCCTCATATTCATGATCTACCCCGATAATTACACTTTTCTCATAGCTTCGATTTTTTATCGTAATACTTATGTTTTTCTGATCGATTCTTTTTAATACCTATACAATCGAATCATATGTGATGTTTAAGATATTTAATTACATATTTCTACTTCTTTTTATCATAAAAAAATTTTTTAAATCGCTTTATTTTGAAATTTTTTACCAAAATAATGTATTTTTATGAATATTTTTTATAAATAACTTATTAAATTTCATAATAATAATATAACTTGTTATGTTTTTAATTTATCTTTTTAATTATCTATAATTTAATTAACAAACAAAAATAATATAATATAATTTATTTTTCTTAATTTTATTTTTTGTTGTATTTTTATAACATTATTAATATTTTTAATAAAATTTTTAAATATTTTTCTGTTAACTTATGCATATTTTAATTTCAATCTTGTTTACAATTGATAATAATCAATCATGTATTCTATTATCTATTATATACTTATTTACTTGAAGACTACATAATTGATATTTTTATTTTTTCTCTGATTTTATGACGAAGCGTACACCCTCCAATACTTTATATTAAACTTTATTTTTTTGTCGTATGCTATTTTTGTCCTTGACGCGCGGCACTAATAATAAGGTTTGCGAACATCGCGATGACCTGCCGAACCGGCTTGTCTTCACATTTTGAATGTTTGAAAGTGTATGACGCTATTTTTCACGCTAACGGCCCCACCGATACCTGTCTTATTTTTACCGTGACTCTAACTAAATGTTTAGAACTGACTTTACTTATACTCAATTCGACTTAAACATCGAATCAATACTTTATATCTATCACATTTAAAATTGGTTATCCATAGGTAAACAAATTATATTAATAATGCAATACTCATTTATATTCATAAGATAACTTCACTTTGAGTTTTTCTTAAGTTATATACCACTACTAATATTGTCGAATCATCAAAGTTTATTCATCTATTCTCGGAATGAGTTTAATTAAACCTATTTACGTTTCCAAGAAAGAAATTCCGTTATTTTGTCGGCGCAAAAAATAATAAAAACCCGCTTGAACGAGTTCTTGATAATGAGTGGAAACTCATTTCCAAATATAATTCTCATATAAGCAATAATCTTCGGATGTAATATGTCATGCTCAAAAAGAATAGTTGCCTAGTTCAAGCACGGATTTTGCCAATAGCCGCCATTCGGCTTGTCCCAGACGCATGTCTCGTCAATCGTAAAATCTGTCGGAATTGCTATGCTTTCATCTCTATTCCGGGAGTTTTTGAGCCTGTAAAGAGTTACCCTGTCAAATGTTAGTTGGTCGTCCTTAACAGCGATAACTCCGTTTTTCATAATCGGCAAAACATTCAGAAAAAAAGAAAAAGCCTGTTTGAATTTTTCAGGCATAATGGCACCCATATCCAACTCGTCATAGACCATCAGACCCGGTTTTCGTGCTGGTCAGACGTATGATAGCAACGCCCTGTTCGTCGGTTGTGCTCGTAATTTCAGAAGCACTACGTGTCAGAAGAGAACCCGCTCTGCTTGAACTTCGCCCCTCGACAACCGATAAAACAACATTGTCACTATAAATATTGCTCGAATAAAGACTTTTATAAGTGCTGCGGTTACCTGTTGGATCGATTTGCATAATAGAAGTGTTGTTTCCGTCAAAAACTAACGTTTCTGCTAAAGATGTACTGCTGTAAAACAGTGACGCAATAAGAGTGCAAACAGACACCCCATTTGCACAGGTGGCTTTCCTGATCGAAGAGTTAAACATTTATACAATCCTGTAGCGAGTAAATCGAAAGTCCTGAAATGCACATTCCCGAATTTGGTTATTCGCCTAAATATCTGTTGGTTCACTTTTTTAACCCTTAATTAGCATAGATATTGACCGTAATTGACGTCAGCTTGCCGGCATCCATACGACTACCTGTCAATGGAACACTGAAAAAAGTGCTGGATTTCGGGTTCGTCGTATAGGCTTCAAACTCAACGCTACCACTTCCTTGCAGATCAGGTTTCAAAGCAAGGTGTTGACGACCGTCATAGTAATCACATGCGCCTATACCGCCGCCACCGTTTGGCTTGCGATAACCGGGCGAGCTGATGGTATCGAAAGCGGTTTTGTCTGTGAATGATAGATAAAGGTTGTTGTTACGATCCCCGTAATCATTCATCCACGACTGAAGAACCGATACCGGAACCGAACAGTTTTGCGTCTTTGTTCCATCTTTAGTGGAAACGTAAATAGCGCCATCAACCGTTGATGAGTGTAGCGTTAACTGCTTATCCCATAATGGGCTTGCTTGTTTCAGTTCAATAACGAACCCAAGACCTGAATGATAGTAGTCAACGCCATCCGTTGGTGTGCAGTAAGTGAATGGCATTCCATTCGCAATCTGGCTTGTTGTAGTACCACATAGTTTCGGCGAGATTTCCAGAGTTGCCAGCAAAACACCTGATAACGGTTGGAGTTTATAATTGACAGGCTTAGGCTGCCAACCTTGAGAATAATTGGTCATCGTGACAGAAAGCTTATAGGTAGACGGGCTGCTTTTCGAGCTTACAGTTGCCACGAGGCCATTTTGCGTGATGACCTGTGTTGATCCGAGGTCTGTTGTCGAGAACGTTACAGGGAGCAGCTCCGCAGGAATAGCACGTCCTTCTTTGTCAACAGGCTTATAGGTTGCGGTCAACTTGTCTGTGCCATTATTGTAAAGTATGGCTTTATCCAGACTGACCAACGACGCATCTTTGTCGACATAGAGGCTGAAATTTGTCTCCCCTTGGGCACTGAAGCCTTCTAAAGTGACCGTAAATCCATTGCTGCCAAGCCATGATGCATAGGTTGATGACATTTGAAGAATGACCTTGCCATCTTCATCTGTCCTACGGTCTGTGCTGCCCTTTGCACCATCAATCGAAAGCTCACTATTGGAAGGTGTAACAGTGATTTGCCTATTACCCAATGCTGCGCCGTTGTCATCGGTTAAAGTGATGGTAACAACATTGGTCGCAACACCATCGGCTATCGCGTTATCGGTATGAGCAATATCGATATTGACGTTCTGGCCAGGAATCTCAATAAGCTTCAATGTATCCGTTACACCTATTGTAGCGGCATCTAAACCATTAACAGTAGGCATGATGTTGATAGCACCTATCGTTGTACCTGATGTCAACGTGCTGACATAGACACCCGCACCTTTATCATACGACCAGGCTGACATAGACGTGTCTCTTGGTCCGTTGGTATCTTGAGGGGTAATCACCTGACCAATGGTTTCAGTTTTCAACGTCGAAATGAAGTTGCCCGCTGCATCGCGTGGGATAAACTCGATACGACTTGTTGACTTTCCATTTGCTACAATCTCGCTTGGAATCGCTTTGATCTCACTTTGGCTAGCGTCTAGAAGCCCTGGAATAAGGGTGAGTATATTACCGGTCGAGCGGGAAATGCCATCCTCTCCATTAATCACCGGTATCACCTTGATAGCGCCGATTTTGGTTCCAGATGTCAAAACCGCTTGATAATGAACATCAACAAACGACCAGCCCCCCATGGTTATGCCACTATCGGTTATCCCAATGATTTCACTTGTGATTGTGCTCGCATCGATGCTGGTAATAGGGTTCCCGTAACCATCCTTTGGCTTATAATGGATCGTTGAGGTGGTTTTACCATCTGCAACAATCGTAGCAGGATCAGCAGAAATCGTAGTTGTAGCGAAGTCGATCGCTCCCGCAGTAAACGTAATATTTAAGTCGGTAGTAACAGTTGTTCCTGATATCTGTCCTGTAACAGTCACAGTTTCAGCCGTATTATCAGACACGGCCGGTGCTTGTGTTATTTGGCCATCGGCACCGCTTTTTACTGTGGCCGGATAGATTGACGGTTTGCCACCTCCATTTGAACTTAAGGTGAATGTGACAGTTTTGTTTGGAATGAGTCTGAGGGTGCTCTTGTCACGCACAACAACCAAGAATGTTGGCAGTTGCGTATCATCCACCGAGACCGATGTGATACCATTATTCCAGGAAAGAACCAATTCAATGGCGTCCAATGTCACAGTGGCTGAAAGAGAACCCACGGCCACGTTGTTATATAACGGTACAATCGTATAATCGCCGGTAATCGTGCCTTTGAGTGTTGCTGTATAGACACCGGCTGTTCCGGTCTCTTGTACCTTGTCAATCGTTATGCCCCCGCTATTAGGACCGTTTTTCATAACAAATTTCAAGTTATCGGCGATGTTACCTACCAGATTGCCATACTTGTCCTTGGCCGTAAAGGTCAATGTCGAGGTTTCCTCATCGTCTGCGACGATCGAAAGACGGGAGGCTGTGAATGTTGAACGCAGTTCATTATTTTCATCCTTTTCAACAGGATCACCGGCTTTCAATGTCACAGTGGCTGAAAGAGAACCCACGGCCACGTTGTTATATTGCGGTACAATCGTATAAACGCCGGTAATCGTGCCTTTGAGGTTTGCTGTATAGGTACCGGCTGTTGCGGTCTCTACTACATCGTCAATCGTTATGCCCTTGCTATTAGGACCGCTTTTCATAACAAATTTCAAGTCCTTGGCGATCCCACCGACAACGTGGCCAGTCTTGTCCTGAGCCATAAAGGTCAATAGCGAGGTGGCGTTATTGTCTGCGACGATCGAGGCCGGAACAGCTGTGAATGTTGAACGCGGCTTACCGTCGTCATCCTTGTCAACGGGATCACCGATTTTCAATTCCACATCGGCTGAAAGAGAACCCACGGCCTTGTTGTTATATTGCGGTACAATCGTATAAACGCCGACAACCGTGCCTTTGAGCTTTGCTGTATAGGTACCGGCTGTTGCGGTCTCTACTACATCGTCAATCGTTATGTCCCCGCTATTAGGACCGCTTTTCATAACAAATTTCAGGTCCTTGGCTTTCCCAATTACCGCATTGCCATACTTGTCCTGGGCCATAAAGGTCAATAGCGAGGTGGCGGTATTGTCTGCGGCGATCGAGGGTGGGAAGGCTGTGAATGTTGAACGCTTTTCATCATTGTCACCCTTTTCAGCAGGATCACCGGCTGTCAATTCCACATCGGCTGAAAGAGAACCCACGGGCTCGTTGTTATATTGCGGTACAATCTTATAATCGCCGGCAATCGTGCCTGTGAGCTTTGCTGTATAGACACCTGTTTCGGTCTCTTTTATCTCGGCAATCGTTATGCCACCGTCTTTACCGTTGTCCATAACAAATTTCAAGTTCGAGGTGAGCCCGCCGATCTGGTTGCCATACTTGTCCTTGGCCGTAAAGGTCAATGTCGAGGCATCCTCATTGTCTGCGATGATCGAGGGTGGTTCGGCTGTGAATGTTGAAAGCTTTTCATCAAGCTTAGAACCGGCTTTCAATGTCACAGTGGCTGAAAGAGAACCCACGGCCACGTTGTTATATTGCGGTACAATCTTATAATCGCCGGCAATCGTGCCTGTGAGCTTTGCTGTATAGACACCTGTTTCGGTCTCTTTTATCTCGGCAATCGTTATGCCACCGTCTTTACCGTTGTCCATAACAAATTTCAAGTTCGAGGTGAGCCCGCCGATCTGGTTGCCATACTTGTCCTTGGCCGTAAAGGTCAATGTCGAGGCATCCTCATTGTCTGCGATGATCGAGGGTGGTTCGGCTGTGAATGTTGAAAGCTTTTCATCAAGCTTAGAACCGGCTTTCAATGTCACAGTGGCTGAAAGAGAACCCACGGCCACGTTGTTATATTGCGGTACAATCTTATAATCGCCGGCAATCGTGCCTGTGAGCTTTGCTGTATAGACACCTGTTTCGGTCTCTTTTATCTCGGCAATCGTTATGCCACCGTCTTTACCGTTGTCCATAACAAATTTCAAGTTCGAGGTGAGCCCGCCGATCTGGTTGCCATACTTGTCCTTGGCCGTAAAGGTCAATGTCGAGGCATCCTCATTGTCTGCGATGATCGAGGGTGGTTCGGCTGTGAATGTTGAAAGCTTTTCATCAAGCTTAGAACCGGCTTTCAATGTCACAGTGGCTGAAAGAGAACCCACGGCCACGTTGTTATATTGCGGTACAATCTTATAATCGCCGGCAATCGTGCCTGTGAGCTTTGCTGTATAGACACCTGTTTCGGTCTCTTTTATCTCGGCAATCGTTATGCCACCGTCTTTACCGTTGTCCATAACAAATTTCAAGTTCGAGGTGAGCCCGCCGATCTGGTTGCCATACTTGTCCTTGGCCGTAAAGGTCAATGTCGAGGCATCCTCATTGTCTGCGATGATCGAGGGTGGTTCGGCTGTGAATGTTGAAAGCTTTTCATCAAGCTTAGAACCGGCTTTCAATGTCACAGTGGCTGAAAGAGAACCCACGGCCACGTTGTTATATTGCGGTACAATCTTATAATCGCCGGCAATCGTGCCTGTGAGCTTTGCTGTATAGACACCTGTTCCGGTCTCTACTACATCGTCAATCGTTATGCCACCGTCTTTACCGTTGACCTTAACAAATTTCAAGTTCGAGGTGAGCCCGCCGATCTGGTTGCCATACTTGTCCTTGGCCGTAAAGGTCAATGTCGAGGCATCCTCATTGTCTGCGATGATCGAGGTTGGTTTGGCTTCGAATGTTGAAAGCTTTTCATCAAGCTTAGAACCGGCTCTCAATGTCACAGTGGCTGAAAGAGAACCCACGGGCTCGTTATTATATACCGGTACAATCTTATAATCGCCGGCAATCGTGCCTTTCAGTGTTGCTGTATAGACACCGGGTGTTCCGGTCTCTACTACATCGTCAATCGTTATGCCACCGTCTTTACCGTTGACCTTAACAAATTTCAAGTTCGAGGTGAGCCCGCCGATCTGGTTGCCATACTTGTCCTTGGCCGTAAAGGTCAATGTCGAGGCATCCTCATTGTCTGCGATGATCGAGGTTGGTTTGGCTTCGAATGTTGAAAGCTTTTCATCAAGCTTAGAACCGGCTCTCAATGTCACAGTGGCTGAAAGAGAACCCACGGGCTCGTTATTATATACCGGTACAATCTTATAATCGCCGGCAATCGTGCCTTTCAGTGTTGCTGTATAGACACCGGGTGTTCCGGTCTCTACTACATCGTCAATCGTTATGCCACCGTCTTTACCGTTGACCTTAACAAATTTCAAGTTCGAGGTGAGCCCGCCGATCTGGTTGCCATACTTGTCCTTGGCCGTAAAGGTCAATGTCGAGGCATCCTCATTGTCTGCGATGATCGAGGTTGGTTTGGCTTCGAATGTTGAAAGCTTTTCATCAAGCTTAGAACCGGCTCTCAATGTCACAGTGGCTGAAAGAGAACCCACGGGCTCGTTATTATATACCGGTACAATCTTATAATCGCCGGCAATCGTGCCTTTGAGTGTTGCTGTATAGACACCGGGTGTTCCGGTCTCTACTACATCGTCAATCGTTATGCCACCGTCTTTACCGTTGACCTTAACAAATTTCAAGTTCGAGGTGAGCCCGCCGATCTGGTTGCCATACTTGTCCTTGGCCGTAAAGGTCAATGTCGAGGCATCCTCATTGTCTGCGATGATCGAGGTTGGTTTGGCTTCGAATGTTGAAAGCTTTTCATCAAGCTTAGAACCGGCTCTCAATGTCACAGTGGCTGAAAGAGAACCCACGGGCTCGTTATTATATACCGGTACAATCTTATAATCGCCGGCAATCGTGCCTTTCAGTGTTGCTGTATAGACACCGGGTGTTCCGGTCTCTACTACATCGTCAATCGTTATGCCACCGTCTTTACCGTTGACCTTAACAAATTTCAAGTTCGAGGTGAGCCCGCCGATCTGGTTGCCATACTTGTCCTTGGCCGTAAAGGTCAATGTCGAGGCATCCTCATTGTCTGCGATGATCGAGGTTGGTTTGGCTTCGAATGTTGAAAGCTTTTCATCAAGCTTAGAACCGGCTCTCAATGTCACAGTGGCTGAAAGAGAACCCACGGCCACGTTGTTATATTGCGGTACAATCTTATAATCGCCGGCAATCGTGCCTTTGAGTGTTGCTGTATAGACACCGGGTGTTCCGGTCTCTACTACATCGTCAATCGTTATGCCACCGTCTTTACCGTTGACCTTAACAAATTTCAAGTTCGAGGTGAGCCCGCCGATCTGGTTGCCATACTTGTCCTTGGCCGTAAAGGTCAATGTCGAGGCATCCTCATTGTCTGCGATGATCGAGGTTGGTTTGGCTTCGAATGTTGAAAGCTTTTCATCAAGCTTAGAACCGGCTCTCAATGTCACAGTGGCTGAAAGAGAACCCACGGCCACGTTGTTATATTGCGGTACAATCTTATAATCGCCGGCAATCGTGCCTTTGAGTGTTGCTGTATAGACACCGGGTGTTCCGGTCTCTACTACATCGTCAATCGTTATGCCACCGTCTTTACCGTTGACCTTAACAAATTTCAAGTTCGAGGTGAGCCCGCCGATCTGGTTGCCATACTTGTCCTTGGCCGTAAAGGTCAATGTCGAGGCATCCTCATTGTCTGCGATGATCGAGGTTGGTTTGGCTTCGAATGTTGAAAGCTTTTCATCAAGCTTAGAACCGGCTCTCAATGTCACAGTGGCTGAAAGAGAACCCACGGGCTCGTTATTATATACCGGTACAATCTTATAATCGCCGGCAATCGTGCCTTTCAGTGTTGCTGTATAGACACCGGGTGTTCCGGTCTCTACTACATCGTCAATCGTTATGCCACCGTCTTTACCGTTGACCTTAACAAATTTCAAGTTCGAGGTGAGCCCGCCGATCTGGTTGCCATACTTGTCCTTGGCCGTAAAGGTCAATGTCGAGGCATCCTCATTGTCTGCGATGATCGAGGTTGGTTTGGCTTCGAATGTTGAAAGCTTTTCATCAAGCTTAGAACCGGCTCTCAATGTCACAGTGGCTGAAAGAGAACCCACGGGCTCGTTATTATATACCGGTACAATCTTATAATCGCCGGCAATCGTGCCTTTGAGTGTTGCTGTATAGACACCGGGTGTTCCGGTCTCTACTACATCGTCAATCGTTATGCCACCGTCTTTACCGTTGACCTTAACAAATTTCAAGTTCGAGGTGAGCCCGCCGATCTGGTTGCCATACTTGTCCTTGGCCGTAAAGGTCAATGTCGAGGCATCCTCATTGTCTGCGATGATCGAGGTTGGTTTGGCTTCGAATGTTGAAAGCTTTTCATCAAGCTTAGAACCGGCTCTCAATGTCACAGTGGCTGAAAGAGAACCCACGGGCTCGTTATTATATACCGGTACAATCTTATAATCGCCGGCAATCGTGCCTTTCAGTGTTGCTGTATAGACACCGGGTGTTCCGGTCTCTACTACATCGTCAATCGTTATGCCACCGTGTTCCGGTCTCTACTACATCGTCAATCGTTATGCACCGTCTTTACCGTTGACCTTAACAAATTCAAGTTCGAGGTGAGCCCGCCGATCTGGTTGCCATACTTGTCCTTGGCCGTAAAGGTCAATGTCGAGGCATCCTCATTGTCTGCGATGATCGAGGTTGGTTGGCTTCGAATGTTGAAGCTTTTCATCAAGCTTAGAACCGGCTCTCAATGTCACAGTGGCTGAAAGAGAACCCACGGCGTGTTATTTATCCGGTACAATCTTATAATCGCCGGCAATCGTGCCTTTCAGTGTTGCTGTATAGACACCGGGTGTTCCGGTCTCTACTACATCGTCAATCGTTATGCCACCGTCTTTACGTTGACCTTAACAAATTTCAAGTTCGAGGTGAGCCCGCCGATCTGGTTGCCATACTTGTCCTTGGCCGTAAAGGTCAATGTCGAGGCATCCTCATTGTCTGCGATGATCGAGGTTGGTTTGGCTTCGAATGTTGAAAGCTTTTCATCAAGCTTAGAACCGGCTCTCAATGTCACAGTGGCTGAAAGAGAACCACGGGCTCGTTATTATATACCGGTACAATCTTATAATCGCCGGCAATCGTGCCTTTCAGTGTTGCTGTATAGACACCGGGTGTTCCGGTCTCTACTACATCGTCAATCGTTATGCCACCGTCTTTACCGTTGACCTTAACAAATTTCAAGTTCGAGGTGAGCCCGCCGATCTGGTTGCCATACTTGTCCTTGGCCGTAAAGGTCAATGTCGAGGCATCCTCATTGTCTGCGATGATCGAGGTTGGTTTGGCTTCGAATGTTGAAAGCTTTTCATCAAGCTTAGAACCGGCTCTCAATGTCACAGTGGCTGAAAGAGAACCCACGGGCTCGTTATTATATACCGGTACAATCTTATAATCGCCGGCAATCGTGCCTTTCAGTGTTGCTGTATAGACACCGGGTGTTCCGGTCTCTACTACATCGTCAATCGTTATGCCACCGTCTTTACCGTTGACCTTAACAAATTTCAAGTTCGAGGTGAGCCCGCCGATCTGGTTGCCATACTTGTCCTTGGCCGTAAAGGTCAATGTCGAGGCATCCTCATTGTCTGCGATGATCGAGGTTGGTTTGGCTTCGAATGTTGAAAGCTTTTCATCAAGCTTAGAACCGGCTCTCAATGTCACAGTGGCTGAAAGAGAACCCACGGCCACGTTGTTATATTGCGGTACAATCGTATAATCGCCGGCAATCGTGCCTTTGAGTGTTGCTGTATAGACACCGGGTGTTCCGGTCTCTACTACATCGTCAATCGTTATGCCACCGTCTTTACCGTTGACCTTAACAAATTTCAAGTTCGAGGTGAGCCCGCCGATCTGGTTGCCATACTTGTCCTTGGCCGTAAAGGTCAATGTCGAGGCATCCTCATTGTCTGCGATGATCGAGGTTGGTTTGGCTTCGAATGTTGAAAGCTTTTCATCAAGCTTAGAACCGGCTCTCAATGTCACAGTGGCTGAAAGAGAACCCACGGGCTCGTTATTATATACCGGTACAATCTTATAATCGCCGGCAATCGTGCCTTTGAGTGTTGCTGTATAGACACCGGGTGTTCCGGTCTCTACTACATCGTCAATCGTTATGCCACCGTCTTTACCGTTGACCTTAACAAATTTCAAGTTCGAGGTGAGCCCGCCGATCTGGTTGCCATACTTGTCCTTGGCCGTAAAGGTCAATGTCGAGGCATCCTCATTGTCTGCGATGATCGAGGTTGGTTTGGCTTCGAATGTTGAAAGCTTTTCATCAAGCTTAGAACTGGCTCTCAATGTCACAGTGGCTGAAAGAGAACCCACGGCCACGTTGTTATATTGCGGTACAATCGTATAATCGCCGGCAATCGTGCCTTTGAGTGTTGCTGTATAGACACCGGGTGTTCCGGTCTCTACTACATCGTCAATCGTTATGCCACCGTCTTTACCGTTGACCTTAACAAATTTCAAGTTCGAGGTGAGCCCGCCGATCTGGTTGCCATACTTGTCCTTGGCCGTAAAGGTCAATGTCGAGGCATCCTCATTGTCTGCGATGATCGAGGTTGGTTTGGCTTCGAATGTTGAAAGCTTTTCATCAAGCTTAGAACCGGCTCTCAATGTCACAGTGGCTGAAAGAGAACCCACGGGCTCGTTATTATATACCGGTACAATCTTATAATCGCCGGCAATCGTGCCTTTCAGTGTTGCTGTATAGACACCGGGTGTTCCGGTCTCTACTACATCGTCAATCGTTATGCCACCGTCTTTACCGTTGACCTTAACAAATTTCAAGTTCGAGGTGAGCCCGCCGATCTGGTTGCCATACTTGTCCTTGGCCGTAAAGGTCAATGTCGAGGCATCCTCATTGTCTGCGATGATCGAGGTTGGTTTGGCTTCGAATGTTGAAAGCTTTTCATCAAGCTTAGAACCGGCTCTCAATGTCACAGTGGCTGAAAGAGAACCCACGGGCTCGTTATTATATACCGGTACAATCTTATAATCGCCGGCAATCGTGCCTTTGAGTGTTGCTGTATAGACACCGGGTGTTCCGGTCTCTACTACATCGTCAATCGTTATGCCACCGTCTTTACCGTTGACCTTAACAAATTTCAAGTTCGAGGTGAGCCCGCCGATCTGGTTGCCATACTTGTCCTTGGCCGTAAAGGTCAATGTCGAGGCATCCTCATTGTCTGCGATGATCGAGGTTGGTTTGGCTTCGAATGTTGAAAGCTCGACACCTTTTTCAACAGGAGCACCGGCTGTCAATGTCACAGTGGCTGAAAGAGAACCCACGGGCTCGTTATTATATTCCGGTACAATCGTATAATCGCCGGCAATCGTGCCTTTGAGCTTTGCTGTATAGATACCTGTTTTGTTCTCTTCTATCTTGTCAATCGTTATGCCCTTGCTATCAGGACCGCTTTTCATAACAAATTTCAAGTTCGAGGTGAGCCCACCGATAACGTTGCCATACTTGTCCTTGGCCGTAAAGGTCAATGTCGAGTACGCGGTATTGTCTGCGACGATCGAGGGTGGATCGGCTTCGAATGTACTGTTGGTGCTGTCAAATCCCGGAGCCTTGACTGTCACGGTTGTCGTTGCCTCTTTCGAGGTGTTACCTTTGACATCCGTTGCAACGGCATTGATGACATAGTTATTATTACCACCCTGCTGATAGGGTGGAAGAACGACCGAATAATCGCTTGCACTACTTCCCTGAACAATCTTGCCGCCTGCTGCGATCAGACTTGCTGCAATGACCGTAACATTGGCAACGTCATATTTCGACTGCACCGATATGCCAAGCGAATAAGTCTCGTTATAAAAGCCGGTAATGCCGCCAACCATATTAAGCTTGATGACTTCCTGCTTCTTATATTCAAGAACAATGTTGTTATTACGGTCAACCAGATCATATCTGCTTCCCGCAAGTGTGCGCATATCCCCGACCGCATCAGGATCAAGCTGCTTCGACAGCGGAACACCAAAACGATAATTGACCTGAAAGCCTAAACGTGTATCATCCTTGCTATTCGCACCTTGCCGGTGGTCTACATTGAATGTCACAAGCGGTACCGGTGTATAATTGGCTCCGAACGTAACCGCATAAGGGTTCTTCTGCCGTTCGCTCTTTCCAAAAAGCCCGACCTCGTTGCCATAATATTGCTCGAAGTTCAGCTTCATTCCAAGCTTCGGATAGGATGGCAGATAACCTTCCGCACGAATATCCCAGCCATTGGCCGGACGTTCATAATAATCATCCACATCGGGAGAGGTTCGCCAATCCGATAGACGATAATAGGCATTCATGCCCAATTTGAGGTAATCGCGCCAATATTCGACACCAATTCCCATACGCGAATGCGAACGGGAAATGTCATAATCCCAAAACGCATTGCCGCCCAACATATAATCCTGTGTGAAATAACGATAGCCAAAACCCAGATTGCTCTGGGTGCGATCATCCGTGCGATGAATGGAGGTTTGTGTAAAGCCAAGACTGTTGCCTTTGTCATAAACCGGCAACAACATCTCGAATTGCGAATTTTTTAATGAAAAGCCATCATCAACATTCAACTGGATGCGGGACGTGCCGAACTGGTTGAACCAGCGATTGATCTCGCCATTGGCCTTACCCGAAAAATATCCTTTGGCCATATTTTCCAGTTCGCTGCTATGGCTTCCATTGGAAAGAAATTGCCCTGCCCTTGTTGCCAGCGAACTGATTGCACTATCCTGCGAGGATCCCGTTTCGAGATAATGCGCCATGTCATCAGAAACCGGTGACAGCGGAACATAAACCGTATCCCCCACCGTTACTTTGTCAAAACCGTTCTTGAAAAACCGATCCAAATTGAGACGACGCAACCCCTCAACACTCAAATTATAACGTTTGGCAACGCTATCAAGCGTATCGCCGGACACCAACACATAGGCGCGTGTCATCACCGGCGTCGAATAGGTATCATTTAACGAGGAACTACCATAACTATCAGGATTCAACCCTTGGGATTGATAATCGCCACCCTTATAACCCGCACCGTGATAAGAGTTGCTATCATAAGCCCCCTCATACTGACGATCAAGGCTTCTCTGTGCTGCATCCGCCTGTGCGATCGAAAGAAGAAACGTCGAACAAACATAAAAAAATATCGTAAGCCACGAAATCGTTTTGTTTGTAAAACGACTTAAAAAACCACCCCACATATTCATGATCTATCCTGATAATTATACTTTTCTCATCGCTTCGATTTTTTGTTATCGTAATACTTAAATTTTTTCGATCGATTCTTTATCAACGCATATACAATAGAATCATATGATATTTTTATAATAATTAACTATATTTTTATACTTATTTTCTATTATAAAAATGTTTTTTAAATCGCTTTATTTTATTATTTTTTACAAAAATAATGTTTTTTATGAATATTTTTCATCGATAATTTTTTAATTTTCATATTTACAATATACTCCGCTATTTTTTATATTAATTTTTTTGAATTATTAATAATTTAATAAATAATTACAAATATTATAATATTTACAATCTTCATTGTTTTTATATTTTATTTTACGCTTATAATATTTTTAATATTGATAACATCCTTTTTAAATATTTTTTCAATTATATGATGCATATTTAGATTCCTTTTCTGTTCATAATTGATAATAATCAATTATTTATCCAATTATATTTTATATACTTATTTACTTAAACACCAACAAACGGATTTTTTATTTTTTAACAGTTTTTTTGATGAAGCGCATACCACCCAATACTTCCGGTTAATTTTTATTTTTTTGTCATATGATATTTTTTCTATGACGCCTGCTATTTTTTTGTAACGTGCGGCACTAATAATAAGGTTTGTGAACATCGCGATGACCTGCCGAACCGGCTTGTCTTCACATTTTGAATGTTTGAAAGTGTATGACGCTATTTTTCACGCTAACGGCCCCACCGATACCTGTCTTATTTTTACCGTGACTCTAACTAAATGTTTAGAACTGACTTTACTTATACTCAATTCGATTTAAACATCGAATCAATACTTTATATCTATCACATTTAAAATTGGTTATCCATAGGTAAACAAATTATATTAATAATGCAATACTCATTTATATTCATAAGATAACTTCACTTTGAGTTTTTCTTAAGTTATATACCACTACTAATATTGTCGAATCATCAAAGTTTATTCATCTATTCTCGGAATGAGTTTAATTAAACCTATTTACGTTTCCAAGAAAGAAATTCCGTTATTTTGTCGGCGCAAAAAATAATAAAAACCCGCTTGAACGAGTTCTTGATAATGAGTGGAAACTCATTTCCAAATATAATTCTCATATAAGCAATAATCTTCGGATGTAATATGTCATGCTCAAAAAGAATAGTTGCCTAGTTCAAGCACGGATTTTGCCAATAGCCGCCATTCGGCTTGTCCCAGACGCATGTCTCGTCAATCGTAAAATCTGTCGGAATTGCTATGCTTTCATCTCTATTCCGGGAGTTTTTGAGCCTGTAAAGAGTTACCCTGTCAAATGTTAGTTGGTCGTCCTTAACAGCGATAACTCCGTTTTTCATAATCGGCAAAACATTCAGAAAAAAAGAAAAAGCCTGTTTGAATTTTTCAGGCATAATGGCACCCGTATCCAACTCGTCATAGACCATCAGACCCGGTTTTTGTGCTGATATGAGGTTTATCACTGTGAACCTTGCCATACCTACCGGAATCGTACCTCTAACGGTGATACCGTCATCGTCTACGATAAACATGAGATAATTATTTGTCTGATCGGACAGAAGAATGATGTCTGAATCGACGTTCCCTATATTCCTGAATGCTTTTACCTTTGCAAGAATGCTATCGCGTGCATCTTTATCAGGTGCATAACCGTGTAAAGTTACATCAAATCCGTCAACATCGTAAGAAAGCCATTTTGTTTGCGCGCCAAGCTCTTGAAGTTCATTGGAAAGACGTCTTTCCTGCCCCCCTATTCCGAACCACAGCCCCATAACGATTATAAAAACAATCACTGTAAGTGAGGGCCAGAAAAATTTACGAATGAACATCAACATTTCCTATGACGTGTGCGATAGCAGTTGTTTTAATCAAACCGGTTTGCGCATACAACGGCTTTTTATCCTTTTCGGCTTTAATCACTCACGACCATAAAACGTCACCCGTTCAAAAAACCTTTTTGTAAGTTGCATCCCGTTTATGGTCGAGGCTGCGTATTCCAGTCCATTTAAAAAAACAGATAAAAAGAACTGTCCCGTGTCAGTCCGTTTTATGAAATGTTTTTTCTTGAATATTTTTATCATGTTTTGTATAAGCGACCGATCAACGTTCGGGGCGTTGAAAATTATGCTCAGCCAGCCGGTTAAAAATCCAGCAAGCCAGGCGCTTCTTCCAAATGCATATTATTCTTAAAAGCGAGGGACGAGAGAATGCTGCTTAAGATCGGGACGAGACTGAAAACATGTGCTGCATTAGGCGGACTGACAACCGCAATTTCCCTGACAATCGCAAGTCCTATGTCTGTTTTTGCACAGGACGCGGAAAATAACGGCACGCAGCTCAATCCCGTCATTGTTAAATCAAAATCCGAATTAATGAAGCTCAACAATGCGACTATTTTAACCGAGCGTAAGACTGCCAAAGACATAGCCGACAAACAGGTTGACGATGTTCATGATATTGATCGGCTTGATGCTGCTATCAACTATAATTCTGCAAGCGACAGTTTCAACATCAGGGGGCTAGACCAGAACCGTGTACTGACAACGATCGACGGTATTCGTCTTCCTTGGCTTTATGACGGATCACGACAAGTCAAAAATGGCATATCGCTTTTCGATTTTTCATCGCTTTCAACGTTGGATATTATTCATGGAGCCGATTCAAGCCTTTATGGTTCGGGAGCATTGGGCGGTGTCGTTGCACTACGCACACTTGATCCCGAAGACCTTCTGACAACTGACAAGAATTGGGCAAGCCTGACCAAAGGCAGCTATGATTCAACCGATCGCAGTTGGCGCATAAACGAAGCATTTGCAATGCGCGCACAACAGACCTACGCTTTGTTCCAGGGTGGCTATACACGCGGGAAACAGCGTGAAAACAACGGAAGCGGTGGAGGATATGGTGCAAACCGTGTCGATATGAACCCGACAACATTTGATCAGGATAATTTGCTTTTTAAAATATATCAACATATCGATGGCAGCCAACGGGTCGGCTTCACTGCCGAGCGTTTCAATCTTTCCAAAGACATTGATACCTACAATTTGTCGACATCCACCTACCGCCCCGGTTCGGGAACAGAAGATGATGAAAAACGCCGTGAGCGTCTCTCACTGTCTTATGACTATAATGGAGGCGGATTTCTTGATGAAGCCCACGGAATTGTTTATTGGCAACGGCAACGCACTGATGAAAAATCGGAATCCGACCGCATATCCATTCCAAAAGGTTATTATATGCGGGACAACCTTATCCGCGACACAGACTATGGTATCAATATTGCCGGACTGAAAAAACTTGAAGCAGGGGCAACAACGCACACATTGCGGTTGGCAACCGAAGCATCATCTTCAAAATTCCAACAATATGCTGCCGGAGCGGATAACTGCCCTCCCCCGCCGTTTAAAGGGCCTTTCATGGCATGCAAATTCATGCACATCAACCAATCGGATTCTCCGAATACTGACAGCACCATTTTCGGTTTGTCTGCTGAAGATGAAATCGGCTTTCTCTCTAACCGTTTAAGATTGACGCCCGGATTACGTTACGATTGGTACGATCATCGTCCGCAAGACACTTATGCTTATGAACATGGTGCAGGTTTCGAGGGCTACCCGCCGAATAACAGCCATTCACACTTGTCGCCAAAACTTAGAGCAGAATGGGATACACGAAACGATGTCACGCTTTACGCACAATGGGCACAGGCATTTCGCGCTCCCAGCGTTACCGAGCTTTATCTGAACTATACCAATCCGGGTTTTTATTACACACGCGGCAATCCCGACCTAAAACCCGAAACCAGTAACGGTTATGATATAGGGGCAAGGCTCGGCAATGATGATCTTGGAGGATCTGTCAGCCTTTTCTCGAATTATTACCGCAATTTCATTGATGAAATCGATTTGGGTGCGAACCGCGAATTCATGCTTCAACGTTTGAATTATATCAATCGTGCTCACGTTCGCATCTCCGGCATCGAGGCCAAAGGACATATTGTTTTTTCAAACGGTTGGCATACCAATGCGGCTCTCGCCTATGCCGAAGGAAAAGACACCGACAATGATGAACATCTCAATTCCATACCAGCGCTGAAAGGGATCATCGGTGTCGGATATGCCCGTGAACAATGGGGTTCGGATGTTTCGTTGACGGCTGCTGCAAAGCGCAACAAAGTTGAAGAAAACTCCGATTTTGCAAAAACTCCGGGCTATACACTTGTTGATCTTACCGGCTGGTGGGAACCTCTCGGCAAAAAAGGCCCCAGATTACAAGCAGGCATCTATAATCTTTTTGACAAGCGTTATTGGAATGCAGTCGACCTTCCTTCGGCTCCGGCATCGCCGAAAGATTATTACAGTCAGCCCGGACGCACATTCAAAATATCTTTCACACAAAAATTCTGATGCAATCAGCGATCGGGTGCGGGCCGGGTCGTACCGAACCCGATCGCGAGGTAGCCGGCTTCAACAATCCGGCTTCTGAAAATAGCTGCAAGAGCTGTGACTTGAACACAAAATGAACATTCCAACTTCCGGCCATACGAAACAACTTCCGGCCATACGAAAAAGTGTATTGCCATTTTGTAAAACATGATAAAAATTATCATGTTTATAAAAGTTAGGTACAAACTGATGCAGGAACACCTTGAATTGCAATCGGGAGATCCGATGAACCAACCTTCAACGATGATCGAAAGCAAAGCGTTATTCGGCGCGAACAAAGAAGTGTTGATCCATCACGAAGGAGCCGTTTATCGGCTGAAAATCACCCGTTTTGGAAAACTTATTCTGAATAAATAGAAAGGCGAACCCCCATGACACTGGAGAGCGGAACTATCCTCTCACTGCGTGAGCAAAATAAGAATTTACGGGATAGGGAATTTGTAAAATCTATAGGTATTTCGGAAGCTGAACTGGTTGAAGCTTTCATCTCGACCGGTAAAGCGCAACGGCTCAAAGTCGACGTTCCATTATTGCTAAAAAATGCTCATAAGCTTGGCGAAATAATGGCTCTTACCCGCAATGAATATGCGGTGAGTGAAAAAAAAGGCCATTTCCAGAATGTTTTCCCCGGAAGCGACGTTTCTATGACGCTTGGCCAAATTGACCTTCGCATTTTCCAAAACAATTGGAAATTCGCGTTCGTGCGCACCATGCCTGTCCATGACAGGATTGTAGATAGCCTCCAGTTTTTCGATGCTTATGGCGAGGCTGTCTTCAAACTCTATCCCGAACCAACAACCAATCTTGACGAATGGAACAAACTTGTTGGCCTTTTAAAGGTTGATGCGCCGAAGGAACAATTGCAGGTTTTACGAGCGACACCCTATGATAACTCGTCGACACACAATGCGGATATTGAAGAATTTCGCAACCGCTGGCGGCAAATGACCGACGTTCACCAGCTTCATGACATATTGAAAGAACTAAAAATTGGCCGACACGACGCAGTCAAACTTGTTGGTAGCGAATTTGCCAATGAAGTACGTGCCGATTCAGTCGAAATTCTTCTACAAAGTGCTGCCGAACGGGAAGTTCCTATCATGTGTTTTGTGGGTAATAAGGGATGCATCCAGATTTTTACCGGAAAAGTTGAAAAACTCAAAAAAGTTGACGGCTGGTTCAATATTCTGGATGAAAAATTTCACCTTCACCTGCTCACATCGGGAATTTCACGCATCTGGAATGTACGCAAACCGACCAGCGACGGTTATGTCAGTTCTTTGGAAGTTTTCGACCAGAATGGCGAAATGATTATTCAATTTTTCGGAAAACGGAGTGCAGGCGAACAGGAGCGTGAAGATTGGCGCAGTTTGTTAAGCGAGCTTCCTCCTGCGCCGGAAATGGCCGTCGCATAACACTCACGGAAATTGATAACGATGAAATATGTTTTCGCTGATAACGATTATGCGCGTTCTATTTGGCCGGATATTTTTCGGCCTAATCTGCGCGGCATAATTCTTTGGTTTGTATCAACACTTGTCATTGTGCTTTTTCCGGTGATCGCGATAGCCAATCCGGTCGATGAATTTCCTGAAAATGCAAAGATCATATCAATCGGCGGAACATTGACAGAAATTGTTTATGCATTAGGTGCCGGTGACCGGTTGATCGCCCGCGACACAACAAGCACCTATCCGGCGGAAGCACAAAAACTGCCTGATGTCGGTTACATGCGGAATTTATCGCCTGAAGGCATTTTGTCTCTTCGCCCTGAAGCCATTTTGCTGGATCAACAGAGTGGCCCCGCTTCGACAATCGAAATTTTGGAAAATGCCGGCGTGCCGATGCTTGAAGTCGCTGAACATTTTACAAGGGAAGGAATTAACGACAAGATTTTGAAAATCGGTCATGCTTTGCATGAAGGACAAAAAGCACAACAGTTGATAGCAACCGTTGATGAAGAATTTGCAAAAAACGATGCGCTATTAAAAGATTTACCCCACACAAAACGCATCCTTTTCGTTTTGACAATACAAAATGGTCGTCTCATGGCGGCAGGAAAGAATACCGCCGCTGATGGTATTATCAAACTGGCGGGCGCAACAAATGCCATTGACGGCTTTAACGGTTATAAGCTTCTTACCGATGAAGCCATTATTGAAGCCCGTCCGGATCTGATTTTATTGATGGCTCATTCCGCTACGAGCACAACAGTCGACGATATATATAAAATACCGGCAATCGAGACGACACCTGCTTTCAAAAACAAAGCAATAAAACAAATGGACGGACTTTATCTATTAGGCTTTGGTCCAAGAACGCCTCTTGCCATACGTGAAGTCATTCAAACTCTCTATAAAAGCGAGTGACGAAATTATGCCGGATTGTAAAGCCGAAAGGCGATTGGGCCGCTCAAATCGTACCGGAGGGATTGGTTGGCTCAACATCTGTTTCCTTAAAACCTGTTTCGCTATTTTTCGAGGTTTTTCGAGCACTTTTTATCTGAACAGGCACGCATGAGCAAAACAACATGGTAGCGACATTGTTTTCATATCGTCCGGTCAAAGGCGATCGCAGCATTCGGGGAAAAATAGCCGTAATTTTACTCGTCGCATTGTTTTTCACGTCCCTATATTGCGGCCTCGTTCTCGGCGCCTACAAAGTTTCAATTTCCGACTTTTTTAAATCGGTTATACAAAATGGCTTTTTAGAAAGCTCCAGATCGCGTGATTATCTTGTGCTCGTCAACATCCGTCCACCACGCGTTATTCTTGCCGCATTGGTTGGTTCTGCACTCGCTATCTCCGGCGTGCTTATGCAAGGTTTATTCCGTAACCCTCTCGCTGATCCCGGAATTATGGGGGTATCGTCCGGCTCCGCATTGGGAGCCGTTATCATCATTGTTGGTTCAAGCCTGTTGCCCCCGTTTTTCATAAACGTCCTTGGAAGTTTCACGATTGTCACCGGTGCCTTTTTTGGCGGCTTGATGACAACCATTATTTTGTATTTTATCGCAACCAGAAATAACCGGACATCCGTTGCTACGATGTTGCTTGCCGGAATTGCATTGAGTGCCTTATGTGCGGCTCTAACGGGATTTCTCATCTTCATTGCCAATGATAATCAATTGCGGGATATAACCTTCTGGAACCTTGGTTCACTCGCAGGTGCCACATGGTCACGTGTTGCAATCGCCTGCCCCTTCATTCTAACCGGTCTTCTTATTGCACCATTTCTTTCACGCGGAATGAACGCGCTATCGCTTGACGAAGCTGTTGCCGGACATCTGGGGTTCGAGGTTCAACGCTTGAAATATTTAACGATTTTTCTTGTCGCTTTTATGTGTGGTGGTGCTGTGTCTGTAAGCGGCAATATCGGTTTCATCGGAATTATTGTGCCTCATATCTTACGCCTCACAATCGGCCCCGATCATCGTTTTCTCATACCTTGTTCAGCTCTTCTCGGTGCTTCCATGCTCATTCTAACCGATACTGTTTCGCGCATCATTGTGGCACCGGCCGAACTTCCTATCGGCATCATCACCTCGCTGATCGGCGGCCCGTTTTTCCTGTGGGTTTTGCTTAAACAACGTGGAAACTTCAACCAATGATCGAAACCGAAAATCTCGAACTCACCCTCGGAAAAAGCCATATATTGCACAGCCTGAATTTCAAGGCACAAGCCGGACATCTAACCACGATTATCGGAACCAACGGTTCGGGAAAGACAACACTTGTTAAAGCTTTAAGCGGTGAACTTTCCTATAGCGGAAAAATAACAATTAACGGCGACGACATAGCCCGAAAAAAACCGTCTGAAATGGCATTGGTAAGAGCGGTACTTCAACAATCAACCGATGTGAGTTTTCCTTTCCTCGTCAGGGAAGTCGTAGCGCTCGGTCTTTTAAACAGTCTCCACCCCGAATTTATTAAAAAACAACTGCCTGAAATGGCTTTAGAGAAGGTAGATTTGGCGGGTTATGAGGGACGCTTTTATCATGAATTATCGGGCGGCGAACAGGCCCGCGTACAACTTGCCCGCGTGATGTGCCAGATTTGGGAACCGGTTTTCAATGGCATTCCACGCTGGTTATTTCTGGATGAACCGGTTGCAAGTCTGGATATTTATCATCAACTCGCGGTTATGGATATTGCACGCGATTTTTCAAAAGCCGGTGGCGGCGTTATTGCTATTTTGCATGATCTCAATTTGGCCGCCCATTATAGCGACAAAATCATTGTCATGAACCATGGACATATTGTCAAGGAAGGTTCGCCGGCAGCAGTCTTGACCACGCCAATGCTGCGTGAAATCTATCATTGCAAGCTCACCGTCGGCAAAATACCTGCCGAGGGTGTGCCTTTTGTTCTCCCTCAATCGGCTTGTTTATGATCGAAGCATGAACTTCAGACGTTTTTATTTTTGCTGAAGTTCCGGTTCGCCCAGTGATAGCATCAACCGGTTGGCCCAATTAAAAAAGCTGACAGCGTGGATAACATCGAAAATTTCATCATCATCAAGACCTGCGGCGCGAAGCGCGTCGATTTCTGTTTTTCCAAAGACCGGCGGTGTTTGGCTGAGAGTGGTCGCAGCCTTAACAATGGCGTTCCAGCGCTCACCCAAATCGGCGGAGATGCCCTTATCAAGGAGTTCATCAACATCCGCCGGTTTTTTTGAATAAACAGCCGCATGTCGGGCATGAACGGAAGCACAATAAATACAGCCATTGAAGCGCGATGTCGCAGCGGCTGCAAGCTCACGCTCGGCACGGGGCAAGCCATCGACAGTATTATAAAAAATATCCTTATCTGTCCGTGTGCGCGCTTCCAATATGTCGGGATCGCGCGCCAGCAAACGGAAATAATCGGATTTTGCGCGAGCCGGTTCCACCAAAGAGTCACGTTGACGCTCGCTCAAACTCTCTTCTGCAACCGGTTCGATCCACGCAATCCAATCAAGGTTGTCGCGCGTAAAGACATTGGGTCTTTTGATTTCTTTGGTCGAATTACTTGGCTTTGTGTTCATTCTTGCTCGATTCCCGATTATAAAAGTGAGATTATTATGCAGCTTTTCAACGAAGCTTGAAATTTGCCGTTAATTTGCTTCTTTTTTCGCTGCCAGTGTTTTTAGCCCCAGAGCAAGTCTTAACTGGAAGCTCAAAAAAGCAACCAGTTGCGAAAGAGTGACGATTTCATCATTGCTCCAACCGGCTTTTTTCAATGCTTCAAGATGGCTTGCTTCACAATCGCGCGGGTGAAAAACCAGAAGATGACTATGGGTCAATGCGGCTGCCAACTTTTCTCCTAAAGAATTCTTTACCTCTGCCTCAGCATGCCAGGTTTTTCCGGTTGTATTCTCTTTTACGAGCGGGCCATCGGGATAGTCGCCGAACGGCCCTGTGCTTTTTGCAGAATTTGCTGCCTCCAGAATGACTTTTGCCCAATCCGGTTGGAATTTTTTCAATTCGTCTTCATAAAATTTGATGGCACTGTCAAAATTATGCAATCGTGAAACAAAAGTTGCAATTGCAAAGCGATCTTTCAAAGAAAAGTCGCCATCTTTGACGTTTGAAAACAGCGCGTCAAAACTCTTTTGTGCCTGTTCTTTGGTAATTGGCCGACGCTTGCGTAGCTCCAATGGCACGCCAACAAGTTCATCAATTACATCATACCGGGACATTTGCTTTTTCCTTATGGCCAAACTTTTCCAGACATATCCGCTTTCAATGTGTCGCAAGCGTCAACCCCAATGCAGGAGCGACTTCTTTTGCCGTCAGTTCCAACGATTTCAATATGTCTTCGTGCGGCGGATCAACAGAGTGAACCTGAAAGACAACATCTGTTGCACGGTTAAGCGAGGTATCTTTTTTCAGTGATTCAATAACATCTTCCGGCGTTCCGACATGTTGATCGAACGCGACAATAAGATCTTCAAGCGAGTTCCCTTTAACATTCGATATAGCTTTGCCCAACCGCTCTGCTGCCTTTTTCAATCCTTGTTCCGCCAATTTGAGGGCGTAGTTACGATCACGAGAGACAAATAGGCTTCGAGAAGCCATAATACGGGGTTTGACACCTGCGGGCAGTGCTGCAAGATAGGCATCAATAATCGGATTTTGTATTTCATCAAGCGTGGCATCAGGGTTATCCGCCGGACGTGGCTGGGTACGCGATAACATCAGCCCGTCACCTGTTTCGCCTGCAAGCTTACCGCCGAACGGAGAAAACGTTGCCATCCAGAAACGACGTAACAAATGCGGCGCACTTGGATAAAGACGGTTGCCTTTTAACAGGTCATCACCGGCAAAAGCCTGTCGCAATACTTTTAGATGGTGGCCATAGACTTCACCACGTTTATCCGGATTGACGCCAAACACTTCAAATGACTCGCGTGTTCCGCCGGTACCAAATCCCAATTCCAGACGGCCATTGGATAAGAGATCGATAACCGCTGCATCTTCTGCAACACGTACCGGATTTTCCATAGGTAATGTGATAACACCCGTCCCCAACTTTATCCTTTTGGTTTTTGCAGCGATATTTGAAAGAAAAACCAAAGGTGAAGGAAGCCCACCCTCTTGCGGATGAAAATGATGCTGAGCAACCCATGCGGTTTCAAAACCCAATTTTTCCGCAAAAATTATTTGTTCTTCAGCCAACTTGTAACGCTCTCCCGCTGGTACTGCATCAAGCAGGCGCGAAAAGAAGCCGAGCTTTTTCTGGTTATCTGCCATTATAAAAATCCATTCTTCACAAACATCAAATGAAATGTTTTCCAGCAAAAATCCTAAACGCTCGGCAGGCAAGCGGCAAAGAATGGATTTCTCCTTTTTTGCATTGACAAAAATTTAACTGATATTTTTTTTATATTTGTTAGAAAATGAATCCATCTATTTTCCAAGCCTTCCGGTTTTATGAATTTAAAAACTGCGTATCATTCGACTTTAGAAAATTTAACAATTTACCCCTATAATAATAAATAAAAAATATATTTTATAGATAATTTTGTAACATAAAAAATTATACGGTTAATAAATTTTATATTTATCATGTTATCATAATTAAATAAATCAATTATTTTAATATATTTCAATTTTAATATTTATATATTTTTTACAAAATTATTATTATTGCTATTTTTATATTATAAATATTGTTAAATTTTTATAATATTTTTTTCTAACCATATCAACACGTCCGATAAACACCCCGTCTGACAGTATGGGTGATCTGGTAGTTTATAATTTTCTGTTTAAAGTTGAGAAAAAACGGAAGGTAAAATATATTTGATTTTACATGTCGATATTCCGGTCATCATATCATAGCTCCGGAACATATGGGCGAAGTCTTTCATGCAAGAAAGCTCTGATACCGCGATATTTTCCTGCAAAAATTAGATTACCATTCGCTATTTCAAGTCTTAAACGTTCCGCTCTCATTATTTTTATAACGGCCAACGCTAAAAGCTAAAAAATACCGGAATGAGAAAGAGCGTTGCGACATGTCATCTATTAGAATATCACTCGTCTGTTTATCCTTATCGGCTTTGGCCCTGGGGCTTTCATCATATATGACAGCCGGTTTGATCCCTCTGATTAGTCACGATTTTGATGTCTCGATCGGTTTGTCCGCACAGTTGGTAACTGCTTTTACGTTACCCTATGGTCTTTTATCTCCCGTTCTGGTGGGAATGACAGGACATCATGATCTTAAAAACAACGTCTGCGTTTATCTTGGGGTGTTTGTTATTGCCAATGCCGCATGTGTGATTGTTCCGGAATTTTATTCTTTAATCATTCTTCGCGCTATAGCGGGAGTTGCTGCAGGTGCGTTTCTTGCTTGCGGAATAACAGCATCAACCCGATTGAGCACTAACGAAAACAAGGGCAAATCCATTTCAACAATAATGGCGGGCATGGCAATTGGTACTGTCATAGGTGTACCCGTTTCACTCGTTATAGCCGATCATTTCGGTTGGCGAAGCGCTATGATAATCGTGAGCATTCTTGGTGGTATCGCTCTCATCGGTTTATCTTTATGTTTACCCGCCTTGCCATCAACAATGATAAAATCCGAAAAATCCCGTTTTGCTCTTTTATCCGAATGGCCTGTCGTGAGAGTTTTACTGATCTCTCTTTTTGCAGCAATATCAAGCTTGGGAATGTATACATTTCTGTCACCATTTGTGAGCGCCATAAATAAAGAGGCCTATGTCACGGTTTATTTATGGTACTGGGGCTTAGGGGGCGTGTGCGGAAGCATTCTGATCGGATATTTTGTCGATGACTATGATCTGAAGAAAATCCTGTTCATTATTCTCGGATTGCTTTTGCTGTCATTTCTGGGATTGGTTTTGCTGTCACATATCTATCTGCCGTTGATAGCTTTACCCCTCGTCATATGGGGTGCGGTTGGCTGGGCGTTGCAAGTGCCCCAGAACAATGAACTCATAAAACTTAGGGAAGATAAAGGCGATGGTAATCTGGCTGTCGGTTTAAACCAGTCATCCGTATATCTCGGAGGGTCGATAGGGTCGATGATTGGTGGCGTTCTTGTTTCATACGGGGCTTATCCCGCAACATTGCCCGCTTATTTTATGCTACCTGTTATTATTGCTCTTATCCTTCTATGGACGGGTAAAACTAAATCTTCTGTGGACGGATAGTACTAAACATTAGAGCGTGCCTGCTCGTTGTTCCCTGTGGTTTTATCGTTTTGAATGACTGGTTTTTTAAACTAATACCTTATCCGGAAGGCGCGGCTTCAGGAACTCGCAAAAATAATCATCTTATCTAAGACCATTTTTTTAACCCGTAAAATTCACCGCGCACCGCACGAGCGTTTTCTCTTCAGGAAGAGCCAAAGCAGCCCAAAATATTCTAGCGACATTCGTTCACTCGTTCTTTAAAATATGTGTGAGCAATTTATGTGTGAGCAATTTTTGTAAAAGGCAGCGATAGTTCTTTATCGGTCAAAGGCTGACCCGCTCCGCAGATCTAACCGCGTGGAATGGCACTCATATGCATTTTCCAAGCGTTTGTGATTGATGTTTAAAAAGGCTCACCGGCAAGCCTGCTAATAAAAAAGAATGAGCATTCTTTCCGTCATCCTTTAGCGTAAGCACTGTTGAACGGAAAATTCGTGAGATAAGCTTAAACAGAACCGACTAAATATGAGTGGGATGAATTTTTAACCACCTTAAGCCCTACAAAATAAGCGGAACAGGAAGAATTCCCGTTTTACAACTGAAAATCAATTCAAGATCTCGAACCGGCAGTTCCCCGAAACAAAATCACGATATAAAAATCCCGACATATACGTAAATATGCCGATAAATTTTCAGTTCTCAAGAATACGGCAAACCGGCTGAAACGCTTGCCTTCCAAAATCAGTCAAATATTCCGATTGGACTACAGGAAACGAGTCCATAATACCTTATGATATTGAAAGCACTTTATGCCATGATAGTTATCACTATCGTTTAATTTATACGATTTTTGAAAAATTTGACGATATAATCAATACGATCGACTTTGTCATACAACCGACATGTCCCCTCCCCTTCATCACCTTTTTCATGTAAATACCCATCTTCCCCTTTCAATACTATAATACCTTTTTCGGGGTCAGACGACTTAACATCATCATTATTGAATAAAGGAGCGAGATCATTTTCGTCTCTAAAGCGCATTTTTAGCTCGTCGCTACACTGATCTCTATTAGTCGGTGAAGATGATAGCTGCCAACCGGTTTCGACCCCATGGAGATAAACTCCTTTTTCTATTTCCAGACCTTCATCCTCAAAATCGCGTTCCGGTCTTTCATCCCGAGGCCCGCACGGTAGAAATTCTATTTCTTTATCAAATTCCTGCTTCATTTTTTCAGCAACACAAAATAGAAACGGGTTCCAATACACTCTCACATTCTTTTTAAAATATACATTGCTGGTAAATATATGACCGTATTCTTTACATCTCAATAGCTTATATTTTGACTCCTTCGGTATAAAAAGATCAGAATATTTTACTAAATAATATCTCCAGCAAAGTTCTTCAGACTGCTCGCACTCTATAAGCCATTCTTTATTTTTTTCATAAAGTATATCTTCTATTTCTTTTTCCGTTTCGCTCTGTTCTGCAATATAGCGGCATAATTTTGTGACTGCTCGCCGACAATCCATCCTTTGATTATATATGCTTCTGCTGAATATATCGTTCCAATGCCCACCGCTCTCTCTTGCTCCATAGGTAAAGTAGGAACCGGTTTGCCATGCGTAATCGGCTTCGCATAATAAGGAGTTTTTTAGTAACTCACTGTCGGAATTGTCCGCAAAGTGACTGAAAAGTTTATCTCCTGCCTCTATAATTTTACGATCAAAGCAGATAAACTTTTCTGGCTCCGGCTGCTCACGCTCTTCTGTTTCCTGCTGTTCGCACAGAGAAAATGCGCCTAAATTACCACGGAAAAATTCGTGATTTTCAAGCCGGTTCAATGCGTTCAGCAATTTTTCATCATCTTTATGTTCCCGGCGCAGTTTCAATTTTACCGCTTCTTCATTTATTTGATAAACATTGAAACTGCTTTCCCTGATCCATTGGTTTTCATTGTCGACCCGATCCCGCGGACCACTGCTCAACAGATCGCGTGAAACAATATCCTCTTTTTCATTTAATGGATCAGTTAAAATAATCTTCACCATTTCGCATAATTGCGCCGGATATTTTTCATATCGAAGATTGTCGGCCGCATTTTCAAGAAGATTGCGAATGGTTCGCAGTGATTCCCGCATCGCTTTTATATCTTCTGCGTCAATTGCCAAGTTGGCATCCTTATCATATGAAATTTTTTGCCATATTAACAATAAAAGCGCAAATAAAAGAAGACGAACAGCAACAGGCTCTTCCTTTTCATTATTGATTAAATGATCGAAAATATTTTCTTCAGCATTATTGAATAAAGCAACTTTTAAGAATGAATTATCATTATTAATTTCGTTGCTACTATCCGAATCCTTTTTATAAAATATTTCTTTGAGTATCCAATCTATTTTATCGTTACCGATGTCATTTATTGCATCGAATAAACGTTTTAACCCATCAATATTGTTACCGTCTATATTAGATAAAAAAGATGTTTTTCCAACCACATGATAGAATATCTCGAACAACTTCATGGTTCGGACATCGTCTGACATATTTGTTGCTTGATTATCTTCCGAGCGGATTTGCTCGTCGTTCAAGAGATATAAAATAGTGCCAATATAACGCAAAAAACGCGCAAATGCCTTGTCACATAAAACCGCTTTGTCAACGTAATAAAATTTATAGCCTGAACAGATATTATCCCAAAAAATGCTGATCCATGACGTATCAAAACATCTTTCTATCTCGTTCAATGGCGTTTTGATTTTCAGTTCACCTCTTAAGGATTTTTCTCTCAAGTGTTCCACAAATTTCGCTTTGAAATTTTCAAATTCGGTGAGTTGTTTGCCGCGCGCGTTCATTTTTATGTATAGTTCATCGCTTTTCAATGACAGGTCGTGCAATGGCTTATAAAAAAATGTGATAAGCGGTGGTTCTTCTGTTAATCTTTTCCAAAGATCTGGAATATCTTTAAATTTCGTATGGATCGCATCCAGCATGACCAGCATACCGGATATTGATTGATCAAATTTCCACCTCGCAACATACCAGGGAGCTTTTTTGATAATTGATGAAATGTCCTTGTCGTCGGAAAGACGTTTAAATAAAAAACCGGATTCATTATTAAGTTTTTTAATAAATATCCGCGTGCTTTCACGAATTTCATAACAAAAGCGGTTAAAAAATTCTTTTTCCTCGGCTAATTTTTCGGCTTTTCCTGCAGCGTACCAGTGCAATAAAAACAATGTGGTCAACCGTTGTTGCCCGTCAAACGGCTTGAATTGTCTCTTATCTTCCTCCCCATAGATAAAATCGAGATGTAACGGCTTTTTATATTTACACGCATTATAAAGTGCATCCGAAAAGTCATGACGAATAGACTTTACCTTTTCTGTGAGACGTCCTTGCGCATAATCACGTTGTATCATCGGGATAACAACTTCAGTTTCTTTCAAAAGTTGGTAAAAGCTTTTGACCGTGCTACTCCCCATGATGTTCATCCCAATAAATACTCAAGTTTTTCTTTGATGTCGTCTTGATATGCTTTACGATCCTTCGCTGTCCAATACAGATGACCTTGTTCTTCCATGCTAAACAAGCGCAAGAATACAGCTTGGGTAGCGGGCGGAATAAAATTGCCTTGCTTCATTTCTTCAACAATTTTGTTCTGTTTGACACGAAAAATCGAATTGTTCAGAGCACTGTTTGCCGTACGGTCCAGAAGCGCAAGGTTTGACAACTCATGTAACCTGTTATCAATCACTTCGGTCGGGCCTGCTCTATTATCAAAAAATTCCAATATGCGTTTCGACAACCTTAAAAACTCTTCTTTCGTATCAGGAAGTTTGAATGGCTCCGAATATTCAAATAATTCCGAAGATTTGAGCTTGTCCATCAACTCTTCAACGTGTTTAGACAGGGGCTGAAGATCATCTTTTCTCCGCAGATTATCGCTTTGAAGGTTGTCCTCTTTCCGGGAGCCATCCTTTTTAAGGTCATCCTTTTTCCGGTCTTCACCGCGCGGAGAAATGCTCGCCACTACTTCCAGATGGCCTTCCAACCAAGTCAACCATTGTTCCTTTGTATTGAGCTCCTCAACATTTTGCGCCTTGATGTGTTCTATTGACCATTTCTTTTGGTGATGGGCAGAGAAGTCATATCGGGGCTTTTTACCCGTTGTTTTCATACTTCTCACATATTCGACATTATATAAAAATAAGGCTCTTTGGCATCCTGCTCTATCGGTTTCATACGTATATTCGAGAACCGTTTCCAGATCGGGATAAAAACTTTTGATATTACCTTTAACTTCTTCCTTTAACTTGTCTTTTTCCAGATCTTTAAAGTCCGAAAACAGGTATTGATTCATTTGTTTTTGAGCAAATAAATAACCAATCCAATGATAAAGGTCGTTATCGTCATACCAGGTTTGTAACTTCCATAGATCAAGCTGGATTGCTTCCCATATCTGTTTGACATTTTTTTGGGCAAACTTCTCTGCTTCCGCATTTTTTAATTCTTTTTCGAGTGCCATAAAAGAAGCAAGTTTGTTATCTTCATCGCTTTTTTTGTTAAAATGAAAATCCAGAAGAAAATCTATACGCGTTTGATAACGTTCATCTTCAAAACTTTTGTTTCGTCGATCTTTAACATTCGACGAATAATCATTTTCCGAAAAACCGAGAAATCCCCAAAATTCCGGTTTTCGCAACTCGTATTCGAGATTATCCCACCCGACGCTAATCAAGCCGCGCTCCGTTTCAATATCCGGCAAGTTTTCATTAGCGTCTTTATTATTTTGCGATTTGTAATAAGCAGGATTGAGGAGTGCTGCGCGGCTTAGCTCGGCATTCGTCAAGGGAATTTTTCCGCTATTCAAACGTGTAAATGCCGCTATTTCACCACTGGAATCGCTATCATCAATTACGTACCAAAGTACTTTTACTTGCTTAGCAAATGTTTCATAAAACTTTGACCAGTCGATACCTTCTTCATTCTTCTTATCAATATATTTTTTTATATTTCTGTAAGCATTGTAGATAAAATATAAATCTATACTCCCACAGTCTTTTTCTGTAGGTTCTATACCATTTGCTATACGTTTTAAAAGTCTATCACTTTCATCCCGTGTATTAATGGTTAGAGTGTAATTTATAAAATCACTTTTTTCACTATCGCAACGTGAACTATCGTTTTTTTTCTGAATATCGTCGGGGAAAATATAGTAAGTGGCTTTTGCAAAATAATCGAGATAAATGGCATCGCGGTCTACTGGTTTGTTAATTGACTTACCATAACCGATTTTTTCCCCGACATAATTGTTCAACAGAACCGAATTTAATAAAAGCACTGTCGTTAAACGTTGTTGCCCATCAACAATATTTATTTCGGGATCTTTTTCTTCGTTACCGGTTCCATCGCTATATTTCTCCACAACCATAATAGGTTGAAGAAAATAGATTTTGTTTTCTTTGCCATTCTTGAATTGTTCATAAAACTCGAAAATATCATTTAAAAAGTCATTAATCTGTTGGTCATTCCATCGGTAACCACGCTGATAACCGGGAACAATAAAATTTCCCTTCAACTCGTTAAGGGCACGTAATTCACCACTGTTTCCAGATAGTCGCTTGGAATGTTCGTCGTCGGTATTTCCTGTATCTTGCTCTTTATCCATATTGATTTTCTGACAATCTTTAAAAAATAAAAATTCTGAACAAGAATTATATTGTTTCGTTTCGGTACGCAATTATTGAAACAGAAGTGCATAAAGATTTTTAAAAATTCAATACCGAAATTATGTCTCAATCACTTATAACGTTTCATCAATTAATGGACTTAATTCATCTATTTTCATTTTCATCTTTGTTGATAGATCGTTCTTTCCGGAAGTCATGAAAACCCCGAACAGTCGGCAAAACAATGTGGACAAAGAAACAACAAAAATGATTTCCACTTAAACTATCGTTACGCTGAATAGACAAGGGAAATTTAAAAACTGTAATGAATTGTATTGACGGATGCGTTCGGAAAAAATGACTGATATAGTTTAACTAGTAATTTCGCATATTTCTTTTACATAAAATGTCAGAGAATTTTCACGATGGCATGGCGTTATTGTCAGCCTCATTGCAACTTGTCTGAAAGGCGTGAGATGGACCTGCTTTACGCAATGGTTAAATTGCACCACCCATTGAACGCGATCGTTCATCTTTGCTTTTATGTTTGCCTGCGAACAAGATGCCATTCCAGATCAAAATGGTTGCATGCTTGTCCTTGACTATCTTGTCCTTGACCATGTGTAAATTTTTGTAAACTTGCCATGCTCCTGAAGCGTTGCATTGCCCTCTCCCGTTACCAGAACGGAAAATGCGAATGCATTCTCGCAGCAATTCTTTTAAACGACGCCCCGTTTTCTCCATTCTCTCAATGCCGATTGCTTTGAACACTGCTCCATAGGAAGCGAGCCTTTCAATCGTTATGATCTTTGGATAAGCGTGCTTTTTCACGGACTTCAGGAAGGACTTTCCGACACCCCTGATATTGCGTTTCTTTGAAACATGGCATCTCTGAACTTCACCCTCATAATCGACAACACGCCAAAAATAATGCTGCACGCTGTTGATCGTTTAACCATTTTGATCCGGATGCCATTGCCGGTTTGGACACTTCCCGTTACGCTTCTTAACGATAAAACGAGCCAATCATCTGCCAAAGCTGTTATTCCGACAATATCTATCGCATGTAAACCATCACTACCAGTTGGATGATTTCGGATGACGTTTTGAAATATTTGAAGCGATCCGACTTGACTATTTCCCGATGTTAGCGCCCAACCGCAATGCGCAGAGTTATTCTGCCAAGGCCTTTACATATGCTTATGATATTGATTTCAAAACAATAAAATATTCAGATGAAACGACTGAGAAATTCTTTTGTTCTTGGTGCTTGAGGATTTCCTATGACATCTTCAGGTTTACCCTGTTCTATAATATAGCCATCATCCATAAAAATAACACGGTCTGCGACCTCGCGTGCAAAACCTATTTCATGTGTTACGATAATCATGGTCATGCCTTGTTTGGCGAGGTCGCGCATGGTTTCAAGGACTTCGCCAACCAGCTCCGGATCGAGAGCAGATGTCGGTTCGTCAAACAAAAGAAGTTTTGGCCGGATAGCGAGTGCGCGCGCAATAGCAACACGTTGTTGTTGTCCCCCGGAAAGTTGTGACGGATAGAAACCGGCCTTATCACCGAGACCAACCCTATCAAGCAATTCCAATGCGTGTTCACATGCTTTTTGGCGCGTGATTTTATGAACATGTATTGGTGCTTCAATAATATTTTCCAGCACCGTCATGTGCGGATAGAGATTGAACTGCTGGAAGACCATACCGATAGAGCGCCGTTGTTTGGCAATGCCGCGACTGGATAGCGGCATAAGCTTGTTATGGCTCCATTTAAAGCCGATTTGTTCATCGCCGACCATAATCATGCCTTGATTAATAACCTCAAGACGATTGATACAGCGCAAAAATGTTGATTTTCCTGAGCCGGAAGGCCCCAATATCACGATTGTTTCACCTATTCTAACGTCGACATCAAGACCTTTGAGAACTTGTAGATCGCCGAAGGATTTGTGAATATTTCGTGCGACAACCAAAGGCGGTTCTGAAGAGTTTATATGCTTTTCAACCATTTTCAGTTCCCCCGGCGGTTACAATCTCGGTTCTTTTTGGAAGCGGATGTGTTCCTTTCTCTCCACGTCCATAATAACGCTCGATGAAACCTTGGCCGATATTCAAGATCGACGTAATGATGAGGTACCAGATCACGGCAACCATCAGCATAGGGATAACCTCGAAAGTGCGGTTATAGATAGATTGGACTGAATAAAGCATATCAGACATGGCAATAACGCTGACAAGCGATGTTGATTTAATCATGCTGATTAACTGGTTTCCCGTGGGAGGTACGATAGAACGCATAGCTTGTGGAATAATGATACGGCGTAATGCCTGAATCTTTGTCATGCCGAATGCATCACACGTTTCATATTGTTCCTTTTTAACTGATAACAGACCAGCGCGTATGATTTCTGCCATATAGGCTGCTTCATTAAGAGCCAGACCTGCAATGGCAGCAGTCAATGGTGTAATCAGGTCATTCGTATCCCATGAAATAAAAGTAGGACCGAACGGGATACCGATGCTGATTTTTGGAACCAGCGTAGAAAGATTATACCAGAAAATCAGTTGTACTAAGAGTGGAGTGCCACGAAAAAACCAGATGTAAAGACCGGCAACGCTTCGTGCAAGGTAGTCGTTTGATAAGCGTGCAACAGCAATTACCAGACCAATTGCGACACCGAGAACCATGGATATGACTGTAAGCCATAAAGTCGTCAGCAACCCCTTCATAATTGAATATTCGGTAAACCATTCCCGGATAATCGGCCATCCGAAGTTGGGATTGTTTGCAACACGCCACAACAGGATGCCTGCAATAAGGAGTACGACGATCCAGACAACAATACGTCCTAGCGGTACAACATGATGAGCATTGACAACATCACGTTTCTGCCAGTCATTATGATCGGTCTCTTCACGCATGACTATTTTGCCCTTATTTGCTCATATCTGTTGCCATATTCACATCGACCGACTTGACCATATTATTTTCAAGCCCCCATTTTTTCATGATGATTTCATAGGTTCCATTGGCAATAAGCTCATTGAATGCGCTTTTTAAAACATTACCCAGTGGACTGTTTTTGGCGACAACTGCGCCTTGATAAATGTCCTCGAAGCCATTTTTTTGCCCAATACCGGCAAGTTCAAGCTGTCCGTTTGCCTGTTGGACAAAATAAGTAAGGGGAGCCTGAGACGAGAAGAAAGCGTCTGCGCGATTTGAACGAACAGAAAGAATAGCCGTTGGCTGATCGGCGAAAGACAAGACATTTACTGCCGGTTTGCCATCCTTGATGCAGACTTCCGACTGTTGTTTGATTACTTTTTCGGCCGAGCCGGCAGCCATAACGGAAATGCGTTTGCCACATGTTTCGCCAAGGTTGGTGATGTTTTCCGGATTGCCCTTCTTGACGGCAAAAACAACAAATTCTTGTACATAATCGATAAAATCATTTGCACCTTGACGGGAAGGATAGTCACCGACAGGCCCGATAGACAGATCATAGCGACCTGAATTGACGCCGCTCAGTTCGGCAGCAAGACCGGAAACCGTCAGATGTTCGATTTTCAAGCCAAGAAGTTCTGATATAGCTTGTGAAAAGTCTTCGCTGGCACCATCAATGTCTGTATTGCTTTTTGCAATAATATAGGGCGGGAAAGAACCACCATTGACGGATATTAATTTTCCTGATTCAAGGTTCTTGGCAGGCAATTTGGCGCGAAGTTCTTCATTTACTTTCTGCTTTGGAATTGTGATGTCCTGTGCAAAAGAAGATGTGCAGCCAATCATCAGAAAAAGACAAGTGACCAGTTTTGTTAACTTATTTTTCATTCCCCATATCCTTTTTGGTTTTACCCGTATTCTTTTTGATCTTATGTGAGTTCAGGTGTTTTGAACTTCCGGTTTTTTAAAACGGGCAATATTTTTCGTGCGTGTTCAATGCGTTCTTTTGAAAGATTTGCATAAACGAGAGCGGGAGCCTCGCCAGCTTGTAAAATGGCAACGCCAAGAGGATCAACGACCATACTGGCGCCGATATTGCGTTCACCGCATTCACCGACAGCTATCATATAGCAGGTATTTTCAAGGGCGCGTGCGGTGACAAGAATGTTCCAATGCGCTTCTTTGCCTAAACCACGCACCCATGCTGCCGGCAATAGGAAAGCATCGGCACCATCTGCAGCCAATCGTCTTGCAAGTTCCGGAAAACGGACATCATAGCACGTCATCAATCCGAATTTGAAACCGCCGATTTCAACCAATGCAGGGACTTCGGTGCCAGGTTCGACATTGGCGGATTCTTGCATGTTAAAGGCATCATAAAGATGCAATTTTGTATAACATGCGATGATTTTACCTTTGTGAATGACAAGGTGATTGTTATGAACGCGTTTTTCACCTGTTGTTGTATGTACAGTCATTGCCACAGCCATAGGCATCGTCCTGCTTTTTTCAATCACTGCGCTGATGAAGGGACCATCAAGTGGTTGCGCCGATTTGAGAACGATTTCAGGATCCGCAATATCTCGTGCCAAAATACCTTCCGGCAGCACAAGAAGCTCTGCATTTTGTTGATTGGCCTTTTCCATCAGACCAAGGACCGTTTCCAAATTTTCTTCCCATATTTTGCCGACTGCAAACTGCCCTAATGCGATTTTCATATTAGTTCCTTTGAAAATATCGTGACGTTGAAACGATGTATCAGTCAGAATCTGTGTGGAAAAAGATCCTCGACAGTCAAATTATGCGGCAGGATTTGTTGCCGATATAGCTCTGAAGTAAAATCTCTTATCATTCTGGAGTTCGTTTCCAGCCCGCTTGAATCCCAGTCTGCGGCAAGGCGGTAGGCGCTATATTCCAGATCATCCAATATCCACGGTGTTGTCTCTGCATATTTGCGCCGTTTATTGAGCCACAATTTTTTGGACGCATTCAACAGGCGGTCAACTTCGACTACAGCTTCGGAATGTTTTTCAACAAAGTCTTTTTTGAAAGCCAACATATGAATTCCCGGAATATATCCGACTTTGTCATAATAGGCTTGTTCGCTAGCTCTGAAATCCGGTAACAACTGCCTAAAAGATGTTGATGAATTGAAAAAGCCATCCGGCATAAAGGGTGTCATGATGGCATCGAGCCAACCATTTTCAAGGAGTTCAACCATCGGTTTTTCATCAGGAGCAGCTTCTATGCGGCCAGGCCTTCCAAAGCCATCAAGGCGGTCTGTGATCGGATGTGCTTCAGTAAGACGCCCCGCATACCAATAGGCATCCTCGACATCTATGCCTTCATGAAAAAGCGCCGTACGTGTCCAGACGTTACCTGAATCACGCCATCCTGTGACACCGATACGCTTGCCTGCAAGCTCGTTAAAAGTGGTGATAGGGCTATCTTTTCGTGTGATAAGACAACGATGGCGGAAACCACGCATCAGAAAATGCGGCACACCGATAAGCCGGTCATCATGAGCAGCGCGTGCAGAGGCATAGCGGCTGAAAGATGTTTCTGCAACGTCATAACTGTCACTTTCTGCGAGATTGGTTACGAGTGTTCCAACGCGTTCAATCTCAAGATCGACATGATCGGATTGAATATCACCGATGAGCAAGGGCGTCAGATAATCCCAATCACGAAAAGCAGCACGTATTTTGATTTTAGCCATAAAATCCTCCAACCCCAGATAAACGGCATATTCTATCCCTATATTGAAGATTAATTGTTTAGTTATAATTGTTCAAATACTATTATGTTATTGAACAATTAAAATATTAGACGATAAAAAAGTAGGGAAAGAACAAAATCGGGAAAGATTAAGTTTGGCATATGAAGCACATTGATACAGAATGGTTGGCTGGTCAGATCAGCGATCGTACAACGAGAGGAATCGCAACCCGGACGAGCAATCTCATTGCAAGTGGCGAGCTTGAATTGGGTGCAAAATTACCGCCGTTGCGAGAACTGGCCTATGTTATGAAAGTCAGTCCCGCTACATTATCCAATGCATGGAAAGAGTTGCGAAAACATCGTGTAATCACCGGCAAAGGACGCAACGGTTCATGGATCAGTGGTGTGCGTACATCTCCGGGGCCGTCCCGTTTTCTGAATGCGCATCCCTCTCGCATGGGACAGGCCGGTAATTATGATAGCAATACTATTGATCTCAGCTGGTCGGTGCCTGATCCCGACTTGTTGCCATCACTGGATAAAGCGATGCAGCACGGCGTCAAAGTTGCCAATCTGAACAGTTATGATCGTGAAAAAATTCTGCCTGAATTGCGCGAGGCAGTTGAAGACCGTTGGTCCTATAAGCCGGAAGGTTTCCTTGTTACCAATGGCGGTTATAGTGCGATCCATGCCATATTGCATGCACTTTATTTTGCAGGAGCCAAGATTGCGGTCGAAGATCCGACACCTATACGGATTTTGGATATTATTGAAGATATGGGAGTTGAACCCGTTCCGGTTGCTTGCGATGAGAATGGCCCGATACCGGATGCGCTTTCAGAAGCTATAAAGCAGGAGCCGCAAGCCTTTCTTTATCAACCAAGACTTCATTCCATTCTTGGAGCCAAAATGACCTCGCAAAGATTGAAGTCATTGGCTAAAATACTGGAAAATTCAAAAATGATGATTATTGAAGATGATGGCCTTGGCGATATTTCATCATTGCCACCTTTATCTCTTGGGAAATATTTTCCCGATCGTGTCGTGCATATTCTGTCTTTTTCCAAGGCACTTGGGCCGGATTTACGTGTTGCTGTTTTGTCAGCTCCACTTTCTATCATATCTAAAATACAATCCTTTCGTGCGTTCAGTTCAGGTTGGACAAGCCGGATTATGCAATCGGCAACAGCATGGCTTTTGCAAGATGAGACAACATTAAAGGGATTGGAAAAGGCAAGAAAAATATATAAGCAGCGTCGCGAGTCTCTTTATCAAGCTTTCGATCAATATGGTGTCAATGCGTTTCCGTGCCGTGGTGAAGGTTTTAGTATCTGGCTACCTGTTCCCGATGAACAATTTGCCATGATTACATTGGCCTCAAGGCGGATTGCTGTGTTGCCGGGTAGCAAGTGTTCTGTTTATAGAACGCAGGCATTACGTATATCTACATCCAATCTGGTGGACAATTATGATTATGTGGCAAAAGCTGTAAGGTTGGCATTGAAGCTCCCGGATTAACTCTCGCTTGTCCAAAAAGATACGCGTTGGTCATTTTTTAAAAAGCATAAGATTTTTCCTTGAAAAACCCGTTGGAAACTTGATAGACCCCGATTGGAACAAACAGGAACATCTCTTCCTTACAGCCAATCATTCATCATTCTCATAGTTCCTCCATAGAAGCCACTTCTCCATTCGCCGCCAGAAGTCGACGGCACGAGCGCGTGCCGGTTTTCAAAAGACCAAGAGATGGAATCACAACACAATATCAGAATGAGCGTTCCCCTTCACCAATCCCGATTTCCTGTTCATGAAAAGCTGTCAGTACATGCATCAGGCATAACCTTCCCTATAAACCGCTCGATCGAGGGCAAGCTCTGATATAAAATGACAGTAAAAAACGATTTTAAAAAAAATTTCCTGTTAATTCCCTGTATTTTAAGAAACAGGAAATCAAAACCGCATCGGCAAAAATCCCGAACACAGACTTCTGCCTGAAAGACGTCAATCGTACCTATGGAAAACCGTCTCGACCGTGAAACGAACCGCTCACCAACAGATATTTTTGTTTTCTATCCAGTGGATGGAGAGTTATGCAGTGAAATTCATAACTTGCGTGGCGGAGAAGAAGGGATTCGAACCCTCGAGAGCCTTTTGAGCTCTACTCCCTTAGCAGGGGAGCGCCTTCGACCACTCGGCCACCTCTCCAAGAGGAGCCAATAAACATTCTTTAATGGAAGTTCAAGCAATTTTCGCGAATTTCTAAAATTTTATACATATTAATAATTCATTCCCTCGCATCGCACGAATGCTACTTCCTTCCTTCTCCTCACGGCGACGGCTTTTGCTTTTTCCTTTTTTCCTGTTTCCCCTCTCCTATAACGTCGGCTTAATCATATCCAAAATGCGCCTTTTCCAAAATTCGACTTTTCAACACGCATGTTAATTGTCAATGTCCTACAACCGACAGATTATATAATCCCGAATGCCCGATAACTTCTTATAAGTTCGAGAATGGGAGAAGCCCTACCCGTTCCCACTCTTTGCAAACCCATCCTGAAACTGACATTATTTTTATTGGCAAGTTTTTCAAACTTGGTCGAAAAACCTGTGCTTTTACGGAAGCACCAAAATCACTGAAATAAAGAATTGATACACATCAAAAATGACGAAATGTGTTACTTTTGTGAAGTTTGAAAAAATTGTTCCATATCGAGATAAAACGCTATGACGACTCGAAAACAACAGCTAGAAACAATGAAATTCGATAGTTAACCAAAAATTAACGCGAAAAATATGGTTAATAATCCACAAATAAAACTGCAAACCCCCATTATTTTTGTGTCATTTTTGCAACAAGGTACCACGATACGCGCGCTTCCTCCCCAGTTTTTCTTATTTGGCGGTTGAATCGAAAATCATGTCAGGTATGTTCGTCTCATGAAGAAGGAGCGCTTGTGTGCGACTTTTTCGGTTAAGGGGATCGGGATTCAACTTTTTCTGAACTTCGTGAACCCGACCCAATTTTAACTTTGACTGGAGGTCAGATATGAACATTAAGAGCCTTCTTCTCGGCTCCGCTGCAGCTCTCATTGCAGTTTCTGGCGCTCGTGCAGCTGACGTAGTCGTTGCAGAGCCAGAGCCCGTTGAATATGTACGCGTTTGCGATGCATACGGTGAAGGATATTTCTACATTCCTGGAACCGAAACTTGCATGCGTATTTCCGGCTATGTCCGTGCAGACATCAAGGGCGGTGACTATGTCGGCGCTCGTAAACGTGGCCAAATTGATCGTGATACCTACGCTTGGCGTACACGTGCAACCCTTCGTTTCCACACAGCTTCTGAAACTGAACTCGGAACACTGCGCACATTCATCGAATTGCGTTCACAGTGGGATCGTGGTGCAGAATACGACGGGAAAGATGCGGACTCTGCTTCAGGTCAGCTTCGTTTTGCTTTCATCGAACTCGGTGGTATCCGCGTTGGTCTTGATGAATCCATCTTCAACCACTGGACAGGTTATTTTGGTAACGTCATCAATGACGACATCTTGACCCCGATGGCTTACACACGTACCAATGTTATCAGCTACACATTCAACGCAGGAAACGGTTTCTCCGCTATCTTGGGTGTTGAACAAGGCAATGATGATGCGGACAAGTATGGTTATCGTTACTCCCATTTGGATAACGGCGACATCAACTTTAAACGCTATAAACTCAGCAGCAAGATTGATGACTATACACCGAATGTTGTTGGTGGCTTGAAGTTCGTTCAAGGCTGGGGTGGCGTTTCTGTTGTTGGTGCTTACGACGCTTATTATGAAGAATGGGCTGCCAAGGCTCGTTTGGATTTGAACGTTACCGACCAGTGGAGTGTTTGGGTCATGGGCGGATATAAATCTGCTGATGATTACTATGATCTCGATAACACATATGGTCTAAAGGATGGCAACGGACGCCATGCTGCACGTATTGGCCGCGACGGCGTCCTCAAGTATGGTATTTATCGTCAGGTCAACTCAATCTATGGTGATTGGGGTGGCGACTGGGCAGTTTGGGGCGGCACAACCTTCAAATTCAACAAGAAGGCCAGCTTCAATGCACAAGTTGCTTACGATGACACAGATACTTTTGCAGCATCCATCAACGTAAAATACGAGTTGGTACCAGGCTTGGTAATTACACCTGAATTGACATATATTTCTTGGGATGATGATTATGGCATTCGCAGTGAAGCTGCAAATGCAAAATATACCAGCTCCCTCAAGAATCAGGATGCTTTCCAGGGTATGGTTCGTATCCAACGTTCGTTCTAATTCTTAAGAGAATTATTAAAAAAAGCCGGTGGTTTTTCCACCGGCTTTTTTATTGGTATTTTCAAAATTTTACTTTTTATTTGTCTGTAAGCTCTGTCTCTGAATTATTTATTTTGACGTAATTCTTCGATATAATATTTTTAAGAAATAATTTATATGATTTATGAGCATGTTATATAAAAATATAAATACGAATTATTTTTATTTGTTTTCTTCATAAATTAATTATATTTATTTTTTTATTTTATTCATTCATTAATCTTTTTGTTTCAACAAGAAAAAATAAAACTATTCACTCCAATCATTGCTAAATAAAATACGTGGTTAGCTTACGTATTCGGTGGCAGTGTCATTGCAAAGGATTACATAGAATTGTCGTTTTTACGATTTAACACGCGGCTATAACGATTTATTGATGTCGTGAGCAAAACTGTTTGTGTTAATCATTGTGGAACGTGCTGTTGCCCGTATCCGCTGTAACTGGACTAAATTATGTCAGAAAAATTCGAGTTCCCGGCTGTCACACCTCTTATCGCATCCCTACCCGCAACAGTGCCGTTTACCGGGCCGGAGGCTATCGAACGAAAAACCGGCCGCTTATTTCGTGCGCGATTGGGTGCCAATGAAAACGGTTTCGGTCCTGCTCCATCTGTTTTGGACGCTTTAAGAAACTCGCTTGGTGAAATATGGAAATATGGTGACCCTGAGAACTATGATCTCATTCATGCGCTTGCGAAACATTACAATTTGGATCCCGATCAGTTAACCGTCGGCCCCGGAGTGGACGCGCTATTGGGATTGATTGTGCGGCAATATATCGAGCCGGGTGACATTGTTGTAAATTCGCTTGGGGGGTATCCGACTTTCAATTACCATGTTGCCGGTTTTGGCGGAAAACTCGTCAACGTTCCCTATGCAAATGATAAATGTGATCTTCAGGCACTCGCGAAAGCTGCACACGAACATAAGGCGAAAATTGTTTATCTTGCAAATCCAGATAATCCGTTGGGAACGTGGCATAACAAAAGCGATATTGAAGCTTTCATAAACAGTCTACCTAAATCCACTTTACTCATTCTGGACGAGGCTTATGGTGAATTGGCGCCTCAAGGCGACTTGCCTCCGATGTCGGAAATATGGCCGAATGTCTTGCGTATGCGGACTTTTTCCAAAGTTTACGGGCTTGCAGGATTGCGTTGCGGCTATGCAATAGGACTTCCCGAACGGATCGCCATGTTTGATAAAGTCCGCGATCATTTTTCTATCAATAAAATGGCTCAAATTGCTGCATTTCATGCATTGGCCGACCAGAAATATCTTGATGAAGTGATCGGGAAAATCAATAATGCAAAGCAGCAAATCAAAGAAGTTGCCAACAATCACGGATTGAAAACATTGCCGTCGGCGACCAACTTTGTCGCTATTGATTGTGGCCGCGATGGCAAATTTGCTAACGCTGTACTGGATCGACTTATTCAACAGGGTATATTTGTACGTAAACCATCTGTTCCGGTACTTGATCGTCTCATAAGGGTAAGTGTAGGCCCTAAAAAAGAGCTGGATCTATTTGCAGAAGCTTTTGCATCCGCACTTATAGCGGCAGATAAGGGGTGAAACATATGTCTGATTTGAATAAACGTATATTAAGCGGCTTTTCCGGACTTTATGGAGCCGGAGGTATTGCCGCTTACGCAGCAGCATCACACATCGGCGGTTATTACGAAGCTGTAGCACCTGTATTGCTTGGCAATGCCGCGGCACTTTTGGGTCTTTCGGTTGCAACCAAAAATAATATCGTCATGCGGCTTGCCGGTTTTCTTATCATTATCGGTGTTGCACTTTTTGCCGCCGACATCATGTGTCGGGAATTTGCTGAAACACGGCTTTTTCCTTATGCCGCGCCACTCGGAGGAACGATCAATATTCTCGGCTGGTTGTTGCTCATCATTGCCGCATTTTTGCCTTACGAAAAAGAAAGTTAATTGATTGCGGTGTGGCCGGTCATCGCATTTTAATAATGTCATCGCATTTTAATAATGACCTCAAGAAATATGTCGAAGCTTCTGATTGACAGTGTCGTTTTCGGAAATCAGCCTATATTTCACCCTATTGAAATTCGTTTCTGATTATTATTGACAAAAGAGAGTTTTAAGCCAAACATACGCCCCGACCTTGGGGAGCCGATAAGGCTGAGAGTCTGTAACGCGTTGGCAGCTTATGTCTACGTTCTACAGTGACCCATTGAACCTGAACCAGTTAGGACTGGCGGAGGGATGGTAGTTATATTTGGCAACTCGTCGAGCAAATGCCAATTATTTTCCAATCGCTCCAACATAATTTCACAGCAATCCGACGCGCATAGCGGGATTGTCTATCTGGTTCTTCTTTTGCTTGGGGGGGAGCAGATAAAGGCGCAACACGCATTGATTTTGGATGAAGCGAATGCAAAAAGTGAAGAAAAAAATACTCGTTAAAGGATGTGGCGTTGCCGGATTGACGAGTGCCTATATGTTGGCAAAAGCGGGAGCTGAAATAACGATCTCCGCTCCGGCAGATTCTCCCCGTGGTGCTGCAAGCTGGTATGCCGGCGGGATGCTTGCACCTTATTGCGAGAGAGAAAGTGCTGAAGCCCGTGTCGAAACACTCGGGTTACAGACAATGAAATGGTGGTCCGAAACTCTGCCTGATCTTGTTACTCATAAAGGAACTCTTGTTGTTGCTCCGCCGAGGGATAGTGCGGAATTGGAACGTTTTTCCCGGCGCACAGGCGGACATCGAAAAATCGGCGCAGATGAAATTGCAAAGCTTGAACCCGATCTTGCAGGACGTTTTAGTCGCGGTCTTTTTTATGAAACCGAAGCGCATATTGACCCGCGCAAAGCCTTGCTGGCGTTGAAGCAGAAATTGAAAGATATGGGAGCCACCTTTGTTGACATTGACGCCGATGAAGCTGGCTTTGATTTTATTGTTGATGCAACCGGATTTGCCCGTATAGATCAGGATCATGACATGCGTGGGGTTCGCGGCGAGATGTTGCTCGTCCATAATGGGGATATTTCATTTTCAAGACCGATCAGGCTCGTTCATCCCCGAATTCCGCTTTATATCGTCCCAAGAGACAACGGAATTTTCATGATTGGTGCAACCATGATTGAGAGCGACGACAATCGCCCTATCACAGCCCATTCAATGATGGATTTTCTGAATGCTGCCTATACGATTCATCCATCCTTTGGCGAAGCCGAAATTGTTGAAATAGGTGTGGGAGTAAGACCGGCCTATAAAGATAACTTCCCGCGTGTAAAACAGGAAGACAACCACATCTATGTCAACGGAATGCATCGCCATGGTTATCTCATCTCGCCTGAAATGGCGCGTCAAGTGACAGAAATTGTGATGGGTTAATGTCCATGAAAATATTCGTGAATGACGAACAAAAACAAGTCGCTGCCGAAACACTTTCAGCCCTTTTGAAAGAGCTTGATTATGAAGGGGATTGGCTTGCAACAGCGGTCAATGGCGAGCTTGTCAGTGCGGGTGAACGTGACCTTTTCAAACTTAATAATGGCGACAAAATAGAAATTTTAAGCCCTATGCAGGGAGGTTGAATACGTTGCTTGAACTTTATGACAAAAATTTCAATTCACATCTTCTGTTAGGAACGGCGCAATATCCTTCTCCAAAAATTCTTGAAGATGCGATCCGTGCTTCCCGTACGGAAATTGTAACGGTGTCTTTGCGCCGCGAAACAGCCGGTGGAAAACAGGGTGGACAGTTTTTTTCACTAATAAAATCTCTTGGCGTATCAATTTTGCCTAATACGGCCGGCTGCTATACAGTAAAAGAAGCGGTGACGACAGCAAAACTCGCACGCGACCTCTTTAAAACACCGTGGATAAAACTTGAGGTCATCGGCAATGCCGACACGCTTCAGCCCGACATATTTGCATTGGTTGAAGCAGCCCGCATTCTCAACGAAGATGGATTTCAGGTGTTTCCCTATACAACAGATGATCTTATCGTAGCGGAAAAACTGGCAAATGTTGGCTGCCGCGTTATTATGCCCTGGTGTGCTCCTATCGGATCGGCAAAAGGCCCACGGGATGTTGATGGACTGCGCACAATTCGCGCCAATTTCCCTGAACTTTCTCTGATTGTTGACGCAGGAATTGGCCGCCCGTCACATGCGGCAAAAGCCATGGAATTGGGTTACGACGGTGTTTTACTCAACACCGCTGTCGCCAAAGCCGGAGATCCCGTATTAATGGCAGAAGCTTTTGCAGATGCTGTAAAAGCCGGACAAAATGCTTTTAAAGCCGGAATGCTGGATCCGCGGGATGTCGCCGTACCTTCAACACCGGTTTTCGGAAAGGCAGTATTTTGATTAAATTGGATCCTTTTTATCTCATTGTTGACAGTGCAGACTGGATAGAAAAGCTGATACCGCTAGGTGTCAAGCTGGTGCAGTTGCGAATGAAAAATACACCCGATGAAGTATTACGCCGACATATACAAAGATCGAAACTCGTATGTAAACAATTCCATTGTCAATTGATTATCAACGATTATTGGAAAATTGCAATTGATGAGAAATGCGATTTTGTCCATCTGGGACAGGAAGATCTTGCTGATGCCAATGTCAACGAGATACGAAAAGCAGGATTGAAACTCGGTATCAGTACACATGACACGAGCGAGCTGAATAAAGCGCTTGCTGCCAAGCCGGATTATGTCGCCTTGGGGCCGATATACCAAACCATATTGAAAAAAATGAAGTGGCAACCACAAGGTTTGGACAAACTCGCCCATTGGAAAAAGCTGATCGGCGATCTCCCTCTCGTCGCAATAGGAGGGCTCAATCCCGAACGCGCCAAGGCGGCATTGAATTCAGGAGCAGACAGCGCTGCTGTTGTTACAGATATTATTATGAGTGAAAATCCGGAACAGCGGGTAAAACAGTGGCTGGAAGCAACACAAAAATGGCGCTAAGCCCCAAAATATTGATCGTTGCCGGAACCGACCCTACGGGAGGTGCCGGTATTGTCCGTGATATAGAAACGGCAAGCCATTTCTCGGTAAAAGTCGGACTTGCCGTCACATCGGTCAATATCCAGAATGACCTTCACGTTGAAGCGAAATTGCCAATGTATGGCGATTTTATTCGCGGACAAATGCTGGCCGCCCTTGAGGCTGACAGCATTTCGGCGATCAAAGTGGGAATGACCGGAACGCCTGAAATTGTTCATGCAATTTGTGGCGTTCTTGCCGAATTTCCTGATATTCCGGTTATACTTGATCCGGTGATACGGGCTTCATCCGGCGGTGTTCTTGCCGACGATATGACCGTTGCAGCCATCAAACAGGATTTGCTTCAATATTGTTATCTCACCACGCCCAATCTGCAAGAACTTGCCGCTCTGACAGATCACGGACTCGCAAAAGATCATGCCCATGCGATCATGCAAGCAAAAGCACTGGTAGAAGCCGGATCAAAATTTGTGCTTGCCAAAGGCGGCCATGAAACCGGCAAACTTGCAACAGATAGCCTCGTTTCATCCGACAGTATTCGTGATTTTTCAATTCCGCGCCTCAATGCGACAATGCGGGGAACCGGTTGCACGCTATCGACTGCAATTGCTTGTGAAATGGCGAAGGGAAAAACAATCGAACAAGCTGTTGGAACAGCAAAAGCCTATGTCTTTGAATTGCTGCGGATGCAACCTGTAGCAGTTTGAAAGAACGGCTAAAAACCCTGTTGTTATGCCCTTCTCTACCTTTTAGACATCTTCCAATTGCATTACATTTAAAGGGTTTTAGAGGTCTATAACGGGTTGAGGCAAATTTGATGATAGATAAGAACCGCATTTCCATCATGTGTGGTGATATTACGACATTGAATGTCGATGTCATCGTGAATGCCGCAAATTCTACCCTTCTTGGCGGCGGCGGGGTTGATGGTGCTATCCATAAAGCCGCAGGGTCTGAACTTCTGACCGAGTGCAAAACATTGCATGGCTGCAAAACGGGTGAAGCAAAGTTGACAAAAGGCTATCGGTTGCCTGCCCGTTTCATTATCCACACAGTCGGACCAATTTGGTATGCCGGAATGGACCATGAAGCGGAAAAACTGAAATCGTGTTATGAAAATTCGCTTCTTATCGCCAAAAACAATCAATTCAAAACCATTGCATTTCCCGCAATTTCAGCCGGTGCCTATGGTTATCCTGCCAAAGAAGCTGCAAAAATCGCCATTTCGACCACAATCAAATTTCTTGAAAAAAATGATTTCCCGCAGAAGGTTATATTTTGTTGTTTTTCAAAGGATATGGAAGAAATTTATCGCGGCCTTTACCTGTCTTCCTCATAACAACGATAATGGATAAGAAGCGCAACTATTAGGGAAAAAACGGGTTTATGCCGATCGTTTGTAAAGCTGTTTGACACGCTTTTAATAACTGAAAAAATATAAACGTTTATCGTGTTTGACGCGTTAAAGCGAAATATAAAATTTCCTATAGTTGAAACCGGTCTGCTCTCCCTGATTACTCTAATTGAAGGTTTTGCCTTCGTATAAAACAATGTTGCCCGAAACCATCAAATATTTAAAAAATTGTTAGAGAAACGAATTTTTACAAAAATAACCGGTTCCAATAAAAATAAATTATGCAATATGGTTAATGAAGGGAGCCAATTATGCTGATTCGTCGCTTTTCTATATTGTTTTTGGCGTTGGTATTTGTGGCAGCGTTGGGAGCTTTTGCGTTGTTTCATGCAAAAACGCCAGCATATGCGAAACCCATCATTGCTCCGTTAGCCAATAATTCCACAAAATAATAGTTTAATTCTGCTGCTTGAATGACAGCAAATTATAATGAACAATTATAATGGCAAATCAGACGGTAAAACCTTTACCTCCATATGGTTGATTTTCGTTGCTCTATCCACTCTGCCAGTGTTGGCCAGTCTGTTTGTAACAATTCATCCCTTTTTTGATTCACTTGCCGATATTCGCATCCCTCTCGCCCTTTTCACAATCATAACGGCAATTCCTCTCAATTTTACAAAAGCACGTCGATATAGTCTTATGCTGATTATATTTGCTTGTATCATCATCAGTCTAAGCCTGAATAGCGGCGGCCTGTTGCCAAAACCTGCACTCGCCACACGCCCGACATTCAAACTTTTGCAAGTCAATTTACGTTTCGACAACAATACGCCGGAAAAACTATTGGCTCTCATTCAGGACGAAAAACCCGACATCATCACGCTTCAGGAAGCCTCTGCGAGATGGCGGGATTTTTTCAAACAACATGGTTTGACGGTTATCGGTTGCGTTGCCGATAATGATCGCGCCGGTGCAACAGGATTTATTCTATCCGACAGGTTTTTAAGCCTGTCCGGCTTTTCCGCTTCTCCCGTTCTTACATGTTACAATGCTTCTTCTACACAAGGTTATGTTGCGAAAATAAAATTACGCCCTGAAAAAACCGGCAGATTTTCACTCGACATCATATCGGCTCATCTTTCCTGGCCCTGGCCTTTCGGGCAAAATTTACAAATGGATGAACTTCAAAACGGCACATTCAAAAATGAATTGGCCAACGACAATTCAGCCCGAATTGTTGCCGGAGATTTTAATAGCGTAACGTGGAGTAACACGGTATCGCGAATGGAAGAGCTTACCGCCACACGTCACCTTTCGGGCATCGGCCCCACATGGTTGTCATACCGATTTCCCAATTCTCTACGCCCATATCTTGGACTACCGATCGACCAGATTCTGCTTTCTTCACAATTTGATCCCGTTAAAGTCACGCGCCTTCCTTTCTTCGGCTCTGACCATCTACCGGTCATGGTCGAGTTCCAGTTTAATGATGACCTGAATTGATACAAGAAGTTTATCCAATTCCGACATTTTCATGAATTGAATTGTAAAAAGCTTTTTCTTTTAGAAAGAAATACTTCTTTTCAAGTTTTACTTTTGAATTTGAGCAAGCATTGCGCATTTAAGCTTGTGAATATTTTCTCCTAAAGAGATTTTCTCTCAATTCAGGAACAGAGCCAATGTTGACAAATGATGATGCCCTATTCGAGCTGATAAGGGAAAGCGCCGATCATGTGGAAGAATACGGGCTGACAGTCGACTTGCAAAGGCTCAACGAAAATGGTGCACTTCTTGCCTGTCTTCCCAAAAAATTCGGCGGACAGAACTGGGCATTGAACAAAAACGAAACCGAAACAAAAGCGGCGTTCGATTTTTTGCGCCGGCTTGGTAAAGCCAATCTTTCACTTGCCCGCCTTTTTGAAGGGCATCTCCATGCAGTGCGTCTCATCGAACTTTACGCCGAAAAACGTTTGAGAAAGAACATTTTTTCCAAGGTGAAGGAAGGTGCTCTTCTCGGTGTCTGGGGTGCCAGTCTCAATCAACCTTTGACATTGACGACTTTGCCAAATGGCAAATTACTTTTACATGGTACAAAACGGCTGGTCACCGGATTGGGATTGGTCGAATTTGCAATTGTGCGGTTGCGACAAAACGGAAACGACGCCGATCAGCTTGCAATTGTTGAAGTCAACGATACATCCCGCCAAATGATCGAATATTGGGATGCTTCGGGTATGCGCCCGACACTTACCGGTTCATTCGATTTTTCAGGCATCGAAATAAAAGAAAGCGACCTTTTAGGGGAACCGGGCGATTATCATCAGGAACCACACTATATCGGCGGCGTCTGGCGTCATAGTGTCGTCCATCTTGGCGGGGCAGAAGCAATTATAGATACCTGGCGGGAGATGCTTATCCGGAAAAATCGGCTTGATGATCCGTTTCAGCTTACGCGTCTTGCAAAAGCGCGTTCCGAAACACTTGCTGCATCTGCTATGCTGTTTAAAACCGCGTGTCTTGTTGAAGAGGCTACACGCTCTCCCACGAAATCGAATATTGACGATGCTGTTTTAGCCTGCCTGCTGGCACACGACCAGATGGAGGATGTCTGCGTTAGAATTTTAAACCTTTGCGAAAAATCATTGGGTATGGAAGCCTTCATTGAACGTTGCCCGATAGAGCGGATGCGTCGTGACCTTTCAATGTTTATTCGCCATATTGCCCCCGATGCCCGCCTTTTACAGGCGGCCGGTTTTCTCATGGAAAGGCATGGCGAACCGCTTTGGTAGCCGGTTTCTCGAATTAGGCTTTATAGCTTTCTTATGTAATAGAGAAATGGCGGAAACGGACGCAATCCGTCTTAGAATATCTTTTTAACAGATAATGTTTTCTCTCCATTGCCGGATTGGCGACGCTCTATCCGGTTTTTCACGACATATCCGATTTTTTACGACATTCATGAATTTCGTCTGTTGTGCTTTTTTGAAAATGGCACAATAAAACAACGTATCACACGAAAACTGCATCATCATTTTTACTATTTCACACTCTGACATAGTTAGCCATCCGGAACGTTTCATATCCGGCCTTGCAGAGTTTTACCGCTTGATCTATTCATGAATTTCAGGAAACATAAGGCTACGATGTCAGACCGGCTCAACAATACGATTTCTTTTGAAGAATTGCTCGGCTTTTATTCGGAAGCCGGAGTTGATACCCCCCTGTCCGACACCCCCGTTGATCGTTTCAAGCAATCTGCCGAAATTGCAAAACGGCTCGTTGCGGCGGCGAACGAAACGACTGAACAAAAGCAAAAAACGGCTGTTCACCGCCCGCCCCGGCCAGCGCCTCAACCTCGTATTTCTGTTGAAGGACAGGTCGCAACAGCAACAGAGCTTGCCCGCAACGCCAAAAATCTTGAGGAACTTTTTGAAGCTGTCAAATCTTTCAATGGCTGCACATTGAAACTCACAGCAAAAAATACCTGTTTTGCCGACGGCACACCGAATTCAAACCTTATGCTTGTCGGCGAAGCGCCGGGACGGGAAGAAGATTTACAAGGTATTCCTTTTGTCGGACGCTCCGGAATGTTGCTCAATCGTATTCTCGGCGCTATCGGCCTTACCCGTAAAGAGGTTTATATTGCCAATACAATACCATGGCGGCCGCCTGGTAATCGTACCCCGACACCGATGGAAACCGAACTCTGTCGCCCGTTTATCGAACGCCAGATCGAATTGGCTGCACCCAAAATTCTGGTTGCTCTCGGCGGGCCGGCAATGCAAGTCCTGACCGGTGTCAAAAACGGCATCATTCGCACAAGAGGAAAATGGCTTTCGCACAAACTCGAAAACGGCCAATCCATTCCGGTTATGCCAACCTTCCACCCTGCTTATCTGTTAAGAACGCCAAGCCAGAAAAAACTTGCATGGGCGGATTTTCTGGAAATCCGCAATGCATTGAACGGGCTTTCGTAAAAAGCAGAACGTTGCAATCAACGATGTTTATGAAACAGCGCACGGTGGCGTGTGTGGTTTTTTCCGATAAGATGGGATTCACGCAATATAATGAAAATACCAGAGCCGATCACCAGACACGCTCCGAACAACATTGCAAGCGTCGGGATTTCATTAAAAATAAAATAACCGCTCAAAAGGCTTAATAACATTGACGTATATTCAAAAGGTGCAACCGTTGAAGGTTCGGCATGCCGATAGGCCTGCGTCATGAAAATCTGCGCAATACCACCGAATAAACCCGCCAGAATGAGCATGGAAGCCTGATAAAAATCGGGAACAACCCAACCGAATGGCAGTGTCACCAAAGAGATAATACTTGATGTTATCATAAAATAGAGGGTGATTGTTGTTGTCTTTTCGGTGAAGACCAGTTTTCTGACAAGCAACATCGCAATAGCCGCCATAATAGCGGCTCCAAGGGCAGAAAGTGCGCCAACCGATGCACCGAGATCGGCATTTGCCGAACCAAGAACAGTCAGGCGTGGCCACACGATAATCAAAACACCAATAAGGCCGACAATAACCGCGCTCCAACGGTAAAAATATACTTTTTCATGAAGAAAGATGGCGCATAAGACGACAAGAATGAGTGGTTCACCATAACCGATTGCGACAGTTTCAGGCAGCGGTAAAAGTGTAAGTGCATAGAAGCTGAACAGCATTGAAAAAGTACCGAACATTCCCCGAAAGACATGACCGGTAAGATTTTTGGTATAAAGCACCGTTTTAAGCTGTTTGAGCGACATGACCCAAAGAATAATCGGGACAATGCCGAAAAACGACCGGAAGAAGCTCAGTTCACCTGCCGGAACTCCTTTTGCCGATTTCAAAAAGCTGTACATAACAACAAAACAGGCAACTGATAAAATCTTCATCCAGATTCCGAGCATAACATTGCCCGAAGGGGCTTGCGGAATTTCCGGTGACTGTTTTTGCACGTGTTCTCTCCTGTCGGGTGGCATTCATCCGGCATTCAATAAGACTGTGCCTGAAAAATTTTGAGCCGGTTTTTAATGCGAAGCCTTGGCCATTCATATACGACCTGCCAATCAAAATAAATGTCGGTCGGCTTTGCCAAATGAAATTTTGTAATCACATTGGTGTGCATGAACCGAGATTTCTTTTCAAGTCGGTTGTCGTTTCAATCAAATATGCTTACCTTTCAGGTAAACTCCTAGAAAAAGGCATGATTTATGACCAAATCCGACACTCCCGTATATCGTCTTGAAGATTACAAGCCCACCGATTACGCAATTTCACATACCGAACTTGATTTTTCGCTTCATCCTACTGAAACGATTGTCAAATCGAAACTTTCACTTTCACCACGAAAAAACACCAAACCCGGCACACCGTTAGTCCTTGTCGGGGATGAGTTGAAATTGTTGTCGGTTGCAATCAATGGTCACGAACTTGCTTCCAAAGACTATTCGGCAACACCTGAAAAACTGGAAATTCACACACCTCCTTCAGGCAATTTTATTGTTCAGATCACGACACAGATCAATCCGAAGAAAAATCGCCAATTGATGGGGCTTTATCTTTCCAACGGCGTTTATTGCACCCAGAACGAGCCACAAGGCTTCCGCCGGATCACTTATTTTTATGATCGGCCCGATATTCTTTCGGTTTTCAAAACCCGCATCGAAGCTGATGAAAAGAATGAACCGGTACTTCTTTCCAATGGCAATTTGTTGGAAACCGGAAAACTGGAAAACGGGCGGCATTATGCAATCTGGGAAGACCCGCACCCAAAACCTTGTTATCTTTTCGCCCTCGTCGGTGGTGCACTAGACCATTATGATGATAGTTTCACAACTATGTCGGGACGGAAAGTAAAACTCGGAATTTATGTCGAAAAAGGTAAAAGAGAACGCGCAGCCTATGCGATGGATTCACTCAAACGCGCAATGCGTTGGGATGAAGAAAAGTTCGGGCGCGAATATGACCTTGATATTTTCAACATTGTTGCGGTTTCCGACTTCAATATGGGGGCAATGGAAAATAAGGGGCTGAATATTTTCAATGATAAATATGTCCTTGCCAACCCCGATACAGCAACCGATTTCGATTATGCAGGCATAGAACGCGTTATTGCACACGAATATTTTCACAACTGGACCGGTGATCGTATTACCTGTCGCGACTGGTTCCAGCTTTGCTTGAAAGAAGGTTTGACCGTCTATCGCGATCAGGAATTCTCGTCTGACCAGCGCTCGCGTCCGGTTCACAGGATTTCCGACGTTCGTGTATTGAAAATTGCACAGTTTCCTGAAGATGCAGGGCCGCTGGCTCATCCGGTTCGCCCACGGCAATATCGCGAAATCAACAATTTTTATACCACAACCGTCTATGAAAAAGGTGCAGAAGTCGTGCGTATGGTTCATACCATGCTGGGCGACGAGCTTTTCCGCAAAGGTATGGACCTCTATTTCCAGCGCCATGATGGTGAAGCTTGCACAATTGAAGATTTCATCGCCTGTTTTGCCGATGTTTCAGGACGTGATTTTTCACAATTCATGCTGTGGTATGAGCAAGCCGGAACACCCACAGTAACAGTTGATAGCCATTATAAAGATGGTGTCCTGACACTTGATTTGACCCAGACCGTTCCCGACACCCCCGGACAATCCGATAAAAAGCCGATGGTTATTCCGCTTTCCTTCGGTCTTTTGGGCAAAAACGGCAAAGATATGCCCTATCAGGCCGATAATCACATAGAAAACAATGTCATTGTTTTGTCCGAAGCAAAACAGACTGTTCATATCCGCGATCTGAAAGAAAAGCCTGTTTTATCACTGTTGCGCGGTTTTTCGGCTCCAATCAATCTGAAGATGGAAGAAAGCGACGATGACCTTGCCTTCCGCGCCCACTTTGATACTGACGAAGTCAATCGCTGGGAGTCGCTCAACAAGTTAATGGGCAAGGCGCTGGTCAATGCAATTGCCGACCGTTCAAATGAAAAACCGGCTATGCCCGAAAAGCTTCAAACACTGATTGAAGCCCTTCTTGACGATGACACATTGGAACCTGCTTTCCGCTCGCTATGCCTGCAATTGCCTTCGGAAATCGAGCTTGCACGTATGATAGGCCACGATGTCGATCCCGACCGCATTTACAATGTCCGCCAATCGTTTATGAAATCCTTGGCAGATCATCTGAAACAGAAAATGCTGCATGTCTTCGACAAGATGAAGACGGAAGGTCATTATTCGCCAAAAGCCGAACCGGCAGGTAAACGCGCCTTGAAAAACACGATACTCGGTTATCTTGCGCTTGCCGAAGCGACCCCTCTTCGGGCTTTCGAGGCTTATAAGAAGGCCGACAATATGACAGACCGGATGGGGGGATTGTCCGTTCTTGTTCATCTCTTCAATGAAACAAATGAAGCCAAAGAAGCGTTATCCGATTTTGAAAAACGCTATGGCAACGACCCGCTTGTTATGGATAAGTGGTTCTCTGTTCAGGCGACGGTCCATGGTGAAAAAACTCTGGATCACGTCAAAGAACTTATGAAACATCCGCTCTTTTCGCTTGATAATCCGAACCGGACACGTGCACTGATAGCTTCATTTGCTGCATCGAACCAGACAGGCTTCAATCGGGTTGACGGTGAAGGATATAAATTGCTGGCCGATATTATCCTGACGGTCGACAAGGAAAATCCGCAACTTGCAGCGCGCCTTTCAACATTCACGCGGTCATGGAAACAACTGGAGCCGAAGCGCCAAAGCAAGCTCAAGGAACAATTGGAGCGGATATTGAAAGCACCGAAGCTTTCGGTTGACGTTTCAGACATCGTAAGCCGCACATTGGGTTGACAATAAAGCTTAAAAAATTCAGGCGGGAAGCGCATGCTTCCCGCTTTTTTCGTTCATATTTTTTAAATTTGTTAAAAAATAGAGATAGTTAGAGTACCAATCGGGGTCCACTCGAAAACTCGTCATTAAAATTTTCTTAAAGCTTTTGTTCTAAGCTTCATCAATGAAAAACGTTATTGAGCAAAGAAAAAGCTGGACAGGACGAATCAGTTTTGATTCATTGGCCTTGTTCGGGTGTTTTGCGTACCGAATCAGTTCTCCGGTTAATCTGTTAATGATAGAGGGGGCCAGAAATGGCACATTTGGACGCGTTTGACGCGCCCACTGGGACGTTTGTTGATTCAAAACCTTCGCTCAAAAAGCGCAAGGCAGGGTCAGCGCATGTCGATTTGCTCTCTGGACCTGCCTATAAGCGACTGCTCATTATCGAGCCATGGCTTAGACGTGCTATTCCTCTTATTATTCTGGTTTTTCTTGTTTTGCTTGCTGCAACACGTCTGGTTCAGCTTTATGAGTGGCGCCAAACAATTGACACAACAGCAAGATCTTCCATCATGCTCGCAACCGGACATATCGGCAGTTCGATTGATCGTTCCTTTTACACAAAACAGGAAGACAGCCAGAATCCGGCTTCACTTTCAAACAACGATTTACAGAATATTTTAATAGACTTCCGTACACAGGGTTTGATTACCAGTTCGGCGCGCATTGCCATTGTTGACGAGGCCGGTATTGTTGTTGCAGCTTCAGGAATGGAAACGCTTATCGGCCATCCTTTATCGGATACAGTTGGCGATGCGCAGGCTCTCTTTGTTCTTGGTCGCAGCGCCGGTGTTATGCAGGTCAAGATAGGCGGAAAAGCATCGCTGGCGTCGTTCGATCAGGCAGGACAAGGGAAATTCGGTGTATTTGTAGGGGAAGAAACCGAACAGATATATCTTGAATGGCGCAAGACCGTCTCAATCAATATCACTATATTCGCCGGAACAGTCGGTGTCATTCTGGCGATCCTTTACGCATATTATGCCCAGGCTGCGCGTGTTCGCGATACCGATCTCATTTCTGAAAAAATCCAGAACCGTATTGATATGGCGATGATGCGCGGGCGTTGCGGTTTATGGGACTGGAACATGGCAAGCGGGCGCGTTTATTGGTCACGCTCCATGTATGAAATGCTCGGCTTCAAACCGAAAGATGCACTTCTGTCAATCTCCGAGATTACATCCATTATCAATCCTGCCGATGCCGATCTTTATGAATTGGCACGTGATTTGATGAGTGGCGAAAAAGATCACATAGACATCAATCTTCCTATGCGCCATGCGGATGGCCATTATGTGTGGATGCGCATTCGTGCCGAAGTTGCCCAAGAAGAAGAAGCCCACCTTGTCGGAATTTCATTTGACATAAGCGAGCAACACCAATTTGCTGAACAAACGGCACAGGCTGACTTGCGCATTCGCGATGCAATAGAAAACATTTCCGAATCCTTTGTTTTGTGGGATTCGGAAGGTCGACTGGTCATGTCGAACAGCAAATTCCGCGAATATGCTTCACTGCCCGACCACATGTTACAACCGGGTGTCCAACGGGCTACAGTCGAAGCCATGGCAAAGCCTGCAATCAACGAAATGTCGGTTGAACATGACAATACAGGTAACTTTACCAGCATTCGCCAGATGGCTGACGGAAGCTGGCTAAAAATCAACGAACGACGCACACAGGACGGCGGTCTGGTTTCGGTTGGAACCGATATTTCCGAACTCAAACAACAACAAAAGAGTTTGGAAGACAGCGAGAGACGGCTTTATTCCTTCATTCAGGAATTGAAACTTGCCCGCCAAAGTGCCCAACAACGTGCGACCGAAGTTGAAAAACTGAACGAAAGTCTGCAATCCGAAAAAGAACGCGCCGAAAGTGCCAATAAGGCGAAATCCGAATTTTTGGCCAATATGTCGCATGAATTGAGAACCCCGCTCAATGCCATTATCGGTTTTTCGGAAATGATGATACAGGGCACTTTCGGCCCCTTGGGGTCGGAACGTTATGCCGAATATATGAATGACATCCATAATTCGGGTACACATTTGCTCACACTTATCAATGATATTCTTGATATGTCCAAAATTGAAGCCGGACGCTTTACCCTATCAAGTGAAAATGCCGATCTTGAGCCGATTATCAGCGAGACATTGCGCACTTTGACACCGCAGGCACAAGAGAAAAATATCACTGTCACCGCCGATATTACACCCAAACTTCATGGTGACATTGATCGCCGTGCTATTCATCAGGTATTCCTGAATATTCTTTCCAATGCAGTCAAATTCACACCGTCAGGCGGACATATCGACGTTAAAGGCTATCAGCGGGACGACAAGCTTATCTTTGTTTTCTCCGATACCGGTGTCGGCATTCCTGAAGCTGCGATTGCCAAACTCTGCCAACCTTTCGAGCAAGTTGAAAACCAGTTTACCAAAACCCATGCCGGTTCCGGTCTCGGACTTGCTATCTCCCGTTCTCTCGTTGAACTGCATGGCGGCAAACTTGATATAGCTTCCAAAGAAGGTAAAGGAACAACCGTTACCATCACCTTGCCTATGACACAGAAGCATTAATGACCTCTATGTTTCCTGACGGCAAAAATAGGAAACGGTGAGCACTTTTCTAATCCCGACATGTTTTGACAAGTGATGATTAAATCGCGGTGACTTCACCCTTATGTCTTACCCACGCCCGTAACACCTTCCACCTTTACCCGTTTAACCTCTTGTCACAAAAATCAAATTTGTTCTGCCAATTCTGACCAGCATTAAAGTATCCAACCTTGAACAACACTTTCAATTTGGCCGAATGATAAACCGGCATATTGCCGAGAAAATGCATTTTCTCCGACATAGGCGCACGACATTGATCGGGCCTTCCGTCAATTTTTCCATGAACAGGCTAAAACGGGCAGAAAAGCATTTTTCGCTCTATTTCAAGCCTTATAGATTTTTCATCTCATATTTTTGCGCAACCATAAAATGAATGACAAAGCCCTAATCGGGGAAAAATCAGACAACCACCTCATCGAATATTGTGCCGACAATCTCTGCCATTTCGGAAATCAGGCTTTCAACGCGGCTCAAATCCGGCTCGCCAACAGTTCTTTGTAAGAGATCAGCCAAACCGGGTGGCATATCGTCGGGATTGAGCTTTTCATTCAGACAGAGGCGCATAATCTGGCTCAAGTTTGTATATATCCGATAAGCATGATGAAGTTCGCCCACTGATGAAATAGACAGGAAGGATTGCGGCAACCGTTCCAGCACTTCGCCTGTCGTGCGCCCCGCCAAAAATTCGGTTTGATGCGTAATGAGGGCAAATTGGGCAATAAATTCAAGATCAACCTGCCCGCCCCGCATTGTTTTGAAATCCCATATATTTAATGGCGGTTTTTCCTGTTCAATGAGTTCGCGCATTTCGCGCACATCGTGGGCAACTTTTTCTTTATCGCGCTTCAACGCGATGATCGCCGCCACTTCATCTTCAAGTTGCTGCAAAAACATCTGGTCGCCTGCCACACCGCGCGCACGCGTCAAGGCCAGATGCTCCCAAACCCATGCATCATTGCGCTGATATTTCCCGAATGCCTCGAATGGAACCGCAACCGGCCCCTTATTTCCCGACGGACGCAACCTCAGATCGACTTCGTAAAGAACCCCCTCGCCTGTCGGTGCAGATAAAGCCGATACCAGACGTTGCGTCAGACGCATATAATATTGGGAAATATAAAGCGGCTTTGCACCATCCGACATTTCAGTCTCATTGTCGTAATCATAAAGAAGAATAAGATCGAGGTCGGAGCCTGCGGTAAGCTCGTAACTGCCGAGTTTACCCATTCCCAATATACCAACGCGTCCGCCTTTGACAAAACCATGCACCCGGCCGAATTCGGCTTCGACCGCAGCAAGTGTATTGGCAATCATCAAATCGGCAAGATCGGTAAAGGCACGCGCCGCACGTTCACCTTCAATAGCTCCATTCAGAAGTCTGATACCGATGAGAAAACGTTGTTCATTGGCAAAAAGCCGCAACTGGTCGAGAATATCTTCATAATTGGTGACACCACTTAAAAAAAACTCCAGCCGGTTTTGAAGATAGGTTTTCGTCGGCAATTCGGCAAAAATTGCCGGATCGAGCATCCCGTCGAAAATATGTGGTTTTCTGGTGATAATATCGGCAAGGCGCGGTGCCGAACTCATGATGAGAACCAGCATATCGAGCAATGAAGGATTGGATTGTAACAGGCTGAAAAGCTGGATACCGGAGGGTAGCCCTTGCAAAAATGCATCAAATCGCGACAATGCCTCGTCGGCCCTTTTGGTTGCACCGAACGCTTTGAGAAGCGCAGGCGTCAACTCGGTCAATCTTTCTCTAGCTTCGGCAGATTGGGTTGCATGATAACGCCCGAAATGCCACGTCCTGATGATACGACAAATATCGCTTGGACGCGAAAACCCCAGTTTGGATAATGTCGCAAGTGTGCCCGGATCATCGTCTTCACCGGTAAAAACCAGATTTCCGGCGTCTGAACCCAGTTCCTTTTCCTGTTCAAACAAGGCCGCATAATGGTGTTCTACAGTGGTGAGAGTTTCCAGAAAATCACGCGTGAAATCATTGGTGTTGTTATAGCCCATCAGATAGGCAACACTGGTAAAACCTTCGTCATCTTCCGGAAGAATGTGGGTTTGTTCGTCTTCCAGCATCTGGATTCGATGTTCGACATTGCGCAAATATGAATATTTTTCAGTCAAAACATCACGTGTTTCGGCATTTATCCAGCCAAGTGAACAGAGTTCGGCAAGCATATCGACCGTGCGTCTTCCCCGAAGTTCGGGAAATCTTCCACCGGCAATCAGTTGCTGGGTCTGAACAAAAAATTCGATTTCACGAATCCCGCCGCGGCCAAGTTTGACATTATGTCCACGAACAGCAATTTCACCATGACCTTTATAGGCGTGAATCTGCCGTTTGATCGAATGAATATCGGCAATGGCCGCATAATCAAGATATTTGCGCCAAATATAGGGCGACAATTCATGCAAAACCGCTTCACCCGCTTTGACATCACCGGCAACCGGACGTGCCTTTATCATGGCGGCGCGTTCCCAGTTCTGCCCGCGACTTTCATAGTAATGGAGCGCGGCACTGACTGGAAGAGCAAGCGGCGTTGAACCCGGATCCGGACGCAATCTCAAATCAATGCGAAAGACATAACCGTCGGCAGTGCGTTCTTGCATAATACGGATAAGCCTGCGCATCATTTTCGAGAAAACATCGATACTCTCGTAAGGATCGCCGATATGCGGCGACATTTCGTCGATAAAAACAATAATATCTATATCCGAAGAGTAATTGAGTTCGCGTGCGCCGAGTTTGCCCATACCAAGAACAATAAGCCCGCAATCTTTTTCCGGATTGTTGTAATCGGCAAGATTGATTTTACCTTGATGATGCGCTTCCCGTAATAAAAACCGCAATGCCGCCCCTAATGTGGCTTCGGCTAGTCTTGTCAACCATTCCGATGTCATTGCCGATGTGAACAATCCTCCAAGATCGGCCAATGCAATCAACACATGCATTTCAAGCTTTTTGCGGCGCAACTGCGCCATCAACAGCGCTTCGGTTATATCCGCCGTTTTATCTATCCCGCCGATTTCTGCAAGCAATTCTTCCAGTCGTTCGGATATGTCCTTATCAAGAAGCGGAGCAATAAAGTCGGGATTACGTATCATGGTTTCACGCAAGAAAGGTGAAAGCGTCATGATTGTACCCAGAAATTCCGATTGCCCCTTCCCGCCGGAGATTTCATCTGCAAGCTGGTGAAGATTTTCCTCACGGGCTTTCTCTGCCATATCCGACAACCATTGCGGGCCGGTTTCGTTAAGCGGGGTTAAATGTTTCAACGTCATAGTCCAAAAAGCGTTTTGCATCACTATTCATCTTCCCTGCTTCATTCCCGAAGTTTGAAACAATTCTTCAAACTCTTTAGAAATCAATAGAAAACCATTTGTTCAGAAACGGCAATGGTTAAACCTGAACTTCTTAGGATGATCGACTGCTTTTACAGAATTATATTGCTTATGGTTTCAAGAAAATGGAGCTTTTTATGATGGCTTTTTTTGCTCTGCTTTTTCTTTTGGAAGTTCAGGGAAAGACAAAACCGCTTTCAGTCCGGGTTTTGCATCTTCCAGAACGAGTTCTCCGCCATGGAGCTTCATAACAGCTTTTGCCAGACTTAAACCTATACCGAAGCCCGGTTTTGTACGGCTATCTTCAAGCCTGACAAAACGCTTGGTAACCCTTTCCCTGTCTTCCGGCGGAATACCCATGCCGTTATCACTCACGCAAATATTGATATGACCGTCTTTTTGTTCCATAAACAGTGAAACTTGAGGAGCTTTTTCTGTTGTGGTCGCGCCATATTTAACCGCATTGTCGATAAGGTTGATAAGTGCCTGCGCAAGAAGTTCACGATTTAACAATAACTCCACGTCGAAGGTTTTTCCCATCTCGAATCTGACCCCTGCTTCTTCGGCAACCGGTCCATAAAGTTCACCGACATCTTCGACAATCGGACGGGCATCAAGTTTTTCAAGATGTTCAACCGAAGTGCTCGCTTCGATACGGGAAATCATAAGAATAGCGTTGAAAGTGCGGATAAGTTGGTCTGACTCTGATATAATTGCTTCCAGCGTCTGGCGATAATCAACATTTTTGTCACGTCGGGAAAGCGCTTCATCAGCACGATTACGCAGCCTTGTCAAAGGCGTTTTCAAATCATGGGCAATATTGTCGGACACCTGACGAAGGCCATTATCAAGTTCCTCTATACGCTCCAACATAACATTGAGATTTGCAGAAAGCCTGTCAAATTCATCACCCGCCCCCGAAACCGGAAGCCTTCCTGTGAGATCGCCTGCCATAAGGCGCTGGGAAGCGGCTGTGACCTGATCTATGCGTTTCAATGCGCGCCTTCCAACAAAAAACCAGATAAGCAATGCACCTGCTGCCATTGCAGCCAATGCGAACATCAACGCTTTTCTGATAATCGTAATGAATTTTTCAGGTTCGCCAATGTCGCGCCCGACCAATAATTTCATTCCGTTCGGTAAATCAATAACAGTGGCAATAGCGCGATGCTTCACCTTTTCCCCGCTGTCACCAAAACGCGAATACACAACCGAGTTTCGTAACAGGCCGCTGCCACTCAAAAGCCCCGGTTCGATGCTTTGCACGTTACCGGCCAAAAATCGCCCTTGCGGGTCTGCAACAAGATAAAGAAAAGCCCCCGGCTGACGTGACCGGCGGTCGATGGTGCGCACGAGAAGCGGCAATCCCCCGTGTTGATAGGCATGCTCGATATTGCCCACCTCTTCACTCAAAGTCTGTTCGGTTTGGTCGGTCAACATAGAAACGGCAAGCGATGTCATATAGATTGAAAGTCCGACAGCAACCAGCCCGAAAAGAATGACATAAAGAGCCGATAGACGCACAGCCGTTGTACGCAGGAGGCTTTTGATCCTGTTCATGATGGTTTATCAACCGCCTTCAACATATAGCCGGCACCCCGCACGGTATGAAGAAGCGGCGTATCGAAACCTTTTTCAATTTTTGAACGGAGCCTCGAAATATGGACATCAATGACATTGGTTTGCGGGTCAAAATGATAGTCCCAGACGTTTTCGAGTAACATAGTGCGCGTAACAACCTGTCCGGCATGGCGCATCAGATATTCAAGCAAACGGAATTCTCTTGGCTGCAAAATAATATCCTGACCGGCACGCTTGGCTGTGTGCGACAAACGGTCGAGTTCGAGATCACCCACACGATAAGTGGTTTCGGCTTCTTTCGGGTTTTTGCGTCGCTGCAAAACTTCAATACGGGCAAGAAGTTCGGAAAAAGCATAGGGTTTTGTCAGGTAATCGTCGCCACCGGCTCGCAAACCTGTCACGCGGTCGTCAACCTGCCCCAATGCAGAGAGAATGAGAACCGGCGTTTCGACACCCTTGGCCCGCAATGCCATAATAATCGACAACCCATCTTTTTTGGGCAACATACGATCAATAATCAAAACATCGTATTTGCCATTTTCTGCCAAAGCCAGTCCTGTTTCACCATCACCGGCAACATCGGTAGAATGGCCGGCTTCATTTAACGCTTTTTCCAGATAACGCTGTGCTTCACGATCATCTTCGACAACAAGAACTTTCATAAAGAACACCTCACTTTGACCGGTCATTATCAGGCAACAATCCGGCATCAGGCAACAATCAGGAAATAGCAAGCTATCAAGCTATGGCAAAATTATGCCATAGCCATTTTTTCTACTTCAAGTCTATTTATTTGCAATTGGCAAAGCCACGAAGCGGTTTTGTCCATTGCTTTCGACTTGCAACAAGACGGCCGTACGACCGGACTTCTTTGCTTCCTTTATTGCGTCAACAAATTCGGAAGCTTTTTTCACCGGATGATTATTGGCCGTCATAATAACATCGCCAGGACGAATGCCCTTATCCGCCGCATCACTATCCGGATCAACATTGGTTACGACAAGTCCCTCCCCTTCCTCGGAGGGTGTAACTGTCAAACCATAATCATCAAGCGTTTCCGATGAACCGTTTTCACCCTGTGGAAGAACCTTGCCATCACTCTTGTTTTCGTCTTTCGGCATAGCGGCAATTTTAACCTTTATGTCGGTTTGTTTGCCATCTCTCCACACACCAAGCGTTGCGGTGTCTCCCGGCGTAATATTCGCAATATGACGGGCAAGATCACGCGCATCAGCAACTTGTTCGCCATTCACCGAAATGATGGCATCTCCGGCTTTGACACCGGCTTTTGCAGCAGGGCCATCAAGCGGATCGGCAACCATTGCGCCTTTGGCTTCTTTCAAACCGATCGAGTCGGCGATTTCTTTGGTAACGGGTTGAATTTGAACACCAATCCATCCACGTTCAACCGAGCCTTTTTTGATGAGCTGGTCTACAACCTGTTTTGCTGTTGAGGAGGGTATCGCGAAAGCTATACCGACATTACCGCCCGAAGGCGAGAAAATAGCGGTATTGATGCCGACAACCTGACCGTTGAGATTGAAAGTCGGGCCACCGGAATTGCCGCGATTGACCGCTGCATCAATCTGGATGAAATCATCATAAACGCCAGCACCGATGTCGCGACCACGCGCCGAAACAATACCGGCTGTCACTGTTCCACCCAATCCGAATGGATTACCGACAGCGACCACCCAATCACCGACGCGAACTTTTGAATCATCGGCAAAATCGACATAAACAAATTTACGTTTGTCATTCACTTTCAATACTGCAAGGTCTGTGCGGGGATCTGTTCCTACAAGCTTGGCATCAAGTTCTGTTCCATCATCAAGCACAACCGAATAGGCTGTTCCGTCAGAAACAACGTGGTTATTGGTGACGATATAACCGTCTTCCGAAATGAAGAAGCCCGAACCCTGTGCAACCGGCCGTGGTTTTGAACGTTGCGTGGAGCGCCCCTGCGGCGGGCGACGGTGATCGTTGAAATCTTTAAAAAAGCGTTTGAGTGGATGGTCATCCGGTAACTGGTCTATACCCGGACCACCAAAAAATCCCGTAAATCCCTGATCGTCATTTTTTTTATCACTTTTGACTTGCACGGAAACGACAGCGGGCTTCACCTGTTCAACAACATTTGCAAAGCTTTGTTGTTGGACACCTTCAACATAGACCGGTTTGGCCTCGGCAATATTCAATGAAAAAGCCGGCCCCGCGAAAATCATCGTTCCCGCCAAAGCTGTTGACATCGTGATCGCTGCCAACGTTTTGCGAATTGGGGAAATCTGCATTCTTATAATCTCCTTTTAGACTGCGCTTTAACGCATGTGTTGATGGAAAGATAAGATGTCAAACCTTACCATCGCCTGTCCGTTTTATTAAAATTTTGTAAGATTGGCAGGAAGAGCGTGCGGTTTTTGCCGCATATCCCACATTCCTTTGACTGCACTATAACAATTAGCGGTTTTTTGACTTCAAAATCCGGTCAAGCTGGCGTTTTTCTGCCTCGCTTAAAGGCATCAACTTATTGTGTTTATGACGCCTTACACGCCAAATAATCGATGAACCGGCAATCACGATAATCAAAAGCGGAGCCAGCCATAAAAGTAACGTTTCACCATTCAACCGCGGTTTTAACAAGACAAATTCGCCATAACGAGCCACCAGATAGTCGACAACCTGACTATCTGTATCACCGCTTTTCAATCGTTCGCGCACCAAAAGGCGCAAATCACGTGCAAGTGGCGCATTGGAATCGTCAATCGATTCATTTTGACAGACAAGACAACGCAAATGCGAAGAAATGTCGCGCGCGCGCTGTTCAAGTGCCTGATCCTGCAACACTTCATCGGGCAATACTGCCAATGCGGCACTGTTCATAAAACATATGAAAGCAAAAGCAGCCAATAGTCGTGGAAAAAACCGCATCAAGCCCCCTTTTCCGGTCGTTTGCTACGCGTATTGGCGCGTTTGGGGGCGCCCACACGCAACCGCCGGTCGGTCAGTGAAAAGACGCCGCCTATCATCATGAACACTGCGCCAAGCCAGATACAGACAACCTCCGGCTTCCACCAGATATGAACCACCAATCCGTTGTTGTTAACATCTCCCGGTGCGATGTAAAGTTGCGATAATCCGTAATTTTTTATGCCCGACTCGGTTGTCGGCATGTTCTGCGAGGGATAGAAGCGTTTGGCCGCTGTGACGTTCCCCATATCCTTACCCGCCTCTGACACAGAAAAGCGGAATTGGGTTTCCGAATAATTCGAGCCATTCACATTTCGCGCCCCTTCGAGCAAGACATGTTTACCGGCTATATTGGCACTTTGCCCTGCCTCGATCCTCAATATGTTTTCTTGTCCGAAGGTGGCCACTGCAACGATGCCGAAGAGCGTAATACCCAAACCGATATGAGCAAGAGCTGTGCCGTAATTCGATCTCGGCAATTTGCCAAGGCGCCGTAGCCTTACGAAAAATCCTGTGCTTTTTGTCCCGCTTTTGAACCAGAGATCATAGAGGCCGCCCAAAAAAACAAAGGCTGCAAGCCCAATTCCCAACGAGGCGAGAATGGATCTTAAAGACGTTTGATAAAAAACGATCAATGTTGCGATAATTGCCAGTACAAAAGCACCGGAAAGCCGTTCGGCAACGGCAAGCATATCACCCCTTTTCCATGCCATAAGGGGGCCGAACGGAACCATCAACAATAGCGGCACCATGAGGGGCCCGAAGGTCAAGTTGAAAAATGGCGCGCCAACCGAGATTTTTTGCCCTGTCAATGTTTCGAGAAGCAGCGGGTAGAGTGTGCCGATGAGCACCGTTGCTGTCGCCGTTGTCAAAAACAGATTGTTAAAAACCAATAATCCTTCGCGCGAAATCGGGCGAAACAAACCACCTGTTTTAAGCGACGAAGCACGCAAAGCAAAAAGAACCAATGCCGCGCCGATAAAGAAAAACAGAATTGCCAATATGGCGCGTCCACGAGCCGGATCAACCGCAAAACTGTGCACCGAGGTGAGAATACCGGAGCGGACAAGAAAAGTGCCCATCAGCGACAACGAGAATGTTAAAATTGCGAGAAACAGCGTCCAGATTTTCAAGGCGCCACGCTTTTCCAGAACGATTGCAGAATGGAGAAGTGCTGTACCGGCAAGCCACGGCATCAACGAAGCGTTTTCTACTGGATCCCAAAACCAATAGCCGCCCCACCCCATTTCGTAATAGGCCCAATAAGAGCCGACCATGATACCACCGGTCAAAAACACCCACGACACCAATGTCCATGGCCTCACCCAACGCGCCCAGGCTGCATCAACACGCCCGTCAATCAGGGCTGCAATTGCAAACGAAAAACACACTGAAAAGCCGACATAGCCGAGATAGAGAAGCGGCGGATGGATAGCAAGACCGATGTCCTGCAAAATGGGGTTAAGATCACGCCCCTGAAGAGCGGGTGGATTGACCCTTATGAACGGATTTGAAGTGAAAAGAATGAAAAGCAAAAATGCCGTGGTGATCGAGGCCTGTGTCGATAAAATCAGTGCTTTCAACCGCTCCGGCAGGTTACCGCCAAAAAGTGCAATAAGAGAAGAAAAGAATGTGATAATGAAAACCCAAAGCAGCATCGAGCCTTCGTGGTTTCCCCACACACCGGTTATTTTATAAAGAAGCGGCTTTTCGGAATGTGAATTTTGCACGACATTCAGAACTGAAAAATCCGAAACAACATATGCGTGGATCAATGTGGCAAATGCGATAAGCACAAGCACAAAGACAAGATGCGCAATGGGGGACGCTGCATCAACCAACCGTCGATCGGAACGATAAACGCCAACAACCGGAATGATGGTTCCAAATATCGCTACTGCAAGTGCCGCACAGAGTGCAAGAGAACCGATCTCAACGCTCATGTTTTTGATAGGCCTCCCACAACCCCTGGGCTTTGAGCCTATCCACAATATCTTTCGGCACATAGGTTTCGTCATGTTTTGCCAAAACACGATCGGCAACGAAAACGCCATCCGGTACAAAATGGCCTTCCGCAATGATGCCCTGACCTTCGCGGAAAAGATCGGGCAGAACACCATCGAACTTCACCGTTTCCTTGTTGGAAAAATCGGTAATTGCAAAAGTTATTCTGGTTCCGTTTTCTTTATTAACCGAACCTTTTTCAACAAAACCACCAAGCCGCAAAGGCCTGCCGGATGAAATATCTTCACCGGTTATTTCAGAAGGCATACGAAAAAAACTTGCAGTGCCACGCATGGCGTAGAGAACAAGCGCCGCTGCAACTGCCAGTACGACGAGGCCGCCCAAAATCATCATCAGGCGTTTTGTCTTACGACGCCGCAACCCTTTCTGGATTGTCAAACGTACGGCTGTTTCATTGCTCATAATCCTGTTTTCCTGACTTTCACATTACGATTTTCATTCGGCGACAAGCCCTTGCGCTTTCGCATAAGTTTCAAGCTCTGCCGCTTTATCTTTCGTAAGTTTCGATATTCCCTCTTTTAACGCATTCACTGCCTTTCCGGTTTCTTTTAAAACGAGCCATGAATGGATCAATTGTTTCCAACCTTCAAGATTGTCGGGGTTCTTTTCAAGTTTTTGTGCCAGTTGTTCCACCATTGCATGAATATTATCACTGCTATCATTTTGATTGGCAACAGGCTGGTTTGCAGTGCCGGAAGATGTTTCGCCGCTACCCGAAATCGCCCCGTTTTTAGCCCCGTTTGCGCGAGAAGCAGCGTCAATTTTTGCTTTTTCCAGCTCTTTAATCATCATTTCAACGCGCTGGCGCCCGACGCTGTCTTTCACCGGTCGGGAAAGATAATCTTTAAGCCCTGTTATTGCTTCATCAATTTTCCCCGCCTGACGGAGAGATTCAGCAATGAAGAGGCGCGGATAAAAGTCATCGGGAGCAAGCTTTGCCGCCTTTTCAAAACTTTTCTCTGCGTCTTCACTGACCGTTCCGCCATTATAGCCGACAAGAGCCATTCCGTACCCGACCAGACGGGGGGCGGCATCTCCGTTCAATCGCAAGGCACTCACATAAGTATTGACAGCATCCTGAAAACGTCCTGCAACCAGATAACCGGTTGCAAGTTCATCTGCCAGTTTTCCATTATCGGGATCGCGCGCAAAAAGCGCTTCTGTGCGAACAAGCTTTTCTTCTGCTGTCAGTTTTGAGGGATCTTTCATCATAAGATCGTTGAAGGGATGGCTTTGAAGTCCCGGTGAACCCAAAAAGCCATAAATCCCGATCGTAACAAGCGGCACACATAAAACAGCAATGGTAATGACAATTTTCAATCCACGACTTCGACGATTGATAAAGCCGGTGTCCTTCTTCTGTTTTCCGGCGGCCAATATGTTGCGCGAAAGTTCAAGCCTCGCCTCGTCCGCGCTTTCCTTGTCAATCAGACCACGCTGCAAATCTGCTGCAATTTCGGATAGCTGGTTTTTATAGATCTCGATGTCGGAAGCGGGCGAATCCACAACCATTCGCTCCTGCCCTTTTTTCATCGGGAGGCTAACGGCATAGAGCACAACTAACGTGACGATAGCTGTGAAAATCAATACAAAAACCCAGTATGTCATAATGAATTCAATATAGAAACGCTTGGCAAAAAACTAGAACCCACGCCGTTATCTCGCACCAAATTGATTGAATATATCGGACAGGATCGCTGAAATGTGTCAAATGAGCGGCGACCATGTACCGTTTGCGTTACGACATGCACTACCATGAACCGTTTGTGGAACGCCATTAATAACGAAAGAATGGCTATATTGGCGGCAATTTTGTGAACCGACCTGATAAGGTTGCCCCGGTGTTACACTTCCCGATGTTCCATCCTTGGAAGATGTCCAGCCAACCGCTTTGCCTGCATCAGTATATTCGAGTGCTTTATATTCGGCTTCCAGAGCCTGCTTGCGGTCTTCCTTGGAAAGCGACTGTATCGAGGAGCCTAGCAACCCGTTACCCATGGTTTGCAAAATAACTTTCGTATCAGCAAGATTGGTTACACGTCCGGTAGCGCGATCATGGCTACAGGCCGATAAAATTCCAAAAGAAACCAACAGAACGAGACTGCGTATTTTCATGCTGACACCAACAAATTCCGTCACCACTTTCTGTTATTTCTCATATCGGGTTAAAAGCGGGATTACAAAACTTTTTTTCGTCACAAAATGACCTATAATTTGAAAAAACAATTAAAAAACAGGAACATATTTACACTCACAGAATGTTTTATGGAAAATTGGAAACAAAATAACGTATAACGCGTATCAAATGAAACAAATTTTCCATCCCATATGTAATGTTTAAGAGGATTAAGATCAATGCGGCGGATGTATTTGAACGCCATGGTGTTCGGTTTGGGAAGCCATATGGCCTCCTGGCGTTTACCGGACGTTGATCCACTGGCAATTACACGCCTGTCCTATTGGACCGACATAGCCAAACGTGCTGAAAAAGGACAATTCGATTCGCTCTTTCTCGGAGACATTCTGGCGCTTCAACACGAAGTGCAATATAGCGTAAGCGGTGCACTTGATACCGTTGTGGTTTTATCGGCATTAGCTGCTATCACCGACAAAATAGGACTTATCGGTACAGCCTCTACAACTTTTGACCATCCCTATCATATCGCGCGGCGTTTTGCTTCGCTCGATCATATTTCAAATGGCCGTGTCGGTTGGAATGTCGTGACATCGACCACATTGTCGGAAGCCAAAAATTTCGGGCGCGATGTTATTGCTCCCTCTCAGGAACGCTATGCCCGTGCCGAAGATGTTTTGAATGCCGTTATGGCACTTTGGGAAAGCTGGCAACCGGGCGCACGCATTGCGAATAAAAAAACCGGGCTTTATCTTAATCCCTCGGCTGTTCGTGGTGCCAACTATACAGGCTCATACACCCGTTCGATCGGTCCTCTTTCGGTTCCGCGCTCGCCGCAGGTAAAGCCGATATTGGCACAAGGTGGTGCATCCGATATAGGCCGTTCATTTGCTGCCCGTTATGCCGATTTGGCTTTTACAGCTCAGCCCAATTTGAACGGTGCACAGCAATTTTATAAAGACATTAAACAACGTGCCAAAGAATTCGGACGGAATAATGAAGATGTACTGGTGTTTCCCGGCATTGTTCCTGTCATTGGCAAAACGCACAAAGAAGCTGAAGCGAAATTCAATTATCTGAATAGTTTTGCAATTCCGCAATCGGGTATTCAGCGTCTTTCCTATATCTTCGATAGGGATTTGTCGGAATATTCGCTTGATAAGCCTTTGCCGGAAACTTTATTGAAAATGGCGGATGACCCGAAGACACCAAGCCGTACGCGTATTATCCTTGGTGACGCGCGCCTGCGCAAGCTGACGCTGAAACAAATGATCGGGCGTTTTATGTGTTCGCGCGGCCATCTTCTTCTTGTTGGCACTGCCGAAGAAGTTGCAGACACTATGCAATATTGGTTTGAAAATGGAGCCGCCGACGGATTTAATGTGCTGTTTCCTTCTCTCCCCAACGATATTGATATTTTTGCTGAAAGTGTCATTCCGCTTCTTGAAAGCAGAGGCTTGCATATAAAACCCGAAGAGGGTGAATTGTTGCGTAAGCGCTATCAATTGCCGTTTCACGAGAACGAAACTTCCCATCCGGTTGCGCCGAGACATTATATCGCCATGGAAGCTTCAAATACCCATCATTGATCCGGTAAAACTTCCGCTTAGACCGACTCTCCCGTCAAACCGGCAATGAACGTTATGCGTTACCGCATGTGACGTTATGCGTTACCGCATGTGCGTGTAATGTTATGCGCTACCGCTTGTATTTGATGCCGATAATTTGCTCGCACTGTCTCCCACAGTTTTTCAACGGGCTTCTATGAAAGTCACCGATCTTGGAATTTGCGCAAGTTTATGATGAGGAAAAAAGCCGGATATATGTTCGTCTTGATAAGTGGGTTTACGACTTGGCATAAGGTAGTGTCAGGGTTACGCGGAGGCCACCGAGTCCGGAATTGGCCAATTCGACATTTCCGCCATATTCGCCTACGAGTTCGGCAACAATCGAAAGACCAAGACCCGTTCCCGGTTTGCTTTCATCGAGTCTTTTTCCCCGCTTGAAAACATCTTCTCGGTGGTCTTCCGGAAGGCCGGAACCGTCATCTTCTACCGAGATAAAAAACATGGGATGAACACGATCGGCATCGACACGTCTTTCATCCATTGTTTCGCACCGCAACACCACCTGTTTTTTAGCCCATTTACAGGCGTTTTCGAGAAGATTGCCAACCATTTCCTCAATATCTTCTTTTTCTCCTATAAAGATAATATCCGGCTCGTTCATATAAAAAGAGATTTGTTTTGAAAAATTGAGTTTTCCCATCACTCTTACGAGTCGTTCCAATAATGGTCTAAGTGGCGTGCGATAGATGACACTGTCACGTTGGGCAGCGATACGGGCGCGTTGTAAATAACGGTCTATCTGGGCACGCATAATATCCGTCTGTTCTTTCAGAAGTTTGACATTCATTTCATGACGATCAGAACTATTGGTGGAGCTTTGATCGATTTCATTGGCAATGACAGATAAGGGTGTTTTCAACGAATGGGCAAGATTACCGACCTGAACACGAAAGCGTTCGACGATACGTTGGTTATTATCAATCAAAGCGTTCATTTCGCCAACAAGCGGCATCACTTCAAGTGGCAAATCAGTGTCAAGATGATTGGCTTTGCCTGCCCGAATATCTGCCAATGAATGTCTTATCCGTTTGAGCGGACGCAAACTGATATAGATGATAACAAGGTTAATCAGTATGCTTGCAACGCCGAATAATGACAGATAGAGAAGCAATGTCTTTTTGAATTTTTCAAGTTCTGCACGCGTTTCATCAATATTGCCCATGATACGAAAACGTGCGACACGATTTTTGTTGTCAAGAATGACATCGCTTTCGACAACGCGTAAATGCTGACCTTCAGGACCAATTATTCGATATGAACGAAAAAATTTCTGGTCGAAAGGGTCTGTCTTCTCGCTTGGCGAGGCGACTTTCTTTGTCCCCAGAGAAGAGGATGTCAACCTGCCTTTGAGATTGCCCGATAGTGCCACCACTTCCCAATACCAGCCGGATGAAGGATCGGAATATCGTATATCCCCCAGTTCCGGATTTCCTTGCAACTTGCCATCGGAGGAAACATTAACCGACGATATAAGACTGTAGAGATGGGCTGTTAAAATGCGTTCCAGATAATCATTATTCGATTGGCGATAGAACATGAGGCTCACGACCGAAATGAAGGCCAGCGCCGCAATGATCCACAAAGTCAAAAATATATTAACCCGAAGACCCAGTGATTTACTGATCGTCTTGAAAAAATGTTTCCACTTTGTTTCGCCTTTTACCGTTTCCATGGGCAAAACATTTTCTATTCTTCGGGTGCTTTCAGGCGGTAACCCATACCACGTATTGTTTCTATAACATCGACACCCAATTTTTTGCGCAGCCGTCCTATGAACACTTCGATTGTATTGGAATCCCGATCAAAGTCCTGATCGTAGAGATGCTCTGTCAAATTGGTGCGCGATACAATTTCACCCTGATGATGCATAAGGAAAGATAGAAGAGCAAATTCGAGCGAGGTCAACTTGATCTGCACACCATTGACTGTGACGCGCGACGTTTTTGTATCAAGCGTTATCGGCCCGCAAACAAGCTCGCTTGATGCATGTCCGGATGCGCGTCTTATCAGCGCGCGCAACCGTGCGAGGACTTCTTCCATGTGAAAGGGTTTCACGACATAATCGTCAGCTCCGGCATCAATACCGGCAACCTTGTCCGACCAGCGGTCTCTTGCGGTTAAAATCAATACCGGCATTGAACGGGAATTTTCCCTCCAGCGCTCGACAATGCTGATACCGTCCATTTTTGGCAAGCCGAGATCAAGCACAACAGCATCGTAAGATTCGGTGTCGCCGAGAAAATAGCCCTCTTCCCCGTCATATGCGCGATCGACAACATATCGGGCGCTGTTGAGCGCCTCGACCAATTGGCGGTTCAAATCCCGATCGTCCTCTACCACGAGAATTCTCATCGACTATCTTTCTGACGAGATTCTAATTGGCAGGTACGGCAACTTCTACACGTCTCGGCTTTTCGCCATCACGGGCGGGAATGAGAACAATGACAACACAGGTATTGCCATTTTGTGTATCAAGTGTGGCGCGGGCCAATGTCCCCCCCTGCTCGCTTGCTACACGTTTTCCCACTTCGGTGCAATCGGCTGCATGAGCGGCAGTCGTTCCCGCAAGACATGTCAATATTAAAAAAAACAGATATTTTTTCATGGTAACGTAGTCATACCCTATTTTGTCTGAATACAAAATGAACAAACGCGTTATTTATTGCCTGATCGTTTGGACTTCCCATAATTTTCGGAAAACCCGATATATGCAATTGTTACATGGTTTCTAATATTAGGAAAAACCGCGATTTTTCAATGGTAATGCAACCTTTTCCGGCCTGTTTTTCAAGGAAACGGTTTCGGTTCCCCGACCTTTCACCCAATATTAATCCTAAAGAGAGAAAAAACTCTTTTGTTCCTTCGCTTCGATAAGCTAAAATACAAAAGATTTTTCGTTTTGCCATAAAGCGGTCATCAATTACACGGATTGCTTCCATGTTCGGTTTTAGAAAAAATAACAATAAAAGTGACAGGAAGCGCTTCCGTAGCCCGCGTTTCATCGGAATCGATTCGTGGATTGATTCCGGCCTTTATAGATTAAAGAGCGCAATTGCCGTTTTTTGGGAAAATGCGACGATTATATCGCGCCGTTTCCGTGTGCGCGGCTGGAAAAGGTTCATTGTCGAAATCGTCGATGAGGGACTAACCCTTGGCCTCATCGGTTTTGCTATTTTTACATTCATTGGCGTGTCGGTCTTCTCGCTAACAAAAAAAGACTGGCATTCTCCGGAAGATTTTGCAGTCAATTTTCTTGATCGGCATGGCAATTACATCGGCAGCCGTGGTGCTCTTCATGGTGAGCCCGTACCGATAGAAGAAATGCCCGATTTTGTTATCAAAGCCGTCCTTGCAACCGAAGATCGCCGGTTTTTTGAACATTGGGGCATAGATTTCTATGGCCTGTCGCGCGCATTCAGCCAGAATTTGCGCGCTCACGGCGTTGTGCAAGGTGGCTCTACGCTGACCCAACAATTGGCAAAGAATTTATTTTTGAGCAATGAGCGGACATTGGAACGCAAGATCAAGGAAGCCTATCTTGCAATATGGCTTGAAGCGAACCTCTCGAAAAAAGAGATCCTGCAACTTTATCTCGACCGCGCTTATATGGGTGGTGGCGCATTCGGAATTGCCGCCGCATCACGGTTCTATTTTGGCAAAGATATACGCGATGTTTCACTTGCCGAAGCAGCCATGCTCGCCGGACTTTTCAAAGCCCCCGGAAAATATGCCCCGCATGTCAACCTGCCAGCAGCGCGGGCGCGTGCCAATGTTGTGCTGTCGAACCTTGTTGATGACGGTTTGATGACCGAAGGACAGGTGATCGGTGCACGGCGCCATCCTGCCAGCGTTGTTACAGAGCTTGATAATAACGAGCCGAATTATTTCCTTGATTGGGCTTTCGATGAAGTAAGAAAACTCGGTAACAAATTACCGAACCATAATGTTGTCGTCCGCTCGACCCTCGATCAGGGAATACAGAAAGCTGCCGAAGAATCCATCGAATATTATCTCCAGCAATATGGTGCCCAGTATAAAGCCACTCAAGCGGCTGCTGTGATACTTGATAATGATGGTTCGGTACGCGCAATCGTAGGCGGACGGGACTATCAACAAAGCCAGTTCAACCGCGCGACGCAAGGTGGCAGACAGCCCGGATCATCTTTCAAACCTTATGTCTATGCTGTTGCAATGGAACGCGGTCTTACACCGAAAACAATTATTTCGGATGCGCCGATCAACTGGGGCGGGTGGTCACCGCATAACAATTCAGGTCGCTATAGCGGTAATGTCGACATTGCAACGGCTCTCGCCTTTTCAATCAATACAGTACCGGTTCGCATCACCTATCAATATCTTAACCGTGATACCCAACCCATTCGTGACCTCATTAAAAATATGGGCATTGATGCCAATATTTTTTCCCATAAAACCATGGTTCTTGGTACGTCGAACATGACTCCGCTCGATCAGGCAACCGGTTTTAATGTTTTCGCCAATGGCGGCATGGCGGGTAACCGCCACGGCTTTACCCAGATTATGACTTCCGATGGTAAAATTATTTGGGACTGGTCACGGGATGGCGAAAAACCGCATCGGGTGATGAGTGCGCAATCTGCCGCCTATATGAACCAGATGATGGTGGGCGTGACCACGCGTGGCTCTGGCAAACGCGCCCAATTACCTATGACGCTTGTTGCCGGAAAAACCGGAACGTCGCAAGCCTATCGTGATGCATGGTTTGTCGGTTTTACCGGAAATTATACCGGCGCGGTCTGGATGGGAAATGACGATTTTTCTTCTATGAACCGTGCCTTCGGCGGTGTCGTTCCTGCAATGATGTGGAACCGCATCATGCTTTACGCCCATCAGAATACGACAATCAAACCGCTTTTCGGTGTCGAAAACTCGATTTTATCGAATGTAAAACAATCCAAGGATGACAATTCCAACGACAATATCGCTCCTGACCTGCCGCAGGTTCTTTCGCCCGCCTCCTCCAAGGTTATCCAGTCACTTATTGATGACCTGGAAAAGGCACCTCTGCTCACTCCGGCAAGTTCTGCACATGTCGTTTCTTCTTCGACAAGCCAGATACGCTAGAATAGACAAGTCAGGAACAGAGAAAACGGGTTATGTTTTATCGTATATTTCTCATTATATCGAGCCTTCTTATTGCTATTGGTGGCGGTGCATTGAGTGTCAATTATGTACTTGATACATTCGACGGCTTCGGTCGTTTGAAAATAGGTCAATGGGAAGCCTATCCGCAGGCAGGAACCGAAGAAGCGGATGCTTATGCGCGTGCCCGTGCGGCAAAACGCGGCGATATTTCTTTGGGCAGAACTGAAGGACTGGTTTTCCGGCTCTGGCGGGATAATCATAACCATCCTTTAAAGGGGCATTGCACTTATCGCCTGAAAGGTTATTTGCCGGAAACCCGATTGTTCACTCTTTACGCGGCAGATCACGAACTGCGTGCGCAATGGATCGAGGATCAATTACCTACCGAATTATCAAGTGCCAATGTCGTATGGGATCAGGACGGCAAACTGAATGTTCTGGTTTCACCGCAAGCTCAGGCGGGTAACTGGCTGGCTACGCGGGGGCGAAACGAATATGGCCTGATCCTGACACTTTATGACACGCCGATTGTCACCTCGACTGCATTGCAGAAATTGAATATGCCGACTGTCGAAGTTGTTCCCGCAGGAGAGCGTGATTGTGACTAAACTTGTTTATGCTCTGATAGCCGGAATCGTTGGTGCTGTGATTGTCCACATCTGCGTTGTACTGCTCGTTCCACAATTCAATGAACTCAACACATGGAAGCGTTTGATTGCGGACGATAACAAATATAAGTTCGCAGCACTCGCCCCGAATAATCCGATTGTAGAGTCGGGTGATCCTTTGTTCCATTTGAAAGCGTGCCGGTTCGACCTCGATGACGGGCCCGTCCATATCAAAGCCGAAGGCTCGGCTCCGTTCTGGTCAATGTCTGTTTATGATCGGAATGGAACAAATTTTTATAGTTTGAACAACCACACTATGCCAAACGGAAAACTCGATCTCGTCATTGGAAATCCGGGACAAATTATGGAACTGAAGCAATCAACCCCCGATAGTGTTGAAAATTCCGTACTGGTAGGCGAAAATTTGTCGGAAGGTTTCGTTATTTTACGCAGTCTAAAATCCAAAATGGCAAGTGACAGTGACAACTTCCTCAATCACACCCATTGCGACTTACTCGATTATTAAAAGTTTCAGGCTTTCACAATATTGAAAGGCAATTGTTGCGGGTTATAATTTTCAAATTCGACCAACCACAAATCGGCGTCGAATTGGAGTTCTTTTTCGAGCTTCTCGACTGCAACCGCTTCTTTCACACCGGCCAGAATTTTTATGAAACAACGTTCGTCGCGATCACTCTCGTCCGTGTAAAAGCTCTGTGGTGCCGGTCCATAAAGGTCGACATCTCCGCTCGAAAGGCGATCCAGAATAAAGATTGTACCCGCTTCATTGGAACCACGGCGAGTGAGATAGGCAAAGCCACCCTCCGCCCGAACCCGGCGCATTAAAGCTGCAGTCCAGAAATCCGATGTCAAACGCATATCACGCTCCAAAAACCGTATAAAACGATAATGCACAATCTATATTTATGATGATTAATAAAAACAGGTATTTTCAAATATTTTTATGAATTTTCTTTATAAAAATAAAATATTCAATCCACTGTCGATTGATATTCAGAATTGATTTGAATTTAAATAGAATAACGGAAGCATTGTTAAGATTTTTATGACCACTTATGTATTCGTCTATCCGATAAGACCAATATCCTTCATTTTATCGATAACTTCCTGATTTATCTTTCCGGTTACTGTCAGGCTAAACATTTTTTGAAAATTCTTCAACGCTTCGGCTGTATTTTCATCTTCTGTGCCGGTCACGACAACATGGTCATCTCCAAATGCACGTAAACCCGCCTGAACGCGCATAATATCGGCCGTATCCGCCTTGAAACCTCCCTGGTTTTGCAATCTTTGCGAAGGTGCAGCTTTCGAGATTTCTTGTGGTGCAGCGCTCATCACTCGCATTTCATTAGCATTGGTTGCGATTTTGTTAGCCGGTTGCTGGTTCGCAGGAGCCGGTTGTTCATTGGTAAGAGCCGGTTTTTCATTGGTAAGAGATTGCGTCGTCACCTTATCGACATTGCCGGCTGTTGCCAATGAACCGCTGATAAGTGAAGCTATATCATCCTGCTGCTTTAGAGTTCCGCTCTGACCGCCAGCCTGTGCGGTTTTCTGCTGCCACAGTGTAATAGCGCTTCTTGTTTTTGGCCCGTCAAGGCCGTCGATAGGGCCATCATAAAGCCCCATTGAGGCCAGTTTTTTCTGCGCTTCCAACAAATTGTCAGGTAGCGTTTTATCAACTGCAACACTCGGCGGTGTTGTGGTTAGCGGTTGAGTTGACGCCGATTGCGCTGCCGAAGGGGTATTATTCAAAGGTTGATCGGCTTTTACCGGCATATTCCGGCTCGCTGTTGCGGCTGTCTGGGCAGCAAGTGGACGTGTCTGGATAAAAACCGCATGATGACTTGTACTTTGATAGAACAATGCATTGAATGTAACGAAACCGAATCCCACCAAAAACAGAAAAAAACCGCATGCCATTAGCGGATTCTTTCGGGCATGACGATATGTCCACCCGGCAAACAAAACCAGCAAATGTCCTATTCCGGCAAGAATAGCAAAAAGCAAACTACGCTGTTTTCCGGACTTGGTTCTTGGTGTTTTCCGTTGTCTTACCATTGTTCCTAAGTTTTGTTTCTGGAGTTAAAAAATATCCGTTATCGCCCGCTTCTTCTCTTATGACCGGATTGATCGGCGAATCGTGCAACGTGCCGACCGGCTTTGTGTGAACGAGAGGCAGAAGCAATGTTACCCGTGTGCCTTTTCCCTTCTCGCTTTCAAACGAAATTTTTCCATTTGCCCGTTTGACGAGGTCGAATACCATTGCAAGCCCCAAGCCCACCCCTTCGATGTTACAGGCAACCACATCGGATGCGCGCAAAAATGGCAAACCCAAACGTGCAATATGGTGCTCGTCCATGCCTATTCCGTCATCTTCGATTGTGATGGCGCAGAAGTCGTCGTCCTGCACACCAATACAAATATCGATATGTCCGTTGTCTCTGCTATATTTGATGGCATTGGAAATAAGGTTAAAGCATATCTGACGGAATGATAATGTATCGAGATAGCAGGCAACCGGCGTTTCAAGGCCTTTGAGGGTAATTTTCCTGTGCCCCTGGAGAGGCAATGTCAATTCGAGCGTTTCATTGATAAGATCGGGAACAAGACAAAGATCATCCGGAATAGCCGCATCTGCTTGTTGCTGGTGGACTTGCAACGTTTTGTTGACGATTTGCAAAAGGTGATTGCCTGCCTTTTTTATCATCGCGATATATTCATATCGTTTGTCGTTCTTTATATTCTGGTGATCGACATAATCGAGCAGATCCGCAAACCCCAATATTGCATTCAAAGGTGTGCGCATTTCATGAGCAGCACGAGCAAAAGGCGAAACTGCACTCATATCGATATTGCCGGTTTCGCTGCAATTTGTTTCGACGGAAAGCTGAATGGCTTTATCGTCTGCCGAAATACAATAAATGATAACCGGCATGAATTTTCTGCGATCAGGTCCGTTCAAGCGGATGGAAATTGGAGAAGTAATACGGTTTTCGCGCACATCTGCCAGAAATGACAAAAGAATAATGCGATCATTTATATGAACGTGATCGGGTAAAGAATCACGTTCACTTAAATAGCCTAAAAAGCTCTCCGGCATGGCACTTTGAAGCACAATGCCTTGACTGTTCACCGTTAGAGTTGCGTTCAATGTTTCCATTGTTCCAATTAAAACCTTGTCGCTTTAAGCCTCTTGCACGCTATTTCCATGCTTCGGGGCCATTCAAAACAACTTTTTTGCTTGTCTTCTGCCAATCTGGCGTCAATTTTTTAATGAAAAGATAATAAACAGCATCTCGAAGATGCATCTCCCATCTCTCTTCGGCTATGGTTAACAAGTTCATCGGGAAATAGCCAAAAACCCTGTGGGATCTTGAAAAAAACCGATTTTCGTCAATCTTTCGTCAATCATAAAACGCTACACTTGGCATTATCCTCCTCATTTGTAACTGCGTTGTGTCGGGGCGTTATGATACGGTTTTTTATAAAATCATTCTGCTTTCTAACTCTTTTTCTGGTTATCATTTCTTTTCTCGGTACATCGGGAAAGAACAATGGATCACAGCCGGATCAATATATGAATACAGTCGAAGCGTTGTTGGCAGTCAAAGACACTGTCAACGACCTTGGCAATTTTTGCGAACGCAATTCCGATACTTGCGAGACCGGCAAAACATTTCTAGGCTCGCTCGGAGAACGTGCACGTGATGGAGCGCGCATTGCCTATGAATATCTCGACAGAACATTCGGATCCGACAAAGTCGAGAATAAAGTTGAAAACAAACTGCCACCGGAAAATATCAATACCGGCTCCATCACTCCTGATAACACTCATGAGGAGCACGGCAAATCAGACAAAAAAAACGCGCCTTTGAAATCGGATTCGGCGATGAAGCAAGTTCAAAAACCGGTAACTCCATCTAAAGAGACAAAATCACATCCGGTTGTAAAAGGCGAATAAATGAAACCCGTGCCACGCCACACGAAAAAGTGCCTTCGGTTAAAAATTTACTTTTTTACAAAGACGGAGTAAATGGTTCGACTATAACCATTGTACAATCGAACCAACGAAAATTTATAATAAATCATGACCGATACAATAGACGATATTCTGGAAAGTTTTGCCCTGCTTGATGATTGGGAAGACCGCTATCGTTATGTTATTGAACTCGGACGTGAACTCCCGCCCTATCCTGAAGAAGCCCGTGATGATGTTCACAAGGTGCCAGGCTGTGTCAGCCAGGTCTGGCTGTTAACCAAAAGAGGTGAAGGAGACGACCCGGTCATGACTTTTCAGGGCGATTCAGATGCCCATATTGTACGCGGTCTCGTCTATATCTTGACAACTTACTATTCAGGCAAACGGGCATCGGAAATTCTTGATGCCGATATTGAAAAAGTTTTAAAAACCTTGGGACTTGACGAAAATTTGACCCCGCAACGCTCCAACGGTTTACGTTCTATGGTTGAACGCATTCGCCTTGAGGCCTCGAACACACTCCACAAACAATAGTTGGAATAGTCCACAAACGATCATTAAAACCGTTCGATCGATCATTGAAATCGTTCGATCAAGCCTAAAAAGCTATTTTTTTACCCCTCAACTTCAATCGATTTAAAAAACGGGCACATATTAAATGCGCCCGTTAATAAAATCCGACCTGAAATTTGAATTATTTTGATTTTCTTTTTCCAGGTTTACGTCCCAATCCCATCTGTTTGGCAAGAGAAGAACGGGCTTCTGCATAATTCGGTGCAACCATTGGATAATTCGGATCCAAGTCCCATTTCTCGCGATATTGTTCAGGGGTCAGTTCATAATGCGTCATCAAATGGCGCTTAAGCGACTTGAACTTCTTGCCGTCTTCCAAGCAGACAATATAGTCAGGGAAAACAGAACGTTTCGGGTTAACTGCGGGCTTCTGTTTTTCAACTTCGGCCTCTGTAGCTGTTTCTCCACCAGCTTTAACAAATGCAGTGTGAACGTCCGCGATCAAACTGGGCAACTCACCTGGTCTGATTGAGTTATTGCCAACATAAGCAGCTACAACATCAGCAACCAGTGTAATAATGAAATCGCTTTCATTCTCGCCGACGGCTTGTTCATCCATCTTCTTATCCTTTTTTTACTTCATTTTTGTTTTGGCTTGCTTGAACCAAGCAAGCAAATGTTGTCTTCATATAGCTATGTAAATAACCTTGTCAATTACAAACATCAAACAACTCTATAAAACAAAGGTTCCAATTTTTTTTCAAGTTATTTTTTAGTTTTTTTATTAAACTTCTGTAAGTTTGTTATGCGAATTATATATAAATTATGGCAAAGTGTCCCATTTTTACATAATGAATGCGAATCCACATCGAAAATTCTAGTATAGATTGATATTCATATACACAGATATCATATAAAAGGGAAAGATTGCTATTTTTTTCAGCTTCTAGCAGCTATTGTTTCCGCTGTCAAAGAGATTGACTGATTAGCCGGCAAATTTAATATATTTGTGCGAGGATAAATTCATGAGTGATAAACATCAATTCAAGATTACAAAAACCGATGAAGAATGGCGCAAGCAACTAACGCCGAAACAATATGATATTACACGTAAGCAAGGCACAGAAAGAGCATTTTCGGGACCTGAATTCGATACATCGAAGCCCGGAACATTTTATTGCGTTTGCTGCGGTAAACCGCTCTACAGGTCTGAAACCAAATATGAATCCGGTAGTGGCTGGCCAAGTTTTTTCCGACCGATAGACCCCGATGCTGTTGTCTTTCAGGAAGATTATTCCCATGGCATGGAGCGCACGGAAGTCTTGTGTGCCGATTGCGGATCGCATCTTGGCCATGTTTTTCCTGATGGTCCCGAGCCCACAGGATTGCGTTATTGCATGAATGGCTATGCTCTGACATACCAGCAGGATAAAACAACAAAGTAATTCGACGCCAACACCGCCATTTAGGATGAAGAATGACCGAATCAGTAATTTTGCCACCCGAAACAAAAAAAATTGACCATAGCGAAGAGCATCATGGCATAATCCGTCATGATTATTATCACTGGTTGAGAGCCAAAAACTGGCAGGAAGTCTTCAAACAGCCCGAATTGCTTGATCCGGCGATACGCCAACATCTTGATAAGGAAAATGCTTATCAAAAAGCGCAAATGGCTGATACGACAAAGCTGCAACAACAGCTTTTTTCGGAAATGAAAGGGCGTATCAAAGAAGACGATAGTTCGGTACCGGTGAAAGATGGTCCTTATGCTTACGGTGTCTCGTTTGTGACAGGTGGTGAACAACCCCGTTACTTCCGGACACCTCGCAATGGCGGAGAGGCCACAATATATCTCGATGGCGATGCACTGGCAAAAGGTAAAGACTATTTTCGTCTTGGAACTGTCCAACATTCTCCCGACCACAGTAAATGTGTCTGGTGCTATGATGACAAGGGTTCGGAATTCTATACAATAAAGCTACGTGACATGGCTTTGCTGTCTGACCGCTGTGAAACAATTGAAAATACATCGGGCGATGTTGTTTGGGACGCGAATTCGGAAGGTTTTTTCTATACGAGTGTCGATGAAAATCACCGTCCGTCAAAACTTTATTATCACAAACTCGGAACCGGACAACAAGATGACCTGTTGATCTTTGAAGAAAAAGATCCGGGATTTTTCTTAGGCGTTGGCGGTTCGTCCTTGAATGATGTCATCTATATTGACATCCACGACCATGAAACTTCGGAAGTCTGGCTTATTCCTGCAAACAAGCCGACGATGAAGCCCGAATGCGTCAGAAAACGTCAAAAAGGCGTTGAATATAGCCTGACTGAAGGTGGCGACGTATTTTATATTCTCACCAATATCAACAACGCCAAAGACTTCAAAATAATGTCGACACCCTTCGACAAACCGACAGAAGAAAATTGGACAGAGGTTGTTCCCCATCAACCATCAAGACTTATTCTTGCCCATGATGCTTATAAAAATTTTCTTGTCTGGCTTGAACGTCGCGACGGATTACCGAGAATTGAACTTCTTGATCGTCGTAACGGAAAGCAGCATAGCATCGCTTTTGACGAAGAAACCTATTCATTGGGACTTCATGGCGCAGCCGAATATGACAGCGACACAATCCGCTTCACCTATTCGTCAATGACAACGCCGTCCGAACTTTATGATTATGACATGGGCACGAAAAAGCGCGTCATGTTAAAACGGCAGGAAGTGCCGTCAGGACACGACCCCGAAAATTATATTACTCGGCGTTTGATGGCCAAGGCTGAAGACGGTGCTGAAATTCCCGTTTCACTGTTCTATCACAAAAATACAAAACTCGACGGCACTGCGCCATGTCTGCTCTATGGTTATGGAGCTTATGGTATTTCTATGCCGGATAGTTTCAATTCCAATGCATTGTCACTTGTCGATCGTGGCTTTGTCTATGCAATTGCACATATCAGGGGCGGAAAAGAAAAAGGCTTTGACTGGTATGAAAAAGGAAAGCACTTGTTCAAGCGCAATACATTTACCGATTTTATCGCTTGCGGGCGTTTTCTGGTTGCCAATCATTTCACCTCGCATGACCGGTTGATTGCTGAAGGCGGTTCAGCCGGTGGCATGTTGATGGGCGCGGTCGCCAATATGGCTCCTCAAGATTACAAGGCTATTGTCGCCATTGTTCCTTTTGTTGACGTATTATCGACCATGCTTGATGCAACGCTTCCCCTTACGCCGCCCGAATGGCCTGAATGGGGAAATCCGATTGCATCGAAGGAAGATTATAAACTCATCGCATCCTATTCACCCTATGATAATGTCCGCGCACAAAATTATCCCGCCATTCTTGCAATGGGTGGTCTTACCGACCCGCGTGTCACCTATTGGGAACCGGCAAAATGGGTAGCAAAATTACGCGAGTTGAACACCGGAAATAATCCCGTTTTACTGAGAATAAATATGGATTCGGGCCATGCAGGTGCTTCAGGACGGTTTTCGCGTCTTGAAGAAAGTGCTTATATCTACGCTTTTATTCTCAAGGTTGCAGGAAAGATTTAAACCTTCTACCATCGTTTTGAAATTACCGGATTAAAGGCGGCTTACCCGATCTCTCATATCTCTTGAGATCGGAAGCTGCCTTGCCGCGGGACAATTTTTTCTAAGCTCTTCTTGCCACCACAACTTCCCCTGAAGTCTCCGTTTGTCTTCACAACTTTTCCTGAAGTCTTCGTTGTCCTTTGTAACCAATGACTGGAGAGGAAAAAATAAGTGCTGGCAACTCCAGTCGGAGCATTCATGCTTTAACGGGTTATCCGTTCCGATATATTTTTAAGGCAGAACGAACAATGCACTTGCCTATTGCTCATAAAGCTACCAAATAGTTTCATATAGCTGTTTTGACAGACAGCTAACCAATCCGCATTTTATGGAATAGCGACCAAGTGATGAAAACTTCATGCCTATTGCTGTTGTTGTTGATCGGCTTTTTCTTGTCACAGGCATATGCTGCCGGAATTAGGAAAGATGTTGATGAATATGCCGGAAGCCGTTGCAATACGCCGGCAAAGGGAAGCGGCATTGTGGCGGGATATTTCAGCGGCGTTACGGATAATCCGATTATAAGCTCTGACGGTTTCGTTCCTGTCGACCGGTTCAGATGTTTCAAAACGATGGATGAATGCCGTGGCTGGCTTTATACAATGGAGTCACTCTACGGCTCACCACCACCAACGGCCACATTGTGTACACGATATTGATTATCAAAAGGCTGAGGGAGGCCTGTTTTCTATGAAATATGGACTATTATTTTTTGCTACAATCGGCCTCGGCTTTCTGACAATGTCACAAAGCGTCTATGCAAGTGGTCGAGACCCCGCAAAAGTAGCAAATATGACCAGTGAATATGCCGGAAAGCGCTGTTCGACACCTCAGAAGGGAAGTGGAATAGTCGCCGGTTTTTTCCGCGGATGGGAACAAACACCGTTCCAGAACCGCGGTTCCGGTCTTATGCCGGTAGAACGCTATCATTGTTTCAAAACGATGAACGAATGCAAATCCTGGCTAAAAACGATGAATTATCTTTATAATGACAAATCCATTGACGCGAGCATGTGCACCAAATTTTAAAGAGTGATTGCTGTCTCGCAAGACAACCGGTAAAAAGTTGGAAGTACCGGAAAACCGGCAGATATAAAAAAACCGCCATTGGAAAAATGGCGGTTTTTTATTCGGTTACAAAAACAAAATCAGGCTTTTTCAAAAAGCTCCAGCACGTAATCCCAATTAATCAGATGATCGACAAATGCCTCAAGATATTTCGGACGGGCATTGCGATAATCAATGTAATAGGAGTGTTCCCAAACGTCGACACCGAGAATCGGCGTTGCTCCATGAACCAGCGGGTTTTCACCATTCGGTGTTTTCGAGATTTCCAACTTTCCGTTTTTCACAGCAAGCCAAGCCCATCCCGAACCGAATTGAGCCGCTCCGGCGGCAAGAAAGTCTTCACGGAATTTATCATATCCGCCCAGATCACTATCAATTGCCTTGAGAAGTTTGCCCGGCAATTTTTTACCACCGCCGTCTTTTTTCATCCATTTCCAGAAATGGGTGTGATTGAAGTGTTGTGCGGCGTTGTTGAACAACCCCTGATTTTTGCCAAAGCTTGCTTTGACAATTTCTTCAAGGCTTTTGCCTTCAAGCCCGGAATCCTTCAGCAATTTGTTGCCGTTGGTGACATAGGCCTGATGGTGCTTGTCATGGTGGTATTCAAGTGTCTCGCGTGACATATAAGGCTGAAGCGCATCATAAGCATAGGGTAGTTCAGGCAATTCAAAAGCCATTTTCAATACTCCTTAAAAATATAGTCTCTGCCGGAATAGGTGCGATTATTTATTTGGTGCGCTCCTTGGGTAAAAGCAAGGGAAATTGCCCTTTTCACAAGAGTTTGACCGGTCGGGCTGAAATGTCTCCTCTTTCCATCAGATGGGATACAAGTCTAACAGTAACCTATTGTCGTCTTGAAGGGCAGCCCATAAATAGCACGCAACAGCCTTTTCGGTTTTTAAGGCTTTTCGGTTTTTTAAGCTTTTTCAGCTTTTTAAGCCTTTTCAGCTTTTTAAGCCTTTCGAGATTGTCGCTCGAACATCTCTGCCGGAATTGAAAACAGCCGGATTTGTTTGTTTTTAACTTTTTTCCGTCAAATATGGAAAAAGAAAAACAAATTGGATTGATGAATGACTTCCCTTGTCTCGCGGCGCTTTTTCTTACAGACACTGACTATGGGTGCAGCAACAACAGGCCTTTCTGCCTGCATGCCTTCGGGATTGAAAGATATTGCATTGGCACCTGTAAAGACGCCACCTGCATCTGTTAATACACCCGTAAATAATGCGTTAGCTCCTTTTGCGTCGATGTATGGAGAAATGAGAGATGGCGATTTTGTTCTCCCCGCAATTCCCTATCAACATATTGATCCGCAATTTTTGCGACAGATTGTTGACGATCCGACCGGCGAACAACCCGGAACAATCGTTGTCGACACCAAAAGGCGTTATCTTTACCTTGTCCGTCTCAACGGTAAAGCAATCCGTTACGGTGTGAGCGTCGGAAAAGAAGGTTTTGCATGGTCGGGGCGTGGCATTATCGAATATAAACGCAAATGGCCAACATGGACACCGCCTGCCGATATGATCGCCCGTCAACCGCAGCTTGCAAAATATAGTGCTGCAAATGGCGGCATGAAACCGGGATTGAAAAATCCGCTTGGCGCACGTGCCCTTTACATTTTTCAGGATGGTAAAGACACGCTCTACCGCCTTCACGGTTCACCCGATTGGTCATCTATCGGCAAGCGCGCTTCATCCGGTTGTGTCAGGCTCATCAATCAGGATATTATAGATCTTTACGAACGCGTTCCGGAAAAAGCGCCGGTTCTTGTCGTTTAATTTATGATGCGAGACTGAAAGACCAGCACTCATATCTTTAGATGAGATTTGTTGCATGACGTTTTTAAAGTTAAGTCCTTCTGAAGCCCCAAGATCATCCGGAATAGAAAATCATAACGCCATAAAATTTCACTTTTCCGGGTGAAATTTCTCAAAAGCTTGCCGTAAACTTCCTGTCAGCCAAGGTTCTTTATATAGCCTCTGCCGTCAATGCCTATAGAAGACAGGAAAGCTCAATCAGGTCGAACTTGAAGAGCCGGAAACGCTCACATCGAGAAACATAGCGAAAGCCGATTTTCCCCTCTGCCCTTGCATTGCCATTTATTTGCGTCTGCCGCCCAGAAGATTTCCCAAGACACCGCGCAAATAATTTTCACCGGCTTTTGCTATTGACCGGCCGATAGAGTTGGCGGCGGTACGGGTAATTGATTTCACTGCGGTTTCTGCGACCGATTGCCCGCGACCATTCTTTTTATCCTCGCCGAAAATCGTATCCCAGAAGCTTCCGCCCTGTTCCTGATTATTGTTGGATTGCTTTTCTTCTGTATTTTTTTGCAACATTTCATAGGCGGATTGGCGATCGACTGTCTCGTCATATTTACCGCTCACCGGACTTGTTTTCATCAAACTTTGCCGCTCTTGCACCGTAATCGGTCCGATTTGCGATGACGGCGGGCGAATAGTGGTTCTTTGGACAATAGAAGGAACACCTTTATCTTCCAAAGTTGATACCAGCGCTTCACCTGTTCCAAGATCCGAGATCGCTTTCATCGTGTCAAAATCCGGATTGGCTCGGAAAGTCGAAGCTGCGGCTTTTACCGCCGCCGTTTCGCGAGGCGTATACACCCGCAATGCGTGCTGGATACGGTTGCCAAGCTGTGCCAGAATCGATTCGGGCACATCCAGAGGATTTTGTGAAATGAAGTAGATGCCTACTCCCTTCGAGCGGATCAAGCGGACAACCTGTTCAATGCGTTCGATCAAAGCTTTCGGTGCATTATCGAACAGCAAATGGGCTTCGTCAAAAAAGAATACGAGGCGGGGCTTATCGGGATCACCAACTTCAGGCAATTGTTCAAAAAGTTCGGACATAAGCCACAAAAGAAATGTCGAATAAAGGCGCGGATTGGACATAAGCTTGTCAGCCGCAAGAACGCTGACAACCCCTCGCCCGTCATTCGTAACACGCATAATGTCTTCGAGTTTCAGCGAAGGTTCGCCAAAGAAATGTTCGCCCCCCTGCTCCTCGAAAACCAATAATTGACGTTGTATAGATCCCACGGAAGATTTCGAGATATTGCCGTAACGGGTCGAAAGCTCTGCCGCCTTTTCTCCGACGTGATTGAGCATTGCTTGCAAATCCTTGAGATCAAGCAGTAACAAGCCTTCATCATCGGCTGCGCGGAATGCAATATTGAGCACACCTTCCTGCGCTTGCGTCAAATCCATCAAACGGGAAAGCAGCAATGGTCCCATTTCCGAAACAGTTGCCCTTATCGGATGCCCGTCAACACCGAAAAGATCCCAGAAAATAACCGGTGCAGCCTTCATCTCGATTGACGAAAGTCCGACACTTTCTGCACGTGCGCGCACTTTATCATTCAAAATACCGGCTTTGGCTATGCCGGAAAGGTCACCTTTGACATCGGCGCAAAAAACGGGAACGCCGGCTGCAGAAAAAGATTCGGCAATGACTTGAAGTGTTACTGTTTTTCCGGTTCCCGTAGCCCCTGTTATCAATCCGTGGCGGTTTGCATATTTTAGCCAGATATATTCCGGTTTGAGGCTATTATCCCGTTTTTGGCGACTGGCACCAAGAAAAATTCCGCTCTTGTCGATCATACCCAATTATCCTTCGGCCTGATTTTCCAATCAGCATAAATGTACCAGAATCAGACAAATTCAATAAGTCTTTTATGTGGCTTCAATGAATTTGTTTTTTGACGGCCTTTTTTGTCGGCAGATTTTTCCTGAAACAAATATCTCTATTGGTCTCTATTTTTACATAAAATGACAATTTATAATATTTTATAATATTCATATTTATATATTTGCTATTATTATAATTATTTATCCATCCAAATATATATGATAATATCTATCATTATATAAATCTGTAAATTCTGTTTTACACTTGTTATATTTCTGAATGGCAATACAGAATGGTCGCTTCCACCAAAAATCATTTTATGCGTCCGGATGGAATTTTATTAAATGAATTCTAAATGAAATTGCGGTAGGTTGGTCTTGCGCCATTCAGGGCTTTGTGATTTTTTTAGAGTACCTCTTAAAGATGGTGTAAAAACGATTTAGTAGGATTTTGATTTGCTCATGAGCTCGAAACAATCCCTTCCATCCGACAATTTACAATCGCGTCAAGCAGGCTGGTCCGTCATGCAACGTGCTGATGACCCCGATATTGAACGTGCCCGCTTCCAACTCAAGGAAGACATAGCCAATGGTGCTACCGGTATTGCTCTTATTTTTGAAGGCGCCAACAGCGCCTATGGATTCGGGCTACCGGCCAAGGCCGAAACAATACCGACACTTTTTGATGGTGTCAGTCTGGATGGTCTTCATATTCGTCTGGATAACCATCCGCACGGTCGTGTCATTGCTGACAGTTTTATCGATTATCTTCAACACAGACGCATTAACCCGACGCGCACAAAACTGACATTCAGCACCGACCCCACTGCTGTTCTGGCCACAACCGGCAAACTCAAAATGTCAATCGAGGCATTGAAAGCATCACTGCCGCAGTCAATGTCGGTATTTTTCTCCTCCGGCATTCCCGGAGTTGTGCTTGAAGCCGACGGCCGCCCCTACCATAATGCCGGTGCAACACCTGCACAGGAAATCGGCGCTATGATGTCGGTTGCGCTCGCCCATTTAAAGATGGTTGAAGAAGCGCGTCACCATATTATTTACGCTCTGCCGCATATCGGTTTTGCTACTGCACTCGATCAGGATCCGGTCATGGGACTTGCCAAAATGCGGGCAATCAGGTTGCTGTGGCGGCGTCTTCAGGGAGAACGTGGCGTTTCATCGCCTTTCCCTGCCATTATCCATGTTGAAACATCCATGCGGATGATGACCAGACAGGATGCGCTAAGTAATATTTCGCGTTCTTCTATTGCCGCCTATGCTGCAATTCTTGGCGGCGCATCGTCTTTATCCGTATTGCCATATAGTTTTGTGTTTGGCTTACCGGACGAAAATGCCCGCCGTATTGCCCGCAACAGCCAACTTGTTTTTGTCGATGAACTGGCGAACCCTCTCGCGAAACATGCCAATCGTCGCGATAATGATGCGGATGCCCTTGCAGAAGCAGCCTGGGTCGAGTTTACCCGGCTTGAAGACGAGGGTGGCGTCATGCAAAGTCTGATAGACGGCAACCTCGCCAAACGCATTGAAGAAGCACGCGATCTGCGACTTGCAAGTTATCATAAAAACGAACGTGCGATCATTGGTACATCCGAATACCGGAAAAGTGACGAGGCTCCTTTCGGCATTGTCGATACCAAAGCTGTTCATTTTTCAGCAGAAGGCATTTCCCATTGCCATCCCTTGGTATCTGGGCGTTGGGATCAAGACTTTCTGGAAGTTCAAAAAATTGCTCCGGTGGAAATTACGAAGGATTAATATATGATCCGCAGCTTTCGTTCGTCGACTGACCGACTTGTCGAAGTTCCTCTGAAAGAAGATGGAACACCTGAAAACGATGTGTTGTGGATTGATCTTTCCGATCCGACTGCGGGAGAAGAAAAAGAGCTGGAAAAATGGCTTGGGATTCCCATTCCAACCCATGATGACATGACAGAAATCGAAGAATCCAGCCGCTTTTATATGGAAAACGGGGCGCAATATATGACTGCGCCCTTAATCTATACAGTTGACGGGGACAAGCGTGACATTGCGCCGGTGACTTTCATTCTGACCGGATCGCGATTGGTGACTGTTCGCTATAGTCATCCGCAAGCTGTCGAACTTTTCATTTTACGCGTTACCAAAGCCGGTAACGGGGTTATTACGCAACAATGTACCGGTCTAACGATTTTGACTGCGGTTATGGAAGCGGCAACAGACCGGCTTGCCGATCTCCTCGAAGCCGTCTCTGCACGCATAGAAAAGGCTTCGCGCAACATCTTCCATCGTGATGAAGGTGCGATGCCGATGTCGACTGTCGATTTTCGTAAAATTCTTAACCAGATCGGCAATCAGGGAACGTTGCTTTCAATGGTTAGAGAAAGCATCGCCGGTGTCAGCCGTCTTCTCGTTTATGTGGAAGCCTATGGAAAAACTGTTACGCCAAAATATATTGAAGCCGACGGCAAAACTGTCACGCCTAAAAAAGACATGAAGACGACGGTAAAATCACTTGAACAGGACACCCAGTCACTTGAGCATTACGCCGATTTCTTGTCAGCAAAAATGACATTTCTTCTTGATACTGTCGTCGGGATGATTTCGACAGAACAAAATGCCATTATCAAATTCTTCTCGGTTGCAGCCGTGGGCTTCATGCCGCCGACACTGGTTGCATCAATCTATGGAATGAATTTCCAATTCATGCCGGAACTCAATGAAAAATGGGGCTATCCTTTTGCGCTTTTTCTGATGATTATTTCGGCTGTTATCCCGATTCTTTATTTCAGAAAGAAAGGCTGGCTTTAGCCTGCGGAATTACTTTCCCCATCTGGAAATTTGTTGTTCTGTCTATTATATTAACTTTATTGATGGCAATGAACCTCAATCAAAGGAGTGATTTCAATGTCTATTGAGACCGCAATGCGTATTTCGGTAACTGGCATGAACAGACAGGTTGATTCACTTGATAAAACAGCTCTGAATGTTGCCAGAGGTACGACGGTCGAGCGCCAAACTTACGATCCGGGTGATGATATGATTGATCTGAATATGGGCGAGCACAATTTCAAAGCCAATTTTCGTGTTTTTCAGGTTGCTGACGAGACAATGGCTCAAATTATCAATTTGAAACGCTAAACAAAAATCAGGCGCTCTGGTGCTGCTGAAATAAATTATATTTTTCTGGTTTTCGGTGCGTTATTTTGAATAACGGGAAAAGCTTAAAGCCGGAAATAAAAGCGCTTTTCTTATAAAATAAAAAGTCGCGTTCATTCCGGTTCCGCTCCGGTTCATATAATCCGGCGCAGCTTGTTTGACGGATTGTGGCTTGTTAGACGGATTGTGGCTTGTTTGACGAATTATTGTGTGTTTACCGGTGGGGAGCTTCAGTCACTTGACCGCAACAGCTTTTTACTGAAGCGAAATCAATCATAAATATTTATAGAGGGAAAAGTGGCTGGGGTACCTGGATTCGAACCAGGGAATGCCGGTACCAAAAACCGGTGCCTTACCGCTTGGCTATACCCCAAAAACTATGCATGGCATACTTCCTGCGCGCCTTATAACGAGTTCGGTAAAAATGTGCAATATGTTCATGCGCCAGCTACAATTTTTTTTTGAGAATCGGGGTTTTTCGTCCCGACAGTATTAAAACAGCTTCTCTATAACGCGGTGTGAACGTCATCATCGGCTAATCAAGAAAGTTTTTTCAGAAAACAGACCGGCGTCGGGAAATCCGGATATTCACCGAATGGCGTGAAACGGATAATGCGGATGTTCCTGCTGTTGTGTTTTGTCTCCTATCTGGCAACTATTTGCCAGATAGAATGACATCTCCCTTACGTCGGCGGTGCGAATACGGAGATTTTAATGCTCCGGTTCGACTTATGTAGTTTTGACGTTGTAATAGAACCGAAGACGACCGGTCAGCCCTGTCTCAATTGTCTGCGGTTATTTTGTCGTCCGGTATGACAACATAGATCAGCACCAATATAATGGTAATGAAAAACCGGAAGGCGTCGGGCACTCCGTTCCACTCCTTGGACATCCACATTCCGAACCATTCCCCGCCCACAGACATAAACGCAACATGCCAAACCAGAAACCCCAGTGTCAGACCGGCGATTGCGCAACGTTTTGACAATTGGAACGTGTTTTTGGGGGCTTTTATAGCAAGCAACATGCGCACACTACCAATCCAACACAAGATAGCCGTCAACGTCTCGAATGTAACAATGAGCCAATAACCGATATTCTGGATGGTTATATTTTCAATGGAACGCCACTTTGTCGGCGCATCAGCAAAGACACTATCCATTAAAAACACATGATGGACATAGGCAAAATTAATTGACGAATAAAAAATGTTTTCAACAGCTACCAATGTTGCGAACAACGCTATTGCGGCGACAAACGCCGATTTTGACAAGCGAACAATAAGCATGATCTCCCACACTCCTTCAAACCTGGAACATCAAAGTTTTTGAAGTCCGGAATTAGCCTTTAACGCAAGAAATCTGAAGAAAAAACACGTATAATTAACTATTTTAAAGATAATTTTTTTGTGATCGAATATATTTCATGCTCAATTATTAGTTAAAATAACAATTAATAGTTGAAAAACATAAATAAAAATATCAATAAAATATATATTGTAACTAATGTTTTATTATAATTTTAAATGTAATTTACATTTGTTTTAAGCATTATATCCGATTTTTAAATTTTTCAAAATTTCTTCCTGAAAATAATAAATTGGAAAATTTCTGTCACCGGAATCGCACCATACAAGTCATAACAATGTTATTTACTTTTAATCGCCAAATTGAAATGATTGCATTTAGTGGACTATATCTGGCGTAATTGACGAGGAGAGCTGATGTCCGTAGGTTTTAACAACGATTTCGACCCTGAATATGGTCACGTGGTTGTTCTTGATAACCACGTCAGGCGGATTACAGCACATAACCCCTCTCCTTTTACATTCACCGGCACCAACAGTTACATCATCGGTACCGATGACCTTGCTATTATAGATCCCGGCCCTGATGATGATGAACAGCTTGAAATGTTGCTCGGTGTAATCGAAGGGCATAGGCTGGATTATATTTTCATCACCCATAGCCATAGCGATCATTCGGGGCTAGCAAAACGGTTAAGTCGGCTGACAGGCGCAAAAATCGTTGCCGAGGGGAGCCACAGACCGGCCACGGCTAATATTTCAGACATATCAATGACTCTTGATTCGGGTGGCGATAGTGATTTCGCGCCCGATATAACCCTTGGAGATGGTGAAACCATTGAAGGAGATGGCTGGAAGCTCACCTCTATCACCACGCCTGGACATATGGCAAATCATACGGCCTACAGCCTCGATAAGACAGGTGTGCTTTTTACCGGCGATCATGTCATGGCCTGGGCAACAACTGTCGTTGCTCCGCCGGATGGTTCTATGCAGGATTATATGAAATCGCTTGATAAACTCCTGAAACGGGATGACAAGATTTATCTTCCCGGCCACGGCGGTCCGGTGCTTAAACCGCAAGCTTATGTCCGTGCCATCATTGCACACAGGAAAATGCGCGAGAGGGCTATTCTTGAACGGTTAAGCGAGGGAGACCGGACAATAAGCGAGATCGTCAAGGCAATTTACCGTTCGCTTGACCAACGTCTTTACAAAGCTGCTTCACTTTCGGTTCTTGCGCATCTCGAATCACTGGTGGCAAGCGGTGTTGTCAAAGTCGAGGAACCACTTTCTCTCTCGGCTTGTTATTCATTATCCTGATCGGTTGGTGTCGAAAGCATTTCGGTATCGAGAGCATCCATGAAAGTCAGAATAAATGCTGCATCGACTCCGAGATCGCGATGTAAATAACGTGATGGCGAACGCATAAAGGGCTATTCTTGAACGGTTAAGCGAGGGAGACCGGACAATAAGCGAGATCGTCAAGGCAATTTACCGTTCGCTTGACCAACGTCTTTACAAAGCTGCTTCACTTTCGGTTCTTGCGCATCTCGAATCACTGGTGGCAAGCGGTGTTGTCAAAGTCGAGGAACCACTTTCTCTCTCGGCTTATTATTCATTATCCTGATCGGTTGGTGTCGAAAGCATTTCGGTATCGAGAGCATCCATGAAAGTCAGAATAAATGCTGCATCGACTCCGAGATCGCGATGTAAATAACGCGATGCCGAACGCATATCGACAAATGTTGTATCCCCTTCGTCAGTCAGACGAATGACAATGTCGGATATAAACCCCAGATAAAAAGTTTTAGCTTCTGTTTCTATAAATAGCTGTTCATCATCACCATCGACACCCTTTTGTGCCCTGATCGGCCAACCTTGGGCATCAAGAACATTGCGCACCGATTTGAGAATACGGTCAGGCGACCCGTCGTAACGGCGTCCTGAAAGCTCCGGCCATTCTTCCAGTTGCAATGCGGCCTGCGCGGTTAATTCGGAAGCAACAGGCAAAGCATCGGCTGGTCTGGTACCTGTAATGAAATGTGGCGGAGTATCGGTATCGGTTGAAATGTCGTTCAGTGGCGGCAACACACACCACATTACAAGGAATGTTGAAATCGGGGTCAAAGTTATCAATGAATAGACGATGCCCTTTAAGGCTTTCAGCCCGCCACGATCACCGTTTTCCCAAAGATCGTAAAGGCCTTTCAGAGCCAGAACAAATGCTATCAGTGCCAACGCACCGGCAATAGCCGAAAACCCGATAAAAACATTTGTCCGAATAAGCGAAAATCGGTGGAGGAGGCACAAAATAACAAGTGCCAATAGGCTGACACCACCAAAACGCGGCGACCACAAAGCGGCATAGGATGTCAAACGAACATATTTTTTTCTCATTGTCCGTCAATTTTCCCTGATAATGTGCTCGCCCCGTCTAGCCTATTAGTTTTCTGTAATGGATTTTTTTCTTGCAACACAGTTTTTTTATCGACTGCTTTGATCCCTTGCAATGCATTACAATCGCTCACACTTGTCTGTCTTTCCACTGGCTTTACCGCATCCGACAATTTCACAAAACTGAAGCCCTTTTTCTCTAGTTCCAGAATACCGTCTGCAACACCCTGACCGGATGCACGTTTGGGCTGGTTCATATGGGCAATAATTACATCACCATTCTTAGCAGATGAAATACGCCGGGCAACCGTTTTTGCTGGCAGAGATGCCCCCATATCGGCATTAAGAGAAAAACCGCCTATCTCGTAGCCCATGGCATGAACGAGTTTGATCGCATCATCCGAATAACGTGCTGCCGCATCACGATACCACTTTGATTGGGGAAAACCTGCATTTGCCAGACCTTCCTCTCCACCTCTGACTTCTTCACACACTGCTTCGAGGCTGCCTGCTGTTTTGAGACCATAAATATCCGGCTGGTTATCAATAGCGGGCACATGATTTTTCCCGTGATTTGCAACTTCAAACAGATCAGGATGAGCCTTGATGACATCGACAGCCGGTTTGTTTCTTCGCAACCACCGCGCTGTAACAAACAGAGTTGCTTTAATCTGGCGGGAAACCAGTATGTCGAAGATACGGAGGTCTATATCGCCCATACAAAGGTCAAGCGTCAAAGCCACTTGCGGGCTTGACGCTGCACCTTTTTCTATATGCAATGTCGGTTCGACCGTACCGGCCACACTTACGGCCGGTACATTCAGAGCTATTATACCGGCAAACACCCACCGGCGGATATATCGCAACATTTATTACCTATGCTTGGCATTACCTATTTCTGGTGTCTGATCGCTGCTTGAGCTGCTGCAAGTCTGGCTATCGGCACACGGAACGGCGAACAGGACACATAGTTCAACCCGTTTTCTTCGCATAAATCAATAGACATCGGATCGCCACCATGTTCACCACAAATACCAAGTTTAATATCGGGACGCTGGCTGCGGCCGCGTGTTGCGCCTATTTTTACAAGCTCGCCGACTCCATCGCGATCAATGGATACAAACGGATCCTGCTCCAGCAAGCCTTTTTTAACATAGGTCGAAAGAAACGGACCGGCATCATCACGTGAAATACCGAACGTCGTCTGCGTAAGATCATTGGTGCCGAAAGAGAAAAACTCTGCAGATTTGGCAATTTCGGCGGCACAAATTGCAGCTCTCGGCAATTCGATCATCGTTCCGACGAGATAGTCGATTGTAACGCCGTGCTCTTTCATGACCGCCTTTGCTGTTTCATCAATACGCTCTTTGACATAGTCAAGCTCGGTTTTGAGTGCTACCAGAGGCACCATAATTTCCGGTATCACCGTTTCCTTGGTCTCTTTGGCAGCTTCAATCGCCGCCTCGATAATTGCGCGCGTCTGCATTTCAGCGATTTCAGGATAGGTAATTGCCAAGCGACAACCCCTTAATCCCAGCATCGGGTTGAATTCATGAAGTTCTGCTGCTCTTTCTTTGATAAGTTCGGCCGGAATTGACATTGCTTTGGCAACTTCGGCAACTTCGGCGTCTGTTTTCGGCAAAAATTCATGAAGCGGCGGATCCAGCAAACGTATTGTTACCGGTAGACCATGCATGATTTCAAACAATTCGATAAAATCGGAACGCTGCATGGGCAGAAGTTTTGCCAAGGCCTTGCGACGACCTTGTTCATCATTGGCCAAAATCATTTCACGCATCGAAATGATACGATCACCGGCAAAAAACATATGCTCGGTGCGGCAAAGACCAATTCCTTCGGCACCGAAAGAGCGCCCCATACGTGCGTCCGCCGGTGTCTCGGCATTCGCACAAACATGCATACGGCGTTTTTCATCGGCCCATGACATGAGTTTTGCAAAATCGCCCGACATTTTCGGTTGCAACATGGCGACTTTGCCTTTGTAAATCTCGCCATTTCCACCATCAATTGTGATGATGTCACCTTTATGGAAAGTCTCGCCACCGGCTTTCAATGTGCCGCTACGATAATCGATATGGATACTGCCGGCACCCGACACACACGGTTTTCCCATGCCACGAGCCACGACAGCGGCGTGGCTCGTCATGCCACCACGTGTTGTCAACACTCCTTCTGCAACATGCATACCATTAATGTCTTCCGGACTTGTTTCCACACGCACCAGAATAACTTTATGCCCCTCTTTGGTTGCATTTTCCGCTTCTTCAGACGAAAAAACAATTTCGCCGGTTGCAGCCCCCGGAGAAGCAGGAAGCCCTGTGCCCAAAACCACTTTTTTAGCTTTGGGGTCGAGTGTCGGATGGAGAAGCTGATCGAGCGATTTCGGATCAATCCGTGAAATGGCTTCGGTGCGATCGATGAGCCCCTCGTCAACCATATCGACAGCCATTTTGAGTGCCGCTCGCGCCGTACGCTTGCCAATGCGGGTTTGCAGCATCCACAATTTACCTTTTTCAATGGTAAATTCCATATCCTGCATATCGCGATAATGTTTTTCCAACTTGTGGGCAATGTCGTTAAATGCAGCAAAAGCTTGCGGCAAAGTCTTTTCCAGCGAAGGTTTGTCGGAACCGGCAGCAATACGTGCAGCTTCGGTGATGTTTTGCGGCGTTCTGATACCGGCAACCACATCTTCCCCTTGTGCATTGACAAGAAATTCACCGAAAAGTGCGTTTTCGCCTGTTGAAGGGTTACGGGTGAAAGCAACACCGGTTGCCGAATCATCACCCATATTGCCAAACACCATGGCCTGAACATTCACCGCAGTACCCCAACTTTCCGGTATATCGTGAAGTTCGCGATAGGTTACGGCGCGCGGTGTCATCCAGCTTTGGAAAACTGCGCCGATTGCGCCCCAAAGCTGTTTTTCAGGGTCTTGGGGAAATGGCGTTCCGATTTCTTTTTCGACACATTCTTTATAAGAGGCAATCACATCCTGCCAATCCTTGGCGGTCATTTCGGTATCGACCTCATAACCATGGCGCGCCTTGGCATCATCTATAATTTCTTCAAACAATGCGCCATCGATTCCCAGCACAACATTTGAATACATCTGGATGAAACGGCGATAGCTGTCATAGGCGAAACGTTCGTCACCGGTTTCTCTTGCTATTGCTTTGACAGTTTCATCATTAAGACCGAGGTTCAAAACCGTGTCCATCATACCGGGCATGGAAGCGCGCGCTCCCGAACGAACCGATACCAGCAAAGGCTTATCCTTGTCACCGAACCGGCGTCCGGTCAGTTTACCGACTTCTGCAAGACATTTTTGAACAGTTTCATCGAGTTTGTCGGGGTAAGTTTTATTATTGTTATAAAAATAGGTACAGACTTCTGTGGTGATTGTAAAACCCGGAGGAACCGGCAATCCGAGATTGCTCATTTCCGCGAGATTTGCACCTTTACCACCCAAGAGATTGCGTTCAGATGCCGCCCCGTCAGCCTTTCCATTACCAAAGCTGTAAACCCATTTTGTCATTTTAAATAAACATCCTCCGATTGACTGTAATAGCTGCCCGTTAAAAAATAGACTTTACCTATTTTGTGAAAAGACAAATTAAGAGACCAACTACCAGTGTCAGCTTAAATGACATTTGCCCCTACGCCAACATCAATTTTCTTTACAGAACAAACAAATCGATTAAATAGAAAAGTCAAACCGATTGAATAACGAAAGTTTTACACTTGCAAGCAAAGATCGGAACGCAATTCTTTTCATTAGCCAACGTCACGCATTTTTTCTGCGGTTTGCAGATCGACCGATACAAGTTGTGATACGCCCTGTTCACCCATTGTGACACCGAACAAGCGATTCATGCGCGCCATTGTTATCGGATTGTGCGTTATCACGATAAAGCGCGTTTCGGTCGATTTTGCCATTTCCTCCATGAGATTGCAGTAACGTTCGACATTGTGGTCATCAAGGGGGGCGTCAACCTCGTCCAAAACGCAAATAGGCGAAGGACTCGTTAAAAAAACCGCAAATATCAATGCCATTGCTGTCAATGCTTGCTCGCCGCCTGATAAAAGTGTCATGGTTTGCGGTTTTTTACCCGGTGGCCGTGCCAGAATTTCGACACCCGCATCCAAAGGATCATCCGATTCGATCAGTTGAAGTTCCGCTGTCCCGCCACCAAAAAGATGATGATAAAGTCTCTGGAAGTGGTCGTTTACCTTTGTGAAGGCAGCAAGCAGCCTTTCCCGCCCCTCGCGGTTCAGATTGACAATTGCAACACGCAACTTTTTGATTGCCTCTACCACGTCGTCGCGCTCACCGGTGATCGAATCAAATCGCGTGCGAAGCTCTTTTTCTTCTTCATCGGCACGTAAATTCACCGCTCCAAGACGTTCGCGCTCGATGCGCAATCGTTCAAGTTTGTGTTCGAGTGTATTGATGTCGGGCATTTCATCGGCAACCGAAAGCCCCGCGAGAGCCAATGTTTCGTGTGCTGCGCAGTTCAGAGTTTCGTTTATCCGTGTTTCTATCTCCTTTCGACGATCGACAGCAGCATTCAGCCTTTCTTCGGCTCTGGCGCGTTCTTCGCGACTTGACGACAGTGCGGCAAAAGCCTGCGACGTCTGTTTATCAAGCGTAGCCTCTATTGCTTCTGCTTGTGACAGGCGATCCATTACCGCATGGCCATCCGCTTCTTTCTTTGCAATGGCATCAAGCAGATTTTGCCGTCTTTCCTCCAGCCCCTCAGGTGTTTGCGCCAATTGCTCGGCTTCGATCATTGCTTCTTCACGACGTGCTTTTAACGCATCTATCTGGTTTTTCGCGTTTTCTATACGTCTAACCCAATTTTTCCTCTCCGAGCCAATCGCTTCAAGTCTACGCACCCGCGCGCTGGCGTTTTGCTTCCAGCTTTGTAATGCAGCCAATGCTTCCGAGACGGCTCTGCGTTCGGACGATATTTTTGTCGAAAATGAAGCGATTTTCGCCTCCATAACCGTCATATCGGGCAATTTTTTCTGCTCAATCAAGGCCGTTTCGAGTTTTTGTGAGATCTCTGTCTTTTCACTTTCCAGATTGCCGATATTCTCTTCAAGAGAAGACAGGCGCAAACGGTGTTCGGACACTTCGCGTTCAACATTGCTATAGAATTGTTGTGCGGCATCGCGATTGTCACGGCTCACGCGCAACTTCGCCCTTACCTCGCGTTCATAAAGGGCTGAATCTTCCACCTGCTTTGTTAGCTGTTGCAATTTCGTTTCGGCAATCTTCAAGGCTTGCTTTGCTTCCTCGACAAGTTCTGCCAAAATCTGGAGACGATTTTTTTGTGCCAGACGTTGAGCACTTGCAGATGGTGCATCTGCACGCGTCTTTAACCCATCCCAACGCCAGATTGCGCCGCTCCGGCTCACCAGTTTTTGGCCCACTTGCAACCTGGTTTGCAAGCGCTCGCCTTCTTCCTCCTCGACAACTCCGATTTGCGCAAGTGCCGGTTTCAATTGTTCGGGCGCTTTCACAAAATCTGCCAACGGTTTCACCCCGTCAGGAAGCGCGGGACTTATCACTATTCCGGTGCGGCCACTCCAAAAAATTGGTGCACCTTCTTTTAACGACCCTTCAAGATCATCCCCCAAAGCTGCACCGAGAGCAACTTCAAAGCCTTCTTTAACAGTGATTTCATCAACAACCGGCGGAAATTCTGCGCTGTTCGAGGAATTTAAAAGCTGTTCAAGGGTGCGCGATTCAGTTGTAAGACCATTTAACCTGTCACGACAATCAGCCACCAGAGGACGCTCTCTATTTTCTGCCTCACGTGCGTTTTCAGTGGCCAATTCGCATTCTTGCAACAATGCTTCATTCTGGGCAAGTTGTGCCACGGCTTCCGCGAGTTTTTCTTCGGCTTCGGCAATTCTGTCGGAAGAGTTCAGCTCCTCTTCCAAAGCCTTTATCTGGTTTTTTATATCAATAATCGTCTCATCAAGACGTTTGCCCCGATTTATAAAATCGGCAATCTGATCGGCTATTCGTAATTCTTCGGCCTTGGCCTCGGCTTGTAATTTTGTAAGTTCGCCCGCTTGTGCTTCGCTTTCGCTTAAATTGCTTTGCAGCTCTTCATAATGAAGGGTAAGCTCCATTTCGGTTTCTTGCTGGTTTTCCGCTTCAAGCCGTAATGTCTCTTCCTCTTCGTTCAACCGTTCAAAACTTTGCTGATTGTCATTGGCAAGTTGTTCTTCACGAACGATGTCGGCGTCAAGTTGTTCAAGCCTGCGCAACAATTCCGATTGCCGCTGACGATTTCTGTCTTTCTCCTCGTCAAGCTGTTTCAACTCGATGCTTAATCTCTGGTAAGCGGCAGAGGCTTTTGCTGCTTCCTCCCTCAGCGGAGGGAGTTTGTTTCTACTTTCTTCCTGTGCTTTTTCGGCACGCATATGCGCCTGCGCTTTTTCCGCAACAAGTTTTGTTGCACCATTCAGAGCGCTTATTGCTTCGGCTTCCTGGGATTTGTTCTCTGACCAGCGCAAATAGAACAGACCGGCTTCCGCCTGTCTTATGTCGGCGGATAGAGTTTTGAAGCGGTTTGCTTGCCGTGATTGGCGTTTCAAACTTTCAATCCGCGATGAAAGATCGCCTACTACGTCTTCAAGCCTGTCGAGATTGCCTTCTGCCGCACGAAGCCGCAATTCCGCTTCATGGCGGCGGCTATGAAGGCCTGAAATACCGGCTGCTTCTTCCAGCAATGCACGGCGTGCTTGGGGCTTTGCCTGTATCAGCTCGCCAATGCGCCCCTGCCCGACCATGGAAGGCGAACGTGCCCCTGTCGACTGATCGGCAAATAATAATTGAACATCTTTTGCCCGTACTTCTTTGCCATTAATACGATAGGCCGAACCGGCATCCCGTTCAATACGGCGGGAAACCTGCAACTCATCGGTATCATTAAAAGCCGTTGGCGCGCTGCGGTCGGAATTATCAAGAAACAATGTAACTTCGGCAAAATTTCGCGCCGGCCGCGTCGCCGAGCCGGAAAAAATAACATCATCCATGCCGGAAGCGCGCATATTTTTATAGGAGTTTTCACCCATAACCCAGCGCAGAGATTCAACGAGATTCGATTTCCCGCATCCATTAGGGCCGACAACGCCCGTAAGCCCGCGTTCTATTACGAACTCCTGAGCTTCGACAAAAGATTTAAAACCTACCAGCCGCAGCTTGGTAAACTGCATGAACCTACCTTCGGGGTTACAAAAAAGGATGCAGTCAAATGTAACTGCATCCTGCCTCTTATTCCACAATCATCATATTAAAGGAAACTATCAATCACAGAAGACATGTCATCCACAGACAACGCGCCTTCATATTTCTTGCCATTGATAAAAAATGTCGGTGTCGACGTGACGCCGAACTCTTTACCACGTTCAAACGAACTCTTGACTTCGTCAAGCACCGATTGATTCTTCAAGCAGGCTTCAAAAGCATTGTCATCAAGACCGGCCATTGCAGCTATTTTTTTCAATGGAGGCAATGCGTCGGAAGCAGCCGCCCATTCCATCTGCTTTTCAAAAAGCACCTGAATCATCGGGAAATACCGGTCTTCCGGTGCACAACGAGCAAGCATGTAGCCGGCTTGTGCCCTCGGATCATACGCAAATTCGCGGAATACCAGACGCGCTTTACCGGTTTTGATATATTTTTCACGGATGGATGGCAGCGTCTCATTATAGAAAGCAGCACAGTGGCCACAAGTAACAGAAGCATATTCGACGATGGTTACCGGAGCATCTGCTTTGCCCTCGACCATTTCTTTGCCTTTACCGGGTTCAAGCAATTTGGTCATATCAACAGTACCCGACGATTTGACTTCGGTTGTTTTGGCAACACTTGCTTTATTGTCGGCAGATTTAGCCTCATCGGTTTTTGCTTCAGCAGGTTTATTTTCTGCCGCATAAGAAGGTAAAACAGTAAAACAGGTTGTTGCAAATAACCCTAGAGCGGCGGCAAAAAACCGTAAATGCCGACTGTTTTTTGTATTAAGCATAACAGTACCTTTTCTTTTTATTATGTTCAAACTTGAAACTCGCTAAATTCAAGGCAAGCTTTGTTATTTTATACGGCATTCATCAAGAATTGTCTTGGATTAATTATTAAAATTTTTGTCATGACCGGTATGTTTCTCTGCAAATATAGATAGACCAAGATCGCTTAAAGAGTTCCGGAGCCCGATATTATCAATTTGCATTGTCACTTCGTCAATAAACTTGCGATCATTTTCGTCTACCGGAGGGCGCTTGAAACGAACAACTTCCTCTTTCTCGATAACGCATTGTTCTATTTTTATCCGGTTCACTGCAATAAACCCGAAAAAGGCATTGATACGTTGCAGAATTTCAGTCGTTTCATGGGTCAAAATCATGGCAGCATAAGCCTCGCAACCAACGACAAGTGTTGCCGGTTTGAACGGATCATCAATACTCGAACGCCTTGGCCATAGAATTTTTAAGGGAATCGTACTTCCTGCAATTTCTTCTCCGATAAGCAGCGGCCAATTTTGCATAAGCTCCACACTAAGACCGGTTTTTTTACGCAAAATTGGATCAAGCAAACCGGCTGTTGTTTCAGCAAGAGAAGAAAAATGACTTTTTTTCGGTTTCCAGCCCATTATTTGCCTTGATAACGTTTAAACCAGTTTACAAACTTTACGATACCTTCGTTAATCGACATTGTCGGATGGTATTCCAGATCTCTCTCGGCTCTGGAAATATCGGCATAGGTTTTCTTAACATCGGCAGGCGGCATAGGGCAGAGTTCTGTCAACGCCTTTTTGCCTGTCGCCTGTTCAATCGCTTCGACGAACTCCATCAAAGGAACCGGCTTGTTATTGCCGAGATTATAAATGTCGGCCACTTTTTCCGGCTCTTTCATTATTTTTTTTGTCACGGTTACGACGCCATCAACAATATCATCAATATAAGTAAAATCGCGTTGCATTTTTCCGTAATTGAATAGTTTTATAGGACGCTCCTCCAAAATAGCATCCGTAAACAGCCATGGAGCCATATCAGGCCTGCCCCACGGGCCATAGACTGTAAAAAACCGCAAACCCGTTGTCTTGAGTTTATGAACATGGTGATATGAACGGGCAAGCAGTTCTCCTGCCCGCTTGGTGGCAGCATAAACCGAAACCGGATCATCCACCCTGTCATCTTCCGAAAATGGCACTTTCCTATTTCCGCCGTAAACAGATGAAGAACTTGCATAAACAACCGGCGGACAGGAACTATATTTCAATGCCTGTTCAAAAACCCTGACCTCGCCTTCCACATTGGCACTGACATAAGCGGAAGGATTTTCGATAGAATAACGAACACCTGCCTGTGCAGCGAGATGAACAATAACATCAACGTTTTTTTCACTGCCTATCGCGAGTTCAAGTTGTTCTTTATCGGAAATGTCGGCTTTGACAAAACGGAATGCCGAAGTGTCGCCTATATTCTCCAACCGTGCTTTTTTAAGTTCGACAGAATAATAATGATTGAGGTTATCAACGCCGACAACCTCGAACCCCTGTCGCAGCAATTCTCTCGTCGTTGCAAATCCGATAAAACCGGCAGCACCTGTGACAATTGCTTTCATTTCGACACCTTATCTTTCAGTTTCAGCGGGTTGCGTAAAAGCCCGTGGATGATACGGCAAATATCATCCGGCAACCGGAAAAACACAGTACCGGTTCACGACCATTTCGGCAAACATATATTCGCCTGACATATATTATGACAAGTTTTCTTTGCCCTAACGATTGTTGAACCGTTCAGATTGTAAAATTGTATAATTGTCCGGAAAAACATTATACCGGCTCCATCCACGTTGAGGTGCAAAAGCATCGGGTTCCGTTTATCATGCAGCTTCTTTGCGACCTCGCCGGTTACCTGATAACCAACCGTACTCGATAACGGTCTGACAGGAAATCGGCCAAAGGAAACACTATCCGTTATATCGGTCATTTTACGGGAAAATCCGGCGAAGGTGACAAAAATAGCAACCTGCTTCATAGAATCGAATTTTCTTTCCATGTTGCTGGCAGAACCGTTTGATATTCATCAGAGACGAAATCCGAAAGTCGATTTTATTTCCGTGAGCCGCGCTCACAAGATGATAATCCTGTCCAACTCCATCTGCCGGTCGGGAAACTTTTTGGAAGCGGTCATTCGAGCAATCAGGATTGATTATATAAACGGGGATTTTCAACCTATCCTCGATGTTCCGATTGCATAAGGGGAGTAAAAATGAAAGTTATGACATTTTGCAAGTTTGTCAAAAAAGATCAATTCAGAATTATCCATTTGAACCGACGATCTAAACGCCTTTAATGAATTTGCCGTGTCTTCATCGCATTTCCCGCACCAAACAGCATTAACAGCAATTTTACCTGCCAATCTCTATTTCCGCCTTTTTGCCTCGCGATGTCTATAATTGCGAATTTTAAAAAAATCGAAAGCCGGATGACTTACTTTGGAGAAACCGTTTCGGGAAACATCACTTCAAAACATCATTTTAAGGGGAAATATCACTTTTAATTGTGTATCTTTAAAGGTTTTTATTTCTGTTTTCAGTCAACTTGCGTCAATAAAACGAATAACAATAACCCTGATAATAGCTGTACCTTATGGGAGATATTAATGACTGACACGAAAGAGACGGCTTCCACGGTTGATCCTCATGACACGCGCAAGCGAATTTTTGCAATTGTAGCAAGTGCGTCGGGCAACCTCGTCGAATGGTATGATTTCTATATATATGCTTTTGCATCCATTTATTTTGCCAACCAGTTTTATCCGTCAGGCAATGACCAGGTTGCAGCACTTCTAAAAACTGCCGGCATATTTTTCATCGGATTTTTGATGCGTCCGATCGGCGGCTATATTTTCGGCCGTATAGGCGACCGTTATGGCCGTAAATTATCGATGATGATCTCGGTGGTGATGATGTGTTTAGGCTCGCTTATCATCGCTTTTCTACCAACCTATGCCACATGGGGGAATGCGGCAGGCATTATTTTGTTGCTCGTCCGCATGATGCAGGGATTGTCAGTCGGTGGAGAATACGGGACAACCGCTACATATATGAGTGAAGTTGCTTTAAAAGGTCGGCGAGGGTTTTTTAGTTCCTTCCAATATGTGACACTTGTCGGCGGACAACTTCTTGCCGTCCTGGTTGTCGTTATTCTGGAAATGTTCCTTAATGACCAGCAGATAAGGGCGTGGGGCTGGCGCATTCCTTTCGTTATTGGCGCTTTGACAGCAATCATCGCCTTTTATTTACGCCGTTCACTCCACGAGACTTCCACCGAAAAATCACGCACCAGCGTTGAAGCCGGAAGCCTCATCAGCCTGTTGAAAAACCATACCCGTTCTTTCCTGCTCGTTGTAGGCTTCACATCCGGCGGTTCACTGACATTTTATACCTACACCACCTACATGCAGAAATATCTTGTTACGACGACCGGTTTTTCGGCTAAAGATGCCAATACGATGATGCTTGCTGCATTATTTATTTTCATGGTTTTACAGCCTTTGTTCGGCATGTTGGCAGATCGCATCGGTACGCGCACTTCGTTGTTGATGTGGTCGGCTCTTTCAATCATCCTGACCATTCCTGCCCTATCATTCATCGGATCCACGCATAGCGAACTCGCAGCCTTCTTCGTGATGGTTGTCATGCTTGCGGTATCCTGCCTTTACACCTCCATTGGCGGCATCGTTAAAGCGGAAATGTTTCCAGCTTCTGTCAGGGCGTTGGGGGTCGGTTTTTCCTATGCTGTCGCCAACGCACTTTTCGGCGGTTCGGCTGAATATGTTGCGCTATGGTTCAAGAACGAGGGTGTCGGCAATTATTTCTACTGGTATGTTACAATCATGATGGTGATTGCTTTTGTCTGCGCTTATAAAATGAATGATGCAAGAAAAGGCGGCTACCTTCAGGGCCATCACATCGATTGAAAAACCGTTATCGGCAGTCAATCTTGAACAGATTGATAAAAAGAAAGGCAAGCCTGCTAAAGGCTTGCCTTTTCCTTTTGATTTTTTGATAAATTATGATTGGAGAAATCCATGAGTGATTTTTCCGGAAAGCTGCTTTTATGGTATGACCGTTACCATCGTATATTGCCATGGCGCGTTGCGCCGGCCGACTTGTTGAACGGCAAAAAAAATGATCCCTATCGGGTGTGGCTGTCGGAAGTCATGTTGCAACAAACAACTGTCGAGGCTGTCAAACCCTTCTTTGAAAAATTCGTTACAACATGGCCAACGGTCTTTTCTCTTGCAAAAGCCGAATTGGACGATGTCCTTAAAGCCTGGGCCGGCCTTGGCTATTATTCACGGGCAAGAAATCTCAAACGCTGTGCCGAACAGATAGTGGCCGATTATAATGGCATTTTTCCAAATTCGTTAGAAAGCCTGAAACGCCTTCCCGGCATTGGCGATTATACGGCCGCTGCCATTCTTTCTATTGCTTATAACGAGCCGGTAGCTGTGGTCGATGGAAATGTGGAGCGCGTCATTGCCCGTATATTTTCAATTGATGAACCATTGCCGCGGGCAAAAATGACAATCAGGGCGAGAACGCAAGAATTAACGCCTGAAAAGCGTTGCGGTGATTTTGCCCAGAGCATGATGGATCTAGGCGGTTCAATTTGCACACCACGCACACCGAAATGCATGATATGTCCGGTTGAAAGCCTGTGCGAGGGAAAGCGCAGCGGTAACCCTGAAGCCTATCCGGTCAAACCGCCCAAACCGCAGCGCCCGCAACGCCATGGCGTTGCCTTTGTGGCATTAAACAAAGATGATGAAATCTATCTGGAAAAACGGCATAGTTCAGGACTCCTCGGCGGAATGACGCAAATCCCCAACCATTTCAGTGAACGGAATCATTATTCGGTCAATGACGCTCCGTTTCAAGCCGATTGGATCCTGAAAGGAAAAGCGCAGCACGTCTTTACCCATTTTTCACTCGTTCTTGATGTCTATTTGGCCAAAAATGTCGAAAAAACCGCTGCGGGCAATGGTTGGTGGTGCTCTGTGAATGAATTGGCCAATGAAGCTCTTCCTACTGTTATGAAAAAGGCAATCTCGGTTGCTATTCCGGAGAGTTTTAAAATCAAAGGTACAAATTCGGGAAAATTAAAAAGAAAAAATTAAAAGGCGGCGCAATGGATGCGCACGCCTTTTCTTGACCGGAGACTGGAGGATTACCCGATCGTTAAAATGTTAAACGCCGCTTTTTGCCATTTGTTCCCTTATGACAACGCGTAATTCGTCAATCAGAACCAGACGACCTTCTTTTTCAACGTACCAAAACGTCCAACCGTTACAGCTTGCACTGTTTTGAACCTTTCGCCCCATCATGTGAATTGAACCGGCTTCCCCGTCAACAACGATGGTTCCATCCGCGCGAACAATTGCAGCATGTTCGCGTTTTTTGTCGTAAAGCAGGCTACCCGGCTTCAGTAATCCCGCTTCGAGAAGACTGACAAAAGCGACACGGGGTTCTGCTCTTTTTCCGGTTAAAATTGCAAGTTCCGGTTTCGCCAGAGGCTCGACCGCAAGGATTCTTTCCATTGCGGCATCAATATAGGATTGTTCGCGTTCGATACCGACGAAATCGCGCCCCAATCGCTTGGCTACCGCACCCGTTGTGCCTGAGCCGAAGAATGGATCCAGTATAACATCGCCGGGTTTCGTTGATGCCATGATAACACGGGCAAGCAATGCCTCCGGCTTCTGGGTTGGATGAACTTTATGACCGTTTTCGTCTTTCAGACGTTCTGCCCCTGTGCAGATCGGAAACAACCAGTCGGAACGCATCTGGACATCGTCATTGGCGGCTTTCATTGCCTCGTAATTGAAAGTATATTTTTTAGCGTTCTGGTCGCGCGACGCCCAAATCAGTGTTTCATGGGCGTTCTGGAAGCGCCGCCCTTTAAAATTGGGCATCGGATTGGTCTTGCGCCAGATAATGTCGTTCAGCATCCAGAAGCCCAGATCCTGCAATGCTGTACCGACCCGAAAAATATTGTGATAGGAACCGATAACCCAGATTGTCCCGTTCGGCTTCAAAACCCTGCGGCAGGCAAGAAGCCACGCACGTGTGAATGCATCATAAGCGGCGAAACTTTCAAATTGGTCCCAATCATTGTCAACAGCATCGACCAGAGATTGGTCGGGGCGATGGAGGGCGTTTGCAAGTTGAAGATTATAGGGGGGATCGGCAAAAATAACGTCAACCGATTGACTTGGCAGCTTATTGAGCGCTGCAACGCAATCACCCTTTAAAATCTGGTTACGCCATGCTTCTTCCGGCGAAGCCTGAACGAGATCTTTTACAAGACGGACAACTGTCATAGGATACTCGACCACACATACTCAAAACAAATAAACTCCGTGACAAATCGAATCACGGTTTCAACAAGCCTAAATTGACGAAATAGGGTAAATATCGCGTTAAAGAGCACCGGTTTCAAAAACCCGGTATCATCATCTTCAATGTTTGACCTTTATCTCCGATGCTTGGCCATTATTTCCGATATTTGACCATTATCTTCGATATTCGACGATCATCTCCAATGTTTCAATTGTCTATCATCGAAAGTGTTTGAATATAGCGAGCTGAAGTTGTGAACGGGAAGACCGGTATTTTTATGATTGTGAACGTTACTGCCCGTTATCGCCAACGCCCCGATTGAAGAATTTTGTGAAATTAAATGAACACACAATCGGGAACGATAGATTTTTATAAACTATTGCCAATGACGAGTTGAACCGTCTAAAAGGTTGACAAATAATATACGAGTTTACGGGACAAAAGCCGATGCCGCAGATAGATCTGGTTATTTTTGATTGTGATGGTGTGCTTGTCGATTCAGAATATCTGGCAGCCCAGATTGAATCGCAATTATTGGCTGAGGCAGGCTTTGAAATTACGCCGGAAGAACTATCCGAACGTTATGCAGGACTGATTTTTCTCGACATTCTCAAAGAGATAGAAAAACAGTCGGATGTTCCGCTTTCTGTCAGCCTGATTGAAAAAGTACCGGAACTTTTCAAAAAACGCATGCAAGATGAATTGGTTGGCATTGACGGTGCGCGCGAGGCTATTGAAGCGGTTGCCAAACTCTACCCTTATTGTATCTGCTCCAATTCGAGAAGCGAAGACATCAAGCGTATGCTCACGATCGTCGGCCTTTATGATCTTTTTGAAAACAAAATTTTCTCGGCACCGGAAGTGGGAACAAAAAAAGTAAAACCGGCACCCGATGTTTATCTTTATGCGGCTGAAAAAATGCACGCAAAACCGGAAAATACAATTGTCATCGAGGATTCGGTCCATGGCGTGCGCGGTGCGGTAAAAGCGGGTATGCGGGTTATCGGTTTTACCGGTGGTTCACATGCTTATCACGGTCTTGCCGATGTCCTCACCGAAGCGGGCGCGGAAACAGTCATTGCCCACCATTCGGACTTGCCGGCCGTCCTCAAAGCCTTGTCCGAATGGAAAGATGTCTGAATGGAAAGATGTCTGAATCTATTCCGCCCGTAAAAAATCTCGCTGATAATGTCAGGCAAACGGTTAAAAACACAGCAGAATGCCGATTGTTGAATAAGCATAAAATCCATATGCGGAATTTGAAGATAAAACAGATTTGATAACTTTAATTCATTCAATTTTTTGACGTTGAACGAATCTGAAAGATAAACATCGCAATTTCGGGAAATTTATCCCGACATGATAAAAGGCTTTGGAAGACCAAAGCCTTTTTAATCAAAACAGATTGGCAAAACGATCTTTAAATATCACCGGATGCACCGGAAGCTATTTCTTTTGGCCTCTATCATATCCTACGAAAATGCGAATGTTTTTGGATGTCGGTTTGGGAAAAGAAATTTGATCGTCAGAAAATATGAATTGCGTTGCATCGACACCGTTACTGATTTCAACCGGATAATTGCGCAATTTGGAATATATCACACTATCACCTTGCATCACCGTGACGCGGATCGGCAGTGACACTGTACCTTTTTTAAACATTGGTCCCGGTACCACGCGACCGGAAGCGGCAACTTTCATCGAAAGCGTTGTATCGGTCGTGTTACAGGTTCTCGTCACATCTCTGATAGCAGCCTGATACATGACTTTATTGGCGTCACCCTCGCCACCACGCTCATAAACATCATAAAAAGCAGTATCATCCCGCATAAGAACAATCGGGCAATAGGCACGCAACTGTGCTTCGGTTATTTGTGGTTCGGGCGGAACATTGTCCACTTTCTTATGGATAAAACATCCCGACAAAGTTGAAGCAGCGGCAATAACAAGGCCAAAGCCCAATGAAAAACGATAAATCGACTTTTTATCCATGAAGTGGACTTTCCTAGAGTAGTGAACCTGTTCTATATCAGCGATCAATAATAGTGATTTGTTGTTTTCTCGCTTTTTCTATAATTTGGCAAGTCTGGTAAAAATAGAGGACATTTTCAGTCCCGTAAAGGTTGCAAGATAATGCGAATGCAAACATTTCACGTTGGTCGATGAGCCGAGGAGTCTATGAATGAAATATATCAGCACAAGAGATAATGCGCCGGTACTCGGCTTTTGTGAAACTGTCATGACCGGACTTGCCCGCGATGGCGGCTTATATTTGCCGGAAAGTTATCCCCACTTTTCGCCGGATTCGCTGAAAGCTTTGCGCGGAAAATCATATGCAACAATTGCCAAGACCATTCTTTGGCCTTTTGTCGACGGCGAAATTGAACGCGATGCTTTCGATTCTATGGTGGATGAAGCCTATCAGACATTCCGTCATCCTGCCGTTTGTCCGCTTGTCCAGACCAATACAAGCGAATTTATATTGGAACTTTTTCATGGCCCCACATTGGCATTCAAGGATGTTGCCATGCAATTGCTTGGCCGTTTGATGGATTACATTCTCAAGCGCCAGAACACACGCGCTACGATTATCGGCGCAACATCGGGAGATACCGGCGGTGCAGCGATCGAAGCCTTTGCCGGTCGCGAACGCTGCGATATTTTTATTCTTTTTCCCAAAGGGCATGTATCGCCCGTCCAACAACGCCAAATGACAACCAATAACAATACCAATGTGCATGCAATCGCCATTGAAGGAAATTTCGATGATTGTCAGGCTTTGGTCAAAGCCATGTTCAACGATCACGCTTTTCGGGATAAAACAGCCCTTTCGGGTGTCAATTCGATCAATTGGGCGCGGATCATGGCGCAAATTGTCTATTATTTCACTTCTGCAATTTCACTCGGCGCGCCTGACAGGGCTGTTTCCTTTACAGTTCCAACCGGTAATTTCGGCGATATTTTTGCAGCCTTTGTTGCATCCCGCATGGGATTACCGATTGCCCGTCTCGTGATTGCCACCAATGATAATGACATTCTGGTACGTACGCTTTCAACCGGCAATTACCAGATACGCTCACTCAAACACACCACTTCACCATCTATGGATATTCAGGTCTCGTCGAATTTCGAGCGCCTTTTATTCGAGGCTTCAGGGCGTAATGCGATTTTGATCCGCAATGCCATGGAAAATCTCAAGCAATCGGGTGAATTTTTCATTGATGATGCAATCTTGAGCAAAATCCGCACTTTGTTTTCAGCCGGTCTTTCCACCGAAACACAGACGGCCCGCATGATCGACGAGCTTTATAAAGAGAGTCATTATCTTGCTGATCCACACACAGCTATTGCGGTAAAAGTTGCCCGTGAACATATGGAAAAAACGATACCCATGGTTGTACTTTCAACCGCTCATCCGGCAAAATTTCCTGATGCGGTGAAAAAAGCTTGCGGGCAAACTCCTGAACTTCCAGAGTGGCTTGACGGCCTCATGGAAAAGCCGGAACGTTACGAAACACTCGAAAACGACGAAAAACTCGTCAAAGACTATATTTTGAAAAATTCCCGCGCCTGCCATTAACCCTATTCGTTGTTTCCAAAAGACAGCAAACATACAATGTGGTTTTTTATTGAAGTTTTGAATGAAGGAGTTTCAAAAGTATGGGTGTAGAAATCAGCCGACTCGTCAATGGTTTGACGATCGTCACGCATACGATGCCCCAAATCGAGAGCGTTGCCCTCGGCATCTGGGTAAAATCCGGCTCCCGTAACGAAAAATTTGATGAACATGGTGTCGCCCATATGCTGGAACATATGGCTTTCAAAGGTACAACAAATCGCACAGCCTATGAAATTGCGGCTGAAATCGAAGATGTTGGCGGCGAAATCAATGCAGCGACCAGTGTTGAAACCACGGCCTATTATGCTCGTGTCCTGAAGAACGATATACCGCTTGCTGTGGATATTCTCGCCGATATTATCACCTCGCCGAAATTTGACGAAAATGAGCTCGAACGCGAAAAACAGGTGGTCTTGCAAGAAATCGGTGCAGCCAATGACATGCCTGAAGATATTGTATTCGACCATTTCACCGAAACGGCATTCCGCCACCAAACGATCGGCAGGCCTATCCTTGGTACTGCCCAATCGGTGCGCGCTTTGACTGCGGATAATTTGCGTAACTTCATGAATGAACATTATAGCGCCGACCGCATGATATTTGTGGCAGCCGGTGCGGTTGACCACCAATCTTTTGTCAAAGAAGTCGAAAAGCGGCTTGGTAATTATCGCGCGCATTCTCCTGCCCCTCTTGCCGATCTCGCAAATTATGTCGGTGGCGATTTCCGTGAATACCGTAACCTCAAAGACGCCCAGGTACTTTTGGGATTTGAAGGGCGCGCCTACCATATCCGCGACTATTATGCGTCGCAAATTTTATCCATCATCCTTGGTGGAGGAATGTCTTCGCGTCTGTTTCAGGAAGTGCGCGAAAAACGCGGCCTTTGTTATTCAATTTATGCTTTCCACTGGGGGTTCTCGGACATCGGCTTGTTTGGTGTCCATGCCGCTTCAAGCGAAGATGGGCTACATGACCTGATCCCCGTTATTCTTGACCAGCTTTATAAAGTCAGCGAAAAAATCGGACAAAATGAACTTGACCGTGCACGCGAACAATATCGCGCTGGCCTTGTCATGTCGCAGGAAAGCCCGTCAAGCCGTGCCGAGACCATCGCAAGACAAATGCTGCTATATGGTCATCCGATACCCGCATCCGAAACATTGGAACGCTTGTCCCTTCTTACCGTCGACAGATTGACCGATCTGGCAGAACGCTTATTTATTGATTCAAAACCGACATTGGCAGCAGTAGGAGCAATTGGACCAATTATGAGTTATGGTGATCTTGTTGCAGCTCTTTCTTCGGGCGCCGGACGGCGTCCTTATTAAGGGCAGCCAGAAAGGCAATGGCATGTTCAAAATGCCCTTCCGGCGGCAGGCCCGTAAACAACAGGGAAAAATCCGCCTTCCCAATTTGAAAGCGCAACATATCTATTTGCGTTTCCCCATGCTTGACGACTATCAGGAGTGGGCAACTCTGAGAATGGAAAGCAGGGCATTTCTCGAACCTTGGGAACCGCTTTGGCCTGCCGATGCACACACACTCATCCGTTACAAAATGCATCTCGATCGCTATATCGAGGGACGCAAAAACGGACAATTTTTTGTCTTTTTTGTATTTTCCAATGAAACAGATCATCTTATCGGTGGAATAAGCCTCGGCAATATCAGACGGGGTGTCGTACAATCAGGAGAGATCGGCTATTGGTGTGGTGAAAAATATTCCGGCCATGGATTTATGCATGAAAGTCTTGACCTGATGATTGATTTTGCTTTTCAACAGCTCAAGTTGCATCGTTTGCAAGCTGCCTCGATTCCGACAAATACACGTTCCATTGCTTTACTGGAAAAATGCGGTTTTGTCAGAGAGGGGTTGATGCGCTCTTATGTTAAAATACATGGTTGCTGGCAAGATCATTACCTTTATTCTTTGCTGGAAACCGAAAGACCAATAAAGCCAGTTTGAAAGTGAGGCGTTGTGAAGACAATAGGCAAGACCATCGGCATTTTTCTATTCTGGTCATTGGCAGCTATCGCGCTTTGCCAGACGGCTTTGTCTATTGAACCTGTTAAAATCTCTTCGCAGGATACAGCACTTGATTTATCGCGTGCAGTCGAAATCCATCACATCAAAGGAAACACGTTCCAGACATCGACAGCCGCCGGTCCCGACGGTATTGTACGGCGCATCGAAATGCAGGGAAATGGTGATCGCACCGAAAGCGACTGGGCTGTTTTTGCCATTGCCAACCCGACCGATGACCAGATTGATCGCCTTATCGTCACTCCCCATTATCGTATGGCCGGCTCAGGATTGATTTGGCCTGATCTCGGTTCGGTACGTATCCAGTCGATCACACCTTCGGAAGGTTTTGCTCTTGATCGCCAGTCGAGTCCCGATTCGGATGTTTTCCGCATCACAATCAATCCGGGAGCTGTTGTAACACTTGTTGCCGAACTCGGTTCGTCAAAACTGCCGCAAGTATATCTTTGGGAACCGGAAGCCTATAAGGACACGATCAACTCATATACGCTCTACCACGGTATATTGCTTGGTATTTCCGGCCTTCTGGCACTTCTTTTGAGTGTCCTATTTGTCGTGCGCGGCACCGGATTGTTTCCGGCAACCGCCGCAGTTGCCTGGGCTGTGCTTGCCTATATCGGCATAGATTTCAATTTTCTCAATAAGCTTTTTGTCATTTCGGCTGCAACAGAACCGATCTGGCGCGCTGCAACCGAGGTAGCGCTTGCCGCATCGCTTTTCATTTTCCTCTTCACCTATCTTCATCTTAACCGGTGGCACTACCATTTCAGCTATGGTGCGGCTGCCTGGATTATCGCTCTATGTGCTCTTGGCGCTTTTGCGATTTATGATCCGACACGCGCTGCCGGTATGGCAAGGCTTTCATTCGGACTCACCGCTCTTCTCGGAATTGTTCTCATAGGCTATCTTTCCATTCGCGGATATGACCGCGCGATTATGTTAATTCCCACATGGCTTCTTATTATTTTCTGGCTTTGTGGAGCCTATGTGTGCGTGACCGGCAGACTAGATAATGACATTGTCCAACCCGCGCTCGCCGGTGGATTGGTTCTTATCGTTCTTCTGATTGCCTTTACAGTCATGCAACATGCTTTTTCCGGCGGCGCTTTCCATCAGGGAATATTCTCCGACCTCGAAAGAAAGGCACTTGCCGTCATGGGAGCCGGAGACATCGTCTGGGATTGGGATGTGCGCCGCGACCGCGTGGTCATCAACCCCGATCTTTCTCTTTATCTCGGATCTACCGCAGGTGAATTGAATGGCACGATCCGCAACTGGATCGAAGCCTTGCATAGCGATGACCGCGACCGGTTCCGTGCGATACTCGATATGATTCTCGACACGCGTAAAGGGCGGATAGACCAGACATTAAGGCTGCGTTCCGGTGATGGACATTATTACTGGTTCTCGCTAAGAGCCAGACCGGTTATCGGTTCGGATGGCGAAATTGTGCGCGTTGTAGGAACACTCGTCAATGTAACAGATCACAAGAAGGCAGAAGAACGCCTGTTGCAAGATTCCGTCCACGACAATCTGACCGGTCTTCCAAACCAGCAGCTTTTTCTTGACCATTTGCAAACCTATGTCAATCTGGCGGTTGCGGGACGCGCAATCAGGCCGACTGTGTTTGTTATAGATTTTGATGGTTTCCGTAATATCAATTATCAATTCGGAATGTCGGTAGGCGATACTTTTCTATTAACCATTGCCCGTCGTCTTGGCCGCCTTATCACGCCTGAAGACACGCTTTCACGCCTGTCAACAGACCGTTTTGCAATTGTTCTGACGAGCCAGACCGACCCTGCGAAAATTGCTGCTTTTGCCGACCAATTACAAAGAACGGTTGCAGCGCCTATTCTTTTTTCGGAACGTGAAATCAAATTATCTGCTTCAATTGGTCTTATTACCTGGACAGAGGGAAACTCCAATGCCGAGGATATGTTGAGCGATGCAGAGCTTGCCATGATCCATGCCAAAAAAGCCGGTGGCAACAAGATCGAGCCTTTCCGGCCGAATTTCCGCACTTTGGGGCTTGAACGTAACAGCATGGGAAATGACATCCGTTACGCCCTCCAACGCAATGAAATCAAAATACTTTATCATCCGGTTCTTGATCTCAACGACGGGCAGATTGTCGGCTTCGAGGCCATGCTGGAATGGCATCATCCCCGTCACGGAAATCTTTCGGCTGTCGATTTTATCCACACCGCCGAAAGTGAACATGTTGTCATGGACCTTGCCCACTTTGCAATGAGAACCGTCGTCGACGATCTCGCACATATACAGGACCGTTTTCCCAAACAATCCTTCTTCGTTTCTGTCAACATTCCCAGTGCCGAAATGGTTCATCAGGAATTGATAAACGAATTAAAAGCAATTCTCATGCGCAATCCGGTCAATAAAGGTCGTTTGATGATGGAAATGTCAGAATCCATTCTGATAGAAAATCCTGAACAATCATCCAATCTTCTGGAAAAAATCAAAGCGCTCGGCATCGGGCTTGCCCTTGATAATTTCGGCACCGGATATTCGTCACTTGCCTTCCTGTTACGTTATCCGTTCGATATGATAAAATTGGATCGTTCACTATTGGAGGTTGACAGCTCGAAAAAACGTCTGGTTTTGAAATCAATCATTACCATGGCGCATGATCTTGACCTGAAAGTCATTGCCGAAGGTGTCGAGAAAGAAAATGAGGCAGTCATGTTGCGTGAAGAAGGCTGCGAATTTGTCCAGAGCAATGTCTTTACCGAACCTGTCGGGGTTGAAGATCTGATTACGCTTGTCATGAAACATCCCAAGGCCAATGCCTGAGTTGAAATTCAAAAACCACCCGCATACCGTTTCTGTGTCGAATCTTACGGGATGGACTATGGATGCGCCAAGGATGCCTCATGTAACAGGCAACTGAAAATTCCAACACAAAAGGTTTCTGTAAGAGGGAGAAATGCCGGTTGACCGGTTGGTTGGCTAATGAGGCAATTCTGTAGACAAGATTACATCGGGAAGTGGCGCATAATCGAGCCTGAAACACGATGACCGGTCATTGAAAAGCCGATCAAAATGTCGAAACTTCGGCTCACTCATGCGTGACCGGCCTCGCCGACAAGAAAAGTGGGATCTATTCCCATTTTGCGCAAACTTTTTTCATATTGGTGGTCAAAGTCCTGAGCGAACAGGAAGTCTGCATCAACAGGACTGGTCAACCATCCGTTGGCGGCAATTTCAGCTTCCAGTTGCCCGCTTGCCCAACCGGCATAGCCGAGCGCAATAATTGCACGTTCCGGCCCTTTCCCCATGCTCATAGCTTTCAAAACATCGGTTGTCGAAGTCAGGCAAATATCTTTGGTCACCGGTATTGTTGTTCGACATGCATAATCATCTGTATGAAGGACAAAACCACGCGAGCGGTCGACAGGGCCACCATTTCTTACAGGAAAAAGCTTTATCGGTTCGGGGAGATGGATAGCCTGCGCTTCATTTATAATGCCAAGCTGCAAAAGCAAATCGGGAAATTTCAAATCCTGACGCCGGTTCAACATAATACCCATTGCACCCTCGTCCGAATGGGCGCAAATATAAATAACAGCTTGGGCGAAACGTTCATCTCCCATTCCGGGCATTGCGATGAGCAGATGGCCATTCAAAAAGCCGTCACGTTTTTTCATTGTGCTAATTTTATCCATACTTTAAGAGTAACCGTGTATTGAATAGTTGCAAGGGAAAAGTGAATTTTTTGTCGAAAGTCCAGATAAAATTGACTGTTTACCGAAAGTTGTTGCAATTGCACCAATTTTTCAAGTTCATCGCCTTTTCTATTTTTACTGTACTTTTATCTTCTTCTGCATTTTCCCAATCAAATGCTACATCGACACTATTAGCCACTCCCTGGCAAGAGCTTGAGGGGGGACGCGTTCGTGTTGCATTGGAACCTGTTCAAGAAAATGGAACTTTCAGCGGTGTAATTGAAGTCAATCTCAAGCCGGGCTGGAAAACCTATTGGCAAAATCCCGGTGAATCCGGTTTGGCTCCTTCTTTCGATTTTCAGCCTCCTGCCAATTATCACATTTCATTTCCTGTTCCACATTTCTTCAAAGACGGAAATGATTGGTCAATCGGCTATAAAAATAGCGTTTTATTGCCTTTTGTTGTCGACCGGACAGCCGGTCAATCAGGTTTGAAAGGCCAACTCACAATCGGCATCTGCAAAGAGATATGTTTGCCACTGGTTGTTCCATTCGACTTTTCCGATTTTGACGATAAAATTGCGCTTTCAAATTCGCTTCTAGCATTGGCGAAAGACAAACTTCCGGAAAATGTGCCTGAAAATACCTCGCTTGAAGCTTATGATGATGGAAAGCTCCTCACAATTATCATAACCGGTAAAGAAAAAACGGACATCACGGCCATCTACCTTGACGGGCAAAAAAATGAAATCGGACCTGCGAAGTTGGTCAAACAAAGTGCCGAACAAACAATTTTCACCGCTCCGATCATTGCGATAAATTCGGCTACCCCACTCACCTTTTTCTATACGGTCGAGGCCAAGCCTGTTTCATTCAGCGGGACATTGACTTCATACAAGCGTTAAGAATTCTGGCGGTTTTCATCAACGCCTTTTCGGGCGAGTGCGTCACAGCGTTCATTTTCGGGGTGGCCCGCATGACCTTTGACCCAGTGCCAGTTTACCTCATGGCGTGAACGCGCCAAATCCAGTTGTTGCCAAAGGTCGGCATTTTTGACCGGTTTTTTGGCTGAAGTTTTCCAATCCCTTGCCTTCCAGCCATCTATCCAGCTTGAAATACCATCCCGTACATAAACAGAATCGGTATAGAGGTCGACGTAGCAAGGTACTTTCAGCGCATCGAGTGCATTGATTGCGGCCATCAATTCCATACGATTATTGGTGGTATCCCGCTCGCCCCCATAGAGTTCTCTGGTTATCCCGTTCCAACGCAAAATGGCACCCCAACCGCCCGGCCCCGGATTACCCGAACAAGCACCATCGGTAAATATTTCAACTTTTTTAAGCGGGCTATCAACCATTTATAGCCCGATTTCGGAAGGTTTGTTGACGTCTTTAAAAAAATTCGATTTGCGCCAATATTCAAGCGGATCCTTTTTTACCACCAAACTGTCTGGCGGCGTATTGAACCAGTCGTAAAGGCGGGTCAGGAAAAACCTGATAGCGGCTCCACGTGCAAGAACCAGTATATTGTCGATCTCGTTTTGCTGGAGTGGGCGAACAGCACAATAGACTTTCAGCATCGCTTCGCTTTTCGTCACATTATAGGAATAATCCCGCTCGAAGCACCAGGCGTTAAGCGCAACGGCAAGATCATAGCTAAGCATATCTGTGCACGCAAAATAGAAGTCTATAATGCCTGACATATGATCGTTCAGGAAAAAAACATTGTCGTTGAAGAGGTCGGCATGGATGACGCCTTTCGGCAGATCATGTGGCCAGTTGCGTTCCAGATAATCGAGTTCTTTGTCAATTTCCTTGACAATACCCGAAGCCAGTTCTTCAGCGCGTGCGCGGCTTAAATTCCATAATGGTCGCCAGGCTTCGATAGAAAGGCCATTTTTTCGTTCAAGTGGAAAATCCAGCCCCGCAAGATGCATTTTTGCCATGCCTCTTCCAACTTCCCGACAATGTTCGACATTCGGTTTTCTAAGCCAGACCCCTTCAAGGAAAGAAACAATTGTGGCGGGTCTTCCCACGAGTTCGCCTATCATTTTTCCGTCTTTACGTTTGATAGGGCGAGGACATGAAATACCTTTGAGAGCAAGGTGATTCATCAATTCGAGGTAGAATGGCAGTTCCTCTTTCTTGACACGTTTTTCAAAGAGCGTGAGGATGAACCGCCCCGCTTCTGTATCGAGCATAAAGTTCGAGTTCTCGACACCTTCGGCAATTCCTCTATAGGATTGTAAAGAACCGATTGAATAATCGCTCAAAAAGCTTGTTAATTCATCTTCATTTATATCGGTATAAACAGCCATTATTCGCCCCACATGATGAATTTCATGTTCCCTTCACTTGTCTTTATCGGGAATACCCTTCCCGTTGACAAACTCCATGTCTTCCGGTGTCAAAACGACTTCGCGCAATTCCCTATTGACCAAAAATGTTTCGTTTTCAACTGCCGTTTCGGCGATTTCTATGGTTACATCGAAGCGTTTTCTGAATGCGGCGATAATTTCGTCAACAATTATTTCCGGTGCCGAAGCACCGGCCGAAAGGCTGACTGTACGGATATTATCCAAATGCGCAAAATCAATTTCGGAAGCGCGCTGGACAAGCAATGACTGTTTTGCTCCGAAACGTTCGGCAACCTCGACGAGGCGCCGCGAGTTAGACGAATTCGGCGCGCCGACAATTAAAAACAGGTCACTTCCGGGTGCTGCCGCCCTCACCGCTTCCTGACGATTGGTTGTGGCATAACAAATCGACTCGGCAGCAGGTGGTTCAATATCGGGAAAACGTCTTTTGAGCACGGCAATAATTTCGGCAGTATCTTCAACCGACAAAGTTGTCTGGCTGACAAATCCCAATTTTTGCCCCGGCAAAGGTTGGTATTTTTCAGCATCTTCAACATTTTCAATCAAGGTTACTGTATCAGGCTCGACCTGCCCCATGGTTCCGATAACCTCCGGATGACCGGAATGGCCAATCAGAATGACATGGCGGCCGTTGCGCTGGTGACGCATAGCCTGTTTATGCACTTTTGAAACCAGCGGACAGGTTGCATCAAGATAAAAAAGATTTTGCAATCGCGCGGTTTCAGGTACCGATTTCGGTACACCGTGAGCCGAGAAAATTACCGGTTGATTATGGTGTTCAGCCGGTATCTCGTCCAGTTCCTCGACAAAAATTGCACCGCGCGCCTGTAAACCTTCGACCACATAGCGGTTATGAACAATTTCATGGCGCACATAGACCGGAGCACCATATTTTTTCAGTGCCAGAATGACAATCTGGATTGCCCTGTCAACACCCGCACAAAAGCCGCGCGGGCCGCAAAGGCGAATTGTTAATGGAGGTTTTGATGTCATAATCTGTCCTTGAGGGGCACCCGTTCTTCGAGGTTAAAGGCCTTTTCAGGAACCCACATGCGCCATTGTGGCGGCATATACAAGAAGAACAAAGAGAAAAAGTGCAATTGCCAACCCTTTTGCCCGATGACGTTGGGCTTTTTTCTGGATTTCTGTAAGTTCGATCTGATCGAGGTGCTTTTGCCCGTCCATCTTATGCTCCCAGATAGCTCATGAGGCGAGTAGCCAGCGATTCTACAAGCAATACTGCAAAGAGAGCCGCAAGATAAAAGAGCGAAAAGAAAAACAGCTTTTTCGCACATGCCACGGTTTGTTCGCGAGTGACCGTTTTCCAAAGCTCATAGGAACGATAGACAAAAATAACACCCAAAATCGTTGACAAAGCACCATAGGTTATTCCGGCAAAACCGATAAAATAAGGTGCAATGCCGCATAAGGCCATAATAATTGCGTAAACAAATATCTGGTTTTTTGTCGATCTTTCACCCTTCACATTGGGCATCATCGGAACATGCGCCTCGCCATAATCGGTTGTAACAAAAAGCGAGAGCGCCCAAAAATGTGGGGGGTCCACAGAAATATGATAAGAAACAACACAATGCTTTCAATGCTGATCGCGCCTGTTGCCGCAGCCCATCCGATCATTGGAGGAAAAGCACCGGCAGCGCCCCCGATAACGATATTTTGTGGCGTCGAACGTTTCAGCCACATCGTGTAAATCACAACGTAAAAGAATATTGTAAAGGCAAGAAATGCGGCAGAAAACCAGTTGATAAAAACACCCATTGTCAGCACTGATAATGCCGAAAGGACGAGACCGAAAACCAGCACTTCACCGCCGGTCAGTTTGCCCGCCGGTATAGGGCGTTTTTTCGTGCGTTTCATGATCGCATCAATGTCGGCGTCGTACCACATGTTCAAAGCACCGGATGCACCACCGCCCACAGCAATACATAAAATGGCAAGAAAACCTAAAACCGGATTAATCGGATTTGGTGCAACCATCATGCCGACAAGTGCAGTAAATACCACAAGCGACATCACCCTTGGTTTCAAAAGGATTATATAGTCATTCGCATCTGCTTGAGACGGGACGGGCACATTCGGTTTTTGCAATGCTTGCTTCGATATAGACATATATAAACCGTTCTTTTACAAACCTTTATCAGTCACTATTCTACACTTATAATTTGTTTTTTACACGTAACCTTTTTGCGTCAGGCTTTTCCTTCCTGATTGGCGAACAACTTTGTGACTTACGAACGTGCAAGCCACATTTTCATAAAAACTATTTTAACAAAGAAACGCAACCGTTAAATTATTTATTCAGGCAAGCCAACAGATTTTCTCGCGATCTGCCTGCCTTTCCCATTTCGTTTTAAATTAGGAAAAATTGATTGCCACAACAAATCATCGGATAACACGGCAATAATCCGGTTTTTAAAAAATCCGGATTGATGCCTGATTAAAACAATGAGAAACAAATCAATTGCCGGACAAAATCGACTGCCGGCCAAATCAATAACCGGCGGAAGCAATAGCCTGATGACATCGTTGCGCCGATATGGCGAAGAGTATCAACCGGTTTCTTCCACATTGGCTCGAATACTGTCGTCCGGCCAGTTAAGCCCGATCCGAATTCACAAAAAGTCCGGCTACCTCGATAAACGCTGTCACATGAGGTTATTTTCAATAGCCGCCATCATTTCGTGATAACGGGCACTTTTTCCCAAACATTTCTGTCAGGCGGAGAAGCCAACTGCCATTCCAGTGTCAAAGCGCCCTCTCCCCACGGGTTGCTCTGCGCTTTCGTCTTCCGAACGAATGTTTCGCACACACCATAGACAAATACGATAACGGAAAAAGCAGCAAGAACTGCCCCGACAGAAGAGAAAATACCCGAAGCTGTTGAACCGAAGATAAGTCCATTGGTCAATTGATCGAGATGCTGTGGCAGAAAAATAGCATTCACGCCGACAAATAGCGACCAGAAGTGTATCCGCGTTGTGAGACTGCGACACATATAGCCGGTCATTTTCGGCAACCAATAATACCAACCCGCAAAAATCGCGAAAACCGCACTCAATGACAGTATGTAGTGAAAATGCGCAACAAAAGCGGACTGGTTTGCCCCGTTTACACTATTGCCCGTTGCTGCAAGCTGCAATGCAGAAAGCTGCCCCATCAAAACAACAAAGAAAAAACCCATAGCCCAGAGCATTGGCATCTCGAATTTGAAACGGCTTTTAACCAAAGTCACAAACCAGCTCAAAAGGATAAAAGCGGTTGGCAAAATGATAAGAGGCAAAGCAACCCTGAAATAACGGGCCATGACATCAGGTGTCCGGAATTCAAAAAGATCATTCATCCATAAAATAAAGCCGATGGTGCCGATAAACACCATTGCTGCCACAACACCGTTTTCCATCCAGAGGCGACGTTTCGTGAATGTCACCAGAATTTCACTGACAATTCCGAAAGCCGGTAACAGGAGAACATAGATTTCGGGATGGCTGAAAAACCATACCATCATTGACGGGTTATCAACAGAAACAGGTCCGCTTAATACCAATCCGGTCAACGCCGCCAACATCGCCGGAACCGACATCAATCCGAGAAAAGAAGCGACAAGCACCGACCAGACAAAAACCGGCAAACGTGCAAGTGTGAGACCGGGTGCACGCATTGTTATGATTGTCGTGATGAAATTGATAAAACTGATAATAAATGACATCGAGCCTATGAAAATGCTCGCCAACATTAAAATTTTGAACCGGCTTTCATCGCCAAACGACAAGAGGGCAGCGAAACCTGAAAGAACAGTGAGTAACAACAATAAAAAGGCAATCAGATTTGCACGAGGAAATGCCACATTATGCGTGCCAATCATGAGTGGTACAAACCAATTGGCAAAACCGCCGATCAATGCCGGCATAACCATGAAAAACACCAGAATCAGTGCGTGTGCGGTGTTCATAAAAGACAATAAAGCCGGATCGGATGGAACGATGAGCGATAGAAAGGCAAGATCGGAGCCATTGAGAGCAAGCCGTAGAACAAAAGAAAAGACTGCACCGATGACACCTGCAACAATGGCGAGCACCAGATAGAGCGTACCGATTGCCCTGCTATCTAGGTTCAATATCGATGAAAAGAAACTTTTTTTTACGTATTCAGACATCAATTTTGCCAAATAAATCAAGCAATCAAGCGACTGCGGAACCACTTTTTCACTGCTTTAACAACATTTCAATATCAAAACAATGCGACAAACAGACCCAAATAGAAACACTTCATCGCCTTAATTGTCAAATTTTCCAGTTTTTGCCATGTTCTCGCCCAAGAATTGAACACTATGTTATATCAGTTGTGTATGGTTTATATTCTAGAGCTGTTGGGCACTTTTCATGAAGGCTTAAGCACGATAACGTCATGATGATTCGAGCAGGAGTTCTTATGTCACTTCGTCAATTCTTCAAACGAGCTTGTAGCGTTGCGGCGTTTTGTTTAACAACAATCGGGTTTTGTCTTCCCGTGACAGTGGCGCAAACGCCAAATCAACAGGAAGTTCCTGCACCCAAAACCTTTGGAGCCTGGACCAAGGTTTGCTCTCTGCCACCGGGCACACCCAATGTCCAATGCGAGGTCGTACAAAATGTTCGGGCACAAAACCGCCCCGACATTGCTTTTCGTGTGACACTTTATAAGTTGCCTAAAAATCAGGGAACGCTGATGCGGGTTTTCGTTCCGATCAGAGTAGAATTGCGCTTGGGCGTTGGTATCAAGATTGACAATAAAGATATGGGTAAAATGGAATATCGCCGTTGTCTAGGTGACAATTGCGTAGCCGAAGCCTTCTTGAAAGACGATGATCTGAAATCTTTCCTTGACGGAAAAATGGCAACCTATTTCATATTCACAACGCCTGAGGAAGGCGTCGGCGGCATGATTGATCTTAACGGCTTGAAGGAAGCCTATGCAGCGCTCCCCAAAGAGTGATGAAGACACGGTCATGCCAATGAAATATTTTTCCATGAATAAAAGCTTGAAGCGGCCTTTATAAAAGCTTTGGCGCTTTTTATATAAAACAATACAAATGGCCGTTTAAAAGACAGGAAAATTTTATGAAACCGCTGATCGAACAATTCGACATTGGAGCCAATGATGTTCAGTCAATCGTAAAGAACACATTGAAAGATGCAGATGATGGTGAATTGTTTCTTGAATATCGTGAAAGCGAGTCACTCCTTTTCGATAATGGAAGATTGAAAAATGGCTCGTTCGATCAGGATAAGGGCTTCGGTTTACGTGCTGTCGCAGGTGAGGCAACGGGCTATGCCCATTCCGGAGAACTGACAAAAGCAGCCTTGAACAGAGCTTCCGATGCTGCAAAAGCTGTCACCCACGGTTACCACGGAAATTATAGTGCTGCACCGCGTGGCACCAATAAAAAACTCTATGACGAACTGAACCCCCTTTCCTCACCTTCATTTGAATCAAAGGTCGCGCTTCTCGAAAAGATCGATTCCTATATTCGCAACAAAAATGATGCTGTCCGGCAAGTTTCTGTTTCGCTAGCCGGTTCGATGCAACAAGTCGAAATCTTGCGCGCCGATGGCGAGCTTGTGCATGATGTTCGCCCGCTTGTGCGCCTTGCCGTATCTGTGGTTGCAGCCAAAGGCGACAGACTTGAAAACGGTTTTTACGGCTGTGGCGGTCGTGAAGCTTTCGACCGCTTTGTTACCGAAGACAATTGGCAAATGGCAGCCGATGAAGCGCTCCGCATGGCTTTGGTGAACCTCGAAGCAGAGCCTGCGCCGGCAGGCACGTTCGATGTTGTTCTTGCAAGCGGTTGGCCAGGTGTCATGTTGCATGAAGCAGTCGGGCACGGGCTTGAAGGTGATTTCAACCGGAAGAAAACTTCTGCATTTTCAGGCCTCATGGGGCAACAGGTTGCCGCAAAAGGCGTGACTGTTATTGACGACGGTTCGATTGCAGGGCGTCGCGGCTCGCTCACGGTTGATGACGAAGGAACACCTTCCGCACGTAATGTTCTCATAGAGGACGGAAAGCTTGTCGGCTATATGCAAGACCGGCTTAATGCGCGTTTGATGGGTATGCACCCCACCGGCAACGGACGGCGTGAATCCTATGCCTGTGCGCCAATGCCCAGAATGACCAATACAATGATGTTAGGCGGCCAATACACACCTGAAGAAGTGCTCGGCTCCTTGAAGGATGGGATTTATGCCGTTTCCTTCGGCGGTGGACAGGTCGATATTACTTCGGGAAAATTTGTGTTTGAATGCACCGAAGCCTATCGCGTCAGAAATGGCAAAATCGTTGCCCCGATCAAAGGGGCTACACTTATCGGCAATGGCCCTGAAGCCATGAAGCGCATCACAATGATCGGTAACGACCCGAAACTTGATAATGGTATCGGTACATGCGGGAAAAACGGTCAAAGTGTTCCTGTCGGCGTCGGACTTCCGCATTTGCGTATCAATGCAATGACGATTGGTGGCACTGCCGTTTGAACGCTTGATGCAAAGTTGTTCAAAAAACCTGTTCCGTTTCTACATCTATAGCAGTTCCATTTCTGCATCTATAGCAATTGCTGAACATTCGCCCTCTATTCTGGCCGAATGACCGGCGCAGGGGTGTCGATGCATGCGGGAGCGTCGAATCCTGATGGGAACAGTTAAACCTTTTGAACCTGCCATGACCATTATGCTTGAAATCCCGATAGAACAAAGTGGTTTCCAAAGACTACCTCTTCCGGCGCCGGATAACAACAGGAAGCACTTATTTTTCATGTCTCCCGAACAGGCTCGCGCCTCTATTATTTATAGTTCAATTTGCTCTTCAGATTTCAATTCAAAATAATTTCCTTTTCCTATCCGGTGGTTGACCGACAACATGGAAAATTGGGAGACGCCGATCCGATAGTACAAACCGGCCTTTTATTTCGCAAAAAATAATTCGGAAAAATTTGTTTCTGTGACGTAATTATCTTGTTTTTTCTGTACTTTGCGTTGAAAATAGAAACCGAATTTTGTAGGCAAAGTAATGAAATCGCCCCATGTGGGTTTTCATGATTGAAAGGAATTTCCATGTACACGGTCGTGTCTGGTCAGCCTCAAAAGCTGTCTCATCATTTTACACTTCCTAAAATTATCAGCGCTTTATTCATTGTGCTTGCTGCAATTTGGCTCTCGGCTGCCTATAGTGTCGAGCAAGGGCTTTTGCTTCTTGTCGGTGCAGCTCTTGGAATAACGCTTTACCATGCATCATTCGGCTTTACATCCGCCTGGCGCAATTTCATCCTTGATGGCCGCGGGCGTGGCTTGCGCGTGCAAATGCTGATGCTGGCAATTGCCGTCCTGCTTTTTTTCCCGACCTTAAGCCTTGGCGAAGTTTTCGGACATCCCGTCAATGGCTCGCTCGCTCCTTTGAGCCTTTCGGTTATCATCGGAGCCTTTATGTTCGGCATCGGAATGCAACTTGCAGGTGGCTGTGCTTCGGGTGTGCTGTTTACCCTTGGGGGCGGTAATGCCCGTATGCTTCTCGTTCTCGCATTTTTTGTGCTTGGCGGCTTTATTTCAACGGCACATGCATCATTCTGGGCAAATATGCCCGCCTTACAACCCGTGTCACTGGTTAAAACCCTCGGCGCGCCATTAGGCATTGTTGTTTCGCTCGTCCTTTTTGCAATTATTGCCGCACTGACCGTTGTCATCGAAAAACGTCGTCACGGCGAGCTTGAACACGAAAAGGCGACCACTCATAAAGGTCTTGAACGGTTTTTCCGCGGCCCTTGGCCAATGGTTTGGGGCGGCGTTGCCTTGGCGCTCCTCAATTATCTGACACTGGTCATTTCCGGTAAACCGTGGAGCATTGCCGGCGCCTTTCCGATTTGGGGCGCGAAGATCAGCTCTGCTCTCGGTGTCGATGTCGCAAGTTGGCAGTTCTGGCAAAACCCCGGAAATGCCAAAAATCTCGCCTCAAGCATATTTTCCAATGTCACATCGGTCATGGATTTCGGTATTATTGCCGGTGCAATGTTGGCCGCTGGTCTAGCCGGTCGTTTTGCATTCAAATTCCGTATGCCCATCGGCTCTGCATGTGCTGCCGTGATCGGCGGGTTGCTTCTCGGCTATGGTGCCCGCGTTGGCTTCGGCTGCAATATCGGTGCATATTTTTCAGGCATTGCGTCGGGAAGCCTGCATGGCTGGCTCTGGGTTGTTGCGGCATTTTTCGGAAACACTGCCGGCGTTTATTTAAGGCCGGTGTTCTATAAAAATCCGCAAACCGCACCTCAAATCAAATCCTGCTAGAGATTATAGCTGTTTTAATTCTTTAAAGGCGCCAGCCCGGTTTGGGCTTGCGCTTTTTAAGCAAAGCGACGGCCTCGACATGGGGTGACCATAAAAACTGGTCTATCGGCACGAGTTTTTCGATTGTATAGCCGCCTTCGACCAAAATAGACAAATCACGCGACATTGTGACCGGATTACAGGAAACCGCAACCACATGCGGTATATTCATTTTGGCAATTTCCCGCGCCTGTTCTTCTGCACCTGCCCGCGGCGGGTCGAAAACAAGCCCGTCAAAAGCTTCCAATTCACGCGGCAGAAGCGGGCGACGGAATAAATCCCGCTTCTCATAGGTTACAGTCTTCAGCCCGACCGATTGCCGATAGGCCCGATCAAGGCTTTTTAAAGCGCTATCATCATTTTCGACAGCATGAACTTTCATCTTTTCGGCCATGCGGAATGTAAATGTGCCCGCACCGGAAAAAAGATCGGCCGCGTTTTTTGCTTTCTTCAAACCTTGCATGACAAGGCTCGCCATAAACTCTTCCGCTTCTTTGGTTGCTTGCAAAAAACCGCCTGCCGCAAGTTCGACAGTGGCCGAACCGAAATGGAGTTCCGGCCTTTCTTTCTCTATGATGATCTCGCCATCTGCTGTCAAACGTATGAAGGATTGCTTCAAGCCCTCTTCTACAAGCCGCTGGCGCAATTTTTCGTCATTGATTTTACACCCCTCCAATGCGACATCAATTCCGTTTTCCGCCAATGTCACGTTAATCCGTATTTCCTTCGCGTAATTTGCCAATAAAGCAGCAAGCGATCTGATAGCGGCGAGTTCGTCAACAAGCTCCGGACGCGAGACGGGGCATTCCTCGATTGCTATAACATCATGTGACTGATAACGATTGAACCCGACAATTTGTCCTTTCGGCGTTACGCGGGCAGTCAATATCATGCGGCGGCGTGTATGCGGCTCACATGGAATAACCGGCTCCACATCGGTTGTAATTTTTCTCCCTTCCAATGCTTCAACAACCAAAGACCTTTTCCACATTTGGTAGGGGTCATCGGCCCAATGCTGCAAGGCACAACCACCGCAGGCCTCGAAATGTCTGCATTTTGCTTCAACCCTTTCGGGCGAGCTTTTTTTTAAAGCGATGATAGTCCCGTGACCATTTTCGACGGCAATATTGGCAACTTCGTGAGGAAGTGCGAACGGGACATAGACTGCGCCATGCTTCGTCTTTGCAACACCATCACCGGCAACACCGACATGGTCGATCACGACCTCTTCAATCATTGCTTTTTTCTCCAAAAAGTAAATATTCGCGATTTCCGTCACCACCTTCGATCGGTGAAGCAATCAGCCCTTTTGCATGCCACTTATCAAGTCCGTCAAGCCAGTTAAAAAGATCGCGAGCCACACTTTCCGCGCGGGATGGGTCTTTGACAATGCCACCTTTGCCAATGCCCTCGCGCCCGATTTCAAATTGTGGTTTGACAAGAAGCACTGCCTGAGCGCCCGGTTTTGCCAGTTCCAAGGCTGGTGGTAAAGCCAATTTTAACGAAATAAAACTCACATCGGAAACCACAAGCCCGATTTGGCGATTTTCGAGATGCCTGTCTTCAAGGTCGCGGGCGTTTAGCCCCTCGTAAAGGGTAATAGCAGGGTGACCGACAAGCGAAGGGTGAAGTTGCCCGTGCCCGACATCGACTGCTATGACGTGACTTGCTCCTTTTTCAAGCAAAACCTCTGTAAATCCACCTGTTGACGAACCGATATCGAGAGCAGTCACACCCTTTGTTTTGACAGGGAAATATGAAAGTGCAGCAATCAGTTTCAAAGCAGCACGGGATACATAATGTTGTGCAGGGTCAAAAACCGCAATATCGGCGTTCTCCAAAACAGGCTGACCCGGCTTTTTTACAACAATGCCGTTGATTGTTACCGTGCCTCTTGAAATTGCGTCTCTGGCACGTGAACGCGTTGAAAAGAAATTCCTTTCAACCAGAAGCGTGTCCAATCTTGGCCGTTCGGGCATTTCAAGCTCTGATTTGCGGTGTTGCCAATGCTTCGCGGCCAAGAGCAGCAAAAACCGTATTCACAATGCCGCGTCTATCAAGACCAACATCGGCAAGAACTTTCGCTTGCGGGCCATGATAGAGATATTTATCCGGCAATGTCAGAGTGCGGATTTTCAACCCCCTGTCGAGCAATCCGTCTTTTGCAAGGAATTGCAAGACTTGTGCACCGAAACCTCCCGCCGCGCCTTCTTCAATCGTGACAAGAACCTCATGTTCCTGAGCAAGACGGCGAACAAGATCTTCATCGAGAGGCTTTGCAAAACGGGCATCCGCAACAGTTGTCGAAAGTCCGGCAGCGGCAAGTTCATCAGCGGCAGCAAGTGCCTCTTGCAATCTGGTACCAAAGGCCAAAAGTGCAACTTTATTGCCTTCGCGCACAATACGCCCCTTACCGATTTCAATCAATTCGCCACGTTCCGGCAATTTCAAGCCGATACCTTCACCGCGTGGATAGCGGAATGAAATCGGCCCCTGATCGTAGGCAGCGGCTGTGCGCACCATATTCATCAATTCGCGCTCGTCCGAAGGTGCCATGACGACAAACCCTGGAAGTGCAGACAAAAAGACCGTGTCATAACTTCCGGCATGGGTTGAACCGTCGGCTCCGACAAAACCGGCACGGTCTATCGCGAATTTCACCGGCAATTGTTGTATTGAAACATCATGAACAATCTGGTCATAAGCACGCTGGAGAAATGTGGAATAAATAGCCACAAAAGGTTTCATACCTTCGCAAGACATGCCTGCTGCAAAAGTGACTGCATGTTGCTCGGCAATACCGACATCGAACATACGTTCAGGAAACTTTGCGGCAAACTTGTCTAGCCCCGTTCCGGTAGGCATTGCAGCCGTAACCGCAACAATTTTGTCATCAAGCGTTGCTTCCTTAATCAAAGAATCGGCAAATACTTTGGTGTAGGAGGGAGCTTTGCTTTGAACCTTTATTTGTTCACCGGTTACAACGTTGAAACGGCTAACGCCGTGATATTTGTCACTTGCTGCTTCAGCCGGAGCATAGCCCTTGCCTTTGCGCGTAATAACGTGGACAAGAACCGGACCGTTCGGATGCTCGCGGACATTTTTCAAAACCGGCAGGAGATGCTCGATATTGTGGCCGTCGATCGGTCCGACATAGTAGAACCCCAACTCTTCAAACAGTGTTCCGCCGGTTAGAAAACCGCGTGCAAATTCTTCCCCGCGACGGGCTTTATCCCAGAAAAATTTGGGAAGCTTTTTGCTCAAAGCTTTGGCGCGTTCACGCAGATTGCGGTATGAAGGGCTTGAAACCAGCCGTGCAAGATAAGCGCTCATAGCACCGGTTGGCGGAGCAATCGACATATCATTGTCGTTGAGAATAACAATGAGGCGTGCGTCAAGCGAACCGGCATTGTTCATCGCCTCATAGGCCATACCGGCCGACATTGCACCGTCACCGATAACGGCTATAACATTGCGCTGTTTTTCCTGTTTAAGTTCACTGGCTACAGCCATACCCAATCCGGCAGAAATGGACGTAGAGGAATGCCCCGCCCCGAACGGATCATAAATGCTTTCACTGCGTTTGGTAAAACCCGATAACCCGCCTTCCTGACGAAGAGTGCGGATACGATCCCGCCTTCCGGTCAATATCTTATGCGGGTAAGCCTGATGGCCAACATCCCAAATGATACGATCTTCAGGCGTGTTGAAAACATAATGCAGGGCAACAGTCAGTTCTACCACGCCCAGCCCCGCGCCCAAGTGCCCCCCTGTTACCGATACAGCATCAATAGTTTCTGCCCGCAATTCATTAGCGACTTCTGTCAAGGAGCTTTCCGGCAAACGGCGCAGATCCTCCGGCAGATGTATCTTGTCCAACAATGGTGTTGATGGTCGCGACAAATTATTTTCCTTGGTTTTTTCAACTGTTAACATATTTTACCGACTGTTGAAGCTTTACAGCTTTTGGAAGATATTTGCACCTCAAAACTCAAAAAATTTAATTTATTATGTTCCGCCGTTCATCAAATTGTGATGATTATCTCCTCACCCCCACCCGATTTGATCGACGTTACACATTTTTCGAGTTTTATGATGAACTTGATTACGATCGAAAATGCGACATATGGCCAAATTATAGTCAGGCTTTCTGATTATTCTTATAAGATTAGCGTAAGTTAGATGATAGGCAATGGTTGAACAATATTTAGAGCATTGGATTTCGCAATATGGCCCGTTTGCCTATTTCTTTATCCTCTATCTCGAATCATTCGGAGCACCTGTTCCCGGAGAAAGCGGCCTCATCGCCGGTTCGCTTATGGCGGCTGCTGGAAAGCTTGATCTGTTACCCATGTTGATATGCGCGTTTTCTGGTAGCGTACTGGGCGACTGTACAGGTTATGCCATCGGCCATTTCGGTGGCAAAAAACTGTTGTTACGCTACGGACATTACGTCAAACTGACACCACAACGTCTTGAAGAATTCGAGGCAATGCTTGACAAACGCGGCTTTTTCTTTGTCGCAACAGCCCGCTTCATTGTAGTTTTACGTCAATTGAACGGGATTATTGCAGGTTCCGGCGGCATGGCTTTTCCGAAATTTCTGGTCGCCAATATTATCGGGGCAGCCTCGTGGACTCTTGTTTGGGGAGGCGGCCCCTATCTCGTAAAATTCCTCTTTTGACGAGGGTTCCGCATCAAGCGGCTCCGCCCTTCCGGTTAACGTTCCAGTTGGTGTTCCGCATCAAGCGGCTCCGCCCTTCCGGTTAACGTTCCAGTTAATGTTCCGCATCAAGCGGTTCCAAACCTTCCGGTTGACCTTCACGTGACAGACGGATTTTATCAACCTTGTTTTCTGCTGCTTTCAAAAGTTGGTCGCAATGCTTTTTCAATGCTTCGCCGCGTTCGTAAATGCGGATCGTCTCATCAAGCGCAACGTCTCCCCGTTCAAGCTTTTCAACAATCTCTTCCAAAGCACCAAGTGCTTTCTCGAAGCTCATTTGCGAAACGTCCGCATTGTCTTTCTCTTCTGCCATTCAAGCCTCACAAAATATCTGTTTTTTCAATATGGATACCAAAGCCTTCAAGACCGACATAATGTCTTTCGCGCGAGGCATAAAGAATGACCGAAGTAATACCGAGGCTTTTTAGAATTTGTGCGCCCAAGCCGATCTGGCGCCATTCTTCCTCACGCGCAACAGCCTGTTCATGCGTCTCCAGTCCCTCCATAGCCATTTCGCGGTCGCGTATTTCATCGGCAGAACCAACCCCGACAGACCCGGCTCTGAGATAGACAAATACGCCGCGTTTTTCTTTTTCGGCCATAAGCCGCAGAACAGATTCAATTTCGTGTTTTTTGCCAAAAACATCGGCAACAACATTTTCACGTTGCAAACGGACAGGAATATTTTCACCATCGCGTATGTCGCCGAAGACAACTGCAACATGTTGCATCGGTTCCCAAGGCAATTGATAGCTGTGGGCGACGGCAGGTCCCACAAGTGTATCGACTTTCATCTCGTCAACATGTTCGATAAGGGTTTCCTTGCGTTGACGATAGGCAATAAGATCGGCCACTGTTACGACATGGAGATTGTGTTCTTTCGCAAATTTTCTCACCTCTGGGCCATGCTTGACGGTTCCATCGTCATTCATCAATTCGCCGATCACACCGACAGGCGGGAGATTTGCAAGTTTGCACAAGTCGACGGCAGCTTCGGTGTGACCGGAGCGCATCAACACGCCACCTTCACGGGCAATAAGCGGAAATACGTGTCCCGGCCTACTGAAATCGGATGCGCTGGCATTCGGGTTTGCGAGATTTCGCACTGTCAGCGTCCGGTCTTCGGCGGAAATTCCGGTTGTCGTGCCATGCAGAAAATCGACTGTAACTGTGAAAGCTGTATGATGGGCCGAATCATTATTTGAAACCATTGGCGCCAAATTGAGGCGCTTTGCTTCTTCACCCGTCATTGGTGCGCAGATGATACCGGACGTATTGCGCACAATAAACGCCATTTTTTCCGGTGTGCAGTGAACGGCTGCAACAATAAGGTCGCCCTCGTTTTCACGTCCGTCATCATCCGTAACAGCGACAATTTCGCCCCGTTCAAATGCCCTTATAGCGTCAACGACCGATTTCTGGTTGAATGTCATAATAGTCCTTTCAGATCCGGCCAGTTTGGCCACGATGTCTAAGATAATGGTCGGCAATAGCACATGCCACCATTGCTTCTCCTACCGGTACAGCTCTTATTCCAACACAAGGATCGTGCCGCCCTTTTGTCACAACATCAACATTATTTCCGTCAACATCCACAGAACGCCGCGGTATCAATATTGATGATGTCGGTTTAACAGCAAAACGCGCAATTATCGGTTCACCGTTGGAAATTCCTCCCAGAATACCACCGGCGTGGTTGCTTAAAAAAACCGGTTTTCCATTTTCCCCATGGCGCATTTCGTCTGCATTTTCTTCGCCTGTCAAGCGTGCAGCATGAAATCCTTCACCGATTTCGACAGCCTTGACAGCGTTGATCGACATGAGAAAAGACGCAATATCCTGATCGAGCTTCCCATAAACGGGTGCACCAAGACCGGCCGGTACATTTTCTGCAACAATTTCCACTATAGCACCGATTGAAGAACCTTTTTTACGAATATCGTCCAGATAGGCCGCAAATTTTTCAGCAGCGACCTTGTCAGGCGTAAAAAAAGGATTTTTTTCGACTTCATCCCAATCCCAGCGTGAGCGGTCAATATCGATTGTACCAATGGCGATGATCGCACCCCGAATACGCACATCCGGAACAACTTTGCGCGCTATCGCGCCGGCAGCCACACGCGCCGCCGTTTCGCGGGCAGAAGAACGCCCGCCACCCCGATAATCCCGAATGCCATATTTTACATCATAAGTGTAATCGGCGTGTCCGGGACGATATTCGCGGGCAATATTCCCGTAATCTTTTGACCGTTGATCGGTATTTTCGATCATCATGGAAATAGGCGTTCCGGTCGTAACCAATTTTTCCCCGTCATCACAGGGGAGCACGCCCGATAAAACTTTGACCTGATCGGCCTCGCGACGCTGTGTTGTGTAGCGCGATTGTCCGGGCTTGCGTTTATCAAGATAGCTTTGGACTTCGGAAACCGAGAATTTAATCCCCGGAGGGCAACCGTCGATGACACAACCGAGAGCCGGTCCATGGCTTTCGCCCCATGTTGTGACGCGGAACAATTCACCGAATGTATTATATGACATGAAAACGCCAATCCAACTTTGCAACCTTGTTTGTTCTATTAACCTTTTTGCTTCCGGTCAAACATTAGCAAAGCGGGATAAGAACAATTTTGCTCGATAATTGGAAATTTTTCCACAATTCCTGCCAATTCCGATTTGACCTTGTTTTATAATGAGGCCGGAATAGCAATTCTTCGACAAAATTGCCGTATTATTTCATATACTCGATTTTTGATTGACCTATGGCTATGGTTTCGACACAATCGGTTGACATTAATCAGGCTGATTTGGAATTGAAATCCTATAATTTTGAAAGGTCTATTATGAGAAAACTGGTTTTTGCGGGTATACTAGCAACGTTTCTTTTTCCAGCGTTAGCCTTTGCTGATGATGTCAAGGGAACGATAACAGTTATCGACCAGGACAATAATACGATCGAGCTTGATAATGGAAAAACATATAGTTTACCAGGTGAATTCGATTATTCCGTGCTCAATGAAGGTATGAAAGTCATTGTGTTTTATGACACAGAAGGTAACAACCGTTACGTCACCGATATTGAACCGCAGGAAGGTTGATAATCGTTCCCGACCGGCTTTTATTTTATTCAATAAAACACGCAAAATCGTGCAGTTGCCCACCTAACACCGCAGTTGCACACATGACGCCGAAGTTTCATATAAATCCTGCGGTTGCACACCGTTTCTTTCTGTCGAATCCGGTGTGCGTATAATGGTTTTACCGCAAGGTCGGGCAATAACTTAAAGCCATTCCAACCCGTGTTCGTCAAAACGTAAAATACGATCCTGATCGACCATAAAATTGGCAGCTTCCGCTTCGCTCAATCCGCCATAAATATGCATGATTGAACGCAGACACCCGCCATGGGTCACACAAACCGTATTACCTTGAACCTTTTCGACCCAATCCTTGACACGTCTGGCAAGCATGGCATAGCTTTCCGCCTTTTCGCCAGGGGGTAAGAAATTCCACTTGTCGGCTACACGTGCGGCAATCAATTCGGGATGAACTTTTGCTATGTCATCCTCGGTTGTGCCTTGCCAATCACCGAAATGCATTTCCATCAACTGCGGATCCGTGCGATAGCCGCGAATATCAAGCCCCATTTCACCACGGATGATTTCCATAGTTTCACGGGTGCGCCGCAGCGGACTGGCAACAAAATCAAAGCCTTCAGCTTCCCCCAACAGCTCTTTCAACAACCGGCCATTACGTGCAGCCTGCTGGCGACCATATTCGGTAATATCCCGATCAATCTGCCCCTGAATGCGTTTGGTAATGTTCCAGTCTGTCTGACCATGACGGGAAAAATAAATAAGTGGACGCTTGGACACTTTCTCAATCCTTTACAACAGAAATATCCGGTGCATCGACTGCTTTCATACCAATGACATGATATCCGGCGTCGACGTGGTGAACTTCGCCGGTTACCGAACGGGACAAATCCGAAACAAGATAAAGTGCGGAATCGCCAACCTCGTCAATCGTAACTGTCCGACGAAGGGGCGCATTGTATTCATTCCATTTGAGTATATACCGGAAGTCACCGATACCTGACGCAGCCAATGTTTTGATCGGACCGGCCGATAAAGCATTGACACGAATTTTTTTAGGCCCAAGGTCGACAGCAAGATATTTTACACTCGCTTCAAGTGCGGCTTTGGCAACCCCCATAACATTATAATTCGGCATGACTTTTTCCGAACCATAGTAAGTCAAAGTCAGAATGGAACCACCATCAGGCATCAATTTTTCTGCCCTTTGGGTCACTGCTGTAAGGGAATAGACAGAAATATTCATCGTCATGTTGAAATTTCTTTCCGTCGTATCAACATAACGTCCTGTCAGCTCATCCTTGTCGGAAAAACCGATTGCATGAACGAGAAAGTCGATTTTCCCCCATTTCTGTTTTACCGCATCGAATGCTGCATCAATTGACGCTGCATCCGTTACATCACAATGGCCACAAACAAATCCCCCGACCTCTTCTGCTAACGGTACCACACGTTTTTTAAGTGCTTCCCCCTGATAGGTAAAAGCAAGTTCGGCACCGGCATTGTGTGCAGCTTTTGCGATACCCCATGCAATTGAATGATTATTTGCAAGCCCAAGAATTAAACCGCGCTTGCCACGCAACAAACCGTTACTGTCACCCATTGGTATTGCCTCATAATTGCTTGATATCAGTTTTCGCTTTTTGCCCTATGACATAGCTCACGCATTTCTTCAAGTAATTGGTGCAATTTGTTCGTGGAAACCCATAATTATGCAACGTAAACACAAAAAATTGTTAAAAATGCCAACCGGTTTCAAGTTTTAACCGGTAAAGCCCCCGACAATGGCAGCTAACTTGCGGCTCCCTTTTAACTGATTTTTTTGCCGCCAAGATAACGCTGCAATAAAGATTGTAAAACAGACAGGAAACAAGCGCCCCCCTTAACAATCAAACCTGCAACCCGAACGGTATCAGAGTTAAAAAAACAGACAATTCCGTTTTATTTTGCCTGCTTGCCTTTAATCGGAAAAATCAGAAAATTGTTGCCTATCGTGCCCCCTGATTGCCGATAAAATGTCTATAATAATTTATCATAGGACGAAAAAGACCATTTGCCCGACATTAACCCCCTTACAATAAGGCCGGATTTCGGAGGCGCTGGTGACAAGAGTTTCGATTGCGCTGGTTATCGGTTTTAAAAGAACAGCCGACTTTCCCGTCAAGGATTATCGGGAACATCGTCGGGTGTTTCGATGGTGAAATTGACTTTTACATCTCCATTTTTTTCAAAATGCAAAACAGCGGGAATCATTTCACCTTCGCGTAATTCATCACGACAGTTGAAAAACATGAAATGATAATCACCGGGTTTGAATTCAAGATAACCGTTCGGCTCGATTGCAAGAGGTTCTACAACCTTTTGCATCTTGACCTTGCCATATTGTTTGATGGTTTCGTGAATCACCACGTGATCGGAAATATCCGCGCTGATTGATAACAAGCGATCTTCATTGAAACCGCCATTATGGATAAGGGCAAATCCTTCTGCACGATTTTCTCCAGTATCGGATTTTTGTACCCACGGGCTTTCAACAGTGATATCGCCTTTCGTGAAGTTTTCAGATAATGCAGGCTGGCAAAACAGATGTGAAAGCAAAAAAGCGAGAACCAAATTTATCTTCATGACAATCCTCATTCCCGCTTTTATTGCAGCGTTGTTGTGATCGCTCCAACCGTTAATTTTCAAGCTTGCATTTTCATGAATTGTTCAAGTCCCGCATCGCCACCTTCCGGAAGCATAATGCGGACATGAACATAAAGATCGTCCCGACCACCCGTTTTGAGAGGTAGCCCCCGTCCTTTCAAGCGCAAGACTTTATCCGAACTCGACCATGCTGGTATCGTCAACATAATGCGCCCGTCAAGCGTATCAACCGGAATCTTGGCACCCAGAACAGCATCTTTAAGAGAGACTGGCAAATCGAGATGAAGTGCTCTTCCCTCGACATGGATATGGGGATGCTTTCTGATGTGGATCGTCACCAAAGCGTCACCCGGCCGACCGTAAGGTGTCGTTTCACCCTGCCCTTTCAACCGGATTGTCTGACCATCCTCGACATAATCGGGAAGTTTGATTTTAAGTTTCTTGCCATTCGGGAAAATGGCTTCGACTTTATCGGCACCGACAAGCTGCTCCAATGTTACATCGAGACTTGCATGAATGTCGGCTCCTTGTCTGGGAGCTTGGGCACGGCTGCGACTGCCAAAGCCCGAAAAACCGCCGCCCCTGTTCGCGCCATTTCCTGCACCAAAGAGATCGCGAAAAATATCACCCGCGTCAAAGCCGCTATTTCCGCCGCCCGAACGAAACTCGAAATGACTGGAGCCATTGCCGAACGGGCTGCTGCGACTGCCAAATCCTTGAGCGCCGCCAAAACCTTGCCCGCCACCGGCAAACCCCTGAAAGACCGGCTTGCCTTCGGCATCAATCTCGCCACGGTCAAACTTTTCTTTCTTTTCCTTGTCTCCTAGAATTTCATAGGCCTGATTGATTTCGGCAAATTTATCCTGAGCACTTTTATCATCCTTATGAAGATCAGGATGATATTGTTTAGCCAGTTTTCTGAATGCAGACTTAATCTCTTGCGGTTTGGCAGTGCGCGCCACACCCAGAACCGTATAGGGATCACGCATATTTATCCTCTTTCCAGCCGAAAATGGGCTTTACCCAAAACGGCTTTATAAAAACTACTCCACCCTGAAGGTGGAAAATATCTCATTCTCTATATGCCTATCAAATAGCAAAAATACCAGATCATTAAATGTTTTTTTAAAGCGTTTTTGATTGCCCCGATTACGAACTTCAATGCACCATATCAAAGGCGGTCATTGTCCAGACTTCGGGTGCTATTTCGCAGACTTGCCCGTGATAGAGGTTCTCGCCATCATAGGCTGAACGGGTTGTTTTGAACCGGCGGCATTTGCGTCCCTTATCGGTGTTTTCGACAATCGCGCTGATTGTCCCCTCGCTACCGGTAATGCTGTTATCCCATTTCAATTCTTCGGGGGCAGTGTCAAGATTTCCGATTGTTCTGATTTCGTCGCGAATAACAAGTTCGTCGGACTGGACGATAGGATCGCCCGGCAATGTGGCTTGAGAATTGACCGAACCGGTGACAAACGATGTATCAACATTGTTTTCTCGCGACGAGAGCGCCGAACCCATATTATCAAGTTTGTCACCCGATATGATACAGCCTTGCATTGGCCACATGATCGTGACAAAAATGACAAAACGACAAAGCCGGCTTTTCAAATTAAAAAAAGCTTCCATAGCTCACTTTTTTCTGTGTCGGCCATGTAGTTTGACAACACTTTATGATACGCAAAACACATAATTCGGATGCATTATGACAGATAAAACGTTAAAAACTGGTGACTTTGTCGAGGCTCATGAACCTTTCGCACTGTTCAAAACATGGATGGATGACGCGGAAAAAAGCGAGGTTAATGACCCCAATGCCATGGCTCTTGCAACGGTGGATCCGACGGGGCTTCCGGATGTGCGTATGGTGCTTTTGAAGGCTGTCAACACGGATGGTTTTGTGTTCTATACCAATTATGAAAGCAATAAGGGCCGCGAAATACTTGCTACCATGAAGGCCGCTTTATGCTTTCATTGGAAATCATTGCGCAGGCAAGTGAGAGTACGTGGACTGGTTGAAAAAGTCAGCGATGAAGAAGCTGATACCTATTATCAATCCCGCGCAAGAGGAAGCCGCATCGGTGCATGGGCATCCAAACAATCCCGACCGCTTGAAAGCCGCTTTGCTTTGGAAAAAGCAGTTGCAGAATATACGGCCAAATATGCGATCGGCAACATTCCCCGCCCGCCTTACTGGTCGGGTTTCAGAATCAAGCCGCTTTCAATAGAATTCTGGCATGACAGGCAGTTCAGGCTTCATGACCGTGTGGTTTTTTCCCGTCCTTCACCCGATGTGAAATCGTGGGAAAAACACCGTTTATACCCGTAAGCATTTCAGCCACGAATGGCACGCTTTCCAATAAACGACTTTGTCCGGCTTTGATTAGATTACAGAGCCGGATTGATACATCTGATTGATTGACCGGATTGGCTTGATTGTCACAAAATTAGCGTGCGAAATAGCCTGACACCAGACCAAGGAATATCAGCCAGCCGACAATGGAATTGGATTTGAACAACCTCAGACACTCGCTATTATTGTCAATGTCGATTGTGATAATCTGGTAAAACATGTGAATGGCTGCAAGGGCGATGCCAAGATAGGCTAAAGTTGGAACACCGGCCAGAATAAACGCACCGAGGCTCAACACTATAAAACCGCTATAAAGGACGATAAGAGCAGGTTTGGTATTTTCACCAAAGAGCCTTGCCGTGGAACGAACCCCGACAATTGCATCATCTTCCTTATCCTGATGGGCATAGATGGTGTCATATCCGATGGTCCACAAAACCGAACCGCAATAGAGGCACAGAGGTGCAAAATCAAGACGGCCGAAAATTGTCGCCCACCCCATCAATGCCCCCCAATTGAAGGCAAGGCCCAAGAAAAACTGAGGCCAGTCTGTGACACGTTTCATAAACGGGTAAATCGCCACAACAACAAGCGATGAAATACCTAAAATAATGCTGAACAGATTGAATTGTACCAGTACGAGAAGCCCGACGAGGCATTGCAGCCCCATAAAAATTTTCGCCTGAAGCCGGCTGACCTGACCGGATGGCAAAGGCCGCGACCGTGTCCGTTCGACTTTGTTATCAATTTTCTGGTCAACGAGATCGTTCCATGTGCAACCGGCGCCCCGCATGGCAACCGCACCAATAAAGAAAAGAAAAAGATACCATATTGCCAGAATAAACGCATATGGATGCGGTTGTGCGGCAAAAACCGGCGCATCCATGGCAAGGATCAATGACCAGAAACACGGCCACATCAGAAGCTTCCAACCAATAGGTCTGTCCCAACGTGCCAATTGGGCATAAGGCCAAAGGGAACGCGGTAAAAAGTGATAGACCCAATGACCGGATGGCGCATCGAAGACACGCCCTCTCACACCTTCCTTTTGGACTGTTTCGCCATTGCTCAAGCTCGCGGAAGTCATATTTTTGTTGTTTACCATTTATAACAGCACACCTTTTACCTTGAAGCTAAAGCATTTCGTTTCTATGACAAGAGCAACGGTTTTAACATCTTCTTCAGCAGGAGCAAGCAATGAACGTTCTTCTCATTGGTTCAGGCGGACGCGAACATGCATTGGCATATAAAATTTCGTCTTCTCCCCTTCTTGGCAAGCTCTTTTGTGCACCCGGAAATCCCGGAACACTCGAATTGGCCGACAATATCGAACTTGATGTAAAAAACCATAAGGTGGTTGGCGAATTTTGCAAGAACAATGCCATTCAACTCGTTGTCATCGGTCCGGAAGCACCTCTTGTCGATGGGCTTGCAGATTCCCTTCGTAATGCCGGGATTCTTGTTGTCGGGCCAAGTAAACTCGCTGCACGGCTTGAAGGATCAAAAGGATTTACCAAAGATTTATGCGCCAAATATAATATTCCAACCGGCGCTTACCAACGTTTTAAAAATGCAAACGACGCTAAAAGTTATATCGAAAAAAAAGGCGCGCCGATCGTTATCAAAGCCGATGGTTTGGCTGCCGGTAAAGGTGTAACAGTCGCCACGACAATAAAGGAAGCTCTTGAAGCGGTTGACGCCTGTTTTGCCGGAGCCTTCGGTAAAGCGGGGGTTGAAATTGTTGTGGAAGAATTTCTTGATGGCGAGGAAGCGAGTTTCTTTTGCCTTTGTGACGGGAAAACGGCCATTCCTTTTGGTTCTGCACAAGACCATAAACGCGTGAGTGATGGTGACAAGGGAGCCAATACCGGTGGCATGGGTGCTTATTCACCGGCACCCGTTATGACCGAAGATATGACCAAGCGCGTTATGAATGAAATCGTCGAGCCTACCATTCGTGGCATGGCCGATCTTGGTTGTCCATTCAGCGGCGTTCTGTTTGTCGGATTGATGATTACAAAAAAAGGCCCCGAACTTATCGAATTCAACGTCCGCTTCGGTGACCCTGAATGTCAGGTTCTGATGATGCGGTTAAAAAGCGATCTTCTACCGGTTCTCTATTCCCTCGCAAAGGGTAATCTCGAAAATGTCGAACTCAACTGGAAAACCGACAAAGCTTTGACTGTTGTTATGGCCGCAAAAGGTTATCCGGAAGCTCCTCAACGTGGCAGTATTATTTCCGGCATAGAAAAAGCGGATAAACTTCCTGACGTGAAAGTTTTCCACGCCGGTACGGCATTGAAAGACGGAAAGATCATAGCCAATGGCGGCAGGGTTTTGAATGTCACAGCAACCGGTAAAACTGTAAAAGAGGCGCAGCAAAAAGCCTATCAAGCGATAAAATTGATTGATTGGCCGGAGGGATTTTATCGCCATGATATAGGCTGGCGCGCAATCGAGCGGGAAGAAGCAGCTAAAAACCGATTGATCGGGTAAAACGCCGAATATCCGGAAAAAACATCGTTTGATATAAGCGGGCTGTCATTCCGTTTCGTGCGTTATAATTTCCTGATACTGGATAATGAAATCAGAATGACTATAAAACAGGATGTTGCAAACAGTGCATCATTCGTTGCCTGTCCGGTAAAAGTCATCAAGGAAATCGGGCATTAAAGGGTGTGTCGGATAATGTGAAGCATTTTCAAAAAAGACAGCTTCACTTTCGACGGTTTTATAGGACGGGTATTCATTTTACCGGTCGGGTTTAACAAAATCGTTTTATTTACAACGTGGCGGGCTCTTCTGATCCGGTTTCAAAGTGAATTTATCAAAAGTCGCTTATTCTATTTTTCTTCAGCCGCTATTTCGCGTTTGAAAATGCTGCGCAAATCTTCCAACTGTTCTTCGTTTATCGGTGCTTTGGGCAATACATTGAATTTTTTGGGCGATATATATAATGCGATGAATGTCGGATATTCCCGCCAACCGGAAAACAGGCGGAAAGGATATGTCCCGCGGATATAGGAGCTTTTTATTGCCACTGCATGGTCATCCCAAACCCAGGTTTGTTCAAGCCCGATCTGTTTGTCATTTTTGACCAGTTGTTTGACATGGTGGGGGATGAGAACAAAATAATTCAGTGCCCAGATTGCAATGATAATCGCGGCATAAATGGCTGAAATTCTATAGAGCGAATGCCCCCAGTTCTGATACCAATCGGCACCATCAATCACCACAAGAACCGCCGACATGACAGCAACCGCCGTTATCCATAGGAGAAAAAGACTGGTAAATGTCCGTTTTGATAGGGCATGATCGCGATAATAGGCTGTAAGCGCTTCAATCGCATCCTGCTTTTCAAGTATAAAAATAATTTGCCGCGTCATTCGGTCCTCCGGTTTAAAACCGCTGGTAAGCTTAACACCGGTTCACTGTCAAATGGCAAAAAAATAAACGAAAATTTCCGCAACTTTTATTTTCTATTGCCGAAACCGAACACCATTATCCTTCAAAATTATCGGATCATTGTCGTCTTTAAAGAAATGCGATTTGATCGAAATTACAAGCTTTTCATGATCCGTTCCACCAAAGACAGGCTTGCAGCGAAAAGTGTGACCGTTTCCGGATGTGGTTTAATTGCGTTATCCAAGCATAACCTGATTGTTGATAACCAGTCTTATGCCCAGAGAGCATCCCCGACACCTCAATGAAAAGTTCTTTTTTGCGTGTTGGTGCGGGTGTTTACCAAAAAAATGTTCAAGCGGCGAGCGATCTTTGACAGGAATAACCGAACCATCATCATTGAGAAGAAGCATCGGCAAATCATAGGTATCTGCCCAAAGTCGCCAATCGAGAAGCACATCATCAAGATCGCGCGAAACAAGAAGCGGAATGCATATATCATGATTTCGGTGTAACAACTCCAGAGAAACCGCTTTTTGCCCTGAAGAAGTCACAACAGCGCGCGCAGCAACACCTTTGAATTGATGGGCAAGTACCAGACGCGACACACGTGAAGCACCGTTTTCATCTTCGATTTTTAACGCTGCTCCACGCTCGTTCAGTGAACAGACAATGGTCTTATCCTGAACATCGAAAGAAACATATTGTGGCAGATGGCAGGGATCCAGTCTCAGTTCAAGCCCTGCTTTTGCCCGATTAGCCCATTGAGTGGCCATATATTTGTCCCCAATATCCTCTTCAATTCAATCGGGAACACCTTAGCGAGCTTTGTTAATAGGTTTGTTAAAAGGTTAGGTTAAAAAATTATTGGTTTGTTTTTTGGTTATCGAATTACAAACAGCGCTTTAAATTATTATTCACCAAAACTTATAGCATTTTGCCCGGATTCATGATGTTTTTCGGGTCGAATAGCTGTTTGATCGAACGCATGAGAGAAAGTGCTACCGGAGATTTGAAGGCAACAAGTTCTTTGCGTTTCAATTGCCCGATCCCGTGTTCGGCCGAAAATGAACCATTATAACTCATAACCAGTGTATGGATACGGTGATTCATTTCCCCCCAAAGGGAAAGATAGGCTTGTTTGTCGGCACCAACCGGTTGCGACACATTATAATGCAGGTTACCATCGCCCATATGACCAAAGCAGACAATGCGGGCACCCGGCGAGATGGCTTCAATGATTTTCGCCGCATCACTGATAAAATCAGGAATCGAGGCGATAGGAACAGAAATATCATGTTTGATCGAACCGCCCTCCAATTTCTGCGCCGGTGACATATCTTCGCGAAGCCGCCAGAATTCCTTCTGCTGGCTCACCGAACGGGCAATGGAGGCATCTTCTATAATCCCCTGTTGGAGTGCATCTGCCAGAATATCTTCTATCGTGTTGCTCGCCTCACCGTCACTATGGGAAGAAGAAAGATCAAGCAGTACATACCATTCACTTTCATGCGCAATTGGAGCATGAGCGCCTTTGACATAGCGCAAAGACATTTCCATTCCGACCTTTGCCATAAGTTCAAAACCGGTAAGCATGGAACCGGCTTTTTTCTGGGCAAGAAGCAGAAGTTCTAACGCTTTTTCCGGACTTTTCATGCCCGCATAGGCAACCGCTTTTCCTTGCGGTTTTGGAAAAAGCTTCATAACGGCAGCGGTGATAATACCAAGCGTTCCTTCAGCGCCGATAAACAGGTCTTTCAGATCATAGCCGCTATTATCCTTCTTCACATAGCGCAAATCGTCGAGAATGCGCCCGTCCGGCAGAACAACTTCAAGACCCAGACAGAGTTCGCGCGTATTGCCATAAGCAAGAACACCCGTACCACCGGCATTGGATGAAAGATTGCCCCCGATCTGGCAAGTCCCTTCCGAACCAAGTGATAAAGGAAAAAAGCGCCCCTTCTCGTCAACCTTTTCCTGTAATGTCTGAAGAACCACTCCCGCTTCCACCAAAGCCAGATTACCTTCGACATCAATCGAGCGGATTCTGTTCAAACGCTCCATAGAAACAATAATCTCGTTAGCACTTTCGTCCGGTTGTTGCGCCCCGACAAGACCGGTATTCCCTCCTTGTGGAACAATGGGGGTTCCGCTTTCGCTCGCAAGTTTCATAATTTCCGAAACTTCTTGTGGCGAGGAAGGGCGCAAAACAAGCGGTGTGCGCCCGTGATAAAGACCGCGTTGTTCGACAAGATAGGATGAAATCACATCCTGATCCACCAAAGCGTGATTGACTCCGACAATTTTTATAAACCGTTCAATCAGCTTTTTGTCCATCATTTCTATTTCCTCGGTGCGGCTGCACGTTGAAGCCGGTCATTGATAGCCTCGCCCAAGCCGGTAAAGGGTATCGGCTCGACAGCTATACATTCAACATCTTTTCTATCAAGTTCCTTCAGATAATGAAACAGGTTGCTCGCCGCCTCTTCAAGATTCCCTCTCTCGCTTAAATTGAGCGTTGCAACAGCATGTGCAGCATTTACGGTTTGTTGTTTTCCAAAGGCTAAAAGCGCTTCCCCGTTTTTGACGTCTTTGGCGTCAAGTCTCACAAATGCATTGGGTGCATAATGGGATTTCAACATGCCCGGTGCTTCGATGGCTGCTCGCTGGTCTACACGTTCAAGCTTCAGTCCTGTTACTTTCTCGATTTCTCCGGTCGCAAGACCACCCGGACGAAGCAGCAGGATGCGTCCTTCCATTACCTTGATAATTGTCGATTCAACGCCGACACGCGTTGCGCCGCCATCGATAATAAGCGGCACTTTTTCTCCGAACATGTCGGCAACATCCTGCGCAGTTGTACTGCTCAAACGGCCGGATATATTTGCGCTCGGTGCTGCAACCGGCCGGCCGAGTTCTTTTACTATTGTCGCGAATATCCCGACAGGATTGCGAACCGCCAAAGTTTTCAAACCCGCGCTGGTAAGCGGGTCTATCGGTGTCGGATTTTTCAGCGGCAAAACCAATGTTAACGGTCCTGGCCAGAAAGTGTCCATAAGCTTTTGTGAAATTGCGTCAATTTCGACAATGTCTTCCGCCATATCCACACCGCTGACATGGGCAATCAACGGATTGAATTGGGGGCGTCCTTTGGTTTTGAATATATTGGCAACCGCTTTGCCATTTGTAGCATCCGCTGCAAGCCCGTAGACCGTCTCGGTCGGTAGCGCCACAAGCTCCCCTTTATCAAGATAGGAAACAGCTTTTGAAACGGCGTCTTTTGACGAGGCAAGAATAATCATTATATCAATCCTCTAGAACGCGCCCTTGATCGGGGCAAAACTGAAACGGTGCAATTTTTTGACCGGCCCTTCATGTTCTATCGCGGCTCGGTGAAACGCCGTTGCATATCCGGCATGTTTTTCAAAACCGTAAGCGGGATAAACTTCTCCCACTTTTTCCATTAACCGGTCACGCGTGACTTTTGCTATAATGGATGCCGCCGCAATAGATTGGGACCGCCCGTCACCTTTTATCAGTGCCTGAGCGGGATAAGCAAGTTTCGGGGGAATATCGCGCCCGTCAACCAGAACATAATCTGCATTGACAGAAAGACTGCACACCGCTCTTCTCATGGCCTCAAGTGCGGCTTTTCTGATATCGGTACGATCAATTTCCGTTGCCGACAGGCTACAAATTGACACGGCTACTGCCGAACGCAAAATCCCGTCATAAAGTGCTTCGCGTTTCTTTGCCGAAAGCTTTTTGGAATCATTTAAGCCGTCAGGTATGTTATTCCGGTCAAGAATAACCGCAGCCGTCACCACTGGACCGGCCAGAGGTCCCCGCCCGACTTCATCCACTCCGGCAATGTTCTGATAGCCTTTTGCAATAAGACTTTCCTCGATCGCGTAATCGGGCATTAAAGGAATATCTTGAAATAGCGGCAGATCATTTTTGTGAGACATGGACAATCCAATTGCATTACAGGAGATTTCGGACAAGTCCGGCCATTCGTATGAATTGCGGGAAATAAATCCTTAATCAATCTTTTTCGTCAAAAGAAAAGATAATTGTTTGGCGACTTTCAGCGGTGGCTTGAAATATCCGGTCTCAAGCTTTGGATGGCGTTCATGCAAGCCCGATCTTTGCCGCGCCAAGCGAAAACGGTCGGCAACGAGTTTTGCAAACGGCCCCTCGCCGGACATGCGTGTTTTCCAATCCGCATCATAATCCTTGCCACCACGCATATCACGCAGAAGCTGCATAACCCGCCTGTAACGGTCGGGATATTCACGCAACAGCCAGTCTTTAAAGAGCGGAGCAACTTCATAAGGTAGTCTGAGCATGACATACCCCGCGTCAATCGCACCGGCATCTTTTGCCTTGGTCAATATGTTTTCTATTTCATGGTCATTCAATCCCGGAATAACCGGCGCCATCATAACGCTCACGGGCACGCCCTTTTTTGTCAATTCTTTGATTGCCCATAAACGCCGCTCCGGCGTTGCGGCGCGTGGTTCCATGAGGCGGGCAAGCTTTCTGTCCAATGTTGTTATGGATAAAGCCACGCGGACAAGCTTTCGCTCAGCCATTCTTTCAAGAATATCGCAATCCCTTACAATTAGTGCCGATTTTGTTGTGATACAAACCGGATGGTTGCATTTATCCAATACTTCAAGAATTTGCCGCATAATCTGCCAGTTTTTTTCAATTGGCTGGTAGGGGTCTGTATTGGTTCCGATAGCTATTGGCCGGACTTTATAATCGGGTTTTGACAATTCCCGTTCCAGAAGTTTTGCCGCGTCGGGTTTGGCAAATAATTTTGTTTCAAAATCAATCCCTGCCGACAGTCCCATATAAGAATGAGTCGGGCGCGCAAAACAATAAATACAACCATGTTCGCACCCGCGATAAGGATTGATAGAACGATCAAAGAAAATATCGGGGGAAACATTGCGGGTAATAATCGTACGGGCTTTTTCGGTTTCTACAGATGTTTGAAGCGGAGAAAGCTGTTCATCCATATCCCAACCGTCATAAAAACGTTCGCATGACTGTTTCTCGAACCTTCCGGCAGGATTGAGCGCCGCTCCCCTTCCCCTGGTTTTTTTGTCTTCCAATCTTATCATGGATTGATCGAGAAAAGCACTCCCGCCAGCGGCCGACATTGCGTCAAATGCCAGCCGGTCGGCCTCGGTGATGACTTTTACCAGATGTTGATCGATTTGTGCTTTTCCCATCCTTTCGATCTACCATGGTGATACGAACAAAACAAGAACATAAATTATCGTGCTTTTGACAAAATAATGATTTAATTGAAAGATTATGGTTAGTGTTATTATTCACGCAAATGAAGACATAGATCCCTTGGCCGATACCCTTGCAATGCTTGTATCGGGCAGCGTGTTCGGTCTTGTTAGCGAGGTTATTTTGTGGTCGGAAAATCACAGCAATGTCTTGAAGACAGTTGCCGATGATACCGGCTGCCGTTATCTCTCCCGCAGCGATTTAGGCACTGCGATCACGTCGGCAAAAAGCAAATGGTTGCTTTTTCTGGTACCGGGTGCACGGTTACTCGACCAATGGCGGGAAATTTTAAGTCGTTATATTGAAAATGAAACAAGACCCGCCCAGTTCCGATTAATTGGAACGAAAAAGGTTACGAAATTACGCCGATTTTTGGGGTTAAATCGCCAACTTGAAGGCGGGCTTCTCATTACAAAAAATCAGATTGCTTCGATTTATAATAATCAAACTCCACTACATAAATATTTGCGAAAGCTTAATCCCGTCACCCTGCCTATACAGATCTTGGATTCCAGCCAATAATTTCAGACCGCAACGCAATTTGTTGAAACACCGTGTGTTCTCTACGAATTCATGGAGAAAGCACAACAGACAACAGAGGTGCTTTTCTACAACGGAAATGGAAATTGACTTTTTGAACTGGAATATATTGTTTTCAGACTCAAAATATAGTTGCTCCTGAAATTGAGCTGCTTACCTACAGCCGAAGTTTGGAAATGACCGGATCACCGTCAAATTGATAAGTTCACCTCACTGCTTTTATCCGACTTCGAGCGAATTGACGTGTTTTCATCAATCAAATGAAATTTTATCACGCTGTTTTTGGACACATGGTGATGAGAGATAAGCTGACCCGAATCATTTGAAACTATTTTGCCAAGACACGGCAAATAAATTTTTCATGATTTAAAAATCGCAAAGCACATAGCCCTCTTCCTGTTTCATGGATTTAACCGGTCGGTCGTTGATGAAGCTACCTGACCTTCGGGAGAGGTATTCAGCAACCGGACTATCGAACTTCGGAACTGCCCCATGAGAGGATGTCGGCGGTTCCTTTTCACATGGAATTTTTGCCGAGCTATCAGGAAATTAGTCTGTAATCATCCGGGTGTTGTACCCGCCTCCACCATTTCATGATCTGAAGCGACGCAATAAGTGTTGGCTAACTTGCTTTTATTGCAAATCCAAACATTGCAATTCCGGTTTCTGATCTCTTTAATTTTCTTAATTTTCAATAGAGAATCATTTTATCTAGCAACGCTTTGAGTCTGATAAAGAAGTTCACTTTGACAGCCGCAAATAGTGTGTGTGCCTGAGAATTCTCACCTGAATACATTATTTTTTCACTGTGGGATCAATCCGGAGTTCGTCATCGTTGTTTTTCAAACTATATGCAGGATCCCATTCCGGCTTAAAATCGGCTAAAAATGCATTCAATTCATCCGGAGTTCCAAGAGCATGAACTTTGTTAATCGGAATATCTGAAAATGACACTTTCATCCTGTTTTCAATAAGAGTGTTATAGAGTGGTGCAATATACCGTTCACCTTGAACAAGATTATCGGCATGAGAAAAATACCGGTTATATGCAGCTATATAATCTTCGCCCGACTTAAACCAATAAAGCCCGATAGTTGCGTAATCGGATATGCGTTTCTTCTCTACAAGTTTTTCTGCCCATCCTTGCTGATCGGGCAAAAGGAAGCTCCAATGGTCTCCATTTGCCCGAAAACATGGAACCCATCCGTCAGAATTTTTTCTAATGGACTGAGGTGTCAAGACATCGGGTTCGACATAGGTATCAATGTTATAAATCAACAATTCTGAATTTGGTAACCAATGTTCAGAAGACAATATCGCGCTTGTTGCCTGCCCGTCTGTCAACTTATCGATTTCAACAATGCGAATGTCGTTAAGCCCAAGCGCCTCACTCTTTTTTATCAAGAAATCGGACGAATTATTTTCTTTAAGGCATACATAGACAACCCGACTGTCTTTAAAAAAATTTTTAAGCGACAATAACGACCAATCAAAGAGTAATCTTCCGTGCGCCTCAATCTCGTATTTCGGGACTTCATACCCTGCTTTGCGAAAACGACTTCCCAAGCCCGCCATTGTAATAACTATGGTGCGTGACAAATTATTTCTCCCCAAGTAGCGCATGAATTTCTTCTTCGCTCAACTTCAAGAATTCATCTGGTCTTATTGCGCGGTCATCAATGTAAAAACCGTTTTTGCGCGGCCAAGGCTTACCGAATAAAATTTCATCATAAGGAACGCTCCATTTATCAAGCCATTCGAGGAGGACAGGAGCCGTGTATTTGTTAATCTCTGCCAAATTGCCTTTATAAGTCTTCATATTTCTGGAGGTAAAAAGAAGAATTTTGTACCCCTTGGACTGATAATGACGAAGCTTTTCGATGAGTGACAAATTCGGCGTGACATCAGAATAGGATTGTTCAGGCGTCTTTAACGCACAAAGCGTACCATCAACATCAACAATCAATGTTCCGTCAATTAAAGGAGTATCACTGTTCACCCTGCACCTCATCTAGTATTTTTTTTGCCGTTAAAATAAATGCCATGACTTTATTCGGATGGTCCAAATGTAACGGTAACATAGACAGAAATAGTGAAGCTTCACACAAACGGATGAGCTTTATATCCAATTTTTGTTTTTTTATTTCTTCTATAAAAATATTTTTCAATTTTTGATTATCAGGACACTTCAAATCAAGACACAAACGATTTTTATCGTCAAAAGATACCTGGAACAGATCATTATTGATGAAATCATAATTTCCAAGAACACTGTGCGAGATCTTGCAAATGTCATAGAAAGGATGCGTCCACAATTGTTCCTCTCGCACAGCCCCTTTCGGATCGATAAACTTCAGAAAATGATGAGTCTGGTCATACAGGATATTGGAAAAACAGGGATCCCCATGTCCAAAACAGAGACTATCCAGCAGTAATTTTTTCTCCAAGCTTCTATAAATATCAAGATAGCGGGACTGTAAATGTTTGATCTCGAATTCTGCATCAGATGCAGACAATTGCAAATTGATCTTCTTCCCCAAATGACTATCTAAAAATTGTTTTATTCTTTTTTCAACTTTGTTTACGTACAACTCGCGTGTTGTCTGTAACATCTCATCACGATCAACTGCTTTTTGCGGACGGTCGGATAGAAAAGCCATTATCCGTTGAATAAAGGGCAAAAAAGTTTCTTCTGTAAATGCGTTATGAATCCACTGGAGCGCGGCATCAGCAAAATAATAACGCATCATCCGGTAAGAACTTTGATCGTTATCTTCTTTAAAATCGAATGTTTCGACAAACCATGGCTTCATTCTCTCGGATGCCAAATGATAAAAGCAATATTCAGCCTTCATTTTATTTCGATCTTCAGAAGACTTCGTATAGTACAAAGAATCAATTTTCACACTGTTGAAATGGCGGGTTTCCGTCGAGCCGGATGAATATTGTAAAAAATCGCTAATTTTTGCCAAATCTATTGGACGATTGACTTCCAGTTGGGCTTCATCGTTCCAGAATTTTTCCCAACGAGTAATTGGCGAACATGAAAACAAATCCCACATTACAATGAGATCATGCATGTCATAAAAATAGGCCAAAAGTGGCTGAAAACGCTTGTCAGTAAAATTTTCATAAGCATAAGGCAACCGCAATACAAGTTTTTCAAGATCACCACTATCCTGAAAAGCTGCTCTGGTTGAAATGACAAAAGCTGAAATACGTGTTTTCGAAGCAGAAAACAAATCATGCAACGCTTTGCAGTCATCGTTTTGGGTTAAATGAAAGACATTATCTCGCATGGAAATGGGCAAACTGTCGACCAATGTATGATACAATTTGCGGCGACGTAGCGTAATATCTCCAAATCGCCTATGGCCGACGATATTTCTTAAAACTTCGGGCACCCATTCGCGATCGTCGATAATAATCACCAAATCACTCTTCATTGCAGTCATCGCGGTTGCTTTCCAAGCTTCAAAAATTTAAAAATTAAAAAGATGATAGTGCCGCATAATGTAAGACATGCCAATGAGAAAGATTGAAAAAAGCCGAACCCTTGGCCGGCACCATGAACCTGATTGCTAAGACTTCCAAAAAGTCCGAAAGCAAATGAACTGTCAGACAGCATATCACGATCGGATACTTGTGACATAAAACAGGAATAAGCCAATATTTCAAAGATCCAGATGAGTGCAGATGATAACCAGAATGCGGCAATCCGACCTTTTAAGCAATCGCGTATCGTTAACTCGAACTGTTTAAAAACGTAGCTTAACTTCAATAGACGTAATCCTCGATCTGAAGAGCTTGTGAGCACCAGATATCGGTTAAGAAAAACAAAAGTATGAGACAAGGAATATAGTCCAAGAAGTGCTAATATCGAGACTGCGGAAAACACGATAAATACGTTACGCACAGTTTGCGGTATTTCAACGCCGACAGCCCCTAACAGCGAAATAAATAAAATCAACGTCAAAACATCGCCGATTCTTTCTATAAGCCAGATAGCCAGTGCTTTCTGATGTCCATCAAATACAATGTAAAAAGCTCCAATCCGAAAAAGCTCCCCTAATTTTAGAGGAATAACGGCTGCCGGAAAAGATGCGATTGTATGAGCCAACAAAAGTTCAGGTATTTTTCTACGTTGGTCTAAAGTAAGGTTGGCAAGTCGAACCATGCGCAATACATGGCTCAATAAATAAAGAAAAATAATGAGAAGCGGTTTTAAAATGTCCGCTTGGCTGATTGTCTGTCTGATCATTGGACTTAAATGCCAGAGCCAGATCAATGCTGCCAATCCCGAAAGACAGACTATAATAGATAGAATGTACCTCATTGCCTGTCTTCATCTTTTTGCGTGGTGAATACAATTTTTCCTGTGTAGGATGCGTGCTTGACTGTTCGCATATCAGACTTTAAAAAACGCCCACGCATAAAAAAATATTTTCCTAGTAACTGAAGAACCTTGAACGCCTGGCGAAACAACCGGACATTGGAAACCTGATCGCTTTCACGCCACGTAATCGGGAAAAATCGCACCTTCTGCCCTTTGTTATAACTGCCAAGTAACATTACATAGTTAAAAGTCAAATCATCCGGAAATTTTTTATAATAGAATTCCTTAAATTTATCCAACCGGTAAACATTCAGACCGGAACCCAAGTCGTAAATCCGATGGAATGCTACCACTGAAAACAGCCAATTATAAACACGATTACCGAATGTGCGAAATGCCGAATAGCCTTCAAGCTTGCTATCCGTCATAAAGCGGGCTCCGAGAAGACAATCATTTTCCAAATGTATTCCCTGCTTCAGAAATGGTAGCAAATCTCTGATATCTGCCTGATCGTCACCATGCAAAACGACAAGATAATCATAACCATGTTGAACGGCATATTGGAACGCCACTTTGTGAGACCCGCCGAGTCCATAATTATCGGCATTTTCCCATACGATAAAACGACAATGATCCAGTTGGTCTCGCCCTGAGGAAATAGCTTTGTCTGGTGTATCATCAGGTGATCGGTTATCAACAACCATCACCGTGTCCACCCATTTTTGAACTTCATCATCGAATTGCGATAACACCCGTCCTATTTGAGGAGCACAACGATAAGCGGGAATGAACACGAGAATGCGTGGCTTATTTTCCAATTATCAAACCTTTCTTTTCCATAAAACGGGTGAGATAAAACATAAAAAGAAAATTCGTCATGAGATTAAAAGGCGTGATAATGACTTTTGCAAGCGCCTGCCACCCGATGTGAAGAAACCTCGACAACTCAATAAAATAAGCGATATTTACAAACTGCGATATTAAATACGAATAAAACAGAATTGATACAAATTGCCACCCCCAATACATAGCCAAAAAAAAGCTGTTTCCTTTGTATTTTTTTGTAAAAACTATTCTAAGAGCAACAAACCAGACAAAAGTCACGGCGATAAAAGACGATATGAAATTTGCCGTGCCAACATTAAGGCTGAATAAAAAGACCATCGCCAACATAAGACAAAAATCAATAAGCCACCCACATCCGGAGATAAAGGCAAATCTCAAAAATGACCGACTGAGAGAATTAAGTCTATGCAACAATAGATTTTCTCTTTTCTTTAAGCGACTTCAACCAGTCTTTTTCCATAAGAGCCAATGGTATAGCAAAAAAGACCCAGACAGGAACCATAAGGATATATGTCCAATTAACCGTTGGAGACAGGAAAATAGCACCGCACGCCAAAATTATAATTGCAAAATTCAGAATGAAAACGGCTCTCAGCTGACAAAAGAGAACCGGATACACAAACAACAATATGAAGGCCGACAACCAGTTCCAATAATTGATATCCGCATTCAACATGTTCGCTAATTTTATCAGGAATTGTTCCATCGGTCTCACCACAGTGTTGGTCTTATCCAATATAAGATTATGGTTATCCGCTACCGCAGCGTGAGGGCCGAGATCGCCTAGAGTACGACTTTTATATTTATCACTCAATTGCCCCACGTCTTTGTTCAAAATAGCGGTTGCACGATCTTTGAATCTCGAAAGAGAAGGCATAGGTTGCTCAAAGAAAGAGCGAACAAATCCTTTTTTAAGTTCTTTTGTTGCTTTTTTTTGATTAGATGGACTTATCCAGGTAACATTAACCGAATCCCAAAAATAACGTTCGCTCGTTGGACTATCGCAATAAGCTTTCGTACTACCTGTAAGATCAATGGCATGAACCAGCAAAACAGACGCTTTAGTCGGTTTGCGTTCAGCCACACTGCCTGGACAAGGGACATAAGGTCTGACCATATCCAAGAGAGATATCATCTCCAGCCTACGATTATCATACGCCACATCTACATGGAAAAGAGCCGGAACAACGTGGTTCACCACTACTATACCCAGAATAAAAAACACCCCGCCAAGCAAAAAACACTTTTTTGTTTTTAATGTAATTACCTTCCTATAAAATAATAATATAGACAGATATAATATTGGTATAATTATATATTCTTTTCTCAACAGAACGACAAATGTAACAATAACAACAGAAATAACAGCATTTTTTCTATCTCCTTCTTTTACAAACATCGATTTAAGAAAGAAATAGATAGATAATATCGTTAAAATTGGTGGAACGAAATATCTTTGAGAAACAAATGTCACCGCATAGAATACAGGACAAACTAAAATCACAAATACTATTAAATAGTAAAATATATACTGAATTGTTTTTTGCCTAATCGAGTGTGCTATAATTATAAACGTCAAAGCAGTCCAAATAACAACCGGAAACTGTAGTAATTTTATATTAACCATATACAATATATAATTATATATCATAAAAATCGATGAATAATGTATAGAAAATTCACCTAATAGTATTTCTTTAAAAGCTACGTCATCGGTAAATATTCCGGGAAACAAAATTAAATACTCAATTAAAATTAATATCAATATAAAAATATCAAATAAATTTAATTTATTATATTTCTTTAATAAAATAAATATCACCCCATATATGAATAAAGATGATATTATAGAAGAAGCAAGAAGCATTAACTGGTTTGAAAATAAGTAATCCGACGTATTTTTATAAAAATCAACGCTAAATCTCTTATCGTTAAACAACGATAGTTCCCGTGCTTCGCCTGTTGAAGCATCTGCTAAAACTAAATCTTTAGCCTGCACAGAATGAATATAGAATGGCTCAAAATTCGGAATCTCCCATGATTCTATTCTTGCAACTGTGCTCGATATAGAACCATTTTCACCATCCGAAACAACGCCCAATGTTTTCTTCTCTGTAACGGTATTACAGGTTTTATCGATGCAAACCTGATCGTCAGGATGTAAAAAAAACAGTTGGAACGATTTTGTCTCTTGAAGTTGATATGTTAACGACGGACGAAGCTCGTCTTTTTGCCTTTTGACTATAAGTTTACCGCTAAACTTTTCATACACTCCGTTATCAAATCTCAGCTTGCTCAAATTGTTATGATCGTAAAATGAACCGAGATAAACTTCTGAAAACGGGACCGAAAAAGAGACCGCATATATGTCATGCGGAGCACGTGTTTTTCCCAAACCACTTAAAAAAATGACAATCGGCACCAATAGAAAATAAAGCACTAAAAACTTTTTGTTCGTAATGATGTTGGACATTTTTTCAATCATTGCCGAGTCTCGCGGAATAGTTCACCAAATACGAACTTTGCGTTACCTTATTTGAGGTTTATTTCCAACCAAAAAATTCCCGGTTAGAATAAAGTTTTCCATCTAAAGAAATATAAAAATAACTTCTTTATCATATTTTTGAACGTATAGTTTTATATATATTTTTTAGCGTTTGCATATGTAAATAGAAGAATTAATAAAATTCTTCTATTTACTTTATATGCAAAAAATGAAAATTCAGATTTTCAATTCCATCATTGCAAAATACTGACTGGATCAAAGGGATTATCTTAACGTTCTGTCAAACGAGGCATGAGCATAACCAGATTATGCGGACGTTGGCGGCTATCAAGCTCGCCTTTCAATATATTATCCCATGCATCCTTGCAGGCACCTGTTGAACCGGGAAGGCAGAAAACAAATGTTCCATTGATTAGCCCTGCTGTTGCGCGTGACTGTATCGTCACCATGCCGATTGTCTCATAGGAAACTTTATGAAACATAGCCGAAAATCCATCCATCCGCTTGTCAAACAGTGGTTCTATTGCTTCCGGTGTAACATCGCGGCCGGTAAATCCGGTACCACCGGTCGTGATGATAATTTCAACATCGGGATCGGCTGCCCAATCAACGATCTTTTTACGGATTTCAGGAATCTCGTCGCGAACGATATCGCGTTTTGCCAAATTATGACCTGCTGTTTTGATACGTTCCTCAAGAACATCTCCGGACCGGTCATCGCTAGAATTACGTGTATCCGACACTGACAAAACCGCAATATTGAGCGATTCCATCTTTGCATTTTCATCAATATGACTCATGATTTCTATTCCTGATTATGGTTTTATTTTGCCGACAGTCTCGATGGCTTTAACGAACCAGTCCGGTTTTTGTGATTTTATCTTTCTCGCCGCCTCTTTCGCTCTCTTGATATTTTCATAAATGCCGAAACAAGTTGCACCTGACCCTGACATACGAGAGAGAAGAGCACCGTTTCCATCAAGTATCCCTAAAACATCATCAAGTTCGGGGGCTAGAGAGCGTGCACATTCATAAAGGTCGTTATGCGTTTTTTTGAGTTCATTCACAAGTGAAGCAGGATTGGACAAGTTTGCAACATCAATATCAAGTGCCGTGCTTTTCCTGTTACCCAAAAGTTTAAAAATTTCCGCTGTCGAGATCGACTGCCCGTGATTGACAAGCACCATCGGAATTTTACAACAATCAACCGGTTGAAGTTTTTCGCCGATACCCGAAACACGAAGCGATTTACGATTTAAAAAGGCCGATAAGCACATCGGCACATCAGCGCCCAATGTCAAGCCGAGTTCAAGAAGCTTTTCATCGGAAGCTTCGATTTGCCATTGCTGTTTCAATAGCGCAAACACACCGGCAGCATCGCCGGAACCTCCCCCGATACCGGAAGCAACAGGCAGATTTTTTTCAAGGCTTAACCGGCAGGATTTTGACTTTGAAGGGAAATTTCTAATAAGAATATCACGCGCCCGCACAACCAGATTATGCGTTTGATTATTCGTGTCTACTGACAGCACACCCGCTTCCGGTCCAATAATGGAAAAACTGTTTGTTCCGGCAGCTTCATAATGGAGAACATCACCTTCAAAGCTGAAACAAACCAGACTGTCAAGAAGGTGATACCCGTCATTGCGCTCCCCCACCACATGGAGCGCCAAATTGATTTTAATCGGCGTTACTACTGTTGCTCGACCTGCAACTCCGGAAGCCACGTTTAATCCCGCTCGACGTAGTATTCACCGGTCTCCGGATCTTTGACCAATGTGCCATTCGCGCCGTTACGGCGTTCTTCTTCTGCATGTTTGACACGCAAAGCAACACGTTGCGATTCGCGTTTGAAAGCACGATAGGCATAAAGTGCAGCTGCACAAATCAGACCATAAATAACTAATCTCAACATTTTCACCTTTAGCTCCCATATCATTATTTGATAATTAATGAGCGCAAATCAAGTCTTGAAACAACTATTGTTATATCTTCCTGCAAAAATTTGTCTTTTTAAAGTCCATAGCGCTGCCACAAAGCCCGTTCTTCTGCCGATTGAATAAGACCATCGACAGTTGAAGAGACAAAACCCGCCGAAATTGCCGGAGTTTTGCGCCCTAACAAGCTTCTGGATGCCGAAACAAGACGCATCTTGGCATCACGCCCATAACGTTGTTTGACGAGCGAACGCAAATCGGAAAGTTCATCAACCAGCCCCAGTTCCTTTCCTTTTTTGCCGGTCCAGAACATGCCGGTAAACAGATCAGGGTCATCGACAAGTTTGGAACCACGACTTTCCTTGACGAGATTGATAAAAGTTTCATGAATTTCGAGCTGCAAAGCTTTCAAATGATCGACATCGGCCTTTTTTTCCGGTTGGAACGGATCAAGCGAGACTTTGTTCTTGCCGGCTGTATAAACGCGGCGTTCGACACCGATTTTTTTGAGCAATTCGGGAAAACCGAATGAAGAAGATACCACACCGATAGAGCCGACAACTGAAGATGGATCTGCAAAAATCTCGTCGCCTGCGCAGGCAATCATATAACCACCAGAGGCTGCAACATCTTCAACAAAGACGAGAACGCGTTTGTGTTTTTCTTCGGCAAGATCACGAATACGACGGTAAATCAGCCGTGATTGCACCGGTGAACCACCCGGAGAGTTGATAGCGATGGCAACAGCCGGTGCCTCTTTATCCGAAAAGGCTTTTTCCAGAGCATTGGCGCAAGAACTCAGGGACAAAGTCTGGCGCAAAGGCGATGATGCCTCCATAATCATTCCCTGCAACCGCACTACCGGTATTTCTACGGCGTTGGAACGGAACCGGCGTGGAATAAAACGTTTGAAAAAACCTGACAAAGTTTGAACTCCTGATAAGAAAATCTGCTTCTATTGCTAAAAAACTGCACCATTGTCATTTAAGTTGTAAACGGCAAAAAGCAATATTTTGTTAAAATCGTGTTCACAAACTCTGCCAGATGCTCTTCTTTCCATTATTGATTGCGTCTACAAGCGGAGAAAAAGCATGTAAGTCACTATCATGGATATAAAGAGCCGGCATCAAAGACAAAGGCGCTTTGCTTGCTCTTTTTGCGTGGATCAGAATTCGGATTGCGGGACTATTTTTGCGTGAATGGACCGGAAACACCAAAATATTGCCGAACCGCCCTTCACATGCTTTCAAAATGTCGGATAACGATTGTGGTCGTGCGATCAAGCCTAAAAAACCGGATGGTCTCACAATTGCTGAAGCTGTCCGTATCCAGTTTTCAAACATCCGGTCAGTCATGACATGTGCGGCAGCTTTGAGATCATCAGGCGTTTTCCGGTCCATTGGCGAATTGAAAGGCGGGTTCATTATGGCAAAATCGAATGCATTATCAAAAAGTCCTGCGTTCTGCCGTTCTTTACCGCGCAAGGTTAGATCGGCAGAAATAACGTCAATGCGATTGGCAATGGCCGCGTTTTGAGCAAGAGCAATGCTTTTTCTGGCAAAAGCAACCATTTCGGCTTCACGTTCGACAAGCGTAACTTCGGCTTTTTTGCAACGTGCGGCTACAGCAAAACCGGCAGCACCCGCACCGGCGCCAAGATCTGCAAGCTTTCCGCAAAAATCAGTCGGCACCAGTCCACCAAGCAACATTGCATCCATGCCGGAACGATGCCCGCCATTTTTTGGCTGAACCAGATAAAACCCGCCACGATGGAAGACATCTATTGTTTCGTTCATAGAAGAAGTTTCCAATTTATTATCCTTGCGCGAGTTCATGTTCCAGGCCGGCATCTATCATAATTTGTCTTGCTTCATCGGCACTTTCTCTATCAACCAGAAAACGGCGACGGATAGCTCCGAGTGAACCTTCCGCCACACTGGTATTCTGATCCGTTACAAAATAGAGTATTCCGGCCGATTTCATAAGACTTTCGGCAAAGGAAATGAGGACAATATCGTTGGTGTCAAATAATTCGATCATGAGGCTATGTTGCATATTTAACGATTGTGCGGCACCCGGTCGCAGAAGAAATTAGCATTTTTCCTTAAATAATTTTTGAAACGCGCTATCTCAAGCAATATCACGCTTGAGTTGGTGAGCTTGGTTTATTAAGGTGCAGGCAAAAATCAAAAGATTTTTCAGGAGTATGAGCATTGGTTGCTGACAATAAAACAGTTAAAAAAACCGATAATCAGGCGTCGATAAAGCCGCTTATCGATATTACAAAAAGTGATATGGATAAAGTAAACAAGCTCATCATTGCTATGGCCGGCTCCGATGTGGAAATGATTCCTGAAGTTTCAAATCATCTGATTTCTTCGGGTGGTAAAAGATTAAGACCGATGCTGACTTTGGCTTCTGCCCGCTTGTTCGGTTATCAGGGATCGGGGCATATTAAACTGGCAACGGCAGTTGAATTCATGCACACAGCAACTTTGCTTCATGACGATGTTGTTGATGATAGCGATCTGCGGCGTGGCAAATCGACCGCCAGAATGATTTGGGGCAATGAGGCGAGTGTCCTTGTCGGCGATTTTTTACTCGGACAAGCATTCAAAATGATGGTTGAAGTCAATTCCATGGATGCTTTGTCGGTGCTCGCCAATGCTGCCGCCATTATTGCAGAAGGTGAAGTCATGCAGCTTGCCGCCGCAAAACATTTGACGACAACTGAAGACGAATATTTGAAAGTTATCAATGCCAAAACGGCTGCCCTCTTTTCTGCGGCCGCAGAAGTCGGGCCGATTATCGCCGGTTGCGGGCAACAGGAACGTCAGGCATTAAAACATTACGGTACGTCACTGGGACTTGCCTTCCAGCTTGTCGACGACGCGCTCGATTATGGTGGCAATTCGGAAAATTTAGGTAAAAACACCGGCGATGATTTTCGTGAAGGCAAAATTACCATGCCGGTTATTCTTTCCTATATTCGTGGCGACGAGACGGAAAAAAAATTCTGGAAACAATCCCTTGAAGAGGGAAAAAATGATGATGATGCACTCGCCCACGCACAAAAATTGATGCAACAACATCATAGTCTTGAAGATACAATCAAAGCCGCCCGTCACCATGGCAATGAAGCTTTGAAAGCGCTCGACGGATTGGCTCCAAGTAAAGAAAAAGCCGCACTTTGCGAAGTCATCGAATTTTGTATTTCACGCGTAAACTGATCTTCCATAAAACAGTGTTCGCGTAAAAATGACCGGTGGCGGATGATATTTTTGCATATTTTGGCTGGATATATTCTATAAATATGGCCAACCTGTTTTAAGTCAAAAGAGGATTTTTTCATGCAAGCCGCGAAAGCAACCCGTCTGATTGCATTATTTACTGCGGGTACGATATTGATGACAGCATCTGCTGTTGCAAAAAAGGAAGAACCTGTCAAAGCAGGGTCTTTTGCCGGAGCCTATCTGGCGGGTCGCATCGCTGCAAGCGACAACAAGGTCGATCTTGCTATTTCCTATTTCAAACAGGCGCTGGGATTTGAACCGAACAATGTCTCTATGCAGCAGGATATGCTTTTGACGCTGCTGTCGGCAGGCGATTTCAAGGAAGCTGTCAAACAGGCAAAGCGACTGAAAGGCAATACCGATGTCGAACGTTATGTAAGGCTTACTCTTGCAAGTGACGCCTTCATACGGAAAAACTACATCACAGCAAAAAGCGAGCTTAAATTTTCCGACCCTTCCGACATGGATACACTGACATCCGGTTTGCTGGGGGCTTGGGCAACATTCGGGCGTGGCAATACGGCCGGAGCGGTTGATGAAGTCAAAAAATTGCTTGGACCGGTCTGGTATGATTTGTTTTTAAGTTATCATATGGCCTTGATGAGTGATCTTGCCGGTCATAGAGACAATGCCGAGCGTTATTACAAACAGGCACTCAACGACCAACAGGGTGGTATAGCAGCACCTGATACCTATGAACGAATCATCATTTCTTATGCATCTTTTGAACTTCGCAACAACAAGCGCGATGAAGCTCTCGCCACTTTGCGCGAAGGTGAAAAAATGCTCACAGGGCGGGACGCTTTAAAGAATATTCGACAACGCGTCGAAGCCGGCGGTTCGCTTGATATGCTGGTAAAAACACCTCAAGAGGGTGCAGGAGAGGTATTTTATGACCTCGGTACTGCTATCAATCGAGGCGGTGCAGAAGCATTTGCCCGCATTTTTTTACAATTGGCTGAAGCCCTGCGGCCGCACAATGATGCTACACTCTTCCAACTTGCCGATATTTCCTCAAAACTGGAGGAAAACGAGCGGGCTATTGATACTTACCAGGAAATTCCGGTCAAATCGCCATATTATCGCGATGCGGAATTGAGGCTTGCTCTCATTCTAGCCGACACGGGCAAAAGTGAAGAAGCAATCCGCCATCTTGCGGCGCTGGAAAAAGATTTTCCGGAAGACGAGCGCATTTCTATGGCAATGACCGGCGTTTATATGCAGGACAAGGCATATGATAAAGCCGTTGCTGTCATGGATCGGGCGATCTCCCGCATTCCCCATCTCGAAAAACAAAATTGGTTGATGTTATATCAACGCGGCATGGCAGAAGAGAGATTGAAAGAGTGGGATAAAGCCGAACCGGATTTCCGCAAAGCACTTGAGCTCTACCCTAACCAGCCTCAGGTTTTGAATTATCTCGGTTATTCACTTATTGACCGGAATGAAAAACTCGACGAAGCTTTGAATATGGTCAAAAAAGCAGCCGAGCTGCGCGCGCAGGACGGCTATATTGTCGATTCGCTAGGCTGGGCCTATTACAAGCTCAAGCGTTATGATGAAGCTGTAAAAACGCTGGAAAATGCTGTCAAACTACGCCCTGAAGACGCAACCATCAACGACCATCTCGGCGACGCATATTGGCGTGTCGGGCGCAAACTTGAAGCCACATTCCAGTGGAACCATGCAATTGCAGGAAAACCGGAACCGGAGGAACTGGCAAAAATTCAGGAAAAACTGAAAACGGGGTTGAAAGACATTCCTGAAGAAAAAACGGTCGAAAAAACCGATAGCGCACAACACTGAAAAGGATAAAGCTTAAGTCCGACATTTGTTTTGACTTGTCTCGTCCCTTGACCATAGAGGCGCGAAAGAATAGACATTTTTTGCCGGACCTTCTCTTTCCGGTTGTTCTTTTATCAATCTTAAAAGGGTAATATTGTGAGCCTGCCCGAATATCTTGATCCGAAACGCTCTTTCCAGGGTCTCATTCTGACGTTGCAAAACTATTGGGCGCAATATGGTTGCGCCGTTTTGCAACCTTATGACATGGAAGTGGGAGCTGGTACATTCCATCCTGCAACAACGTTGCGTTCATTGGGACCGCGTCCGTGGAAAGCCGCCTATGTGCAACCTTCGCGCCGTCCGACCGACGGTCGCTATGGTGAAAACCCGAACCGTTTGCAACATTACTATCAGTTTCAGGTTCTGCTCAAACCGTCGCCGGATGATTTGCAGGATCTTTATCTGGGGTCATTGCGCGCTATCGGGCTTGATACCGATATTCATGATGTGCGCTTTGTCGAGGATGACTGGGAAAGCCCGACATTGGGAGCATGGGGGCTTGGCTGGGAATGCTGGTGTGACGGTATGGAAGTATCGCAGTTTACTTACTTTCAGCAAATTTGCGGCATCGAATGCTCGCCGGTATCGGGAGAACTCACCTATGGTCTTGAACGACTTGCCATGTATATTCAAGGCGTTGACAATGTTTACGACCTCAATTTCAACGGACGCGAAGGCAAAGATAAAATAAGCTATGGAGATATATTTCTTCAAGCCGAGCAGGAATATTCGCGGTTCAATTTCGAATTTGCCAATACCGAACTTTTGCACCGCCATTTTATAGATGCAGAACGCGAATGTGCGGCTATTCTGGAAGCAGGAAAACCGCAGGAAAAAGGCAGCCTTCACCTTTGTGTTATGCCGGCTTATGACCAATGTATCAAAGCCAGTCACGTCTTCAATCTTTTGCAGGCGCGCGGTGTCATCTCCGTTACAGAAAGACAAAGCTATATTCTGCGCGTGCGTGATCTCGCACGCCGTTGTGGTGAAGCATTTCTGTTAACTGATGCCGGTGGCGCAAATTATAAAGGGGAAGCCTGATGCCCGACCTTCTTCTGGAACTTTTTAGTGAAGAAATTCCGGCTCGTATGCAACGCAAAGCTGCGGGCGATTTGAAAAAACTTGTCACCAACGGTCTTGTCGACAATGGTCTGGTTTACGAAGCTGCCAGAGAATATTGGACCCCGCGTCGTCTTACTCTCGATATAAGGGGCGTGACTGCCCGCTCGAAAGACGTTCATGAAGAACGTAAAGGTCCAAGCACCAAGGCTCCCGAACAAGCTATTAACGGCTTTTTGCGGTCTGCCGGTCTTTCCGATATTAGCGAAGCCGAAATCGGAACCGACCCCAAAAAGGGTGATTTCTATATTGCGCGGATCGTCAAAAAAGGTCGTACTGCCGAAGAAATTATTGCGGATATTATGCCTGACATCATTCGCAATTTCCCGTGGCCGAAATCCATGCGCTGGGGAAAGCAATCCACAAAACAGAATGCGCTGCGCTGGGTACGTCCTTTAAAAAACATTCTGTGTGTCTTTGGTCCTGAAAATGACGCGACCGAGGTGGTTCCTTTCGAGGTTGCAGGACTTGAAAGCAATAATATCACCTATGGTCACCGTTTCATGAGCGATGGCAAACCGATCGAGGTTCGCCGCTTTGAAGATTATGTGACGAAGCTCGAAAACGAGAAAGTCATTCTTGATGGTGATCGCCGGAAGGAAATCATCCTTGCGGATGCGCGCAATCTGTGTTTTGCCAAAGGTCTTGATCTGGTTGAAGATGATGGTCTTGCCGAAGAAGTGTCGAATCTTGTCGAATGGCCGGTCGTGCTTATGGGCGAGTTCGAGGAAAGCTTTTTGCAAATTCCTGCCGAAATTATCAGGCTCACCATCCGCATCAATCAAAAATGCTTTGTCACCCGTAAACAGGGGGAAGAGCAAAAACTATCCAATCACTTCATTCTGGTGTCCAATATCGTAGCACCTGATGGTGGCAAGGAAATAGCCCTTGGAAATGCCAAAGTTGTGCGCGCACGTTTGTCGGATGCCTTGTATTTCTGGCATACCGACCAGCACAACCTGCCGGATCTTTCCGAGCTTACACTATCGGCCGAAAAACTCGGCCTCGATTTGAAGAAGCCACTTGACCAACGTATGGCTCGCCTTGACCACCTGAACGTCACTTTTCATGCAAAACTTGGCACTCAAGGAGCACGTGTTGAACGCATTGCCGCTCTTTCATCACTGATTGCTCCACTGGTCGGAGCCGATGTTGAACTCGCCAAACGCGCCGCACTCCTTGCGAAAGCGGATTTGCAAACCGAAGCAGTCGGTGAATTTCCCGAACTTCAGGGTGTCATGGGGCATAAATATGCACTGCTTCAGGGCGAAGATCCAAGTGTGGCCGCAGCAATTGAAGAACATTACAAACCACAAGGTCCGACAGATCGCGTTCCACGTGCACCGGTTTCTATTGCTGTTGCTCTTGCCGACAAGATTGATACGCTCGTCGGTTTTTGGCTTATTGATGAAAAACCGACAGGGTCGAAAGATCCTTTTGCGCTGCGGCGCGCATGTCTCGGTGTTATCCGCCTGCTTCTTTCCCGCGACTGGACAATCCACCTCATGCCGATTTTCAAACAGGCTATCAGTCTTATTTCGCGTCACACAATAGAGCGCGCACTGAGCCTCTATGAAGATAGCTTGCGTCGCGAAAATGCAAAAGAAACAGACGCGGCAGAAGACATAGACAATGCTCTTTCAATGGAAGAAAAAAAGCTTGAAAAGGAAATAGCAGCGAAAACCGAACCGGTGCTCGCTGATCTTCTGTCTTTCTTCCATGACCGTCTGAAGGTTCATCTCAAAGACGAGGGAGCACGTCATGATGCGATTGATGCGATCATGCAAAGCGATGCCGATGACCTCTTGCAGGTTGCGCGCCGCGTTGAAGCGTTGATTTCGTTTATCAATACAGATGACGGGAATAATCTGATTGCCGGTTTCAAGCGTGCCTTCAATATTCTTGAAGCCGAGATCAAGAAAAAGACGTCGATTGCAGAAAATGTTGATCCGGAACTTTTCATAGAAGAGGAAGAAAAACGGCTCTTCAACGCGATTACCGATGCTGAAAGCAAGGTTCAATCGCACATTGCTTCCAATGATTTTTCGGGAGCTTTGCTCGTGCTTGCGGGATTGCGCGAACCGGTTGACGCATTCTTTGAAAAAGTACTCGTCAATGATGATAATAATGCAGTCAGGGCAAACAGATTGTCGCTCTTACAACGCATTACCAAACTATCCGGCTTGGTAGCGGATTTTTCCAAACTTGCCGCTTGACCCTAAGCTTGTGGCTTGAGCTCAAGTTTGTGGCTGGAGCTCAAGTTTGCGACGCAATTATTGAAGGCCAGTGAGAATGACGAAAACGCAAATTGATATTCTTCAATAATCAGGCAATGTCGTCACCAAATGCCTTCAAACTGCCGTAAAAAAATTTAAAAATAATGTTGTTGCCGGTGATTATGTTTTTGCTCACCGGCAATGGAGAATAAAATGATTATCCGTAAGCGGCCGGGTTTTTTGCGGCTTTTTTTCGTTTTGCATGGCTCTATTCTTCCTGCCATTGCACCACAACTTATCGCAATTCTCGTTCTTTCAACTGCTTTGGTATTAGCCCACCATTTTTATCCCCGCGTCATCCCCACCTATAATAACGGGACGGCGTTCATGATGCTTGGCATTGCGCTGTCGACCTTTTTGGGGTTTCGCAACAATGCCTGTTATGACCGCTGGTGGGAGGGACGAAAAGTTTGGGGAAAAATTATTTCAGGTTCGCGCGATATGATTCGTCAATCGACGATATTGTGCGACCGTGAAGCCGACCGCAAAACCATATTGGAACTGACTTCGGCGTTTTCCCATAGCCTTGTAGACCATTTGAAGGGAACCTCTTCGCTTCCCTCTTTGATAGCCGACTATCCGGAGGAATTTCTTAAAGCCTATCAGGCAAGTCACAATAGGCCTTCTTTTATCCTCAACCACATTTCCGAATGTCTGGCGGTTTTGCACCAACAAAAGGCTTTGAGCGACATTCAATTCCAAATGTTCGATAAAAGTCTGACCGAACTTAACGAGAACCAGACATCCTGTGAGAGATTGAACAATACGCGTGTACCATTTGCCTATACACTTCTCTTACACCGCACCGCTTATATCTACTGTTTCCTCATTCCATTCGGCTTCACCGATATACTCGGATGGTGGACACCTGTTGCCAGCCTTCTTGTCGCCTACACTCTATTCGGCCTCGATGCACTAAGCGATGAATTGGAACAGCCTTTCAGTAACATTGATAATGTCTTGCCTATGTATTCAATGGCTACAACAATCGAGCGTGATGTTTGCGCAGCCATTCACCTGCCGCTTCCAAAACCTGTTGAACCGGTCGATTTCATATTGAGATAGGATCACTCTTCGAGAGTGGAACATTGGTAGTGCGCTAGTCTCGCCAAAAGTAATAGAACCCACAACTAAAGGGATTTGAATTGCGCTTGGTAAAATGATGAAAACGACAAAAGAAATAAACGAGACAGAAATTATGGCATAAAATACCGCTTTGAAATGTTCCGATTGTTTCAATCAAAACAGGTTTCAAAGCGGTTTTTCAAAAATTCAAAGCGGGTTTTCAAACAAACCGGATGCTTTTATCGGGAGAAATCTAGACAGACTTTTTCTCGGTTTTTTTTGCCGCCTTGAACGTGGCCATTGCTCTGCCATTTTCTTCAATTTTGATCTTGCCTTTATTCTTTGAAGATTTGTGCTTTTCTCCCTCGTCCATGAGTTCGAGCGTATCTTTGCGGAAAATCGCCGTCTTCAAATGCTCATCCTTGAACCATACGCAAGAAATTTTGCTATTATTGACTTTATCGACAGTCATTTTAGGACCGCCGGATTTCAACCGAACAATATTGCCAGCTTTAAACATTTTATATCCTTCTAAACGCTCCAATTTGACAACCAACGTCATAAAAGCTCCCCGCTCTTAAAACGTATTTTACTATATATAAGCTTTAAGCGGAGGATATTTTAGCTTTGGTTTCTACAATTTGTCCATGAGGCAAAGAAAAATATTTAATTGTTCGCCTCCACCCTGCAAATTGCCGTAAACATTAAGAAAAAATCGCAATATAACGATCCGGTCGGGTCGAGTTCTACAAACTATCAACCATAATGGCGGAAATTCTTACCCCCGACTTGAAAATGGTAAAAACATGCCAACCAGAGTTCCTTGCCCCTGTTTTACCCCCTCCGGCATTTTCCCCTTGCCACTTGATTTCCCGAAGAGCCGCGGTTTAAAATTCTTCAAACAGAAGCTTTTATGGAAGTTGAAAGAGATTTCGTAACCGGAAGCCAAGCGCCGAAAAAAGTTTCTCCTACAACTTGTTTGACGCCGAAAAACCGAATTTCAAGCATTTTCCAGCTCCTCGCTCCGGCTTTATAGCATAAACCAAATCGCCGTTCCCGATTCCGGTTTTTCTATTATTGTCGACGTAAAACTTCACACTATATCGGCGGCATTAAGCTTCATACTATATCGGTGACGCTAGACTTCACGTTCTATCGGCGGCATAAAACTGAAAGCTGAATAGTATTAAACTTTGCTCTTGATCGCCTGCATTAAACTTTAAGCTTGATTGGCGACATTAACCGTCACACCTTATCTGCCGCATTAAACTTCACACTTCATCGCTGGTAATAAACGTTGCGCATTATCGTCTGCATGAAACTTTGTGCTTTTTCGCTGGCACCAAACTTCACGCTTCATCGCCCGCATCAAACTTCACTCCTTACCGTCTGAAGTAAACTTCACGCTTCATCGCCAGCGTTAATCGATAAAAAGCTCCTTGAACTGGAGACTTGACAAAGACCGGTTATACAGGGCTTATCCGGCGAGCTTGTTTTTGTATTTTTAAGATTTTTTTGATCGGATTTCGGCTTTTTTTTAGCCGGCGTTTTCGCTTTGCTTTTATCGGGAGCTTGAACCAAGGCAGATGCAGCAACCGATTTTTGCGCTTTGGTTGATTTAGGATCTCTCAATATTTTTACCGCTTTTTTCGCCACTTCGGCGCTCATGGTGTCTTTAAAGAAATAACATTGGAACTATTTTTCCAATTCTGAAAACCTTGTTAACGGAAGGCACAAAAAAACCACGCATAAAGCGTGGTTCGATTTCAGCTAAAGGAAACTGGCCTGATTGAAATAGTCTAATTCAGATGCGCTTTAACATCGGCCAGTGACTCTTTAATGAGACTGGCAGATTTCTTCTCATCAATTTCTTTAACAAGCATTTCTTTTGCGGCAGCGACCGCAATATCAACAACCGAAGACCTCACCGCATCGACAGCTTCCGATTCAGCATGTGCAATTTTTTGTTCGGCCATCTTATTACGACGGGCAACATAATCGGCCATTTTTTGGTGTGCGTCCTTGGCAAGCAATTCTGCTTCGCGTTTTGCTGCGGCAATAATTTCTTTTGCTTCCTTTTCAGCCTGCTCGCGCTTGGCCTGATAAACCGCCAAAAGTTCCTGAGCTTCTTCACGTGTGCGGCGGGCTTCATCAAGTTCACTGCGAATAAGTTCTGCACGTTTATCAAGAAAACGGTTAAGAAGTGCAGGCACTTTATAGTAAACAAGGATAGCTATAAAAAGAAGCAATCCTATCAGCGCCCAGAAGGTATCTGTCATCATGGCTTTTACTCCACACCGCTTACAGACTTGACGGCTGCAGTTGCTTGCGATGCACTGACTTTAGTACCGATCAGTTGTTCCACAATTTCGGCTGCTGTCGTTTCGGCAATCTTGTTCACATTCCCCATAGCACCGTCGCGAATTTTTTTAATTCGCTCTTCGGATTCCGCAAGTTTCTTATCAAGTTCGGCTTCCGACTTTTTACGTTCTTCGTCTATCTTGCCGCGAATTTCATCAGCAGAGCTTTGGGCGATGGCGATGGCGCGTGAACGGGCTTCAGAAAGCTCTCGTTCATAAGAAGCGATAGCACTTTCACGTTCCATATTCATGCGTTCGGCTTTGTCATGGTCGGATGCAATCCTGTCACGACGGATTTCAATTGTACCTCCAATGCGCGGCACAATAATTCTGGATATGATTATATAAAACAGGCCGAAACAGATAATAAGCCAAAATATATGTGACTCATAATATGAAAAATCAAAAGGCGGAAAAACACCCTTTGCATGTTGTGCAGCTTCGCCCGCATGTTCTACTGGCGTTTCGACAGTTTGCGCAAATGCGCTTGATAGAAACATCCCGTTTTACCCTCTCACAAGCTCCAATGCTTTAATACAATTTGTAACAGCCTTTTGGCAGCTCAAGGTTTTCTATTTCATTGGCTTTAGCATCGAAAGCGAGTGGCAGGCTTTCACGCCTGCCCCGCCAAATGCAATAGCCAAAGGCAATCAATTTATTAAACAGCAAACAGAAGCAGAATGGCAACGAGCAATGAGAAAATGCCCAAAGCTTCTGTAACAGCAAAGCCGAAAACCAACCGTGCAAACTGACCATCGGCAGCCGACGGATTGCGAAGCGCACCCGAAAGATAACTGCCAAAGATATTACCAAGGCCAAGAGCTGTACCTGCCATACCAAAGCAGGCAAGACCAGCGCCTATATATTTTGCTGCGAGTGCTAATTCCATATCATTCTCCTTTGAAGCAAAATCGCATTTAAAAGCGGTGGAACCCCACCAGTTTCATCAATGTCCGGGATGCACCGCATCAGCAAGGTACATACAGGTTAGAATAGTAAAGACATAAGCTTGCAGGAATGCCACAAGAACTTCAAGAGCCGTAACCGCCACTGTCATAATGAGAGGCAAAACAGAACCACCAATGCCTGCTGCACCAAGGCCTATCATAGAGACAACAAAGCCCGCAAATACTTTTAGCGTAATGTGCCCTGCCAACATGTTGGCAAAAAGACGAACCGACAGGCTGATCGGACGTGAAAGAAAGGAAATAACTTCGATTACTGTCACCAGCGGCAGAATGACAACCGGTACGCCCGAAGGAACAAAAAGCCTTAAAAAACCGAACCCGTTTTTGATAAAGCCATAAATAACCACTGTAAAAATGACCAGCATGGCGAGGGCGAAAGTTATGGCGATCTGGGAGGTAACCGTATAAAAATAAGGGAATAATCCTAAAAAGTTCGCTACGAGCACAAATACAAATATTGAAAACACCAGCGGAAAAAACCGCATACCTTGTGCCCCTGCCGAACCGCGCAACATATTGGCGACAAACTCGTAGGTAATTTCCGAGATTGATTGCATCCTGGTCGGAATTATTCCCCGACTCGACGACGATGCAAATAGAAACATCGAAGAAAAAACCACCGTTATTGCCATGAAGAGCGAAACATTCGTGAATGATAAATCCATATTTCCGACGGAAATATTAATCAGCTTAGACATCTGGAACTGATGAATAGGATCTGGACCGCTCGCTGACACCTTAACCTCTTTTACTTGGGCTTATTGGGCCCATCATCTTGGCGCGATGCGCCGTTTTTGCCAATTTGACTGGGAGCCACAGCCCCCACCGACCGTAATATATTCAACACTCCGGCAGAAAATCCAAGGAAAAGAAAAATAATCAATCCCCAAGGCGAAGTTCCTGCCAATTGATCAAATCCCAACCCTAGTATAACACCAACCACAACACCAGCCAAAAATTCGCTGGATAACCGGATTGCCTGTGCCATTCCTTTAGGTGGTCCAGATTCCTGTTCCGATGGATCCGGTTTTTTGTCCCTTTGATAACGAGCCAATTTTTCCTGCAGATTGCGTCTGCGTGTTTCCAGATCCAAAGTTTCAGGACTGTTCCCCTGCTCCGGCATTTGAGTACCCTTCTCAGGCTTAACAGGTTTGGCATCTTTTGCCATCTCTGGCCCCTCAATCCCGAATGCAAAGTAAAGGTCTGACCTCTAGAGTTGCGCGCAACATATTGTGACCAGAGGCATTCGTCAAGGCGCAAGCCCCAAGTTCAAAAGGATTTTTCTTCAAAAAAGGAAGTAAAGACATTTATTAACTTGTTTTTTCTGCCAGCAGAATTTCAAACTGTGCATTACCCTGCTGTTTTGAATTATATTTTCTGCTTTAGAATAGTCGTAATATCAGATCCATCCGCCATAGCGGGTCCGATAAAAAATATGCAATCCGATCTTGTCCACCTTAATCATTGTACTTGCCCAGCGGGGGCGCACATAAACAGCATGATAATGGGTGGCGGAACCGACTTCGGGAAACCATATCTGCCCTGCCGAAACCGCTCTGGCAACCTGTTGAGCCACTGTCCATTGGGCCATCTCGGTTACTTTGTGCTTGCGCCCGTCACAAGCAAATGAAAACTGGCAGTGATTGATCCAGTTTGTATTCTGATAAACAACGCCGCAAATTGTCTTGGGATATGCCGGATTTCTGACCCTGTTCAAAACAACCTGGGCAACAGCAGCTTGCCCTTTTATTGATTCTCCGCGCGATTCGAAATAAACAGCTTCAGCCAGACATTTTTGTTCTTTCGCTGTAAAAGCTTCAGCCGGTAAAGGCGTTGCGGCCCACGCGTGGTCGTTACGCCCTATCGGCGGAATAAAGCGCCCGTTCCGGTCGATTGGCGAATGTTGATCGGTCAAGACACTGTCAAATGCACTTGTATCCACCTTTGCATTGGCAGGAGCATAACCGAGCGCCAGAATATCGGGATTATCATTGGTGACGAGATTTTTAAGAATCTTTGGTACCGGCAGTTTTGCAACCGGTTTTTTCTGCGGGATAACAAGAGCGATCTTTGTTTCGGCCTTGTCAGCGATTTTCTTCATATTCTTGTCGGCAGTTCCTGACTTTTCACCCGATTTTTCCGTGTACCGTGCAATTGCGAATGTATCGGCTTGTTCGAGATGTTCTGAATAAGGTATCCGCATATCGATATGTGGCAATTCCAGTCTGGTTGAGGCTGACAGATCAAATTTTGTGGCAGCTTTTTTGCCTGTGTTCTTTTCTTCTTTGGTTGTTTTTGTTTCAGTTGCATCAACAGCTTTGACATAGTCTGTGTCGACTTTATCTGTTTTTGAAAGAGGCTCTTTCTGCTCGTTTTTTGATAAAGTTATATTGGAAGTGATCTCTTTATCATTCGCTGCCACGCTATTTGCCTGAATTTCGGAACCATTCGCCATTAAAGCTTTATAAGGCGAAGCGAGATTGACAAGATCTGCTTTGTGCACCGATGTAGCAGCGAGTGCAGAGAGACTTGCACCAAAAAAAACCGGCAAAACACGGGACTTGCGTTTTTTCTGTTTTAAAACAACCGGCGCGTCATAAAAGCGCCCCTCCGGCATATAATAAGAGGATGCGGCGCGAAGCATTTCAGTCCGCTCTCCTTTGTTACCATGACGGCGCAAAGACGGTATGAAAGACACTTCAAACACCACATCACTCCAACGCAAATACGCTTACGCAAAACAAAAAGAAAAACTTGTTTTCTGTGATTGGGAGATTGCCTCATCAACCTTTATTTATGGTTAACAAAAACCCCTTTATTCGTTGATTTTATTGCTTAATTTTTCCTTAATTTACGATAATGGTTAACGCAAAAATTGCGCATTTACCGGCTTTGATAAAAAAACAAAGCGATAGTGTTAAGCTTTCTAAATAAAGTACAAACGGAATTTTTTTAAAAACGACTCACCGTTTTTTAGCCCGTCCGGCAAATGGATTGTCAGAGGTTGTCATGGTCAACCGTATTGGAACACCGGGCATATCGAACGAATCGCGCAAGCCGTTTATAAGATAGCGCAAATAGGATTGCGGCATTGCTTCCGGTCGCGAGCAGGAAATAACAAAAACCGGTGGGCGGGTTTTAATCTGGGTGATGTATTTGACCTTCAAACGCCGCCCTGAAACGGCTGGAGCCGGATGATAGGCGGTAATTTCGGCAAGCCACCGGTTAAGCTTGCCGGTCGACACACGCCGGTTCCAGATACGGTGGATCATCTCGACATTTTCCATAAGCCGATCAATCCCCTCGCCCCGTTCACCGGAAACCGGTACTGCTCTCAATCCACGGACTTGCGGCAGAAGGCGGGCGCATTCTTCGTGCAATCGGGCAAGTGTTTCCTGCCGGTTGTCGATCAAATCCCATTTGTTGAAAGCGATGACGGGTGCACGCCCTTCCCGTATAACAAGATCGGCAATCTGCAAATCCTGTTTTTCAAACGGAATAGTTGCATCAAGAACAATGATGACAACTTCTGCAAAACGTATTGCACGCAAAGTTTCTGCAACAGAGAGCTTTTCGAGTTTTCCTTCGACTTTCGATTTTCGACGTAAACCTGCCGTGTCAAAAAGCTTGATTTGCCGCCCTCTCCACTGCCAATCAACAGAAATAGAATCACGGGTTATTCCCGCTTCCGGACCTGTCAGCAACCTGTCTTGTCCAAGCATTGAATTGATAAGAGTGGATTTGCCCGCATTGGGGCGACCGACAATTGCAATCCGCAAGGGTTTTGTCGGATCATAAGCCGGCTCTTCCGCCTCCGGATCGTCAATTTTCTCGCCAAATTCGTTGTCGCTTTGCCGGTTTTGCTTGCCCGTTTCTGTCCGGTCGAAAGCTTTTTGCCTGCCAACGGCAGCAACAATAGCGTCTCGCAAATCCTGCAACCCCAAGCCATGTTCGGCAGAAATCGGGCAAGGCTCGCCAAGGCCGAGTGACCATGCTTCATAAAAGCCTGCCGTTGCCTGTTTCGATTCCGATTTGTTGGCAACGAGCACAATCGGCTTACCCGACTTGCGAACAAGCGAAGCAAAATTCAGATCGCTTGATGTCATGCCACTTTTCGCGTCAAGTACAAAAAGGATAAGATCGGCCTCATCGATTGCCGCTTTTGTCTGGGCGCGCATACGCCCTTCCAGACTATCGCTTTTTGCTTCTTCCAGACCAGCCGTATCAATGACATCGAAACGCAAATCCATCAAACGCGCTTCATGACGGCGACGATCTCTCGTGACGCCTGGCGTATCATCCACAAGAGCCAATCTTTGTCCGACAAGGCGATTGAAGAGTGTGGATTTGCCGACATTCGGGCGGCCTACAATTGCAATGGTCAAGCCCATTTTTTATTCCTTGGCAATAGCACCGGAACCTTGCATAAGCTCAAGCATGAGACGCGAACGCTCTGTTGCCTTGATTCCGTCAAGTCTCTCATCGACGATTTTCTGGAAATAATAATGTGCTTCATCCATTTTTCCAGCTTTATAGGCCGAAAGCCCCAAAGCCTCACGCGCCATTATGCGAGTAGGGTCAACATCGGTGGCAAGATCTTTGACTCGTTTCTCGACATCCTCGAACGAGCCGCTATCCACCAGAATATAAGCTGCGCGGATCTTTGCCACTTTTTGTATCATTTCCGGTGCATTTTTATTGTCGGCTATCCGGTCAAATTCTGCTACCGCTGTTTCCGGATCACCCTGTTCCATGTAGATCGAAGCTTTTCTCAATCCGGCCAACAGGGGATAATCTCCGAAACCCGATTTTTCGACGTCATCAAGTTTTTGCAAGGCTTCGTCAAAACTTTGCTCATTGCCAAGATCGAAACTTGAAAGAAATGTATCGCCGATATGACCGGCCTTCGAGGTCTGCCAATGGTCGTAAATCTGATAGACACCCGTTCCCAGCACGAGAAGAACAGCAGCCAGAATAAGATAAGGCCCATAATTCCCCCATAAGGCTTTGGCCTTTTCCTGACGGATTTCTTCATTGACCTCACGAATAAAACTTTCATCCGACATTATTTTTTCCTGTCAAAAAAAGGGGTTTTAGGGCTTTTAAGCATAATTTGGCAAAGATGGTAGTCCTTATCACAAAAAAAGGACAGAATAAGTCGATTATAGGGGTGTTTTATTGCTTTTTTCGTCCTCTTCAGCAGAGAGAAGCGTTTCTTCGCGTTTGCGTTCTTCAATCTCTTTTCTGACTGCATCCAGAATCTGCTTTTTTCTGTAAGCGGCAAGACGGTGTTTGCGTGTCCGGCTTTTATAGAATCGGGCAAGCGTTGTTTCTACCATTTCAATGTCGATAACACATTCACGCCATGTCAGTGACGCTTCGGCTCTGTCAGAGCGATCAGGAAAAACAAATTGTTGCCCCGAATTTGCTTCTCCCGCAATGAAACGACAATTCTTGACAATAAGCTTCAAGGCTTCCACCAGCCAATCGGGCGGTGGCTCCCGCCCTTTTCGTATAGCGTTGACCATTGCTTCGCAAAACAACAAGGACGAAGCGTAAAGCCTGATACCCGACTGGTCATAACGTGCCGAGAGCGAAGCAACCTCGCGCGACGAAAATCGGCCGCGCAATGTCCATCGTGCATTGGATCTTGTAACGTCAATTGCGCCTATCAATCCGATTAACGCCGAATGGGTACGACTACAACTCTTCATTGCCTTGATTGCTGCGGCAACATCATTCCGCTCAAGTGCGTCGGTTGCAAGAGTATAATTGAGAGCGACTTCCTTGAAAAAACGTTCCACCGCCGAATGCAGTGTTTTCAAAGGATCGGGAGTGAACAGAATCTGGCTGAAGACAAGACCGATCGACGTACCCACCGCAACATCGATTGCCCGCGTCCAACCGGCGACATCGGCCCCCAGAGCAAAAACCATGACCGCCGAAATACCGGCTTGGATAATAATGGCCGGAACGATCGAATAAGCCGAAGCAATCGTCATTCCTGCAAAACCCACAATGGCAATACGAACTTCGGTCGGCATCGGCGGCAATAACAATGTCAGTTCGCCGACAGCGACACCGGTCAAGACACCAGCCAATACATAGATCGCCTGCCGCCCATGACTCGGAATTCCCGGTGCAAGGCAGATAAGAGCCGTCATTGCAGCATAAATTGGATGTTCATGATCGAGGAAATGAAAGGAAACAAACCATGCAAGTCCGGCCGCAAGACCTGCACATAAAGCATCTTTCCAGCTTGCCTGAACCTGGTTGAACGCCTGCCGGAGTTTGATTCTGAAACCGGTTGTCATCATGTCAGTGGCCACACCCACATCAACATAGGAACAGAAACCACCGCAATCAGAATACTCAATGGCGCGCCAAGTCGCGGATAATCGCTGAAATAATATCCCCCCGGTCCCATAACCAGCATATTGCATTGATGACCGATGGGGGTGAGAAAATCACACCCCGCACCGATGGCAACAGCCATTAAAAATGCTTCCGGTTTGAATTGAAGCGATTCGGCAAAGCTTGTTGCAATCGGTGCCATCACCATAACGGTCGCAGCATTGTTGAGAAATGGTGTAACCAGCATAGCCGCAACGAGAATAACTGCCAAAGCACCCGAAGGTGGGAGCGAGGAGGCAAACATACTTAACCAATGGCCGATAATTTTTGTGCAACCGGTTTTTTCCAAGGTCTCGCTTACCGGAATAAGGGCTGCCAGCATGACCAATATTTGTCCGTCAAGAGCCTGATAGGCATCACGCGCGGGTATAACACGAAAAACGATCATGGCAGCGGCTGCGGCAAAAAAAGCAAGAGCAACAGGAACAATCTGCAAGGCGGTTGCTACAATCGCGATAAACAGAATGGTAAGTGGCACCAAACCATGACGCAGACTACCGAACATAATATTGCGTTTGGCGAGTGGAAGACATTTCAGTTCCTGCAAAAGATCGGGAATAATATCGTCCCGCCCCTGCAATACAATGACATCCCCAAGCCGGAAGACAATATCACCGAGGCGCTGTCTTACGCGTTCCTGCGGCCTGCTCAGAGCCAGAAGATTGACATCGTAGCGATCAAACAGATTGAGCCGTTTGGCATTAATGCCGATGAGAGGCGAATTGTCTGTAACGACCGCTTCAACCACATCTATCTGGCGCAATTTGTCACCTGTCTGGACATCGCGACCTTTGGCAATATCGAGTTTTGCCGTATTGATAACCGAATCAAGCCCGCCATGTGTGCCTTCAAGAACCACCGTGTCTCCTTCAGCAAGTAAAAAATCCGGAAGCGGTGAAATAAGGTTCTTGTTTCTTATAATTTGTAGAACCATTGCATCGCCGCCCGCCGGTTTGACAAGATCGGAGATCTGTTTGCCAATGACTGTCGAGCCGGTCACCACACGTGCTTCCGAAATATAGTCACGATCGGCCAGACTACTGTTTGTCGAGACAGTTTTTCTCGCTCGCGCCGGCACCAGCCATGAGAAAAATACCAGATAGAGAACGCCTACAGCCGCAACAGTTGCACCCACCGGTGTAAAATCGAACATCGTAAACGATTTGCCGACAAGATGTTCCCGCATGGCAGAAACAACCACATTCGGCGAAGTTCCTATCTGTGTCATCAGCCCTCCGAGCAAAGCACCAAATGACATAGGCATAAGAAAAACCGAAGGCGAAACATTGGAACGGCGGGCAAATTGGAAAGCAATCGGCAGCATAATTGCCAAAGCGCCGATATTTTTCACAAACGCAGATAAAATTGTAACCACGATAACGAGAAAACAAAGTTGCAGACGCACCGATTTCACATCCGGCCAAACACGCTGGATAATAAGTTCCATTATTCCGGAACGTGCAACACCGGCACTTACCAACAGGGCACTTCCAACAATGATAACAATATCATCACTGAAACCCCTGAAAGCTTCTTTAGGGCTTACAATACCGACAGCACAGGCAAGCAACAACGTCAACACCGCTACCACATCATAGCGGAACCGATCCCATATAAAGACCGCCATCATGAGACCAATAATGGAAAAAGCCATAACCTGATCTGTTGTCATAATGAAATGCCGCCCACCTTCTTGTTGTTCTATTTTGCCAGCCTGTTCTGGAAGACGGCTTATGGCTTTTTTAAATCTAGCTCTTCACATGTCCGGCGACAAGATCCCCCGCGTCGCGTTTTAACCGCAACAATCCCCATAATGGCAAGAGACTGATAAAAGCAACGATATAAAGTGCCATTTTGAACGGTTGAAGGGACATCTCGAGTTCGGCGCCGGTTATCGCAACGCCTGCTCGCAAACATATTGCACCCAATGCAATTCCAAGACCGATACCCAATTGAAAAACTGTTGAAAACAGTGTGTTGGCACCGCTCATTTCCTCGCCCGGAATATCGGCAAATGCAATTGCATTCAAAGCTGTGAACTGGATAGACCGGAACACGCCACTTAACGTAAGCACGGCCACTATAAGTGAAACCGGCATATCGCTTGAAAAGGTTCCGCAAAGGGCAAGAAATAACGCATTGAGCAGACAATTGACAACAAGTGTATGTTTGAAACCGAAATAACGCATAAGCGGCGTTGTAAACGGTTTGACTGCGAGAGTACCGATAAAGATCGGCATTAACAGAAGTCCCGCCCCGGTCGGTCTATATCCCATCGCCAATTGAGCCATCAACGGCAGAATAAAGATGACAGCATTGGTTGTCATCCTGAAACCTGTCCCGCCATAGATCGACACGGCAAATGTTTGATAAGAAAGAGCTTTTAACGAAACCAGCGGTGCCTTGACATGCTTGAGATGGAAAATACTCCACAAAAGCAATGTCACACCAATAGCAAAACAAGTGATAACAAGCGGTGTGAGACCATGGCTATCACCGATTTTTTCTGCGGCAAAAAGAAGTGTCACCAGTCCTATGCCTGTAAGCAGAAACCCCATAAGATCGAAAGATCGCGGTGCTTCACTTTTTTCATCGGGGAAAATTTTCAAACTGAAAAGAAGAATAATAAAACCTAACGGAATATTCAGATAAAAAATAAGGTTCCAGTGGAAATGCTGGGCGATAAAACCACCGAGCGGCGGCCCCAAAATCGGTGCTACCAGCCCTGGCCAGGTGAGCAATGCAATAGCATCGACAAGCTTGTTCTTCGGGGTTTCGCGCAAAACGACGAGGCGACCGACGGGAACCATGAGTGCACCACCTATGCCTTGCAGGATGCGGGCACAGATGAAAAAAGTCAAATTGGAAGATAGCCCACACAATAAAGACGCAAGCGTAAAGATGAGAACAGCTAATGAAAACATAGCGCGCGAACCGAACCGGTCTGTCAGCCAACCACTTGCGGGAATAAAAACGCCAAGTGTCAACATGTAAGCGCTCATGCCGGTGTTGATATTGACCGGATCGGTACGAAAAGTTTCCCCCATTTGCGGTAAAGCTGTTGCAATAACTGTCGCATCAAGATTTTCCATAAAAAATGCAGCAGCTACGAGAATTGCCACCCATCGCGCAAGGCTGACATTTTCCGCGCCAATTTTTTTATCGTATTCTTCCGCTATAGGCATAAAGCTCACTGTTCTATTATTCTTGCTTCGATATTATTGCTGCTGCGATGATAATGAAGAGATAATTATTTTCTACTCCAACAAGCTATAAAATTTATGTGAGAGCGGCTTTATTCTGCTTGAATAAAGTAGATAGACCAGACCATCCATGCTATTAGTCCTGAATTACTTTTCGGGGTTCATTTGTGTTAAATCATGGTGCGATCAAAAACGGCTGTTGACAAAATATCCTTTAGCGAGCTTTTCCAGCCAAAGCTTGTAACAGTCTTACGCGAAGGTTATCATTTTGTTGATTTGCGTGCTGACATTATTGCCGGTCTGACTGTTGCCATCGTTGCTCTGCCGCTTTCAATCGCAATTGCCATCGCCTCGGGTGCATCACCGGTACAGGGATTATACACCTCGATCGTGGGGGGATTTTTCATTGCCCTTCTTGGCGGCAGCCGTTTTCAGATCGGTGGCCCCGCCGGTGCCTTTATTATCGTTGTTTCAACGACCGTCGCCGAACACGGCATGGACGGGCTGTTGCTTGCAACATTGATGTCGGGATTGATGCTTATGGTGCTCGGCTATCTCCGGCTTGGTACTTATATCAAATTTATTCCCTATCCTGTCACGGTAGGATTTACCGCCGGTATTGCTGTCATTATTTTTTCAAGCCAGCTTATCAATATGCTCGGACTTGAGCTTACCGAAAAAGAGCCGGGACCGATTTTGGAAAAATTGCCGGTTATCTGGAATCATATCGGAACTTGTAGCCTGCTTTCGATCAGTTTTTGTGCAGGAACGATCATATTTATCTCTGTCCTGAAAAAACTGTGTCCGAATTGGCCGGGCATGGTGCTTTCAATCATTATTGGTGGTGCTGTCACAGCCTTTTTCAATCTTGATGTTGTCACTATCGGTTCAAAATTCGGCACAATGCCTTCGACGCTCCCGTCTCCACGATTGCCGGATTTCAGTTTCGAGAAGATTCAAGCTGTTTTTCCGAATGCCATGACATTTACGTTGCTCGGTGCGATTGAATCCCTGTTATCGGCAGTTGTTGCCGACGGTATGACCGGCCGACGGCATCGGTCGAATTGCGAGCTGGTGGCCCAAGGTGTCGGAAATATCGCTTCGGCCTTTTTTACCGGCATTTGTGTGACGGGTGCTATCGCCCGCACCGCCACCAATATCCGCGCGGGTGCAAGAAGCCCCGTAGCCGGTATTTTTCACTCGATCTTTCTGCTTTTATTCCTTGTTATATTGGCTCCCCTTGCAAACTTCATTCCATTGGCGTGCCTTGCCGGAATTCTTGCCATTATTTCGTGGAATATGATTGACAAACGTGCCATTCTGCTTCTTCTCAAAGCGTCTGCGGGCGATGCTGTTGTCCTTCTTGTTTCGTTATCATTGACAATATTCCGCAATGTGACTGAAGCCATCATCATCGGCTTTGCTTTGGGCGCATTATTATTTATCCATCGCATGTCGAAAGCTGCAAGCGTCACAACAGACCGGCCGCTGGTTGCCGAAGACATGGCCGATGTTACAAAACAACCGGTTGACAACTACGAAGGCGAAATATCGAAAAATAGCCATACGGTTATCTACCATATTTCCGGCGCTTTCTTTTTCGGTGCGGCAGCATCCATCGGTTCGGTTCTTGATCGCATCGGCGACAATTATCGCACGATGATTCTCGATTTTGCCCAAGTGCCTTTTCTCGATGCAACAGGCGCAAATACCATTGAAAGTCTGGCTGAAAAAGCTAAAAAACAGGCCATTACCCTTGTTATTTGTGGAGCTTCCGAACAGGTTCTGAAAGACCTTATTTCACACGGGATCAAGCCACCTTCGGTTCACCTTGAAAAGAATTTGGAAAAAGCCGTAAAAAAATACATTAAACCCGAAGGCATTATTGCTTGAGTTTCAAAAACATTTGCCGTTTATTCATGCAAAACGTGATGTTTCATTGTTTTTCGCTTGCCTGATAATTGTTTTAATCCGGTGTTCCCGAATAAATCATATGAATTATGACCAGAGCGGGGGCGAATGTATCAACGAAGTCCATCGCGTTTAGGCCGGTTTTTAACAAGTGGTATTTTTAACAAGTGGCATCGTTGTTGCCGGAAAAATTCCGGTTATTGTGGCAATCCCGATTATTTTTGAATTGCTTGATAAATTGACTTCTCGAAGTTTGGTCAGTCCATTTTCTATAGCAGCCAACGATAACTATTCCTTAGAAAGAAAAGACCAGAACAGAATTACCGCCAGACAAACAGAAAATGTCAAGATATTCGTTTGAATAGGCCTTTCTAAGAACGGTTCCTTTATGGTTTATAGCCAAAGAGCAATTAATAAATTTTGTAATTAAGCTTCCATTTTGCTGCCAGGAAAATAATTATTTCTTCGACAATATGTCAAAGAGCTTCGAGGATTAAAGTTTGGCTCTGCAACCGCAGCTTCAAGCCCGAAACCGGTTCAACCATTCAAAATCCATTTCTTAAACTGCAATTGTCGGGCTAAGGTTTTAAAAAAGAACGAGACTCCGGCACTCGCTTATATTAAGGATTGTTCTGCCAGAAAAAAGTCGCGATTGTTTGGCATTAAACGAAATGGGACAAGCCGTATTGCAACAAAACTTTGTGTCAATCGAGGGTGAATTCAATGAGTGAACAGACCGCAGATAAGACTATAAAAAAATCGCCTTGGAAAAAGATCATTACAGGCCTTGTTATTATTGCCCTTATTTGTGGCGGCTTTGTCTTTTATCTTGCACGCTCGGCACAAAAGCATGTTGAAAATTTTCTCAAAGCCAATGGTATCAGTGTCGGTTCACTTGACGTCAATTGGCGGCGTCATTTCACTGCCCATAATGCAAAGGTGAAACTCTCGTCCGAAGAAAGCCTGAACGTCGAAACAATCAAGGGTGAGGTCAATTTTTCCGGTAAAACCAGTAAAAATCTGAAACTGGAAAACCTTTCTTATCAATTTGGCAAAACCGAAGTCTCGGTTCCCGCGATGAGTGTGCAAAATTTCGCACTTAATGAAAAGACCGGCGCCAATAATGGAAATGTCTTTTTTGACGTTACAAATATTGCGGTAAAAAAAATTGTCGCCCCTTCAATGATTGTGACACGCAAAACCGGTAACGGTGGCGAGGCAATGACTTATAATAATGTTGTGTTCAACGATATTGACAAAGGAATTGTCAAAAAATTGACGAGCGATGGTCTTTCGGGCGAAGTCCGTTTGGCCGGTGAAAGTGATGCTTCTACGATCAATCGTATTATATCGACCAAAACCGGCAAGGCTGAAATTGACAATTTCAATATCGGTTATCTTGTTCGCTATTATAGCGAACCGTCTTCTGCTGGCGAAACAGAAAACCCGTTTAAAGACATAACGGGCAACTGGTCAGTTCAAACTTTGTCAATTGACGACGTTATAGATAACGAGAACGTCGGCAATACAACGCTCGAAAAAATTTCCGGAACAAAAATTTCGGTGCGTCGACTGCCATTTTCCCTTTCGGAAATGGTCAAACAGCTTGACAATGCCGATAGCAATAGCAGCATCGGCAAATCTGATGAGGCAAGATTGCTCACCGAGAAACTTGCCATCATCCCGTCTATCGGCTTTGCCGATATACATTTGACCGGACTCGCTATAAAACACCCTGATAGCAGCGCAAATGTTCAAGATAGCTCTTTTACTTACAATAATGGCAAATTCGACATCGCGTTGAAAGGCATCAAAACCATAGACAGAGACAACGAGACAGCAACGCTTGACGATTTTTCAATCTCGCAACTGCGTTTTCCTCATATTAACGACATGCTGACCAAATTGGACAAATTGGACAAAGGCGATTTTGATAGTATCAGCCGTGTTTTCAAAGCTTTTCTTCAAAGTGAGAACCTTCCTTTGATGCCGCAATTCGACACTATTCACCTGTCCGGTTTTTCATTATTGCCTCCGCCTTCGGAAAACGGCTCTGACAACTCGCCTGTCACATTCAATTCTCTGGACGTGAAAGCGAATTTCAACTTGGGAGCCATTCCGACATCACTAAAAATAGACTGGAAAGGGTTGCAAGGCTCTGCGGCAGATTGGGATAAGAAATTCCCCATTTTAACCGAGTTAGGCTTTTCTAAAACAACAAACGGTGGATTGCTCAGTCAGCTCGGCTATAAGACAATATCAGAGGATTTTATTTTTGATGGTTCATGGAACGCCGACAATGAAACTCTTGATATTAAGGAGTTGACTATGGATTATCCCGACATAGGACGTTGGTCTCTTAAAGGCTCGTTCGTTAATGTCGATCCGGCATTTTTCTCGGACAATGTTATGACTATTGCCGCAGCAGGTCTTGTTATACATGCAAAGAGCATGGACTTGACCGTAAACGCTGATAATTTTCTTGATCGTTTTGCAAAATTTTATGATGCGAATACAGGCGAAAAATTTGCTGACAAACGCAAAGAGGCGGCTGTCAAAACCAGGTTGGCTGTTGCAATTTTCCTCGGTGCGGAAAATTCACAAAAATTTGGCGAAGCAGTGCAAAACTTTTTAGAAAGCGGTGGAACTTTGAATATCCATGCTAAAGCAAAATCCGGACAAGGTGTCGGATTGGCAGACTTTTTAGCGGCTCGAATTGCGCCGTTGAGCCTGTTCGACAAGATCGACTTGAGCGCAGACGTACAACATTAAGACTGGAAGAAAAGAATGGCCAATTTCGGTGGCTGGTTGATAGCAACACTCAAACGCTGGTTAATTTATATTATCGGAGGCGTGGTCATTCTGGCCATATTGGCAGTCGGCGCTTTTTATATGGCCGCTCCTTACCTCAACAGCTTTGTCAAAGACGAGATGGTAAAACATGGTGTCAAGGCCGATCAATCGGAAGTGACAGTTGCCGGTAATGTCAACCTCAAAAATGTGACACTTCCAGTGCCCGAAGGCGTTACGCTTAAAATCGGTGCCATTTCCGGTCGTCCGCCGGTTGGCTTTGTCCCCGGTTCATTCACGATCTACAATATCGACTTGAAACGAGAGAATATTCACGTCGAAATTCCGGAAGTGACTCTCAGTGGCATAACCCTTAAAGACAAGGATACATCAATCGAATCCCATGTTTTACAAGCTCTGATGAGGGTTGATGTATCATCTGTAAATGCGCCGAACATAGAAGTATCTCTTGCCAATCCCAACGGCGAGACAGAAAAACTGGACATTAAGGGCTTCTGGCTTTCAAATTTGAAGGCAGGCAATATCGGCTCTGTCGGCATTGACGGCATGAGCACCAATGTCGGTTTGAAAAATTCCGATACAAATAGCGGCGACGGTCTTCGCCTTATCGGCAAAAGCAATGCCATGCGGGCCGATGACATTGATGTCGGTTACGCCTATTCAATCCTCGCCGGAAAGATCAAACCCGACAAGGTGGGGCGGACGGTCTTCGGTCCTGTCGAATTAGGCGATATCGCAATTGATGTGTATGAAGGTACAAACCGCAATGCGCATTTTTCACTCGACAAGTTTAAAACCAACGGCTTGAAGATGCACCCGATGCAGGACGTACCGGAAACTCTGGCCAGAACCTATCTTGAAGCCAAGAAGAGCGGGGACGAAAAAAATGAAAAGGCGGCAAGAAACGCGCTGCTTGTAACACTTGTTTCGGCAATAACTGCCATTGATGCTGAAGTTGAAAAAGCTGATATTGATTTGCCGAAAATCAAAGCAAGCCTCAATTCATTTCAACTTCTACCACGCGAATGGAATCAGCCGGTTCCCGAAAGTCTACTTGTGTCGCTCAACGGCCTTTCGCTCAACACATCCGAAATGCCGCAAAAAGATTTTGAAATTTTGAGAAATATGGGCTTCAAAACACTGGATCTTTCTGGAAAAATTGATTTTTCCTATAATTCCAGAGGCAAAACGCTTGCTTTGAACGATCTTTCTTTCACTGCTAACGGCATCGGTTCGGGGCAGATGTCGGCAACAATCATCAATGCCGAACCCGCATTGTTTTCCGGCGATAAGGATGCGTCCCTTGACGCCGCAAACCGGATTGGCATCACCAAAGCTGATATGCGCTATTCCGATTTCGGCTTCATCGACAAATTGTTTACCTATCTTGCCCAGAATTTGAATGACAATAAACACGATCTCAAGCAGGAACTTTATGAAGACTTTTATGTCGTAATGACGAAGAGTCCGGCAATGCTTTTGAAAGATCATGATGAAGCACAAAAGATTTCATCTGCTTTCGGTGCTTTCGCTAAAAAACCCGGAACGCTCAAAATATCGCTTGAAGCCAAGGATAATAAAGGGCTAACGGCTACCGATCTTGAAACAGCCTTGCAAAACGATCTTGCAACTGCGCTCAACAAAGTAAACCTTACGGTAAAAAACGAAAACTGAAAGTCCTAAATTCCGTTTTATAAAGGGGATCATATCCCCTTTATAATAATTTAATTCAATAATATTATTCTATATTTAATAAATACCACCCGTTATTTTATTTTTAGTTTTTTAAAAATTTATAATTTTTATTTATGTAAAATATCTCTTTATAATATAATTCAATGACGCGTTCAAAGAGTGATAACCGGAATTTTATTCTGTTCTGACAAATGTCGGACAATAAAAAATAGAAAATTGTTATTGTAGTTTTCTGTCAGTTTTATATAGTTGCCAACGGGTGTTCGATAAATTGTTTCGGGCAGGTTTCAAGCTGGTCGGGCCGCCAGCACATAGGAACTTGCCATGAATAATATATCCCGCCGCCTGCCTAACCGTGCCTCTGCTATTGCCGAAAAAATATTTTCAGCCTGTCGCAATTTTTTTCATATTGAAGCGATGGCGGGCGTTGTTCTCGTTATAGCAACATTTGTTGCTCTCTTGCTTGCCAATTCGACTTATGCGGCCGCATATCAGAAATTCTGGCAACAAAAAATTTCGATAGAAGCTTTCGGATTTTCCTTCTCCAAAGACCTGCACTTTCTGGTGAATGACGGTTTCATGACGCTGTTTTTCCTTGTTGCTGGCATGGAAATAAGGCGGGAAATTCATGAAGGGGCCTTGAGCGAATTTCGTCAGGCTTTATTGCCCATCGTTGCGGCTATTGGCGGCGTTATAATACCGGCGATCATTTATTTTTCTACCAATCCTATGCCACCAACGAGCCATGGTTGGGCTGTGCCCACTGCAACCGACATAGCCTTTGCAATCGGCATTCTGGCACTTTTGGGAAAATCGGTTCCAACCAATTTAAGAATCGTTTTGCTTGCGCTCGCCACGATTGACGACATTATCGCTATTTTGATTATCGCTATTTTTTATTCCGGCAGTTTTGATCTCGCAGGTCTGCCATTTGCATGTCTTGCAATTATCATCATTGTTTTTTTGCAATGGATAGGAATAAATTCGGCACTGATTTATGTTCTTCCCGTCGGTCTCCTCTGGCTCGGACTGATGATATGCGGAGTCCACCCTTCCCTGTCAGGTGTCATAGCGGGATTATTGACACCGGCGCTTGCCCCCCGTTCACTGATTGCGCCTGTCAACCGAATGTCTTACGCTTTGGAGATATTGAAAAATGAAAAAACCCAAGACAGCGCTTTAAAGCGCCGTTTTGCTCTTCTTGAAATACGAAAGAGTTTGGCAGCAATTGATGCGCCGGTATCAAGGCTTGTTCACGCGTTCAATCCTTGGGTTTCATTTCTCATTATGCCCCTCTTTGCGCTTGCCAATGCGGGTATCAATATTTCCAATGTCGATTTTGACAATCATTCTTCCTTTATCATTATGATTGGTATAGGGCTTGGTCTCGTTATAGGTAAACCGCTCGGTATTGTACTTTTCAGTTTCATTGCCGTGCGTTTTGGCCTTTGCCGCCTTCCGGCAGGAATAAATTGGCATGGAATGGCTCTCGTAGGATTATTGGGAGGAATTGGCTTTACCATGTCCATTTTTACCGCAACTCTGGCATTTTCCAATCCGGAACAATTGGAAGCGGCGAAACTCGCAATCCTTGGCGGGTCTCTGGTGTCGGCGGTTTTCGGACTGGCTTACGGCTTATCGCAAAAATGGCGCGCAACACATAAACCACGCAAAACCTTATGAAATCTCCTCACCCGAATTATCGCAAGACTATTTGTTTTATGGAAGTTCAGGCGAACAGTAAAACTTGCCCGATTGATTGTCCATTCAGGGCTTATTATTAAGGTTCGCTCAAATCATTCGCAGCGGTAGCGTTACAAACTGGAACAGAATGACGAACAATTTGACGGATTGAACCGGCTTTATCCGGCCTGATGCGGATATTACGGCGAATTATTGATTTCAGCTCGTCGTGACTTGCCGTTTTTCCTTTACTTACCGCTTTTCACATCTATATTGGTTAAAAAGAACAAATAGTGAACATAAATGGTCAAAACGCTTAAACAGAAATTGGCAATTCTGGCTGATGCTGCCAAATATGATGCTTCTTGTGCGTCTAGCGGTTCCACGCGCCCGTCGCCCCAAAAAAACAGTTTGGGGTCAACCGCGAATGCGGGAATTTGTCATTCCTTTACTCCTGACGGCCGTTGTGTTTCGCTGTTAAAAATTCTGCTTACCAATTTTTGCATTTTTGATTGTGCCTATTGTGTCAACCGGTCGTCAAGCAATGTCGAGCGGGCGCGATTTACCACCGACGAAGTGGTGTTTTTGACACTCGAATTTTATCGTAGAAATTATATCGAAGGTTTGTTTCTGTCGTCCGGCATTATCCGATCGGCAGACCAGACTATGGAAGAACTGGTTAAAGTTGCGCGCGATTTGCGCACCATTCACCATTTTGGCGGCTATATCCATTTGAAAACGATTCCGGATGCTTCGGATGCGCTCATCAAGGAAGCGGGGCGTTATGCAGATCGCCTCTCAATCAATGTCGAACTGCCAACAGAAAAAAGCATCAACCGCTTTGCACCGCAAAAAAAGATTCTGACAATCAAACAAGCCATGGCTCATGTGAGAATTGGTATAGAAGCCTCGAAGGATGCGACTTTGCAGACTAAAAAAACGCAACGTTTTGCGCCTGCGGGACAGTCCACGCAAATGATTATCGGTGCCGATGATGCCAATGATGCCACAATCCTGAAATCAAGCGCCGAGCTTTATTCGGGATACCGGCTAAAGCGCGTTTATTATTCGGCATTCAGCCCTATTCCGGATGCTTCAAACCTGCTTCCGGTCAAACGCCCGCCGCTTTTAAGAGAACACAGGCTTTATCAAGCTGATTGGCTCTATCGTTTTTACGGTTTTTCAATGGAAGAGCTAACCACGAAAGCAAATGGCGGCATGCTCGAACTCGAATTCGACCCCAAACTCGCCTGGGCGTTACAAAACCGCCACCGGTTTCCGGTCGACATTAACAAGGCAGACAAGGAAATGCTGTTGCGAGTACCCGGTCTTGGGGTACGTAATGTCAAAAGGATATTGGCGGCACGACGATTCAAGCGACTTGATTTTTCAGATTTGAAAACATTCCATATCAGCCTTGAAAAAATAAAACCTTTTGTCATTGCCGAACGCTGGACACCGAAACACCTTCTCGACAGTTCCCGCCTTGTCGAGCGCTTTCGTGCGCGCCCCACCCAACTTGATCTTTTTTCGACATGAAAACTGTTGTTCTCGAAAATCAGGGAAATTTTGACGAATGGCGAAAACAGGCGCGCCTGCTATTGCAGGAACAAGTACGTCCGGAAAATATTTTTTGGCGCTATAAGTCAAAACCGGCTTTATTCGACGAAACAGATAACTTTTCGCCTTTGGCAAAAAATCCCGACACACGCCAAAAAACGCAAAAGTTTTTTGTACCGAAACAATTCCTTAATCTTGCAAAAAACGTCATCTGCCATGAAAGCGAAGATTCGGCGGCATTGTTATATCGCCTTCTCTATCGCTTGCAGCAGGACAAGACAGTTCTCGAAAAAATTTACGAGAGTGATATTGCAACCGCTTTATCGCGGCAAAAAGCTGTCTGCCACGATATTCACCATATGCATGCGTTTTTACGTTTCAATGAAATTGGAAACATCAATCCCGATAGCTTCAGGCGATGTTTCACGGCATGGTATGAACCACAACATTTCATTGTTTCGGAAGCTACCCCTTTCTTTTGTAAACGTTTTGGTGACATGGATTGGCAAATTCTAACGCCGAAAGGCAGTGCATATTATTGTAATGGCACATTTTTGATAGGCGAACCGGTTCTTAAAAAACCGGAAAGCAAAGATGAACTCGAAGACCTCTGGAAAACCTATTTTGCCAGCATTTTCAATCCGGCAAGGCTGAAAGTGAAAACTATGCAAAGCCATATGCCTAAAAAATATTGGGGCAATCTTCCGGAAGCGCAAATGATTGATAGTCTCGTCGGCAATGCCGAAAGTCGTATCAGGGACATGGAGCAACAACCAATTCTACCCCCGCCCCGCTTCCATTCCCGCTTGAGCGGAAAGTTTGGGCTAAATAGCCTTCAAACAAATTTTCAACCTGAAACAACACCGGAAACATTGGATATTCTCGATGAAAGCATCAGACAATGTAAGCGCTGTCCCTTACATTGTTCGGCGACGCAGGCTGTCTGTGGTGAAGGCCCTGAAAATGCTTCTCTTATGATTGTCGGAGAGCAACCGGGCGACCGTGAAGATCTTGTTGGCCGACCATTTGTGGGGCCGGCAGGGCAAGTATTTGACCAGGCTGCCCGCAAGGTAGGGCTAAAACGGGATGAGGTTTACATGACCAACGCTGTCAAACACTTCAAATATGAACTTAAAGGGCGCAAACGCCTTCATAAAAAAGCCCATCGCACCGAAATCGAACATTGTCGTTGGTGGCTGATGAAAGAAATTGCCATCATCAAACCGAAGCTCATTGTTGCAATGGGGAGCACAGCCCTGTTTTCACTAACGGGATTAATCGCACCTATAACCCGATATGCAGGCAGGCTCATTTCCACTGAAGAAAACATACCCGTTCTTGCAACTGTTCACCCCTCGTATTTACTGCGGATTATTTCCGAACAGTCGAGGAAACAGGAAATAGAAAAATTTGAACAAAGCTTGCGGCTTGTGAGACAAAAAACAGCCCTGAAAAACACGCTTCCAAAAAATGAACTCAAAAAATAAACCGCAAAAATGAACTTTTGGCGAGCCTCGATCACGACCGGATAAAAGCCGCTTGAAGCCACGTCACAAAGCTTGTGATATAATTCGGCTAATATTTCGCAAGATTGATAATCCGGACATATTAACACACTGTTTTATAACCCCTTTTTAATTATCACGTTTACGTGATCGCGACATTTTAAAGTGATTTGAGATTGTTCCTCGCAATGAAGATATAGGCATTAGAAAGCATGGAAAATAAGTCCAGCTCTATAGAATTTAATGAAAGCCGTTAGCCGCAGCTAAGGGCTCAAAAAGACGGTGAATAAAATGAAAAAATTGATGTTTATTGCGCTTGCAAGTTTATGTGGTGTTAGCAGCGCCTATGCCAGTGGTTATGCTTTTGACGATGGTTCGCCAGTCAATACATATGTTATCGGGGCATCAGCCCAATCTGGTGTCAACCATGGTTATACCGGCAATTCGCGTGCCTATACCCGCGCCAACGGTTTTGGCGACGGTTCGCTTGAAGACAGTTATGTAATTGGCCACGCACCGAAATCCGGCGAAGCCGCCCATGGCGTTTCGGCAACAGAGGCGCATTTCGGCGATGGTTCACCGGTAAATCATCGTTAAACGAAAAAATGGAATCTGTAACTGCAAAAACCGGCTTTCGAGCCGGTTTTGTTATAAATGACTGATTAAGTTTTAAAACAACTGCTTGCACAATTCACACACTATCAAACGGTTCCACTCTCTTGCAAACGGTTTCACTTTTTCCTGATCGTTTTACACTCTGTCAACAGCGTTCAGACTTTTAAAGAGTCTGTAACTTTTCACCATTTCGGGTTTCGCGAGAAAAAATTAATTCCGCATTTACTTGTCAGTTAATGATGTTGAACACCTCTATTATAATTTTCAGACAAGCAATGTCCGGTTTCTTCCTATTTTTGGTTATCAATCGGATTAGAATTGCTTGCAGATGCTTTTACACGAATAAAATTTTTCCGTAAAATCCAAAAAACAAAATACAAAATTCTATAAAACTTCAATTTTCTAACATATATTGCATTTTTTCGGTCAAATTCAGCAATAAATTGTTTTTTGTTCTAGAGTAGTCTTGGCGAGTCAAATCGGCGCTCTATATGCGAAAAAAATTCCCTTCTTACACTAGAAGGGAGTTTTTCCATGAAGAAATGTAAAATCGGCGAATTCCCTCGACTTATATTTCCTTAAACTTTAAACCACAGCAAAATTTTTGAAAAATGACAATCCAAACTAAACACACCGCTCTCTCCAAGATTGAGCTTATCGCCGTTATTGTTGCCGTTACTGATGGACAGCCCAAAGTCATTACCGTAGGACCGGAACAGAAACTTCCCTCTGGACCACTCGAATCCGATCACAAAAGTTTACAATCGACTATTCGCGATTGGGTCAAAAACCGGACAGATTATCCGGTCGATTTTCTTGAACAACTTTATACATTTACCAATCGCAACCGCGCATCGTCGGATGAGCACCCCGATACATTGTCTGTAAGTTATCTGGGATTGGTTCGTGAACACGAAAAAGTTTTACCGAAAGTCGAATGGCATAATTGGTATGAGCACTTTCCCTGGGATGATTGCCGTAACGGAAAACATCCATGCGTTGATGAAATTATTGCCGCACTCTATCAATGGGCCGATAAAGACAAGACAAATTGTGAATTCAAGAAGCGCAGAATTTCTTTTCTTTTCGGATGTGACGGTTTTTCGTGGAACGAAGATTTCATCCTTCAAAGATATGAGCTTCTTTACGAAGCCGGTTTGATCGCCGAAGCGGGCGGAACGTTATATGCCGGCACGCCGATGTTTGCCGATGACCGACGTATTCTTGCAACCGCTATCGCAAGATTAAGACGGAAAATCAAATATAGAGCTGTTATTTTTGAGCTGCTTCCGGAAAAATTTACTCTGTTACAGTTGCAAAAAACGGTCGAAGCCATCATCGGCATACGCCTTCATAAACCTAATTTCCGGCGCTTGACGGAACATCAGGGCATTATCGAAGAAGTCGGTGAGCGCGAGACACAAACCGGCGGCAGACCTGCCCAACTTTACCGGTACAAGCAGGAAGTCATCGAATCGTGCGTCATCACCCTATCGCGTTTTCCAATAGCCCGTTCGTGAAGTTGAACATAGCTGTTTGCATGAACGGCAATCCTGCCATTATGAGAGAATAATTCCGTGATTGTTCTCTCATAGCAATTGGTTATTTTAGCTTGCCGTTTGCATTCGCTATCAGCATAGCTTTTATTCAACGGGACTGTTAACATAGTTGACATTCAAACGCGTTACATTTCGCCAATACGAATTTTTATTTTTTATTTTATTTGATAATCGTTTTTGTTTTACCGCTGTTGAAAAAGAGGAGAGAAGCATTCTCTCCTCTTTTATGAAATATTTTATCAGAAGTCCCAATCAGCGTCTTCTGTCGCTACCGCTTTACCGATCACATAAGATGATCCGGAGCCTGAAAAGAAATCATGGTTTTCATCTGCATTTGGTGAGAGAGCTGAAAGAATAGCCGGATTGACCTTGCAAATATCGGGAGGAAACAAAGGCTCGAAGCCCAAATTCATCAATGCTTTATTCGCGTTATAATGCAAAAACACCTTCACTTCTTCGCTTAATCCCACCCCGTCATAGAGCTGTTCGGTATATTTTGTTTCTATGTCGTAAAGCTCCATCAAAAGCCCGTAGGCAAAATCTTTCATTTCATTCTGCCCGCTTTGAGAAAGCTTGTCGAAGCCGATTTGAAACTTGTAACCGATATAGTAACCGTGCACTGCTTCGTCACGAATGATAAGCCTGATAAGATCGGCAGTATTGGTAAGTTTTGCCCGACTTGACCAATACATCGGCAGATAAAAGCCGGAATAGAACAAAAAACTTTCCAGAAAAACCGAGGCAATTTTTCGCTTCAGAGCATCATTACCGTTATAATAATCAAGAACGAGCGCCGCCTTTTTCTGGAGAAAAGCATTTTCTTCCGACCAGCGATAGGCTTCGTCGACATCTTTCGTCAGACACAATGTCGAAAAAATCGACGAATAGGAGCGGGCGTGGACTGCTTCCATAAAAGCAATATTGGTAAGCACCGCTTCCTCATGGGGAGTGATCGCATCCGGCAAAAGCGAAATGGCGCCAACAAAATTCTGCATGGTGTCAAGTAACGTAAGGCCGGTGAATACACGGATGGTCAATTGTTGTTCTGCCGGTGTCAAACTTGCCCATGAGGAAACATCATTGGAAAGTGGGACTTTTTCCGGAAGCCAGAAATTTCCTGTCAATCTGTTCCAGACTTCGAGATCTTTTTCGTCTTCGATTTTATTCCAGTTGATCGCTGGAATGGTTTTTAAATGGTTTGTTAGCATCAGAACTTTATCCTTAAAGGCTACAGGAAACACAGGTTTCAACTTCGGTTCCGCTCAATGCCTTTTGGCGTAGCCGCACATAATAGATGGTTTTGAGTTTTTTCTTCCAGGCGTAGATTTGCGCTTTATTAATGTCGCGCGTCGTGGCTGTATCTGGGAAAAACAGTGTTAATGACAAGCCTTGATCGACATGCTGACCGGCTGCTGCATAGGTATCAATGATCTTTTCCGGTCCTATTTCATAAGCATCCTGATAATATTCAAGATTATCATTGGTCATATAAGGTGCCGGATAATAGACACGACCGATCTTGCCTTCTTTGCGTATTTCTATTTTTGCAACAATCGGGTGAATGGATGCTGTGGCATTATTGATATAGGAAATCGAGCCGGTGGGCGGAACCGCCTGTAAATAACGGTTGTAAAGCCCCCATTTTTTCACCGATTGCTCAAGCTCCTGCCAGTCTTTCACAGTGGGAATTATGAAATGGCGATCGGCAAAAAGCTTTTTGATGCGTTGTGTTTCCGGCTCGAACTTTTGAGTAAGATATTTTTTAAACGCACGCCCATCGGCATAGGCGGATTGTTCAAAACCTTGAAATGTTTTGCCCTTTTCTTTTGCTATAAGGTTCGAGCTTCTCAATGCATGGAAAGCAACTGTATAAAAATAGAGATTGGTAAAATCGAGTGCTTCCGGAGACCCATAATAAATATGCTCTTTGGCAAGAAAGCCATGCAAGTTCATTTGACCGAGGCCGATAGCGTGCGCCTCGCGATTGCCTTTTTCGATTGATGGCACACAAACAATGTCACTCATTTCGGAAACCGCTGTTAAGGCACGAACTGCTGTTTCAACTGTTTTTCCGAAATCGTCGGACTGGAAGGCTTTGGCGATATTAAGCGAACCCAGATTGCATGAAATATCGTTACCAATATGACGATAGCTCAAATCGGCATTCAATGTGCTCGGCTCATTGACCTGAAGAATTTCGGAGCAAAGATTGCTCATATTGATGCGTCCGGCAATGGGGTTGGCGCGATTGACCGCATCTTCAAACACAATATAGGGATAGCCCGATTCAAACTGGATTTCGGCCAGAGTTTGGAAAAAATCGCGGGCATTGATTTTTTTCTTGGTTATGCGCGGGTCGTCAACGAATTTGCGATAGTATTCGCTCAAACATATGTCGGATAAGGCTTTACCCGTGACTCTCTCTACATCATAAGGTGAAAAAAGGTACATATCCTCGTTATTGCGTGCAAGCTCGAAAGTAATATCGGGTATGACCACTCCAAGCGAGAGCGTTTTGATGCGGATTTTTTCGTCGGCATTTTCCCGCTTGGTATCCAGAAAACGCATAATATCGGGGTGATGGGCGCTTAAATAAACTGCCCCTGCTCCCTGCCTTGCACCCAATTGATTGGCGTAAGAAAATGCGTCTTCAAGAAGTTTCATGACCGGCACAATGCCGGACGACTGATTTTGTATTTGCTTGATCGGTGCGCCCTGTTCCCTGATATTGGTGAGACACAAAGCAACCCCACCACCGCGCTTTGAAAGTTGCAAAGAAGAATTGATTGCGCGACCGATCGATTCCATATTGTCTTCAACACGCAGAAGAAAGCAGGAAACAAGTTCGCCGCGTTGTTTTTTACCGGCATTAAGAAATGTCGGCGTTGCCGGTTGAAAGCGACCGGTCATCATTTCGTCGACAAGCCTTTCGCAGAATTTTTTGTCGCCTGTAGCAAGTGTCAGTGCCACCATAACGACACGATCTTCGTAACGTTCGAGATATCTTTTCCCGTCGAAAGTCTTGAGTGTGTAGCTCGTATAATATTTGAAGGCGCCAAGAAATGTAGGGAAACGGAATTTGAACGCATAAGCACGTTTGAAAGCTTTTTTGATAAAAGCAAAGTCATAACGGTCGAGAACGGTTTTCTCATAATATCCTTCACGCACGAGATAATCGATCTTTTCTTCAAGATCATGAAAAAACACCGTATTCTGATTGACGTGCTGCAAAAAATATTGCCGTACGGCTTCACGATCCTTATCGAACTGGATGAGGCCGTTATCGTCAAAAAGATTGAGCATTGCATTCAACGAATGATAATTTTGGGAGTGATAATTTTGAGAATGATAATTTTGGGAATGATAATTTTTGTCACTATCTAAAATGTCTGTTTTTTCTGGGCTATCTGTTTCCATAATTTTCCTAATCCTTGTCTGACAAGGTTCACATCTTCTGTTGTCCCCCTGAGCTCGAAACTATAAAGCCAGGGCACACGACACTTCTGAGAAATGACTTTTCCGGCAAGTGCATAAGCCCAGCCGAAATTACGATTTCCACCGGCAATAACGCCTTTAAGAAATTGCCGGTTTTCACTGTCATTGAGAAAATTGATGACCGTTTTGGGCACTGCCCCGTCGCCTTTGGCACCGGCGTAAGTCGGCACTACAAGAACATAGGGTTCAAGCACTTTCGGAATTGCAGTTTTTTTGAAAAGTCTTAACGACGGTTCACCGATTTGTTGCACAAAATAATCGGTATTGCCGGTCGCACTCGAATAATAGACAAGGAGTGCCATATCATTCGAGCCCGTTTATTTTATCGGGTTGGAAACCTGCCCAATGGTTGTTTCCGGCAATAACCACCGGCAACATTTTATATCCCAAACTTTCGATATAGGATAAAGCGTCCGCATCTTTGGAAAGATCGACAATATCGTAGGAAATATGTTTATTATCCAAAGCTTTGTAAGTTGCTTTGCATTGCACGCAAGACGGCTTGCTATAAATTGTAATTTTCATGATTTTCTTTCTTGATTTTGGTCATAGAACCCCGCCTGCTTTCTGTGGACAAAAAGCAGCACAAAGGGCATGTTGATTAATTGCGCGGATAAGGCAGACTTTACCGGATCAAGAAAAATGTTTACGAATCTTGGACATAAAACTTCCTTCCCGAAGTAATAAGGGGCATATGGCTAAGCCAAAATACCGGAAAACTTTGTCCGGAAAGGCCATTACCAGAACACCCCGTCTGTTGACATTCAATCCAAGGCAGGTCTCCTGGCTTATGGCTTGCAACGTCAAAACCACCTTCCCAAGGTAAAACCCCAGTGGCATACGGTTTCGACACACCATTTACAGTTGCGGGGGCAGCTTCGGCTTTTTGAAGAATGACCGAATTCCCTCTTAGCTCCTTCATTCAAACCCGAATCAAGGAGAACCTCGAACACTAGATATAGTATCCGACATAAAATTTGCGTCAATATATTTTAAAAATAACGCGCAATTTTTTGATTTCGCCCGTCTGGATTTTTGCAGAAAAATCAGGCAGAATTGCGTTTTAGACAGTCACTTATTTTTGACGCTTCAGTCCTTGGAATTGAATTTAACTTTCAACGATTTTGCATTATTGCTTTCCACCATAATAGCGGAAAAATCGGGGGGAGGTAGATATTCGGAGTTTAAAATGACTACCTCAACAGCCAACGGGGCTGAACCTGGTGTGCAAAGCGGAACCGCTCAATATAAACGTATAAGTGTGGCAATGTTTTTTGCCGGTTTTGCCACCTTCTCTCTTCTTTATTGTGTCCAACCGTTGCTGCCATCCTTGGCAAACCACTATCACATAACGCCAGCGAACAGTTCGCTGGCTCTTTCAATATCAACCGGCTTTCTGGCTTTTTCCATTCTCCTTTCAAGTGCCTTTTCAGAAGCGCTTGGCCGCCGCGGTTTAATGACCGTATCAATGATCGGTGCGTCTGTGCTCAATATTGTCGCGGCCTTTGCAACCAATTGGCATTGGCTTCTTGTCGCTCGTGCTTTAGAAGGCATTCTCTTAGGGGGCGTACCGGCGGTTGCTATGGCCTATCTTGCCGAAGAAATCGCACCGCGAGGATTTGGAAAAATTATGGGGCTTTATGTCGGCGGTACGGCGTTCGGTGGCATGATGGGGCGGGTTGGCATGGGAAGCCTCATCGAATGGTTCAATTGGCAATGGGCATTGGCCATTATCGGTATTATCGACCTTGTCGCAGCTATCGCTTTCTATTTTCTATTGCCACCGTCGAAATATTTTGTTCCCGTACACGGCATCAATATCCATCACCATGTGAGAGCCTGGATTGGCCATATCGGTTCGGTACGGCTGCTTTACATCTATTTGTTTATTGCTCTGGTATTCGGTGATTTTGTTGCGATTTTGAACTATACGGGCTTCCGTATGAGCGGAGCACCGTTCTTTCTTAGTCCGACCGAGATCGGCTTCATCTTCCTGAGCTATATTTCAGGTATTATTGTTTCACCGATTGCCGGAAACCTGACCAATAAATACCGGCGGAGTTCGCTACTGTTCATCTCGGTTATCATCCTCGCGGTCGGATTGCTTCTAACCCTGACCAATAGCCTCTTCTGGTTTGTTGTCGGTATTATCTGTATCACCATAGGCTTTTTCTCTGCCCATGCTGTAGCGAGCAGTTGGGTGGGACGCATAGCTATAGGAGCAAAAGGACATGCAACAGCGCTATACCTTTTGTTCTATTATCTCGGTTCGAGCTTTATCGGTGCATTTGGCGGCTGGTTCTGGTTCCACGGCGGCTGGAACATGGTAATCGCTTTCACCGGCTCGCTCGTCATCCTCGAATTTGTATTCTGCTATCTCTTGAGGCGGCGTGAAACAGAATAGAAGTTGCTGTCGCCGGATAATCAATGTCCGGAAGGCTTAAAGCAAGGTTTTAACAAACCGAAAACAACAAGGCGCGCAAAATACCGTTCAAATCTTTGCGCGCTTTGATAAATTCAAAGCCATTTTGCCGAAAAATTGCGATCACATCTTTTTCCTGATCTCTGCCGATCTCGACCGCAACTTTTCCATCAGGATGCAAAAATGGCCGACTTCCTTCTGCGAGCTTCCGGTAAAATTGAAGGCCGTCTTGACCTCCCGCCAAGGCTCGTAACGGATCATATTCCTTCACTTCGATTGCAAGTGAAGGAATTTGACTTTCCGGAATATAAGGCGGGTTCGATATAATCATATCGAAGCGACCTGAAAGGCTTAAAAACCAATCGCTTTTCAAACACGTGAAACGATCCGATACACCTGCATTTTCAGCATTCAACGTTGCCGTTGCCAAAGCATCATCGGCTATATCGACGGCAGTTGCCTTCAAGCCGTCTACATTTGCAAGAAGAGCAATTGCAATAGCGCCAGTTCCTGTCCCCATATCGACAATTTCGGCTTGTCCCTTTCGCAAAACGATTGCGCGAATTTCCGGCAACGCCAGATCGACGAGAGCCTCGGTATCGTCTCTCGGCTCCAGCGTATCGGCAGATAAATGAAACTCTATTCCATAAAATTCCCGTTTTCCGATAATGCGATAGACAGGTTTTCCCTTCAGCCTTTCGATAATTGCTTCATCAAGTCGTTGCAAAGCTTTCCCCGAAACGGGAAGATCGGGATTGAGAATTTCATCCTTTCGCGTTGTCGATGTAATAAACTCGACCAGAAGACGTGCATCAAGATCGGCATTGTCCAGCTTTTTGTCGCGAAACAGTTTTCGTGTTTTTTTAAAACTTCAGAAAGGCTTGCCATTATCAGCCATTATTGCCAAGTTCTGCAAGAAGTGATGCCTGATGATCGGCAATCAGTGCGTCAATCAGCTCGTCAAGTTCGCCTTCCATGACCCTATCAAGCTTATAGAGTGTAAGATTGATACGGTGGTCGGTCACACGACCTTGCGGAAAGTTATAGGTTCTTATGCGCTCCGAGCGGTCACCGGAACCAACCTGACTTTTACGCGAAGCCGACCGTTCTGTATCGGCTTTTTGCCGTTCCATGTCATAAAGTCGGGCACGCAAAATCTGCATGGCACGCGCACGGTTCTGATGTTGGGATTTTTCGGCCTGCACAACCATTATGCCTGTTGGAAGATGGGTGATGCGCACAGCCGAATCTGTTGTGTTGACGTGCTGACCGCCAGCGCCGGAAGCACGCATTGTATCAATCCTTATATCTTCCGGCCTGATTTCAACATCAATCTCTTCGGCTTCCGGTAAAACCGCAACGGTTGCTGCCGAAGTATGGATACGCCCGCCCGCTTCCGTTTCCGGAACGCGTTGCACACGATGGACACCGGACTCGAATTTCAGCCGCGAAAACACGCCCTTGCCTGTGACAGAAGCGATAATTTCCTTATATCCGCCAACATCACCTTCGCTTGCCGAAACAACTTCGACTTTCCATCCGTGCAAACTCGCATAACGTTCATACATGCGGAAAAGATCGCCAGCAAAAAGTGCTGCTTCCGAGCCGCCCGTGCCGGCTCTTATTTCCAGAATTGCACTCTTTTCGTCGGCCGCATCTTTCGGTAACAGCTCGATCTGGACATCATGTTCCAGTTTGCCAATTTTATCCCTGATGCTTGGGAGTTCTTCCTCCGCAAGGCTGCGCATTTCCGGATCGGTTGAATGATCCTTCAGCATCGCCTCAAGATCATCGGCTTCATGCTGCGCTTTATTGAGTTCCCGTATCAACCCCACAACCGGTTGCAATTCGGAATATTCCGAAGCAAGTTTTACATAGGTCTCGGCATCCGGATTATTAGCCATTTCGCTTTCAATCATCTCGAAATGTTTTTCGAGTTGATTCATGCGCTCTTGCGGTAGTGAAACCATGTTTAAAAGGCCTGTTTGTTGATATGGGTCATTATTTTTATGGTCATATGCTGTGACCGGTCAAATCTGTGATAATGCAGCAAATGCTGATTGCCAATGCCAAAACGACATTTCTAAAACAGGAATATGCCCGACAAGTCATGATTTGGAATTATTCATGTCAACACGAGAACATGTGTTCCTCGCAAAACGCGGCATTAACGTTTGCGTTTTTTCCCATAAAGCTCGAACCGGTGATGGATAATGTCATAGCCCAGCGAATGGGCAATTTCCTCTTGCAATTTTTCAATAAGATCGGAGCGAAATTCGATAACATCGCCGGTATCAATATCAATCAGATGGTCGTGATGCTCGCGGTTTTTCTGTTCAAAACGCGATGGTCCGCCTTCAAATTCGTGCCGTTCAATTGCCCCGACTTCCTCCAGAGCTTTCATCGTACGATAAACGGTCGACAATGAAATTGTCGGGTCCTTTTCGCTAGCCCGCTTGAACAGCTCGAACGCGTTCGGGTGATCCAGATTATTATTAAGAAGATCAAGAATAATACGTCGTTGCCTTGTTATCCTAAGGCCACTTTTGCGTAATTCTTTTTCATAATCGGGTTTATCTTCCATGATAGCTTCAGAACCGTTAATTTCATTACATGTAAAAGGAAACGGGACTCTTGTTCAAACTTCTACCCCGCACATTATCTTTAAAAAACAGATCGGACAAGCTTATACTGTATTTTAAAGAAAAATCTTATCTTACAAATTCGACTTATAAATATTTATCATATTTTTCAACCACAACAAACATGCCTGACATAAACGAGCGCACTTTGCGCATCAATTCAAAATTCCGGACTTTCAGATAAGCAAAATTCCGGTTTTCAACACCGGAATTTTTGCTGCCTATCAACACCTGACCGGAAGGGCACTATCATTTCCGGTTCAAACAAACGAACCGTGGCAATGTTTGTATTTTTTGCCCGACCCACAAGGGCAAAGTTCGTTCCGTCCGACCTTTCCCCATGTTGTCGGGTCTTTCGGATCCCGTTTTGAGGGAGCAACAACGGTATCATTTTCAGTAGCTACCGAAATCAGGCCTTCCGCATCATCCTGACCGTTAAATTCAGGATGATCGGCATGCATTTCAGGAAGTGGTGCCGGTTCGCTCGGCTGCTCGACGATTTCAAATCGCATGAGTTTGGAAACCACATCGCGCCGCAGATTGGAAAGCATCGCCTGAAACAGCTCGAAAGATTCGGTCTTGTATTCATTAAGCGGGTCGCGCTGGCCATAACCGCGGAACCCGACGACCGAACGCAAATGGTCAAGATTGACCAAGTGTTCGCGCCACAATGTATCAATGCTCTCAAGCAACATGGCTTTGCGGAAATAGGCCATAACTTCCGGACCGAAGCGTTCTGCACGTTCTTTTGCCCGTTCTTCCATGGCGTTCTTGACGCGTTCCAATATTTGCTCTTCGGCGATCCCTTCTTCCTTTGCCCAATCCTCGACCGGTAAATCAAGATTGAACAATTCGCGCAATTTGTCGCGAAGTCCGATAGCATCCCATTGTTCCGAATAAGTGCCGTGTGGCACGTATTTTTCAACGAGATCCTCTATAACTTCATCGCGCATTTCCGCGATCATATCGGTCAGGTCTTTGGAATCCATAACCTCCATTCTCTGTTCAAAAATAACCTTGCGTTGGTCATTCATGACATCGTCGTATTTGAGAAGATTTTTACGGATTTCGTAGTTTCGTGCTTCGACCTTTTTCTGTGCTTTTTCGAGTGCTTTGTTAATCCACGGGTGGGTAATCGCCTCGCCTTCTTTCAGGCCGAGTTTCTGCAACATTCCATCCATACGATTGGAACCGAAAATGCGCATCAGATCATCTTGCAATGACAGATAGAATTTCGACCGTCCGGGATCGCCTTGACGACCGGAACGACCGCGTAGCTGATTATCAATACGCCGGCTTTCGTGGCGTTCTGTTGCCAGAACGTAAAGGCCACCGGCAGCGAGCGCCTTTTCTTTCAATTTTGCAACATCTTCTTTGATTGCTGCAATTTTCGCATCGCGTTCGGGACCTTCAGGAACATCTTTCAATTCCTGTTCAACGCGCATTTCGACATTGCCACCAAGCTGGATATCGGTACCACGACCTGCCATATTGGTAGCAATCGTAATTGCTCCCGGCACACCCGCTTGTGCGACAATATAGGCTTCCTGTTCGTGATAACGGGCATTCAATACGTTAAAACCGGTAATACCATCTTTCCGCAGGCGATCAGCCAGATGTTCCGATTTCTCGATTGACGTTGTACCGACCAGAATAGGCTGCCCGCGTTCATGCGAGGCACGAATATCGCGAACAATTGCCTGATATTTTTCTTCGACAGTCCGATAGACCTCGTCATTCTCGTCGATACGTTTGACCGGCAAATTGGTCGGGATCTCAATCACCTCAAGACCATAAATATTTCCGAATTCTTCCGCTTCGGTTGCCGCAGTACCTGTCATACCGGCCAATTTATCATACATACGGAAATAATTCTGGAAGGTGATCGAGGCAAGCGTCTGGTTTTCCGGCTGGATAGCAACATGTTCCTTGGCTTCCAAAGCCTGATGAAGCCCTTCCGAATAGCGACGCCCCGGCATCATACGGCCGGTAAATTCGTCAATAATCATGACCTCGCCATTACGCACAATATAGTCTTTATCGCGCGTAAACAGTTTATGGGCTTTCAATGCATTGTTGATGTGATGCACAATCTTGACATTTTCGATGTCATAAAGGCCATGGCCTTTCAACAGGCCTGCCTCGGCAAGCATTTTTTCAACTTTTTCCGTACCGACTTCGGTGAAAGTTGCCGTCTTCTGCTTTTCGTCGATTTCATAATCTTCCGGCTTGAGCGGCGGAATAAACGTATCGATCTGCTTATAAAAATCGGTACGATCTTCCAGCGGTCCGGAAATGATAAGCGGTGTTCTTGCTTCGTCAATAAGGATAGAATCAACTTCGTCGACAATCGCGTAATGATGGCCACGTTGCACCATCTGGCTACGGTCGAATGTCATATTGTCACGCAAATAGTCGAAACCGAGCTCATTATTTGTGCCGTAAGTAATATCGCAGGCATAGGCAGCGCGACGCTGGTCATTATCAAGATCATGAACGATAACGCCTGTGGTCAGGCCAAGAAAGCCATAGAGCTTGCCCATCGTCTCGGCATCACGTTTTGCCAGATAGTCATTGACGGTGACGACATGCACCCCTTTGCCTTCCAGAGCATTGAGGTAGACCGGTAATGTCGCCATCAGGGTTTTACCTTCACCGGTACGCATTTCCGCAATGCCGCGATTATTCAAAACAATGCCGCCTATAAGCTGGACATCGAAGGGTCGCAAACCGAAAACGCGTTTGGAAGCCTCTCTTGCTGTTGCAAAAGCTTCCGGCAAGAGAGAATCAAGCGTTTCCCCTTCCTGCAATCTTTTACGATATTCATCGGTCTTCTGCCGCAATTCGCTATCGCTCAAATTCTTGAATTTTTCTTCAAGTGCGTTGATCTCCGCAACCTTTGGTCGAAGAGATTTAACGCGACGTTCAAAAGCTGAACCGAATAATTTGCGCGCAAGGCCGCCTAAACTGACCATTTCTGGTCCTTTCCGATGTTAGTTGCTGGCGTTTTATAACGCCTGTTGAGTGACGTACACGCTTTAACCTTCAACGGCAGTGCGTGCAACCGCTTGTGAGTGCACCAATGCCGATAAAATCTTGAAACTTAAAGTTTACCCAATATTCACGACACAGATAGGTGTGGAGTCTTTTTCTGTCAACATTGAGACCAAAGTTTATGCCTATAGAAAATATGGGTAAAAACCGGCCTGTTTTCCAGACTTCGCACCCCTTTCTACAGACTTTGCGCATATTTTGGAAATTGCAACAACACCCCGTTTACACAATAGCCACAGAAAAGATGTGAATTTTCCTTAAAAACCCATAACATTTTTATCAACTTTCTGAACAACATGATATGACTGTCCCGAATTTAACCAAAATTTCAGTCCAGAACGCTTGTCCGTTCACAAGGAGACCGTTTATGAAATTCATTCCAACTACCCTGTTGCTATCGTCAGCTCTATTGCTTGGCACAAGCTTGAGTTCGCTAGCACAGAACACGCCTCAACCGGATACGCCGAATGCTGCGGCTCCTGCTGCCCAACCGAAATTGCCGGATCCGTTATCTGCGCCTGCTGCACAAGCCGAAAAGCCTGTTGATCCTTCGCATGTAATGGCTGTTGTCGACGGGAAAGACGTAACCGCAGGCGACCTTGACGCTATGGCCAATGACATTGATCCGGGACTTGCCCGTTTGCCCGACCAGCAACGCCGGATTACCGTTCTGAAAATTTACGTCGATATGAAGACTTTATCCGATTCAGCATTGAAGGATGGTCTCGACAAAACACCTGAATACGAAAAACGCATGGCTATTATGCGTGATAACGTTCTTCAGCAGCTTTATTTTAAAAATTCCATTGTCGATAAAATTACCGATGATGATGTCAAAGCGCGTTACGAAAAAGAAATCGCCGGTCTTCCCAAAGAACAGGAAGTGCGCGCCCGCCATATTCTGGTAAAGACGAAAAAAGAAGCTGAAGACATTATCAAAAGCCTGAATAAAGGCGCAAAATTCGATGACCTTGCCAAGGCCAAATCGAGCGAAAAATCGGCTGCTACAACAGGTGGCGATGTCGGTTACTTCAGCCGCGGGCAAATGGTCAAGCCGTTTGAAGATGCCGCTTTTGCTTTGAAAGTCGGCGAATATACAAAGACACCGGTTGAAAGCCCGTTCGGCTGGCACGTTATCAAGGTTGAAGACCGTCGCGAGAAACAGCCACCTGCATTTGCCGATGTCAAAGACGGTATTCGCAATATGATAGCACGGGAACGCTACGTCAAATTGATAGGCGAATTGCGTGGTAAAATGGATGTCAAATATCCTGACGAAAACGTTGCCAAATTGATGCAGCAACCGGATAGCGATACGGGTGACCTTCCCGGAGAACAATCCGACGAAGAAGATCAATAAAACTTGGCTTTATTTTTTGAAATGCCGGACAATTGCCTTTTCAAAAGCTTTGTCCGGCATTATTGTTTTTCTCGATTTCCGCTTTTTTAAATGAGGTTGCTATGGCTGGTAAAATTTCTCCGCTTGCACCAAAGACTTATCCCCGAATGCCGATTATCAAAGGTGTCCGTCTTGATACGCGAGAAGCACACATAAAATATAAAGGCCGCACCGACCTTCTTCTCATTGTCTTTGATAAAAAAGCAAGCGTTGCCGGCGTGTTCACACGTTCAAAATGCCCGTCTGCTCCTGTTGACCATTGCAGAAAAATTCTCTCTCATAAAATTGCGCGCGGCGTTGTCATCAATTCAGGCAATGCCAATGCATTTACCGGCAAAAAAGGCATTGCAACAACAAATGCTACCGCAAAAGCGGCCGCCGAAGCTTTGGGCGCAACTCCGGAAGAAATCTATCTTGCATCCACCGGCGTCATCGGTGAACCGATGGACGCATCACGCTTTACCGGCCTCTTGCCCGAAATGGCAAAAAGTGCTGAAGAAGACAAATGGCTTGAGGCTGTCAAAGCCATTATGACAACCGACACGTTTCCAAAACTTGCAACACGCACTGTCGATTTTGATGGTCATCCTGTCATCATCAATGGCATTGCCAAAGGTGCCGGCATGATCGCCCCTGATATGGGAACAATGCTCTCGTTTATCGTAACCGATGCACCAGTCGATTCGCTCGTCCTGCAGGAAATATTATCAGATAAGGTTCGTGATACTTTCAACGCCATTACGGTCGACAGTGATACATCAACATCGGATACGCTGCTTTTATTTGCGACTGGTACAGCCGACGAAAAAATCAAACCGCTTACCCAAAAAAATGACCCGCGTTACACGATTCTTGCCGATGCGGTTTATGAAATTTTACACGAGCTTTCTTTGCAAGTTGTCACCGACGGTGAAGGCGCACACCATCTGATTGAAGTCAGGGTTGAAGGTGCAACAACAAATGAAGCTGCAAAAATTATTGCACGTTCAATAGCCAATTCGCCATTGGTAAAAACCGCAGTGGCTGGTGAAGATGCCAATTGGGGGCGTGTGGTTATGGCCGTTGGCAAAGCCGGTGTGGAGGCTGATCGTGACCGGTTGTCGATCTGGTTCGGACCTCACCGTCTTGCGGTTGATGGTGAACGTGATCCCCATTATAGTGAAGAGGAAGCCTCGAACTACATGAAAGGCTCCCACATCGTCATTAAAGCCGATATTGGCTTGGGCAATGGCTCTGCAACGATATGGTCATGCGATTTGACCAAAGAATATGTCGAGATTAATGGTGACTACAGAAGTTGATAATAGAGAACGCCGGAGTACAACTCTGGCCGAAATACGCAGGCTTGAAGCACTTTCCACACGTGCCTGGCCTACGGAAAAAGAATTTTATGATGGCGTTTGGGCTTGTCGCTCTACGCCGGATTTTCCCTCGGCACGTGTGAATTCGGTAACCCCGCTTGATCCTGATGATAATAAAAATCTCGAAGAACGGGTCAAGCGCCTCTGTTTTGAAAATGGCGTTTACAGGCGACCATTGCGTTTGACACCGCTTGCTCCGATCGAACTATTCGACGAGCTGAAGCAAAACGGATGGGCAAATTTCAAAGATGTGGCGGTGATGGCTCTGGAGCCGCTACCCCATATTTCAGGGTCGGATGTAAAACTCACAGCCATCGGAATTGAAGACTATTGCAAACTCACCGTGCGTAACCACACGCATGAAAACCGATATGCCGAAATCTATTTCAAGCTTTTAAAACGCATCAAGGGAAAACCGACATTTTACGAGCTGCAACGGGATGACCGTGTGATCGGCAATATCATTACTGTGAACGATTTCGGGCAGGTAGGCCTTATCGATTTTGCAATCGTGCCGGATCTGCGTGGCCGTGGATTGGGTGGTCTTGCTCTGCAAAGCCTGATGAGTACAATCAGGCGTAAATCTGTGGACGTACCGATCGAACGGCTCTGGTTACAGGTTGAAACTTTGAACAGTGCAGCATGGCGGCTCTATACCGCGGCCGGTTTCAAAACAATCTACCATTATCAATATTGGAGACCGGGCGTTTGACAATCTCAAAACCAATTCTCATAGTTGTTGCCTGTGCATTGATCGACACAGATAATCGGGTACTGCTCGCTCAACGCCCACAAGGAAAATCATTGGCGGGATTATGGGAATTTCCCGGAGGAAAATTGGAAGCCGGAGAAACACCTGAAGAGGCTCTTATTCGGGAGCTTTATGAAGAATTGGCAATTACTGTAAAAGAAGAATGCCTTTCACCGCTCACTTTTGCCAGTTATTCTTATGAAAAATTCCATCTCCTTATGCCACTCTATATATGCAGACGTTATCAAGGAATAGCAAAGGGAGCCGAAGGGCAAAATATCAAATGGATTTCGGCCGCAGATCTCGATCACTATCCAATGCCACCGGCCGATAAACCGTTAATACCTATTCTGAAAGATATTCTATATTAACTGATCGTTTACTTTGTTTTACGTGAATTTGTCACGCCGGCTTTGTGTTAAGCGGTTATTAACAGGTGACTTTTACCATAGTTCATAATTACTCTGGAGAATTATCATGCATCACCAAGAGTTTTCAAAAACAAACCGTAACGACATAACCCAATCGGCAGGAACTGGTGTTTTGCGAATAGTATTACTTTTTGGATCCGTTGCCGTCGCACTCGGTCTCATTCTCGTTCCGATGTTGGGTGATCGCAAGGATGCAGAATTCACGCAATCGATTTTCCAGAATAAAGTCGATTATACAACAATGACCGGTGCTGTGAAACAATCTCCGATCCCGCAAGTCACCACGGTAAAAGATTCTCAATAACCACATTTTTAATAGCATAAATTTGCTCACTATCTTTATTTATTGAAATATCTTTCTTTGAGATCGACGAAACTGCCTCCTATATCCTGTGTTAGGAAATAATTTTATATAAACGTGCTGTTATGCCGGCATAAGGGACAGATTTTCATGATAATCGGTTTTATCGCCAATCTCGTCATATTCATTCTTCTACTCATCGCTATCGCAAGGATGTCCAGAACCGGTTGGAGCCTCTCCCGCCGTGTTCTGATCGGACTTGTTATCGGTGTCATTTTCGGGATTGTTTTACAATTCGTCTACGGACTTGGTAATGCCGGGCTGAAAAAGTCGATCGAATGGTTCAATATCGTTGGCAATGGTTATGTTCTGCTTTTGCAAATGATTGTCATGCCACTGGTATTCGCGTCGATTCTTTCGGCCGTTGCACGTCTTCATTCGGCGTCGTCGCTCGGTAAAATCAGCACGATCACGATTGGTATTTTGTTGTTCACTACGTTGATTGCGGCTTTTGTCGGCGTCATGATGGTCAATCTTTTTGGCCTTTCGGCTGAAGGACTGGTTCAGGGAACCGCAGAAACTGCCCGACTGAGTGCTATTCAAACCAATTACATGTCAAAAGTTGCCGATATGAGTGTGCCGCAACTTATCCTTTCGTTCATCCCGAAAAATCCGTTTGCCGATCTTACAGGCGCCAATCCGACCTCGATCATCAGCGTGGTTATTTTCGCTGCTTTTCTGGGTGCTGCCGCGATACGTTTAATGAAAGATAATCCGGAAAAAGGCAAAGGCGTGATTTCGGCAATAGATACATTGCAAGCCTGGGTCATGAAACTGGTTCGCCTTGTCATTTTACTCACCCCTTATGGTGTTTTTGCCCTTATGACCAAGGTTTCAGCAACGTCCAATGCAGAAGATATTCTGAAATTATTAGCCTTTATCGTTGCATCCTATCTGGGACTTGCAATCATGTTTTGCGTCCACGGACTTTTGCTCGGACTTTCCGGAATCAATCCCTTGCGTTTCTTTTCAAAAGTGATGCCGGTTCTCACATTCGCTTTCACCAGCCGGTCGAGTGCCGCGAGCATTCCTTTAAATATCGAAGCCCTGACCGAACGCATCGGTGTTCCCCAATCAATTGCAAGTTTTGCTGCCTCCTTCGGCGCCACAATCGGTCAAAATGGTTGCGCCGGTCTTTATCCGGCAATGCTTGCCACAATGGTAGCCCCGACCGTTGGCATCAATCCGCTTGACCCTGTATGGATTGCAACACTCGTTGGCATCGTCACATTAAGCTCGATCGGCGTGGCAGGTGTCGGAGGCGGTGCAACATTTGCAGCACTGATTGTTCTGCCAACCATGGGATTGCCGGTAACATTGGTTGCATTGCTGATCTCGATTGAACCATTGATCGACATGGGACGTACGGCCTTGAATGTGAACGGATCAATGACAGCAGCAACAATCACCAGCCAAATTTTACATGAAACCGATAAAACGATTTTTGAATCGGACAATGACAAGGAACTCACCAACACTTGAAGGAAAATCCACCCGTCATAAAACGGTTGCGCCCGAATTCCTCTTTATTGCCTGCGAAAAAGCCGGAAAACGCTTAATCCGGCTTTCAAAGATAAATGAAAGTTTATCGAACTATTACGCGCTATCAATGAGCCGATTTATCGCCCAGAACATCGACAAGCGAAATTGTTGCGCTTCCCGGACGGGCAGGCTTTTGCTGGCTTTCGTCCGGTGCCCAGCCTGAAAGCCAGATAAACGAGAAGCTCGCCCTGATACGCCCGTCCCGATCACTGAAACGTTCGGCATAGATTTCTGCAACACGTTGGAAGAATTTTCTACCTACAGGACGGCGCGACCGTCCAATCAATGCGTTTTGCATTCCCATAGCACGCAAGTCGTCAATGAGGTGGAAAGCTGTATCGTAACGAACTGTGAGATTTTCGACATCACTGACGGGCATAGCGAAACCGGCTCTTTGCAACAAACCGCCAGCGTCACGAATATCGGCGAAAGGATAGACCCTCGGACTCACTCCTCCATAAAGTTCGGTTTCTGCCTCCAACAAGCTTTCACGCAATTCGCCAAGAGTTCCTGTTCCAGCCATCACACCAAGAAAAAGACCGTCGGGTTTTAAAATTCTGCGAATTTGGCTAAGCACTCCCGGAACATCATTGGTCATGCTTAACGACAAAAGTGAAATAGCCAGATCATAAGAGTGGGCGGGCAAGTCGAGAAATTCCCTCCCACGCTGCAAGAATTTGTGTGAACCGCTCGTATATCGCTTATCACTTTCAACAATGTCGACGACAGCAACTTTTCCCGATTTGACGAGTGCCTCGGCACCAGCGCCTGTATGTCCAAAAAGATCGACAGCGCGAGCGAATTTACGATCGACTGTTTGCAATCTATCCAGCAATTCCTCAACGATATGATTGAGCAAAAAATCACCCTTATTGCCGTAGCGGATAAAAGCGCGATTGCGAAACTGCTCAATTCTCTTCTGGTCAAAAATCCGTGGGTCTGTCATCATTCAATATATTGTATTTTAGCTACAATCGGTTAATCTCAACTCATTGTTGGAATAGATCTGACCGGTTGGAATATCTCCGGTCGCCGATAGAATAGACCGAAAGCCTATAGTTACACAATATCCCGAAATTTTCTTGTCGAATGCAATCATATTCCGGATGCAGACAGCGATCGAAAAGGGTCAAAATTTTGTCAATCATACGTTGTCTTGGAAAGGAATTTAAGGAGAGAATTGGCGAACCGGCCATGAATCTGCTGTTTCCGCCAACGTGTCCCGGTTGCGGGTGTTTTGTCGACAAGAATGGCGCGATATGCCCTGAATGCTGGCAAAAGCTGCATTTTATAACCAAACCTTATTGCCCGATTATGGGAACTCCATTTACTTATGACCCTGGTGACGGTTTTTTCAGTGGAGAGGCTATCCAATCACCACCCCCATTCGGGCGGGCGCGTTCGGTTGTTGCCCATTTCGGCCTTGCCCGCACTCTGGTAGCACGGCTCAAATATGGCGACCGCACCGATCTTGCCCCATCCATGGCCGAATGGATGGTGACGGCAGGAAAAGAACTTATTGACAGTGCCGATATGATTGTACCGGTTCCGCTCCATTACCGGCGATTTTTAAAACGGAAATATAATCAGGCAACCGAGCTTTCCCGACACATCGCCAACAGAACCGGAAAACCTTTGGAACCTTTGGTTCTTATGCGCAGGAAAAACACCCGTCAACAGGTTGGCCTCGTTAAAAAAGCCCGTCAACGCAACATGATCGGTGCATTTCGTGTTCCCGAAAAAAAAAAGGAAAAAATAAGAGACAAGCATATTCTGCTTATCGATGATGTCTTTACGACGGGTGCGACCCTCCGCTCGGCAACCAAAGCTTTGTTGCGAGGAGGAGCGGAAAGTGTCGATGTGCTCACCTTTTCGCGGGTCATACCCGATTTGTACGAAGATCTCGCCTCTTGAGGAAAAAAGGAAAGGCACTTATATAGCGGGAATGGAGAGAAAAATGCCGCATGTAACAATTTATACACGTCCGGGTTGCCCTTATTGCGAAAGTGCCATGGAATTGTTGAATTCCAAAGGCGTTCCGTTTGAAGAAATCGACGCCTCCGGACAAAAGCGGCCGGAAATGGTAAAACGTGCAAACGGGCGCAATACATTTCCGCAGATATTTATCGGTGACAAACATATCGGCGGCTGTGATGATCTTTACGAGCTTGATGAAAAAGGCGAGCTTGATACACTTCTTTTTGGCAAAAAATAATGATCCGTTTTTCGCTTCATTGTGATAAGGCGCATGAATTTGACGGTTGGTTCCGCAATAATGATGATTTTTCAAATCAGAAAAATTCCGGGCTTATCCGCTGTCCTGTTTGCGATTCAACAAATATTGAAAAAACATTGATGGCTCCGGCCATTTCCACATCGAAAAAGCACGAACAGGTGGGAATGGGATTAGACCCGGAGCAAAAAAGAATGATTGAGGAAATGCGCAAACTTACAAGACAGGTGCGCAAAAACGCCGAATATGTGGGCGACCGTTTTGCCGAAGAAGCAAGACGGATTCATTTCAAAGAAGTCAAACAACGCCCCATTTATGGCGAGGCGACAGGGGAAGATGTTTCTTCACTTGTCGAGGACGGGATTCCTGTTATGCCGCTTGCAACCTTGCCGGAAGATGAAAATTAACCTTCCGGCATAACAATTCCGACTTTTTGGACAAAATTCGGCTCGTTATTTCAAGCGGCGGGCAAGCAACATATAATTGACATCCATATCCTTTGACCGGTTCCAGCTATCTTTGAAAGGATTATAGGTAATTCCCAATTTGTCTATCACTGTGAGGCCTGCGCCATTGAGCTTTTCGGTTATTTCTTCAGGCGTTAAAAACTTGTTATAATCGTGCGTTCCTTTCGGCAACCACCGCAAAATATATTCCGCACCAATAATTGCCAAACCCCAACACTTCAAAGTACGGTTCAGTGTGGCAACAAACATCAATCCCTGTGGTTTTACCATTCTGGCACTTTCGGACATGAAGAGATCGACATCCGAAACATGTTCGACTACTTCCATGTTCAGGACAACGTCGAATTTTTCGCCAGCTTTTGCCAAATCTTCGGCCGTTGTTGCGCGGTAATCAATATTCAATCCGGATTGAGTCGCGTGAATTTTCGCCACTTCGATATTGGTTGTTGATGCATCGGCCCCCACCACTTCAGCACCAAGACGCGCCATCGGCTCGCAAAGAAGTCCACCACCGCAACCGATGTCAAGAAACCTTATTCCTTTGAAAGGTTGGGCCCCCTTCGGATCGCGGTCAAAAGCCTCGCATACTTTTTCCTTGATATAGGAAAGTCGTGCAGGATTGAATTTGTGGAGAGGGCGAAATTTTCCTTGCGGGTTCCACCATTCTGCGGCAATGCGCGAAAAATGGTCTACTTCGGCCTGATCTATCGTGGTACGCGGGGCTTCTGCCATGGGGCTCTCCTAAAATATTACGTTTATGAGTTCTGTCTTAAATGGGGCAAAGTCAAGAGACAAACAAGTAAATATGTCAGTCTTGCTTAAATTCTCAATATTGGCTATGTCAGCATAGCCACGATGCCTTCAAGGCCCGGCTTTGGAACAATTTTAAATATTAGAGGCAAGAGTTGTTTAAATGGCGCGCATAGTAATGAAATTCGGTGGGACTTCTGTCGCCAATATCGAGCGCATCAAAAATGTTGCGCGCCATGTCAAACGCGAGGTCGATGCCGGAAACGAGGTTGCCGTTGTGGTTTCTGCAATGGCCGGTAAAACCAACGAGCTTGTCGGCTGGACACGTGAAGCTTCTCCCATGCACGACGCGCGCGAATATGATGTGGTTGTTGCATCCGGAGAACAGGTAACCGCAGGTCTTCTGGCAATCGTTTTGCAATCCATGGGAATCAATGCGCGTTCATGGCTCGGCTGGCAAATTCCTATCGAGACCGATAATGCCCACGGTGCTGCGCGCATTACAAAAATTGACGGTTCACAATTGATCCAGCGTTTCAAAGAAGGGCAAGTTGCTGTTATCGCCGGTTTTCAGGGAATTGGACCGGATAAACGCATTACAACGCTCGGCCGTGGCGGATCCGATACAAGTGCTGTTGCCGTTGCGGCAGCCGTCAAAGCCGACCGCTGCGATATCTACACCGATGTTGATGGTGTCTATACCACCGATCCGCGCATTGACCCGAAGGCGCGCCGTCTACCAAAAGTAGCATTTGAAGAAATGCTGGAGATGGCCTCTCTTGGTGCTAAAGTTTTGCAAGTACGCTCGGTCGAACTTGCAATGGTTCACAAAGTGCGCACATTCGTGCGTTCAAGTTTCGAGGATCCTGATGCTCCGGGCATGGGTGACCCTATCAATCCACCCGGAACACTTATTTGCGACGAGGATGAAATCGTGGAACAACAGGTTGTCACAGGCATTGCATTTGCCAAAGAAGAGGCACAAATTTCGCTACGCCGTTTGGCTGATCGCCCCGGAATTTCCGCAGCTATATTCGGGCCTTTGGCAGAGGAACATGTCAATGTCGACATGATTGTACAAAATATATCGGAAGATGGCTCCAAAACCGATATGACCTTTACTGTACCGGCAACCGATATTGATAAAGCCGTAGCAACCCTTGAGGCCAACAAAAAAGAAATCGGCTTTGATGTTATCCAGTCTGAAACAGATTTGGCAAAGGTTTCGATTATCGGTATCGGAATGCGCAGCCATGCCGGTGTAGCGGCTACCGCTTTCAAAGCATTGGCCGAAAAAGGCATCAATATTCGTGCAATTACGACTTCCGAAATCAAAATTTCAATTTTGATTGATAATGCCTATACCGAACTGGCAGTAAGAACATTACATACTGTTTATGGATTGGATAAAGGTTGAAGGTTAAGTTCTGGACTTTATCCTTCTAAAGAAATAATGCGGGTTGACCTTTGAAAGCATGAGCATAAGACTTAACTATCATAATGGGAGATATGATAAATCATGCGGGAGACCCATGTAGGCCCCAAAGTTATCCTGAAGCGACTACGCGAGTTCATGGCACGCGCCATGGACTCACAAGAACGACTTGACCTCATCGTCCGCGAAATCGCTCGCAATATGGACGCCGAGGTTTGTTCGTTCTATGTTTTGCGTTCCGACAATATGTTGGAACTCTATGCCACAGAAGGTCTTAATCCTGGTGCTGTCCACCTTTCGGAATTGCGTTTGGGGCAAGGTTTGGTGGGAACCATTGCAGCCACTGCCCGTCCGCTCAATCTGACAGATGCAAGAAAACATCCGGCTTTCGCCTATCTTCCTGAAACGGGCGAAGAAATCTATTCATCATTTCTTGGTGTTCCTATTCTGCGCGCAGGTCGCACATTAGGTGTTCTTGTTGTGCAAAATCGCAACAAACGCGGCTATAGCGATGAAGAAGTGGAAGCACTGGAAACTGTTGCTATGGTGCTCGCAGAAATGATTGCTGCGGGCGACTTGCCGCGGCTCACCCGCCCCAATGTCGATGTGGATATGCGCCGTGCGTTCACACTTGTCGGCCAGTCGCTCAATGAAGGTATCGGCCTTGGGCATATTGTTCTTCACGAACCGCGTCTGGTCGTTACCAATCTATTCAACGAAAATAGCAGTGCCGAAACAGAAAAGCTTACCAAAGCAATCAATTCGTTGCGTCTTTCAATTGATGATATGCTTTCGAGAAGTGATGTCGCCAGCGAAGGCGAACACCGTGAAATTCTTGAAACTTATCGTATGTTTGCCAATGATCGTGGCTGGATAAGACGCCTTGAAGAAGCGATCAAAAACGGCTTGACTGCCGAAGCGGCCGTTGAAAAAGTCCAGAGTGATACGCGTGCACGCATGGCACACCTGACTGATCCCTATTTGCGTGAACGGCTATCGGATTTCGATGATCTGGCAAACCGTTTGCTCTACCAATTGATGGGGCGAACTCGCGAAACAATCAATGCCGATTTACCGACGGATTCAATTATTGTTGCCCGTTCAATGGGGGCGGCCGAATTGCTTGATTATCCACGCGAGCGCATTCGTGGTCTGGTTTTGGAAGATGGCGCAACAACAAGCCATGTTGCTATTGTTGCACGTGCCATGTCGATACCGGTTGTTGGACAGGTTAAAGGGGTCGTGTCTCTATCGGAAAATGGCGACCCTGTCATAATCGACGGTGATGATGGCAAAGTTTACCTGCGCCCTGTGGCCGATGTTGAAAGCGCTTTTGTCGAAAAAGCCCGTTTTCGTGCACGTAAACAAAAAATCTATCGTAATTTGCGCGATGTACCGGCCGATACCAAAGATGGCCGGCATATTACTCTTTTAATCAATGCCGGTTTGCTTGTCGATTTGCCACAACTTGATGAATCGGGCGCTGAAGGCATCGGTTTATTCCGAACCGAATTGCAATTCATGATTGCTTCGACATTTCCCCGTGCGCATGAACAGGAAAAACTGTACCGCAAGGTCTATCAGGAAATTGGTGAAAAGCCTGTCACCTTCCGGACTCTGGATATTGGCGGTGATAAGGTTTTGCCCTATTTCCGCAGTAAAGGGAAAGAAGAAAATCCGGCTCTCGGTTGGCGTGCAATCCGCCTGACACTCGACAAACCGGCACTGATGAGAACACAATTGCGCGCTTTGCTCAAAGCTTCCGGCGGGCGGGAATTGCGTGTGATGTTGCCCATGGTAACCGAGGTCGGTGAAATCTATCACACACGAAAATTGATCGACCGCGAAGTGAAATATCTTACCCGCTTTGGTCATAAAATGCCGACAAAGTTGAAACTGGGGGCAATGGTGGAAGTTCCGGCTCTCCTCTTCCAGCTTGACGAACTCATGCATGTTGTCGACTTTGTATCGGTCGGCTCCAATGATCTCTTCCAATTCATGATGGCAATCGACCGCGGAAATTCGGAAATTGCCCACCGTTTCGACCAGCTTTCTGCCCCGTTCCTGCGTGCTTTACGCAAGATAATCGAAGCGGGAGAACGCAATAACACACCGGTAACATTATGCGGCGAAATGGCTGGTAAGCCATTGCTTGCTTTGGCACTTTTGGGACTTGGTTTCAGCCGCATTTCAATGACACCATCGGCAATAGGACCTATCAAAGCCATGTTGCTGAGACTTGATATTGGCGACTTACAAAATGCGCTCCTTGCCGAGCTTGACAAGACCACAACATCGACGTTGCGTCCATGGCTCATAAAATACGCAGAAGCAAACAATATCGCATTATAATATTTACAACCTTAAGAACGTTGATTGAAACCACTCTTTTCGTTTTCTTTCCGTTTCATCGAAAAATAATAGAAAACGTATTTGTCCTGCCATGTGGCGGGATCAACCAACCGGAATTGAAAGGGGCGATTGTCGAACTCGTGCCCCCAACCCGTTCGTAAATCATTCACTGAACGGGTTGGAACATTTGTTCAAAATCGGTCAGTATGAACTTTCCAGCATGTTGTTATAGTCTTCCGCCGTTGCCGTTTTCGGATTGGTTGGATGACAGGAATCTTTCAACGCGCCTTTGATAACAGCGGGAAAAAGACTGCGTTCGACACCCAGACTGGAAAGATTGTCCGGCAAACCGAGGTCTTCACGCAACTCGACGATTGCATCTTCAACCATTTCACCTGAAGAAATTCCCATAGCCTCGGCCAGACGATCGAACTTGTTTTCCTCTTTGACACTTTCGGCAGACCGGTTGAAGGTGAGAACCGCTGGAAGGAAAATCGCATTGAGTGTTCCATGATGTAGTTTGGGATTAAGACCACCCAGGGAATGACTCAAACTATGGACACAACCCAGGCCTTTTTGAAACGTCATTGCCCCCATAGTCGAAGCAATCAACATATTGAGCCTTGCCTCTCTGTTTTCCGGTTCTCTGGTTGCAATCCTGATATTCTTCCATGCTCTTCTTAATCCTTCCAAAGCAATTCCGTCTGCGGGAGGGTTAAACGCCGAGGCCAGAAAGGTTTCTATGCAATGTGAAATTGCATCCATCCCTGTCGCTGCGGTAAGGCGGGCTGGCAGACTTAACGTCAGTTCGGGATCACAAATAGCCGCTTTTGGAATGATAAAGGGAGATACCAAAGCAGTTTTGCTGCCATCATCAAGAATGATAACCGCGCCGCGCCCCACCTCGCTTCCGGTCCCTGCCGTTGTAGGAATGGCAATGAGCGGGTAATTCTTGGATGTAATCGTTGCACTGCCACCACGAAGCGGTGAAAAATCCTTCAGAGGACGTGAATGGGATGCAAGAATTGCAACACCTTTGGCCAAATCTATCGCTGAACCACCACCAACAGCAATTATCCCGTCGGCATTGATTTTTTTAAACAGTTGCTCGGCGTCGCGGACTGCCGCTTCAGTCGGATTGCCCGGTGTTTCGTCATAAATAGCAGCAAATTTTTTGCCGATAATCTTTTCTATCTTGTCGATGATACCAAGTTGCCTCACTCCCTTATCCGTCACAAGCAAAGGATTTTTTATTCCGGCAAGTGCCATTTCCTCGTTCAAAGTTTCAAGTGAACCATAACCGAACTGTATTCTTGTCAAATAGTTAATCAATGCCATTTTATCCTCCCTGACATTGGTTATCGGAAATAAAATTAAAAATATATCGCCTTGATGTTGGTGTCTTCCTCCTTACAAAGTTATATAAATATTCATTATATTATTATCACTTTGAATATCTAATCACTTGTTTTTGTATTTTTCGCCTCTAACGCAAACATATAAAAATATATGTCTCACAATTGTTCTACTGTGAAACTTTTTCCAAAGATTTTGCCTGCTCCGTAAGGCCTCAAGGCTTCAATACATTATGACTGATAGAACCGACCCCCAAAGCGCATTTTTAAAGAACAAACCTGTTGAAAAAGGGAATATTCCCCCCATCCGGCGCACAAAGGCCGGTTTCACCCCAAATCCGGATCAAATCAGAGATTACATTGGAAAACCGGTTTGCCTTATTCTGTAAAGGTGAGAAGAGTGGCAACAATGGAGCAGCGTTCCACTCCTGCTGTTCTGCCGGAGAGACAGAAACCCGTTGCTGAACAGGAGCTGTGTTCCTGACCGGTTCCCGCAGACATTTTTAGAAAGAAAGCTCAAGACCCGCATGGTCCCTCCAAGAGGCGAACCAACCGGAGTTCTTTTATAGACAAACTTGCCCACACCGCCAAGACAATCGCAAAGCCGCTTGCAAAGCCGGAATATCCGGCAAAAATCGAGGATTAGACAAAGTCAAGGATTGAAAACACATGGCTATAGGCTATAGCCGATGCAGATATAGATCTTTCTCTGCTATCTGCATCATCTCTATCGGCAATTTTTATCCTGATTAATGAGCCTTTATTCCGGTATTTTTACCTGTCTTCTTCATGAAAAAATAGATGACAGACATCAGCACAACCCAGATAATACCAACAATCAAAGCGGCTGCTGTATCCTCGAAGAAACCCAACAATACGATGATGAAAACCATAAAAAGGATTGCAACAATCGAACCGACCGGCCAGAACGGAATTTGATAACGTAAGCTTTTTTGTTCGGCTTTCGGAAGTCTCAACCGCATACAAACCTGCGAGAGCAAAATCATCAGCCAGACAAAAACGGTTGCAAATGTTGCCATGGCAGCGATCAGGAAAAACAGTTTGTCATGGATAAAATAATTGAGCACCACTCCCACGACCAGCACACAGAACATCGCCAGAACCGACAAAACCGGAATTCCCTTTTTGGAAACAAAATTCAATTTTTTGGGGGCGTGTCCATCTTCTGCAAGGCCGTGCAACATACGGCCTGCACCATATAAATCACTGTTAATTGCCGAGATTGCCGCGGTAATGACAACAATGTTGAGAATGTTGGCCGCATATTTGATGCCGAGGCTTTCAAAGATTGTCACAAACGGGCTGCCTTCAAGACCGATTTTATTCCATGGATAAAGTGACATCAAAATCGCAAGGGTTGCGACATAGAAAAACAAGATACGGAACGGAATAGCATTGATTGCTTTCGGGATATTGCGGTCGGCATCTTTGACTTCAACAGCCATAAGGCCGATAATTTCAATCCCGCCAAACGCAAAAACCACAACACTGAAAGAAGCGATAAAACCTTCCCACCCATTCGGCATAAAGCCGCCATTGCTCCAGAGATTGTGAATGCCGGTAGCGTGATGGGTGGCAGTTCCAAAGCCGAACAACATAATACCGAAGCCGGCAATAATCATTGCTATAATGGCGGCAATTTTTACGACCGAAAGCCAGAATTCCATTTCGCCATAGATTTTTACAGCCGTCAAATTCAGACCCGTTATGACAAGCGTAATTCCAAGCGTCCACAACCAGGGGGAAACTTCGGGAAACCAGAACCCCATATAAGTTGCAAAAGCGGTAATATCGGCAAGACAAACCAGCACCATTTCAAAAACATAAGTCCAACCGGTCAAAAAACCGGAAAACGGGCTCATATAATTCGAGGCATAGCGGCCAAACGAACCGGGAAGCGGATTATGAAGAACCATTTCTCCAAGCGCGCGCATAACCATGAATGCCATGACGCCGGAAATGCAATAAGCCAGTAAAACACTGGGACCGGCCACTTTGATAGCTCCGGCCGACCCATAAAATAATCCCGTTCCAATAGCTGAACCGAGGGCTATAAAAAAAACATGCCGCTTGTTCAGGCCCTGTTTTAACGAGCTGTTCTGCATTTTTTAACCTCTGCGCCGCAACAACTCCAATGTGTTAGGCAAAAGACAATGATTATTCAAGAAATAAAGAAACCGATTGTCCGATTATAACAGAATAATGATAGTGTTCTATTTTGATAACATGCGAACCCTATTATTCGGCTGTGCCGCTCTCGTGTTTTGACAGAAAAACTTCGGCTTCTCTTTTTAATGTTTTTTCTCATCCGAAATCAATATTTTTCCGGAAGTTACGATAGAAATACTTGAGTTACATGGCCGGATTTACGAGTTCGAGAGACTGAACTGCCCCTCACGCGTTCCGGATAAATTAGATATTTGGCAAGCAGCCCTCACCCGAAAAACCGGTAATAGAGATTTTTTTTGAAAATCGGACATCCGATTTTTTAAATCAACCGGAAGTTTATTTTTCTTGTTCAGGATACTGTCAGTTTTCGCACTTAGAGAGGAAATCGAAAAGGACTCTGTGAATGCGCAAAACTGGAAAACTCACTTTAACGGTTATTGGCTGTTCAATATTGTTTTGCAGCGGCTACTATATGAGCGGAGGCGGTTATCTCAACCGTTATGGCGAACAACGTATGTTGCTCGACATTACCCCTCCCCCTGCCGGAAGTGTCGAACAGAAACGCGATGAAAAAGTTTTTTTGCACACCCGTTCCTATAAAGATAGTGCCCGCTGGAAACAGGCGATAAGTGACGCACGAGCAACACCGGCCGAGCTTGTCCAGGGGTTCAGTTGTGCAACGGCTCGCCGGCTAACTTCTGAAAACATGCCGGATTTTTTCAAGCTTTTTGCAAAAATGAGTGAAGACTCCGAAAAGCTCGTAAGAAAATCCAAAAAGCTATTCGAGGTTACCCGTCCTTATGTTGCCTATGGCGGTGTTTCTTGTACAAAGCCTTCAGGATATGATTATCCGTCCGGTCATGCCATGGAAGGATGGACAGCAGCACGATTACTGGTCGAGTTTTTCCCCGAACATCGCGCTGCAATTTTTGCTCATGCCCGCAGCATAGCTGAAAGCCGCGTTATTTGCGGTGTTCATAGTGTGAGTGCCGTTGAAGTCGACGAGGATTATTCGGAAAAACTTGTTGACCGGCTGAAAAAGCTTCCGGCTTTTCAAAATGATCTGTCGGCTGCACGAAGTGAAATGGAAAAGCTGGAAAAACTGCCTGAAACAAACAGGCAATGCGAAAAATTTCCGGCCGAATATGTCAAACCGTTTTCCATCGAAATGTCTTTATCGCAAGAATTTCGCTCCAATGTTGTGAGGTGATTTATGGTTCGCGCTGTTTTGAAATATCGCCCCGCTATCGGTAGTGTGACACTGTCAATCATCGTTGCGCTTTATATGCTGGTCGCATTTAACCGCACTTTTTGGCAACATGTGGTGCAAGCATTCAATTATGATTATGCGCCCATTATCGCGATTGCTGTTGGTGTTGCCTGTCTCTTCATAGCATTGACCGTTACATTTTCAGCCAAATATTTCATAAAACCGGTTTTTATCATTTTCATTCTTTCAGGCAGTGTCGCAAGCTGGTTTACCGATCAATTCGGAACAATTATCGACCGCGATATGATCGCCAATGCTGTAGAGACAACCACGGCAGAAGCTTCCGACCTTCTTTCACCTTTGTTTTTCTTCCACCTGTTTTTGACCGGCATATTTCCTTGCTTGTTGATATTATGGGTTAAGGTAAAACATTTTCCCATTATAAAGAAAGTGCTGCTTAATCTTTCTGTTATTGTTCCCTGCTTGCTGATTGCGGTATTCTGTACTTTGATTACGTCGCGCCAACTCATCTCGACATTGCGCGAACACAATGAAATTGTGCGCATTGTCAACCCGGTTCTTCCGATAGGCAATGCTGTCAAATATGTGGTTCGCAGAGAACATGCAAAAACGCGTATTTTCAAACAAGTGGGACTTGATGCCAAGGTCGTGCCGTTCGAGCCACAAAACCATCGTCCGCGCGTGACGGTTGTTGTCGCCGGTGAAACAGCACGCGCGGATAATTTTTCGCTGCAAGGTTATGATAAAGAAACAAACCCCGAATTGAAAAAACGGGATATTGTCTATTTTCCAAACACAACCTCATGCGGAACAGCCACAGCCCAGTCGCTTCCTTGTATGTTTTCGCCCTTTCCACGAAAAGAATTCACGGTTGCACGCGCAATATCAACAAATAGCCTTCCCGATATTTTGCAAAATGCAGGAGTGAATGTCGAGTGGTGGGATAATAACACGGGTAGCAAAGGTGTAGCAGATCGCGTGAAAACCGTTTCCTTCTATGGAAGGAAAGACCCTGCATATTGTATTGATGGCGAATGTCAGGACGGCATCATGCTTGAACAATTAACAGAATGGCTCGATCATATCGACCATGACAGCGTGTTGTTCATTCATCAGCTCGGCAGCCATGGCCCCGCCTATTTCGAGCGTTATCCGGAAACATTCAGGCGTTTTCGTCCTGATTGCCGGAATACTGTTTTCAGCGAATGCAAGCCCGAAGAAATTCGCAATGCTTATGACAATACCATACTCTACACGGACTATTTCCTGAGTTCGATTATCGACGCACTTGACGGGCGGAAAGGAAAATTCGATTCCGCCATGGTGTATATGTCCGATCACGGAGAGTCTTTAGGCGAGAATGGTCTTTACCTCCATGGAATGCCCTATTCCGTAGCGCCTGAAGAACAGACGCATATTCCCTTTGTTTTATGGGTATCGGCAGGCTTTGCCCGCTCGATGAAACTTGATCTCGATTGTGTAAAGAAAGACGCAGAAGCAAAACAGATGTCGCACGACAATCTTTTTCCTTCCGTCCTGACCATGATGAATGTAAAAACAACTCTTAAGGATGATCGACTTGATATTTTTAAATCTTGTCAAGCCAGTCAGATAGCCATGGAAAAATAAACAATGCGTGTATTGCTGATTGAAGACGATAAATCGCTTGGTCGTGCTGTGCGCGACCATCTGATTAACCAGAATAACGCTGTTGATTGGGCTGAAACCCTCGAAGATGCTTATGCCGCCGTTTCAACCACCCACTATGACTTTATTTTGCTGGATTTGCGGCTCCCTGACGGAAGTGGTCTGGATTTTCTTAAAAATATCCGTTCAAAAAATTTGCCTTCGCCGGTCGTGATACTCACGGCCCATGACCAGATTAGCGAAAGAATTGAAGGTTTGAATAGCGGTGCTGACGATTATATCGTCAAACCTTTCGACCTTTATGAATTAACGGCCAGAATAGCTGCCGTCGCACGAAGGACAAACGGTCTTGCAAAATCGGAAATAAAAATCGGTTCCATGACCTTGGACATGGAAAATAAACGGCTGTTCATTGATGATAAAGAAGTTGAATTGAGTTCGCGTGAATGGGCCATTATCGAACATATGGCATCCCATCCCAATATGCTGATTACCAAATCGCAGATTGAAGACACAATCTATGCATTCGGTTCGGAAGTTGAAAGCAATACCGTTGAAGTTTATATTAGCCGTTTACGTAAAAAAATAGGTAAAGATCGCATCAAAACCCATCATGGTCGCGGGTATAGCTTATGTTGAGCTTCAGGCATCAGGGAAATAGCCTCACACGTCGTGTTATTGTTTCGGCTACCTGTGCCAATCTGGTTTTTTGGGTTATCGCCTGTCTCATGGCTGCATTCGTCATGTATGAGGAATATGGTGAATCCTTCGATGGTACGCTACAGGTCACTGCTGAACGGCTGCTGCCGCTTGCTCTCGAAGATGTTCGCGACAATGACAATGATTCCGATCTTCTGGTTAGAACGGATAACCACTCTACACCGGCAGAATATACAACCTATCAGGTTCTGGACCGTAACGGGAAAATGGTCATGCGCTCGGAAGATGCGCCTTCCAACCCGTATGGCGTTCCATTGAAAACAGGTTTTTTCAAAACCAGAAAATGGCGTGTTTACTCGCTTGTCAGTCAGGATGGCGATTATCTCATACAAGTTGCCGACAGGCTTTCAGAGCGGCGTGAAGCCGCACGCGAGGCTATGACGGCAATGCTCATTCCCGCAGTGCTTATTATTCCGCTCAGTATGCTTGCGATCGGTTTTATTGTTCGTAACCAATTGCGCCCTATTAAAAAATTGAGCGAAACAATTGCCAAGAAAGACACCGGCAATATGCAAGCCATTCAATCGCAATCTATGCCGGACGAATTCCAGCCGATCATCGGTTCCGTCAACAGCCTGCTGGCAAAGCTCAAGGCCGCACTGGAAGCGGAGCGATCTTTCACGTCCAATAGTGCGCATGAAATAAGAACGCCTATTGCCGCAGCATTGGCACACACGCAGGTTTTTATTGAAGAAACCCCCCAACGTTATCACCCGCGAGCCAAAGAAGTTGAAAATGCTTTGCAGCGTCTACGCCGATTGAGTGAAAAACTTCTGCAACTTGCCCGCGCGGATGCCCAACTCGGTACAAGTGAAAAACCTGTTGATCTTATTCCGTTTATCGAGGCTGTTATCGAGGATTTCAATCGCGCCAATATGACAAAAGGCCGTATTGTTACCACCTATTTTGTAACAGCTCTCGAAAAACATCTTAATGGTGACGCATTCGGCGTCATCATACGCAACCTCGTAGAAAATGCACTGAACTATAGTTTGGAAGGCTCAATGGTGGATATTTCGATCAATCAGGACAAAATCATTATAGCCAATGATTGCCCGGTAGTTCCCCCGTCAAAAATAAAATTTCTGAGCCAACGTTTTTATCGCGGAGACAACCATAGGGAAGGATCGGGACTGGGACTATCCATAGTCGAGGCTTTGACAAAGACGATGCCCATAGAAATCAACTATTCATCTCCCCGTTCGGGAAGCACTCAAGGCTTTGAAGTGACAATCAAGCTGTGACTGATAGCTATAATTCCCGCTGCCGCCTAACAATATCTGGCGGGAATCTTTCCCCGAAGATAAAATCGAAAAATGACAGCCAAGAGATTATTTCAAATTGAGAGCCGTTGGAATACGCCGCTGTAAAGTGTTCTATTCTTATTCGTTCCTGTGAAAAAATCATACGATGTATGAATAATTCTTTCAGCAATTTCTTTCGTAATATATCCTGATTTTTCTCGTAATTCTTATCAATAGGTTTTCGTTTCCCCCTCTTATTCTCCTGCCCCCCGTCTTATCCTCCTTAGCCCCTTTTACACTCCCCTTCTTGTCGCTCTTTGCAGGTTCGGAAAACTGAAGCCGGTATCTTATAACGTGTCGATTTTTCTTTCGTCTGAAAAGTCTGATAAACGCGGCGCCCGGTTCAATCACAATAAAATTGTCACCAGACAATTTCATCTTTCAAGTTCAAAGGAGCGGCGCGTTTTCAATTCCATATTTTCAACTCTGTAAAATCGAAATTTAAACTTCTAATTGTAGAATTTTGTACAACAACAAACCAATTTGACCAACCGGTTCTACTGGGTAGTAAAGTGACGTTACGCGCCAATTTGTATGCCTATTGATGTTTTTCAAGTAATATGTCATAGGTTTTAAATCAATTCGCGCTTTGTTTCTATTTTAAACCACAGGTTGTCCGACAGGAAAATTTATATATAGCAGGTATTACTGTTTTATGCCATAATCATCGAGTAAAAATAGAATAAAAAGGAGATGGTTTTTGTTTTACCGCAAAGACCAATCCATAATTCCATGATTTTGAACGCAAAATCACAAGATTTGAGGGAGCCGACGATAATGTCGAAGTTTACCAGGCCGTACAAAAAATTTTGCGATCAAGGTCTAGGATGTCGAATTTTTCTTTCCACAAAATCGGGATTAAGACGCAAACTATCCACGCTCGCTGCTTCTTCTGCCATCTTCGCAGGAAGTTTGATAAGCAATGTCTATGCTGAAAATTATTGTAATACGCAAGGCAGCTCGTCTTCAGGTACGATTGCAACAAACAATAGCTGTACGGTATCGAAAGAAAACTTCAATCCGGAATATAGCGACGATTATCGGGGAGCAGCTCTTGCTTCCGGAGCAGGTGAAACGCTAACAATCAATGGTGATCTTTCGGATATCAATATCGGAAAATCCGGTATTAGTAATCTCGAAGAGCTGGGAAAATACGATCCGGACGCTAACGGGCTGACCAAATTCGATTTAGGTGAAACGAAAGCTGTTCGTGTGACCGATAGCGCCGGTCAATCTTCTACGGTCAATGTATATGACAATGATTCTTTCAAAGTTTCTGATTGGGGAAAAGAAAAAGTTCTGGTATCGGAAGCGGTCAACGACCAGCAATATGTAAATTCAGGATTTGGAAAAGCTGAAAACGGCGGTCACATTGATGTAAAATTTGATGATTTCAAGGGAAACAACCCGTACGGTGACTCCCGAACTGTATATCTTTCTTTGAAAAACTCGAATTTGACATGGGCAGACGGTAAAGGCAGTGTCGTAGAATGGCATTCAAAAAACTCGTTTGAATCACGAGCTTATTACCTCGAGGACAATGACGTTATCAACAGGATCAATGTCCCTGAATTTCCGCACAATTTTACCGATTACAAGGGTGACGCGCGAACCATTAATTCTATTGATGATCTGAAAGCTTACAACAACGAACTGATAGATGCACTTCAAAACAAGGATTATCCCGATTTTAAAACCCAACAGGCTTATACTGATGCTTTTAGCAAAGCGATACCGAAATATATCGCAAAAAACATAAAAGGTCCGGGAAGCGATTATCCTAAAGATGATGAAATATTTACGCCTACGGGTGATACGCGCGCAATGTATGCCAGCAATGGTGGTAAGATAGTTGTCAAATCGGGTGGCCAGATCGATACCGAGTTCGACCAAGGGAAAATGGCAGGTACACTCGTCGCAGAACGCGGGGGCATTGTCGAGGTCGAGTCCGGTGCCATTGTCTCGTCACGACGAAATTCCACAATTATCCTCGGTCAAGACGGAGATGACGGCCACACTGTTGGTACCAATAACGGTGTGGTCAATTCGGGGTTCAGAGAATCCCGTATACATGACACCACAAAAGACAGTCAGGAATATACTTTCGGAACGGCTGTCGAAGCGTTTTATGGTGGAACTATCGAGAATAAAGGTATCATTAATGTAGCAGGCAATCGCGTAGCAGAAACCACCTTTGCTTATAGCAACGGGTTTTATCTGCATGGCGTCGGCACTGGAACAAACGATGGTATTATAAACATCGGCGTCAACAATGATCCCTTGAACGGTCGCTATGTAGGCGTCGCCATCGAGGGCTATCTTTCAAAATTTACAAATGGCGAAGCCGGCGTTATTTATATCGGACGGGCTGCACAATATAATACTGAAAAGCCGGAAGAGACGGATGATACAAGCAATAGTAATAATGCCCAATTTTACGGCATCATGGCATCCGGCAATGCTGAAGCTATAAATAACGGTTCGATCATCATCGGTTCAAAAATGCAAAATGCTGTAGCTATGGCTGCCGATGTTCCAATTGCTTCTACCGATAAATCTACCAATTTCAAGCTGATAAATAACGGAAGCATCATCATCAATGGTGCTGTAAAGAACGATTCAAATTTAAATAGCGCCCGTAACTTCGGTATTAGAGCGATTAATAATGGCATATATAATGAAGTTAGCAATAACGGCACTATCGAACTTAATGGATATAACGGTGTTGGCGTCTATGTTCTGGCAAAATCCGATACTGATACCAATGATGCTCTGGTCAAGCTTACCGAAAACAGTGTCATCAAAATTTCCAGCCCGAAACAGGACGGTCCATTGATACGAAATTACGGCGTCTGGGTGGAGGGCCGCCCCGACGACACACATTATGCTCGTGCCATAATTGATGGAACGATAGAACTGGAAGGCGACGGCGCGGTCGGCGTTTATGTCAAGGATGGTGGCTATGCAGAAGTCACGAGCAAAGCCAATCCGAAATTTGTAAACGGCAAACAGCAGATCGGGTTTTATGTTTACGGTGCGCAAAGTCAAATTGTAAACAGCACAAAAAAGATGAATGTGACGACGGTTGCTTCAAATCTTTTCCGTATTGACGGGGGCGCAAGCTTTTTGGGTCAAGGAGAAGAGTTAACAGCTTCCGGTGACAATAGCGTCATTCTGGAGGGGGCAGGAAGCGCTTCCGGAACTGCAAGTCGAATAATTACCAAGGACGCAAAGCTCACAGTTAGCGGAAAAGGTGCGGCTGCTGTATTAATCAATGGCGGAGCTTACGGAGAAATTAGCGATAAGGATAATAAAGAACGCCAGATTTATCTCACGGGAGATGGTGCAATCGGTGGTATTGTTGATGGTCGTTATCACCGGATTGATACGACCTATACCGAAGAAGTAGACCTGAACACCAAGTTGGTTAATTACGCCAAAATCATCACCGATTCACAAAATGTAACAGGATTCATTGCGCGCAATAGTGGTCTTCTTGTCAATCACGGCGTTATCACCATGACAAACACTAACAATGCCACCGGCATCCATGTCATTGAGGGTGGGCGTTTGGAAAATCATGGTGATATTACTGTCTCGAACGGTGTCGGACTGCATATAGAGGGCCTCATAGGCACCGATACGCGCGCAAATGTCGCAAATGCCAGCACTATAACAGTAAATGACGGAAAAGCCGGCATTTATCTGGAAAAGAATGCTTTTTTAAATGCGACCGGAAGTCAGGGCAAGATTAGAGTTTCGGGTAGCGCCCATGGCGTTTTGCTGAATTCGGATGCAAAAGGAATTGTTCTCGGCGTTGATGAAATAACTGTTGCGGCTGGCGGGAAGGGTAATGGTGTAGAAAATAACATCGTTTCAAATGACTCAGAGTTCGCTGCCGAAATCGCTTTTAAACAAGCAATAATCAATGTCGAGGGTAGCGGGTCCGGTATTCGTACAGCCGTCGGTCTTGTTACGCATTATCTGGATGAGAATAATGTGTTGCAAAAGTCTAACGTCACAATCAATGTTGGTGCCGATGGTGTCGGCTATGATTTAAGAAATGCAAGCCTATCCGATCCGGTTCTTCAGTCGAACGCCATAATCGGACCGGCTTATACAATAAATGTATCGGATCAGGCGATTGGTTTGCGTACCAATACCAGCGGCGAAGTCATCAACCAGTCAACTGTTTGGTTAAAAGAAGGGGCTACCGGCACTGCCTGGCTTGCCGGTACAGCTTCCAAAGTCCAAAATGACGGCATCCTTGACTCGAAGAGTGACAAAGGTCTTTTGGTAGACCTCGCAAATAGGCCGACCGACGCTTCTTCCGGAACGACATTCATCAATACGGGGCAATTGACTGCCCAATCAGCCACTTCTGTTGCCGTACGGGGAAGTGACCTTGGCGACACCTTCATTTTTACAAACAGCACTTCAAACATACGTGGACTTCTTAAAGCCGGCAAAGGTTCGGATAGCCTCACCTGGTCGGGTGGACGTTGGGAAGGCGGCTTCGATATGGGAGAAGGAGACAATGATAATGCAACGATTTCCGGCCTTGTCGACACAAGCAAGTTCGGCCATGCATTGGCCGGTCAAGGCAATAACAAGCAACTGACACTCCAAAACACAATCATAGCCGGTGGTTCATTCAATCAGGATGACTTAACCAAAGGCGTAAATTTTGGCACGGATTGGAATAAAATTTCTCTTACCGACGGCGCCCGCTTAACTTTGACAGATAATGTTTTTACAAATGGCGATCTTGATTTTGAAATCGGCAAGCAAAGTACATTGATTGTTGACCACACCAAGTATCGCGGTACGGGCGGAGCGCCAACACTCTATAGCGAGGCAGATGACACTCGAAAAGCCGGAACTTTGACACTGACAAATAACGGTCTCATTGATATGGGGAACAAAACCGGCGACGGCATCACCGACAAACTGGTCATCAAAGGCAATTACCATAGTGATAATGGCTCTATCCGGCTCAATAGCAGTCTTGGAGATGATGGAGCTCCATCCGATATGGTTATTATTGATGGAGGGACTGTTTCCGGTACGACGACCCTTTTGATCGACGATCTCTTCGATAACACGAAAAGTGAAATCACAAAATATGAAGGAATAAAAGTCGTTGATGCAATAAATGGCGCAACAACTGCTGAAGACAGCTTTGTTATTGGTACTGGCTGGGGACGTGGCTACCGGCGCAACGACGGTGTGATGGCTGTTGCCGGATCCGATACTGCCTATGCCTATATACTTGCCCGTGGTCCGCTAAAGAAAGCGCGCGATCGCGACGCCTATAACGACGCCGAATACGCATACGATTGGTATCTTAGAAGCGGACAAGATAATTCAAATAATTCCGACGACGATCACAACGATACCGGCGATAACAATGGTAACGGCGACGGCGGAAACAATAATTCCGGTGACAGCTCGCATGGCGGGGAAAACAATCAAGGTGGTACAGACCGACCGGAACATCCACCCACACCGGCGAAACCTTATTACGGCCCGTCAGTCCCGCTTTATGAAGCATATCCACAAGTGCTATCGAGTCTCAATCGTTTGTCTACGTTGCAGCAACGAATTGGTAACCGCTTTTGGACGGATGGAACCGATAATTCGGAAAATGCCGTTCATCTCGCCGATCAAGCCTCGACGCTTATTGAACACAGCGGCTTTTGGGGCCGCATGGAAGGAAGCAGAAGCAAAGTAACCCCCTCACGCTCGCTGACCGATGAAAATTACGGTCTTGATCTCTGGCGCATGCAAAGCGGGATTGATGGTGCACTCGTCGAAAATGCCAACGGAATCCTGATTGGATCTTTGAGCGGTCATTTCGGTCGTGCGGAAGCGTCTGTCCGTTCCGATGACGGGCATGGCAAAGTCGAGGCGACCGGATATGGCATAGGGGGTGCTGCTACATGGTATGGCTTCAATGGCAGCTATGTCGATTTACAATCGCAAGCCACCTGGTATGAAACCGATTTCAATTCCAAGAATTATACCCGTTCGGATACCAAAAACGAAAAAGGCTTCGGCTACGCTCTTTCGGCAGAGGCCGGTCATCGGCTAAAATTGACAGAAACATGGGATATAACGCCGCAAATCCAACTTTCTTATTCGTCGATAGATTTTGACAGTTTTCGCGATGGCTTGAATACAAAAGTATCTCTGAGAGACGGTGACAGTCTGGAAGGTCGTGTCGGCCTCGCTTTTAGCAGAGATAATGCGTGGATATCCGATAGCGGAGACCGGCGTCGCACACTCCTATATGGCATAGGCAATCTTTACTACGAGTTTCTTGATGGAACGAAAGTAAATGTTTCCGGCACTTCTTTCCGGAATGAAAATGAAGATTTTCAAGCCGGACTTGGATTGGGTGGCAGTTATAATTGGAATAACGATAATTGGTCACTCTATGGTGAAGCAAATATACGCGGTGCTTTCAAAAATATCAGCGATAATTACAGCTTTGGCGGCACAGCAGGTTTGAGAATTAAATTCTGAGTTTGAGGAGGGATTGTTCTTCATCCATGCGATGGGGAATAATCCCTCAAGCCCGTTCCGGTTGAAAAACCGAAAAACTCAATTAGCCTGAATGCAATGACCGCGTTCATTCTTTTCTTATCCAAACACTGGACTTTTTATCTTCCGATATAACTATTCGTTTATTCTTTGAAGAAAAGGAACAAATTCAGTGTCTTTGTGGGTAAACGTTAACGACAAAATGCAGCATGGCTATCGCTATGAACGCGTGTGTGAAGAGGGAAAAAACTTCTCAGCCGATTTTGAACCACAGTTAACCCCTAAGCAAATGTTGGAAATGGGGGTTTTCGGCGGAAAATATATGACCGATTGCAGAAACGAATTTCCTTCAAACTGGTTTCAAAACGCAAAATTGTCACCGGAAGGCAAACAGGCTGACTTGAATTATTATGGTGTATTGGCCGGAAAACCGCTTGTCTATTGGAAGGCTAAAGGCTGGATTTATGAAGATGACCCGCGCGGCTGGTTCCAATGGTATTGCCGTTATTATTCGGGTCGCCGTATCGAGGGTGAAGACGAGCGGCAGATCAAACGTTGGAAACAGATGCGCCGCCATCTCGCGCAGCTTAGGAAAAATTGTGACCCAGGTGATTTTTTCTGTCGCCCGCGCCAGCGTCAGGCACTTCTCCAATGGGCCTATTTTTGTGATTGAGGTTTACTTTCATCCCGCTTCGATCAAATTGTCCACCTAAGCCATGGCCACCAACTTGTCCACCTACGCTTTGATCGTCTATGGCATAGATTGATAATTTTTGCATGAATAAAAAGTTCGATCGTTATAGTGCATATTTTCTTTGCTTGCGCATTTTTTCCTAACGGTTTCACTGCTGCATTTTTACCTATGAATTTTTACCCATACTTTTCAACCGCGCCGTTTCACCCATGCTTTTTTACCGCTTATTTTAAATTATATTTTTAAAATTCTGACCGCTGTTTATTCCCGCTTCAACCTTCAATTCCGGTAAAACCGTATATTGCAATGAAGATTGAACTTCTGAAATTATGTTTCCTGAAAGGTTGAATGGATAGGCCAGTTCTGCTAAACAACAGCTCAATTTTCAAGGCTCTTTCAATCAATGTCAAAACTTCATAAAACCGAATTGTTAAGTCCTGCGGGCACATTGAAATCTATGCGTTACGCTTTTGCCTATGGTGCGGATGCGGTTTATGCAGGCCAGCCCCGCTACAGCTTGCGGGTGCGCAATAATGAATTCAATCATGAAGAAAATTTGAAGATAGGCATTGACGAAGCCCATTCCGAGGGCAAAAAATTCTATGTTGTTGTCAACATTGCCCCCCACAACAGCAAGCTTAAAAGTTTTGTGAGCGAATTAAAACCTGTTATCGACATGAATCCTGATGCTCTCATCATGTCCGATCCGGGATTGATTATGATGGTGCGGGAAAATTTTCCCGATGTGGATATTCACCTTTCGGTACAATCGAATGCGGTCAATTGGGCAACCGTCAAATTCTGGAAAAGCATGGGATTGACGCGCGTCATTCTCTCAAGGGAATTGTCACTGAAGGAAATTGAAGAAATCCGTGAAAATGTTCCCGACATAGAGCTGGAAGTCTTTGTTCATGGTGCGTTATGCATGGCCTATTCAGGGCGTTGCCTTCTCTCAGGCTATATCAACCACCGCGATGCCAATCAGGGAACATGTACGAATGCCTGCCGCTGGAAATATGGTGTCGAGGAAGGCGTCGAGAATGAACTGGGCGAAATTGTCAAAGTTGAAGAGACGGTAAGCGGGGAAATTCAGCCCGATCTTGGCGAAGGGCCAACCACCGACAAGGTATTTGTGCTTCATGAAGCAAATCGGCCTGAAGCCGAAATGACCGCGTTTGAAGACGAACATGGTACATACATCATGAATTCAAAAGACCTTCGCGCTGTCCAATATGTCGAAAAACTTATCAACATCGGTGTCAATTCTTTAAAAATCGAGGGGCGCACGAAATCGCATTATTATGTTGCCCGAACCGCACAGGTTTACCGCAAGGCAATAGATGATGCTCTGGCCGGCCGCCCCTTTGACGACAATTTGATGGTGGTTCTGGAATCCCTTGCCCACCGCGGTTATACCGAAGGCTTCTTGCAACGCCATAAACATAAAGAATACCAGAATTATGCAACCGGCTCCTCGCTTCCCGGTCGCCAGCAATTTGTTGGCGAATTTACCGGAAAACGCGTGAACGGGCTTGCAGAAGTCGCTGTTAAAAACCGCTTTGAATTGAATGACAAAGTGGAAATGATGACGCCGGATGGCAATATCAATTTTACAATAAAATCGCTGAAAAACAAAAAGAACGAAGACATTACTGTAGCCCCGGGTGACGGACATATTGTCTACATTCCGATCCCTGAAGATGTTCAATTGAATTATGCTTTATTGATGCGGTATGTTTGAAGCCTCCCGATAAAACAGCTTTCCTGACTTCACCATTCAGCCCCGAAACCGCTCAATAAAGTCATTTCAAAGATATGACTTAAGAAAATGCCATCGAGGAAACATGTTCCTCAATGGCATTTACAATATTATATTCTCGAATATTCGGTTTATTTTATTCCCACTCGATGGTTCCGGGTGGTTTCGACGTAATATCATAGACGACGCGATTGATACCGCGCACCTCGTTAATAATGCGGTTCGCAGCTTGTGCCAGAAAATCCATGTCGTAACGATAAAAGTCGGCTGTCATTCCGTCGACCGAGGTCACAGCTCTTAACGCGCAAACATATTCATATGTTCGCCCGTCGCCCATGACACCCACCGTTTGTACCGGAAGGAGAACGGCAAAAGCTTGCCAGATTTTATCATAAAGGCCCGCTTTGCGAATTTCATCAAGATAAACCGCATCCGCCTCACGCAAAATATCGAGTTTCTCTCTCGTCACCCCTCCGGGGCAACGAATAGCAAGGCCGGGACCGGGGAAAGGATGACGGCCGATAAACTTTTCCGGCAAACCAAGCTCACGCCCTAACGCGCGAACTTCATCTTTGAAAAGTTCGCGTAACGGTTCGACCAGTTTCATATTCATGCGTTCCGGCAAACCGCCAACATTGTGATGGCTTTTAATGGTAACCGAAGGACCACCCGAGAATGACACACTCTCGATCACATCCGGATAAAGCGTACCCTGTGCTAAAAATTCCGCACCACCAAGCTTTTTGGCTTCTTTTTCAAAAACTTCGATAAACAGGCGGCCGATAATCTTGCGCTTCTTTTCGGGGTCACTCACCCCTTCAAGTGCATTGATAAAAAGATCGGATGCGTCAACATGAACAAGCGGAATATTATAGGTCTCGCGAAACATCGAGACGACCTCTTCTGCTTCATTTTTGCGCATCAAACCATGATCGACAAAAATGCATGTCAACTGATTGCCAATGGCTTCATGAATAAGCACCGCTGCAACGGACGAATCAACCCCGCCTGAAAGGCCGCAGATAACGCGCCCCTTCCCCACTTGCCGACGAATGGCAGAAATGGCCTGTTCGCGATAGGTTTTCATAGACCAGTCGCCTTTGATACCGGCGATATTGTGAACGAAATTCTGCAAAAGACGGGCGCCATCCAAAGTATGAACAACTTCCGGATGGAATTGCACGGCATAAAAGTGGCGTTTTTCATCCGAAATTGCAGCAAAAGGCGCACCTTTCGAGGTGCCAATAACTTTGAAGCCTTCCGGCAAAGCGGTGACCCTGTCACCATGGCTCATCCAGACCTGATGATGGGTTCCTTTTTTCCATATGCCTTGAAAGAGAGCGCTATCTTCTTCAACAGTAAGATCTGCGCGCCCGAACTCGCGTTCATGCCCTGCTTCAACTTTGCCGCCAAGTTGCGCGCACATTGTCTGTTCGCCATAACAGATACCAAGAACAGGAATCCCTGCATCGAATATTTCTTGGGGTGCTCTGGGCGAGCCTATATCAACGGTTGAATGGGGAGAACCGGAGAGAATAACTGCTTTCGGCTTGATACGCTTGAAAGCTTCTGCGGCAGACTGGAACGGTACGATTTCGGAATAGACACCGGCTTCACGCACACGGCGTGCGATAAGCTGGGTTACTTGCGAACCGAAATCTATAATCAGAATTGTGTCAGGATGTATCGTGCTCATAGAAAGCCTTTAAAGAGTCTTTTGGATAAATGCAATCGGGTGATACATGAGAAAACAGTTTTTAAACGATAAACCACCTAAAAATGATTGGCTGATTATTTCCGACAGGCTTTAATTCCATCTTTCCGGAATTTCATTTTTCCGGTTGTTCCAGCACCTTATCAAGAAGCTTCAGCGCATTTGCCAGTTTTTCATCAACAATATGCAAATATTGGCGCCAATCCATGGCATGTTCCAGCTCCTTTTGACCATCGGAGATACCGCGCAATCCGAACAAAGGAACATTGAATGTCTGGCAGCTTCGCAACACTGCATAAGTTTCCATATCAACCATATCGGTTTTTATATTTTTATAGCCATCACCGGAAACAACATTGCCGCCGGTCGATAGGCTTGCAGACGGGAAATCGGGTATCAATGTCGGCATCTCCACAGTCGCGGGCAGATCAACAAAAGGCGTTACCCCCTTTTCAACCCCAAGTACCGTCGCATCCATATCGCGCCAGCTCACAGATGACACCTGATAAACTTCTGTTTGTTTGAGCTTTTGCGAGCCACTCGAACCGAGCGAGACAACAAGGTCGGGCAAGCGGTTCTCGTTTTTCATAGCACTTAAAATTTTTGTCGTATTGATGGCGGCCTCGATCGGCCCCACGCCGATAATGTGCGGTTTAATGAGCTTTTTGAGGTGCTCGCCATATTCCAGTTCGGTTGCCATCAGAAAAAGAACCGATTTTTCACCCCACATGCTTGACCTCGTCATTATGTTGAACGTTTTTCAAGAACCGATATAAAAAAGCCGTCTGTATCTGTACTTGCCGGAGATAAAACCAGCCCATGTTCAGGGAAAACCGGCCTTGGCGCGTCTTTCCCGAAATGTTGCTGCCACAAATTTTTCATGTCGATTTCTTTGAATTGCGGATTTTCCTTGAGAAAAGTCGCTATCTGTTTGTCATTTTCGGAAGAAAGTAGCGAACATGTAATATAAACGAGATGCCCGCCAGTTTTGAGATAAGGTAAAGTTGCATTCAAAACGGTTTTCTGTTCAGCAATACGGCGTTCAAGCTGACCGTCTGTCAAGCGCCATTTGGCATCCGGACGGCGGCGCCATGTTCCCGTACCCGTGCAAGGTGCATCAAGCAGGACAATATCCATTTGCTCTTTTAATGCGTCAAGTTCACTTATATTGACGTGCGGTTGAACATTGCGCACACCGGAGCGGCGCAGACGTTCAAAAATCGGAGCAAGACGGGCTTTTTCCGCGTCATAACAGTGAATTTGACCACGGTTTTCCATATCTGCCGCCATAGCCAATGTTTTTCCACCAGCGCCGGCACAATAATCGAGCACTTGCATACCGGCTTTTGCTCCGGCAAGTCTTGCCACAATTTGCGATCCGAGATCCTGCACTTCAAAATAGCCTTTTTGGAAGGCCGGCTCTGCCTGCACATTGGGGTGCCGTTTCAATTTCTCGATCGGTGGAATGCGTAAAGCGCTGTCGAACCATGAGACCGGTTTTGCACCTGTTCCGGCAAGTTCACGCACAATCTTTTCGGGTTTTGCCTTCAAGCGGTTCACACGTAAATCAAGTGGTGGGCGTTTTGCCAATGCGACAGCTTCATCAAGCCAATGGGAGCCGAAAATATCCTGAAATAGAGGTACACACCATTGCGGCAGATTTCCGCGAATATAATCGGGCGCTTCGTCAATATTTTTTGTGAGCCACATATTGCGGCTGTGTTCACTCAATGGTTCCGGTGCAAAACGGTCACCATCGAGACTACGAGCAAGTTCATCAAGCGAAAGCCCGCCATCTTCCAACAATGCACCAAAAGCAGCATCATGCGGATCATCACTATCCATACGCCATTCAAGCAAATAACGTTCCCGCAAGGCGTCATAAACAATATTGCCGATTGCCGCCCTGTCACCCGCGCCAGCAAATCTATGCGAAAGCCCCCAATCTTTAAGTGCTTCCGCAGCCGGACGCCGACGCGATTTGATATCCTGCAATACTTCAATTGCCGCCTGAAGGCGCCCACCCAGTCGCATAGTTTTTTCAATTCCTGCTTAATATTCCAGCACAGGGAATAAACGAATTTATAAAAAAGGAAAACCGTTCATTAAAAAAAAGATCACGTTAATACCTTTATTTATCAAAGTTTGGAAAAACCAAATCCGAAAGCTTTATGGAATCGGAAAATAAACGAGCTTGACCAGTCGAAAATGAAGCACATCAAAAATATCCGGCATTGACAAGGTTTTACCAACAAAACACATCAAAGATAGGCGCGATCATGGTGTGGCCTTGAATTCAGGCCTTTTCGATTGTGAAAACGCCATTATCGAAGGCAATCACTTTGACTTCCGTACCTTCAGGAAGATCAGGCCCTTTGATACGCCATATCGTATCGTCAACGCGAATGCGCCCTTTGCCATCGCGAACGGGTTCTTCAAGAACAACTCTTTTGCCAATGATCTGATCGGTTCGCCTGTTTAATAAAGGTTCGTCGGTTTCGCGGTCGCGGCGAAAAAAATTGCGACCGATCAACACCATGATGATAGAAAATATCAGGAAAAAAATGACTTCCATTTCCCAGGATGCAACCCATGGCAAGTGATAAAAAAGTAAAGAAACAAGTGCCGTTAAAAGAGCACCGAGACCGAACCAGACAAAAAATACGCCCGGAAATATGAGTTCGAGAAGGAGCAGGATAAATCCTAAAACCACCCAGTTCCATGCTCCCAAGGTCATCAATAAATCAAACATCCTTGTTCCTTCTGAACAGCAACTTTCAACGTTCACTCTATGAAGTCATACGCACGATATGAAGCTTGGCAGCTTGTTTAAAAATTCAATTTTTTACAAGCGGTGAAGCTCCGTAAGGATTTACCATATGCCGACGGGTCAAAACCACCTGTTTTAAGCTGTATTCATCAACCATGATAGAAACGTAATTTCCGCTCTCGCATGAAACTTTATTTCTTTTGCGAAGGCGAGCCGAAAACTTCTTTTGCAATAGCACCGATGCCACCGAGCGAACCGATAAGCGATGAAGCCTCCATTGGCATCAGCACAACCTTCTGGTTGTTGGCTGTCCCGATAGAGGCAAGAGCATCGGTATATTTTTGCGCAACAAAATAATTGATTGCCTGTACATTTCCCTTGGCAATGGCTTCGGACAAAACCAATGTTGCTTTTGCCTCGGCTTCCGCCAGCCGTTCACGCGCTTCTGCCTGCCGATAAGCGGCCTCACGCTTTCCCTCTGCTTCAAGAATTTGTGCCTGTTTGAAACCTTCAGCCCGCAAAATATTGGCATTCCGGTCACCTTCGGCTTCCAGAACTTGCGCACGCTTGTCTCGTTCGGCTTTCATCTGCCGTGCCATAGCATCAACGAGATCACGTGGCGGCTGGATATCTTTTATTTCAATTCGGGTCATCTTCAAGCCCCATGGATGAGCTGCTTCATCGACCACATGCAAAAGCTTTTCATTGATCGTATTGCGGTTGGATAAAAGCTCGTCAAGATCCATTGAACCGACAACCGTCCGGATATTCGTCATATTGAGGTTTAAGACCGCATAATTCAAATCCGATACCTGATAGGCAGATTGGGCTGCATTCAGCACTTGGAAAAACGCCACTGCGTCGACCGAAACAGTTGCGTTATCGCGGGTAATGACTTCTTGCGTGGGAATATCAAGCACCTGCTCCTTCATATTGACGCGCGCGCCTATGCGGTCAAAATACGGAACAATCAGATTAAGTCCCGGCATCAAGGTTTTGGTATAGCGGCCAAAACGTTCAACTGTATATTGATAGCCCTGCGGAACCTGCTTGATCCCCGCAAACAATGTTGCAACAACCAGCACAACCAACAGCAATAAGGCGATATTAAAACCGAACACATTCTTCTCCCTTAAAAATATCGAGATCAGTGCATGTATCGTTACAGTTTTATTTGCCCGCGAAAAGCAGCAAAACGCCTGATAGCATAGTTTCCCACGCTTTATTATGCCGGAACTACACCGGAATCACTATTGATCGCGGGAAACACTTCAAATCCAGCCTTGAAGCTCTTTTTTTACAAGATGGGCAATGACCTTCATTCCGTCTTCACTGTCATTCAGGCAAGGAATATGGACAAAATTCACTCCGCCATTTTCTTTGAATGTCTTTTGCGCTTCATGGCCCATTTCATCGACAGTTTCCAGACAATCAACGACAAAACCCGGATTGAAGACTGCAATAGACTTGACACCTTCTTTCGCAAGTTTTTCAACGGTCGCGGCTGTATAAGGCTGCAACCATTCTTCAGGGCCAAAGCGTGATTGGAAGGCCATAATGAGTTTGTCCTCATTCATTCCAAGCCGTTTGCGCAAAGCTTCCGTTGTGCGCACACACTCTTCCGGATAAGGGTCACCCCTTTTTGCGTAAGATTGAGGAATCCCGTGATAGGACGCAATGATTTTTTCCGGAACAAAATCAAGTGCCTTCAAATGTGTTTCGACAGAATGGGCAAGCGCATCAATATAAACCGGATCATCGCTATAAGGTGGAACAGAGCGTATAGCCGGTTGATAACGGCGTTTTTCAAGGCTTGCGAATACTGCGTCGAGTACTGTCGCCGTTGTTGTTGCAGAATATTGAGGGTAAAGGGGGAAAAACAGAACTTTTTCGCAGCCCTTCTCGATCATAGAGCCAAGCACCTCGTCAATCGATGGCTTGCCATAGCGCATAGCCCAATAGACATCGACATCCGGCTCATCAAGGAGCGGGCCAAGCTTTTCAGCCTGCGCGCGCGTATAGGTGCGCAAAGGCGACTCATTCAATTCATAATTCCAGATTCGCTTATAAAGTGCACCGGATTTTTTCGGGCGTACGTTGAGAACTATTCCATAAAGAATCGGGTACCATAAAATGCGCGGCCATTCTATTACCCGTCGATCAGACAAAAATTCGCGTAAATATTTGCGAACATTTTTTGAATCGGTACCTTCCGGCGTTCCCAGATTAATCAGAAGAACGCCGATTTTACTTTTTTTATTTTCCATTAAATCTCAATCTGTGGATTTTCTATTTCAGGTCTAAATTTTTCTGCTCAAAGAAAATTGTGAACCATTGCTCGATGTGCACAAGAGCTGCATCGAATTGTTCGATATTGCGCAATTGACGCGTGAAACTGTTCCGCGAACAATAGAACGCATTTCGATTTCAACGAGTTGCGGATTGCTGAAGCGATAATTTCCTTCTGAAAGCTTTTCCCTTGTATCGGAGGAACGCGTCTCGAAGATACCGTTTCTGAACGATGAGACAATACCGTTTTTATCAACCCATTGGCCATCTATTCCTGTCGGAATGTTTTGCACCGAAGGGCGCTGGCCATAATTCTGGGAAAGATTACAAGCTGCAAGGGTAAAGGCCATTGCAGTCAGACAAAGAGTGGGCGCAATACGTTTCATCTGGTTTGCTCCAAAAAACCGATATCAAGCGACAATACAATAGCTGATAATAGCTATAACTGTGTTCACATGTTAGGGTTCTATCAATATGTCGCTTTTGACGGAAATCAACCTAAAAGCTTTTTTTTTGGAAAAAATTCTCTTTTCTGTTGCATGTAATCACCAGATTGATAGTAGTCTGACGCTTGCGGGGCAAACGAGGTAAACCTATGTTTTGCAACCAAACTCCTGTCAACGCGTTTTCTTCATCACAAAGGAGATGATGAAAGCAATGATGGGTCCTATACTAGTAGCAGCCGAAGACTATGGTAAACGAGCCAACACTTCTTCCATACTTCGTGCCCTCGGTTATCGTGTAATTGAAGCTGAAAACGGACTGCGCACACTCGATCTTTTGCGCAGGCGCCGTAATATCTCATTTGCATTGGTCGATCTGACAATGAGTGACCTTGGTGGAACCGATCTCGTTTCAACAATCAGGGTTACCGGATTTGCCGCGCCGCTTGTTGTCATGTCGGATGTAGAAAATGAGGAACTGCTTCAGAAAAGCCTGAAAGCAGGTGCTGTCGATTATCTCGTCTATCCGATTACTTCGCTTAGACTGAGTGTGACACTGGGCAATCTTTCTATCAATAATACCTATGAGCGCGAGGTTCATTATATTCGTCGCCAGCAGGAAAACCACTTGCGGTTTTCGGATCTTTACGCAAATAGCGAAGCAATGAAAGAGCCTTTTGAACGGGCAAAACAAGCTGCGTTATCGACTAAAAATCTTCTCATTGAAGGTGAAAAAGGAACCGGCAGAGAGACACTTGCCCGTGTTATCCACTACGAGAGCCCTTACGCAACAGGTAAATTTGTCCGTATCCAGTGTATTCCCATATCCGACCCTATACAGGATGGTAAAAAGTGGGAAACAAAGATTCTGCCGCATATCAACTCGATTGACCATGGAACAATTTGTCTTTGCGAGATTGATCGTCTTGAAATCAATCAACAGAAACGCTGGGTTGATTTTCTGAAGAAACGCAAGGAAGCTGAAAAAGGCGGAGAACCGAAGTTCCGTTTGACAACCATTTCAACTTCACGGCTTCAGGGGCTTGTCGAAGACGGTCTGTTTCTGAAGGAATTCTATGATCTGTTGAGAGAATGTCACGTAATTATTCCCCCGCTTCGCGAACGGCGTGACGATTTTGCCGATATTGCCCAGCGCGCTATCGAACATATTGTCGTTGAAAGCGGTCAACCGCATGTACATGGTGTGGCAGGCTCGGCATTGTCGCTTTTGTTACAACATGATTGGCCGGGCAATGTCGGCGAATTGGAAAATGTGCTCTTCCGCGCTGTCTTGCTCAGTCAGGGGCCACTGCTGACAATCCGCGATTTTCCTCAACTGACGGGAAATCAGGTTGCCGATTTCAGAAGCAATGTGCCTGTTGATACGCCAGAGAGAAACGACCGTTATATCGTTCATCTGATCGACGAAAATGGTCAGGTGAGAACATATAACGAACTCGAACGTGAAATCATCGAACGCACGGTGAACCATTATCGCGGGCGGATGAGCGAAGCAGCACGCCGCCTTGGTATTGGCCGTTCAACACTTTATAGAAAGCTTGACGAGTATCATGCCGAAAACCGGAAAGAATCGGAAATGCTGAGACAAGCAAGTTAAAAGGGTTCTTGAAGCCTTTTCCCTCCGATTTTTCAAGAATGGTGGCAGACTATTTCAAGTTTGCCACCTTATTTTTATTTATCCCATATACTCTATTAGAGCCTATATACGGCTTACATGCATATCAGGCTTTTGCCTGCAATTGATACCGAAGAATAAAACTTCAACATAGCAGGAAACCGTTTATCGGAGAGCCTGTCGGTTTTTGTATAAAGCCCTGCCAAAATGCCAAATCCGTTTTAATTCTCTGAAAACGCTTGCAATGCAAATCATTTCACGCCGGACGTTGCGCGCCGATGAAGAAATCCGGTCTGTGCAATTGATGTCCGCAAGTTTGCCGCATGAACAATTTTACGATTTTATTCCCTGTTTATCGTTTAATTTTAAAAAAATGGTCGGAAATTTCTTTTCACGGAAAAATCCGAATTTTTGAAAAATTCATTTGTTTTCTGCAACAGACCTGCTTTGTCACGAAAACAGGATTGGATAATTTTAACAAAACGGCGTTCTTGCTCGAATTTCCGGTGTTCGCACGCGATTTGCCAGTCTTCCCGCTCAAATCGGCTATGTTCTCACTCAAATTGACAGTCTTCCCGCTCAAGGTAAAAGAAAGCAACACAAGCTGTGTTGAAAATCCTTCTCCCGATATTACCACCTTGTTTTGAAGCCTTTTCATCCCAATATTGAAAGAAGAGGCGCAAGGATGCTGCGCGGGAATGTGTCAACAAAAAGATAAAATTAACCATTGTAACAAATTGTTACTGAGATTTTAATATTTGTTCTCTTATGTGGCATTTTTGCCATGGTATAGTCGTAATTGACAAGCAACGTAAAGTTGCGGTTCTTATAAAGCTGCTGTTAACCATTCTGGGTTACGCTTTACTAACTATAAAGCCGATTTCAGATGGTCGGAAGGCGATTAAACCGGACCGTGGGTGTTTGGTTATAACGTCTCATCCGCGGGTAACAGGACAGGTTTTACGAATGGTGGTTGACGGTTTGAGAAAATCATTTTGGAGATTTCGTAGTTTGTCATTGGCCCTTTTGGCAATGGCTACAACTTTGTCCTTTCTGTTGACGCCTTTGGCAGCAAAGGCTGAAACAAGGTCTTTGAAACTCTATTATGTCCACACAGGCGAGAAGGCCGAAATTGTTTTCAAACGCGATGGCAAATACGATCAAGCAGGTTTGAAGAGGCTTAACGTATTCTTGCGTGACTGGAGACGCAACGAGCCAACCAATATGGATCCAAGACTGTTCGATCTTATCTGGTCGGTTTATCGCAACAGTGGTTCGCGCGAATATATCAATGTTGTATCGGCCTACCGCTCGCCTGCAACCAACAACATGTTACGTTCACGTTCGCCGGATAGTGGCGTTGCCAAAAACAGCCAGCACACACTTGGCCACGCGATGGATTTCTATCTGCCGGATGTCAATCTTGCTAAGTTGCGGGCTATCGGGCTGAAACAACAGGTTGGCGGTGTCGGCTATTATCCGCGTTCGGGATCACCTTTTGTGCATATGGATGTTGGCAATGTCCGCCATTGGCCACGTATGAGCCGCAGCGAATTGATGGCTTTGTTCCCCGATGGCAAAACCATGTATATTCCGAGTGACGGCAAGCCGCTTGCCGGTTACGATCAGGCAAAAGCCGAATGGCTTGCTCGCCGTGGGGCACCGGTTGTCTATGCCAGTGCAACAACTTCGACACAAAAGCGCGGCTTCTTCAGCTCGTTGTTCGGTCGCAAGAATTCTGATGAGCAGGTTCCTTCTCAACCGTCACGGGTACAACCAAAGGCTCCGGCTGTAGTTGAGGAACCACAGACGACAGTTGTATCTTTACCGAAGAAAGATGCTCCACTTCCTGAATCTTCGCCATTGCGCGCCAATGGTTCAAAACCGGCTCCCGACGAAGAAGAAAATACGAGCAGTGCACCTGTTATGGCCTATGCCAATGTGCCGGTTCCGACATTCAAGCCTGACGATGGTGACGACGAGGAAGAAGGCGCAGTCAAGGTTGCAAATATTCCTCTCCCCGAAGCAAGACCTTTGCGTCAGGATGAAGCCGACAAGGTTGCGCTTGCCATTGCCAACAATGGCGCAGGATCAGGCAAATCAACCGATAACGTTCCAGGTGATGATCTGACAGCCCTTATCGAAGCAAACGAGATCATAGCTGTTCCTGATGACGACTACGAAGAAGATGCCGACTATGCCGATGCGGATGAAGCCCAATCTCCCGACAAGACAACCGTTGCAGAGTTAAAGACCGAAAAAGCTGCCGAGACACCTAAAACAGCTCCGAAAGTTGATCGGCCTGACAAGGACGACTTGAAGGATATTATCGCTGAAAACAGAGCACCGATTGCCGTCAAAGATGATAATAATACTGTTGCTCCCGACGAAGAATTGCGCAAAGTTCCCAATGTGGTCTTTGTTTCCGGTCTTGAGAAAAAACAGGAAGTATCGAGAGTTGCTGAATTGAGAGGCCGCGCGATCGATTTCCATGCAGTTGCGCGTATCAACGATACCTATTGATTGCTTCGCGGCAATAATAGTTCAAATTTTGCTAATGAGAGCCTTATCGGAACTAATTTCCGATAAGGCTTTTTCTTTTGCTTTTTCTCTTGACCTTCCCATAAGGGGAACCATTATCTCTTGGTGTGAAAGGCACGTGTCATGACAACAATTTCACATATAGACGAAAATAACCGAATACCGGCAAAAGACGATTTTCGTATCGAGCTTGATATTGAAGGGATGACCTGTGCATCCTGCGTAAGACACGTTGAAAAGGCTCTGAAAAAAGTTGAAGGCGTAGACAATGCGGTCGTCAATTTGGCAACTGAAAAAGCCAATATTACCGCCAGCAAGAAACTTTCCACCAGCGAACTTGTAAACGCGGTCGAAAAAGCCGGCTACGAAGTAGGTTATCAGCCTGTTGATCTTGATATTGAGGGAATGAGTTGTGCCTCTTGTGTGCGGCGCGTCGAAAAAGCCCTACAATCCGTCGACGGGGTCAAGACGGCTGTTGTCAATCTGGCAACGAATCGCGCCCATGTGGAAATGCTCAAAAATGTGACAACAGTCGATGCATTGGAAAAAGCGGTCGAAAAAGCCGGTTATGGTGCAAAGCCGGTCAATAATCATAACCAAGTCGACAGACAAGCTGTCGAGGCGCATAAACTTGGCCGCTCTCTGGTTATAGCTCTTATTCTGACTATTCCCGTTTTTGTTCTCGAAATGGGCGGGCATATTATCCCATGGTTCCATCATTTTGTGATGGCAACGATTGGCATGTTCCCTTCCCGTCTCGTCGAATTCATTTTGACAACGCTGGTTCTGTTCGGCCCCGGTTGGCGGTTTTTCAAGGCCGGTATTCCAAACCTTTTTCGTGCCGCGCCGGATATGAATTCGCTTGTGGCTGTCGGTTCCTTTGCGGCATGGTCCTATTCCACTGTTGCCACTTTTGCCGGTGCTTATATGCCGGAAGGTACCAACAATGTCTATTTCGAGGCGGCAGCCGTTATTGTTACCTTGATTCTGCTTGGCCGTTATCTTGAAGCGGGAGCGCGTGGTCGCACCGGTGAAGCCATACGTATGCTTGCCGGTTTGAAACCGAAAACAGCACGCGTTTTAAGAAACAATGAAGAAATAGATGTTGCACTTGATGATGTTGCCGTCGGGGACATTATAGTTATGCGACCGGGAGAAAAATTTCCCGTTGATGGCTCGGTTATCAACGGCAACTCGAATGTTGACGAGTCGATGATGACAGGTGAACCTTTACCTGTTGCCAAGAAGGAAGGTGACAAGGTTTACGGTGGAACGGTCAACGGTAATGGATCCTTGACATTTCGTGCGGAGAAGATCGGGGGCGACACACTCATTGCACAAATCCAGAAAATGGTTGAAGATGCACAAACTGCAAAACTACCCATTCAGGCTTTGGTTGATAAAGTGACAGGCTGGTTCGTTCCCGCAGTTTTTGCAGCCGCAATTGTTACGTTTTTTATCTGGTTTTTTGTCGGCCCTGCTCCGCAATTTCCACATGCCCTTATTGCCGGTGTATCGGTACTGATTATCGCCTGCCCATGCGCAATGGGTCTTGCAACCCCGACATCCATTATGGTGGGCACAGGCCGCGCAGCCACTCTCGGCATTCTCTTCCGTCGTGGTGACGCGTTGCAAACTTTGCGTGATACAGACATCGTCGCTTTCGATAAAACCGGTACACTGACGGTAGGTAAACCGGTGTTGAACAAAATCATCACAGCCAAAGGATTTGATGAAAGACAAACATTGGCGGATGTTGCCGCTGTAGAATTACGTTCCGAACACCCGATTGGCGAAGCTTTGAATGAAGCTGCAAAAAAAGCCGGCATAACTCTTTCGACGGTCGAAGATTTCAACTCCAAACCCGGATTCGGTATTTCAGGCAAGGTTAACGGGCATGAAGTCGTTATCGGGGCCGACCGTTATATGAAGGAAATAAAAGTTGATATTACGCCTTTTGCCGACGATGCGCGGCATTTCGGCGATCAAGGCATGACACCTTTTTATGCTGCAATAGACAATAAGGCGGCTGCAATTTTCGCGGTCGAAGACCCCGTTAAACAGAATTCGGGAAAAACCATTGCAGAACTTGAAAAAATGGGAATTGCAACAGCACTTGTCACCGGAGATAACCGTAATACGGCAAAGACGATCGGTTCAAAACTCGGTATTTCAGAAATCGTTGCTGAAGTGCTTCCGGCAGGAAAAGTCGATGCTGTAAAAAAAATAAGTGGGGGCGAACGCCGTGTTGCCTTTGTCGGTGACGGCATTAATGATGCCCCTGCCCTTGCCGCTGCCGATACCGGCATTGCCATCGGTACGGGTGCGGATGTCGCTATTGAAAGTGCCGATGTTGTATTAATGTCGGGAGATCCGACGGGCGTTGTCAATGCAATTGCTATTTCAAAAGCAACAATCCGCAACATCAAGCAGAATTTGTTCTGGGCGTTTGGCTATAATGTTCTGCTCATCCCTGTTGCTGCCGGAATTTTTTATCCGGTCTGGGGCGTCCAATTATCGCCAATGCTGTCAGCCGCGGCGATGGCAATATCAAGTGTCTTTGTGCTTTCCAATGCGCTGCGTTTGAGAGGTTTCAAACCGGTATTGTAATTTTCGGATCAGCAATCGCCTTTTGTTTCCGGTCAATTTTATTGCGCAATGTTAAAATGCCGGAAACATTCATAACGGTTAAGGCTCAGCCAGTTCGCGTGCCAACGCTTTGCGACCGCATTGACTGTGAATGCAAAATATCGGGAAAGTTACGTTCACGATGCTCGAATTGCCCATAACGAAAAGTCAAGACAAAGAACGTCAACTTTGATTTTACGAAGACATATGTTTTCAGCCGTTAACGCCGCTTGTTCCCGAAAAGAATTTGAACCTTCCGGTAGAACAAATATCTAGCCCATCGGAAAAATTGTCGCCTGTCGGCGATCGACAATATGATTTTTGGAAATATCATTGCAATTTCTTACGCCTGGCGCGAAAGTGGCTAAGAAAAATTGCCCGTCTAAAGAGAGAGTAAAAATAATGGCAAAAAACTGTGATGAAGCGACAAGAGATCGTGTTTGTGAAGAATTGAAAACAGCTTTCGGAGAACGGTTCAGCAGCAATCTTTCTGTTCGTCAGGCGCATTCCCATAACATAACAGCTCTTTATCAACAATGTCCTGATGGCGTTGTTTATGCCACATCCAAGGATGATGTTGCAAAAATTGTAAAGATTTGCGCGCATTATAAAATGCCGATTATCGCCTTTGGTGCGGGCAGTTCTATCGAAGGGCAGCTCAATGCTCCCAAAGGTGGCATCAGTATTGATTTTTCAAAAATGGATCAGGTCGTATCTTTCTCGCCGGAAGATATGACAATAACCGTTCAGCCCGGCATTACCCGCGAAACGCTGAATAGCTGGTTGCGCGATAGCGGGCTGTTCTTCCCCATCGACCCCGGCGCAGATGCTTCGATCGGCGGCATGGCCTCCACGCGCGCATCCGGTACAAATGCGGTGCGCTACGGTACAATGAGAGAGGCCGTTTTGAGCGCCGAGGCTGTTATGGCAGACGGATCTATTATCCATACGGCAAGCCGTGCCAAGAAATCTGCTGCCGGTTATGACCTGACACGTCTTCTCGTTGGCTCTGAAGGAACACTCGGCATTTTTACCGAAATTACAGTGCGTCTTCATCCGATACCGGAAGTCGTGTCGTGTGGAGCTTGCACCTTTCCGACGGTAACAGACGCATGTAATGCAGTGATTGAATCAATCCAATGCGCTATTCCGTTTGCACGTGTCGAACTTCTTGATGAATTCATGACCAAAGCCTGCAATGCCTATTCGGGATTGACACTTGATCCGCTTCCCACCCTTTGTGTCGAATTTCACGGTGATAAAACAAGTGTGGCTGCGCAAGTTGCCCTTTTCGGAGAGATTGCAGCCTCTCACGGCTCGAAAGATTTCAAACATTCCACTGACCCCGATAAACGTGCCGAATTGTGGAAGGCGCGCCATGAAGCATTCTGGGCAGCGCAAGCAAGCCTTCCTGATTGCGATGTTTTTTCGACCGATGCATGTGTGCCGATTTCACGACTTGCCGATTGTGTTGGTGAAACACAGAAAGATTTGCAAGAGCATCACCTGATCGGCCCCATGGTCGGGCATGTGGGCGACGGTAACTTCCACGTCCTGCTGGGATACCATAAAGGCAACAAAGAGGAAGAAAAGAAGGTTTATGAATTTTCCGAAAGATTGTCCGAAAGGGCAATTTCTATGGACGGAACCTGCACCGGCGAACATGGTATCGGGCAGAGAAAAGCCAAATATCTCAGGCTCGAACTTGGCAACGCTGTCGATTACATGTGGGCAATAAAGAAAGCTCTTGATCCCGATAATATACTCAATCCCGGTAAATACGGCTTTGAAGATTATTGAGATCGACAAAATTGATAAAATAGAGTGAACGGCCGGTTCAAAATTAGAATATTGGTAACGCAGCCGATTTATTTATGAGAGCCGGTTTCGTTCTTCTTTTTTGAACAATCTGCTTTAACCGGAAATCCCGACAGCCAAAAACTGTTCGGATTTCCGTTTTTCATGGCTTTTCAACGCCTATGATTACGATTACGAAAAGTCGATATATCTGCGGCTAAAAATAAAATGAATGAACAAATATCCCCGTTTTCTTCATCCATGCGCTCGGCCTGTTAATGCGAACGGCCTGTTCATGCGACCGGCCTGTTCATGCGCTCGGCCTGTTAATGCGACCGGCCTGTTCATGCGCCCGCTTTGAAAGTGCTATTTCCACCAATGGAACCGAACTTTGCTGTCTGACGCGTTTGTTCGTCACTTCCCTGTTTCATTCCATAATAGTTCATTTCATAACAGCCTGTTGAGGTTCGAGCGACTTGTGCAGGGTTTCATAACTTGCAAGAAGACCATTAAAAGCCATTCCGAATTTATTGATATTGATTGTTTTTCAAAGTCATATCTACATCGTCATATCCGCAAAGACTTTTTAAAAACAAATATAATCACACTGTTTTACCTATTATTTTTAGGAATAAATTCATTTCAAAAAGATTTTCATTGAAAAATAGTGCAAAATCGTATCAACTTACTGGATGGCTATCCAATACGGGGTGAGGAGTGTAGAGAATGGCTAGATTAGATCAAAAGACCGTAGATCAAGTATGTAAAGAATTGGAAACGGCCTTTGGCAATCGTTTCAGCAACAATCTTTCAGTTCGTGATACCCACTCGCACAATGAAACAAAATTGCGGCACGAAGTGCCTGATGGCGTTGTTTATGCATTGTCAAAAGATGATGTTGTCAAGACGGTAAAAATTTGCGCCCGTCATAAAATGCCGATTATCGGTTTTGGTGTGGGAAGCTCGCTTGAAGGGCAATTGAATGCTCCGGTAGGTGGTATCAGCATCGATTTTTCAAAAATGGATCAGGTTGTGTCTTTTTCGCCTGAAGATATGACGATTACTGTACAGCCGGGAATTACGCGCGAAACATTGAATAGCTGGTTGCGCGACAGCGGGTTGTTCTTCCCGATCGACCCCGGTGCGAATGCATCTATCGGAGGAATGGCGGCCACACGCGCTTCAGGTACAAGTGCAGTGCGTTACGGGACAATGAGGGAAGCCGTTCTGAGCGCCGAGGCCGTTATGGCTGATGGCAGCCTTATACACACAGCAAGTCGCGCAAAAAAATCTGCTGCGGGTTATGATTTGACCCGTCTTCTCGTCGGCTCGGAAGGCACTCTCGGTCTTTTTACAGAATTGACAATACGTCTGCACCCGATACCCGAAGTCGTATCCAGCGGTATTTGTACTTTTGCCAGTATTGGAGACGCATGTAATACGGTTATTGAATCTATCCAATGCGCTATACCTTTTGCACGTGTGGAACTGATGGACGAATTTATGGTCAAAGCGTGTAACGCCTATTCCGGTTTGACTTTGGAGCCACGGCCGACGCTTTGTGTTGAATTTCACGGTGACGAAGCAAGCGTTGCAAGTCAGGCTGCCACTTTCAGTGAAATTGCTGCTGCCCATGGTTCGACCAATTTCCAGCAATCAACCGACCCGGAAAAACGTGCCCAACTTTGGAAAGCCCGTCATAGCGCATTATGGGCTGCCGAGGCGAGCTTACCCGAATGCGACGTCTTTTCTACAGATGCCTGTGTGCCTATTTCACGTCTTGCCGATTGCGTTACCGAAACGCAAAAAGACTTGAAGGAACACAATTTGATTGGCCCCATCATTGGTCACGTCGGAGATGGCAACTTCCATGTTTTTGTCGGTTACCCGAAAGATAACGAAGCGGAAGAAAAACGCATCTATGAATTTACTCAAAGACTGTCGGAGCGTGCAATTTCAATGGGCGGCACTTGCACGGGCGAGCACGGCATTGGCCAGCGCAAAACCAAATATTTGCGCATAGAATTGGGAAAAGCCGTAGATTTTATGTGGACTATCAAACAGGCACTTGACCCCGACAATATTCTCAATCCCGGAAAATACGGTTTTCCAGATAATTGAGAAATACCACCGCGTTGTTGTGCTTTTCGTCATGAGCAGCATATAGCAAAGTTACACGGGGGTGTTTTTCGAGGGAAGAAAGATATTGCCCGATTGCTTGGGATTGACCATCAAGCTCGGTAATATAACGGCTTTTGAATTCTTCCCATTTGCTCACATCGTGGTTGAACCAGTGACGTAAATCATTGCTCGGAGCGAATTCCTTTTGCCAATCGTCAAGATGGGCTTTCTCGCGTGAAAGCCCTCTCGGCCAGAGACGGTCAATCAATACGCGCCAACCGTCATCTTCCGAATATGGTTCATAAACCCTTTTTATCGTTATTTTCATAATGCTTTCATCCAAATTTGCGATAAATCCGTTAGCTCGAAATAGCTTATCATGAAATTTATCAATATCCGAATATGATAAAATCCATATTATTTTTTGCTACGATTTTTCAAAGACAATGCCGCACACAATTCACACCAGATTTTTATTCATTCCTATCAGCAAAAACCTTGATATATTTATTATGATATAGTTTTTCATGTCGTGAAAAACCCCATTGCCGGACTATAATCTGTTTTATTTATAATAAATTAATAAAAACAATCATTTAATAGTATATATACGAAAAGTTGAATGACCATAACTAATAAAACGCTTAAACTTCTTCCTGTCGATATTGACATAACAGTCAATTTGAATAATCCTTTTAATCGAACGAAAAGGAGCAAGAGGAGGCCTTGAGTTCATTTCACTTTATAGGTGAAAACAGGAGTTTTTGTTACTTCTAAAACTAATAATTTTATTGGAATTATGCTGTCTCCAAGAAATGCGAGACGAATATAATTTGCCTGAAACGCAAATTGTAACAGAGAAAACTCGTATTTTAACAAGTAAAGCGCAAGTTCTTCTGTAGAGCATATTACAAGTAACGATATTCTCCTGAAATTGAAAACTATTCCTGTTACGGAAGAGGAGCCGTTATGGATAAAGAAACCATTTCCCGAATTGAGGCGAACCCGGCCTATATCACGTTAAGGAAAAAACGTAACAGACTGGGCGGCGTTCTCACACTTATAGCACTCGTTGTCTATTACGGTTGGATTGCACTGATTGCCTTTGACAAACAATTTCTGAGTTTACGCATTGGAACCGGCGTTACAACGATAGCCATCCCGATCGGGATTGGTGTGATTGTGTTGATGGTTCTGCTGACCGCAATCTACATTTTGATCGCCAATAGCAGTTACGACAATTATATTGATGAAATCAAGAAGGAGGTCAAACAATGAGCCTCCTTTATTTTTTTAAAAAACCCGTTATTTTCGGAACCGCCTTTGCACTACTCGCCAGTATCAACGCGAAAGCTGATGCTATTGGCGGCGAACTTCCGAAACAGGCCACCAATTGGTCAGCAATAATCATGTTTTTCGTATTTGTTGCTTTGACTTTGTGGATTACCAAATGGGCTGCCAACCGGACCAAATCACGCGCTGATTTCTATACAGCCGGTGGCGGTATAACCGGTTTCCAGAACGGCTTGGCGATTGCCGGTGACTTTATGTCGGCCGCTTCGTTTCTGGGAATATCGGCCATGGTGATGAGCGTCGGTTATGATGGCCTCATCTATGCTGTCGGCTTTCTCGTCGGATGGCCTATTGTCATGTTTCTGGTTGCCGAACGCCTGAGAAATTTGGGGCGGTTCAATTTTGCCGATGTTGCAGGCTTCCGTTTTGCCACCGCGCCGGTACGTATATTCGCCGCCTGTGGTACGCTGGCCGTTGTGGCGTTCTATCTTATTGCGCAAATGGTTGGTGCCGGCCAGCTTATCAAACTCCTGTTCGGACTGGATTATCTTTATGCCGTTATTCTGGTTGGCGTATTGATGATGATTTACGTGCTGTTCGGCGGCATGACAGCAACAACATGGGTACAAATTATCAAAGCGGTTTTGCTACTTATCGGCGTAACTTTCATGGCGTTCATGATATTGCTCAAGTTCAATTTCAGCTTTGAAAATTTCTTTCAGGCTGCAGTCAATGTCAAAGCAAGCCTGTTTGCCCAAAAAAACTCGGTTGACCCGACTTCACCTGAAGCAATCGCGGCAGGACAATCCATTATGGCGCCCGGTGGCTTCATTAAGGATCCTGTTTCGGCTATTTCTTTCGGTATGGCACTCATGTTCGGAACTGCCGGATTACCACATATTCTGATGCGATTTTTCACTGTGCCAAATGCAAAAGAAGCGAGAAAATCCGTTTTATGGGCAACTGTCTGGAATGGATATTTCTACATTGTTATCTTCATCATCGGATTTGGCGCGATTGCATTGGTTCTTTCCGACCCACAACTTTCAGCCCCGCTTTCGAGTGGTGCAGGTGCTGCCAATATGGCGGCTGTTATGGTGGGAAAAGCTGTCGGCGGTAATATGTTTTACGGTTTCATATCGGCCGTTGCATTTGCGACCATTCTGGCCGTCGTTGCAGGGCTTACGCTTTCCGGTGCAACCGCAATTTCCCATGACATTTTCAATATGGTCATTAAAAAAGGAACAGCGACCAGCGATGTCGAATTGCGTATATCGCGTATTGCCACGACACTTATCGGCATTATTGCAATTCTGCTCGGCATTGTTTTTGAACAACAGAATGTTGCCTTCATGGTGGCGCTTGCTTTTGCTATTGCTGCATCGGCAAATTTCCCTGTTCTTCTGCTTTCCATTTTTTGGAAAAAATGTACGACAAGGGGTGCAGTCATTGGCGGCTTTCTCGGATTGATTTCTTCGGTTGGTCTCACAATCGTGTCGCCTGCCGTATGGGTTTCGACATTCGGTTTTTCACCGGATACGGTTTTGTTTCCATATACCTCGCCTGCTCTTTTTTCGATGATATTGGGTTTTGGCGGCGTATGGCTGTTTTCGATAACGGATAACAGCAGCCGTGCACAACAAGACCGTGCCGGTTTTGCTGCCCAACAAATCCGCTCCGAAACCGGTATTGGAGCCTCTGTAGCATCCGACCATTAAACCGGTCGGCAGCTATAGAGTTCAAAACCGATATGTCAGGGCATAGGATAATTTTTTAAAAAAGGCGGTCAAAGACTGCCTTTTTATCATTTTGGTTGGTTGTTCTTTTTTGTCACCGGATTAACGGCGTTTCCGATTAATGATGATGAGGTGAGTTTTACAAACCCCGTCAACCTTCTCGCTTGGTTTTCCGGTAAAGTTCAAGGTTAAGGCCAACGGCTATCAGAAGGATCAATGCAGTCACAAAAAAGACCGGACGAACACCGAACCATCCGCCGATAAAACCACCGCAAACCGGCCCCAATACCTGCCCCACATATTGTGAAGAAACAAAAAGTCCCAATATTGTTCCCACTGCATAATCGGGAACGAGATGGCGCAAAATAGCGGTGACACAGGGAATTAATCCGCCAAGCGCCAGTCCCAACAAAAACCTTAAAACAACAAGTGCCCAGGCAGAGGTTACAAATGCTTGCGGCAGCAACAGAATGACCGCCACAACCATCGCACCTAACAGAACTTTCCAATGTCCGATATGGTCGGCAAGTCTACCGAGTTCGGTTGCAGAAAGGGCACTTCCCAAGGCGGTCATGGACATGACCAGCCCCGCCCAGAAAGTGACGCTTGCCCCACCCTTTTGGAGCGTCTCGACATAAATTGTTATAATGGGTTCTATTGAAAGATTGGCAAAGGTTAAAAGTGCTCCGGTTGCCAACATGACAATAACACTTTGGTTGAAAAGACCGCGCACCCGCCTTTGTTCGGCTTTATCACGACGACGTTCGACAAAAACATTATGATTTTCATGGATTGCGAATGTCGTAACAATAAAAGTGATAAATATTAAAATACCAACTGCAACAAAGCAGGTTCTAAGACCAATATAATCGGGCAAGATACCGCCAATCAACGGGCCGATAAAATTGCCGCTCATAACGCCGGAAGAAATAATGCCCAACGCCCATCCGGTCTTGTCTTTCGGCGTTTGGGTGGCTGCCAGAATAGCAGCACCGGAAGCATAGCCACCCGCAAGCCCCGTTAATAATCGCAATAAAACCAATTGGGTAATGCTTGTAACAAAGCCCATCAATCCGATGGCTATAGCCATCCCCAAACTTGCTCGTACAAGCATGAGCTTACGTCCGTACCGGTCACCAAGACGCCCCCATAGCGGTGCTACAAGAGCAGCCGAAAAAAATGTTGCGGCATAGGCAATGCCCGACCATTGTGAAATTGCTTTTGGATTATCAATTCCAACTTCTTTAACAAAAAGTGGCAAAAAGGGAAGAAGCACAGTCATTCCGACGATCGTCGTAAAAGCACCGAAAGCCGATATAACGAGATTTCGTCGCCAATAAGGTGACACTTCTTCAGTTTGCCCGACCATTTCCTTTTGCCCTACCTCTTCCATCGCTGTAATATATCTGTCTTAATACAGGCCTGTCTGTTGAATTTCATCAGGGGCTGTTCAAAATAAAGTGCCTGATCCCGACTTTTTTCTGCTCTTCAATCGGGTTTGCGATCGTTCCTATCCCACCATGAAAATGCCATGCGTATCAACCGGACATTTTATTGTTTCTTGAAATAGAAAACAGCCAACCGGCTTTTACAGGCATTCATGTGTATTCACACGCATTTACTAGCATTCATTGGCCTCCACTGGCAGAAAAATATGTTTCATCCCGCTTTCGAGCCACTGACAAAGTTTAGCTTCTCGAAAAAGCAAAAGGGAAAAACGCGCTTTCGGATTTCATTTATGAAATGAACGTCTCCTATTTTATGCCTGATAAACCGATAAGTGATAAATTTGAAAATTATGAAACGGTTTTTAAAAAGGCAAATCAAGTTAATGAATAGACGGCACGATACGATTATATTAAATTACGTCGTTTTCTAAACTTCGAGAGCATTTTCTTTGACTATTTTGCAAATTGTCATCCTGTTGATTTTGGTGTTTGTGCTGGCTTCAATGCTGGCCGTATATGCATATGGACGCTTTGCAAAAAGTGCACGTGGTGAAAATTCTTACGCTCTTAAAGTTGACGAAAGCCGGACTGAGCTCGACCGCAAGATAGAAGATTTGGCAAAACGCGAAAACGGTCTCGGCATTGAAAAAGATGGGCTGTCACTCTTTATCAATAATCTCGACGCCTTTGCCGGACGTGCGGTTGCAACGGAACTTTCCGGCCGCAGTCTCGATTTGATGTATTATATATGGGATGATGATCTCACAGGGCGTCTTTTGTTAAAAGAAGTAATGGACGCTGCCGAACGCGGTGTACGTGTGCGCATGTTGCTTGATGACATTAATGCGCAAGGGCGCGACCCTGCCTATGTGGCTCTGGATAAACACCCGAATATAGAAATACGCATGTTCAACCCCGGAAGAGCAAGGAATGGCGGCTTGCGGCGTGGCCTTGAGATGATGTTACGTGCACTAACAGTCACCCGCAGAATGCACAACAAAGCGTTCATCGTTGACGGGCGCATAGCGTTTGTAGGTGGGCGCAATATTGCCGATGCTTATTTTGGTGCAGGCAAAGCGTCCAATTTTCGTGACCTTGATTTGATGCTTGTCGGGCCATCTGTCAAAAAGGTTGAAACAATTTTCGATTCATTCTGGAATAGTGCGGTTGCTTTGCCAATCCATGCTCTTGCGGTTCCCAAAAAAGCCCGTGACATCAATTATTGGAAAAACAAGCTGACCCAATTCCACGATTCGGGAAATGCCAAGCCTTATCTCGATTATGTGCAGGCTCATATGAACTTCGAGCACTTTATCAAACCGCAGCATAAGCTTTTTCCCGTTGTCGCGGTGGATGTCGTTTCGGACCCTCCCGAAAAAGCGCTGGGACACAGACCGGAAAACTGGCTGATGACCGTATTTTCGCCGTTAATTGACAGTGCAAAAACAGAACTTCAAATTACATCACCCTATTTTGTTCCAGGGAAAGCGGGAACCGAAAGGCTTTGTACACTTGCAAAAAATGGAACCGATGTGCGTATACTCACCAATTCACTGGCAGCCACCGATGTTGCGGCTGTTCACGGTGGTTATGCCCCTTATCGAAAACCGCTTCTTAAAGGTGGAGCCAAACTTTACGAGCTAAAACCCGATGGCGGGCCACACCGGTTGCGCCTGTTCGGTTCCGGCCGTGCGAGCCTTCATACCAAAGCATTTCTGATTGACGGCAAAACAGCTTTTATCGGCTCTTTCAATTTTGACCCGCGATCGGCTTCACTGAACACAGAAATGGGTATTTTGTTTGAATGCCCGCAGATCTCCGACAGACTGAACAAGCTTTTTGCCGAAGAAACAACAAAAGAGATGAGCTATCATCTTCATCTTGACAATAAAAGCCGCATTTATTGGAAATATGTTGAAGATGAAAAGCCATGTATTGCGAAACGTGAACCGGAAAGTCGTATATGGCGGCGGGCTTTTGCAAAATTGATAAGTTGGTTGCCTATCCAGTCCCAATTGTAAGAAAATAACCGGCGCGCCAAATTTCTTGATTATCAAACTCGGCTTGAAAACGGCACGTTCATCTTGCTTGAAATCTGACTATTCAAGAATATGCTGCATCAGGACTTGTTCCATCTATGAAGAGCGGGCAAGCGTTTTCTTCATAAAAAGCAAAACAAAAAGAAATTTAAAAGTGCTTTGTTTGTCTATTAAAATCTATGTCGAAAAAAAAGACGGATCTTCTTATAAATATATTGAAAATATCAATTTCAATTTATTGATAGACCAACTTCTGTAAAATACGGGTATAGCTTTTATCGGGAAAAAATCGTGAATGATATAGTTTGCAACTTCATGTGTTAATTTTCCCCATTTGTTATTTTTGCTGAAATCGCAATTTCCGTGCTAATTCCAGTGATGCGCTGAAAATGAAAGGAAATCCCGATAGATCACAACTCTATTTTTGTGAGGCACAATTACCGGTGATGCCGATATAATTCTCGAAATTTATAAATATACGTTAAAAAAATAATACAATTACTCTTTCCAATTTTATTCCGGCGTGTTACAAACCAGCGCCAATCCATAAGAAGCAATACGAATATGCCGCGGTACTTTGTTCCAGCGGTTCATTCGTTTTTAAAGGAATATTGGACATGGCAAAAATCATCGAAACAGCAACAGGTAGAGAAGCACTGACATTTGACGATGTGCTTTTACAACCTGCCCATTCTGAAGTTATGCCGGGACAGGTCGATCTTAAAACGACTGTTGCAACCGACATCGTTTTGAACATACCGCTTTTGTCGGCGGCAATGGATACAGTAACCGAATCCAGATTGGCGATTGCCATGGCACAATCGGGCGGAATGGGTGTCATCCATCGCAATATGACACCATCCGAACAGGCGGAGGAAGTCCGCCAAGTCAAGAAGTTCGAGTCCGGCATGGTTGTCAATCCGGTTACAATCGGACCGGAAGCAACATTGGAAGAAGCCAAGGCACTCATGGCTGCACATGGAATTTCCGGTATTCCTGTTGTCGAAAACGGCGAAAAAGGTCCGGGGCGTCTTGTCGGTATTCTGACGAACCGCGATGTCCGTTTTGCTTCTGATCCCAAACAGAAAATCTACGAATTGATGACACGCGAGAACCTTGTCACCGTTCGTGAAAATGTCCAACATGACGAAGCAAAGAAACTGCTTCATCAAAATCGCATCGAAAAGCTGCTGGTTGTCGATAATGAAGGGCGTTGCGTCGGGTTGATAACCGTAAAAGATATAGAAAAGTCCCGTCTCAATCCGAATGCTGCAAAAGACGCACACGGGCGTTTGCGTGTGGGGGCGGCAAGCACCGTTGGTAAGGATGGCATGGAACGCGCCGAACGGCTTATTGATGCCGGTGTTGATATTCTGGTCATTGATACTGCCCATGGCCATTCGCAACGTGTGCTGGATGCAGTCAAGGAAATCAAAAAGATTGCAGGTTCGACTGCCGTTATGGCAGGAAATGTAGCAACACCCGAAGCAACACAAGCACTCATTGATTGTGGTGCAGATGCTGTAAAAGTCGGGATTGGCCCCGGCTCCATTTGTACGACACGCATCGTTGCAGGTGTCGGTGTGCCGCAGCTTTCTGCAATTATGGGAGCTGTCGAAGTTGCCGATAAAGCCGGTATTCCGATTATTGCCGACGGCGGTATCAAATATTCGGGCGACCTTGCCAAAGCTCTGGCTGCTGGCGCACGAGCTGTCATGATCGGTTCACTGCTTGCCGGAACGGAAGAAAGCCCCGGTGAAGTTTATCTCTATAAAGGTCGTTCGTTCAAAGCCTATCGTGGCATGGGATCGGTTGGCGCAATGGCGAGAGGTTCTGCCGACCGCTATTTTCAGGCAGATGTCCATGACGAATTGAAGCTTGTTCCCGAAGGCATTGAAGGTCAGGTTGCATATAAGGGGCCGGCAGCCTCTGTTCTGCACCAACTTGCAGGTGGCTTGCGGGCTTCGATGGGCTATCTCGGTGCGCCAAACCTTGAGGAATTCCGTAACAAGGCAACATTTGTTCGCATTACCAATGCGGGTCTCAACGAAAGTCACACACACAATGTGTCGATCACGAGAGAAAGCCCGAATTATCCAAGTGCAGTTTTGTAAAGTGCAATCTTGTAAACCGGATAGCCCTTGTCGACCGGAAATGGCGGCAAGGGCTTTTTTGTGCCGAACAAGAAATTCCATTCCTTATGCAGTGAAAAGCTTCAAACGTTTTCGGCCTATATTTCAAATGGCTGGAAAGCACATTCCCGCGCAAAAATTTGAAATTCTGTTGACAGCTTCAAGAACGCCGCGCTGGAATCGTTCCGGCTTATACCCAATTCTATTCGGCCTGTGCTGACAGAATTCACCTTTTGCATTCAGTACTTTCCATCACATCCTCGCAACACGGCGCAAAATAGACAAGGAAAAACCGGAAATCTTATCTGCCGCAAAACGATTTGCAAAATGCGATGAAAGCCTTCCGACAGAATAACAACTGAATAACTGTCGCGTCCGGATTGGTTGGAATATGTATCGATCCGGCAATCACAGTTCCCTCCCGTGAAGTCGGGAATCAAACAATGAAGTTCCTTGCCTGTTCGAGAATGGGAAGAGCGAGTGACTTCACCAAATCGGCCAGAAGTTTGAAATCTTTCGAGCGGCGGGAACGTCTTCTCCAGAACAGACAAATATGGCGCTTAGGTGTTTCTCCTTCAAAAGCGACGATGCTGATATTATCAAGCCGTGCTTCTGTCGAAACAGCAATTTGCGGAATGATTGTTATTCCAATGCCGTTCGCAACAAGCTGCATCAAGGTTGTCAGCGAAGACGCGGTAATGTCGTGGCGATATTTTTTTGTTTGGCAGGCTTCAAGCGTTTGGTCGCGCAGGCAATGTCCTTCCTCCAACAACAACAATTTACCGGTGTCGACATCCCCTTGACGAACGTTTTTATAAATCGACTGCGGGTCGTCACGCGGCAACGCATAATAAAACTCATCGTCAAATAGAAATTCCGAAACAAATTCGCCATCCTCCAGCGGAGTGGCAGCCAAAACTGCATCAATCTCGCCGTTGCGTAACAATTCGACAAGGCGATCGGTTTTCGCCTCTTGTATCTGGAGCGAAAGAGATGGATATAAATGGCGCACCTTCGGCAACACCGACGGCAATATATAAGGTGCAACTGTTGGTATAATACCCAGTTTAACGGGATAGCTCAAAGGTGATTCATGGGCTGCAACAATATCGCTCAGGACAGATAGGCGAGCCAGAATATCATTGATTATCGGCAGAAAATTACACCCTAACGGCGTCAATATAATCCGTTTGGAAGTTCTCTCGAATAGCGCTGCACCGGCTATCTTTTCCATTTCGGCAATTTGCACGGAAAGCGCCGGCTGCGATATACCCAACTTTTCGGATGCCTCCCCGAAATGACCGGTATTGGCGAGAATTTGAAAATAGCGAAGCTGTCTTACAGTGAACATAATAAGTTTTTCTTATATAATTTAAAACAAAAATCAATTGGATTTTATTTCCTAATTGAATATTATCAAGCCGTTCTGAAGAAGAACGGGGTAGTACCTTGCCGGAGGGTTTTCTACCTATTACAGAGATTGAGAGCTTGCTATTTATTTTTCGACTTGGAAAATTCCGGGTTGGAATGTGGCGAGCGCTCAATCTGTGGCTGTAACAGATATTCTTCAGTCAACGCTTCAATGTTAGGTCATCGTTAAAAAACAGGTGACCGTAAGGAGGTCGGGACATTCCCCCTATGTTTCGGCCTCCTTTCCTTGATATTTTTTTGATACAAAGAAACCATCATACAAATCAGAACATGTGTTTTTTTGCCTTGGTTTTTCCGAAACAAGGCAAACAAAGTTCTCTCTTGCGATAGGCTTTCCTTTAATCCGTTGGATTTCCTATAATAAGTGCCGGAACTTTTATTTTCTGTATCAATGTCTTATGAAACGAACCGAATATAAGTTTTTTAATTTTTGCTTTGTTGAAGGCACTCAGAATAATCATATCGACTTCATTTTCATCAACAATCCTGTTAATGCCTTCTCCGTCGCGATCATCCTCCAGAAGCAAGGCGGAAGCCTGAACTCCCTCTTCATCCAACTGTTTTATAATTTGGTCGACATCTTCGGATACCGTTTTAAATGCATATTTTGAAAACGCTATATATATGGTTTTATTGGTAAAAAGCGGATATTGCCGTATATAGCGAATTGCCAGATCAAGTTCAAAGTCGTCATCATAAATAAGAAGTGCCTTATCAATCGGACCTGCATTGATAGTCGCAGCCAATACCGGTTTTGGCGAAGCGCGTATAATAGTCTCGAAATTACCGCCAACTTCCGATTGTTGGGTTTTATTGACAGTCTTTTGCCCCTGCTTGCCTATAACAATCAATGACGACTTTTTACCATAAAATCTTATAGCCTCGTCCAGACTGTCATAACGCAACTTGGTATCAACTGCATTTTTTGTATGCTTCTCGATATAGGCTTTCGCGTTATCCAATACTGTCTGCCCCAATTCCTGCATCAGGCGTGCATAAGAAGCATTATCATCATGGATCCCGCCCAGAAAATCCGTATAGAAGCGATTATCAATATCTTTTGCAATATCTGCCGGAATAGCAGCATCCTCGGACATTTTATCAAGAACATTCAATAGTCTGATTGGTGCGTTCAACTCTTTTGAAGCCCAAATGGCGAGGTCACAAACCGATTTCCAATATAAAGAGGAATCAACGAGCGCAAGTATTGGTTCTTCCATGTAATTCCCTGTCTTGCCGTTATCATTAGCGATTCAAAAATAAACTATTAATTTGGTTTGTTATTTTCTATAAAAACAATACATTATACAATAATTACATTCAATATCTTTGAAAATTTTTATATAAATTGTTTTAAAACTTTTTTAAAACAAATCTAAACATAATTCTTTACTCGAATATATCTATAATAGTTCTAATTTCACATTTAAACGCTTCAATATATTTTTTAAAACGGGATCACCCGAAAAACAGAAAATATTTTCCAACAGAAACAATTTTTAAAATAGAGCGATTGGTTATCAAATCCTGACATATTCCAGTGTTCGTTCAATCGGCTTTGACAATGCGGGAATAAAAAGGACAACCACCCATATGACGGCAAACTGCTTCGTTCTTAAAGTGAAAATCTCAAGCCCGCTTACAACCGTTGCAATCGGAATATATGCGACACATGCCGATATGGTATTGAACCCTCCGGGTGTGCCGAGCTTGTTGAAAGCCTTTAACCGGATTTTATCCTCACACCATAACCTTATCTAATGAGAAATTAAATAATTTAAAATTAGAATTAATTTAAACTTGCTCTATCTTCTTTAGGTGTGACGTTTTGAAAACAATAGATTTGGAGGCTCTCATGAGCGAGCGGATTACATTGACAACAACGGCGGGAGCTGCCGTACCTGATAATCAGAACTCCATTACTGCAGGTCCACGTGGTCCTGTGTTGATACAAGATTATCAATTATTGGAAAAATTGGCGCATCAAAATCGTGAACGCATACCGGAACGGACAGTTCATGCCAAAGGTGTCGGCGCTCATGGTGTGCTGAAGATTACCGGTGATATTACCCGTTATACGAAAGCTGCAGTGTTCAAACCGGGAACCGAAACGCCGATGCTTGGTCGTTTTTCCACTGTTGCCGGTGAAAGAGGAGCTGCCGATGCCGAACGCGATGTTCGCGGTTTTGCATTGAAGTTCTACACGTCCGAGGGCAACTGGGATCTGGTTGGCAACAATACGCCGGTCTTTTTTGTTCGTGATGCATATAAGTTTCCTGATTTCATCCATACGCAAAAGCGCCATCCGCGAACCAATTTGCGCTCGAACACCGCTCAATGGGATTTCTGGTCGCTTTCGCCTGAAAGTCTGCATCAGGTAACAATTCTGATGTCGGATCGCGGATTACCGATCGATACAATGCATATGAATGGTTATGGCTCCCACACTTATTCACTGTGGAATGAAAAAGGTGAACGTTTCTGGGTTAAATTCCATTTCAAAACAATGCAGGGACATAAATTCTACACCAATGCAGAAGCTAAAGAACTTGTAGGAACGACGCGCGAAAGTTCACAGGAAGCACTTTACAATGCGATCGAAAGTGGCAATTTTCCGCGTTGGAAAGTTCAGGTTCAGATTATGCCCGAAGCAGACGCTGACAAGACACCTTATAACCCGTTCGATCTGACAAAAGTTTGGCCTCATAAAGATTATCCGCCAATGGATATCGGTATTATGGAATTAAACCGCAATCCGGACGATTATTTTGCAGAAATCGAAGAGGCTGCTTTCTCGCCTTCCAATATCGTTCCGGGTATCGGTTATTCGCCCGATAAAATGTTGCAGGCACGTATCTTCTCTTATGCCGATGCGCACCGTTATCGTTTGGGCACGCATTATGAACAAATTCCGGTCAACAAACCCCTTTGCCCTGTTCATAATTACCATCGTGACGGGCAAATGAATACATATGGCGGACATTCGACCAATAATGTTGACGCCTATTATGAACCGAATTCGTTCAATGGCCCTGTAGAAGACAAATCGGCACAGGAACCGCCGTTAAAAATTTCCGGCGACGCTTATCGTTACGATCATCGGGCTGGCAATGACGATTACAGTCAGGTAACAGCACTTTTCAATCTGTTCGATCAAGACCAGAAAAACCGGTTGTTCTCCAACATTGCCGATGCAATGGAAGGCGTTCCCGATTTTATTATCGAACGTCAGCTTGGACACTTTGAAAAAGTCCATCCGGATTATGCCGCAGGCGTACGGGCTGCCATAAAACGTAAAAAAGAAAGCAAATAATTTCCATGCATTGAAAAAGCGGGCTTTTCAGCCCGCTTTTTTATAACTTATCCTGAACTTGTTCAGGCGCCGGTTTTGATAGCGATCTTCATGACCCCGTCGCGTTGGTGCGCAAACAGATCATAAGCCTTTTCTATATCATCCAGTTTATAAGTATGTGTAACGAGCGAACGTAAATCAACGCTGCCATTTTCAACAACATTCATCAAACGGCGCATACGTTCTTTACCACCGGGGCAAAGACCACTCACAATATCAATATCTCCGAGACCTGCGCGATAACCTGCCAGCGGTATTTTTAGATCATTGGAATAAACTCCGAGACTGGACAATGTACCGCCGGGGCGAAGAACATTCAGGCAAGACTCGAAAGTCGGCTGCGTACCCAAAGCCTCGATAGCAACGTCAACGCCACGCCCGTCTGTCAAGCGCATGATTTCTTCAACAGCATTGCAGGCTTTGAAATCGACAACATGGGTTGCACCCAGTTTTTTGGCCATTTCCATACGAGCCGGCACTGTATCAACACCGATAATCGTTGTTGCACCGCATAATTTTGCACCGGCAACAGCACACAAGCCGATCGGCCCCAATGCCCAGACAACAACAATATCACCAATTTTTACTCCGCCACGTTCGGCACCGGAAAAACCGGTCGACATAATATCAGGGCACATCAACACCTGTTCATCGGTAAGATTGTCAGGAATGGCACATAGATTTGCCGCAGCGTCATTGACACGCAAAAATTCGGCTTGGGCACCGTCAATCGTATTGCCGAATTTCCAGCCGCCCATAGCCTCGAAACCATGTTTCGTATGCGGGCCATCTTGCGAACCACAACCACACATACATGCATTGGAGATACCGCTTGGTGTAATCGCACCGGCAATCACACGTTGCCCCTCACGGAAACCTTTGACTTCGGAACCGAGTTTTTCGATAATTCCGACCGGTTCATGACCAATTGTCAAACCTTTTTCTACCGGATATTCGCCTTTGAGAATATGAATATCAGTTCCACAGATTGTGGTTGTAGTAATGCGGATCAATGCATCCATCGGCCCGATATCGGGAACGGGCTTATCTTCCAGCACAATCCGGTTTTTTTCTACAAATACTGCTGCTTTCATTTTGGCCATAAAGCACTCCCTTTCAGCTTTTATCCTAGAGCGTTTCAACGAAGTTGATTATACTGGAATTAAAGTGAAAGTGAAATAGTATTTTTGCAATGTTTATTTATTTATACTATTAAAATATAATCAAAATTTAAAGAATAATAAACAATATAAAATATATTATATAATATATTTTATCTATTCTAAAAAAATTCAGAAAGCACCCTCGTCAGGCGCTCTCTGAAAAGCTATGCTATTATGCTCTGAATTGCAAATCAATTCTGGATATAGACAACATGGGTATGCGTATATTCGAGAATTCCATGCTTGCCGTCGGCACCACCGATGCCCGATTTTTTAACACCGGCGTGGAAACCTTGCATAGCCTCGAAATTCTCGCGGTTGATGTAGGTTTCTCCGAAACGGAGTTCATTTGATGCACGCATGGCGGTCGAAAGATCTTTGGTATAAATGGATGATGTCAAACCATAGATCGTGTCATTGGCCATTTCTATCGCTTCATCAATTGTATCAAATGATACGACGGGGAGAACCGGTCCGAACACTTCATTCTGCACAATTTCCATTTTCTGTTTGCAATGGGCAAGCAATGTCGGCTCATAGAAATTACCATGTTTCATATCGGCAGGCTGACCGCCAACAAGGCATTCAGCACCTTCTTTAAGTGCCCTTTCGACAAAGCCGGAAACCGAAGACAAAGCCGACTTGTTAATCAACGGCCCCATATCGGCATCGGCCATTTTTTCCGGATCGCCATAGCGGACGGCCTTCATGGCTTTGCTCATTCTTTCAAGAAAGTCTGCCTCGATGGATTTGTCGACATAGACACGTTCTGCACAATTGCAGACTTGACCGGTATTGATAACGCGCGAAGCAAGAATTGCCCGCACAGCCAGATCAAGATCGGCATCCTTGGCAACAATTGCCGGTGCTTTACCGCCGAGTTCCAGATTGACTTTGGTAATGTTCTTTGCAGCAGCAGACATAATACGAACGCCGGTATCGACAGAACCGGTAAAGCTTACAAGCCCGACATCCGGATTTTCGCAAATATTCTGGCCGGTGGTTGAACCACGCCCGAAAACCATATTGAATACGCCCTTTGGCAAATCTGTATTGGCAACGATCTTGGCGAAAATTGAAGCGTTGAGCGGCGTTTCGACACTTGGCTTGATGACAATCGTATTGCCGACAAGAAGTGCCGGTGCCATTTTACGGGCAATCAGAAAGAAAGGAAAATTCCACGGCAAAATACCGCCCACAACACCAATCGCCTGCCGCATCAACAAAATTGTTTCTCCGGGGCGATCGGAAGGTATAATTTCCCCTTCAATGCGACGTGCCCATCCGGCCATATAATCCATATAGTCGGCCGTAAAATTTGCTTCCACCTTTGCAAGTGCCTGAGTTTTGCCTTGTTCCCTGACCAGAATGTTTGCGACCTCGTCCGCATGTTCGCGCACCTTCTGGGCAATCTGCTTTAAAAATTTTGCGCGTTCTATCGCCGGTAATTTCTCCCATGCCGGCTGTGCTTTTTTGGCTGCGGCAACAGCCCTGTCAACTTCTGCCTTCGGAGTGTCGTAGATTTCTCCGATCACTTCGTCAGTTGAAGGATTGGTAACAGCGATCGTCTTGCATCCTTTGCAATCGACGAGCTTGCCGTCAATAAAGTTAAATTCAGGTGTCATAAAATCCTCCACGTATTTCTAACTTATTATGCCTATGTCAAACTCTGACACAGGCATTACAGAATAGTCTAAATCCGTAGATTATGCAATTTTGAGAAATATTTTTCCTGAAAATAGCTATTAAAAAGAAACAAAAATCAAAACACGGTTTATTTTATTTAGAATAATTATAGCGAAATATTAAACCCGCATTCCATTCAATAATAAAATCCGTTTAATTAACCGGCTAAATATAATGAAAAGTAACCGGAGGCGGTCAAATTGCGCCAATTCTTAGAAGATCATGGAAATGGACAAGGCCAACCGGTTTTTTATTTTCCACCACCAGAAGAGCACCAATTTTATGATCGTTAATCAAGGCTGTTGCCGCGCCGACCATCATATCCGGCGTTACCGTTTTGGGGTCTTTTGTCATCACATCATTGACCGTGAGTTTTGAAAGGTCGCGATTGATATTACGGGCAAGATCACCATCGGTAACAATGCCTTCGAGGTTGCCTTCATTATCGACAACAGCAACACAACCAAAATGTTTTTCTGTAAGCACCTGCATGGCATCTTTCATCGGTGTACCACTTTTGACAATCGGGATACGATCGCCACGGTGCATGATGTCACGAATGAATTTGAGATTTGCTCCAAGTGATCCACCGGGATGAAAAATCTTGAAGTCACTGGCAGTAAATCCGCGCATTTCGAGAAGTGCAACCGCCAGTGCGTCACCCATTGCAAGCTGCATTGTGGTCGATGTTGTGGGAGCAAGTCCATGCGGACAAGCTTCTTCTACTTTAGGCAAGAGCAACAATATATCGGCAGCCTGCCCCAAAGCCGAATGTGCACCTGATGTCAAAGCAATGAGAGGAATACGAAAACGCGCGGCATGATTCAAAATTCCGCCGAGTTCGACCGTTTCACCCGACCACGATATTGCAAGGATGACATCCCCCACTTCGATCATTCCCAGATCACCGTGGTTAGCTTCCGCAGCATGGACAAAAAATGCCGGTGTTCCGGTGGAAGCGAGAGTTGCGGCAATTTTTGTACCGATATGCCCGCTTTTTCCAAGACCCGTTACAATAACGCGTCCTCTGGACTGGAGAATTTTTTTAACAGCTTCGGCGAAAGGTTTGGAAAGACCATCGTCGAGTGCCTTTTTAATAGCCGCAAGTCCGGCCATTTCAACAGAAATTGTGTGATTGGCAGATTGAACTGCGTCAGAAGCGGAAAATTGAAGGTCTTTATCGGTCATCATGACCCGATTTGATAAAGCAAATCGGGTCAGACGTCTACTATAGTTTTATTTTTTTGTAGTGTTCAGCAATGCTGTCAAAGGTGCCAAAACCTTTTCACGCATATCAGAGCGCGAAAGCGCAAAAGCAACGTTCGCCTCGATAAATCCTGTCTTGGAGCCGCAATCAAATGTTGCCCCTTCAAAGCGATACCCGTAAAAATTCTGGTCTTGTGCAAGTGAGCACATACCATCAGTCAACTGGATTTCGTTGCCGGCTCCTTTTTCCTGCCGTGACAGAATATCGAAAATTTCCGGCTGCAAAATATATCGCCCGTTAATATAGAGGTTGGAAGGAGCTGTGCCCTTTGCCGGTTTTTCCACCATCTGGGTTATTTCAAACCCGTGGGCGACCGCTTTACCTTTACCAACAATACCATATTTATGTGCCTCTTCCGGATCACATTCCTGAACAGCAACAATATTGCCGCCGGTTGCTTCATAAAGGCGAACCATTTCCGAAAGGCACCCTTTTTCGGCTTGCATGACCATATCAGGCAAGAGAAGAGCAAAAGGTTCGTTTCCAACAAGTTCGCGAGCACACCAAACTGCGTGCCCCAATCCCAAAGGCTGTTGTTGACGGGTAAAAGACGTTGTGCCGGGTTGCGGTTGTAAATCTTTAAGGTGGGCCAACTCTTCCTTTTTTCCACGTTCGGCAAGCGTCGTATAAAGTTCGACCTGTGCATCGAAATAATCTTCGATAACCGCTTTGTTGCGACCGGTCACAAAAATCAGGTGTTCGATGCCGGCTTCACGTGCTTCGTCAACCACATATTGAATAACAGGCTTATCGACGACGGTGAGCATTTCCTTAGGAACTGTTTTGGTTGCCGGTAAGAAACGTGTTCCAAGTCCCGCCACGGGGAAGACTGCTTTACGGATTTTTTTCAAACTGCTCTCCCGATATAATCGACTTTACAAATTGACTCGGTTGCATTCTATAACGTGGATGATGGAAAAAGCATGTTCACAGCCATCATCTTTTTTCGCAAGATGCAATCTTAAGTGATGACATTATAATAGCCAAAGGCTAAATAAATTATCAATGCCACTATGAAAATGTCATTTTCCCGATTTATTTTCCTCATGAAGCCTACGATAAACCGTTCATAAAAATAAAAAACGGATTACTATTGTGAAGGGTGCATTTTTGCAAAAGGCTGACATTTCTAACGCGCGGAGCACATATGAAAATGAACAGCAATAATATCGAAGAGAAATCCGGAAACCGGATAACCAGACGATTGGCAATTTTCGGCGGAATGTGTTTCGTTGGCCTCACCTGTTCTGTACCTGCAATGGCGCTCGGTTCGGACATTGCGTTCCGCCGCTGGATTGCCGATTTCAAAAAGACTGCATTGAATGCCGGCATTACATCGGCAACTTTCAATCTGGCTTTCAAGGGGGTTGATTCTCCTGATCCGGAGGTGTTGAAGAAAGCTGCCTATCAACCCGAATTTACGGATCCGACGTGGAATTATTTTGACAATCGTGTGCAGGACAATGCCATTGCACTCGGTCGTGCGCATGGGAAAAAATGGGCAAAATGGCTCAATGCAATTGAAAAGCGTTTCGGTGTCGATCCCAACATTCTTTTGGCTATCTGGTCGATTGAATCCGATTTTGGCGAGGCCATGGATCGTGACACGGCAATGCGCGACGCGATACGCTCGCTTGCCACTCTCGGCTATGGTGACAAGCGGCGGGCAAAATATGCACAAACACAACTGATCGCGGCACTGAAGATTTTACAATCGGGCGATATTGACAGGGCTCATTTGCAAGGTTCCTGGGCCGGTGCTTTGGGGCATACGCAATTCATTCCCACGAGTTACCTTATTTATGCTGTCGATATGGATGGCGATGGCAAGCGCGATATATGGACATCGGTTCCCGACGCTCTCGCCACTGCCGCCAACCTTTTGAAGAAAAATGGCTGGCAGGAAGGCCGCGGCTGGGGATATGAAGTCATTCTGCCTGAAAATGGTAAGTTCCCGCCCGGTTCGCTTACTCTTGCCGAATGGGCAAAAATGGGTGTCAAGCGCGCCGACGGAAAGCCGTTTGCTTATCCTTCCGATAAAGCCACTTTGAAACTTCCGGACGGTCGCAAGGGGCCGGTATTTCTGGTGACAAAAAATTTCTTTGTTATCAAACGGTATAACAGTGCCGATCGTTACGCATTGGCGGTTGGATTGCTGTCCGACAGGATCGCAGGGCGTCCCGGATTGGTAAAAGATTGGAACCGTCCATTTACCCCGCTTACCATTCAGGAACGTCAGGAATTGCAAACCCGATTAACGAAATTGGGTTATTATCACGGCAATATTGATGGCAAAAACGGTGAAATAACCAAAAAAGCCATTCAGGCGTTCCAAAGCCGTAACGGCTTGCCAACGGATGGAAATCCAAGTCGGGAACTGTTGACCATTTTGCGTAGCCGCTAATCCGGAAATTTTTCGATGAAAAATATCTTGAGGATCGCCATACTGATTTTGCCTGTAAGCATTCTGGCATTCGCACCTTCAAACGCAGATGCACGCAATCTTTTCGATATCATTTTCGGCCGCAAGCAACAGACGCAGCCCGATTATCCGCCGCCACCGCCGCCGGTGAAGAAAAAACGCATTATCAAAGCACCTGTCCCGCAGAAAACAAATCAGAAAGCACCGGATGCAAAACGCATTCTTGTGCTGGGAGACTTTGTCGGCAATGCCGTGGCAGACGGATTGAACCAGTTTTATGCGGAAAATCCGAAAGTTGTTATTCTTGCTTCGACAAACCTGTCTTCGGGACTTGTCAATGAAAGCCATTATAATTGGCTGGACAATATCGGAAAACTGGTAACGAAGGAAAAACCCGACATTATTGTCATGGCACTTGGAGCCAATGATAATCAGCCTATCAAAACGGGCGAAAAAACCATTAATGTCGAGGATAAGGAATGGAGCGATAATTACCGTCAGAGAATAGTTTCACTTTCGGGCGCGCTGAAAGGGACAGGGAAGCCATTTTTTTGGTTGGGGAACCCGTCGTTCAAAGACCCGCAGCTCAGTCAGACCATTTCTTCACTCAACAGACTTTACAAACAACAGATGGAAGCGGCCGGTGGCCATTTCGTTGACGTTTGGGAAGGTTTTATAGACGAACAGGGAAAGTTTGCACTTTCCGGCTATGACGTTAACGGGAAAACGGTACGCCTTCGCGCCAATGATGGAATTAATTTTACCAGTGCAGGCAAGAAGAAGCTTGCCTTCTATCTCGAAAAACCATTGGAAAATCTCATTAGTCTCAACGGAGACAATGAAGGTGACAAAGTCAAGGTTGATCCGAACGGGCCTGTTATTTCCATATTACCCCGTGATGTCGACCGCGTTGCACCCATCGGCTTTTATGATATGGCGGGCCAGAACAATGGTTTGTTAGGAGACACAGAAACACCGAAACCCGACAAAGCCGAAGACCATTGGAAGCCCAAAAATGGCAAAGAGGCCGGACGCGCCGACAACTTTTCTTCAGTCCAGTAAAATTGCGTTTTTTTTGGGGGGCGTAAACCCGATTTTTGTGTTCGGAAAATCAAAGGTTAACAGGCTTTTCTAAAACCCGACATCGAACAGGGTGAAGTCGGAGTGAAGAGTTTTAAACAAGCCGAAAACCGGATGATAGCAACCGCAACAAGATTGCTTCCGCTTATTCGACCGCCTCTTCTATCTCGTCAAGCGTATCATCGGATAGGCCGAAGTTGCGGCCGATTTCCTGAATGAGGACGTGGGTAACAATGTCACCCAACGCTTCATCATTTTCCGACCAATAATCAAGAATAGGCCGCCGAAACAATGTCATCCGGTTCGTCTCGTTACCTGTATTGAGCGAAAAACGTTCACTAATTCCCTGCCCTTCAAACAATCCCAAAAGCTCGAAGGGGATTCAAGTCCCATGTCATCCATCATTTGATCATCGGGAAAATCTGTCACCGATATAATAAGATCATCGCAAAGAACCCGAAACTTCGACGGCAAATTCGCAAAAGAATTGCGAGCAATCGAGTCGAGTTCGTTGAGACTTGGAGACAGGCGGGAAGCCCAATTATGACTACGGTCTGGTCTAGCCATATAAATTACATGCTCCGTTGCTGCTATTTTAAAACGCGGTACATAAAACACGCAAGTTAGCGGCCAATTCAAATTTCAAATTGATGTTATTCAGCAAAATCCGCTTTATTCAAGCCCAAGGATGTTCCTTTGCATTCTTTTTTTCAAACGAATCTATTTCCGAGACTTTGCGCATGGTAAGACCAATGTCATCGAGCCCGTTTAACAGACAATGGCGACGAAATTCATCAAGATCGAATTTCAATGTACCACCATCGGGCCCATGGATTTCCTTTTTTTCAAGGTCGATGGTCATGGTTGCATTGGCACCACGTTCTGCATCTTCCATCAGTTTTTGTAAATCTTCGGGACTGACAATAATTGGCAGAATACCGTTTTTGAAGCAATTGTTATAAAAAATATCGGCAAATGAAGTTGAAATAACACAACGTATGCCGAAATCGGCCAATGCCCAGGGCGCATGTTCACGCGAAGAACCACAACCGAAATTATCTCCGGCGACAATGATTTTGGCATGACGGTAAGCCGGTTTATTCAAAACGAAATCAGGATTTTCCGACCCGTCATCAAGATAGCGCATATCCGCAAACAGCCCTTTACCAAGACCGGTACGCTTGATCGTTTTCAAATAATTTTTCGGAATAATCATATCGGTATCGATATTAACAACCGGCATTGGCGCTGCAACACCCGTCAGTGTTGTGAACTTTTCCATTTTTCAAAATCCGAATTTTAGAGTTTTTCCAATAGTTCTTACTACTGCATGAAGGAGCTGTCAAAACCAAGATAGAAGGCTTTATTATATTTCCTTGATCGCCTGAAGACTATCCGGCTCAATGACAGCACCATATTTTTCGCTTCACCACAGACAAATTCCCGAAAACCCGATCTATCGTCATGCATTAAAGCGAAAACCGGTATCTGGAGAAATCCAAAACCGCAAGTGGAAAGAGTTTTCCTTCCACTTGGGTGAAGAAAATAGCGTTGGACGCCTATCGCTTCATATGCCGCGTTTTCTCATCAATGCATCAGGCGAAGGAAGCCGTCCTCTGAAAGCCTTGTATAGCTCTTCGGGATCGCGGCTGCCGCCAGCCGAATAAATATATTTTTTCAGTTTTTCAGCCGTGGCCGGATCAAAAGCATTGCCGGTTTCTTCAAATGCCTCGAACGCATCTGAATCGAGGACTTCCGCCCACATATAGGAATAATATCCCGCCGAATAACCGTCACCGGTAAAAACATGGGTAAAATGCGGCGGACGGTGACGCATAATGATTGCCTTCGGCATACCCAATTTTTTCAATTCTTTCTTTTCAAATTCGGTCGGGTCATCAACTTTGCCACCTTCATGAAAAGCCATGTCGACAAGTGCCGAGGCCGTAAATTCAACGGCATCGAAACCACCATTGAACGTGCGTGCAGCCAGAACCTTGTCGAGCAATTCCTGCGGCATGGGTTCACCGGTTTTGACGTTCCTTGCATAAGTTTTCAAAGTTTCCGGAACAGTGACCCAATGCTCGAACAATTGCGAAGGAAGTTCGACAAAATCTCTTGCCACAGATGTTCCCGAAACAGATGGCCATTTTACTTCCGATAGCAAGCCGTGGAGTGCATGTCCGAATTCATGGAACAGGGTTCGCGCATCATCCAGTGACAAAAGTGCCGGTTTTCCCTTGGGCGGTTTGGCAAAATTACAAATATTATAAATGATCGGTTTGCGCCCTTTTCCCAAATGGTGTTCGGTTTGTAATTCGCTCATCCAGGCGCCCGAACGTTTGCTGGGGCGGGCAAAATAATCACCAATAAAAAGTCCGCGTAAGCTGCCATCCGGATTTTTTACCTCGAAAAGCCGCGCATCTTCATGCCACAAGGGTACTCCATGCTTTTCTTCAAAAGAGACATCGAATAGCTTCTTTGCGGTGGCAAAGGCTGCCTCGATCATTTTATCGAGTTCAAAATAGACTTTGACCGAAGCTTCGTCGAAGGAGAATAATTTGCTGCGAAGCTTTTCGGCATAATAGCGCCAATCCCATGCTGCCAATTCGTCATTGCTTCCCGTTTGTGCTGCCAGTTTTTGCAACGCGTCGGCTTCTTTTTCAGCCTTGGCGACTGCCCGCTTCCAGACTGGCATTAAAAGATTCATGACGTTATCGGGCGTTTTGGCCATTGTGTTATCAAGTTTGAATGCAGCAAAAGATTTGAAACCAAGAAGCTTTGCCTTTTCATCACGCAACGCGATAATTTCTTTGATGACTTCACGATTGTCATTTTTATTGCCGTTTTCACCACGTTTTGCCCATGCTTCAAAGGCAATCTGGCGCAAGTCCCGCCGGTCGGAAAAAGTCAAAAACGGTTCGACAATCGAACGGGCAAGTGTCAGTGCATAGGAATCCGGTTTTCCCCTTTCCTTTGCCGTCTCTTTCATGGTTGCAACAAGATCGTCGGGAAGTCCGGCGAGGTCGTTTTTTTCAAGATAAAGCACCCACTCGGCTTCATCATTCAACACATGCTGGCCGAATTGCGCGCCAAGCAGAGCCAATCTCTCGTTTATCTCTGCCAGTCTTTTTTTATCTTTTTCATCAAGAAGCGCACCGTTACGCACAAAACCCTTCCATGTGAGTTCGATCACACGGGTTGTTTCAGCATCGAATTTTGCTTTTTTTGCTTCCTCATGGAGGGCGTCAATTTTTGCAAAAAGCCGCGGATCCATCATCAATTTTGAGGAATAGCGCGACAGTTTGGGCACAAAATCCTGTTCCAATTGCTGGATCAGCTCATTGCTATAAGCACCCGAACGGAGAAAGAAAACAGAACATACGTGGTCAAGTGGCTGACCGGCAAGTTCAAACGCCTGCAAAAATCCATCTATTGTGGCAGGTTCCGGCGAGGCGGCAATCTGTTCAATTTCGGCTTCGGCATCTTTTAATGCTTCTTCAAAAGCAGGCTTGAAATCTTCATCATGGATTTTTGAAAAATCAGGCAGACCTTCAAAACCGGACCACTCCAGCAAAGCCGTTTTTGACATATTTTTTCTCCAATAATTTATTGCAATTCATTTGCATCGGGCAATACGCTATTCATGTAATCATTAAAAGCGGGAATACCAGCTTATCAGGAAAGCTTTTAAACAAAGAAATTGTTGTGCCGTCATGAAAACCGCCCTTTCCTTCCGCAAAAGCCGAAGCGGACGACTATAAAATAATTCTGGCATAAAATGATTCATGCATAAAAAGCCTGTGATATGAAATAAGCGGGATATGAAATAAGCGGGATATGAAACTCCCTTGGCTATTTTGGATAAATTCTCTTCCGTTTGACGCGCGAGGCAAACGTGGTGATTTAGGGGTACGCCCCTTTCAAAACATTCCCGTTTTCGGGATTTTTTCACGTCTTCGGCAAAACCGGAAAATAACGGTAAAACAAGGCTTGTCCGGAACGGTTTGCGCAATTTGCCAACACTTCAATCCTTATAAACGTTGGATAACCGTATCAGCCCGTCGGGATAAGGCTGAAAGCCATGAAGTTTTCTGGTGTAGGCATAGATATTGTCAGGGTGTCCCAGATAAATGACGGGCATATCTTCCTGAAGAACAGAAGCTGCATAATGATAAAGATCGACCCGTTCTGCCGGATCGAGTGTTTGACGGGCGAGCGACAATTTCTTATCCAGTTCGGGGTTGCAATATTTACCGATATTGTCTCCGCCGCCGCATGTAACGAACCAGTAAACGTTTCCATCCGGATCAATACGCCCGCTCCATTTTTGTGCAGATACCTCGAAATTACCATCGCTATTGTCAATCGCAAGTTTTGTGTCTTCTTGCGGGTGAAGGCTCACCTGAAAGCCTGCTTCATTGACCATTGTCCGGATTGCCTCGATTGCTTGCACAACTGTCGGGTCATTGCTGTGGGAAATCCGGACTTCGATTTTCTGATTTGCAAAACCTGCTTGTTCGATCAATTGACGCGCTTTTTCAAGATTACGCGGGGAAACAGGAAAACCCGGATTGAACCAGACAGTATCCGGCGCCCAGGGCTGATTGCCGACAACCATAGCCCCGCCATAGACGTGTTCGTTAAGAGATGCACGATCAATAGCCAGCGAAAAGGCCTGCCTTAACAATTTTTGTTGACCGAGAGGTGTTCCGGCCTTGTTACTATTTGCTATATTAATGACGAGAGCAATATAGCCCTCGCTTGCAACACTATCGGTTTGCAATCTCGATGTTTTTTTTGCTTTGTCAAAATCATTTGGCGACAACCTGTCAACCATATCGACAATTCCCGCACGCAAATTGGCAAAACGAACCGCAGGATCTTCAATTGTTAGAAAGGTCAACCGGTCAAGTTTGATTTCCCTGCTATTCCAGTAACGATCGAATTTTTCCAGAACAATTCTGTCACGGGGAACATGTTCGACAAAGCGGAAAGGCCCTGCACAAACAGGTTTAAGACCAAAGTCGCTTCCCATTTCACGGGCAGCTTTGGGTGAAACCATGACACCGGCGCGGTCGGCCAGATGCGATAAAAGCGTAGCATCCGGATATTTCAATTTGATTGTCAGTTCAAACGGTCCTGTTGCCTCGATTTTTGCAACGGAAGCAAGTTCGTTATCCCGCACAGATCGGGAAAAACTCATAGCCCGTTTCAAGGAATAGACGGCGGCATCGGCGTTGAATGGCGTTCCATCATGAAAGACGACATCCTTTCGCAAGTCCAATTTCAAAATCTTGCCATCGTCGGAAAAATTCCAATCCTCTGCAAGTTCGGGAATAAAATCGGCCTCGCGGGAAATGTCGATAAGCTTGTCGCACATGGACATGTAGACAACACGTCCGGAAAAAGTGCCCGATAAAACCGGATCAAGACTATCAGGGTCATCCGGCAATGCAATTTTGAGTTCGGAAGCCATTGTCGGGAAACAGACCAAAACAATTGAACAGATGCAAAAAAAACAGAACGATACCGCGCCGATAATCGCCTTTAGCAATAAATTGCGCTTTCCGTCTGTTTCAGAAAAATCGGTCAACTGTTTCACTATTGTCTCGATCTCGTTCAATACGCCGTGTTTTCAATACCTCATAGCAGTTCTGCCACATGCCCGCGACAGCTCGCTCTTATGATTTGACATAGCGCATTTGCCATCCAATACCATGACGAAAGATTATTATCAGAACGAGATAAAGCAATCATTTTTTTCAATTTTTCTGCTTCGTCAATTATCCGGTTTTTTATTGCTCTATAAAAGTAACAAATAAATTCGAATTATAAATTTTCGGTTTTTCACGCCCGTCCGATTTTTTGTTCTTTAACGAAAACAAATGATTATAATTGTGACAAAACGAAGCAAAAGGCGGCGAAATATCGCCCGAAGTTTCCACTGTTTTTTGCTGTTTAAAGAATAAAAGTGACTGATAGACAAACAGTGCTTGACTTTCGTTTAAAACATAACAATTGAAACATCTGCGTAGGGAAATGCTCCCCCCACATATGATCTGTCGGGATGTCAAACCTGCCCTATAGATTACCCGACAGGTTGAATGTCCGTAATGAACTGTTCTGAAGGAGCTCCATCATGACTGAAAACCAGACTTCAGCATTCGATGTCAAAACGCTGTCTGCTGAGGCGCTTGCCGAGCGCTTGAGCCGTCTGCATTTTGCCGACGCTGTCGATGTCATCAATGATCTCGACATTGTCGAACGTGTCAATGTGTTCAAATTTTTGCCGATCGAATATGCGATAGAACTGTTTGACAAACCGGAGCTTGACGAACCCGGACAGATTCTCGAAATGCTCCCCACAGAACGTTCTGTCACAATTCTTGACGGAATGTCTGCCGACCAGGCTGCGGACGTATTTCAGGAAATGGAAGAGGCAACCCGCGCCAAACTTTACCCGCTCCTGAAGCCGCTCACCCGTGCCGAGATGAAAAAGCTGTCGAGTTATCCTGATGGCAGCGCCGGCGCGTTAATGACAACAGAATTTATTGCGGTTCCCTCCACCTGGACGGTTCGTCAAACACTTGACCATATCCGTGATGTCGAACGTACGCGCGAGACGGTTTACGCAAGTTATGTCATTGATCCGGAAACCAGTGTTCTTATCAAAGCGGTTTCGCTCAGAAATCTTATTCTGGCAAATCCTGATGATACTATTCTTAATGCTGCCACCAATGGCGAACCGATCAAAATCGGTCCTTTGACCGATCAGGAAGAAGTTGCACGCCTGTTCCGGCGTCACGATTTGCTCTCGGTTCCGGTTGTTGACGAAACAGACCACGTCATCGGCATTGTGACAGTTGATGACGTGCTCGATGCCATGACTGAAGAAATGAGTGAAGATGCTTACAAATTCGGTGGTATGGAAGCGCTCGACAAACCCTATATGGATATCGGTTTTTTCGATATGATGAAAAAACGCGGCGGCTGGCTTGCCGTTCTGTTTCTGGGTGAAATGTTGACCGCGAGCGCCATGCAGCATTTTGAAGTCGAACTTGAAAAAGCCATTGTTCTTACTCTTTTTATTCCGCTTATCATGAGTTCCGGCGGTAATTCCGGTTCACAGGCAACATCGCTTATCATTCGTGCACTCGCATTAAGAGAGCTTGACCTCAAAGATTGGTGGAAAGTCGCTTTAAGAGAAATACCCGCAGGCGTGTCTTTGGGCGCAATGCTCGGATTGATTGGTGTCATACGCATTATAGTGTGGCAGAAAACCGGCATATATGATTATGGCGAGCATTGGGTACTGGTTGCAATAACTGTAGGTGCTGCCCTTATCGGCATTGTTATGTTCGGTTGTTTGACCGGTTCTATGCTTCCGTTTCTCTTGAACCGTCTCGGATTTGACCCGGCAAGTGCTTCCGCGCCTTTTGTGGCAACACTGGTCGATGTAACGGGTATTGTGATCTATTTTTCCGTTGCAGCACTCATCCTGAGTGGCACACTTCTATAAAAATCGCATAATCCAATAAATTTTTCAGGCTGCTGTTCCACTTAATCCGATAACAGCCTGAAATCATAGTATCGCAGAATAACAGCATATCCGGGCTTGAGAGGATAATACGCAAACTATTGATTCATATTGTCATTAATCGCCATTATTTGCCAAAAAGAAGAATATATCCGGCCATGGTTATTGATTGGTCCGATGGCTATTCTCATATAAATAGGGCGATGCTCTCGAAGTTTCGCAGTGATGAGAACGAGTTTATCTTAGTCAAAAACAGTTTCCCCTCTTCCAAAAACTGTAAAAAACTTGTAAGAGGCATGCAACCCCATGCGGTAGCTCTGTTTGTTACCGTATTTTGAAATTTCAGTGAACGAAAAGAAGATCTACATGCAATTGCGCAATATTGCTATCATTGCCCACGTTGACCACGGTAAAACAACGCTTGTCGACGGGCTATTAAAGCAATCAGGAAATTTCCGCCAAAATCAACGCACCGGCGAGCGTATGATGGATTCCAACGATATTGAAAAAGAACGTGGAATTACCATCCTTGCCAAAGTTACCTCTGTTGTATGGAAAGATACGCGTATCAATATTGTTGATACTCCCGGACACGCCGATTTCGGCGGCGAGGTTGAACGTATCCTCAATATGGTGGATGGTGCGATTGTTCTCGTCGATGCAGCAGAAGGCCCGATGCCACAAACAAAATTTGTTGTCGGCAAAGCCTTGAAAGTCGGGTTGCGTCCGATTGTTGCGATTAACAAAATTGACCGTCCTGATGCACGTCCTGAAGAAGTTATCAACGAAGTTTTCGATCTGTTTGCTGCACTTGATGCAACAGACGAACAGCTCGATTTTCCGATTCTTTATGGTTCGGGGCGCGATGGCTGGATGGCTGAAAGCCCCGAAGGCCCGAAAGATCAGGGCTTGGCACCTTTGTTTGATATGGTGGTGCGCCATGTTCCGGCTCCGACAGTTGCTCCCGGCCCATTCACAATGATTGGAACCATTCTTGAAGCCGATCCATTTCTGGGACGTATTATTACCGGCCGTATCCACTCCGGAAAAGTTAAACCCAATCAGGCTGTGAAAGTTCTCGATCAACAGGGCAATCTCGTTGAAACGGGCAGAATTTCAAAAATTCTTGCTTTTCGTGGCCTTGAACGCCAACCGATCGAAGAAGGTGACGCCGGTGACATTGTGGCAATTGCCGGTTTGCAAAAAGGGACAGTTGCCGACACATTCTGTGACCCGTCTGTGACCGAGCCGTTAAAAGCCCAGCCTATTGACCCGCCAACGGTGACAATGAGTTTCCTTGTTAACGACAGTCCGCTTGCCGGCACAGAAGGTGATAAGGTTACAAGCCGTGTTATTCGCGACCGGTTGCTCAAAGAGGCTGAAGGCAATGTCGCCTTGAAAATCGAGGAGTCAAAAGACAAGGATTCCTTCTATGTTTCCGGCCGTGGCGAATTGCAACTTGCTGTACTCATCGAAAATATGCGCCGTGAAGGTTTCGAGCTTTCGGTTTCGCGCCCGCGTGTTGTCATGCATACAGACGAGAACGGAAACAAGCTTGAACCGGTAGAAGAAGTCGTCATCGACGTTGATGAAGAATATTCGGGCATTGTTGTCCAGAAGATGTCTGAACGTAAAGGCGAAATGATCGAGCTTCGGCCTTCGGGTGGAAACCGTGTCCGCATGGTCTTTTATGCGCCGACGCGCGGCCTTATCGGCTACCAGTCGGAATTGTTGACGGATACACGTGGCACGGCTGTCATGAACCGTCTGTTCCATGATTATGAACCTTATAAGGGCGATATTGCAGGGCGCACAAACGGTGTCATGATTTCCAATGATAATGGTGAATCGGTAGCCTATGCCCTGTTCAATCTTGAAGATCGTGGCCCGATGATTATTGATGCGGGTGTCAAGGTCTATCAAGGAATGATTATCGGCATACATTCACGCGATAATGATTTGGATGTGAATGTCTTGAAGGGTAAAAAACTCACCAATGTCCGTGCGGCAGGCAAGGATGAGGCGGTGAAACTGACACCTCCGATCAAAATGACGTTGGAACGTGCTTTATCGTGGATTCAGGATGATGAGCTTGTCGAGGTTACGCCAAAGAATATTCGTTTGCGCAAGCTATACCTCGACCCGATTGATCGTAAAAGAAACGGTAAGCCGCGTCCATCCGATAGCGCTGCCTGATTTTTGACCATTTACGCCGGATATCGAAAAGGTATCCGGCTCTTTTTATTCTGGAAAGGATGTCTCTATGAATATTGATTTGATCCCCATCGGCAAAAATCCGCCGGAAGACGTAAATGTTATCATTGAAGTTCCTGTCGGCGGACAGCCAATCAAATATGAAATGGATAAAAAATCCGGTGCATTGTTTGTTGACCGCTTCCTCTATACACCTATGACTTATCCGGGGAATTACGGTTTTGTTCCGCACACATTATCCGAAGATGGCGACCCGATTGATGTTCTCGTTCTTAACACCCGTCCGCTTGTTCCGGGCTGTGTAATCAATTGCCGTCCGATCGGTGCTTTGATTATGGAAGATGACGGCGGCAAGGATGAAAAGATCATTGCTGTTCCGACTCCGAAAATGACCCAACGCTATGTTGATGTTCACGATTATGCCGATATGCCCGAGATCACTTTGAAACAGGTTGAACATTTCTTCCAGCATTATAAAGATCTCGAACCCGGAAAATGGGTCAAGATCGGTGGTTGGGAAGACGAGGATTTTGCCCGCGAACTTATCAATAAAGCGATCAAGCGCGCTAAAAAATAATTGATAGGCCATCTGTCAATTTTCTGAGTTCAAGCCTTATTTCATAAAACGCCCGTCAAATTTGGCGGGCGTATTTTTTTGCAACTTATCAAAGTCTTTTTTAAATTGCGGTATTTCTTTTTTCCGTTGTTTTGAAAAAAGACATTCAAGACGAAAACGTGTTTTTACGACAATTTGATTTGTCTTTGGAAAAGTCCAATGCCTAAATTCTTGCCAATTCCGGAATAATCGGGCGAGAACATTATCCTGATTGAACGGGTTGATATTTCTGGTTCGTGATTGGAAATATTTAAAAAAAATTCTTCCGACAGCATGTCGCTGCCGGTCGTTTTTTTAAGTAGAAGCTTCAACAAGACATGCAGGTAAAAGCCGAACCTGTATTCTGACGAGAATGACGCAACAGGGTTTTAATGCATGGAAGGCCGTATAAACACAGTTAAAAAACAACATCACATCACCAAAGGTGATGTTGCCGCGGTTGCCGTCGGCAATGCTGTCGAATTCTATGATTTTATCGTCTATACAACATTTGCAGTCATGATCGGGAAAACTTTTTTCCCGTCTGATAATGCGTTTTCAAGCCTGATTTTGTCGGTTTCTACGTTTGGCATAGGTTTTATAGCCCGCCCCTTGGGTGCAATCCTCATCGGCACCTATGCCGACAAGGTCGGACGCAAACCTGCAATGATCCTGACAATGTTGTTGATGGCAATCGGCACTGCCGGACTTATTCTTCTGCCCGGTTACGAGACAATCGGAATTGCTGCGCCGATATTACTGGTTGTAGCGCGATTGGCACAAGGACTGGCATGGGGCGGCGAAGCAGGACCTGCCACAACGTTTATCATGGAAGCAGCCCCACAGGGAAAACGCGCTTTTTATGCAAGTTGGCAGATTGTAGCACAAGGAAGCGCGGCCATAGTCGCCGGTTTGGTCGGTTATATTCTAAGCCTTTATTTAAGCCACCAGCAACAAACCGATTGGGGCTGGCGGATTGCATTCGGTCTTGGGCTTTGCATTCTACCCATTGCAATTTTAATGCGTCGCCATTTGGGTGAAACGTTGCAACTTGAAGACAAATCCGAAAATAACTCGACAAAGGGACTGCTGAAAGAAATATTCGAGCATCACAGTGCTTTGATTTTTATCGGAATATTCGTTCTTTCCGGAAGTACCGTCACGCAATATTTCTTGAATTATACAACAACCTATGCCTTGACCGAGCTGCACTATGGCGAGAATTTTGCCATGCTTGCCACTTTTGTTGTGGGGGTGGGTGTTGTTATTTTTGCATTGATCGGCGGCTATTGTGCCGACAGGTTCGGGCGGCGGGAAACAATCGTTATTCCGCGTATTATTTTGCTTGTTATCCTTTGGCCAGGCCTCTATCTCGTCAACCAGCATAATAATATTTGGGTCTTTTTCGGTGTCATTACCGTTTTCACGGCATTGCAAAATATTAGTGGTGCCGGAATTGTCATATTTTTATGTGAATGTTTCCCGAAAAGATTGCGGGCAACCGGTTTTTCCATCTCCTACGCGTTGGGAATTTCTCTATTTGGTGGAACGGCGCAAATTGTTGTGACGTGGATTTTGAAACTGACAGGAAATCCCGCCTCACCGGCTTACTATCTGATCTTCACCAATATTCTGTGTTTGGGGGCAGTCTTTTTAAGCCGGAACAAAAAAGTTCACTAAAAGCAGTTAAACAATTGCGTAAGTAAGGGATGTCGATCGCATCCACTGCCAATTTTCTTTAGCTGGTTTCGTCAATCGACAGATAATATCGAAATATCAGAAAAAGACTCCGAAATAGGCGCGCCACATAAAAATGCGGATGAAATAGATAATCAGGAAAACAACGATTGGCGATATGTCGATTGAGCCGAGATTCGGCAAAACGCGCCGTATTGGTGCAAGCACAGGTTCTGTTGCACGGTAAAGGAAATTGCCGATTGCGGCAATTAACGGATTATGCGGATTGACAATGTTGAATGCATAAAGCCAGGAAAATACCGCACCAGCAATGAGAATGAAAATATAAACGCTAAAGACAAGGTCTATCACAGATAGTAAAGCAAAAATCATTCTCTAATCCTTTGAACGTCGGTCGATAGTGAAATTGCCATTCCGACATAGAATGGGCAAGCCTTTTTTATCAGGCTTTTAACGCTTTTCCTAAAAACTGCCGGAAGTGCTAAAAGTTGCCGGCTCAATTCCATTCCGGTCAAATTCCGTTTCAGTCAACAATAATCACAAATTCTCTGTTTCCAGTTCTTCAATCCCTATCGGCATTTGCTTTTTCTCTCCGTAGAAAATGAGGTAAAGCCCGACAAGGCTTGCAAGCAGGGAAATAACAATCAGATACCACATGTGGAACATCGGAAAGATCGGTTGCATCAAATTGATGACCCACGGTGTCAAGCCGCCAAATATCGCATAAGCAATATTATAAGAAAAGGACAATCCCGAAAACCTGACAGTTGCCGGAAAACCGCGCACAATCACATAAGCGACCGAACCGACATAACCGGCGAAAAAGCCCAGAAAGGCGGAAAGCACAAAAAACAATCCCGTCGAATAGCCTGCACAGTGATAAAAAATATAGACAACGATAGCAAAAGCAATTCCCGAAAAAGTAAAAAACTTGCCGCTCCCGAAACGGTCGCAAAGAAATCCGGCAACCGGCGTTCCAAGAATAAGGAAAAAACTCGTTATCGAATTGGCGGCAAGTGTAATATCGCCAGAATAATGATAAGGCGCTGCCTTCATATAATTCGGCGTGAGCAAGGTACTAATCATGACCGTTGCCGATAATGTCCAAGTCAGCAATATAGCGACGCTGACGCTTCCCAAATAATGTGTCAAAACCACTTTCAAAGGAATGTCTTTTGATAGGGCTTTCTTCCTTTTCAACTCTTTGAAAATCGGCGTTTCTTCCAAAAAACGCCGGAGCCAGACAGCGATAAGCCCGAAGATTCCGCCAATAACAAAGGCAACCCGCCAGCCCCAGAAATCTGTTACATTTTCAGGCCATGGCAACACATTGTTATGAACAATATGATTGATCGCAAATGCAATGAACGAGCCGATCAAAATGCCGAGTGACAAACCCGAAGTCAGAACACCTGTTGCCAAACCGACATGACGTTCGGGAACATGCTCTGCAACAAACGTCCATGCACCGGGTACTTCGCCCCCGACAGCAAGCCCCTGCATCATCCGGCAGCATAACAGAATGAGTGGTGACGCAAGCCCGAAATGGCTGTAGGTCGGCACAAAAGCCATTCCCAGAGTTGCAAGTGACATCAAAAGCACTGAAAACGTAAAAATCCGTTTTCGTCCAAGCTTGTCGCCAAGGTGCGCCATGACAATTCCGCCAATGGGGCGCATGAGATAACCCGCAGCAAATATGCCGTAAGTCCATGTTGTGGCAAGCCAGGGCGACATTTCCGCAGGCAAAACCGTACGCGAAATCTCGGCGGTGAAAAATACAAATATGATGAAGTCATAAAATTCAAGCGCTCCCCCCAAAGAGGCCAGCCCCAAAGTGCGTATGTCATCACCATTCAAATTACGTGCAGACTTCATCTTTTTCCTGTTTTATGGGCTTTATCAAAATAAACAATTCTCCACCCTTGACCTTACCCTATAGGAAGCCCTCATATTATAGTAAATAGTCAATAGGTAAAGGAATATAAAAATGTCTGAGAAAAACACAAGCTTGTTCAAGGTAGAGGATATGACATGCGGGCATTGTGTAAAAACAATCACCAATGCGATAAAAGAAAAATATCCGTCTGCCGATGTCAATATCGAACTCGACAAACACCTCGTCAAGGTTGGCGGTGTTACGGATAAAGCGAGCCTCTCCGAGATTATAAAAGAAGAAGGCTATACCCCTCAGGCTTTGTAAAAGGGCTTTTTTTCTCTCTTCAAGCGGTCAAGCTTGAAGAGAGCTTGTATCTGCAAGGCTTTCGATAACCTTGCATTCGTGTATTTTATGACCGCTGCACGGCTTTGTTATTCTTTCCAGTTCGTTTTCGAGAATTTTCAATCGTGCAATTTTCATACGTGTTTCTGCAAGTTGCTTGTGCGCAATTGTATCGGCTTCGCCACATGGATCATCCGGATGTTTGGATAATGCAATAAGCTGGCGTATGGCTTCGATAGAAAATCCGAGATTTCTTGCTCGCAAAATGAACAACAGGCGCTTGTAATCTGCCTCGACATAACGGCGTTGATTGCCTTCTGTGCGCTCCGGCTCGTCAAGGAGGCCAATTTTCCCATAATAACGGATGGTTTCGACATTGCAGCCGGTATGTTTTGATAATTCGCCAATTGAAAAATAAATTTTCTGCATTTTTCCTCTTGAACCTGTAGTTACTACAGGAATTATATAATTATTCGACAATGATTTCCACAGTCAGAAATGCCCTTTCAAGGAATTTCAGTTCGTGGATGTCGAGAGCCGGATTTCAAAAATTTATCTCCATCGCTCTCCGATTTCCATGGTCGGGATTTTTGATACATGACGGGAAAGCCTTAAGAGGAGAAACAATCTATGGCTGAAGTCGAAAAGAAAACCGCTCCACATAATCACGCTCAACAGCACGACAGGGATAACCCCGTGAGCGACGATAAAGAGCTTCATGAAATTCTCTCCCTCGCAGCCGACAACGACCATCATCGCACCGGAAAGAAGTCGTTGACCGTGGGGGAAGAGGAACACCATCATGAACATCACTCCCGCGCCGGTCACAGTCATGACGATTCCCATAAGCATAGTGACGATCAATGTTGTGGCGATCATTGTCACGAGCATTCTCATGAACACCACAATCATTCCCATTCTCATGACCATGATGACGAGGATGAAAAAATCGTCGAAGATGATCCGCGGCTAGAGGCGGGAAATGACTCTTTATGGCGCGTCGAGGGCATGGATTGCGCAGCCTGTGCCAGAACAATTACCACCGCTTTGGAACGTATGTCCGGGGTCGGGAATGTCCATGTTTCACTCACCAGAGAAAGACTGTCTTTGAAAGCGGATAAAAGCCGCGTCAGCCCCGAAGACATCGAAAAAACAGTAAGCTCGCTTGGCTATCGTCTTTATAAAATTGATGGTGACCAGCCACACCAACACAATGAAGAAAAATCGTGGTATAAGACACAGAAAGGTAAAGTGGCTATTTTTTCCGGTGTCTTATTGGCATTGGCCTATATTGCCTCGACTTTTTTACCTGACTTAACATTCTGGTTCTTTACAATTGCAGCGCTCGTCTCGCTTCTGCCTGTCGCAAAAAGGGCATTTGCCGCATTGAAAAACGGTAGCCCTTTTACCATTGAAATGCTGATGACAATTGCAGCAATCGGTGCAATTTTTATCAATGCGACACAGGAAGCGGCTGTCGTTGTTTTCCTGTTTTGCGTTGGCGAAGTGCTTGAAGGTGTTGCAACAGGCCATGCCCGCGCTGGTATAAAGTCATTAAGCAAACTTACCCCCAAGACAGCATGGAAGGAAGTTCACGGGAAGCTTGAAGAAGTCCCTGCTGACAGTCTTCAAATTGCCGACACTGTCCTTGCTCGTCCCGGTGACCGTATACCGGCGGATGGTGTTGTTGTCGATGGGACATCGGGTGTCGATGAATCGCCGATTACTGGTGAATCCATTCCTGTGACAAAGACGGTCAATAGCAAAGTTTTCGCCGGTTCCATCAATAATGAATCCGCTTTGCGCATTCGTGTCGAAACCAGACCCGCCGATAATACGATCGCGCGTATCATTTCTCTGGTTGAAGAAGCGCAGGATGCAAAAGCCCCCACACAACGCTTTATCGACGCTTTTGCAAAAATTTATATGCCGATTATCGTCGGTATTGCGATCCTTGTCGCCATTATTCCCCCGCTCTTTGACGGGCAATGGAAGGAATGGACATATCGCGCATTGGCTTTGTTGCTGATCGGTTGTCCTTGTGCGCTGGTTATTTCTGTGCCGGCAGCCATTGCATCGGGACTTTCGGCCGGAACCCGCCAAGGGCTTCTGGTAAAGGGTGGCAATGTTGTCGAGGCCTTATCAAAAGTCGATTGCATCACATTCGATAAAACCGGTACTTTGACAAAAGGCATGCCGATTGTGACTGATGTTGTCGCAACCGAATATTCGGAAAACGAGGTATTGCAACTTGCTGTCGCCCTCGAACGGGAATCGAGCCACCCGTTAGCTGTTGCTATCATAACAGAAAGCGGAAAGCGTAAAATAGAAGCCGTTCCGGTAAAAGATGTAAAAGCTGTTGCCGGTAAAGGCATTACCGCTGAATGGAACGGCAAACCGGTTTTCATTGGCGCGCCGAGATTTTCTCACGATTACGGCATTATCGGTGAAGCATTGCAAACAAGTGCCGACAAATTCGAGAATGAGGGAAAAACAGTCATTGTTGTCCATCATGATGGCAAGGCAATCGGCGTTATTGCAATGCGTGACGAGCCAAGAGACGACGCCATGAATGCTTTGGACCAACTGCATCGTTTAAAAATCGAAACAGTCATGCTTACCGGAGATAACAGATTGACCGGTGAAGCCATTGCAAAAAAACTCGGAATTTCTGTCAAAGCCGAGTTGATGCCCGGAATGAAAGTGGCAGCGATCAACGAACTTGGAAAAAATCATATCGTTGCTATGGTGGGCGATGGTATCAATGATGCACCAGCGCTTGCAGCCGCAAATGTCGGCATTGCTATGGGATCGGGAACCGATGTGGCATTGGAAACTGCCGATGCAGCAATATTGCGCAACCGTGTGAGCGATATTCCCACACTGATTTCGCTAGCCCGCACGACAATGTTGAATATTAAAGAAAATGTTGCCATAGCGCTCGGCTTGAAGTTGATCTTCCTGCTGACAACAATCTTCGGCATTACAGGACTTTGGCTTGCGGTTATGGCAGATACAGGCGCAACGGTTCTTGTCACACTCAACGCATTACGGCTTTTGTTATTCAAAAAATAAGTTGTAATTCAAAAAAATAAAATGGCTCGCAAGAGCCATTTTCCATACGTTTTCAAGCGTTAATGATTAAACAGCCAAATGTCTGCTGCTTATTTCTTAAGTGCTCCCAAACGATCAAGTGCCGATCCGAAACCGTCAAGCTGAACAAAGAGATTGTCCAGAACCTGTTCTCCATTACCGGCAGATGTTGCTTTGACGTTCAGCTGTTTGCCACTGCGCAAGCCGGCAATTGATGTCTTGTCAAAAGCAACAGGCACAATACAGCCAACCGGCATACATGTGCGAACATTTGTTTCAATCACAACCTTGGTGTCGTCAACCTGAAGCTTCACCGGTTTGGAAACCAGAATACCGAAGGGCACAACCAGAACGCCGGATACATCGCCGTTATTATTGGTCGACACATTCATGCTGATAACCGGCTGGTTCTGATTATTGACTTCCTGACGAAGAAGAGCACACGCTTTTTCACCATTTTGCACAGCGCAATTGACAGTCCACAAACCATAGGTTTCAGTAAGCGACGACGCACCATTCGGCAATGTAGCAGAACCCGGTTTGACCTCCTTATCATTGGCGGCCTGAGCCGAAAAACTGGAAAATAGCAGACCGACAGCAAAAAAGGAGTAGAGTAAACCCTTCATTTGAATATTCTCTTCCGAATTATTTATACCCAATATTTAAAATTCTGTTTACCCGTATAAAGGATGTCAGTCTTTCAAACCAGACAATTTTTCTTCCAGCTTACTATATTAACAAACAATATGCCTGAACTGCGCAACAACTTTTTCATATACAGCTTGTTTAAAAGGCACGACCATCATCGGAAGAGCTTCGAGATCCACCCACTTCCATTGGTCGAATTCTGCTGCATTGTTTTCCGGCGGCGGATTGATTGCTATTTCCTTGTCATCACCCAAAAAGCGGAAAGCAAACCATTTTTGCGTCTGGCCACGATATTTCCCTTTTAAAGCAATACCGACAAGCTCTTCAGGCAAATCATAAGTGACCCAGCCCTCTGTTTCCTCGATCAACTCTATAGAGTGAACACCGGTTTCCTCGTAAAGTTCGCGTTTGGCCGCATCAATCGGCTCTTCGCCCTTGTCGATACCTCCTTGTGGCATTTGCCAGATTTTGGAAGCACCTTTAAGCTCGCTTAACCTGTTTGTAATACGCCGTCCCGCCCAGACTTGGCCGTTTTTGTTGAACAAGGCTATACCGACGCATTTACGATAAGGCAAATCCATCGGTTTTTTTTGTTTCTCACTATCACTTTTTGTCATTATCTTACCAATATCCTACCAATATCCTACCAACCGCATTGTTCGTCCGAGATTCTATATAAACTCTATAACGGTTTCAAAAAAACCAACAACATCAATTTATATTTTTGAAATTACCTCTGCCCGTCTAATATTGATAATATTCAAAGCGTAATATTAACGGCACATTTGCGCAAATAAAAAGCGCGTTGGACGCGCTTTTATTCCGTTCAATTGGGAACGCCTTTTTGCGGGTTCGGAGGAAAGGCGGCATTTGCCATCTCGCCACGAAGCAATTTATAGGCTTCATTGAGCTGGATATCGTCTTTCGGATCCTTCGGAACAAAGGCGGCAGAGCCGGACCCCTTATCATCCTCCTGATTGCCCTTGATATGTCCTTTCAACTCGGACTCACCCAAGTTTACATCATAGCCTTTATATTCATCGGGCAATGGTTGATCTACCTTGATATCCGGTGTGATCCCCTTCCCCTGAATCGAGGAACCTGAAGGCGTATAGTAAAGAGCTGTGGTCAAACGTAGAGCGCCATTATCGCCAAGCGGAATAATTGTTTGCACCGAACCTTTGCCAAAAGATTGTGTGCCAAGAATTGTCGCACGGCGATGATCCTGCAAAGCACCGGCAACAATTTCGGAAGCACTGGCCGAACCACCATTAATGAGCACAATCAAAGGTTTGCCGTTGGAAATATCGCCGGGTTTTGCGTCAAAGCGCATAACTTCCGCCTGATCGCGCCCGCGCGTTGAAACGATTTCCCCTTTGTCAAGGAACGCATCCGACACACTCACAGCCTGATCGAGCAAGCCCCCCGGATTCAAACGCAGATCCAGAACATATCCTTTGAGCTTGTCGGCAGGAATTTTTGACTGGATGTCTTTAATGGCTGCTTGAAGGTCATCGTAAGTTTGTTCGGTAAACTGGATAAGACGCAAATAACCGATGTCACCCTCGACACGATATTTGACGGCCTTGACCTTGATAATATCGCGAATAACAGTGATTTCCAAAGGTTTATCCACGCCATTGCGAATGATTGTCAACTTGATCGGCTTGCCGACTTCGCCGCGCATTTTGCTGACGGCATCGTTCAAAGTCTGCCCGCGCACCTGTTCATCATCAATCTTTGAAATCAGGTCTCCGGCCAAAACCCCTGCTTTCGAGGCAGGCGTATCATCCATTGGGGAAACAACCTTGATAAGATCATTTTCCATTGTGACTTCAATGCCCAAGCCACCAAATTCACCTTTGGTGGAAACCCGCATATCCTTTGCCTCTTCGGCATTCATATAGGATGAATGGGGATCAAGCGAGGTCAACATACCGTTGATTGCATTTTCAATGAGCTTTTTATCGTCCGGCACTGTTACATATTGTGCCCGCACACGCTCGAACACATCGCCAAAAATAGCAAGCTGCTTGTAGGTGTCGCCATCACTATTAGCTGCAAAAGATTGCATCATAATCATTGAACTTGCGCCAAGCAGTGCACCGGCGGCTAAAACGGTCAATTTACGAATCATTCTGGTTCCTTCCCGACTTACCAGCTACCCACCACGGTGCCGGACTTACAGGTTTACCTTGTTTTCTGAATTCAATGTAAAGCATCGGAGTGCTTTTGCCTATATCCAAAGAAGCCGCACTAGCAATTTGTTGACTCCCCATTGTGCCTACCGGCTCACCTGACAACAAAAATTGCCCTTGGGCAACATAAATCTTGTCCATTCCAGCTAGCAATATATGATAATTTTGTCCGGTATCAAGAATAACCAACTCGCCATATGAACGGAAAGGCCCTGCATAGGCAACCACTCCGTCGGCCGGTGCAGTTACGATTGCTCCGGGTTGGGTTTCAACTGTATCACCGAGAGCTGCCCCGTTATTAGCACCGAACTTCTGGACGAGCTTACCGGCAGCCGGCAACATAAGGCTCCCCTTTTTTGCCTCGAAATCCAGATTTTGCAACAAACCGGCATTTTCAACTGTTGTATCGCTACCCGTTGTCGCCTGGCGCGATTGCCGGTCAAGTTCGGCTATCAAATCTTCAAGAGATTTTGCTTTTTCTGAAAGTTCCTGAACAGTTTTTCTTTGTGTCGTCAACTCGCTTTCGGAAGTCTTTTGCAATTTTGCTTTTTCTTCAAGCAACAAGGCCAATCGCCTTTGTTGTTCGACCTGCAATTGCACCTCACTCTTCATCTTCTCATGTTCAGCCTGTATGGCGTTTTGCACTTTGGTCAAATCTTTCAGGCTTGCCGAAAGTGCCAGCGTTTTCTCTCGCATTTCCGGCACGAGTGTTCCCAAAAGTGCGGCACTGCGCACCGACTTGAGTGCGTCATCAGGCTCGACCAGAATAGCCGGAGGCGGATTAAGCCCCATCCGTTCGAGGGCTGCCAGAACTTCGGAAAATTCAGCCCGTCGACTTTCAAGGTTCTGGTTGACCTTCGACTTTTCATCAAGCAATTCTTTCAGCTTGGCTTCGCTATCGGCTATTTTTTGTGAACTCTCCCGTTCGTTCTTTGCCGCTTTGACGATTTCGCCCGTCAATGTTCGTTGATCTTTTTTCAGATTGTCAACCTGACTTGCGAGTTCCGCCATTTTTTGTCGCGAAATCGTCATTGTCTGACGTATGTCATCCAAAGCTTTACCGGCGGCTTCCTTATTTGCATCCTGATCTGCAAAAGCTTTGAAAGCCGGATAAAACAAGGCACAAAAAACCATGGCCCCCGCCAATAGACGCGGGATAATTTTCGCACCATCTCCGATGACCAAACGTGACATTTTTCCTATAGAAGTTTACTCAAATCCAAAACAACAAAACTAGACTGTTTACCCTAAGATCATGTTAACACGAACCGGATTTTTGATTGCGTTTTATATATTTCAGATACGATGATAAGGATGACCGCTCAAAATGGTTGCGGCGCGGTAAAGTTGTTCGCTAAGCAAAATGCGGGCAATCTGATGCGGCCATGTCATGGCACCGAACGATAATAGCAAATCCGCGCGCTGTCGCACTTTTTCGCAATGTCCGTCGGGACCGCCTAAAGCAATGGTCAAATGTTTGCTTCCGCTGTCACGAAAATCTTCCAGCATTTTTGCAAAATGAACCGATGTCATCGATTTTCCGCGTTCGTCAAGAACGATAAGCCGTCCCCCTTCCTGCAAGGAGCCGAGGAGTTTCTCACCCTCTTCTTCCATTCTCTGGCTCGCATTTTGTAATCGGCTTTCGACAATTTCATGGACAGTGTGAAAATTTAACCCCAAAGATGGAGCCAATTTGGAAAACCTGTCGAAATAACGGCTGACGAGTTCGCTTTCCGGTCCTTTTTTCATACGACCAACGGCAAATACCGAAATTTGCACGTCAATTTTCTCCAATTCTCAAAGCGACAGCGTCATCATTTTCCGGTTGTCCCCACATCTTTTCGAGATTGTAGAATTCCCGTGTTTCGGGGCGAAACAGGTGAACAATAATGTCACCAAGATCAATCAGCACCCAATCACACTCGCTAAGGCCTTCTACTTTGGTTGGACCATTATTGAAATCTTTGACCGCATAAAGGAGATGGTCGGCCAATGCCGAAACGTGACGTTGTGAGCCGCCCGAAGCAATCACCATGTAATCGGCTAATGGAGAGCGGCCACGCAGATCAATCGTAACAATATTTTCGGCCTTTGTATCATCAAGACTGGTCAAGACCCGCTTTAAATTATTCTCGACAATCAAATCCGAACCGGCATTGCCTGCATTGTCTTGCGCCCCAATGCCTTTTCCTGATTGTTGTATCTTTGAAGTTTTTAGAGATTTTTTCAGATTATTCACCTTTTGAACCCGAATATGAATTCTTGTTTTTCGTTTATAATGGTTACAGACTTAATGTTTTTTTCAAGGAAAATCGGCATTTTCCGAAGCGTTTCGACGTTGTCTCTCAGCCCTTGGATGACTGTTTTTGCCGCAGGTCGGTTGAAGACGCAAAAGAGCGTCGACCATGGATATATCCCCATGCGGGAGGTTTTTTATACGGCAATGCGGCTACATCATATTCTTTAACACGGAATTTCCGGAATGTTTCCGCCATAGGTGAAAAAAGCGCCGACATCGAAGCTGAAGGGCGGTCGATAATAGCGATCGGGATGGTATTGACGATTTTCTTCCATTCCTGCCATTGGTGAAATGTCGCAAGACTGTCGGCACCCATGACCCAGACAAAGCGAATATTGCGATGGCGGGCAAGTATATAGGACAGCGTTGTAACAGAGGTGTAGGATTTGATCGACTGTTCAAAGCCGGTAATTTTTATCCGCGGGTTGTCGACAAGTTCGGCACTTAACCGCATTCTTTCATGAAGTGGCAAAAGCCCGCTTCTGTCTTTCAGAAGGTTTCCGGGCGTCACCATCCACCATAATTCATCAAGTTTCAACCGGCGAAGCGCAATTTTGGCAACCAGCAAATGCCCTTCATGTGGCGGATTGAATGACCCGCCAAACAGGCCTATCCGGTTGCCGCTTTCACAATGCGGCATTTTGTTTTCATATCGGAAAACGTCATTCAAGGGCGTATCTGTCCGTTACCGTTGACATGATATTGAAATGTCGTCAATTGTTCGACACCGATCGGACCACGTGCATGCATTTTGCCCGTTGCAATGCCGATTTCTCCACCGAAACCGAACTCGCCACCATCGGCAAACTGTGTCGATGCATTGTGCATAAGTATAGCTGAATCAAGACTTTTGAAAAACAGTTCAACCGCCCTTTTATCTTCGGCAATGATCGATTCCGTATGGTGGGATGAATAACGGTTGATGTGCTCTATAGCACCCTCAACACCCTCTACTGTTTTGATTGATACAATGGCGTCAAGATATTCGGTTGACCAGTCTGCTTCTGTCGCCAATCTGGCACCGGGAATTTTACCAACGAGATCTTCGCTTGCACGTATTTCGCAGCCCGCCTGTTGCAGTGCAATAATAACCGGCACAATCTTGTCGGCAATTTTCCTGTCAACAAGGATGGTTTCAACGGCACCACATATCCCTGTGCGGCGTAATTTTGCATTAATGACAATCTTCTTTGCCATATCGAGATCGGCAGATTTATCAATATAGATATGGCACAAACCTTCAAGGTGCGAAAACACAGGAACGCGTGCTTCCCGTTGCACACGTGCAACAAGACTTTTGCCACCTCTTGGAACAATAACGTCGATATTGCCATCAAGTCCGGTAAGCAATTCACCCACCGCATCACGATCGACTGTGTCGACAAACTGGATTGATTTTTCAGGAAGATTTGCAAACTTCAAGCCTGCAACCATCGCTTCATGAATGGCTTTGGATGACAGGAAACTGTCGGAACCACCGCGCAGAATAACAGCATTTCCCGCTTTCAGACATAAAGCACCTGCATCGGCAGTCACATTGGGCCGGCTCTCATAAATAACGCCTATCACGCCAAGTGGTGTGCGAACGCGCTGGATTTGTAAACCGTTCGGGCGCTTCCATTCGCTCATAATTTCGCCAACAGGATCAGGAAGATTGGCAATTGTATGAACAGCATCAGCGATCGACAAAACACGTTTTTCATCCAATAACAGCCTGTCGACAAGAGCCGCACTCATACCATTTTTTCGTGCGTTTTCGATATCTTTGGCATTGGCCGACAATATATTATCTTTAAAATCGCGAATATTTTTTGCGATAGCTTCAAGCGCTTGCGTCTTCTGGTGCGAGGGGGTAAGCGCCAGCGTTCGGGCAGCCGAACGGGCATCTTTCCCCATCTTCAACAGACTGTCATGCAAACTTGTCATGAAACGCTTCCCTCAATTAAACACATATCATCCGGTAGTTAGACACATCAAAGCCGATAACTCAATATAAATATAAGCACAATTATTCTTGAGCCGGTTTAAAAATATAACCCGCTTAACGTATAAAACATGACCGTTAAAGTCATTCCGGCTAATTCCGCAAAACCATGTCATTGCGATGAACCATCGCCGATCTTGGTTCGTAACCCAGAATCGTTTCTATTTCGGAATTTTTCAGTCCGATAATACGATCGGCCTCTTCCCGATCATAACTGACCAATCCTCTAGCTATTTCGAGGTTGTCCTTGTCGACGATCGCCACCGTATCGCCATGATGGAAATTACCTTCAAGGGCAATAACGCCTGCAGCAAGAAGCGATTTTCCTCTTTTCAAGGCACGGACAGCACCCTCGTCAATCGTCAATGTACCCGATGGATCAAGCTGACCGGAAATCCATGTTTTCCATGCACTGACGGGCTTTTCGCTCGCTGCAAAAAAACTCGCTCTCTCGCCACGATCAATAGCAGCCAGGGGATTGAGGCGTTTGCCCGATGTAATAATCATAGCCGTTCCGGATTGATTGGCAATTTTTCCTGCTTCAAGTTTTGTTTTCATCCCCCCCCGCGACAATTCGGATGCAGCCTGCCCTGCCATTTTTTCAATGGCGGGATTAATCGCCCTGATATAGGGAATGAACTGCGAATGGTCGTCAAGATGCGGCGGTGCAGAATAAAGGCCGTCAATATCGGACAAAAGAATAAGGAGATCGGCTCCCATCATTGTGGCAACGCGTGCTGCCAGACGATCATTATCGCCATAACGGATTTCACCGGTTGCAACCGTATCGTTCTCGTTAACAACAGGAACAGCACCCAAATTCAGCAATGTATTGATTGTCGCCCTTGCATTGAGATAATGGCGGCGCTCTTCCGTATCAACGAGGGTGAGAAGAATCTGCCCGGTCATCAAGCCATGGTGTAAAAGTGCCGCGCCATAGGCTTTTGCAAGCTCGATCTGGCCGATTGCCGCGCAAGCCTGACTTTGTTCGAGTTTAAGCGAACCTGAAGGCAATTTCAACAATGTGCGCCCCAAGGCGATAGCGCCAGAGGATACCAAAAGAATCTCGACCCCTTTTTTTTCCAATCCGGCTACATCATTAATCAGACTTTCAAGCCATTCGACTTTCAGACCGTGCTTGCGATCGACAAGAAGAGCTGATCCGATTTTGACAACAATCCGCTTATATTGATCGAGCTTTTTTAGTTCCTGCACCATAAATCTCTATTCCCCGGCTGCTCTTTCTGAATCCTCTTTGCGACTTTCTTCGATAATCCGCGCAATGGAACGCAACACAGTTTCGGTTCCCTCATGTGTGACTGCAGATAACAGGTGGACTTTTTTCCCTGATTTTTGTTCAAGTTGTTTTTGTTTTGTCTGTTTTGTTTCTTCATCAAGAATATCAATTTGGCTCAAAGCAACAACTTCCGGTTTTTCCGAAAGTCCGTGACCATAGGCTGCAAGTTCCTCGCGGATAATCTCATACGCCTTGACGACATCCTCTTCCTGAGCAGAAACAAGATGGAGCAAAACCCGACAACGTTCGACATGCCCCAAAAACCGGTCACCAATGCCGATACCTTCATGGGCGCCTTCTATAAGACCGGGAATATCCGCAAGAACAAATTCACGCCCGTCAATACGCACCACTCCAAGATGGGGATGCAATGTCGTAAACGGATAATCGGCAATTTTGGGTTTTGCAGCGGTAACAGAGGCAAGAAAAGTCGACTTTCCGGCATTCGGAAGGCCGACAAGTCCGCAATCGGCAATCAATTTCAAACGTAACCATAGAGTACGTTCGACACCTTCAAGTCCGGGATTGGCGCGACGGGGCGCCCGATTGGTTGAAGTGGTAAAATGAAGATTGCCAAAACCGCCATTTCCCCCCTTCGCCAGACAGAATTTTTGCCCGACCTCTGTCAAATCGCAAATCAGCGTTTGATTATCTTCTTCAAAAATTTGCGTGCCGACCGGTACTTTCAATATAACATCGGCGCCTTTTGCGCCTGTCATGTTGCGCCCCATGCCATGCATACCGGTTTTAGCCTTGAAATGCTGCTGATAGCGATAATCTATCAATGTATTGAGCCCTTCGACTGCAACCGCAAAGACATCGCCGCCACGACCACCGTCGCCACCATCCGGCCCGCCAAATTCGAGAAACTTCTCGTGCCGGAAAGAAACTGCACCTGCTCCGCCATCTCCGGAACGGATATAAACTTTCGCCTGATCGAGAAATTTCATTATTCATACTCTTCGTTGGTCTTGGCTCCTCTCATAGCGCAAAGTTTCAAACAACGCCATAGAGACAACATAATTGATAGATGGCGAAATATTTGACTTGCCCGTTTTGTCAATTACAGGCAAAAAGTCAGCACAATCAGTGATTTCGGCGAAGAGAAGCGGATTATGAGACACCTTTTTGCTGCTACCGGTTTTATAAGTTTTAGCAATCTTGCCAATCGTTATAAATGCCGGATTTGCCCTGCTTTTTAAAGCGGGATGAAAAATTCGCCAAATTTCAATATCCGCTACCAATTGGACAGGCATTCAAAAAAAGAAGATAAACCCGATGATTTCAGCATTATTGTTTATACTTTTTGGTTTGCCGACCTTTTTCCGATTGGATTGAAGAAAAAAGTTTCATACTAACCGTTTTTCAAAAAACGGGTTTTATAGCGCTTTTCCGGAACAACAAATGCTTCACGCAACAGTCGGATAAACCGGTTCAGGCCGGTTTACCTTTAAACTCATAGGCCAACAAATAAAGTTCCACTGATTCAGCCCTGCTTGCCGGCGGTTTGACATGATAGACTTTTTTAAAATTCTGTTTAAGCGTTGTCAGCAATTCATTTTCTGCCCCGCCTTGGAAGGTTTTGGCAAGAAAATGCCCGCCCGGCTTCAAAACCGATATAGCAAAATCTGCGGCAACCTCGCAAAGGTGAATTGTCCTGATATGATCGGTTTGCTTGTGGCCGATCGTTGGTGCTGCCATATCGGATATGACAAGATCAGGTTTCGCACCTAACGCATCCATAAGCTTTTGGGGCGCAGTATCATCGAGAAAATCCATTTCCAGCATTGTGACACCCGGTAACGGGTCTACATGGAGATAATCAATACCGACGACAGAAGGATGATCGTTGGTGGAGCCGACAATATTGGCTGCCACCTGACACCACCCACCCGGAGCTGCACCGAGATCAATAATCTTCTGGCCTTTTTTCAAAAGATGATACCGTTCATTGATTTCGATAAGTTTATACGCGGCCCGTGAACGATAACCGTCAATTTTCGATTGATGCACATAAGGGTCGTTCAGGTGACGTTCAAGCCACCGCCGTGAGGAAGCTTTTATCGTTCCGGCTTTCTTTTTCACTCTTGTGTGGAGTTCATGCGTACCGGCTCCACCGCGCCCGCCTGCATGTGCACCTGTTCTTTTCGTTGTCATAAACGTTCACTTCCATGATTTTTCCGCAGATAAAACCGCTCGTTCAGATGACGGCGTTTGCGCCAGGCTCCATCGCGTGACATCAATTCGGTCAATATCCCTTCACGCAAACCACGATCAGCCACCCGCAAACGTTCGGCTGGCCATTCTTCCCTGATAACGTCAAGGATAGCGCAACCGGCAAGCACCAGATCGGCCCTGTCATGGCCAATACACGGGTTTGCGACGCGTTCGGCCAAATTCCACGAAAGCAACCGTTTGGTCATGCGTTCGACATCATCATTTTTAAGCCAAATACCGTCGATCAGACGACGGTCATATTTTGCAAGTTCCAGATGGATTCCGGCAAGCGTTGTCACTGTGCCGGAAGTTCCCAGTAGATGAAAATGGGGGCTTTTCGCCAAAGCACCCAATTTATCGCGCCCTTTAAAACCTTTTAGCAAAGAGCGAACATAATCTTTCATTTTTTCAAAATCATCGACAGAGACATTTTCCCCGCCAAAACGTTCGGCCAAAGTAATGACGCCAACAGGTAACGATGTCCAAGCAATGATATGTTCAGCCAGTCGCGGTGACCGTTTCTTCGACCGGTCAATCAAAACAATTTCGGATGAACCTCCGCCTATGTCAAAAACGACAATTGCGTCGGTATCTTCTTCAACCAGTGTGCCGCAACCTGCAACGGCCAATCGCGCTTCTGTTTCGCGATCAATAATTTCAAGATTGATTCCTGTTTCCCGTGCAACCCGTTCGATAAAAACTTTTCCGTTTTCTGCCGATCGGCATGCTTCTGTAGCAATGAGACGACACCGCCTTATTTTTCGTTGATCGAGTTTCAAACGACAAACTTTGAGTGCTTCGATAGCCCGTTCCATCGCGTTTTCATTAAGGCGACCTGTCCGCGCCAAACCTTCCCCCAAACGCACAATACGCGAAAATGCGTCAATGACATGAAAATGGCCGGGTTTCGTTGGAGCAGCTATTAGTAAACGACAATTATTGGTACCAAGATCAAGTGCCGCATAAAGCGGAACTTTCTGCGCGCGAGCGCGCGACGGATGACTATGTTTATTGACATCATTTGCGAGAACGCTTTTTGTCTCACGTTTCGACCGGTCATCATCACCCTGTGGTTTGGTCAATATTGGCGTTTTGCGCGAACGTTTTTTACTATGATGGACTTTTTCAGCTCCACCTTCATATGAGCTTTCGCCATGCTCGCGTAATCTACCTTTTTGGCGCCGTTTCGCGCGCTTCTTCTTGGATGAGGGAACAGCAAAAGACCCTGCTAAAGGCGGCACCGTGCCACCATCTTCGTGCCTTTCCAAGCGGTCGTGCAAACCTTTCGCACCATCTCCGCCAGGCTTTCCCCGTTCCGACCCTTTCGGGTTGTCGATCAACGGAGTCATCTTTATCTTTCCTTCAAAGTGCCAAGGAGACATTTTCTCGCAATGGACACTTCATGAGCTATCGTTACCTATAATGTAACAGCGTTAGTCGTTTTTACCAATAGCCGGAGACGCCCTTCTTCATTTTTTTAAAAATTGCAAGATTGTCGATTGATGATGTGTTTGAAAAAAGATACCGGATTTTCCGGCCATGCATCCCGCTTGTTGTTGATGGCAAGTTTTCGCCGATCAAGAGATTGTTGACCCGCAAAATTATTTTCTCAAGTTTAGGCTTGTATCTTGAACTGGATATGTTAAAAGCCATGCTGTTCTCGCTTGAAGCAGAAATGCTGGGGAATAGTTTAACGGTAGAACTGCGGACTCTGACTCCGTCAGTCCTGGTTCGAATCCAGGTTCCCCAGCCAATATTTCCTTTTAAAATTTGACTTTTCGAGCGTTCCACAGCTTTACGGCTCAACATTTTGCGGAAGTGGTTAGACAGTCTTCAGAACAATAATCTGCGGTTTATGCATTATCTGCGGCTTATGCATTACTTGTTGGAATTGTCGAATTTTCACCCTTGAACTTTGAAGTCTCCAACCATTTTTTCGAGCGAGACGCCAATTTCGTAAATGGTATTTGAAGAGGCTCTGGAACAACCACTATTCTCATTTATTGATGCGCTTTTCCAAAATGAACGGTAAATTGCCGCAGTTGAAATTTGCTCCATTTACTTATCTAATAAAAAAATGGGCTAATCTTGCAGTCTACCCACTTTGACCACACATCTAAACGGACGAAAGAATACAGGAAATTTTACAATGACCAATGACGATAAGCACAAACATGTAAAAGTAGTAGACGTTGAAAAAATCGACGAACAGGATGACGAAAAAAATGGTCCGGTCGATACGGTTGATATTTTTGATGACGTGACCGGCGAAGATAATGGTGAATTCCGCCCTCGCAACAAAAGGCAGGAAGATATAGAAAATCCCTTGAGTGACGAGGACAGAGATGTCGTCGGTGAAAATCTGTTTACCAGTGAACCGGATAAAGGCGAGCCGGAATAACCGGTTCGATTTGTCGGGCATTAAACTTCCGGCATCGGGGCGGAGGCCTGTCTAACGCCTCCAATTCCCCGCGGGGATTTTTCCGGAAATAATTTTTCTGCAATTTTCAGGATATTAATCGACATCAGGGCGAGAACCCGTTTATCCCGATGATTCAACCAGATGCTTGATAGTGACATCGGTTTGCGGCGGGAAAAAGTTGCAAAAAATACCGGTCATTGCCATTTCAATAACTTATGGCAAAACGGCATTTTCTTTCAAAAGAGTTTTTGACAATAAAAGGCTCGCATCAGAAACTATACGAGAAAAACAACAAGGTTATTTTTATCTATTTTTGCTTAACCACGCCTTATCGGAAATATCGGGTATTTTTCCGGCTGCCAAAATTTCAAGAACCGATAGCAATTTTTCAACCGCGTGCTGCAAATTGTCGGAGTTATCAATATAGCAATACCCCGCCCCTACAGGCAAATGGATTGCCACATTCGCACGCCCCAATCTTTCTTTTATATCCTCCGCTTGCTCTCTGTTTCGCATGATGAGTCGTTTTCTTAAAATTGAAATGTCCGCATTGACTTCCACAACAAAAATACGTCCGAACATCTGTTTTGCCGCTTCCAGATATTCACGGGAAATATTTGCAATGACAATTTTGCCCCGTTTAATATTATCGGCAATATTCTTCGGCAAGCCGTAATGAATTCCATGAGCAAACCATTCCATGGAAAATGCATGGTTTTTTGATAGCTTCAAAAATTCGTCTTCCGAAACGGCTATATTGTCTTCATTGCCTATGTTTATCTTGGTTCCGGCTTGTAGAGCTTCGCCGGATATTCCCGCTTTTCGTGTAATTGTTCGACGTATAAACAAAAAATCGGGCTGATCTTTCACAATCTTACGGACAGCATTGATGATTGTGTCTTTTCCCGCACCACTCGGTCCGACAACCGCCACAAACCACCCTGTATTTTTACTTGAAGTCAAATTGGATGCGCCTGAAAGACTTAAAATTTCCCGTTCCATCATGCGAGGGAATTTCTGATATTTTATATCGTTAAGGCGACAATTTCCATGTTATTTCAACAAACGCTCGAAAAAAGATAATGAAAAAAGAGAGGGTTCTGTCATTCATGGAAAAAACAAAAATAACCTTATATTCATAATCTCTACTTAAAGACGAGAGTAACCAACTTCCAAATCGTTGAAATATTCAAAACCGGCTGATAGGAAACCTTGATTAAATGACAATGTCGAGCTTTGTGTTAACTGTAGTTTGTCCTGCAAAGCGGGGTATAGTCGCCGCTATTTCTACATTTTTGGCAAAAAACACGTGTAATATTGTCAATAGTTCCCAGTTTGACGACCCGATTTCGGGAAAATTTTTCTGTCGCATCGGTTTTGATAGCGAAGGCGGAAAAAATATTCATGACCTTGAACAAAGCTTCCAGCCTATTGCACGGGAATTTTCGATGGAGGCCCATTTCTTCGATTCGAGCGAACGCATGAAGGTGCTCATCATGGTTTCCAAGTTCGGACATTGTCTGAACGACTTGCTTTACCGTTGGAGAATAGGTGCGCTGCCGGTTGACATCGTCGGGGTCATTTCCAACCATCTTGATTACCAGAAATTGGTTGTCAATAATGACCTGCCTTTTTACCATATTCCTGTCCACAAAGACCGCAAACAGGAATCCGAAGATCGCCTGTTTGAAATCATCACCGAAACACATACCGAATTGGTGGTGCTTGCCCGTTACATGCAAATCCTGTCAGATCGCTTATGCAAAGAAATGTCCGGACAGATTATCAACATTCACCATTCTTTTTTACCGAGTTTCAAAGGCGCTAATCCCTATAAGCAAGCCTTTCAACGCGGTGTAAAGATAATCGGTGCAACCGCACATTACGTAACAGCCGATCTTGATGAAGGACCGATAATCGAGCAGGATATTGTTCGTGTCACACATGCACAGAATGCCGACGATTATGTTGCACTTGGTAGAGATGTCGAAGCTCAAGTTTTAGCACGGGCAATTCACGCACATATCCATCATCGTGTTTTCATCAACGACAATCGCACCGTCGTATTTCCGGCCACTCCTGGAAGTTATGCTTCCGAACGTATGGGGTGATAATGGTCGCAAACCGGTTTACTGCCGTCTCGACATCAATTTTCAAAACATATTCGGGGCGACTAAAATAATCATTATACGGGCAAATCTAAATATACGAACAATAGCGTTAAGATATTCGCCTATAATAGATCGGGAAAAATTGTTTTGAATAGCAAGATAAAGCACGATATAATATCCTGGTTAAATGAATACAATTTTTAACGGTTTGTATTGTCATTTAGCAACAGGGGATTGGCTTATTGCTGATCGACCGCATTTGATTCTTTTATTTCTTCATAAAAACGGGAATTACTAAGAATTCTTGCTTTTTTCCGTAAAATAGAATATGATGCCAAATAGGCTTATGAGAAGCTCGAAACGGAACAAGAAAAATCATGAAGATTGGAGCTTGTTGATAGTTTTTGGAGAGTAATTATGCAACCGGTTGATGCTACATCAGGCACCCGTTCGTTGACGACAGTGCAAGTAGCGGTGCCATCAACTAAGACGGCTCGGACCGACTCGGTTGTGGAGCAAATTCCTATGGTCGAACCGCGGCCGCATTATCCGATCTCTGCGAGTGTCGCTGAAATCATGGCTCATATTACCGAGCTGATAAAAGAACAGCAAACGGCGTCTCAAGAAGCCCTGCATCAGAAAAATCTTGAAGAAGCACGGGCCGAAATGGAGAAGCTTTTCGAGGCTGTCCAAAGGCAATCCGATGATGCTGTAAATAGTAACGAAGCAACTGACAGCTTGTCGAAAGCCGATGGCAAGAAAGTTAAAGGGATTGATGGTCAAACAATCAAGGTTCCTGATAATGAAGACAATAAAGTAATGTCATTCGATAATACGGGTGATGTTACAAATACGGATGGAACAACAGACGATCGCCTTGCCAAGGGCGTTCATGCAGATAATAGTGGCAAAATAAATGACACAAAGACGACGTCGAAAAACAACGGACGTTTGCCGCATTTGCCTTCGGATGTAAAAGCTGCCGATAAAAAGAATAGCAGTGCAGGAATTGATAGCGCATCTCATGATGCTTTACAAAATTTGCCGGATAACGCCGGAAATGTGCAAGCCGGTTCAGAAAATTCTGACTATCAGCCTGAAATTGATAACAATGTCGTCAAGAACAACACATTGAAGGAAAATATTTAGTTTCCTTAAAAATAACGACTGAATGAGCCTGATAAATATGGAAATAATTGCTATAGGCGTTATTTCCATTTTTAATTTTTTGCCTAATCCTATTTAGCTGCACGTTTACTAAATTTTCCTGAAATCGTTCCCTCGAATGCTGCTTGAAATCTCATCCCTCTAACAAAAATGATAATCGAGATGGGTTACGCCCGCTTATAAAACTTTAGAGAAAAATTGCATTCTGTTATTGTCTTCAATTAAAAAAATGATTTTTTGAACAAGTTTTTATTTGTGATTGTCTTTTTATTTGAAATATTTGAATAGTGTTTTTAAATTTTTTTAAAAATATTCTTATGTCTGCCTATATCGGCATAAATAAATTCAAATTGTGTGTCGATTTTTATCAAAACCGCATTGCTCAAACGTCAGCATAGATAGAGGATTACAATCTTTATATTGGTGAAAACTATAAATTAGCTAAAGAGGGATTCTCCTTCGGTTTATTTCATTCCGAATTATCAAATTTATATAGATAAAATCGCTCGATAATATTGATAACACGTCATTATGGAATAGAGACCGGATAGTCAGTTACCATTATAACGGTAGAAAATACGTGTAACCATTACAACATCTTGACAGTAATGGTAATCATTTCTACTCCGATTTTCTCACCCATTCCGGTTTTCTCGCTCATTGAAGACCGGTCGCCGTTCAAGACTATTCGCGGAAATTGGTTAGAAAATCTATATCAAGGCGGGCGTTGCCAGGAGACAACTTATCCAATTTACAGAACGACATCAAAATGGCCGACAGCATAAAGAAAGCTGAAAGCGGGTCCAACTCAATCAATGTTTTCCGTTTGTTTGTCGCGTCAATATTACCGACCGGATTGCCCGAATAGCAACCATTTCCGGTTCTACCAAAAAAATTGAACCCATTGAAGCCATTGAAGCCATTGAAGCCATTGCAATAGTTCAAGTTTCAGCCAATCGGAATTAGAAACTGGTTTCAATACGCCCATAAACAAGTTGGGTAAATGAATAGATTTGGCCGCCTACAAATGAAGCGGTCAAAGCAAGAACCACAAAAATCACAACGATTTTAGGAATAAAAGTTAACGTCATTTCCTGAATTTGCGTCAAAGCCTGAAATAGAGCGATAACAATGCCGATTGCCATAGCCGCACCAACGGCTGGACCGCTTGCTACCAAAACGGTCCATACTGCGGCTGTTACCATATCGACGGCATCGGCTTCATTCATTCTCAAGCTCCCGCAACAAAATTCAAGCTTGTTTCGGTTGACTATTCATGACCGTAACGCCGGGCCCGATAAGCAAGTCTTTTCCATTATCAAGTTTGGCGATCAAACCGTCGCTATAAATTGTAACCGACTGGACAGTACCGGAAGTAACAACGCCTTTTTCATCAGTATATGAAAGATATTTTCCAACATAACCTTCCGCACGGGAAATTGGCCCATCAACCATAATGTTCTTGAGCGATTGTGCCATTGTATCAAGTTTGGTATTTGTCTGCTGTTGCTGCTCGACAGCCGAAAAACTTGCCAATTGTGAAACAAATTCCGTCGAATCCATTGGTTTGGTCGGATCCTGATTTTTCATCTGGGCAATAAGCAACTTGATGAAAGTATTATAATCTGCATTCGGCGTCTTCGTAGTTGTACTGCTGCTTCCAGTGGTATTCTCGGAAGAATTTGTACTACTCGTACCAGAAGTTGAAGACGTTGTTGATGTTGTCGAAGTATTTGTATTTGTCGAAGCATATGTATTTGTCTTCGACGTATTATCCTTGTCGGATGCAGCTTGCGTTTCTGAAGCGAAGTTGGATGTGGCTGCGGCGGACTTTCCGGCAGCCGAATTGGTTGCCGGAGTATATTTCATAAGGCTTGATGTATTATTGTCTACAGCACTTATGGTCATGAACTTTCTCCTAACATCAGGCGGTTTTTTGTTCCTTTTCAACCGCAGGCTTTTTGCCCATTATGGTTGCTTCTCTGTCGAACAATCCGCGGATAACTTTCAAAACGTCAAAAATCTTGTCTTGTTCGGTCAAATCAATGCATTTGCGCAGACCTTCCAGAATGATCGGATCATTGTAAGTGCGTAGCATTTTGCCAAGCATTTCAATGAAAATCATCACTGTCTTGTCGGCTGTATCGGGATCGATCAGCATCACCTGTGCAGTAAAATAAAGCTGCTTTAAAGGCGTGTTGGTATCTTCCGCCTGCATGACGTGAGCTTCAAGAAGGAAGGTTGCATCATTCAAAAGTTCCAGTGTAACCTTACGATCAGGGCGTAAAACAGCACCGTTCAAGTAAATCTTTTCATTCGGCCGCAACGTAATATGCATCGTTTTATCAGTCATTTTCACTCTTCTCCGGATTTGTAGCAAGACCGTCCCTGATGGATTCAGAGATTTCCACCAAAGCATCGAAGTCTGCTGTTTCCCCATTTTCCAATCTCTGAATTTCCTTCAAAATAAAGAAACCAATAGAAATCAGAGACGCCTTAAGCTCTGTCGGTAGTGCATTTTCCGCCAGCCCCAAGTCTTCAATCAAAATAATCCATAACTTACGTGTAAAAGCTACTGCTTCATAAGTTTCACGAGTTCCCGGCCCGGCTTTTTGGGCAGCACGTAGCATTTTTATACAACGATCGAACAGAATGCTTTCGCGCTCACGCGCTCCCATCTGATCGTCTTCCATTACATCTTCGTACCGCATCTGATACATCAAAATTCCCCAGATTTTACATCCGTATTATTCAACTTACCCCTAAAGGATTAAATTAAATATAATCAGCCAAAGTCATTTTAGCGATCCGGGCTGTCATGGTGTATGAAATTTGTAATACGTTCTGAAGCTGGATCATCTTCGCACTTGCTTCGCTCGGATCAGCACCAATCATGTCATTGCGTGTCTGGTTCAAAATACTGAGCTGTGCATTAATATGATTAGTGGCATTGGTGACGCGACTTTGCGAATTACCGAGATTGGACGCCGACGTAATAATCTCGTTAACAGCACTACCCGTCGATTGGTTATTCGAAGAAGCCCGTGCGCGATCGGAAATTGTCCCCTGAGCTGCCGAAGATAATCCGATATTACCGAACTCGGCCACAAGAATCATATTTTTCATAGCGTGACGGAAGCCCGCATCATTGGCGCTTGCCGAAATATCGGCATTTTCACCGCTGGGTGAAATGCGTCTCATCACTTCGCCATCTTTGGCACGTGAAAAATTTGTATTCCAACTTGGATCATCAAAAAGTTTACTGAATGGTCCATCGATGAAAGATTTCATGTCATCGGCAGAAATATTGGCCACCTGTGGGTCATCCACATTAAAGCCGAAATAATCTCTGAACGTATCTTGCACAATTTTGCTCGTGCCGGTATTGCTCCCCGCCTTATAATAATCGAACGGTGGCTGACTGGTATTGGTGCCGCCAAAGACATATTCACCATTATAGCTCGTATTCATTGCCGAGACGAAAGAGTCGAGCGCCGTTTGTGCAGCAGATTGCATGGTTGCCGGAGTTGCAGAAACACTGTCGCCCATCAGCGCTTTATTAAACTGGATAAGGCTACCACCGGGTTTATCCTTGCTGCTTGCTTCTACCAGACTTTGCAGAGCCGTTTGTGCCGAAGCCATACGCTGCGCTGCCAAATTGTTGCTATCTTTCAATCCTTGCAATGTTGAAATCTGATTTTCATTTTCAACAAAACGGCCCGTCTGACGACCAAGTTTCAAGCCGGGATCCCTGATCCGTTGTGTTGCGGCCTCATAACTTGCTTCATCAAGCTCTGACTGCGCTTGCGAGACAATCGAACGTTGCGAATTATTCAATACATAAGTAGAAATCGAGTTAATTTTCATTTCACACCTATCTTACCGCACTCATCAAGTCATCCAACATTTTGCCGACCGTCGTTATGATACGCGCAGTTGCTGAATAAGTCTGCTCTAATTGAAGCATCAGAGCCATTTCATCATCGGTATTTACGCCGGTTTCATTAGACAAAGCTTCGCCCGCACGGCTGAACATTGTGCTTTTATATTCGTTATCCGAAGTTGCGGACTGGCGTACGCCTTCCATCCATGACAAAGATTGCTTACTGTAAGACGTGATGCTTTGAGTATTATCAAGCCCTGTATCTTTACCGAAATTACGGGGTTTATCCAAATTGTCGATCAGTTTCTGAATATCGTTACCGAGCTTTTCCGGACCACCGTCAACCGTATTGCTATCAAATTCCGGATTAACGCTAATTCTACCCGCCGTTCCGGTAACGTTAGTCTCGTCACCTCCCTCGAATAGAGCGGGAGGCCCTTTAAAAATATCGGTCAGCGCATTTGCTATTTCATCAAGTTGTTTTTGATATTGCGGCGCAATTTCATCACGAACTTTCAGCAAACCGCCAAGCTTGCCAGAACCGTTAGGCGAATTGAAAGCATCATGCGAAAGAGGAACGCCATCAACAAGGACAGGGCTACCCGCTTTTCCTGCCACTAATGGTCCGCTTGGAGAATATGAAACCTGACGTGGTACCTTGTCATAAAGTGTGCTGTCATCCATGCCGTAGATCGACATTGAGCCATCAGGATGGGTAACAGTTGTTATACCTATTTCCTGAGACAATTCTTTCAGAATTGCATCACGTTGATCCATATAGGCATAGCCGTCGCGCCCCAACCCTTTTTCATTGGCAATTTCTTTTTCAACTTGCTGGAATTGCTTTAGAAGGTCGTTGATATGATCAACAGAATCCTTGATCTCGCTATCTGTGTCGGTGCGTATTTTATCAATTGCTTTGGAACCGGCATTCAAACTGTTGGCAAGATCTTTTGCCTTGTCAATAGCAGCGTCACCGGCTGTTCTTTGGCTTGGATTATTGGCGTAGAACTGCAAAGCTTTTTTGAAATCATCAAGCAAACGCGACGGAGAATTTTCAAAGTCGTTTGTACCATAGATGTTCGAGAGCTGTGTTGCCCCGTCATTTATAGCCGCAGCCGCGGCCGATTGACTCGACTTGAGAAGGTAGTTTCCAAGAAGTTCGGGATTATCATCCCGAATAAGCTTGGAACTCACCATGCCATTAGCACCAGATAGGACATGGGTAGTGCGATGGGTATAGTTCGTGTCACGCGCACTACCAATATTCTGGGATACAACACTCATCTGTCCAGACGATGTCTTGAGTGAATTTCTTGCTGTAGAAAGTGCTGTACCTAGTGTCATTTTAGCCTTCTTTTATCTCATGTAATCGGCCATCTAGCCGGTTTCAAGTAAGGTTAGTCCTAACGCTTCAAATTGACAATAACATCCATTACTTCCGACCCCGTCTGGAACACTTTCGAGTTCGCAGTATAATTGCGCTGGGCTTCGATCATGTCTGTCAATTCATCACCGATATCGGCGTTTGACTCTTCCAACATACCACTTCTCAAAACGCCGAATGTACCTTCACCGGGATGTCCGAATGTCTGCCCGCCAGCTTCCGGCACTGCCTGGAATACTGTTCCGGTAATCGGAATAAGTGAGTCAGGCGCTGTCACTGTGGAAAGGCCAACGATACCGATCTGTCTCACCTGACTATTACTATAGCTCACCTGTATTTCGCCATTTGCACCAAAGCTGAAGCCTTTATAAGTACCGGGGGCGTAACCATCTGCTTCGGCATCGAATGTGAAGTTGGCACCAATCTGTGTCATACTTGTTTTGCCGTTATTATCTGTGCCTGCCATGTTGATGGTAACCGGAAATGTATTATTTAATATATCTGGATCTTTCTCACCTGGTTTAGGATCTACCGCAGGGTTGTTCACGTTTGGAACGTGGATCGTTAACTTCTCCTTTGGCGTTGCGATGTTACCTTTAGTGTCAAAGGTTAAAGGTTGGTTCAACAATTGCTTTACTATCGGCTTACCGTTTTCGTCTTTTGTATTTACGCAAGCCCGCATTTCCCATGTGTTATCGGCAGTCTTCGTATAGTAAAAGTCGACACTCACTGCCGTGCCTTGCTTGTCATAGACCGTAGCTGATTTTTTTAGATGGTAACTTTTTTCATTTGTTGTAGAGAAAGGTATTTCACCGTTGTCTTCATCATCCCCTCTTTTGATAGCCGTTTTGTCTGACTGGAGGTTTGCTGTTAAATCAATTTTTGTTGTCGCTGTCCCCTGAAGCAATTCGCCGGCGCCACCTTTAATCATGACACGTTTACCGGTTTCATCCAGCAGATAAAATCCACCTGCATTTTGCAAATAGCCTTGACCATTTCGTTGGAAAGAACCGGCACGGGTTAGATACTCGGTTCCGGATTCATCTTGAACACGGAAAAAACCGTTACCTTCAAGCATGATATCGCCCGGTTTTCCTGTACCGCGCCCTGCGCCCTGCATAGAAATATCATGGCGAACAGTTGTCATGACACCACCGGACTGATAAGCATTACGTGTTGATGGCATAACCAGATCGGAAAACTGGGTATCCGTCCGTTTGTAGCCAGCCGTACTAACGTTAGCGACGTTATCTGCAACACCTGTCAGTCTATTTGCCTGTGCGTTCATTCCTGCAACGCCGGTACGCATCATACCGTAAATACCCATTGTTATCTCCTTGAGTTGAGAACCATAGTTGCAACATAGAAGTGTTTCCTTGCGCGAAGCTGGCGTTATTACAGTTTTGAAGCAAGTTAGCTGATTGTTGGAGTCAAACCTGCCCATCAAAATGCTGCACTGAACCCGTTTTCCGGTTCAAATCAAACTGGCAACTCGAAACCAAGAATAGAACGCTGATCGGCTCATGTGTTTTTAACTTTATCAACCGACTGAACAGTAAAATAAAATGATACGAACGAGCAGAATTTCAAAGCACCGGTCTCAAGAAAAAGGTTTACAAATTTTTCTTGATAAAGCCCAAAAAAAAGCCTGCGAAAACGCAGGCTTAAATCGCGTGGAGTTGCGATAAATTAATCAATATTCAAACTATAACCAAGAAAGCGCTTTGAATCGATAACATCGGTTCCAAGTTTTGCTTTCAATTTTTTACGCAATTTACTGATGTGGCTCTCGACAACGTTTTCTTCAACATCTGTATCAAAGACACCATAAATCGCATTGAAAATCTGTGTTTTGTTTACACGCCGACCGTGATTGGCAACCAGATATTCAAGAATGCGACGTTCGCGACGGGGAAGGACAAAGTCCACACCATTGATCTTGGGATCGCGTCCGTCATTGAACACACTGATTGGCCCAAGAACAACTGCAGCATCCGATTTACGGATCTCGCCCCCCATGCGACGGCGAATTGCCGCAACACGAGCCAGAATTTCACGGACATGAATGGGTTTACGAAGTACGTCGTCAATTCCGGCCTGAAACAAAGCCAATGTCTGTTCGAGGGAATTGTTTTCGGTAACAGCCAGTACGGGCGCGTCGCAGTGAGCACGAATTTTCTTTGGCAATTCGATACGATCTTTACAATCGCCAAGAAGAATCGCTTCGACTGCTGACATTTCCGATTTGGGGGCAGTTTCTACCCAATCATCAAAATCGGCAGATGATAAACCTGTTGCCGAGATGCCCTCCCGTGCGAACAAGGCAGAATAACCATCCGTCACCAGCTTACGTTCGTCTACAACTATTATCATGTCCCTATTCCTAATAAACGTCCTTACCAAATTCTGAAATTCCAGAACTTATTCTTAACAAGGACTTTTCTTTAAAATATCTTTCACCACGAAAATTACAAGTCGTTTTTAACTTTTCTTGCCGAGAATCTGCCATATTTTCCCAAAATTAGACTTCCTTTTTAACAATTTGCCGTTTCCGACAATTATTTTTTATATAAAAATCGTTTATTTTCATATACTTAGTTATAGTCAAGCACGTTAACCATAAAATTTAACCATGCTTATTAAAACGTCGTTTACAGTTCTCCACGACAAAACTGGCGCGAGGCTTGCGTCCATTTTCCGAAACCGGAAGCAATCATGTTTGCCATGACCTGACAGACATAACGTTTCTGTGCGGGATTATTATTCGGACCGGCATGGTAACGGGCAACTGCCATGGTCCAACTTCCCTCACGTTGCCTTAATTCCTTAAGGAATCGCGCGGCATAATCGACATTGAGATGGGGCTGGAACATGGCTGCTACCGAGGGAAAGCGCTCTCCATGATAATAGTGGTTGATCTGCATACAACCGACATCAATCAGTTTTGCTCCGCGACGTTTTGCCTCATAAAAGATACGCAATGCTTGCGACTCATTTTGTGCAAAAACCGCTTTTCCATCAATATTAAGCGCATAGGGTTGAAGTGAGTCTTTGTTGCCGGTTTCGGTAAGCCCCACGGCATAAAGAATTCCTAACGGAATATCATACCGTTTTGAAGCTTCAATCATTTCACCTTCACAAGCATTACCGGCAAAGGCTGTAGCCACAATCGGCGAATTAAACAACCAGACGGCGAGGATTGCGAACAGTACGTTCTTCACGGCCGCCTTCTTCCTGCAAGGGAGTGCCGGTAACCGGAAACTCGGTAAATGTCTGCCTTGACCCATTGTGCCCACCTTGTCCCTGCTGTCCGGAGAATTGCCGCTGCTGTCCGTTAAAATTCTGACCGCCATTATCCTGCTGCGACATTGATTGACCCGAATTGGTCGATTGTCCCTGTTGGACTGTTTGTGAACTTCTGTCGACGACCATAATTGTCAGGCGCCCGTCATCATTAAAACCGGATTTTTCCAGTGCTTTATGCAAAGCATGGTGATCTGCGGCAAGAAGGCGTGCTGTTTCTTGTCGTTCAGCATGGATTTCGATATGCAGCCCATCACTTGTTTTGCGCAATCGTGCCTCGACCATGCCAAGATTTTCCGGATTAAGTTTGATACGGAGAACACGTAAATCACCGACTTGCCTATTTTCAGTTACCTCGACGCCGGTAATGCGCCCCAATTGTGTTTGATCTACCCCCTTCGGATTGGTCGTGGCGACTCTGTCGCCGATATTCAATGTCGAACCAGCCTGAGATTTTTCGGCCATATCTTCAAAATTTACCTGCTGTGAACCATTGACCGACGTCTGGTTGATATTGTTCTGTGTACGTCTCTCGCCGTTCAGTTTGCGTCCGGATACGGAACGGTCAGCACGGCTATCTGCCACTTCCGGAACAGCGTCATCCAGCCGGTTTCGAGTTTTACCGTCATTTTCAAGCGTAAATTCCGATTGTCCACGATCATCATCATTGCCGGTTGAAAGGTCGGCCTTGCCCGCCAGTTTTCCATCGCCCTTGAATTTACCAAATGCTTCTGTTGCCCTTCCTTCCAACCCTGAAATTTGAGTTGCATCAGCATGGACTTCGTTTTTGTTACCATTCTGTTCTACGGCTGTAAGACGAAAATCCGTTCCATTTTTCACTGCCGGATCCGCAGTATTGTCTGAAGGATTTACCGCATTGTTTGACGAAACTACGGTTTTGTCAGTTGTTTGCGCTTGATCTATATCACCTGTCGTTTTATCTCCGCCAAGTGAATTGGTGTCGTTCGTGTGGTTATCCTGATTGACAACTATGTGGTCAACCGTTGCCAATTGGCCAATGTCAGAGCCATGAGAATTTTCGGCGTTTTCTTGGCTGTTGCCGTCAACATCGTCCGATTTTTCATTTTTGCCCTTGGACGAATGCACTTTGTCTTTGGAAATAATTCCATTTAAACCGGATTGGTCGCGCTCTTCATCGTTTTTCAAATTCAAACCGGCGGCGTTTTTTTCTATTGATGAAGCGGCTTTTTGTTCATCCATCTGTTGAAGAATATCGTGAATAGCCGAAGCCGAATGGTCTTCCTGAGCATCTTTTTCATGTTGAACAGATGTCTTCGCATTTTCTTGCTGTTTTTGCGGTTTATCGGACACACTGTTTTTTGCCTGTGAAGCGTTTTGTTTGGCAACCTCGTTTAAACGCCCCTTATCATTGTTGGCATTCTTGTCGGTTGCAAGTTTGTCATTGGCAGCCTTGTCAGTCGAGACTTTATCGTTAGTAACTTTATCGGCATAGAATTTATCCGGATATGCTTTGTCCGAATAGGATTTATCAGACGCAACCTTTGCCGATTGCCTGTCGGTATCTTTCATAGTTGCAGACCGGTCACCCTCATTTTTATGCAAGATCTCATCAAAACTTGCTTGCGATGATTGATCGGATTGAGCCGATTTTTTATTGTCGGCTTTCGGTTGGGCATTGGCTGCAATAATGTTCGTAAAATCCCCCGAAATCACCATCATTTTTTCTCCAATAGTTTGTCTACATCGTCAATTTTCTTTTGAGTCTGCTGCATGAATTGATCAATTTCAGTGGCTGTCTTTTTCTCATCTGCTTGTCCCGAAGAACTGGCCGTTGGCATTGGCAATGATTCTGCCGGTTTTTTCCCCACTTGATCGACGGGGACACCAACCGCTTCTTTCAAAGTTGATTGATCGTCAGTATCTTCGTCTTCGTCTTGCTGTTTCGGTAAAATATTGGTGTCAAGCACAACACCTTTTGCAACAGCTTTTGCTGCCATTAATAATGGCCTATCTTTTTCCGGAAGACTGTTGACCGAAATCATTTTTAACATTTCGGCCGCGTCTTCGGCTGCGGTCGTGCCGGCAGAACTTGCTGCATAATAAAGGCGTGCGGAAGAATCATCGACGTTGAGATTATGCGCAAGATCAAGAGCTTTTTCTGCACCGAAATGGGCGCGCGGCATGCGCGCTTCGATCAATGCCGTACGACTGACTTTCAAATAAATAACCAACTGGATTGCGGCCGGTGCATAGCCTACAAAATCACTCAATTGCTGATCGTCCAGACGATTGTCCATCGCCGGTAGCGACGTTGCAAATTCCCGCCAGAATTCGTTGGCATAAGGCGATTTTGAAAACCGTGTTACGTAATTTCTCGTAAGTAGCTGAAACAGTTTTATATCGCCAATCATTGTTGCAACTTTTAACTGCCTACGTATTGCGGCTTCCTCGAACAATGACCCCGGAGCAACCAGTCTTACCCAGTTCAACCGCTCGGATGCTTTTTCCGGATCTGCGTCTGCAATATCCGTGACGGTGCTCAAAGTAATAGAAAGTAAGAGTGCAGCCGGAGCTTCGTCATCATTTTCAGGTAATTCGTCGAAAGCTTTCAGAAACCTGTCTTTCCTGTGATGGGCATAGGCGAGCGCACCAACAACATAATTTTTAGGAATAACTCCATCCGGAGCATTCTTGAGAATTGTTTCGACAACATTGGGATTTCCACCATTAAAAAGATAGGTCAAGGCGGCAAAGAGATTTTGCGGGTTTTCCCATATGGAAGGATCCTCGCTCAGCATTTTCTGGCCAATATCGGCAAGCACACGCGGTTGCATTTGCAGCGCTCCCGGTTGACCACTTGCAATATCATCTTGCAGACTTTCCAATGAACGAACGAGTTGAACCGGACCAAGTGCGGAAGACTCGCTCATTTGCGCTTCAAGCGGAGATACAACAGTTAAAGGAACAGCAATTCCGGCACAGCACATTATTTTGAAAAAACGCTTCATCATTGTTTTTTCTCCACATTATTTGTGCCATTGGCCTTTTCATTGTCGGTATTGTTGTTTTTTTCTTCCGTCTCTCCTTGTGGCAAGCGCATGAATATTTCTATACGGCGATTTTCTGCGGCATATGGGTCGGCCTTATTCTTGAGTTCGCGGTCGGCGTAACCCTCGACACGCAAAACGCGTTTTTCATCGAGCCCGCCGCGAACCAACATATAATAAGCCATTTGTGCACGCGAGCTTGATAATTGCCAATTGTCATAAGTCGCATTTCTATAGGGACGCGAATCCGTATGTCCTGCAATCACAACCTCGCCCTTTTTATTTTGCAAAATTTTTGCAACACCGGCCAGAAGATCAACCACTTTTTTATCCGGTTTGGCCGAACCGATGGCAAACATTCCGTAATGGGCCTGATCCATCAGTTCTATTGCAACGCCATCCTTGACCGTGACAACTCGAACCATAGGTTGTTGGGTACTTTTTGTATCCGTGATAAGCTTGCTAAGCTCGCCAGAAATTTCACGTACAACTTGTGGCAGAGATTTATCTTTTGCCGCTTCCTGGGGCGTTTCAGCCTTACTGAGCTCAACAGCCTGTTCCGGAGACTGCGCAGGATTTTCTACTTTTTCAGTTGCATTTCCGGACTTGCCCTTATCGGCAGTCGACTGGCCAGCCGTCTGTGCTTCCCCATTTACCCCGTTTTGCGGTTTATTCTGGTTAGCCGTATCTGTATTTTGCGGTGGTAAAGTCTCTTGTGCAGCCTGCATCGGTTTACCTTCATTACCTGCCACCGTCGGTTCACCTGTCTTAGGGGGCAAAGTGACACCCGGCTGACTTGGTAAATTGGGGTCACGCCCGCCGGAATTCTGGCTCGGACCGCCATCAGCTTCGGCTATTTCATGTGAAGCATTTTTGGTCCAATAATCCGGTGAAAAGGGATCGCGATAGGCTGTGCCTTCGCTTGCCCCTTTTTGTGACCCGCCATCAGCGTTACCACCCGTCCCTTTTTCAGGAGGTTCGGTTGCCGCATCATGTTCGGCAATTTTATCGAGCTCTTCATAAGGCTCGTTCATCATTTTTTGCTGTTCGGCACTGCTCTGGTTTTCGCTTTTTTCTTTTCCAACAGGTTCACCATGAGCTTCGTTACCCGACTTTTTATCGTTATCCCCGACAGCATCATTATCCTGAATACCCTTCGGATTTGTACGGCGATCAACCAGTTTGATAGGGTTGAAATAACTGGCAACAGCAGCTTTGGTTTCTTCGTTTGCAGCGTTGATAAGCCACATAACAAGGAAGAAGGCCATCATCGATGTCATAAAGTCGGCATATGCGACTTCCCATGCTCCACCATGATGTTCGCCTTCGCCTTGTCCTCCACGACGAACGATAATGATTTCATTATGGGATTCGGGCGTATCTGTACTCATTGTACCAGCCCTTTCAATTCTTTCATCACGGGTTCAAGGCGTGTGGCAATTACCTGATCGCCAAGTTCGAGGCGAATGTCGCCGGCATCGGTGGGGCGCAAAACAAACTTTGTTTTGTCAAAATCGGGGCGTGCTTCCAAAGCCTTCAACAAATCCTTATTGCCTTGAAGCACAAGTGGCTGTTTTGCCGATATTGCTTCTTTGGCAATGCGCTTGGCAAAATCGTTTAACGCTTCATCATGCATTTGTTCGCTAATAAAGCCCCCAAGAACTTTTGCAACATCTTTGCTTATATCTTCAAGTATGTTGTCAAAGCCTTGTTTCAAGTCATTATCCAGATTAGCCGCAACTTCGGCAATGGTTTTAACTTTGAGTTCATCCAATTCTTTTTCATGACTGGCAATAAGAGAAGCTTTTTCTTCTGCAAATTTTGCTTCCAGTTCGGCTTTTGTTTTTTCTACCGCTTCGTCAACCGCTTGTTTTCTCAGCTCTTCAGCATTGACTTTTGTCTCGGTTACAAGAGAAGCTTCATCAAAATGATCTGCCGGTTCACTTTCAGCATGGTTGAAATCCACCATCTGACCGGCTTCTTCTGCCGGTTCGGGATCATGAACCGGAACTTCCGCATCCATCGGCAGAACCTCTACTTCGGTATCCGGAATCTGGCGCGGAGCAAAATCACTCAAAAAATGGGAAAGCGAGGCCGCCTTCTTGTTATCCATTTCTGTATTGCTATTGTTCATTGCGCTTGTCATCTTTCACCTGAGGTTTTGTTTGTGGTCAAGCTGCCTGAGCAGGTGTCCCTTTATCGTTATCTTCCTGAACCCACTCGCGTAAGACATTTGCAAAACGGTCTTCATCCATTGAAATCATCTGGTCAAGCCGGTTCTGCGGTGGAACACGCATACGGCTACGTAAATCCTGTAGCCCGTCCTCGTCCGGTATCATATTACCATCAAACCCCTCGTTTTTGCTAGCTTCATTCGGCAAAGCAGGCATATTCTCCGGTCCTGCCAAAGCACTTTCATTATTGTCGGCAAGTGCAAGCTGGTTGCCGTGCATTTCACGCATAAGCGGGCGTACACCAAGAAACATGATAAGCAAAACTGCAATGACAAGAGCTGCACCGTTTACAAGGCCGGATGTATATTTCGACAATGATTGCCAGATCGGTGTTGCAACCGGCTGCATGTTTGCGTCATCATTCGCGACGAAATCAACCGCCGTTACGTTAATAATGTCACCACGATCAGGATCGAGCCCCGAAGCTGTCGCAACCATTTGACGAATGCGGTTGACCTGATCGTCAACATAGTTGGCAGGTGCCGGTGCGTCCTTGTCGCTGGGTTTCAATCTGGACCGGTCAATGACAACAGCAACAGCCAGTTTCTTGACGTTGAACCCGTCGCTTACAGTAGAAATTGTTTTCGAGTTGATCTCGTAATTGGTTGTCTCTTCACGACGGTCTTTTTTGTCGGAAGAATTTTCACCCGAACCACCGGCAATTTCTTCTTGCGGGATATTCTGTTCAACCCCGACAGAACCGTTATTCCGGTTGTTTTGACTGTCCCCCTGATCGCGAACACTACGAACGGAACGTGCAACCTGCGAATCGGGATTATAAATCGTTTCGTTGGTCTGGCGACGATCGGTATCCAATGCAACCTGAACACTGGTCTGGAAATGATCCATACCAAGATAAGGTGCCAGTTGTTTACGGATATTCTCGTCAATCTGTGCGGCAACTTGCCGTTCGAGAGATGCCATCATGACCGGTGCGCCATTCATCGCGTCGGTTCCGGAAGCTAAAAGCTTGCCGCTTGTATCAAGCACGGTAACCGAACTTGCCTCCAACGAAGGAATGGCAGCAGCCACCAATTGGCGAATTGACTGGGCAGATTCAGCGGCAAAATTACCGTCTGTGCGAATAACAACCGAAGCCGAAGGTTTTTGATTGGCACGACGGAAAGAACCTTTATCCGGCAGAACAATATGAACTCTCGCCGCTTTGACACCCTGCACAGCTTGGATTGTGCGTGCAATCTCGCCTTCCAATGCGCGTTGACGGGTGATTTCCTGCATAAAAGAAGTCAGCCCCAGAGAGCCCATATTATCAAAAAGTTCATAGCCGGCATTGTTCGATGTCGGCAAACCTTTTTCAGCCAAAAACATACGTGCTTTTTCTGCTTGCCCTACGGGCACTTGAACAGATGTTCCGTCGGAAGAGACATCAAAAGCAATGCCTGCTTCACCTAATGCCATACCCATACGGTTCACGTCATCACGAGTAAGCCCGACATAGAGTGTCTCGTATGTCGGACGGGTCAGATAAAAGCTTGAGAACAGAATCGTACCGAATAGTGCAACTCCGACCAGCCCCAGAGCTATCAGACGTTTAGCGCCCAATTTGCCGAGGGCCGAGCCAATTGAAGAAAACAGAGCCAGTATTCTATCCATGTATCTCTACCGTATAAGTTGGGTAAAAACCCGTTGGTTTTCATCAAGGATATAAACTTTAAAAGCTGATATATCCCTAACTTTACTTTGCACCTTAGAGGCTGAAGCTTGCGCGAGGATGAACAACAGGAAAACGCCGGAACCACACTTTGTCTAAAGCGACTTTATGGTTAATATTATTGTTGCGGTCGGATTGACGTGATCCCCGCAACGTGGCAATTTTATTGTCCTGTGTAAAACAGCTATCAATAAACTTTATTGTCCTGTGTAAAGCAGTTATCAATAAAAGTGTAAACAAGGCCGCAACATAATTTTTAATGTTGTCTCAACGGGGGATGGCTAATTGTTGTAAATTAAAAGGATAATCAATGTACCGCTTATTTTTTACAGCCGCTTTGTGTCTGCCACTTATTGCTTGCGGCGGATCAAAAAAGACCTGTAGTTCAAAAGACATATTGGATGCCCTTCATGACAAATTGGTCATCGGGATGAACTACCAAATTGGGGTGGATGGATATTATGACGGGCAAAAGGCAAAAATTACTTTAACAGACCCTCGTACTATAGGACCAAGCGGTGATTTTATGCGCTGTTCAATCGCCATGAAATTGACCCACTATGTCGATCCCAAGACGAATGTCCGCTATCCCACGCCTTTGGAAAAAACTGTTCCTATGCCCTATTCCTTTAAAAACGTCGATGCAATGATTACACAAATAAACGTTGCCCGATAAATGTCGTCAACCTTGCCTGTCGCTATTACCAGTTGTGCCTCTTTTTGTACCGGCAAATTGGCGAAAATTATAACGGCAAATTAACGTAAATTGCACAGAAGATAGATTATCGGGTCGCGCAATTTATGTTGTTATTTAACGGAAAAAAATAGTTACGTAAAATTGCGTACCGCTGATAGAATATGTTTTGCCATAAAAAAAAGCCGCGTTCTTCACGCGGCCTTTTTAATTGATAAAGCAAATCCGGTTGCAAATGCAACCGGAAGAGCGAGATTGCTATTATTGACGGAACAGCGACAAGATGTTCTGGCTGTTCTGGTTGGCAATCGACAAAGCCTGAATGCCCAATTGCTGTTGAACCTGCAAAGAAGCAAGGCGGGCAGATTCTGCATTCATATCGGCATCAACCAGTGAACCGACACCTTTATCAACGGCATCCATCAACTTGCTGACATAGTCGATCTGACCTGTAACCTGAGCTTTCGCAGCACCAAGTGTTGCACCGGCAGTAGTAACATTAGACGTTGCAGTCGTAACTTTGCCCTGAACAGCTTTCAGGATGTACTCCATCGTTTCCGCATCCGCAGACGAAAGATCTGTGTTTACGAAGTCACTAACCGTTATTTTTTCAGTGATCTTCGTAACCTCTGCTAATTTATCCGCAGGTTTCGCAGTGTTATCAGTCTTTGCTTTTTCTACCTCTGCTTTATAATCTCCAATTGCTTTCTTGAGAGCTCCCACATCAATAGCAGGTTTGGGCTGATGAGTAGTATCGTCTGTGCCATTATTGGTTTTTCCAAAAATGTCCTTCAGTTGGCCTTGGCTCAAATCGAATGTGCCGTTAGCACCCTTGGTTGCAAAGTTGAGTTCTTTACCGCCAACGTCGATCATATCAACATAAACAGCCGTGCCTTCACGACGATAGGAACCGGCAATACGGACTGACTCACCATTATTACCAAGAATGTTCTTTTCAGCCAAAGATGCGGAATAAACTGCGGACTCGATATCATTCATATTGGCTTTGATATCAGCCTGAATCTTTTTGATGTCGCCTGGCCCTTTTTGATAAGCCGAGGTTAAAGATTTCTGGATGTTGTCAAGATATTCTTTCGATTTATCAATGGTTGCGTTAGCAACATCAATCTGGCTTTTACCCAAAGCCATCGCATCGGAAACAGAACTTAATGCACTACGGTCGGATTTCATCATGGATGAAATTGACCAATAAGCGGTGTTGTCGGATGCTTCGTTAATACGCAAGCCCGTTGAAACACGGCGCTGCGTTGTGTCCATATTATCGCCAATGGAACGCAGAGTTTGCAAAGCATTCATGGCGGATTGGTTGGTAAGTAGACTTGTACCCATAATAATTGTCCCTTCGGATTAGAATTTTACAGGGACATGCTGGCCAACCAGCGGGTGACAGAGCGGCTTCATGCCTATTAGCTTTACCGGTATTCTTTCAAATACCTCACTAACCTGTCACGACTTATATATAAGTTATATTTAATTAATTGTAAATATATTTTTAAAATATTTCAATATCTCGTCTATGACCACCCCGTTATTAAATTCATTGTTTTGTTTTTATTGATATTTTTTAAACTTTATCTAAAACTATAGTTAGTCGGCTTATGTTTTTGATTGGCTCTATACGCTGCAATAACAATCAGAATTTCACATAAAAAAGGCCGCGTCGAAAACGCGGCCTTTCTAATCAATGAAGCAATTCCGGTTGCATTTGCAACCGGAAGAGCATGATTGCTATTATTGACGGAACAGCGACAAGATGTTCTGGCTGTTCTGGTTGGCAATCGACAAAGCCTGAATGCCCAATTGCTGTTGAACCTGCAAAGAAGCAAGGCGGGCAGATTCTGCATTCATATCGGCATCAACCAGTGAACCGACACCTTTATCAACAGCATCCATCAACTTGCTGACATAGTCGATCTGGCCTGTAACCTGTGCCTTTGCAGCACCAAGTGTTGCACCGGCAGTAGTAACATTAGACGTTGCTTTTGTAACGTTACCCTGAACACCTTTCAAAAGTGCTTCCATTGTTTTCGCGGAAACCTTGCTTAAATCGGCTTCAACAAAATCTTTAACAGTCATATACGTGGCAGCGGCAGCCAAGCCACGTTCTGCATTAGCTTTTGTTGTTTCATTTGCCGCATAATTAACCGCATTGACTAAACCACTAATCGTATACACTTTGTCTATGTCTTTTGCAAAAACAAGTTTCAAGACGCCGCCGGTCAAATCGAATTTACCATCAGTGGTCTTTTTGGCAAAGTTAAGGTCGGCACCGCCAACGTCGATCATATCAACATAAACAGCCGAACCTTCACGACGGTAAGAACCGGCAATACGGACTGCCTCGCCATTGTTACCAAGAATGTTCTTTTCAGCCAAAGATGCCGAATAAACAGCGGACTCGATATCATTCATATTGGCTTTTATATCAGCCTGAATCTTCTTGATGTCGCCTGGTCCTTTTTGATAAGCCGAAGTTAAAGATTTCTGGATGTTATCAAGATATTCTTTCGATTTATCAATGGTTGCGTTAGCAACATCAATCTGGCTTTTACCCAAAGCCATCGCATCGGAAACAGAACTTAATGCACTACGGTCGGATTTCATCATGGATGAAATTGACCAATAAGCGGTGTTGTCGGATGCTTCATTAATACGCAAGCCCGTTGAAACACGGCGCTGCGTTTTGTCCATACTATCACCAATGGAACGCAGTGTTTGCAAAGCATTCATGGCGGATTGGTTGGTAAGTAGACTTGTACCCATAATAATTGTTCCTTCGGATCACAAGTTTAACGGGAACATGCTGGCCAACCAGCGGGTGGAAGAGCGGCATCATGCCTATTAGACTTTCAGTTTTTTTACCCCTAACCTATCACAACTTATATGTAATATCTATATTATTAGTTATAAATAATATTTTATTATTAATAAAAATACCGCCCATCAAGATCAATTATTTAACCATTACGTTATTTTTTTATTAACGTTTTTTACAATAGATATTGTTATATCCTTTTCAATAATAACTATTTATTCAACAAAAGGGCAGAAAAATATAAGGCAAAATTAAAAAAGGCCGCGTCGAAAACGTGGCCTTTCTAATCAATGAAGCAATTCCGGTCGCATTTGCAACCGGAAAAGCATGATTGCTATTATTGACGGAACAGCGACAAGATGTTCTGGCTGTTCTGGTTTGCAATCGACAAAGCCTGAATGCCCAATTGCTGTTGAACCTGCAAAGAAGCAAGGCGGGCAGATTCTGCATTCATATCGGCATCAACCAGTGAACCGACACCTTTATCAACGGCATCCATCAACTTGCTGACATAGTCGATCTGGCCTGTAACCTGAGCTTTCGCAGCACCGAGTGTTGCACCGGCAGTAGTAACATTAGACGTGGCACTTGTGACTTTGCCCTGAACGGCCTTCAGGATGCGCTCCATCGTATTTGCATCCACAGACGAAAGATCTGTGTTTACGAAGTCGCTAACTGTTATTTTGCTAATGATTCCGTTAATTTTACCTTCGGCTTCTTTTTTTTGATCGGCTGTAGCACTCGACGAATTCAGTGTTGCAATATTATCGTTGAGGGTTTTTACATCAATAGGACCTTTGGGTTTGCCGTTGGGGTCAGTGCCATCAGCCGGGGTGGTTTTTCCGAAAATGTCCTTCAGTTGGCCTTGGCTCAAATCGAATGTGCCGTTAGCGCCCTTGGTTGCAAAGTTGAGTTCTTTACCGCCAACGTCGATCATATCAACATAAACAGCCGTGCCTTCACGACGATAGGAACCGGCAATACGGACTGACTCACCATTATTACCGAGAATATTCTTTTCAGCCAAAGATGCCGAATAAACAGCGGACTCGATATCATTCATATTGGCTTTGATATCAGCCTGAATCTTTTGGATGTCGCCTGGTCCTTTTTGATAAGCCGAAGTTAAAGATTTCTGGATGTTATCAAGATATTCTTTCGATTTATCAATGGTTGCATTAGCAACATCAATCTGGCTTTTACCCAAAGCCATCGCATCGGAAACAGAACTTAATGCACTACGGTCGGATTTCATCATGGATGAAATTGACCAATAAGCGGTGTTGTCGGATGCTTCGTTAATGCGCAAGCCCGTTGAAACACGGCGCTGCGTTGTGTCCATATTATCACCAATGGAACGTAGAGTTTGCAAAGCATTCATGGCGGATTGGTTGGTAAGTAGACTTGTACCCATAATAATTGTCCTTTCGGATCACAAGTTTAACGGGAACATGCTGGCCAACCAGCGGGTGACAGAGCGGCATCATGCCTATTAGACTTTCAGGTTTTTCTTTACCCCCTAACCTGTCACAACCTATATATAATATATATATTATTAGTTGTAAATACTATTTTATTATTAAAAACAATACCTCACTCAAAAATCAATTGTATAACCATTACATTATTGTTTTTATTAACGTTTTTACAATAGATATTGTTATATTCTTTTCAAGAATAACTATTTATTCAACAAAAGAGAAGAAAAATATAGGGCAAAATTAAAAAAGCCGCGTCGAAAACGTGGCCTCTCTAATTGATAAAGCAAATCCGGTCGCATTTGCAACCGGAAGAGCATGATTGCTATTATTGACGGAACAGCGACAAGATGTTCTGGCTGTTCTGGTTGGCAATCGACAAAGCCTGAATGCCCAATTGCTGTTGAACCTGCAAAGAAGCAAGGCGGGCAGATTCTGCATTCATATCGGCATCAACCAGTGAACCAACACCTTTATCAACGGCATCCATCAACTTGCTGACATAATCAATCTGGCCTGTAACCTGAGCTTTTGCAGCACCGAGTGTTGCACCGGCAGTAGTAACATTAGACGTTGCTTTTGTAACGTTACCCTGAACACCTTTCAAAAGTGCTTCCATTGTTTTCGCGGAAACCTTGCTTAAATCGGCTTCAACAAAATCTTTAACAGTCATATACGTGGCAGCGGCAGCCAGTTTACCTTCTGCTGTATTTCGTGTTGCGTCATCTGTCGCATTATTAACATTAGAGACTAAATCACTAATCTTCTGATCTGTATTTATGTCTTGTGCAAAAACAAGTTGCAAGACGCCGCCGGTCAAATCGAATTTACCATCAGTGGTCTTTTTGGCAAAGTTAAGGTCGGCACCGCCAACGTCGATCATATCAACATAAACAGCCGTGCCTTCACGACGATAAGAACCGGCAATACGGACTGCCTCGCCATTGTTACCAAGAATGTTCTTTTCAGCCAAAGATGCCGAATAAACTGCGGACTCGATATCATTCATATTGGCTTTGATATCAGCCTGAATCTTTTTGATGTCGCCCGGCCCTTTTTGATAAGCCGAAGTTAAAGATTTCTGGATGTTATCAAGATATTCTTTCGATTTATCAATCGTTGCATTAGCAACATCAATCTGGCTTTTACCCAAAGCCATCGCATCGGAAACAGAACTTAATGCATTACGGTCGGATTTCATCATGGATGAAATTGACCAATAAGCGGTGTTGTCGGATGCTTCGTTAATACGCAAGCCCGTTGAAACACGGCGCTGCGTTGTGTCCATATTATCACCAATGGAACGCAGAGTTTGCAAAGCATTCATGGCGGATTGGTTGGTAAGTAGACTTGTACCCATAATAATTGTTCCTTCGGATCACAAGTTTAACGGGAACATGCTGGCCAACCAGCGGGTGACAGAGCGGCATCATGCCTATTAGACTTTCAGGTTTTTCTTTACCCCCTAACCTGTCACAACCTATATATAATATATATATTATTAGTTGTAAATACTATTTTATTATTAAAAACAATACCGCACTCAAAATCAGTTGTATAACCATTACATTATTGTTTTTATTAACGTTTTTACAATAGATATTGTTATATTCTTTTCAAGAATAACTATTTATTCAACAAAAGAGAAGAAAAATATAGTGCAAAAGAAAAGGCCGCGTCGGAAACGCGGCCTTTCTAATCAATGGAGCAACTCCGGTTGCATTTGCAACCGGAAGAGCATGATTGCTATTATTGACGGAACAGCGACAAGATGTTCTGGCTGTTCTGGTTGGCAATCGACAAAGCCTGAATGCCCAATTGCTGTTGAACCTGTAAAGAAGCAAGGCGGGCAGATTCTGCATTCATATCGGCATCAACCAGTGAACCGACACCTTTATCAACGGCATCCATCAACTTGCTGACATAGTCGATCTGGCCTGTAACCTGAGCTTTTGCAGCACCGAGTGTTGCACCGGCAGTAGTAACATTAGATGTTGCAGTCGTGACTTTGCCCTGAACAGCTTTCAAAAGTACTTCCATTGTTGGCGCGGAAACTTTACTGAAATCGGCTTCAACAAAATCTTTAACAGTCATATCTCCGGCATTGGTAATCAAATCTGATTCTGCACTAGATATATCGCCTGCAGTTGCATCTGCTTTATTAATCCTGGCGAGTATAGCACTAATCTTTTTAGTATCGTCTGTGTTTATGTCTTTTGCAAAAACAGTTTCCAAAACACCTTTGGTCAAATCGAATTTACCATCAGTGGTCTTTTTGGCAAAGTTAAGGTCGGCACCGCCAACGTCGATCATATCAACATAAACAGCCGAGCCTTCACGACGATAAGAACCGGCAATACGGACTGACTCACCATTGTTACCAAGAATGTTCTTTTCAGCCAAAGATGCCGAATAAACAGCGGACTCGATATCATTCATATTGGCTTTGATATCAGCCTGAATCTTTTTAATGTCGCCTGACCCTTTTTGATAAGCCGTGGTCAAAGATTTCTGGATTTTATCAAGATATTCTTTCGATTTATCAATGGTTGCATTAGCAACATCAATCTGGCTTTTACCCAAAGCCATCGCATCGGAAACAGAACTTAATGCATTACGGTCGGACTTCATCATGGATGAAATTGACCAATAAGCGGTGTTGTCGGATGCTTCGTTAATACGCAAGCCCGTTGAAACACGGCGCTGCGTTGTGTCCATATTATCGCCAATTGAACGCAGCGTTTGCAAAGCATTCATGGCGGATTGGTTGGTAAGTAGACTTGTACCCATAATAATTGTCCCTTCGGATTAGATTTTAATCGGGACATGCTGGCCAACCAGCGGGTGACAGAGCGGCTTCATGCCTGCCAGTTTTACCGGTATTCTTTTCAATACCTTACTAACCTGTCACAACTTATATATACGTTATATTTAATTAATTGTAAATATATTTTTATAAAAATAATATAAACCTTATTTTTATTTTCTACATACGCTTATCTTTATGTTTTTATTGATATTTTTTAAACTTTATCTAAAACTATAGTTAGTCGGCTTATGTTTTGATTGGCTCTATACGCTGCAATAACAATCAGAATTTCACATAAAAAAAGGCCGCGTCGGAAACGCGGCCTTTTTAAATTGATAGAGCAACTCCGGTTGCATTTGCAACCGGAAGAGCATGATTGCTATTATTGACGGAACAGCGACAAGATGTTCTGGCTGTTCTGGTTGGCAATCGACAAAGCCTGAATGCCCAATTGCTGTTGAACCTGCAAAGAAGCAAGGCGGGCAGATTCTGCATTCATATCGGCATCAACCAGTGAACCGACACCTTTATCAACGGCATCCATCAACTTGCTGACATAGTCGATCTGGCCTGTAACCTGAGCTTTCGCAGCACCAAGAGCTGCACCGGCAGTAACAACATTAGACGTTGCATTCGTGACTTTGCTCTGAACAGTTTTCAGAACCTGTTCCATCGTTGCCGACGAAACTTTACTGAAATCGGCATCAACAAAATCCTGAACGGTCATATCCTTGGCAGCCTTAGTAATGGCGTCTTGAGCCGCTGTTACATTTTTCCTATCATCGTCAGTGGCAGTATCACCTTTTGCTGCAAGATCAGCCTGAGCTTTTTGAAGATCATCGTCCAATTTCGCAAAATCCGGTGCAGTTTCTGCTTTCCCGAAAACGTCTTTCAAGACGCCTTTGGTCAAATCGAATGTGCCATCGGCGTTTTTAGTTGCAAAGTTAAGGTCGGCACCGCCAACGTCGATCATATCGACATAGACATTCGAGCCTTCACGACGATAGGAACCGGCGATACGGACTGACTCGCCACCATTACCAAGAATGTTCTTTTCAGCCAAAGATGCCGAATAAACAGCGGACTGAATATCATTCATATTGGCTTTGATATCAGCCTGAATCTTTGCAACATCGCCTGAACCTTTTTCATAGGCGGTGGTCAAGGATTTCTGGATGTTATCAAGATAATCTTTCGATTTATCAATGGTTGCGTTAGCAACATCAATCTGGCTTTTACCCAAAGCCATCGCATCGGAAACAGAACTTAATGCATTACGGTCGGATTTCATCATGGATGAAATTGACCAATAAGCGGTGTTGTCGGATGCTTCGTTAATACGCAAGCCCGTTGAAACACGGCGCTGCGTTATGTCCATACTATCACCAATGGAACGCAGTGTTTGCAAAGCATTCATAGCGGATTGGTTGGTAAGTAGACTTGTACCCATAATAATTGTCCCTTCGGATTAGATTTTAATAGGGACATGCTGGCCAACCAGCGGGTGACAGAGCGGCTTCATGCCTATTAGCTTTACCGGTATTCTTTCAAATACCTCACTAACCTGTCACACCTTGTATTTAGTCGGCTTAGCAATAAAAATAAAGACCTTTTTGGAAATTTTTTTTTAAAAATCGCCTTTCGAGGCAATTTCATTCAGCTAAAAGAGCGGATAAGGCTTCCTACAAGCAAATTCCAACCGTCAATCAAAACGAAAAAAAGAATTTTAAAAGGCAATGATATGACGGTTGGCGGCAACATCATCATACCCATAGACATTGTCAAAGTTGCAACGACGAGGTCGATAACCAGAAATGGCAAGACAATGAGAAAACCGATCTCGAAACCACGCCGCAATTCGGAAATCATAAAAGCGGGCACCAGAACACGGTAATCGACCTGTTCTCCCGACCCCACCTGAAATGAAGGGTCTGCGAGGTCGACAAAAAGATCAAGGTCCTTTTCCCGCACCTGACTAAGCATGAACTCGCGAAACGGTTGTCCAATGCGTTCTGCCGCTTGCTGCTCATTGATCTGGTTATTCATGAGCGGTTGCACACCACCGGTCCAAGCCTGATTGAAGGTTGGTGCCATAACATAAAATGTCATGAACAAAGCAAGCGAGATCATGACCAGATTGGAAGGCGCTGTTTGCAAACCGAGGCCGGAACGCAAGAGTGAAAAAGCAATGGCAAAGCGGGTAAAGCTCGTAACCATTATGAGCAAGCCCGGTGCAACAGATAAAACCGTCAACAATCCGAACAGTTGGACAATGCGTCCGCTCATCGACGTACCCGCCTGAGGCAACAGGTTTGAAAGAGAATTGGCGGCCGCCCCTTGTGAAGCCGCAGTGCTTGCTTCCTGGGCATAGGCCGAACCAATGCCGATCATGACTATAACAAGACTGAACAGAAAAAGGCGTTTCATTGCTCGACCACCAAACTGGAAATCAGCACATTGGTGACTTTGCCTTTTGAACGCGTACGTGCTCTTTCAACAAGATCTTCACGCAGATTCATAAGCCCCGAAGCACCCTTGATCTGGGCAATCGTACTGTTTCTCAGAAATGCCAGAAAATCGTTGGAAATTTCCGCCGCGACGGATGGCGACAACACTTCGCCCGGCTGGGATACAAGCGAACATTCCACACGAATCCATGCATTGTTCGGTGCTGCCATATTGGTAAGAATAGGATTTAAAACTGTAACACTGCTATTTGAAGCGATTGTATCTGCCGTTTTTTCCGCTTCATTTTTTTGTTCGACGGGAGGGGGAGCAATTTCTTTGCCGATCTGTGTTCCCAAAAACCAGCCGCCGCCTGCTGCGACCAAAGTCAAAATAATACCGGCAACAAGCAGCGTTTTGACACCACTGTCTTTCTTCTCTTTTCCGTCGCCTTTTGCAGGTTCGCCAGCCATAAAAACCTCTTGGGTTAAAAATTAAAAGGCATTTGCACTTTAACTATAGTTTATTATCCTAACCGGAAATACATGAATAAACCTTAAAGCACCATGCTTTCAAGACTTTATCGCGGATAATAAAGGCAGGAAGCCGGTTTAAAACCGAACTCCCTGCCCGAATATCCGGTCAATCCTATCAGAACGGAGAGATCTGGTTCAAAATCTGTTGTCCATAAGGCGGCTGTTGAATTTCACTCATACGACCGCGCCCGCCGTAGGAAATACGGGCTTCGGCAATTTTATCATATTCGATCGTATTGTTACCGGTAATATCACGCGGACGAACCACACCGGCAACATTGAGAACACGCAATTCGTAGTTGACACGAACTTCCTGTGAACCGTTGATAACGAGATTACCATTTGGCAAGACATCTGTGACAACGGCGGCAACCGATAGTTTGATGTCTTCCTTACGTTCAACTTTTGCATCACCCTTCGAGTGGGCGGTGGAATCACCGTTCACACTACCGCTATTCTTGCCGATAAGCGGATAGGTTGCTCCCAACGTATATTTGCCATTGGCATCACGTTTCAGATCGCTTTTGTTGTTCATGTTTGCGCGGTCATTAATCAAAATCAGCACAGTGAGCACATCACCGGGTTTCATGGCGCGAGGGTCACGATAAAAGCTGTTCGACGAAGAGCGGTAAAGCGAATATTTGCTTTCTTTCGGCTTGGTCGGGTAAATATCCGGATTCATTGACGGTGCATAACCGAGATCTGCCCGAACCGGCGAAAAATCAGGCACCGAGTTGAAATCCTTTGTATTGTAAGAACAGCCAGAAAGCGCAACCGTTGCCAGAACGACACTGATAAGCGCGACTCTTGATTTACGGGTGTCTAAAAGTTTTTTCATTTGTTCAACTTTCATCATTGGCCTGCTTTTACAGCCTTGGGTGCCGGTTTGTTTTCCGGCGGTAATTTTTGTGCACTGACCAGAACCTTGGTCAAATTTGCCGACTTTTCCGGTGGCAATTCATTCATAATGGCGCTCGAAACACGCGGCGTCAGTTTCAGCATAATGGCAGCAGCAGCAAAATCATCAACCAGCGCCAATTGGGCGGCTGCCGCATCCGGACGCATTTTGGAAATAATATTGACCAGCGAATCCTGTGCTTTGGCCAAAAACTCGTTCCGTTTATTCAGCCAGTTCTCATATTCCTGACGTTTTTCTTCCAGAACTTTTATACGATCATCAATTTGCGTGCGTAATTGTTGCAATTGCTGGCTTTGCAATTCAAAACGGGCATCCGCCGCCTGACTATCAATGTTACCGCAAAATTTTTCAATTTCATCCTGCGAGGCATTGGCAGAGGGAAGTGTGCGCTGTGCCGACGGGGCTGAAGGAACTGTTGCAGATTTATTTTGAGTGGCTGTATTGCCCGCCTTCTGTGCAAGAGCAGTGTTAACAAGCCCGAAAAACGGAACCAAACCCAGAACTGCCAGAACTTTACGCCGCGATCTCATCATTGAACCACAAGCTCCGCATGAAGTGCACCAGATGTTTTTATCGCCTGAAGGATAGCAATGATACCGGTGGGCTTAACGCCAATCTGGTTTAACCCTTTGACGAGATTATCAAGATCGGTTCCACCAAGAATACCGATATTGGAGGTTTGCTCATTTGCGTCGACTGCCGTTTGTGGCAGGACAACAGTGTCTCCCGTTTCACTGAAGGGTTCAGGTTGTGAAGCATAAGGCGTTTCGGTAACACGAACTGTCAAACTGCCGTGAGAAATTGCAACGCGCGAGACACGAACCTTTTCGCCGATGACAACTGTGCCGGTGCGTTCATCAACGACAACGCGGGCAACTTCGTCTGTCGGAATGGGAAGCCCCTCGATTTCTGCAATGAAACGGGCTGCCGAAATGCTGGCGGGTTTTTTCAAAACGACCGTTTTTGCATCGCGTTCTTTGGCAACACTTTGATGATAGCGTTTATTGGCAAAAACATTGACAAGATCGGCAACACGAATAGCGGTTGAAAAATCCGGATTATGCAATTCCAGAACAATATCGGCATCGCGGTTGAAGTTTCCTTCGACTTTGCGTTCGACCAGCGCGCCATTCGGAATACGACCTGAAGTCGGAACACCCTGTGTTACGCTCTCGGCAGCTCCTTGTGCAGCAAAACCGGAAATAATCATATTACCTTGTGCAACAGCATAAGTTTCGCCATCGGCACCGAGAAGCGGTGTCATAACCAGTGTACCGCCTTGTAAGGACTTGGCATCACCAAGCGAGGAAACGCTTACGTCAATTCTTGAACCGGGCGTTGCAAATGGTGGAATATCGGCCGTAACGATAACAGCGGCAATATTGTTTGCACGCGAAGCACCGGCTGGCGGGCTAATGCCCAGATTGTCCAACATGGCACGCAAAGATTGTTCGGTGAAAGGTGAATTACGTAGCGAGTCGCCTGTACCGTTAAGACCGATAACGAGACCATAGCCGACGAGCTGGTTTTCACGAACACCCTGAATTTCTGCAATATCTTTCAGTCTGGCAACAACACCGGGGCGTGAAAGATCGGAATAGCGCATCTTTGCCGGATCACCACCCGACCCGAGCCATGATGCATCAGAGGCCGCTTCGGAATTGAAATGGCGTACATTGCGGCCACCTTCATCGGCAAATGCGGGCATAACCCCCATCAATAAAGCCGCGACAAGTCCTAACGAACGACCAATCTTTAACGAACGACCAATCCCAAACGAACGACCAATCCCAAACGAACGACCAATCATTGCCCACCTACCCTGACGCTACCGTCAGATAAGACCGTACCGCTCACAATACGACCGGAATCGACATTGCGAACCTTGATAAAATCGCCTGCACTACCTGGTTCCATAGAAACGCCCGATGCAGTAATGACGAGGTCTCCGGCATTGAAAACCAGTTTTGTATTTTGACCACGTTCGACCAATACCGGATCGCCCAGAGCTGACAAGGAAATCGGCCGGCCTGCCGGCAATGTCCGTTTGGCCACTTTGTTCAAAGCCTGCTTGACATCTGTTACATATAACGGTGCGGCATCAACTTTGATGTAAAACATTCTTTCGCTGAGACCGACATTGCTTACCGGTTGTCCTGCATAAACCGTTGTGGTCGGAACGAGAAAGCCTATCCTATCCGCATAAGCTTGCGTTATCGACGCGGTCGACAACAATAAACCAGCAATAAGGAGAGAAAGCTTTTTCATTTTAAATTACCTTAAATTCTTCGATACAACTGCCGACATTTCATCTGCCGCCTGTATGACTTTGGAATTCATTTCATAAGCGCGCTGGGCAGCTATCAATTCGGTAATTTCTTTCACCGGATCAACGTTGGAAGCTTCGAGATAGCCTTGCATGATTGACCCGTAATTTTCTTCACCGGGGTTACCGGCAATCGGTGCGCCCGATGCCTGTGTTTCACGAAACAGGTTATCACCAACCGCTTCAAGACCTGCTTCATTGGTGAAATTGATCATATTGAGACGACCTGCTTCAACAGGCGCAGCATCGGCATCCGGCTGGTAGGTCACCCGTCCATCGGCGCTCACGGTAATAATGCCGTTTTTACCGATTTCGTTCGGAACGGTAATGACCGGCTGGACAAGATTACCATCCAGAGTAACAACTTGCCCGTTTTCATTCAGATTGAATGCACCCGAACGGGTATAAAACGTATTGCCATTCGGATCCTGAATTTCAAAATAACCACGGCCACGGATTGCCAAATCCAGCGAGTTGGATGTCTGGACAAACGAACCTTGCATATTGTTTTTGCGAACGGCAGCCGTGCGAACACCAAGACCGACAATGGCACCTTCAGGAATTGTCGCTTCGTTCATCATGTTCGGAACGCCAACGGCGCGATCGGTCGTGTACATAAGATCGCTGAATTCGGCACGGGAACGTTTGTAACCTGTTGTATTGATGTTAGCAATGTTGTTTGCGATAACATCAAGATTGGTCTGCTGGGCGTTCATACCGGTGGCCGCAATTGATAAAGATCTCATAACCATTGGACTTTTCCCTTTATTGCTCTGGTTGGTTCAAATTTGTTATCCGGACCAACCGGTTAAATCTGCATACGACTGATTTCGAGATAAGCTTGAACAATTTTATCCCGAATGGCGATTGCGGTATTCAATGAACGTTCGGCATCCATCACCGAATTGACAACTTCACGCACCGACACGTCGCCACCTTCCATTTTCTGCATTGAAAGGCTTTCAGCCTTTTCAAGATTGTTGCCGACAGCACCGCTAACTTCAGCCAGTACCTGATCGAAACTAGGACTTTTTACACCCTGAGCCTGACCTGTAGCTTGCGTGTCTAATGAAGTTGTCTGGCTGGCATTCGCGCCTTGTGATTGCCCCAACCTTTCAAGAGCGGCACGTGTTGTTGCTGATGTTAACGACTGTATCATTATTACATCCCCGTCATTTTAAGCGCGCCCGCAAGCAAATGTGCAGAACGGCAGATAACTTCGAGATTAGCTTTATAGTTATTTTCATCACTAATCTTTATAATCTGGCCTTTAATATTGATCTCATTATTACCCAATTGTTCTTCAAGCTTAGAAAGATTTTCATCTTTATTTAAAATTATGGTTTTCAACTTATTAACCTCTCAACAGGTCAATTGTCTGGGATACAAGATCCCTGGCCTGACGAATAACTTGTAAATTTGCTTCATATGACCGGTTCGCTTCACGCATATCGGCCATTTCAACAATTGCATTCACATTCGGATATTTCACATAACCATTGGCATCGGCCGCCGGATGACCGGGCTCATATTTAACAATATAAGGCGATTTATCAGTCGAAATCCGCGCGACCTCGACACCTTGCGCATCCGCATAGGGATTGAGAGCGGCTTCAAAACTGACTGTCTTGCGTTGATAGGGATTTGCTGCGGCAGTTTCGCCGGTCGAGTTGGCGTTGGCCATATTTTCAGCAATTATACGAAGGCGTGTGGATTGGGCGGCAAGCCCGCTTGTTGCAACACGTCCTGCTGCTATAAGTGGATCAGACATAATCACGATCCTCCTTTAACTGTAGCCATCATCATTCGATGAAAGGCTTTTACGATAACGGTGTTGAGTGACATTTGCTGGCCGATTTCGCCACCTTTGCGCATCTCTTCTTCGAGATTGACATTATTGCCGGAGTGGGTGGTTTCAATCGTATCTTCAGGCCGCATTGCATGGGCTTCCATGCCATTATCCGTGACATCCATGTGTTTGCTGTTTGTCACAGTCATCGCCATGGTATCATTGTTGAGAATTGCAGCGAAGTCTTTAACGTCACGCGATTTGTATCCGGGTGTGTTGACGTTCGCAACATTGCTCGCTACGACCTTTTGGCGTGTTGCCAACCAGTCAGCTTGTTTATTTGCTATATCAAAAAGATTTACCGGACCCATTGTCGTATACTCTATTGAACAGAATAAACAATAGGCGCGTAAACTTGCGCGAGACTTGCGTCAGAAAATGTTTTTTAAAGTCAATAAATAAATAAATTGAATCAATCAGTTAACAAATAAAAATCACAATTCTTGTTGGCTTCGGCGTTGAAAAACTGTTCGATTTTCAATTTTTTTATTAAAAAACCCGCGCCCATTTGCCGATTATATATAAATCCGACAAATGTCCGGTACTGTTAAATCCGGCAAAATAACCGGTAACACAAGAAACGCCGTTTGAACCCGAAAAAGCCAACGTCTCCGGCATTCTATGTTCCTTATCCGAAACTTCTGTCTTCATATTCCGGAACAATCGATCACTCTACGAACGTTCGGTCGCTCCACTTTTGTCTGATAGCTCTATGACCTCTCCCGTCAAGCCTGAAAATATTGCACCGGTAGCATTCCGATTAGTGACCGACCGGAACAATCCCTCTCGACGTTTTCAACGCCACTTTTCCACTTTGGCTGTCTTTCATAACTCTTACATAATAACTTCCGTCAGGTAATCTGCTACCCGGTCTTGCAAACCAATACCCCTGACCATATTCGATCATCGCCATTCCGTTCACGACATCTTTGACGACATAAGGTTGTGCTTCGGGTGCGGTGGGTTTCAAACTCCCGTCCGTCTCATCGGGATTGGCAGCCTTGGGCAAGCCACGACCGTTGGACATGATTGCTTTTTGTGAATCATAATCGCGTGTAGCATAGGGATCTACCCTGTCGACTGTTTCAAAACGCGAGCGTTTGTACCACCCGTCATGCGGTCTGAAAGTGCTTGACACTGCCGGCTTGCTGTCAGACGTATTGGCTCCACCCTGCCCGCCAATCTGGAAGGCATAGACCACAAATGGCAAACTCCCGCAGCCGATTGCCATGGCCACGCCGAAAGCACGCAATAGTGAATCGACCGAATTGAATATTCCGAAAAACGTACCGCTTGAAGAACCGGCAACCGAATTTACAATGCTGATGGATTGAATTCCCGCAAATGCCGCCGAAATTCCTGCTACAGCTTTCTTGAACAAATTGGTGTTTTGTTTCTCGACAATACCGGAATTACGGTTAAGGTCTGTCTCGCCATCTTCATCAGGATTTCGCCAAAATAACCAATGTTGATTTTTACTCTGGCGCGGATTGCCCGAAGTGGCTGTGCCGGTATCAATGTGTTCAAGATCCTGCAAAAGTTTTGCCAATTCTCTTTCGGTATCGTCACCGCGTTTTTTGCTTGCAAGGCCTTTCATCCTGAAACCGCCGAAGCTTTGGCGTTCATTGCTGCCAAAGTTCGGGAAAGATGAACCAAAATTTGTTATATCTGTCATAACTGGAATTCTCCTGCACTTATCCTAGGCAGCTTGAGCTCTCAATGCTTTAGCAAGATCATCGTAAGGGTCACGGGAAACCGGCGTATCGGGAGACTGGTTCATTGCCGCATAAATTCGCGGCACCATAACCACAGCCTGATCGAGAACCGGATCCGATCCGGGATGATAAGCCCCCATGGCGCGCAGATCCCGCGTCTCTTCATAACGCGAGATCATTTCTTTCAAACTTCTTACGAGCTTTTTCTGTTCGGCCGTCCAGCTATGGGGAGCAAGACGTGAAATCGAACCGGGAATATCAATGGCCGGATAACGGCCTTGCGCAGCGATCGCTCTGTCAAGCACAATGTGACCATCCAGAATACCACGAATGGCATCGGCAATCGGGTCGTTATGGTCATCGCCATCAACCAGAACCGCATAAACTCCGGTAATCGACCCTTTTCCTTCGGGACCCGGTCCTGCACGCTCCAACAAACGTGGCAAATCACTAAACACACTTGGCGGAAATCCGCGAGAAACCGGCGGTTCGCCCGCTGCAATCGCAACCTCGCGAGCAGCCAAAGCGTAACGCGTAATCGAGTCAACCATCAACAATACATTGTCACCCAAGGAACAGAAATATTCTGCAATTGTTGTCGCCATTGCCGGAGCAAGACGACGCATCATGGGGCTTTCATCACCCGTTGCAACGACGGTAACAACTTTGGATAATTTTCCCTTCATTGTATCATCAAGCATATCGCGCACTTCACGACCACGCTCGCCGGTCAAGGCCAATACAACAGTATCGAAATCATCTGTCTGCGTCATCATTGCCAATAAAGTCGATTTACCGACACCAGAACCGGCAAAAATGCCGATACGCTGGCCAAAACAGAGGGGCGTGAAAATATCGATCACCTTGACGCCCGTGCGCAATCCTTTACCGACACGTGCTCTCTTCAATGCAGGCACTGCGTGGGTTTCAACCGGCATCTTCTTTTCGCCGGTTACAATTGGTCCCAGATCGTCGATTGCTTCTCCCAAGGCATTAACAACACGTCCGCGCCACGATTTATCAGGTGAAACAGTGAGAGGGCCATTCGGAAATACCGAGGCATTAAGTGCCGGAACAATAGTTTCATCAAAAGGTTTAATCAGCACATGGTCTTCATTGACACGAATGATTTCACCGCGAGCCATATCACGCCCGCAATCAATCAGGACATTATCTCCAAGTGACACATCATCGGAAAGGCCACGTGCGGCAACGGCGACACGTGATACATCGCTCACAATTCCACCTTTACTTACCAGAGGCGAGCGTTGACGTTTTTCCTGTTCGGCAAATGCGACAAGCAAAGACAGTGCATTGCTTGGGGAAATGCTTAACTGCCCACTTTTTTGTCCAGTGTTTTCCATAAAATTTTCAACCCGATCTTATATGATTGCGGATGATTGATCCGTTACTGACTTTTACCGCCGAGAGTCTGGATAGCCTGCGTGCCTCTTTCTTCTTGTTGACGCATCATTGCTTCGACCCGTTCAAAAGCTCTCGAAACTTCGATAAGACGCGTCATTTCAACAACGCCATTCACATTGGAATTTTCCAGAAAGCCTTGTACGACGCCGTTTGCAGCGTCTCCCTGCATGGGTATGGGGGCTTTATCAGGCACGACCGAAGCATTCGGGCCGTAACTCAACTTGCTATCAGGCTGGAATTGATAAAGGCCGATTGCAGCAACCTGCAGGTTGTTTTGGTAAATTGCACCATCGGCCGAAATTCGCGGAGCGCCGTTAGCAGGATCAATCTGTATCGGTGCACCGCCATTATCCAGAAAAGGATAACCTTGAACCGAAACAAGCCCGCCTTCCGGTGTCATAATCATACGCCCGTCGCGCGTATAAACCTGACCGTTAGGCGTTTGTAGCGAAAAATAGGAATCTCCGTTAACGGCAACATCCAGAGGGTTACCCGTCTGTGTAACCGGACCACGATTGGTTGAAATATAAGATTTGCCGGCGCTACTGAAATTGACATTCTGATTATTGTCACGGGCAACGGGAGAAACAAGAGATTCAAACTTCATCTCTTCCGAGCGAAACCCCGGTGTGTTCACATTAGCCATATTCCGCGCAATGGTTTCCATGCGCTTTTCTAAACTGATTTGCCCGGAAACACCGACATAGACCGGATTTTGCATCAATCTTTGTCCTTTCTTGCCCAGACAGTTTCAAGCCGTCTGGCTTCCAATAGAGCGGACAAAAGATCAAAGCAAAAGCTATAAGATCAATTGCCGCCCGGTTTGAGCGACTGCATTGCAATCATCGACGCATTCGAAAATCCGAATGAGCCACCTGATCCTGTGCTTTGCAGAAGTGTTAATGCAGGACTGACCTGCGGCTGGTTCTTGGCATCATACATGGCAGAAAACCGGCCGATGAATTTTTCCAATTTTGTCCCGTCAGCCAGATCATCAAAGTTCATCTTCTGTTCAAGAAGACGTTTCTGCGCTTCGACATCGGAACCCCTTACGCTGTCGGGAATATCAAGAGCTGTGTAAACAACCTCTGCAAGTGCTTTATCCGCAATGATCTGATAAGCCCATCCATCTTCTGACAAGCTGCCATTTTTTGCCATGCTGCCAATCGTACGCGTAAAATAAAGTGCAAGACGCGCACCTTCATTCTGGTTACCTAATTCGACTTCCAACGTCTGCTGCATGTATTTATTGACTGTAGCTTTTGTTGCACTGTCCTGGGAAGTAGCCTTATCACCGTATTTGTTGAAGTTGAACGCAGCAGCGAATTGTTGATAGCGCTTGTCTGTAAGCCTAGTCGCATAATCGGGATCGGTTAAAACCTTGCGCATCATGCCCTTGGCATAGATCATATCTTCAAGGCCGTAAGCCTTCATCGCATAGTTGTACAGCCGTTGATCGCGAAAGAAATCATCAACATCGTTCACACTTTTGATGTTCTGAGTATAATAGTCTGTTTCCCGTTTGACCGCAGGTTCATTCATAACCCTGTCAAGCGTCTTTGACATATTATCTATCGTACTTCTATAGCTGACGTAAGTGCCAATCATAGGATTACCTTTCCTCAGTAATTTCTTGTGTAACGGATGAAACTTGCCCGAAGCTGAACTCGCCGTTACAAACAAAACTGACAGTTTGTTATCACTACTATCTCTGTTAATGATTATACCATAACAGTCTTTATTATTATAATATAATATTAGAAATGGCTGTTTTTTAGCGTTCTGGCAAGAATCATGCGATAATATCGGGGCTGAATGATAGATTTTATTATGGCAAGCTTCACACAAGGCAGCTATTCTATACATTCGTTGACTTAAAAGATAGGAGCGTTTGCGTTGGGTGTTATTCTAGGACTAGCAATTGCACTTGGCTGTATCCTCGGAAGCTTCATGGCAATGGGGGGGCATGTATCTGTTCTTATGCAGCCTTGGGAATTTGTCATTATCTTGGGCGCCGCATTTGGCACGTTTATCATTGCCAATCCATTCTCGGTCATCAAAGATACGATCAAAGCCACATTGGAAGCAATGAAAGAAGCTGTCCCGAAACAAAAGGACTATCTTTCATTACTCGGCCTTCTCTATGCATTGATGCGCGAAATGCGTTCCAAGTCACGTTCGGAAGTTGAAGGCCACTTCGACAATCCCAAGGAATCGTCGATATTCCAGCAATATCCGACAATATTGAAAGATGACTCGATCACCAATTTTATTTGCGATTATTGCCGCCTTATTCTTGTCGGCAATGCACGGCCTTTTGAAATCGAAGCACTGATGGACGAGGAAATCCACACGATTTCACAAGATGCATTAAAGTCGGCTTCGTCTTTGCAAACAGTTGCCGATGCGCTGCCTGCACTAGGTATTGTTGCCGCCGTTCTCGGTGTGGTCAAAGCAATGGGACACCTTAACGAATCTCCGGAAGTTTTAGGCCATTATATCGGGGCGGCTTTGGTCGGTACATTCGGTGGTATTTTCTTTGCTTATGCCGTATTTGCTCCGATAGCCTCTAAAATCAAACTTGTTCGCGGCAAGAAAACCCGAATTTACACGGTAATCAAGCAGACTTTGCTGGCTTATATGAATGGTGCAATGCCACAAATTGCTTTGGAATACGGGCGAAAAACAATTTCGGCAAAAGATCGTCCGACAATAGATGTGGTTGAACAAGAAGCGATCTCCGGTCAACCGGCAACAAAAGAGGCTGCATAAAATATGTCGGAAGCAACCACTGATAAAACAACGCAAACTGCCGGAGCAAAAAGCCAGGCCGCGCCTGAGGCAGAAAATAGCGCTGCGCCATCAGAATCGGTAGAAGAAAAAAAGAAAGATGTTCTGGCCGAGCATATTTTGCGTGCCGCCGGAATATCCGGTGACGATCTCCAGTCTTTCCAGCATGTGTTCGGAGATGCGGCAACAAATTTATGCGCAAGGTTGGCGCAATATACGTCTGCTACTTTCACTATAGAAGTTAAATCGCTCGACACTTTGAAAGCCGACGCACTCCCGAAAATTATAACCGGAGATACGCTGGTTGTCAGGTTCGAAGCCGACCGTTGGGGTGGTGACGTGTTGTTTGTTCTGGATGCAAATCTGGTAAGCGTTGTAACGGATGCTTTCTTCGGAGCACCCGAACCGGCGATTCTTAACCGCAATGGGCGGCCTTTCAGTCCTGTCGAGACAAAAACAGGCGAAACATTGGCGCAAGCCTTATCCGCAGCAATGGATGATGTTTTCGGAAATGGTGATGGTACACTCTTCAATTTCAAAGAGACGACCAATGCACAAGAGTTCGATATTGAAGACTTTGAACAATTGCGGATGTTCTCGTGCCTGTTATCGGTGAAATCGGGTGAAGTTGAAACAACACTCAATCTGCTTATGCCCAGAAGCTGCCATCGTCCGATACAGGAAGCAGTCACCAGAATATTGAGGGCGCCTTCGACGCGGACAGACCCGTTATGGGCGAAACGCTTGCGTCAGGAAGTCAGCCGCGCCCATGTCGGCATTGAAGCTTACATCATTCAAGGGTCTATGACGTTGAATGAATTGATGCATATAGAAGTCGGGCAAGTCCTTCCGCTTCCTGCCAATGCAGTCAAGCAGGTAAGAATGCGCAGCGGAGACAAACCCCTTTACAAATGTTCTCTGGGCAAAGTGGGGTCAAATTTTTCTGTACGGGTTACCGACCCGATTGATGAAGAAGAGGAAATGTATGATGAACTGGTTCATAGTTAATATTATTGGCGCCGTTCTTGCAATGACATCCGTTGGTGTGTTTGTCATTACCGCGCGCAAACTGGCCAGTACAATCCGTCTGGGACGGCAATTGGCCGAACAGGTTCATGCTGCAACATCAAGTCTCGATCGCGCAGTCAAAGCATTGCGTGAAGAACATCAGGATTTTCGGGATGAGAATAAAAAGCTTGATGCGCGTATTACCGAATCGTCACGCATTCGCAGGGAAGTTGACCGTTCTGTCGCCCATATGGAAACCATACGCAACCAGTTGCAAGGAGATTTTAATCGTCTGCGCGGTATATTGACGGCACAGGCGCATGGCCCGACAGCAAATTCCGCCCCTACCCGTTCTGCAACGCCGCAGACAATGCAGAATAACGGATTGCCGGTTTTTGTTCAGCGCAGGGTACATAAAGCAGATCTTGACAACAGAGTACAATTTTAATCAGAACCGGCAATAGCTGTAATGAAACGGTGAGACTATGGCAGACGATACAAAACCGACAACGACTCCACCACCAATGGGTGCCAAGCCGACAATGCCGCCACGTCCGGCAGGAACAGCTATGCCGGGGGGAGGCTTCAAACCCAATGCCCCGACTGGCGGGGCAGCTCCATTTGCAGGGGCACATACAGGAACCGCCGGCGGCTTTGGCGCGAACCCGCAAAAACCTGCCGGCTCGAATTTTGGTGCGGGCGGCGGTTTCGGAGCGTCGGGGGCCACGCAGCACAATACCCAGGCACAGCAGAGCGAGCCGGCAGGCAATGCCGATCTGATTATGAGCATTCCTGTCGAGGTACAAGTCGTCCTCGGTGGCACAACAATGCCTGTTGCAACTTTGATGAATCTCGGACGCGGCGCGGTTATTACGCTTGATAAACAAATTGGTGATCCGGTTGACATTGTTGTCAACGGTCGTGTCATTGCTCGTGGTGAAGTTATCGTGATGGAAGATGATTCATCCCGTTTCGGGGTGAGCTTGACGGAAATTATCGGCAAATAATCTATTTGAATGCTTTGAAAGACAGCTATGGCGTCAACAGAACAGGAAAAAATATCCGGAAATGAAGAGCCTGTTGTTTCTGCAACCGGCCCGCGAAAAACTTCATCCTCTGTGATTGACAGCCTGACGGGGCAACAAAAAGTTGCCGCGTTGCTTGTTGCTATGGGAAAACCGGCGGCTGCAAAAATACTCAAGCATTTTTCACCTGATGATTTACGCCGGTTGAGTGGTCAAGCCCATACATTACCCAACATCAGCCTTGCCGATTTTGACATTCTGGTACACCAGTTCGAGGATGCTTTCGCAGAAGGCGTATCTTTTTCGCAAGCCGGTGAACGTTTTGATAATCTTGTTCAGGAAACTTTGCCGGAAGATGAAGCGGCAAAAATACTTGATCCGAATGCAACACCGGCTATTCCGGAGGAAAGCCTATGGGAAATCATGGGCAAAATGTCGGCTGAAGAATTGCAGGATCATCTCTCACAGGAACATCCGCAAGTTATTGCTTATATCGTATCAAAACTTCCTTCCGATCTCGCGGCAAAGCTGCTCCTCCTCCAGACAATGGCCGAACGCGGCGATATTATCTTCCGCACACTGCATTTACGCTCGGTCATGCCGATTGTTGACGAATTGTTGGATAAGGCTTTACGCCCCGAACTGATGCAAAAGAACGAAACCGCCGACCAATCGCATTATGGTGAAATTGCAAACATTCTCAACCAGCTCGATAAAAGCGAAATTGATGAAATGCTTGCAAGCCTTGACGGCCTTGATCCTGAAGATCTTGAAAAAATCAAATCGAAGCTTTTTGTTTTCGAGGACATTCCGCGTTTGTCGGCAAGAGCCCGTCTGTTGCTTTTCGACGATATACCTTCAGATGTCATTATCACTGCTTTGCGGAACGCCGACAAAGAGACAACCGAAACTATTCTCGGTTCCTTGTCGCAACGCAGTCGCCGCATGGTTGAAGCCGAGTTGAAATCGCCGAATGACATGATAACGCAAGCCGATATTACCAATGCCCGCAGAACAATCGCACAACAGGCGATCAAACTTTCAAGTGAAGGAAAAATAAGTCTGGCAGCAGACGAAACTGCAAATGGAGCCGCAGGTGGCGCACCCGATGGTGACCAAAAAGCACCTGAAGGCGACACCAAAGAAGCAGAAAAACCTGAAGAATGATAACAAATGGCTGAAGACAAACCGGATAAGGATAGCCAGACCGAAGAGCCGACCGAACACAAAATAAGCAAAGCGGAAGAAAAAGGTAACCTTCCGTTTTCGCGGGAATTGCCAACCTTTGCAGGTCTTGTCGGTTATAGCATGATTGCTATATTCATCGCTTTTCCTGCAATGTCGAAGCTTTCCAATTTCCTTGTGCAATGGATCGAGCGACCCGAAAGCTGGCGATTGAATGGAGCAGAGGATGTGAAACATCTTTTGCTGCTGGTCGGTGGTCATGTGGGGCTGGCTTTGCTTCCTATTCTGGTTATTATTCCACTCATCGGCATTGCCGCCTCTATGATTCAAAATGTTCCGCGTGTTGTAGGGGAAAGAATACGTCCGCAATTTTCCCGCATTTCACCGGCTGCCGGTTTCAGCCGCATTTTCGGCAAAAGCGGCTTCGTTGAATTTTTAAAATCGCTAGCCAAGCTGATTGGTGTCAGTCTGATTGTTTATCTTTCCTTTTTCAAAGGCAATACAGTTTTTACCGACGCATTGGGAACGGTTGCATCGGCATTGCCGGAATATATACGTTCGGAAGTTGCCCAGCTTCTCATTTCATTTTCGGTTGCCGTTGTCGCAATTGCCGCTTTTGACTTTGCGTGGTCACGTTTCAGTTGGCGTCGGCAGTTACGCATGACAAAACAGGAACTCAAGGACGAGCAAAAGGAAATCGAAGGTAATCCGATGGTCAAAGCGCGTATGCGTTCACTTGCCCGTGACCGTATCCGTCGCCAGATGATGGCCAACGTTCCGAAAGCCACGGTCGTTGTTGCCAACCCTACCCACTTTTCTGTTGCGTTGCGTTATAAACCGCCTACCGATTATGCTCCTGTGGTTGTCGCCAAAGGGCAGGATATTCTGGCTCTTCGCATCAGAGAAATTGCTGTCGAGAACGACGTTCCTGTTATAGAAAATATACCGCTTGCACGTGCACTTTATAAACAGGTAGAAGTCGACCAGGTTATACCCCAAGAATTCTATCAAGCTGTAGCGGAATTGATCCGCTATATTAACAGTCAAAAATTACACTGACAAAACTAAAATACACTGACAAAAATACTTAACCCCTAATCTTCTACTAAAACTGTTATGAAATAAAATGAAAAAAGATGATGTCCATGAAATGCGCGAGATGATGATTGCAAAACAGGTCGCGCGAATTATTCCGGAATTGAAACTTGTCGATCCGGCCGATTTCATTGCTTATCTACACGATGAGCATTTCGCCAATATCAGTGATATTATCGACGCGGCGACCGAACTGCATTTTTATCCCCACACCCTGCGTTTCGCAAATGGGGGGAGCTTTGAACTGGACTGGGATACACCGCCGACGATTACTCTCGATATGGAATTCTCGAATGACGGCGTAACTGCCTATTTCCAGCTCATTATGTCGCCTGAAGGTTTTGGCGTCGAGCTTGATAATGTCGTTTTTGAAAATCCTCAAGATGATGAAACCGATACACGCCAATTGATCGACGCATTGAACAATGCGCGGCTTAAAAAAACGTCAGGCAAATAGAGTTGAATATCAATATTCACACGTTGAATAGACAAATTGAAATCAATCGCCTTTGCCAACTGTTTTTCGATCTTTGGCATAGGCTCCAATATATGTATAGACTCCAATATATTTTGTCGACGAGAAGAGATTGACTGCCGATAAGACATTTCATTCATTGATATTCGTCTCGAATTGAACAATCGATATTCCCGCTGAAATCAGGCATTACCCATGAATATGTCTTGCCCGAATTTCTATTCTTTTTCATGCCGCATGACCGGATTTTCAGAATATTTTGAAGCCTATCGCTCAAACGCTTCAATTTTCGATATGGAACTGGTTACCGATGTCCAAGACGGGACCAAACGGGTAGCACTTCATGAATACGCCTGCTTGCCCGATTTTTGAAAATAACCGATTGATTTTAGTCTGCGGTGGAGCCGAAAACAGTCTTCTTCCGAAAACAACACACTTTTTTTGCCGTTGAACTTATTCCGTACGGCTATCCGATTTTTTGTAAACGGTCGGTTAACAAAAGGCGGAATTGAACGCCTCAAACCGGTATTTTCCGCGGCGCTAACGAGGAGCAATAACCGGAATGACAATCAATTCTGGCAAATGATTATTCAACACGCGGAAATAGAAAAACCGGTTGTCATAAACCGAAATCCGTCGTTTCCATTATCGGGAAAAGAAATCAACCATTGTTGAATTGGTGACGTTACCAATCCGGAATGAGAAAAACAGCGTTGGCCGCCTTCACGACGACCGGCACAACGTCCCTTACCGGTTAGCAAAGAATTGCGATCAAGTCTTGAACACAGATTAAAATTTTCCTGAGAGTTTCAAATAATTTGACAGATTTCACTCTATGAACCGAATGAATTTACTTCACCTTGTTCATATCTCTGACCTGATCGGCCGGAATAAAATTGAATTGCTCCACCATCAGGTCTTTAATCACCGGTTCAGGAAAACGTTGATTGACGCCGTCAATAATTTTTTGCTTTACGTCCTCGAACTTCACATGTTCGATCCGTTTTGTATCGGTATAGGAGCCGTAAAAAACGTTAAAAACAGCATCATTAACAATGAGTCCCAGTGGGACATGCAATTTATTTTTGACGTTTGAGTCAACTGTATAGACAAGCTGCGCAATAATATAACCGTCGACTTTTCCATCGGCTAAAATTGGCACACTCATCACATCTGTCCGGTCGAAATCAATCGACGACGAAGACTCTTCTGTTGCGGCAGCGGACTTGGGCTCGGCCCCCATTTTGATAGCCAACATCAATGACCCTAAGGCAATAATGCAAACCCAAAGTCCGATGACAACAGTTTTTATCATTTTTGCTGGCCACTATTGACAGTAAATGGATCATAGGTTCCATCTGTCTCCTGTTCGCGAGCTGCATTTTGCATCATTTGCGAGAGTTCGGTAACAGCTTCCAGATGAATTTTCAATAACTCGCTATTGCGTTCAAGTTTCTTTTTCAACCCGTTCAGCAATGTTTCAACTTTGTTTTCCACGCTATCATCAAAATAACGGGCAACTTCGGTCATGGATTGATTCAAATCGCGCAAACCACGGGCTTTACGAGCATTAATATCGTTATAATCGGGGTTTTGATGTTGTTCGAGCGCACTTGTTTCATAATCGACAACTTCTTCAAGAGCGTTGACAACCGCTGCAAACCTCGCCAAGGCAACATCCCTCGCTGCGGGATCATTAATGTGCGCCTTTACGACCGGAGCCGAAGCCATATTCTGTTCGCCTGATTGCTCAGCTAAAGACATTTGAATCTCCTTTGATTGAGCATGTTACCATAAATCATAATAAAACGTTCAAGTATTTTCAGTCATCTGTTTGCGCACGAAGTTTATATCGTGGCTATGGACAATATTATCAACAGTTGCCTGAGTATTCTGGTTTGTACGTGCAAGATCGCCGAAGGCCGAACCCATCCCTTGTATTCCACCGTCGGGAACTTTGCCCTGCTTGAGTTCTTCATCGCGCGCCAGCATTTTCGCCACACCAATTCCGCCGCGATCGGCCACTTCCTTGGCCATTGACTCTGCCATCATGGATTTCCAATATTCACCGGCCTGACCTTTACCGAAAACTGACGGCGTATCAGTGGTAAACATATTCTGGATAAATGATTGCAACATGAAAGCTTCAAATTTCTTATAGGCCTCGGTATGGTCGCTGTTCGGTGATTTCTCTTTTATTTTAACCTGATTGGCATATTGTCCGGTAACAGATGATACTGACGTATCACCACCGGCTTTTGCAAATTGTGAAAAGCCTTCACCCGACATTTCAAGATTTGCAGCGCGCACTGCACTTTGTGCATTGCGCAATTTTTCGACCGAAGCTCTGTATTCGAGAGGATCCGCCGCTTTTGACACGTCAAGTACCAAGTCAGAAGGTGGTTGAATGGCCATTATTCGTCCTCTTATAAGCTCTTATCCGGTAAAATACCGGAATCTCATCTATGCGGTTCACACCCGAATGCCGTAAACACGAACAACACGGTTTTCCCGCTTTTTTGACTATAAGTGATAAAGCTTATCCCAAACTGGTGTCTTTGACGATTTTTGCCGCAACATATTCTTCAAGCATTTTTGCCAGTTCTTTTCTTTCTTCGAGATCCTCGGCGGCCTTGCGCTTCTCGTCAATAACGTCGCAGCGCCGTGTTGATTGCAACAGCGTTTTCCTTTGCTTTACAATCAGATTATCAAGAACAGCTTCGTTGCGGGCATTTTTTTCAAGGCGTCGCGAAATCATCATCGGGTCGAACAAATCCGACTGTGAGCCATTTTCCATTAATGAAAACAAAAACTTGTCTTCATCTTCCAAAGCCGAGCGCTGGCTTTGTGTGCCCTCAAGCTCGGCTTCATCACGCGCTTTCACCAATTTTTGGGCTTTTAAAAGCCTCGCATAACGTTGGCTCTGTGTTGGCATTATGGCCCCCTATTCAACCAAGAAGCATATTCGGCACCCAAAAATGTCAATATTTCCGGCAACAGATAATAAATGAGCAAAAGCCCGCCAAACATAACAAATGGCATGGATATGAAATAGACAGGTATCGTCGGCGTCAATTTATTTATCAGTCCGACAGCTATATTCACCAAAATCGAATAGATGATAAAAGGTGATGCAATACGCAAAGTTGTCAAAAATGTTTGTGAAAGCGCATCCTGAAAATCGGTCAAAGCCGATTGGGGAGCAGGTGTTAATGAAACCGGAACAACCTGATAGGATGTCATAAGCCCGCGAATGACAACCATATGAAGGTCGGCCGCAAAAAATAGCATCAGCGCACCGATGGTTATCATGTTGGCCACCTGGGTTTCGGGCATGGATTCGATAACACTGGTTCCCGGCTGACCGGAATATCCGATCGACATACCGATAATATTGGCCATAAATTGCAATGCCCACATATAGGCTTGCGCGATAATACCGAATGTCGCACCAACAAGCGATTCACTTGCTATACCCACGACCAATGTAGCTAATGTGGGATTTTTGGCGATCTCGGTAAATTGGGAACCTGAAAGCGGCACCATAATCAATGAAAAGGCGATTGCCAAAAAAAGTCTGAAGGACATTGGAATGCGGGCACTCGATATGCCCGGCATCAACATCAGGCAGGATCCTACACGCGCAAAGATCAGCATGGCGACAATCACCAGCTGATCTATGGGCAAAAGTGCAAAGGACATATCCTGTTCCTTTTAGTCGGCGATCGTCCCCAAGGTTTTGACTTCAACACCGCGGGCAATTTCTGCGTGTGACAGAACCGGTAAGGTCGCAAACAAGCGTTCAATAATCATGCGAACATAAGGACGTGCTTCCGGCGAAGTAATAAGAACAAATCTTTCGCCTTTTTCCATATGTTTACGGATAGCATTTGTAGCCTCTGTACCAAATTTTTCAAGTTCTCTCGGATCAATATCGAATTCGACAATCTCGCCTTTGCCGTCACGTTTCAATGCCTGATGGAAAACCAGATCCCAATGGCTGCCAAGGCGCAAGACATTCAATACACCATTATCCGAGAGGTCGCCGCAAATTTGTTGTGACAAGCGCATGCGAACATGTTCGACAATAAGCTCGGCACGGCGGACATGGGGTGCAATTTCCGCGATTGCTTCGAGTATCTGGTCAAGATTGCAAATGGAAACACGTTCGGCCAGCAACAATCTCAAGACCGATTGTAAACCCGAATAGGAAAGATGAGCCGGACAAATTTCTTCCAGAAGTTTGCGATATTCCGGTCCCAGACGTTCCAGAAGAATCCGCATATCTTTATAGGAGAGCAATTGTGCCAAATTATTGCGCAAGACTTCGCTTAAATGGGTGAGCAACACCGACATGTTGTCAACAGCCATATAGCCTTCACGTGCAAGTTCCGAACGGAATGTCTCGGATGTTGCAAATGCACGCATTCCGAATGCCGGTTCACGGACTTCTTCGCCGGGAAGGTTCGGTGCCGGTTTTTCTCCCAGCATAACCAGAACATCTCCGATACGGACTTCGTAACTCGCAACAACCGTTCCATGTAATTTGATCTGATAGGATTTCGGCGGTGTTTTATAATCATCCGAGACTTCGATTTCAGGAATAACAAAACCGAAATCGGTCGCAAATTTGCGGCGCATTTTTGCAACGCGGTTGGCAAGCTCTGTTTGATGCGGCAACAGACGCGTTGCCAATTGTTTGCCCAATACAAGTTCGATAGCCGGTTTTTCCAGCGAAGCTTTGACCGATTGGCTTTCTTCTTTTTCAGCAATTGCATCAGCCTGTGCTTTCATAGCCTGTTCTTCTGCCGCCTGACGTTGCAAACGACGCGGAATTGAAAAGCCGATACCGGCAAGAAGTGCTGCAATGGTCAAAAACGGGAAGGCTGGCAATCCCGGCATCAACCCCAAAACAGCAAGCAGAACCGAAGCAACAAACAAGGCTTTCGGGTAACCACCCAATTGCCCGAAAACAGCTTTTTCTGTTGAACCGCGTGTTCCGCCTTTGGAAACCAGAAGGCCGGCGGCAAGAGAAACAATCAAAGCCGGTATCTGTGTGACCAGACCATCACCGACCGAAAGCTTTGTGAAAACGTCTGCTGCCTGCGACACATCCATGCCATGACGGGTAACGCCGATGACAATGCCACCAAATATGTTGACCGCTGTAATAATGAGACCGGCAACCGCATCACCACGAACGAATTTTGAAGCACCATCCATCGAGCCGAAAAAGGAGCTTTCCTCTTCCAGTTCACGACGGCGAACCTGTGCCTGTTTTTCATCAATCAAACCGGATGACAAGTCGGCATCAATCGCCATCTGTTTGCCAGGAATGGCATCCAAAGTAAAACGTGCACCGACTTCAGCAATACGGGTAGCACCTTTGGTAATAACCAGAAAGTTTACGATAATAAGGATTGCAAAAACCACGAGACCGATGACAAAGTCGCCACCCATCACGAATTGTGAAAACCCGTGAATCACATGTCCGGCTGCGGTATAACCTTCATCACCATGAGTGAGGATAACACGCGTTGTCGCAATATTGAGCGATAGACGCAGCATGGTTGCGATAAGCAACACCGTCGGAAAAGCCGAAAAATCGAGCGGGCGCTGAATCCACAATGCCACCATCAAAATCAAAACCGAAAAAGCTATCGAAAACGAAAGCCCCATATCCAGTACAAAAGATGGAACAGGCAAAAACAAAACTGTCAATATAATGACAATACCGGCAGCGAAACCAATATCACTACCGGAAAACTTACTGCTTTTGCTTATCGAGTTTACGGCACTTTGCTGCACGTTGTTCTCCTTAACAAGAAAAGGCACGACAATGCGATCACAATCGTCATTACCTTTAAGTCCTGTTACAAAATAGAAAACGAAGCTTGCGCGAAGGTGGTGGAAACGAAAGCGGTGGAAACATTGTGCGCGTTCGTGAAGTTTCCACAGCATGCTCACGAAATTTTACAAAATAGTAACCAACGTGTCCTAAAAATGATATTCAATAAAGGCAATCACCGGACTGAAGCCCTGAATCAAGCGATAAAAGCTTGGCCCGAATTTCCAAAATGAACCGGATTGCGGGTTTTTTAAAAAATTTATGGAACTTTATATGATTGCCCGAATTATAACACATTGTTATATTACGTGTTGTAATATATTGTGATAGATAGAGATATTCGAGGTGAGATCATGACTGATATGATGAAAATTGCAGTGTTCTATTCCATGATGATTGTAAGCACGAATGTTGCAATCGCCTTTGCTGTTATGGGATTGAACTAAGCTTGAAGATAACAGCGTACATGGATAGCATGTGCGCTCGGGTTCCGGCACTCAGCCTTCCAAGCTGATGCCTGAGGGATCGAGGTTGCGGGGTGGATCAGATAATCCACTTTTCACCGCAATATATTTCAAAACTATTTTCCCGTGTACGGCCGACCAATGTCATATTACATTTCTGGCCTATGCGAATGGCTTCAGCGGTTGCTGCCGATACAGCAACAAGTGTAGAAACGCCGAGAACGGCAGCTTTTTGCACCATTTCCACTGAAAGACGGCTGGTCACAACGATAAAACCGCAATTTACATCCATGCGGTTGCGAAACAGATGACCACATAATTTGTCAAGCGCATTATGCCTGCCGACATCTTCCCGAACTGCAACTATACCTTTATTTTTATCGTAAAAAGCTGCGGCATGCACGGCTCTTGTCGCATTGTTTAAAACCTGTTTTTCACATAATTCACGCGCCGATGCGAAAATTTCTCCTGCATCAAATAAAATATCTGTCCGTTTTACCGGAGCTATATCGCGCATGGCCGCTTCAATAGATTCGATCCCGCATAGCCCGCAGCCCACCGGTCCTGCCATAGAACGCCGCCGCTTTCTAAAAGCATCCCGCCGGTCATATTGTAACGCTATCTGGACATCTATTCCGCGCGGCAGCGTAACAATATCAACGTTTTCTATCTCGTTCGGGTCATGTATAAATTCTTCCGTTCGACTGAAACCATATGCAAAATCTTCAAGATCGTCAGGCGAAGCCATCAATACAGCCTGCGTTGTTCCATCATAAGAAAGAGCAATCGGCACCTCTTCGGCAACTCTTTTCGAGATTTGGCTTCTCTTTTTATCGGCAGAAGAAACTATATCGACATCTACCAGAACCGTGTCATCCATAGTTGAAGCGCCATTTTTTCCAATAGGAAACGCCTTTTTCAAGATCGTCATTTAACCATTCATTCTCTTGTTACAAAACCGAAATCTAGGCATTGAAATGCGTGAGGCATTCATGCTTCAAGATAATCAAACATCGTCAAGCATCACGCTTACAAGCGTTTGTCATTCGGCTCGCGTTCAAGTTTCATGTTTTATAAGCAAGAGATACGCTTGCCAAGGTTTACGCAACAGAATATTTTCCCGAACAGGTAAAATCGACATATTCCAAGGACTAAATTCTCATGAACCTGACTGAAATTGACGATGGCGTTTTCACCTGCGGACAGATTACAGAAGATTTTGTTGACGAACTTGCCAAGGCCGGTTTCAAGACAATCATTTGCAATCGTCCCGACAATGAAGAAGAAAACCAACCAGTTTTTTCAACAATCGAAAAAGCTGCCAAAGCTCATGGCCTCGATAGCTATTATATTCCAGTTACCCCACCCCACATCACAAGTCATAACGTGGACGAGATGAAACGGGTTTTGAATAAATGCGAATATCCGGTTCTTGCTTATTGTAAATCCGGTCATAGAGCTGAAACACTCTATCATTTGGCAAAAAACTGATGCAACACTTGTAAAGTTGGTTTTTATGTAAAGTTGTTTTTTTAAGTGAAATTCACTCACTCAAAATAGAAGACACTCAATAGAAGACACTCAAAATAGAAGATGCCGACATAAAGTCGGGATACATCCCCTTCAAATCCCGATTGAGGCCTCTTCATCTCTCGCTACATACCCGACCGGTGTTGAAAACAATTTTGTAATCTATGCTTCTTTATTATGATGGCTATCGCGGTAAAGGCTGAGACGATGTGCAATATCGCAAATCGCGCCAAAAATGGTCATCAAAATACCGCTTGCTAACAATAGCGATGAAAAGTTGACAAGAAAATCAACGACCACAACCCTGCTCATTGTTATCGCAAGTGACACAGCTCCCACGCCGGTCAATATGGATGCAATATCGAAAAACCGCGCCCATTCGCTGTCGGATAATGATTTCCATAACGAAAAACCTAAAGCAAGATTGACGATAATAACCAGTAGACCGGCATTAACGAGTTGATAGGGCTGCCATTCAATTAAACTATTAATATTTTCCATTTTTCACTCCCCAATGTCTAAATATTATATGGGGATTCAGTTGGACGATATAAAGGCATTTTAAAATTTAGTGTTCACGTTTTATAAAAACGTGTATTATATCAGGATTATTATATTTTTATGTGACAATAAATTATAATATAAAAAATCCTGAAATGATTATTATATTAACAACCATTTCAGGATCGAATTTATTATATTAATAATAGAATTTATTATTTTAAAAGTTGTTCAACCCATTTTCCGAAAGAATTCAATATAGTTGAAAAGAATTTTTCGGCACTTTCATTTGCAGCTTTTCCATCCTCGGTCACCAATTGCTGAATATTGCCGATATAGGCTTCCGGTTGCTGCATGGTTGGAACATCATTAAACACCAGAGCTTGTCTTAACTGATGGTTGACACCAAAGCCGCCCAGTGCACCTTGTGAAATGGAAACAACTGCACCCGGCTTTCCATTCCATACCCCTTTGCCATATGGGCGTGATGCGACATCAATAGCGTTTTTCAATACAGCCGGTATCGAACGATTATATTCGGGCGTGATAAAGAGGACAGCATCAACCTTTTTCAGCTCATTTCTGAAATTCTGCCACGCAAGAGGCGGGTTAGCCGTTTCAAGATCTTCATTATAGAGCGGCAAATCCCCTATTTCGATAAAATCAAGCGAGAGATTATCCGGTGCAAGTTTGATAAATGCCTTTCCCAATTTCCGGCTATAGGATTCTTTACGCAGGCTGCCAATCAATATGGCGACTTTGAATTGTTTGGTCATTTTTTCCTCTTTGATTTCTCATGCTATTTTCAATATTAAAATAGGACTTTTTTATCAACTTTCAAAATGGAGATCGTTCGACACACTGTCGCTGATTTATTGACAATAAAATTTATTGTTTGTTTACCACACCATTAGAAACCCGCTTGAAATGGTAATTTTCATTTCTGTACAGCTTTCATTTAGGGCACAATGAATGCCATTGCGATCCCGCAATTGAAAGGTGGAGACAAGGTGCTGAAACATAGTTCGGATGCATTACAGCTATCGACTTACACGAGAAGATCGCACTTTGTTTATGGCGTGTTTGAATATCTGCTTGTTATAGTGGTTACGCTTGCAGCTATTGTCACCATATCGGTTATTTTTATCGACGAATTTGCAAATCTGGTGGAAACAACCGCCAATAGCCCGATCATCAGCCCGACATTTGATAATCAATAAAAACACTCGCCCGACATATAAGAGCAATTCCGGCTAACGCTATTGGACCGGCAGGCAATATTGGATATAAGAAATCGCGATTTTCCGTATTATGAGGCGCGGATTATCCATTTCACCGTAGCGTAAAATCAAAACGATAGGATGCGGAAATACCCATTGTAAACTGGTTTTTGTCTCCACGCTGACTAACCAAAGATGAATCACCCGCGTCCCCTGTCAGCCGCTTGTATTCGCTGAATACGCTGGTGGTAATTTTGTCGGTGGCCTTCCAGGTGATTGCACCACCGGCGCCGAATGCCCCCCAACCGCTATCGGGATGGAATTCTTTCAAACCGGAGCGGAGCGATTCTTCATGGTCAACTCCGTAATAGGTCTTGAAATAGTCTTTTGTGGCGTAGAAAGCACGCGGCCCGCCGGAAACCTGAACAGATGGTGTCAAATTTTTATAAGCGTCAACTGCAATATCGGACGTTACAGCATCATGACTGCGTATACCTTTACGCAGTTCTGCCCTCGCCCGCAGCCAATCGAGCGGGTAAATCTCGGCAAAACCGCCAACTTCGCCACCCCATTTTACCCGGCTTAGCCCCTTGAGGTCGCCCGAAGTATCGCTGTCACGATCCTTGAGGACTTTGCCAACGACACCGAGTCGAATGAAACTTTTTTCCAAAAGTGCAAAAGACATATTATCATTGCGTGACGAAAAGCGGCTATCACTACCGGTTTTCCCGATAGAAAAAATCGGATCGACTGCAATATCATATGTATCGTCGCCCTCGAATTTCGGTGCTTCGTAAACCGATGCACCCAGCGTCAACGACCAGTTTCCACTATAAAAATGTTGTTTTTTCGGTGCTGTCGACCGGTAATTTCTGTCGTCCGCATAACTTTGTTGGCTGGAGACATTGGTGACTTTGCCTGTCTGATAGTCGTAAAGCTGTTCGGCTTTTCCCTGAAAACACGAAATCGTCATCAAGCCCGTTATGCTGGCAAAAACTATTTTCACACCAATATTCGACACGTATATACTCCAGACACGTTGACAAAACGACCTGATTTCAAGCCGTTACGCACCAACTCTTTGCAGACTGGCTGCTTTAACTATTCAATCAAGTTTTTAAAAATCTATTAAAACCCCGGCACCTCAAAAATCTTGTGAGCCTATCCTTAGCTATTGGTAAACGTGAAGTTTTTATCCAATGCCGATAATGGGCGGGCTTTTTCAAGTGCCGTTTGTGCACTTTCTTTATCCTTTTTCATCTGCTCAATCAACGGTTGCAACCCGTCAAATTTCTTTTCTCCACGTAAATAGGAATAGAAGCTGACAGATGCGGCCTCATCATACAAATCACCATCAAATGAAAAGAGAAACGTTTCGAGAAGTGGCACGCCATCCCCTTCGACTGTCGGTCGTTTGCCGAAACTTGCAACCCCGTCATAAAGTGTCCCGTCATTTCGCCGGAAGCGCACGGCATAGATTCCGAAAGCAAGGCCGGTTTCTACGGGAAGTGCCATATTGGCAGTCGGAAATCCCAATGTTCGCCCAAGCTTTGCGCCGTGGATAACTTTTGAACAAACGGTATAATGATAACCTAAAAGATCGGCACTTTCTCCGACTTTCCCTTCAGTCAAAAGTTTGCGTATGCGGCTTGAAGATATAATTCCGCCATTTTCATCACAAAATGGTGGAACTTTAATAACGGCGAAGCCGAATCTCTTTCCGCAATCTTCCAAATATTCGGGTGTACCGGAGCGTTTGCTGCCAAAATGGAAGTCACTTCCGGTTACAATGGCCGAAGCCTGAAACTTCTCGCAAAGAATATGTCTGACGAATTCTTCGGCGCCAAGTTTTGCAAAGTCTGCGTCAAATTTCTGTTCGACAACACCATTAAACCCGAGCAATCGCAATATTTTTGCTTTTTCCGGCGCAGGTGTCAGCCGGTCTACCGGCGATTGCGGCCTGAAGAAAGTTTTAGGGTGAGGCTCGAATGTATAGACGATTGCCGGTCGTTGTGTCTGGCGCGCCACATCGAGCGCTCTTTGCAAAACCACCTGATGGCCTCTATGGATACCGTCAAAATTGCCGATTGCTACAACTGCATTTTTATAGCTTTCAGGAAATGCAGAAAGGTTTTCCAACCGCAAAAATTCATTTTTCATTTCAACGCCCACATGGTGGCAATCGGATGGCTGCCATATTTATTCAGAAATTCGATCAACAAGGCACGATCGACATGACCATTTTTCGCATATTCATTCTGATGAATTCCACCGGAGATAAAAAGCGTATCAAGACCGAATTGTTGTCCGCCTTTCATATCCGTCAGAATTCCGTCACCAATAGCAAGAATGCGATCTTTGGCAACAAGGCCGTTTTTTTTGTCAAGTTTCTTCATTGCCAGATCATAAATCGGGCGATGGGGTTTACCCGCAATCAATGTGCGCCCACCGAGTTGTTCGTAATTGCGGGCAAGTGCACCAGCGCACCACAATTCCTTATTGCCATGGTGAACGATGATGTCGGGATTGGCACATATAAAGGGTAGATTTTTCGACCTTAGTTTGAGCAAAAGTTCGTCATAATCTTCCGGCGTTTCATGCTCGTCGTCGAAAAGTCCCGTACAGACAATTGATGTTGCTTCAAATTCTTCGACAAGCTCGACATCCAATCCGTCAAACAAGGCGAGATCGCGTTCGGGGCCGATATGGAAAACTTTTTTCGGCGCTTCCATGATGAGATAACGTGTGGCATCGCCGGAAGTGACAATGTCATCGTAAACGTCAGTGCCGATCTTCAATGAAGCCAACTGGCTGGCCACACCTTGGTGGGGACGGGGCGAATTGGTGAGCAATATAACCGATTTTCCCGATTGCCTGACTTTCCTTAAAGCCGAAACAGCTTTGTCGAAAGCGTGAATACCATTGTGAATGACACCCCAGACATCGCAAAGAACAGCGTCATAGCGGTCGATAATTGCTTGTAAGCTTTCGGGTTCTTCCATCTTGTTACCATACCTTGTTAGAAACTCGCGGCTTGCCGGAATTTATAGCTTGTCAGAACGTTTTTCCAAGACACCTAACGCAACAGAAAGATGATGTCATCTTCTTTCTCGATTGTCGCGAATATAGGCTATTCCAAGAATTTGAAATATAGTCTAGATTTATTTCAATTTACAAAATGGGTGAGCAGCGGATCGGGTAATAATGGGTGCTTCACAAAAAAATCTTGTTCTGATTGAAGAAACAAAACTTCGCCAGATGATGGAAGAGCTTATTAAAAACGAAAATGGAGCTGATATCGGTTTAAAAATCCGACCGAAAATCGTTGCACTTTTAAAAAACACTATTTCCGAAGGGCAAAAACAGGCTGAACTTATTCTTCAGCAAAATGGCAAAGGGCGTCAATGCGCACGTCGTTTGAGTTTGCTCGTTGATACTGTCATTACAACACTTTATAATTTTGTTGTTGAAAGAATTTACCCCCTGCCCAACCCGTCAAGCGGTGAACGTATTGCTCTCATAGCTGTCGGTGGTTATGGACGCGGGACACTGGCTCCCCACTCCGATATTGATTTGCATTTTTTGCTGCCATGGAAACAGACACCCTGGGGCGAACAGGTTATGGAATATATTCTCTACATGCTTTGGGATGTGGGACTTAAAGTCGGGCATGCAACGAGAAATATCGAAGACTCGATCCGCATGGCGCAAGAAGATATGACAGTGAGAACTGCCCTTCTCGAAGCGCGTTTTCTGATTGGCAATCGTGGAATTTTTGACGAATTGATGCGCCGTTTTGAAGATGAAGTTGTCAAAGGTACGTCACCTGCTTTTATCCGTGCAAAACTTCTGGAGCGTGACCAGCGCCATAAAAAAGCCGGTGAAACACGTTACCTCGTCGAACCCAATGTAAAGGAAAGCAAAGGCGGTCAACGCGATTTACAAACCCTGTTGTGGATTGCCAAATATCACTATCGCATCACCTCGACCGACAAACTCGTTACACTGGGTGTTTTATCCAAAGCGGAATTGAGAATTTTCAAAAAAGCCGATGATTTTTTATGGGCGGTACGCTGCCATATGCATTTTTTAACAGGGAAAGCACAAGAGCGTTTGTCCTTCGACATACAGCGCGATATTGCCCACCGGCTCGGCTACACCGCCCACCCTGGCATGGAAGATGTCGAACGTTTTATGAAACACTATTTTCTTGTTGCCAAACAGGTTGGCGATTTGACGCGAATTGTTTCAGCGGCTTTGGAAGAAGAATATGCAAAACCCGTTCCCGGATTAAATCGGGTATTTTTGACGTTTTCCCGCCGTAAAAAGAAAATTGTCGATTATCCGGGTTTTGTCATTGATACCAAACGTATCAATATTGACGATGATGACGTTTTTGTCCGTGATCCGGTCAATCTTATCCGCCTTTTTTATCTTTCCGACACCCATGGTCTTGAATGCCACCCGCATGCCGTGCAAGAAGCCTCCCGTTCGCTCAAACTCATCACACCGAAAGTTCGGGAAGACAAAGAAGCAAATCGGCTTTTTATTGCCATTTTAACATCTCCGCGCAACCCGTCGCTGATTTTGCGGCGGATGAATGAATCGGGCGTATTGGGTAAATTCATTCCCGATTTTGGCAAGATCGTCGCGATGATGCAGTTCAATATGTACCACCATTACACTGTCGACGAACATCTTTTGCGCTGCATTGCCTGCCTTAGCCAAATCGACCATGGCGAAGTTTATCAGGATCATCCGCTTGCTTCATCTATTGTGCCAACGTTCAAAAAAGAGCGTACGATTCTTTTTGTCGCTTTATTTTTACACGACATTGCCAAAGGCAGGCCGGAAGACCATTCGATTGCGGGCGCAAAAATTGCCCGTAAACTTTGCCCGCGTTTCGGGCTTTCGCGGGCAGATACCGAACTTGTCGCCTGGCTCATCAAAGAACATCTGACCATGAGCATGGTTGCCCAGTCACGTGACCTCAACGACCGCAAAACAATTGAAGATTTTGCCAATGTTGTCCAGACAACCGACCGGCTGAAGCTGCTTTTGGTTCTCACAATTTGCGACATCAAAGGCGTGGGACCGGGCGTGTGGAACGGTTGGAAGGGACAATTGTTGCGAACTCTTTATCATGAAACCGAACTTGTTCTGACCGGCGGTTTTTCGCAGGTTCCGCGCACAGACCGCATCAACGCGTCGAAAGAACGCCTGCATGATGCACTTGAAAATTGGGACGAAGCTGAAAAACAACATTATATCGGCTTACAATATCCGAACTATTGGTTGACTGTTTCGCCCGAAGACCAGGTGAGGCAAGCCAATTTTATCCGTGATGCGGATAAACGCAAAACCCCGCTTGCCACAATGTCGGAACTCCACCGTTTTGACGGGGTAACGGAACTCACCATTCTTGCCCCCGATCATCCGCGCGTTCTTTCCATTGTTACCGGTGCCTGCGCAGCCGCCGGCGGCAATATTGTCGACGCTCAAATATTTACCACAACAGATGGCCGTGCTCTCGACATCATTCTTATCAGCCGCGAATTTGAACTTGATGATGATGAAACAAGGCGGGCAAATCGAGTTGGCAAAATGATTGAAGATGCCTTGAAGGGCACAATCCGTTTACCGGAAGTGATTGCACAACGTGCCAAACCGCGGCGCGCTGCCAAAGCTTTTGACGTTGCGCCGAATGTCGAGATCAACAACACCCTCTCCGACAAATTCAGCGTTATCGAAATTGAAGGACTTGACAGGCCGGGGCTGCTTTTTGAAATCACGAAAACTCTTTCCGATCTTTCTCTTGACATTGCCTCGGCACATATTACGACCTTCGGAGAAAAAGTTATTGACAATTTTTATGTTAATGATCTTTTCCGTCACAAGATTATCAACCCGCAAAAACAAGCTGCCATACGACGCAAACTTCTGGCACTTATAGCGGCTGAGCCGAAGGAAAATATGAAGAGAACATGAGCCTCATCAAACAATTCGCGACCGTTGCATCCGGCACGTTGATGAGTCGCCTGTTCGGTTTTATCCGCGAAATGCTTATGGCAGCGGCTGTCGGCACCGGTCCGGTGGCCGATGCTTTCAATGCTGCATTCCGTTTTCCCAATACATTCCGCCGGCTATTTGCCGAAGGCGCTTTCAATTCGGCTTTTGTCCCACTATTTGCCAAACAGATAGAAGAGGACGGGTTAGACAGTGCACGGCGGTTTTCCGAAGAAGTATTCGGTGTGTTGTTTTCAATTCTGTTGATTTTAACCATCATTATGGAACTGACCATGCCGTTTCTGGTGCGTTATGTCATTGCACCGGGCTTTACCGATGATGCAACAAAATTTTCCGCAACCGTTCGCTTTGCCGTGATTATGTTCCCCTATCTTGCCTGCATGTCATTGGCGGCAATGATGGGGGGGATGCTCAATTCGCTTCATCGTTATTTTGCTGCGGCAATCGCTCCGGTTTTTCTTAATATTATTCTTATCGGCGTTCTCTTCTATGCCTGGATTTATAAACTGGATCCCTGGCATGTCGGCATTGGTCTTTCATGGGGGGTTATGGCTTCCGGCGTTGTGCAACTTGTTATCGTTTGGATTGCTGTAGCCAATGCCGGTATGAAAATAGGTTTTCGCTTTCCCCGCTTTACCGATAATGTTCGCAGGCTTCTCTGGCTTGCACTACCTGCTGCTATAACCGGCGGCATTACACAGATAAACCTTCTCATCAATACCAATATTGCTTCCGCGCAATCAGGTGCTGTCTCGTCACTTGTTTATGCCGACCGGCTTTATCAACTGCCATTGGGTGTCGTCGGAATCGCTGTTGCCACAGTGCTTTTGCCCGAACTTTCGCGTGCACTCAGAAGCGGCAATCTGAAAGAAGCCGATAACTTGCAAAACCGGTCTGTCGAATTTACTCTGCTTTTGACTTTGCCGGCCGCTGCCGCGTTTCTGGTTATGTCGGAACCGATTGTGCGCCTGTTATTCGAGCGCGGGCATTTTTCTGCCCAGTCGACGACAATTGTCGCCGGAATTTTGGGAATTTACGGCTTGGGACTTCCTGCTTTTGTGTTGATAAAAGCATTCATACCGGGGTTCTTTGCCCGCGAAGACACCAAAACGCCCATGATTTTTGCCGGAATTTCCGTCGCCGTCAATATATCGCTTGCGCTCACACTTTTCCCGATTTTATCGGCACGCGGAATCGCAATTGCCGAAATCTCGGCGGGTTGGGTCAATGCAATTCTGTTGTTCATTACGCTTGTCAGAAGACGCCAATGGGGACGGGATCGAATTCTTTTGAAACGTATTCCGCGAATTTTACTCTCGACAATTATAATGGCTATCGCCCTCCATTATGCGATCGGCTATCTTTCTTACCCGCTTTCGGCAAACGCACCTCTATCTTATCGGGCTGTCGGCGTCCTTTCTCTGGTATTTGGAGCCATAATAGTCTATTTCGGTTCTGCGTTTCTTCTTGGCGCAACAAATATATCGTTGCTTAAAAGAGGATTGCTGCGTAAGCGATAAAGCGTTTGATTGCTTTCAAAAGAAAGCTTTGACACAAACAATTATATTTTTGAAAGATCGGATTATTTACTATGAGCACATTCAAACAACGTGTTTTTTCTGGAGTTCAAGCTACCGGAAATCTTCATCTGGGAAATTATCTCGGTGCGATCAAGCGTTGGGTTGAATTGCAGAAAGACTATGAGTGTATCTATTGCGTGGTTGATATGCATGCGCTCACTGTCAATCCTGATCCGCATGATCTGATGCGGTCGACACGTGAAGTAACCGCGGCATTTCTGGCAGCCGGAATCGACCCGAAACGCCACATTGTGTTCAACCAGTCCCGCGTTCACCAACATGCAGAGCTTGCATGGATCTTCAATTGTGTTGCCCGTATCGGCTGGATGAACAGAATGACACAGTTCAAAGATAAAGCCGGAAAAGATCGCGAAAATGCGTCTCTCGGCCTCTTTGCCTATCCAAGTTTGATGGCTGCCGATATTCTGGTTTACCGCGCCACAAAAGTACCCGTCGGCGAAGACCAGAAACAGCACATCGAATTGACACGCGACATTGCGCAGAAATTCAACAATGACTATTCGGCCCGCATCGCCGAACTCGGTGTCGGCGTGGAAATGCAGGTTGGCGATGAAACTGTTAACGGCTTTTTCCCGCTCACTGAAGGGTTGATCGGCGGCACGGCCACACGCGTTATGTCATTGCGTGACGGAACAAAAAAAATGTCGAAATCCGATCCTTCCGATTTATCGCGTATCAATCTCATTGATACAGCCGATGACATTTCCAAAAAAATCAAAAAGGCAAAAACCGATTCAGAACCCTTGCCTGACACCGTTGACGGCCTGAGTGGCCGTCCGGAAGCCGATAATCTTGTAGGAATTTATGCCGCCCTTTCCGGCACAGATAAAAAAACTGTTATCGAAGAATTTGCGGGTAAGCAGTTTTCCGTATTCAAACCGGCACTTGCCGATTTGGCTGTCAGCAAATTATCGCCCGTCACAGAAGAATTGCGTCGCCTCAACAATGAACCTTCCTATATTGATGATGTTTTAAGAAACGGTGCCGAACGCGCAAGCGTTCTCGCTGAAGACACGATGAAACATGTGCGTGATATTGTCGGCTTTCTTCAGGGATGAAGTTCAAACAGATAATGATACAGGTGCTTTGAATAAAAGCACCTGTATATAAAATCAGTTTAACAAAAATAATTTGCACAATAGCTGAATTGCACTAATTTAAAAACCGGTTCAAATTTTGGATTGGAATATTGTGTGACGTTTTCTTTAAAGACGGAAATTGACAAAGCGGGCAAATCTGACGGAACGAAGTCACAATCAACGAAGAATGATGACGGCGAGCGTTCACGTTTCATTGCCGAGATTGATTTTTTACGTGACCTTGTGCAGCAGGCGCCGGGCTTTGTTATTGTATTGCTCAATCGCGATCACCGCTTTTATCTTGTCAATAATGCCTTTATGGAGCTCGTCGGCACGCGGGAATTGATCGGCCATACTGTAGCCGAAGCGATGCCCGAAATACCCAGACAGGGGTTTATTGCTCTTCTCGATCAGGTTTGGGAAACAAAAGAACCGTTTCGCGGGGCGAGCGTACCACTTCTGATCGAGCGACCGGGTGACGAAGAACCGGTATTGCACTATGTCGATTTTATCCATCAACCGATCAAAAATAGCGAGGGTGATGTTGTCGGAATTTATGTTCAGGGCATTGATATAACCGAACGTATCAATTTTGAAAACCAGTTGCATATCCTTGCCGGAGAATCGGCCCACCGCGTGAAAAATATTCTGGCCATGGTCAACGCCGTGGTGGCTCAAACTTTGAATAGCAGCACAGATATAGAGAGTGCACGCGAAAAAGTCGGTGCACGCTTAAGGGCAATTGCGGAAGCGCAAAGCACTTTGAAAGAGGATAGCGGCAAGAAGAGCGACCTTAAGATACTTGTTGAAAATACCATGTCGGTTGCCATGGAAACCTACGGCAATATCAAAGTGAAGGGGCCGAAAGTCAGTGTTTCCGAAAAAGCGGCTTTGGCACTTGCACTAACGCTCCACGAACTCATGACCAATGCCATCAAATATGGTGCTCTTTCTGTTTCATCCGGAAAGGTTTCGGTTACCTGGTCGCTTGCAAAAGACGGAATTATTCATCTCCAATGGGTTGAAAGTAACGGACCTGAAGTGGCCTCCCGTCATAAAAAGGGCTTCGGTTCAACATTAATTGAACGCAGTTTAAGCTACAATCCGCATAACAATGTAAAAATTGATTATGCTGCAAGCGGCCTCATATGCCACATTGAATTGGCTCCTGATGGCTCATCATCCGGTGAATGACAAATGTTATCGAAACGACTAAGCCGCCAATACGGTCATAAGCGAAAATTTCTGGCAATTATCGACGAAACACCTGAATGTCGACGCGCCGTTGCCTATGCATCAAGGCGCGCTAAAAATACAGGTGGCTCGCTCATCCTGCTTTATGTGATCGACAGTTCGGAGTTCCAGCACTTCCTTGGGGTTGGTGATATTATGCGTGCTGAATCCCATGAGCAGGCGCACCAGACCTTATCCGCAATTTCTGCAGAGGTAAGGGAAAATCTGGGAATAGAGACGGAAACAAAAATTTGCGAGGGGCAAAAGGCTGCTGAAATAGTCAAGCTTATCGAGAGCGATCAGGATATTGCGGTTCTTGTGCTTGCGGCCGGCTCCGGTGCCGAAGGCCCCGGCCCCCTCGTTCAATCAATTGCTGCAAAGGGAAGTGCTTTTCCCATTCCTGTTACAATTATTCCAGATGGTTTGACAGCAGAAGATATAGATTCGGTCGCCTGACCGGCTTTGTTCGGGCGGCAAGAATAAAAACAACGCTTGAAAAGCTAACAATCACTGCAACGTCATTTACGAGAATGACTTGCCTCTTGAATTTTTGTTCCCTAAAGCAGCATATAGAAGGTAATCGAATAATGCACCTTGCATGCCTTGACCATGAAAAGGAAATTAAATGTTCATTCAGACAGAAACGACACCCAATCCCGCAACACTGAAATTCCTGCCCGGTCGGGTTGTGCTGGAAGAAGGCGTGGCAGAGTTTCGTGACAAGGAAGATGCTGCCGAGCGTTCGCCGCTGGCTTCCAAGCTTTTCACAATTCCCGGTGTAACAGGCGTTTTCTTCGGCTATGATTTCATTACTGTTACAAAAGACAATAGCGAGTGGCAACATCTGAAACCGGCTATATTAGGGACTATTATGGAGCATTTCATGTCCAATAGCCCGATCATGGCAGCACATGTCAATGATGTGCCCGATGTGCCGGTTGGTGAAGAATTTTTCTCCGACGAAGACAAAGACCTTGTCGACACGATCAAGGAACTTATTGAAACGCGGGTTCGCCCTGCTGTTGCCAATGATGGCGGTGATATTACGTTTCGCGGGTTTGAACGCGGTGTTGTTTATCTGAACATGCGTGGAGCCTGCTCCGGTTGCCCTGCATCGACTGCAACGCTCAAGCACGGTATCGAAAATCTTCTACGCCACTTTGTTCCCGAAGTTCTGGGAGTCGAGGAATATCCTTCCTGACAAAGCTGACTTTCGCGAAATGAAATAAATTTTCGCAAAATAAAGTAAATTTCTTTGTAAAAAATTCTCTCTTGCACAGTTTATCAAAAAAATGTGCAAGACTGTTTTCGGCAGGCTTTATGTAAGCGTGTTCTTGAAACGGTCTTTATGTTAATTGCAAAACATCCGGTCGGGACTTTGGATAAAGATATTCAAAGACATTCGGTTCTTCTATCCGGAATACGATCTAACCTGTTGATGACCATGTATAAATTCTCATAGATCATGACCTCCTGCCGGAGTTCCGGCACTTTGCCCGAACAGGAAACAGCAAAGTTGTGTTTCAACCATGATTTAACCGCCCTATCCGGTGGAAACAGTTCATATCTTCACCGAAATTCGGGAAGGCTCAAGCAATTCACTAAAAAAATGAAACCGCCTTCTTGACATTATAAAGGGCAATTTTTATCTGTTCTCATGAGTTAGCACTCTGACATCGAGAGTGCTAATCGAGGCAAGACCTCAAACAATTCGAGTTTAATTAAAGTTAAACAATTTAAGGGTTCAAGACATGGCAAAAACCAAATTCCGCCCATTACACGATCGCGTAGTCGTTCGTCGGGTTGAATCAGAAGAAAAAACCGCAGGTGGGATCATCATCCCTGATACAGCCAAAGAAAAGCCGCAGGAAGGCGAAGTTCTCGCTGTTGGTCCGGGTGCACGTGATGAAAGCGGCAAGCTCGTTGCTCTTGACGTTAAAGCAGGCGACCGCGTTCTCTTTGGCAAATGGTCAGGAACCGAAGTCAAGCTTGATGGCGAAGACGTTCTGATTATGAAAGAGTCCGACATTATGGGTATTCTCGGCTGATAGCCATTTCCCCATAAATTTTAAAAAACAATTCCGGGATAATTCCCAAGGAGATATGAAATGGCTGCAAAAGAAGTCAAATTTGGCCGCGATGCGCGCGAACGTATGTTGCGTGGCGTCGATATTCTCGCCAATGCCGTGAAGGTAACACTTGGTCCTAAAGGCCGTAATGTTGTGATCGACAAATCTTTCGGTGCACCGCGAATTACCAAGGATGGTGTTTCGGTTGCGAAAGAAATCGAACTTGAAGACAAGTTTGAAAATATGGGCGCACAGATGTTGCGCGAAGTTGCTTCCAAGACCAACGATATTGCCGGTGACGGTACCACAACAGCAACTGTTCTGGGTCAGGCAATCGTTCAGGAAGGCGCAAAAGCTGTTGCTGCCGGCATGAACCCGATGGATTTGAAGCGCGGTATCGACGCTGCTGTTAATGAAGTTGTCGAAAATCTTCTGAAAAAAGCAAAGAAGATCAAAACTTCAGCCGAAGTTGCACAGGTTGGCACTATTTCTGCCAATGGCGAGACTGAAATCGGTAAAATGATTTCCGAAGCCATGCAGAAAGTCGGCAATGAAGGTGTTATCACCGTTGAAGAAGCAAAAACCGCTGACACCGAATTGGAAGTTGTTGAAGGTATGCAGTTCGACCGCGGTTACCTTTCGCCTTACTTCGTAACCAATACAGAAAAAATGGTTGCCGATCTGGATGATCCTTACATCCTTATCCACGAAAAGAAACTTTCAAACTTGCAGGCACTGCTTCCCGTTCTTGAAGCTGTTGTCCAGTCAAGCAAGCCTTTGCTTATCATTGCCGAGGATGTTGAAGGTGAAGCTTTGGCAACTCTGGTTGTCAACAAGTTGCGTGGCGGCTTGAAGATTGCTGCTGTCAAGGCTCCTGGCTTCGGTGACCGTCGCAAGGCAATGTTGGAAGATATCGCCATTCTGACATCCGGTCAGGTTATTTCCGACGATCTCGGCATCAAGCTTGAAAATGTCACACTCGACATGCTCGGGCGCGCCAAGAAAGTTACCGTTTCCAAAGAAAACACGACAATCGTCGACGGTGCTGGCAAGAAGCCGGAAATCAACGCACGTGTCAACCAGATCAAGGCCCAGATCGAAGAAACAACATCCGATTATGACCGTGAAAAACTTCAGGAACGTCTTGCAAAATTGGCAGGCGGTGTTGCTGTTATCCGCGTTGGCGGTGCAACAGAAGTTGAAGTTAAAGAGAAAAAAGACCGCGTTGACGATGCTTTGAATGCAACACGCGCCGCTGTTGAAGAAGGCATTGTTGCCGGTGGTGGCACTGCACTTCTGCGCGCAGCAGCCGACATCAAGGTAAAAGGTGCCAATTCCGATCAGGAAGCCGGTATCAATATCGTTCGTCGTGCTTTGCAGGCTCCTGCCCGTCAAATTGCGACCAACGCTGGCGATGAAGCTTCTATCGTTGTTGGTAAAATTCTTGAAAACAAGAGCGATACATTCGGCTACAACACAGCCAATGGCCAATATGGCGATTTGATTGCTCTGGGCATTGTCGACCCTGTAAAGGTTGTTCGTTCTGCTCTGCAAAACGCTGCTTCCGTTGCCGGATTGTTGATTACAACCGAAGCTATGATTGCCGAACTGCCGAAGAAAGAGGCTCCAATGCCTGCAATGCCGGGCGGCGGCATGGGTGGTATGGACTTCTGATAAAGTCCTCGACTACATTCATGAACGGGCCTTCGGGCCCGTTTTTTTGTGACGATCAGGTTGTTTTGCTGAGAAATGTCTTGCCAGTTCACGGGCGAATATAACTTTTAAAAGTGAGGCCAAACATTCACCCCTTTTAACTTTCATAAAACGGAAAATAGCTAAAAGCCGAAGATGGTTTAGAAATCATTTTCTGTTTATCCGGAAATGAAACCGGCCTTCGATATTTGAACCCTTTTCCTTGTTTCAAAACGGCAACCGGCTTTTATCGCCAAACTCCGGTTTCAGGATCAGAATGCCTGCTCTTTCTTGCGTTTCACATGTTTAAAAGCGCATTTCATATGAAAACGACGAACAGAATTTCATATATCCGCTTTGTTCTTTGACAAGCTATTGTTGTGGCCGATTTTTCCTCACCAAAATATGTATAAAAAGCCGTTCAACAAATAGATCTTGAACTGTTTAAGGCTTTTCTCAAGGCTTTTCTTGGTCTATCGTCTCCTCAACCAAAGAGGAGTTTTATCATGGTAAAAACCCGTACAGAAACGGATACATTCGGTCCGATCGAGGTTCCTGCTGACCATTATTGGGGGGCGCAAACAGAGCGTTCTTTACATAATTTCAAAATTGGCGGCGAAAAGCAGCCACTGCCGCTCATTCACGCCTTGGGAATTATTAAAAAAGCGGCCGCAATGGCCAATATGAAAGCCAAAAAGCTTTCGCCGGAACTTGGAAAAGCAATTATTGCCGCAGCCGATGAAGTCATTGACGGCAAGCTTGATGACAATTTTCCACTTGTGGTCTGGCAAACCGGATCGGGTACGCAAACCAATATGAATGTCAACGAGGTCATAGCCAACCGCGCTATCGAGATGCTCGGAGGGGAAATGGGTTCCAAAAAGCCTGTTCACCCCAATGACCACGTCAATATGAGCCAATCATCAAACGACTCGTTCCCGACAGCTATCCATATTTCGGCGGCTTTAGAGACCATCAATAAGCTGTTTCCGGCAATCGACCATCTAACGATTGCATTGAAGGACAAGGAAAAAGAATTTTCCAAAATTATCAAAATCGGTCGCACCCACACACAAGATGCCACCCCGATTACGCTGGGGCAGGAATTTTCCGGCTATCGTGCAGCACTCGAACATAACCGTAAACGTATCGAAGCCTCCTTGCAGGACGTTTTGAAACTTGCTCAGGGTGGTACGGCTGTCGGTACAGGTTTGAATGCGCCGATCGGTTTTGACAAGAATTTTGTCGAAGCTGTTACCGACATTACAGGTGCTGCATTCGAGACCGCCGATAACAAATTTGAAGCTTTGGCAAGCCATGGTGCAATAACCAATTTCCACGGCAGTCTCAACGCTCTGGCAACCGATCTTTTCAAGATTGCCAACGATATTCGCCTTTTGGGCTCCGGCCCGCGCTGCGGCCTTGGTGAATTGAGCTTGCCGGAAAATGAACCCGGTTCTTCGATTATGCCGGGCAAAGTCAACCCGACACAGTGCGAAGCGATGACAATGGTTGCCTGTCAGGTATTTGGCAATGAAACAACGATTACCGTTGCCGCAAGTCAGGGACATTTCGAGCTCAATGTCTATAAACCGGTTATCGCATTCAATGTTTTGCAATCAATCAAAATTTTGTCGGAATGCATGGTTTCTTTTGCAGATCACTGTGTAAAAGGTATCAAAGCAAATGAAGCACGCATTCATGATCTTCTTGAGAAATCCTTGATGCTGGTCACTGCACTTGCACCGGCAATCGGTTATGACAAGGCAGCAAAGATTGCCAAAACTGCCCATAAGAATGGCACGACACTGCGCGAAGAAGCTTTAAAGGCCGGTGTGTCCGAGGAAGATTATAATCGTCTGGTCAAGCCGGAAGACATGATTCATCCGAAATGACATGAAACATGACGACGTTGATAGTGTCGTCCGGTTTTCTTGAATAGCATTCAAAAAGCCCTGTAGAATCTACAGGGCTTTTTTTCGGAGTTGATATGCGTTCAACAAAATTGCAGATGGCAATCAGAAAACGTCTCAAAAAGCAATAAGCAGCAGAAATAATAAGCAGCAGGAAAGGCTTTTCCTTTGCACTTTGCCTTTTATTTTCAGGTAATAACACTCGGTGCATCACGACCGAGCTTTTTCTTCAAATCAACAAGCTCGTCGGCCGCAACAATCAATGCCGCAAGTGCTTCTTGTGTGTTGTCATCCTGTTTCAGAGGATCGGCAACATAATGTTCCATATAAATGCGGACAGTCGCACCCGCTGTTCCGGTCCCTGACAAGCGATAGACAATACGACCGCCACCTTCAAAGAAAATGCGAATGCCCTGATGCTCGCTGACCGAGCCATCAATCGGATCGTGATATGAAAAATCGTCAGCCTTGGCAATCGTCAACCCTGCAACATCGGTTCCGGCAAGTTTCCCAAGACGTGAGCGCAAATCCTCTATAAGAGCTTTTGCGGCTGTCTGGTCGACTTCTTCATAATCATGACGGGTGTAATAGGAGCGACCGAATAGCTGCCAATGTTGCTCGACAATTTCGCTTACACTTTTACCGGTTGCCGCAAGCAGATTGAGCCAGAACAATATTGCCCACAAACCGTCTTTTTCACGCACATGATTAGAACCGGTACCGAAGCTTTCCTCGCCGCAAAATGTTACTTTTCCGGCATCCAGCAAATTGCCGAAAAATTTCCAGCCTGTCGGTGTTTCGTAAATATTGAGACCAAGTTTTTTGGCCACATAATCGGCTGCGGCACTTGTCGGCATAGAGCGTGCAATACCGGCAATACCATTGCGATAGCCTTTAACGAGCTTTGCATTGGCCGCGAGAATGGCAAGAGAATCGGAAGGAGTGACAAACCGTTTCCACCCCACAATCATGTTGCGGTCGCCATCACCATCGGATGCAGCGCCAAGATCAGGCCCGTCTTCCGACATCATCAATTCATAAAGATCATGGGCATGGACGAGATTGGGGTCAGGGTGACGCCCGCCGAAATCGGGAAGCGGTGTACCGTTCACAACTGTTCCCTTTTTCATGCCGAGACGTTTCTCGAAAATTTCATGGGCATATGGACCGGTCACAGCATTCAATGCATCGAAGCGGAATGTCAAACCACCGGCAATGGCTTTGCGGATGAGGTCGAAATCGAACAATTCTTCCATCAGATTTGCGTAATCGACAACCGGATCAATAACTTCGACAACCATCGAGCCGATTTGCGTTTTTCCCAACTTCGCAATGTCAATATCACCACAATCTTCTATTTTATACGAGGTGATATTTTTCGATGATTCAAAAATGGCTTTTGTTACTTTTTCCGGTGCCGGACCGCCATTGGAAATATTGTATTTGATACCGAAATCACCGGATGGCCCGCCCGGATTATGGCTTGCCGACAGAATAATGCCGCCGAATGCCTTATATTTTCGGATAAGATGGGAAGCGGCCGGTGTCGACAAAATACCGTTCAATCCGACTTTGATATGGCCAACTTTATTGGCCGCAGCCATTTTTAGAATTTTCTGGATGACTTCTTTATTAAAAAATCGCCCGTCGCCTCCGAGAATAAAGAGTTTTCCGGAAACATCACCAACGCTATTGAAAATAGACTGGATGAAGTTTTCCACGTAATTCGGCTTTTGGAAAACTTTTACCTTCTTCCGCAATCCTGAAGTTCCGGGATTTTGATCGTCAAAGGCAGTCGTAGAAATTGTCTGAATCGCCATATCCATCACCATATGTTCTTTGATGCGATCAATTTAAAGCGATTAATCGAAAATATCGAGTGTAAAATTATCAATCTTCCGGAGGTGCGCTTGCAAGTTAACGACTGATCTCTTACCTTTCTTATGTGAATTCCGGCTCACACTGTCTGTCTTTTCGGGCAGACTGAAGGATATAAAAATACAGGAGCAAATTAATGATCGGACAAAAAGTTCCAAATGTGACATTTCATACGCGTGTTCGTGATGAATCGATCGGGGGTTCAAACCCTTTCCGTTGGCAGGATGTCAACACTGACGAATATTTCAAGGGCAAGCGCGTTGTATTGTTCTCCTTGCCGGGCGCATTCACCCCTACATGCTCGACTTACCAGTTGCCGGATTTTGAAAAACTCTATCCGGAATTTAAAAAACTGGGCATTGATGAAGTCTATTGCCTTGCCGTCAATGACGCTTTTGTCATGAACGCCTGGGGCAGACATAATAAATTGCAACACATCAAGCTCATTCCTGATGGCAATGGCGAATTCACCCGTAAAATGGGTATGCTTGTCAACAAATCCAATTTGGGTTTCGGCATGCGTTCTTGGCGTTATGCGGCTATTGTCAATGATGGCGTTGTCGAAAAATGGTTCGAGGAAAAAGGCTTTTCAGATAACTGCGAAACCGATCCTTATGGTGAATCTTCTCCGCAGAACATTTTGAAAGTTCTCAAAGGCGAGAAATAATTTCAATCAAAGCTCCTGCGTTTCTGCGCAGGAGCTTTTTATATATTTTTGATATATTAAAGAGGTCTATATGGGTATTTCGTTCAATCTTGATGCACAGACATTGTCGGCACTACAAAACTTCCTGCGCGACAATCATAAAATAAAAAGCGAGGCAGAAGCAGTAGAGCTTTTTCTTAAAAAATCGCTTCAAGACTTGGGATATTTGGGAAGAGAACCGGGTGCAGGCACAAGTCCCGACCGTTTGAATTCCAGCAATGATGACTAAAATTAATGGCTGATCGGTCAGATCCTGCTTGTTCTGAAAAACGCCGTATAAGATCGCGTTTTTTTATCTTGCTGATTGCAGCAATCATTCTTGTGATACTGCTTATTATTATGACATTTGCGTTTTTTGACCTCACCGGAATTGAGGCTCTTAACGCTATTGTCTGATTGAACGTTATTATTTGATTGAATATTATTGTCTGATTGAACGTTATTGTCTGATTTTAAAAACTGAAAATGGCTTTATTCTCTTTTTCGGCTTTTAGATTTTTTTATCTACAACATGGCGCAATTTTTCAATAATTGCCTGAACTTCCTTTTTTTCACGGCTTCTTAATGCCGAAACAAGTGACGCTTGTGATTTGAGAATGACACCGTCATCCAATATTTTGAGCCTATTTGCTCTTAACGTTTCACCCGTCGATGTTATATCAACAATCATGTCGGCTGAACCGGCCGCCGGTGCACCTTCGGTTGCACCCAAGCTTTCGACAATGCGATAGACTTGTATTCCATGTTTTTGCGAAAAGAATTGTTGTGTCAAACGCCAGAATTTTGTTGCAATACGAAGTCGCCTTCCGTGCCGTTGACGAAATTCCGCAGCAACATCATCAAGATCGGCCATAGTTACAACATCATGCCAAACAGCAGGAACAGCCACCACCACATCGGCAAAACCGAAACGGAGCGGAACCTCAACTTTGACTTTTGTTTCGGGATGAGCAAGCGTTTCGTTTATCAAATCCTGTCCCGTGACGCCAAGATCAACATTCCCGTAGCCAAGTTCACGAGCAATCTCGGAAGCCGATAAAAAAAGAATATCAATATTTTTATCGTTGGCGACTGTTGCCCGATAATTACGTTCGTTATCGGCAAGCGCGATCTGATAACCGGCGTCTTTCAAAGTTTCCAGTGTTTTATCTTTAAGACGGCCTTTGGAGGGAAGCGCGAGTGTAACTGTCATAATGATTTCCCTTCCCTGCTTTCGACTCCAATTCCGTTGGCTTTGCCATTCGCGAGTCTGTCGAGCCAGACCGAAAAACCGACCGCCGGTATGGGTCTGTCGGCTCCCAACATTGTCATTAACCGGTTGTAGCGACCGCCACCGATCATGACATCACTGTCACGGCGGATTTCAAAAACAAATCCGGTGTAATAGTCAAGCGGACGGCCAAAAGCTGCATCATATTGCAAGCTTTCAAGAGCAATCCCCCTGTTTGAAAAAGCGCGATTTCGTGCTTTGAACGGCATCAGAAAATGGTCGCTTACCAGTTCGTGTTTTTTCCCGAACTCGAAAAGAGCCTCTTCGGCTTCATCAAGAGCCAAGCGGATAGACAGAAATTCTTCCAAAGCCTCCAACACCGGTTTGGTCAGCCTCACCGACGACAAAAGCTGTTTTTCCAAAAGGCGTCTGGCAATTTCTGTCGGGCTGCGTCCGGCAGATGGCGAAATGCCCGCGTCAAGCATTTCCCCTTCAATATAATTGGTCAAAGCTGCCTCATCCTGAGCCTCGACAAGCTTCATAAGATCAGCAGGCAAGCTTTGTTCGCTTTTCGGCTCAGCCAGAATATGCAAAAGATCACGCAATTGTCTGGCGTTTCCGAAACTGCGCAACAGCCTTTTTTGCCATGTCGGAACAATACCGAGTTCCTGAAGAACCGAGGCAAAAACATTCTGGTCGCCCAACAAGACTGTATATGCGGGATTTCCCGATATATGTTTCAATAGAGACAAGGCATCATAGAGACAGCGTGAATCGGCTGTTGCTTCATCAACATCGCCCAAATCTTCTATACCTGCCTGATAAAAACTGTTTTCGCCAGAACGGCTTTGTCTGAATACTTCGCCAATATAGGCATAACGGCGCGGCGTTGTCGCACCTGTTTTAATATGTTTTATACAAACCGGAATCGTAAATTCGGGACGCAAGCACAAACTGTCGCCATTTTCATTTTCCGTCATAAAAATGCGGCGGCGTAAATCCTCTCCCGCCATATCCAGAAAAGGTTCGGACGGTTGTAAAATAGGAATTGATACCGTCTGCAAATTATTATTTGCAAAAAATTCTTCAATTGTTTTCGTTTTTATTTCGGGTTCGGTCATATCTTTCCCGCTTGACACTATCTATTTCCGATCTTGCGCGGCGAGAATGTCTTTAACCGCGTCGACCATTTTATTTTCGTCTACTGTAATTTGTGCGGGACGGCTTTCACGCCACGTTTTATTATCTTCAATTTCAGCCGACAATCTTGCACCTTCAACAAGATCCTTGATCTGCACCTGATTTTCAGCCCGTTCTTGCGAACCTTGAATAATAACACAAGGGGCATGACGGCGATCGGCATATTTCATTTGCGCTTTCATGCCCGAACCACCAACATAAAGTTCGGAACGAATACCGGCATTACGAAGCCTGGCAACCATATTCTGATAGCGTTCAAGCGAGGTCCGGTCTTTATCCATCACCAAAACAACAACCGGTCCTGTTTTTTCATCAAGATCAAGTTTGCCAAGGTTTTTCAAGGCCGTCATCAATCTCGAAACACCGATTGAAAAGCCGGTTGCCGGAACCGGTTCGCTGCGAAAACGCGATACCAACCCGTCATATCGCCCGCCACCGCCGACCGAACCGAAAACAACTTTTTGTCCGTCTTCATTGACAACATCGAATAACAATTCGACCTCGAAAACCGGTCCTGTATAATATTCAAGCCCGCGAACAACAGACGGGTCAATTTTGATCCGTTTTTCATAGCCCGCTGCCGTAAAAAGTGCCAGCATATCCTGTAGTTCATCAACGCCTTCTTTGCCGCGGCTGCTTCCTTCAACCACCTTTGCAAGATTGGCAAGGGTTGCCTCACCATTGTCAGCACCGGCATTGATAAAAGAAAGAACTTTGGCAATCGCTTCATCCGAAAGCTCGGCTCCCTTGGTGAAATCGCCACTTTCATCCAGACGGCCTTTACCGAGGAGCAGCTTCACGCCCTCAGAGCCGAACTTGTCCAGCTTGTCGATGGCACGAAGAACAGTCAGTCTTTTTTCCGCATTGTTTTCGCCTTGAAGGCCGATCAGCTCCAGCACTCCATCAAGGATTTTGCGGTTATTCACCCGAACGACATAATCGCCGCGCTCTATACCAAGCCGTTCCATCGTATCGGCTGCCATCATGCAAATTTCGGCATCAGCCGCAACGGTCGGCGTTCCTACAGTATCGGCATCAAATTGCATGAATTGGCGGAAACGTCCCGGTCCCGGCTTCTCGTTACGGAAGACCCAGCCAACACGATAACTGCGATAAGGCTTTGGCAGACTTTCAAAATTTTCGGCAAAATAACGTGCAAGTGGTGCCGTCAGATCATATCGCAATGACATCCATTGTTCGTCATCATCCTGAATAGAAAAAACACCGGCATTCGGACGATCCTGATCGGGCAGGAATTTTCCCAGCGCATCAGTATATTCAAAAATCGGTGTTTCAACCGCTTCAAACCCGTAAAGTTCATAGACGCTACGAATAACCGACATCATCTTTTCTGCTGCGTCGAGTTCCGCGCTCGTGCGATCAACAAACCCGCGAGGAACGCGTGCTATCGTTTTTACCTGTCTGTCTGCCATTTTATTCCTGCCAATAAAACTGTTCTGCAATTGAAAGGGTGTTGGTTTGTAACTCATCGTGAACCAAGCGGCAAGGCATGCATTCCCTGCCCGCTAAAGTTTATTGGTAAAATCACAATTGAATATCCGCTTTTGCCCTTCCGTCATTCCACATCTGTTATGTCCATTCGCGTTTGAGTGGCTAATGACCACGCTTTATCCACATCTTCTTCAGCTATAATCCGGCTTGATCGCGGTAACCCATTTTATTTCCAACGATATACTGTTACCCAGTGTATCCGGTTAAACGGAAAGCTTCGGGTAGAGAAAATGCCGCATTATCGGACTTTGTTATTGGTTTTTTTGTGTATTTTTTGTGCCGATTGCACGAACTCCAAGAAAAATGACATTAATAGCGATGAAGCTGTTAATTTCTTCCAGAATACGATTTCCCAAAAAGGTGCGGCCATTGCTGTCAGAGTCGTTTATGAAGGCCGGTTTTGCCAAAGCACAACAATACGCTTGCGGCAAATCGTTGGTGACAGGCTTGACCAGAAAAATTATACAAATGTTTATTCCGGTAGAGATAATTATACAATTGCCGGTTTATCCGACAAAGCGATTTCGCAAACCAAATGGATTCTTGGCAAATCGGATAAATGGTTCCTCGGTAAAGTAACCTTTGAGACGATTTCGGAAAAGCTCACCAATAAAACAATTGCGACAGCATTTTCTCCAATTGCTCCAGGCGATTATATATTGACCGGCCTTGAATGTAATATTGACGCAAATGCTCGTGTCTCGATGGGCGAAAACGGGCACGATAATTTTTTCAGCGATTTATTTTCCCGTGAGAAGTTACCTGTGGCCGGTGCAAATTTTATCCATATCGACAAAAACGAACTTGTTGATGCCGGTATTCTCGACATAAGACATCAGTCCAGCCACAGTTTTCTGTTCGGTTCCAACACTGGAACGGCAGAAGGAAGCCTGACATCTGCCCGTTTTCAGGATTACTTGAATAGCCATTTTGCAGATCTTGCCAAAAAAATAAAATTCACCCGTTTTGAAGCCGAAAAAAGTCTGACTTCAGCACCACAGGAAAATGGGGAGAAAAAATAAGTCCGCTTTACCAAGAAAATTTGGTGTTTCCAAACAGCCGAGAAAAGCGGCTTTCAGCGACAAAAACAACCTTCGATATGGTCGTTGACAATGCCGATTGATTGCATGAAAGCATAACAGGTTGTGGGGCCAACAAAGCTCCACCCGCGTTTTTTCAAATCTTTTGAAAGGCGGATTGAAGCCGGCGTTATCGGATTTAATTTAAGCGTTGCATAATCGACATGTTTGAACCGTTCGGATTCGGGCGGCTGAAAAGACCAGAAATAATCGGCGAGATTTCCCTTTTCTTCAACGAGTTGACGAGCGCATTTGGCATTGTTCACTACCGACCGGATTTTTCCGATATGGCGGATAATACCCGGATTTTTCGCTAGTTCATCTATTTTCTCTTCGTCATAAAAAGCGATTTTGTTAAAATCGAACCCATCGAATGAATTGCGAAAATTTTCCCGTTTTCTCAATATTGTCAGCCACGACAAGCCGGCCTGAAATCCTTCCAGACAAATTTTCTCGAATAAATGATTGTCATCGTAAACAGGCTTGCCCCATTCATGATCGTGATAGGCTAAATAAAGCGCGTCCTTGCCCGCCCATGCGCAACGGATTTTCCCGTCAGCACCAAGCATTAGCCCTTCTGCCAGAGCTTTCAAAAGAGATCCCCCTGATTGTCATCGTCAACCGGATGGCGTTTTTGTTTTTTTGCCGGTTGATGGGCTTTGTGAACCGTTGTTGCGTCAATCGTATCGTCAGAAAATCTGATCTTCAAAAACCCGTTTTCAGGAACTTCTCGCGCGTTTTTGACAAGCTTTCCTTCTGTATCGAGAACCAGCGCAAAACCGCGTTCAAGTGTCTTTTCATATGAAACCGAGTTTAACAACCGCGCCGCCATATCAACTTTCTGACGTTGTTTTTCAACAATGAGCACAAAAGCATTTTGAAGACGCATGAAATAAAACAAACCGGCTTCTTTGGCCTTATCCATGATGCTTTCGGCAAGTCGCGGGTTGAAACTCCTCGTCACCGATAGGAGCTTTTGTCTTTTTCCTATTGTTAATGCAATAAATGCCTGTTCAAGTCGCAAGGCGATATGGCTTATCTTTTGGCGATTCTGATTGATAAGACTGGTAACCAGATGCGGTGAAAGCCCGCGCGCCAACAGGTTGAAATCCTGTCTTTTCTTTTCGGAATTTACTGTCAGAGACCGTTCCAGCCTGCTTGCAGCCTCGTCAAAACGGCGGCGCGGCAGTGCGAGCAACTGGTCGACAGAAGGAAGTGCACGCACTGCGCTATAAAGTTTTTGCTTGCGGAAATCGAATTGGCGGGAAATTCCCCCCAATAATCTCGCATAAAGAGAAGCAACGCTTGCCTCCAATTCCGCTTTGACGGGAACTGCCATTTCCGCAGCACCGGTCGGCGTTGGTGCACGCACATCCGCCGCATAATCCACCAATGTCCAATCAGTCTCGTGGCCGACAGCGGAAATTACCGGAATGAGTGAAGAGGCAACAGCCCTTACAACGATTTCATCATTAAATCCCCATAAATCTTCAAGGCTGCCACCCCCGCGCGCAACAATGATAAGATCGGGCTTCGGGATTGGTCCGCCTTCTTCCAAAGCATTAAAGCCTGAAACTGCGGCTGCAACCTCGGCCCCGCACGTCTCTCCCTGAACTCGCACCGGCCAAACAACAATATGAAGGGGAAAGCGGTCGGAAATGCGATGGATAATATCGCGGATAACAGCACCTGTCGGCGAAGTGACTACACCTATTACCTTGGGCATAAAGGGCAATAATTGTTTATTGGCTTCGTCGAATAGTCCTTCGGCGGCAAGTTTCTTTTTTCTTGCTTCCAGAAGTGCCATCAATGCGCCGACACCCGCCGGTTCAAGGCTATCAATGACAATCTGATATTTGGACGATCCGGGATAGGTTGTGAGTTTACCGGTAGCAATCACTTCCATTCCTTCTTCGGGAAGGAATTTGAGTTTGCCCATTACGCCACGCCAGATAACAGCTTCAAGGCGCGCTTTATCATCTTTCAAAGCAAAATAAGCGTGACCGGATGCGTGCGGCCCTCTATATCCTGAAATTTCGCCGCGAACCCGAACATGGCCGAATTGATCCTCTACCGTACGCTTCAACGCGCCCGATATTTCGGAAACCGTATATTCTACCGCATTGGTTGCAGCACTGTTTTCAGAGAAAAAATCACTCATATGCCCACATTATATCAATTGTTGCGGTTAATCCACTAGACATAAATGCCGCCGACTTCAAGCTGTTAAAAAACCGCCACGATACAATGAACGGGAACAATTATTCTTCTTTTTCGTTTCATTCAAATCAGCTTCGGGAGTAAAAAATGGGAAAATTACCTGTAGATCATGAACGGGCAAGTGACGTTGCAAAGGAAGTGACACCACCTTTGAAAGGCGGAAAGCTTGAAAAGCAGGTGGAAAAAGAAAAGTCGACAAAAAACAACAAGCGTTAAAAAACTTCTGTAAAGAGGCCGCATTGTGTTTGTCAGACAAAGCAGCAATGAGTACGGAAAGTATCATTGCTTCTATGTTCGTATTCGCGACTGGCCTTCTTGTTAAAGCCCATTCTTCTGCTTTGCGCTTCATCCTGCTTTTTTCAGTCAAGAAAGCAGTTTTGCCGATTAAAATATACGCCAAACTCCAAACTTTCCTTCAAGTTATGCGATGGCCTTGAAAGACTATTTAAGGCGTTCGTCTCATTCAATGAAGAAAGAGATATTGACGAAAGCCAGATTTGGAAAATTTGCTAATTCGACACTGGCTGTTATTGTCTTGAGACTGAAAATGATGGAGATTGAACTTTAAACCGTCGAGACCTATTTAAGGTTTTATTTTGCACCTTTGAGGGATAGTCAATGTCAAAGCCGCTCAATTCATTTCTTGGAGATACACCTGGACGCGTCGTTATCAAACTGCTCGTCTTTTCAATTCTGGTCGGCATTGTGATGACGCTTCTCGGCTGGACACCAATGGATGTTGTCTGGAAAATCAGCCATTTCTTCACCTCGTTATGGTCAATGGGTTTTGAAGCATTTGAAAAGCTCTTCAATGTTCTGATCGTCGGCGCTGCAATTGTTGTTCCGATATTTATTATCATGCGTATTTTAAGTTGGATCAAATAGGTTTTGCTTTCCCTTTTCCATTGAAAAATGCAAGCACGCTATTGTTGGGCGAAATGTCGTGGCAAACACGGTGAAACGCTGTTTTTCTCGAATGGTGGTCGATAATAAATACACTTGAAAAACAAAAGCCTTAAAAAATTTTGACGTTGCCAAAGAATATTCATAAACATCTGTTAATAAATTCAGCCGGCTCATAATTTTCGGTGCATTGGAATGGCAGGGCGTTTGCGACCTATTGTTTTTCACGGCATCGGACTTTAAAACCCCCGTTGTTGATGAGCCTATTTAATAATCAGGTGATATTGTGCTGACACGTAGAAATTTTTTTGTTCTTTCCGGTGCTTTCATGATTGGCACAGCAGGAGGAATTCCGGCTTTTGCCGACGGTGAAGATCCGACAAGTCTCATCAACGCTTTGCGAGCCCAAAACGATCGTGGCCCTCTCGCACCTGATAGCCAATTGGAAAAAATGGCTCAGGATCAGGCCAATCTTATGGCTGATGCTCAAAAGGTTGCCCACACAATCAGTTCGGGTAATGATTTTGTCACACGTTTGCGCAAATTCGGCATTCATGGGGCAGCAGGAGAAAATCTGTGTGCCGGACGTTCAACGGTTTCGGCTGCCTATAATGTGTGGATGAATTCCCCCGGCCACAGAAGCAATATGCTTTACCCGTCTTTTCATTATTATGGTCTGGCAAAGGCCACATCACCGAAGCGCCCCAATTATATTTATTGGGCAATGGAATTCAAACGTTGAAATCGGCGTCGAGACAGAAAAATCAACAGTCGATATAGCCCGATCGGAATAATGCATCATTGCTTTTCATGCTTTTCCGATTGCGTGAATGCATGAGCCCGTGAATGCATGAGCCTTTGCGTTTTCCCCTCAGGCTAATGCGAAATTTAACTTCGCAACAATTCAAAAATAGCGATTTTACCGTTCAATCCGGTCTGATGGGCGAAAAACTCAAGGTTTGAATTTGACCCGTTTCCATTTTTCTCGCGTAAAAAGGTTGATAGACATGCCCCAAAGGCCGGTTTTTGCGCGCGAAAAAAACCGTTTTAGCTCGCGCCTGAAAGTTTTTGATGCGCGTCGGCTTTGTTTGTTGACTATGGCAATTTGTGTACGATCAACAGAAAGAGTGCTTTCCAAACCGGCTTGCCGCACAATTGCCGGATCAAGTTGCCACATTTCAAATTTTTCAAATACGTGACATTTCGGGTTGAAAAGAAAATGGTCGAACGGAAATGTTATTTGTACCATCATCGCGTCAAGTCGCTTTGCTGCCGGTTTTGAAATTATATAGCCCGCAGCCATGATATGCCGACTTTTCAATGGCGCAACGCTATAACCGTTTTTCACGGCTATCGACTTTCCCAGCCAGACTTTTTTACCATGGGTTTCAATCTTGACAACATCTGCAGTTTCGGGAATCCAATCGTCATTCTTCAAAAACTCGGCGGCGTCTTCCGACAAAATAACATCATCTTCAAAAATGGCTGCAAAATCGTCTTCTCCTGCTGCCACTTTTTCGATTGCCAATTTATGGCTTAAAAAGCAGGCAATTTCCCCACGTGTAAACGGATCCGGCCATAGCTGGTGTTGCCTGACATTGGCAACGAATTTTTCATCAAGATGAAGCCCGTCTATTGCCGGAATACGTGAAAAATCAAGATTCAACTTCCTAAAAATTTTATCAAGGCGGTCCAATCGGTCTGGTGAACGATCAAGATTGATCACATATAGCTTCATAATGATTCTTAACCGGTAACTTGGCGAATTTAATCGCGCATATTAAATAGATTTTATGTATCACGATCAATGCAATTCACTTCTGCAAGATGAAAATTCTCTTTTACCTGACCGTTTTAACAACTGGTTTCAGAAAAAAGGATGGAATCTGCGCCCCCATCAGGCCGAACTTTTAAAACGCTCGAAAAGTGGACAATCAACTTTGCTTATTGCTCCGACAGGTGCTGGTAAAACTCTTGCCGGTTTTTTACCTTCCATGGTTGATCTTTCAAATGTTGAACACTATCATCTTCATACCCGTCATCTTCATACACTATATATTTCACCCCTCAAAGCTTTGGCTCAGGATATTGAACGCAATTTAAAAATACCCGTTCAGGAAATGGGGCTTGATATTGCGATCGAAACCCGTACCGGTGATACGCCCCAACATAAAAGACAAAGACAGAAATATATTCCACCTGATATATTGTTGACAACACCTGAGCAAGTGTCGCTGCTTTTATCGTCGCACGAGGCCGAAAAATTTTTCGGCTCTCTTGATACTGTCATTTTTGACGAACTTCATTCGCTTGTCACGTCGAAGCGTGGACAATTGCTTTCTCTTGCACTTGCCCGTTTAAGAACATTGCGACCGGATTTGAAAACAATCGGCCTTTCGGCCACCGTTTCCGATCCTGATTCTTTACGGCGTTGGCTGGTGAGCCAGAAACAAAAATCGGCAATGGCCGGTCTTGTTACCGTTGAAGGCGGCGCAAAACCTGAAATCAGCATTTTACAAACTGAAGAACATATTCCCTGGGCGGGACATTCTGCCCGTTATGCGGTCAAAGACATCCTCGACCTCATCAAAGCGGCGCATACGACATTGATTTTCGTTAACACACGTTCGCAAGCCGAAATGTTGTTTCAGGAATTGTGGCGCATGAATGAAGACAGTTTGCCTATTGCACTTCATCATGGTTCGCTCGATGTCGGGCAACGCCGCAAGGTGGAAGAAGCAATGGCTTTGAACAAGCTTCGCGCCGTTGTTGCCACCTCGACGCTTGATCTCGGCATAGATTGGGGTGACATTGATCTGGTCATCCATGTCGGCGCACCAAAAGGCGCAAGCAGACTTGCCCAGCGTATTGGCCGTGCCAACCACCGCATGGACGAGCCGAGTAAAGCGGTGCTTGTTCCGGCAAACTGTTTTGAAGTTCTCGAATGTCAGGCTGCACTTGACGCAAATTATATCGGCGCACAGGATAGCCCGCATTTAAGTGAAGGGGCAATCGACGTTCTTGCCCAACATATTCTCGGCATGGCTTGCGCCGGACCTTTCAATGCCGACGAGCTTTATCAGGAAGTCAAAACCGCAGAACCCTATTCATCGCTCAAAAGAAAAACATTTGATGAAACATTGAATTTCGTTGCAACAGGTGGATATGCTCTTAAAGCTTACGAGCAATATGCAAAAATAAGACTTACAAAAGACGGCCGCTGGCGCGTTTCCAATCCCGGAATTGCCCGGCAATACCGGCTCAATATGGGAACCATTGTCGAAGCTGCCGAACTCAATGTCAGGCTTGTCAAAGCGGGCAATAGTACTGCAATGCGCGGTGGCAGAATGCTGGGACGCATCGAGGAAAGTTTTCTCGAAAGTCTGACGAAAGGCGATACATTCATTTTTGCCGGTCACGTTCTTTGTTTTGAAGCTATTCGCGAAAATGAATGTTATGTAAGCTTGTCGAAAAAACCGGAAGCACGTGTTCCAAGCTATATGGGGGGGCGTTTTCCACTTTCGACTTATCTTGCGGACAGATTGCGAAAAATGCTGGCAAACCCGAAAGAATGGCATGTTTTGCCTGAACAGGTTCAAAAGTGGCTAAACCAACAAAAAATCTCGTCCATTCTGCCCGATACCAATCAATTATTGATTGAAACATTCAATGAGAAAAACCGGTCTTTTCTGGTTGCCTATCCATTCGAGGGGCGGCTTGCCCATCAGACACTCGGAATGTTGTTGACACGCAGGCTCGAACGGGCCGGTTTGAAGCCTGTAGGGTTTGTCGCTACCGATTATTCGATCGGCCTTTGGACACTTGACGACATTGGCGAGGCGATAAAAGCCGGAAACCTTTCGTTAAAAGAACTCTTTTCCGAAGACATGTTGGGCGATGATCTGGAAGCATGGCTCGATGAAAGCTATCTGCTCAAACGGTCTTTCCGTAATTGCGCAATGATTGCCGGTTTGATTAACCGGCGCCATCCGGGGCAGGAAAAGACGGGACGGCAAGTGACTGTCTCTACCGACCTTATTTTTGACGTTTTAAGAACGCATGAACCAAATCATATCCTGCTTCAGGCGACACGTCAGGAAGCGGCGCGTGGACTTTTAGACATCAAAAGGCTTGGCGATATGTTGAAACGGATAAAAAATCACATTATCCATCGTCCAATCGACAGGATGTCGCCACTTGCGCTACCGGTTATGCTTGAAATAGGAAAAGAAATGATTCCGGGAAGCGCGGAAGACAATATTTTAATGGAAGCAGCAGAAGAACTCATCCATACTGTTCTTGAAAACTGAAACAGGCTTGTTGGTGAATATGACAACCGGACTTGATCGTTTTACAGTCAAAGTCAATGATGCCCGAATTACTTGTGATTGTAGTGGTGCAGCCTATTGGCACGCCGAAAAACTGTTGGTCGTTGCCGATCTTCACCTTGAAAAATCATCATGTTTTGCCCGTCATGGCCAATTATTGCCACCCTATGACAGCGAACGCACCCTTAAACGTTTGAAAACCGTGGTCGAAAAATATCAACCACAAACAATTATTGCCTTGGGCGACAGCTTCCATGATAATCAGGCGTCTCTGCAACTTTCTGAAAAAAACCGGCAATTGCTTGAAGACATCATTACTCATCATGAGATGATCTGGATTGCCGGAAATCACGACGATGAAAAAACGGAATTTACCGGTCAATGGACACATGAAATCCGGATAGGCTCGTTATTGTTCCGTCATGAACCGCTTGCCGGAACACAGAAAGGGGAAATTGCCGGTCACCTTCACCCCGCTCTTCGCATTTCCCGCCGAGGAATGTCGGTTAGACGATTTTGTTTTGCAAGCGACGGGAACCGGATGATTTTACCGGCATTCGGTGCCTATGCCGGCGGGCTTGATCTGTCACACAAGGCTTTTTACAATATTTTTGATAAATCGGCGTTGATCGCCTGTCTCTTAGGCAAGAACACCATTTATCCCATTCAAAAACGATCTTTCTTTTCGCAATAATTCCTTCTTGTGTATTCTCATTGATAGAAGCTAAACGATCGTTTTTCGCTATGAAATAATCGTTACAGTCATAAATAAAACGGCAGGGGCACACTGTTCCATCAAAAAATAGCGACACCATCTTGACCGAACAATCAATCTTTGCGGAAAATCAACCGACCGAGAATGCCGGTAAACATTGCTACAAAGACGGCGACAAAACCGTAATAAATGCTGTTATCCTGAGCAAAACGGTAAATTGCATAGGCTGTGTGGGCTTTGACAATTTCAAGCTCTGTTGACACTGTTTCTACGAATTCGCCATCACGGAAAAGATAAGCGTGAATTGTATGATGACCGACAGGGATATTGGCTGGCAATTTGAAATTCGCTGAAAAAAGCGAAGCCGAGCCGAACGTAACGGCCCCGATATTTTCACTGTAGAGATGTTGATCGCGTTTGATTTTGATAAGTTCCTCGCGGAATAATTTGAGTTTATCCGCGTCATCGGTTTCTGCGCGCAGCGGCAGATATTCAAGCCCCAACCCCAGTCTTTTATAATTGATCGGGCTGGTAATATCCCTGATTTCACGTGTGGTTGCCATTTCATAGGATTGTGGAACCGCTACAAATGTCAGTGCATCCGTATTCACCCATACACCCAGTTTACGCTTTTTCTCGCGCATCACCATCGGCCGTATCGGACCTTCCATAACAACGATAATATCATAACGCCCCTGACGCCTTAATTGGGGATCGGCGTTTTCGAGAACACCTGCAATATAGACGTTGCGACCGGCAAAATTGGTATCCAGTGTAATTTCATTGGTTGTCACAATGATCTGTATATTTTCTTTCGGTGCGGCAGATGTTGTAGCTGTATCCCCATAGGCGGTTTCACATGTCAGAAACACTGCCAGATAAACCATTATTGCGGCTAAAACTGTTTTCATTTTACCCGCCGATAAAGCTTAGCGAAAAGAGATCATCGGGACGAACAAAAAGCTCGAATGCAAGACGGGCGCAAACCAGTAAGACCAGAATGGCAAGCAGCATACGCAATTGTTCAGCTTTGAGCTTTCTACCTATCCTTGTTCCATAAGTTGCGCCGATAACGCCGCCAACCATCAATAGAAATGCCAGCACAATATCAACCGATTGGTTGGTTATACTTTGTAGAATTGTTGTGAACGCTGTCACAAAAGTAATCTGGAAAAGCGATGTGCCGACAACGACATTGGTCGGAACGCGCAACATGTAAATGAGCGCGGGAACCATAATAAAGCCGCCGCCAACCCCCATGACCGAAGAAAGTAGGCCGATAACAAGTCCGATGCCGAGAACCGGAATAATGCTGACATAGATTTTCGATGCGCGAAACCGCATTTTCAAAGGCAAACGCTGTGCCAAACTATGGTGGCCGGGGCGGTGAACAACAACCACCTTTCCCTTCCTTGCATTGACGATTGCCCGCCAGCTTTCAATGGCCATAAGGCTGCCAACGCCGCCCAAAAGAACCACGTAAAGCAATGAAATGATAAGATCGAGCTGACCAAGTTTACGCAGAAAAGTAAATAATTCGACACCGAGGCAGGATCCCAATATGCCACCGACTACAAGAAAAATGCCGAGTTTAATGTCGAGTGTCCCGCGCTTGAAATGTGTAAGCGCACCGGTAACAGATGAAGCAATCACCTGATTTGCCCCCGTACCTACAGCTATTGCCGGTGGCACATTATAAAAAATAAGAAGTGGCGTAATCAGAAACCCGCCGCCGACACCGAACATTCCCGAAAGAAAACCGACAACCCCTCCCATGCCGATGAGGATCAACATATTGAGCGACATTTCTGCTATCGGTAAATAAATACTCACATCTCTCACCTAACGGGAAAACGGTCCTTTGTTTTGCCAAATTCTGCTGTTTGTTTTGTCTCTCAAGGTTGATACCAGAAAAGCCGCAATAAGTGTTAAAATATATATCTTATAACTTGAACACCGATTGCCACTTCTGCCAGCTTATTAAATATATCAAAAATTCGACAATTCATGTCGTAAAACTGTTTTTAAAGCCAATCAATGTAGCCATGAAATAATCGACGCATTGTCGATCATATCGAAATGGCCGTTCAAACCATAAGCCAATGCCGCCATCAACAAAAGTGCACTCACACGTGTGATTGTCCTTTTTGTTTTGTTATCTCCATTCCCTGCGCGCGTTGCTTTATCTTTTTCCTGTCCGGTGTTGACTATCCGCCCGCATCCGGTCATTTCCGCACTTGTTTCTGCATCGCATTTTTGAAAGTCTTTTTTCTGCGTGCTATCACCAATTTCGCATTTTTTTATTCCGACTTCATCTTCACGCTCGCACTTATCAGGCTCTACAGATGTTTTATTCAGCTCCGGAATTTGTTCCGGCGTTTTTTTTTCAGCCAATAAGCGAATAACCGGCTTGTCGAAAGATTTCTTCATATCATGATGATTTTGTCCGCGATCAGTTGCGGGCAATGGTTGCGGGCTTATATTCGACAGAAGCTCGTCGTCTAAATGCTCCCTCTTGTCTTCGTGCGAACAATTTGTTGGTGACTTGTCATGGGCGTCAAGTGTTGCCTGAAGGTTTGTAATTTGCCGCTGGAGTGAAACTAGTTGAACAGAAAATCGTGACGCAGCAACGGCTTCGCGCAATTGGCGCGATATTTCCTGATTGGTTTTCCGGCTCTCGTCTGCCAAACTTTTTGTTTGCCCGGCCAGTTCCTGTTTTAACCGCGAGTGCACTTCACCGGCAATGTCGTTCATCAATGCCTGTTTGTCTTTCTCCGCGGTCTGTTCAAGTTCCCGTTTATTTGCCTCAAGCAATTGCTCGATTCTGGCAAGATGGCGAACGAGCTCGTACTGTCCGGTTTTTCTTGCCTCATATTCTTTCAGCAAAGCGCGTGCTATATCGTCGAGATAAGCCTTTACATCATCGTTATTTTTTTTCGGAAAAGGCATAACATTTTCCAACTTGACCGGCGCTTTCGTTTTCATTTGTTCGTGAACCGACCGCAACCGTGCGGCAATATCCGAAAGTGTGATCTGTTGGCGCTGTATTTCTTGTGGTTGATGTCGCGCAAATTGCTTTTCACCCGCTTCATTGGAAATAAGCGATAAACGATTCATATTCATTGCACGGCCTTTTACTCAAAACGCGATAGACTAAAACATCTTGGGCTTTAAGCGCTTGATCCCTTAAACCCTTGTTATTCATAGCTCAAGTTTGGTAAATTTAGCCTTAACTATAATTGCAATCATGATTTCGGCGATCAACGGTTTGTTTTCCGCTTTGAATGCACCGCAGATGCTTTATCAACAAGTGAGCGACACGCAATTTTATTTCGCACAAAGAAGGGAAAATTTTATATTTTACTTGAAAAACACGTTTACATAATTTCTTCTTTTATCGTGATAGCCAATGTGGCAAACGAAACTTGAAGCAAATTGCAAATTCAACCCGTTATAGCAAGATTATGGAACGATGAATGCCTGAACCAATCGATGAATATCAAACCGGTGCTGAAATAGTGTCGCAAACTTTCGATAATTGTTTTGTCAAAAAAGCGCTCGAAAACCGCTAATATCAAGGCATTATGTAACGATATATCCGGATTGGTCGTTTGAGATACTAGATAACAATCCGGAAAAAACATCGGGAGGAGAAAAATTTGAAAGATTTTACCGATTGGGTCGGAAAAACGGAAACGATTGAAGATGGTCTCGACTATGTTCTGGTGGCACGTATGGCCGCGACACTGGGATCAAAGCTTCCTGAAAGAACAGATCCTCTACCACCTTTATGGCATTGGATGTATTTTCAACCAACGCTTTCCTTTCATTCATTAGGTGAAGACGGGCATCCCTCACGCGGCGAGTTCCTGCCGCCTGCCGAAAACTTCAACCGGATGTGGGCCGGCGGGAGGCTGAAATTTTTCCGCCCCCTTATCATCGGAAAACCGGCAAAACGCATATCGACTATTCGACAGATTAACGAAAAGCAAGGTAGAAGCGGAAAGCTGCTCTTTGTCACTGTCGAACATAAACATATTCAAAATGATGAAACAGCGCTTTTGGAAGAACAGGATATTGTCTATCGGGAACCGACAAAATTCGTGAATATAAAATCGGATCTTTGTCCTCGCGCACAATGGTCAGAAACGCATGAAGCCGATAGTGTCACTTTGTTCCGCTATTCGGCAGTGACTTTCAATGGCCATCGCATCCATTATGATTATCCTTACGTGACCGGTAAAGAAGGCTATCCTGCTTTGCTGGTACAAGGCCAGTTACTTGCCACTCTCGTGCTTCAGGCTTTCAAAAATGCAAATCCGGATGCAGGAATATCAAGCTTTTCCTTCCGCAGCCGAAGACCGGTTTTTTGTCCGGAAAAATTTATAACGGCCGGTCAAATCGTCGGCTCCGGTAAAGCCGAACTTTGGGTGGGCAATGAAAATGGCGTCGCGCAATCAAGCTTTGTAGAATTCACCCCCGATAACAAGAGCGTACCAACAAAGAAAATCTCTTAAGCAAGATGCAATTTTGAAGCTTCAGTAAACCGGTCGCTGTCAGCTTGTCTTTCCGCACTGTGCTGTTTTATGGTGATGGACAGGCCGGAAGATTTTTAATGTTTTTGTTTCTATTGCAACAAAGAGTTTTGAAATTCACATCCCGACATTTCCTCTTTACCGCCTAGTTTTTTGTTGCCCGACTTATCATCAAATATATGAACGACATTCATGATAACATGCGAGTTTTCCTGTCTAAACAGCAGAACCGGTTATGTTATGTTGTTTACCGATAGCGATGAGATTTCGTTGGCAAGGTGCGGTTACATTGTTTTGTATCTACCGGCTTGGCAAATTGTGCGACGTTGAATTTAACGGAACATTTTGACGAAAAACAAAGCGGGTGCAGCCAACGGGATGATTTGCCGAATATGAAAACAGTCAAGAACAAATGTTCGAAAAACGGCGTTCACGCATAAACCGAATTGATAAGGAATATTCCGGAAAATGAACGTCTTGCTAAAATGACCGGCTTTAAAAATCGCGATGAAGTTTCGCAGCATTTGTTCACATGAGGAAAACAAAATGAAATATACCCATCTTGGTCGCACAGGTCTGAAAGTCAGCCGTTTGGCATTGGGGGCGATGAATTTCGGCTATCTGACGGATGAAAAAGAAGCATGTCATATTATGGATGCTGCCGTTGATAATGGAATTAATCTCTTTGACACAGCCGATATTTATGGAACGCGCCAATATCCTGAAATCCCGAAGGGCAGCGGAATTTCGGAAGAATTTATCGGCAACTGGATCAAAAACAGCGGTAAACGTGACCGGATTGTTCTTGCGACCAAGCTTTATCAGCCTATGGATTATGGTGTAAATGACAGACATCTTTCCGCCTACCATATAAGGCGAGCTTGTGAAGCAAGCCTCAAACGGCTTAAAACCGATCATATCGACCTTTATCAAATGCACCATATCGACCGCGGGACACCGTGGGATGAAATTTGGGAAGCGATGGAGGTTCTCATCACACAAGGAAAGATTTCCTATGTCGGTTCGTCGAATTTCGCCGGATGGCACATTGCAACAGCCCAAGGCAAAGCTGTCGAACGGCATATGCTCGGCCTTGTCAGCGAACAGGACATCTATAATCTGAGAAATCGCGCCATTGAAACCGAAGTCATTCCTGCCTGCCGCTATCATGGTCTGGGATTGATTTTGTGGAGTCCGCTTGACGGCGGGTTACTTGCAGGAGCACTTGACAAATTCGAGAGTGGCCGTCGCGCCGATCTTGAAAATGTTGTTGCCGAACACCACGATCAACTCGTTGCCTATGAAGCGTTATGCAAAGAATTGAATGAAAAACCGGCAGATGTTGCGCTTGCCTGGTGCCTCAATAATCCCGTTGTCAGCGCTCCCATTATCGGGCCCAGAACAAAAGCCCAATTGGAAGCAAATTTGCGAGCTGTTGATATTTCTTTGTCAAAGGAAACACTGGACAGGCTCGACAAAATTTGGCCGGGTCCAAAAGGCGAAGCGCCCGAAGCTTATGCATGGTAAAGCGACAAAATAAAGTGAGTATTTGAAATCATAAATTAGCAAAAAAGTCGGATTTTCGGAATTTGAACCGGTCATTCCGCGACACTCTACAATCTCCGGCCACAATCTCCGGTCACAATCTCCGACCACAATCTCCGGCCGCAATCTGCGGCCTTAGTCTCCGGTTTTTAGAGGCGAATTTCCTTAATAGCCCCCCATAAATTGCATGATTTACACTTTGCGGGTTGCGGGAGGCACTCTTTGTCGATAGCGGGTGGCTAACATTGTCGATAACGGGAGGAACACTTTGTCAAACCCGACAAAGTATTCAGTCGCCCGTTGATTGATTTTTATGGTTTTCTGCCTGCTATCGCTTAATTTTATGATTTCCATGTGAACGAACACAAAAAAGCACAGTACCGCCTATCGGATGCTGTGCTTTTGATTGTCAAACCATGAACCAATTTTTCAAAATTCAATTCAAATGATGCCGGTGCATGAATTCATTGACCTCTTCATCGGCGAAACCGAGCACATCTTTAAGAATTTCGATATTGTGTTCGCCAAGCATTGGCGGGCGACGTTGCAGAGGCGAACGCTGACCATGAAAACGGTAAGGCGGGTTAAGGACTTTGGCCTTTCCTGCAATCGGGTGGTCAACCTCGCACACCATTTGATTTTCTTGTGCGCGTTTTGAAGTCATCGCCGCATAAAGCCCGTCCACTTCGCCACAGGGAATATCGACCTCGTTCATGCGACGGATCAACTCGGCGCGCGGAAACTTTTTTACTTCCTCCTTGAAAATCGGGCCAATAATATTCCTGTTTTTTATTCTGTCCAGATTGGTCTTGAAACGCGGGTCTTCCATAATATCCGGCCGGTCAATGACTTTGGTGCAGAAAGCCGTAAATTGCCTGAAATTACCGACAGCTATAACAACCGGACCATCTGCCGCTTCATAAACACCATAAGGCATAATCGAGGGGTGATTGTTACCCCATTTTAGCGGATCTTTGCCATTGGCCAAGGCTTCCAGCCCATAATAGGCGGTGAGCTGGACGGCTGTATTGTAAAGCGATATTTCGACATGGCTGCCGCGCCCTGTCCGCTCCCGCTCATATAATGCGGCAAGGATTGCTTGTGCGCTATATAATCCGGTAAACAAATCGACCACCGCAACACCGAATTTTAAAGGTGGTTGGCCGAGATCGCCGTTCATGCCCATGAGCCCCGTTTCGCCTTGTAAAACGATGTCATATCCCAGACGTTCTTTTTCCGAACTATGGCGGTCATAGCCAGAAATCGAACAATAAATAAGCCGCGGGTTTATCTTCGACAATTGTTCGTAACCGATACCGAGTTTTTCCGCTCCGCCATATTTGAAATTTTGAATGAACACGTCGGCATTTTTGACGAGCTTCAATACAATATCGAGATCTTTTTTATCGGTATAATCAAGACCGATAGAACGTTTATTGCGATTCATTGAATAAAAATAGGTTGTATCGCGCTCGCCGATGCGCACCCCCCAATCGCGTGTATCATCGCCACGTTCGGGATGTTCTATCTTGATAACATCAGCTCCCATATCTCCCAGACATTGCGCAGACAAAGGACCGGCAAGAACGCGTGAAGCATCAACCACTTTCACTCCCGCCAATGGTTCACCAGGTATCGCTTTTCTGTTTTCCGGTGCTGCATTGCTGTCGTGCTGAACCTCGTTCCTAGTGTCTAACTTTCCTGTCATAATTTCCTCCTTCTATCGTCTGGCTGTTTTTCAACAACTGAACGATTCCCAATAATTTCTTTTTCACCTCTCCGAGCAGTAGTTCTCTCCCCACCATTTTAGCAGGTCCCGCCACATTAATAGACATAACAGGCAATCCCTCACCCGGATTAAAACCTGCCGCTATCGCATTGACATCCTGTTGCCAGTCTTGAAAAGAGGTGCAGCAACCCGTGGTTTCATGTTCATGGATTGCTTTTTTGATTCCGTCATATATTTCCGGCCACTCGATTTCGTCGCGTCGGCGAATGTCATAAAAAATCGCTTCGCGGTCACGTTCGCTGCTGGCTGCAAGTAGAGCACGCCCCATTGCACTATTGATAATGGAAATACGCGTTCCCAAACGCGTAGGCAAAACCGACCCATCCGCCGGTGTACAATATTCAAGGTAAAGTGCACTTCGGTGATCGGCTATACCAAGCCCGACCGAAGCTTTGCTCATATCGGACAATTCCTGCATGTAAGGTTTGGCAATGGACCTTATAGTAAGGCTTGAAAGCATTGTCGTACCAAGCGTGATGACAGCCGCTCCCAACCGGTATTTCCCCTTGCTTTCAACATAATAAAGATAGCCCAGACGCATCAGCGTGTAGGTTAGTCTTGAAACGGTGGAACGTGGCAAATTGCAGCGTTCGGAAATATCGTTGTTAGAAAGCAGAATGTCCCCGTGGCGAAAACAGGCAAGCACTTTCAGCCCGCGCCCAAGAGCGGTCACAAAATGGCGTTCGGTATTCCTGTCGACCTTGTTGCTGTCGGTCAACGGAATATCATTGGATGGAATAGGTGTTCTTTTACGCGCCATTATGATTCCTGTTATTTATTGAAAAATCCTTTGATAATTTTTTGAGTTTCTGCACTCATTCGCAAGTTGTGAAATGTTTTTGCTTCCTCTTCAAGGACTGACACTAATTTATCCTTATTCCGTTTTTTTAGCATTTTTTTGGTTGCCAATATGGATTGAAACGGCATTTTTGCAAGTTTTTCCGCTTTTTGAAGTGCATAAGAAACGGCATTATTGTCTTCAACAATAGCGTTCAAAAGATGGAACTGTAAGGCATCCTCCGCACTGAAGAAATCTCCGAAAAACAACAATTCGGCTGCCTTTTTGTAGCCTGCCGCAAGCGGGAGATAGAATGTCGATCCACCTTCCGGAGATAGCCCCAAAGTTGCAAACGGGAATCTGAAACGGGCACTCGTTCCGCAATAGGCAAGGTCGCAGTGGTTAAGCATTGTCGCCCCTATCCCGACCGCATAACCTTCCACAGCCGCAATGACCGGTTTGTTCATGCCATGAAGTGTGAGCAGCAATTTCAACCCCGGAGATTGGCCTTTCCCATCAAGCAAACTCTCTCCGGTAAAATCATGAAGGTCATTGCCCGCGGTAAAACATTTACCCGCGCCCGAAAGCACAATAACCCTGATATTTTCATTCTCGTCGGCATTCTGGAGCGCATCAGTCAACAACCGGTATGCTTCCCGATCGAGTGCATTATGTTTTTCGGGTCTGTTCATAATAATATGACAGACCTCAGGGATTGGCATTTCCACCAATATTTTACCGGACATAGATTGTCCCCTTATTTTGCAGACGGTGAAAAGCGGCACGATATTCCCTTTTCAATTTGGCAATAACTTCGGATGCTGGCAATATTTCGTCGATATTACCGACGCCCTGTCCTGCACCCCAAATATTTTTCCACGGTTTGACCCGCGTCGAACCGAAATTTGCTGACAAACCATTTTTCAAATCATCCGGATCAAGGCCGGAACGAACAATACTCTCCCTCAGGTAATTGCCATTAACACCCGTGAAAAAGGGTGTGTAAACAATCCCGCTCGCATCCGATTGGATAATCATTTCTTTATATTCATCAACCGCATTTGCTTCGGGAGTTGCGATAAAACGGGTTCCGATATAAGCCGCATTGGCGCCCATTGCCTGCGCCGCTAGAATATCATCACCGCGTGATATTGCGCCCGAAAGAACGATCACACCGTCGTAAAACCGGCGTATTTCGCCAACCAGAGCAAAAGGACTGAGCGAGCCACCATGCCCGCCTGCCCCCGCACAAACGGCGATAAGACCGTCAACTCCCTCGTTCAATGCTTTTTTTGCGTGCCTTATACTGATGACATCATGGAGCACCACTCCGCCGTAATTATGAACGGCTTCAACCACTTTTCCCGGCGCATGAAGGGAGGTGATAACCACCGGAACTTTATGTTCGACACACACGCCAAGATCATGGTCAAGCCGGTCATTGGACGCATGAACAATCAAATTGACCGCATAGGGAGCCGGTTTTGCACATTTTCCCGTCGAGACAGCTTTTTGGATGCCCTCTTCAATTGTTGAAAGCATGAGGGGAAAATCTTCCTTTTGACGTGCATTGAGGGAAGGAATGGAACCGATAATTCCATTGCAGCATTCAGCGATAACCAATTGCGGATTGGAAACGATAAAAAGCGGCGAAGCAATTGCCGGAAGTGCGAGATGTTCGATAATTTCCTGAAGTGACATTGCCTACTCCTGTGCCAGATAAAGTTCGTGTAATGCATGAAGATCGACATCGGCGGCCGGTTGCTTTAGCAAAATCTTGCCATCGCGCATGAGATAGACCAAATCGGCAATGTTGACGGCCATACGGGTATTCTGTTCGACGAGAACAATTGTTACGCCATGCTCTTTCATGCGGCCGATAATATTGAAGACCTCTTTCACCATGACCGGTGAAAGCCCCAATGAAGGTTCATCGATCAGAAGAATTTCGGGATCCGACATCAATGCACGCGCCATTGCAAGCATTTGCGCTTCGCCGCCTGACAGTGACCCCGCCAATTGGAGACGACGTTCTTTCAATTTGGGAAACAAAACATACATTTCTTCCGCTTTGGAAGAAAAAGTTGCACGGCAGCGTTTATCAAAAGCTCCCAAAGCGAGATTTTCTTCAACTGTCATATCCGGAAAAATCATACGGCCTTCCGGAACCATTGCGAGTTTGACACCGACAAAGTCCCAAGTCTTTTTTCCCGCAACGTTTTTGCCGTTTATTTCGACGGTTCCCTGATATGGTAACAGTCCGGTAATTGCCCGTAACAAAGTGGTTTTGCCTGCGCCATTCGGACCGACAATGGTTGTCAATTGCTTTTCGGGAAACTCGAGCGATACACCGCGCAATATCGTGATCGCGCCATAACCGGTATGCAAATCTTCAATCTTCAACATGACTTGCACCTGTGTAACTTTCTATGACTTTCGGGTTGGTGAAAACTTCGCGTGGTGTCCCGTCGGCAATCAATTGGCCGAAATTCAATGCGATAACCCGCGAACAAAGCTTGGAAATTGTCTCTATGTCATGTTCAACAATAATAATTCCGATACCAAGCGTTGAATTGATCTGCTTCAATTTTTCCATAAACAGGCGTTTTGCCTGACTTTCAAGGCCGGCCAGCACCTCGTCAAGCAGTAACAATTTCGGTCTGGTTGCTAGCGCTTTGGCAATTTCCAGCCGTTTGAGTTCCTGCATGGCAAGCTCGCTCGCCGCATCGCTATCGGCTTTATGTTTAATTTCCAATAATTCCAGAATTTCATCTATCCTTTCCGGATTATTCTCGCGAGCGCCGAAAGTTTGGGCAACAATCAGATTTTCCCGTACTGTGAGATGGTGCATGGGCTTCGGAATCTGGAAGGTGCGCCCCAATCCCAGACGGGCACGTTTATAAAGTGCCAATCGCGTTATATCGCTTTTGTCCATAATGACATGGCCGAGTGTCGGGCGAACAAGCCCCGAAACTGCATTGAAGAGCGTTGTTTTACCGGCACCGTTGGGACCGATAAGCCCCAGAATTTCATGGCTGCCAACGCTGAAAGACACATCGTTTACAGCAACAAGGCCGCCAAACCGGACTGTAATATTTTTTATCTCAAGCATGAGCTTTCCTGTTCTTGAAAAAGAGCGATAAAAGTCCATCCGGAGCAACGAGAATAAGTATTGCCAGAATAATCCCCAGAATGATCTGGTGGCCGACCGAAGTATGGAAAACAGCCGCAAAAAATTCTTTTGCAACAATCTGGTCGAACAGATAGATCACGACAGCACCGATAACCGGCCCCCACAATGTTCGGGAGCCACCAAAAATAGCGGCAATGATCGGCAAAAGGCTCCAATTGGCAGAAAATGCATCATCCGGATTGAGTGAGCCGATGAGATGCGTATTAAAAGCACCGATAAGTCCTGCAATGAAAGCCGATAACAAGAGAATGAGAAATTTGAGCCTGACAGCATTGACACCGACAACCAGACTTGCATCCTCGCTTTCGGCTATAGCTTTCAATGCCAAACCGGTTCTGGAACGCAGAATGGAACCATAGATAAATGCGATAACCAGAATGATGGCAAGCATCAGAAAATAAGCACCAAGACGTTGTGAAAAATCGATTCCCAAAACTTCCGGAAGCGGCGGGATGGAGCTTATGCCGGCAGAACCATTTGTCCATTGCGGCATTTCGACAGCCAGACCATAGAAAATTTGCGCATAACCAAGAATAGCCAGAGCAAAATAGGACCCTGACAATCTTATAATCGGCAACATCAAGACGGCTGAAAGAGCCGCGATAATTGCCGCAAATGGAACAGCAAGCAAAACCGGAACTCCACAGCGCATGGTAACAATTGCGCTCGCATAAGATGCTATTCCAAAAAACGCTGCATGGCCGAAACTCGTCATGCCACCAAGATTGGAAAGCATCGCCCATGACAAGGCAAGCCCCGCAATGACCAATGACGAGATAATCGTCATCAGATAATAATCATTCAGGAAGAATGGCAACACGCCTGCAATGATAATGAGCAAGACAAACAAAATAGAAGATTGAAGCTTTGCCATTTTTCTAACCTCTCCGCTGTGTTTTGCCGAAAAGACCATTCGGAAGGAAAATCAGTACACCGAGGAAAAGCAGCATCGAAACCATATTGGCAAATGACGCATTGAAATAACTTTCGGTCATAGTCTGGGCCAGAGCCAGCAAAATCGCACCTATCAACACACCCGGAATCGAACCGATACCGGCAAGCACCGTGATAATAAAGGCTTTGATCGTCAGCATATGTCCAAGACCGGGAGTGATCGGCTGAAAAGTATAAAGTGCTATTCCGGCGACTGTCGCAAGCAAGGCACCGATAACAAATGAAATAAGCTCGGTGCGAACGGGGTTGATACCCATCAGCTTGGCTGCATTACGATTTGAAGTGACAGCGCGCACCGCCCGCCCGTACCAACTGTTTTTGAGCCAAAGCCACAAAGCCAACATGAGAAGAATTGCCAGAACAAGCGCAATAAGCTGACTGTAAGTGGCAAAAATATCAATTGCGAGAAGCGGTTCGACCGTTTCCTGCATATCGGCACTCATGCGTGGCTCGTTTCGCGCTATGATAAGAATTGCATTGGTAATAATAATACCGAACGAATAGGTGAATATCAGCGAATTCAGTTCGCGTTGTCTGGTTATCCGGTTGAGCAAGATAAAAATGAGACATGCAATGAGCCCGACCACCAAAAACGCTACCGGAATTGCAAGATAAGGGTTATACCCCCACTGGCTTTCAAACATGTAGCCGATATAGGCTGCCAATAGTACCAGTTCGCCATGGGCAAGATTGATAATCTTCATCGCACCGAAAACAAGAGCAAGGCCTAAAGCAATCAATGCATAAACCGCCCCTATTGTAAGTGCTGTAAAAATTGCCGGTAGCAATAAATCCATCATAGAACTCTTGATTTTTGAGAAAAGAAATCATTCCGTATTGCATACGAAACAACGCGGTTTAGCACCCTTCACCAGGGACGAGCCGGTAACAGAAGCGGTTTTGTAGCTTGGTCTAATGGTGCAACAATTGGCAGTTCTTTGCCTTGATGCTGGGCCATACGCAGCGAAAAATGGATATTCTCGCCGGTATCATCAAACTTGATTTTACCAATCAGGCTGTCAACTTCTTCGGCACGTAATTCGTCGGAAAGTTTTGTCCGGTCGAATGAACCCTTTTTGGCCAGGCGATCAATTGCATCGAAAAGAAGTTTCGCCTGAACATAACCGTAAACTGCCTGATAATCGACATCCTTGCCGTAAAGTTCTTTATAGGCTGCTTGAAAGGTTTTGCCTTCCTCGTCATTGAAAGCCGCCGGAAAGGAGATCAAAGCAGCACCGATCACTTTTTCCATAAGATCGGGAAAATCTTCCTGCATTTTGACTGTCGCGACACTCCATGTTCCAACCATAGCCTTGACATCAGGCTTGATAAGTTTAGCCGCACGCAAAATTCCGATGTAATCATTTTCATAGACAATCATCAGGATAACATCCGGTTTGTCGCGCAAACGCATCCGGTTGACCAACGGTTGGAAATTGGTGGTTGAAGCGTCGAAAGGATATTCAACAAATTCTATGTTTTGCTGTTTGAGATGGGCTCCTACCGTTTTGGCAAGCAGACTGGGAGCATCGCTACGCGTGTTGACAAAAATTGCAACTTTTGTCGGTTTTAGTTCGTCAAGCATTCCATTGACTGCAACCGCATAACCGCCATTGTTATTGACGCGGAAAAAGGTTTTCAATCCCCGTCTTGTCAGTTCTTCCGATACAGCACCCGCCGTCATATAAGTAACGCCATAACGATTGGAAACTTCCGAGGCAGGCCCGATAATGCTTGAAGCATAACCGCCGATAATCGCCGCATCGCCGCTACTTGCAAATTTTTCGACAGCAGTCACCGCTTTGGTTGCAGTACTTTCATCATCCACAATATCGAATCTTACTTTCGTTTCACTATTGAGGTTATGAAGATGTTCGGCAACCAACATACCTTCGCGATAAGCCTGTCCTGCCCGTGCAAAAGCCCCTGTTAATGGCAGGTGAGCACCAACAACATATTCTTCGGCAAATGAAACGCCCGAAAAAATAAATATACCTATTGCTGCAATAAATAAGGATATAATTTTATTCCAAACCATATAGCATCCTCCCGTTATATCTGTTTGAATAATATTATTTTATATTTAAAATTAGTGGTTATACTATATTTTAGTATAGTATGATTACACTATTCTTCTATGTATTTGTTTTGTGAAAAAGGTTGCAAAGTTCCTCCCAGACAACCCCTTGTCTGGCAACGATAACCAATTCACCGGAACCCGTCAATATTTTTCTGCATGGCGGAATAAGAGACGAAAAATAGCTATTTTCAATCTTTGCCTGCACCCCCTTTTATCAAAGCAAACGGGCAATCTTTTAACGGATACAATATTCAAACTACCGGAATATTTTTGTAAAAATCAACTTTGACGCGACATACCTTTTTCAAAACGGCGCGAGTGAAAATGTTATTTTGCTAAAAAAATCTCCTTTATTCCGATAATTCGTAGATTGAAAAACCACAGCAAACATAATTGTGAACAAAACTCGATCTTTGACATTGCATTTTATTTTCCATTATGCAGAATAATGGTTGGAGTTTCCATAGGGGGGAGTAGGTTCTACAAACCGTATTCCTGAACGTGTCGAAAATCATTCTGCATCTATCAATTGGTTGAAATGGTCAGCTTTCGACATTGGCTGTGGGGCGTTTTCATTGCTGGGAGGTAAATAATGACGGACATTGTTTCATTTGAAGTACGAGATGGTACAGGAATTATATGGCTTAATAATGCGCCGGTGAATGCTTTGTCCCAAGCGCTTCGGTCGCAAATCGACATAGCTTTGGACAAAATCGCTGCCGATAAAGCCATTGGTTCGGCAGTCATTGCTTCAAAACTGAATGTCTTCGTTGCAGGTGCTGATATTACCGAGTTCGGCAAACCGGCAAAGTCTCCGGTTCTTGTCGATCTTATCGAAAAAATTCGTCATTTCAAAAAACCGGTGGTTGCTGCAATCAACGGTGTAGCCTTTGGCGGCGGTGCCGAAATTGCTCTTAGCTGCTCGAAACGTATAGCAGGGCCAAAAGCTCAAATCGGCCTGCCTGAAATCAATTTAGGTCTCATTCCCGGTGCGGGAGCGTTACAACTTTTGCCTCCCATCATAGGGGCTGACAAAACCTTTGAATTGGCAAAAAGCGGAAAACCGCTTTCTGCAAAAGCCGCCCTGTCGAATGGAATCGTCTCGGTTATTGCCGATGGCGATCTTGTTGGAGAAGCAATAGAACTGGCAAATACGCTTGTAGCCGAACATTATGAAAACCGTGTGGACGATGCAGCTTTTGTTAGCCGTGATAATAAACAGGCCTTTGATGCACTGGTTCAAAAAGAACTCAAGCACAAGTCGGAAAATCCCGGAATTGAAGCTCTTATCGACACGATGCAGGCAGGGTTTCACGAAAACTTTGCAGATAATCTCAAGCGTACACGAAAGCATTTTTCCTGTTTGCAAAATGATGAACGTTCAAAAGCTATGCGATATGCTTTTTTTGCCGAACGCGCTGCCGCAAAAATCGACACCGGAAATACAACCCCTGTTACGATAAACTCGCTGGCAGTCATAGGCGCCGGAACAATGGGTTCGGGCATTGCCATGGCAGCGGCGAGCAAGGGTTTTCCTGTTACGCTTATTGAAACAAATCCCGAAGCATTAGAGCGTGGATTGAAAAAAATTGCCGATACATATCAGAGCCTCGTTGAACGTGGCCGGATGACCAAAGAAGCCGGCCAAAAATGCGTTGAATCTATTAAAGGTAAAATCGGCCTTGACCATGCAGCTCACGCCGATCTGGTTATCGAAGCCGCCTTTGAAGATATGAAGGTGAAAAAAGACATATTCACCGCACTTGATAAAATTGCAAAGCCTTCCGCTGTTCTTGCAACCAACACATCCTACCTTGATGTGAACGAGATTGCAGGCGTTACAGCCCGCGCCGAAAATGTACTCGGACTTCATTTTTTCTCACCCGCCAATATTATGCGCCTTGTTGAAGTCGTTAGAGCCAAAAAAACTTCGTTACCGGTTTTGGCCGGTTCGGTAAATTTTGCCAGAAAAATAGGTAAAATTCCGGTTGTTGTTGGCGTTTGTCATGGCTTTGTCGGCAATCGGATGCTGGCAAGAAGAACGGAAGCTTCCGAAAAATTGTTACAAGATGGTGCCCTGCCATGGCAGATTGATAAGGCAATGACCGATTTCGGGTTCAAAATGGGGCCTTATGCCGTTTCCGACCTCGCCGGACTTGATATTGGCTGGCGTAACCGCAAAGCAATCGGACAAGTCTTTCCGATCGCTGATGCTATCTGCGAATTGGGATATTTCGGTCAGAAAACCGGACGTGGCTATTATATTTATAAAAATGGCTCAAGGACAGGCGAACGCGATCCTGAAATTGAAAAGCTTATTGAAGATGTATCGAAAAAGCTTGGCATAAAACGTCGCCCCATATCGGATGATGAAATTATCGAACGCCTGATTTATCCCATGATTAATGAAGGCGCCCGCATTATTGAAGAAGGTATTGTTGCACGTCCCGGTGACATTGATGTCATCTGGTGCAACGGTTATGGCTGGCCGGTCTGGCGCGGCGGCCCCATCTATTATGCCGACCATAAAGGACTGAAGCTCATTGCCGGAAGGCTTGAGCATTATGCCGAAGAGTTCGGTGACGAAAGTCTTAAACCTGCGCCATTGCTTGAACAATTGGTCAAATCGAACAAGCATTTTGAAGACTGAACAGAGGAAAGACTGAACGGGATTAAAACCAATCGGTCAAAGACCAGTCCATACGATTTTACAATTGCCGGTCATAAGAGAGGAAGACCGGCATAACACCGTGTAAATCGTTTAATTCGGGAGTGAGAAAATGGATGAAGCTGTTATTGTTTCGACTGCCAGAACGCCGATTGGCAAAGCATTTCGCGGAAGTCTCAACCTGACACATGGTGCGGATCTCGCTGCCCATTGTATCAAAGCAGCCATAAATAAAATAGGTATTGATCCGGCCGATGTTGAAGATGTCGTTCTTGGTTGCGGCTTTCCGGAAGCAGCAACGGGAGGCAATGTCGCCCGCCATGCATCGCTTATTGCGGGATTACCGGTAAAATCTTCGGGTGTTACTGTTTCACGCTTTTGCGCTTCCGGTTTACAGGCAATTGCCGATGCTGCCCATCGCATCATGTGTGACAAAGTACCGACTATGGTTGCTGGCGGGGTAGAATCCATTTCCCTTGTCCAGCCGAATGTACGGCGTGACCTTGTCGTCAATCCCTGGCTTAAAGAACATATTCCGGAAATTTATATGTCAATGATCGACACGGCCGATCTTGTTGCAGAACGCTACAATATATCAAGACATGCGCAGGATGAATTTGCTGTAGAAAGTCAAAGGCGGGTTGCCAAAGCACAAAAAGAAGGCCTTTTCGATGATGAAATCGTGCCCATTACAACGATTTGCTCGAAAACCAACAAAGAGACCGGCGAGGTTACACAAGAAACCGTTACCCTTTCAAAGGATGAAGGCAACCGCCCCGGCACAACACTTGAAGCATTGTCAAAACTTAATCCGGTTAAAGACGAACGTTTTGTGACAGCAGGCAATGCAAGCCAGCTATCCGACGGTGCTTCGGTTTGTGTGCTGATGTCCAAAACACAGGCAAGCAAACAAAATCTCGAACCACTCGGTATTTTTCGTGGCTTTGTGTCGGTCGGCTGCTCGCCTGAAGAGATGGGCATCGGTCCCGTTTTTGCGGTTCCCCGATTACTGCAACGCCATCATTTGAAGATCTCCGACATAGGATTGTGGGAACTCAATGAAGCGTTTGCATCGCAGTCTGTCTATTGCCGCGACACATTGGGAATTGATCCGGAAATTGTCAATGTCAACGGCGGGGCGATCGCCATCGGGCATCCCTTTGGAATGAGCGGTGCACGATTGGTCGGCCACGCTTTGATAGAAGGTAAACGACGCGGTGTACGTTATGCGGTTGTTACAATGTGTGTAGCCGGCGGCATGGGATGTGCCGGACTTTTTGAAATTAATTGAGGTGTCATTATGGATTTGCGTTTTACTGATGAAGAGCTGAAATTCCGCGATAAGTTGCGGCATTTTTTCCAAACCGAAATTCCCGAAAAAATTCGGGAAAAGGTAAGTGCCGGCGAGAGTTTGAGCAAAGAAGAAATGGTGACCTCGCAACGTATTCTCAACGCTGCAGGGCTTGCTGTACCGCATTGGCCGATTGAATGGGGGGGAAAAGACTGGACGCCTATCCAGCGCTATATCTTTACCGAGGAAGTCCTCTACAATGCAGTTCCCCTTCCCCTCCAGTTCAACTGCTTTATGGTTGGTCCGGTGATTGCTACATTCGGAAACCAAAAGCAAAAAGAACGTTTTCTGAAACGTGCCGCCAATCTTGACGACTGGTGGTGTCAGGGATTTTCCGAACCGGGCGCGGGTTCCGATCTCGCATCATTGACAACAAGAGCTGTTCGTGAAGGCGACTATTACATTGTTAATGGACAAAAAACATGGACAACACTCGGTCAATATGCGGACTGGATATTCTGTCTCGTCAGAACAGATCCCAATGTAAAAAAACAGGCAGGTATATCATTCATCCTTATTGATATGAAAACCCCCGGCATCACTATCCGCCCCATTATTACCATTGACGGGCGACATGAAGTTAATGAAATTTTCTTTTCCGACGTAAAAGTACCGGCCGAAAATCTTGTCGGCGAAGAAAATAAAGGCTGGTCATATGCCAAATTCCTTTTGGCGAATGAACGTTCCGGAATTGCACGGTTGGGGCTTACCAAAGAACGTGTATCGCGGATCAAACGAATTGCCAAAACTGTTCCTTATCATCAGAAAACCATGTGGGAAAATACCGGTTTCAGGGAACGGCTATCCTGGCTTGAAATCGAATTGAAGGCATTGGAAATAACGCAAATGCGCGTTTTATCAAAACAAGTTGCAGGCGATAAAGCACCTGATCCGGCATCATCTATTTTAAAAATCAAGGGTTCCGAGCTTCAGCAGGCATCAACCGAATTATTACTTGAACTTGCCGGCCCGTTATCATTGGCGGGAAGTGATGCAGCAGCTCTGCCTGACGGTGTGGATTGGGCCCGTGGTGTTCCCGGACTTTATATGAACACACGCAAGGTTTCGATCTATGGTGGTTCAAACGAAATTCAGCATAATGTAATTGCAAAAGCAATTTTGGGAATGTGAGGCTAAAATGGACTTTCAACTTAATGAAGAACAATCCATGTTGGAAAACAGCATTGGCCGTTTTGTTCGCGAAAAATTCTCGACACTGGAAGCTATTGACAACGCCCGGAAAAATACTCGCGGTTTTAGCGATGCCGATTGGCAACAACTGGTGGAAATGGGCCTCACAATGATGCCTTTTTCGGAAGCCGATGGCGGGCTTGGCTATGGTATCGAAGAAACCGGCATTGTCATGTCGGCCTTGGGAAGGGGTTTGGTGGCCGCTCCCTATCTCAACAATATTGTTATTCCCGGCGTCATATTGTCGAAAGCTGCAAATGACAGCCAGAAGAGCAAGTTGCTTTCTATTATGATTGAAGGTCAGAAACGTTTTGCATTTGCCCATAATGAGGCAAAAACTTTCAATGATCCTTTCAATATCGAATTGTCTGCTAAAAAAAGTGGAAATCAATATGCGCTGAATGGTACGAAAGTGGTCGTCCCTTATGCAGAAGGTGCCGATTATTATATTGTCAGTGCCAGAACCGGCGAACACAAAGCACCTGAAGAGAGCCTTGGTTTGTTTATCGTGCCAGCAGACACAAAAGGCGTTGAAGCCGCTCATTACAAGAGCGCCGACGGCGGGCGTGCGTCCAACATTACATTCAAAAATGTTTTGATTGACGAAGAAAACCGCCTTGGCAAGGAAAACGAAGCTTTTCCCGTTATCGAACGTGCCTTGCAAGAAGGTATGGTTGCGATGATGGCAGAAGCTGCCGGCATTATGGATCAACTACTGCATCTTACTGTCGATTACTTGAAACAGCGTGTGCAATTCGGTGTCGCTATTTCCGGTTTTCAGGCACTCCAACACAAAGCCGTTGATATAATGATTGCATCCGAGCAAGCCCGCTCCATGAGCTATTATGCGATGATGATGCTGAATGCGCAGGATCGACAGGAACGTCTTGCCACTCTCTCTGCAGCCAAAGCGCAAATCAATAAATCTGCCCGTTTTGTAGGGCAAATGTCGGTACAACTTCACGGCGGTATCGGCATGACAATGGAATATATCGGCGCGCATTATTTCCGTCGTTTAACAATGATTGAAATGCTTTTTGGTTCAAGCGATGTGCATATCGAGAATGTCATTCATTATGGCAAACTCGTTGCTTGATTGACGGAAGGTTTCAAACCCGAAAGTCAATAAAAATGGTTGGATTAAGGTAATGTTGCTTCTATACATTATCTTGCCAACCGAATAACATCGAATGCACAATGGAAACGATCAGCGGTTCTAGCAAAGGGATAGGCCTATGAAAATATTGGTAGCTGTAAAACGTGTGATAGATTACAACGTCAAGCCGCGCGTAAAAAGTGACGGAACAGGTGTCGAACTTGCTAATGTCAAAATGTCGATGAATCCGTTTGACGAAATAGCGCTTGAACAGGCTGTTCGCGAAAAAGAAGCCGGTCGCGCAAGTGAAGTCGTTGCTGTAAGTGTCGGGCCGCAGGCTGCACAGGAAACATTGCGGACCGCTCTTGCCGTTGGTGCTGATCGGGCAATTCTGGTTACAACAGATGATGAAATCGAGCCGCTTTCGGTTGCAAAAGTTCTGAAGGCGGTGGTTGACAGCGAAAAACCGGATATGGTTTTCCTCGGCAAACAGGCTATTGATGACGATTCCAACCAGACAGGCCAAATGCTTGCGGCTCTTCTCGGTTGGGGACAGGCCACTTTTGCCTCCAAGCTTGAGCTGAAGGATGGCGAGGCTATTGTAACGCGGGAAGTCGATGGTGGTTTACAGACCATTGCAGTCAAACTTCCGGCTGTTCTTACCGTTGATCTTCGCTTGAATGAACCGCGCTATGCCTCGCTTCCCAATATTATGAAAGCACGCAAAAAGCCGATCGAGCAAAAAACACTTTCCGAGTTCAATATTTCCAGCCAGCCGCGACTAAAAATCCTGAAAGTGGAAGAACCACAGGCCCGCAAGGCAGGCGTGAAAGTTAAAAATGTTGCCGAACTTGTCGAAAAATTGAAAAATGACGCGGGCGTCCTCTGAGCATCAAGGGAAGGATTTCAATATGACCATTCTTTTATTGGCCGAACATAACAATGCGGAATTGTCGGAACAGACAGCAAAAGCTTTAACCGCAGCCCATGCAATCGGTGGCGATGTCGATATCCTCGTTTGTGGAAAAAATGCACAGACGGTTGCCGAACAGGCCGCAAAACTCGACAATGTCCATAAAGTACTTCTGGCAGAAGCCGACTATCTCGAACAGCAATTGGCCGAACCGGTAGCTGCAACAATTGTTGCGCAAAGCAAAGATTATGATGTCATCATGGCGGCATCGACCAGCAATGGCAAAAATATCATGCCACGGGTTGCTGCATCGCTTGATGTCATGCAGATTTCGGACATTGTCGAGGTTGTCTCGCCCGACACATTCAAACGTCCGATTTATGCGGGCAATGCTATTGAAACGATCCAGTCAACGGACGACAAAAAGGTCATTACAGTGCGTACCGCTTCATTCAAGGCAAAAGCCGGAAACGGTACAGCAACAATTGAAAAAATTACACCGGCAGCAGACCCGTCTTTGTCACGCTATATCGGCGAAGAGGTTAAAAAGAGTGACCGGCCCGAACTCACTTCGGCAAAAATCATTGTTTCGGGTGGACGTGGCCTCGGCTCGGAAGAAAATTTCATGTCTATTCTGCTTCCGCTTGCCGACAAGCTCGGTGCTGCAGTGGGTGCAAGCCGTGCAGCCGTTGACGCCGGTTACGCCCCCAATGATTGGCAAGTCGGACAGACCGGAAAAGTTGTTGCACCGGATCTTTATATTGCAGTTGCCATTTCCGGTGCTATCCAGCACCTTGCAGGCATGAAAGATTCACGCGTCATCGTGGCAATCAACAAGGATGAAGATGCACCCATGATGCATATCGCCGATTATGCATTGGTTGGTGATCTTTTCGACGTTATTCCGGAGCTTGAAAAGGCACTTTGAAATGAATGAATTACCTCCGCGCGAGAGCATGGAATTTGATGTTGTTATCGTTGGTGCCGGTCCGGCCGGCCTTTCGGCAGCTATAAGACTGAAACAGATCAATCCCGATCTTTCGGTTGTTATCGTTGAAAAAGGTGTTGAAGTCGGCGCCCATATTCTATCCGGTGCTGTTGTCGATCCGATCGGGATTGACACTCTTTTGCCTGACTGGCGCAATGAACAAAATCATCCTTTCACAACGGAGGTAAAAGAAGACCATATTTTCATGTTGGACGAGACGAGAGCCAAGCAGATTTCCAACCGGATTATGCCGAAACTTCTCTCCAATCATGGAAAATACATCGTCTCTTTGGGAAATGTTTGCCGGTGGCTTGCGACAAAAGCGGAAGCCCTCGGCGTCGAAATCTATCCCGGTTTTGCTGCCACTGAAGTTCTTTATAATGAAGACGGGGCTGTTACAGGCATTGCAACAGGTGATATGGGCGTTGAAAAAGATGGTAGCCAAGGCCCCAATTATATGCGGGGTATGGAACTTCTCGGCAAATATGTGCTGATTGGGGAAGGCGCACGCGGTTCACTCGCAAAAACGCTCATCAACAAGTTCGAGCTTGATAAAGGGCGCTCACCCCAGAAATATGGCATAGGCATAAAAGAGTTGTGGGAGATCAATCCGGAAAAGCATCATGCGGGGCTTGTCCAGCATACATTGGGCTGGCCGCTTGATGATGCGACAGGTGGCGGCTCTTTCCTCTATCACATGGAAAACAACCAGATTGCTGTCGGATTTGTTGTCCACCTCAACTATAAAAATCCTTACCTTTCTCCGTTTGAAGAATTTCAGCGCTTCAAAACACATCCGGCTATTCGCCCGATATTTGAAGGTGGCAAACGTATTGCCTATGGTGCCCGTTCTCTGACCGAAGGCGGGTGGCAATCCGTACCGAAATTGACTTTTCCGGGTGGCGCTTTGATCGGATGTTCGGCCGGTTTTATGAATGTTCCCCGCATTAAGGGATCGCATAATGCGGTGTTATCCGGCATTTATGCTGCCAATGCCATTGCCGATGCGATAAAATCCGGCCGCAGTCATGATGAAATTACAGAAATAGAAAATGGCTGGCGTGACAGTGCAATCGGAAAAGATCTTTATCCGGTACGTAATGTCAAACCGTTGCTATCAAAATATGGCACGAAAAAAGGTGTCCGTCTGGGCGGCTTTGACATGTGGTGCCAAACGCTCTTCCACTTTTCATTATTTGGTACAATGTCGCATGGCCTGCCGGATTATCTATATCTTGAACCGGCAGAAAAACATAAACCTATAGAATATCCGAAACCTGATGGTGTTGTCAGTTTTGACCGCCTCTCGAGTGTCTTTCTTTCAAATACCAATCATGAGGAAAACGAGCCTTGCCATTTGAAAGTCACCTCGCTTGATGTTCAGGAAAAATCGGAGCTAACCGTTTATGCCGGACCTTCGACACGTTATTGCCCCGCTGGCGTTTACGAATGGATCGAAAAGGATGGCAGGGAAACCTATGTCATTAACGCGCAAAATTGTGTCCATTGTAAAACGTGCGACATCAAGGATCCGAACCAGAATATTACTTGGACATGCCCACAAGGTGGCGAAGGACCCGTTTACCCGAATATGTGATTTTGTTTCCCGAATAGCTCTGAATATTTCAGGAAAACATTTGGCCTTTGGACTGGTAAAACCGGAAATAACGCCTTATCCGGTTATTCTGCCTTGATAACAACAGGCAGAATAACTTCACTTCTGTTTTACGATTAATAAAAAAGCCGGAACAGTTATTTCCTTATTTTTCATTTTAAATCACGGCAAAAATCAAACGAAGTTACGCGATGTCGGGGGGCAAAAGTTTTGCAACCGATTTTAAAAAGAGCGCGCCTTACCTTATGCAAAAACTGGAATGAAATTCGTGTAAAATTTTATAAAGCACAATCTTCAAAAAGAATTATCAATGCATGAAGCGGTACAGCCGTTTTCAATTCACCTTCACAAAACAAGATTTTCCGTTGGTGAGATTACCCTGTCGACGGAAGCAATTTTGCAAAAATCAGATATTTTTCAAAAATTCCTCACTCCAGAGATTGAAAATTTTTTCAGCTTTTATTCTCAAATCCCCTTGGTATTTTTTTGCATCATTGCGAAGGTTAACCGGATCAATTCCGGCTTGCGAAAGCTCGGCGGTATGGCCTACCAACCAATGTTCAAAATAATCGAGATCGGCTTCAAGATGAAATTGTAATGCCAAAACATTTTCATAAGAAAAAGCCTGATTGGGACAAATGCCGGTTTCTGCCAGACGCTTCGCACCATCGGGAATCTCGAACTGGTCACCATGCCAATGAAGAACCGGTGTCGTACCGATCAATGCAAGTGGACTTTTCTGCCCCTCATCGGTTAATTGCAAACTCGAAAAACCGATTTCTTTTTTACCCATCGGTTGTACTTTTGCACCGAGAACGCTTGCAATCAATTGCGCTCCCAGACATACACCGATCATCGGTTTTTTGATTTTTAAGAAATTTTCTATGAGCGTCAATTCCTGATTGATAAAAGGATAGCGTGCGCCATCATAAACGCCGATAGGACCCCCTAGAATAACGACAACATCCGCTTCGGTTAACCGAAACGAAGAAATGTCATCTCTCGTCGCGTCAAGTTTTTTTAGCTCATATCCCCGTTTGCCAAGAATATTCCCGATCAAACCGGCATTTTCAAATTCGAGATGTTGCAACACAAGTGCTGTTTTCATTTTCTTCTCCGCAAAATCTCACGCGCAAAGTGAACGAACGCAAAAAACCTGAACTCCAGAAAGCGTTATTGAAAGCATGAAAGGCCATTCATGCCAAGCAGTTTTATTAAGAGACATCATCTGAACATTCCAGATGCGTATTTGCAAAATTTCCCGTTTAAATTTCACCATTCAGATTTCAACGCGGAATGTTTTTTAGCTTAACGATTTTTTTAAGGCTTCCCGATTTATCAATGCATTTTCCCGAAGCCATACCGTAACTTACTATTTCGTTCAAAAAAAACTGATTGGATTATGCGATATATCGTTTAGCCAACGCATTTTTCCCTTGATATTCAAATAAAAACCTTCATTATTTAGAGAGTATTCCATTTATGGAATCTATTGGGAGGATCAACGACAGCCTATTTTTAACTTTCAGCCGGAAGCTTTGCCAAAGCTTGCGACAAAAGGTGTTCTGTCGTTTTGCGTAATGACCGCCAGGAGGCTTTTTAAAAGGTGGTCCGATTTCAGGGGGAGGAACTTCAAATACATCCCAAGTTTGAACGTCCCCGTTTAACAATATTCATATTTTATCTTGGACAAAACAAACTATGGAAGAAAATATAAAGGAACGAACACGTCGCGCACGTAAAGCTGGTATTGCCTCTTTCATCGGAACGACAATCGAATGGTATGATTTTTATGCATATAGCACGGCCGCTGCATTGGTTTTGGGAAAATTGTTTTTTCCGACAACAGATCCGGGAACAGCAACTCTGGCTGCATTCGCAACGTTTTGGGTGGGCTTTTTTGCAAGACCTGTCGGCGGAATTGTCTTCGGCCATTTGGGTGACCGTATCGGCCGCAAAAAAACATTGGTAGCAACGCTCCTGTTAATGGGGTGTTGTACAACTTTGATAGGATTTTTACCGGTATATCAAAATGTCGGTATTGTTGCGCCTATTCTACTCGTTGTTTTGCGATTGATCCAGGGGTTGGCAATGGGAGGTGAATGGGGCGGTGCCGTGGTTCTTTCCGCCGAACATGCGCCAAAAGGAAAATCTATTTTTTATGCGGCCTTCGCACAACAAGGCTCACCTGCGGGAAATCTGCTTGCAACCCTGGTTTTTCTATTTTTCTCGACATTGCCTGATGAACAGTTCCTCAGTTGGGGATGGCGCTTGCCTTTCATGTTTTCAGCCATTCTGGTTATCATCGGTCTTATCATCCGCATCAGTGTGGATGAGTCACCCGAAATGGAAAAAATACAGAAAGAAAAAGCGGTTGCCCGCCTTCCGATTGCAGACGTATTAAAAAAATATAAGGCAATCGTTTTGCTGGGAATTGGTGCGACGATCATAACAGTCACGGCAACCTATTTCAAAACAACTTTTGCGCTTGCCTGGGCGGTTCATGAAAAGCTTTTTACAAGAACCGAATTTCTATCCATTGTCAGTGTTGCTATCTTTGTCCAACTTCTGGTGCAGCCTTTCGGTGCTATTCTGGCTTCAAAATTCGATTTACGAAAAACCGTTACATGGATGCTTATTCCTGAAATTTTCATGTTGCCACTGATGTTTTCACTCATCGAGACAAAATCCATGCCGTTAGCAATGATCGGTATGGCTTTGGCAACCGTCCCGCACTCGCTCTATTATGCAGCTCTTGCGGGTATTCTCGTAAAAGCATTTCCTACCCAGGTTCGTTATACGGCAATTTCGGTAACCTATCAGGTTTGTTCAATGATATTTGCCGGTTCGACGCCGATGATTGCACAATATTTGCTCAATGAAACGGGAACCATCCTGTCTGCTATGGGTTTTGCTATTGCACAGGTCATCATTACTTTGATTTGCGCTGTTGCTCTTATTGTATATGCAAAAATCCCTAATGAGAGAGATGAAGCTTAGAGGCAAATTTATATAAGGTTACAAACTTATACGAGATTTTTTTGAAAATTCGATTGGCAGATTCAATGGGTCTGCCAATTGTTTTATTCGCTATGGTTCATGACCACGGATATTTCAAAGTCGGTTGATTGCGTCAATCTGCTGAAAACGACGAACATTACCTATCTTTATGACATTTTCGGCCGATTCATCCGACTTTGTAACCATAATTTTCCACGTGGCCGGATTAAAAGACAAGTTTTGTTACTAAAGCAAAACACAAACACAACAGCCCTAACGCTTTCTAGCTCTAAAATTCTGACTATCTTTTAGTTTGGAGTGCAAATATGGCAAAACCAGAAAAAATGACAAACGCTGATGCCAAGGCTTTCGAGTCTCGGCTACTTGCCGATGAAGCAAAATATTGCTCCTTCGGTGACACTGTCCACTATGTAAACCCGCCAAAAGTATTTGCTGGCTGCGAAGGCTCCTATATGTATGATCTCGAAGGTGTTCCTTACCTTGATCTGCAAATGTGGTATTCGGCTTGCAATTTCGGCTATGCGAATCCCCGCCTTGATAATGTGTTAAAAAAGCAGGTTGACACCTTGCCACAGGTTGCCAGCCAATATTTGCATCCGACAAAAATCGAATTGGCAAAGATTATCGCCGAAGATATGAAGAAGAAATTCGGCCTTGACGGGCGTATCCATTTCAATGTCGGCGGCTCGCAATGTATCGAAGATTCACTGAAAGTCGTTCGTAATGCCAAGGCCGGAAAGAGCCTGATGTTTGCCTTTGAAGGTGGCTATCACGGTCGCACATTGGGCGCTTCTTCTATCACATCAAGCTATCGCTATCGCCGTCGTTACGGCCATTTTGGCGAACGCGCCATGTTCCTGCCCTTCCCTTATCCTTTCCGTCGTCCTAAAGGAATGACCGTTGAAGAATATGGCGAACATTGCGTCAACGAATTCGCCCGCCTGTTTGAAACAGAATATAATGGCGTATGGGATCCGAAAGCTGACGAAACCGAATACGCTGCCTTTTATATCGAGCCTCTTCAGGGGACTGGCGGTTACGTTATTCCGCCGAGGAACTTCTTTAAAGGCATCAAGAAAGTTCTGGACGAGCATGGCATTCTTCTTGTCGTCGACGAAATCCAGATGGGATTTTATCGCACGGGCAAATTATGGTCGATTGAACATTTTGGCGTAACCCCTGATGTTCTTGTTTTCGCCAAATCGCTCACCAATGGTCTTAATCCTTTGGGTGGCCTTTGGGCGCGTGAAGAATTGATTAATCCGAAAATATTCCCTCCGGGGTCAACCCATTCAACATTCGCCTCGAACCCGCTTGGAACTGCGCTCGGTGTTGAAGTTTTCCATATGCTTGGTGAAACCGATTATGAAACCATGGTTATGGAAAAGGGCAAACATTTTCTCGAAGGATTGCAAGATCTTCAGAAACGTCATCCGGAAATTGGTGATGTTGACGGTTTGGGCTTGGCCTTGCGTGCCGAGATTTGTACCGAAGACGGCTTCACACCGAATAAAGCCCTTCTTGATCGCATGGTCGATATCGGCCTTTCGGGCGACCTTGACTGGCAGGGCAAAAAAACCGGACTGGTTCTCGATGTCGGTGGCTATTATAAAAACGTCATCACACTTGCACCGTCACTGCTCATCACAACAGAAGAAATTGACAAAGCAATTTCGCTGCTTGACCAATTGATTACACGTGCAAAGAAAGAACAATAAAACATTGCCGGATCGGCGTTTAAGCCGATCCGGCAAACAATGGGCGTGAGGGGAGACGCGTTTGCCTTCACATTAAGTGTTGAAGTTTATTCTTCGCATTTTTTGAAATTTCAGGCTTTTTATCCGGCGTGCCGATAATTGGCTCATTGGGAATTTTAGACGCACAAGCGAATTTCAACCCGATTCTTTCAAGAAATTTGACAGACAAACCGGTGAAATATGGGAAATCGAAAAGAGATAGACAACGCCATTAAAGCCTGGTCGAACAAGCTTGAACCGGATTATCTTTTAAGCGATTTTTTGCGCCACCCGCCTGTTGATTTCAAGGCTGATATTTCCGAGGTCGGACTTCCGGTTTTTTCAGCTCTTTTTGATCTCACAACAACAATGGATAATGAAGATCAAAAGCGTTTGAAAAAAATACCGCTCTATAAATTCTGGTCACGGCTGTTGAAGTATAAAACATTATTTGTCGGCACAACTGTCTCGGAATTTTCTCCACTGCCCACGCCTTTTGATGCAACTCAAGCGGCGCTTTTCTTGAAAGAAAAAGAAGGCAAAAATTTCCCGCTTGTCATTGTCAAAGACTTGCCCTCCCCTTCGCCTCTTATATCCGATGAAGACGCGAGAAAAACTGCGGATTTTCTCCAACAATTGGAACAGGCGGGCTTTATTTCTGTTTCCGGTCAAGCGCTTGCCTATGTACCGGTCGATTATTCTTCACAGGATGATTTTCTTTCCCGTTTTTCTAAAAATCGCCGCAAGGATTTTCGTCGGAAACTCCGTGCCATGGAAAATCTGGAAATTGATGTTTTAACCGCCAACTCGCCTTATCTTCAAAGTGACGAGGTGATAAAACACTTCTACCAGCTTTATTTGCAGGTCTTTCAACAGAGCGAAATCCATTTCGATCTTTTGAGCGAAGATTTTTTCTACGATTTGTTACATACGGGCGACGAAAGCCTGCGGGTTGTTGTCTATAAAAAAAGTGGCAAGCTCATCGGTTACAATATTTGTTTTGCCTATAAAAACATGCTTGTCGATAAATATATCGGCTTCGATTACCCGCTTGCAACCGACAATAATCTCTATTTCATAAGCTGGTTTTTCAATCTTGAATATGCCCGCCTCAATGGCTTCAAATATTATGTTGCCGGTTGGACCGATCCTGAAATCAAAGCCTATCTTGGCGCAAAATTCGTTTATACACGCCATGCCGTCTATATTCGCAATCCTTTGTTGCGAGCGATATTGAAACACTTCCGGCATCATTTCGAGAGTGACGCCCATCTTGAACTTCAAGGAGACCAAAACTGATGAAAAATCCGGTTATCCTCGATTTTGACAATAGTGTGGGAACATTCGACAATTCGATCAATATCGATTTAAGCGGGTGGCAAGACCGTATCCGTTACGCTACGACTTTTTCTAATTTTCGTAAGCTCGAAATGGAACTTGAAAAGCAGATGCCGGAAACTTATGGAGCGGTTTTTCTTGGAAGTGGCGATTATCACCATGTCAGCCAATTGTTGATAAAACATTGTCACAAACATATCAAACAAGAACCTTTAACGCTCATTGTGATTGATAACCATCCCGACAATATGCGTTATCCTTTCGGTATCCATTGTGGCTCATGGATCAGTCATGCTGCTTCTTTGCCATTTGTCGACCATGTTCACGTCGTTGGCATTACCTCCGGCGATATTGGTGTCAAACATGCTGTCGAAAACCGCTTGAAGCCGCTTATGTCCGGCAAATTGACCTATTGGTCGACAAAAGTGGATGTAAGCTGGGCAAATATTCTGGGCTTGAAAAATGCTTTCCAGACATTTGCCAATGTCGATGACATGATGTCGGCCTTTATCAGCAGCATTTATAAGGAAAATCTTCCCGTCTATCTGTCAATCGACAAGGATGCGCTTTCGCCGCAATTTATTCATACCAATTGGGATCAGGGAGAGATGGAACCGCGGCATTTGACCGACCTTATCACCAATATCGGTTCCCGACTTGAAGCCTGTGATATTACCGGAGAAGTTTCCAATTACACTTATCACAGTTTCTGGAAAAGTCTGTTAAGTAAACTTGACGGGCAAACAACCGTTTCCGACGAACTCGTTACAAAGTGGCAAAAAGAACAGCATGAGTTGAATAGCAAGCTCATCGAAACGCTTTCCGCTTATCTTTAAAAGGCGTATTTTTAAGAAAGCCGTATTTTTCCCGCGCTAAAGCCCGAAGCGCATGACAAAACGTGCGCCCCCCAGGCGGCTTGAAAGGACAAAAGCCGAACCGTGGTGAAGTTCGGCAATAGCACGCACAAACGAGAGGCCGACACCATACCCCTCATGTGAGCCGGATTTATCGTTATCAAGCCGGAAAAAAGGCGAAAATATTTCCTCTCTGGCGCTTTCTGCCACGCCCGGCCCATCATCATCAAATTCAAAAATCAGCGCATCATCCTGTTTATAAACATGGATATAAACCTTTGAACGGGCATATTTGAAAGCGTTCAGTATAATATTGCGAAACGCCATTGCAGCCAATTTCGGATCAATGGAACTATCCACATTGGCAATATTATAACTGACTTCAAATCCTTTCGGCTTCAACAATGACAGATCATCAATGATATTTTCTGCCCAACGCTTGATATGGACATTTTCAAGCTTTGTCGGCATATTTTTGTTGTTCATGCGGAAATAATCGAGCGATATTTTAATCAATTGTTCAAGCTCGTCTATATCCTTGTCAATTCCTGCGTAAAGCTTCTTTTTTTCTTCCGGATCGGAATCTTCCAACATGCTCAAGCCGAAGCGCAATCGGGCAAGAGGTGTGCGGAATTCATGCGCCATCGCATGCATCATAGTACGGCTATGACCGACGAGAAGTTCAAGACGGGTTGCCATATCATTGATAACATGGCCGATCATTTTTAACGGTTCGCTGCGAATTTTTGGAACCCGTGCTGTCAGGTTTCCTTCGCCTAACGCATTGGCTGTCAATCTGATGGCTCGCGCCTCGCGCCACAATGTGGAAAAAGCAAAATATAAAATGGCAAAAAACAGCACTGCGTTGACAATTGTAAGCAGTGCCAGAAGAACGAAAATTGCGCTGGCATTGGCATCGTTAATATCTGTTGTAATCAGCGGACCGAGTTTCAAATAGCCACCCGATTGCAGTTTTGCATAGATATGGTCGTCTTCATCATCATAAGCGAGGTCATAGGATTTGAATTGTTCCTGAACCTCGTCGGAAAAATGGTCGGGTTTTTCGATGTAAGTGAGGCGGAAATGAAAATGCGGCTGCAATTCTTGCAGCACATCCGACGGCTTTTTCAACGGCTCGCTTGCGATCGCACGATCAATCATATAGACAGTGCCCTGATGGGCATCGCGTTCTATATCCGCGTCGTCAATAATGCCGGTCCAGTTGGCAGGCAAAGCAAGGAACAATTGTAACGTGCCATAGGCAACGCCACCTTGCAAAAAGAACAAAATGACAAGCACACTGATCGAGCGGATGATAACCATTCGACGACGGCTTTTCTGTAATCCATCGTGTTCTTCGCTCGTCATAGCATTTCACCCATTATTGCCGTCATTCGCATTTTCACGTATTTCTGCTTAGCTTTCCCGAAAAATATAGCCCGATTATCCGCTTTTTAAATCACTGGCAGATTTTAGGCTAAATCACTGGCAGATTTTATGCCTTTTTATTTGCTTCTTCCTGCTATCTTTCTTGTAAGGCTTGGCTCCCCGGTTTTGATTATGGCTTCAGCCTATTTTCTCATTCGCCTTCCCATTGCAAAAAAAGATACCCTTTGGCGCGCACTGTTTTGATAAAACGCGGGTTTTCAAGGTCATCACCAAGCCGGCGGCGAAGCCTTGAAATACGTGCATCAATCGACCGGTCCAACCCGTCAAACTCGATACCACGCAAAGCATTCAATATATCGTCGCGGGATAATATCTGTCCGGCATGGCTTGCAAGAAGCCATAAAAGATCAAATTCGGCTGTAGTTAAATCAACCGGTTTATTATCAATCAGCACCGCGCGGTTTTCCTTGTCGATGACAAGATTGCCGAAAACAAGTTTGGTGCGCGACGAAGGTGATGCTTCGCTTTCAGGATGGTTTTCGTCGACAGTTTCGCTTTCTTTGCGCCTTAGAAGCGCCCTTATATGGGCAAGCAAACGGCGCGGTTCGACCGGTTTTGACATATAATCGTCAGCACCGAGTTCCAACCCGATAATTTCGTCAATATCATCCTCGCTTGCCGTCATAATCAATATCGGGCCTTTATAGAAAGGACGCACATCACGGCAAACATCGAAACCGGATTTTCCGGGCAGCATGACATCAAGAATAACGAGATCAGGCAGCAATTGCTTGATGGCCTCCTCGGCTGTATCGCCGCGAGGATGCACCTCGACATCATAGTTTTGTCGCTTCAAATAATTGGCAACGAGTTCGGCAAGCCTTGTATCATCTTCTATTATAAGAATTTTTTTGTTCATGCAGGTTTTTCTTTTCGGTTACAGAAATGCAACAAAGAACGCATATTCGTCTCTATTGTTTATAGGTAAAAGGTCGCTATGTATCAAGCTGACCTAATTCCGGTTTATGGCTTCTATTGGAGATTAAGACGAATATGACAAGAACGTTCCCGAATGCTTTTCAAGCTTTGAGCGCTCCCGTATTCTCACAGGGTTCCATATTTTCCCGTGTCTTTGTCGATTTCGACGGCACGATTGCCGATAATGACGTGACAGACGTTCTTCTGGAAAGATTTGCATCTCCGAACTGGGAAGCAATCGAACAGGATTGGCTTTCGGGCAAAATCGGTGCACGTGAATGCATGATGAGGCAGATTGCGCTTATCAAGGCCTCGCCTGCCGAGCTTAAAAAATGTCTTGATGAAATGAAAATCGATCCTGCTTTTCCGGATTTTGTCCATTTGCTTGACGAACAAGGTGTCGATATTGCCATTTTAAGCGACGGGCTTGATTATAGCATCCGCACTATTTTGAAACGTTATGGTCTCGAAAACGTCAAGGTTTTCGCAAACCGTCTTCTTTATGCCGGTAATGACAATTGGCAGTTACAATTTCCCTACAAAAATGTTGCTTGCCCGGCTGGCAATTGCAAATGCCGCCATTTTGCCAATGCGGGTAACGGATTTACCCTTTATATCGGCGATGGTACGTCGGATTTTTGCGCGGCCGGAAAAGCAGACCTTGTACTCGCCAAAGGAAAACTTGCCGATTATTGTGCAGCAAACAGCATTGACCACATCAAGGTCGATAACTTCGCCGAAATCATGCAAATCTGGCACAAATTGCAACGGCCGGAAAAAGCCCGCGAAAGGGTGGCTTCATGATTACCGATGTCAGCTTTTTCTATAAAGGTGGTCGGGCTGGCGTTCTTCTCATTCATGGTTTGACAGGCACACCGGCCGAAATGCAAATTCTGGGCAAAGGTTTGCATAAGCACGGTTTTACTGTCTACGGGATGCAGCTTGCAGGCCACTGCGGTGATGAAAATGATCTGCTGGCAACAAGCTGGCATGATTGGTATGATAGTGTCATACGTGCGGCAGATCGTCTTTTGGAACATGTTGATACAATGTTTGTCGGCGGACTTTCTATGGGTGCGGTTCTGGCGCTCAAATACACCGCCGATCATCCCGAAAATGTAAAAGGTGTTGGCGTATATGGTCCGACGTTTGTTTATGACGGCTGGTCGATCCCTCGTTATATCCAGCGGTCTGTCTTTTTGTTGAAATGGTTCAAAGCGCTCGGCATTTTCCAGAAAAGTGTGTTTATCGAACGGCCGCCTTATGGTTTGAAAGACGAGCGGATACGCAAAACCGTTTCCGAAAGTATGCTTTCAGGCGACAGTGCCAAAGGTGGACTTGCGGGAAATCCGCTCGGTTCGCTTGCCGAGATGCAAGAACTTGCAAAACAAACCGCGGCGCAATTGCATGATATAAAAGCTCCCTGCCTTATCATGCATTCAAACCATGATGACATTGCCAATATGGAAACAAATTCGGGACTTGTTGCCCGTTCGGTTTCAGGCCCCGTCAAGATGATACCGTTGGAGAACAGCTACCATATGATAACAATTGACCGTGACCGTAAAAAAGTCATTCAGGAAAGTGCCAACTTCTTTGGTGCCTTATGCACTAAAGATCAATTGGTACCCCCTGCTGTAAACCCGTTTATTCGCGAGATTGCCTGACAATGAGTTGGCTGATTTTTCTGGTGTGGTTTGGAAATATTGTTTGTGACACTGTCGGCCAGCTTGCCTTCAAAGGTGCTGCCACAGAACCGGACGAGGAAAACAAACCGCAATCGCTTTTTCAATATTGGTTAGCGCTTTTCCGCCAGCCGCTTCTATGGCTTGGTATTATAGCCTATGTCGCCGAATTTTTGCTATGGATGGCATTTTTGACATTGGTTCCGCTTTCGGAAGGTATATTGCTCGGATCAATCAATATCATTGTTATCATGGTATTGGGGCGGCTGTTTTTTGATGAAAAACTCACCTCTATGCGGGTTCTCGGCATCAGCTTTGTTGCCATAGGTGTTGCTATTGTGGGAGCTTTTTAATGCGTCGCTTCTATATTCTGGGCTTTTTCTTTTTGATGATGTTCGACACGCTCGGACAGATCAGCTTCAAGCTTTCGGCAACAGCCGCCCTGCCATTGGAAGCAAGTATCGGATGGTTATACCGTATTTTTTCCCATCCTTTTGTTTATTTTGCTATCCTCGGCTATGTCGGGGCATTCTTCACATGGATGACGCTTTTAAGACGCGCGCCTGTCGGTCCGGCATTTGCGGCGTCGCATCTCGAAGTGGTCACTGTCATGATTGCTTCCGTACTGATATTCGGCGAAACAATTTCATTGGCACATTTTGCCGGTGCGCTGTTTATTGTTGCGGGTATTGTCTGCCTTGCATTTGCCGAACGTGATGTCATCAAAAAAGAAAACGAGAAATCATAAGAATGAAGAGACAAGGCGAAATTCCACCAACCGCCGGTCTCCCTATGGTTTGGCATGATTGGTTGCCAACAAAAAAAGAACTCTGCCCCAATTTAAGCGACATGTTCGATTTGCCGCCGCTCATTCTGGAATGTTCCGGCACGGCTTCACTTATTGTTGCCCTTCAAACTCTGGCAAATATGCCCAAGAACGAAGGGCGTAGAGACGTTATCATACCCGCTTATAATTGCCCTCTCGTTGTGCTTGCCATTGCCCATTGCAATTTGACAATAAAACTCTGCGATACAGCAAAAAACAGTTTTGATTTCGATTTTGATTGCCTCGACAAGCTGATCGACGAAAAAACACTGGCTGTTATTCCGACCCATATTGGCGGCCAATTGGCAGATGTCGAACAATGCGTTCAAATGGCTCATAAAAAAGGCGCTTATGTCATTGAAGACGGGGCACAGGCGCTCGGTTCGGCAGCCGGAAAAACGGGGGATATTGCTTTTTTCAGCCTTGCCGTCGGAAAGGGGCTTACCCTTTATGAGGGCGGCCTTTTGACATCGTCCAATAGTGAAATTCGGCAGTCATTAAAGGAAACCCACCAAAAAATAGTAAAACCCCGCATTTTCTTTGAACTTAAACGCATAAGCGAATTGTTGGGATATTCTATCGCCTATCGTCCGCGGCTTTTATCACTCGCTTATGGCATGCCAAGGCGCAAGGAACTTGCAGCCGGCAATATAGAGGAAGCGGTCGGTGATGTTTTTGATGACGATATTCCAGTCCACCTTGTAAGCCGTTTCAGAATGAAGAGAGGTGCTAACGCAGCTTCAAGGCTCAAACCCTTTTTGGTTGACATAAAAAAACAGGCGCAACTTCGCATCAACAAGCTTGCAAAAATTCCCTCAATCAAGGTTGTCAAAGGCGTTGATGATGAAGGGGCCATTTGGCCATTTATTATGGTGCTTTTTAAAACCGGAGAAGCACGGGACAAAGCACTTCAAACGTTGTGGCCTTCACCCTATGGCGTGACACGCCTGTTTGTTCATGCTTTAGCGGATTATTCCTATCTTGAACCGCATTTCAATATGCGTTTTTCAACCACTAATGCCAGAGATTTTGCGGCGAGAATGTTGACCATATCGAATAGTCCATGGCTTGATGACGAGACGTTCGACAAGATTGTAACAACCATTGCAAGGTCTGTTTGAAAAAATGGACCGGTTATCACAAGGCTTGCACAACATGGATGCCGGTCAAAATGTAACTTTGAACAGGTCACCGAAAACTGTTGCCATATATGTCATGGCAAATTTCAGCCCGTTTCACATTTCTGTTCCGGTCATGGCCTTCGGCGCAGCCATGCCGGACAAAACCTATTACAAGCCAATTCTGTTTTCAGAAAAAACCGGAATTGTCGAAGGTCAGGATGCTTTCTCGATAAAAGTCGAACACGATCTAAAAAGCCTTGATGACGCCGATATAATCGTCATTCCCTATTGGCCGGATACTGAACAACCGATCTCTTCTGACCTGAAGACAAGTCTAAACAATGAAGTGCGAAAAAATAAAATCATTATGGGGCTTTGTCTCGGCACTTATGTTCTGGCCTTTAGCGGGCTTTTGAAGGGGAAAAAAGCTGCAACGCACTGGGCCTATGAAAAACAGTTTGCCGAACAGTTTCCTGATACGGAAGTCGATTTTAATGCCCTTTATGTCGAAGATGGTAACATCATCACATCCGCCGGCACTGCTGCGGGTATTGATTGTTGTCTTCACCTTATTCGCAAAAATTACGGTGGCGCTATTGCCAATCATGCTGCGCGTATGATTGTGACGCCACCGCATCGCGAGGGCGGACAAGCTCAATATCTTGCCACCCCTGTTCCAATATCGACAAGTGACCAGCGCATAAATTCATTGCTTGAAACAATCAGAAAAAACCTTGCTTCATCCTATTCTCTTGATGCTATGGCCAAGAATGTCGGTATGAGCCGACGCACATTTACCCGCCGCTTTCATCAGGCAACCGGCCGTTCACCAATGGAATGGCTTAACCATGAAAGGTTGCATTTTTCGAGACACGCATTGGAAACAACAAAACTTTCTATTGAGGAAATTGCACAACTTGCCGGATTTCCCTCTACCCAATCATTCCGCCGCAGCTTTATTGACGCGTTCAAAGTCACTCCAACAAAATGGCGCCAGACGTTTTCAATTTAACCGGTCGTTTTTATTCCGGCCAAAAACTTCTCTAACATTTGGCCCGATATGAATGGCTTTTGACCATCAGGCCAGTTTCTATTCAGAAAAAGCGTGCTTACATAAACTTCAAGAAATTGAAGAGGTTTGAACCATGAAATTCACATTCATTCGTAACGCAACGGTTATTCTTGATTACGCCGGAAAACACATTTTGATTGATCCGATGCTGGCAGAAAAAGATCGCTATCCCGGACTTCCCGGTACAGTTCATAGCGAGCGGCGGTTTCCGCGCGTTGAACTGCCTTTTGATGCCAAAGACATTATCAAAAATGTGGATGCCGTTTTTTTAAGTCACACCCATCCTGACCATTGGGACGAGGTCGCGACAGGACTTATAGACAAAGAACAAAAAATATTCGTCCAGAATGAAAAGGATAAAGAATTTCTTGGGAGTCAGGGTTTCAAAAATCTTGCCGTTTTGCCGCAAAAATTTGATTATGAAAACGGCATTCATGTAACCAAAACTTTATGCCAGCACGGAAGCAATGAAGCTTTCAAAAACCGAGAGGTTGGCGAAGTCTTAGGCCATGCCACCGGCTTTATTTTTCAAGCACCGAATGAACAAACACTTTATTTTGCAGGCGATACAATATGGATCGATGCTGTCGAGAACAATTTAAAACAATATAAGCCGGAAGTTGTTGTTCTTCATGCAGGTGACGCACAGCTTCAAGGCTTCGGTTCAATTATTATGGGCAAGGAGGATGTTGTTCACGCCCATAAAATCGCCCCGCAATCAAAGCTTGTTGCTATCCATATGGAAGCCTGCAACCATGCTGTTTTAAGCCGGAAAGAACTTCGCTCTTATGTCGATAAAGCAGGTATTGGCCAATCGGTTATTATTCCGCTTGAAGGTGACAAACTCGAATTCTAGGTCACTTGCCAGTAAAAAAGTGAAAAAGCGCAACCGGCTTTGATATTTTCAAATCAAGTCTGTGCGTGCTTTTTAAAACAGTATCTTTATGAGAAGGCCGACAGCTCCCTAACTGTCGGCCTTTTATGTAAAACTTTCATATTGCTGTTTTGAAAAACGATAACCAACAATGAGCCATCAGGCTTTTATGATTTTGATTGTTGCTGCTTTCGCTCTCTCGCCCACCATTGGTCCGACATAGGGACTTGGATCATATTTTTTGTGATAAGCCTCATCAATTCTATCAAGAACCGCCGGATCTTTGACAGCTTCATAATGAACAGATTCCACCTTTCCGGACACGATAATTTTTCCGCTTTTTTGTTTGATTGCAGCCTGATACCAGCGCGAAGACGTTCCGCTATAGGCACGCACATAAAGGCCGCCATCAACAACCACTTCCCATATCCACACAGGCGTGCCCGTTGTTTCTAAATCCTCATGATAGGGAGCCATTTTGAGATCATCGGCTGCATCAATCGCCGCAAGCTCGCTCTTTGTCCATTCACTCATCATTCAGCCTCTTGAAAAACACGATTACCAAAAAGTTCAACCATTCAGAAAGCTATCAAGCACTTCGCTTGCACGTTTTCCAACTTCCGGACCGACCTCCGTTTCGAGAATGGTAACAATTTCCTTCAAATCCTGTTTTTCAAGGCCGGTATTTGTACCCATCTGATAATGTGATTTCAATTGCGACTGCGCGCCTTGAAGTGCCGCAAGCATAGCAATTGTAGCAACTTCTCTTGTTTCATAATCAAGATTGTCACGCACAAAAATATCGCCAAAAAGGTGACTTTTCAAAAATTGGTCAATTGCGGGAGCAAATTCAAAAAGCGGGCCTGTCACCGGTTGGCCAACCAGTTTTGTCTGGATTTCTGTACCGACCTCCACCATCGTTTTATCTGTGTGAAAGGGTGAGGCATCTTTACCCTGTTCATCTTTTTTACCCGCTTCACGTCTTTTATTGACTACATCCATCAATGCGGAAAGTGCATTCAGACTTCTTGGAAACCCCGCATATGCATAAGTCTGAACCAGAACTTCCTTGATTGCGTTGATCGCAACCTTGTCATCAAGTGCTTGTGCCAAAGCATTTCTTAATCCATCAATATTTCCTTCGGCCGCAAAAGCAGCAACGGGAACAAGTCTTTTTTGTTCAAGTGTCAACATTGTTTTTTCCTGTAATTTTGCAAAAACGTTTTGTGAAAAATAAGTTAGCGTACCGGCGGAAATTAAACTCGCCTTTAGAAATCGTCGTCGATGAAGTTTGAGCGCCGGTTTCATGCCGATTTACCCGATGCAAAGTTGACAACAAACCGGTAGCGCACATCCTCGGCTATTACCCGTTCGCTTGTCCCCATTATTGCACCGGCGGCAAGAACAGACGTGCCGCTTTCTTTCAAAAATTTGCGTCGCGGCAATGTTTCTTGGGTTTTGTGATTAGAATTTCCACACGCTTCACACATTTGCAAATCTCCCCAACCGGCATAATGGATTTATCACCCCGTCAATCCGGTTCTTGCCGGTTCACCGCAACGAACCCTTAAAACACTTCCGGCGTTTTTAGCGAAACCCGAATGACCGGCTTGAATGATGCCCGAATGACGGACTCAATGACAATCGTTCAAAGCTTGTCGGACGAACTGTCGCCTCATTTCATCCTGCTATTTAAAAGCCATGATGTGCATAAATTAAGAGGATATTTCTGCATGTCTCTATGAATTCAATTCATGAATAAACATGATATAATGAAGGTAATTACCAATAACGGATTTTGTCTCAAAAAAATGCTAAGAGAAAACATCCATGATCTCATGTCTTTTTTCGTGGTCGCACGAGAAAAAAGTTTTACCCGTGCGGCAAGCAAACTGGGTGTCTCGCAATCGGCGTTAAGCCATGCCATGCGCGGTCTTGAAGAACGTTTGGGAATTCGTCTTCTCACACGGACAACGCGCAATGTTTCCACAACAACGGCAGGCGAGCGGCTGATAGAAGAGCTTTCACCGCTCATCGAGACGATGGACGAGAAGCTTGATCTTATCACCAATGCAGCCGAAGAGCCGAAAGGAAAAATCCGCATCACTACGGTCGATTATCCCGCTTCCTATATTTTGCGACCGAAATTGCGGCCTTTTTTACGGAAATATCCGAAAATTGAAGTGGAGATCAATATCAATTACGGTCTTACCGATATTATCGAAGAACGTTTTGATGCAGGTATCCGTATAGGCGAACATCTCGCCAAAGACATGATTGCCATTCCGATCGGTGCGCCTATGCGTATGGCAATTGTCGGGGCGCCGAGTTATTTTGAAACACATAAAAAACCGGCAAACTTGCACGATCTGATGGAGCAGAATTGCATCAATTTGCGGGTTCCGACATCTGGCGGACTTTATCCGTGGGAGCTTGATGACGAAAACGGAGCAGTGAATATACGCCCGAAAGGACAGCTCATTTTCAACACCTATCCGCACATTGTGGAAGCTGTCCTTGACGGTTTCGGACTTGCTTATATTCCTGAACGGGAAGTCGAGGAATTTATGAGACAGGGAAGGCTCATCCGCGTTCTTGAAAAATATTGTTTACCGTTTCCGGGGTATTATCTCTATTATCCCAATCGCCGTCATCATCCGGTTGCTTTCCAGTTATTCATTGAAGCCTTGAAGCGGCATGATCCCGAATAATTTTCCCAAACTGAAGATAATGGCCTATTTTATTTGACGAGCCTCATTCCATTTTGTCGTCAACCGGTCATTTTCTTGCAGTTCGAGACAACCTGAAATTGTTTTTAAGGGTGATTTCTTATTGATTTGTGGTAAAAAATTAGCTTGATTAGCGTAACTTAACAGGTCATGTTCTTTGTCGCCCTGTAACCACCTCATCTCACGGAGAAGAAACGGTCTTTTTGTTTCAAACTGCTTTGCCGGTAATAACAAAGAATTGCTTTTTACCCGAATTTCGATAATGCCGGAACAGCTTCATTTCAGGATCATTCATCAATGACAAGTTCTTCTCCCTTATTGGGTATCAAAGGTCGAAACATTTCTCTAAATTATGAAGGAAAACCGGTTTTTCAATCGCTCGATTTTGATATTCCTGCCGGTGAATTTGTCGGGCTTTTGGGACAAAGCGGAATTGGCAAAACCACGCTTCTTAAAATCATTGCGGGGCTGGTTACCCCCGATAGCGGACAAATCTCAGGTTCCGACGGTGACAGTCTTCATGGTCGTATAACCTATATGGCGCAACAGGATTTGCTATTTCCCTGGCTCAAGGTAATAGAGAATGTCTGCCTTGGAGCAAGATTGCGCCATGAGAAGAAAGATTACAAAAAAGCCGAAGAATTACTGGAAAAGGTCGGTCTTTTGTCGGTCAAAGAGCAGCTTCCCGAAACTTTATCGGGTGGTATGCGCCAAAGGGTGGCTATTGCCCGTACATTATATGAAGACAAGCCCGTTGTATTGATGGACGAACCTTTTTCGGCACTTGACGCGGTTACCCGCGCCACCATACAGGAACTTGCATACGATCTTCTTAAAACTAAAACTGTATTGCTTGTTACCCATGATCCATCGGAAGCCGCACGATTATGTCAGCGTATACTGGTTCTGAAAGGTCAGCCGGCAATTTTCCTGCCCGCTATCATTGTTGAAGGTGAAGCACCGCGAAATTATGATGACAAAAATCGCATAAAAAGTGAAACCGAATTGATGCATTTTTTAAAGGGGATATAGTTTGCAGAACCGCTTCAATAAAAAACTTGCATTTTTCCTTCACGGTCTTGTGGTTTTCTTCGGCATTCTCGCTTTATGGTGGGCAATTGCCATTATTTTTGACCTCAAAAAATACATATTGCCTTCCCCCCTTGTTGTCGCACAATCACTTTGGAACGGACGCCAATACCTTCTGGAAAATTCTTTGATTACAATTGTCGAAATTGTCATCGGCTTTGTATCGGGAATTTTGTCCGGTGCTGCTCTGGCACTTCTTTTAATGTTTTCCAAAACATTGCAAAAATGGTTGATGCCGGTTCTGATTGTAAGCCAGTCAATACCGGTTTTCGCCCTTGCCCCCATTCTGGTTCTATGGTTCGGCTACGGAATCCTCTCGAAAATTATCGCCGCAATATTGGTTATATTTTTTCCTGTTACAACAGCCTTTTTTGACGGTTTGCGACGCACAAATGCGGGTTACCTTGATCTTGCAAGAACCATGGGAGCATCTCCCTTGTCGCAACTTGTCCATATCAGGCTTGTGGCAGCGCTGCCCGCGCTTGGTTCCGGTGTGCGTGTCGCCGCCGCCATTGCTCCGATTGGTGCGATTATCGGTGAATGGGTGGGGTCATCCGGCGGGCTCGGCTATATTATGTTGAACGCCAATGCCCGCATGCAGACGCCGACATGCTTTGCCGCAATATTTATACTTTCCATTATCGCAATGATTTTATGGTATATCACCGACATCATATTGAAATATGTTATCTACTGGGATAAAAAATCGCAACAAAATTGATTTTTCTTTTCTTTATATTTCCGGAGGAAACGTGTTAAAAAAAATATTATTCTCCATCATCATCATTTTTCTCGGCGTTTTCGGCTCAAAAGCAAATGATAAACTTACAGTTGTTCTTGACTGGTATCTTAATCCCGATCATGCACCTTTAATTGTTGCCGAACAGATTGGCAGTTTTGAAAAACGCGGACTTGATGTCGAAATCGTCACCCCCTCCGACCCCAATATCGGACCGCGTCTGGTTGCATCCGACAAAGCCGATATTGCTTTATCTTATCAACAGCAACTCTACATTTTTCAAGATGAAGAATTGCCTCTGACACGTATAGGAACACTCATTGAAACGCCGCTCAATACTGTTTTGGCGCTCCCCGATAGCGGAATCAAAACACCGGCCGATCTCAAAGGCAAAAAAGTCGGTTTTTCTGTGAGCAGTATTGAACCGGTGATCTTGGGAACCATGTTGGAAAATCAGGGGCTCACGATAAAGGATGTCGAGCTTGTAAACGTCAATTTCAACCTTGTAAGTGGGCTGATGTCAAAACAGGTTGATGCTGTCATTGGCGGTTATCGTAATGTGGAAGGCAATGAATTACGTGAACAGGGAATTGAGCCTGTTATTATGAAGGTTGAGGACTATGGCATTCCCCCTTATGACGAACTGATTTTTGTTGCCAAAAATGACCTCAAAAAACACGAGGCTTATAAAAAATTCCTTGAAGCTGTTCATGAAGGCCAGCAATATTTGAAGGCTCACCCACAGGAAACATGGGACAATTTTGCAAAAAAATATAAGGAACTCGATACAGATCTTAATAAAAAGATATGGATGGAAACGGTTCCCTTATTCAGCGAAAATCCGCTCCACCTCGACAGAGAAAGATATATTTCTTACGGCGCCTATCTTTATAAAAAAGGCATTGTCAAAAAAGAATATCCGCTTGACAGTTTTGCGACCGAATTGAAATGAAAATCCAATGAAAAATCGGGCATGACGGGAGTTCACCATTGCCCGATTTTGTGTTTTGCGGAACCTCTTCTGGAGAAAGTGGCGCAACACTTTAATATCTTTTCAGAATAATTTTTTGTTACCCGAATATCGGGTTATCATAATATCGGAATACGGGCGCGAATAGCTTCCACATTTCCCAAATCGATGTCGAAGACCAAAAGCTCGGCTTCGCTCGCCAAACGTGCCCGCACATTTCCTGTCGGGTCGACAATAGAACTTAGTCCGATACCCAGCGGTGCTGTTCCTTTTGGCGGTTGCCAAGCCTGATCGCAGGCAACAAGCCAGGCTTCAGAATCGGCAGCGCGGGCGCGAACCAACAAATCCCACTGCCCGGCTTTTCCAGGACCATCTCCCCAGGAGGCCGGAACGATAATCAATTTTGCACCTTTTCTTCCCATTGCCGTAAATTGCTCGGCAAACCGCAAATCATAACAAATCGCAAAACCGATCTTGCCGAATACTGTATCGAGAACAAGGTAATCACTTCCCGCTTCAACGAGGTCCGATTCACGTGAGCCGAATGCGTCATATAAATGGACTTTCTGATAAGTGGCTTCGGTGTTTTTTCCGGTAATGATCAACTTATTGCGTATGCGTCCGTCATTTGCCGGTTCAAACATGCCTGCAACAATCATCATATCATATTTAGCGGCATAAGAGCGGATCAATGTTGCAAAAGGGCCCTCAAGCGGTTCTGCCTCATCCTTCAAAGCCGCTTCAAAAGAAACCTGGGCTGCTTCGGGGAAAACCAGTATGTCGACTTTGCGAGTGGCCGCCTGTTCGATCATTCCAATAATTTCGGCGTTATTTTTTTGTTTGTCGATACCACTTCTTATTTGTGCCAATCCTATTTTTATGTTTTCACCCATTAAAATTCTCCCTATACTATACTTATCAATATTGTAATTTCATATATTCGTTTGGTAGAAATAAATAATGTAGCATTATGAACAAGAAATCGTCAGGTCGCGAACGCGCATATTCGCATATACGCAATACTATTTTGACCAATCCCTGTTTTATCGGAACTTTTCTGAACGAAAGAGAAATTGCCGATAGTTTGGGGATTTCCCGCACGCCTGTGAGAGAAGCTTTCATGATGCTTGCCAGTGAAGATCTGATTGATCTGAAGCCCAATCGCGGTGCGTTTGTCGCACCACCGAATATGCAGCAAGTCAATGACCTGTTTCAGGTGCGTGGCGTTGTCGAATGCTGGAGTGCAGAATATTGTATCTCGCAAAATATCGACCCGACGCCTGCCATGATGAAGGAATTGGAATTTCAAAAACTTATGGCACCGGATGACCCTTATATCGACTTTATCGAACATGATCGTGCCTTTCATTGTGCATTGATTGAAGCAACCGGTAACATGGTGTTAAACCAGATGTACGAGTTGCTACGTGCCCGTTATGTAACCTTTGGTGTAAGAGCCATCCGCAAAACTGCGAAAAGAAGAACTGAAGTCCTGAAAGAACATCAACGCATCGTTGATGCACTTGTCGCCAAAGATGTCAGGAAAGCCAAGAAAGCCATTCTCGAACATCTTGAGCAGACACGCCAATATCTCGTTTGATAGAGCTTTATCGTTTTTTGCCTGATAACCCCCATCATATTTATCGAAAAGGTGAATAGGCTGAAACGACCAGTGCCGTTTTGGCTTCCGGTGCTGTTTCAACCTATTTGTCAGGATTCGTGCGATTTTCTTGTCATGGCTAGCCCGATCAAGGTCAATACGCATGCAATGCCTATATAAAGGCAGATGGCAAAACCGCTTTTATCGAATGATATAAACCATGCGAGCAATAAAGGCGCGATGGCACCACCGACAATCCCTGCAAATGTATAGGCAAGTGAACTCCCCGTATAGCGAAGACGTGCAGAAAATTGCTCTGCAATCAATGCAGCCTGCGGGCCATACATTAAAGAATGGCAAATGAGAGCACCTGTCACGCCGATGAAGAGGCGAACAAAGGTCGGTTCTTCCATCATATAGAAAAACACAAATGTCCAGATCGTCGCAAGAACCGCACCGACAGCATAAATGACACGCCGTTCTATTCTATCCGATAGCCAGCCACTAAAGGGGATGAACAACACCTGAATACCCGAAGCAATTGTGACAGATGCGATGGCATCAGAGCGCGGCATTCCCAGATATTGTGTGGCATAAGCGAGTACAAAAACCGTAAAGCAGGCATAAAGAACATCAGGCCCGATGCGCGCAAGAATGCCGCCAAAAAGGGCTCTGCTCTCATATTTGAATACTTCCGACACCGGCGCATTCGAGCGTTCATTCTTTTCTTCAAGTTTTTTGAAGACAGGGGTCTCTTCAAGTGAAAAGCGAACCCATAGACCGAATACGACGAGAAGAGCAGAAAGCAGAAAAGCTATTCTCCAGCCCCAATCGTTGAATTGGGCGGTAGTGAGGAAAAAAGCCAAAATAGCAAGAACGCCGTTTGCCATCAGATTACCTAAAGGGGGGCCTACTTGCGCCGCAGATGCCCAAAAACCTCTTTGTTCAGGTTTGCTGAATTCGCTGGAGAGAAGAACAGCACCTCCCCATTCACCGCCAACACCGACACCTTGAGCAAAACGCAACAAAACAAGAAGAATCGGAGCAAGGTAACCGACAGAGGCGAATGTCGGCAAAAGTCCAATGATGAAGGTGGCGATGCCGATTAACAAGAGCGTCCATACCAATACTTTTTTGCGCCCGACAATATCGCCAAGACGCCCGAAAAATATGCCACCCAATGGGCGGGAAATATATCCCACAGCATAAGTACCGAAGGCTTTTAGCGTGCCGGCAAGTGAATCGCCGTCAGGGAAAAACAAATGGCCGAACACCAAAGCCGCGCAGGCTCCGTAAACTGCGAAGTCATACCATTCCAAAGAAGTACCACTCAGGCTTGCAGCAAATGCTTTAACAAGACTTTTGCGCTCTATTGGTGGTTCCGTCTCTTTTGAAAAATTTTTCATTAATAGTTCCCCTTGTTATTGAATGAATTTGGTATACCATAAATATGCATCATTGATATATAGTAAGTCTACTATTTTTTTACGGAGGACGGAATGAGAAGTCTGGTTGTATATGTCGTTGGCAGTGGCTTGAGGGCTGTTGACGTGAAATGGGTATTCAACGCCGGTTATGCCGGATGTAATAGCGAAGAAGTCCGTCACCATATTGAGGAGCTAGCAGCACTCGGTGTCCCTGCCCCGAAAACATTTCCAACACTTTATCCTTTAGGCTCTCACGTCGTTTCGCAAGAACATCTTTATCAGGCTCCGCATGATAAAACTTCGGGTGAAGCCGAATGGGCACTCTATATCGGTAACAATGAAAACGAGCATCTGTTAATGGCCGCATGCGATCATACCGATCGCGCATTGGAAGCTCATGGTGTAGCCTGGTCAAAACAATCCGCACCGGATTTTATCGGTGATCTTGCCTGGCGTTATAGCGAGGTCAAAAATTCGTTTTCCGACTTTACTTTGAAAGCTTGGGTAAAAGACAACCAGGAAGAACAGCTCATTCAGGACGGCAATGCCGGTCTTCTTATCTCCCCTTCCGAATGGCTGAAAAAGCTTGAAGAAGCAGGTCTTGCGCGCCCCGGAACATTATTGATGAGCGGTACAATACCAATGAAAAAATCGGTCAACCAGTTTTCGCATCATTGGCGTGTCGAACTTGCCGATCATAAAGGCAATATCAGTCGCGTTTCTTATGAAATCGAACGCCTGGCTGATGCTTGGGAATAGTTTTCATAAAAATATGGGTTTTGAAAACTGCTCGTTTTAAAATGTCTTTCCCGATTGCTATTTTTGAGCGATATTTATATCGTGATAATCGCATTTATAGCTTTCGGAAAAGGCAGGCCTTGCCACCTATCGGCTGCGCCTTTTTCCCGTTTCTTTTCAGGCAAAACCGGCATTCGATCAATAATAAGCTTACGGTTTTTGTTCAAAAGAGTGCAACTTCGGGCGGTTTGGGGACAAAGATTTCTTCGTAAGATATGCGATATATGATCTGTATATGATCTAAACCGGCGCCGAACTATTCAGCGAAACGGAATAAGTGCGGAAATGTCATGAGCTGTTTTTTGCAATTCGGGCAGATAATGTGTTGTCATTTCATGCAAGCAATTTTCAACAGCAGGCGCACCGATATTCAAAGCAGCAACGACTTTGCCGGAAGCGATTTTTATAGGCACAGCGATAGAACACAATCCTAATTCAAGTTCCTGATCTATCAGGCAAAAACCGTTTTCGGCTACAGTTTCTATTTTTTTCTCAAGTGTTTTGCGGTCGGTGCAGGTTTTTACTGTTCGCGGTTCGATATGGCTTGCGTCCAATATTCTTTTGCGCTCGTCTTTCGGCAAGCCCGCAAGTAATACCCGCCCCATAGATGAACACCAGGCTGGTAGACGGCTTCCGGCAGTCAAATTCACCGACATGATTTTTACTTGCGAAGCACGCGCAATATAGACAATTTCTGTCATATCAAGAATTGATGAAGACGAGCTGTGACCGATTTTTGCTGAAAGCTTGTCGAGAAATGGCTGGATGATAACCGGCAAAGATGCCGATGACAGATAACTATAGCCGAGTCGTAATATTTTGGCTGTGAGTGAAAAATATTTTCCGTCATGTCTGGCAAAACCGAGTGTACAAAGCGTGAGAAGGCAACGACGGCTTGTGGCGCGGTCGAAACCTGTAATCGTTGCGACATCGGTAATGGAAAGGCGTGCCTTAGCCGAATTGAAGGCTTCTATCACTTTCAACCCTTTGGCAAATCCGCCAACAAAATCTGTTTTAACAGGCGTATGCATTTGCTTTCCTTTTTGTACACTATATGAACAAATATCTATTATTGAACATTTTATATTGACGCAAGGAATAAAAAAGACCTAACTTGAGTCATGGGAGGTAGTGTGGGAGTCTAGAATTCGGACATCGGCATTTTCAGGAAGTTTAATGGCAAACGGGATTTATCTTGTTTGCTGGAGGTTAAATCTATTTGTTTGCCGGCAGTTACTCTGTGTTTTGTCCCGTTTTGTTCCCTCTCTACCATAAATTTTTTAAGTCAGCATACTGATGTCATCTTTCGGGAGGCTAAAGATGGACAAATCTATTCCAAGCGTCGAAGAAGCGGTAGCACCGATCAAAGACGGAGCAACCTTAATGATCGGTGGCTTTGGCGGCGCGGGTACACCTATCGAACTTATTCATGCACTGATCGACAGAAAAGTAACCGGCCTTACTGTTATCAATAACAATGCAGGTAATGGCTATGTCGGCATCGCCGCAATGATTGATGCGGGGATGGTGAAGAAGATGGTGTGTTCTTTTCCCCGTTCGAGTGATCCTCGTGCATTCACTGAAAAGTACCTTGCCCATAAAATTGAATTGGAGCTTGTTCCACAAGGCACTCTGGCCGAGCGTATACGCGCCGGTGGAGCTGGGATCGCCGCTTTTTACACGCCTACATCCTACGGCACTGAACTTGCGGTTGGCAAACCGGTCGCAGAATTTGACGGTCGTTTCTACGTACAGGAACGTTGGTTGAAGGCCGATTTTGCTCTGGTTAAAGCCTATATCGGCGATCGCTATGGTAATTTGACCTATCACAAGGCTGCGCGCAATTTCGGACCGCTTATGTGCATGGCAGCCGAACACACGATTGTGCAGGTGTCAAAATTGGTCGAAGCGGGAGATATTGATCCTGAAAATATTATTACACCGGGAATTTTTGTTGACGATATTGTCGAAGTAACAAATCCGGCTCAGGAAGAAGTTCTTATTCACGCGGGAGTAGTCTACAAATGAACACGGATATGTATGAGAAGATCAAGCTATCCAATGCACAGATTGCGTGGCGTGCAGCACAAGATATTGCAGATGGAGCCTATGTCAATCTCGGTATCGGTTTTCCTGAAATGGTTGCCCGTTTCCAACCTGAAGGTCATGAAGCCATATTTCATACCGAAAATGGAATTTTGGGTTTTGGCGAACCGCCACTTCCCGGTCAAGAAGACTGGGATTTGATTAATGCGGGCAAAAAAGCTGTAACTTTGAAGCCGGGCGGTTGTTATTTTCATCATGCCGACAGTTTTGCCATGGTGCGGGGCGGCCATCTTGATGTGGCAATTCTTGGTGCTTATCAGGTTGCCGAAAACGGAGATCTCGCCAATTGGCGTGTCGGCTCGAAAGGCGTTCCTGCTGTGGGCGGTGCAATGGACCTCGTTCATGGAGCCAAGAAGGTCTGCGTTGTCACAGAACACATAACCAAAAAAGGCGATCCGAAACTCGTTGAAAAATGCACTTTTCCGCTAACAGGTCTCAATTGCGTGACACGGGTCTATACGAGCCATGCAGTCATCGACATTGTCGACCGGCATTTTGTGTTACGCGAAAAATTGGCTTCGCTCAGTTTTGATGATTTACAAGCAATAACCGGCGCCAAACTTCATATTGATGGCCCCATAACAGATCTGGTTGTACCAGCTATCGAGGAGGAAAAATGACCGAAGCTTTTATCTGTGACTATGTAAGAACACCTATCGGCCGTTTTGGTGGCGCGCTCGCTTCTGTTCGCGCCGACGATCTGGCAGCTTTGCCTCTCAAAGCAATTGTCGAGCGTAACAAGACCATTGATTGGGAAGCTGTTGATGATGTTTTGATGGGCTGCGCCAATCAGGCCGGTGAAGATAACCGCAATGTGGCAAGAATGGCATTGCTTCTGGCCGGACTGCCCTATTCAATATCCGGAGCGACAATCAACCGGCTGTGCGGTTCCGGGCTTGATGCAATCCAGACTGCTGCCCGTGCGATCAAAACGGGAGAAGCCGAACTCATAATTGCTGGCGGTGTAGAAAGCATGTCGCGGGCGCCTTTTGTCTTGCCGAAAGCCGATAAAGCGTTTTCGCGCACTGCGGAAATTTATGACACAACAATCGGATGGCGTTTTGTCAACCCGTTGATGAAAGCGCAATATGGCGTCGATTCAATGCCGGAAACAGGCGACAATGTCGCAGTTGATTTCAATATTTCACGTGAAGATCAGGACAAATTCGCACTGCGCAGCCAGCAGAAGACTGCCGCAGCCCAACAGAACGGCCGCCTCGCCAAGGAAATCATTCCCGTTACAATAAAACAGCGTAAAGGTGACCCGATTATTGTCGATAAAGACGAACATCCGCGCTCGACCAGCATGGAAGCTCTTTCGGGTTTGCGTGTCATTAATAAAAGAGAAGGTGCTACAGTCACAGCCGGTAATGCATCGGGAGTGAATGATGGCGCAGCAGCCCTCATCATCGCATCCGAAAAGGCTGTAAAAAAATATAATCTAGAACCGATTGCACGTATTGTAGCAGGTGCTACCGCCGGTGTCGAACCGCGTATTATGGGAATTGGTCCGGCAGCAGCAACGAAAAAACTGTGCCGTCATCTTGGCATGACACCTCAGGATTTCGACGTTATCGAACTCAATGAAGCTTTTGCCAGTCAGGCGCTTGCAACATTGCGGGATCTCGGACTCAAAGACGACGCCGAAAATGTCAACCCGAATGGTGGAGCTATTGCTCTTGGCCACCCGCTCGGTATGTCCGGAGCACGTATTGGCGGCACTGCTGCTTTGCAATTGAAACTGACACAAGGCAGATATGCACTGGCGACTATGTGTATCGGTGTCGGACAAGGAATTGCTGTCGCGTTTGAACGCGCCTGACCAAAAGCTTTACGAACAATTCTGGCAACTCCGGTTGGTCTCTTTCGACCCAAAACGTTTTATAGTTATCGGGAGAAATAAAAAAGAAATAAATATGCCAATATCGAGGTGGAAAAAACGCCCCGACGGTTCCAACCGGGGTGATTTTGGTCCTGACGATCAACCGGACTATATTAATTATCTTTTGCCGCAAAAAGTGAAAGAAGGTATAGCCGAAGTTAAAAAGGGTTCAAGTTTTTCACAAAATCCCCCCTTCGGCTATCCGGAAGGTGAAAAACTTGATCCTGATTGTCAGCCACCTGTTTTGCGGCCATTGTTACGTCAAAACCGCGTCAATTATCATTGCGAGATGGATAAGCTTGTTCCGGTAAAGTCCGACATTCCAAGTGACAATATGGTTATATTTTTTCTGCAATATACTAGCCATGGGGAAGGGTTGGCGCATACCGGTTCGCTATTCAATACGCAAGATGAGGGTATCAGACGACCGTTTTACTATAGCGGATTTGCGGCCGGAAAAAATATTATCGGTCCCGAACAAATAAAGGATAGCGGTATTCCGACCGGTTTCGACAATGCAAGTACCTCACCGGCATATGCATCGGGCATTGAAAAAATGTCACGCAAAGCCGTTCAGGGACGCGCTGTCATGCTGGATTTACGTGCCCATTTCGGAGATGCACGTAAACTCGTTTCCTATTCCGATATTATGGAAATATTGGATAAAGACGTGATTGAAGTGACAAAGGGCGACATCTTGTGCCTCCATACCGGCTTTGCCGATCTTGTATTAAAAATGAAGCGCAATCCGGACAAAGACAAGCTTGAGAACAGTTCATCTGTTCTTGATGGAAGCGATGAAAAGCTTCTGGAATGGTTAAGCGAAACAAAAATTGCGGCACTTGCAGCAGATAATTATGCTGTGGAAGCATTTCCGGCACGTGAAGGGGAACATAGCTGCGCACTTCTTCCGTTGCATGAGCATTGCCTGTTCAAAATCGGCCTCCTCATTGGAAAATTATGGAATTTAGCACCACTTGCCTACCGGTTGCGCAACCATAAAAAGCATCGCTTTCTTTTGACAGCACCACTCCTTGATCTACCCTGTGCAATCGCATCCCTCCTCACACCTGTTGCCACTGTCCGAGGAGAGTTTTCAGTAACAGGGTTCGACCTCTTTTTAACCCAAGCAATGTCTTCTTCTTCAAGCTATTCGATTATTAAAGACCCAGGAAAAACAAATGACAACGAAACAACGTGTTCTCATAACCGGCGGTGCTAACGGGATTGGTGCTGCCATCGCGCAACGCTCGATACAGGACGGGTATGAACCGGTAATTATTGACAGAACCGGCGACGGCATTATTGCCGACCTTTCCAATCCTGATGAGACAGAAAAAGCTTTAAAGACTGCACTGGCACAAGGTCCCATCACACGTCTCGTCAACAATGTCGGCATCGTCCGTCCGGCGAGTGCAGAAACCCAAACATTGGACGATTTGAATCTCGTCCTGTCGCTTAATTTGCGTTGTGCCATGCAATGTATGCAAGCGTTAGTTCCCTCCATGAAAGAAGCGGGCTTCGGCCGGATTGTCAACATTTCATCTCGCGCCGCATTGGGAAAAGAGTTGCGCACGGCCTATGCCGCAACAAAAGCGGGACTTATTGGAATGACAAGAGTTTGGGCCTTGGAACTGGGCAAATTCGGTATTACATCCAATGCTATCGGCCCCGGCCCCATCAAAACGGAATTGTTCCAGAAGGCAAATCCTGACGATTCACCGCGCACAAAAGCGATTATCAACTCGATTCCCGTCAAACGTATCGGTTTGCCTGAGGATGTCGCTCAAGCTGTTTCTTTCATGCTTTCCGATAAGAGCGGTTTTGTAACAGGACAAACGCTTTATGTCTGTGGCGGTATGACGGTTGGTGTATCGCCCCTCTGAAAGGTGGATAAAAAACAACGAAAATGTCAACGCCACTGTCGCGATAGATTTGTTTTCTAAATAAAATCTATCGCCATGGACAGAAAAGCGATTTTGACATCCTGTTTTCGGATTTATAGCTGCAAGAGGACGTGAAAAATAGACCTTTAAAAACAGCACATAGTAAAATATTATAATAATGTATTTATATTGTTTTTACTAATAAATTAATTATAACATTATCAATAATAATATATAATATTTTTATATAATTTTTGTTTTAAATTGTTAAAATATATTTTTATGTTAATCATGCTGTTCATAATATACAAAATTGCCAACTCCGTTTTCCCAAAACCTTTGTCGGTGAACGGTCTTCCTGATGCAAGCATAGCTATATCCCTTCTCCGTTTTTAAACCGGACAAAACACAATGCAGAAATTTCCCGATGAGCAAACGATTATCGATATGAACCGGTGCGATATAATCGGCGCATATTATTTTATCCGGTAAAGTGAATTACTGCGAATCTGCCTTTTACATGAATGAACGTGGCAAACTTGATATTTCCAAGGTCGACATGACCAATCAATATCACAATGAAATTAAAAACCTTTTCATCATTCCTTAGTTGATTTGAGAATCTGAAATTTCCACGTCGGGTTTCATAAAACGTAACAATTGAAAATATAAAAGCGCATTGCTTATCAACTTTCGCAATGCGCTTTACCAAATTCGGTTTGCAATTTTTGCGACATCTATCCCTTGGCTATTACAGCACAATTCTCCTAATCGTAATATTCGGGTGCTTTTTTGAATGTTTTCCAACCGTCAGGATCGTGACCGGTTACAACCATTGCATCCGTTTTATCAGCCAGCATACGTAATTTTTGTACCGATCGCACACTGTCTACTGCAGAAGCTAAAAAGCCGGGCAATGACTTTTCATTCCAATGGTCGGTTGTATAGGCTGCATCCACAGCTAATATAACGGATCCGGTATTTGGCAAATTAACCAGAAAAGACTGGTGTCCAGGCGAATGACCGGGTGTGAAAACACTTATCAACGTGCCATCGCCATAAATATCATAATAATCATCGGCTTCTGCGTTGAGAAATTGCCATTTCAAATTGGGACGATCAAAGTCTTTATTTATATAACCACCACGGGCAAACCAATCCGGCGTATGGGCATATTCATATTCACGGCGCTGAACAATATGGGTTGCTTGCGGAAAACGCCCGATTGCTCCGGTATGATCCAGATGAAGATGCGACTGAACAACGTAACGAACGGATTCGGGAGCAATACCCAAACGTTTCAATTGATCGACACACCCGTCGTGAGGATCAAGTACCGGCCAGTATACATTACAAATTTCTTCCCAATAGCCCTTCGGATCTGTTGCCACTTCAATGGCATTTCCACCATCAATGACAATATTACCCTTCGGGTGGGTTATAAGATAAAAAGGAACCGGAATTTCATAATCCGTATTCGCGCCTTCGTTCATTTTTATATTATGCAGTTTGCACTTCAGACTCCCCGATTGCAGCATATACAATCTTATTTCGCTCATATTATCCTCCCGTAAAATATTTTTAAAAAAACGAATTTGTAATAAATTACATTTCATCAGAATTATTGCAATTCAAATCTGTTACTAGCTAATTTTTATCGAAAAATTATATTTGAAATATCATTTCTGACCCTTATGCATCATATTTTACTATTTCTTTCAAATAGTTATGAATCAATCATCGCACATTGGAGACACACAAATTTTCTTAAATTGTTAGAAATAGTAGCGGCTAAAGCGTGATTTCACTACCAAACGATGAAATGCATCGGCGAAGACAAGTCCAATCGCATTGCAAATATCATGCATATGCATCCAAGCAATTGCAACTGGCGGAGCTATAAATTGGCAATGCGGGAAAAATTATCCCGAACTTTTATATATCCGGCCATCATAACCGGACAGGTTCAACGCCATTCAGCCTAATTTTGGTTGAACATAAGCGAATATCATTGAATTTATCCTTTATTCATCAGCAGGAAACAAAGTGCGTCATTCCACTGATGAATATTTTTAATGATGTCGAGCGAGCTTGAAAAGCTGACATTATATTTCGCCTTTCGCATTGAATTCTTCCAATGACATGCGGATATTTGCGGCAATTGTTTTGATCGGTTCAGGCGGACACCATTCGGGATGGCACATCTTCAATAAATATCGTAATTCCTCGCTATCTATTCCACATGCAAAATCGGCAAGGAAAAAGCCAAGCATAGAACTGCGTATAAGCCGCGAACCATCGCCAACTGCTGCTGCGGTTGTTACTTTTTTTGGCCTCGTCGTTTCATATTTTTGAGCGACAGAAACAAAACCCCTCAATTTGAACAAAGCCGACCCCTGAATTGAGTTCATTAATTAGATTACAATAAAGGAAAGGATGTTGATAACATGGAACATCCTTTCCTTTTTACGAATTTCTGAACCACTGTTTTATTCGACAATATAATCTGCTTTTTCCTTAAGCAAATGCCACGAAAATTGGCCATTTATGATAAAAAATATATGTTGTACCCCTCGCACTTCATTATGCGATTTTGCATCATTGCCATCTTATTAAAAAGGCTCAGGGCTTCATGGAAAGTGACGGCGTTTTCATTCAAAAACCTTGATAACACGTTCCATTTTCTAATTTAAAGTCGCATCAAGCGAGCGGCGTAAAACTTCGGCAATATCCGATTTTTCCGGCTTATATAAAAGCAGATATTCAATATCCGGCAAAGTCGGGAGATTATAGAAATGTGTATAATCTTTTAGACTGTCATCCATCGAATTTTCGTTAAGACACCCAATGCCCAAACCGGCTTTGACCGCCAATTGTAAACTTGCAACATTCGAGGCTGTATGCGTCAATCCAAAAGGAACCGAACTATCCGAGAGAAGTTGAAGGGCTGCCTTTTGTATGACACAGCCCTTTTTCATACCAATCAGCGGCAAGACCCTACCGGTTGAAAACCTCTTCTTTGCTGCACCCGCCCAATATAACCGCTCGCGTTTTATAATAACCCTATTGGAATAGGAGGGTAACGGCGTACCGATAAGATGTGTCAGGATTATTATATCGAAACCGTCAAGATTGTTTTCGTGAATAAGCGTATTTGAGCCGCTTTTGAATGTAAGGCTCAATTGTATTTTCGGACGATCTGCTGTCAACATCTCCAAAGCCTCTGCCACTTTTTCAGGCATGAGGTAATCTGTAATAGAAATCGAGATGTTTTCGGTTGCTGCGACATTATGCATATCGGCAAGCGCCAAACGGTTAAGTTTCAAAATAGCAAGCGCATGTTTTTGCAACTTTTCGCCATCAATTGTCGGTCGTGTTCCTTTTTTTCCTCTTTCGAGTAATTGACAGCCACAAACAAGTTCAAGCTTTTGCATTTGCTCTGTCAATGCCGACTGGGAACGGTAGAGGCGTTCGGATGCTTTCAGAAAACTTCCGGTTTCCAAAATTGTAATGAAGGTCGTTAAAAGATCGGGATCCAGATTTTGCATATACGCACCTTTTAAAATTCGGAAAAACCGAATTATTTTATAAAATATTCCTGTTATATTTATAATTAATCCAGTGCTACGCATTTCTCAACTGAAAAAGCGGAGCTGAATAATGAGTGACAAAATTTTCATCAACGACAGGGTTCGTTCAAGCGGGCACAAGTGGAAAGTACTGTTTACATGTGCGTTGGCGAATACATGTTTTACATTTGTGATTGGTGGTGTTCCGGCCGCAGCTCTCCTTTTGCGGGATGATTATCAAATTTCCACACCGGTATTGGGGATGCTTATGGGAATTGTCGGAATAGGCATAGCTTTTGGTGAAGTTCCTTGGGGAATGCTCACCGACCGGCTGGGCGACCGGCCCATTCTTATAACCGGTTTGACGACCACGGCATTTGTCCTCATCCTGACAGCTATCATAATAAATGTCGTTCCGATTGTTTATGCTCCTGTAACATTATTCATCGGGCTACTCATTATCGGCCTTTCAGGCGGCAGCCTGAATGGTTCGAGTGGACGAGCTATTATGCAATGGTTCGACAAAGACGAACGTGGATTTGCGATGGGTGTCAGACAGACTGCTGTTCCGCTCGGCTATGCCTTGGGAGCAGTCTTTTTCCCTCTCGTTTCATATAAAATGGGTTTTGTCTGGTCACTTTATATCTCGGCCTTGTTTTGCATTCTCTTTGCCTTTTTAACTTATCTTTGGGTTGTTGATATAGATCAGGGAAAAAGCACCGAAACAAACGGGACAGCCCAAAAAACCGAATCCGCTACCCATGTTTTCAAACAGTTCGCTATATGGCGTATTGTTGTCGCAATAGGCCTTTTGTGCGCACCACAGTTTGCACTGATGACTTTTACAATGCTTTTCTTACACGACTTCGCACATATCAATATCGAATATATCAGCGCGATACTGTTCTTTATCCAGATAAGTGCCGGTTTCACACGTATTTCCGGTGGCTATTATACCGATAAGAAAAACAATCGCGCAGGCTTTTTAAAAGCGGTAACAATATTAAGTGCTATAGCGTTTTTTGTTCTTACGTTGCTTACCTTCTTCTATGGAGAGACTCCCTCGACGCATCTATCGTGGGCTTTGGTTGCCGCAGTACTCGTTGCCGGTGTCTTCATATTATCTTGGCAGGGCGTCGGAATGACCGAATTGGCAACAATGGCAGGCCCTAAAAGCGTTGCAACCGCAATGGCAATGGCAAACACTGCAACCTTCTTTATATTGTTCGCAACCCCGACAATTATACCGTGGATACTAAACGCAACATCATGGACAGGTGTCTGGGGGGTTATGACACTTGTTTGTGTCGGAATGTTTTTTCTGTTCTGACTGAAAATTTTCCGTGAAAATTAAAAATAAAAAATCGCCCTTTCATCAAATTGAAAACCCGCTGGTAAAAACAAAGTCCCGAATTTTTAATATGATACTTACGTTCGGGACTTATCAATTTGTAAAAATTATTTTTTAATATAAAAAAATAGAAATATATACTATCTATAATATATTATAATAATTTTATAAATAAATTATATTAATAAATTTAGATTTAATTTATTTATTATATAATAATTATTCCATAATAAAATAAAAATTACAAATTAGTATATCATTATAATGAAAATTGCAAAAAAACAAAAACCGGATGATACACTCTGCGGACAGTCCATCCATTGCAAAGAGTAACAACCCGGTTTTTATGCACCCGTAAAAACATTTTCATGGAAGTAAAAATAGTTTTTAACGCAGCTTGATTTTACCGCTTCACAGCTATTGCCGCTACTTCCACCAAAACATTCGGACGAGCCATATTTGCTTCCACGGCGGCACGCGCCGGCGCACAATTTTCAGGCAACCATGCTTCCCAAACTTCATTAAACGCGCCAAAATCTTTTGCGATATTCTTGATCCAGATCTGCGCTGATAGAATATGAGCTTTATCACTTCCAGCTTCATCAAGCAGATGATCTATTTTTTGCAATACCTCTCTTGCCTGGGTTACAAAATCACCGTCAAGTGTCGTGGGAACCTGCCCCGACAAAAATACAAAGTTGCCGCATGAAACAGCAGCAGAAAGCCGTTTATTTGTGTCAATACGATCAATCGTCATGATATTATTCCAGTTCCAAGCCATTCAAATCGATTGGTGAAGATTGATGAGTTATGAGATGAGAAAGGACAGTTGCACTTCCCGCCGAAAGCGTAAATCCGAGGCTTCCGTGACCAACATTCAGCCAGAGATTCTGATATTTCGACTTGCCCAATATGGGTGGGCCCTTTGGCGTCGACGGACGCAATCCCGTCCATTCTTCAGCTTTATCGATTGTTGTGAACTCATTGAAAGTTTCCCGCGCTATTTCCTTTATGGCATTAATACGTGATTGGCGGATTCCGGCATCTTCATAACCGATATCGACCATGCAAGCCAACCTGAGACGATCACCAAGTTTTGCGTAAAGAATTTTATTGCTATAATCTGTAAGACTTATAGCTGGTACAATGTGTGGTTTTTCGGGATAAGGAAGCGTAAGACTGTAGCCTTTTAACGGATATATCGGCACAGAAATACCAATACGCGCCAAAATGTGTTTGCTGCTGTTACCCGTACAGATAACATAATCATCTCCGGTGACAGAACCGGAATTTGTCTCGACGCCCGTAATACGGTCTTTTTGTGTAATAATATGATCTATATGGGTTGATGTTTTAAGAGTAAAATTCGGATGTTTTTTGAGTGCCTCTAATAAAACACAACAAAATTTATAACAATCTGCGGTTTCGTCACCGGGAGAAAAAATAGAACCGGCCAACTTGTTTTCGATAAATCCGAGTGAAGGTTCAAGTTCTACACTTTCTTTAGCGGTCAAAGCCTTCTGAAATTCTTTATTAATACCTGCTTTGGCTTTGTTAAAATCGTTCAAATCACGATATATCACCAGTTTTCCGGTCTTAACCCAATCAAAATTACCCAATTCGCCACTCTCGCGCCATTGCGTAACAATTTTTTGGCTGAATAAGGATAATCTGAGAATATGAGCGCCATTGATTTTATTGGTTTTGGCATTGCATGCCAATAGAAATTGAAACAACCATTTCCACTGATCCAATGAAAAACGTAACTTCAGATTAAGTGGCGACCGTGGCTTACCTATCCACTTGAAAACATGCATGGGTACTCCGGCGTCAGCAAGAGGCGATACGTAGCGATAGCTTAACTGCCCGCCATTGGCAAAGCTTGTAACCAATCCCACATCGTCCATTCGTTCGACTAACGTAACTTTTTGCCCTTGTTTAATCAAAGCATAGGCCGTCGTTAATCCGATAACGCCACCGCCAATGACAACGACATGTCTTTCCACTTTTCCTCTCCCGCCCATTTCCTTCAATAAGCTCGCCCATTTCTTTCAATAAGCGCGCCCATTTCTTTCAATAAGAATGAGTAAAAAGGATAAAGAAGAAAACAACAATTGAGTTTTATTTTGTCATATATAACCTTTCGTTAAGTTGTTTAACCTGCGTCGCCAAATGGTGTTGCAACATGGAAATATATTTTTGTGTCGGTTTTGAAACTGTCAAATCACGGTGTTGGATGAGATAAATCTTTGCGGAAAGTTTTGGTTCTATTGGAAATATCATGTGGTCAGGCAGCATGAAAAAAGCTGTGAACAGGTCGATAATTGACGAACCAACGCCCTGTTTTACAAATTCGGCAGCCATGTAATAAGTTTGAACATCAACGACTGTTTTCTTGAATATTCGTGATCGACCGATCGCCGTAGTAAAAGAATATGCATTAGGATGTATCCAGCGATCTTCATCAATCTGATGAATGTTTATGGGGTTACGATGAGGTAGACTGTCAATATATACCAATGGTATTTCTGCAATCGGCGTCGAAATCAATCCGCTATCGTTTTTCAAACCGAAGGTAATGGCCAAATCCAATAGTCTATTATTTAATTGTTGCTGTAATTCATCGCTATGTTGCGTACCGACAGTGATAAATACACGCGGGTTTTCTTTTATAAATCGAGCTGTAACTTGCGGAATTGCACAAAGAGCCAAACTGGGCAAGCAGCCAATGGTTATTCTGCCTTCAGGATTATTGGCCAAGTTTCTTGCAAGACTTTGTAAATTGTTTAGATCGACATAAATCGATTTTATTTGTTCAAATAATATATGTGCTTCCTGCGTAGGCGTCAGTTTGCCTTTTACACGTTTAAAAAGGGAAAAACCCAATTTATATTCTGCCAATTTCAATGATTTACTAACAGCAGGTTGGGACACACATAAAATTGATGCCGCGCCATTGAGCGTTCCGCACGTCATTACAGCATAGAAAACTTCCAAATGTTTCAGACTAAGTCCCATTTACCTCTCCCGCCATTAACCTTTGGTTATAGGTACTGGAAAAAAAATCATTCTCCGGATTCGATCATTGTAAAGTAGATTGCACGGAAAATACAATAAAACACTTGGGAGGGTTATAAATGGCGGTGAAATTACATTTTAGCAATCGCAATTTGGTGCTTGGTTTTGTGATGTTCGTATCGCTATTATTGGCACTATATACGCGAACGCTGCCTAGCGGTGAAATCGGCATCATCGGTTTGACGCCAATTTTTGCCTTGGCAATTCTATCCATTTGCGGATTGGATATCGTTTTATCTGTGGTTGTTGCGATCATTCTTGGCGTCATAATGACGTCGACCACACCTGTGGAATTAGGCAAGCTCTTAGCAGCATCCACCGGTTCTTTTATCGCTACGGTCGGCTTGATTATTATGTTGGGAGCTGGTGTCGGAGAGGTAGCAACCCGCACAGGTGCGGCAAAGCAACTGGTCAATTTTATCGTCAATAAAATTGGACTTTCGAGCCAAAGACGCGTCAAACTCGGAATTATTATTTCATCCATTGTAATTTGTGGCTCGTTAGGCACTATGGCAGGCGGGAACGCGATCATCGTTGCGGTCATTATCCCCGTAGCGGCTGCAGTCGGATTGACACCCCCGACTGTGGCATTGTTGTTGATGACTGCGGGATCAATCGGTCTATTTATTGGTCCATTTACGCCGAGCACAGTCACAATTCTGGAATTAGGCGGCTTGTCCTATCCACAATTTCTCATTCACGCCGGCTTACCAATGAGCCTTGTTACATTATTGGCTGGCTGGTTTATGTCTAACAAAATTCAACAATGGACTGTCGGCAAGATAAAATATGATGAAGAAATCGTCGATAAAAATAAGACCGACGTGGGCGACGAAAAAAGAGGAAAGCGTTCAGCACTGGTGTTTTTCTTGACCATTGTTGTAATGGCTTTCATAGGAGTGATTGTACAAGCCGGTTTCAGTTTTGCGATTTTTGTTATGTTGACGGTTGCAACTTTGACCGGTCTCTCAGGTGGTTTATCTCCCATAAACATTCTGGATGCGATGTACAAAGGGTGTGGTCGTCTCGTCTGGATGTTCCTGCTTTATTGGCTTTATAATCCGGTACTGGTATTGGTTGACAAACTTAGTGCTTATCAAGCTTTGCTCAACGATGTAACGCCATATCTACAAGGCTTCTCGGCCGCCTGGTTGTGCTTCTTTGTTTTCCTGTTCAACATTATCGGCCACGTACCGGGAGCTGCCGTAGCCCAGATGACCTTTACCAAAAAAATCTTCGGACCTATTCTTTTGGCACAAGGTGTTACCCCGGAAGGTTTAACTGCGGTTCTACTGGCCAGTTCGCAGGTTGACTGGTTTGGTCCTTTTCCGTCGTCCGATATGTTCGGACAAATGGGATTAGCCCGTTCGACATCACTTAAATATATGCTCTACGGGGGTTGGGCAATTGTTATCGCGAATATCGTGATGTTTGCGATATTATTTCAGATTGTTACTTGAAAAAGCCGGTTTGATGCGATGTTTAAAAAATGGCGGCCTTGCCGCCATTTTTATTTTTGCTGCCCGGTAAACCGGTTATTAACTGAACTGTCAAGCTGGCCACTTCAATTGACCTAACAAGCTCACTTCAAGTTGTTTCACATTCACTTAAAACAAAAATAGAAGTAAGAAATGGCGACTATCGGCTATCGAAAGCGCAACGAAGTGGTTAAGCCGAATTGGGCGGGTTAGCCCTAAAGACGAGCTATATTGCGTTTTATGACCGACATTCCAACGATCACCACACAGACGTTTCGGATACCAGACAATATGAGTTAATCAAAATGTTAGTAGCATCGAGATAAAGATCTGGAAACACATTGTCGATTTTCCAACTTGATGTGAAATATCGGAGAGGCAGTTACAGCACCCGTTCCAAGGACAAATGTCTTTAAGCAAAGAATTAAAAAGTAAATCTGTTCTTTAAATGAGTGATGTCATTCGATTGTGATTGACCACTATTTTATAGCTGTCACACCGCCTGCATTTATAATGATATTTTCGCGCGACAGATTGTATCAAATATCGAAAATATACATTAAAAATTTATGTAGGAAGAGTTTTGGAAAAACTGATAAAATTGATTAATCCAATGAATCAAAATAGTTTCTTTTAAAAATGGCGGAGAAAAAGTCCCCTTCGCTATTGTTTCAGCACGTCCCAAGCCGTGCCATAAAGAATTTTTTAATATTATCAATGAGTTATAGTCCTTTACGGCCTATCATGATACTGTCCCTTCCAAGTTGTATTGGGGGATGAAATGGGGGACGGGAAAATATTAAAGTAGCTGATATTGTTGTTTTATATATATTTTTTGATTGCAATGGCGGAGAGAAAGGGATTCGAACCCTTGATACGGTTGCCCGTATACACGCGTTCCAGGCGTGCGCCTTCAACCACTCGGCCACCTCTCCAGCGAGGCGCAATATAACGGGAAAGACTCCGAGTTCAAGAGGAAACTTCATTTCATACAAGAAAAAGTCGTTTGATCTCGGATGGCTTCCACCTTTATGACGCGAACCGGCAAGAATTTGAAGATGCAATGGAATAAGCTGACAGGGTAAAAGTCTTATCAATTCAATTCGATGACACTTTATTCAATTATCAAGATGATTGCTATTTTTTGAAGTCAAATCGCTACCGTTATCAAGCTTCAGGCATTTTAGCACTTCACAAAATTTGCAAAACAATGGTTATAAAAAAATCCCCATTGAAAAACAGAAAGCCTGCTTCGACCTCTCGTCAAAAGCAGGCTTTCTTCCCCTTGAAAATGAAACCGGCTAGCTCAACCCGAATTCTAATATGCAGTGATTTCCGCATATTGATTCTGATATACTCAAGCAGCTTTTTCATCCGCAAAAGCTTTTTTTACGCTGTCGCGGCCATTGATTTTTTCCATATAAGAAGACAAAGCAGGCATATCGAGAAGATCGATCCCGACAAATTTGCACCATGTCAAAATTGTGAAAAGATAGGCATCAGCAACCGTGAAATGGTCACCGGCTACAAACTCGGAATTTTCAAGCTTTTTTTCTGCGTAGACAAGCCTCTGGATAAGTTTTGTTTTCGCAGCTTTTTTCTCTTCTTCCGAGGTCGGGTGGAAAAGCGGCCCGAAACCTTTATGAAGCTCGGTTGCAATGTAATTCAACCATTCCTGCACTTTTGCCCGCTCGAAAGTGCCCGGCTTTTCAGCCAAATTCTTTTCAGGCTTGAGATCAGCAAGATATTGCACAATAGCCGGCCCCTCGGTAATGACGCGACCGTCATCAAGTTCAAGAGCCGGAACATAGCCTTTTTGTGTGACAGTCAGGTAATCTTTGCCACTTGATGTGACCTTTTTTGCCAAATCAACCTTTTCAAGCGTAATTGGTATACCTGCTTCCAGCGCTACGATATGTGGAGAGAGTGAACAGGCACCGGGGGCAAAATACAATTTCATAATCTCTATCCCTTCAAAAATATTGCTGTTTTATAGCCCGAAATTGATACAGTTTTTCGTTTCTTTCAATAGTCTCGCTTCATCTTACATTGTTCAATTCAAATGCGCATTTCAATTTATTTTTAACAGGCCACTTCCCGATCTCTTTATTTTTTGCGCATAGAACCGATTTTGAATGCATAATCCTAGACATTGCATTGCCTTTTGTGAATAAAATGATAAAAGATTAGGCGTTTTTAAAATTGCACAACAAAAAGGCACTCGTGATTGTCCATTCTTTCCACTCCTCTTAAAGTTGGCAATCTGGAATTCAGAAACCGTGTTTTTCTTGCCCCTATGTCGGGGGTAAGTGATCTACCGTTCCGGCAAAGAAGTTGGCTCGCCGGTGCTGGCATGGTGGTTTCGGAAATGGTGGCGAGTGCGGAATTATGTTCCGGTGCGGTTGAAAGCCAAATGCGTGTGAATGGCAAAGGCCTTCCCCAGCATGTGGTACAGCTTGCCGGTCGCGCCCCCGAATGGATGGCAAGAGCGGCTGAAATCGTTCAGGATAATCATGCCGATATGATAGATATTAACATGGGATGTCCGGCCAAAAAGGTCATTGGTGGATATTCGGGTGCGGCACTCATGCGCGACTTGAAACTTGCCATGTCATTGATAGAGGCCGTTTTAAAAGTAGCCAGAATACCTGTTTCACTCAAAATGCGGCTTGGTTGGGATGAAACAACAATCAATGCGCCGGAACTCGCACAAATGGCCGAAGCGGCCGGTATTGCCATGATTACAGTGCATGGCCGCACCAGAATGCAGTTTTATAACGGTCAAGCCGACTGGGATGCTTTGAAAAAAGTTCGTGATGTCATTTCAATTCCCATGGTAGCAAATGGCGATATTGGCAATCTTGAAGAGGCTGAAGAATGCCTGCGCCGCTCCGGTGCCGATGCTGTCATGATCGGGCGGGCAAGTTACGGTGCGCCGTGGCTCTCCGGTGAAATTGCAGGCCATCCTTTTTCAGCAAATCTCGGTGATTATGTTTGCGACCATTATCAGGCGATGCTTGATTATTATGGTGAAAATACCGGTCTCCGTCACGCTCGAAAACATATCGACTGGTATTTGAACAAACATGCCAAAGGAGTTTATAGCAACGAAGAGCGGCAGGAACTGATGACTTCACGCAGTCCGGAACGTGTTCTTACATTAATAAATTCGATATTTTCAAGAGATTCGGTTCATCCGAAAAGGGCAGCTTGACAATGCAACAAAAAACCAAAAATCCGGAGCAAAATCTGGCGGGTCTTGTACTTGATGCTGTTCGTCATCCGGTTATACTCGTCGATAAGGACAATAGCATCGCCTATGCCAATGCCTATGCCGAACAATTTTTTAAAGCGAGTTCTTCTGTATTGGCGCGAAACAAGCTCGAAACATTCTTGCCCTTCGGCAGCCCCCTGCTCTCGCTTATCAATCAGGTGAGGGAAAAACCCAAACCGGTTAATGAATATCATGTCGATTTATCATCACCAAAACTGGGTTATGACAAGCTTGTCGATATTTTTGTCCAGCCGCTCTCGGAGATACCGGGTAGCGTTGTTGTGCTGTTTCAGGAAAAATCTATGGCCGAAAAGCTCGACCGGCAAATGACCCATCGGGGAGCTGCCCGCTCGGTTACCGGCCTTGCCTCGATGCTTGCCCATGAAATAAAAAATCCGCTTTCGGGAATACGCGGGGCTGCCCAGTTGCTTGAAAGTGTGGTTGGCGATGACGACCGCCAGTTGACACGTCTGATTACCGATGAAACAGATCGTATTGTTGCTCTGGTTGATCGTATGGAAGTGTTTTCCGATGAACGGCCAATCGAACGTTTTCCGATCAATATTCATACTGTTCTCGATCATGTCAAAAGACTGGCGCAAAACGGTTTTGCAAAGAATATAAAATTTGTCGAAAAATATGATCCCTCGCTGCCACCGGTCTTTGCCAATCGTGACCAGCTTATCCAGATTTTCCTCAATCTCGTTAAAAATGCGACAGAAGCTCTGGAAAGTGTAAAGAACCCGACAATTACGCTTACCTCCTCCTATCGGCCCGGTATCAAACTTTCTGTTCAAGGGCGGCATGACAAAGTCACTTTGCCGATGGAATTCTGTGTGGAAGACAATGGAGCGGGTGTTCCCAAAGACATTCAGGAAAACTTGTTTGATCCGTTTATTACCAGCAAACCGAACGGATCCGGCCTTGGACTTGCACTGGTTGCCAAGCTTGTAAATGACCATGGCGGGGTGGTCGAATGCGATTCACAACCGGGGCGTACGATATTTCGTGTTCTTTTACCTATGTGGCGGCCGGAAGAAACAGAACACAAGCACAGCGGAGAAACCGAATGACAAAAGGGATGATACTTGTTGCAGATGACGATGCAGCGATCCGCACCGTTCTCAATCAGGCACTCTCGCGTGCCGGTTATGAAGTGCGCGTCGCACCGAATGCTGCAATGCTGTGGAGATGGATTGCCAATGGCGATGGCGATCTCGTCATTACCGATGTTGTTATGCCGGATGAAAACGCATTTGACCTTTTGCCTCGCATTAAAAAGGCACGTCCGGAAATTCCTGTCATTGTCATGAGTGCCCAGAATACATTTATGACGGCGATCAAAGCCTCGGAAGCGGGTGCATATGATTATTTGCCCAAGCCGTTCGATCTTTCGGAGCTTATCAATATTGTCGGAAGAGCCATGGTGGAGCCGCGCTCCGAAAACGAAAAGCCCAAATCCGATGAAACCGCCGATGCAATGCCGCTCGTTGGCCGTTCCGCTGCAATGCAGGAAATCTATCGCATTCTTGCCCGCATGATGCAGACAGACCTGACTGTGATGATTACAGGGGAATCCGGAACAGGAAAAGAACTGGTTGCCCGTGCACTTCACGAATATGGCAGACGCAGAAAAGGCCCCTTTGTCGCAATCAATATGGCAGCAATTCCGAAGGATCTCATTGAATCGGAACTTTTCGGGCATGAGAAAGGTGCGTTTACCGGTGCCAATATGCGTTCGAGCGGGCGCTTCGAGCAGGCCAACGGCGGAACGTTGTTTCTCGACGAAATTGGCGACATGCCGATGGATGCACAAACACGTTTGCTACGCGTTTTGCAACAAGGCGAATATATGACAGTTGGCGGGCGGACGCCGATCAAAACAGATGTCAGAATCGTTGCTGCAACCAATAAGAATTTACACCAGCTTATCAATCAAGGACATTTCAGAGAAGATTTGTTTTATCGGCTCAATGTGGTGCCGCTACGCATTCCCGCTTTGCGTGAAAGAGCCGACGATATTCCCGACCTTGTGCGCCATTTCTTCAAATTGGCCTCCGACAACGGGTTGCCTTCAAAACATATCAGCAATGAGGGGCTTGATTTGTTGCGCCGTTATTCCTGGCCGGGCAATGTCAGGGAATTGGAAAATCTTGTACGCAGACTTGCCGCACTTTATCCGCAGGAAGAAATTGCGGTCGACGTTATCGAGACCGAGTTGAAAAATGAAACCGGTCTTCACGGGGCAGACAATCCGGTTTCGGTCAGTGACAATATAACGATTGGCGAAGCAGTCGAAATGAATATGCAAAAATATTTTGCTTCTTTCGGCAATGAGCTGCCCCCTGCCGGACTTTACCACCGCGTATTGGAAGAGGTCGAGTATCCACTTATTCTTGCCTGTCTTACGGCGACAAAGGGAAACCAGATCAAGGCAGCAGAACTGTTGGGGCTTAATCGCAATACTTTGCGCAAAAAAGTGCGCGATCTCAAAGTGAACATTTATAAAGGCACGAAGGCAAATTAAATTTGGCTCAAAAAAATTCAAATAAATGATTGACCTTTAGCCAGAACCTTGTAAAGACTTGCGCATCCTTTTTGGAGGGGTGGCCGAGCGGTTTAAGGCACCGGTCTTGAAAACCGGCGTGCAGGCGACTGTACCGTGGGTTCGAATCCCACCCCCTCCGCCATTAAGACATCATGATCGTATGATGTTCCTTTTATTCCATATAAATAAAGCACGATTTCAAAGCGTTAGATTCTGTCTTTTTCTCAAGAGATTTATTTCCTGTTATTGTTTGGCATTTTTCTGCGTTCTGTCTTCGTCTACAATTTTTGCGGTGTGGATTGGTATTTTTATGGGCAATACAAAAATACAGGAAATGAACAGCAAATTTATTTTTCACGATTGCGTAAACCGGTTCGGTTTCCAACATTGATTTTTCTATTGCTGTGTAGATTTCGTGATTTAATTTTGTGACGACAGACATTTTACGCGCCTGATAATTCAAACGGTCTGTTTGAATCTCGCACGAGCTATGGCGGCCTTTATTGCTTGATATGACTTTATCTCATACATGAAGAGCTGTTTTTATCGAAATGCCAATCATAAAGAACTCGACCCTCATCCGATAGCCAAAACCGTCGGGATAATAGCTGATGCGAACAAAGCTCAATCAAACCGCTATGATATTGTTGTCGATCTGTTTGGTGGTTCCGGTTCAATCTTGATTGCTGCTGAAAAGGCAGGAGGATGAGCTTATTTTGCCGAATATAATCCTCATGATTGCGACATTATTCTTGAATGTTATGGAGCCTGTGAAAAGATCAAACCATTTTGATAGAGCGTTCCAACCCGATTAAACGTTCAGACTTAATCAAGCACACGAATACATCCATCACGAAAACATCAAAGCTCGTCAAGCCCGAATATTCAAGAACCCATCCGAGGAATACAAAATGGAACACGCAACTTCAATAGAAGTGCGAGATAGAAAAATAGTCTGGTTTCCATTTATGCAATCAAATTCTGTTAATGGGTAGAAAAGATTTTCTAACTCATTAACAATGATGACATTTATTTTATTTCACCCAAGCAGATATATTTAAGCTCGACAAAATCATCAATACCGAAATGTGAACCTTCACGCCCAAGACCTGACTGTTTTACATCGCCAAATGCTGCTTCAGCCGTTGAAATAAGCCCTGTATTAACGCCAACCATGCCATATTCAAGTGCTTCAGCGACACGGAAAACACGTGCCATATCCTTGGCATAAAAATAGGAAGCGAGACCAAATTCGGTATCATTCGCTTGTTTGATAATATCTGTTTCATCGCTAAAACGAAACAATGGTGCAATAGGACCAAAAGTTTCTTCCCGCGCAACAACCGTTTCCTTTGTCACATCCGTAACGATCGTTGGCTCAAAAAATGTACCGCCCAGAGCATGTCGCTTGCTACCTGAAAGAACATGACCACCTTTTGACACAGCATCTGCAACATGCTCTTCAACCTTTTCCAAAGCTGCTTCATCAATCAATGGTTCGAGGACAACACCATCATCCATACCATTACCAACTTTCAAGCTTTCAACAGCAGCTTTAAGTTTCGATGCAAAAGTATCATAAACGCCGTCCTGAACATTGATGCGGTTAGCACATACGCAAGTTTGCCCATTATTGCGAAATTTTGCAATAATGGCCCCTGTCACCGCGGCATCAATATCTGCGTCATCAAAAACGATAAATGGTGCATTACTACCGAGTTCCAAACCGAGTTTTTTAATGGTTGGTGCACTTTGCGCATAAAGTTTCATGCCGACTTCAGAGGAGCCTGTGAATGTTAATTTCACGAACAATCGGGCTTTGTGTCATCACTCTACCAATCTCTGTTGCAGAGCCGGTGATGACACTAAACAGACCTGCGGGTAATTTCAGCCCGCTCACCAAGAATTGCGAATGCGATAGCAGAAAAAGGCGTTTGCATTGCCGGTTTCAGAACCATAGCACAACCATAAGTAAAAGCAGAACCAGCTTTACGGATAATCATGGCATTAGGAAAATTCCAGGGCGCAATAGCTGCGACAACACCTATGGGTTGTTTCATCACAAGAATACGCTTGTCACGCTGATGTCCTGGAATGGTTTCGCCATTAACGCGGCGCGCTTTTTCAGCAACCCAATCAATAAAACTTGCACCATAATCAATTTCACCAATGGCTTCGGCCAATGGTTTGCCTTGTTCAAGTGTCAAGATTTGACCAATATCCTCGCGGTTTTCAATTATCAGCCGGAACCATCGGCGTAAAATAAGCGAACGTTCTTTTACTGTTCTTTCCGCCCAACCCTTTTGTGCCTTTTGGGCAACTTCGATTGCGGTCTCGACCATTTGAGCACTACAATTCGGTACATAACCAATAATTTAGCCTGTCGCGGGGTTGGTCACTTCTACCCCGTTATCAGAATTTGCATCAATCCATTTTCCGCCGATATAGGCAGCCTGTTTTAACAATAATTCATCTTTTAACGCTTGTTCCCTGTTCGTATTATTTTTCAAAATAGTTTTATATTTAATAGTATTATTAAACCGAATGGCTATTTTGCGACATCTTCAAGTCCACACCATTCCGCAATAAATAAAGCGATAACCTGAGTAACCTTCCGGACAGAATCCAAATCGACACATTCGTCAAAACCATGAGGATTTTTACAAAATGGTCCATAGACCAATGTCGGGCAATTACCGTAAAGCCCTGTAAAACGGGCATCGGTTGTCGCAGCAAAAAGATTTTCTTCCAACGTATTTTTCCACACATCCAAATGTGAATTGGCAAGGATTTTCTCTTGCTCATCAGCATTTTCCAATAAATATCCTTCAGCCATAAACCCCGTATAGATTATCCGTGGAGGATGCTCTCTAAAAAAAGGATTTTTACTCGCTTGTTCGTTTATATATTCTTCAAATTCATGGCATGCTTTTTCTATATCTTGCCCTGGATAAACAGCAATACGGACTTCAAACCAACAGCCTGCTGACATACTTGACGCCCATTCACCACCTTCTATGCGACCGACATTAAAGTTGATCGGATGGGGGTGACGATCAAATGGTGGGTAATCTTTTTTTCGTGCATTCCAACGCTCTTCTAGAACGTCAAGGGATTGGATAAGTTCTATCGCATTATGGATTGCATCAGCGCCGCTACCAAAATCTCCGGAAGCGTGTCCGGGTGCTCCATCAACCTCAACTCTTATCCAAATCGGCCCTGTTTGTGCGCGCATCAGCTTAGGTTCCAATGGCTCCGGAATAATTCCTGCATCTGCTGTATAGCCGCGAACGAGACACGCCAATGCGCCATTTCCTGTAGATTCCTCTTCTACGACTGACTCCAGATGTAAGCGCGCAGCAGGCATTACGCCTAATTTTTGTAGTGCTTTTAATGCGAATACATTGGCCGAGACGCCCGCTTTCATGTCACCGGCACCGCGTCCATACATCCAACCATCTTCAATTATCGGGTTAAATGGACCAAAGCGCCAACGTTTTTCATCTCCCGTTGGTACAACATCAACGTGACCATTCAATATAAGGGATTTACCTTTTGGCGGGTTCTTGGGCTCATAAGTGCCGACAACATTTGTCGTATTTTCGTAAGAAACCGTAACGGGCGAAAATCCTTTGTGGGAGCGAATATCATCAATGTTGATTGTCCATCGGTCAACAGAAAGGTTTAACTCCCCCATCGCCTTTGCCATGAAGTTCTGAACTTCTTTTTCATTCCCGCGGATTGAAGGAAAACGCACTAATTCCTGAAGAAATTTAACCTGTTCATCAAACAATTCATCAACAGATCTTTTAATATCCTCGGCAGTTATGGATGACGCTTTGTTTAGCATTATTTCTCCTCACTTTTTCGGAAAGCCATCAGGCTTAAAATTTCAAACAGCATTTGTGCGCCAGCTTGTGCTGTATTTGTAGTAGCATCATAGGCAGGTGATACCTCGACCACATCACCACCAATAATATTCATCCCCTTGAAACCGCGCAGCAGCATTTGTGCTTCTCGTGTTGTTAAGCCACCAATTTCCGGAGTTCCTGTACCGGGTGCAAAAGCCGGATCCAAACTGTCAATATCGAAAGATAAATACACTTCGTCATCTCCAATAAGTTGACGGACTTGTGCAATAACCGGTTCAATACCGTTTTTTTGAATTTCTTCTGCGTGGATAACAGTCATTCCGGACTGATATGAAAACTCCCAAAGATATTCGGAAGCACCACGAATACCAATTTGAATTGTTTTTTCAGGATTGAGAACACCTTCAAGAACAGCATGGCGAAAAGGGCCGCCATGATGAAAACGACAATTATCGTAAGGGCCACCCGTATCGCAATGTGCATCAATATGGATCATAGCCAATGGTGTTTTACGACCGAGAGCGCGTAAGACTGGCAGGCTAATAGAATGGTCTCCACCTACTGATAAAGGCTTTACGCCGGCATCAACCAGTTTTGTAATAATATGTTCAATATCAATATGACAGCCCTCTAGATCGTATCGGCTACGAAATGGAACATCTCCAACATCTGCAATATTAAGTAGCATAGCTGGCGCCAGTCGTAAAACATGATTGTAAGGGCCTATCCTTTCAATGGAACGTAATGCACGTGGTCCAAAGCGGCAACCATTGCGATTTGATATAGCCAGATCCATCGGCACGCCAAGTAAGGCAACATCAAGATCCTTTATTTGTGGATTGCTCCAATCGACTTGACGTGATGGTGCAGACAATAATGTTGGCATACCTACAAAAGGTGCTTGACGCGTGCCGTATTCATTAATAACACCCGTAGCTACAGCTCTAAAATGATCATCATATATTTCCATTTCATTGCTGCCACCAAAGCGGTCTTGTAATTGTTTTAATTTCATTTACTGGACCTTTTCTTTGAATTTGATTTTGCTTGGCTAAAATTAAAAGATCGGCTTATTGTGCCAATTGCAATACACTGCGTAAGAGAACATTTGCTGCCGCCGCACAGTCCTCTTTCTTCGTATATTCCGCCTCATTATGGCTCAGCCCGTTCACTGAAGGCGCAAAGATCATTCCCGTAGGATATTTACGTGCTAAATTGAAAGCATCGTGTCCTGCACCACTTACAACGCGCATAGAACTATATCCCAATGTTTTTGCTGCGTCTGTAACCACATTGATAATATTTTCATCAAAATGCACGGTTTGAGAACGAACGATATATTTCCAATCAAATGCTACGCCATTTTGTTTGGCAATTGTCGCAATTTGCTGAAAAATATCATCTTCAAGTTTTTGCAGCCCTTCTTCATTTGGAAAACGAATATCCAGAATAAGTGAAACATTTGCTGCAACGGTCACTGGTGAACCATTATGTACCGTTAATATGCTTGATGTTGCACGAGCATTATCATCCTTTTTTACAGTTTCATCGGCAACTATGATGGATTTGGCTGCAACAAGCATTGCATCTTTACGTTTTGCCATGGGAGTGGAGCCGGCATGTGCATCTTCACCGGTAAAATCCAACTGATAACGACGAAATCCAAAACCACCGGTTACTATACCTATCTGTTTTTGATTGTCTTCAAGAATTGGTCCTTGCTCTATATGTAACTCAAGATAGCTATGTATGGGAAAACCTAGCGGTTGATTGCCAATTCCATTTTTCATTCTGGAAAGAAGGTCTTGAGCAGTATTTCCATGTCCGTCATCAAGTAATAAAGCCGTCTTTAGATCAAGAGCGCCCGCAAAAACAGCTGAACCGAGCATTTGGCGCATAACAACGCCTTCCTCATTTGTCCAGTTTGCAATAATGATAGGGTGTTTCGTTTGTATATCCGCATTTACCAAGGTTCGTACAACCTCAAGCCCCCCTAAAACTCCCAATATACCGTCAAATTTTCCGCCTGTTGGCTGTGTATCCAAATGGCTGCCAATGACGACTGGTGGTAAGTTTTCCTTACCAGCTCTATAAGCAAACATATTACCGAAAGCATCAAATGACACTTTTAAGCCCAAGCTTTCACACCATTTGCGATAAAGCGAACGAGCCTCGTCATCCTGCTTTGAAAAAGCAATCCTATTGCATCCTCCTTTGGATGTAGCACCAATAAGCGCCATATCCATAAGAGACTTCCACAACCGATCTTCATCAATAGTAACATTATTATAGTTTGTATTTTTGTTTGAAGTATCCATTTTATCCAAGCTCCCTATAAATTTATATTTCACTTTCTTAAACATTCTTACTTGAATGTACGATCTTCATCTATTGTATTAAAAATCGTTTTATGTTCGGTTGGTAGAAACCAGACACAAATAAATGTTAGTAAACATAACATTCCAAATAATATGGCCAATGGAAGCCAGTTCGTTCCGTAAATACTTGCTAACCACACACCAATCATAGGTGTTGCACCACCAAAAATAGCGCCGCAAAGCTGATAACTTAAGGAAATACCTGTATAACGCATACGAACCGGAAAAGCATTGGGTAAATAAGGCGCAATAACCGAATAATATGCACCTAAAACTCCGGTTGCAAAAAGAATAGCGATTGTAATATTGGTAATATCACCTGTCACCACAAGTAACATCATCGGTGCGGCCCAAATAACACCAAGTCCTGTCATAAAAAGTAACAGAGACCGTTCACTAAATCGAATTGCCAAATAAGAGCCGATCAGGGCGCTCGTAATTTCAACAACGCCAACCCACGCCACAATATTGAGGATAGTCTTTTTCTCTATGCCTAAATAAGTGGTCGTATAATTGATCATAAATGTCGTTATAAAATAAAACCCGGCAACACCTAATATGCAAGCACCAATACCATATACTAATGTCAATTTTTTTGTGGCAAATACTTCTCTTATCGGAGCAACATCTATTGTTTTATTTTTTTCAAGCTCATTGACCATTTCGGGGCTTTCGTTCACGCCGGCACGAACGATAAAAGCAATCAAGAGTAGAACACCGCTTAATAAAAACGGAATACGCCATCCCCAAGACAGAAGTTGCTCTTTCGGTAAATCGGAAACAAAACCAAATGCTAATGAAGCCAATATGAGTCCGATAGGGCTTCCATATTGTGGAGCGGCTGCCAAAAATGTCCGCCATTTTGCGGGCGCATGTTCTGCAGCGATTAAAACAGCTCCACCCCACTCGCCACCTACGGCAATGCCTTGCACAAAACGCAGTATAACCAATAGAAGAGCTGCCGCCATACCAATAGATCTATAAGTAGGAAGTAAACCGATAAGAACGGTAACACCGCCCATTATCAACAAAGTAATGACGAGACTTTTTTTGCGCCCTATTTTATCACCAAGATGGCCAAAAATAACAGCCCCGAAGGGGCGAGCAACAAAACCGACAGCAAATGTTCCCAATGCCGCAAGAGTGCCAACAAATTCACTCTGTGAAGCGAAAAAAATTTCACCGAAAACAAGAGCTGCAGCGGTTCCGTAAATATAAAAATCATACCATTCAATAGCAGTTCCAATGAATGCTGCCAGCGCAGCTCTAACGGGTTGTTGTTTGGCCATATTTCCCTCCTGATGGCTCAACCTGCAAAGTTGTTATAATCGTTATATACTTTACAGACGGTTAGACCTCATTCATCAAAAGGAGCAATCATAAGTAAAACGCTATTATAATTCCCATTTTTTCCATCTTGCTCCCCAGTCAGAATGATCGTTTTTTATTAAACGAAATTATTTTTATTTTGAATTACTAGAAACTTAGGTAGAAAATCCTGATAATTAGCTATTCCTACCCAATTCTTCTTTTCGCTTCACGAATTGAAACGTCGAGAATATCTTGAGCTTCATTGAAGATATGATCTTCAATAGTGATTGGTGCAAGAAAACGGATGACGTTGCTATAGACACCGCAAATAAGCAGGATCAATCCTTTTTCCAGAGCAATATCACGCACCATAGTGGTAAATATTGGTGAAGGTTTTCTGTTCTTATCGAAAAATTCAACAGCCTTCATAAAGCCTGGACCACGAATATCCCTGATCTCAGGAATTTCGTGTTGCAATGATGCCAATCTTTGATGCAAGCGGGATCCAAGCATTTCTGCTTTTTGACACAATTTTTCGTCTTCAATGACATCTAAAACAGCAAGAGCAGCGGCAACACCTATAGGGCTTCCTCCATAGGTTCCCCCAAGACCACCAACAACCGGTGCATCCATCATTTCAGCACGACCCGTTACAGCCGCAAGAGGAAAACCACCTGCCAAGCTTTTTGCCATTGTGATTAAATCAGGCGTTACGTCATAATGCTCCATCGCAAACAGCTTACCAGTACGGGCAAAACCCGTCTGAACTTCATCTGCAATCATAACAATATCGTATTCATCGCAAATTTCACGAATTTTACGCATAAGTTCTGGTGAAGCTGGATAAAAGCCGCCTTCACCCTGAACAGGTTCCAGAATAATGGCTGCAATTCTTTTGGGATCAATATCTGCGCGTAATAAAGTACGCACTGCGTTAATACTATCTTCCGGTGTAATCTGATGAACTTCATTAGGATAAGGTACATGATACACATCACCGGGCATTGAACCAAAACCGATTTTATAAGGTGAAACTTTTCCGGTTAACGCCATCCCCATAAAAGTGCGGCCATGAAAACCACCGGAAAAAGCTATAACACCATCACGACCGGTATGAGCACGCGCGATTTTAATGGCATTTTCAACTGCCTCGGCACCAGTCGTTACGAATACTGTCTTTTTATCGAAATCACCTGGCGTTAATTGGTTTAACTTTTCTGCTAACTCGACATAATTTTCATAAGGAACAACCTGATGACAAGTATGCGTAAAGCGATCAAGTTGCTGTTTAACAGCAGCAATAACGCGTGGATGACGATGACCGGTATTAACAACGGCTATACCTGACGCAAAATCAATATAACGGCGTCCATCCTCATCCCAAAGTTCTGAATTTTCTGCTCTTACGGCAAATAATGGCGTTGAAACCCCCACGCCTCTGGCAACAGCAGCAGAACGGCGTTTTTCCAATTTTTTATTTTTCATATTTTAAACCCCACCATTTTTTTGGAAGAGTTTAATAAAGAATTATCAGTATGCTATATCCAAACCGTATATAGAAGAATTATTTATTATACATGCCGTACAATTTCTAAAACATTTAACATGTTACCAGCATTAAAATCCTGAACAAACAAAACCTTGCACTGTCGTTCAATTTGCACTGTCATCCAACGTTTTTGCTAATTTCAATAAAAACCAAATTTTATTTCTATTTTCAGCTATTTTGATATCAACACCGGTAACATCGCAAAAACGATCTATACGGATACGTATCGTATGGCGATGAACCCCCAATTTTTCAGCCGCCTGTTTAATGTTGAAGCCACAATCTAATAATATTTCAATCGTTTCTCTCAATTCTCGCGTTAACTTCTTCGTAAACAGTGTAGTAACATAATTTTGTAAAATAACCGGATCCAATGACTTAAGTAAACTTTCAATATTCATATTATCCGGATATTTTAAGCCCGGTTCTTTAATTTTTGATAGTGCTTTTGCTTGATTGACCGCGGCAGATAAATCTTTAATTTCACAGGGGGAACTTACTCCGATCGTTACATCCGGCAAACGTGTACACAATGTACTCAGCAAAAAATTGACTTTATTGTCTTTTGTTTCTTCGGGAATAAGAACAACCCCGTTATCATTTTCAAAGCCGATGAGCATATGTTGTGGTAGCGTCTTGCGTAATATTTGAAAAGTTTCATCCAAAATACCGGAAGAAGAACGAATGACAATAATGCGATATTTTGCATTCAAAGAAAAACCTAAAATGGCAAATTTACGCATTAAATCTTTCGGTTTATTTTGACCTGCATAAATTTCCGACAACAAATCAATTGATAACTGCGCTCGTTCACGTGCAACAGCATCCTGACGTGTTAAAATAATACGTGCCGCTAAAAGCATTTTTGAAATAAAAGCTGTTTCCGTTGCAGAAAGACTATCAACTTGACGTATAATTTCGAGTTTTACCGTTGGCGTACAGGAAAAAACATCACGTCTATCCAATATTTCGTTAATATAGTTTGCCTTTATGAGACCTTGCCCACATAAAACCTGTGCTATAATAGTATCGTCATGGCTAATAAATCTCGTATCGCAAACCAATGTTGATGAAATACGCATTGCAATATCATAAATAGTCAAACGACCATCAATAGCATCTTCAATTACGCGGCTTTCTAAAAGCCGTTTATTTTTTTTCAGTTGTTCATTAATTATATTTTCAGCCGCTATTTGTGAAATACGAGAAAAGCTTAATTCATAAGGCACTTCACAAACTGGAAGCTGTAGTGCATTCGCACGCTCAATAATGATTTGCGGAATTTTATCGAATTTTAAACCAATACCAAACCCAATGCCTGATATACCACAAGAATATAATCTATCTATGTAACTTACCAATTCAACAGGATTGTCTTTCAAATTACAGCCACAAATAAGATTAAATTCGCCTCCTCTTATCCATTGTTTAGGATTAGGATGATCTGTTGCAATAACCCAGTTTATTTTGTTTTTTAAACGGGTCTTCCCGGCTACCGGAATAATTGCAGGTTCCGTCATTTGGCATAAGTCTTCAACAGTCAAAACCACTATTAAATTCCTCCGCTACATGTCATTACAAATCATTCATAACTGTCATTGTGAGATGTCTTGAAGAAATAAGAAACATAAAATATGCAGATAATCTTGCTGATTTTCAATCGATTAAAACAATAAAAGCAAGATTAGATGTTTATTGAATCCCTGATTGCTCCCATTCTAGCCCGAATTCTATAAACGAACGGTCATTATGCGTCGGGATCATCCCATAAAAAGTGTCGCCTTGATCCAGAACGACATTAACATATTCAGGAATGCATCCAAAGGCATTATCAGATTGAATTTATGTTTCAACAATGACGGAATAATTTTGCGTTATTCGTAAAGCAAATCCATTCAAATAATTTAAACCTTCAAACGAAATTATCAGTTTAGCCATTATATATTACGGGCGATTTTTACCCATCTTTCGTCAAGTTGAAGGTGTCCAGTGTGATCGCCGCATTGATATTTAACCCGAAACGGTTCGTTATCGGTTTGCATGCTTTGGCAAAATAATAGCAAGCTCTATACCAATAAAACGAAGACATAAATGCACGAATTGGCGAAGGGAGATTGATGAATGTCTTCGTCAAAACAAATGGTGAAAAACACGATTTATGGAGAGCAGTCCATCATAATGGTAAAATTCTTGAATATTACGTTTTAAAAAAAATGTCACAAGAAATCTGCCAAGTAATTCATTGGGAAATCGCGGAAAAATCAAGGCTTGCCGATGAATTTTGTTACAGATAAGCTTCGCACTTATCATGCTGTCTTAAAGATCTGGGAATAGCTTATCGCAAAATACAGAGCGTTGATTAAATAATTGATGTAAGAATTCTTGCCTATCCGTCCGACAACAATAAGGAGCGTTTCAAGAGTTTAAAAACCTCATAAGTCTAGAGGATTTTGTCGATATAGAAGCACCGCTTTTGTATTATTTTCATCACGAAAGGTATCTTATCAGCCGACAAACTTACGAGGAAAAACGAACGGCGCTCTTCATGAGTGGTACATATGATGCTTGCATAAAATGTCCCCACTCTTCACTTTTAGAGACGAACGAGAGTTAATCCGACAACACCTCTAGTTCCGTACACATTATTCCTTCATATTTTCCGCGCAATTCATCTCTTAAACTGAAGAATAATTTTATGTAAAATAGGAAGAAGAGTTCTTTATATAAAATCTGCCGGAATTGTGCCGTAGATCGGTCAATGTCATACACCAACCGAACTTTACTGTGCTGTTTGTTCCAAACAAAATACAAAGTTAAAGATATTCCTGTATCTATATATAGTGCTGTAAAACCGGTTCTGATTGGACATGCATATAGTGTATCTACTTGCAACAGGCTCACTCCCCCTTACCGGTGTCTAAAGCTTTTCCTCTGCTTGGACATTTCTCCCGAATGCAAGGGTATAATGCGTTGACATTATGCGGAACATAGATATGCGAGCACAAAGCTCGAATTAAAAATTTTACAAATGTAATCTCAATCGCGAGGAAAACGGTTCGTCGCTTGACTGTCTTTATCATTGATAAAGAATGGAACCGAGCCGGAAAGCCGAGACGACTTTATCCGACTTGTAACCGGTTCCGGCGCAAGCAAACGAGAATAATACTGCCGCGCCGGAACGGGATTGTTAAGAAAATAACAGTTAATATTTATTCCAAAACGACAAGCAGATCTTTGGCATCAATCTGGTCGCCCTGTTTGACCAGAACTTCTTTTACCGTAGCATTTTTATCGGCATGAAGGACTGTTTCCATCTTCATGGCCTCGATTGACACCAAAACATCGCCTGTCTTTACTTTATCGCCGACATGAACCGCAACGGAAGAGATCATACCCGGCATCGGAGAACCGATCTGGAAAGCGTTTCCGGCTTCCGCTTTCAGACGAATATTGTTGGACGAACCATGAGCACGATAATGCACATGGATGCGGCGTGGTTGGCCGTTCAACTCGAAGAATAACGTAACCATACCTTTTTCATCCGGTTCGCTACGCCCCAGATAATGGATGATTAACGATTTGCCGTTTTCGATTTCGACCAGTATTTCATTTTCCAAAGGCAGGCCATAAAAATAAACCGGCGTCGGAAGCGAGCTTACCGGACCATAGAGATTTTTGGCCACCACATAATCCGTGAAGACTTTTGGATACATCAAAAAAGACGCAAATTCCGCATCGTCAATATCACGTCCTGCTTTTTCGGTTGCGATCTTTCTTTCTTGTTCAAGATTTGCGGCTTTAAGCAAAGAACCGGGCCGAACTGTAAAAGGTTTTATGTCTTTGAGTATCTTTTTCTGTAAAGCAACCGGCCACCCGCCTTCCGGTTGTCCCAGATCACCTTTCATCATCGAGACAACCGAATCCGGAAACGCGATGTCTTTATCCGGATTTTCGACATCTGCAACCGACAGATTTTGGCTCACCATCATCAAGGCCATATCGCCAACAACCTTGGAAGAAGGGGTCACTTTGACAATATCGCCGAACATCCGGTTAACATCGGCATAGGCCTGCGCCACTTCATGCCAACGGCTTTCCAATCCCAATGAACGTGCCTGCTCTTTGAGATTGGTAAATTGCCCGCCCGGCATTTCGTGCAAATATACTTCAGAGGCAGGGCCTTTCAAATCACTTTCAAAAGCCGCATATTGTTGACGTACCGCTTCCCAATAGAACGAAATGCGGCGTATCCACTTGCTATCCAATCCGGTATCACGGTCGGTTCCTTTCAATGCTTCGACGATTGATCCGAGACAGGGTTGAGACGTATTTCCGGAAAACGCATCCATCGCAGCATCAACAATATCGACACCGCTTTCCACAGCAGCCAGTACAGATGCCGCTGCAATGCCGGATGTGTCATGGGTATGAAAGTGGATCGGCAGATCGGTAGATTCACGCAATGCTTTAAACAAAACACGTGCTGCACGCGGCTTCATCAAACCTGCCATATCTTTAATGGCTATGATGTGGGCGCCAGCATTTTCCACTTCACGTGCAAGTTTCAAATAATATTTCAAATCATATTTCGGACGGGCACTATCCAGAATATCGCCTGTATAACAAATGGCGGCCTCGCAAAGTTTTCCTTCCTCAAGCACGCTGTCCATCGACACGCGCATGTTTTCCACCCAATTGAGACTGTCAAAAACGCGAAAAATATCAATGCCGTTTTTGGCAGCCTGACGGATGAAATATTTGACGACATTATCAGGATAGCTCTTATAACCAACGCCATTGGCACCCCGTAACAACATCTGTGTCAAAATGTTGGGAATGGATTCACGTATTTTTTGCAAACGTTCCCACGGGTCTTCGGTCAAAAAGCGCATTGCAACATCGAAAGTGGCGCCACCCCAGCATTCGACCGAGAAGAGATCGGGCAGAGCTTTTGCATATGTTCCGGCAATCGTGACAATATCATGGGTACGCATACGCGTTGCCAGTAATGATTGATGCCCGTCCCGCATTGTTGTATCGGTAACAAGTACACGATCCTGTTTGCGTATCCATTCGGCAAATTTCTGCGCTCCCAACTCGTCTAGCCGGTTCTTGGTGCCGCTCCTGATATTCTGGTTATCGGTGACGGGTACGACAGGACGAGCCAAATGTTCGGACGGCTTTGAACGCCCTTTTACTTCAGGATGACCATTCACCGTGACATCGGCAATATAGGTCAGCAGCTTTGTTGCTCTATCCTGACGTTTTACAAAATTGAACAATTCCGGCGTGGTATCAATAAATCGGGTAGTATAGTCGTTGGCAGCAAATTTCGGGTGGCTGATGATTGCTTCCAAAAAAGTCAGATTGGTAGCAACACCCCGAATCCGGAATTCGCGAAGTGCTCTATGCATACGGGCAATAACTTCATCCGTTGTCGGAGCCCATGCTGTAACCTTTTCAAGCAACGGGTCATAAAAGCGGGTAATCACCGCCCCTGAATAGGCAGTGCCACCATCAAGACGGATTCCGAAACCTGTTGCACCACGATAGGCGGTAATCCGACCATAATCGGGAATAAAATTCTGTTCCGGATCTTCGGTGGTAATGCGACACTGGAGCGCATGGCCACGTATGCGAATGTCTTCCTGCTTCGGAATACCCGATTGTGGTGTACCGATAGCAGCGCCTTCCGCAATACGGATTTGCGCTTTGACCACGTCAATACCGGTTATTTCTTCCGTGACCGTATGTTCAACCTGAATACGGGGATTAACTTCGATAAAGTAGAATTTGCCGCTATCGACATCCATCAAGAATTCGACAGTGCCGGCACCGATATATTTTGTCGCGTTTGCAATCTTCAAACCATAGGAAGCAAGTTCGCTGCGTTCATCGTCATTCAAATAGGGCGCGGGCGCGCGTTCCACTACTTTCTGGTTACGGCGTTGGATAGAACAATCCCGCTCGAACAAGTGCACTGCATTGCCGTGAGTATCTCCAAGAATTTGCACCTCGACATGACGGGCATGTTCAACCAATTTTTCAAGGTAAACTTCATCCTTGCCGAAAGCCGCCTTGGCCTCGCGTTTTGCTTCCAACACTTCTTTCGCCAAATCGTCGGCTTTGCGAATGGTACGCATGCCGCGACCGCCCCCGCCCCAGGAAGCTTTCAGCATTAACGGATAGCCTATTTTCTCGGCGAGACTCTTTATCTCGTCGAGATCATCCGGTAGCGGATCGGTAGCAGGAACAACCGGAACTCCGATTTCGACAGCAAGATTGCGTGCCGCAACCTTGTTGCCCAGACGGCGCATCGTTTCACTCGTCGGGCCGATAAAAATAATTCCGTTTGCAGCACATGCATCGGCAAATTCGGGACTTTCCGACAAAAGCCCGTAACCCGGATGGATTGCATCGGCTCCCGACAATTTGGCGACACGGATGATTTCGTCAATTGATAGATAGCTTTCGATCGGTCCCATTTCGTGGTCGAGATGGGCTCCCCTGCCAATCAGATAACTTTCATCCGCTTTGAAGCGATGCAGTGCAAGCTTGTCCTGTTCGGCAAAAACAGCAACCGTCTTGATATTCAGCTCGTTGGCTGCGCGAAAAACGCGAATTGCAATCTCTGAACGATTGGCAACCAGAAGTTTACGAATGCCCATCTGTATATGTTCCCTTTTATTATTATTATTTTATATTGAACCGGTAAATAGATCACATTCAATATTGTTTTTTGCACATCGACTGTGGAAGAAACTACCAAGATGAAATTGTTATTACTCGAAAAGAGAACGGTTTTTTTGCACAATGACCGCAATCATTGATGCAACCTCGCTCACCCGACGAATATTGCGTGCAGACTCGTGGTAGGATAGCCAATAGGCACGCTCGATCTTGTGGTCTGGCAATACGGGTATCAAATCATTATAATTTTGCGCTATATAGGAGTGTAACACCGCAATACCGGCGCCACTTCTGGCTGCTTCCAATTGCCCCAATGTGCTCGAAATCTGGAAATTGGATGTAAAATCACGACTGATTTCATCATTATAGGCAAGTGCCTGGGAAGCCACCAAATCTTCAACATAGCTTATGAGATGGTGCGCCTTAAGTTCTTCAATGCGTTCAGGAAGGCCATATTCCTTGATATAATTACGATGGGCATAGAGACCCAGCCGATAATCGACAAGTTTGCGGGCAATAAGCCGCCCGTGTCTTGGTCTTTCAACTGTTATGGCGATGTCGGCCTCGCGCTGCGATAAAGAAAAGGATCGTGGCATAGGCACCAATTGCAAGACAAGATCGGGATAACGCAATAAAATATCATTTAAACGGGGAGCAAGAAAAGAAACCCCGAAACCATCAGGCGCTGCAATACGTACATGACCGGCAAGATTGATATTTTTGCCGCCAAGCTGTTCTTGCGCAAGTAACAATTCGGCTTCTATCTTTTCGGCACGCACCAGCAATTCTTCGCCGGAAGCCGTCAGGTCACAACCGGTGGTACGTCTTACTACCAATTGCGTTTTGAGTTCATCTTCCAACGCCGTGAGCCTGCGGGCAACTGTTGTATGATTAACAGACAAAAGTTTTGCCGCAGAAAGAAGTTGCCCTTTCCGTGCGACCGCCAAAAATATTTTTAGATCATCCCAGTTCATAATACATAATTTTGCACAACAGATAAGAATTATCCACCATTGTTTTTGTATAATAACACGTAACAATGGAGTCATAACTTCATTGGAGGAAGTAATGCAAGAATATGGTCATTTTATAAACGGTAAATCTGTCAAAGGTAAAAGCGGGCGCCAGTCCGACGTTTTTCTGCCTATGGATGGTTCGGTTCAAGCCAAAGTCGATTTGGCAACGAAAGCTGAAATCGACGAAGTGGTGAAGATTGCAGCAGCGGCACAACCTGCCTGGGCGGCTGTCAACCCGCAACGCCGATCGCGTGTGTTGCGCAAATTTTTAACACTTGTCGAGGAGGAAATGAAACCGCTTTCGGAACTTCTCGCCAAAGAGCATGGCAAAACAGTTTCCGATGCTGCCGGAGATATACAGCGCGGTCTGGAAGTTGTGGAATTAAGCCTTGGTGTGCCCCATTTGACAAAGGGAGAATTTACTGAAGGTGCCGGCCCCGGCATTGACACTTATTCGATCCGCCAACCTTTGGGCGTCGTCGCCGGTATTACCCCTTTCAATTTTCCGGCTATGATTCCGCTTTGGATGGCCGGACCTGCAATTGCTTGCGGCAACGCTTTCATTCTCAAACCGTCCGAACGCGATCCGGGTGTGCCGCTCAGATTGGCAGAATTGTTTATCGAAGCCGGTGGCCCTGCCGGAATATTTAACGTTGTTAACGGCGACAAAGACGCAGTTAACGCAATTCTGGATAATCCCGATATTAAAGCTGTAAGTTTTGTAGGCTCGACGCCTATAGCCCGATATATTTACGAACGGGCGGCCGCAAATGGCAAGCGGGTACAAGCTCTGGGCGGCGCCAAAAATCACATGTTGATTATGCCGGATGCCGATCTCGATCAGGTTGTAGATGCATTGATCGGAGCCGGTTATGGTTCTGCCGGTGAACGTTGCATGGCGATCTCGGTCGCAGTTCCCATCGGAGAAGATACAGCCAACCGGTTAATGGAAAAGCTTATTCCCCGTGTCAAAGCCTTGAAGGTTGGCAATTCGCTCGATCCTTCAGCCGATTATGGTCCGGTTGTAACAAGAGAAGCCCAACAGCGTATCCTCAATTATGTCGATATCGGTGTCAAAGAAGGTGCAAAACTGGTCGTCGACGGGCGCAACTTCAAACTTCCGGGCTATGAAAACGGCTTTTATGTCGGCCCCTGCCTGTTTGATAATGTCACCAATGAAATGCAGATATATAAAGAAGAAATCTTCGGGCCGGTTCTTGGCGTTATTCGTGCCAAGAATTATGAAGAAGCTCTCGCTTTGCCAACCACACATTTATTCGGCAATGGCGTGACTATTTTCACGCGTGACGGTGATGCAGCGCGGGATTTTGTCAGTCGCGTAGAAGTTGGCATGGTCGGCGTCAATGTGCCGATACCGACACCGGTTGCCTATTATACTTTCGGTGGCTGGAAAGCTTCCATTTTTGGTGATTTGAACCAACATGGACCGGATGCGTTCCGCTTCTTCACACGCACCAAGACGGTCACGTCGCGTTGGCCCTCAGGTATTCGCAGCGGCGCCGAATTCTCGATGCCGACTATGAAATAAAGCTGAACAATCCGGGGTATTATGAAGAATACCCCGGATTTTTTAAAGTTTTACCAATATCGAGAGCGACCTTGGCTCAAAGCCCGACGTGTCGAGTATCATTCCCCTAACGGTTTTCTTGCTTTCAACGTTTCACGCATTTTGGCAACTTCGTCAGGCGAAACCGCAGGTGCCGCATTGCCCCACTCATTACGGATATAGGTCAACACATCGGCAGCCTGCCGGTTTGTAAATTTCCATGCAAAACCCGGCATTGACGCACCCGTCGGATTAAACCGTGTGATCGCTCCTTGAGAACCGACCAGCAAAACACGTGTCAAGCTTTCACTACTTCCACCTTTAATCCCGTTATTGCCTTTGAAAGCCGGAATCATATCGGCGACACCTGTTCCATTGGATACATGACAGGCAGTGCAATTGTCGTTAAAGATGCGTTTGCCATTGACCATTTGCGGGTTATCGGCCGATAAAGCTTGCAGTTTCACTGCACCGTGATCCGGCAATGATTTGATATAAATCGCCATGGCTTTCAAATCGTCGTCGGTGAAATACTGGAAGGATGCCTTGACGGCCTCTGCCATCGGGCCGGATGCAACAGTTACATGGTTGCTGCCGGTTTTCAAATATTGAACCAATGAAGCTTCATCCCAATTGCCCAACCCTTCGTCTTTGGAACCGGTTAGTGATGGTGCATACCAGTTTTGCAACGTCGCTCCGGTGTAACGACGGGAATTGATTTCGGCACCAAAAGCATTACGTGGCGTATGGCACATGGAACAATGTGCAGCCCCCTGAACGAGATAACGACCGCGGTTCCATTCCGGTGATTGGTCTTTCACAACCTTTATATCCGAGGCATCAAAGAACAGCCGTTTCCAACCAAGCATCAGAAAACGGATATTGAAGGGAAATGATAACCGGTTTTCGACAACCTCATTATGAACAGGGGTTACAGTTTGCAGATAGTTCCACAAATCATGAATATCCTGATCGCTCATCTTGACATAGGATGTATAAGGCATTGCCGGATAAAGCGGGCCATTCGGCCCCTTGCCATTGCGCACAGCATCGGCAAATTGTGCTTCTGTCCAATTTCCTATACCGGTTTCTTTATCCGGCGTAATATTGCTGGCATAAAGCATACCGAAGGGCGTTTCTACCCCGAAACCGCCAGAAAGATCAGCCTTATGATCTTTGGTTTGGTGACAGGCAACACAATCGGCAGTCAAGGCAACATATTGCCCGCGTAAAATACTTGCCTTCAGCTCGCTATCATCTTTCCGGTCAGAGCCTTTACTAGCAAATTGCGAACTATCGTAATTGCGCGACGGCATTGTTACAATTCCGCCAACTGCCACGATAACACCCAGAACAACGAGGCCAAGGATAATTTTAAAAAATCTCTTCATCATCCCCCTCCTCAAACACGTACCAACGGACCGGGAGCCGGTATATATTTTTCTATAATTGCGCGTGCAGTCCACAGTGCCAGTGCACCGACTGTTGCGGTAGGATTATAGCCGGCATTATTGGGAAATGACGACGCTCCCGATACGAATACGTTATGCACATCCCAGCTTTGTTGATAGCGGTTCAAAACGCTCGTTCTGGGATCTTCACCCATCACTGCGCCACCAATTGTGTGATCGCTCGCTGTGTCATAGCCGGTGAAATTTGCTCGTGCAGAATTTGTACCGACAACATGTTCGGCTTTCATGGCATAACCGATTTCGACACTTTTTTGCTCAATAAATCGGGCAGAACGGCGATCATTTTCATTATAATTGAAGGTCATTCTCAACAATGGTTGTCCATGGCCGTCTTTATAAGTGGGGTCGAGATCAAGGTAGTAATCCTTGTGGGAATAGCTTGTACCCTGCCCGAAAACGACAGTCGCGTTCTGAAACGCATGTTTGTAGGCTTTTTTCCACTCTCTTCCCCAACGCGGAGTACCGGGCGGGAGAAAGTCTGTATTTCCGATGGGGCGGGAACCTCTGGTAACAACCAGAATGCCCGCGCCACCAATAAAATCGAGATTTGAATGATCGAAACAATCGCCATTGAAATCGTCAATCTGGGCAGACAAGGCACCCGAACCGGCGAACTGGTTGAGATATTCGTTCTTGAAGAAAATGCTTGCGCCGGAAACTGTCTGGAAACAATAAGCGCGACCGACCGTACCTTCTCCGGATACCGGATCGTAAGGCTTGCCAATTTTTGAAAGCAGCAACAGGCGCACATTATGCAACTGGAATGCGCTGAACACTACAATATCGGCAGGTTGTTCCCATTCTTCACCGGTATGTTTATCAATATAGCTCACACCGGTCGCAGTTTTGCCGTCGGGTGCAAGATTGGCTTTAAGAACGGTTGAATCTGCAATAACTGTAAAATTCTTGCGTTGCATCAAGGCCGGAATAACACAATTGTTCGGCGTTCCCTTTGACCAGTTTCCGCAACCATAATAGAGGCAATAACCACAATAGGTACATGGTGCCATATGGATGTTGAACGGATTGGTATAGGCAGCAGATGTCTGGGCTGCCGGTACCATGAACGGATGATAGCCCATATTTGCCGTTGCTTCGGTAAAAATATCCGTCAAACGTGTTGTTTTCAAAGGTGGCAACGGATATTCGTTTTGACGCGGTTCTTCAAACGGATTGCCGCCTTCAATAATTTTACCCTGAAGGTTACCGGCTTTGCCGGAAATACCGGCAATTTTTTCATAACGATCGTAAAACGGCTCCAGATCATCGTAGCTGACACCCCAATCCTGTACGATAAGGCCATCAACCAGTTTATCTTTACCGTAACGCTCGGCAATCGTTGTCATCGGCTTGAAATCATAGGCCGTAAAACGCCATGCCATTCCTGCCCAATGGGCGCCTGCACCACCGACATTATAGCCCATGTCGAAAGTGCTCCAGTCACGCACAGGCAAGGCTGTTTGTGTGCGATCATTACGCACCGTGATGGTTTCTATGGCCGGCGGTAAAATCAGGTCACGACGTGTATCCCAACGTAGTTCATCAGCATCGACAGCAGGCGGATGGTCGGTCGAGGTTTCCAACCATGGCCCCCGTTCGATTGCAACAACATCAAGACCAGCGCGGGTCAGTTCTTCGGCAATCAAAGACCCTGCCCAACCAAGACCGACGATGACAACATCGGCTTTAGGACGATGATTTGTCATAATCAGATTCCTTGTTTATGATTGCTACGCATAACGAGACTGATAGGCTCGATGCCGAGATTTTCGCCTTTGCGATCCATTGCAAAACGGAAATCGTACCGGGCACCCGGAAAGCCCAGCATCTTCCAGCTTGCCATTCCTTTGTTACCCCCATATATCGGATCCGAAAGATAACCTTCACGGACGTTTTGCAGCATGAGTTCAAAAAGAGCTTTGGGATGAACATTGTCGGGTAAAGGCAAAGTTCCTTCTTCCATAGCCTCCAATATGGCTATCTGACGTTCGTTCGATAGTTTATCAAAGCTCTTGCCATCCGTATTTTTGCAATATGTATCAAGTGCAGCCAAACCGATTTTATAGCGTTCAGCCGGAGAAAATGAATATTGCGGGCCTTGTTCAGGCGTGCCTTTCAAAAACGGGCCAACCAGATATTGTTTTGTTCCCTTGCCGAATGCACCGGCCAATTGATTGTCGATAAAGGTTACACAACCGGCTTCTTTCCCGCCAATACCCAATTCATCCGACGGAATAAAACAATCGGCAATTGCACCCATCACATCGGCTTCCGATTGTGTGAAAAAAACAAGTTTATGTTCATCAATAACAGGATAAAACGACATAGGCGTTGCATCGGCCTTCCAGGGCATTGTGCTGTTTATAATTGTCGCACAACCTTTCTGGACAAATGTTCCCGCCACCATAAATCCCGTTAACATTGTAATAAATTCACGGCGTCTCATCAGTCTAGGCTTTCAATATCAATGTATTTCTCGATTTCCGTATTTTTAAGTCAATAGAACTTGTCTCGTAATTTAGATCTATTCTAAACTACTCTATAATATAGCCCGAATTATTCAAGCATTTTTTCAGATAGTTATAACCCATGGTAGCATATTGCAGCGGAGGTGCTTTTTCAGGATCCTGTTCGGCTTCAACAACGAACCAGCCTTGATAATGTTGTGCGGCCAGTTCGTCACAAATTTTCTGGAAATCGATCATACCGTCACCGGGCACGGTAAAGACGCCTTCCAGAACGCAATCCAGAAAGGAGGAACGATCCCGATCAATTCCATTCATGATATTTTCACGAACATCCTTGCAATGGACATGGACGACACGTTTGCCGTATTTTTTCAGTATAGATAACGGATCAACGCCCGCCATAACGAGATGTCCGGTGTCAAACAACAAGCCAACGCTCTTTTTGGTTGCTGCAAGAAAGCGATCAATATCATGTTCCCTTTCAATCACCGCGCCAAGATGGTGGTGATAGGCAAGTTGAATATCTTCTGTGAGACACCAATCGGCAAAATCGTTCATCTTCTGCGCATAGCCGAGAATTTCATCGTCGTTCAATTGCGGACGCTTGTTTAACGGAACATGACGTTGACCTTGTATGCTGCGGGCAACTTCACCATAAACCATTGTCTTTACATCAAGATCACGTAGCAACTTCATTAAAGGCAAGGCTTGCTTTTTTTCCGCTTCCAAATTGTTATCAAGCAAAGTGCCGGAATACCAGCTTGCGGCCAATGCCAGATCATTGTTTGCCAATAATTGCCGAAGAACATTTGTTTCGCGCGGGAATTTGCCGCCCATTTCTGTTCCGCTGTAGCCAGCTTTGCGGCTTTCTTCCAAACATTGTTCAACCGGAGTATCTCCGCCCAATTCGGGAAGATCGTCATTTGTCCATGCGATAGGGCATGCTGCCAATCGAGCTTTCATTTTTCTAATCCTTCAACCATGATGACGAAAATTTAACGCTTACATTTTGGTCGCGCCGACCATCAAACCGCCAATGACAACACAGCCGACGCCGGACAAAACATAGATCAGCTCTTTACGTGTCTTTTTTTCCTTCAAAAACAGAAGTGCACCCAATGTTGCAACAACCACAGCCATTTGAGACAGCGTCCAACCGACAGCCAATCCATTCATCTGGATAGAAATCAAAAGTGTAAAATTGGCTATTGCGAAGAAAAGGCCGGAAAGTAAATTGGCAAATGTCTTTTTACCGAAAACACCGGTATCCTTGTCGCCAACAGATTTCCCCATGGTCAAAACACATAAGATTAATGTAGCGACAAACATCACAATTGATTGTGGAACGACCATCTGCCAGCCATCGACAGTAAAAAACTTTCCGATAGAGGCGTAGGCGATATATGTCAGTGACGATAGCAAGACAAATATCATGCCAAGCTTGGCATTGCCGTGGACTTCTTCTTTTTTCTCGGTGAATGTGGTAAGCCAAACGCCGACAATCAAAAGCAGAAGAGCCGGAACACCGCACATAAACTGCCAGGAAGCAATCCAATCTTTGAAGAAAAGGACGCCAAGCAGAGTATTACAGGCCAATGTCAGTCCTGTCACAATCGGATAAGCTTTCGATACGCCTATGAGCTCGAAAGCGCGAACCTGTAAAAATTGCGCGACTGTCCAGCAAATACCATTAATCAGGGCTGCTGCAATCAATGTTGGGGACCAAATGATCGGCTCCCCGAATATCCAGACGACAATTGCAAATATAAGTGTGGCAGTGACAACACCCATCAATTTATTTTGGGTAATACCACCGACTTTTTGCATAGAGAGGACTTGCAGCCCCCATCCCAGAGCAGGCACCAGGCCAATAAGCAGTGCTTCCATATTTTCCTCCCGATTTGTAAAGCACCAGAGACCTCTTTTTGCAGCTCCATTCTAAAACGGCACTTTTCATTTGGCCGGTCAGAAACATCTGAAAGTTATTTGCGTCAAAGGATCTCCACCCAGTGACGAATGATATGTTCAGTTTCCATAAATGTCAATATTGAACAATATTAATATATTTTCTTATATTTTTCAATATCTTAACTATTATTATTTACTAATTTTTACTAATTAATTATTTCCCTATCAATCGTTCTATGCCTGCCGACAAATGTTTCAATACAGCCGCTTCCGCCTCATCCGGCGCGTTGTCTTTGATAGCTGTAAATATACCGGCATGTTCTTTTGCCACTCTTTCAGCATGTCTCCAATCGAAAGCAACGGTGCGCATTTGGCGTCCCAGACGCATAGCGACCAGAATATGCGGCTTCAACATATTGAATGTAAAATCAAGATAATGGTTGTGTGCGGCTGCGACAATCAGACGATGAAATTCGATATCGCGATCCATCTGTTCTTCACCGTCAACACCGGACTTTGCATAAAGCTCCATGGCCGCGTGTATTTTTTCGACATCCTCGTCGCTGCGAACAAGTGCTGCTTGTCGGGCGGCTCCCCCCTCGATAATCATTCTGAATTGTAAACATTTAACGAGATCGGCAATCGTCGTCGGCGGGTCGATAAAGGCCGTTTCTTCTGTTGCTTTTTCACGCAGATACGTTCCCGACCCGCGACGGGATTCAAGTACGCCTTCGGCCTTCAATATATCGAGCGCCTTACGCAAAACAGGGCGTGAAACCTGTATCTGGCGCGACAAATATGTCTCCGGCGGCAATCTGTCACCAACCTTGATAGCAGGATCACGCAACAAAGTTCTTAATTTATCAAGAGCACCATCAATGAGCGGCGTCGTCATAAAACCATCTCCTAAATTAGTAATAATTTGTAATTTTTAATTTTTTACAACTATTTTTAATAAGTAAAATCATTATATTAAAAAACAGCCCTTTCTTTTTTAAAATTAATATTGACTAAAACTATAGATAGGCTTTTATATAGTTCAGGTGAAACTTTCAGTAAAACCATAATGGGGAGCGGGAATACAGATGTTCGATAATGGCATCAACTCCCAGTAAATTTGATGCTTGATAATAACAAATTCTTACCACCTCGTCTTTTTGATGCACATATGCACTTTTATAATACTGTCGCTAACACGGCGACAACGCCATTTAAAGTTCCCGTCGCCGACGTTAATTCCTATCAACAAAAAATGGCGGAACTGAATATTGAAAAAGTAGCTGTTGTGCAATCAATGCTCTATGGCACCGATAATTCGGTGATGCTTCACGGCGTTGAAGCGCTTGGATTGAAGCGCGCTTGCGCTATTGCGGTTACAAAAGCCGATGCGCCTAAAAAATTATGGCAGGATCTCGATAACAAAGGCGTTCGCGGTTTAAGAGCCTTTATGCTGTTTGACCCGTTATTGCAATGGAGTGAACTGGTAGAGTTATCAAAACGTCTGGCGGATATAGGCTGGCAGCTTCATTTGCAAATGGACGGAAGAAAACTGCCGCAATATCGGGACATCATTTCACAAATTGCCTGTCCGCTCGTCATCGATCACGTAGGCAAATTTATCCCCCCCGTTAAAGTTCATTCGGATGAATTCCAAACACTTCTGCGCCTTCTCGAAAACGAAAACAGATGGGTCAAGATTTCCGGCTTTTATGAAACGTCGAAAACCGGCGCTCCCGATTATGAAGATGTAACGGTTCTGGCGCGCACGCTCGTTTCCCATATACCGGATCGGGTGGTTTGGGCATCCAATTGGCCGCATCCCAATTTACAGCCGCCCCCCGACGATTTGGCCCTCATTGAATTGACAATGAGGCTTACCGACACACCGGAAGCGGCAGAAAAGTTATTTTATTCAAACGCAATGCGCCTCTACGGCTTTTCAAAACCTTAAGGACTTTATGATGTCATTCGACGGAAAATTCTATATTATTACAGGTGGTGCCGGCGGCATTGGACTAGCGACCGCGAAATATCTCGCCAAACGTGGTGCAAGAATTCTCGCTATTGATCGGCAAAAAGCGTCTTTTTCACAATCGGAAGCGGAGTTTGATCGCATAACGTTTGAAACCTGCGATGTAACCGACCGGAAACAAATCGAAACAATCATCGGGCAAGCCGTCGAAAAATTCGGAATGCCGGACGGTCTTGTAACCAGCGCAGGTGTTGATCGGCACCATGATTTCTTTTCATTAAGTGACGACGAATTCAAAAACATTCTTGATATTAATGTATTGGGTTCTTTCAGATTTACCCAGATCTGCGCGCGTCTGTGGAAAGAGCATCCGCGTCAGGACAATAGTACATATGCTGTCGTGTTGCTTTCGTCAGTCAATGCGATCATTGCTACAGCGACCCACACGGCTTATGCGACATCAAAGGGAGCGGTTGCACAAATGACCCGTGTTATGTCAGTCGAGCTTGCTCCATATGGCATTCGCGTGAACGCGATGGCTCCCGGAACAATACGAACGGCACTTCTCGACGCTCTCGTTAAAGAAAGTCCCGATGCTCTCGATTCAGTCCTTTCCCGAACGCCATTAGGCCGTGTCGGTAACCCCGAAGAGATTGCAAGCTCCATCGCTTTTCTGCTCGATGATGCTTCAAGTTACGTGACCGGACAATCACTTTACGCAGACGGCGGAAGAACAGTTCAAAATCTCATACTCAAAAAATAAACATCAACCCATGACCGGGAGGAAAACATGACTCAAAAAACGATACGCCTGACAATGGCGCAAGCATTGGTTCGCTACCTTATCAATCAGTTCATTGACGACGATGGCGTTGAAAAGCCGCTATTTCCCGGTATTTTTGCTATATTCGGTCATGGCAATGTGACATGCCTTGGCGAGGCCCTGGAACCCTATCGCGACAGACTTCCGGTTTGGCGTGGACAGAATGAACAGTCGATGGCGATGGCCGCCATTGCTTACGCAAAAGAGCACCGCCGCCGCCAGATTATGATAGCGCTTTCGTCGATTGGACCAGGCTCGTCGAATATGATGACCGCAGCCGCTGCCGCCTACTCGAACAGATTGCCGGTTCTTTTGTTATCGGGCGATGTTTTTGCAACCCGTCGACCCGATCCGGTTTTACAACAAACCGAAAATTTTCAGGATGCAACAGCAACTGTGAGTGACGGTTTTAAACCGTTCACACGTTATTGGGATCGCATAACCTATCCATCCCAGATTATTTCTTCACTGCCTCATGCTGTATCAACCATGCTTGATCCGGCCACTGCGGGACCGGCATTTATCGGATTATGTCAGGATGTTCAGGAAATGGCTTATGACTATCCGGAAGCATTTTTTGCCAAAAAAATACATCACATAGACCGCCCGCGCGCCGACAAAAAATCCATAGAACAGGCTGTTGAAACTCTTAAAAAAGCTGAACGTCCGCTTGTCATTGCCGGCGGGGGTGTGCGTTATTCAAAAGCCGAACAGGACTTGCAAAGCTTCGCCGAAAAATACAATTTGCCGGTTGTAGAAACAATCGCCGGTAAAGGAACATTGATACATGGTCATCAAAATCTGATGGGAATGATCGGCGTATCCGGTTCCGATGCCGGAAATATGATGGCAGCAAACGCCGACTGCATTATTGCCATTGGGACACGTTTGCAAGACTACATCACCGGCTCGTGGACGTGTTTTCCACGCGACGCGAAATTTGTTTCAATCAATACAACGCGCTTTGACAGCGTCAAACATCAGGCACAAGGCGTCGTCGGCGATGCTAAAGAAGCACTAGCCGATATTTCGGAAAAGCTCGGCTCTTGGAAAGCTGATAAAGACTGGCTGAAACGAGGACAGGATGCCACTCGAAAATGGTATGAAAAAGTCGAGCAGTTTCAAAAACCTGACAATGGTGAAATCCTCACTTACGCACAAGTTGTCGGTGCCGTTAATGCCCAATCGGATGAATTTGACACCGTCGTTTCATCCGCAGGCGGAATTGTCGGCGAACTCCTGAAAGGCTGGCATGTCAAGGGACGTTACGGCTTCGACAGCGAGATGGGCTCCTCGACGATGGGCTATGAAATCGGCGCGGGTTGGGGAACAGCGATGGCACGTAATAAAGGTGAAGTCTATGTCATGCTTGGCGACGGCTCTTACCTGATGGCCAATTCGGATATCTATTCTTCCGTCCTCACAGGGCACAAGATTATTGTTATCGTCTGCGACAATGAAGGTTTTGCAGTTATCCGCCGCCTACAGGTGGGAAAAGGTAATGTTCCTTATAATAACATGATCGCCGAAAGTAAGGTAAAGCAACCCTTTGGCGTCGACTTTGCTGCCCATGCTGCCGCTATGGGAGCTGCTACAAGACGGGTTGACAGTTATAGCGAGCTCGAAGATGCTTTGGACTGGGCACGCAAACAGGATAAAAGTTGTCTTATTCATGTTCCGGTTGCTGCTGACAAATGGACGCCCGGCGACTCGTTCTGGGATGTCGGGGTTCCGGAAATAAGCCACCGCAAGGAAGTTTGTGATGCAAGAGCCGAGCAAGTTGATGGAAGAAAAATGCAACGCGAGGGGGTATAATGATGACGCAACAGGGAAATAGTTTTAAAGCAAATTTGCACAAAAAGAAGCTCATAGGATTATGGGTTTCGCTGTGTTCACCCGCATCTGCCGAAATTTGTGCCCGTTCGGGAGCCGATTGGGTACTGGTCGACATGGAACATGCCCCCAATGAGGTGGCCGGCGTTGCCGATCAGCTAAGAGCGGCCGAACATGCAACCGCAGTCATTGTCCGCCCGCCCGAAAGCACACAGACATATGCCAAACGCCTTCTCGATATAGGTGTTAAAACCATTATGTTTCCCATGATCGATACACCCGAACAGGCTAAGGCGGTTGTCTCATGGACAAGGTATCCGCCACACGGTATACGCGGCATTTCCGGAGTTATCCGCGCTTCCGACTATGGCAGAGATAGCCAATATCGCGAACGTCTCGAAGAAGAAATCTGCGTTATTGTGCAGGCTGAAACACCTCAGGCTATTGCCAATATTCCGGCAATTGCTGCCGTTAAAGGCATTGATGCGATTTTCATTGGCCCCGGTGATCTTTCAGCATCAATGGGATATACGGGTAACGCGAATGCACCTGAAGTAAGACGCGTCATCAAAGAGGCATTGGGAACCATTAAAAGCAACGGAAAGGGTGCCGGTGTGCTCGGATATGGTGCTCCCCTTGCACACGAGTTTTTTGCAGAAGGTGCCGATTTTGTTGCAGTTGGTGCCGATACCTGGCTGCTTGCTCGCGAAACAGCCGGACTTGTCAAAGCCTGCCGCACCTGACTATATCGAGTTTTAACCTATTGATTTTTGTATTGAAACCGGCAACTCCGTTTTGCCGGTTTCATTGATTTAACCCCGTTTGCCGATTTCAATGATTTCACCCCGTTTGCCGATTTCAAATATTGAACTCCGACAATGCGGTAAACTGTCAACATTGAGTCATGCACTGGCAGTTAATTATGGCTCCAATAATAGAACATCAAATTGAGTCAATCACACCGCCGTCGACACGTATAGATGCACCTGTCGTTCCTGAGGCCTGTTGCGAAGCGATATAGACGACCATATTGGCGACCTCGTCTGTTGTCGTTGGACGTTGAAGAATTGAACTTGGACGCATGCGCATAACGTAATCACGGGCTGCCTGATCCAGTGTTTTACCGTTCTTCTTGATGTCATCCTGCAACTGTTCAATCATACCATCTGATAATGTCGGCCCTGGCAGAACCGCATTCACCGTCACGCCGGTTCCTGCCAGTCTTTTTGCCAAACCGCGCGATAAAGCCAAAAGCGCCGTTTTTGTCACACCATAATGAATCATTTCCGAAGGTATATTGAAGGCCGATTCCGAAGAAATAAAAATGACCCTGCCCCATCCTTTTTTAATCATGGACGGGGTTAAATTGCGCGATAAGCGAACACCCGACATAATATTGGTTTCAAAAAACTGCTCCCAAACGTCGTCTCCTGTGTCATAAAAATCGCGTTCGCCGAATATTCCAAGATTATTCACCAATATATCGACAGATGGAAAAGTCTCGGTCAATTTTGTGCAATCCTGCGCCAAAGAGAGATCGCCAACAAAAGACTGGACAGCCTTGCCAGTCGCTTTTTTCAACTCTTCAGATGCATGTTCGACACTTTCGCGACTGCGTCCATTAATGATGACATCTGCGCCCGATAGCGCCAATCCTTTGGCGATCGCCAGACCGATGCCTTTTGTCGATCCGGTTACGATAGCCCGCTTACCATTAAGTTCAATTTTCATTTACATCTTCCTTCAATTCTGTTTTTTCACACCAACGGACAAAGCGATTCCGCTTCAAACGTTAATTTGTATAAATTAGTAAAATACCCGTTTTTAACATATTGTAATAACAACTTTTTTTAAAAATTATTTGTATAATATAACACATTTTTACAAATAATTATTGACTTTTTTCGATTATAAGTTTCAACATGCTGCAATGGGAGAGTTATTATGTCCAAAATTCAGTCCATTCAAACAATCCGGATTGCCGACCGCCCGAAACTTATATGGGTAGAAATCACAACCGATGAAGGCATTGTCGGTCTTGGAGAAAGTTTCCGCAATGCTGAAAGTGTCGAAGCCCTGATTCATGAACACGTTGCTCCCCAGATACTTGGAAAAGATTCCAGAAATATAGAAGAAATTTCACGTTTGTTGATGGGCTATTATCTCGGATTTAACAGCAGTGGTGCTGAAATCCGTGCGGCCAGTGCTGTCGATATTGCTCTGTGGGATATTGCAGGCAAGCGCCACGGCATACCGGTTTATGAAGCGATAGGCGGAAAAAGCAGGAACGAAATACGCGTTTATAATACCTGTGCCGGCTATGACTTCAATTCGCGCGGTGTAAACCGACGTTTGGTAAGTGGCAATGAAATTCCTGCCGGTCCATCCGACGACCAGATAGCTTTTACAAAAGATGCCGGTGCGCTCGCAGAAAGCCTGTTATCGGAAGGTTATAGTGCAATGAAAATTTGGCCTTTTGATATTTTTGCTGTGACAGGTGGCAATACCATCACTTTGCCCGAACTGAAGCAAGGATTGGAACCTTTCAGAAAAATTCGGCAAGCGGTCGGTGATCGCATAGAAGTCATGTGTGAACTTCATAGTTTGTGGAGCTCATATGCAGCCGAGCGGATTTGTCGCGCTTTGGAAGATTACAATATCTTCTGGGTCGAAGACCCGATTAATAAAATGGACAATTTCAAAGCATTGGCAGATCTGCGGCAACGGGTGCGCGTTCCGGTCTGCGGTAGTGAGACACTCGGTGGAGCGGCAAGTTTTCAAAAAATGCTGTCGGCAGATGCCACCGATATTGTGATGGCTGATCTCGCGTGGTGCGGCGGCCTGACCGAAGGACGCAAAATAGCCTATCTTGCCGAAATCTATAGCAAACCCTTTGCACCGCATGATTGTACCGGTCCGGTTACACTGGTTGCCGGTCTTCATCTGGCGCTCCATGCTTCCACAGCCATTTATCAAGAAGTGGTCAGAGCAAGTCTGGCATCGTGGTATCCCGAACTCGTTTCCGGCCTGCCGCCGATTGAAAACGGAAGCATTCATGCTCCTGAAAAACCGGGGCTCGGAATATCTCTTCATGAAAATGTAAAACGCCGGAAAGATGCAATCTTGCGAAACAGTCACCTTTGACGGAGGGACCTAAAATGAATAGAAGACAGATCCTGAAATCTATCGGCCTCATGGCCATTGCCAATCCATTTTACATCAAACAATCCCTCGCCGAAAGCAACCAGCCAGCTTTACCGAAATTTGCCTTGAACCGGATAACAGCACCGCATTTATCGCTCGGTCATTATCTTGATTTATGTCATACCCTTGGTATCGACAATATCGAGCTTAGAAATGATATAGCCGGTAGCGAAATACAAAACACAAAAGACATCGGTCAGGTTGCAAAAACCTGTCAATCCGCAAACATTAAAGTTTTAACAGTCAACGCCTTATACCCGATGGATATTTGGAACGACGAATTAAAGAATAAAGCGATAACAATTGCTGCCGCAGCACAACAATTGGGGGCTAAAGGCGTGGTTTGCTGCCCGTCAGTCGAGCCGGATGACAAGAGAAGTAGCGAAGAAAAAGCGGCCGGTTTACGACGTTCACTCGACGCATTGGCAAAAATATTTCACGATCATAATGTGATGGGATATATCGAGCCGCTAGGTTTTACACAATCATCTCTGCGCCGCAAAAAAACTGCACTCCAAGCCATATCGGATGTCGGTGGAAATGATGTCTTCCGGCTGGTTCACGATACATTCCATCATTTTCTGGCACAGGATCCGGATTACTTTGTCGATATGACCGCAATTGTCCATATTTCGGGTGTTGACGATAAAAACCTGCCTATTGATGCAATTCGCAATGAAGACCGAACCGTTGTCGACCCACAAGATATTATGAGCAACATCCAGCAACTTAAAGAGCTTCGGAAACGTGGATATAAAGGTGATATTTCACATGAAATATTCTCACCGAACGTACAAAACGATAAAAACATCGCTTCACGATTGAATACGTCCATGGAATATATCCGCTCTTCTTTAGCGTAACCACGCACCGATATGATAACAGACATTTAAAAATGGGTGAAAAACTTTTATTTCATCCATTTTATTTTATTATATTCATTTTTAAAACCATATTATTTTATAATTATACTGTTTTATTTTTATAAAGACGAATGATACTTCGTAATATTATATAATAAAATTTATAATACCGTATTCATAATACCTTCAAACTTGATCTGCGCCTATCGGGTTTTTCTTATTTAAAACCGCATACATTCGCTTACTCTTGTTTCATAAGATAACCGGATATTTCATTATTTTCTGCGAAAATATCGCGAGAAATGTATTTTTACCTCCTATTAAATAATATTAAAAAATAAATATATTTGTTTTGTCCAATTTTATCGCGTTTGTTTAATTTTAACTTTTATTTTATGTATTCTCACTTTTCCTATAAAAAGTAAAAAAATTACGAGTTTTTATTTTTACTATTGTCCTTGAAAAATTGAACAAAGCTATTGTTGTGAAATAATCGGTGCAAGTCTTTATACGTTCTTTTTACTTTATCATTCGGCAATGGCGAAATCGCTAAAAGAAACTAAAAGAATTTGTCTGATAACGTTAAAAATGCTGTTATAAAACGTGAATTAAGCTAATCTGCTCGAATTGGAATTATATTCGGAACCTTTATTGCAATGACAAAAGCTTTTTCAATAACACCCCCACCCCCCTATTACATTGTAGCCTTTTCGTCACAAAGGACTGAGGGAGACAATGGCTATGGGGAAATGTCCATAGCCATGGAAAAACTGGCCTTGCAGCAACCGGGTTGTCTTGGTGCTGAAAGTGTTCGCGGTGCTGATGGCTTCGGGATTACCAACTCGTTCTGGAAAGACGAAGCCAGTATGAAGGCCTGGAAAGCAAATGTGGATCACAAATTGGCTCAAAAATTAGGGAAGGAAATATTTTATTCCCGTTACATCATCCGCATTGCGAAAGTCGAGCGGGACTATGGTTTTGACAAAGAAGTCACAGCAACAAATTGATTGACTGATGCAATTTCGTTTTTCGAGTTGACCTTCCACGGTCAAAGCCGAACAATCGTTTATTTCATCTCCGGTGATAAATCTATAACCGGTTTTAAAGGGACGACGTGACAACCGATAGCATAATAGATGAGAACAGATATTCTGTGCATTCATATCAATCCAACGCCCGACCTGAATTGAAATTCATCGTTTTGATATCCATTCAAATGAACAATGATTGAATATAACGATTTCTAATTGTTTTTATCTTTTTACGCACTATACGATGAAAACAGATTGAAAATCGGGAAAATGAACGATTTTTGTCATTTAAGTTTCAACGTTTTTACTGTTTGATATTTTTTTCAACTTTTCCACGCTCGATAACATAAACATCATCAAGGAGGCTCTTGGAATGCACATGATCGGCCTCGGAAAGTAAAATTGTCAAACCTTTCGTTCGTAAGGCGGCAATCACTTCAATCAATCGTTGAGCCAAAGCCGGAGCACCCCCCCTCGAAAGGTTCGTCCAACAATAATAATGAACGCCCGATAATTAATGCACGTCCCGATGCAACAAGTTTTTGTTGCCCTCCAGAAAGAGTAATCGCCTTACGGTTTGCAAAACGGGCAATTTCGGGCATGAGTTCATATATCCATTTCAAGCGTTCAGGCTGTCGTTTCTGTCCAGTGGCATCGAGAGGCAAAAGAATATTTTCTTCTACGCTGAATTCAGGAATCAAACGGCGATCTTCCGGCATATAGCCCACGCCAATCCTCGCCCGCATATGGGTCGGCTGGTTCGTCATATCTTTTCCATCAATCCATATTTGCCCTTTGGATAACGGAAGAATTCCCATAATCGTGCGCGTAAATGTTGTTTTTCCGGCACCATTTAGCACGTAAGATAACCGATACAACGTTTTGAATATACTTGTTATGAATTTTCCCGCAATACTTACTGTCAACCGCAATGTGTCGTATTTTATCTATAAATGACGAATTTTCACAGATTCTCAATATATAAAACCAGAATAAACATGGAAGCAAAATATAAAATCAGACAAAAAGATCGTAGCATTCATATATTGTTTTAAAAATATTTTTCCAATTCAATATATCAACACACGAACGAATATATCTTTTAAAATTACATGATAATAATCTAAAAACAAAGAATTTTAACAATAATCATTTCAGGAAATGCGCTATAGTAAAGCGACATTTCGCCTTGTCAGGAAATATTTTTTCGCCTGAAATGAAAGCAGCATTTTGATTTTTTAAAATTGAGGAATAAACTCATCTTAAATTCTATGCCATAATCAAACGCCCATGACCAATTCATATGACCATTGTTAATGAATGATTTTTACCAGAGGTAGATGATGCTTACTCAAACACGCCGTCATTTTTTAATTGGTGCTTCACTTCTCCCCGCTATTTGTGCATTTCCTGCTATTGCCGCTGCCGAAGACAAAAAACCGGTAATATGGGGGCCTCCGGCGGGTCCTTCTATCGTCGCGGCTTATGCAGTAAAAACCGGCATGTTGGAAGATTTGCTACCCGGATGCCAATTCAAGGTTTGGAACAATCCCGACCAGATCAGAGCAGGCTTAAGCTCCGGTTCTGTCAATATGGCTATTTTGCCAAGCTATAGCGGCGCGAATTTATATAATAAGGGTCTTGACGTGAGATTGGCAAATATTCTGACAGACGGGCTTCTTTACATCGTCGCACCGGAAGCATCCAATATCAAAACACTTCAGGATCTTGTCGGGAAAAAACTTGCTGTACCGTTCAAAAACGATATGCCCGACTACATTATGCAAGCAATTTTAAAAGCATATGACATCAAGCCGGATGCAATCGACATACAATATACGGGAAGCCTCCCCGAAGCCATGCCGCTTCTTATGATCGGGCGTGTTGATGCTGCAGTCATTGTCGAACCTGCAGCATCCACAGTGATTTCTATGAGCGCTGCATCGCCTAAAAAAATTGTTCGTGCGCTCGATATTCAAAAACTTTGGGAAAAAGTTTCAAAGACGGATGCTATTCCGCAAGCCGGTCTTGTTACCGGCAAAGGATTTGAAGGGGACGCAGGAACAAAAAAAATAGCAGCACTCAATGCATGTTTGGCAAGTGCGCTCGAACGAATTAAGGCCGATCCGGAAAAAGCCGCCGAACAGGTTGGCGATTTGCTTGATTTCCCTCCACGATTGATTGCCGCATCCGTGGCTTTCAGTCATCTTGTTGTCCATAATGCCAGAGAAGTCAAACCGTCGCTTGAAACATTTTTTAATGTTCTCATCGAACAAAATTCTGCAATTCTAGGCGGAAAACTTCCTGACGACGGATTTTATGCCTGATGCGCTCTACCAGACTCATTTCTCATCTTGTTTCGCTTGGAAACTATTTCTGGGGAGGTTTTGCAGGGCTTGCCGGTTGCTTCTGTTTTTTTGCTGTCTGGCAGTTGGCGCATGAGCTTTATGGCAGTTATGTGCTCCCCTCTCCGCAACAAACTTTGCAAGCAATGATCTTGCTTGTCCAAACGGACAAATTCATAGCGATGGCAAAAATAACGGCCGAGCGTTCTTTCTTGGGCTTTGCGATAGCCGGTTCAATCGGAATTCTAAGCGGTGTATTATGCGGTTATTCATTTGCTGCGATCCGGCTGATGCGTCCGATCATTATCATTCTATTAGGGGTTCCACCGATAGGCTGGATTGTCCTTGCACTCATATGGTTTGAAAACGGCGGCGGGTCTGTTGTGATGACGATTGCAGTTGCGTCCTTTCCGCTTATTTTTATCAATAGCGTGGAAGCAATTGCCACGCGTGACCGCTCGCTCGACGATATGGCGCGTGCTTTCAACATCGGCATATTGAAACGATTTCGTACAATCACATTTCCGCAAATGGTATCTTTCATATTTCCCGCCTTGTCGCTTTCGGCAGGAAGTGCATGGAAAGTTGCGGTCATGGCCGAACTTTTAAGTTATTCGGGGGGCTTGGGAGGCTTACTTTTCGAGGCACGTAGTACCTTTGATGTACCCGAAGTTACTGCGATCATTTTGATTATTGTGTGTTTTGCTTTGATAACCGAATTCGGCATTATTCATCCGATACGGGAATTTTTTGAAAGCTGGCGGCATGCATCCGACCCTTGGGGCGTTAAAAGATGAGAATTGAAATGCATGATATTGCGTTTTCTTATCTCGGAAGACGTATTCTTGAAAACGTCAATATTCACGTCGACGACCATGAAACATTGGTTGTTCTGGGTGCCTCCGGAGCCGGAAAAACGACAATATTGCAGATAGCGGCGGGCCTGTTGACACCTAACAAAGGAGAGATCAAGAAAAGTTTCCGGCAACAGGCAATCGTTTTTCAGGAACCGAGATTGTTACCCTGGAAAACGACATATGAAAATATTGCCTATGGTTTGAATCATTCACGCCGGAGAGACGAAACAAATGATCCCGTGTCGGACTGCGCAAGAAAAGTCGGTTTAAAAATAACAGATCTTGAAAAATATCCGGCCGCATTATCCGGTGGTATGCGTCAGCGCGCAGCAGTCGCGCGTGCTCTTGCTGTCAATCCCGATATTATCTTTTTTGACGAACCGTTTTCGGCAGTTGACATTGGCTTACGGCGCAATCTTCAGGATATTGTTATTGAAGAGGCAAAAGGCCAAGGTTTTTCGTCATTATTTGTTACCCATGATCTTCACGAAGCATTGCGCATTGCTCACCGTCTGTTACTGGTTGGTGGCGATCCGGCAACAATTGTCGCTGAAAGACATGTTGAAGGTGAACCGGGAAAGAGGAGCGAACGCGAAATATTCGATATGAGCGAAGAATTTGCCAAAGATCGTGATTTTTACGACCTTCTTTATAGGAACAAGGATTAGCGCGATGGGGCTTGGCAAAAAGATCAGAGCAGTGATTGCTCATAGTCCCTTTTTTATAGAGGGCGTTTTTCTTTTCTTTCCGGTATCTGCCTGTTACGCCGTATTGATGCCGTTTATCTGGGTGATTGTCTATCAACTCGACTATCCCGGTACACGATATATCTTCCCCCAGCAGTGGCATGCGCATGAAATGATTTTCGGCTTTTACTCTGCTGCCCTTGCAGGCTTTCTGTGTTCGGCCGTTGCCGAATGGACAGAAACCAAGCCGTTAAATGGCATGAGACTTTTCCGGTTATTTTTATTATGGCTTCCCGGACGCATTGTCGGTTTTTTCGGTTCGGATTACCTGATGATAACGGGCAGTCTATTTGATTGCGCCTTTTTAGCCTTGTTGATCGCTTATGTCGGCTTGCCAATTATTTTGAAAAAAAAATGGAAAAGCATTTCGTTCCTGTTATGGCTCCTCATCCTTTTCATACTCGAAACAACTTTGAAAATTTCATGGTGGCAGGAAGAAACAGAACTCTCGTCTCGTCTTTTATGGGCGATCATTTCTGTTTTTGTTGTTTTGTTCTCTTTGGCAATTTCGCGCATCAACACCGTCGTTACAAATCTCTCATTGGATCCTTCGGGCGAAACAAGCCCTTATCGCCCGCATCCGGGCAGACGCAATCTGTCGCCATTTTTGACAGTCTTATATGCTCTTTCAATGCTTTTCCTGCCATCTTCACAAATGCAATATTATCTGGCTTTCGCTGCCAGTGCTGGTTTTATGGACAGAACAGCGGAATGGTTTATCGGTAAGGCTGCTTTCAAGGCTGAAGTGTTATGTCTCGCGCTTGCAAACACCAGCGCGGGTGTGGGCTTTTTTCTTATCGGTCTTTCCGGTTTCAACGAAAGCATATCAATTTATGCAGGATTACATATATTGACTATCGTAACACTCGGACTTGGTGTTCTGGGTGTATTCACGATCGCCGGTTTACGTCATTCAGGACGAAAATTGATAGCCGTACCATGGCAATCAAAAGCGGCAATCGCATTTATTATATTTGCGGCGGCGTCGCGGGTTCTTCCTGAAACAAGCAGTGCATTCGCGTTCATCAACTCCCATTATGCTGTGGCTGCAACATTATGGTCGGTGGCTTTTTTGCTGTGGCTGTGGGGATATTTGCCAATCCTCGGACACCCCGTAAAAGTGAGCTTTCCTGAATGATTTCCGGGCTTTTTTATTTGTGCCGATCTTCATCTCCGGAAGAATTTTTTTTTGATCTGCAGGAATTTTTCGTTCGCTTTTTCTGTGTTAAAAAACGTGTGAATCCATCTGGAAAATCGTAGTGCGCCCTATCATGACGCGCTCCATTCAGGATAAGAATTAATATGTTGTTTTATTTGTGATTTTTGGTGCAGCATGCCGGCGGCATAATTTTTTATATAATATTGTTTTTATTATATTTTTACCGTTGTATTTTGTAAATGTGTTACATTTTGTGTTACATTTTTGGCTAAAATATCAATATCTTAAAAATTGAAAATAAAAAAATTCAATAAAAATACATGCTTATGAAAATTTTATTGGTGCCGCATGCCGGAATCGAACCAGCGACCCCATCATTACGAATGACGTGCTCTACCAACTGAGCTAATGCGGCACAGATTCTTTTAACGATAAAAGAACCGGTATCGGGTGATAACTAAAAGATCAAACGAAAGCAAGCGGGCAATTCGGTCTTTCAGTGTTTTTCGTTGGTTCTCGATATTACTATATCAAAAAAACGGTTTCTTTGAAAACTTGTCCATAAATTTGATTTGCGATTTGGTTTGCCAATCTTTCCGCTCTTGCTTATTCTATCGAACGGATTTTCGATTATAAGGAGAATTGTTCTTTGGCCAATGCCGAGCAAGCCATCCGCAACGCATTATTAAAAATTGATGCGAGCAATGTTGCCCAAAGACGGCGTGTGTATGAATCAGCCTGGAATGCACATGAACGTGCTCTATTGGCTAATCACAGGCTGAATGATGAAAGCCGGACCAATCGTCGGGATGCGTTGATGCAACTTATCCAACACATTGAAAACGGCTATACGGCTTCCAATCCGGACGATCCCGCTGAGGAGAATCATAAACTTGCAGCCGAAGGTCCCGAAGAACAGGTAGAAATAGAAGTCAATGGTGCAACCAATCTTATAAACACCACACAACACCGCGCATCGGCGCGTCGACGTTCAAAAATTCTATTGATTGTTGCACCGTCAATTCTTGCGATTGTTATGATAATCGGCTTTACTGCCTGGTCGTTTTTCAATAGTCTTTCCGGACGCGCAATTATCGAACATCGCGCGCAAGCTCTGACGCAAAGCCAACAGGTAAAAACAGTTGTTCCTTTTCGTCAGGAAGCAAGCAAGGATGACGGTTGGATAAAATTTTTCAACCCCGGTGATGCAACAGCAATCACAACATATGGAAGCACATCTGTGTCCATAAAGGATGATGACGGTGTGCCTTATACGCATATTTCCGCAAATAGCGAGCAAGATGTCGTCGTTATAGAAATCGGTGCGGGAGTACTGTCCGGCTTACGCGGCAAAAAAGCCATGCTCGACATCAATGCAAAGAGTGATAGTTCAATGCCTAGCCAGATGAGCATTACCTGCGATCTCGGAAGTAATGCGGATTGCGGCAGACGCCGTTTTGAAGTTCCCTCGAATAGAACCGACCTTCTGTGCGAGGTCACAATACCGGCTGAAGGAACGAGTGCGGCCAAGCTTTATTTTACGACTGATCTTTTAGGCGAAGGCCATGGAATTGATATTTACGGTATGAAAATAAAAGCAGCGGATTGAAATTTATGGCACAAGAACCGATTGCAGTAGATGAAACACTTATCGAATCTGTGGTTCGTACATTTTATGGACGGGTAAGAAAGGATCATTTACTTGGTCCCATTTTTGAAGAACATATTCGAGATTGGGAGCCGCATTTACAAAACATGTTCGCCTTCTGGTCATCGGTCATGCTGCATACCAACCGTTATAACGGGCGCCCTATGCCAAAGCATGTCGTTTTACCGATTGATTCTGCACATTTCGACCAGTGGCTCGACATTTTCAAAAAAACCGTTGAAGAACTTTGCGTGAAGGAAGATGCCGAATTGTTCATGAAAAAAGCAACCCAGATTGCCCACAGTCTTGAGCTGGGTCTTGCCTTCAACAATAAGGTTCTTTTACAACCCGGCGAACGCTATATCAGAAATAAGGATCACACATTGTGATTGAAGAAGATCGTCTTACCGAAGTGGAAATAAAACTTGCCGAACAGGAGCGGCTCGTCGAGGAGCTTTCTACTGTTCTTGCCGAACAATGGAAAACAATCGACCTTATGGATAAAAAATTGAAAGCTCTAACCAAACGCTTTCTGGAGCTTGAAGAACAAAGCCAGCCCGACATTCCTGTTACCCGACCACCGCATTGGTGAAACATGGGTTAAGCCTTGTTCCAAAGGTGTTGAAGCCGAAACTCTGTTAGACAATATTGATAATCAACATTTATTAGGAATAATGACCCCTGCCATGTTTTTTCGGTAATCATAAATTCTGTATTCTTAAGCGAGGCTTTTTCTCCTGCAATTTCCACGAATAGTTCAAGTTTCCTGTAAAATTCAAATACCGGAAATGGTCGGGAATTTTCGTGACACGTTTTTATCCGAATAATAAATTATCAAAAAGAATAATGCCGTCCAACATTGTAATGGACGGCAGATTTTTAATAAAACTTTGAAACTTGCTTTTAACTACCGACGATCATCTTCATGAAATAGGACAGGTCACACCGGTTCCCTTCAATCCACAATAGCCATTCGGGTTTTTGGCAAGATATTGCTGATGATAATCTTCGGCAAAATAGAACGGCCCTTCCAGCGCGATTTCCGTTGTGATTGACCCCAATCCCTTTGATTGCAGTGCCTTTTCAAATTGTGCTTTGCTTTTTTGGGCAATTTTGAGATCTTCGTCATTTGCCAGATAAAGGCCGGAACGATAATTATTGCCTATATCATTTCCCTGCCGCATTCCTTGCGTGGGATCATGTTGTTCCCAAAAGGTTTTCAATATCTCGTCGAGATGAAGGATCTTCGGGTCATAGACGACAAGTACCGCTTCTGTATGACCGGTTTTACCTGTGCAAACTTCTTCATAAGTCGGGTTTGGTGTAAAGCCGCCTGTGTAACCCGCGGCTGTCACGTAAACGCCGGAAATTTTCCAGAACAGTCGCTCGACACCCCAGAAACAGCCCATTGCCACAATAATATGACGCATATTTTCAGGATATGGACCTTTCAGATTGTGACCATTGACATAGTGTGTTTTTGCGGTTGCAATCGGTTCACTCCTGCCGACAAGTGCATCTTCTTTTTTCGGCATATCGAGTTTTTCCGAAAATGACAAAATATCAAACATTTTCATCCCCAAAGTTTCCGGCATCCGGTAAGGCTTCACCATCATAACCGATCATATAAGATACCAACGCTAAAATACCAAAAACGATCCATGTCGGACAGCGACTTACAAATTCAACGGCTGGCGAAAGATAAAGGGGAAAAAATTCAAAACCGGATTCTCCGCAGTCGACGTGCCTAGCGATAGAATGAACGAGGCTGTCGACGCGATTGAAGTAAATGTGATCGTTGAAGCTCCGACCGAATGGGCTGCATCAATGACAAGTACAATAATCATGATAACAAGAAATAAAAACGAAACGAAACGAAAGATCCGACGAATAAACCGCACAAGAACAATTCCTTATCAATAATGATTTCAGTTCTGAATAATTTCAAGCTCGAAAGACTTCAAGCTCGAACGCATTCACGTTTGGCACTTGAAATTCGGGCAGCCATTCTGAAACCGGTTTTGTATCGTTCGTTTATTAATAATCAAAGAGGCTCGCGTTTGTCGATGAGTTTATCCGGATGGGCAAAATTGATAAGCTTTTGCCTGTCCGTGAAGACAATGCGTGAACCATCAACATTGACACCGTGTTTTGCAACAGTTGCGAATGCACGTGAAAGATTTTCCGGTGTCATACCGAGTTTGAACGCAAGCAGCTTCTTCTCGAACGGAATTTCAATATAATTGGCATCCACATGATAATCGGCTTCAGCCAAAATCCAGTTTGCCAATCTTTCACTGCCATTTCTCAATTTCTGGTTCTTCAACTCCTTGATGGTCGTGCGGTACCGACGCGACAATTCGCGCACCACCGCATGCATAAATGCGGTATCATTATCAATTGCTTCTCTGAACCGCGCTGCCGGAATCATCAGCACCTCGGCTTCGGTCAATGTTCTGGCAGATTGCAAACACACATCATCATTCAAAATAGCTGCGAGAATGAAGAGACTGACCGGCTGGAGAATATCAAGAATTGTTACCCGCCCATGGCTGGTCGCGTACATTTCGACCTGACCATCGACCAATATATAGAGAAAATCCTGCATGTTGTTTTCGCTCACCAGAACCACTCCTGGCGGAAAACGTTGAAAAAAACCCGGCCCCGTTAATGAGTGGAAGGTTTTTTCGCTTGCCTGTGAAAAAATATCAAGATTTTGAATTTTTAATCGATCTTCTGATCTCATATTGTTCCTCTAATTAGCATTTTTTGTTTTTGCCTTAACAAATATCAAGTGCAGCAGAGAAATATTTCAAGCCACAATCATCATTATTTTAAATTAAGCTTTTCTTTTATTTTAAATAAAACTCATTTGATTTTGATCAAGGTGCGCTATTTCACTCATTACTACATACGCCCTCAACAAAAAGAAAGAATTTATCTGGTGCTAAAAAATGGAACAAACTGATACTCCAATCAAAGGCTCTTCAGAGGCACTTTGGCTGAGCTCTTTAGCCTTTACCGTTTGTTTTGCGGTATGGACAATTTTTTCGATTATCGGCATTGCGATACAGAAAAAATTGGGCTTGAGCCAGTCTGAACTCGGACTTCTGATAGCCACGCCGGTTCTCACCGGCTCACTCGTGCGTATTCCACTTGGCATCTGGACTGAACAGATCGGTGGACGCATTATTTTTGTATTATCAATGCTCGCCTCCGCTTTATCGACGTTTCTTCTCACATTTGCCCACACCTACACGTGGATGTTGGTGGCAGCTCTTGGAATTGGCATTGCCGGTGGCACATTTTCTGTCGGCGTTGCCTATGTTTCGCGCTGGTTCAGCGCCAAAAGACAGGGTCTCACACTGGGTATTTTCGGTGCAGGCAATGTTGGTGCAGCCGTCACAAAACTTGGCGCTCCATGGGTGATGAGCTGGTGGGGTAGCTGGGAAGGTGTGGCCTATATCTGGGCACTGGTGCTCGTTATCACGGCGGTGATCTTCTGGCTCTTTACGTCCGATGATCCTGTGCTTGTCGAACAACGCCGTTCAGGCACAAAACCGCAAAGTGCTTTGCTTGAACTGGCACCTTTAAAGAAACTGCAAGTATGGCGTTTTTCCTTCTATTACTTCTTCGTATTCGGTGGATATATCGCTTTGGCAACGTGGTTGCCGCACTATTTGCAGGATGTTTATTCGATTGATCTGTGGCTTGCCGGTGTTATCGCAGCACTCTATTCGATACCCGCGTCACTCTTCCGTGCCTATGGCGGTTATCTTTCTGATAAATTCGGTGCACGCCGTGTCATGTATTGGACACTGACAATGTGTACAATTACATGTTTCATCCTCTCTTACCCGCCGACACAGTACACGGTTGAAACGGCCAAAGGTCCATTCACCTTTACATTCGCTATCAGCCTTGTCGGTTTTGCCCTGATCGTTGCCATACTTGGCTTCTTCATGGCTCTAGGGAAAGCGGCTGTTTATAAGCATATTCCGGTTTATTACCCGAAAAGCGTCGGTGCCGTTGGTGGCCTCGTCGGTATGATGGGCGGACTTGGCGGTTTTATCCTGCCAATTCTCTTCGGTGAAGTCCTCGACATCACCGGCGTCTATTCAACCTGCTTCATGATTTTATTTGTCATTTCACTCGCGGCACTCATCTGGATGCATGTTTCAATCCTTCTGATGGACCACCGCAAATTGGTAGAGCTCGGGCAAAAAACGCCTGAATTTCAGGAGTAATTCGCATGTCCAATCAAATTAATAAAGGTTATGTATTAACCGAATGGAATCCCGAAGACAACAGCTTCTGGAACAATTACGGGCGCAAAATTGCCAACAAGAATCTCTGGTTGTCTATTCCGGCTCTGCTTTTAGCTTTTGCTGTGTGGCAGGTTTGGTCGGTGGTTGTGGCTGAATTGCCGCGTGCCGGTTTCAAATTCAGCTCGACACAATTGTTCTGGCTTACCGCTTTACCGGGGCTTTCAGGCGCAACACTGCGTATTTTCTATTCCTTCATGGTGCCGATATTCGGTGGCCGCCGCTGGACGGCGCTCACAACCGCTTCTTTGTTGATACCGGCACTCGGAATCGGTTTTGCGGTGCAGGACGTCAACACCCCTTATTGGATCATGGCGCTTCTTGCACTATTGTGCGGCTTCGGTGGCGGAAACTTTTCCTCCTCCATGTCGAACATCTCGTTTTTCTACCCGAAAGCCGAAAAAGGTAAAGCGAGCGGCCTTAATGCCGGTTTGGGCAATCTCGGTGTGTCGGTTGTGCAATTTGTTGTCCCGCTCGTTATTGCCACCAATGCCTTCGGCTGGTTGGGCGGCCACCCGCTCACAGTGACGCAAGCGGACGGTTCCACTTCCGAACTCTGGTTACAGAATGGTGCTTTTGTTTTCGTACCCTTCATTGCTTTATCAGCCATATGCTGCTGGTTCGGAATGAACGACATTGCCGATGCCAAGGCTTCATTTGCCGATCAGGCTATTATTTTCAAACGCAAAGACAACTGGTTGATGTGCGTTCTTTATATGGGAACTTTTGGCTCGTTCATCGGTTTTTCTGCTGCATTCCCACTTTTGATGCGGTTGACTTTTCCGGATGTTAACGTGTTGCACTATGTATTCTTGGGACCACTGATTTCGGCACTCGCACGTGCGGGATTTGGTGGCGTAAGCGACAAAATCGGCGGTGGACGTGTAACCTTCTGGGCATTCATCCTGATGATGCTTGCTCTGGGTGCCGCACTCTATTTTGTTGCTAATCCCGGAAGCGCCATTGCTTTCCCCGGTTTCTTTGCTGCATTCATGGTTTTGTTCTTTGCAACCGGTGTTGGCAATGCTTCAACCTTCCAGATGATACCGGTTATTATGAGCCGTGTTATCGACAAGACCATGCCGAACGCCACGGAAGAACAAAAACGCCATCAAAGCGACCGTGAATCGGCTGCAATCACCGGCTTTACTGCCGCCATTGCTGCCTATGCCTTCTTTCTTATACCCGTAAGTTTTGCACTATCCAAAGATGCAACGGGTGGCCCGCAAGCCGCACTTTGGGGATTTATGATTTTTTACGTTATTTGCCTCGCCATCACATGGTTCTGTTACATCCGTAACGGTGCAATCCTCCATGTCGAAGGTCGTCGGACACAAAAATAACGCTGTAAGTTAAGGAGACCATTGATGAGTCTACTACTCGATCGCCTGAATTTTCTGGCACGAAAAAAACAACCGTTTTCTCATGGACATGGTGTAACAACCGATGAAAACCGCTCATGGGAAGACGCTTATCGCAAACGCTGGCAATATGACAAAATCGTGCGCTCCACGCATGGTGTCAATTGCACCGGCTCGTGCTCGTGGAAAATCTACGTCAAGGGTGGTATTGTCACTTGGGAAACCCAGCAGACCGATTATCCGCGTACCCGCCCCGATCTCCCCAACCATGAACCACGTGGCTGTCCACGGGGCGCAAGCTATAGCTGGTATATGTATTCGGCAAACCGTGTAAAATATCCGCTGATCCGCTCGCGTCTCATCAAATTGTGGCGCAAGGAACGCGTGGTAAAAACACCGGTCGGTGCATGGGCTGCAATTCAGGAAAATCCTGAAAAGCGGGCTGAATACCAGAAGGTACGCGGGCTTGGTGGCTTTGTTCGTTCTACATGGGACGAAGTCAACGAGATTATCGCTGCTGCCAATTCTTACACAATCAAGAAATATGGTCCCGACCGGATTATCGGCTTTTCGCCGATTCCGGCAATGTCCATGGTCTCCTATGCTTCCGGTTCGCGTTACCTGTCACTTCTGGGCGGTGTATGCATGTCTTTCTATGACTGGTATTGCGATTTGCCGCCTGCTTCACCTATGACATGGGGTGAACAGACAGATGTGCCTGAATCTGCCGACTGGTATAATGCCGGTTTCCTTATGCTTTGGGGCTCTAACGTGCCGCAAACCCGCACACCGGACGCGCATTTTTATTCGGAAGCCCGCTATAAAGGCACAAAATCGGTGGTGGTTTCACCCGATTATTCGGAAGCAAGCAAATTCGCCGATCTCTGGCTTCATCCCAAGCAAGGAACCGACGCAGCACTTGCCATGGCGCTCGGCCACGTTATTTTGCGCGAATTCCATCTGGAGCGTCAGGCTGAATATTTTGAAGATTATTGCCAGCGCTACACAGATATGCCGATGCTCGTCAGACTGGTTAGCAAAAATGGCCACTTCATTCCTGACCGGTTGCTGCGTGCCTCCGACTTTGCCGACAAGCTCGGTGAAACCAATAATCCCGAATGGAAAACTGTTGCCGTTGATATGAAAAGCGGTGATTATGTTGCGCCACTTGGCTCATCCGGTTTCCGTTGGGGCGAAAAAGGCAAATGGAACCTTGAATCAAAAGATGGCAAGGGCCGTGATGTCACATTGGAAATGAGTTTCATGCTTGAAGGCGAGCATGACACCGTTGCCGATGTCGATTTCCCCTATTTTGCAAGTCGCGAACACAGTTTCGATGACGGCACAGATCATGAGAGCATTCTCACACGCAAAGTACCTGCCCGCAAATTGAAATTGCCGGAAGGCGAGGTTGTTGTCGCCACCGTTTTTGACCTGTTCGTTGCCAATTACGGCTTGGAACGTGGCTTCAAAGACAAAAACTGTGCAACCTCCTATGATGACAACATCCCTTATACTCCCGCATGGGCAGAAAAGATTACGGGCGTTTCGCGCGACAAAATCATAACCGTTGCGCGGGAATTTGCCCGCAATGCCGAAAAGACCAAAGGTCGCTCGATGGTTATTCTCGGTGCCGGTATCAATCACTGGTACCATATGGATATGAACTATCGCGGCATTATCAATATGCTTGTTATGTGCGGTTGTATCGGCCAATCCGGAGGTGGCTGGAGCCACTATGTGGGACAGGAAAAATTGCGCCCGCAAACCGGTTGGGCTCCGCTTGCTTTCGGTCTTGACTGGTCGCGCCCGCCACGCCAGATGAACGGTACGTCGTTTTTCTATGCCCATACCGATCAATGGCGCTATGAAACTGTGAAAGTCAGCGAATTGTTGTCGCCAACTGCTCCCGAAGGGTCGTGGGATGGTGCATTGATCGACTATAATATCCGTGCCGAGCGCATGGGATGGCTGCCGTCGGCACCACAATTGAAAGCAAATCCGATCAACCTTGTTAAAGAAGCGGAAGCTGCCGGTAAAGAAACGAAGGATTATATCGTCGACGGTCTGAAATCGGGCAGCCTTCAAATGTCGTGCGAAGATCCGGATGATCCGTTAAACTGGCCACGCAACATGTTTGTCTGGCGCTCGAACATTCTCGGTTCATCAGGTAAAGGGCACGAATATTTCCTCAAACACTTCCTCGGCACGGCCAATGGAGTGTTGGGCAAGGATCTGGGAGATCAGGGACGGGTCGAGACCAAAGAAGCCGTCTGGCACGACGAAGCGCCGGAAGGCAAACTCGATCTTCTCGTCACACTCGATTTCCGTATGTCTACAACCTGTGTCTATTCCGATATCGTGTTGCCGACTGCAACATGGTACGAAAAGAATGACCTTAACACGTCGGACATGCACCCCTTCATCCACCCGCTTTCAAGCGCGGTTGATCCGGCTTGGGAAGCAAGATGCGACTGGGATATTTTCAAAGGCCTTGCCGAGAAATTCTCCGAAGTATCGAAAGAAGTGCTGGGTGTTGAAAAAGATGTCGTTTTGTCTCCGAGCCAGCACGATACTGCGGGCGAGCTTGGTCAGCCATTCGATGTCAAGGATTGGAAAAAGGGCGAAATCGAACCCGTTCCCGGCAAAACAATGCCGGCCATTGCAGTGGTTGAACGCGACTATCCGAATATCTACAAGCGTTTTACCGCCCTTGGGCCTTTGATGAAAAAGGTCGGTAATGGTGGCAAAGGTATCAACTGGAAAACCGAAGAGGAAGTCGATCTCGTCGGCCGTATCAATGGCGTTGTTGAAGATGAGGGTGCCACAAAAGGCATGCCGAGCATTGCAACCGATATTGATGCAACCGAAGTCATTTTGACCCTTGCACCTGAAACCAATGGTGAAGTTGCCGTCAAGGCATGGGAAGCTTTGGGTGAACATACAGGACGCGACCATACGCATCTCGCATTACCTAAGGAAGACGAAAAGATCCGTTATCGCGACATTGTTGCCCAGCCGCGTAAAATCATTTCGTCACCCACGTGGTCTGGTCTTGAATCAGAAAAAGTCTGCTATAATGCCGGCTATACCAATGTTCACGAATTGATCCCGTGGCGCACTATCACCGGTCGCCAGCAACTTTATCAGGATCATTTGTGGATGCGTGCCTTTGGTGAAGGTTTCTGCGTTTATCGCCCGCCGATCGACACCAAAACGGTAACAACGGCGATCGAAGCCAAGGCCGGTGACAAGCCGCATCTGATTTTGAACTTCATAACCCCGCACCAGAAATGGGGTATCCATTCGACCTATTCCGACAATCTGTTGATGTTGACTTTGAACAGAGGCGGACCGGTTGTCTGGATTTCGGAAAATGACGCTCAAAAGGCCGGTATTGTCGATAATGACTGGGTGGAAGCTTTCAATGCCAATGGTTCGCTTGTTGCCCGTGTCATCGTTTCACAGCGCATGAAAGACGGAACGGTCTTCATGTATCATGCCCAGGAAAAAATCGTGAATGTTCCTGGCTCGCCTTTAACCAAACAACGCGGAGGGATCCATAACTCGGTGACCCGCGTTATTACCAAACCGACCCATATGATCGGCGGCTATGTCCAGCAATCATACGGTTTCAATTATTACGGCACTGTCGGTGCCAATCGCGACGAGTTTGTGGTGGTACGCAAACTTGACCATGTCGATTGGATGGATGGTGAAGCAAATTCAGCAATGAAGGAGGCCGCAGAATGAAGGTTCGCGCGCAAATAGGTATGGTTCTGAACCTCGATAAATGTATCGGTTGCCATACCTGCTCTGTCACCTGCAAAAATGTCTGGACGAACCGTGAAGGCGTTGAATATGCCTGGTTCAACAATGTCGAGACCAAACCCGGCATCGGTTTTCCCAAAGATTGGGAAAACCAGAAACGCTGGAATGGCGGCTGGATAAGAAAATCGAATGGCAAGATACGTCCGCGCATGGGCGCAAAATGGCGCGTTCTCTCCAAAATTTTTGCCAATCCCGATCTGCCGGAGATTGACGATTATTACGAACCGTTCGATTTCGACTATGAGCATTTGCAAACGGCAAAAGAGTCAAAAACCATGCCGGTTGCCCGTCCGCGCTCGAAGATTACCGGCGAGCGCATGGAAAAAATCAAATGGGGCCCGAATTGGGAAGATGTGCTTGGTGGCGAATTTTCCAAGCGTTCCGAAGATTACAATTTTGCCAATGTCGAAAAAGAAATTTACGGCGAATTTGAAAATACATTCATGATGTATTTGCCACGTCTTTGCGAACATTGCCTCAATCCTGCCTGCGTGGCCGTTTGCCCATCGGGAGCGATTTATAAGCGCGAGGATGACGGTATTGTTCTCATCGATCAGGAAAAATGCCGCGGCTGGCGTATGTGTGTTTCAGGCTGCCCCTATAAGAAGATCTATTTCAACTGGTCTTCCGGCAAATCGGAAAAATGCATTTTCTGCTATCCGCGCATTGAAAGCGGTATGCCGACTGTTTGTTCGGAAACTTGTGTCGGGCGTATCCGTTATCTTGGTGTGATGCTTTATGATGCCGACAAGATTTCCGATGCTGCTGCTACAGAAGGCGAACAGGATCTTTATGAGGAACAATTGAAGATTTTCCTTGATCCGAATGACCCTGCTGTTATCGAACAGGCACGTAAAGACGGTGTCAGTGACGAATGGATTGAAGCCGCCCAACATTCGCCTGTCTATCAAATGGCAATGAAATGGAAAGTAGCCTTTCCGCTTCATCCTGAATATCGCACTTTGCCGATGGTCTGGTATATTCCGCCGCTTTCGCCGCTGCAATCGGCAGCCGAAGCCGGCAAGCTTGCAATGGACGATTTTATTCCCAATGTCCGCTCGTTGCGCATACCCGTGCGTTACCTTGCCAATTTGTTGACTGCCGGTAAAGAAGCACCGGTTGTTTCGGCACTTGAACGTATGCTTGCCATGCGTGCTTATATGCGTGCGAAATCTGTCGATGGTGAATATCGTCCGGAATATGCGGAAAAAGTCGGCATGACACCTGAAATGATCGAACACATGTATCAGGTCATGGCGATAGCCAATTATGAAGACCGTTTTGTCATTCCGACATCCCACCGTGAAGTGAGTGAAGATGCCTATGATCTGCGCGGGTCTTGCGGCTTTTCATTCGGCAACGGATGTTCGGGCGGCAATTCAAAGGGTGATCTTTTCGGCTCAAAGGGTAAGAAAGTCGTCACAACACCGACAGACTTATTGAAGGAGAGCGCGTAATGAATTCCGATCTCAAAATCATTTCCTTACTTTTAAGCTATCCGGATGAAGAATTGCAGCAATCGGGCAATCTCATCAGAGCAACGCTCGATCAACTTTCCGATCTTGATGCGTCAGAAATTGTCGGCCTGAAAAGTCTGGTCTCGGCAATTTCCGATCGTGACATTTATGAAGTACAGGAAGACTACGTTTTGCTTTTTGACAGAACGCGGTCTTTGTCGCTCCATCTTTTTGAACATGTATACGGCGAAAACCGTGATCGTGGACAGGCGATGGTCGACCTCAAGGACATGTATGACGAGGCCGGTTTTGAAATCGACGTTCACGAAATGCCGGATTATCTGCCGATGTTTCTGGAATTTCTGTCAACAAGAAGTGACGAAGAAGCCCGCCATCTTCTTGGCGAAACCTTGCACATCATTTCGGCTATCCGGCAGAGATTGCAAAAACGCGGTTCCGTTTATGCAGCAGCTTTTGTTGCTCTTGAAAGCCTGTCTGGCGAACGAGCCGACGAGGCACTAACGGCCGAAATCGTCAACCGTAAAGAAGATGACCCGAATGACCTTGAGGCTCTCGACCGCATCTGGGAAGAAGAAGCCATTACTTTCGGTGGCAATCAGGGTGAAAATGATTGTGGGCCTGACCGGTTACAACGTCGCATCCGTGCCCAGCACCGCGATGCTTCAACGCAAATTTAAGGATAGAGAGACAATGTTGCACTTTTTCCATACACTCATATTCGGGGTCTATCCCTATATTGCTTTGACTGTTCTGGCACTTGGCTCGATTATCCGTTATGACCGCGAGCCTTATACATGGCGTGCAAGTTCCAGCCAGTTGTTGCGTCGTAAACAATTGATGTGGGGTTCTGTTCTTTTCCATGTCGGTGTGTTGTTTATCTTTTTAGGCCATTTTGTCGGGCTTCTCACACCGATAGCCGTTTGGGATGCTCTAGGCGTCAGCCATAGTTTCAAACAGATTGTTGCAATGACAGCCGGTGGCATTGCCGGAGCCATGGCCATTATCGGCGCAACAATGCTTGCCCACCGACGTTTGTTCGACCCGCGTGTCAGGGCAACGTCAAGCACAACAGATACATTGATTATTCTTCTGTTGTGGGTACAGCTTTTCCTCGGCCTTGCAACCATACCTTTTTCGATGCAGCATCTCGACGGGCATGAAATGGTCAAGCTGATGGATTGGGCACAGGGAATATTCACCTTCAACCTAGCAGCTTCAAGCTATATCACCGATGTGGCTTTCGTATTCAAACTGCACCTTTTCCTCGGTCTTACCATTTTGCTTTTATTCCCGTTTACACGTCTCGTTCATATGCTGAGTGCGCCGGTGCGTTATATCTGGCGTCCGGGCTATCAGGTTGTTCGCAAAAAAGAACGCCTGCCCGTTCACATCCGTAGAGAAGTAACGGAGTAAAACTTCGGATAAGGGAATAATTTTATGGCAACAAGGGTTAAAATCGAACATTCGGGATTAAGAAAAATAGTGGTTCCCCCTTCCCCCACCAAGCAGGAAATCGACACCAGAATTCCGCCGAAAGCAAAGCCACTATTTAAAGAAGTCAGCGTCAATGGCGTTGTCATTCCCGAAGTTGATATTCTGCAAGAAGCACAAAATCATCCGGCTCGAACGCCGGGTGAAGCGCTTCTTGAAGCCGCGCGTTCATTGGTTATCCGTGAACTTTTGTGGCAGGAAGCAAAAAATAAAAATCTTGTTCCCGATAATGAAGACAGCCCACGGGAAGAGAGTGCGGGGGAGGATAATGGGGCGCAAGATAATGCCCGCCAGACAAAGCTTGATGCTGCAATCTCTGCCCTTCTTGAAAGTGAAATAAAAACACCTGAAGCAAGTGAAGAAGATTGCAAAGCTTTTTATGATCGTGACCCGTCACGCTTTTCAACCGAAACGATCTGGCAGGTTAGACACATTCTCGTTAGCGCCAATCCGAAAGACAAAAAGGCTTTCGATCAAGCACGCGAGAAAGCTTATGCCATTTTGGAACAGGTGAAAAAAAATCCGCAAGACTTTGCCACAATTGCGAAAGATATTTCTTCCTGCCCTTCAGCGGCAGAAGGTGGTAATCTTGGTCAGATAACGCGTGGCTCGACTGTGCCGGAATTTGAAAATGCTTTGAAAAAAGCAAAAAAACCAGGGCTATTGATGCAACCAATCGAGAGCCGTTATGGTTATCATATTGTAGAAATAAACCAGATTATTCCCGGAAAAATTCTTCCGCTGGAATTGGTAAAAGAAAAAATCGCTGCCTGGCTGGAGGCGTCAAGCTGGTCAAAAGCTGTTCAACAATATATAGCAATTTTGGCCGGAAAATCCCATATCACGGGTATTGATTTAAAATCCGGTGAGGGACCTCTTGTCCAGTAAGGAGTTTAGAGAGTGCAAAAAACACCAGAATCAAAGTTGGTTGATCCTTTTGGCAGAAAGATCAGCTATCTGCGACTTTCTGTAACCGATCGTTGTGATTTACGCTGTGTTTACTGCATGGCGGAAGAAATGGTGTTTTTGCCCAAAAAAGAGCTTCTGACAATCGAAGAACTCTACCGTGTTGCCAGCCGGATGATTGATCTTGGTGTCACCAAAATCCGTCTTACCGGTGGAGAACCATTGGTTCGGCGCAACATTATGGTCTTGTTTGAAATGCTGGGTAAGCATCTCGGACATGGCCTTGAAGAATTGACATTGACAACCAATGGAACATTGCTTGCCCGTTATGCCGAGGCACTTGTTCAAAATGGTGTCAAACGTGTCAACGTTTCTCTCGATACACTTGACCCTGTCCGCTATCACCAATTGACCCGTCGCGGTGATATTGCCCATGTGCTTGCCGGTATTGATGCGGCACAAAAAGCCGGATTGAAAGTTAAATTGAACGCTGTTGCCATGCGTGGCGGCTTTCTCGGTGAAGTTGACGATCTTATCCGTTTTGCCCATGGGCGCGGTATGGATTTGACAGTCATTGAAGAGATGCCAATGGGCTATACCGGTCATGACCGTTATGAAACCTTCCTTTCACTCGGTGCTTTGCGCAAAAGTCTCGAACAACGCTGGACATTGGTTCCGGATGCCCATTGTTCAGGCGGCCCTGCCCGTTACGTAACAGTCAAGGAAACGGGTGGCAGACTTGGTTTCATTACCCCGCTTTCTTGTGATTTCTGTGCTTCTTGCAATCGTGTGCGCATCGGTTCGACAGGCAAACTTTACCCTTGCATGGGGCAATCCGGCATGGTCGAATTGCGTGAAGCCATCAGAAGCTCGGAAAGTGATGAAAAACTCACCGAACTTATCCTGAAAGCAATCGACAGCAAGCCAAAGGGGCATGAATTTTCGATCGAAAAAGATGGTATTTGCGGATTAAGCCGCCACATGTCGGAGCTTGGCGGCTGATTACCACCTTCAGCATAAAAGCTTAGAGAGCCATTCCGGTAAAACTGAAAACACAGTGAAAAACCGGAAGCACTGGCCGCTCGACTTATTATCGTTATAGCACACCTTATTATCGTAACAGAATTATCGTAACAGAAATTGTGCTCGCTGCCCCAACTTCGTAAACCGGTGGCTTTCAATGATGGTCGAGAGCCATGAATTGTCGATGGTTGAACACACGTGCCATTAGTTTTTTAGAGCATTTTTAGAATGTGTAGAGCAGACTGTCAAACCGGATTTTACGTGATTTTTCTGCTTCAAACCGGTTCGTTCCAAAACGCCCTTCCACCGGCTTTCAACTGACAAAAACTTGTGCAATCAACCTTTCCATCAAATAAAATAAGCACTGTAACGGACTACAGTGCTTATCTCTCGTTTATCAAGATTTCTTTTTCTCGATCACTGGATAAAATGCGCTTATAAAAAGCGCTTTCGACTTATCCGGCGACAGACTGTTTTTCATTTTTAACCGCTATCAAAGCGTCAGAGTGCCACTTCTGAAGGCAAGGGTTTGTCGGCAAAAAACGCATCGACATTTTCCACCACAAGATCGGACATTCTATCACGTGTTTCAACAGTACCACTGCCGTGATGGGGGTAGAGAACCACATTTTCAAGCGTATAAAATGCCGGATTGATATTAGGCTCGTTAAGATAGACATCAAGACCGGCCGTTTCCAATTCTTTATTTTGCAAGGCTTTAATCATGGCGTCTTCATCAATAACCGTACCGCGAGAAATATTGATAAGGGAACCGCGGTTTCCAAGTGCTGCGATAACCTCTTTGGAAATGAGCTTCTCGGTTTCCTTGCCGCCGGTTACTGCAACAACCAGAATATCCGACCATTTGGCAAGTTCCACAAGCGAGGGGAAAAACTCGTAAGCAATATCCGGTTTTTTGTGGCGACCGTAATAACCGATTGTCAGCCCGCAACTTTCAAACCGTTTGGCTATTGCATGTCCAATGCGTCCGAGACCGACGACACCTGCGCGTTTTCCGGCCGTTGTTTCTGTAAGAGCCATCGGGCCTTTCTTTGCCCACTCACCGGAGCGCACATAATGATCGCCAAAAACAAGTCTGCGACGGGCGGCGAGCATCAACATCAGCGCGACATCGGCAACGTCATCGGTCAATACATCCGGCGTATTGGTTAAACGGATTTTATGATCTTTCAGGTCTTTGAGATTGACCTGATCGAACCCCGCCGTCACACAGGCGACAAGCCCGACATGTGGCAGTTTTGAAATCAGCCTGTTATCAAAAACAATATTGCCGGTACTGATAACCGCACGACAATCTTTTGCATTTTTTTCGATAAAACCGGCACTATCCTTGGCCAAATCCGCGCGTAACAAATGGTAACGCTTGTCAAGGTCTTCCATTTGGCGGTCGCCTAGCGGGCTTAGTACCAATATATCCTGTTTCACTTTATTCTCCCTCTGGTTTTATTAAAATATTTTTCAACAAAAGATATTAATGAATGGAACTGTGCTGTCTATCGAAAAATTCAAATACCACTCATGATTTGAAAGTCATGATAGGCGATTGTTCCAATTTCCCCGTTTTTTCAAGTCTTGCTGTTTTCAAAGCGGCTTTGACATCGCGGGTAAAACTATTATCATTTGCCCGAAAACACGTCGTTTCGCGATTTATATTGTAAAAGGAAACACCCGCAATGAATGAAGACCAATCTGTTATCGATCCCCAAAAACTTGACCGGCTTGCCGAAGTTGCTGTCAAGGTCGGTCTCAACCTGCAGAAAGGTCAAGATCTCGTTCTCACAAGCCCGCTCGCGGCACTTCCGCTTGTGCGCCGCATCGCCCATCATGCTTATAAAGCCGGTGCGGGTGTTGTCACCCCTATTTTCAGCGATGAAGAGATGACACTCGACCGTTTCAAACATGCCGATGACAAAAATTTCGATAAGGCCGCAAGCTGGCTTTATGAAGGCATGGCAAGAGCCTATGCAAACGGTGCGGCACGACTTGCTATTGCGGGTGACAATCCGTCACTTCTTTCTAACGAAGATCCCGCCAAAGTATCACGCGTCAATAAGGCTACATCTCTTGCCTACCAACCGGCGCTCGAAAAAATTGCCGGTTTTGACATTAACTGGAATATTGTCTCCTATCCCAATCCCTCATGGGCGGCCGTGGTTTTTCCCGATTTACCAATCATCGAAGCGACAAAAAAACTTGCCGACGCGATATTTGCTGCTTCCCGTGTCGATAAGCCGGATGCAATCGGTGCATGGAAAGATCATAACGCCAATTTGAAAAAACATGCAAAATGGTTGAATGACCAGCGCTTTTCCGCCCTTCATTATAGTGGCCCCGGAACAGATCTCACAATCGGTTTGGCTGACGGGCACGAATGGCAAGGTGGCGCTTCAAAGGCAAAAAATGGCGTTATCTGCAACCCGAACATCCCGACCGAAGAGGTGTTTACCACTCCTCACGCCCATCGGGTTGACGGTTATGTAAGTTCGACAAAGCCCCTATCCTATCAAGGAACATTGATTGACAACATCAAAGTGCGTTTTGAAAAAGGGCGCATTGTTGAAGCTCATGCTTCAAAGGGCGAAAAAGTATTGCAACAGATACTCGATACCGATGAAGGAGCCCGCCATTTGGGTGAAGTTGCACTCGTTCCCAATTCATCGCCGATTTCTGCAAGCGGCCTGTTGTTCTATAATACATTGTTTGATGAAAATGCCGCTTGCCATATCGCCCTTGGACAATGTTATTCAAAGTGTTTCTTGAAAGGCGCAGCGCTTTCAAAAAAACAAATCGAAAAGCAGGGTGGCAATAAAAGTCTCATTCATATCGACTGGATGATCGGGTCGGGAGAAATCAATATTGACGGCATCACCGCTGACGGGAAAAAAGTTCCGGTCTTCAGAAAAGGTGAATGGGCTTAATTAAGCCCATTTTTTCAACAAAGCCCGATTTGAAAAATACGGATTCCGTTTTTTGCTAAAAATTCGACTTTTGCTAAAAATTCGACGCCTGTCTTTGAACAGGGCTAAAAACAACAAAAAGGCCGGGGAAAAACCCGACCTTCCGTTATGCGTTGACTGCCAGTACATCCGTGGTCAATCATCGCTCTATTGAACCTAATTTAGGTGTGTTATCGTGCTTTTTCAAGTAGATAACATTTAATTGTCATCTGACACTAACAGAACATCGTTAAAATTCCGTTAATTTTTCAACCGGTCTTCCAGAAAATTGAAACAGGATCAAACAATCAAATTCTCCGGCTTTCTGATGACAGTTCAAAGTCCCATAAAACTTCACGAATGGGCGATTTCAAAATTTTTTATTTCTGTTCAAAAAAATATGACCTTCTGTCATTTAAAAACATCATTTTTTTCATAAGAAAATTTTTTTTGACCTTAAAAACAGCGTTTCCGAAGATTATTTTGATAACGACAATATTTAAAGCCGGAACTGGAACGGTTGAAACAAATCCCCGACGATAAGCAAAGCAGCCGAATATGCCCGAACTTCCCGAAGTTGAAACTGTAAGACGTGGTCTTGAACCAAGCTTCACCCATGCGAAAATAATAAACGTTAAACAAAACCGGCCGGATTTGCGTTTTCCTTTTCCTGAAAATTTTCAGTCCCGCCTTACCGGGCGCGAAATTATCGGCCTCGGACGGCGGGCAAAATATCTCCTCATCCATCTTGATAGTGATGAAACCATTATCAGCCATTTGGGTATGTCCGGTTCGTGGCGAATTGAAAATACGACGCTTGGTTCCTATTATCACGAAAAAAATAAACTCGCGGTACATGACCATCTTGAAATGGTGATAGAAACACCGGACGGCCAATCGTTACACGCTATTTATAATGACCCGCGCCGGTTCGGTTTTATACTTTTGACAAAAACCGCAGAGCTGGAACACCATAAATTATTGGCCCATTTAGGCCCCGAACCTACGGGAAACGGTCTTTCCGGAGCTTATCTCAACGAGAAATTACGAAATAGGAAAGCCCCTCTTAAAGCAGCACTTCTCGATCAAACCATCATTGCCGGACTTGGTAATATTTATGTTTGCGAGGCTTTGTGGCGAAGTCACCTTTCTCCTAAACGCAAATCATCGACATTAGGGGCAAAATCTGCAACGGCGCGAAAAAAATCGGAATTGCTTGCACAAAATATCCGTGATGTCATAGCCGAGGCAATTGAAGCGGGTGGCTCTTCCTTACGCGATTACGTCCATACAGATGGTTCGCTCGGCTATTTCCAACACCGGTTTTCGGTTTATGGTCGTGAAGGGGAACCCTGTCCCGAATGCGGAAAGGCTATAAAACGAATTGTCCAATCCGGTCGTTCGAGTTTTTATTGCACGCATTGTCAAAGGTAATGTCGGGATAAGACTGGAAAATGTTCCGGAAATACGAAAAGCTGAAACATTGTGCCCGATATGATGTCATAAGAACGAACGAACCAAAATTGATTGTCAACAGCTTGCAAATCGGTTCGAGAGGCTTAAAGTTGTTTTTCAATCAACGAACCGCAGGTGCATTCCATGCTTGATAAAGTTTTATCCCGTCTCGATTTAAATCTCGATAATAGTCTGCAACATCTCTTCGAGCTATTACGCATTCCCTCTATTTCGACCGACCCGAAATATCGGGAAGATTGTCGCAAAGCTGCCGATTGGCTGGTCAATGATTTGAAATCGATCGGTTTTGAAGCCTCGCGTCGCGATACCACAGGAAATCCTATGGTTGTTGCCCATCATCCGGGACCGACAAAAGATGCACCCCACGTTTTATTTTATGGCCATTATGATGTGCAGCCGGTTGACCCGCTCAACCTTTGGGAAGATGATCCTTTCGATCCGAAAATAAAAGAGCTCAATGGCGAAAAGGTCATTGCCGCGCGCGGTGCCGGCGATGACAAGGGACAGCTTATGACTTTCGTCGAAGCATGTCGCGCTTTTAAAAATGAAACCGGTAGCCTTCCGGTTGCCGTTACCATTCTGTTCGAGGGGGAAGAGGAATCAGGCTCTCCCTCGCTACAACCATTTTTGCATGCCCACAAAGACGAATTGAAGGCCGATTATGCACTTGTCTGCGACACAACTATGTGGGATGCGGACACGCCTTCCATCTCTATAGCGCTAAGAGGCATGGTCGGAGAAGAAATTATTATTCATGGTGCCGATCGCGATCTCCATTCCGGTCATTTTGGTGGTGCAGCGGCAAATCCGATTCAAATTCTTGCAAAGATTATTGCCTGCCTTCACGATGAAAACGGCCATGTAACCCTTGAAGGTTTCTATGATGGAGTTGAGGAAACACCGGAAGCTGTTTTGAAATCGTGGAATGCACTTAACCGTGGCCCCAAGGAATTTTTAGGGCCTGTGGGCTTGTCGATACCGGCAGGCGAAAAGGGGCGCACTGTTCTTGAAATGACATGGGCAAGACCGACTGCCGAAGTCAATGGCATTAGCGGCGGCTACGAAGGAGAAGGCTTCAAAACAGTGATTGCTGCAAAAGCCAGTGCAAAAATTTCCTTCAGACTTGTTCATAAACAGGATCCGGCAAAAATCAGAAAATCATTCCGTGATTATGTCCGCTCCAAAATTCCGGCCGACTGTTCGGTTGAATTCAAAGACCACGGTGCTTCTCCGGCAATCAACCTTGCCTATGATTCGGCTCTTGTACAGCTCGCCAAGAAAGCTTTGACCGAAGAATGGAACAAACCGGCTATTCTTGCAGCCATGGGCGGCTCTATTCCGATTGTCGGTGATTTTCAATCTTTCCTCGGCATGGAATCATTGCTTGTCGGTTTCGGTCTGGACGATGACCGCATCCATTCCCCTAATGAAAAATACAATCTCAAATCATTCCATAAGGGACAACGTTCCTGGGCCAGAATTTTAACAGCCCTGGGAAATAAATAGGACAATAAGAATGGCTAAAATACGCGTTCACAAAGGCGACTTGCCTGACCTGAAAAACTATAATGTCAAGGAAGTTGCCATTGACACTGAAACTCTCGGACTGCAACCGCATCGTGACCGGCTCTGCGTTGTCCAGATTTCGCCGGGTGATGGCACTGCCGATGTTATCCAGATTGCAAAGGGGCAAAAGACTGCCCCAAATCTCGTAAAAATCCTCAGAGATCCGGATATTACCAAGATATTCCATTTTGGCCGTTTCGATCTTGCCGTATTGGCTTTGACGTTCGGCGTTATGCCGAGACCGGTTTTCTGCACAAAAATTGCCTCGAAACTGACCCGTACCTATACCGACCGGCACGGTTTGAAAGATCTGGTCGCCGAACTTCTTGAAATCAATATTTCAAAGCAGCAACAATCATCGGATTGGGGGGCAGACGAGCTGTCGTCGGCGCAAGTCGAATATGCAGCAACCGACGTTCTTTATCTTCACCGGTTAAAAGCGATTCTTGAAGCAAGGCTGATCCGCGATGGTCGGGCAAGTGTGGCAAAATCTTGTTTCGAGTTTCTGCCGTCAAGGTCGGAACTTGACCTTATCGGCTTTCCCGAAGTCGATATTTTTGCGCATAGCTGATTCGCAAAACACATTTTTAAATTACAAAACGCCGGTTTTCCGGCGTTTTTTTATCGTTTGTTTACCATAATGAAGAGCTTATAGGCTTCAAGGCTCAAAAAAATGCGCATTCCACTTGTTGTGGTATTTTTGCTACAGACTTTATACCCACGCAAACTATATTGACCTCAATCGCAATACATTTCGCGTGGAGTTAACAAATGAAAATAAAATATCTCGTTGCTGCTTCGGCTTTGGCTTTAACCGCTGCTTCCAGCGCACAAGCTGCTGACGTTGTCATGAATCAGGAACCGGCTCCGGTTGTTGCCGCTCCTGCTTTCTCCTGGACCGGCTTCTATGCTGGTGGTCAAATCGGTGGTTCATGGTCTGATACAGACCAGAAAATCAAAGGCCGTAGCGACGTAAAGGACTATGCAGGCTTCGGTAAATCATTCTCGCCGGATCCGTCAGGTTTCATCGGTGGTCTTTATGCCGGTTACAACTATGACCTTGGCAACAACATCGTAATTGGCGCCGATACCGACTGGGTATGGGGCGATATGGACGAAAGCGACAGCAAGACCTACCTCAAAGATCAAGCGGGCGAATACAAGCTTAGCGGCAAGATCAAAGAAAAATGGGCCGGTTCTACCCGTGCTCGCATCGGCTACGCAATGGATCGCTGGATGCCTTACTTTGCTGGCGGTGTTGCTTATGCCAAGATCGACTCGGATGCCAAGTTCTCCGGTGCTCGTAACAGCAAGGTCAGTGATAGCGATACTTTGACAGGCTACACTTTGGGTGCCGGCGTTGATTATGCCATGACCGACCACATCATCCTTCGTGCTGAATATCGTTACACCGACTTCGGTGACCAAGACTACGGCAACAAGGACTTCAAATATAATGTAGATTACAAGACCAACGATGTTCGCGTTGGCGTTGCCTACAAGTTCTAATTCTTTTCTGAAGAATTCAAAAAAAAGCCCCGCAGAAAACTGTGGGGCTTTTTTTATCTCGTTCAAATAAACTTTCCAATTTTCAGAGAAGCTGATATAGCGCGAATGCGTGTCTTTTACGTAAAGTATATCAGGCATATGAATTATCTGTTTTGAAAAGAACGGAGAATTTGCGAATCATAGCATTTTGACGATTTTTGATCCCGATCAAACGGGTTTTAGATCATTTTGCCGAAATGGATTGCATTAAATTTCCCCGTTTTTTCAAGCACTTTCACATTTTATTGAGGTTTTTTATTCAGTTTTTGTGAGGTGTGTCTTTCGTGCTACAGCAATTCTTATCCGGATAAACTATATAAGTTCAGACGGCATTTTATTGCATTGGAGAATAAAAATGAAAATTAGATATCTTATCGCTGCTTCCGCAGCTGCTCTCACAGCAGCTTCTGCAGCTCAAGCTGCTGACGTTGTAGCAAATCAGGAGCCGGCTCCTGTTGTTGCAGCTCCTGCTTTCTCTTGGACCGGTTTCTATGCTGGTGCCCAGATCGGTGGTTCCTGGTCTGATACAGACCTTAAAGGCAAATACAAAGATGACAAAGGTGACTGGGGTCGTAGACAGGGTTTCTCACCCGATCCGTCAGGCTTCATCGGTGGCATCTATGCCGGTTATAACTATGACCTCGGCAACAACATCGTTATCGGCGCTGATACCGATTGGGTATGGGGCGACATGGACGAGAACGACAAACGTTCTTACAACGACAATGCTTTCAGCCTCAATGGCAAGTTGAAAGAACAGTGGGCCGGTTCTACACGTGCTCGTGTCGGTTATGCAGTTGACCGCTGGATGCCTTACATCGCCGGTGGTGTTGCTTACGCCAAGGTTGATTCGCACTTCCGTGTAAAAGATTCTAACGGCAAGGTAATTCCTGGTTACTCGGCTAGCGATAGCGACACACTCGTCGGTTGGACAATCGGCGCTGGTTTCGACTACGCTATGACAGACCACATCATCCTTCGTGCTGAATATCGTTACACCGACTTCGGTGACGAAGACTACAGCAAGAACAACGTCAAGTACAATGTTGACTACAAGACCAACGATTTCCGCGTTGGTGTTGCTTACAAGTTCTAATTTAAACGAACTTTGTTTTGGAAAGGCTCCGTATTTTACGGGGCCTTTTCTTTTTGTCCATTTTTCAGTTTTCTTTCTGTTTCATCTCATGATAAAGCCATGCATCATGAGTCATTGTTATCCTGACCTATGGACGTTGCGAATTATTAGCCCGATCTTTACCCTTGCCTGAAAAGTGCAACGGTTTGAAAGATCGGGAGAGTGTAATTTCAAAGCTGTGACGTTCTACGGGAATTTTCGATATGTCAAATAAAGACCAAGCCATGGATTATTCAAAAACCCTTTATCTGCCTAAAACAGACTTTCCTATGCGTGCGGGACTGCCGCAAAAAGAACCGGAAATTGTCAAACGCTGGGAAGACATGGATCTCTATAATGCACTACGCAAACAGGCGGTTGATCGCCCGCTTTACGTGTTGCACGATGGCCCCCCCTATGCCAATGGAGACATCCATATCGGGCACGCTTTGAATAAAATTCTGAAAGATACAATCGTTCGTTCTTTCCAGATGCGCGGTTATAATGCCAATTATGTACCCGGTTGGGATTGCCATGGCCTGCCGATCGAATGGAAGATCGAAGAAAAATATCGGGCAAAGGGCAAGAATAAAGACGATGTTCCGATTAACGAATTCCGTCAGGAATGTCGGGAATTTGCCAAACATTGGGTTAAAATCCAGTCGGAAGAATTCAAACGGCTTGGCATTATCGGCGATTTCAAAAATCCTTATACGACGATGGCTTTCCATGCAGAGGCACGCATTGCCGGTGAATTGATGAAATTTGCCATGTCTGACCAGCTTTATCGCGGTTCCAAACCCGTTATGTGGTCGGTTGTCGAAAGAACCGCTTTGGCAGAAGCGGAGGTCGAATATCACGATGTTGAATCCGATACAATCTGGGTCAAATTTCCGGTTTTGAAAGCCAAGGCCGATGATTTATCAGGGGCTTTTGTTGTTATCTGGACAACCACACCGTGGACAATTCCCGGTAACCGTGCTGTTGCCTATTCTTCGCGTATTCCTTATGGGCTTTATCAGGTTGTGGATGCCGAAAACGATTATGGCCCCAAGCCCGGTGAAAAACTGATCTTTGCCGAGGCATTGGCTGAAGAAAGTGCAAAAAAAGCAAAACTGACTTTCAGAAAACTTCGCCCTTTGAATCCTTCCGAGCTTGATACGATGCTGCTTTCGCATCCGCTCAAAGGTTTTGCCAATGATTACGCTTTCAAAGTTCCGCTACTTGACGGGGACCATGTAACGGCGGATTCCGGTACCGGTTTTGTTCATACAGCACCAAGCCATGGGCGCGAAGACTTTGAAGCGTGGATTGCCAATAAAGGAAAAATTGAAGCGCTCGGCATTGATTCATCCATCCCCTTTCCGGTTGATGATGCCGGATATTATACCAAAGACGCTCCCGGTTTCGGCCCCGATCGCGAAGGCGGTGCTTCACGCGTCATTGATGATAATGGTAAATATGGCGACGCCAATAAAACCGTTATCGCCCTGTTGATTGAAAAAGATATGTTGTTTGCCCGCGGGCGTATCAAACACTCTTACCCGCATAGCTGGCGGTCGAAAAAACCTGTTATCTTCCGCAACACACCGCAATGGTTTGTCTATATGGACAAGAAACTCTCTGACGGTACAACATTGCGCGAGCGTGCCCTCAAAGCTGTTCACGATACACGTTTCGTTCCGCCGGCAGGACAGAACCGTATCGGCGCAATGATGGAAGATCGCCCTGACTGGGTATTATCGCGTCAACGTGCATGGGGTGTTCCCATTGCAATTTTCGTTAAAGAAAATGGTGAAATTCTCAAAGACGAAGCGGTTAACAAGCGTATTGTCGAGGCTTTTGAAAAAGAAGGTGCCGACGCATGGTTCAAGGAAGGTGCGAGAGAGCGTTTTCTGGGTGAACATGCCAAAGAGGATTGGCAACCGGTTCATGACATTCTCGATGTCTGGTTCGATTCGGGTTGTACGCATGTGTTTACTCTTGAAGATCGCCCCGATTTGAAATGGCCTGCCGATCTTTATCTTGAAGGCTCGGATCAACACCGCGGCTGGTTCCACTCGTCAATGCTTGAAAGCTGCGGAACGCGCGGAAGAGCTCCTTATAATACCGTTCTAACCCACGGGTTTACGCTCGATGAACAAGGCAAGAAAATGTCGAAATCATTGGGTAACACCGTAGCACCTCAGGATGTCATCAATAGTTCGGGTGCCGACATTTTGCGCCTTTGGGTTATGACAACCGACTATTGGGAAGACCAGCGTCTGGGAAGAAATATCATCCAGACCAATGTCGATTCCTATCGGAAACTCCGCAATGTTATCCGCTGGATGCTTGGCACACTCGCCTATGACGAAGGCGAAAATATCGCTTATGAAGCCATGCCCGATCTTGAAAAGTTCATGCTGCATCGCCTTTACGAGTTGGACAGGCTCGTTAATGATGCCTATGATGGGTTTGATTTCAAACGCATTACCCGCGCTTTGCTTGATTTTTCGATCGTTGACCTCTCGGCCTTCTATTTCGATATTCGCAAAGATTCGCTTTATTGCGATGCGCCTTCTTCTATAAAACGCAAATCCGCCATCCATGTTGTACGTGAAATTTTTGAACGCATGGTCACATGGCTTGCGCCGATGCTGCCATTCACAATGGAAGAAGCCTGGCTTGAACGTCATCCGGAAAGCAAATCGGTTCACTTCGAGCAATTCCGCAAGACACCCGATAGCTGGTGTGACAATGAACTGAATGAACGTTGGCGCAAAATCCGTCAGGTTCGTAAAGTTGTCACAGGTGCATTGGAACTTGAACGGGCAGAAAAACATATCGGCTCTTCTCTGGAAGCAGCCCCTGTTGTCTATATTTCGGATCTCGACTTGCTGGAAGCGGTAGAGGGTATGGATATGGCTGAAATTTCTATAACCAGCGATATTGTCATTACCAATGCCGAAGCCCCGAAAGACGCTTTCAGGCTTGATGATGTCAAGGGTGTTGCTGTGGAATTTCATAAAGCCGAAGGGACGAAATGTGCACGCTCCTGGCGTTACACACAAGATGTCGGAAGTGATCCCGATTATCCGGATGTATCGGCGCGCGATGCTGCCGCTTTGCATGAACTTCATGCACTTGGCAAAATCTGATCTGACGAAAAAATACTGGCAAAGTTTTCGTCTTTGCCAGTAAAGATTGTCTCTTGAGTGAACTTCACTACTTCCTGGTTGCTGGGGATTGCCGTGAAGGTACATCTCATGATAAGGGTTTGGTTTATAAGTGCCGACAAGTGGCACAAAAAATGGTCGTGATCTGCCTGAGGGTGGAATAGTAAAAGCAATTTTTGGCGGCACAGCCGGGAAGACGGATTAGCAGTGAAAAAACGCGAAGTAGCAATTATTGTAACGGGTATGGTTACGGCCGGTCTTATGCTGACGGGGTGCGGTGTTTCCAGCCCGACCTATGGAACGGACAAATCAACCGGAAAACAGTTGATCGACGATTTTTCAAATATTGCATCAATCAGATCGAATAATAACCGGAATCAGGTTGACACAAAGCCCCGTCCGGAACTGGTTCGCCCTGCCCCCGGTACAAAGGGCGTTCTTCCCCAACCACAAACCAATGTTGCCCAGACAGGTACACCTGATTGGCCGGAATCGCCGGAACAGAAACGCCAGAGATTGCGCGATGAAGCAACGGCCAACCAGAATAACCCGAACTATGTCTCACCCATCGTTCCCGATAGCGGCAAAGAAACGAAATCGACCGGTTCGAGTGATTGGTTGAACGGCATCCACCGTAACGAGCAGGTGAATAATGACAAGGAACAGCGTGCCGAATATTTACGCCGCAAAAAAGAAAATGAAGGCGGTTCATCCACCACACGCAAATATCTGAGTGAACCTCCGTTAAGCTATCGCCAACCGGCGGCATCGGCACCAGTTGGGGATAAAGGTGAAGACGAAGCGAAGAAAGAACGCGAGAGAAAGAAAGCCATGAAGGAAACTTCTGGCAAAAAGAGCTGGTGGCCTTTCTAAATATCAAGGCAATGCTCCTGTTCTTGAACAGTTTATTCTTTTGTGAAAACACCCCGGTTTTCCCGATAGGGCGAGAGTTTGATTTTGCTTGAAAGGTATGAAGACTGTCCGTTCGCTGGCTGTAGCTTCAGCCAAGTCATTCCGTTTTTTTATACTGTCTTAGCCTCCCGTTACATGCCCCATTGCTCCTTTCAACGCATTTTACATTGACCTCACCCGTTACATGTTAGATCGACGGTTATATCGACTGTTACATCGACTGTTGCATTGGCAATGTGAAAAAGCTCCAAACGTGTACGCAATAGTAGAGCCAGTACCGGATTGAAACTTTTCGCCCTATCAAACGGCTATAGCAATCTATGTATATAATGACTTGTTTGTCTCGATAAATGCGGCTATTCGGGCAACCTCCAAACTCGCCTTGGGCGAAGGTCTCGTCGTTCATTTTTATTCGAGACACACGAGATAAAAATAGCGTTCTTTATTCAATTCATTCACTTGTTTCAATTGCCCGTTAAGTCAATTTTCAATCAATGTGGATTTCTTTTGGAGCTTCCAAACCGACTATCAAGCAAACCGAACGGCAACCAAGCCGGCCAGCAAGCAAACCAACCAGCAAGCAAACCAACCGGCAACAAAACCGACCGGCAACCAAGCCGACCGGAAACCAAACCAACCGGCAAGCAAACAAAGTGTTCAGGAACAGGTTGGACTTTCTAAAATAAGTGTTTCTCTCGTCAACTTCGCGATTTTTCCCTTCTTCTTCGCTTCAAGAGGCCAAAAAAACAGCCATTCCTGTTGTCCAGTCTTTCTGAACGCTCACCACCCGCTTGTTTCAAACATTCGGCTTTCAAACAGAGTTTTTTTACGTTTCTCAGATAACCTCAAGCGGGTGTTTCTGTGATGGTGGCAAAAATATTTTATCAAGTCGCTCTAAAACATTCCTGTCGAGTGCGAGATCAAGTGCTTTGACGTTTTCACGCAAATGTTTAATTGACGAGGTTTTCGGGATAGCAATCATCAGCGGATTGCGGATTACCCACGCCAGAGCAAGAACAGACGGGGCAATATCGAGTTCTGCCGCAAGCGCGATCAGATCACGGTTTTTCATGATGCGCCCCTGTTCGATCGGCGCATAGGCCATAACCGGAATATCACGTTTTTCACACCACGGTATAAGGTCGAATTCCGGCCCGCGACGCGACAGATTATAAAGTATCTGGTCTGTTGCAATGTGACCCTTCAGCGAAACAGCTTCGAGTTTCTGCATGAGTGCGGTATCGAAATTGCTAACACCCCAGGAACCGATTTTTCCTTGTTCGACAAGTTGTTCAAAAGCTTCCACCGTTTCGCTCAAAGGAATACTGCTTTGCCAATGAAGAAGATAAAGGTCTATTTTTTCGATTTTTAAATTTTTAAGGCTGCGTTCGCACGCAGCAATCGTCCCTTTCCGTGAAGCATGACTTGGCAAAACTTTTGAAACAACAAAGGCATCGTCACGTCGCCCGACAAGAGCTTCACCAACCACTCTTTCGGATCCGCCGTTTCCATACATTTCGGCCGTATCAATAAGCCTCAATCCCAGATCAAGACCGGCACGCAAAGAATCGGCTTCCGCTTCGACGGGGGCTATTCCCTCGCCCATACCCCATGTTCCCTGTCCTAAAGCGGGCACGAGCGAACCGTTCGGGAATTTTACTGTTTTCATCATTCTTCCCTTTTTCCTGCAAAAAAATTCTTGAGCAACAGGGACGCCCGTCTTTCACCCAAACCGGAATAAAACTCCGGCCGATGATGACAAGTTGCCTGATGATAAAAGCGCACACCATGTTCAACCGCGCCGCCTTTTTCGTCGCCTGCGGCAAAATAAAGTCGCCTTATACGTGCAAAAGATATGGCAGCCGCGCACATTGTACAGGGCTCCAAAGTCACATAAAGATCGCAATCTATCAATCGCTCGCTTTGAAGCGCCTCGCACGCCATACGAATAACCCGTATCTCCGCATGACCTGTCGGATCGAAATTCCTATGCGTCAGGTTGGAAGCCTTGGCGATGATTTTACCCGCTTTGGTAATAACAGCACCGACCGGCACTTCGTCGTTGGTATTTGCAATCAAGGCTTCATCAAAAGCTATTTCCATTGGCGTTTTTGTCATTTTTGCCTTTCAGTCGCCTGAAGCTCCGGAACAATTGGATTTTATCGACCATTTATGTCATTTATGACAGTTTAGCAGAAAACACCTGATGAAAGAGATTCCATATCAGAAAAAAATAAGCTAGAGCGGTTAAAAATGAACAATGCGCCCCGGTGCTTCTAAAGGATAATGTGAGATGACATATGATCGCGGCAATAAGAAACCGCAAAATGACCGGGGGGATACAAGAAATAATTTCGACCCGCGTGGAAAGAAAGCCCCCAAACAGTCAAGGGAAAAGACCCCCGAAGAAAGCGATGGCAGCGAACGTATTGCCAAAAGATTGGCACGCGCCGGAATTGCATCACGGCGTGACGCTGAAACCATGATTGCAGCAGGGCGTATTGCGGTTAACGGTAAAGTTCTTGATACGCCTGCATTCAATGTCAAACGCACAGATGCGATTACCGTTGATGGCAAACCCTTGCCCCCCATTGAGCGCACCCGCGTCTGGCTTTACCACAAACGCGCCGGACTGGTGACAACCAACCGTGATCCGGAAGGTCGTCCTACGGTATTTGACAGCTTGCCAGAGGGAATGCCGCGCGTTCTTTCGGTCGGACGGCTCGATATTAACACAGAAGGCTTGCTGCTTCTCACAAATGACGGAGGGCTTGCCCGTGTTCTCGAATTACCGTCAACCGGTTGGGTGCGCAAATATCGTGTTCGTGCACACGGCAAAGTCACGCAAGCCGATCTTGACACATTGAAAGACGGTATTGCCATAGACGGTATTTTTTATGGGGCTGTAGAAGCAACCCTTGAACGAGAACAAGGAACGAATGTCTGGCTGACAGTGGCTTTACGAGAAGGTAAAAACCGCGAGGTCAAGAATATTCTGGGCGCTCTGGGACTGACCGTCACACGTCTTATCCGCATCTCTTTCGGTCCCTTCCAGCTTGCCGACCTTGAAGAAGGTGCGGTGCGGGAACTCAAAGGCCGCACATTGCGCGACCAGTTGGGCGAACGCCTTATCGAAGAGGCTAATGCCGATTTCGATTTGCCGATTTTGAAACCGTTTTCCAATGCGCCTGTCGTTGGTGAACAAAAGCCGCGCGAAAAACCGGCTGTTTCGGATGACGGCTGGATTTCTTCAACACCGGAAGCCCCCCGTTTTTACAAACGTTGGAAAAAAGCCGATTTTGCCGAACGTGGCCGCGACCAGCTTTCAACAAGGCCGGACAGTTTCAATAAACGGGGCGGTAAATTCGGCAGTAAATCTGCACCCTTTAAAAAAGCTTTCGAGAAAAAGCCCGAAGCCGAACCTCAGCGATTGCGCAGTTCCAATGTCTGGATGGCTCCCGGCGCCCGCCCTCAAACCGCGCATAAGAAATTCTGGCGGATGAGAGATGAACAGGAAAGAAATGATAACGGCTTTGAAGAGAGAGCCGCTCGCCGTCATCCGCATCGTGCTTCGCAAAGCGAGAGCGACACACATTTTGACCGCCGTGAAAAACATTTCGATAAATCGGCCCGCAAACCCGATTTCAAACGGAAATTCCGTAAAGAGCGCTCGTCGGAAGACCCCGAAGGCCCGACAGGCTATCGGAACAACAGGGATTATCCGAAAACCGGAACTTATAGACGATCGGAAAACGATAGCCCCGATCACGGGCACAATCACGAATTTGCAGGTGAAAAGAAATCCTTTCGCCATAAATCTTCCCCGGCTGCCGGAAGACCACCAAGAAAATATCTTACGGAACGGAAATTTTCTAAAAATCAGGACTTTGATCGGCCGGAAAGAAAATTTGATCGCTCTGAAAGAAAATATCACAGTTCTTCAAAGAGTAGCGAAGGTGGTTTCGGCTTTCCGCGCCGCCATTACAAATCGGAAAATTCCGATGGGGTAGAACAAAGAAGTTCGGCACATTTTTCCGGAAATCGGTCTGAAAGACCATTTTCCTCCAAAAATGACCGCGGCGTTAAAAAAGCCTTTGCCGGTAAGCCTGCAAAAACCGGCAAATTTTTAGATCGTAAGGGCGGCACAAAAGGAAATGGGCGTACCGGCAGCCAACGTTCCGGTCGACCGGATGGAGGAGCGAGTGCGGGTCGTCGGCGGTAAATTTTCCGGACGCCATCTTGCAACGCCTGCCGGTCAGGCAATCCGCCCGACAACCGACCGCACGCGTGAAAGCCTGTTCAATATTCTGGGATCGCGTCAAGATAATTTCTGGAATGGCAAGCGCGTGCTTGATCTGTTTTCGGGAACCGGTGCGCTCGGCATTGAAGCGCTTTCGCGTGGTGCGGAAACCTGCACTTTTGTCGAGCAATCGGTTGAAGGGCGCGGATTAATCCATAAAAATATCGAAGCCTTCGGGTTACAGGGTGTTACCCGCCTGTTGCGCCGCGATGCGACCCGTTTGGGGCAGATCGGAACGATGCAGCCGTTCGACATTGTGTTTGCCGACCCGCCTTATGGCCGTGGCCTCGGCGAACAAGCTTTTTCTGCCGCTGTTGATGGCCACTGGGTTAAAAATGGTGCGCTTTTTGTACTTGAAGAGACCAAAGAGGCCACAATTCGTTTACCGGAAATTTTTAAGCTTGACGATGAGCGTCATTATGGTGGCACAATTATTTATATCTATATGTTACAATTGTGATGAAACAGCCGAGAGAGGTTTTGCCTGTGCCTGAATTGATGAGAAAAACGGTTTTAAAAGCGACGTTCGGCGTTCTTTTGTCTACAAGCGCGCTTTTTCCCCTTTATGCCGAAGAGACCAGCGGGAAAAATCCGACGGAGCAACAAATGACAGCTTCAGACAAAACTGATCTTCCTGAAATTACAAAATCCGGTCCAACGCAAAGTTTTACCTTGAAAAATGGACTTCAAGTTGTTGTGATCGAAAATCATCGGGCGCCGGTTGTTACACAGATGATCTGGTATCATGTCGGTTCGGCCGACGAGCCGAAGGGACATACCGGTATTGCCCATTTTCTCGAACATTTGATGTTTAAAGGCACTGCCACCCATAAAGACGGTGAATTTTCCAAATTCATTGCCAGAATCGGTGGGGAAGAAAATGCATTCACGTCCTATGACTATACCGGTTACTATCAAAGCGTTGCTTCCGATTATCTCGAAACAATTATGAAGTTTGAAGCAGACCGGATGGAAAATCTGGTTTTAACGGATGACGTGATCGCGCCTGAAAGAAATGTTATTATCGAAGAACGGCGGATGCGCACCGACAACAGCCCTGATGCCATACTTGCCGAAGAAACGCGGGCAACATTATTCATGAACAGCCCCTACCATAATCCTGTTATCGGGTGGAAACAGGAAATGGAAAAGTTGACACGTGATGATGCGATTGATTTTTACAATAAATATTACACCCCGAATAACGCAACGCTTATTATATCGGGCGATGTTACAGCGGAAAAAGTGCGCGAAATGGCTTCCGACATTTACGGAAAATTGCCGGTTCGTTCTGAAATCGGCCCGCGTATCCGCCCGCAAGAACCGGAAAAAAGAACACTTCGCACTGTGACAATGCATGACCCGCGGGTGAGTGAACCGAGTTTCCAGAAAATGTGGGTGGTTCCCTCCTACCATAATACAAAAGTCAAAAATGAAGCCGAAGCACTTGATTTGCTTGGTGAAATTTTAGGAGGCGCACCACGGGGACGGCTTTACCAGAAGCTGGTTGTCAAAAACGGGTCGGCAGCATCTGTCGGTGCCAATTATAGCGGCAATGCTGTTGATGACGGTTTGTTTTACCTCTATGGAATGCCTCGCGGCGAGGCAAGCCTCGACGATGTCCAACAACAAATTGCCGATGAAATTGCAGATATTCGCAAGAATGGCGTCACTAAAACCGAGCTCGATCAGGCGCGCAATCGTTTTATCAAGAATATGATATTCTCTCTCGATAGTCCGGCCGGTCTCGCACAAATATACGGAAGTTCCCTTTCCGTCGGCATGAATATTGATGATGTTACCCATTGGCCGGAGCGGCTGAAGGAAGTGACGACAGACGATATCAAAGCCGTTGCCAACCGTTATCTTGATACGGACAAAAGCGTAACCAGCTATTTGTTGCCGCCCGTTCACGAAGCCCTGCCACACGACGTAAACCAACAAAAGAAAAGCAAATGAGGGTCGCTATGAACAAGAAACCGCATATTTTCCATCGTGCCTCGATCCTTGCTTTTTCACTATTTTTAAGTCTCGGATTGGGCGTATCCGTTGCCGGTGCGTTGAACATCGAAAATGTAACGTCGAAAAAAGGCCTTCACGGCTGGCTTGTGGAAGACAATACTGTACCGGTTGTTTCCATACAATTTTCTATTGGCGGGGGAACAACGCAGGATCCTGAAGGCAAAGAAGGTTTGGCAAATTTGATGACAGGCCTTTTTGACGAAGGTGCCGGTGATCTCGACTCACAAGCATTTCAGGGGCGTCTTGATGATCTCGGTGCTGAAATGGCATTTTCGGTTAATCGCGACCGGATGCGCGGAAACATGAAAATGCTCGCCGATAAAAGAAACGAGGCTATCAATTTGCTGGCTCTTGCTGTTCAAAAGCCGCGCTTTGATAACGAAGCGATCGAGCGTATCCGCGAACAACTGGTTGCCGAGCTTAAAGCTTCCGAAAAAGACCCGAAGACCATTGCTCAGAACCGTCTTTTGACATTGATTTATGGCAAACATCCTTATTCAAAAAAGGGAGAAGGAACACCGGAAACATTAGGCACTATAAGTCGTGACGATCTTCTTAAAGCACATCATGCCATGTTTGCCCGCGACAATATTCATATCGGCATTGTCGGGCCGGTGAAGGCGGAAGAAGCGGCAACAATAATCGACAAAATATTCGGTGCTCTGCCGGAAAAAGCAGACCTTCAAAAAATAGAAGAAGCCAAGCTCAATCTCGGCGGTATGGCCAATGTCAATTATGATTTGCCGCAAACATCCCTGATGCTTGTTTACCCCGGTGTCAAACGTAATGATCCTCAATTTTTTGCTGCTTATCTCATGAATTATATTCTGGGCGGGCCGGGGCTCACATCGCGTCTGTTCTCGGAAGTCCGTGAAAAACGCGGCCTTGCCTACACGGTCGGTTCTTCACTCATGCTTTATGAACATTCGGCAGCCTTGGCTGTCTCGACCGGCACACGTTCAAGCGAGGCACAAAAAACGCTCGCTACAATTCGCAATGAAGTCAAAAAAATGGCCGACGACGGGGTGAGTGAACAGGAACTTGAAGATGCCAAGAGCTATGTCATCGGTTCCTATGCTGTGCAGAATATGGGATCATCTTCCGACATTGCCGCAACACTTGTCGGCCTACAGGATGAAAATTTGCCGATAGATTATATTGAAAAACGTCAGGCACTTATCAATGCTGTAACGCGTGAACAAATAAAAGCGATTGCTGAAAAGCTGCTTCGTCCGGAACCTGCTTTATTGGTGATCGGGCCATCCAAAGGTTAAAATGAATTGTTCGATGCCGGTTTCTTAAAATCGACATCGAATCCCCAAAAACCGCAATATATTTTCCAATCCAAACGCGTATCATTCATCACTGCCTTTGACGCCATTTTCAAAATATCTTCCCGTATAAGGTCTTGTACCAGTCAGAGGCTCTATCTTCCGGCTTATGGAAGAAGCTTCCTTCTTTCGACCGGCAAAACCGTTCAAAACCGGAAATTTTAAATAATACCGGCGGGCTTTATGAAAAAACCGCCGCCCCTCTAAAAGGTTAATGCCTGTTTGTTGAAAAAACGGGTTTGTTCAAAACGTTTTCCAATTTTTGTCACTTGAAATAGGCTCGGCAGACTTCTTCATATATATTTTATGAAAAGAATTGAGTTTTATTGCGCAAGTTTTTATAAATCTTGAGCGAAATGATTAAGAGGAATCTTCTATGGTTCACAACAGCCAAATTGATAAAGCGTCTGCCCTTGTAGAGGCTGCGCGCAAAGCCGGCGCCGACAGTGCTGATGCGGTCATCATTCGCTCGCGTTCGGTTAGTGTATCGGTAAGGCTTGGAAAAGTGGAAGCAACCGAAGCTTCCGAAAATGATGACTTTTCATTGCGCGTGTTTGTCGGCAAAAAAGTTGCAAGCATTTCGGCCAATCTTTCGGCAGATCCGGCAAGTCTCGCAGAACGTGCGGTTGCCATGGCTAAAGTTTCGCCTGAAAATCCTTTTGAAGGTTTGGCTGACCGCTCTCTCCTTGTGAAAAATCCCAAAGATCTTGATCTTTATGATCCATTTGTTCCGGATAGCGAACGTCTGACAGAAGAAGCTCTCGAAATCGAAAATGCTTCCCTATCGGTCAAGGGTGTTACAAATTCCGGTGGTGCAACATCTGCCTATGGTAGCGGCGGACTGGTTCTTGTCACCAGCGACGGATTTTGCGGTAGCTATCAATCAAGCCGTTTTTCTTATTCATGCAGCGCACTTGCCGGTGAAGGAACGGCAATGGAACGTGACTATGATTACACGACAGCTCTTCACCATGAAGACCTAGATAAAACAACAAAAATCGGGAAAAATGCCGGCGAGCGTGCGGTGAGACGATTGAATGCGCAAAAGCCGAAAACCGGAACTGTCAATGTTATTTTCGAGCCGAGAATGGCACGCGGCATTGCCGGACACATTGCTTCAATGGTGAATGGTGCTGCTGTTGCACGTAAAACCAGCCTGTTGCAAAATCGCATGGGCGAACAAATTATGAAGCCGACAATTACCATAACCGATCAGCCATTGAAAAAGCGCGGAAATGCTTCCCGCCCCTTTGACGGGGAAGGTGTGGAAGGAATGGCCTTGAATATTATCGAGAATGGCGTTCTCGAACACTGGTTTCTATCATCATCCGTCGCACGTGAACTTCACCTTCAAACCAATGGGCACGGGGTACGCTCGGCTTCTTCTGTGCAACCGGCAAGCACCAATTTTGCAATTGAACCGGGAAATCAGACACCTGAAGATATGATGAAGGCAATCAAAACCGGTTTTTACGTAACCGAACTCTTCGGCCATGGCGTTGATCTTGTGACCGGTCAATATAGCCGTGGTGCATCGGGGTTCTGGATTGAAAATGGTGAACTTGCCTATCCGGTAAGTGAAGTCACTCTCGGTTCCAATCTCATTGATATGTTGTCACATCTGACACCGGCAAGCGACATTGACCGCCGCTATGGCACGGCAGCCCCCACTCTGTTGATTGAAGGAATGACCCTTGCAGGCAAATAATACGACCAATTCCGAAGATCTGGAGCTTATCAGCAATGCTGCTCGACAAGCAGGGAAAACAGCATTCAGCTATTTCGGTCGGGATCCGAAAGTCTGGATCAAACCCGGAAATTCACCGGTAAGCGAAGCCGATTTTGCTGCCGATAAAGTTCTCAAAGAACTCTTATTGGCCGCCCGCCCCGATTATGGCTGGATTTCCGAAGAAACCAAAGACGAACGTCCGGACAGGCACTATCAAAGATATTTTGTGGTCGATCCGATTGACGGAACACGCGGCTTTCTTTCCGGCTCCCATCATTGGTGTGTATCGGTGGCAGTGATCGAAGAGGGAATTTCGCAAGTCGGCGTTCTTGATTGCCCTGCAACCCGTTCTGTCTACAAGGCGGAACGTGGCAAAGGTGCCAGTCTTAATGGCAATAAGCTTCCGCTTCTTGAAGGGCATGAGGGGAAACTCGTTGTTTCTGCAACCGGAAAATTTGAAGCAAAGTTACCGGAAACCTTCAAATCAAAGGTCAATTTTGCACATTATCTCCCCTCTCTTGCCTATCGTATTGCACTTGCTGCCGAAGGCAAAATAGACATCGTCCTGATAAAGCCCGAGAGCCATGATTGGGATATTGCTGCTGCTGATCTTATTTTGCAGGAATGTGGCGGTTTGATACAGGACTTCAATAACGTGCCTCCCGTTTACGGAAATCTGCCCTATGAACACGATTTTTTGATTGCATGTATCAAAGGTCGGCTTGATAACATGGTAGATATTGTCCGAAAAACCCGATTGCGGTAATCCTTCCGGAATCCGGATACGGGTAAGGCAATAACAGGAGGTATATATGAGCACGACAGGTGAACCGAAACAATTATTGCATCTGGTCTTTGGTGGAGAATTAAAAAACCTTGATAGCAATGAATTTCGTGATCTCGATAAACTAGATATTGTAGGAATTTTTCCTGATTATAAGTCGGCCGAGGCCGCATGGCGGGCAAAAGCCCAATCGAGCGTCGATAATGCATTGCAACGTTATTTCATTGTTCACCTTCACCGCTTGCTGGATCCTGAACATTCCGACAGCAAATAGCTATTTGCCAGTTTTGAAACGAAACACTATAATTTTAACGCTTTTTGAAGCATTTTTATATTCTCGGTAGTGCATTCGGTTGGCTTCTCTTGATCTTGACAGGAGAGTATGACAATGCACTCGTATCAGGCAAAGGCGCTCTCGAAACGCCTTTGCAGGCTGTGTTTGTCTTCCAACAAGAGGGTTGCGACCGTCCGTGTTAAAAGTGATCGGTTCGACAATTGAATGACTGAGCAAAAAAAGAAGAAAAAATCGGGCATTTTAAACCGCTTATGGCGCAAAATTCGCTATCCTTTGATGAATGCACGCGTCACCAAAGCGATTGTCGTGTCACTGATGGCCAATTATTTGCGGCTGGTTTATTGGACCAATCCACGGCTTAAAGGTTCTGATGACCCGCAAAAAGCCCATGATGCCTACAATCCTTTTATCATCACTTTCTGGCACGGGCGCCATATTATGGGGCCGTTCTTGCGCCCTAAAAAAGAACATATCATTGCCATGTTTTCCCGCTCTGCCGATGCCGAAATCAATGCAAGAGTCGGCGAAAAACTGGGACTTGAAACAGTGCGCGGTTCGGGCGGGCGATCCAAGCACCAGAATACCGACAAAGGCGGTGCACGGGCACTTCTTACATTGAAACGTGCATTGCAAGAAGGTAAAACAGCGGCAATGATTGCCGATATTGCCCATGGAAAAGCGCGGGAAGCCGGAAAAGGCATTATTTTACTGGCAAAAATTTCCGGTCGCCCCATTATTCCCTATATATATTCTTTTTCACACGTGAAAATTCTCGAAAAAACATGGGACAAAACCGTAATTCCGCTCCCTTTTGGACATTCTATATTTCTTATGGGAGATGCGTTCTATGTGCCGGAAGATGCAGATGAAGACCTTATGGAACAAAAACGCATCGAACTTTCTGATATAATGAACCGTCTGACCGACGAGGCAGAAAAACGCCTCAAAGAAAGAAAATAGGGGGGAGCACTATGAAGGAATTCAAGGCTCGCACAGCGCTATATCTTTATCGCATGGCAGGCGGCCTGATTAGTCCACTCGTTCCGTTCTATCTGTCGATAAGGGCCGCACGCGGCAAGGAAGACCCGCACCGCAAACGCGAACGTATGGGGCGTACCAATAAAAAGCGCCCTGAAGGGCCGCTTATCTGGCTTCATGCGGCAAGTGTCGGGGAAACGCTGGCACTGGTTCCTCTGATCGAGCGTATTTTGCAGCTTCATATCAATGTTCTTTTGACAACCGGCACTGTTACATCTGCAAGTCTCATTGAAAACCGCTTTGGCAGTCGCGTTATCCACCAGTTTGCACCACTTGATGTTAAACCGGCAATCAGAAGATTTCTTGACCATTGGAAACCCGATCTGGCACTTGTCTGCGAATCCGAAATCTGGCCCTTACGAATCAACGGGCTTGCGCGCCGTCATATCCCGCAAGTTATGGTGAATGCACATATGTCCGCTCGTTCATTCCATTCATGGCAAAAACGGCCGGCTCTCGCTTCGCATATTTTCAGGCAGATTGATGCTGCCATTGGTCAAAGCGAAAGTGATGCCGAACAATATCATGCGCTCGGCGTCAAAACAGTTGCGGTTTCAGGAAATCTGAAAGCGGATATTGCACCGGAAGCCGACAAAAATCTGTTAATGCAATATCGGGAAAGTCTGCATAACCGGCTGGTTTGGGCGGCGATTTCCACCCATGAGGGTGAAGAAAATATTGCTGCCGAAGTTCATATCGCTTTAAAAACACGGCTACCCAATCTTTTGACAATCATTGTGCCCCGTCACCCCGAACGGGCTGACGCGATCATGGAAGAACTTGAAAAGAAGTCCCTTCACGTTATTCGACACAGTGAAAAACGGATGCCCGATGAGGATACCGATATTATACTCGTTGATACGATTGGTGAAATGGGAGTGTTTTTGCAACTTGCAAAAGTATCCTTTATCGGCAAATCTTTAACGGAAACCGGAGGGCACAATCCGCTTGAACCGGCGCTTTTGGGGTCAGCTATCCTGACAGGCCCGCATGTGGAAAATTTCAAAGATACATTCGATGTATTTTTTGCCAATAATGCGGCGAGAGTCGTTGAAGATGCCACGCAATTGGCTGTCCAGCTCAATACACTTTTAACACATGAACCGTTACGCTATGAAATGATCGAGGCGGCCTATGACACGGCCACCAATATGAGCGGAGCACTGGAACGCACATTAAAAGTGTTACGCCCGTTTATTGATCCTTTGATTATGCAGGCCAAGCTTCATCATCAGGATACCAATCATGGTTGGTGAAGCGCCGGACTTCTGGTGGAATGAACAGAAAGTCATGCGTTGGCTTTTACTTCCGGTTTCATGGATTTACGGTTTTTTTGCCCGCCGTAGAATGGAACGGGAAAATGTTCCGGTGATTGACCTTCCGGTTTTATGTGTCGGCAATTTTACGCTTGGTGGAACGGGAAAAACGCCCGTTGTTATCAGCCTTGCAGAAGCGGCCAAAAAACTTGGTCTTAATCCGGGCATTGTTTCGCGTGGTTATGGTGGTGAAATTCGCAGTGCCCATCTGGTCGACGCGCAAATGGATAAAGCGCGCGAAGTCGGTGACGAACCATTGCTTCTTGCCCGACATGCACTTGTTGCCGTAGCCACCGACCGGTTGGAAGCAGCAAAACTTTTAAAACAGCAAGGCTGCAATTTTATTTTGATGGATGACGGCTTCCAAAGTCGTCGTCTCTTCATTGACTATGCTTTGATGGTAGTGGATGGCCTTAGGGGCTTGGGGAACAATGCAGTGTTTCCGGCGGGGCCGCTCCGTGCACCGCTTGTAACCCAACTTGCCTATACCGACGGTGTGCTGATGATCGGCAATGGGAACAAAGGTAACGAAGTTATCCATATGGCAGCCCGTGCAGCAAAACCGTTGAACTTTGCCCATCTTCTGCCCTCTGCCAGCGATACTGTTTCGGGCAAAAAATTTCTGGCCTTTGCAGGCATAGGAAATCCGCAAAAATTTTTCCGCTCAATTGGCGAATTGGAAGGCAAAGTTGAACAAACGCGAATTTATGCCGACCATCATTTTTATACAGATTTCGATCTTGATGACATTAGGGGCACGGCCAAGGCAGAGCATCTTTCCATTGCTACCACCGCAAAGGATTTTGCCCGTTTAAAAACCGATGGGCAGGACAAAAAGCTTGAAAATCTTGTTGTGTTCGATGTCGAGGTTCAATTTGATGATGCGGATTTTTGTAAGCAACGGATAAACGAAACACTCGAAGCGTTCAAAAACCGCACTTTTGAAGAATAAAAAACAAAAAGCGCCCCGAATAGGCGCTTTTATTGAAATCAATGCATAAACCGGCAATAACATTTATTTTTTAAGTGTTGTGCCTAAAAGCTTACGTAAACGGGGATCGCATTCAAGTTCACGGCGATAGGAAATTTCGCAACTTGCATAAGCTTCCTGACGGGGCGCACTCCAGTATCTCAGTTCGTCCAACGGAATTTTCTCGCCTGTAATTGCACATAAAACATAAGTTCCGTGTGTTAAAACTTCATAATCGCCACTCAGGTAATGGAGTTGTGCCTCGCGTTCACCACCGGGAAACATCATTATTCTAAACCTTTCAGATTGCTCATTGGCGATCATTATAAAGCGTCGGGTAAAACTATAAAAGCCTTAAATCCTTCGCTCACGAAACTATTGATAAGTGTTCAAACCTGTCGGTCATTTTGAGAGGTTCACTTTTTATCTCCTCTAACCATTATCTCATCGACGAGGTTTTCGTTTTCGTTCAGGATTTTTGTCATTCAGGCTTTCAGCACTCATCCGCAACGAACTGTCCAAACCGGAAGCCGGACGGTTTTGTTAAGAGAAGAGAACCACATCGGTAAATTTCAACAAATGACTTCACGGTAAACGGAAAGGCGAAGCTGTTTTTTAGAAATAAACACGAGACCCCGATCATCCGAAGCGTTCCCGATTTAATTCGGCCACATAATTCCGGTTGCATAAGTTCGGCCGCATAATTTCGGGCGCATAATTTCGGGCGCATCATAAAGCCTGTTCGGGCGCATAAAATTGGCAGACAAAGCCGCGAACCGGTTTTTTCATCCAGAACCGTCGGTTCTTAAGTGACGGTTACGAACAGACACCCGCAAGCCTTTCAAAATCAAAACAATCAACGGCGGCCGAACAATCTTTCAATATCGGTAAGTTTCAACTCGACATAGGTCGGGCGTCCGTGATTACAAGTTCCGGAACCCGGAGTTGCTTCCATCTGGCGTAAAAGCGCATTCATTTCTTCCGCCCGCAACAAGCGGCCGGAACGCACCGAGCCGTGACAGGCCATGGTTGCCGCAACATAATCGAGCATCGCTTTCAAACCGTTTGTTGTATCATAATCGGCAGCTTCATCGGCCAAATCGGCAATAAGGCCTTTGACATCCACCTCGCCAAGCATGGCCGGTGTTTCGCGAACCGCGACGGCACCGGGGCCGAATGCTTCGATTTTCAACCCGAATTTTTGCAATGTCTCTGCATGTGCCAAAAGCCGGGTTGCATCTTCTTCCGGCAATTCCACGATCTCCGGAATAAGCAACATTTGGGATGGCAAAGGCTTGGAATAGAGCGCCTGTTTCAAAGCCTCGTAAACCAGCCTCTCATGTGCTGCATGTTGATCGACAATAATAAGGCTGTCTTCAGTTTGGGCGATAATATAGTTTTTGTGGATTTGGGCGCGTGCAGCACCAAGGGGAAAACGCTGTTCCTCGACAGTTGGAATTTCCATTGCCGGACGGCTATCGGTCGTCGGTTGATCGAGATCACCCAACACATTTCCATAGTCTTCATTGAAGCCTGATGAAGGTGTTGTATAAAGCGGCTTGTTGACCATTTGTGCGGCCGGTGGCACAGGCGCTCTTGAAAAAGAATTATAGGAAAAAGCTCTATTATTAAGAAAAGTCGGGCGCGGTGGAACAGATGATGATAGTGGTATGCCATCAGGGCGGAAACTTTTGAGCATTGCGTCCGCCCCCGTCGTTGCGGGGTGAATGCCGGCATGGCTTAAAGCTTCGCGAATGCCACCAACAATAAGCCCGCGCACTAAACTCTGATCGCGAAAACGCACATCCGCCTTTGCCGGATGGACATTGACATCGACATCGGATGAAGGAAGATTGATGAAAAGCACACAAACCGCATAGCGGTCGCGCGCCATCGCATCGGCATAAGCCCCGCGAATAGCGCCCAATATCAATTTATCGCGCACCGGTCGGCCGTTCACATAAGCAAACTGATGGAGACTGTTACCCCGATTGAATGACGGTATGCCCGCAAAGCCTTTAAGCTCCACCCCTTCTCTTACCGCGTCAAGAGTAATAACGTTGGGGGCAAAATCTTTTCCCATAATCTGGGTGATGCGCTGTAATTGTGCCTCTTCTCCTGTACCGGTCGCGGGATAATCGAGCATCGAGCGATCTGTACCGGAAAGCGAAAACCGGACATTCGGAAATGCAATGGCAATCCGTTTGACAATATCGGTTATCGCATTGGTTTCGGCACGGTCTGTTTTCATGAATTTGAGACGTGCCGGTGTGACGTAAAAAAGATCACGCACTTCGACAATTGTTCCCGCGTTACCGGCTGCGGGACGCGGCCCATCAACATGTCCGGCATTGACAACGATTTCAGCCGCATGTTCCGAAGAAGCTCTACGTGACACCAGTTTCAACTTTGAAACCGACCCGATTGACGGCAAAGCTTCACCACGAAATCCGAGTGAATGGATGTCGTGAACATTATCGTCGAGTTTGGAGGTGCAATGACGCGATATTGCCAGTTCAAGTTCGTCCTCTGCAATACCGCACCCGTTATCCGACACGCGGATCAGGCTTTTTCCGCCACCAGCCGTTACAATTTCTATCCGTGTCGCACCGGCATCAATAGCATTTTCGACGAGTTCTTTGACCACACTTGCCGGACGCTCGATCACTTCGCCCGCTGCAATCTGGTTAATTACGGTTTCACTGAGATGATGTATTGTCATGAAGTCATTATAACCGATTTACAAACCCGCGTATAGCGAAAGCACATTCTCGCTCCGGCATTATCCCCCCTTGAATAGATAAATCCATTTAAAAAAGCGCAAGCTTTTTAAAAAGCTCGCGCTCATATTTGTGAATAATCCGGAAAATGGATTTATCAGAGTGTAGCGTTCAATGCCTGTTCGACATCTTCCAACAAATCGTCGACATCTTCGAGACCAACCGAAAAACGCAACAATCCGTCACTGATACCAAGTTCGGCACGTGCTTCGGGGCCGATGCTCTGGTGCGTTGTGGTTGCCGGATGGGTCATGATAGAACGTGTATCTCCAAGATTATTGGAAATAAGCGGTATTGTCAGATGGTTGCAGAATGAAAAAGCAGCCTTTTTGCCACCCTTCAATTCAAAGGCAATCATTGTCGAACCGCCGGTCATCTGTTTTTTTACAATATCCCTTTGCGGGTGGTCATCACGCCCCGGATAAATGCATTTTGCGACCGCTTTATGCCCGCTGATAAAATCGGCAAGTTTTGCTGCCGAGCGTGTCATTTCCTCGACACGAAGAGGGAGCGTTTCAAGACTTTTCAACATAAGCCATGCGACATAGGGACTCATGCCGGGTCCCGTATGGCGGAAGAAGTCCTGCAAATTTTCTGTCATCCATTCTTCACTCGATAAAATCATTCCACCGAGACAACGTCCATGCCCGTCAATATGTTTGGTGGTTGAATAGACAACGACATCAGCACCAAGTTCGAGCGGCTTTTGATAAAGCGGTGTTGCGAATACATTATCGACAATCACAGTTGCGCCAACTTTATGGGCAAGTTCCGAAACCGCTTTAATGTCGACCATTTCCAAAGTCGGATTGGCAGGCGTTTCAAAAAATATCCCGCGTGTATTGGGGCGAATTGCCTTTTCCCAATTTTCGATTTTACGCCCGTCAATGATTGAAACCTCGACGCCATAACGGGGCAAAACTTTTTCAATGATATAACGGCAGGAACCGAACATGGAGCGGGCTGCAACAAAATGGTCGCCCGCTTTCACAAAACATAAAATAGCTGTCGAAACAGCGGCCATTCCCGAAGCAAGTGCGCGCGCACTTTCAGCCCCTTCCAAAGCACACATACGTTTTTCAAACATATCTGTGGTCGGATTGGCATAACGTGAATAGACAAAGCCCGGATCCTCTCCGTCAAAACGCCTTTCGGCCGCTTCGGCACTCGGATAGGTAAAGCCCTGGGTTAAATAAATCGCTTCACAGACTTCTCCATAAGGAGAGCGTTGAGCCCCCGCATGAACCATTTCTGTAGCGGTACGGTATTTACGATGCGGATTAAGTGTCATAAGTCACCTGCTTTCATCAAAAAACCTTTGCCGTCATGGTAAAGATTGAAAAACAAGATGCCAAAAGTCCGCTTGATCTTACGGCCTTTTAGCATTTCAAGGGGGTGAATGGAATTGGCACCGAAGACTTTACGTTGTCATCCGAACGCGTTTATATTCCATAACCCCAAGCGTGGCTGCAAGCCGGCCGGCCCAAATCACCACGGGATAAATCTTCCATATGCCCTTCAACCGCTTGCGTCAATCCGTGAACAGGTTAAAGAGAGAATGGAAAACAGGAAAAGGTAGTCATCATGGCACGCTCAAGCGGCATTCTGGCAGATAGCGATATTCAGGGTTTATTTGAAAACAATATTTTGAAATCGGATCGCCCGTTAGACAAAGATCAGATACAACCGGCCAGTCTCGATTTGCGATTGGGCAAAAAAGCCTATCGTGTCCGTGCTTCTTTTCTGCCTGGCCCTGAAAAACAAGTGATTGATAAACTTGAACAATTCAAGCTTCATGAATTCGATCTCGAAAATGGTGCGGTGCTTGAAACGGGGTGTGTCTATATTGTCCCGCTTATCGAGACACTCGCACTTTCTGACGAATTGAGTGCCTCTGCCAATCCGAAAAGTTCAACCGGACGACTGGATATTTTTACCCGTATTATAACCGATTACGCACAAGAATTTGATAAGGTCACCAGTGGTTATCATGGGCAACTTTACCTCGAAATAAGCCCGCGTACATTTCCTGTTATTGTCCGCACCGGTTCAAGATTGTCGCAAATCCGTTTCCGTAAAGGAAAGAGCGGGTTGAATGAAAGCGAACTCTTGGCCCTTCACAAAAAAGAAATGCTGGTTTCCGATGACCACCCCAATATTACCGCAAGCGGTGTCGGGCTTTCGATTGATCTTACAGGAAATTCAAACGGACTTGTCGGCTATCGCGGCAAACATCATACCGGCGTTATCGACGTGGATAAGCGCGGCGTGGCTGATGTGCTCGATTTTTGGGAGCCGATTTATGATCGGGGTTCCCATTCGCTTATCCTTGATCCGGACGAGTTTTATATTCTCGTCTCGCGTGAGGCGGTTCACGTCCCGCCGCTCTTTGCTGCCGAAATGACACCGTTTGACCCGTTGATCGGCGAATTTCGTGTTCACTATGCCGGTTTCTTCGACCCCGGTTTCGGCAATAATGAAGCGGGTGGCAAAGGCTCACGCGCCGTTCTTGAAGTGCGCAGCCATGAAGTTCCCTTCATCCTCGAACACGGACAAATCGTCGGCCATCTCGTTTATGAACATATGTTGAGGCATCCGAAATCCCTCTACGGGCGTGATCTCGGCTCGAATTATCAGGCACAGGGATTGAAACTGTCAAAACATTTTAAACCACTTTGATGAGAGGGTGCTTGACAAAAAGCATTAAAGATTGCATCCGTGTGTCACGCATTTTGCGGGTATGATGTAATGGTAGCCTGTCAGCTTCCCAAGCTGAACGCGCGGGTTCGATTCCCGCTACCCGCTCCAGCTCTTTGGCTGTTTCTCTAGCCTTTATAAAGTATTTTCTGTTTATAGAGTATTTTTTGTTCTCCTCTTATATTTTTGGATTTATGCTAAATTTAAATAAATATAATCCATTGAATTTTTCAAAAACAAAAAATTTTATATCGTTGTTTTGAATGATTATAATTTTATATTTTTGCAATGTAATTCATTTATATGAACATATTTTTAAAATTATTTTAATTTTAAATAATAATTAAATAAAACCACTTGATCTATAAAATATTATCATATTTTATATTACAAAAAATATCATTCATCACACTCATATGAACGGGTGCTGAATTGACGCTGTTTCAACTTTATGCAAAAGATTTGCAAAAATAAAAATCTGAAAAACCCCGAATTTATTTCCAATCAGTGGGAAGTTCAAATGATAAGGTTCAAAAATGGCCCTTCGAGAATGACCGTTTTTCTGGTTATTCTGTTAAGCTTGCTGGTATTGGCAGCGGGGCTTTATTTCACTCTTCTTGGCGGCTATCTCATTTATCTCGGCAGCCGGACATGGTATTATCTGGCACTCGGCATCCTGTTGCTTCTGTCGGGTTTGTTCATGATCCGGCTTAACCGTTTCAGTGTATGGATCTTCGCTTTTATCTATGTGATGAGCGCATTATGGTCTTATCATGAAGCGGGGCTTGATTACTGGCAGCAATTTTCCAACCTCTTTGCTTTGTCTGTGGCTTTTTTTCTGGTGTTGCTTGCCTATAGACCAATGGCAAAAAAACAGGGGAAAATCGCAGGCTCCGCATCTCTTGTTTTGGCCGGCTTGGTCTTTATCGGTATGGCGGCAACAATTGCCAGTTCGTTTATACCGAAAAATGTCATCCATACGGCAGAAAAAGCCAAGCCTGCATTACCGGTGCAACCGGCTAATGAACAAAAAGACTGGAAAAGCTGGGGCAATGACGATCATGGCAGCCGCTTTGCAGCCCTTGACCAGATAACGCCTGCCAATATCAAAAAACTTGATGTGGCCTGGATTGCCCATACCGGTGACATTCCCCAAAGTAACGGTTCGGGGGCAGAAGACCAGAATACCCCGCTCCAGATCGGCACCAATCTTTATGTTTGTACAGCCTATGGCAAGGTGCTTTCATTCGACGTTGATAGCGGTAAACAGAACTGGATGTTCGACCCACGCGGAACGGGACCGAACTGGCAACGTTGCCGCGGCTTGGGTTATCATGAAACGCAACCGGTCAAAGGTGTGAAAGCTGATACGGCTTGTCAGGCACGTCTGTTTTTGCCAACGGGAGACGCAAGACTCATCGCACTTGATGCGGCAACCGGAAAACCTTGCGAAGAGTTCGGGGATAAAGGCACTGTCGACCTTAAAGTCGGCATGGGTGAGGTCAAACCCGGTTATTACCAGCAAACATCGACACCACTTGTTGCCGGTGATGTTGTCATTGTCGGCGGGCGCGTCGCTGACAATTTCTCGACCGATGAACCACCAGGGGTTGTCAGAGCCTATGATGTGAAAGATGGCCATCTCGTCTGGGCTTGGGATCCCGGTAACCCAGATATTCACGGACTTCCGCCGGAAGGGCAAACCTATACACGTGGAACACCGAATGTCTGGGCGGCAATGTCATATGACGACAAACTCGGACTCGTCTATTTACCGACAGGCAATTCGACACCCGATTTCTGGGCCGGCTATCGCACAGCCGAAGACGATAAATACTCGTCTTCCGTTGTGGCTGTCGATGTGAAAACCGGCGAGGTGCGTTGGCATTACCAATTTGTCCATCATGACATTTGGGATTTTGATACGCCCGCACAACCTGTCCTGCTTGACGCACCCGATGATGATGGAAACATCGTACCGGCACTCGTTCAGGTCACCAAACAGGGAGAAGTCTTCCTGCTTAACCGTGAAACCGGCGAACCGATTGCGGATGTTGAAGAAAAACCGGTACCGCAGGGTGATGTTGCCGGTGAACGTTATTCACCCACACAGCGCTTCTCTGTCGGGATGCCGTCATTCGGCAATGCAACTTTAACGGAAGCCGATATGTGGGGCACGACACCATTCGACAAGCTTTTATGCCGGATCGAATTTGCCAAAATGCGTCATCAGGGTGTGTTCACCCCTCCGGGGCTTGATTATTCATTACAAATGCCGGGGTCACTTGGCGGCATGAATTGGGGATCTGTCTCGATTGATCCGACATTGAACTATGTTTTCGTCAATGATATGAGGCTCGGCCTTGCCAATTATCTTGTCGAGCGCAAAGATATTCCCGAAAGCGCCTCCGGCATTGAAATGGGCATTGTCCCCATGGCCGGAACACCTTTCGGCGCTATGCGCATGCGCTTTCTTTCGCCGCTTGGCGTACCCTGCCAAAAGCCACCTTTTGGCACAATGTCGGCAATTGATCTCAAAACCCGCAAAATTGTGTGGCAGGTTCCGGTTGGCACTGTCAAGGATACGGGGCCGCTTAATATCGCACTCGGCGTGCCCGTTCCTATCGGAATGCCGACACTCGGCCCCTCTTTAGCGACACAATCCGGCCTTGTGTTCTTTGCCGGAACACAGGATTTCTATTTGCGTGCGTTTGATAGCCGCACAGGCAAAGAAATCTGGAAGTCACGTTTGCCCGTCGGCAGCCAGGGCGGCCCTATGACCTATATTTCGCCAAAAACCGGCAAACAATATATTGTCATTACCGCAGGTGGTGCCCGTCAAAATCCGAAACGGGGTGACTATGTCATTGCCTATACTTTGAAAGATTAGGCATAAAAAGCTAAGATTTTCCGTTTCCCGCGTGTTTTGAATATCAACAGCGTTGGAACCGTGTAAAATAGAACCCGCCGCACATTTGCGTGGCGGGTTTTTCTTAAACATTTTCCGGTATTATTTTTTAAAATAAAAACATAGATTAACACGTTAAATTCAAATCAAATGTAAAAAAACAATATTCATCATACATTTTTATTTGGTTTGTTTATTATTTTTGAATTTAATAAATTCTATAAAAAAACGGTAAGTTGAATATTGTTGTTTTATTTTTTCATTGAAAAATATTCTTAAAAATTCACTGGTGAATGCAAGCGTTTTGAACATATGCTGATTAAAAACCGCAGCAATGGTTAGAAAACAAACCGGCAAAAATTGTGTGAAGCCGAAAAATCATGAGAAAAGCCCGCAATTCATTGCGGGCTTGTTACATGAGGTTGCTTGCAAAATGTGCCTTCAATCAGACTATTTCAGACAATTTATCAAACAGACAGTTTATCAAAACCGTTTGTTTTTATTCTGTTTTTGCAAAAGAGCACCAATTTCGTCAATTTTCTCTTTTGATGGTGCGGGATAGCCAACTGTTGTCGAACCTGTCTGCGTATGGTCAACCGAACGGGCGGCAGGTTTGGGAGCATAATTGTAATTTGCATCGGCAACCATAACCTGTTTTGGCGCAGGCGTTGGAGCCGTCTGGAATGGCAAATAAGGTTCTTGAGCCTTTTCAACCGGCTTTGCATGGGAAACGGCCGGTTTTGCATCGGCTACAACCGTATTGGTTTGATGAGTAGCGACGCTTTTCTGTGATGAAAATGGCTTGGCTTCAACCGGTACAGGTTGAGCTTGGGCAATCATCACCGGCTCGCTTGTCGGCGCTGTCTTGACCGGAAGTGCAGGTGCCGGTTCTGAAACGGCTTTCGGTGCCGCCGGTTGTGCACCCCGCCCCGGAGTTGTGAACTGCGGTGCATTGCCGTTCTTTTCCTGCGCAAAGGCAAAAGCGACATCATAAGGCGCATCATTGGTCGGAACTTGCAATTCGCCGTCACGCCCACGCTTTTCATAAAATGCGTTACCGCCAGCAACCTGAACATAATGGATATTTTTATAAGGGAATGTCAAACCGGCGGTGTGAAAAAACATGGCATTCTTGCTCTTTTTCGCCCTTTCGCCGCGTAACACTGCATCGGCCGCTTCACCCGCTCTCGCCATTGCAGCAGGCTCTGTCATCGGTTTTGTCAAAACACCGGGAGCGAATTGGTTGGGCTGGCCGACAACGCCGCAAATTGTCTTTGGATATGCTGTCGAATTCACACGGTTCATAACCACTGTTCCTACAGCAATCATACCATCACGGCTTGAACGGTTCGATTCAAAATACATTGCCCGCATCAGGCAAGTGCGCTCTGTCAGGGGAAAAGAAGCCTGTTTATTATTTTTATGCCCGAAACCGAAATGGGTCGATGCACAGCCTGTAACGATGAACGGTGCAAGCAAAATTGCAGCGGTACTTGCCCAACGGAGTTTTTTCATCTTATCAAATACCATTCTTAAGTTTCGTTTTCTCTCTCACCCGTAAAAACAAAGGCAAAAAAAGGCCAAATGAAGGCAATGCTTTTTGCGCCTCCATCGCGAACCGGTTTATTGAACCGAAATCCTTGTAAAAGACTATCGCTTTAAACCTTTTAAAAATAATTAACCGCGTTTTTCCGCGCGCTTTTCACGCCCGATCATGCCGGTTCATGCTGCAAATTCAAAACCGCCGGAATGAATTCGGAGCATAAAATTAAATCATTGTTTTTATTAAGTAAAATATTACAGTTCTGACAGCCCACGGAAGATCAATCGCCTATTCTGACTTATTCTTCTGCTTCTATGTCATTGTAGCTGTTCACTAATTGTTAACGCTAAAACGACAAATTGTGCCTATAAAACGGATTTTGTCGCAAAATCGGGCCGCGCCACCCGTCGGTGAACACTTTTTCCACCCTTTTGAGCAGGATTTCACAAGGTCTCACCAGCCCTTTGTTTTCGTTTTTTTCAACCTTCATGAACTTGTCTGATAGCCGATTTGCGCGTGGTTCATTCGTGCTTTTTCAATTTACGCTTTTGTCCCGAGCCGAATTTCCAACGTTTTATGGCAACCTGTTTATCGTTTTCTGTGCCCTCTGTTTATCACAGGTAACCATTCTTCTCTTAACCCTTTTCGGTTGGCTTTATGAGCCAATGTCGTCGAGAAAACTTTGTTTGCCCGCTCTGTTCACGCCGGTCTTGCGAAAGGAAAATCGTGAAGATCAATCTTCATGACATCTGTGCACTTCGTAGCTGCGGGCATTGGTCAGCCAATTTTCAACGAGGAAAGTACCAACAGGGAACAAAGTGTTCCGATTGTCAATTTCAAAATGAAAAACATAATTCGAATAACGAAAATCCGTAATTCGATCAGGATTATTTCATGCCGCTGGAAAAATGGCCTGTTTACATAAGGCAAACGGATTCACCTTCCAAAAGGCGAAGATTTCATCACCTTGGAATATCGATATTTTTGAAAACGCGAAAAAGCTACGTTTCTATAACGAAATGCCCATTATGCCAGCCACTATTTCGTGGCTTTTCCATCTGCTCCGACTTTATAAGTCATATCATCACGCGGGCGATCCGTGCTCAAATAAGTGCCGGTCATGATATAGTGCAATGTCTCTGCAATATTGGTTGCGTGATCGCCGATACGCTCGATATTTTTGGCGCAAAATAGTAAATGCGTGCAAGCGGTAATATTGCGCGGGTCTTCCATCATATAAGTGAGAAGCTCGCGAAACAGCGACGTATACATAGCGTCAATCTCTTCATCCCGGTTACGTACGGCATCAATCCGTTCAAGCGAGCGGCTGGCATAAGCGTCCAACACTTCCTTGAGCTGGTTGAGCGTTAGTGTCGCGAATGATTGCAGGCCATGATACAAGCTTGCCGGTTGTCGGCTTTCGACAATAGCGGCTGCCCTTTTTGCAATGTTTTTCCCCATATCGCCAACGCGTTCCAGATCGGCAGCAATGCGCATAGCACCGATAATTTCACGCAAATCCACCGCCATTGGCTGGCGTTTTGCAATAATCGCCACCGACTTTTCGTCGATTTCGCGTTCGGTTTCATCAAGAAACATATCATCGGAAATGACCTTTTTAGCCAAGTTCAGATCATTATTCACGACAGCATTGACTGCTTCTTCGATCATCTCGCTGGCGAAAGTTCCCATTTTCGCAATTTTTGCTTCAAGGTAGCCCAATTCCTCATCGAATGAACGGACGGTATGATTTATCGGCATAAGCGTGCTCCCTGAATTTAACCGAAACGACCGGTAATATAATCTTGTGTACGTTGCTCTTTTGGCGATGTGAACATCATCTCGGTTTCGCCCACTTCAACGAGATCTCCCAGATGGAACATCGCCGTATATTGCGAAACGCGTGCAGCCTGCTGCATTGAATGGGTGACGATAACAATTGTAAAATTCTCGCGCAAATCATCAATCAATTCTTCAATGCGCGCCGTCGCAATCGGGTCGAGTGCGGAACAGGGTTCATCCATCAAGATAACTTCCGGACTGACCGCAATGGCGCGTGCAATGCACAAGCGTTGCTGTTGGCCACCTGAAAGACCGGTTCCGGCATCGTTCAAACGGTCTTTGACCTCATCGAACAAACCGGCCTTGACAAGGCTTTGTTCAACAATCGTATCAAGTTCCTTGCGTGATTTGGCAAGTCCATGAATACGCGGCCCATAGGCGACATTCTCGTATATGGACTTCGGAAAAGGATTGGGCTTTTGAAAGACCATGCCGACACGGGCGCGCAATTCGACAACGTCAATGTCGGGATCATAAATATCCTGCCCGTCAAGAGTGATAAGGCCGGTGACTTTTGCCCCGTCAATTGTATCGTTCATACGATTGAGACAGCGCAGAAACGTTGACTTCCCGCAACCGGACGGGCCAATCAGTGCCATAACCTGATGTTCAGGAATATCAAGGCTGACACCATGCAAAGCTTCTTTGGTGCCATAAAACACTTTGACATCCTGACCACGCATCTTGATTTTCATTATCGACCTAATCCTATTTCGTCTTGAGCCAGAACAGGCTCGCTAAATCAATATGTTCAACTTTTATTCTACCAGCGCCGCTCGAACTTACGGCGCAGCAATACTGCGGCTATATTCATGATAGCGAGAAACGCCATCAAAATAATGATCGCTCCGAATGTGCGTTCATTAAAGGCACGTTCCGGTTCATTTGCCCACATGTAAATTTGTACCGGCAAGGCTGTTGCAGGTTCCATCGGGGTTGCCGGATAATTTGCAACAAAGGCAACCATGCCGATCAGCAAAAGTGGCGCTGTTTCTCCCAAAGCCCTTGCAAGACCGAGAATTGTACCGGTAAGAATTCCAGGCAAAGCAAGCGGCAAAACATGACCAAAAACGGTTTGCGTTTTTGATGCTCCAAGTCCCAACGCTGCATCACGGATTGAAGGCGGAACCGCCCGCAAAGCAGCACGCGTTGCAATAATGATGGTTGGCAGCGTCATGAGCGTTAATACCAGCCCGCCGACAATTGACGAGGCGCGCGGCAGATGCAGGAAATTGATAAAAATGGAAAGCCCCAACAAGCCAAAAACAATAGACGGCACGGCCGCAAGATTATTGATGTTGACCTCTATGATATCATTGAACCTGCTGCGGCGGGCAAATTCTTCAAGATAAATCGCAGTTGCGACCCCGATTGGCAAAGACAATATCAATACGATTGCCATCATATAAGCCGAACCGATAATGGCAACGCCAAGCCCTGACGTTTCCGGACGGCTCGAAGCCCCGAATGTAAAAAGCCCTTTATTGAAAGCTTTATGGAGCGTGCCATCGGAAGCGAGTTTTTCCATCCACCCGATCTGGCGATCGGTAACTTTACGATTTTGTTCGGGAACAGAAAGGTCGATTTGTCCTTTGAATGCTGAATCTATATCGGCGGCGGCTAACACATCAATAGTGCGGGTTTGGCCGATATAATCGGGATGTTCGACAAGAAGCTTACGTATTTCAACACGCACACCACCTGAGATCATACGGTTGAGTTCACGCATTGCGCCATGGTTATTCTTGTCGACGCCGAGCTTGTCTGCCAGAGTATTGCGCACAAGAAGCGGATAATTTGCGGTAATGAGAACTTTGGGATTTGTGAGCCGCTCGCCTTTCGGGTCAATAATGTGTTCATCGAAATAGACCGGCAAGGTCATCGTTGTCTGCTGAAAGGCACTCAAACCTTGAGCGATAATCGACCATAAAAGAATAACGAGGAATAAAAGCCCGACCCCGATTGCTAAAAGCCCATAGGCGCGGAAACGCCGTTCCGCCCGATAACGGCGCTTTAAACCGATGTCGCGTCTTGGCGTTTGAACAACGTTACTCATTCATATTGTTCCCTATATTTACGCACAATATAAAGCGCAAAAACATTCATCAACAGTGTCAGTACAAAGAGTGTCATACCGAGGGCAAATGCAACCAATGTCTGCGGCGAATTGAATTCAAGGTCGCCGGTGAGCTGATTGACGATTTTTACTGTCATCGTTGTCATGGCCTCGAACGGATTAAGGGTCAGATTTGCAGCAACACCGGCTGCAAGAACCACAATCATCGTCTCGCCGATAGCCCGTGACGCGGTCAGCAACACTGCACCCACAATCCCCGGCAATGCTGCCGGAAGAACAACCTTTTTAATGGTTTCAGACTGTGTGGCTCCAAGCCCGTATGAACCATCACGCAAAGCCTGCGGTACTGCCGATATAATATCGTCGGAAAGCGAGGATACAAAAGGTATCAACATAATTCCCATGACAAGACCGGCAGTCAAAATGCTTTGCGACATAATGAAACCTTGTCCGCCGGCAATAGCAATTGAAAGATCACGTAAAAACGGCCCGACAGTAACCAGAGCGAAAAACCCGTAAACAATTGTCGGAATACCGGCGAGAACCTCCAATAACGGTTTGATAATTGCACGTACACGGCGGGACGCATATTCCGACATGTATATTGCCGCAAAAAGCCCGACAGGAACCGCAAAAATCATTGAAACCAATGCGATATAAAGTGTACCGGCCAGAAGCGGCAGCAAACCGAATTGCCCGACAGCACCGGCCGAACCGCTTGCGCTGAAACGCGGATCCCAAACAGTACCGAAAAAGAAATTCGACAACGGCACAACTTTGAAAAAACTGATCGTTTGGAACAGCATCGAAAAGAAAATGCCAATGGTTGCAAGAATAGCCACGATAGAGGCAATAACGAGACCGGCAAACACCATCTTCTCGACTTTGTTGCGGGCGCGTTTTTTCTCGCCCACACCAAAAATCCCGCAAAACAGGCCGACGATTGCAATAACCAATGTGACAATCAAACAATAGAAATGGGATTTCGTCGCCCCTTTATACCATTCTATGGCAACCGGAATAAGGCTATCTGCTCCTTCACTTGGCAGCATGATGCCTTTCTTTGCCATATCATCGCTTATTGTCTTATAAGTGAGCGGGGATGCCGGATGATTAAGATCAAGATCTGCAATGTCGGTTTTGGCGGCTGAAAAAGCGCGGGTAAGGCTGTCAACCGTGCTTAATGCCAAACTGTGATTTAACGTCTCTCCGCTTTTTATAATTTCGGTCAATCCGGTCGAAGCACGTTCTTCAAGATAGACAGCACTTCCCAATTCCCACAATATAAGAACGAGAAAAGCAGGAACGACGGTCAACAAAAATGTCCACCAGCCAAAATAATATGGCCGCGAATGCAATTTTTTGCCTTGTTTCTCGATTGAAGCGGCACGCTTTCCCGAAATGACAAACCCGGCTATGCCAAGAGCAAAAATAACCAAGATTAATAGTGATATGGACATTCCATTTTCCGGTTTTATTTCAAAAATAACGCGGGAATTTCCCGCGTTTGCTCACTTCATTTATCAATTGACATGACAGTTCCACTCTCGAATGCGGCCCTTTGCGCTTCCCGTTCGCTATCAGGCGCGGGAATAAGGCCATAATCTGCAAGCGGACCATCCGGCCCGATCATCTGGTCAGACAAGAAAAATTCGACATAGTCTCTCATACCCGGAATGACCCCCAAATGGGCTTTCTTGACATAGAAAAACAGCGGACGGGAAACCAGATACTTTCCACTCGAAATCGTGTCAACATTGGGGGTAACACCATTAACGGTCGCAACTTTCAGCTTGTCAGCATTATTTTCATAAAATGCCAGCCCGAAAACCCCGATCCCTGTTTTATTCGACATAACACGGGCAAGGGTTTCCGAATAATCGCCATCAATATCGATAGCCCTTCCATCCTTGCGAATGCTTATACAAGCGGCGGTAACTGCCTTGTCATCCATCGAAAGAGTTTTCATGCTTTCGGCCGCACCACTTTGTTTGCAGCCTTCAGTCATCAATTTTTCCTCGAAAACTTCTCTTGTTCCATGTTTTTCGCCGGGGATATATGCGTTGATCTCCCAGTCGGGCAATTTCGGGTCAATCTCGCTCCATTTTTTATGTTTATTTTCAACAAGCTTCCCGTCAACAACGATTTTTGATGCCAATGCCTTATAAATATCGACAGGCGTCAAATCGAGATTTGGCCCGTGAATATCGCTTGCAAAAACAATCCCGTCATAGCCGATGCGAACTTCTTCGACTTCCGTGACACCGGCGTCAAAACAGGCTTTCAATTCGGTTTTTTTCATCGGTCGGGAAGCATTGGCAATATCTATGGTATTTTCACTGATACCGCGGCAAAATTCTTTGATTCCCGCACCCGAACCACCTGATTCTATAACAGGTGTACGATAATTGGTAAAAATTTCACCGAATGTTTCTGCAACTATTTTGGCATAGGGCAAAACTGTCGATGAGCCGGACACTTGAATATAATCGCGCGCATTAGCGGTGCTGCAAGAACAGGCGGTAACCAGTATCAGGCCCGCAACTGTTGGAAGCAATCTGCTCATCCACGCACCCATGGACTACCGGCAGCTTTTTTTAACAAGACTAACAATGGATTGTTATTTCTCTCATAATGCTTGTTACAGTTTCTGACGAATACCTCATACAGTCTAAAGCGATTTTTGACTATCTTTATATTGGCTTTTTCAACCTTTTATTTTGTTTTCCACATGATTCCAGAAAATTTTTGCAGCATCGGCACCACCAAAACGTTTCAGTTCGCGGATGCCGGTTGGCGAAGTGACGTTGATTTCCGTCATATAATCGCCAATGACATCGATTCCGACGAGAAGAAGACCGCGTTTTTTCAATGACGGGCCAATCCGTTCGCAAATTTCAAGGTCGCGGCGGGTTAATTCCGTTTTCTCTGCACGGCCACCAATATGCATATTGGAACGGGCATCGGTCGAGGCGGCAACGCGATTGATGGCTCCCACCGCCACACCGTCAATCAATATGATGCGCTTGTCACCGGCACTCACATCTTTCAGATAACGTTGCACGACAAAAGCTTCAGGATAAAGTTTGTTGAACATTTCAAGGAGCGAGCCGAGATTCTTGTCGTCCTTTTTCAACAGGAAAACCCCTGCCCCGCCATTTCCATAAAGTGGCTTGATAATAATATCGCCGAATTCGGAGCGAAAATCATTGACCTCTTCAACATCACGGGTAATGAGCGTCTCCGGCATCAGGTCGGGAAATTCGGTAACAAAGAGTTTTTCAGGGCTATTGCGTACCCAATTTGGATCATTCACGACCAAAGTCTTATCCATTATCCGTTCAAGAATATGCGTGGTCGTAATATAATTCATATCGAATGGTGGATCCTGCCTGAGCAAAACAACATCCATTTGTTGAAGCGGTGTGCGCTTTGCCTCACCCAATTCGTAATAATTGTTTTCCTCGTCCCGCACTTTTAATGCTTCGATACGGGCGGTCACCTCTCCATTCAACATGGAAAGCCGGTCGGGTGTATAATGGAACAGTTCGTGTCCCCGCCTTTGCGCCTCCAATGCCAGAGCAAATGTTGTATCTCCCTTCATATGGATGGTCGAGATATGATCCATCTGGATAGCTATTTTCATAAGATTTGCCTCATATAATCAAAGCGGGCTGGTCAATCGTACCATGAGTCACTAGATAGGAATGAAATATGACAAGGGTTAAGACATGACGCAAGCACCAGATGAAAAATTAAACAAGGAAGAAATAGAGCGCTATGCACGCCACATTCTTTTGCCGGAAATCGGTGGTGCCGGTCAACAGAAACTTAAAGCTGCGAAAGTGCTGGTTGTCGGTGCGGGCGGGCTTGGAGCGCCGGTTTTAACCTATCTTGCAGCCGCCGGTGTCGGCACTCTCGGCATTATTGACGATGATGTGGTTTCGCTTTCAAACCTGCAACGGCAGGTTATCCACAAAACTTCGGCAATCGGCGAAAAAAAGACTGAAAGTGCTGCCGAAACGCTCGAAGCGATCAACCCGCATGTCAAACTCGACCTTTATCCAATAAGACTAACGGAAGAAAATGCTGCTGAAATTATCGGCAAATTCGATCTTGTCATTGATGGTTCGGATAATTTTACCACCCGTTATCTTCTCGCCGATAGTTGCGAAAATTTGAAAAAACCGCTTGTCAGCGGTGCAATCGGGCGTTTTGACGGCTCTTTAACGGTACTCATGCCTTATCTCGGCGGCGAACACCCCTCCTATCGCGATCTCTTTCCGACCCCGCCACCCAAAGGGGTTATACCGACATGTGCAGAAGCCGGCGTGATCGGTGCTCTTCCCGGTGTTATCGGTTCGTTAGAAGCCATGGAAGCCATAAAAATCATCACCGGTTGCGGTGAACCGCTTATCGGAAGGCTGCTCCTTTACGACGGGTTATCAGCCCGTTTCGAGACAATCCGCTATAAAAAAAGAACGTCGACACAAAAATAAAAACGCAGTTTGTTCTTTTGAAACAACGCTTTGTTTTTTTTAAAACAATGCCTCTCGAAGCGCGTATTTTTTAGCCCCGTCTTTCTAACTCTGTCTTTCTAACTCTGTCTTTCTAATAAAGTCGGGCCGTTTTGAATAACAGAATCAATTGTTCTGAAAAGATTATTTCTGTTTGTCGGTCGACAAATTATCGGATGTAATGTTCTTTTCCAATAATGGACTGTCGGAATCCGATAATGGGCCATTATAATCTTCAAGATTACCCGCATCGAGAAGCGTTTCATTGGTTTTATAGGCATTGCCATCCGGCATGGTCTCGTGACGGCGCTCATGTCTATTTTCTGGCTTGTTTTTATGATCGGGTGACTTATGCCCATTTTTATGTGCTTTTGTCATAATGTCTTTCTCCTGAAAGTCTCACAGCTAAAAGACATTGAGCGGATCAAAAACTTTTCAAGACTTCAGGCTTTATTTCGCTCACAGGCTCTGATGCTCTTTCATAACTTCGGCAAAACCACTCCAAAGATTGCCGGTTTTGAAAGCCGAGAAATCCTCGCTTATGCGCATTGTTCAACAAAAAAATAGTTTTGATAATTGTTATTTCCTGAAGCTATTCCAGCCAAGTAATGCACTATCGGCTCGGCGTTTCTGCTGATGTTTATCGCCACGATTTTTATTTCACTCAAAGAAAATACAAGAAAAATTCAAAATATATGAAAGCAGAAACTCGACCGGCCAAAAAACTTTTCCAAGCAAAAAGCCGGATGACCCAAAAACTGGTTAACCAAAAAACTTGACCAATCAAAAAACTTGGCCAATCAAATATCTGGATGACTTAAAAATGCACAACAAAAAACTGCCCTTCAGTTTTTAAACTGCACTCCAGTTTTTATAAGCAGAAATTGCATTTTTGCTTTGCTTGGCTGTATTCAAGCTTGATAAATATCAAGCGTCGGCAATGTCATTCTTATCGACGCTTAAATCGAAAGCGGCATTCATCAAAGCTCTGGTATATTCGGTTTTCGGTGATGAAAACACTTCTTCTGCCGGTCCATGTTCAACCATTTGACCATTTCTCATGACAATAAGATCATTGGCCAATGCTTTGACAACTTTCAGATCATGGCTGATAAAGAGATAGGCGAGATTGTGCTTTTGTTGAAGAGTGCGCAACAAATCGACCACTTGTGCCTGAACGCTCATATCAAGAGCCGATGTCGGTTCATCGAGCATCACAAAACGCGGATTGAGAACCATGGCGCGGGCTATCGCGATGCGTTGGCGTTGACCACCGGAAAACTCGTGCGGATAGCGATTGCGCGTTTCAGGATCAAGATCGACTTCTTCTAACGCACGGACAACACGTTCATCGCGTTCTTCGTAATTCAGGTTTTTCTCGTGAATGAGCAGCCCCTCGGCGATAATTTCACCAACCGACATTCTTGGCGACAGCGAGCCGAACGGATCCTGAAAAACAATCTGGATATGACGGCGCAAAGGTCGCATCTGTTTGAAGGAAAAATGTTCAATATCTTTCCCGTTAAAACGGATATGGCCTTTTGAAGAAATCATACGGGTGAGCGCGAGACCCAGTGTGGTTTTTCCCGAACCGGATTCGCCGACAACGCCCAATGTCTGTCCTTCACGTATGGTTACGTCAATATCATTAACCGCCTTGATATAATCGACCGTGCGGCGGAAAAAACCTTTTTTAACCGGAAACCAGACTCTGACCTTTTCCCCTTCCATAACAACAGGAGCATTTTTATCGGCTTTCGGCGGATTTCCTTTCGGCTCTGCGGCAAGCAGTTTTTTGGTATAGTCATGTTGCGGGTGATTGAATATGTCGGCGGTTTTTCCCGTCTCGACAATTTTTCCGCCGGTCATCACACAAACACGGTCGGCAAATTTCCTCACAATTCCGAGATTATGGGTAATAAAGAGCATCGACATCGAACGCTCTTGCTTGAGCTTTTCAAGAAGTTCGAGAATTTGCGCCTGCACTGTCACATCAAGTGCGGTTGTCGGCTCGTCGGCGATAAGAAGTTTCGGATTATTGGCAAGTGCCATTGCAATCATAACGCGTTGGCGCTGGCCGCCAGATAATTGATGGGGAAATGACGACAAGCGTTTTTCCGGCTCGCGGATTCCCACTTGAGTGAGAAGCTCGATCGTGCGTTGGCGAGCGTCTTTATCCGACATGCCTTCATGAACTTTCATCACCTCGCTTACCTGCCGCTCGACCGTGTGGAGCGGATTGAGCGAAGTCATCGGTTCCTGAAAAATCATTGCAATGTCTTTACCACGAACTTTCTGCAAAGATTTTTCATCAAGCTTCATCAAATCCTTATTGTCAAAAAGGATTTCGCCTGAAGGGTGGCTTGCCATCGGATAGGATAAAAGCTTCAGAATAGAAAGCGCGGTTACAGACTTTCCCGAACCTGACTCGCCGACAAGCGCGAGTGTTTCACCGGAATTGATGTCAAACGAGACGTGATCGACGGCAAGTGTTTCCTTGCCATCCTGACGAAACATCACCGAAAGATCGCGAACACTGAGCAAAGCTGTCATTGGAATGTCTTCCTCGGATCGAAAGCATCACGGGCGGCTTCACCGATGAAAGCCAGAAGCGACAACATGACCGCAATAGCAACAAAGCCGGTAATGCCAATCCACGGAGCATTGAGATTGGTAGCCGCCTGCCGCATGAGTTCTCCAAGCGAGGCCGACCCCGGAGGCAAACCGAAACCGAGATAGTCAAGCGCGGTCAAAGTCGAGATACCGGCCGTCAACAAAAACGGCAAATAGGTAAGAGCTGCAACCATGGCATTGGGAAGAAGATGGCGTATCATGATCGTGATATTCGGTACACCCAGCGCCCTTGCTGCATTGACATATTCAAAATTTCTGGCCCGCAAAAATTCCGCACGCACGACGCCAACCAGCGCCACCCACTGGAACAGCAACATAATTCCCAGTAGAACCCAGAAGCCTTGGGCAAGAACCGCCGCCATAATGATGATGAGATAAAGCGCGGGAACCGAAGACCAGATTTCGATGAAACGCTGGAAAATGAGATCGACCCAACCGCCGAAATATCCCTGCACGGCACCGGCAGCAATGCCGATAATCGAAGAAACCGCAGTCAAGATAACCGTAAACAATATGGAAACACGAAAGCCGTAAAGCACACGCGCAAAAACATCACGTGTCTGGTCATCTGTACCAAGCCAGTTCCAGTTTCCGATTGTGCATTCGGGATCCTTTGCACCGAGAGCGTAATTCTTGCACCGTTCGTCTTTACTTTGGAGCCAGAATGGCGGAGCCAGCGCAACAGGCTTGTTGCCGACTGTTGTATCATAGGAATAATGCACCGGCGGCCATATTGCCCAGCCATGTTCGTTGATTTCTTTCTTGATATAATCTTCACGGAAATCGACCGTTGCAAGGACACCGCCAAATTTGGAATCGGGATAGTCGAAAAGCACCGGAAAAAGCAGTTCGCCTTTATAGGATGCGATAATCGGTCGGTCATTTGCAATAAAATTGGCGCCAAAAGAAAACAGGCAAAGAATAAGGAAAATCCATAACGACCACCAGCCGCGACGGTTTTTCTTGAAGTTTCTCCACCGCCGTTCATTAAGCGGCGACAAAAACGGCCTTTTGTTGCGGCGGGGTTTTGCTGGCTTTGCCACGTCGATTGTCTGTCCGGAAGGTTGCTCGCTCATCAAACGTCCCTCTTCTCGAAATCGATACGCGGATCGACAAGCATATAGGTGAGATCGGAAATAAGGCTGACAACAAGACCGATCAACGAGAAAATATAGAGCGAACCGAACACGACCGGATAATCACGATTGACAATGGATGTATAGCTTAAAAGCCCCATTCCGTTTAACGAATATAGCATTTCAATGAGCAGCGATCCGGTGAAGAATGACGCAATGAAAGCTGCCGGAAAACTTGCAATGACAACCAGCATGGCGTTGCGGAAGACATGCCCGTAAAGAACTGCGTGTTCGCTTAAACCTTTTGCCCGTGCCGTGACCACATATTGCTTTCTGATTTCTTCCAGAAAACAGTTTTTGGTCAGCAATGTTGTCGTGGCGAAAGCCGAAATAACCATGGCTGTGAGTGGCAAAGCGAGATGGTGGAAATAATCCAGAATTTTGCCGCCGAGCGACAATTCATCAAAATTTTCCGATGTCAAATGGCTCAATGGAAACCAGTCGAAGAATGACCCTCCGGCAAAAAGCACCATTAACAGAATACCGAACAGGAAACTCGGTATTGCATAGCCAATAATGATAACAGCACTTGTCCATATATCGAATGTGGAGCCATCCTTGACGGCCTTGCGGATACCGAGAGGAATGGAAATTGCGTAAGAAATCAACAATTGCCATAGCCCTAAAGAAATCGAAACCGGCAAGGCACCTTTGATAAGATCGACGACAGAACGCCCTTGCGTATAGGAATCCCCGAAATCGAAACGGATATAATTCCACAACATCGTGAAATAACGTTCAAGCGGCGGTTTATCAAAACCGAATTGCTTTTCGAGTTTTGCTATAAATTCCGGATCAAGGCCGCGTGCACCACGATATTTTGCACTCGCGTCGCTACCTTGAAACGTTACCTCCGATGAAAGCCCCAGATCGCCACCACCGCCGGCAACCCGCCCCATGGCATCGCCACCGGTCCCTTGCAATTGTGCAATAATATTCTCGATAGGACCACCGGGAGTAAATTGCACAATGACAAATGTCACCGTTAAAATGCCGATCAATGTCGGTATAATCAGCAGCAAACGCCGCGCTATATAGGCCGCCATATCTCTCTTTCATCCTTTTTCCGGTATGAGTTTTGTTACGCCCGCAACATGCGAATCAAACCGGTGCGTTCAATTGAACCCCTATTCTGGAACATTTATGGTAAACAAATGACAAACGGCTGATTTCACAGCAATTCCGGTTCATGGGCGCTCTAGTCCACCGCAGTTCTAGTTTTTGTCTTTCTTCACCCACCATGAGGGAATATCAACGCCGCTTGCTTCCGGTTGCGGTTCGGGGATGCCGAATTTGTCCCAATAGGCAATATTGAGATGTTCGGCATACCATTGCGGGATAACGTAATAATTCCACAACAAAACCCGGTCGAGAGCACGCGTTGCAGCAACAAGCTCCTCACGATCTTTTGCATAGATGACACGTTCGATGAGTTTATCGACAGCCGGATTTTTAATGCCCGCAACATTATAGCTTCCCTGCCGGTCAGCGGCTTTCGAGCCCCAATATTCCAATTGTTCATTGCCGGGTGAATCACTTTGGCCGATAACCTTGATGACAAGATCGAAATCGAAATTCGCTTCGCGATTTTGATATTGTGATGCGTCGACAACGCGCATAGATGCATCGATTCCCAAACGTTGAAGATTGGCTATAAAAGGTGCTGTTGCGCGCTCGAATGCCATATCACTTAGCATCACTTCCAATGTGAAAACTTCACCCTTTTTATTGACAAGCCGGTTCTGCTCCAGATGCCAACCGGCTTCATTCAACAAACGCATGGCTTCTGTCAGATAGCGCCTTGATGAATCGGGCTTGTCATAAACGGGGTTGGAAAAGGGTGTGGTAAAGACTTCGGCCGGCACTTCATCTTTGACCGTTTCAAGAATTTCAAGTTCCTTCCCCTGAGGCAAACCTTTTGCCGCCAGATCAAGCCCGTCAAAATAGCTTGAGATCCGATGATAATCATTAAAAAACAACGATTTATTGAGAGACTCGAAGTCAAAAGCGAGGTTGAGTGCCTGACGCACGCGCCGGTCGGCAAATTGCGGGCGGCGGGTATTGATAAAAAATCCTTGCATACGTCCCGATCCGTGAAAGGCGAAACTGCGCCTGATAACTTGCCCGTTTTTGACCGCAGGAAAATCATAGCTCTGGTTCCAGCGCTGGATACGGTTTTCCAAATTCCAGTCGACGAGATTACCTTTTTTGAAAGCTTCCCATGCAGCGTTCGGATCAAGAAAATAGCTATAATGCTCTTTATCGAAATTGAACCGCCCACGATTGACAGGAAGATCGGCTGCCCAATAATTTTTAACCCTTTTCCACGTGATCGATTTTCCGGCTATAAAACTTTCAACCTCGTAAGGCCCTGACCCCAAAGGTATTTCGAGAGTTGGTGCAGTAATATCCCTTTTTTTACCCGTTTCATCGGTCCCCTCCCACCAATGTTGAGGCAGAACCGGCATTTGCCCCATCACATAAGGGAGTTCGCGATTGCCTTTTTCTTGAAACACAAAGGTGACTTCATTTTCACCGGTTTTTTCGGCTTTTTTGACCGAATGATAATAATTGTTGAAAAATGGCGAATTGCTTTTCAAAACATTGAAGCTCCACACCACATCCTCGACTGTAATGGGGCGACCATCATGCCATCGGGCTTTTTTGTTCAAGCGGAATTTTACCCACGAAAAATCGTCCGGATATTGTGCAGCCTCGGCAATAAGGGGATAGTTGACCGACGTTTCTTCGGTCGAAGGTGCCATCAGTGTATCATATTGTTCCCCGCCACCGCGGGAAGAAAAACCCGCTGCAGGTGTACCTGTAACAATATAGGGGTTGAAACTATTGAATGTGCCGGTGCGACTATCGTTAAAAGTGCCGCCTTTGGGCGCATTCACATTGACATAATCATAATGGGTAAAATTGTCGCCATATTTGGGTTCAACTCCGAGAGACAGGCTCGTGCGCCACTCGGGATCGGCGATAGCTATACTATTAAGGGCGAAAAAGAGACAAAAAGCCAATCCGAGTTTCATCAAATCCCCAATCGATTTCAATATAGCCAATAGAAAACAGATTTTATTGATTGTTATTCTTAAGGGTTTAAATGTGGCAATTCAACCGGCTCATCGGAAAGACTACGCAAATAAAGAATAAGATCGGCTCTGTCTTTCTCGTCTTTCACACCGTTAAAAGCCATGGCAGTTCCGGGAATATATTTACGCGGGGAAGCAAGATAGGTGTCAAGCGTTGCAAAGTCCCATGTCTTGCCATTTTCTGCCCGCATGGCGCGCGAATAAGTATATTCGGAAGCGGAAGCAAATGGCCTTCCCACTATTCCATATAAAGGTGGGCCGACGCGTGCAGGGCCATTTTTTGCCGGTGTGTGACATAAACCGCATTGGCCGAATACCTTGCGGCCATTTTCAATATCGGCCTGTTGAAGCCTTTCCGCCAATGATATTTGTTGTTTCGGCTCTGCCTTTTCGGTAACCGGTGCTTCTTCACCGTTGATTGAATAAACAATTTTTGCCGGTTGCTGGTGGTCATAAACAAGGTCACTGCCATAAACGATTAGAAAAAGAAAAACAGCCCAGAGAAGACAGGCGGCAATAAGATCGTTGACAGTGGATACCTTCATAAAAAATTCGGTCGCTTAAATTTTATAGATGTTGAAAATTTAAGTCTTTTGCGTCATCAACGCAACATCTATAAATCGGATAGAATAAACTGGGATAATAATCTTCAGGACGATGATGATGGCTTTTTCTACTCTTATACTTATTCCTGCCCGCATGTCTTCAACACGACTTCCCGGAAAGCCTCTGGCCGATATTGCCGGAAAGCCGATGATTGTACATGTTGCCGAACGCGCCAATAAGGCAAATCTCGGCAGGGTGGTTGTTGCAACCGACCATGAAGACGTTGCCAATGCTGTCAAGGCGCATGGAATGGAAGCTGTCATGACACGTCCCGACCACCAATCGGGTTCCGACCGTATCTATGAAGCATTAACGCTTCTTGATCCGGATAACCGTTTTGATGTCATTGTCAATGTGCAAGGTGATTTGCCAACAATTGCGCCGCATGAAATTGCCGCAGCATTGGAACCACTTGAAAACCCTGAAACGGATATTGCCACTTTAGGAGCTGAAATTTCGGTTGAAGAGGAAAAGTTCAATCCGAATGTGGTGAAGATCGTTGGTTCGCCGATCGGAAAAACCAGATTGCGCGCACTCTATTTCACCCGCGCGACAGCACCCTATGGCAAGGGGCCGCTTTACCACCATATCGGCCTTTATGCCTATAAACGTAAAGCACTTCAACGTTTTGTCTCGTTACAACCTTCCTATCTTGAAAAGCGGGAAAGCCTTGAACAATTGCGTGCACTTGAAGCAGGCATGCGCATTGATGCGGAAATTATCGAAACTGTGCCTTTAGGGGTTGATACAATTGAAGATCTCGAACACGCAAGAGAAATGATCGGGGCGGGAAAATGACAAAAACCAATAAAATAGCGTTCCAAGGTGATTACGGCGCCAATTCCGACACAGCATGTCGCAATATGTTTCCCGAAATGGAGCCTTTGCCCTGTACGACATTTGAAGATGCTTTGCATGCGGTCGAGAGCGGAGAAGCCGATCTTGGCATGATTCCGATTGAAAATACGCTTGCCGGACGTGTTGCCGATATTCACCATTTGTTGCCGCAAACAAAACTCTTCATCATCGGCGAATATTTTTTACCAATCCATTTTGAATTGATGGTGCTGCCCGGTGTCAAACGTGAAGAGATAAAATCGGTTCATAGCCACATCCATGCACTGGGACAATGCCGCAAAATTATCCGCGACAATCATTGGCAGGCGGTCGTATCATCCGACACGGCGGGTGCTGCCAAATTTATCAAACAGGCTGGTGACCGCACACAGGCAGCCCTTGCACCAAAACTTGCAGCCAAACTTTACGGTTTGGATATCATTGAAGAAAATGTCGAAGACTCGGAAAATAATGTAACGCGTTTTGTCATCCTCTCACGGGAAGAGAAACGCGCACCAAAACCCGAAAACGGCGAAAAGGTCGTGACCAGTTTTCTTTTCCGTGTGCGCAACGTTCCGGCAGCACTTTATAAAGCCATGGGAGGTTTTGCGACCAATGGCGTCAACATGACCAAGCTTGAAAGCTATCAGGTTGGCGGCACATTCAATGCGACACAATTTTTTGCCGATATTGAAGGCCACCCCGATCAGCCGATGGTGCGCCTTGCTTTGGAAGAATTGGGCTTCTTCTCGACCAAGGTCAGAATAGTCGGTGTCTATCCGGCAAGTCCTGTCCGCGACACGAAAATTTATGGGTGAGGTTCACCGGCTTAGCCGGACGGTGCTCTTAAATCACAGAAATCGGCAGAAATGTACCGATTGTTATTTGTGCGTTTCGAGCATGAATTTTTACCCGGACTTTTATCCTGCTTATGGCAAGTGATAATATTTGAGGGTTGACAACAATCGGATGAGAATTTTTCGGCCATAATGATGAAGGTTAGAGAATGGCCGCTCTCAAGGCTTGAGATCAACACATGTGGCTTTTGTATTTTCCGTCCGGTCGAAGCATCGGGTTCAGAACGGATGAGACAAGCTGTTCAACACGAAATACCACAAGCGGATAATTTTGAGGCACTCGGTTAAATGATATAGCGGCGCTTTTCAAAACTCACAAAAACCACCGCCACCAAAAGCCATATCCTAGTCGATAAACTTCTTTTCCAGCCATTCCCTTATCAAAAAATTAGCAATTGCTGCGCGGGGTGGCAAATGCAGGCCTTGTTCATGGCGACCGGCCATCATGAGTGCTACTTCCTGACGGGTAAACCAGCGCCCGTCTTCCATCTCGTCATAGCCGATGGTAATCTTGTCGTCGAGCGCTTCGGCATGACAACCGAGCATCAAAGAATGCGGAAACGGCCAAGGTTGGGAAGCAATATAGACCACCTTGCCCACCGGTATTCCCATTTCCTCGCGTGTTTCGCGACGCACCGCCATTTCCAATGTCTCCCCCTGTTCGACAAAACCGGCAAGGCAGGAATAACGCCCCTTTTCAAAGCTCGGTGTGCGGGCAAGAAGGCACTTGTCCCCAAAATGGACAAGCATGATGGCAACCGGATCTGTTCTCGGAAAATGCTCGGTCCCGCAAGCCGTGCAGATGCGCTTTGCACCGCCTGCCGCAATCCGGCTGGGCTTGCCGCAACGCGAACAAAAGCGGTTATTTTTGTGCCACATGAGCAATGAATAGGCTTGTGCGAGAACGCCCGATTGCGTCTGGCTGAAAAGTGCGCGGCTATAAGCTTCCCTCAACCCCACCTGATTGAATGGTGAAGGGGGTTGACCGGCAAATTCTTCAACCGGCAAAGCAATAACCGGATTTTCATCTTCCCAACCAAGAAGGCAGGCTTCTTCCCATTGCGGCTTGAACAGCTCTAACGATTTTTCATCAAGATAGAGATCGGCTATCCCTTTAACATTACGATAGACGATTGAAAAACCGTTGAGCACAATAAAATGCGCATGATGGTTTTTCTGCTCGGCTACGATTGTATCCGTACGCTTTTCAAGCTGCCGGTTGATAGGGTTTCCGATAAATGCAATTGCAGAAGATGTCATATTCAATCCAGCCTTAATTCAATCGAGCCTCAGTTGCAGCTTACGAATAAGCTTGCGAGCGGCTTCATCGCTATAGGGAACGGGTTCTCCATATCCCCAGACCGTTTTCGGCCAATTTATATCGCCTTCGTTACGGGCAATAATGTGCACATGGAGTTGTCGTACGATATTGCCGATAGCGGCTGTGTTGACTTTATCGCATCCGGTGATGGCTTCAAGTGCTACAGCAACCTCGTTCATTTCGGCAATAAGAACCTGTTCATCGTCAACGGAAAGATGATGTATTTCTTCCGCTCCGGCAATGCGGGGGACGACGATGAGCCATGGCCAGCGGGAATCATTCATGAGCCGGACATCGGATAAGGCAAGCCCGACAATGAAAAAACTGTCTTTTTCCAAACGTGGATCAAGTTTAAATGGCTGTTGCAACGTATTTATCTCCATGTTTTTCGTTTCACGACTTGCTTTTTTGTTTCAAATTAGCGATATGAACGCCGGGAGGTTGGTGGTGGACGAGCCACTCGCCAACCGGGTCAGGTCCGGAAGGAAGCAGCCCTAACGAGCTTCGGCACGGGTCACAGTGCCAGCCTCCCACTCATTATACCAATCACATCTTATTCAGGTCACGTCTTGTTTATCGGAAAATTCGGGCAATGGCGTTTTGAAAAATTCCCTAAACTGTCGAAAATCCCCACCTGAAATCCTATATTTAACACAATTGGTTGACGCAGACGCCGTCAAAGTCCACATTCAGGAAAATCACATTTCGGAAACTGGAAGAACACATGGAAAGCACTGAGGCAGAGACAGGTTATCGCGTTCTCGCCCGAAAATATCGGCCACAAAATTTTTCCGACCTTATCGGTCAGGAGCCGATGGTGCGCACACTTACAAACGCATTCGATAGTGGACGGATACCGCAAGCATGGATGTTGACTGGCGTTCGTGGCGTAGGAAAAACCACGACAGCCCGCATCCTTGCGCGTGCACTCAATTACAAGACCGACACAATCGATAAACCGACAATCCATATGGACAAGCTCGGCGAACATTGTAAAGCCATTATGGAAGGCCGGCACGTCGACGTGATCGAAATGGATGCGGCATCCCATACCGGTATTGATGATATAAGAGAAATTATTGAACAGGTGCGCTATCGTCCGGTTGCAGCCCGTTTCAAAGTCTACATTATCGACGAAGTCCATATGCTTTCGACGCAGGCCTTCAATGGCCTGTTAAAAACGCTGGAAGAACCACCCCCGCATGTAAAATTCATTTTTGCCACAACAGAAATCCGCAAAGTTCCGGTGACTGTCTTGTCGCGTTGCCAACGCTATAATTTGCGGCGCGTTGATTCAAATGTGCTGGCAGCTCATTTGAGAAAAATCTCCGATCTTGAAAAAATCGAGGCCGAAGACAGTGCTCTTGCTTTGATTGCCCGTGCCGGAGAAGGTTCTGTTCGCGATGCGCTTTCAATACTCGATCAGGCGATTGCCCATGGTGGCGGCAAAGTCGATGCTGATTCTGTGCGTACCATGTTGGGGCTTGCCGACCGCACGCGCATTATCGACCTTTTTGAAATGATTATGAAAGGCGATGTTGCCGGCGCTTTAAAAGAATTTCGCGATCAATATGACGGTGGAGCCGACCCGCTTGTCATTTTGAACGAGCTTGCCGATTTCAACCATCTGGTGACCAGACTGCGTTTTACGCCCGAAATTGCCAATGATATTTCTCTCATTGAAGAAGAGCGGGAACGCGGGCTTGATTTTTCCAAAAAGCTGTCTGTGCGCGTTCTCTCAAGTACCTGGCAAATGCTTCTTAAAGGTACTCAGGAGGTTGATTCGGCTGCAAGTCCGATTGATGCTGCCGAAATGCTTTTGATCCGGCTCACCCATGCGGCCGACTTGCCAACGCTTGACGAGGCGCTGAAAGCCTTTGGCGAGGGAAAGCCTGCTATCAAACTTCCACCAAGTTCCGATGGGGCACAAGGCAAAGATGATTCGGGCGGTGTAAGCGGCAATTCCGAAAAAAGCAGTGCCAATTCCGGAAAAAATATCATGGAAGAACAATCCGCAACAAAAAATGTGTTGGCGGGTAATTCGACCGGCAGTGACAATGCTTATTCAACGGGAACTCATGAAACTGCCCGTGCAGAGATTGATAATAGCTCTCGCAATAACGCCGTGGCGGAACAGCAGAATTTGCAAAGCCCTTCCCCGCAAAAAGCACCAACCATGCAATTGGTGAGCACGTCTTCGGCCGCATTGGAGCCGGACGAGCAGGTTTCGCAACCCCTCGAAAGAAATAACGAAACAACGGAAGAGAACAGCGAACCGGCAGTAAGCAGGGTTATTCTTCATTCCTTGCAGGATGTTGTCGATCTTGCCGACAAGCATAATGACATGCAATTCAAACTTCTGGTCAAGGAATTTGTGCGTCCCGTTTCGTTCCGCCAAGGCCGTATCGAATTTGAACCAGCTGAAGGTATGCCTCGCTTTTTTGCCCATGACATGGCGAAAATGCTTAGAGAATGGACAGGCGAACGCTGGACTGTGACGGTCGTCAACGAGGGCGGCGGATTGACTTTGCGTGAAGAGGATGAAAAAGCCCATCAGGCACTTCTATCGGACGCCGAAGCCGATCCCGATATTGCCAAAATTTTGAGATATTTCCCCGGTTCAAAAATTGTCGATGTGCGTGTCAACCGATCCGACGACAGTCTTGATTTGACCAATAATGACGATATGACTGATGAAGACGACGAAAACGATCAAGGAGAATAAACCCCATGCGTGACATGATGGGCATGATGAAAAAAGCCAAAGAAATGCAGGCAAAAATGCAGGCCATGCAGGATGAAATGGCAAATATTCAGGAAACGGGGACATCGGGCGGTGGTCTGGTCAGTGTGACTTTGACCGGTCAGGGAACCATTTCTGCAGTCAAGATTGATCCTTCACTGGTAAAACCCGATGAAGTTGAAATTCTTGAAGACCTGATTATGGCCGCACATAATGAAGCCAAAGCGAAAATTGAAAACACAATGGCTGAAAAAACCAAGGAAATTACCGCCGGTCTACCAATACCTCCCGGCTTCAAACTGCCATTCTGATTTGTGTTTTCCTTCGGTTACCGACTTTTAAAACCGGTAGAGAAGACAAGAAACAAAAGACGTTTCAAAAAGCTCGTTGTGTGGAAGCACAAGGGCTTTTGTTTTTCATTAAACAACAATTCGGCTAAATGCCTATCCGCTCTGTTCAAAGCTCGATAAATCCGTTTTCATGCATTCGCTTACACGGATATAAAAATTACACTTTGAATAATGGGAGCGTGATAAATATGGCTTTTGCCGCTCGCAAATAGTGATAATGAAAACAGGTCAACAACCGGTATCAAGCCGGATTGTAAAAAGAATCGGAGTAATGAAGACGTGTGATGAAAAGGCGGGAACAATTGTTATTTCAAAACAATCGGTTTTTAAACTCCATGCTTTTGTTGTAACTATCTGAAAATAATCTTCATATCAAAAGACGGTATATCCGTTAGATTCAATTCAATAGCTGGCATTTTCCAGAAGTTTGCATATATATTTTTAAAAGAGTTCGTCCATGTCAAAGCATCTTGCGGGTCCCGAAATAGAAAAGCTCATCCAGCTTCTTGCACGTGTTCCAGGTCTTGGGCCACGTTCGGCAAGAAGGGCTGCACTTTTCCTGATTAAAAAAAAGGAAGTTTTGTTAAAACCTCTGGGTCTTGCTATGCAGGATGCCGCTGAAAAAATCCGTATTTGTTCGGTCTGCGGTAATGTCGATACATCCGACCCCTGTTCGATTTGCACCGACCCGCGGCGCGATCAATCAACGATCATCGTTGTCGAAGATGTCTCCGATCTATGGGCGCTGGAGAGAGCCGGTACAATGCAGGTCAAATACCACGTTCTGGGTGGACATCTTTCGCCGCTTGATGGCATAGGGCCGGATGATCTTAACATTGCAGGTCTTGTGAACCGCGTGGCAGAAGGCAATGTCAAAGAAGTCATTCTGGCAGTCAATGCGACAATTGAAGGCCAGACCACAGCCCATTATCTCACTGACCTCCTTCATCCCTATCCGGTGAAAATTACCCGTCTGGCACATGGCGTTCCGGTTGGCGGAGAACTGGATTATCTTGACGATGGCACTTTGGCTGCGGCGTTACGAGCAAGGACGAGTCTTTGAAGAATGTTGAAAACTTACCGTTTTTTTACAGCATTTATCTTTCTCTTTGCCGCTTTGGTGGCAAATGCCTCCGCCATTGATCGGGATGCGATCAACAACCAATTTAGTGATTGGCTTAACAAGGATTTTTATAAAGAGGCTCTCAAATCAGGAATTTCGGCCGGAACATTTTCTGAAGCCCTTTCTACAGTCACGCCCAATCTCGCATTACCCGACCTTGTGATTCCGGGAGAAAAACCGGAAGCGCAAAGGCGCCAACATCAGGCGGAATTCAGCGCACCGGCCAATTATTTTTCGGCAAAAACATTGGCCCGTCTTATTGGTGACGGGAAAGCGCAATTTTCCAAAAACCGTGGGCGTTTGAAAAAAATAGAAAAACAATATGGCGTTCCCGCTTCGATTACACTTGCCATATGGGGGCGGGAATCCAATTTTGGCAATGTCAAAATTCCCTATAATGCTTTTGAAGTTCTTGCAACCAAAGCGTTTATGAGCACACGAAAAGACATGTTCAGAACCGAGCTTATCGCCGCTTTGACCATTGTACAGAATCATTACATGGATGCGGCTTCCATGAAAAGTTCGTGGGCTGGTGCATTAGGTCAACCGCAATTCATGCCAACATCCTATTTGAAATATGCTGTCGATTTTGATGGTGATGGCCATCGCAATATCTGGACATCAACACCGGATACTCTCGCTTCTATTGCAAACTACCTCAAGCTTAACGGTTACAAAGCAAATGCCGGTTGGGGCTATGAAGTCCAAGTTCCAGAAACTGTCGGCTGTTTTCTTGAAGGTTCCGATCAAGGAAAAATGTTAAGTGAATGGCAAAAGCTCGGTGTTTTGCCGCAGTCTTCCGACGCCCTTCCCGAAATTGATAAAAGCCGCCCGCTTTATCTTCTTATGCCGGCGGGGCGTCTTGGACCGGCCTTTCTTGTCACCGACAATTTCTATGTGTTGAAATCTTATAATATGAGCGACCTTTATGGCCTTTTTATCGCCACTGTCGCGGACGGGATTGAAGGAAAACGCGGCTTTATCGAGTCCTGGCAAAAAGTCGACGAGCTTTATCAGTCCGAGGTTTTAAATCTACAGAACAAATTGCAATCGCAAGGTTATGATATAGGCAAAGCCGACGGTCTTGCAGGATTTAAAACGCGCCGTTCCATTGGACTGTGGCAACAAAAACACGGACAGAAGCCGACCTGTTTTCCCAGTCGTTCTTTAATTGCGGATATTCGCTAAATGGCATCACATTCCGGTTCCAAAGTAGTCATCTATGCAGCACTCGCAGGCAATCTTCTGATTGCACTTACCAAATTTGTTGCCGCATCATTTACCGGTTCGTCGGCTATGTTATCGGAAGGTGTGCATTCGATTGTCGACACCGGCAATGAATTGTTATTATTGCACGGTCTCAAGCGTGCCTCCATTCCACCCGATCGGGTTCACCCTTTCGGCCACGGGCGGGAGCTTTATTTCTGGAGTTTTATTGTTGCCCTGCTGGTCTTTGCATTGGGCGCCGGTGTATCGTTTTTTGAAGGCGTTTTGCACGTTCTCGCCCCTGCGGAAATTCATAATGTAACAGTCAACTATATTGTTTTGGGGCTATCGGTATTTTTTGAAGGAACCTCATGGCTTCTGGCTTTGAGGCATTTCCGCCGGACAAAAGGTAAACTCGGCTATCTTGCTGCTGTCCACCGTTCCAAAGACCCGACCGTTTTTTCCATTCTTTTCGAGGACAGTGCAGCACTTTTAGGCATTGCAATTGCTCTAACCGGTATTACCGCTTCGATTCTGACTGGTAATTTTATTTTCGATGGTATCGCTTCGCTTGGAATTTCTGTCATTCTGGCCGTAACGGCAATTTTTCTTGCACGGGAATGTAAAGGATTGCTGCTTGGCGAGGCTGCCCTTCCCGAAGTGCAAAAGGCAATTTTCAACATTGTATCCGCCGACCCCGATGTGCAAAAGGTCAACGGAATCATCACCCAGCAGATGGGTCCCAATCAGGTCGTCGTAAATGTCAGTCTCGAATTCGAGGACAAACTGACTGCACCAAAGATAGAAGAATGTGTGCTCCGTATCGAAAAAAATCTGGCGATTGCAAGACCGGAAGTTGTGGGTTTTTTCGTAAAACCGCAAACTGCCGGAATCTGGGCAAGAAGACGGGAAAAAATAGAATCAAATCATGAAGACAATAATGACAATGATGAAGAATAGAAAATAAGTGATAAATTTCTATTCAATGACAATAGATAGCTTTATTTCTAAAAAAACAAACCGGTTGGATTTTTCGGTTAAAAAAACTCTAAGCCTCACCAGCGCTATAATCGGCTCTCATTCAAAAATCGCTGAAAGACATCATATCGTGTCGTCAACAAATACGGTTGACAGACAGGAAAGAAGCAATATTCCAGACGTTCAGACTCGTTAAAAACCCTCGCCAGAGACGGTTTTAGCCAGAGATAATTTTGCCAGAGATGATTTTTGCCAGAGATGGTTTTTGAAAAAATATGCTGTTGTTTCCGGCTTGATTTTTTCTCACTCGTCTTTCGGACGCAGTCTGACAATGAGATCGACGTGGGAAATTTCCATACCATCTGGCGGCTCAGGTAAATTGCCTACAATCGGCTTGCCTTCCGGGCCTGACGGAATATCGACAATTTCATTTTCCCCTTCAAGGAAGAAATGATGGTGATCGGATGTGTTGGTGTCGAACCAGGTTTTCGAGCCTTCTACAGCAATGATGCGCAACAACCCTGCCTCGGTGAATTGATGCAAAGTGTTATAGACTGTTGCAAGTGACACCGGCACAGCAGCTTTGACTGCTTCTGCGTGCAATTCTTCGGCCGCAATATGGCGGTTTCCTTTGGAAAATAACAAGTCGGCCAGAGCCATGCGCTGCCTTGTCGGGCGCAAGCCTTTTTCGCGTAAGCGTTTTTCCAATTCTCCAAGCGAATGATAAATCACTATTTTTTCCGCGTTATTTGATGTTTTCCACCAATCCAATAAAAAATGTATATACTGAAAAGCATTTGCAATCAAGTATACTTGATTGTTACCATCACCTTTAGAGCTATGCTTTTCTCAACTTATACGGGCGTCTGGTCATAATTATCACAAATAAAATTGATTAAGAACGTGTTTTGTCATCAAAAACTGTCGAAAAGCGGTTTCAACATTGTTGAATATGCTCTAAGAGTATGTCGTAAAAAGGCGCTAAGAGTGATAAAGTGCTGACGGATGGAGTAACAATGGCTGAACAAAAGTCTAGCTACACGTATGAAGAGCTTTTAAGCTGCGCACGCGGTGAAATGTTCGGAAAAGGCAATGCACAATTACCGGCTCCGCCAATGTTGATGTTCAACCGTATTACCGAAATCAGCGAAAATGGTGGCGAACACAACAAAGGACTGATTCGTGCCGAATTCGACATCACACCGGATTTATGGTTTTTCGCCTGCCATTTTATTGGCGATCCGGTCATGCCCGGTTGTTTGGGGCTTGATGCATTATGGCAACTCACGGGTTTTTTCCTCGGTTGGCTTGGTGAACCCGGCAAGGGACGTGCCATCTCAACAGGAGAAGTGAAATTTTCCGGAATGGTTACGCCAAAGACGAAGCTTATCGAATATGGTATTGATTTCAAGCGTGTTATGCGTGGCCGGCTTGTGCTCGGCATTGCTGACGGTTTTGTTAAAGCCGATGGTGAAATAATTTATAAGGCAGCCGATTTGCGTGTAGCCTTATTCAAGGAAGAGTAAGTATTCTTTCAAATAGACAGGGTGGCAAATAGACAGGGGGAGCGAACCTTTGTTTATGAGATACCAAGGAGATACTGATGCGTCGAGTAGTTGTAACCGGTATGGGAATTGTCTCATCAATCGGGAATAACCCTGAAGCCGTCCTCAATAGTTTGCGTGAAGCAAAATCGGGTATTAGTTTTTCGCAAGAATACGCAGATCTGGGCTTCCGCAGCCAGGTTTACGGCATGCCGCATATTGACATTGAATCACTGGTTGATCGTCGCGCCATGCGTTTTCACGGACGTGGTACTGCCTGGAATCATATCGCTATGGATCAGGCAATTGCCGATGCAGGGCTGTCATCTGCCGAAGTTTCAAATCCGGAAACCGGTATTATTATGGGTTCCGGCGGGCCATCGACACGCACAATCGTCGATTCAGCCGACATTGCACGCCAAAAAGGCCCCAAACGCGTTGGTCCTTTTGCCGTACCAAAAGCCATGAGTTCGACTGCTTCGGCAACGCTGGCTACCTTTTTCAAGATAAAAGGCGTCAATTATTCGATTTCTTCAGCCTGTGCGACATCCAATCACTGTATCGGCAATGCATATGAGCTGATCCAGTTCGGCAAGCAGGACCGTGTTTTTGCAGGCGGGTGCGAAGACCTTGATTGGACCTTATCGGTATTGTTCGATGCCATGGGTGCTATGTCGAGTAAACGCAACGCAACGCCTGAAAGTGCCTCACGTGCCTATGATGCGGGTCGTGACGGCTTTGTTATCGCAGGGGGAGCGGGCGTTCTGGTTCTTGAAGAACTGGAAGTGGCCAAAGCACGCGGTGCAAAAATCTATGCAGAGATTGTCGGATATGGTGCGACATCGGATGGCTATGATATGGTAGCCCCCTCCGGTGAAGGGGCAGAGCGCTGCATGCGCATGGCTTTATCAACTGTCAAAAATAAAATTGATTATATCAATCCCCATGCCACATCCACTCCTGTGGGTGACCCTCCGGAAATAGAGGCCATTCGCAAGATTTTCGGTTCGGGTGATTCGTGCCCGCCGATTTCGGCAACCAAATCGCTAACCGGCCATTCACTCGGAGCTGCCGGTGTGCAGGAAGCCATTTACTCACTTCTTATGATGAAGAATGATTTCATCTGTGAAAGTGCTCATATTGATGAGCTTGATCCGGCGTTTGCGGATATGCCGATTGTACGCAAACGTCTTGATAACCAAAAACTGAACACAGTCCTGTCAAATACTTTCGGCTTTGGCGGAACCAATGCAACGCTGGTTTTCCAGCGTTACGAATAAACCGGACACTTTCGCTAAGAGAGTGCCACAGGCTTACGGAGAATATGATGGAAGGTTTGATGAAGGGCAAGCGCGGCCTCATAATGGGCGTCGCGAACGACCATTCAATCGCCTGGGGAATAGCATGTCAGCTCGCAAAAGCGGGGGCTGAACTGGCTTTTACCTATCAAGGAGATGCATTTGGAAAGCGTGTCCAACCCTTGGCAGAAAAATTAGGTTCCAAGCTTTTGCTTGAATGCGATGTCGAAAACATTGCTTCGGTCGATGCTGTTTTCAATCGGCTGGAAAAAGAATGGGGTACACTTGATTTTGTCGTTCATGCGATCGGTTTCTCGGACAAATCGCAGCTCAAAGGACGTTATGTCGATGTGACGACACGCGAAAACTTCAGTCGCACAATGGTCATTTCCGCATTTTCCTTTACAGAAATTGCCCAGCGTGCAGGAAAACTGATGCCTAACGGTGGCGCATTGCTGACATTGACCTATGGTGCATCCCAGCATGTTGTTCCCAATTACAACGTTATGGGGGTTGCAAAAGCCGCACTTGAAGCGATGGTGCGCTATTTGGCGGCTGATTTCGGACCGCAAAATATCCGTGTCAATGCAATTTCAGCGGGTCCCGTTCGCACACTTGCCGGTAATGGTATTGGTGCAGCGCGCGCGATTTTCTCTTACCAGAAGCGCAATGCACCTTTGCGTCGTACGGTTGATATTAATGAAATTGGCAAATCGGCACTTTATCTGTTATCCGATTTGGCTTCCGGTGTTACCGGCGACATCCATTACGTTGATTGTGGCTATAATATTATGTCCATGCCGATACTGGAAGAACTCAAAGACAGTGACGAATCACGCGGCGAATAATTTTCGCCGCGTTTTTTATTTCGGGGGCGATTGTCTGCATTTCCTTTTGGCACTGTTGCCCAATTCATGCGGCTTCAGTCATTTATCAGGCTTCCGTTCCGCTCAATCCCCTCACTCGACAAGAATAATTCAGCAGAACAGGCAAGCTGTCGCACCACTGTGGTGAGCCACTCCTGTCATCGTATATAGCGGCATTGATTGCTGCCTTTTCCATCAAGACCGTTCACCTGCTTATAAAAGTATAGTTTTGGAAACAAATCCGGCAGAACACGATTGCCTATCCTATTGATTTGCTCCCGAAAAAAGCAAATGTCCTTTGGCTTCGTTTTCAAATCTGTCAATGATGGTACGTTAATGATGGCAAATTCACGTTTTTTGATACGCGTTTCTATTGGCCATTTCGTCGTATGACAGATTAAATAATCTTTTTCCTTGTGGTCACTCAATTATCAGTCGGAATAGTCTTCAAAACATTCAAACACGTTTGTGTTGTCTTTACCCGCCTCTTTATAGCCTTTTGATAAACGTCATTTGCGCGCTTCAATCACTTTGAAGCCGTTCTGCTCTTCAAGAAGCAGTACTTTCCGGAAACATTTTTGCAAAGTCGTTTCATAGGGCAATTGCCGATTGGCCACCATGAGAAAGCAACCACCGGGTTTCAATCTTTGCGCTGCAACACTTATGAATTTTTGTCCCAATGAGACATCTGCCGCACGCCCGTCGTGAAATGGCGGGTTTGACAGGATTGTATCATAAATCCGATTTATCGGCTCGCTTGTAATATCCTGCCATAAATAATCGACCGGAAGTGAAGCATGAAGGCTGCCTATATGTGTTTTCGCCGCCTCCAGTGAATTATAATCGGCCTCATAAAGATCAAGCTCGGTAAGCTTTTTTGCCTGTTTGATCGCTTCATAGGAAAGATAGCCCCAGCCTGAACCGAAATCGGCCGTTTTACCAAACACAACTCTTTCCATATGTTTGACCAACATGTTTGACCCTTGGTCAATACGCCCGTTTGAAAACATGCCTGCCTGTGTTGTGAAGGCATTTTCAAAACTTTGCGGAAGCTGTTGAAGCGTTTCCAGCTCTTTTTCCTGAATATCCTCCGGTACTGTCAACCAGAAAACAATGCCATGTGCTTTCGAGAGCTTCCCCAAAACCGGAACAATAGAATTGACCCATTTCAAAAAGGATTGGGCACCAGACAATTTATCGCCACTGACAATAATTGTGCCACCGGCTTTCACCACACGCAAAAGGGCGAGAAACCGGTTCTGGTTGAGTTTTTTATGCTTGTTAAGCTCAAGGAGACCACCCGAAAACTTTTTTGTTTCATCGGGTAATTCGGGCAAGCATTTAAAGCCCGACTGTTGAAACGTTAAAAAATCCGCCCGCCAAGGTTGAATAATTTCGAGTGATTTGACCCAATCGTTTTCCGGTTTTTCTGTCAAACCGAATGCGCACCACAAACTTTCCGGATGTGGATGTTCTATAACATTCTGGTTAAAAGGCAGAAAAACCGACATTTTGAACTCGCTTTTTTAAACCGGCTTTTTAACAAGCCCGCATCTTTGTTCCTTTATCGTTATGCTGAAGAAGGCGCAATTTTAAAATTGAAAACAAAAACCGGAACAATGATCTACCCGCAAAGATTTGCGGCAATAGATATTTGTTTTCTGTCCGGAATTTTTGACAATATGTCGGATCCAAGAACCCACTTTATGCAATGAACGCTTTTGAACGAACCATTCTTAAAAAAATAACCGGACTTTCCGGTAGATTGCTTTTATTCCAACCTCGTTATCCAAAGAAAACCAAATCCCGTTTGATTTCCTTCGATTCCCTTTGATTTTCTTTGATTTCCTTCGATTCCCTTTGATCTGCCTTGATCTGCCTTGATCTGCCTTTGATTTCATCTCCAAAAAAAAGCCGCTCATGAAGAGCGGCTTTTTCCATTCAATGTTGTTTCAAAGACTATTCTTTGTCTTTATCAGCATTCTTTTTGCGACGATGTTTCTTTTCAGGCTTATCGGATTTTTCATCCCTCTCACCCTTTTCGCCCTTTTCACCATTGTCTTCGTGGTGCTTTTCAGCCTTTTCATGCTTTCCATGTTTTTCGGCATGGTCGGATTCTTCAGACTTCGGAGCTTCTTCGCGCGGAATTTCCTGCCCTGTTTCCTGATCGACAACCTTCATCGACAGGCGGACTTTGCCACGTTCATCAAATCCCATAAGTTTGACCCAAACTTTCTGGCCTTCCTTGACGACATCTGTCGTCTTGTTGACGCGTTCGGGAGCCAATTGGGAAATGTGAACCAGACCGTCACGGGGACCGAAGAAATTGACGAAAGCGCCAAAATCGGCTGTCTTCACAACAGTACCCTGATAGATCTGCCCAACTTCCGGCTCGTCGACGATGGAGTGAATCCAGCGTTTTGCAGCTTCGATTGTTTTGGCATCGGAAGATGCAATCTTGATTGTGCCATCATCCTCGATATTGATCTTGGCACCGGTTTGCTCGGTAATCTCGCGGATAACCTTGCCGCCGGAACCGATAACATCGCGGATTTTATCGACAGGAATATTCATCATCTCGATACGTGGAGCATATTCACCCAATTCGGAACGTGCGCCGGTCAAAGCTTTTGCCATTTCACCCAGAATATGGATGCGGCCTTCTTTGGCCTGTCCGAGTGCCACTTTCATAATGTCTTCGGTAATGCCGTTGATTTTAATGTCCATCTGCAAAGCAGTGACACCATTTTCTGTACCGGCAACCTTGAAATCCATATCGCCAAGATGATCTTCATCACCGAGAATATCGGAAAGGATGGCGTAACGTTCGCCTTCCTTGATAAGCCCCATAGCAATACCGGCAACAGGATGCTGCAACGGAACACCGGCATCCATCAATGCCAGAGATGTACCACAAACAGTGGCCATGGATGACGACCCGTTGGATTCGGTAATTTCCGAAACAGCGCGGATTGTATAAGGGAAACTTTCCTGCGAGGGAAGCATCGGATGGATTGCACGCCATGCGAGCTTTCCATGACCGATTTCACGGCGCCCCGGTGAGCCGATGCGGCCGGTTTCACCAACCGAAAATGGCGGGAAGTTATAATGGAGAAGGAATGTTTCCTTGTACATTCCTGTGAGCGAATCAATATATTGCTCGTCTTCACCTGTTCCCAAAGTTGCAACAACAACGGCCTGTGTTTCACCACGGGTAAACAATGCCGAACCGTGCGTGCGTGGCAAAATGCCGACTTCCGTATAGATCGGGCGGACTGTTTTCAAATCGCGACCGTCAATGCGGCTGCCTGTATCGAGAATGTTCCAACGAACAATCTTTGCCTGCAAATGCTTGAAGACTGTCGCTATTTCTTCTGCATTATATTCCGGCTCGTCTTCACCTTCAGGCATGAACTTTGCGTCGACCTTGGCTTTGACTGCATCAACAGCGGCATAACGCTCTTGCTTGTCGGTAATCTGATAGGCTTTACGCAGATCTTTTTCGGCAAATTTGAGCATTTTCTTTTCCAAAGCGCTCAAATCTTCGGGAGCAAATTCGCGCGGTTCCTTGGCAGCAACTTCAGCGAGTTTGATAATCGCGTCAATAACCGGCTTGAAGCCGTTATGACCGAAAACAACAGCACCGAGCATCACATCTTCACTCAGTTCCTGCGCTTCCGATTCAACCATCAAAACCGCGTCGGATGTGCCGGCAACGACGAGATCAAGCTTTGATTCCGGCATTTCATCAATATTCGGGTTCAACACATATTTGCCGTTGATATAGCCGACACGTGCGCCACCAATCGGCCCCATGAACGGAACACCCGAAAGTGTCAAAGCAGCAGAAGCGGCAATCATCGACAAAATGTCGGGATTGTTTTCAAGGTCATGCTGCAAAACAGTGATAATAACCTGTGTTTCGTTTTTGTAGCCTTCAGCAAAAAGCGGGCGGATCGGACGGTCGATCAAACGCGAAATCAATGTTTCACCTTCGCTCGGACGGCCTTCACGCTTGAAATAACCACCCGGTATTTTACCGGCTGCGTAAGTTTTTTCCTGATAATTGACTGTGAGCGGGAAAAAATCCTGTCCGGGCTTGGGTTCTTTTTCGGAAACCACGGTGGCGAGAACAATTGTTTCGCCATAAGTTGCCATAACTGCACCGTCAGCCTGACGTGCAATTTTTCCTGTTTCAAGAGTTAGCGGGCGGCCTGCCCAGTCAATCTCTACTTTATGAGTGTTAAAAAACATTTCTTGTCCTTGATTAACCGTCAAAGGCATATTCCCCTTTAAACGGCCTAGTTCTTTTGTCATGTCATGGGCAAGACAACGAGACGCACACGATTGTTTTCCTGTGCGGCTGGCAATCCTGCCCCATGACGGTTCCTCGATTTCTGCGACTTTTTCAAGTTGTAGAAATTGAAAGGCGGGAAACCTTGTGATTTCCCGCCCTGATTGTTTTAGCGACGCAAGCCGAGCTTGGAAATCAACGACTGGTAACGTTTTTCATCGACACCGTTCAGGTAATCGAGAAGACGACGACGTTGGGAAACAAGTTTCAAAAGGCCACGACGGGAATGGTTATCCTTTTTGTGGGATTTGAAATGCTCGGTCAAATTGGCAATACGTTCTGACAAAATAGCAACCTGTACTTCCGGCGAACCTGTATCGCCTGCTTTGGTTGCATATTCATTGATGAGAGCCTGTTTACGTTCAGCAGTAATCGACATCGTATCATCCTTTCAAAAAAATGGGACATTGAAGACGCCCCGGCCGGGATGTCGTCCAGCTAGGGTCTATGAATCGGCAAATGCAAAAACATCTGCACGACAGGTTCATATATAGGAAATGCGCAGCCATTACTAGCCCTGCCGATCATTTGCCAAGGTTTTCGACCAATTTTCCTTCAGCGTTCTTTCAACGCCTTTAAAAAACAGACGTCATTCAAGCCAATGATTAAAGGCGATAACAATGTTCTTTATAAATCCGGTTGTAATTTATATATTTTTCGCAATTTAAAACTTAACCTGACGATATATTTCAAAATATCAACTTTCAAAGTGACATTAAAAGACAATCCAATCTTTTTCTTTTTTAAAATTGTAATCGGACAATATTATCAAAAATAGGTGTGTGGATTTTTACCCCGAAATAAACAAGTCCTGGCATCGAGACTTGCGGCTTTCATAGGTCTCGCCTAGATTGAATCAAATAAATTCATATAACGGGAACCGATGCAACAAAAAAGCTCAGCATTTGCACCATTCAAAAGTCACGCGTTCAGAAGCCTGTGGGCGGCAACGCTTGTATCCAATCTGGGTGGCCTCATCCAGACAGTCGGTGCCGGCTGGCTCATGACATTAATCAGCACGTCCCATTCAATGGTAGGGCTTGTTCAGGGGGCGAACACTTTACCGGTTGTCATTTTTTCACTGTTGGCCGGTGCACTCGCCGATAATTTCAATCGTCGCCAGATTATGATTACCGCCCAATTGATGATGATGGCCGTTTCGGTTCTCCTTGCGGTTCTCACCTATCTCGGTCTATTAACCCCGTGGCTGTTGCTTGCTTTCACCTTTCTGATCGGCTGTGGTTCGGCACTTTATAATCCTCCCTGGCAAGCGACTGTCGGTGACATTGTTCCGCGCGAGGATATTTCGGCTGCCGTTACATTGAACAGTGTCGGTTTCAATCTGATGCGCAGTGTCGGCCCTGCAACCGGCGGGGCTATTGTTGCCGCATTCGGTGGTGCAGCCGCATTTGTTTTCAATGCATTCAGCTATATTCCGCTTCTCGGTGCATTGTTTTTCTGGAAACCGGACTATGTCAATAATGGTTTGCCACGCGAACGGCTTGTCGAGGCAATGTCGGACGGTTTGCGCTATGTCTTGATGTCACCGCATCTTTTAAACATTATGACCCGCGCATTCATGTTCGGATTGGGTGCGATTTCGGTTCTTGCACTTCTGCCCGTTATTGCGCATGACAAACTCGACGGCGGTGCTCTCATTTACGGCACATTACTCGGTTCTTTCGGCATAGGAGCTATAGCTGCCGGCATTATCAATTCGCAGATAAGAAAACGTTTTTCCTCGGAAGCTATTGTTGCCGGTTCTTTCATCGGTTACGCATTGTCATGTCTGTTACTTGCTTTGAGCAATTCGGCAATCATTGCCCATATTGTTCTTTTCCCCGCAGGTATGTGCTGGGTTCTGGCACTCTCGCTCTTTAATGTTTCGGTGCAATTGTCAACGCCGCGCTGGGTTGTCTCACGCGCTCTGGCACTTTATCAAACATCCTCTTTCGGGGGGATGGCGGTCGGAAGCTGGCTATGGGGAAGCCTCGCCGACAGTTATTCGCCTGTCGTTGCTTTATATATCTGTGTAATATTTCTTGTCATCGGCGCATTGATGGGGTTCAAATTCACAATCTTTGAAATACCGGGTCTCAATCTTGATCCGCTCGATCAATTCCGCGAACCCGAACTGCATCTTGACCTTCAGGCAAGAAGTGGCCCGATCATGATAATGATCGATTACGAGATTAAAGACGAAGATCTTGCAGAATTTCTCAAAACAATGTCGCTAAGGCGGCGTATCAGATTGCGTGACGGGGCGAGACAATGGACCTTGTTACGTGATCTCGAACACCCCAATCGGTGGATTGAAACCTATCATATGCCAACCTGGGTGGATTATCTAAGACACAATCGCCGCCGCACAAAGGCCGATGCCGATGTAACGGAAAAACTGCGCCAATTAAGCCAGATTCCCGATGGCTTGAGAGTGCACAGGATGATTGAACGCCATACTGTACCGGGTGCCGACCAGATACAGGTTAAACATTCGGCCCATAATCTCCATTAAAACATAAAAGCCGGAAGTGAAAAAACCTGCGGTCAATGTTATTTTATCAAGACTATATCTCTTATGAAGAGCTTTTCTTGCACAAATTAAAAATTTTCAAGAAAATATATCATATAAACAATATAAATATCTATATTTTTCCAGAAATATCCGTTAATTAATCAATAATTTTATAAAGATTTAAAGTTTCGATAGTTTATTTTTCATTAAATATATAATATATTATTTTTAATATTACGAAAAGAAATAAAGTAACAACTAAAATTGAATCTATACAAAATAGAATTTAGTTCCCCGCTTCCAAACAACAATAAACACTGTTTGCCAATTATGAAAGATGTGAGAGAAATACTCGCTTTCAGGAAAATAAAGCCGATACTTTCCCGTGAAGGTTTTTATTTATTTGATAACTATATTGGCTAATCGCAATCATTTTATGAACATGACCTTTGGCAGGCGAATATCCGGATCGCTGATGTCAGTACAACAACCGGCGCAGAACCTAAAAAATGCTGAACTCTGTTCTTTTACCTCAAGCTTTTTGTCTTGAGTAACACACGATCCCGTCCCGAATATTCTCGATAGACAAGCTTTTTGCCCGCCGAATATCAGCTAACCGTGAAGACACGCTTTGGTTTGAACTGGCCTTTTTCAATCATACCGATCGCAAGCAATTTGCCTTTTTGAGTCACACAAACCTCATCCTCGTCAACAGGTGCATCACGCCCGCGTAACAAAACAGGATTCCCCATTCGCACACGGTAGGCCTGCTCGTCGCTTAACGGATATTGCGGCAGAAATTCAAGTGCCGCACCGGTTTCGATCAGAAGTTCGTCAAGAGCGGAAAAATCACGCGGCGGAAAAATGCCATTGGCGTCAGCCTCGCCTCTTTCGGGTGCAACAGCTTCCAGCTCTTCGAGGCTCACAAAATCGTCTTCTACAAAAGGTGAAACTTCAATGCGACGCAAATCGGCAATATAGCCATAACATCCGAGTTCTCTCCCCATATCGCGAGCGAGAGCGCGCACATAAGTTCCTTTACCGCACTCCACCTCGAAGACCGAATGCCCTTCCGGCGTCATCTCGATAAGCTCAAGACTGTCAATTTCGACTTCACGCGGTGGAATATCTATTTTTTCACCTTCTCGTGCCAGATCATAAGCGCGATTTCCATCAATCTTGATAGCGGAAAATTGCGGCGGGGTTTGAAGAATTGTGCCTGTGTAATTGGGCAATATCGCCAATATTTCTTCTTTGTTTGGCCGCTTGGTAGATGTTTTTGTGACTTCACCTTCCATATCATCGGTATTGTGTTCTTCGCCCCAGGAAACGGTAAAACGATAAACCTTTGTACCGTCAACAACATAGGGAACAGTTTTCGTGGCTTCGCCCAGAGCAATCGGCAACATACCCGACGCAAGCGGGTCGAGTGTACCGGCATGCCCGGCTTTTTCGGCTTGAAACAGCCATTTGATTTTCGAGACAGCCTCGGTCGACCCCATGCCTTTCGGCTTATCAAGAATTACCCACCCCGAAACCGGACGGCCTTTTTTCTTCCGCTGACGCGCCATAAAATTCTATTCCTTTTCCTCGTCATCGTGATGAAGATCCCGCGCTACCTCTGGCGAATGCAACAGAGCGTCGATCTTTGCAAAATTGTCAAAACTGGTATCCGGTTTGAAGCGGAACTCCGGCATATATTTCAATTGCCGCAAATCTCTTGCCGCTTCGCCGCGAATAAATCTTGCATGGTGATTGAGTGCTTTTACCACTTCTTCGCCATCAGCATCGGCAAGTGGTGCAACAAAGCAGGTCGCAACGCGCAAATCCGGTGACATTTTGACTTCTGTTGCACTGAGAACCACGCCGTCAAGCACAGGATCCAGAATAACTCCGCGCTGGAAGATGGAAGCAAGGGCGTGGCGAACCTGCTCGCCGACACGCAATTGCCTTTGAGAGGGGCCTGCATGTTTCATAGCTAATACCTTTGATTTTTCGGGCGTATATTTTTTAGATAAATATCCCGAAATTTTTCCGAACGATCAATTCGCATCGAATTAAGCGGCCAACAACCACTTGAAAACCGGCGCGACTTTTGTCCATCCGACGGGATGTTCCGTTTGGCCATATCATTTAATATATGGCCAAACATAAGATCATTTAGAGCGAGCGTTTAATTGTTTCAACGCGGAATGCTTCGATAATATCTCCAACGCGAATATCGTCGTAATTTTCGAAGGCCATACCGCATTCCTGACCGGCAGGAACTTCTGCAACTTCGTCTTTGAAGCGTTTCAAAGTCTTGAGCTTGCCTTCATGGACAACAACATGGTCGCGAATAAGGCGGACACCCTCTCCGCGTTCCATCTTGCCTTCGGTAACACGACATCCGGCCACTTTGCCAACCTTGGAAATGTTGAAGACTTCGATAATCTCTGCATTGCCAAGGAAAGTTTCGCGCCGTTCCGGTGTCAACATGCCCGACATTGCTGCCTTCACATCGTCAACAAGATCATAAATGATATTGTAATAGCGAATTTCGATGCCTTGGGCTTCGGCTGCGTCACGCGCCTGACTGTTCGCACGAACGTTGAAGCCGATAATGGCAGCATTCGATGCTGCAGCCAATGATACATCGCTTTCCGTAATACCACCGGGTGCGGCATGGACAATATGGGCGCGCACTTCGTCATTGCCGAGTTTTTCCAGTGCCGACGTAATCGCTTCGACAGAACCCTGAACATCCCCTTTGATGACCAGCGGAAATTCTTTCATGCCGCTTGTCTGCATCCGGTTCATCATCTGTTCGAGCGAACCGCGCGAGCCTGCCTGCCGTGCAACCGCTTTTTCACGAGCCAGACGTTGACGATATTCGGCAATCTCGCGAGCCTGTGCTTCATTGGCGACGACTGCAAAACGGTCACCCGCCTGAGGCGTGCCTTGCATGCCGAGCACTTCTACCGGCATTGACGGGGTTGCAGCTTTGATATGGGCACCACGATCATTGATGAGCGCACGAACACGACCCCACTCGTTACCGGCAACGATAATATCGGAAGGATGCAATGTTCCCTTCTGGATGAGAACCGTTGCAACAGCACCGCGACCACGATCAAGCTGTGCTTCAATAACAACACCTTCGGCTGTACGATCGGGATCGGCCTTCAAGTCAAGAATTTCAGCCTGTAGCAGAATTGCTTCGAGAAGCTTGTCGATATTCTTGCCGGTTTTTGCCGAAACCTCGACTTCCAGTGTATCACCACCCATGCTTTCGACGAACACTTCATGCTGAAGCAGTTCTGTTCTGACTTTCTGCGGGTCGGCAGCCGGTTTATCAATCTTGTTGATGGCAACAATAATCGGCACACCGGCGGCTTTTGCATGGTGAATGGATTCAATCGTTTGCGGCATGACACTGTCATCGGCTGCAACCACCAGAACCGCAATGTCGGTCACCTGCGCACCGCGGGCGCGCATGGCTGTAAAGGCCGCATGTCCCGGTGTATCGATAAAGGTGATCTTCTGTCCCTTTTGTTCGACCTGATAAGCACCGATATGCTGGGTGATACCACCCGCTTCACCGGCCACAACATTGGCATGACGGATGGCATCAAGAAGCGATGTCTTGCCGTGGTCAACATGCCCCATAATGGTAACGACAGGCGGACGCGGTTTCAGCTTTGCCGGATCATCCGGAACATTGAAGAGACCTTCTTCAACATCCGATTCTGCAACGCGTTTTACCGTGTGGCCGAATTCTTCGGCAATCAATTGCGCCATGTCGGCATCAATCACATCACCGGGTTTCAACATCTGCCCTTGTTTCATCAAGTATTTGATAACGTCGACAGAGCGTTCGGTCATACGTTGGGCAAGTTCCTGAATGGTAATGGTTTCAGGAATTGTCACCTCGCGCGAAATCTTTTCACGCGGTTCCTGAATTTGCGAGCGTTTGAATTTTTCCTGACGCCGACGCATCGCAGCCATTGAGCGGCCACGCGAATTGCCTTCATCGTCAAGTGCGCTGTTCAGCGTGAGCTTGCTTCGGCGACGTTCGTCTCCGCCTTTGACGGCCTTTGGAACACGCACTTCCGATTTATTGCCGCCACCGCGACGTGAACGATGTTCGTCCTCGTCATCGTCAACAATATTGCGTTTTGTGACAGGAGCGGCTGCGCGTTGTTTGGTAACGGGCGCAATGTCAAGTTCAATCGGGCGATTGGCAGCCTGTTTACCTGTTTTAGGCCGATGACTTTCTTTGGCTTTATGAACCTCGGGCTTCCTGACTTCCGGCTTTTTAACGTCGGCTTTGTGTGGTTCGTCCTTTTCCGCTTCATGGGCTGCGCGGGCTTTTGCATCTGCTTCAGCCTGCTTGCGCAACAATTCTTCGCGTTCTTTGGCGCGTTTTGCCTCTTCCAATTGGCGACGTTTTGCTTCTTCTTCGGCGCGCTTATGCTCTTCTTCTTCGCGTTTATGTTCTTCTTCTGCTTGAAGACGCGCCTCTTCAAGAGCACGCATACGGGCTTCCATTTCAGCCGAGGAAAGATTGCTGTGCGGATGCTGCAAGGAAACTTTCGGGGGCATTTCGGTGCGCGGTTTTACAGTCGGGGCAACGCGCGGCTTGGTCACAACCGGTTTGACTTCAACCTTTTCGTCCGGACGGGTAATTTTACGCCGCTTCGTTTCGACGACGACCGCCTTTGTACGCCCATGACTGAAATTTTGCTTGACCGTGCTGGTTTCAATCCCCGGACGTTTTAAGGTCAGCGTTTTTTTGGCTGTTTTCTTGTCGTTATTGTTTTCCGTCATTCCGTTTCCTTCACGGCTTCTACCGTCTTCTTTTCCGGCCTAGTGCTTACCATCGCGGTAGGCGACAAGTTTTTGCACCGTTTTAATGAATCCCTGCGCAAGCTTTATATTCAATAATGCAGCATGTACCACAGGATTATCACCAAAAGCCACACCCATTTCATCACTATCGAACAAAGTTACAACCGGAATATCTTGCCTATCCGGTCGCCTGACCGAGTAAATTGCCTGTTCAATCTTGCGTTTGCCATCAAAAGCGGCTTCCTTTGAATGCAAAACAAGGCATGCTTCACCCGCCCTTATTGCCTGCTCTACTTTTGTCGCACCGGTGACAACCGCACCGGCTTTCCGTGCCAAAGCAAGACGGCCGAGCGCTGCTTTGACCAAAAGTTTATCAACAAGATCGGCAATCCCCTGATCTACAATAATATCAGCCTTCAGGCTATGTGTAAAAGCCTTACGCCTGATTGCTTCTTCAAGCACCGATCGCGAAGCGGAAATCCATGCCCCCCGCCCCGGCAAATTGGCTTTTATATCGGGTACCAAATGACCGTCCGGTCCGGCAACAAAGCGGATAAGCTCTTGCGCCTCTCCACTTTTTCTTGTCAGGATGCATGTACGGTCATTCATCAATCAACCTGTCTTTCCTATTCTGCCGGTGTTTCTGTCTCGTCCGGTGTTTCAGCTTTCGCTTCTTCATCGGCCTCTTGATGATCTTCGTTATGAATATCTTCTTCGGTCATCCAGCCTGCTTTCAAGCGGGCGGCAACAACCATTGCTTCGGCATCTGCACGACTGATGTCGAATGGTGTCAAAACACCGGCAAAATTCTGTGTTTCACCATCCTTGCGCTCGCGCCAACCGGCAAGATCGTCAACGGCATAACCGGCAAAATCTTCGATTGTTTTGACACCGTCTTCACCGACAGCCACCATCATAGCGGTTGTCATGCCCGGCAACTCACGCAATTCATCAGAAACGCCGAGTTTTTTACGTTTTTTGTCAAGCTCGGCTTCCTGTTTATCGATAAAGTCTTTGGCGCGCTGCTGGATTTCAGAAGCGGTTTCTTCATCAAAACCTTCAATCGAGCTGATTTCTTCCGGATCGACATAAGCAATTTCTTCAATTGAAGCAAAACCTTCGGAAGCAAGAACCTGAGCGACCATTTCATCGACATCCAGAGCTTCCATGAAAAGCTTGCTGCGTTTTGCAAATTCTTTCTGGCGGTTTTCCGATTCTTCCTGTTCCGTAAGAATATCGATATCCCAGCCGGTCAATTGTGAAGCCAGACGCACATTTTGCCCGCGCCGTCCGATTGCAAGGCTGAGCTGGTCATCCGGCACAACGACTTCGATACGTTCTGCGTCTTCGTCAAGAACAACCTTGGCAACTTCTGCCGGCTGCAATGAATTGACGATAAATGTTGCAGCATCAGGTGACCACGGAATAATATCGATCTTCTCGCCCTGAAGTTCGTTGACAACAGCCTGAACACGGCTACCACGCATACCAACGCATGCCCCGACCGGATCAATCGAACCATCGCGCGAGACGACAGCAATCTTCGCACGTGATCCGGGATCGCGGGCAACCGACTTGATCTCGATAATACCGTCATAAATTTCCGGCACTTCCATGGTGAAAAGTTTCGCCATAAATTGCGGATGGGTACGAGAAAGGAAAATTTGCGGCCCGCGTTGTTCACGCCGGACATCATAGACATAAGCACGAATACGATCGCCATAGCGGAACGACTCACGCGGAATGAGTTCATCACGACGGACAATCGCTTCACCACGCCCAAGATCGACAATGACATTGCCATATTCTACGCGTTTGACTGTGCCAGAAACAATTTCACCGACCTTGTCTTTATATTCTTCATACTGGTGATCGCGTTCGGCCTCGCGCACTTTCTGGACAATAACCTGCTTGGCCGACTGGGCAGCAATACGGCCGAATTCCATCGGAGGCAGGGGATCTGACAGAAAGTCGCCGATTTCTGCATCGGGTTTGCGTTTTTTTGCATCTTCAAGAGAAATCTGGGTTGCGTCATCCTCGACATTGTCGACAACTTCCAACAAACGCTGCAACTTGATTTCGCCGGTTTTGGAATTGATGTCTGCACGTATATTGGTTTCCTGACCATAACGTGACCGGGCAGCTTTCTGGATAGCATCGGCCATTGCAGAAATGACAATTTCACGGTCAATCGACTTTTCGCGGGCAACGGCATCTGCAATTTGCAGAAGTTCAAGCCTATTAGCGCTCACAGCCATTGATTCTCTCCTTTTTTGTGCCGCTTTACGGCATCGACTAAGTTATCTTTTTTCCGATTTCGGTTTGGACCGTTTCCGTTTGTCCTTACCGCTCGAATTATTTTTTTCCACATCATGATGATTATCATTGGCAGAATTGTCATCTGCCCCGAGGTTATCATCGGGAATGGATTGTTGACGCAATGCTTTATCTTTTGCCAGCGCATCACGAATAAGATCGTCGGTTAAAACCAGATGCGCATCTGCAATATCTGTAAACGGAAGCTGAACCGCCAATGATTCCCCATAGGCAGCTTTATCGGTCGTCAGAACAAAACCGTTCTCGTCGACATTGCTGATTGTTCCGCGAAACTTTTTGCGCCCGTCCACCATGATCGACGTTTCAATTTTGGCAATATGGCCTTGCCAACGCGAAAAATCGGATTTTCTGACCAATGGACGATCAATTCCCGGCGAAGAAATTTCCAGATGATATTTGCGTTCGATAATATCTTCGACATCCAGAATGGGAGACACGACACTGCTGACTTCTTCACAGTCCTTGATTGTCATTGTGCCATCGCCACGTTCGGCCATAATTTGCAAAGTAAGACCATTAAGTCCGGATAGACGTACACGCACAATCCTGTAACCGAGAGGTTTTAGCACCGGAGCGACAATTGCAACCACTCGCGCTTCAACGCCTTTTTCCTCGAAAAGACGCGGTTCATCCAAATCAACTGTTTGTCCGCTCTCGCTCATACCCAACTTTTCCAAATACCGACAGAACCATTCCCGTAACAAAAAGAGCGGGTTCGGAAAACCCACTCTTCATCAAACGATCAAGAATTTTCTACAATATACACCCGCTAAATTTTATTTTCAAGTAGAACCTTATTGAATGTAGAAAACAGTTCTTGAAAAGAACATTCCAGTCCGATCATTTTTCTATTGCTGTTATTTTCTGACAAATGTGAGATAGGCAGGTGTTCGCCCAGCTTTCATCGCCTTTTCTTCATAGCGCGTTCCCGGCCACTCTTGAAACGGCAATTTCCAATCGTCCGGCGTCGATGCGGACCAGATAAAATCCGGATGGTGTGCACAATGGAAAAGCGTCCAATTTACATAAGTATCAATATCGGAAGCAAAGCGGAAAGGTGCACCTTTTTTCAACACACGAGCAAAACGATCGAGATTTTTTTCGTTGACGAACCGGCGTTTCCAATGCTTTTTCTTTGGCCACGGGTCAGGATAGAACAGATCTACCCCTGCAATCGAAGATGATGGCAACCAGTCGAGCAATTCGGTCGCATCGTCATCATAGAGGCGGATGTGTTGCAATCTCTGCTTCTGGCCTTCCAAAGCGCCGAGCAATTTTGCCATGCCGTTAACAAATGGTTCTACGCCGATAAAGCCCGTTTGTGGAAACCTATCCATTTCGTGGACAAGGTGTTCACCGCCGCCAAAACCGATTTCAATACGTACATCTGCACCAATATGGGGCGCGTCACCATTGAAAAACAATTCGGCGAGTTGTTCAGGGGCAGGCTTGCTCAAATCCAGTTTAAGAAGGGGAAGCAATGTTTCTTCACGCTTGATCTGGGCGGCGCGCAAGGCTTTACCCCGACGCCGTCCAAAAAAAGCTTCACTTGCCCGTTCTTTATGGCCGTCCATTACGCCTTAATCGCCTCTTTCAGCGCTTTACCGAGATTTGTCCGCTCCCATGAGAACGAACCATCGCGGCCGGGCTTGCGACCAAAATGTCCATAAGCGGATGTTTTGGCATAAATCGCTTTATTAAGCTCAAGATGTTTGCGAATCCCCGAAGGCGACAAATCCATAACTTTGCGGATAGCTGCCTCGACTGCACCTTCATCAACCTTGCCGGTACCGTGGAGATTAACATAAATAGACAAGGGCTGAGCCACACCGATGGCGTAAGAAAGCTGGATTGTGCAGCGATCGGCAAGCCCTGCTGCCACAACATTTTTGGCAAGGTAACGCGCGGCATAGGCAGCAGAACGGTCGACCTTTGTGGTATCTTTACCGGAGAATGCACCACCACCATGAGGAGCGGCACCGCCATAAGTATCAACAATGATCTTGCGACCGGTAAGACCTGCGTCTCCATCCGGACCACCGATAACAAATTTACCTGTCGGATTAATGTACCAATTACAATTATCGGCAATTTTTATATCGCTCAGAGCCTGACGGATATAGGGTTCGACAACCGAACGAACTTTTTTGGAATCCCATGTCGGGTCGATATGCTGTGTCGAAAGAACAATGGAAACCACCTCGACCGGTTTGTCGTTCTCATAACGCACAGTCACCTGACTTTTTGCATCCGGTCCGAGCTTGCTTGCCTCGCCTTCATCAAGATGGCGTGCAATTGACAATGTTTCGAGGATTTTATGGGCATAATAAATAGGTGCGGGCATCAAGTCCGGTGTTTCACGGCAAGCATAGCCGAACATGATTCCCTGATCTCCGGCCCCTTCTTCGCCCTGTCGATCGGATGCATTATCGACACCTTGTGCAATATCCGCCGATTGGGAATGTAACAAAACATCTATCTTCACGGTTTTCCAATGGAAACCTTCCTGCTCGTAACCGATAGCGCGGATAGCACGGCGAGCCGCCGAGCGGAAGCGTGAAGGATTGATAACCGGATTTCCCTTTTTATCGTGGACAAGCTTGCCATTTTTATCTTTTTTCAAAAGCGTATCGGGCACGCGGACTTCGCCGGCAATAACAACACGATTGGTTGTAGCCAAGGTTTCGCAGGCAACGCGAACAGACCAGGGATCAACTCCTGATTTGGCTGCTTCCTTATAGATCATATCAACAATTTCATCTGAAATACGGTCACAAACTTTGTCGGGATGACCTTCCGATACCGATTCACTGGTAAAAAGATAATTTTGATGAGACACGGGAAACCCCTCTAGAAAGAAGACGTTTACATTCTCTCCGGATACTCCGAAAAGAAAAACGACAGTTGCTTTATTTGCCAAGCTTGTCGAATTGCGTCAATGCTGTTTTGGTCTCTATCGCGAAATAAATGTGATATTCTTTATCGGTCATACAAATTTGACGTCTTTTTCAAACATCGTTCAGGCATGTGAGAGACGAAGTAAAACAATAAAAGCGGATTTTTCACGGAGTGAACAAATTGCTTCCATCACAGAAATAACAATAATGAAACGGGCAATTTTGATTAAAATTGTCCTCCCCCGATTTTTATCACAAACCAGCCTAAAGCGTATTTAAAGTTTCGTCTTCTGAAAGGGCTTTGGCCAAATCAATGATTTTACGGCGAACTTTCGGGTCTTTTATATTGGTAAATGCGCGCAAAAGCTGGATACCTTCATTGCTTGAGCAGAAATCCATGAAATTATTGTCACCCTCGCGAAAACCCTCGGATGAACGGGCACCGGGAGCTTCTTCAAAAAAATAGGATACCGGAACGTCGAGAATTTCGGAAATCGCCTGAAGACGGCTTGCTCCAACGCGGTTCGTGCCTTTTTCATATTTTTGAATTTGTTGGAACGTAATACCGAGTTGCTCCCCCAGTTTTTCCTGACTGAGCCCAAGCATATTGCGCCGTAATCTGATGCGGCTTCCCACATAAACATCGGTAGGGGCGGGTATTTTTTTGGGTGCGGACATGATCTAACTTTCTCGCGTCAAAACTGATCCATCTTCACAAGTTTGAACCGATGCAGATGTTTATTGTTATTTAGGGGTTGCAGTATCGGTCCCCCGCTGGAACCACTCTCCATTCACATAACATCCCATTGGTTAGAACTTGTCAATCGAACGCGCATTTTTTATAAAACCAAACATTAAACTTAATATCAGTATAATAACAAATGGCATAAAAACTTGATTAAAATTCGGTTGTTTGCCCCATATCGGAACAATAGCCGGCGGAATTGGTGAATCAAGCACACCGATATTATTCAACTCCAACGATCGAACGATTCGCCCGTAGGGGTCAACAACGGCCGAAATTCCGTTATTGGCCGCACGGATAAGCGGAATTCCCAATTCGACTGCACGCAATCGTGCCTGATCGAAATGCTGATATGGCCCCGGTGTATTACCGAACCAGCCGTCATTGGTAACATTTAAAATTGCTTGCGGTTTATCGCCTTTGTAACCCATACCATCGGGAAAAATGACCTCGTAACAAATCATCGGCAGATAAACAAACCCGTCAGGCATTTTTACAGTTTTTCGTATTGAATTGCTGCTATACCCCCCCGCCATGACCGCCAGCGCATGAAGCCCTATTTTGTCAAAAAAACTCTGGAAAGGCAGATATTCACCGAACGGTACGAGATGCACTTTATCCGAAGAGGAAAGGATATTGCCATTCCCGTCAATTGTCTCAATCGTATTGAAATATCTGTTGTTTTTGTCGTTGGGAGCACCGCTGCTGCGAACCGCGCCGACAATCGCCCATTGTTGCGGGCTCAGTATAGATGCAATGCGCGTTTTTGCTTCAGGAACATAATCGAGAATATACGGCACAGCCGTTTCCGGCCAAACGATATAAGACAATTCGTGTTCTCCGCTTGAAAACGGCTCTTCACTCAATTTCATATGCGCTTCAAACATTGCATAACGCACTTCATTATCGAGTTTTTCATCCTGCTTTATTGACGGCTGAACGAGTCTTACCCATTTCTCTGCTTTGTCATAACTCTCGACCGGCAGAGCATTATAAAGGCGGATAGCACCAAAACCTGTATGAGCGGCAAAAAGACCGACGCCGATTGTCAATGCAATTTTCCGCCCGCTTTTGTCGAAGAGAGTGGCTGGCAAGGTATAAAGAAGCACCGCCAGTGCATTCATGCCATAGAGCCCGACTACCGCGTCGGACTGCATAAAAAGCGGTGTTGGCATAATCGTGTAACCGATCGCATTCCACGGAAAACCGGTCAACAAAGTTGCACGTAAATATTCGGCAATGCCGAGCGCAAAAGCCAAAGTGAACAGACGTGACAACCCCTTTTTCCAGAACAGAATTGCGCATCCACCCGCCAGCCCCCAATAAAGTGCTAAATAAAAGGGAAGTCCTAAAACTGCAAAAGGAATAGCCCAAGCAAAGCTGAGCGGGTCTACAAGCATAGCACTTGCAAGCCACCAGAGCCCGAAAACAAAATAACCGAAACCGAAACTGAAACAGGTCAAAAAAGCAGCTTTAAAACGTGTTTTCCTGTCCGCTTCACCGCTTGTTACATCAAGCAGCAAGACAAGAACCGGAAAAGTAGCAAAAGCAATAGGAAAGAGATAAAATGGCGTCAGCGCAAATGCGGTTATTCCACCAGATGCAAAGCCGAGAATCTGCCGCTTGAACCCGCGCAATCCTCTCATATAAAGAATGGCTTTTGCCAAAATTTGCATCGTTCCTCCCCGCTATCTCGTCATAATCGACATTGAAGCGATAAACATAGAAACAACTTGAAGAGCATGAAAACCACATGCAATTATCGCCAACCCGTTAGTCAATAGCTGAAATTTAACCGTTAAAAACGGGCATCATAACATTCATTCAGATGGAAGATTGGCTCCTTCAAGCTTCTGGTGCGTATTCAACGGTTGAATTCTAATTCGTTTGATACGGCGTTTGTCGGCTTCCAGAATACGGAACTGATAGCCGGGAACGGCTTCCACAACTTCGCCTTTTGCCGGTATCCGGTCCAATGTCGAAACAATCAACCCGCCAATTGTATCAACATCCTCACCATGTTCTCCTACTTTGAAATCCGGCCCCAATGCTTTTTCGACCTCATCCAGCTCGGCACTTGCGTCAACAAGCCATTTATTATCAGCCTCTTTGATAATAGACATATCAACATCGTCATGCTCGTCTTCAATATCGCCAACAACAAGCTCGACAATATCTTCCATTGAAGCAAGACCATCTGTTCCACCATATTCGTCTATAATCAGCGCCATCTGGGTTCGCGTCGCTTGCATACGTGTCAAAAGTTGCCCTGCCAACATGGAACCGGGAACAAAAAGCACACTGCGTATCAGATCAAGGTTGCCAACAGGCTGCGACAAATCCACTTTGGAAAAATCAAGACATCCCTCTTTTTCGCCATTTTGAGCTTTATGGGTGATATAATTCAACACATCCCGAATATGCAGCATACCGCGCGGATCATCGAGACTTTCGGAATAGACCGGCATACGGGAATGGCCGGATTTTTCAAATTCGATCAATGTTTCGGCAAGCGTTGTTGTAATATCGAGCGCTTCTATTTCGGAACGCGGTATCATCACATCTTCCACGCGCGTTTCCCTGAGCCGCAAGATATTGTTCAACATGAGACGCTCTTCAGGAGAGAAAAGGCTGTTTGCCTCTCCTTCATCTTCAGAAAGAGCATCTGTCAGATCTTCACGCAATGTCGAATTATTGCGCGAGCGCAAAAAAGAAAAAAGATTGGCAAATAGCGATTTTTTTCGTTGTTTTGCTGGCGCGAAGAATTTTGTCCTGTTGATGACCGGGAAGACTCTTCCTCGATTGAATTATCCGTTTTATCAGTCATGGTTCCTAACAAAAATCTCTTTATTCAAAATAAATCGGTTCATTTTTTATATTAACCCAAGAAATATATTATTCCAATATCTGTATGATTCGTTAATAGCAACGTTCATCTTCCTTGTTTATTCACTGTAAGGGTTGGAAATACCAATCTGCGATAATATTTTTATCTCCAAACCTTCCATTTGTTCAGCCTCTTCATCGGTTTGATGATCGTACCCCATCAGGTGAAGAAGCCCATGAACAATAAGATGGCCAAGATGATCGTCAAAACTTTTATTTTCTTCGCGTGCCTCGCGCTCGACGGTTTCAAAGGCAAGAACAATGTCGCCCAGAATGGGACCCGGTTGTTGACCCGGTTTTACCGGAAAAGCCGGAAATGACAAAACATTGGTAGGCTTGTCGATATGACGCCATTGCCCGTTTATTGCACGAATGTCCTTATCATCGGTGAAGACAAGACTAAGTTCACTTTCAATCTTCCCGAAGCCGAGTTCAACCAATGTCGCCTGTAAGAGAGGATCGACAATCCGTCTCAAAGCCTCTTCGTTTTGCCAACCTTCAGCATTAATCGCTACATCATAACGCACTGTCATTTGGATAAATTCTTTATTCTATCATTTTTTTGACTATGATTTTGTAAATTCGTTCGCGCATCACGGTCATAAGCCGTAACGATCGCCGTTACCAATGGATGGCGAACAACATCGGCTTGACTGAAATGTATGATCTTTATGTCTTCAATAGGTTCAAGGATGCGCATTGCCTCTGTCAAACCGGATTTTTGTCCGAAAGGTAAATCAATCTGGCTTGGATCGCCGGTAACGATCATACGCGAGCCTTCACCAAGCCGTGTCAAAAACATTTTCATCTGCATTGAAGTTGTATTCTGCGCTTCATCAAGAATAACTGCGGAATGCGAAAGCGTACGTCCACGCATAAAGGCAAGCGGGGCAATCTCGATTATATCGGCAGCTATTGCACGCTCGATCTTTTCGGCCGGCATCATGTCATAAAGTGCATCGTAAAGCGGCCTTAAATAGGGGTCGACTTTTTCCTTCATGTCACCGGGTAAAAAACCCAGCCGCTCACCTGCCTCGACAGCAGGGCGGGAGAGAATAATGCGTTCCACCAATCCGCGTTCGAGCAACATTGCTGCATAGGCAACGGCAAGATAGGTTTTTCCGGTTCCTGCAGGCCCCACTCCGAAAACAAGTTCGGCTCGTTGCAGCGCTCGCATATAAGCGTCTTGCGTTGGCGTGCGAGCGTAAATTGTTTTCTTGCGGGTCGAAATATGGGCGGGCGTTACTTTGTTGGTCGTGCCATTTCCGGCCAATTCGTGACCTCCGGTATCACCCGCCGACGAGGCAATCGCGATAGCCCCGTCCACATCCGACAACCCCGGCTGCATACCGCTCTTGGCCAGTTCATAAAGTTGATCCAGAGCCTGACGGGCAACCTCGATATCCTGTTTATTGCCACGAATTGATACTTCATTTCCCTGTGCGCGGATATCAAGTCCCAATTTTTGCTCGATCCGGGCCAGATTTTCATCGAATTGTCCAAAAACAACATTTGCCTGCCGGTTATCCTCGAAGACCAGCACAATATGGTCTGTATCGGATAGTCCGGTTGGAACAGGAACATGTAAGTCTTTGCCGGACTTTTTTATTTTTCCGTCTTCTCCGACTTTTACCGTTTTTTTCTTTCCGGTTGAATCGTTCAACCTTTTCTCCTCAAAAAACCGACACTGTTAGAAATATATAAAATTCCAGCTAAAAGAAAACATGCTTTTCATGCTTCTATACATGATGAATGCAATTGCTGTTTTCAATTTGCTGCATTGCCAAGAAGACTGTTAGAAGAAGCTTCTGTAATATTGACGGGTATGATTTCGCCGATTTTTGCATTTGTCAAAACGGCAACAGGTAACAACCACGGCGAACGGCCGACCATTTGTCCATCATGACGACCGGCTTTTTCGATAAGCACATTAACCCGTTTGCCAATTTTCGATTTCAGAAACCGGTGTTGCTGGTCAAGAATAAGTGCCTGTAAACGTTGCAGGCGTTCATCTTTCACCTTTTCCTCGACATGGCCTTTCATCGTCGCACCCGGTGTCCCCGGACGTGGCGAATATTTGAATGAATAGGCAGAACTATAACCGACTTCTTCAACCAGTTTTATTGTCGCCTCAAAATCTTCGTCGGTTTCGCCCGGAAATCCGACAATAAAATCTCCCGAAAAGGCAATATCGGGACGTGCTTTACGAATACGTTCGATCAATTTCAGGTAATCTTCAGCCTTATGCTGGCGGTTCATGGCTTTGAGGATGCGGTCGGAACCGGATTGCACAGGAAGATGCAAATAGGGCATCAACATTTCAAGATTGCCATGAGCATCAATCAGACTGTCATCCATATCGCGCGGATGGCTCGTCGTATAGCGCAAGCGCTTCAACCCGTCTATCTCGGCAAGTCGATAAAGAAGATCACCCAATCGCCATTGACTTCCGTTTTGTGAAACGCCATGCCAGCCATTGACGTTTTGCCCAAGCAAAGTGATTTCTTTTACGCCCGCATCGACAAGCTCTTTTGCTTCATCGACAATCTGTTCGACCGGCCGCGAAACTTCGGAGCCACGCGTATAGGGCACTACACAGAATGTACAGAATTTATCGCACCCTTCCTGAACTGTCAGAAAAGCCGTGACACCGCGTTTTCTTACTGCCTGACGGTTATGATGCGGAAGATGGGCAAATTTGTCTTCAACTGCATATTCTGTTTCAACAACCTTTTTGCCTTCACGTACTTTTTGCAACAGCTCCGGCAAGCGATGATAGGTTTGCGGCCCTACAACGAGATCGACTGTCGGAGCACGCCGTAAAATCTCGTCCCCTTCGGCTTGGGCAACACAGCCCGTAACACCGATTGTCAACGGTCTTGAAGGATCACGCTCTTCGCGCATAACGCGCAAACGTCCGAGATCCGAATAAAGCTTTTCGGCTGCTTTTTCGCGAATATGACAGGTATTGAGCAATATAAGATCCGCGTCTTCGGGAGACTGTGTGGCAACATAGCCTTCGCCGTCAAGACTATCACCCATGCGCTCGCTGTCATAGACATTCATCTGACAGCCATAGGTTTTGATATAGACCTTGCGGATATTGCTGTTTTTTTCTTTTGCTTCACTCATAACGCATTTTTATCCGGTTTTCTGGTAAATCTCAATCTTTTTACTCGTGTGTCTTTTACATAAGGTTTTTGCACTCAAGAGGTTATTTTCTGGGGGGTATTCAAGGGGGTTATTCTCAAGGCGCTTATAGTCAGTTTTTTTACCCACGGGCTTTTATCCGGAAGCTTTTATTCATGGGCTTTTTGCCGATGGGCACTTTACCGGTCTATTCTTCACCCATCCGCTTTTTGCTAACCGGCTTGTTGCTGAATGGTTCTACGCATTATCAAGGCATCACTATGACCTTTGTCGGTTTGATAATAGCCGGGCCTGCGTCCGACTTCACCAAAACCGAAACTTTTATATAGTGAAAGTGCCGCAAGATTATTTTCGTCAACATCGAGAAAAAGTTCTTTAGCCCTTTGTTGATAAAGATACCTGAAAACTGCATCCATAAGTTTGTGTCCTATGCCTTTTGCCCTGAAACGGGGATGCACAGCAATTGTCAAAATTTCTGCCTCATCAACAACAAGCCGGCAAAGAACGAAACCCGCAACTTTTGCGGGTTTGCCAATGGGGCCGGCTGTAAAACCGAAGATTCGCGGGTCAGTTAAAAACGCGGAAAAAGTCGCATCGTCCCAAGCGTGATAAAACGATTTTTTATGGATTTCATGTAGAACATCGCTATCGTCGACAGCAATCGGATTAACAACGAATTCGGTTTTTGAAAACAAAAAACCACTCATTTGTCTTTCCTTGGCAAGGAAAATCCCATCTGCGGCTTTGCATCTGCATCGCGCAAATAAAGCGGCTTGGGGGAGCCTTCCGGCAATTTTGACTGCGAAAGAATTGCAAAACTCACAACATCCGGCGCATCTATAGAAAAAATTGCATTATCATTCACTTTTGCCAAATTTCCGATTGTTTCGGCAAAAGGCCCTGCGAGAATGGCATCTTCGTCAAGTGTAGCAACCACATCTTCTTTCTCCTGTACCTTAGCAGGAGAAAGCGATTTTGAATTTTTATCAAAATCCTGCCGGTAAACCATACCCCGCCCTGCATCAATGAGCGAGATAATGCGCTTTTCAGGAAATTGGTGATGGGCTTCATAAGCTATTGCTTCAAGGGAACTGACGCCGATTGCCGGTTTTTGAAGAGCCAGCGCCAAACCTCTTGACGTGGCTACACCGATACGCACACCTGTGAAAGATCCCGGCCCGATATTGACTGCAATACGATCAACCTTATCAAGATCAAGTCCGGCTTCTTTCGTAGCCAGAATAATCTGGTCAATCAATTTTTCGGCATGCCCTTTTCCTATCTTGTCACTTACCCGTGCAACAAGTGAACCATCTGCCATCAATGCGACGGCACAAATCGAAGAAGCTGTATCTATGGCGAGTATAATCATTCGATGTTTATTAGATCATTGTTAATGAAAACAAAAGGACAGATAGGGTGGAATCAGTCGATTTTGAAGTCTTAACCGACAATCTATCAAAGATCGTCAGGCAAAGACTACATCACGCCAATCAGACGTCATCGTATCAACCGATAAGTTAAGCAAAATATTATCATTTGAAAAAACTATGAAAATATCTTGGAGATTGCGCATGTGATTCATTATCGTTGATAAAACACCTTTTCTTTTTCACGAAATACCGATGCAGCCTTAAAATTCGGGTCTCATGATATTTAACCTGTTGCTTGACAATCGCTGGCGTATTACAGGCAAACTTTTTCACGGATATTTTACCATTTTATTTTTACTCTAAAATATTCGATAAAATTTAATAACTTGTTTTAATTTTTATATTTATATTTAAAATTGCAACATAAAGTTGATTTGTTTTTTCAATCATTGAGTTTATTTTTAGAAATATAATAATTTTAAAAAAGTAAAATGACAAAAAATAGGTACATAATTTTATAAAAAAAACTTATCTATTCCATAACGGTTCGATATATGAAAAATAATACAAAAATAATTTGAATTTTTGTATTGGATTATTATTGATAAGGAGTATTCTATATATGCATCACCGCACTACCGTTGAGACAGCTTGACAATGGTAGAAATTCCAAGCGGAACTTTTTAGCGTTTGGTGCGTTTTATAATTACGCAATTCAGTTCAAGCGGAGATTAATTCGATATGCTAAAAACACATAAAACCCGTAATGATATGCCTTCCAACACAAAAACAACTGCAATCGCATTGTTGAACAAAAATCTGGCAACGCTGATTGATTTGGCACTCATTACCAAGCAGGCTCACTGGAATCTCAAAGGTTCAAATTTTATCGGTGTCCATGAAATGTTGGACGGTTTCAGAGATGCCATTGATGAACATGTTGACATTATTGCCGAGCGTGTCGCCCAGTTGGGTGGAACAGCGCTTGGTACAGTTCAGACTGTAGCAGGAGCATCGAAACTCAAGGCTTATCCGACCGACATTTACAAGGTGCACGACCACCTCTTGGCTCTTATTGAACGTTACGGCGATGCTGCAAATGATTTGCGCAAAGCCATTGACGAAGCAGATGACGCTGGTGATGCTGATACTGCCGATATCTTTACGGCTGCATCACGTGAACTTGACAAGAGCCTTTGGTTCCTTGAATCACACGTACAAGAAGCCTGAGCAATAGCATTTAAATAGTTGAACCGGATTGACCGGTTATCAAAAAAAGGAAGCAGCCGCTGTTGCTTCCTTTTATTTTTTTTAAAAATTTCAGGCCACTTCAATCCCGATAAAAGCGATTGAAATTAACCGGTCAATAAATACAAAAACGAAATTGTTTTTTGAGTTACGGAAACAGCTCCTGGCCAGATCGGTTGCCAACCGCGAAAAAAGCATCGGTTGCCAACCGAGGGAAAAAGCATCGGTTCCCAACCGGGAAAAAAGCATCGGTTGCCAACCCAGGAAAAAGCGCTTTGTGAATATTGTCTGCTCGCGTTTCCGGTGCGCCATCCTTTTACGATTTTAAATGCCCTCGACCGGATGGGAAAGTATGTAACTTACCGATTTTGAAACCGGAACACATTCGCTTAACGGCAAAACAAAGTGTCGAAAAAAGTGTCGAAACCTGTGTTTGAGATAACGACATGTTTCAAACACCATAAAATTCCGGCACCTTAGAATTCCGGCACCTTAAAATTCCGGCACCTTAGAATTCCGGCACCTTAAAATTCCGGCACCTTAAAATTCCGGCATTGAAAATTCGCCGCAGAAAAGCAAAGCCCCGCTTGAAGGCGGGGCTTTCCAAACTCGTTTATATTCAAGACAATTGCTATTATTGCGCAGGTGTAGCAGGTGTTTCAGGTGCAGCTTCTGTCGAAGGTGCAACCGGACTACCACCGGGAACCTGATCGATAATATCAGGCTGAACAATACGCCCCGAACCACCCATCATATTGTAGTTCAAGTGGGAAATTGCCCACCATGTACCACCAATAACGATGAATACGCAGAGTGCACCGAACCACATTGAGCCGACCATCCACTTCGCATCCGGACCTTCGTTGAGGTGGAGGAAGAAAACAATCTGAACGACTATCTGGATGAGAGCCATACCAATGAGGTAGATAACCTTGGTGCTCACTGCCCAGTTATCAAGCATTCCTTGCATAACAGGAATGAATGATGCGAGGGTTAAAATAACAGCCAGAATAAAACCGACCATGTATTTACCGGTTGTTACACCGTGTGCTTCTTCATGTTCGCTCATTATAGTGCTCCCAAAAGATAGACGGCGGTGAAGACACCTACCCAGACGATGTCAAGGAAGTGCCAGAAGATAGACAGACAGCTTAAACGTGTCTTGTTATCGCTATCCAGACCGCGACGGCCGAGATGTACAAACATCAATGCCATCCAGATCAAACCGGTTGTAACGTGAATACCGTGTGTGCCAACCAGCATGAAGAAGGACGACCAGTAAGCCGAAAGGACTTCCTTGCCGAATACCCGCACACCGGTTTCAGGGTCAACACCTGCATAAGCGGAAGGGTCAAAGAAGAAAACGGATTTCAGTTCACCGTTTTCCATAACGCCCCAAAGCAGCTTATGGAATTCATTCAACTCCATTCCGATAAATGCAAGGCCGAGAATGAAGGTAATAGCAAGCCATGTTTTAACACCGCCGATGTTACCTTTATGAACCTGCACCATCGCCATGCCATAAGTAATTGACGAGAACAGCAGCAAGGCTGTTTCACAAAGCACATAAGGCAGCTCGATGAAGTCTTTGCCGGCAGCGCCGCCGCCATAAGCGGAGGCGAACACTGCAAATGTAGCGAACAGAGTTGCAAACAGGATCAGGTCGGAAAGGATATAAACCCAGAACCCGAACACCATTGTCGAACTGCCGTCGTGGTGATTTTCCGCGTGAGCGGTTGTTACTGCTGTAGCGCTCATGCTTTTACTCCTTGTGCTTTGAGAACAGCGCTGAATTCGTCTTCAGTCTTCTGTACTTCCTCAGCCGAGATGTAATAGCCTGCATGGTTTCCATTAAGCGAATGAAGCAGAATGGTTACAATGAAGCCAACGAACGTAATTACAGCCAGCCACCAGATGTGCCATACGAGAGCGAAACCGAGCACCAACATCAACATGCCGGAGATAAAGCCAGCAATCGTGTTGGAAGGCATGTGAATCTTCTCGAAGCCTGATGTTTTACGATGCTCACCACGTTGTTTCATATCCCAATAGGCATCGTCCGCTTGAACGACAGGGACTGTAGCGAAGTTGTAAGCAGGAGGAGGACAAGAAATTGACCATTCCAGTGTACGAGCATCGCCCCATGGATCGTTCTGGGTAATCGGCAATTTGCCTTTATGCTTGATGCCATACCAGATGGCGATCAAAACCTGAAGAACGAAGCAAAGGATACCAAGAAGGATGATAAACGCACCTACAGCAGCTGTAATGAACAATGGCTGCCAGCTTGGTTCCATGTAGTGTTGCAAACGACGTGTTGCACCCATCAAACCAACTGCGTAGATCGGGAAGAATGCGACGTAGAAGCCGATGAACCAGCACCAGAACGAAGCAATACCCAATGCACGATTCGGCTTGACACCGAAAGCTTTCGGGAACCAGAACGCCAAGGCTCCGAGGTAGGCGAACACAACACCACCAAGAATTGTGTGGTGGAAGTGGGCAACCAGGAACAGGGAGTTGTGGAACTGCCAGTCAGAGGGAACAATCGAGAGCAGAACACCGGTAAGACCGCCACCAACAAAGGTGAACATCATACCCATGCACCACAACATCGGAGGTTCAAAACGGATGCGTCCTTTATACATGGTGAAGAGCCAGTTGAAGACCTTAACACCGGTCGGAATAGCAATAATCATCGTTGCTGTACCGAAGAAGGTGTTAACAGCTTCACCGCCACCCATTGTGAAGAAGTGGTGACCCCAAACAATGATCGAAAGGATCAGGATGACGAGAACAGCCCAAACCATCGAGGTGTAGCCGAAAAGACGTTTTGACGAGAATGTCGGAACGATTTCGGAAATGATACCGAATGCAGGAACAACAAGAACATAAACTTCCGGGTGACCGAAAATCCATACATAGTTGATCCAGACCATCGGGTTACCACCGGCGGTATTGGTGAAGAAGTTCATATCAAGATAACGATCGCCAGCAAGCAGAGCATAAGCAACTGTCAACGGCGGATAAATGATAAGGATAAGAACGTTTGAAACCAATGCGCACCAGCAGAATACCGGCATTTTCCACATTGTCATTCCCGGAGCGCGGCACTTGATAATGGTGGCAACAAAGTTGACCGCACCCATTGTCGTCGCGATACCGGATAGCTGCAGTGACCACAAATAATAGTCAACACCTGTATCCGGACTATTCAACAATTCCGAGAAAGGAGGATACATCAACCAGCCACCGCGGCCGAAATTACCGATACCGAGTGAAATGTTGATGAGAATTGCACCGGCGCATGTAATCCAGAAGCCGAGGTTGTTGGCAAATGGAAAAGCCACATCGCGAGCACCGAGTTGTAGCGGCAGAACATAGTTCAAAATACCGAACAATAGCGGCGTTGCCATGAAGAAAATCATGATTGTGCCGTGTGCCGAGAAAATCTGGTCAAAGTGATCAGGCGGCAAATAACCCGCATTCTCCGATCCAAGCGCGAGCGCCTGGTGTGTACGCATCATGATAGCGTCTGCAAAGCCACGGACAAGCATGACAATTGCGAGGACAATATACATAATGCCGACGCGCTTGTGATCAACAGATGTGATCCAATTGCGCCACAATATTCCCCACCAGCCGAGCAGCGTGATAGCGGCAAGAACAACGACTGCCAATACAACCACAACAAGGCAGGTGTATAGGACAATCGGCTCATTCGTTAGCGCGTGAAACGCTCCGGCTACAGGGTCTGTAAGTCTTCCAAACATTTTTCAACCCATATTAAATGAATTTCGGTTTGGAGGGGACGCTGCCTTTTCATAAGGTTAGGCCCCTTCCTCGATAATTTTATTTCTTCTGAACCACACCGGGATCAAATACGGAGCAGAGTTCACCCCACAGAGATTTCGCTGCAGCTAGTTTCATCTGATCTTCGTTGCAAGTGGTGCCTTCATCAACGCAACGGTTCACGATGCGGTAGTATAGACCTTTTTCAACTTGCGAGAAATAGCGAACCTCGGCGTCTTTTTGCTTACCTGCAACATCACCCATTTTCGGTGAGAAGGAAAGCTGGCGGTAGCCTGCACGGTCAAGCGTTTCTTTGCTTTCACGCGCTTTGGCAATCCAGTTGTCAAAGTCGGCTTGAGCCACAGAATTCCACTTGAAGTGCATTTCAGAGAAACCGTCGCCACTGTAATTGGCTGAAGATCCGTTGAATACACCCTTACGGTCAGCAATAAGGTGCAACTTCGCATTCATTTGCGGCATTGCATATAGAACTGTCCCAAGACGTGGAACCCAGAAAGCGTTAACCGAATTTTCAGAAGTCAACTGAACGAGAACCTGACGGTTTTCCGGTGCATAGATTTCGTTGATCGAAGCTACGCCATATTGCGGATAGATAAACAGCCATTTCCAGTCGAGTGCTACAGCATCGATCTGGAGCGGCTCCTGTGTTCCGGCAGCATCTGCGCTGAGAGGCTTTGAAGGTTCGAGCTTATATGTGAAATATGCTGTCAAACTTCCCAAAATAATAATAACAAGAATCGGAATCCCCCACATGAAGGTTTCCACTTTTTTCGAGTGCCCCCAATCCGGCAGATATTCTGCTTGGGTGTTGGTAGCACGATATTTAATTGCGAAAGCAACGACGGCGATCATTACTGGAATAACAATACACGCCATCACGATAACGCACGTAACAATCAAAAATAGCTCATGGCGCGCCACATAGCCCGCCGGGTTGAGAACATCAAATTCACAACCTGACAAGAGCAAAGCGGATATTAAAACGCCCAGCAGCCCTGTTAGTTTACCAAAGTTCTTCATTCCTACCTGCCTCTTTATATGCATTGCATATTATTGCACGAGGGTATTTCTATTCATTCGTCACGAAAAAGCAGCATTTTCCCGCTCTTCCGGTATTCCACATCAGACAGATTAATTGTCCCAAAAAGACATAGAAGCCCGATCTGGACTGACGTTGCCACAAAGACAATTGTGGCATCATCTAGGCACGTCTTACTCTTTAGGTGAAAATTCGCAAGGGTTTTGTCCCCCCCTGCGTCAATATTGCGCGGTTTTTCCGACGATTTCGGATTCACAAATCGCGTTGAACGATATATTCAACTGCGAAGCGGTATCCGGCACTTCCGCAGCCCGCGATGACAGCATCGGCCCGTTCCGACACAAATGAGTGGTGGCGGTAAGCCTCCCTTTTATGGATGTTTGATAGATGCACTTCTACAACCGGTCCTTCAAACATTTTCAGCGCATCGAGAATCGCAATCGAAGTATGGCTATAAGCTGCCGGATTGATAATAATTGCATGACTTTTCCCGATAGCATCCTGAATAAAACTGACGAGCTGGCCTTCATGATTGGTCTGTAAAAATTCGATGTCGAAACCGTGCGACCGTGCGCACTCGTGAACGAGAGCCTCTATATCATTCAAGGTTTCGCGACCATATATGGCCGGTTCGCGTTTACCTAGAAAATTGAGATTCGGACCATTTAAAACTGTAATCTTTTTTGCCATCGCCATTCGCCCCTCTTAGTTCGAGCTGTTCAACCCAAGTCATCCAACATTTCCGGACTCTCTGCAATGCTTCCGTCCGAGATTTCAAAAAATTGTGCGCGCCCGTCCAATGCAGAAAAAAGTTGCCTGTCGGTTCCGGTCATGAATGTCTGTCCGCCAAGACGATCAAGACTATCGAACAAGATCGCCCGACGATTCTTGTCAAGGTGGGCGGCCATCTCGTCGAGCAAGAGAATCGGTGTCATACCCGATATTTCTGCCGTTAATTGCGCATGAGCCAAAACAAGCCCTATCAGCAATGCCTTTTGTTCTCCTGTCGAACAAAGTGCAGCCGGCATATTTTTAGCCCCATAAAAAATTAGCAGATCGCTTCTATGCGGGCCTTCAAGAGTGCGACCGGCTTTACGGTCAAGCTCCCGTTTATCGTGAAGACGCTGTCTGTATTCTTCCTCGACATCCACCGCCGATTGACGGGCAAGTGCCCGTTCCACGAGTCCCTCTATATCCAGAACAGGCGTTGGAAACGATTTTTCGCTATCAAAATTTTCAATATCGGAGATGAGCCGCACAACATCCATACGCGCCGCCGCAATTGCAATTGCGAGTTCCGCCATCTGCATTTCCAAGGCATTGAACCAACCTTCATCGCTACTTCCATCCGCCAAAAGGCGATTTCTCGCGCGCATTGCCTTTTCAAAATCCACCACACGACGCGCATGGGCAGGGTCAATTGCCAGAACCATACGGTCGAGAAACCGCCGCCGCTCGCTTGCCGGCCCCGTAAATAGTCCATCCATCGAGGGAATAAGCCAGCTTAGACGACAATATTCGGTCAATCGGTCAGAAGTTACACCTTCACCGTTTATCCGCACTTTACGCCCGCTGGATGCGATGTCACTTGCAGTTCCGATATTCACATCTCCGTAAAGCGCAGAATGTAATTGTGCGAAAATAACAAATCCATCAGCCCCCTTCTGATCGATTGCTCCCTTTTGAAGAAAGTCGGCGCCCTCTCCCGCCGTTATTTTTTCTTGAACAGCAGTTTCCAATTGTTGAAGACGGGTTTCGTCGGCACCGCCGGATGCTCTTTCATGACCGAAAACCGGATTGGAACCGGCACTAACAACATTGTCATAAGCCGCCCGACGCAAACCACGTCCGGGCGAAAGAAACGACAGGGCTTCAAGAAGATTGGTTTTCCCCGCGCCATTGTGACCGGTGAAGACGACAAGCCCATCGGAAAAATCGGCCGAAAAACCCCGATAGTTGCGAAAATTGGTTAGTTTCAGTTGCCGGACAAACACCTTTACAGCTCGTCCGCCATATTTTTCCACCATTCGTTTCTATACACGCATCGGCATCAAAACATAAAGTGCATTCGCATCTTCACCATCCCGAATGAGCGTCGGCGCCCCGGAATCGGCGAGCATGAAGACCGCATTTTCACCGTTGAGTTGTGCCATAATATCAAGAAGATATTTTGAATTGAAACCGATTTCCAAAGGTTCGCCTTCATAATCGGCGACGATCTGGTCTTCCGCACTGCCGGAATCAGGATTGTTGACTGTGAGTGTTAATTGACCATTTTCGATTGTCAATTTGACAGCCCGCCCGCGATCACTCGAAATAGTCGAAACGCGATCGACCGATGCAGCAAAGCTTTGACGGTTAATAGTGAGTTTCTTGTCATTACCCAAGGGAATAACACGTTGATAATCAGGAAATGTGCCGTCGATCAATTTCGAGGTCAGCACAACAGAAGCAATGCTGAAACGTATTTTCGTTTCCGAAACTTCTATTTTTATTTCGCTTTCGGCTTCTTCCCCCAACAGCTTTTGCAACTCGCCAACGGCTTTTCGGGGAATGATAACACCCGGCATTCCTTCAGAACCGGATGGTGCATCGGTTTCGGCTTCGGCCAGACGGTGACCGTCCGTTGCAACTGTGCGCAGTTTTAACCCTTTATCATCTATCACATGGAAATAGATACCATTGAGATAATAGCGCGTTTCTTCGGTTGAAATAGCAAATTGGGTGCAATCAATGAGTCGCTTCAATGCGGATGCCGCCAATGTAAAACTATGGCTGAAGTCACCGGCATTGAGTTCGGGAAAATCTTCCTTGGGCAAACATTGCAACCGGAAATTCGACCGGCCGGAAACAACCAGCATGGCATTTCCGTCATCTGCGACCGAAAGCATTATCTCGCCACCTTCGGGAAGTTTGCGGACAATTTCGTAAAGAAGATGAGCCGGAACCGTTGTCGAACCTGACTGTTCAATATTGGCTGCAGTCGTTTCTGTCACTTCAAGATCAAGATCGGTCGCCTGCAATTCAACTCCGGAATTGACTGCGTTAATCAGGACATTCGACAGAATAGGAATCGTATTTCGTCTTTCGACGACACGATGTACTCGACCGAGAGATTTTAACAGATGGCTACGATCGACTGTGATGCGCATATTGGACACTCTCTATAACTAATTCTGCCATTCAACTATTTCTTGCCCGTAAAATTACACGCAATGATCCTTTAAAGACAAGGAATCACCTTGCAAGAAAACAAATTAAAAACAGAATGGCAATATTCTTGTCTGAAATGCAAGTCTTCGCCTGATTATTACATCCGGTATTCGGTTTGCAAATGAACCCATCAGGCTGACTGTTCGTCGATCAAACGTTTCAGCAATTCCAGTTCTTTGGCCAATTGCTGATCGGCTCCGACCATATCCTCGATCTTGCGCACAGCATGGAGAACGGTTGTATGGTCACGCCCGCCGAAACGCCGGCCAATTTCCGGCAAAGAGCGCGGTGTCATCATCTTGGCGAGATACATTGCAACCTGACGCGGTTTCACAATTGTGCGGGTCCGCCGGTTCGACAACAAATCCTGCTTGGAAACATTGTAATGGCGGGCGACAACACGTTGTATTTCTTCAATGCGAATCCGCTTCGGCTCACCGGAGCGCGTCAAATGATCCAGCAATTCGTCAATGCGGTTCAATGACAAATCGGGTTCAAAAGACTGGCGGAATAAAAGCTGGTTAAAAGCTCCTTCAAGATCACGCCCCGAACCGGAAACAGTTCTGGCAATATGCGACAAAACTTCATCCGGAATTGCAATTGAAGGATCATCATGTTGGGCAGCCTTCAAACGCTTGCGCAACATTTCAAGCCGCATATCAAAATCCGGCGACTCGATTTCCAATGAAACTCCACCCTGCAACCGCGAGCGGACACGCACGTCAAGCGACTCAAGCTCGGCAGGTGCCCTGTCGGCGGCAACGACAACCTGCTTTGCACTGTCCAGCAACATATTGAGCAAATGACAGAACTCGTGTTGAATCGACTTGCCTTGCAAAAATTGCATATCGTCAATGATGAGCAGATCAATGTCACGCAATTGTTCTTTGAATGACAATGCATTGTTGTCGCGAATTGCCGTTGCAAAACGCCACATAAAATATTCTGCCGTCAAATAGATGACACGAACCGGCGTCGGACGTTGCAAAGCTGCAGCCGCAATAGCCTGTAAAAGATGAGTTTTCCCCAGACCGACAGCGGCATGAATGAAAAGCGGATTGAAACGCAGAGCACTTTTATGACTTTCCGCAATGGACCGCGCTGCAGCGAGAGCTACACGATTGGATGGCCCTTCGACAAAGGTATCAAAGGTGTAACGCGAATCGAGCGGTGAGCCAAAAACACTTTGCTGCGCCTCGGCCGGAAAATGGTCTGCCCGGTTATGGAGAGAAGACGGAACAGAATTTTCTTGCTGAACGTGTGCATGATTTTCTTCGTCCTTGCGCGGTGCGGCGTGTTTTACTACACGATTCATGCCACGCACGACGACATCGACACGCAAGAGCGACGGGCATTCCTGCCGCCAAAGCTCTGTTAGAATTGTTGCATAATGGTTGGTAATCCAGGAACGCAGAAAAGCGGTCGGAACAGAAAGGCGCACCTGGCTTCGATTAAACTCGTCGAGCTGCAAACGCCCGAACCAGCTTGTATAAGCTTCATTGCCAACATGGACTTTCAACTGGGCCATTACCCGATCAAAAAGTTCGTCACCTTCACCTTGTGTTACCAAATGGTGTGCACCTTCACCCATTCCGGTTTCACTTGACACTATCCCATTCAAATTTGACATTTTACGCAACATTCTCTCTGACAACAACCGAAGGAAAACGACCGGTAACGATACCCTCAAGCCAACCGACGATTTTCGTCTTTATTAAAAATAAAACAACTCGCACAAAACAGACTTCGTGTTCGCTCAGTCTTGTTGAACCGATACACTTCCGCTTTATCCGACAAACCCTGTTAAGCCCCTACAAATTTTCGTTCGCGAGATCGGACATTGCCAACATGCTTCAAGACGCACCATCCAGCGCAGTGTCTTATTTCAGGCAACTTCCGAAACAAGCGATACCTCATCAACTGTTTCACCGGCAGAACGAACGTCCCATCATTATTCAAGCAGCAACGGAGCCGCTTGAACCGGACAGTCTTGCCAGAACAACAGCCAAAAGAAATTCCCTTCCGGCTCTCGTCTATCCCTTTCGCCGCATTTGGCGAAAGACTCATGAAACAGCTAGGAAAGCTATCCTTTCCTTCGTTAAACATACAAAAACGCTATCCATAATTGCAAGGGGTGAAAAATGTGCCAAATCGTCCCAAACACCCGATCCTGACTGTGCCGTCTTTTAGCAATGAAGCGTAATTACTTTGATTCAATAAGCTTTTTTTCAAATGTTCCGGATAGTCTCATCGAGATAAAACCCCTTAAAAAAAAATTAAAAAAATTACTTGACAAAAACTATGACGAACGGGGCTTGCGACAGCTTGTGGATAAAACAGGTAATTATCTGTTTTTAAACGTTTTTTAAACCAAAAAATTTAACGATAATTTATTCTAAAAATAGCATTTTTTTCAGTTAATTTTTTTCTTCCTGACACAGATCAAATGCCAAAAAACCGGCATCCAGAAGATACCGGTTTGAAGTCAAAACGAATAAAACACACGCGGCCCATTTTGGCCGCCAGAGTTTTTAAAATCAGGCCGAAATAGTTTTCAACTTTTTAGCAAGACGTGACACTTTGCGCGATGCTGCATTTTTATGCAGAACACCTTTGGTCACAGCACGCATCAATTCAGGCTCGACTGCCTTGAAAGCAACTTCAGCGGCGGCTTTATTACCGGCAGCAACCGCATCATCAAATTTGCGCACAAATGTACGAACACGTGTACGGCGTGATTTATTAACTTCTGTGCGTGCTGCAATCTTACGCACTGCTTTTCTGGACGAAGGTGTATTCGCCATAAGTCTATCTCTCTCTTCTTATTGAACGGCTTTAAAGCCTAGAAACACAAACTGCGGCCAGTAGCCGCTTAATCTTGGCGGGCTTATAGCTTAATTCAGCCGCTCGCGTCAATGAGATTCTCTCAAATTGTCATTTAAAAATAAACGGGGTGCGATTCCACACCCCGTTTATCAATTTTTAAAACCGTCAATCAGCCTTCTTTGGCCAAATTGCGCAGAACATACTGCAAAATGCCGCCATTATGGAGGTAATCAAGTTCATCGACCGTATCGACCCGGCAAAGAAGCGGAACTTCCTTGACAGTGCCGTCACTGAATTGAACTCTGGCAACAGTTTTTTGGCGCGGCTTCAGATCGTTGATACCATCAATCGTGATAACTTCATCGCCTTTCAGCCCCAAAGAGCGCCAGCTCTGTCCATCCTCGAAGACAAACGGAACAATTCCCATACCAACGAGATTGGAACGGTGAATACGCTCGAAAGATTGAGCTATCACCGCACGCACGCCCAAAAGATTGGTTCCCTTGGCCGCCCAGTCGCGGGATGAGCCGTTACCATATTCGATACCGGCAAAGACAACGAGTGGCACATGCTCGCTCTTATACTGCATGGCAGCATCATAGATCGATTCTTCTTCCTTGGATGGATAGTGAATGGTGTAACCACCTTCGCGTCCATTTTCACCAAGCATGAAGTTACGGATACGGATATTGGCAAATGTGCCGCGCATCATCACCTCATGGTTGCCACGACGGGTACCATACTGGTTGAAATCGGCGGGTTTTACACCGTGTTCGATCAAATATTTACCGGCCGGAGAATCAACCTTGATAGAACCGGCAGGCGAAATATGGTCGGTCGTAATCTTGTCCCCGAAAAGTCCGAGGATACGCGCTCCGTCAATATTCTTGAGCGGTGCAGGTACTTTCGGCATATTTTCAAAATAAGGCGGGTTACGAACATAGGTCGACTTGTCGTCCCATGCATAAGTCTCGCCTGCAGGAACCTGAACTTTCTGCCAGTTTTCATCACCCTTGAAGACATCCGCATATTTCGATTCAAAAATCTTGCGGGTAACATTCTTTTCGATGAATTCCTGAACTTCTTGCGAAGTTGGCCAGATATCCTTCAGATAGACCGGTTTTCCATCCTTGCCGGTTCCAAGAGGCTCTTTTGTGAGATCCTTGGTGATGGTTCCAGCCAAAGCATGGGCAACAACAAGTGGCGGTGAAGCAAGGTAGTTAGCCTGAACATCAGGCGAAACACGCCCCTCGAAGTTACGGTTACCCGAAAGCACCGCCGCAACAATCAAGCCCTTGTCATTGATGGTTTTTGAAATTGCCGGCGGCAGAGGACCGGAATTGCCGATACATGTCGTGCAACCGAAACCAACAAGATTGAAACCTAGAGCATCAAGGTCTTTTTGCAGTCCCGAATTGACAAGATAGGCTTCAACAACCTGCGAGCCGGGAGCCAGCGAAGTTTTAACCCACGGCTTGGATTTCAAGCCTTTGGCAACCGCGTTTCTGGCAAGTAGACCTGCCGCGATCAGAACACTCGGATTGGATGTGTTGGTGCAAGAGGTAATCGCTGCAATAGCGACATCTCCGTGACCAATGTCGAAATCCTCGCCTTCAACCTGATAACGTGTTTTTTCGCCGGTTGTTTTCTTATATTCGTTGTGAAGAGCTGTCGCAAAACTTTTACCGACTTCTTCAAGCGGCAAACGCCCTTCCGGACGTTTCGGACCGGCCATCGAGGGCACAACCGTTCCCATATCAAGTTCGATTGTATCGGTGAACACCGGATCGGCCGTATGGGAATCATGCCACATGCCCTGAGCTTTTGTATAAGCTTCGACAAGTGCAATCCGCTCTTCTTTACGACCTGTCATGTTAAGGTAACGGATGGTTTCCTGATCAATCGGGAAAAAGCCGCATGTCGCGCCATATTCAGGGCTCATATTGCCGATTGTCGCACGATCGGCCAAAGTCATATGCTCAAGACCGGGGCCAAAGAATTCGACAAATTTACCAACCACGCCTTTTTTGCGCAACATCTGCGTTACGGTCAAAACAAGATCGGTTGCGGTAATGCCTTCCTTGAGTTTGCCTGTCAGACGGAAGCCGATAACCTCCGGCAATAACATGGAAACCGGTTGGCCAAGCATGGCAGCTTCAGCTTCAATACCGCCAACACCCCAGCCGAGGACACCGAGACCGTTGACCATAGTGGTGTGGGAATCGGTACCGACACAAGTGTCGGGATAAGCTATTGTGTGGCCATTTTCTTCTTTTGTCCAAACACATTGGGCAAGATATTCAAGATTGACCTGATGGCAAATACCTGTCCCCGGAGGAACCACGCGAAAATTCTTGAAGGCTTGTTGGCCCCATTTCAGAAAGCGATAACGTTCGCCATTACGCTTATATTCAAGTTCTTTATTGTGTTGGAAAGCGAGCGGATTGCCGAAATCATCAACAATGACCGAGTGGTCAATGACCAGATCAACCGGAACCAACGGATTGATTTTTTCCGGGTTTTCACCAAGTTTCACCATTGCGTCACGCATGGCAGCAAGATCTACAACCGCCGGAACGCCTGTAAAATCCTGCATCAAAACGCGTGAAGGGCGATAGGCGATTTCAGCGCCTGCTTTTCCTTTGTCGTTCAGCCATTTGGCGATATTTAAAATGTCGTCTTTCTTGACCGTGCGACCGTCTTCAAAACGTAACAGATTCTCCAAGAGAACCTTCATTGAAAATGGCAAACGGGAAATACCGGTAAGACCATTTTTTTCAGCCTCTGTCAGACTGTAATAAATATAGTCCTTGCCATTCACATGGAGCGTTTTGCGGCACTTAAAACTATCTATTTGAGACACGACTGTTCGTCCTTATATCTGTGCGAGCCTTAGCTCCTGGAACGAACGCCACAAACTGCGGGTCAAGATCGCAGCTACGGTGCGGGTGCAGTCATTTCCGCTGTCCGTTCCTCAACCGCCAGAACAAGCAGATTTGGAGACCGGCCCAAAAATTGTTCCACACCGACCGCTGGTATGGTAATTCTTTTATAGTTCCTTTTCTGGAACTGTTCCAGACGTAATCCATTAAAAAAAATGTGTTTACTTGTTTGAACGCGCCATCCATCCTAAGAAAGGTCAAGCAAAATCCGGTGGTTACATGGAAATAAAAGCAGTCGAACTCAGCGCAAAAAGGGGTGAAGAGGTCTTATTTCAGCACCTCTGCTTTACAATCCATGATAGAGAAGTGATGACGATTACCGGCCCGAATGGCATCGGCAAGTCAACTTTGCTGCGAATCATTGCCGGTTTTCTGCAAGCGAATGAAGGAACTATAGAAGCAAAAGAAGACGGGCAGATTTTTCCTGTTGCTCTCCTCAGTCATTATCTTGGCAGTCAAAACGCCATGAAAACGCATCTGAGCGTTTTACAAAATCTCGAATTCTGGTCAAATTTCGATTCAGCGCAATTGTTGTCGCCGATGGAAGCACTCGATCAGGTCGAACTTTCAGGAATCGAGCATCTTCCCTTCGGTGTTCTTTCAACCGGACAGAAAAGACGCGTTGCCATTGCGCGATTGTTATTATCCCATCAGCCTTTATGGCTCCTTGACGAGCCGACATCGGGGCTTGATAAACATGCAAGTTCGATCTTTGCAAAAATCATGGAAGACCATAGAAACCGTTCGGGCATGATTATTGCCGCAACCCATTTGCCTCTTGGCATAGAAGAAAATTATAATATCTTACTTGATAATTATCTTCCCGATTTCGAGGAAAGCTGATGAAGGCTCTTTTCTTGCGCGATCTGCGTATTGCTTTTGGTCCGGGAAGCTCCTTGCTCACAGGACTTCTGTTTTTTGCAGCAATTATCATTATAACTCCGTTTGCGATCGGCCCCGATCAGGAAATTTTATCCCGCATTGGTCCCGGAATGCTGTGGATCGGAGCCTTGTTATCTATCCTTCTTGGACTGGACCGCATGTTCCAGACCGACCGCGACGATGGCAGCCTCGATCAACTGATATTATCGCGACATAGAAAAAGCTTGAGTCTCGTTGTTTTTACCAAATGTTCGGCTCACTGGTGTGGAACTATTCTGCCGCTCATTCTTTTTACTCCTGTGCTTGGATTGATGCTCGGTCTTGATGGAACAGCAATAGGCGGTCTTATGCTCACACTTTTATGCGGAACACCTGCCATTACCCTGATTGGTGCAGTCGGAGCAGCGCTTGCAACCTCGCTACCGCGTGGCGGCGTCTTGATATCGGTTATTGTTCTGCCGCTTGCTGTACCGGTTATGATTTTCGGGGTATCCGCAGCTTATGCAACCACCGCTCCGGGAATCTCGTTTATAAATCCGTTATTGTTTTTGATCGCACTGTCACTGTTTTTCTCGATCCTCGGCCCATTGGCTGCGGCTTTGACACTTGCTTCATTATCGGACTAAACATCACATCTTTGTCAGATTGGTGTCATATGTTGGTCTCTATGAAGAAAGATAATTGCGACAAAAACAAAACCCGATAATAAGGGACATCATGGAATTGATACAAAAAAAGACAAACTGGCTGCAATCATTAGCCAACCCGACGCGTTTCATGGAGTTGAGCGGTATAATTTTGCCGTGGCTCGGCCTTGTTGCTGTTATTGTTCTCGCCTGTGGCCTTTTCATGGTCATGCGTTCGCCAGACGATTATCAGCAAGGCATGACGGTGCGCATCATGTATCTTCATGTGCCTTTTGCATGGCTTTCCATGTGCTGTTACACTTTGATGAGTGTTTCGGCACTCGGAACTCTGGTCTGGCGCCATCCGCTTGCCGATGTATCACTCAAAAGTGCCGCTCCGATCGGTGCGACTTTTACCGCACTTGCCCTTATAACCGGCTCTCTCTGGGGGCGGCCAACTTGGGGTACATGGTGGGAATGGGATGCAAGGCTCACGTCTGTGCTCGTGTTGTTTTTGATCTATCTCGCTATTATTGCGCTTTCACGAGCCTTTGACGATCCGACAAAAGGTGCGAAAGCTGCCGCTATCCTGACACTTGTCGGCTTTATCAACATACCGATTATCAAGTTTTCCGTCGAATGGTGGAACACACTTCATCAACCCGCCTCCATTCTTCGCAAAGGTGGCTCGGCCATAGATAGCGCCATGTTATGGCCGCTCTTTACCATGGCTATCGGTTTCACACTGGCATTTTTTGCCCTCTATCTTGCCAGAATGCGTACCGAGATTACCCGTCGGCGTGTGGAAACAATGCAAAGAATGGCTGCGCGGCGTCTGCGCCAGAAGGAAAATGTAAAATGACCATTGAAAATACAACCGGTATTTCCGATCGTATCGACATCTTTCTGGGGCAGTTCGACCATACCCAGATTGTTACCTTGAGCTATATTGTCTCGGCTGCCATTCTTTTGCTGCTGGTTTTATATATTTTCCTTGATGGCCGCCGTCAAAAAAACCGGCTGCAAAAACTTGAACAATCAAACGCCATCCGTGCCAACAAAATAAAATCGTGACGATCATGGACGCGCCTAAAAGAAAAATGAGTGTTCCGGTGATGATTGCCCTTTTCGGGCCATTCATCCTGTTTGTTGTTCTGGTTGTTATCATGTTCAGCCATATGGAAACGACCAATCCGGACACGGCCAATCTTGTTCCCAATGCACTTTCCGGCAAACCGGCTCCTGCAACCCGCTTGCCACTTCTTGGTCAAACCGGTTCTTTTAACCCTGAAGACTTCAAGGGACGTGTCACACTCGTCAATTTCTGGGGGTCATGGTGCCCGCCCTGCCGTGACGAACACCCCACCCTTATCGAAATTTCCAAAGACAACCGCTTTGACCTTGTCGGCGTCAATTACAAAGACAATCAGGAAAATGCCATACGCTTTCTTGATAATTTCGGAGATCCTTTCAAGCTCGTCGGCTTTGACCAAAGCGGCCGCGCTGCCATTGATTGGGGTGTTTACGGACCACCGGAAACTTTTCTTTTAAACCGCGAAGGCATTATTGTTTATAAACATATCGGGCCATTAACGCCGCAAATCTTTAAAGATGAAACATTGCCACAGATTGAAAAGGCGCTGGATAGCAACACTTCTTCGGCCGATCATTCTTCTTCCCGGTAGCTTTTTTATCATGGTTCCCTTATCATGGAAGGAGCGCCGTTTGTGCCAGAACAGCAATCCAATCACACCGGCCTTTGTGGGGTTTCATTTTTGCTTTTGTGACACACAAGGAAACATGAAGGCTACTCATGCTTCTGTCAAAAATGATGTTTTCAGGAAACGACCCAAGACCCGTTTTCGCTTGGTAACGAGATAAACAGAATTCTGACGAAATATGAAAAAACCGGCAACCCATTGCCGGTTTTTCTCTTTAAGGCCTTTAAATCAACGTTATGCCTTTTAATCGCCGTTCGAGCTTTTAGACAACGTTAGAACTTTTAATCAACGTTCATCCTTCAAATCAGCGTTCATCCTTCAAATCAACGTTCATCCTTTAGTTCAACGTTCGAGGCGCTCGATAAACCAGCGTGTGAGGTTGATCCAGACATCGTCTTTTTCGGCCAGATCCTCGACACCATGTTCGATATTGGGGTTGTCGTTCACTTCAATGACCACAATACCTTCATCGGTTTCTTTAATATCAACACCGTAAAGGCCATCACCGATACAACGGGCCGCCTTCAACCCGATTTCGACGACTGCCGGCGGAGCATCGGGAATAGCATAGGTTTTGAAACCACCTTCCAGCGGTTCGCCACCGTTCGGATCGTGTTTGATGATTTGCCAATGGTGGGGTGCCATTTCATATTGGCAAACAAAAAGCGGCTTGCCACCCAATACACCGACACGCCAATCGAATTTGGTCGGTAAATATTTTTGTGCCAGTAAAAGATCGCTATCTTTAAGCCATTCATGGGCAAGGCGGCGCAATTCTTCCATCGAGCCAACGCGTTTCACCCCGCGTGAAAATGACGAATCCGGAATTTTCAACACCATCGGGAAGCCGAGCGTATCTGCCGCTCTGACGAGATCATCATTGCCACCGATCATCACGGTGGGGGGAACCGGCACACCGTTTGCGCGCATCAACTCGTCAAGATAGACTTTGTTCGTACACCTGATCATCGACATCGGGTCGTCGATAACCGGCATATTTTCCTGCTCCGCGCGACGGGCAAAACGATAGGTGTGATTGGATATATTGGTTGTTTCGCGAATGAAAAGCGCATCAAAATTGGCAAGACGGGCAAGGTCTCTTGCACCGATCGGTTCGACTTCCACACCAAGGCGGGCAGCAATTTTTGCCCAATGTTTCAAATCGGCAACGTTTGTCGGCGGCAACTCTTCTTCCGGATTGCATAAAACTGCAAATGTCCAACGCGGCGGAACTTTGTGGCGGGCTTCTTTCCAGGCCCGTGTTGTATAAGTTTCCATCGCCTTATAGAAAGCATCGCGGCTATCACCTTCAAGCTTTTGCCAATTGGCAAAACATATTTTATGAATGCGTGCCCATTCACCCGGTATAACGTGAACTTCCAATGCCGGAGCCCGATACCAGTCAAACAAAAGGTGGCCGAATTTTTCAAAACGGTCACCCTTTATGTCATCTGAACTATCGGCAATACCAAAAAATACCCTGATGATTTCCGGTGCGCGCGTACCGTCTCCTTTCAGGGCTTTGTTGAGACAATCTTCAAGTTCGGGAATGGATTTTTTATATAACCGTCGTTCCGACAGGTCGATCATGGTTTCGACCGAGGGCAACACACGATGGCCGCGCGCTTCGGCAAGCAGCGAACAATAATAAGCGCGGCTTTGATAGCGGTAAGAACGTGACAGGTTGATAATACGGGGACGTTGACCGGCAAATAGCGCAGGATTGGCCAAATAGTCACGATGTGTCATGACTTTGTGCGTCGTCGCACCATTATCAACGTCAGACACTCGTCCAGCAAGAATTACACAAATAGTCATAGAAAACTAGCTTTTCTCCAATATGACGGCTGCGCGCAAACCGTCTTTTCCAAAGCGCGCAATATGATCGAATACTTCATAATTCAAAGGCAGGTTTGCAGAATCGGCAATTGTTTCACCTTCGTCTTCCTCCACCCACGGGTCATGAATAAGAAAATGACTTCCGTCATCACCATGAACCAATACCCAATGGGGAATTTTTTCCCCGAACATATGGTAGAAACTGATAAGCACAAGCACCAACGCCCCGCGTGCAAGCGCGGCACGAATATCATCAAGAGTAAAAGCAGCAATCCGCACCGGAATGTGGGCTGCATCAGCCTGCTCGCGAAAATCGGTCTGTGCAATTTCCATTATCTCGCGTTTCTTGCGATCCCGCACCGAATTGATAAACAAAAATTCGTAGCTTGTCACGATGATAGTGGGTTTGAGACCATAATTATGTGCAAGAACGGCAAGCCCGAACGGCTCGCATCCCCCCGGCCCCGAAAGCATGAAAACCGTTGTCGCACCCCGCCATAGTCTAAGCTCGAAAACAGGATCAAGGCGTGATTGCGGATTGAAATATTTGAGTGCCATCATCAAACAGGCAGCACCGCAAGTAAATTCCGATGTTTGTTGATAATAGGGAACAGACGTTTCAACCGGTGTATCACCGCGCAAGGTTTTTTCATAACGCAGGGCTGGTGCATGATCGGCATAATAATCAAGATAACGGCCGATCGGTCGATAGTGAAAGCGTTCATAAAGACGAATTGCCCGTTCATTGTCTTCGCGAACTTCAAGGCGCATATAAATGCGCCCTTCATCAAAAGCCGCCTGCTCTGCTGCATCCAATAGTTGAGAGCCGACGCCTTTTATTTTTTCTACCGGCTTGACCGCAAGCGAGTAAAGGCGCGCAAGTGCCGTGCCTTTACGAAACAAAATCATTGCATAGCCGATAATTGTTCCATCAAGTTCGGCAACAATTGTTCTGGCCGTCGGACGATCAATCAAAGTACGGAAGGAACGCCGCGAAATTCTGTCGCTGTCAAAACATGCCTCTTCAATAGCAACCAACGCATCTATATCATTTACTGTTGCTTTGCGTTTTATCAATTCGCCCATTCACATACTCTCGATTTCCGAATGCCTGCTATCTAACTGCCTTCTATCTATCAGATATAACATAGTTCATATAAGTGATTTTTTGCACTTGAATAAGGTTATATTCCGGCTTTTTCAAAAATGTCGCAAAGTGCCCCCATGGTTTTTCTGAAAATCGACAAATCACGTCATTGCGACTGTCCGATCTTGTTGCATTAACCATAATAAAACGCTAACACATTGAAAAATATTGTTTTTATTTTTTAACCATAATTTAAATCTTAAACAAGTGTTGCATTCCGGTCATTGACTGGAAACCAAAGTTGGACTTTAACCTTTTGTTAACGATCTTTATCGTGACAGGTTAAATCGAGTAGAAAAATGGTGTTTGCGTTCAGAATATTAGGGGTGGTGTTTATGGCACTCGTCGGCCTGACCACTGCTGCAAAAGCTGCTAGCGAATTTATGATTGTCACCGGACAGACTTCACAACCTATCGGCCATTATGAATTTTGCGAGCGTTTGCCCCGTGAATGTAAAATACGCAACACTGTACTCCAACCGGTAAAATTGACACAAAATGTCTGGGATATGTTGATTGACGTCAACCACAGTGTTAACGCCCGCATTACTCCTGCTACAGACATGGAACTTTATGGCAAGGAAGAATATTGGACTTATCCGGTAAATGCCGGTGATTGCGAAGACTATGTTCTGGAAAAGCAGAAAGAACTGCGTGACAAAGGCATTCCGCTTGCAAGCTTGCTTATTACTGTTGTGCGTAAACCTGATGGCGAAGGCCATGCGGTTCTAACCGTGCGAACCGATCGGGGCGATTTTATACTCGATAATCTGCATGACGAAGTCTTCAACTGGAAAGATACCGAATATACTTATCTGAAGCGCCAATCGACCCAATCGCCCGGAAAATGGGTAAGCATTGAACAGCGTGATGATATTGTTGTCAGTTCGGTCAACAATAACGGAAACTAGAAACTGTTCTGCTCCGGTCTTTTCAAACCTTTTAAAACCGGAGCTTTTCGACTGAACCTTCAACAACACATCCGGCAACGACAAAGCCGGTCAAGGCATGGTCGCAGCCCGAAAAAATAGCTGCACTTTCGGGTTCTTTTCGGATTTTATTGTCTCTTCCACTCATGTGCGCCTTTCACGATAGACCGACAAAAGCAGCACTTTCGGGTTCTATTCTCCCTCCCGCTCCAGTTCCCCTTTCGGATTAATCTCCAAAATAAGATTTAAACCGTCTTGGCAGGTGGGTGAAGATCGAAATCCGGCAAAACCAACGGAAAAAATCATGCATTCCGATGAGATCGACAGTGCCGCGCTCCGGTTCAATCCTTTGTTGGCCTCGTAATTTATATGTTCAAGCCGGATTTATATGTTCCAAGCCGGATAATCGGCTTGAACACAAAAACACGAGAAACCTTCACGACACAATTATTGAAGCGTATGTGCGGGATTTATGGTGTAACAATTTTCAGGCGTTTCCTGTCAGAAAGGCTTTGCTTCCAGAAACAGCCTCTCCAGACGTTTCATATCACCGGAAATATCAAATCCTCTTTTTCCCAACCATTGATCGTCAAGATAGGTCGAACGGTAACGTTCACCACTATCGCAAATCAATGTCACGAGTGAGCCATGTTGGTGATTTTTAATCATATCGGAAATGAGTTCTGCGGCCGCATAAACGTTTGTTCCGGTAGAGCCGCCGCAACTGCGACCGATGAGACGACTTATCACACGCATTGCTGCAAGACTTGCCTGATCGGGAACCGAAATCATGCGGTCTATCACATCCGGCATAAAAGACGGCTCGACACGTGCGCGTCCAATTCCTTCGATAACCGAACGGCAACAATCTATTTCCTTTATAGAACGATCGGCATAGTGAAGGTGAAAAACCGAAGCTTCCGGATCGGCCACGCAAAGTCTCGTTGAAAATTTGCGATACCGGATATATCGTCCCAAGGTTGCCGATGTTCCACCGGTACCGGCACTTGCAATTATCCACTCCGGAACGGGATGCGGTTCTTTCGCCATCTGGCAGAAAATTGAATCGGCAATATTATTGTTGCCACGCCAATCGGTTGCCCGTTCGGCAAAAGTGAACTGGTCGATATAATAGCCCCCCAATTCATCAGCGAGGTTTTGTGCTGTCACATAAACCGACTTCGGATCGTCGATAAAATGGACACGGCCGCCATAAGCTTCTATGGCAGCGACTTTTTGGGGAGATGTCGTCCTCGGAATAACTGTCACAAAAGGAACGCCGATCAGTTTGGCAAAATAGGCTTCCGAAACAGCCGTTGAACCGCTCGAAGCCTCGACAATCGTTGTCTTCGGCCCGATTTTACCATTGCAGAGCGAGTAAAGGAAAAGCGAACGCGCCAAACGGTGTTTCAAACTACCCGTCGGATGACAGGATTCATCTTTCAAATAAAGCGTTATCCCGCATGACGCTGGCAAATCATAACGGATGAGATGGGTATCGGCCGAGCGGTTTATTTCCGCCTCGATGATTTCTATTGCTTTTTTCAGCCATTCACGGCTGCAAGAATGCGGAGCATCATAGCTCGCGATTGAATCAATTTTATTCACTTTTGATCTTCCTTTTGGAGAGATCTGGAGGTTATAAAACCGATTATTAAATTTGAAGAAAATACAGTTTATTTTTTCTAATAAATAAATAAACCTTGGAATAAACATTCCAAGGTTTTGAATTTTATTAGAATATTATTCTCTTTGATATAATGTTTTATGCTCTTACGCGGCGGCGTTCCGACACCGGTTGGAAAGCAAGCTTTGCATGAAAAGCACAATAGGGGCCGGAGTCACCGGCATCGGCACCACAGAAATAGAAATCATCCGACAAAGGGTCACCGACCGGCCACTTGCAAGTGTTTTCGCTCAACTGCAAAAGGCTCAAATGCCGTGACATCGGAACAACAACATCGGTTGATGGTTTCTCTTCCACTTCCGAAACGGCGTCGGCAACGAAATCCAGTTTCAAAGCTGTGGCCCCGATGCTTGAAGGCTGTGGCTTTGCAGTAGCTGCGACAGCGGCAGCAACCGGCTGAACCGGCGTTGTACGTGTTGCACGCGGTGCCTGAGGAGCAGGATTAACGACGGTTTCCGCCGGTTTTTTCGTACGCGGTGTTGTTTTTGTGGTTTTACCGCGCCCCGACAGTTTCAATCGATGAACTTTGCCGATGACCGCATTCCTGCTAACTCCGCCAAGCTGGGCAGCAATCTGGCTGGCACTCAACCCGTCACTCCAAAGCTTTTTCAAAAGTTCAACACGTTCATCTGTCCAGTTCATACCGGCACTCCGTTTCTTATTTTCAATCATTGCCACCGGACTTGCAGGTGGCACGACCATTTCCTTTTTCATCTCGTTAATTGCCGGAATCCATCAATGCGCTAAAAAGCGCAAAACAGTCTTACTTGTTATGATAATTATCCGGCAGAACCAGAAATGTTCCAGTTTTACGTTAACTACTACTATACGCTGTGACTCCATGACAAGAGTCTCCATAGTCATATATAGTGTTTTCAGACGTTTTCCCCAACTTGCGAATCACTTTTTTTACAAATCTCGAAAATCCGGTTCGCAAATTGCGATTTTTTCAAGATATTTTTTGAATGTGGTCTTTCAAAGGCATCAATTGACTTTTTCCCTGACAGGCAGGATAGTAAAAACAACAGTTTTCTCAGCGTCGTGATGATACACGGCGCTGTTAATGTTTTATATTGGATAAAAACGCTGTTTTTCAAAAAACCTAACGTTTCATTCAGAAAAACAACGATATTATCGTTCTTGCTATATCCGGAACCGGCTTTCGGCATCCGGCATAAATTATAATGGATAGGAGACCAGGCAATGACCCAAAACAATGCGCAACCGCTTTATGATACTTTTGCACGTATCGGTTTGCGCTTCACACGAGGAAACGGTGCCTGGCTCATCTCGGACAATGGCGAACGCTATCTTGATTTTACGTCCGGTATTGCGGTCAATGCGCTTGGACATAATCATCCGAAACTTGTCAAAGCCATTGAAGAACAGGCCCACAAGCTTTGGCATGTATCAAATCTTTTTCAATCTCCCGAACAGGAGAAAGTGGCTGAACGGCTTTGTGCAAACAGTTTTGCAGATAAAGTGTTTTTCTGCAATTCCGGTGCCGAGGCGATAGAATGCGCCATTAAAACAGCCAGACGTTATCAATATGTGAGCGGGCATCCTGAACGCTATGAAATTATTACCTTTGAAGGTGCTTTTCATGGCCGCACGCTGGCGACACTTGCCGCCGGAGGGCAGGAAAAATATCTTGAAGGTTTTGGCCCGAAAGCTCAAGGTTTTGTGCAAGTTCCGTTCGACGATGAAAAAGCATTGCGTGCTGCAATCGGCGAAAAGACGGCTGCCCTTCTCATTGAGCCTATTCAAGGTGAAAGCGGGCTGCGTCCGGTTCCGAAAGAATTCATGCAATTGTTGCGCAAGATCTGCAACGAAAACGGCCTATTATTTATCGTTGACGAGGTCCAAACAGGTATGGGCCGTACCGGCAAGTTATTTGCCTATCAATGGTCGGGCATAGAACCCGATATTATGGCACTTGCAAAAGGTCTTGGCGGCGGTTTCCCGATTGGTGCCTGCCTTGCAACCAAAGAGGCCGCAAAAGGCATGACGCCCGGCACCCATGGCTCGACATTCGGTGGCAACCTTCTTGCAATGGCCGCAGCCAATGCTGTGCTCGATGTCATGTTGGCCGACGGCTTTCTCGACCATGTCAATGCTATGGCCAATCTGTTCAAACAGGGATTGGCATCCATTATTGACCGGTTTCCCGATGTCGTAGAGTCAATTCGTGGAGTAGGGCTTTTAACAGGGCTTAAATGTGTTGTTAAAAACACTGAAGTTATTGCCGCAATGCGGGATGAAAAATTGCTGGGTGTTGGAGCCGGAAATAATGTTATCCGCCTTTTACCGCCTTTGACTGTCACCGAAGATGAAATCCGTGATGGCCTTCACCGTATTGAAAAGGCTGTCCAACTCGTTTCTAATGCCCACAAACAAAAATAGGCTTGATATTATGACGAAGAATATTCGCCACTTTACTGATCTTTCCATTCTGTCACCTGAAACAGCACGTAAAATTATCGAACACGCAAAGGCGGTTAAAAACCTCCTTAAAAAGGGACAGTCCGAAAAACCCTTTATCGGCAAAACGCTTGCCATGATTTTCGAGAAACCCTCGACCCGCACCCGTGTGTCGTTCGATGTCGGAATGCACCAATTGGGGGGCGAGGCCATCATGCTTACCGGTTCGGAAATGCAGCTTGGCCACAGCGAAACAATTGCCGATACAGCACGTGTATTGTCGCGCTTTGTCGACATCATCATGATCCGGACGACGGCCCATACCAGAATGCTCGAACTTGCCGAACATTCCGATGTACCTGTTATCAATGCATTGACAGATGATACCCACCCCTGCCAGATTCTGGCCGACATTATGACTTACGAAGAACATCGTGGGCCAATTGCAGGCAAAACTTTTGCCTGGATGGGAGACGGGAACAATGTGTTACATTCCCTGATCGAAGCATCCGCATTATTCAAATTCAATTTGAGAATTGCGACACCCAAAGGCAGCGAACCGCAACAGAAATATGTTGATTGGGCTCGTCAACATGGTGCAGACATTGTTCTCACCAATAATGCTGAAGAAGCCGCCAAAAATGCAGACTGTATTGTTACCGACACATGGGTATCCATGGGGCAGGAATTCCGTGCCCGTGGGCGCAATGTTTTCCAGCCCTATCAAGTCAATGAAGCATTGATGAATTTGGCAAAGCCGGATGCCTTGTTTATGCATTGTCTTCCTGCGCACCGTGGTGAAGAAGTTGTCGATGCTGTTATCGACGGGCCTCATTCTGTTGTCTTTGACGAAGCAGAAAACCGCTTACATGCGCAAAAAGCTGTTCTTGAATGGTGCTTGCAGGCTTTGAAATAATACCTATCTATAAAGCTCATTACGAACGGTTCTCCTGTTTTAACAACTCCGGGCATTATGAAGTATTTGTTTGAACACTCTGTTCAAAACTTCATTCTGCTTGGAGTAAACTTCTTTCCATTCATCTAAAACAGTCAAAACCGTTTTGATAAACAAGCTCCATAGTTTTAAGGAAACGCGGTTTTGACGAAAGAAATGAATGTAAGCGACCAACCGGCTCAGGGTAAAAAAAGCCGTACCCTTGGTGATTTCAATTTTGCTGGCGATGATGCTGTTGTGCCCTTTGAAGTGGACGGCCTTGATGCGCGTGGCCGCGCTGTACAATTGGGAACTGCCGTCAACACTATTTTGTCGCGCCACCATTATCCCGAACCGGTAGCGCGGTTATTGGCCGAAGCTATGGTTTTGACCGTTTTACTCGGCACATCATTGAAATTTGAAGGGAAATTTATTGTCCAGACCAGTTCTGACGGACCGGTCAACCTTCTGGTATGCGATTTTAAAACCCCGTCCAGTCTGCGCGCCTATGCAAGATTTGATGAAAAGAAACTTGAAGAGGCTGTTGCTTCCGGCCACGATGCCCCCGAAGAACTTCTTGGCAAAGGAACTCTGGCTTTAACAATCGATCAGGGTGAACATATGCAACGCTATCAGGGTATTGTTGCACTTGACGGCTCCAGCCTTGAAGAAATAGCGCGTAACTATTTCAAACAATCGGAACAGATTCCGACCGAAGTCAAGCTTGGCGTTGCCACACTTTTTGATCGTGATGAAAACGGCCAACCAAGAGAGAGCTGGCGGGCGGGCGGTGTGCTTGTTCAACATCTTCCAAAGTCTTCAATCGGCGAAGAAAAAGACCAAAAGATTGATAAACAAGCCCGTCTCGATCACTGGAGAGAAGTGAAAGCGCTTGTGGACACTGTCGAAAGTTCGGAAATGACCGACCCGCAAGTGGGGGCCGAACGGCTATTGTTCCGGTTATTTCATGAACATGGTGTCAGGGTTTTCAATGCGACACCTATTCTGGATCAATGTTCATGCTCGCGTGAAAAAATAGAAAATGTCTTGAATACTTTCACGGCGGACGAAATAAATTCCAGTGTCGAAAATGGCAAAATCACCGTTAAATGCGAATTTTGTTCAACGGTTTATAATTTCAATCCGGATGAATTCCGGAAAACACAAGACGATGTTGCCGATCTGAAGGCAAAACAAAATTGATAAATGCAATGCAGCCAATCGGCTGCATTGTTATTCGACTTCATTGGCATATGGAATTTCATTCCTCGAATGCAAACGGCTACAATCCCTTGAACCTGATTTATCGTATTTAATCAAAATCAAAAGCTGATCGGGTGTCGGACTTTTCGTCAAAAACAATTTTAGAGAAAAATGATAACCCGCGAAAATCAAGCCACCAGGACAGACAAAAATCCGATATAAAAACCGGTCTCTTGATTTGAGAAAATCTCTGGCAGCTCGATAATTTGCTTCTCGAAGGCGAAAAATATAAAAGATCATAAATAATAGTGAGGAAGTGCTTGAAGCTGATAAAATCATTGGATAGAGCAGGCCATTTCTCTTAAAATTGCCGGAATCATCCTGCTATTTTAACAAAACGGAATGCCTCATCGGCTTTTCGATTTAATGCGCAGTTTCTTTAAAATCTTTCAAATTCGCCCCATGTCGCCCATATTCAATAAAAAACCCAATTTCAAAAAAACGGAGCTTTGTGCCAATGCGCTTGACAGATGATGACCGCGCATTGCCGCCGCAACGAAGTTCCCGTTCCAAAAAGGGGAGAACAAGAGAAACCGGAAAAAGCCACGGCTTCATTTTCCGGCTTGTGAAATGGTGCTTTGTTTTAGCAATATGGGGTGCGATTGCGGTTGCCGGTTATGTGGGTTATGTCGCACTCAGAATGCCGCAGGCCTCGACCTGGGACATTCCCCAACGCCCGCCGAATGTGCGTATTATCGACCGTAACGGATTTCTGATTGCCAATCGCGGAACCACAGGTGGCGAAGCCCTTTCACTGAAAGAAATGAGCCCGTGGATACCGAAGGCCGTTGTGGCAATCGAAGACCGCCGTTTTTACGACCATTATGGTGTCGACCCTATCGGCATTGCGCGCGCAATGGTAACCAATATTATCCATAGCCGCAGCAAACAGGGCGGCTCGACGCTCACCCAACAATTGGCCAAGAATCTATTTCTTTCTCCCGATCGAACATTGGAAAGAAAGGTGCAGGAAGCGCTGCTTGCGCTCTGGCTTGAGCATAAATACACCAAGGACCAGATTCTTGAGATGTATTTGAACCGCGTTTATCTTGGTTCGGGTGCTTATGGTGTCGAGGCAGCCTCAAGGCGATATTTCGGAAAATCGGCAAAAGATGTTGATTTGATGGAAGCAGCAACTCTGGCGGGACTATTAAAAGCCCCTTCGCGCCTTTCTCCCGCTCGTGACCCCAAAGCTGCCAATGACCGCGCCAAACTTGTTCTCGCTGCCATGAAAGAAGAAGGCATGGTGAATGACAGAGAGGTAGCGATGGCAGAAGCCGAGCCGATGGCACGTCCTCAATCCTATTGGACAGGTTCGGAAAATTATGTCGCCGATCAGGTTGTTCAACAATTACCATTTCTGATCGGCGAGACAGATAAGGATATTGTCGTCGAAACCACGCTTGATATGACTCTCGAAAGGGCTGCCGAAGAAGCAATCCGCACACAAATTTCCGAAAATGGAGACAAACGTAATGTCAGTCAGGGGGCACTGGTATCCATTGATAAAAGCGGAGCAATCCGTGCCATGGTTGGCGGTGTCGACTATGCACAAAGCCAGTTCAACCGCGCGACCGATGCAAAAAGACAACCCGGTTCGACGTTCAAACCTTTTGTCTATCTTGCAGCACTTGAAGCCGGTCGTACTCCCAATACAATCCGCAATGACGCACCAGTCAGAATTGGCAACTGGACGCCAAGAAATTACGGCGGCAAATATATGGGAGAGGTTACATTAACCACCGCCCTATCGCATTCGCTGAACTCGGTTGCCGCCCAATTGATTATGGAAGTCGGTACCGACAAGGTTATCGAAGTGGCTCACCGTCTCGGTATCCATTCGGCACTTTCGGACAATGCCTCTATCGCACTTGGCACATCGGAAGTAAGTTTGCTTGAATTGACCGGCGCATTTGTGCCTTTTGCCAATGGCGGTTATAAGCCGCAACTGCGTCTGATCTCGAAAGTAGAAGATACAAACGGTAAAACCATATATGATTTTGGCGAAATTACTGCCAATCGCGTTGTTGAACCGGATATTGTCGGCATGATGAATGCAATGCTTGAACAAACTGTCGAGAATGGTACAGCACGAAAAGCCGCGATTGACCGGCCGGCAGCCGGAAAAACCGGTACAAGTCAGGATTTTCGTGACGCCTGGTTTATCGGCTATACAACAGATTATGTAACGGGCATATGGTTCGGGAATGACGATGGCCATCCGATGAAAACAATTTCTGGCGGTTCGCTTCCCGTGCGCGCATGGAAATCCTATATGACGGTTGCCGAAAAATCGTTGCCGGTTTTGCCACTTCCGGGCAATTACAACCTGCAAAATGCGGTTCCAGGAGGGAACGATATTTTGCCGGAAAGCGAACAACCGTCGACAACGCCTTATCCGGCTCCGCCGCCTGAACCGGGAAGTGGTGACGATTATTGGGCTTCCCGCCCTGCGGTCGATGTCGGGGCGCAGACCCAACCGGTACAAACCAAAAAACGTTCATTCTTTGATTTTTTACGTGGCCGGTAACAAGGAATACGTTAAAAATATGCCAAGTCATGCGTTAAAAATATTCTATGTCTCTGGCAATTTGCCATCAACACGATAAAAGTATTTTTACGAACTCGGTATTTGTAAAATTCAGATAGGGTAAGCACATGCCAACAATCGTCAAGAAGCTGTGTTTTATCATACCTTTGGCTTTATCGCTGATTGTTGAAGCCGGAGCCGTTACCGTTGTGCCTGCCGGTAACCGTAACAGTGTGCAACCGCCGGTTCCCGGTGCCTCGGCAAAGCGCACGCGCGAACTTTCGACAAGTTATGCTGCAAAATATGCCAAAATCTATAATCTGTTAAAGAATGACAACAAATTGAGAGCGCGCATTATCGCGGTTGCAAAAGATTACGGCATCAATCCTGTCCATATCGCCGGTGCAATTGTCGGCGAACATACCTATAATGTCGACGTTTATGACCGGTTACAGACCTATTATGTGAAAGGCATGTCCTATCTTAATCAGGGCGTGCAATTTGCCTATAATGGTGAGGACGTAACCGATTTTGTCAAACGCGAGCAATTTTCCCCGTGTAACGGTTTGTCGGATAGTTATAGATTGTGGACTTGCCGTGAAAATATCTGGGATAAGGATTTTCGCGGCAAAACAGTTGAAGGGAAAAAATACCCTGATAACCGTTTTAGTGCGGTATTTTTCCAACCATTTTTTGCCGGCCAGACTTTCGGTCTGGGACAGGTCAATCCGCTTACAGCTTTGATGATGTCGGACAGAGTTAACCGGATTTCCGGTTTGCCCAAGCTTTCTGCGGAAAATGGCGGGCAAGTCTATAAAACCATTATGGATCCCGACCAGACCATTCCCTATATTGCTGCAACAATCCGCCAATCGATTGATGCTTACCGCCAGATTGCCGACTTTGACATTTCACAAAACCCCGGTTTGACCGCCACACTCTATAATACGGGAGGTGCAGAAGCGCGGGCGCGGGCATTGGCGGAAGAAAACAAGCGCGCACTTGCACGCGGCGAGAAACCGAAATTGCCACAAGAAAATTATTATGGCTGGTTTGTAAACAGCAAAATCGGCGATCTTGAGAAACTGTTTTAAGGGCTTGGCCTTTCCTGCATTGGTGGGGCTAACGCTTTTTTTGATCTTACGGACGGATTTTCATCGTCGGCTCGTAGGATTGCTTGATGCGCTTTTTAAAACATCGCCATTGCTTGATTAAGATGTCACCGAGAAAGTGATAAAAACCTTTTCACGGGCTTTGCGATATTTTAACAGCGCATATGCCGGTCTCTTTGCCAACGCACAAGATCAACTCGCACCCAAACAACAGGAAAAATAGAAAATCAACAGGTCGCTATAAAAGCAACACAAACCATCTGGAACGGGTAACTTATATGAGAGAGGTAACCCGCACAGATTGAACGTGTTTAAAGATTTTGTTTCCTATGTTTCATCTTCAAAACAGGCAAAACGATCGACTTACGATCATCGGAAATTGTTTAAAACAGGCTTGTTGAAATTGTTACATTGCCTATTCCGCTTGTCATATAATCAGATTTTCGTAATCAGATTTTTGCTTGCCGCCGCAACCGGACATAGAGTGCACCTTTTCCGCCATGATTTCTCGGTGCATCATCAAATGAAGATACAATCTGGCGGAATGGAGCCGTTTCCAACCAATGAGGAACGGCTTGCCGCAAAACGCCTTCACTGCCATGTGACAAACCTTTTCCGGTAATGACAAGAACGTGGCGCAAGCCGCGATGGCGTGCAGACTGCAAGAAGTTGAGAAGCAGCGAGTAAGCTTCATCGCGATAAAGTCCGTGAAGGTCGACGCGTCCCTCGATTTCAACGCGCCCGCGCGATATTTTACGATAGGTCGGTTTATCAAAGGCAAAGAGCTTCGGCAGTGTCTTTTGCCGATCGCTATTGTCATCCTTCACATTTTTTAATCTGGCCTGTCTTATAAGTTCCATCGAGAAAAAAGCAGGCATATCTTTCATTTCGACTGAAAGAATCGCGGACTTTGCTAACGGAATTGCGGTTCTTCTTACTTGATCCCATAAAATGCGATCTTCAGGTTTCAGCCGGTCAATCTTTTCCCGATTATTGTCACGAGCCATCGTCATTCAACCTTCAAGTATACGACCGACGTCATCGGTTGAACCTAGCGTTTCTAAAGAAAATTACTCGCCATCTTCCGTGCCGATAATTTTCCAGTTCGGATCGCGCGATTTGACATTCCGTGCAAACGTCCAGATGTCTTTGATTTCAGCTATTGTTTGGGGGTCACCATCTATAAGTTTCCGGCTGTCATCGTAAGTCGCGGAAATAATCTCGCTGGCAACCTCTATTGTCAATTGCGCAATGTCCGCCTGACAGGCGGCATTGATTATCTCTATCTTATCAATACCGACAAATGTGAACTGGACGTTTTCACCTTTTTTATCGCGTTCATCAATAGCTGCCGAAAATCCCGCATAAACCTCGTCGGATAACAGCGATTTCAGTGTTTTCTTATCCCCTTTGGCAAATGCTGTTACGACCATTTCATAGGCCACTCTTGCACCATCCAGAAACGAATTGGGTGAAAATGTCGGGTCTTCCTTGCGGATAGCGCGCAATTCCTTGTTGAGGTCGCTGTTTTCAGGTGCAATTTTATCAATATCGGAAAAATCGTCGGCTGCTCTTGCTTCCGGTTTTGGTAACGCGATAACGTTATCGGACTCCTTCTCTTCCGCTTTTTCCGCTTGCCGCGAATAAGGGTCGAAAGGCGGCCTTTCAAAACCTGTGCGTTTTCCCAATACACTCCGTAGCTGCAAAAAAACCACTACAGCAATAATCAGGGCAATAACCAATACAATGTCGAAATCCATCTGCGCGGCCGATCTCCAAACTCGAAAAATGGGTATCACTACAAGAATGCAATGATAATCGTAGATTTAAATATATAGAACAGCAAAAGTCATCATTCAAATATGGCTTTTTAATCCCTATTTAAAGAAGGAATTATATTGCTGCGATCATTATGCCTTAAAAAATCCGGAAAGGACAACATTGGTGAGAAATATCTACCGTAATACACCCAATATTGCCGGCCTATTTTTGCTTGTCGCAATTTTTATCGAGATTGCAGGTTTCATCATTGTTGGAAAAGAGATAGGTGTTCTTGCAACATTGGCGCTCATCATTCTGTCTATGTTTGTCGGATTTATTCTTCTGCGTATTCAGGGAATTACACTTCTTGCCAAAATGCAGCATGAACTTTCTGCCGGCCGCATACCTGACCGCGAACTTGCTCACGGCGCGTTGCTTATTCTGGCTGCTATTCTGTTAATCATTCCGGGTTTTGTCACCGATATTATCGGACTTTTACTCTTTATTCCGCAAATCCGTGATCTCTTATGGAAGTGGGTGTCAAAAAAAATGACAGTCCGCGCCAGTTTTTCATCCGGTTTTAGAGAAAACAGTTACGATAATAACCATTCGCAAACGATTGATCTTGACGCCGAGGATTATCATTCATCCGATCCCGAACATTCTCCATGGCGTAAAGATGACGATAACAAGCGTTTAAATTGATAATAAAGCGAAAAATAGTGAAAGGCGGTTTCGCTTTTATTGCAACAATGTCCGCGACATGCTAGCCCGTATTATCTCTAACCCCTCATGGCGCAATTTGGCGCTAATAATAGAAGGTTTTTATTATGGCCGAAGGCGAAGCAAATAAAAATGGCGAAGCTCCCGTATTCACGGTTCTAACGCAATATCTCAAGGATTTTTCATTTGAAAGCCCGAATGCTCCTCAGGCATTGAGACCACGCGAAAAAGCACCCGAAATCAATATCGGTATCAACGTCAATGCCAATCCGATGGAAGATGACAATTATGACGTTGTTCTTTCGCTCACAGCCAAAGCTGGCGAAGGCAAGGATATGCTGTTCAACGTCGAATTGGTCTATGGTGGTGTTTTCCGTGTAAAAAACATTCCTCAAGAACATGTTATGCCATTGGTTTTCATTGAATGCCCGCGTTTGCTCTTTCCTTTCGCGCGCCAGATCGTTGCCGACGCAACACGTAATGGCGGCTTCCCTCCTTTGATGATCGACCCGATCGACTTTGCAGGACTGTTCCAGAAGCGCATTGCAGAAGAACAGGCAAAAGCACAGAAATCCAATCCTTCGTAAAAACTTGAAAAATCTGTGACTATTCCATTATTCCCGCGAAATTCGCGGGAAGTTTTTTGTCCCTTCCCTATCCCCTCGCCAGACATTGACAACGGAATAAAGTGGCTCGCCAAAGATAAACAAATCGACGAATGCTTCCATCTTTTGTTATTTAATTTTTGAAATAAAATAGGTTTAAAAAACTGACCAAAGCGCATTCTGCCCAGTCGGTTGCAAAACGGAACTCTATTGCTTGTTCAAAGCATAAAAAATCCGTTCACCCTTGCTTTTCTAGAATAGACAGGACAACCGCAGTCGCCTTGTCAAACCGGATTATAAGCGCCCAGCTCCAGTGATGAGTGATACGAGGTGATTATTGGCAAGAAGCACCTGCCCGACTTTTTTTTCAAAAGCGGAAGAAACCTCCCCATTCTTATCGCCGCAAAATAAGCTGATCGTTGCTTTAACCTATATGGATTTTTAAAAATACTGCTATTTTGGAAATCTTTATTCAGCCCGCTTTACCTGTCGCACGGGTGAAGCTTCAGTAACGGCGCTTTCCCGCTTTAGAATGAAAAACGGCAATTCAATTAAAAACCGGAAAAAACTATTGTATATAAAAAAACCCGCCTTTTAAGGCGGGTTTCCCGATTTTTTAAAAGCCATCGCAGTCACCTGCGACAACAGGAGCGGAATGATTATTCCTGTTCCTGCTTTTTCAATGCAGCACCGAGAATATCGCCGAGTGAAGCACCGGCATCCGACGAACCATATTGTGCAACAGCTTCTTTTTCTTCGGCAATTTCCAAAGCCTTGATTGAAACTGTGATTTTGCGGGTCTTTTTGTCGAATGCGGTAACGCGTGCATCAACCTTCTGGCCGACTGTAAAGCGTTCCGGACGTTGTTCGTCACGATCAAGCGACAGATCCGAACGACGGATCGTTGTTTCAAGATCATGGTCGACCAGTTTTACATCAATGCCATTGTCGTGGATTGCAGTTACTTCGCAAGTTACAACAGCACCTTTGCGCAATTCACCGGAAGCAACGGCTTCACCGACCTTGTCGCCGGAAAGCTGTTTGATACCGAGTGAAATACGTTCTTTGTCGACATCAACATCAAGAACAACAGCCTTGACGACATCGCCCTTGTTGTATTCCTCGATAACCTGCTCGCCAGGACGGTTCCAGTCGAGATCGGAGAGGTGAACCATACCGTCAACATCGCCTTCAAGACCAATGAAGAGGCCGAATTCGGTTTTGTTCTTGACTTCACCTTCAACAACAGAACCAACAGGGAATTTGTTGGCAAAAGCTGTCCACGGGTTTTCAAATGTCTGCTTGAGCCCCAAAGAAATGCGGCGCTTTGCCGGATCCACTTCCAGAACAACAACTTCGACTTCCTGAGATGTCGAAAGAATCTTTCCGGGGTGAACATTCTTCTTTGTCCAGCTCATTTCGGAAACGTGGATAAGGCCTTCGATGCCCGGTTCGATTTCGACAAAAGCACCATAATCGGTAATGTTGGTAACTGTGCCCTTGATCTTCTTGCCAACCGGATATTTCTCGCTGATGCCTTCCCACGGGTCGCTTTCGAGCTGCTTCATGCCCAAGGAAATACGATGTGTATCCTGATTGATACGGATGATCTGTACTTTTACAGTCTGACCGATCGACAGGATTTCAGACGGATGGTTGACACGGCGCCATGCCATATCGGTAACGTGCAAGAGGCCATCAATGCCGCCGAGATCGACGAATGCACCGTAATCGGTGATGTTCTTGACGACACCTTCAACAACCTGACCTTCTTCAAGGTTCTGTACGATTTCAGAACGCTGTTCGGCGCGGCTTTCTTCAAGAACTGTACGGCGTGAAACAACAATATTGCCACGACGACGGTCCATTTTCAAAATTTCAAAAGGCTGCGGATTATGCATCAACGGCGTTACATCGCGAATCGGACGAATATCGACCTGACTGCGCGGCAAGAAAGCAACTGCTCCATCGAGATCAACCGTGAAACCACCTTTGACCTGACTGAAGATAACGCCTTCAACGCGTTCACCGGCGTTGAATTTTTCTTCCAGACGAACCCAGCTCTCTTCACGGCGGGCTTTTTCGCGTGAAAGAACAGCTTCACCCATAGCGTTTTCGATACGCTCGACATAAACCTCGACTTCATCGCCGGGCTTGAGCGAACCGTCTTTACCCTTGGCACCGAATTCCTTTAACGGAACACGGCCTTCTACTTTAAGACCGGCATCAATGATTGCCATATCTTTTTCAATTGCAATGATGCGGCCTTTGACAACCGAACCCTCGACGAGATCATTGGTCTGGAGGGATTCAGCCAAAAGGGCTTCAAAATCCGCTTTTGTGGGATTGTATTGTGACATAGAAACTCCTGAAGAAGTGCCTTTTGAAATAATAATGAATTAAGGCACGAGCGCCGGGTTAGTGTTAAAACGATGTTATTTTCCTGCCGCCCGTTCTTTGCGGGGTAGTTTGGCGCATGGCCGGAAATAACATTTCTCTTAAACTCTTCTACCGTTTTGCCAAAATTGGATCAATTATAGCACAAGCGGCAGTAAACGCGCCTTCTATACTCAATTTTGTTGTATCAAGCAAGTGCGCATCTTTTGCAGGTTTCAACGGGCTTTCGGTGCGCTTCATATCGCGTTCGTCGCGCCGTTTGAGATCGACAAGAATAGCATTATAATCGGCTTTCTCGCCTTTCTCCATCATTTCATTATAGCGCCGTTCGGCTCGAACTTCGGGGGCTGCAACGATATAGAGCTTGACATCGGCATCGGGACAAACAACTGTTCCAATATCACGCCCGTCAAGAACTGCCCCATTACTTTGTTCGGCAAAAGCTTTCTGCATGTCGACCAATGCTTTTCGCAAACGCCCCATCACCGCCACCTTCGAGGCTGCTTCACCGATTTCATGTTCGGATAAATGCGCCCGATCAAGTGAACCAAAATCAATCAACGAAGCGGTTTTTACTGCAATATCTTCATTATCCAGCGGCAAATGGCGTTTTAAAAGCTCATCGGCAACCGCACGATAGGTCAAACCGGTATCGAGATAGGAAAATTTATAATGGGAGGCAAGTTTGCGCGCCAATGTGCCCTTTCCTGAAGCGGCCGGCCCATCAATTGCAATAATAAACGGCTTGTTCGGGTTCATTCGATATGCGCTCCCAATTTGGCCATCAGCCCCATAAATTCCGGAAAACTTGTTGCAATCATGCGTTTGTCGTCAATTGTTACCGGCTTTCCGGCTCCAAGACCAAGAACCAGAAAGCTCATGGCAATACGGTGGTCGAGATGTGTTGTGACAGTTCCGCCACCAATGTTTTTTGCCGAAGGCTCACCAGTCACGATAAGGAAATCTTTTCCCTCTTCACAATCAACACCATTTTTTTTCAAACCGTTGGCGACGGCTGAAAGCCGGTCCGATTCTTTGACCCTCAGTTCTGCAAGCCCTTCCATAACTGTTTTTCCCTCGGCAAAAACGGCCGCAACTGCAAGAACAGGGTATTCATCGATCATTGACGGTGCGCGCTCTTTTGGCACTTTTATCCCCTTTAATCGGGAGGAACGCACACGAATATCGGCCACCTCTTCCCCGCCCGTCTGGCGTTTGTTTTCAAAGCTAATATCAGCTCCCATTTCCAAAAGCGTGGTGATTAATCCGGTGCGGGTGGGATTTAACAACACATTTTCTATTGTTATATCCGAGCCTTCGGTAATCAACGCTGCCACAATCGGAAATGCTGCCGAAGACGGATCGCCGGGAACGGTTATAACCTGACCGTATAATTCTCCCTGCCCCTCTAAATGGATATAGCGCACACCGTCATTATCTGTCTCGACCTCAAGATCGGCACCAAAGCCCACAAGCATCTTTTCGGTGTGGTCACGTGTCATGACCGGTTCGATGACAGTGGTAATACCGGGAGTATTGAGACCGGCAAGCAAAACGGCCGATTTCACCTGAGCCGATGCCATGGGAACGCGATAGGTAATCGGGTTGGGTGTGACTGCGCCCCACAATGTCAATGGCAATCTGTCACCTTCCGAGGCTTCCACCTGCACACCCATCAGCCGTAATGGATCAAGGATGCGCCCCATAGGCCGTTTTGACAAAGATGCGTCACCGATAAAACGGGTCTTCATTGCATAAGTACCGACAAGCCCCATCGTCAATCTCGCACCGGTTCCGGCATTGCCGAAATCAAGTGGTTGTTCTGGTTCAAGAAGACAGCCGTTTCCCGTTCCGTGGATGACATAAACACCGTTATCCTTGGTTATTTTTGCACCCATTGCCCGCATGGCATTGGCAGTGTGAATAACATCGTCACCTTCCAAAAGACCGGAAATGCGGGTTTCTCCACTTGCCAGAGCACCGAACATCAGGGAACGGTGGGAAATGGATTTATCTCCCGGTATCCGGATATGTCCGGAAAGATTGGCAGATTTTTTTGACGAAGCGGGAAGTGGTTCAGACATAGCAAATGTGTTTCTTCTTTATATATAGGAAAAGCATGCTTCTAACATAAGCAGTTTCATACGTCATGAAAAAATACATCGCTTCAAGGAAATTGAACACGGGTCTTATTGTTTATCTTTGACAAAAGCATATTTTTGCGCTTAAGCACCGTGAGCGAATTTTTTGATTAATCTTAACGGCATTTTATGGGCGCGTAAATGCTCGCGTCCGGTTAAAGTGCTTTCAAACAAAGGCGCGTGTCTATTTTTATAAGCATGAGGCAAATAGAAACAGCACGACCAACCAAAAGAGGCTCGGTCCATGGCAAAACCTGAACTTGGAACCAAACGAATAGACCCGGAAACGGGCAAGAAATTCTATGATCTTAATCGTGACCCGATTATTTCACCTTATACTGGGATCTCCTACCCCAGATCCTATTTCGACGCCACAGCCGACGCTAAGGGCGAGGATGAGGAAGAGGAGACTGAGACGGAGGACCTTGACACGGCATTAGAAAAGCCTGAATTCATCTCGCTTGAAGATGCTGATGATGAAACAAAGGGTGGCGAAGACATACCCGATATTGGCGACGATGAGGATGTCGACCTTGGTGACGATGATGACGACGCATTCTTGCCGGATGATGAAGACGACGAGGATGACGACGTAAGCGGTATTATCACCGGTGGCAATAAAGTTCATAAAGACGACGACATTTAACGGGGACAAAGGGAAATTGTTTTCTTTTATAAAGTTTGCAATTTCCCTCTTGATCTTTGGCGCCAGTCAATTTAAGAAGCCGCTCAGACATTTTGTCTTGATCCCTGAAGGTCACAACGTGACCTTCCCATCCTGAATGGGGCTATAGCTCAGCTGGGAGAGCGCTTGCATGGCATGCAAGAGGTCAGCGGTTCGATCCCGCTTAGCTCCACCAATAAAAACTTTATCTAACTATTATAAAAAAATTGGGAAGATTTTTTACTTCTATGTTAGATTTTTATATACTGGCCACAAAGAAGTCGATAACTGAAACATGGGCATAAATATGAAATAATATGGCATAAAACAGATTATGCAGCTTATGCTAGAATTGTGTCTGATGTTTTCGTAGCGAGGTTTATTTGGTTTTTTCCGTCCGAAAGATAACTGCCAATGACTGCGAATCTCTGAGTTGTCTTCCTGAAAAAGATACAGTTGCTGTTTTAGATGAGACACTAAAAAATCATTTTAAAGCTGCGATGCGCGTAGACAGCAGCCTGACACGCCAGATGGTTAGTTTTCAGGCAAATAAAGTTAAGCCTACCTATAGGTGGTATAAGTATAAAGAAGCTTTTTCGTCTACTTTAGTCAAACGATTTTTGAGCGATTTAAATGTAAAGACTGGGAAAGTGCTAGATCCTTTTTCTGGAGCAGGTACCACGTTATTTAAAGCGTCAGAAATGGGATTTAACGCGGTTGGAATTGAATTACTCCCGATTGGCTATGAAATTACAATTTCAAAACTAATCGGTTATGGACCAAATAAATATGATATATTAAATTTATTACGCACGTGGAAAGAAACGAAACCGTGGAAACGTGTTACTGAAAGAATCCCATTTAATGTTTTACGAATAACACAGGGTGCTTATTCAGACGAAACTTTAAATAGTATTCAAAAATATTTGAAATGTGTATCGAAAGAAGATGAGGATATACAAACATTCTTAAAATTCGTCCTATTATGTATTTTGGAATCTATAAGTTTTACTAGAAAAGATGGGCAATACCTGAGATGGGATTATCGTTCCAATAGACGGAAAGGTAAAAATGAATTTAACAAAGGCAATATTTTAGATTTTGATACCGCTATATTGAAAAAATTTAGCGATATTATTGAAGATATTGACGATGAATTTCATAACAACGATTTATTTAGTAATAGAAATTCTAATCATCCAGGTTCTATTGATATAATTAATGAGTCTTGTTTAAATATACTTCCATCGTTGCCTAATGAAAATTTTGAAGCAATAATAACATCACCCCCTTATTGTAATCGGTATGACTATACCCGCACTTATGCCTTGGAGCTTGCAATGCTCGGTGTCGATGAACGTCAATTAGTTGACTTACGTCAAAATATGCTAAGCTGTACGGTGGAAAACAGAGCCAAAGAACTTCTTTCGTTTAGCCCGGAATGGAAGAAAGCAATAGGCGTATGCGATAATCTACAATTATTGCAAGCGATAATTGAACAGCTCGAAGAGAAAAAAAAATTAAGACAGCTCAACAATAATGGCATATCACGGATGGTTAAGGGGTATTTTTATGAAATGGCTTGCGTTATTCAAGAATGCTATCGAGTTTTGAAAACTAATGGCCGTTTTATAATGGTGAATGATAATGTAAGATACGCGGGTACGTGCATTTCAGTGGATTTAATTTTATCGAAAATAGCAGAAGAATTAGGATTTACCGTAAGCCAAATATTGGTGCTTCCTCAGCATAAGGGGAACAGTAGTCAGCAAATGGCACAGCATGGTAAAGAGGATTTAAGAAAAGGCGTATATATTTGGGAAAAGCATTGATGAATGCATATCAATACACAGATCATATAGATGGAGCCAAAAGTCTCATTACATCACATGAAGCTACACGCGCTGGTTTTATATCATTAGCGTTGGAAAAAAATCGTAAAGCGACACCTTTCATAGAAGAAGCGAAATTTTTAAAGATAACGGCTTTGAAGGCCAATAAGCCATCTGATCTACTAGGTGTTAATAGCATACGAAACTCTTTATTAACGGCGGCAGGCATTTCCGATAAAGCTGCTAAGCATCTCAATGAAACCGATAGGATTGAAGCGATCAAAGGTTTAATTGATAATTTTCTCGAACCTGCAGGAACAAATTTCGTTGACGAACTTGTGTTCCGTTTCCTTCTCACTCGCGGTGATACACTGGGTGGAAGCATGAGAAATCTTGCTGGATCTTTAGGTGAAAGAAAATTAAGCCGTGGTATATTATCAGCTTTGACATTAGAAGGGCGAAATTATGAATGGCTCCATTCAAAGTCAAGAAAATGGATCGAGCAAAGTCCAGATGATTCAGATATTGAGTTGAATATGAAAGGCCTTCACTGGTTAACTGACGGTAGATCAAGAACTTTACTTTATAATCTTAATGTTCCAATTGTAAAGAAAAATGTTGATTTATGTCTTTTTGATAATAACTATAATATGTATAATTATTCATCATCGTCATGCCAGTATTGTCCTGAAAACTTTTTAGCTTTGGGTGAGCTTAAAGGAGGAATAGATCCTGCTGGAGCAGATGAACACTGGAAGACAGCAGTATCCGCACTAAACAGAATCCGAAATGCATTTACTAAAGGTGGTTTTTCACCGTACATTTTTTTCGTTGGAGCTGCGATTGAATTGTCAATGGCAGAGGAAATGTATCAATATTTGCAAAGTGGCATTTTAGACAATGTAGCAAATTTAACAAAAGAAGAACATATTGTATCAATATGTAATTGGCTTATAAATATTTAGTTCTATTTTAGCAAATAATATATATTTATATTTTTATATAAAAAATAATAAACAATAAATTAAAATTATTTAATTATATTTAATATTCGTATTGAATCAAAAATTTTTAATTATCTTCCGCATTCACTAGTTAAATCCAACATTTGTTTAATTGACACATAAATTGGTATCGACGTGATCACATGGCGGCCTTATGCCATTAATAGGACAATTTTCGTTTTAATACTTATAATAGTCGGGAGCCAAACACTGAATCTTATGTTGGAAGATATCTATAAAGTTATCCATGAACGGCGCGATGTGCGCGACGAATTTTTACCTCAACCGCTTGATGAGGCTGTTATCACAAGGCTTCTTGAAGCGGCTCATTCAGCGCCTTCGGTGGGCTTCCAGCAGCCATGGAATTTCCTCCTTATCCGCGACAAAAAGCGCAAAACACAGGTCAAAGAAATTTTTGACCGTGCGAGCGCCGAAGAAGCAAAAATTTTTAACGACGAAAGGCGAGAACTTTATAACCGCCTGAAATTACAGGGTATTGTCAAAGCACCTCTTAATCTGGTTGTCACATGTGACCGCTCGCGCGATGGCCGCACCGGCCTTGGGCGTTTTCATCATCCGCAAATGTCGGCCTATAGTTGCGTTTGTGCGGTCGAAAATTTGTGGCTTGCAGCACGGGCTGAAAATATCGGCGTCGGCTGGGTTTCGATCTATCATGATGACGAGCTGAAGGAATTGCTGAAGATTCCTCCCGAAATAGACATTATTGCCTATTTGTGTATCGGCTATGTCAGCCACTTTTACGACAGCCCCGAACTCGAACAAAAAGGATGGCGTAAACGCGTACCGCTCGAAAGCCTTGTTTACCACGAAGAGTGGCCCAAGAACGCGCAATAATATTGCGCAATAATACCGAATTTTTTTTAATTCTAATCTAATTGTGATTGAGCATTGGTGCAAAATGCGCTTAAAATCCTTGCGTTTATATGATCTGTGCGGCACAACCGTTGCTACATTGGAATTATTCAAGGAAATTCAAAATGCCTCCCTATCGCTCAAGAACTTCTACTCATGGCCGCAACATGGCCGGTGCCCGTGGCTTATGGCGTGCCACCGGAATGAAAGACGGAGATTTTGGTAAGCCGATTATTGCGATTGCCAATTCCTTTACACAATTTGTGCCCGGTCACGTACATCTTAAAGATTTGGGACAACTTGTGGCGCGCGAAGTGGAAAAGGCGGGCGGTGTTGCAAAAGAGTTCAATACAATTGCCGTCGATGACGGTATCGCAATGGGGCATGATGGTATGCTCTATTCCCTTCCCTCTCGCGAGATCATTGCCGATTCGGTCGAATATATGGTCAATGCCCATTGTGCGGATGCTCTGGTCTGTATTTCCAATTGCGATAAAATTACACCGGGAATGCTGATGGCGGCTTTACGGCTCAATATTCCAACGGTTTTTGTTTCCGGCGGTCCGATGGAAGCAGGAAAAATCAAATGGAAAGGCAAAGAGCTTGCTGTCGACCTTATTGATGCCATGGTTGCAGCAGCCGATGACCATAACAGCGATTCCGAAATTGCCAATATGGAACGGGCAGCTTGCCCGACATGCGGTTCATGTTCGGGCATGTTTACAGCAAATTCGATGAACTGCCTGACGGAAGCCCTGGGGCTTTCGCTTCCCGGTAACGGTTCGATGCTTGCAACCCATGCCGACCGCAAACATCTTTTCGAGAAAGCCGGCCACCTTATTGTTGAACTGGCCAAGCGTTATTATGAACAGAATGATGACAGTGTTCTTCCCCGCTCGATTGCAACATTCAAATCTTTTGAAAATGCAATGACGCTTGATATTTCAATGGGCGGTTCAACCAATACGGTTCTTCATTTATTAGCCGCCGCGCAAGAAGGCGAAGTTGATTTTACAATGTCCGACATCGACCGGCTTTCACGCCACGTTCCGGTTATTTGTAAAGTTGCACCTGCCGTTGCCAATGTGCATATGGAAGATGTCCATCGTGCCGGTGGCGTTATGGCAATTCTTGGCGAACTTGACCATGCAGGTCTTATTCACAGCGAAGTTGCAACTGTTCATGAACCGACATTGAAGGATGCTTTGCGCAAGTGGGATGTCAAACAGACAAATAATCCGGAAGTCCACGAATTTTATCGTGCTGCTCCGGGCGGCATTCCGACCCAAACACCGTTCAGCCAGTCACGGCGGTATGAAACAGTCGACCTTGACCGAGAAAAAGGCGTCATTCGCGATGTCGACCATGCCTATTCCAAGGATGGCGGCCTTGCCGTTCTTTACGGCAACCTTGCCAAGGATGGGTGCATTGTCAAAACCGCCGGTGTTGACGACTCGATTTTGAAATTCAAAGGTCCGGCACGGATTTTTGAAAGTCAGGATTCGGCCGTGGTTGCTATTTTGAACGGCAAAATCAAACCGGGAGACATTGTGCTTATCCGTTATGAAGGTCCGCGCGGTGGCCCCGGAATGCAGGAAATGCTTTATCCGACAAGCTATCTGAAATCGAAAGGTTTGGGAAAAGCCTGTGCTCTCATCACCGATGGCCGTTTTTCCGGTGGTTCGTCGGGGCTTTCCATCGGCCATGTTTCACCGGAAGCTGCCGAAGGTGGCACAATCGGTCTTGTTGAAGAAGGCGATACAATCGAAATCGACATACCAAATCGCAAAATCCATCTTGATGTCGATGACGCTACACTTGCCAAACGTCACAAGGAGATGGAACAGAAAGGCGACAAAGCCTGGAAGCCGGAAGAGGTTCGCAAACGCAAAGTTTCCAAAGCTTTACGCGCTTATGCAGCCATGACAACATCGGCAGCCAAGGGTGCTGTTCGCCAAATCTGATTTTAAAATTTTCTCTCCCGTTATGATTGGTAAATTGTAACGGGAGAGTTTTATGATCGTTTTTAAAAATATATTGTCATTTTTTAATATACCGCGACTTTGAAACATGAAGTCGGCCTGAAATTATTTCCGAACCGTTAGGGGAACGAATGCCGGTTATTGATGTATTGGCAAAACTTGCCAGTTTGACACCTGACAGAATTGCGATTTCGATCGCCGGAAATGAAATCACCTATAAAACACTCTACCAACGAGCTGAAGCTTTCAGGCGCAATCTTTTTAAATTTGAAAAACGCCACCCCGATCATTTCGGTTTACCGGATGAAGGTCGGCTGGTTCTGCTCGCACTTCCAAACCATTTCCGCTTTGGTGAAATTTTTGTCGGCGGTTCGGCAAGTCCGCATTGCGTTGCAGTTCTTTCTGTTGCCACGCCCCCAAAACAGATTGAAGAAATCATGCGTCGGCTTAATCCCGACATTGTTATTTGCGAGAACAAAGATTGCATCATTGCAGAAATTGCCCGCACTCTTGATTTGCCCGCACTTTATGTTGAAAAAGATACCGACACTCAATTAACTTATGACCGTTTTCTGGCAACTAATGACCATTTTCTGGCAACTAATGACCGTTTTCTGGAAGGAATTGTTCCCAATAAAAAGATAGACGATCTACCGCTTGGGCCGTTTTTCATCGGTTTTACGTCCGGCACAACGGGGCTTCCAAAAGCTTTTATCAGAAACCGCCAAAGTTGGCGAAACTCGCTTGTGACCGGACGAAAGTTCTTCGGCCTCGACAAATTACATAAAGCGGTTGCTCCCGGTCCCATGGCGCACGGCGTGAGCCTTTATGCGCTTATCGAAACCTTGGATAGCGGCCAGACATTTGAAAGTGTCCGAAAATTCAATGTCGACGAAGTATTGGAGCTTCTGAAGACCGCCGATCGTTTTGTCGGCGTGCCAACCATGCTCAACGAATTGAGACAACGGGCGGGTGAGAAACAGTTGGTTTTTAAAGAAATGAAGCAACTTGTTACCGGAGCTTCAAAATTCGATCGTCAGCATTATAACGACGCCCGCGCGCTTTTTCCGAATGCGGAAATTTTACAATATTATGGTGCATCGGAATTAAGTTTTGTTGCAGTCAACAAAATGACACCCCGAACGCTTTCACATGAAACCTCCATGTCACCGGTGGGAAAACCGTTTCCCGGTGTCAAAGTCACAATTCGGGATGAAAATTTGTTACCACTCGCGCCGGATAAAATCGGTACTATTTTTGTCGAAAGCGATTTGATCTCGGATGGATATTTATGGGGTGACAATGGCAAATCATTTGTCCGTAACCAATATGGCGCTACTGTTGGCGACCTCGGCATGATGGACAAAAATGGCGAACTTTATGTGATGGGACGTGCCGGTGGCATGATTATTTCGGGCGGCAACAATATTTATCTTGCCGAAATAGAAACGGCATTGAAAACCATCCCGAATGTCGGTGAAGCAATTGCTTTCGGCATTGCTGATGACGTTTATGGAGACCGTCTTGTCAGCGTTGTTTCATTCAAAGATTCCTCGTTAACCGCAGATGAATTGCGTGAATTTTGCCGCCCGTTAATGGAAAAATTCAAAATTCCGAAAGATTTCTATTTAATCAATCACTGGCCAATGACGTGGAGCGGAAAAATTGCGCGCGTGATAGTCAAAAGAATGGTTGAAGAGGGTGCCCCCGAAGTAACAAGGCTTTAAAAATGGAAGAGAGTAGAACACCTGTTATTATTGCGGCAGCAAGAACAGCTATAGCGCGTGCAAATGGTGCACTTTCATCCATTGACGTGGAATATCTTCTAAGCCCGCTCATTCAGGCACTCGTCGAACGCACAAAGATCGAAAAAACCGGAATTGACGATGTTATGATCGGCAATGCCGCGGGCGGCGGGGGTAATCTCGCACGCCTTGCCGCTTTGACTGCCGGACTGCCGGTCGAAATTCCGGGTGTAACGCTTGATCGGCAATGCGGCTCGGGACTTGAAGCTGTTGTTATGGCATGCAGACTTGTTGAAGCGGGTGCGGGTGAAATTTATCTCGCCGGTGGTGCAGAGAGCGTATCAACTGCGCCGTGGCGCATAAAACGCCCGAAAACGCCGCGCGAATTGCCGCAATTTTTTTCTCGTGCCCGTTTTTCGCCGGATGGCATCGGTGACCCCGATATGGGAAACATGGCTGAAAATATTGCCCGACATTTTGGTATATCGAGAGAAAGGCAAGATCATTTTGCGCTTCAAAGCCATCAACGAGCTTTGAAAGCTCAAGCTGACCATCGTTTTGACGATGAAATCATACCCCTTCAAACTGCAAAAGGTCTATTTTCCGCTGACGATTGCCCAAGATCGGGTTTGACCGTGGAAACTTTGGCTCATTTGCGACCGGTTTTTGAACAAAATGGAACAGTCACTGCCGGAAATTCCTGCCCTTTGAATGACGGGGCAGCTCTGGTTCTGGTGACATCTCTCGAAAAAGCCAAACAATTGGGCATTCAATACGGAATTATTTTTATTGATAGTGCTGTAAGCGGTGTTGACCCCAATCTTGCCGGTATGGGGCCAGTCCCCTCGACAAAGAAATTGTTACAAAGAATGAAGCTCGACAATTGTTCGGATTTCAAAGTCATCGAATTCAATGAAGCCTTTGCCGCACAAGTGCTTGCCGCCATTGACGAGTTAAATATATCGGCGGAACAAATCAACCGTGAAGGTGGCGCAATCGCCCTTGGACATCCTTTCGGCGCGTCGGGCACTTTTCTGACGATACGGCTTTTTTCCCAAATGAAAAATCTGGCAGATAATGCGCTCGGTCTTGCGACAATGGGAATTGGCGGAGGGATGGGAATAAGTGCAGCATTCCGACCTTACCATAACGGCTAAACATCAATTCTCTTGAGCGGAAGCAAAATTGTAATATTTCTCGCGAAAACCGGCTTGTTTAACATACCGGCCTTCTTTTTTCGTCAGCAAAGGCGCGAATAATACAAAACCAATGCGATCAATAACAGCATTGGTCAATGTGAATTGAAAGCCTCCGGATGGTTGTTAGATATATCTCCGTTTAACATCATCCCGTTCCTGTTGAACCATCCCGTTCTTATTAAACAAAGACAAGCCTTGCCCGCTCTTCAAGTGCTTTAAAAAACACGCATTCCCGCCAATTGGTTTTTTCAATCGGGGGCGTCAAGTCTTCAACCTTGCCGTTAATTTTCAGCCAAAGAAAGCTGTTTCAAACGATAGAGTTCTTCCAAGGCTTGCTTAGGAGAAAGCTCGTCAGGATTGATTGCCTTCAGGGCTTCTTCGATTTTTGACGTGTGATGGCTGTTTTCAGCTTCGCGCGCCAAAGCAACGGAAAAAAGTGGAAGATCATCTATCAATTTTGTGGCTTTACCGGCGACTTCGCCTTTTTCCAACTGATGGAGAACATCTTTCGCCCGCGACAAAACGGCCGCCGGAAGGCCTGCAAGTTTTGCCACCTGCACCCCATAGGAACGGTCTGCCGCGCCATTTCCCACCTCGTGAAGAAAAACAACATCGCCATTCCATTCTTTGACTTTCATCGTCACATTATGAAGGCGATCAAGTTTTTCGGTGAGTGCTGTCATTTCATGGAAATGGGTCGCAAAAATTGCACGACAATGATTGACCTCATGAAGATATTCAATGGCTGCCCAGGCAATCGAAAGCCCGTCAAATGTCGAGGTTCCGCGGCCGATTTCATCAAGAATAACCAATGAACGCTCGCCTGCCTGATTGAGAATTGTTGCTGTTTCCACCATTTCAACCATAAAGGTTGACCTCCCATGGGCAAGATCATCGGCTGCACCAACGCGGCTGAAAAGCCTGTCGACAACACCGATATGGGCAGAACCGGCAGGAACAAACGACCCCATTTGCGCCATAATGGCAATCAGGGCGTTTTGACGCAAAAACGTTGATTTACCGCCCATATTGGGGCCGGTCAGTAGCCAAATCGCACCATATTTCGCACCATTTTTAGGAGAAAGATCACAATTATTGGCAACAAACGGTTCTTTGGCCTGCTTTCTCAATGCCTGTTCAACCACCGGATGGCGCCCCGCTACAATCTCGAAATCAAGCGACTGGTCGACAATCGGGCGACAATAGCCTTGCTCTTCGGCGAGAAAAGCATTGGAGGCCGAAACATCAAAAACAGCAAGTGCCATAGCAGCTTGCCGGATGAAATCGGCTTGGTCTGTAATTTCTTCAACCAGCTTGTCAAACAATTCAAGCTCTATTGTCAAAGCGCGATCGGCTGCATTGGCAATGCGGCTTTCAAGATCGGCAAGTTCTGTTGTGGTAAAACGCATGGCATTCGCCATTGTCTGGCGATGGATGAAACGACTTTTTGCTTCATCCGTTTCCGTCAATGCCGGTGCCTGAAGCGAGGTGACTTCGATATAATAACCAAGAATATTGTTATGGCGGATTTTAAGTGCTTTAACGCCCGTTTCTTCGGCATAACGGCTTTGCAATTCGGCAATGAAGCGGCGCGATTCGTCCCTTAGGGTTCTCAGTTCATCAAGTTCCTGATTATAATTTTCGCGAACAAATCCCCCGTCCCGCTTCAACAAGGGCAGATCATCGGCGAGAATGCGATCAAGGTGACTGTGCAAATCAACGGGTAATTTTTCAAGGATTGCAAAAGCATCGCCCAATTCTTGCGGCAGAAGTTGACCCGCAAACAGGTTTTTCACATCGCAAATAACAGCAAAGCCACGCTGGATTGCAGCCATATCACGCGGGCCACCGCGACCAAGAACAAGGCGTGAAAGTGCCCGTGGCATATCCGGCGCGCTTTTCAAAATAGCCTGCAAGCCTTCGGCAAGCCGCATATCATTAAGAAAATAGGCAACCGAATCAAGCCTCTCGTTGATTGCAACCGGTGCAATCAACGGTGCCATCAGGCGTTCGCTCAAAAGTCTTGCACCGCCGCCCGTCACTGTCCGGTCAATCGCTTTCATCAAGCTGCCATCGCGCTGACCTGAAAGTGTTCGTGTCAATTCCAGATTGTTGCGGGTTGCCGGATCAATAAACAAAGAGGCATTTTCGTCTTCCCTTTGAGGACGCATGAGGGGCGGACGTTCATTGATTTGTGTTTTTTCAACATAGCCGATGGCCGCAGAAATTGCCGAAAGTTCAGCTCGATCATAGTGCCCCAGCCCTTCCAACGTTGCCAGTTTGAAATAGTCGCAAATATTGCGTTCGGCCATATTGCTATCAAAGAGGCTTGCCGCTTGTGGTGTAACGATACGACCTAGAATGTTGAATAACGGTTTCAATGCCTCGTCATGGAAAACACTATCGGCAACAATCAGCTCTTGCGGGTCGATGCGCATAATATCGGCAAGCAACCGGTCGGCATGGGCACGGCTTACTTTGAAAATTCCGGTTGAAATATCAATCCATGCAATCGCAAATTCCTGATCCTTGCCCGACTTGATGCGTGAAAGCGCCATAAGATAATTGGCTCGCGCCGGATCAAGCAGTTTATCTTCTGTCAGAGTTCCCGGTGTGACAAGGCGGATAACATTGCGTCGCACAACCGATTTGCCACCCCGTTTTCTGGCTTCAGCGGGGTCTTCCATCTGCTCGCAAACAGCCACGCGATAACCGCAGGCTATGAGTTTTTGCAAATAATCATCAGCGGCGTGAACCGGAACGCCGCACATTGGTATATCTTCCCCCAGATGTTTGCCACGTTTGGTAAGAGCAATACCCAATGCCTTGGAAGCTTCGATTGCGTCGTCAAAAAAAAGCTCGTAAAAATCGCCCATACGGTAAAACAGCAAATAATCGCTATTTGCCGCTTTTATTTCGATATATTGTTCCATCATCGGCGTGATACGCTCTTGCGAGCTATTCTGCTTTTCTCCGGTTGCGCCTTCTGTCATACTTTTTCTACCCTTGCCTTTTGGCTCGCCACCAAACAGCCTTTCATTTTATGTTCTATGAGGTTCCATAAGCTACATTCAATTTGAACGCCGTACCATTCAAAATCCGGTTTCATACAGAACTCTTTCCGACCAATGCAATTTTACAATTTATTGCCGAAAACTCCCGAACAATATATTTGGAAACGAGAAAAAAACTTGGACTATTGTTTAAAGATAATCCATAATTTTGAATTATTATCGCATTTAGACCGGCTTGAATGCAGCGATCATATTCGCTACACCAGAAAATGATAGAAAAATGAGCAAAAAAAATAAAGAAAACACAGATAAAACAAAAACTTACAGTTCTTTAGAACAGGAAGCACTGGATTTTCACAGTCGCGGACGCCCCGGAAAACTGGAAATTGTCCCAACAAAACCGATGTCAACACAGCATGATTTGGCTTTGGCTTATTCGCCCGGCGTGGCCGTTCCGGTAAAAGCAATCGCAAAAGATCCCGCTTTAGCCTTTGATTACACAGATAAAGGCAATCTCGTTGCTGTTATTTCAAACGGTACAGCCATTTTAGGCCTCGGACATCTTGGCGCTCTCGCCTCCAAACCTGTGATGGAAGGCAAGGCCGTATTGTTCAAACGCTTTGCCGATGTTGATTCGATTGATCTGGAAGTTGATACCACCGATGTTGAAGCTTTTATCAATGCGGTTCGCTATCTGGGGCCTTCCTTCGGCGGCATCAACCTTGAAGACATCAAAGCTCCCGACTGTTTTATCATTGAAAGCCGATTGAAAGAATTGATGAACATTCCGGTTTTTCATGACGATCAACATGGAACCGCCATTATTGCTACAGCCGGTCTTATCAATGCGCTTTATCTTACCGGACGTGATATGAAGCACACACGCCTTGTGTGCAACGGTGCCGGTTCTGCCGGTATTGCCTGCATTGAACTCATAAAAGCCATGGGTTTCAAGTCGGAAAATGTCATATTGTGCGACACCAAAGGCGTCGTTTATGAAGGCCGTCAGGAAAATATGAACCAGTGGAAGGCTGCCCATGCCGTCAAGACCGACAAACGCACGCTTGCGGAAGCTCTTGAGGGGGCAGATGTTTTCTTCGGCGTTTCGGCCAAAGGGGTTTTGACACCTGAAATGGTGAAATCCATGGCACCAAAGCCGATCATCTTTGCTATGGCCAATCCCGACCCTGAAATTACACCGGAAGAAGTTGCCAAAGTACGCGACGATGCCATTATGGCAACAGGGCGTTCGGATTACCCTAACCAGATAAACAATGTTTTATGCTTCCCTTATATTTTCCGTGGCGCACTTGATGTGCGTGCCAGCACGATCAATGAGGCAATGACAATTGCTGCGGCCAAAGCCATAGCCCAGCTTGCCCGCGAAGAAGTACCCGATGATGTGGCGGATGCCTATCGCGGCAGCAGACTTAAATTCGGGCCGCAATATATTATTCCGGTACCGTTTGACTCGCGCTTATTGTCGGCTATTCCGACTGCTGTTGCAAAAGCAGCAATGGAAAGCGGCGTTGCCGGCAAGCCGATTGCCGATCTTGAAGCCTATGCGCGGGATTTGGCTGCGCGGCGTGACCCGATAGCCGCAACAATGCGCGGCGTTTACAACCGTGTGCGCCAGAATCCGAAACGGATTGTCTTTGCCGAAGGTGAAGAAGAACAGGTCATGCGGGCAGCCGTTTCTTACGTCAATCAAAAGCTCGGTAGTGCCATTCTGGTTGGACATGAAGATGTTATCGAGAAAAGAGCGAAGGCCGCCGGTATCGACCTTAACAGATCCGGAATAAAAATTGCCAATGCCCGCCTGTCCGATCGGAAAGATGCCTATGCAGATTACCTCTATAGCAAAATGCAACGCAAAGGTTGGTTGTTGAGAGATTGCCACCGTTATATCAATAATGATCGCAACCATTTTGCTGCTTGCATGTTGGCATTGGGCGACGCCGATGCGATGATTACCGGCGTAACACGTAATTATGAAACCGGACTTGCAGATGTCCTGCGCGTTATCGACGTAAAGGCCGATGAACGGGTTGTCGGTGTTTCAATGGCAATTTGCCGCGGTCGCACCGTTTTTATTGCCGACACGGCTATTTCCGAACACCCGAATCCGGAAGAATTGGCCGATATTGCCGAACAAGCGGCAAATTTTGCCCAAGATATGAGTTACAAGCCACGCGTTGCACTTCTGGCATATTCTACTTTCGGTCACATGAAGGGTGAAGGCGCCCAACGCATTCAGGAAGCGGTCAAATTGCTTCGCGCGCGCAATGTCGATTTCGAGTTTGACGGTGAAATGAGTGCCGACGTTGCACTTAACGCCAAAATGATGCAGCAATATCCGTTTATGGGATTGAGCGAACCGGCCAATGTTCTGGTTATGCCGGGCTATCATTCGGCCTCGATTGCCAGTAAAATGTTGCAAGAACTTGGGGGCGCAACACTGATCGGGCCAATTCTTTTAGGACTCGAAAAATCGGCCCAGATTGTGCCACTGGGGGCGCGCGATTCCGACATTGTCACAATGGCAGCTCTGGCTGCCTATAATTCGACAAAATAGACCCATCCGGATTTTAAAGCCCCGTTTTCTCTAACGGGGCTTTAGTTGATTGCTTTATAAATAAATTCTTGAACTTGATAGCTGTTTAACGAATATGTCGGGGAACTGTTTTATTAAATAAATGCCCTGATTTGCTGAATTTTTCCCCTTGTAGCAGCGCTATTTAATGCAATTTTTAACACTATGTCCTATTTTTATCGACGTGTAATATAAAGTGTTTGGCGTTTACCAAAAAAATCGAAATTCGAGTTTAATAAAAAAGATATAGTTTATCTTTTAAAAAACAGGCTAAATTCTGTCGCATGAGCTTTTTAAAGGCAAGGATCAAATAATATGGCGGAAACTGCATCATCAATTAAATGGCTTCTTTCTCAACAAACGGAAATACGCTACCTTCCTGATACAGCTTTTCCAATCCGCTCGACCTTCAAATCGGAAGACGAGTTGCAGCAACTTGCGCATGAAATGGCCGAAGGTAAAAAAATTGTTTTGCCGGAATATACGCCATTCGATTTCAGAGAACGTCTCACCGAAAATTCCAAGCTCATTTTGCATACCTTCCGTTCGACCGATGCTGCCGCTCGCAATAATGAAACCATTACACCGGCTGCCCAATGGCTGCTCGATAACCATTATACGATTGATAAAACCATCCAGCAGGCGCGGCGTGACTTTCCGCGTGCATTTGTCAAACAGCTTCCCCCTTATAAAGGCGAAAATGAACTGCCGAGAATTTTCGCTCTAGCCTGGCTTTATGTTGCCCATACCGACAGCAGTTTTTCGCTTAAAACTTTAACGGCTATGGTCAACGGCTACCAACAGGTTGCCGACTTCCAGATTGGCGAATTATGGGCTTTGCCTTCGGCTGTCCGTATGGTTCTCATCGAAAACGCGCGCCGGCTTTCCATGCGCATCGAAAAAGCCCGCCGGATGCGGCGATTTGCAAATCAGGCCGCTGACCAAATGGCTCTGGCTGAAAATGACAATGCACTTCAAAGCATTTTTTCAACTTACGAGGCACTTGTTGCCGACCCGACTTTCGCTGCCCATCTTCTCTATCGTTTGCGTGGCGCTTCTGTTGATTCAACGACTGCCTTGAACTGGCTTGAAGAGCAGTTACATCGTCATGGCAGCGACCCTGAAACGGCAACTGCCGAAGAACATTCGCGCCAATCAACCGGCGGTGTGACAATGGGCAATATCATTCGTGGCCTGAAAGCCATTGATGACGTTGATTGGACATATTGGTTTGAAACGGTCAGCCATGTCGATTTTCTGTTGCGCGAAAACAGCGATTTCGGCGAAATCGATTTTCCATCACGCAATACCTATCGCGTCATCATCGAAAAAATTGCCCGCCGCTCGCCGTTAACCGAACTGGAAGTGACAAAAAAAGCAATCGACATGGTCGAGAATGCAAAAAAAGACGGTGTCGCAACTGGTGCATCGGTTGCCTGGTATCTTGTGGGGCCTGGACGCGAAGCCTTTGAACAGGCTTGCAATTATGATTGCCCGTTCTCGACGCGTTTCATGCGTGCCTTCCGCGCTATGAAAATTTTCAGCATTGCGGTTCCGGTTTCTGTCCTGACCATTCTCATTCTCATTGCAGTTTATGCATTGCTGCGGGAAACCGGTTTGAGCCATGCTTTGTCGCTAACTTTCACAGCACTGGCACTTTTCCCGACAATGGATACTGCTTTTGCGCTCTTCAATACTCTGGTTGCCTGGACTGTCGAACCGCGGCGACTGATCGGTTATGAATATAAGGACGGTATTCCGGAAGAAGCCAAAACACTTGTCGTCGTTCCGACAATGATAACCTCGCGCGATTCTATTGACGAGCAGATAAGAAATCTCGAAGTTCACTATCTCTCGAACCCGCAAGGAGCCATTTATTTTGCATTGGTGACTGACTGGGCCGACTCGAAAAAGGAAGAAACGGCAGACGATCGCGATCTCCTCGAATATGCGCAAAAAGGTATTGCCGATCTCAACCGTTATTATCGCGGTGACGGGCAGCCGTTATTTTTCATTTTACATCGCCACCGTTTGTTCAATCCTAGTGAAGATTGCTATATGGGCTGGGAGCGCAAACGCGGCAAGCTGCACGAGTTGAACCTGCTTTTGCGCGGCGATCGTGACACAAGTTTCTTCCCGACAGACCCACGTCTGCCAATGGATTGCCGGTTTGTCATGACACTTGATTCCGACACCAAGCTCACCCCCGAAGCGGTCACCCGCCTTGTCGGTAAACTCAATCATCCGTTAAACCGCCCCGTTATCGATCCTAAAACACATACGGTTAAAAGCGGCTATGGTATTCTTCAGCCGCGTGTGACCCCCTCGCTTACCACCGGTGATGATGCATCATTCCTGCAGCGTGTTTTTTCGGTCAATCGCGGCATTGACCCTTATGTTTTTGCCGTCTCCGATACCTATCAGGACCTTTTGGGCGAAGGAACCTATACCGGCAAAGGCCTTTATGACATTGATGCGTTTGAAATAGCGCTTGCCGACAAAGTGCGCGAAAACAGCGTCTTGAGCCACGACCTTCTTGAAGGCGGTTATGCACGTGTCGGCTTTGTGAGCGATGTCGAAGTGGTTGAAGATTATCCGACGGCTTATAATGTCGATGTTGCCCGTCATCATCGCTGGATCCGTGGCGACTGGCAATTGCTGCCCTATCTTTTCACCCGACACAACATCAACCTTATTACCCGCTGGAAAATGCAGGATAATTTGCGGCGTTCTCTGACACCGCTCATGTGGATTATTGCCTCGCTTTTCGGTTGGTGCATATTGCCGCTTCATACGGCTGTGTTCTGGCAATTATTCTTGCTTTTGGGCATGTTTATTGCCCCCACACTTGGTGTTCTGCGCAATATTATGCCGACAAGCATGGATAATTCCTTGCGCGGCCACTTCCAGTCGGTGTTGACGAATATTGCGACAAGCACGGCAGATGTAGCATTGCGCACGACCTTCCTAGCCTATTCGGCATTCTATATGGTTGATGCAATTATTCGCACGCTCTATCGCATGTTTGTTTCACATAAACATCTGCTTGAATGGAAAACATCGGCAGCAACGCGTTCGTCTCCCAACACGCTTTCCTATTACATCACAACAATGTGGCCGGCTTCGTTAATTGGCATCGTTTCCATTGCGTTACCTGCCGCACTTCATAATTCGGCAGTTTTTGTGGCTCTTCCTTTTGGCCTTGCCTGGTTTTTTTCACCGCTTATTGCGTGGATTGTGAGCCGTTCGGCAGCCTTTCAGGACTCACTTGAAATCCGGCCATCCGACAAAAATGAATTGCGCCGTATTGCGCGCCGCACCTGGCATTATTACGAAACATTCGCCAATGCCGATAACCACTTTCTTCCTCCCGACAATTATCAGGAAGATCCCGTACCGGTTCTGGCACGCAGAACCTCTCCAACCAATATCGGCGTTTATCTGCTATCAACAGTCGCAGCACGTGATTTCGGCTGGGTCAGTTTTGATGACGCTATCCAGCGTATCGAACGCACACTCGATACAATGGATAAGATGGAAAGATTCCGCGGCCACTTTTTCAACTGGTATGAAACAGATACATTGCGGCCATTGGTACCGAGTTATGTCTCGACTGTCGACTCGGGCAATCTTGCCGGCCATCTTGTAACACTGGCCGCCGCCTTGAAAGAATGGGGTGAAGCACCATCGGTATTCTTACAAGGTGATCTTGCAGGCCTTCTTGATGTCAATGACATTTTGCAGGAAACATTAAACCTCATCCCCGATGACCGTCGCATTCTGCGCCCGCTTCGCAGAAGAATTGAAGAGCGCATCGCCAATTTCCGGAGAGCCGTCCGCTCGATTATGGATGAACCGGAAACGGCAACATTCCGCACAGCAAATCTGACAACTGCGGCAAATGACATAGGACGCCTTACGAGCGAGCTTGACGGCGAAATCGGCAGCGATGAATCACGTCATGCTGTTTCGTGGGCCGAATGCCTGATCGAGACCTGCGAAGCCCATACCCATGATGCCACAGCCGATCATGACACAGAAGCTCTCCGGAAAACTTTGAATGATCTTTCGGCGAAAGCCCGCCAGTTTGCTTTCGATATGAAGTTCGATTTCCTCGAACGTCAGGAACGGCGGTTGATGTCAATCGGCTATCGTGTTCAGGAAAACGAGCTTGACGAAAGTTGCTATGATCTGCTTGCTTCGGAAGCCCGTCTTTCGAGCCTGTTTGCCATTGCCAAAGGCGATGTCAAGGTCGAGCATTGGTTCCGTCTCGGTCGTATGCTGGTTCCGGTCGGCTGGAAAGGTGCTCTGCTTTCCTGGTCGGGTTCGATGTTCGAATATTTAATGCCACCGCTTGTCATGCGTGAGCCTTTGGGGTCACTCCTTGACCAGACAAACCGGCTTGTCGTTCGTAGACAAATCCAATATGCCAATGAACGCGGATTGCCATGGGGTATTTCGGAAGCAGCCTTTAATGCCCGTGACCAACAGATGAACTACCAATATTCCAACTTTGGTGTTCCCAGTCTCGGCCTTCAACGCGGGCTTTCGCGCAATGCTGTTATTGCGCCTTATGCAAGCATTCTGGCTTCCCAATATATGCCGACAGAGGCGGTTGCCAATCTTGCACGCTTGCGCAAACTCGGTGCGCTTGGCGAATACGGTTTTCATGACTCGGTCGATTTCACACCGGCGCGTGTGCGTGAAGGTGAAAAATACGCCGTCGTCAAGAATTATTATGCGCACCACCACGGCATGTCTATTCTTGCAATTGACAATGTCATTTTCGATGGTCGCATGCGGGATCGTTTCCATAGCGATCCGGTGATCGAAGCTGCACAGCTTCTGTTGCAGGAAAAAGCACCCCGCGAAATTCCTATGGTTCATGCAAAAACGGCAAATCCGATGCGCAGTGATGCCGGCGGTTTTGAAGATGCCCCGGTTCGCGTCATCAAAACTCCGCTCACCAAGCCGCGTTCGACAGTGCTTTTGTCAAATGGCAGCTATTCAGTGATGTTGACCGGTAAAGGTTCGGGTTATAGCCGCTGGAACAATATTGCTGTTACCCGTTTCATGCCCGATGCAGCCGAAGACCAGCAAGGTACTTTCATCTTTTTACGTGACCCTGCTTCCGGCCGCTGGTGGTCGGCAACGGGTGAACCAACGCGCGTTGCCGATGAAGAAGCTTCAACCGTTTTCACCGATGAAAAGGCAGAATACACAAAAACCGTCGATGGTATAAAATCGACTGTGGAATGTATTGTTGCATCCGAAGGTGATGGTGAAGGACGACGTATCGAGCTTATCAACACCACCTCGAAAGACCGCATTCTTGAAATTACTTCCTATGCCGAGCTGGTATTGACAACACCCGAAACGGATGCGGCGCATACTATCTTTTCACGCATGTTTGTGGAAACAGAAATTGCCGATCAGGGCGGAACAATTTATGCCAAACGTCGTAAACGCGACCCGAAAGATCCGGAAGTCCATGTGGCCCATTTTGTCACCGATACATCCGGTGCCATTCGTGATGCAGAAGCAGAAACCGACCGGCGCGTCTTTATCGGTCGCGGTCGTTCTATCCGCCGTCCGGCCGCTTTTGACCGTGGTGCGACATTGACCGGAACAGAGGGATGTGTGCTTGATCCTATCGCAGCAATAAGATGTCGTGTGCGGGTTCCGGCACGCAAAAAGGCGGCTTTGATATTCTGGACATTTGCGGCAAATTCAAAAGAAAAGCTCGCCTCACAAGTTGAATATTACCGTCAACCGAATGTCTTCGAGCGCGAGTTTTCGCTCGCCTGGACCCGTTCGCAAGTGTCGCTTTATCAGCTTGGTATCAAGCCGAAAGAATCGGTCGTTTACCAGAAATACGCGACCTCGCTTATCTATCCCGACCGCACTTGGCGTTTGCCTTCGGAGGCACTCGCTGAAAACCTCGGCAAACAATCGGATTTATGGCCGATGTCAATATCGGGCGACTTTCCGATCTTCCTTCTCAGACTTGATAATGAAGCCGATCTGGAAGTCTTGCGCGGGCTTTTGAAAGCCCATGAATATTGGCGGATGCGCGGACTGACTGTCGATGTTGTCATTTTGAATGAACGGGCATTTTCTTATGCGCAAGATACCCAACGCGCGATCGAATGGATGTGCGAAGGTTATCGCAACCGCACCGCTGAAGCAGACGGACGCCAACATATTTTCACCATCCGTCGTGACCAGATGAACGAGCAGAGTTTTAAAACTTTGCTTGCAAGCGCCCGCATTGTTTTGCAAGCCCAAAACGGTTCCTTGTCCGAACAGATGCAGCGCATGGAAAATATTGATTCCGACCTTTCCCACCGCAACAAGGAGGACGAGGCTGCCCAATCTGCCAAGACGCATACCAATGGGAAAGCTGCCCAACGCAAAAGCGGCAAACACGAAGAGATCGTTATGCCACTTGAACAAGGCCAATTTACATCTATCGGTATCATTGGCGACCAGCATAAATCCTGCCCGCTTCCTGATGGCAAAGACCTTGCTTATTGGAATGGCTATGGCGGCTTCGACAAGGATAATAGCTACGTTATTCGTCTTTCGGGAAGAAATGCAACGCCAAATCCATGGATTAACGTTATTTCAAACGAACATTTCGGTTTCCATGTTTCGGCAGAAGGGTCGAGCTTTACCTGGTCGGGCAATAGCCGCGATTACCAATTGACACCGTGGGCGAACGACCCTGTTGTCAATCGTCCGGGTGAGGCTCTTTATATCGTTGACCGCCACTCGTTAAAACGTTTCTCGCCGGTATCGGTTGTCGAATGTGATGACACGGCACTTTACGAAGCGCGCCACGGCCTTGGCTATTCGACATTCACGTCGAAACACGGAGCGATAAGTCTGGAATTGACCCATACCGTCGATAATAAACGCCCGATCAGGCTTTCGCGTCTTGTTATCAAAAACGATGACAAGAGTTCAAGAAGTCTGAGACTTTACGATTATGTCGAATGGGTATTGGGCACAGTCAGGGCAAAAGCTGCTCCCTTCATCATTCCCGATTATGACAAAAAACGCGGTGCGCTTTTTGTTCGCAATCCTTATCATACGGAAAAGTCCGAAGAAGTCAGCTTCATTGCGGCTAACAGCACACCTTCAAGTTACACAGCCGACAGAACGGAGTTCATCGGCTCGATCGGCACTGTCAAACATCCGCAAGCAATCCGTCAAGGAGAGGCGCTTTCCAACACGGTTGAAGCCGGACGTGATCCATGCTCCGCACTTGCTTTTGATATTGAATTGAAAGCCGGTGAAAAGAAAGAGATCATCTTCTATCTCGGTAATGCACGGAATAGAGTTGAAGCCGAAAAATTGCTTGATAGCATACGCAAAGAGACTTTCACCTCTGTTCTTGAAAAAGAGAAAAAACAATGGACCGATTTTGTTTCCGGCCTACAGGTCAAAACAAATGACCGTTCATTCGATCTCATGGTCAACAACTGGCTTCCCTATCAAACCTATGCATGCCGCATCATGGCGCGCGCTGCATTCTATCAGGCAAGCGGGGCGTTCGGTTTCCGCGACCAGTTGCAGGATACTTTGTCACTCTTGCTGCTCAAGCCGGAACTCGCCCGCGAACAGATCATCAATGCCGCATCACGCCAGTTTCCGGAAGGCGATGTACAACATTGGTGGCTGCCCGATAGCGGCGCCGGTGTCAGAACATTGATTTCCGATGACGTGGCATGGCTCGGTTATGGTACTGCGCTTTATGTCAATAGCACGGGCGATCATGCGTTTCTTGATACAGACATTGCTTTTATTGATGGCGACAAGCTCAAGGAAGGTCAGCATGACAGCTATTTCCAGCCAGCCGTTTCGCCAAAAACCGCAACACTTTACGAGCATTGCGCACTCGCCCTTGACCTTGCAGTCAAACGTACCGGCGAACACGGCTTGCCGTTAATGCTGGGCGGTGACTGGAATGACGGAATGAATCTTGTCGGCATAGAAGGGAAAGGCGAAAGTGTCTGGCTCGGCTGGTTCCTTGGCACGGCTTTACAAGCTTTCATTCCGATTGCCGAAGAACGCAAGGATGAAAAGCGCGTCAAGACATGGACGCATCACCTCGAAACACTGACCAAAGCACTTGAAACCAGCGGGTGGGATGGAAAATGGTATCGTCGTGGTTATTTCGATAATGGAGAACCTTTGGGTTCACACACCAATGATGAATGCCAGATTGATACAATTGCCCAATCATGGAGTGTTATTTCCGGCATGGGAACGGAAGAACACCAAAAACAAGCCATGCAATCCATGCTTGACCAATTGCTGGACGAGAAAGGTCAACTTATACGCCTGTTCTGGCCACCATTCGACAAGACCGAGCTTGAACCCGGATATATCAAGGGCTATCCGGCGGGTATTCGCGAAAATGGCGGTCAATATACCCATGGCGCAATCTGGAGCATTCTGGCACTTGCCAAACTTGAGGAGAACGATAAGGCTTATCAGGTCTTTTCGATGATTAACCCGATTTCGCACGGGAAAAATCCTCATGTCTATCGTGTCGAACCTTATGTGATTTCTGCCGATATATACTCTGTCGAGCCACGGCGCGGTCAGGGCGGATGGACCTGGTATACGGGTTCGGCCGGCTGGTTCTATCGTGCGGCGACAGAAACTATTCTCGGCATTAACCGCAAGGGTTCCAAACTTTATCTCGAACCATGTCTGCCAAAAGATTGGCCGGGTTACGAAGCGACTGTCAAATTTGATAATGCAACCTATGTTATCAAGGTTAATCGCGGTAAAACGCCCGCTTTGACCGTTGATGAGAAGACGGTCGATAAACCTGAAAACGGCATCGGTCTGAAAAAGACAGGACATCATGAAATCAATCTGACGATCGATAAATGACTTCAAGGAGTCTAAAGACTCCTTGAAGCACCTCGCGAAGGCTTTACTTTCCTTTGTTCTTTTATCAAGGTAACCTTTTCTTGTAAGGTAGAGTCAACAAACAGATTGAAAGTGTTATGGCGCAAACCGATATTGCAGAACGTGTATATAATCACACATGGAAGCTTGATCCTATTATAAGATCGCTGCTTGATACCGATTTCTATAAGTTCCTGATGTTACAGATGATTTGGGGACTTTATTCGGATGTCGATGTGACTTTTTCACTGATTAACCGGACAAAAACGGTTCGGCTGGCAGATGAAATTGATGAATCGGAATTACGGGCACAGCTCGATCATGCCCGTACTTTGAAATTCACCAAAAAGGAAATGATTTGGCTTGCCGGTAATACATTTTATGGCCGCAAGCAAATTTTTACACCGGATTTTCTCCATTGGCTTCAGGGTTTCCAATTGCCTGATTACGAGCTGACACGTAAAGACGGGCAATATATTTTGAATTTCGAGGGGCCGTGGACACACACCACAATGTGGGAAATACCTGCACTCTCGATTATCAATGAATTGCGTTCGCGCGCGGCAATGCGCAATCTCGGACGGTTCGCACTCGATATTCTCTATGCGCGCGCAAAAGCGAAAATGTGGAGCAAGGTCGAGCGGCTTAAAAAATATCCGGATATTCGTATTTCCGATTTCGGTACACGCCGGCGCCATTCGTTTTTGTGGCAACGCTGGTGTGTCGAGGCTTTAAAAGAGGGAATCGGGAATTCATTTACCGGTACTTCCAATGTTCTTCTTGCCATGAACAACGATTTGGAAGCAATCGGCACCAATGCACATGAACTGCCGATGGTTGTTGCGGCCCTTGCCAATAATGACGAGGAATTGCGCACAGCTCCTTACCGGATTATGCAGGATTGGAACCGTTATTATGGCGGTAATCTTCTGGTTGCACTGCCTGACGCTTTCGGTACGGCGGCATTTTTACGCAATGCACCTCAATGGGTGGCAGACTGGACAGGCTTCCGTCCGGATAGTGCACCGCCGATCGAAGGGGGCGAACGCATTATCAAGTGGTGGAAAGACCACGGCAAGGACCCGCGTGAAAAACTTATTGTTTTTTCCGATGCATTGGATGTCGATACAATCGAGGAAACCTACAAGCATTTTCAAGGGCGTGTTCGCATGAGCTTCGGTTGGGGAACAAATCTGACCAATGATTTTGTCGGTTGTGCTCCCAAAGACATCAAAGAACTTGATGCAATTTCACTTGTTTGCAAGGTTACCCATGCCAATGGCAGACCGGCTGTGAAACTTTCGGATAATCCTGAAAAAGCTATTGGCGAGCCAAGTGAAATTCGCCGGTACTTGCAATTTTTCGGCAATGAAGAGCGCGTGGCAAAGCCGGTAAGGGTGTAAGAGCATTCCGTTTCCGGTTTAGCCTGTTCTCAGGATTTACCTCTATGTTCCATTGGCGGCCAATAACGTTCAGATAAAGCTTTATTGGCCGCCAATAATTTTCAGTTTAGAGTTAATCACACCGTTATCAGTGCATTTGATGGGCTTCGTGTTTTAACTAGCGCGAATTTCAAACCGCTTGCCTGCCGTCAACTTTTATCTGTTATTGGTAATTGTCTTGGCGGGAACCGGCCTTTCATTTGCCGTTTCGACTAAAACAATTTCAAAATTCCCGATATAATTATGTTCCCGACATCTCATAGCTTATCGGGGTGAACAGTTTTCGTTCGCCAATATTTTGTCGTAAAAGTCCATTTAACCTGTTTTATCCTATAGCCTGTTTTATTACGTCGATTTTGTTTCTCTCTGCCATAGGCTGCCAATTTTCTTATTGTTGGCATCAATATCGCTGAAAACACATTATCTTTGCCCCACGGGAAAGGAAATTCGGAAAAAACCGCAATTGTTTTCAAGATTTGATATGCCTTTCCTGAAGGTCAATTTCCATCCTGATTTAAAAAATGCCAATTTTATCATGGTTGGATTTATCCGGTTTCGCCGAACCGATTTCTGGCGGGACTCCGGATAGAGTGGTGTTGTTCATCCGGAAAACCGGAATTTTATTATTGAAAACCGGCAGCATTATCCATCTTTGCCATTTTTGCCGGGAAGCGACAGGGGTAAACAGAAGAGCGAAAAGCTCATCGGGATATAAATTCGCAGTCGCATATAATTGAAATCGACAGGCTATAAATTCAAAGTGTCATAGTCGGACTTTTGCAAAATAGTGCAAGACAATTGCACTATGTTTATTAACCCGTCGCAGAAACGCCTGACATCGTAAATCTTGAATTGACGAATGATTGTTAGAACACATCCCGTCACACGTGGAAAAATCTGTCTTAAAAAAATCGGCTTTGTTAAACAAATTTCGGGAGATCAAAAGCCTGATAAAAACCGGCCTTTAAACAAGGCCGGTCTGTTCAAATAAAGCGGGAAGGATAAAAGAGCCGTGCCGGATTTAAAGAACACTGATTTAAAGAACACGGCTTTAACGAACACAGCTTCTGCGCCGGATGTTTTCCGCAAACATTTGTATCATCCGGCACAATGAAATTCCGTCAAACGTCGAGATTCGAGACGTTAAGCGCGTTTTCCTGAATGAATTCACGGCGGGGTTCCACTTCATCGCCCATCAATTTGGCAAAAACCGCGTCTGCATCCTGTGCATCGCCAATTTTGACCTGCAACAGTGAACGGGCATTGGGATCAAGTGTTGTTTCCCAAAGTTGCTCGGCATTCATCTCGCCCAGACCTTTATAACGCTGCATCGTCAGCCCCTTTTTGCCATTGGCAAAAATGGTATCAAGAAGAGCAATCGGGCCAGAAATCGTTTCCGTTGTATCTTTACGACGAAAAACCGGAAGTTTTCCATAAATTTCATCAAGATGATGGGACATATTGTCGATCCGCTTGGCATCGGTCGAAGCAATCAATCCCATATCAAGAACGACAACATCTTTTACACCGCGCAAAACGCGCTCGAAACGGAGACCACCGTCGTCATTCACATGGCCGGTCCAACCGCGTTCCATATCTTCGGCGATCATATCCAGCCGTGCCGCTACGCGATCAGCCGTTTCCTGCGCTTTTTCCTTTGTCGACAGAGCTTCCGGATTAAGTGCACCGGCAATTGCCGCCTGCTCGACAACGGTACGATTATATCTGGTGTTTAAACCATGAAGCATATTTCTTATCACACGTGCATCTTCAACCAATTGGTGCAAATCTGCACCGGCGCGCATTTCACCATTGGCAAGTTCAAGCACACTGCCTTCAAGCCCTGCTTCGATCAACGATTCCTCAAACGCCGTTTCGTTCTTGATATATTGGGAAGATTTGCCACGCGTTACTTTGTAAAGCGGTGGCTGGGCAATATAGACATAACCGCGTTCAATCAATTCCGGCATTTGACGGAAAAAGAAAGTCAGTAACAGAGTACGAATATGCGCTCCATCGACATCCGCATCGGTCATGATAATGATTTTGTGGTAACGCAATTTATCGGGATTGAATTCATCCTTGCCGATTGACGTGCCAAGTGCGGTAATCAACGTACCGATCATATCCGAAGACAACATCCGGTCAAAACGGGCGCGTTCAACATTCAAAATCTTGCCGCGTAAAGGCAAAATAGCCTGATTTTGGCGCGCTCTTCCGCTTTTGGCCGAACCACCAGCGGAATCACCTTCCACGATAAAAATCTCCGATTTCGCCGGATCGCGTTCCTGACAATCGGCGAGTTTACCCGGAAGCGACGAAATATCCAGAGCACCTTTACGGCGGGTCAATTCACGCGCTTTGCGTGCAGCTTCACGTGCAGCAGCAGCTTCAACAACCTTGCCGATCAGAATTTTTGCTTCAGCGGGATGTTCTTCAAGCCAGTTGGAAAGCCCTTCATTAACAAGATTTTCAACCACCGGCCGCACTTCGGATGAAACAAGTTTGTCCTTGGTTTGTGATGAAAATTTCGGATCTGGTACTTTTACTGACAAAATTGCCGTTAAACCCTCACGACAATCATCCCCTGTCAAAGTGACTTTTTCTTTTTTGGCAATGCCGGATGTTTCCGCATAGCCGTTGACCTGACGTGTCAATGCACCACGAAAACCGGCCAAATGCGTGCCGCCATCGCGTTGAGGTATGTTATTGGTAAAGCACAAAACTTTTTCATGGTAGGAATCATTCCACCACATTGCCACTTCGACATTCATGCCGTCTTTTTCGCCGTTAATATAGATAGGTTCGGCAATGAGCGGCTTTTTTGACTGGTCGATATATTTGACAAATTCGACAAGCCCGCCTTCATAATGCAATGTCTCTTCACGCACGTCGGCATGTCTGCGATCTGTCAAACGGATTCGCACACCCGAATTCAGAAAAGCGAGTTCCCGAAGACGCCGCTCCAATGTATCAAAATCGAACTCGACCATCGTAAAGGTTTCGGTACTTGGAAGAAATGTAACTTCAGTACCGGTTTCATCACCACATTCGCCAACAACCTTAAGCGGCGCATCTGCTTCACCATGGGTGAAGCTCATTTCGTGGATTTTACCTTTACGTTTGATACGTAATTTCAACCAGACCGACAGCGCGTTGACAACCGAAACGCCAACACCGTGAAGACCACCGGAAACTTTATAGGAATTCTGGTCAAATTTACCACCTGCATGAAGCTGAGTCATGATGACTTCTGCGGCCGACACCCCTTCTGTCGGGTGAATTTCTGTCGGAATGCCGCGTCCATTATCAGTGACAGTGCAGGAGCCATCGGCATTCAGTGTGACTGTGATAAGGGTTGCATAACCGGCCAGCGCTTCATCAATCGCATTGTCGACGACCTCATAGACCATATGGTGCAAACCTGAACCGTCATCGGTATCACCAATATACATACCCGGACGTTTGCGCACGGCATCAAGGCCTTTAAGAACCTTAATGGATTCGGCATCATAATCGCCTTCGTGATGCTGCGTTGTTTGGTCACTCATAAGTCAGTCCATTTCTGCTTTAAAAACATCGTGTTAAACCGCCTTACGAATCAAGGCGGACAAGCTCGTTATTTATACGCCATGAGCCTTTATTTACCAAGTTTTTTCAGTATCTTTCCCGTGGATAGTGGGCGGTCAAACCCTTTACCGAAGCGGTTTTTAAAGCCCGTTCGGCAGTATCCCGAAATATGAACGTTTTTGAAAAAATGAAAAATTAACCGGTTATCCAATTTCAAAAACTGAACAAACGACTTGTTCACTCTTCAAATTATGCCACTCTACGTAAAACGATATGAATGTCACAATCGAAATTAAACAAAATCATCCCTTTGACCTGCTACCGCGCTTTCATAAGCGCAGCCCATTTGTTGAAACGGGATCATCCCGTTTCAATATTTTCAGACAGTTTTTTCCAGTTTTCTTTAACGAAATGATGAAACCGCCGGTTATAAAATTTCGGGCACCAACACGTTAGAGAGCGGCTGTTACAATGATTTCTACCCGATAAAGAGGAGAGGCGAGCTGCGCTTCACAAGTTGCACGTGCGGGAGCTGAATCTTTTTCAAGCCACGCTTCCCAAACCTCGTTCATAACGTCAAAATCAACCATATCGGCAAGCCAGATTGTTGCTGATAAAATGCGCGATTTATCGGTTCCTGCCTGTTTCAAGAGGCGGTCGATTGCAGCAAGTGCTTCTACTGTTTGTTCTTTGGTGGTTTTTCCGGGGCTGCCAACTTGCCCTGAAAGAAAAACCATACCATTATAAATAACGGCTTCACTCATCCGTTTATTGGCATCAATACGTTTTATCGTCATAATATTTTCCCTTGATTAATCCTGCATTGTCAGGCTGTTTATTTATTGGCATTTGACGGGCGAAAGTCTATTTCTTTTGCGTGCCATAAAGATGTTCCAATAGTTATTCACAAAGCCTGTATGAACCAAGACAAACAAAATCTTCCTGTTAACGAAGCACTTCCTGCGCTCGATCAAGCGCTTCAAAACAATAATAAAGCCATTCTTGTTGCCCCGCCGGGTGCCGGAAAAACCACCCTTGTGCCGCTCCATTTGCTAAAACAGGATTGGTGCAGGGATAAAAAATTCATTCTGCTCGAACCGAGGCGCCTTGCGGCTCGTGCGGCTGCCCGCCAAATGGCAATGCGACTAGGAGAAAAAGTCGGTGAAACTGTCGGCTATATCATGCGCTTTGATAAAAAAATTTCCAAAAGCACGCGCATTGTTGTGGTGACCGAGGGGGTTTATTCGCGCATGGTTCTTGACGATCCGGAATTATCGGAGGTAGCAGCAGTTTTATTCGACGAATTTCATGAACGCAGTCTTGATGCCGATTTCGGCTTGGCACTGACGCTTGATATTCAGGGCGGGTTAAGGCCCGATTTGAGAATTCTTGTGATGTCGGCAACACTTGACGGGGCGAGAATTTCCAAAATTCTTCAATCGGCTCCTTTGATAGAATCCAAGGGGCGGAGCTTTCCTGTCGACATCGTCTACCAACCCCGAAAGGTCGGGGACAATCTCGAAGAATCTATGGCAAAAACCATCTATCACTGGTTGTCGTCACAACCGGAAAATATTCTGGCCTTTTTGCCCGGACAAAGGGAAATAAACAAAACTGCACGTTTGCTTGCCGATATGGTTGATAAAAATACCATTATTGCTCCTCTTTACGGTGCAATGGATAGTAAAGAACAGGATTTGGCAATCAAACCGGCGGAACGGGGCAAGCGTAAAATTGTTCTTGCAACCTCCATTGCCGAAAGCTCGCTGACAATCGAGGGCGTCGGCGTTGTTATTGATAGCGGGCTTTCGCGGGTTCCGCTTTTTGAGCCTGCAACCGGAATAACAAGGCTGGAAACGGTTCGGGCTTCGCGTGCTTCCGTTGACCAGCGCGCCGGCCGCGCCGGAAGAACTTCGCATGGCATTGCCGTGCGTCTTTGGCATGAAGGGCAAACATCTTCACTTCCCGATTATCAAACCCCAGAAATATTGACCGCCGATCTTTCCGGCCTTTTGCTTGATAGCGCAGCCTTTGGCATCACCGATATATCGCAACTTGTTTTTCTTGACCCGCCGTCAAAACCGCAATTGAATGAAGCACGCGAACTGTTAAAAAATCTCGATGCCATTGATAAAAATGGACGCATCACCGCCATAGGCGAAAAAATGCGCAAAACCGCATTGCCGGTACGCTTATCCGCCATGCTTATCAAAACAAAAACCATTGAAGAAATGCATTTGGCAAGCGAAATTGCAGTTATTTTGACAGAGCGCGGACTTGGCGGCAACGACGATGATATTGAACGCAGAATTGAAAATTTCCGTGTAGACAAATCGGACAGAGCAAAAAAAGCGCGTTTACTGGTCAAGCGTCTTGTCAAACAACAATATCCTGATAGCAGTGATGATATTGATAATTTACCCCTCCTTTCCGCCGACCAGGCGGGGCGGCTTCTGCTTTTTGCTTGGCCTGACCGTGTTGCCAAAGCAAGAGGCAATAACGGGCGTTTTTTAACAGCCAATGGAAGAGGCGTTGTCGCCGACGAATTATCGCCGTTTTTCAAAACAGATTATCTCGTGGTTGCCGATATGATGGGAAAAGCCGAAGAGGCGCGTATCATTACAGCCACAAAAATCGACGAAGAAACAATCCGCACTGTTTTGAACGCCGAGATAGAAGGCCGCACAGAAATTTCTTTTGACGCGCAATCGCATTCCTTGCGTGCGCGAGAAATTCAAAAAATCGGGGCGGTTGTTCTTGGTGAAAAAACACTTCCGCTGCCAAAAGGTGAAAAAGCCGATCAGGCTGTTATTATGGCTATCCGCCGTTATGGGCTGAACATTCTCCCGTGGACAAAAGAGACCATTGCTTTAAGACAACGGCTTCAGTGGTTGCATCAGGGGCTTGGAGAACCGTGGCCCGAAATGTCGGATAAAGAACTTTTAGAGAAGCTCGATGACTGGCTTTTACCCTTCCTGACAGGCGAACCGCAGCTTGATAGAATAAGAGACAATAGCATTTATAACGGTCTTGTTTCGCTTGTTCCTTATCAACTGCAAAATGAAATAGATAAAAAAGCGCCAACGCATTTTACAGTACCGACCGGCTCTGATATTGCGATCAATTATGAAGGGGAAGCACCTCTCATCTCTGTTCGTGTTCAGGAATTATTCGGGCTAAGTCAACATCCTTCCATTGCCGACGGGCATATACCACTTGTTCTGGAACTCCTTTCCCCCTCGCACCGGCCAATACAGATCACGCGGGATTTGCCGGGCTTCTGGCGTGGTTCATGGAACGATGTAAGAGCCGACATGCGCGGCCGTTATCCCAAACACCCGTGGCCGGAAGATCCGCTTTCCGCACTCCCGACGCGACGGGCAAAACCTCGAACCGGTTGAAATCCGGACAATAATCGGCTTTAAACACATCATACGGGATTAGCCCGTCGAACTTCCCTTGAATAAAATGCGGGTAACGTCGCAAAGGTAAAATGATGGAAAAGGAATTTTTTCAACGCACCTCCACCTATTCGCGCCGTTTGCGTTCGACGACACTTGTGCGTATCCGTTGGCTTGCGATTTTCAGCCAGACAATTACAATTGCTTTTGTTTCTGTTTATCTCGGATTTAAGTTTCCCATCATTCCATGCACAATATTGATTGCCGCATCCATCTGGCTCAATATTTTTCTGACCTTTTTTTATTCCATCAATGACCGCTTGTCATCCAATGTTGCAACTACAATACTGGGCGTCGATATTCTGCAATATGCGGCTTTGCTTTATTTGACAGGCGGTTTGCAAAATCCGTTTTCGGTTTTGTTAATTGCACCCGCCGTAATATCTGCAACGTCTCTTCCGCGCAAACATATCATTTTTCTCAATCTTCTGGTTATCATTTTTGCCAGCATTCTTTCAACCTATTCGGAACCTTTGCCCTGGTATCCGGGGCGGACAATCGAGACACCACGGCTTCTTGTCGACGGTATATGGACGGCAATTGTTTCGTTCCTCATCTTCACGACAGCCTATGGTTACAGAGTGGCGGAAGAAACCAGAAGTCTGGCCGATGCGCTCAGTGCCACCGAACTCATCATGCAGCATGAAAAACACCTGTCCGAACTCGATGGTCTGGCTGCCGCCGCGGCGCATGAACTTGGAACACCGCTTGCAACAATCCAGCTTGTTGTCAAAGAAATGTACAACGGATTGAAGGATGATCCTGCAATCGGCGACGATTTAAGCCTTCTTTTAAGCCAGACAGAACGTTGCAGAAACATATTGAAACGTTTGACGACACTTTCAAGCCAGGGTGAAGACCATCTTTCACATTTGAGCCTTCTGGAGCTTCTTCAGGAAGTTTCCGAACCGTTACGTGAATTCGGTATCGACATTATTATCGAAAAGGGCGAAACGGTCGGTGACGAACCGGTTTTTCCGCGCAATCCCGGTATTTTGTATGGCCTCGGCAATCTTTTGGAAAATGCAGTCGATTTTGCGCGCAGCAAAATCATTATCCAGTATAAATGGAATGAAAAATATGTTGCCTTGACTATTATTGATGATGGACATGGTTATGACCCGTCAATTCTTGATCGCATCGGCGAGCCTTATACGACAAGCCGCCATGCCGACAGTCAGGGCGGGGGATTGGGACTTGGATTGTTTATTGCCAAAACACTTCTCGAAAGATCCGGTGCGCTTTTGCGTTTCAGGAATAGTCCGAAAAAAGAATATGGTGCAGAAGTTTATCTGGCATGGAGTCGAAAGAGCCTGACCAAGACCAAGACGATTTGACATTTTGTCGCAGTCAAGGCTAATGTTGACAGCCAAACGATACATTTGGACCTACCGGATAAAGGACAATGCATGACTGATACTGCACATAATCAGGACGCGATTGGAGCCGATACTTCATTGCTTCTGGTTGACGATGACAAGCCGTTTCTCCACCGTCTCGCACGTGCCATGGAAGCACGTGGCTTCAGTGTGACCATGGCCGAATCAGTGCAGGACGGAATCGCCAATGTGCGTCATAATCCACCCGCTTATGCGGTGGTAGACCTCAAATTGGGGGATGGCAACGGACTTGATGTCATCGAGGAAATTCGTAAATGCCGTTCCGATACCCATATGATTGTATTGACCGGTTATGGCAATATTGCTTCGGCGGTTAATGCTGTAAAGCTCGGTGCAATCGATTATCTCTCGAAACCTGCCGATGCCGACGATATATTCGGTGCTCTTACCCGCCACGCTGGCGAAAAAGCTCCGGTTCCGGAAAACCCCATGTCGGCTGATCGTGTACGCTGGGAACACATCCAGCGCGTTTATGAAATGTGTGATCGTAACGTTTCAGAAACTGCCCGCAGATTGAACATGCACCGGCGCACCTTGCAACGCATTCTGGCAAAACGCGCGCCAAGGTGAAATGATATTCTTCCGGCCGGAATAAAAGCGACGCGAACGAAAGTGACAAGAGCAACAATCCGGACATAGCAAGCCGTTAAATAATAACATATTCTGAAGTAGCGCTCGCTCGAAATTGCTCATTGGCAGCCAAAAGTGAAACGCGAAAAGCTTGCCCTTTCCGGTTTATTGTCAAATGCGCAATCAATCGGATTTTTCATCGCTATCAACAGCAAGATCAAATCCATCAAGCTCGGCTTTCGTCAGTCTTCTTGCTGCAACCCTTGAAAAACGCAACATGACCGATTTACGTGTTGCTGCCGACATACGGTGTTCGGGGGCGTCGCGCATGATATAGCCGTCAAACCCGTCGGCCAGAATAAACCCGCAACTTTCCGGAAACAGTTCCATTGGGACTTCGGCGTGGCTTGCGAAATAAAGTCTGTCACAATGGGCGCGATAATCCTGCCATTTATGATCTGCCTTCAAATCTCCGATTGATGATTTGATCTCGACAATAATCACTTCACCCTTGCGCCCTATTCCAACGAGATCGGCGCGCCTTCCGTCGGCAAGTGGCAACTCGCTTAAAACCGGAATGCCAAGCCGCAAAAAAAGCCTTTGTACGCCATGACGCACCATTAAAGCTTTTTCGGATTGTCGCCCGTCATCAAGAGGATGTTCTTTATGGAGATTGATAATCGGCATAACAGGATATTCGGATTTTTCCTTTCAAATCCCGTATAACGGGAATTGGTTTTATTTAGTAACTTTTTATCGACAAGGTTCCAGAACGGATGGTCGCAATAAACGTGATCGGCAAAAATTGACTGCCACCCGCTTATTGGTGGTTTACTCCTAATCCGTTCAACGTTTTTTCAATCATCGGCAACATTTTTTCAACAATAACAGTAACGCCTTTATCGTTTGGATGTTTCCCGTCATCAAGCTGCAAATCCTGATGCCCTGCTACGCCTTCCAAAAAGAAAGGATAAAAAGCGGTATGATATTTGTCGGCAAGGCGCGGGTAAATGGCTTCAAATTGTCCGGCTTTGTCCTTGCCATAATTAGGGGCACTTTTCATGCCGACCAGTATGACGGGGATTTTGCGATCTTTCAGCCGCGACAACATAAAATCGAGATTATCCTCGGTTACCTTGGGGTCGATGCCGCGCAACATATCATTGGCACCGAGTTCTAGAATGACGAGGCCGGTCTGATCCGGCACCGACCAGTCGATGCGCTCCCTGCCACCGGTTGTTGTATCACCTGAAACGCCGGCATTGATTACCGATATGTTGTAATTTTTCGCCTGCAATGCAGCTTCAAGGACAGCAGTAAACGACTTGTCGACGGGGAGCCTGTAACCTGCCATCAGGCTATCGCCGAAACCGACAATCTGGAAAGGGCGTGGCGGGGCCAAGTCATCATCGAGAACCGGTGTTTCACTGTCTTCGCGCGCCGGTTCGTCAATTTGACCGGCTTGTTGGGCGGATGCAGGAAAAACCGCAATGCTGCCTAGAAAAAGCCCGATGAATGCACAAATAAAAGGCCGCAACATTTTTTACCCCTCGGCGTGAAGTATCGTTATAATCCTAGATCAGTTTGTGACATAAGAACAGGAGTTATTTGTGGCAAGAGCTTTGGTTGAACTCAAAAATATTGATCTTACTCTTGGTGAAGGTAGTTCTCGCGTTCACGTTTTAAAGAATCTGTCACTGGAGATACATCGCGGTGAAACTGTCGGTATTGTTGGCCCATCCGGTTCCGGCAAATCAACATTGCTTATGGTGCTTGCAGGGCTAGAGAAAATTGACAGTGGCGAAATATTCATTGCCGATACGCGTATTGATAAGATGAATGAAGATGAAGCAGCACTTTTTCGCGGGCAGAATATCGGCATTGTTTTTCAATCATTCCAGCTTATTCCAAATATGACAGCTTGGGAAAACGCCGCTGTTCCGCTTGAACTTTCGGGAAATGCCGATGCTTTCGATATTGCAAAACAGGAACTTGAACATGTGGGACTTGGCGAACGTCTCGATCATTACCCCGCGACATTATCGGGTGGCGAGCAGCAGCGCGTCGCCATTGCACGTGCACTCTCGCCCAATCCCCGCATATTGATTGCCGACGAACCCACCGGCAATCTCGACACCGATACCGGTAAAACCATAGCAGATCTCATTTTCAAACGTGCCGCAGAGCATGGATTGACAACCGTTCTTGTTACCCATGACAGAAGCCTTGCCGCGCGATGCGGGCGTCAGATTTATGTACGCAACGGTTTGATTGAAAAAGACAGTGGAGCGGCAGTATGAGCCTGTTTCAGGAACTTCGCCTCGCTTGGCGGTTTTGTTTGCGAGAAATGCGCAGTGGCTTGAACGGGTTTTATATTTTCCTGTGTCTTATTATATTGGGTGTTGCAGCCATTGGTGGTGTCGACGGTGTTTCGCGAAATATTTCCCGCGAAATTAACGATCAGGGGCAGCTTATCCTTGCCGGTGATATACGTTTCGGCCTGACCCAGCGCGAAGCAAACGAACAGGAATTGGCATTTTTCAAAGCCAATGGCAAAGTATCCGAAAGCATTCTTATGCGTTCCATGGCGCGGCGCGCCGATACAAGTGACAGCACATTGGTCGAAATAAAGGCTGTCGACAGCTTCTATCCGCTTTATGGTACCTTAAAGACCCTGCCACCGGCGGGAAACGAAGATCTGTTCAAAAAAGACGATAAGGGATTTGGTGTTGTTGCCCAGAAACTTCTCATGGAGCGGCTTCAACTTCATATCGGCGACAAAATTAAAATTGGCGATCGTGATTTTACAATTCGCGCTGTTCTCGACGAAGAACCCGATCTTTTGTCGGAAGGTTTCCAGCTTGGCCCACGGCTTTTCATGTCGATTGATGCGTTACGTGAAACGGGATTGCTGGTTCCGGGAAGCTTGCGCAATTTTGTCTATAAAATTGCGCTCGACAATAGCTCCGACAGTTTCCTGCACGACCTCCAACACAATCATGAAAAACAGTTCTCGGATAATGGTTGGTCTATCCGCAGTCGCGTTGATGCCGCTCCGGTTTTGCAAAAAAACATTGAACGTTTTACCAGTTTTCTTACTCTCATAGGACTGACAGCACTCATTGTCGGCGGCGTAGGAATTGCAAATTCTGTCAACGCCTATATGGACAAAAAACGCAAGGTTATTGCCATATTCAAAGCCCTTGGTGCACGTTCGCGCTTGATTATCGAAATTTATTTTTCACAAATTATGCTCATCGCGCTGATCGGAATTATAATAGGTCTTGTTTTTGCGACGATCATTCCCTTTGCGGCAAGCCTTATCATCCGCCAATATCTACCTTTTTTCGGAGAAGCGCATTTTTCACCGATCAGTCTGGTACTTGCAATTATCTTTGCATTGTTGACGACAGCAGCTTTTGCCATTCTGCCTCTATCGCGTTCGCGCTTTACGTCCGTAACAACGCTTCTTCATCCTTTTGGCGGGGAAGAGCTTAAAAAATCCGACAAATCCGGATGGTTGTTGACCGCAATATTATTGCTTGTAACAGCTACTCTCGCAATTTTAACCGCATCTGACAAACGATTGGCCTTTATCTTCATCATCGCTGTCATCGTCGTCTTCCTCGTATTGAGAGGCGTTGCTTCGGCCATTACTTTTGCTGCACGCAAATGTGCCCATATGCGCTCAACGATCTTGCGCGTTGCTATCGGCAATATTTATCGCCCGCGCTCCATTACACCTTCGGTTGTTCTGGCACTTGGTCTTGGTCTGACATTGCTTGTTACGCTTTCGACAATCGATAATAATTTAAGAGCCGAACTTTCCGGCTCTGTCCCTGAAAAAGCGCCCGATTTCTTTTTCATGGATATTCTGAAAAGCGATGCCGAGGATTTTTCAAATTTTCTGAAACAATACGATCCTTCCGGAACCTTCAGGATGATGCCGACATTGCGCGCCCGTATTACAAAAATAAACGGTGAACCGGTAAAGAACAGAAAAGTAAAAGAAGAGAGTGAATGGGTCTTACGCGGTGACCGCAATATAACCTATTCTGAAACCATGCCCGAAAACACCGTTCTTTCCGAAGGCCAATGGTGGAAAAATGACAGTAACAAAGCCATAGAAGTATCGGTTTCCGATCGGGAAGCAAAAGGGCTTTTTCTGAAACTTGGCGATACGATAACTGTCAATATATCGGGGCGGGAAATAACCGCCCGCATCACCAGTCTTCGTCGTGTCGACTGGGACTCGTTCGCCATGAATTTTGTCATGATTTTTTCGCCGGAAGCCTTGAAAGGCGCGCCACATGTTTTTCTCGCAACTTTCAAAGAAGGGGGCAATCATCCGGTTAACGAAGCCGGATTAATGCGTGAAATCGCCAGCCGTTTCCCTTCAATTACGGTGGTTCCGGTTCATCAGGTACTTGATGACGCAAGAAAAATAGTTGATGAAATCGGCATAGCTATTCGTGCATCCTCGACAATAGCCATTATGGCTGCAATCCTTGTCCTGATCGGCATACTTTCTTCGACCAACCAGTCGCGCATTCATGATGCCGTTATCTTGAAAACTTTGGGAGCAACCCGCAAAATGCTCTTTAAAGCCTATTTTGCAGAATATGCAATTGTCGGCTTGGCAACAGCAATATTTGCGTTTGTTGCCGGAACGGTTGCCGGCTCCTTGATTGGCCGATACAAAATGGAAATAATCAACATCCATTTTTCATTCACTTCCGGTATTGCCGTCATTTGCACGGCACTTATTCTGACCATCGGCTTCGGCCTTATCGGAACCTGGCATATATTGAGTGAAAAACCGTCACGTTTTCTAAAAGAATTGTAATCTATTCCGGATGATGCGAGACTTGTATTTTTTCAAATTAATGCCCATAATATCAGTTAGGCATGCTGGGGTTCCGCCAGCGGCGCCTGGGATTAGAATGGGGGAATCACTTTTTTTGAACCATTTTGCCCGACACCGTCCGGAACACAAGCTAAAGGATTATTTATATGGCTGATTTTAGAAACTTTCGTCCGACAACTGCAACTCAGGCCGATGCTTCCATCGACATGGGACTGCGCAGTTATATGCTTGGCGTTTACAATGCAATGGCAATCGGGCTTGTTATTACGGGTATTGCAGCATTTGTTATCGCTTCACTTGCAACATCGAGTGACCCGACACCTTACATGTTGCCAAACGGCGTTTATCTGACATCATTCGGTGTTACTTTCTATACTTCACCGTTTGCTTATGTTGTGATGTTTGCTCCGCTCATTGCAGTGTTCTTTTTGAGCTTCAAAATCGGGTCGTTGAGCACAAGCTCGGCACGTATGCTGTTTTTTGTTTATGCAGCACTCGTAGGATTGTCGCTTTCATCCATTATTCTGCGCTACACACCTGCAAGCATTACACAAACATTCTTCATTTCAGCGGCCGCTTTCGGTTCCCTGTCGCTTTACGGTTATACGACAAAGCGTGATCTGACAGGTATGGGGTCGTTCCTGTTTATGGGGTTGATCGGCCTTCTGTTGGCCATGGTTGTCAATCTTTTTCTGGGGTCGAATGCACTGCAATTTGCCATCTCGATTATCGGTGTTCTCATTTTTGCCGGTCTTACCGCTTATGACACCCAGACAATCAAAGTTATGTATTATGAAGGTGATGAAGCCGAAACACGTGGCCGCAAGGTTGTGATGGGTGCTTTGACACTCTATCTCGATTTCATCAATATGTTTGTCTTCCTGTTGCAATTCCTCGGACAGAATCGCAATTCATAAAGAATTCAAACAAAACCGTTCTTTAAACCCCGTCTTTTTTAAAGGCGGGGTTTTCTTTTTAACGATTTTTCTTTTTCTTGAATTCTTATTCGTCTCTTCAAAAAAGTTCTTGTTCGCCTGTTTAAAAATTGGCAAACATCAGTGCTGCTTTCCGCAACAACACCTTCAATGACAAGCTCAGACAATTTTGAAGAGCTTCTTGTCAAAAACTTTCAGAACATTGCGGAGTTCCTTGCCGCGTTTCAGGATCAATCCGCTTGCTGCAATGACACTGTAAGCACCTTGACGGTTTGCCAATTTCGGGTTTTTCTCGACACGATAAAGCGGTATTTCAGCGGTTCGGCGAAAAATGGAAAACACCGCTTTGTCATCCAGATGGTCAATCGCGTAATCGCGCCATTCGCCGGCAGCCACCATTTGTCCATAGACACGTAATATCGCATTCAATTCGATACGGTTAAAGGCAACAGGGCCGGAATGTTTTTTGAAACTGTTTTGTGAAAAAGCTTCGATTATAATTGCTTGATCGTCGCTCATATCAACCATGGTGTTTATCTTCCATTTTTTGCAGGCGTTGGTGTCCCATTTTAAATGGTTATGCAACCTGTCTCGCGGCAATTAAATCTTTTATCATATTTTGGTGAAAAAATAGGTGGTAATAGTCTTCAATTTCAAGCGACAAAGCTTGTAGTTTTATAGCTGTCACTTCATATAATAATCAAAGCTTTCGAGCGGGGCAAATCTGCTTTCAGAAAAAATCATGGACATCCTTAAAAATAAAAAGTTCCATTGGCCAAGCCAATTAAGTCAAAAAGCCCTCCAGACAAGATTATTGCAGGCTGTCCGCAATCGTCATGGACACCGTCCGAAAGATGCCGATCGTGACACTTACGATATGGTCGTCGGCTCATACAATATTCATAAATGTGTCGGTGTCGACAATGTGTTCGATCCGGAGAGGATTGTGCATGTCGTTGCCGAACTCAATCCCGATATTATGGCTTTTCAGGAAGCTGACAAGCGTTTCGGCGAAAGAATAGGTTTGCTTGATCCGGAACTTCTGAAATCGGAAACCGGTTTGGAGCGTGTACCAATCAATACAATGTCCCCACGCGGATTAGGCTGGCATGGCAATGCTCTTTTCATGCGCAATGGGAAAGTCAAAGATATTGTCCAACTGAAACTGCCCGGTGTTGAACCGCGTGGTGCGCTCATCGTCGAACTCGATATGCCGGTCGGGCTTATCCGCATTGTTGCCGCCCATTTCGGTCTCTTGCACCATTCAAGGATTCAACAGGCAAAGCTTATTTTGTCTATTCTGAAAAAACGTGACATCATGCCGACAATCATGATCGGCGATTTGAACGAATGGCGATTGGGCAGAACATCGTCTCTCAAAAGCCTTGCTCCGTTTTTTGATTTGCGCTTGGGAACATTGCCGAGTTTTCCTTCGCGCTTTCCTGTTTTGGCGCTTGACCGTGTTTTTGCCTATCCGCATGAACTCGTTTCCAATATAGAAATCCATAACTCGCCGCTTGCACGGCTTGCTTCCGACCATTTGCCTATCAAAGCGGAAATCGACCTTGAGGGAGCAACCAAACTGCTCAAGGAACGGGCGAAACGTGAAACAGAAAAATTTACGGAATAATTCCGTTTATAAAGCCGGAAAAACAGGTTGAAGCCGGAAAACGATTGTTTAAACGGCGCTCCCCTGTTTCGAGAGGCTCGAAACACATCGAGCCTATCAGTTTCAGGCACTCGGTTTTCGTCAATAGAGGCCGATTTTCCGGTAGATAAAGAACTTTTATAACGGCAATAGCCCCATGTCGCGACAGCGCAATCGACAGCTTGGAAAAATATCAAAGATAGGGCGAACCTAGCCAGATAACCCTGTCAATCAAACGCGAAAGAAATGGCCGATTTACAAGATCTTCCATTCTGACTTCACGCGCATCTTCCTGCTCATGCTGTATTTTTTCCGAAAGATAGCGGGCAAGTGTTTCGTCGAATATTTCCATATCGATCTCGAAATTCAGTCTTAATGAACGCGAGTCAAGATTGGATGAACCGACATAGCTCCAGCGATCGTCGATCTCCATGAGTTTTGAATGATTGAAAGGCCCTTTTGCACGCCATATACGGCACCCGTCACGCAAAAGCTGATCGAATTGGGCACGCATGGCCCGGTCGACAAGTTTCAAATTGTTATTTCCCGGCACGACAATATCAACGTCGACACCGCGACGGGCGGCTGTTACCAGCGCGCTAATCAATTCCCTGTCGGGTAAAAGATAGGGTGTCATGATACGAATATGCTTTTCGGCAAGCGAGAATGCACCGATCAACATGCGTTGGTTTGTTTCGATCAAACGGTCGGGACCGGTTGGCACGACGCGGACGCAGACACCTTCGTCGGATTTTTCCTTGATTGCCGGAATAGCCCAGATTTTGGTGTCGAGATTTTCCCCTTTGGCAAAAGCCCAATCATTGGCTGCGACCGAAAAAATATCGGCAACAGCCGGCCCTTCCACGCGAAAATGGGTATCGTCGGCGGTTTTTTCACCGCTGAATGTCTGTGAAAAACCGGCACGGATATTCATCCCGCCAGTAAAAGCAACACTCCCGTCGACAACGAGAATTTTTCTGTGCGTGCGCAAATTGGCATAAGGCAGACGTAAACCGATAATAATATTGCCGTTAAAAACCGCGACGGGGACTTTTTCACGCCGTAAATCACGGACAATCGAAGGGATTGAATAGCGCGCACCGACCGCATCAATAAGAACACGCACCTCGACACCGCGGCGAACAGCAGCAGACAAAGCTTCAACAAAAAGCTCCCCCATACCGTCGCGGTCAAAAATGTAACATTCGAGAATCAAACAACGCTTGGCCGCACCGATTGCGCTTAACATAGCACTATAAGCTTCATCGCCATTATCAAGAACTGTTAAATGATTGCCGCGCGTCATCCGGCCAAGGCTTACATGATCGCCAAGTTTTTTCATGGGCGCAGCAAGACGCCCGAACCGGTTCAGAATATAACTATCCGAACAATCATACTTATCGGCACGCGCATGACCTTTGCTGCCGGCGTGCCGGTGCCGTTTATAAACAACATTGTTATGAATGCGGTTGATACCGAAAATACCATAGATGACAGCACCCAAAACGGGCGAAAGCATAATGACACCAACCCACCCGATAGCGGTGCGAACCTCCTGCTTTGTCATAGTGGCATGGATTGCAGCACCAAGCCCCAGAAAAAACGACAATAAGGCTAGGATATGCGGCCAATAATTTTCAATAAACACATGCATTGGTTACTTTACTTTCATTGGTCTTCATAAAGGTCGATAACCGCGATAATGATGAACCTTCTTTTTTTCTATGTTATTTCTTTTTATATTCTATGATAACGGTAACGCGAAAATGGTATTGCCCATGTCAAATAGCAATGCCATAAAACGCATTCTTCTGAAACAGTCATTTTGAAAAGGAAAAACCGTCGTGAGTTCAAATAATTGGAATCCCCTGGATGGTGCAAGCGAGCTATCGGCGAAGTGGGGGTGGTTTTTGGTTCTTGGAATTATCCTGCTGCTTGTCGGCATTGTTGCAGCATTTACTTTGCCATTCGCAACAGAAGCCGTCGCTATCTATATCGGACTTATGATGCTGGTGGGTGGTATTGTGCAGCTCATTCATGCATTCGGCGTTAAAAGCTGGGGACGTTTTTTCTACTGGCTGCTCGCAGGTATTCTTTATACGTTCGGTGGCATTGTCTGCCTTATCCAGCCAATTCTGGCGGCTGCCGTGTTTACATTCCTGCTCGGCTTCCTGCTTGTTGTAGCCGGTGTTATCCGTGTTGTTATCGGCTTCCAGAGCCGCGAACTCAAAGGCCATGGGTGGATTATTGCAGCCGGTATTATTACCGCTATTGCCGGTCTCGTTATCACAACCGGTTGGCCTGCCAACACACTTTGGGTTCTCGGCCTGTTTCTGTCGATCGACCTTATCTTTCAGGGCTGGGGCTGGATCGGTTTTGCAATCGGCTTGCGGTCACTCAAAAATTTTGGCAAATAATATGCCAAAATAAAAGGGGGAAGACAGTGCTTCCCCTTTTTCTCTATTGCTTTCAGCTTAACCGTTCATAACAAACATTGGTTAACCCGTTTTGGACAAAACCGAGTTGATTGGCTGCCCCTTTGGACAAATCCAGAATCCGACCGGCAATAAATGGGCCGCGATCATTGATACGCACAATAATCGATTTTCCATTGAACTTGTTGGTCACTCTGATTTTGCTTCCAAGCGGTAATGTCTTATGCGCGGCTGTCATAGCGAAGGGATTCATCTTTTCGCCTGAAGCTGTTTTGGAATGCAATGCATACCAGGATGCACCACCGCATTGCCCACCATGATTGATATGACCATGACTGAGCGCCGCGTTACCAAAACTGGAAAAACAGACAACAAAAATTGCTGTCAGGAACGATAGAAGTCTTTTTTTATCGGTCAAAAAACACATATCCTGCTAACCGGTTAGAGTTTCGGGGGATTAAGCGAATGAGGTTTCTTAACCGATGGTTGTGTTGTTCACATGGCTGTGAAAAGGCATTTTTGCCATTATTATCAATTATTTGCCCTATTTTTGGACAAATTATTGTACAACTATGAGTTTTTAAAAAGTGTAGATATCAGACGATGAAAGAGTTCAATACTCCTGCACCATTGCGTATAGTTTATCTGGTTATAGGCTGTCTTATGGTCGTTCTGGGCATTATCGGAGCTGTTTTGCCCATTATGCCGACGGTGCCGTTTTTGCTTGTCGCATCCTGGTGTTTCGCAAGGTCATCTCCGCGTTTTCACAATTGGCTTCATCATCATAAAATTTTCGGCCCTCCTATCAAGCAATGGGAAGAACGCGGGGTCATATCGCCTTTTATCAAATTTCTGGCCGTCGGAGGGATGGCTATAGGATTTTGCTCGTTTATGTTGATAGCACAGCCGGTTCTATGGCTGGCGCTCGCAACAATTTGCATTTTGATTGTGATTTCGATTTATATCCTGACGCGGCCGTCCCGTTAAAGAGCGTGCCGCCCCTGACGATTGAAAATAATTCGACCATTGCTTGAGCGGAATATATGAATGACCGGAATAACTGAATGACCCGAATATGCCGTTGAGACCGGCATTTAGCGAAAGAATTGAGCGGATTTTATCTGTCTTTTCTGTTGCATCGACTTGAAAAAACCTGACAAGTGATAAAAGTCGGGAACTTCCCTTTCTTGAACAAGCCAAAAATAATGCAGCCGGAAAACAATATTGAAAAATAAAAAGCGCGGAGAAAATCCGCGCTTCAATAAAGGGGAAAACTTTGTTCCCTATTTAACGAGCGTAACCCCGATTATTTTACGATAACCCCCGATTATTTTACGATAACCTTTGCGCCGACTTCCGCACGATTATAAAGATCTATAATATCCTGATTGATAAGGCGGATGCATCCGGATGACACATTGGTACCAATCGTCCACCATTCAGGCGTGCCATGCAGTCTGAACATGCTGTCCTTGCCATCTTTATAAAGATAGAGCGCACGCGCACCAAGCGGGTTTTGCAAGCCCGGTTTCATTCCACCGGCAAATTCTTTCAATTCCGGCTGGCGTACCAACATACGCTGTGGCGGAACCCAGGCTGGCCATTCCGCCTTACGTCCAATTGTTGCATTCCCCGTCCAACGGAATCCGTCACGCCCCACGCCAATGCCATAACGCATGGCCTTGCCATCCGGCATGATGTAATAAAGGTGCTTGTTGGCAGTATCAATAATAATTGTTCCCGGCTTTTCATCTGTCGGATAGGCTACAATCTGCCGGCGAAATTCCGGTTTGATCTCGTTTGCCTTGATTGCGGGAATAATAAATCCGCCATCATTGACCTGAGAATAGGCCGCAAGCGTCGATGACGAGCCTCCCGTGGTTGTACAACCGGCAAGTGTTGCACTAGCCAAAAGGCTGGCAGCAACCAGAATAGTTTTTACGCGCATATTCCCCTCTTCATTGTTTCAATCGAGATTGTTTCAATCAAGGCAGTTAAAACGAATCAGCTTCGTGTAACCCAATTAAATACGTGATAATTAACAGAATGTTAACCTTATACAGTTTCCGTGATTTCGATTAAAAAATTTTTTACATCAAAATTCCAGCCGGAAAATACCCGCATAGAAATCGCAGCCGGTTTTTCCCAAAAAACACCTTTAACGGAACAGGCTTTTTGAAGTTCTATAATAACTCGACTAATCACAGAAACCTGAAAAGAAATCCCGTATGAATTGGCTGTTCACCGAACTATAGGCACGTTTACGGGCTATAAGTTACTTTAAAAAGTAATGAAAAAATAAATCACCGGTTGAGAACTTCAAAGTCGACAATTCCCCATATTCAATTCCGGATTTAAATTGTTGTTTTCGGCATAAGGATTTTTTTATTGCTGATCTCGTATTTGTGATTCAACAAAACTTGTTTTTATTAGGAGAAAACGCCTTTAGACCTTAACATCCTTATCAGGATATTGATGGAAATTGTTGCGAAGGTTCCAGATTGCCATTTTGGCTCTTGGTTATCATTAAGCCAAATGGTGAATTTTCATCCGGCAAAATGGTGAACGATCAGGCGGTTGATGAATATGAAATAGCGGGTGTTGTAATCAGGTGGCAAGAATTGGAGATTGCCAGATATTTTTCAAGAAAAGAAAAAGGCCGCGCGGGAGGAGATGCGCAGCCTTTGATTCCGAATGCAGCTATGGGAGGAGGAGGTGCTGCATTCAACTTGCTGGATTTGGGAGGAGGAGTAATCCAGCAAGAGGAAAGATATTGCATGAGACCCCAAACAACAACCCACAATTATGCATAGCTGATATGCATTTAAAAAACCTTTGTTTTCAAAAAGTTACGATTAACGAAACGGGACAATGCCCCAATAAAAGCCGCGAAATGTTTTCAAAAACCAGGGTTTCACGTACCGTTTTTTTAAACGATTTAACTCACGCCGTATTCTTTGCGAGATCGGGCGCTTCACTCGTTTAACAGATTTGACCTTCTTTCGATCTGCAAGAATCGTGCTGGAAAGCCCGATCTGGATAGCGATAGCCGGAAACATCTGCTCGATATTGAGGGAACGGCAAACGCCGCATTCCGGATTATACATGATTTCATCAATCGGTGCCGTGACAAGTTTGATTTCGTCATATAGCCGTCTGGCGCAAGCTTTCGACATGATGTAACCACCGGAACAATAATGTTTGCTAACAAGTCGTCCCAATTTGTAATGGTCGGCAAGTTCGGTGTCGAATTTTTTTAAAACACAAACGATTCGTGCGGTATCTAGTTTAACAATGTCACACCCTTCAGGCACCCAATCATAGTTTTTCAAAAACAAATGGGCATGGGGCGAAAGTTTTATGTCATCCTCGAACACGGCTCCATAGAGATCATCTCCTTCGGCAATCAACCGCCAGCATTCAAGATGACTGAGAAAACAGCCGACTTCCGCTCTTGCCAGTTTTTTAGGCCAATTGCGAACGCGTGTCAGCTCCTCGAATTGCTCATCAGACAAAGAACGGCCATCAACAGCTTTGACGCGGATAAAATCGAGGCCTTCTTTGGTAAATACGCTTCTTATATGGGTTAACCTCTCTTCAGAGCGATCAAGATTAATCACATAGCATTTCATAGAGCTTAGGCCTCGGTGACAAATTACGCCTCAGCTTCTATCATTAAACGGGGTCAACACTCAAGTTGCTGATGAACGGATATGTGCTGCAATTGATATAAAGCCGAACGCAACGATAAAAAGAACGGTCATTATCAATACAATTGTCGATGCCGCATCAGAACCGATAAACGCGCTTGAATAAACGCCGAGAAAGCTGCTTATAACCGCAATGGCGATCGCGATAACAATCATTAATGAGAAACGTTTTGTTACAAGATAGGCAATGGCACCAGGCGCAATGAGCAATGAAATAGCCAATATTATCCCGACGGCTTTCAATGCCGCAACGATTGTCAGCGAAATCATTGTCAATAAAGCATAATGCAAAAACCGTTCATTGAGCCCTACAGCTTTTGCCTGAATGGGATCAAACGTAAAAAGCAGAAAATCGCGCCATTTTGCACCAAGGGTAACGGCCACCAAAACCGAGATGAAGAGAGTTTCAAAAATATCAATCCGGTTTACGCCCAATAAATGGCCAAACAGAATGTGATTGAGATGAAGTTCGCTTTCTATACTGGTTGCCAGAACAAGTCCCAAACCGAACATTGAAGAAAACACAACCCCCATGACCGTGTCTTGCTTGATGCGGCTATTTGCCCCCAAAAAACCGGTGAGAACCGCACATACCATGCCAGCCAGAAATGCACCGAAGGCCATCATTGCCATGGTCACATCGGACCGGTTGATTGCCTCGGCACCGATAAAGGGGATAAGCCCCAAAACAAATAGTGCTGCCGGCGTCATCATATAACCGGCGACGACACCCGGAAAAACGGCGTGCGAGATTGCATCCCCCAAAAGCGACCAACCTTTCAAAATCAAAAAACAGGATAGCATTGCCATCGGCACGCCAACAATCATTGTAATCAGCATTCCCCGGATCATGAAAGGAAATTGGAAGGGAAACAAAAGCGTATCTATCATGATTGTACTTTCCGTGCACGCAGCCGTGCCGCAATGAAACCGTGTTTGGGCGCAAAGATAAAACTCAAAGCAAATAATAGTGCCTGCAACAATACAATCACGCCGCCGGTCTGGGCGTGGATCAGATAACTTAAATAAACGCCGACTACACTTGTGAGAATGCCGATCAGGACCGAAAGAACAATCAAACGCTGGAAACGATCGGTTATCAGATAAGCGGTTGCACCCGGTGTGACGACAAGACTGATAACCAGAAAAGCACCCACTGTCTGCATGGCCGCCACTGTTGAAGCCGCAAGCAACGCAAAAAACAGAATTTTCAATCCCTTGGTGTTTATTCCGATTGAACGGGCATGATTTTCGTCAAAGAAAGTCACCATCATATCTTTCCATTTAATGAAAAGTATAACGAGCGAGACAACGCCGATCAGAGCAAGCTGGAAAATATCTGCGGGGCTCACCGCCAGAATATTACCAAGTACAATCGTGTCGATGCTGACAGCCATCGGCCTCAATGATTTCATAAACAATCCGAGCGCAAAAAAGGACGAAAAAATAAGGCCTATGATGGTGTCTTCTTTCAATTTCGTCCGCTCGTTGAAAAACAACATGGCAGAGGCGGCGAGGCCTCCCGAAAAAAAAGCGCCTAGCGAAAAAGGCAGCCCCAACATATAGGCTCCCGCAACACCGGGCACAATCGAATGGGAAAGCGCATCGCCGATCAGCGACCAGCCTTTGAGCATCAAAAATGCCGACAGGAATGCGCAAACACAACCAACCAATGCGGAAACCCACATTGCATTTATCATGAAATCATAAGAAAACGGTTCGACAAGCCAGTCTATCATCACAGTCACTTTTTCTGTCGGGGATAAAGAATAAGCGGGCTTTCATCATCGCTGACAACGTCTGCGCCATTGGTCATATCCGAAGGTTTAACCATATGGTGACGCAACGCACCGCCAAAGGTCTCGGTGAGGTTTTCTTCGGTGAAAATTTCGGATGTCGGCCCATAACCCAGAACCGTCCCTTTTATCAAAACGGTGCGGTCGCAAAATTCGGGTACAGAACCAAGATTATGTGTGGAAACCAGCATAACCGCACCGCTTTTGCGCATTTCTTTAAGCAATGCGATAATCTGGTCTTCGGTTTTGACATCTACTCCGGTAAACGGTTCATCAAGCAAAATGACCTTTGCTTCCTGCGCTATAGCGCGCGCAAGAAAAACGCGCTTTTTTTGCCCACCGGACAATTCACCGATCTGGCGCTTGCGAAAGGAAAGCATATTTACCCGCTGTAATGCATCTGTCACGGCGGCATAATCGACATCTTTGGGCTGACGCAAAAAGTTCATGTGGCCATAACGGCCCATCATGACAACATCTTCGACAAGAACCGGAAAATTCCAATCGACATCTTCCGATTGCGGCACATAAGCGACAAGATTTTTCTTTAATGCATTGCGCACCGGCATATTGAAAATAGTAATGCTGCCGCGAGACAAACGCACAAATCCCATAATGGCTTTGAAAAGCGTCGACTTGCCGGAACCGTTGATACCGACCAATGCCGTAATAGAACCGGTCGGCGTCTCAAAGCTCGAATCGCGAAGGGCTGTATGGCCGTTACGGTAGGTCACTGTAATGTGCGACGCCGAAATCCCCACTGTGTTCATTTGGCTAGTCCTTTGGCAATGGTGGAGCTTGTGACTTTCAGAAGATCAATGTAAGTGGGAACAACGCCGTCAGCTTCGGAAAGCGAGTCAACGTAAAGCACGCCACCATATTTGGCACCGGTTTCACGGGCGACCTGTTTTGCCGGTGCATCCGAAATTGTGCTTTCCGAGAAAACAACCGGAATGTTATATTTGTTCACGGCATCAATAACATGTTTGACTTGTTGGGGCGTGCCTTGCTGATCGGCATTGATCGGCCACAGATAAAGCTCTTTCAAATTGAAATCACGGGCAAGATAGCTGAAGGCTCCTTCACTTGTCACCAACCAGCGCCGCTCTTCCGGCAAGCCTGAAAGTTCTTCCTTGATCGGATCAATCGTTGCCCTGATCTTGGCTTTGTATATTTCTGCATTTTGCTTGTAGGTTTCCGCATTCTGCGGATCATATTTGACAAATGCATCGCGGATATTGTCGACATAGATCAAAGCAGATGTGGGCGACATCCATGCATGGGGGTTCGGTTTACCGTTATACGGCCCTTCATTGATGCTCATAGGTTCGACGCCGGTTGAAACAACAACACCCGGAACATCGTGAATATTATCGAAAAATTTCTCGAACCATAATTCCAGATTCAATCCGTTCCACAAAATGAGATTGGCTCCTTGTGCCCGCATCAAATCTTGCGGTGTCGGCTGATATTCATGAATTTCTGCCCCCGGCTTGGTTATTGACTGAACCTCGGCTGCGTCACCGGCAACATTTTGTGCCATATCGGCAATAACCGTAAATGTCGTTACCGCCTTGAATTTTTGAGCGGCATGACCATCCACAATCGAAAAGAAACTCAAAGCCAGAACTGCGATTGCGGCTATGAATGTTTTGAGACCGACCTGTTGCAAAAAAGCAGGCTTCATTTCCAAAAATCCTCTCACTTGTTTTTTCTTATTGCAAATCATTTGCAATTTCTTTATTGCGTAACAGACCTTCTTAATAATTGCAACTGCAAACTATTTGCAAAAACGAGAAATGGATTTGTTCATTTTCAAGCCGACATTTGGCGATAAGGAGCGTTTATGTTGGATTACACACGACACATCCGACCGATCGTCGAGAAGACGAAAAATAAAAGTCCGGTGCGTGACATCGTTTATGACATATTGGAAAATTGCGGACTTCGTGTAACGCGCCAAAGATTGATTGTCGCGAAATATATTCTCGATAGAAAAACAAACCTGATAGATGCCAACAAGCTTCATCAAGATATTGTTTGTGCCGGTAATGATATTTCACTGGCAACAATCTACAACACCCTGCATCACTTTACCAAAGCCGGACTGGTAAGGCCCGTTGCGTCTTCAGGGCAAAAATCTTTCTTTATGGCAAATTGCCGTAACAGCAGTTTTTTTCACTATGAAAGCGGTGAAGTCATTGCGCTTTATGGTCACAATCCGGATGTGCAAAAGCTCCCTCTTCCACCCGAAGGTTATGAAGTAAGCCATATTGATATTGCCATCCATCTCGTCAAAAAAACCGGTATCCGGAACACGTCCGTAATACCGGTTACAAAATCCGACACTATTCACGCACGATAATCAATGGTCGATTTTTTGGCGCGTTATATTGCCCTGACGATCTATATAAAGCTTGAGGCGTTGATTGTTTTTGTCGATAACTTCCGCTTTCCAGCCTTCATGCTTTTCATCAAGTTCGTGAATTTTATAGCCGCTTTGCTCCAGTTTTGTGGTCAACGCCGACCAACTGATGCGTGCATTTTGTTCTGCAAAAGCAGAGCTTGCAAAACCGGAAAGGGCAATCGTCGCGGTAGCTGCTGCCAGTGCAATCATGCGCACAGTCTTCAATATCATCTCGTAATCCTCCATTTGTATTGTTGATCTGCCAAGCCACGAGAACCGTCAAAGTTTCTGTTACCCGTTTAATGCATATGGTTTTTATTATATTCGATACAAGAGCGACATCCGCTTCCGTTGCAAAGGTCCGGTTTTTCGGACGGCCAATCCGTCAAAATGCAATTTTTAATCAATGAACATTGCAAACATCTACCGGTTTTAGCGCAAATTTGTCTGTTCAAAACACCGCATGACCTTAACCGCGTTTAAAACCAAGGGAAACGGAAACGGCCAATCGCTTTCCCTCCCTTTCATCCACACTTCATAAATCCTTAAAAAACAAGCCCGAAAAATGGACGTTGGCCGGTCAATTTTTATTTGTCAGCCTTTGTTTCAAGCCCCACAAAACTTCCAATTACAAAATGGTCGATAACAAAACGGCCAATGACGAATGCCCAATCGGGTTTTATGGGTAAAAGCCGGTCACCTAGCTTTGCACCCCCCATAAATTTGCCTCAAAAAATTTCAAAGCAGAAAAAATCGGAAAGGCGAAAAATTAGCCGATCATGCCACCGGTTGGAGAACATAAAACAAGCAATTATTCCGCTCTATCCATGTTCCGGACACGCCGTTTTTTTAACTCATCCGTCTGAATTATTATAATTTTATGCGTTATTATTTTGTGCCAAACATACGGTCGCCTGCATCGCCCAAGCCGGGAAGAATGTAGGATGCCGGATCAAGCGCACGATCAACCGAGGCCGTAAAAATATCAACATCGGGATGGGCCTTTTGCAACTGTTTGATGCCCTGTTCAACACTTAATATGCACACAAACCTTATCTGTTTGGCACCGTGTTTTTTCAATTGGTCTATGGCTTTGACAGCAGAATTTCCTGTTGCAAGCATCGGATCGACCACAATAACCAGACGCTCGGAAATATCTTCGGGAGCTTTGAAATAATATTCGACAGCTTCAAGTGTATTATGATCGCGGTAAAGGCCGATATGACAAACGCGCGCAGAAGGCAAAAGATCAAGCATACCGAAAAGCAACCCCTCGCCTGCCCTCAAAATCGAGGCAAGAACGAGTTTCTTGCCCTTAAGCATCGGGGCTTCCATCTCTTCCATCGGCGTCTCGATGTGAACGGTTTCAAGCTCCAGATCGCGCGTGACTTCATAGCCGAGCAAAAATGCTGTTTCCCGCACAAGTTGGCGAAACTCAGCAGTCGATGTTTCTTTGCGGCGCATCATTGTCAATTTGTGTTGGACAAGAGGGTGGGAAACAATTGTTAAACCCATAGACTTTTCTCCTCATTACAGCATTCTATATGTCGTATAAAACCATTCATGTGGAATGAAAAGGGTGAAGCGCCCCCGGCTCTACTTTTTCGTCAGAACCCATTCCCTAAACGGACAAGTTAGGTTAGAAAAAAGTCGGAATAAATTTGAAAGGTCACAAATATGACTGCTGAGACAGAGCGCGTCGGCGCAAAAGGCGGGATGGAAGAAACATTCGGTTTCAAGAAAGTCGACGAATCGGAAAAACAGTCGATGGTCAACGGAGTTTTCCATTCTGTGGCCAAAAAATATGACATTATGAATGATGTCATGTCGGTAGGTATGCACCGTTTGTGGAAAGATGCATTTGTTGCATGGCTTCACCCTTCGCATCTCGACGGGTATAAAGTTCTCGATGTGGCCGGTGGTACAGGCGACATTGCGTTTCGTATTGTCGAAGCTTCCGGTCGCCATGCCCATGCAACGGTTCTTGACATCAACAGTTCCATGCTGGAAGTGGGGCGCGAAAGAGCAAAGAAAAACGGGCTCCTTCCTTATCTTGATTTTGTCGAGGCGAACGCCGAAAAACTCCCCTTTGAAGATAATACATTCGATGCTTATACAATTGCATTCGGTATCCGTAATGTTCCCCACATTGCCAAAGCACTGTCGGAAGCTTACCGCGTTTTGAAGCCGGGCGGTCGGTTTATGTGTCTGGAATTTTCGGAAGTACAAATGCCGATTCTTGACAAGCTTTACGACATCTGGTCGTTCCAGGGCATACCGCGCGTTGGACAAATGATTGCCGGTGACAAAGAATCTTATCGTTATCTTATCGAATCTATCCGCAAATTTCCCAAGCAGGAAGATTTTGCTGCAATGATACGGGCAGCCGGTTTTTCACATGTCAGCTACCGCAATCTGACCGGTGGCATTGCCGCAATGCACTCTGGCTGGAAGATCTGAATGTCGAAACTTACCGCATCCTTCCGTCTTATGCGTGTCGGATTCATTCTGGCACGTGAAGGTGTGTTAAGCGCACTTCCAAGCGATGGATTACCTGCTACACTTGCATTTTTCCATCGTTTCGCCGGCTGGTTTGCCAGAAAAAGAAGTAAAAAAACCAACCGCTCCGAAAATATGTCGCGGGCAATGAACAAGCTTGGCCCATCCTATATCAAGCTTGGCCAATTTCTTGCAACACGCCCTGATATTGTCGGATCGGAAGTTGCAAAAGACCTGTCGAGCCTTCAGGATCACGTCGATACCTTTCCGCATGAACAGGCTGTGGCACAAATCGAAGGTTCACTCGGCCGCAAGATAGATGATCTTTTTGTCGAATTCGGTCCGGCAATTGCGGCCGCCTCGATGGCGCAAGTTCACCCCGCAACCGTGCGCAATCCTGACGGGAGTCTGCGTAAAGTCGCAGTCAAGGTTATCCGCCCCGGCGTGAGACGACGATTCGCAAAAGATCTTGAGGGATTTTATCTGGCTGCGGAAATGCAGGAACGCTATGTTCCGGCGACACGACGGTTAAAACCGGTCAGCGTTGTCGACACGCTTGCACAAACCACTAAAATTGAAATGGATTTACGCCTTGAGGCGGCGGCACTCTCTGAAATTGCCGAAAATACCAGAAATGATAAAGGTTTTCGTGTTCCCGCAGTCGATTGGGAGCGCACAGGACGTGATGTTCTGACCATGGAATGGATTGACGGCATCAAAATGTCGGATATTGACGGGCTTAAAGCCGCCGGTTTCGATCTCGATGCACTTGCTGTCACGCTCATGCAATCCTTCCTGAAACACACATTGCGAGACGGTTTTTTCCACGCGGATATGCATCCGGGAAATCTCTTTGTCGATAAAGACGGTTGTATTGTCGCTGTCGATTTGGGCATTACCGGAAGGCTCGGCAAACAGGAAAAACGTTTTCTTGCCGAAATTTTATATGGCTTTATTACCCGCGATTACCGGCGTGTCGCCAATGTGCACTTTGAAGCCGGTTATGTGCCTCCCCATCAAAATATGGAAAGCTTTGCACAGGCCAATCGCGCCATAGGCGAACCGATCCACGGTCAATCGGCTGAAACAATTTCGATGGCCAAATTGTTGACCCTGCTTTTTGAAGTGACCGAACTTTTCGACATGCAAACACGGCCGGAACTCTTGCTGTTACAAAAAACCATGGTGGTTGTAGAAGGTGTTTCCCGTTCGCTTAATCCGCATTTCAACATGTGGAAAGCCGCCGAACCGGTTGTAAAAGAATGGATTACAAAAAATTTGGGGCCTATCGGCATGGCGAAAGACTTGACCGAGGGGGCGCAATCGCTCCTTACTTTTGCCCGTAGAACGCCAGAACTTGTCAGAAGCGTTGAACGCATCCAGAAAGGTGCTGATAAAATGGCGCAGGATGGACTTCATCTTGATGATGATACACTGAAGAGATTTGCCCTGATGCAGGCAAAACAAAACCGTTTTGGTCGCTATGCTATGGTTTTGATCGCTGTTTGTATGGTGATTATCACTTATAAGCTCGTCATTTGATGATAACAAATCTGGTCAACCCGACAAGTTTGTTATGTGGCTTTAAACCGTATTGCGGCTGGCGGCTTCCCGCTTGATCCAAAATAATGGATGGCGTTTAATGTCACAGAGCCAAAATTTCCGCAATTCGACATGACAAGCTCCCGCTTGATCCTGAATATCGTTGATCGCAGTTAAAGTGAGACAAAGCAGACGCTATAAAAGTTCAAAGCTGCCTCTCTTTTTGCGGCGGCATTGTGCTCTTTCACGAGATCAATAAAACAGAGTCCACACTTAACCCGAAATTGTCATTTTACGCCGAGTTCAACGCCTTTTTTTGCCCTTGGCGTTCCCATACGATCTTTGAGCCAGCATTGCTTTCTTCTGGGGATGAACGAAAAAGCAATACACCGCTGGTCGGAAACACATCCTATGAAGCAGGTAAAATAATCGGTTTGTTCTATATAAGAGTAATCGCCACCGGTAATATCGACATTACTCATCGCCATAAAATCGGTTATTTTAACGCTATTCCTTTTGCTTGAGATAAAGGATGCAGCGGCGTCTTTATTGCGAATAAGGGCAACAACATCATATTTCAGCATACAGGCATGGAGACGTTTGTGGTAGGTAAGTGCCTGACAACGCCCGTCATTTTCGCACATTTGCAAGCAATTATCGAAACTCACATGTTTTACAGAACGGTAATCAAACCCGATGGCATCGTAATTATTTTGATTAATGAACGTTACGGTAGGCTGATTAACGGGTGGTAGGTTAACATTGCCCTGAACGCCGGTAGGCGGATTGGAGGGAGGCAATGGCTGCTTTAATGTCTGATTGGCCTCGATGGTCGGCGTCGCGGCATAACACAAAATTTTATAAACCGAAGGCGTTGTTTTTTCGGTAATATCGGCAGTGGAAGGAACAGGTGCACCCTTATCATCATCGGCATAAGAGACTTTAAAACCTTGTGCTTCCATAAACAGTGCCGCAACGCCTGCTCTGATTGCGAAGTTGACATTTTGTGGCATAATTCCGGTCTTATCTTCAAAGCTCTTTGATAATTGCAATGTAGTAATGCCAATCACATGACCATATCTGTCGATCACCGGACCACCAGAATTTCCCGGTTGAACCGGCGTCGAGATTTGTAAGTAACGCGCATCATTTTCAAGGCCCGAAAGGGCGTTGACATTGCCGGTCGTCATTTTGATCGAATCCGATAAAATCCCGTTTAGCGGAAATCCGAGCGCAATAATATCTTCACCCAACCGAATAACATCATGCCTTAATGCCAATGGCCGTGTTTGCACACCAGCCGATGCTTTTATCAGCGCAAGATCGTCATGGGAATCCATGCGAAGGTCAACTGCTTCCCCCGTATTGCCGATTTCGACGCGTTGGCATCCTCTAACAACGTGTGCATTGGTCAAAATCCAGCCATCATCGGTAACAGCAAAACCGCTCCCGCTCGAAGACGGCTCTTCAGCCCATGTTGCTCCGCCAAAAATATCCAATAACAATAAAAATGAAAGCAAACATGGAAAGAAAAAACGCATATATTTTCTCCACATAGCCGATTTCTTCTATGATACTATTATAAGAGGTGAATTTTTATATCAAGAATTAGACCGCATTCAAAAATTTAAAAAAATATTTATAATTTATAGTGAATGAACTTTCGTTCGCCTATTGAAAACTTTTCGCCCGTGACAGACAGAGAAAAGTGATAAATTTGTTTGACCGGCTTGCCGTGATGGTTTGAAAAAGATAAACCGGATTATATTTTGATTGCATTGATTGCTTATTTTGATTGTTCGGGAGGTTTTCCATGGCCAGTATTACAATCCGCAATTTACCGGATGAAGCGAAGGAAAAACTTCGTCTCAACGCTGCAAAAAATAAACGTTCTATGGAAGAAGAAGCACGGCTTTTATTGATCTCCGGTCATAGTGCCGAAATCTTTCCATCTGCGGCGAGCGCCAAAGAAATGCAATCATTGAAATCAAAGTCGATAGTTTTGATTATAACTGGCGGAGTTGCGGCTTATAAAGCGCTTGATCTCATTCGCCGATTACAAGAGCGGGGAGCAAATGTTACTGTGGTGATGACCAAAGCTGCGACAGAATTTGTAACGCCGCTTGCTGCGGGCAGCCTTTCAGGCGGCCATGTTTTTACCGATCTTTTTCAACGCCAGGATGAACATGATATTGGACATATCAGGCTCGCCCGATCAGCCGATCTGATTGTTGTAGCCCCCGCAACGGCCGACCGGATTGCAAAAATGGCAAATGGCATTGCCGATGATCTTGCGGGAGCTATTCTTCTTGCGGCCAATTCACCGATTCTTATTGCGCCGGCGATGAATCCGGCAATGTGGAAACATCCGGCAACACAACGCAATATCAGCACTCTCATGACGGATGGTGTCAGAACGATCGGGCCGGAAATCGGCGAAATGGCTGAACGCGGTGAGGCAGGACGCGGTCGTATGAGTGAACCGCTCGCGATTGTTGCGGCTGTCGAATCCATGCTTGATTGTGGAGAAAAACCCCTCTCCGGAAAACATATCATTGTTACGTCGGGGCCGACCCATGAGCCGATAGATCCTGTGCGCTATCTTGCCAACCGCTCTTCAGGCAAACAGGGACATGCAATTGCCGCCGCACTTCACCATCTTGGCGCCCGTGTTACGCTCGTTTCAGGCCCCGTCAGCATTCCGGATCCGGATGGTGTTGAAACAAACCATGTTGAAACGGCAATAGAAATGCTCGATGCGGTCAAACATGCCTTGCCTGCCGATGCTGCTATATTTGTTGCGGCTGTTGCCGATTGGCGCAGCGCCGAAAGTGCCACGCAAAAAATCAAGAAACAATCAGGCCAATCTGCCCCGACATTGAAAATGGTCGAAAATCCCGATATTCTTGCCACTATCGGCCATGCCCCGAACCGGCCGAAACTCGTTATCGGCTTTGCCGCCGAGACCAACGACCTTATCGAAAATGCCCGCAAGAAACTTGATAAAAAGGGCGCCGATTTCATTTTGGCTAATGATGTTGCCATTGCCAAAGATGGTACAAGTATTATGGGTGGCGACTATAACCGGATTTCATGTGTGAGCCGGGAAAATGTCGAAACATGGCCGAAAATGAGCAAGGATGAAGTTGCACAACATATTGCTAAAAAAATCGCAACCTTTTTTGGCAAATAAACCGCCCTTTAATCTTTCAACGCCGATAAATTTATATTTGAAATTCACATAACGCTTTATTCCAAATTATTATATCATTAAGTCCTTAAGAGTATTAGGGTATTTAAAACTTGAATATTTCATAGATCATTAAATTAAGGACATTGAAATCGATGAATATAAAATTATTTGGCTTGAGCATTATATTGGCGGGATTTAGTGCAATTCCAAACACTTATGCCAACTCCCCGTGCGGCGTGCCGGAGTTGACACAATGTCCTACACCGATTGATGAAACATTACCCGATGTCAAAGACATGTTAAAATGGAATTCGAGGGATCGGATTATCGGCTTTCGTAATAGCTACCGCTCTTATCCGGCTGATGTTTTCAAACATGGGACGCCGCGTCCTCTCACGCGCCAGATACACGATATGTCGAGCGTCAGCTATACGGTTGACGGTCATTCTTACAATTTGCAGGAATATGTAGAGCGCAACAAGGTCGTTGCGCTGATGGCGATAAAAAATGGTGTTGTAGTGCTGGAGTTTTACTCTCACGGCAATACGCCCCAAACCCTGTGGACTTCTCGTTCGGTTGGAAAATCTGTTGTTTCCACTCTTGTTGGCGTAGCGATCAAAGAAGGAAAAATCAAATCTCTCGATGATAAAATTATCCGCTACAACCCCGATGTCAAAGGCACGGTGTGGGCAAATGTGACCTTGAGGGAACTGTTGCAACATACATCGGGTGTCGAATGGGATGAAAATTATGAAGATGATAATTCCGACTTTTCCAAACTCACCCAATGCGAAGCATTGGAAGAATCCTATTCTTGTGTTCATGATCTCGTCATCAACAAAAAACGTGGAATAAAGACAACACCGGGAAAAGTTTGGGCATATTCATCAGGTGGTGCATGGCTTCTCGGAGATACGTTGGAAAAGGCTGTAAAAATGCCTATCTCGAAATATTTGGAGGAGAAGATCTGGAAACCGTACGGCATGGTTAGCGATGGCGTATGGCAAAGCTATGTAAAAGGTAAACACGATAGCGGCGCCCATGGTTTTAATGCGACGTTGGAAGATTGGGGAAAATTCGGCCAGTTTGTTCTTTATAACGGTTTTGTTCCTGATGGCAAAACCATCCTGCCCGATCATTGGGTTGTTGACGCCCGCACATGGAGCAAAGCCAAAAATTCGGTCAATGAGAGGCATCCGGATGGAAGTTACGGCTATGCATGGTGGAACAATGCTGTGCCGGATTCTGCCAATAATGTTTCACCCAAACTTGGCCTGAGCAATTCCGAAACAATGTGGGGTATGGGAATTTTCGGGCAGATGCTGGTTGTCAACCAACAAGAGAATATGGTGTTTGTCCAGTGGTCATCGTGGGATAAAGCCACACCATCTCCTTTGGCAGAACCTCTTGAAACATCACTCATGTTCAATGCAATTACCAACCGGCTTAAGGAATAGACGTTCACAAAAGCCGATAGCACCAAGGCAACATGTGTTCCAGCCTGAAGCGGATGTTTCAGGCTGAACCGGAACCTTTGTTGCCAATCCGTTTTGGCGGTTTATAGATTTGAAACTATCCTTTGCGGTCATCAATAAGTAAGGCTGATCGAACACAATTAGTTTCCGGAATAAACAATTGCCGGAATGAACAATTGCCGAAAACAATTCGAGGCGGGCGAAAGCTCGAATCGATTGCGCCTTCAGCCCGCTTCCGATCACCTGACGGCGTGCCGGTCAATAAAAGTCGATATAGTTGTTATCCGGATACTCGTTATCCGGCCTGAATCAGTCCGGCCTGTGTTGCAAAATCTCTGAGTGAAAATTGTGCACGCGGGCCGGTTTGCTGGATAATGGCACTGGCACAAAGTGCGCCAAGCCGTGCGCTATCCATAAACGACATATCATTGGTATAACCATAGAGAAAACCGGCAGCGTAAACGTCGCCGGCGCCTGTCTGGTCGACAACCCGTTCAACCGGATAGATACCGGCCGTAAATGTTTCTTGCCGTGATGTAATGATAGAGCCTTTGGCATTGCGTGTGACGCAGGCAAAGCCGCGAACGTCGTTACGAATAGCGGTAATTGCCATATCGAATGACGATGTTTCATAAAGTGAAAGCAGTTCCGATTCGTTTGAAAAGACAATATCGACCGTGCCTGTGCGGATAAGTTCGAGAAATTCATCCCGATAACGGTCTACACAGAAAGAATCAGAAAGTGTGATCGCCATCTGTCTTCCGTTTTCATGGGCTATTTTTGCAGCCAGCCGCATAGCCTGTTTTGCTCGTGGCGGGTCCCACAGATAACCTTCAAAATAAATCACTTTGGAATTGGCAACTTTCGTTGCTTCGACATCTTCAGGTCCGAATTCGACACAAGCGCCAAGATAGGTGTTCATAGAGCGTTCGCCGTCGGGTGTGTTGAAAATCATGCAACGTGCGGTCGACGCACGGCCTTCCAGAGGCCGCGTATCATAGACAACACCTTGGCCACGCAGATCATGGGCAAAGACCTGCCCCAAATGATCGGCGGCAACTTTCCCCATAAAAGCGGCCTTTCCACCGAGATTTGCAAGTGCCGCGGCCGTATTGCTCGCACTGCCGCCCGATGTTTCGATAGCTTGCCCCATACGTGAATAGAGAAGTTCGGCACGTTTTGCATCAATCAAATTCATCGCCCCTTTGATGATACCGTTATTGACCAGAAAATCTTCGTCCGTCCGGGCAATTACGTCGACAATTGCATTACCAATCGTCAAAACATCATATTGTGCCATCTCATTCTCCGTATTTTTATTATCCTCCGCTCATTACCAGTTCAGAGCACAAAAGGCAGGAAAGCTAAAGTCCCTCTTGTTTCTTTTCGACCGCTTTCTATTTATATCCCCATGATTTTTGATGCAGCCTATCGCGCTTTTTCGCGCCTATTTACCCCGCCCTTCCGTTCAATGCTATGGAAAGCATTGGGCGTCACATTGCTTTTATTGGCAATTTTATGGTTCAGCTTGCGCGAATTATTCCTTTATTATGTTTGGCCGTGGCTGCAACAATATATGCCCGATTTTCCCGATTGGGCTGGCTGGCTCGGATTTGTTGCCGTCATTGTCTTTTCGGTGGGGCTTGCTCTGCTTATGGCACTGTTAATTGCGCCAATCACATCGCTGATCGGCGGTTATTTTATGGATGATGCAGCCGAAATCATCGAAAAAACAGATTATCCCGACGATCCGGCGGGACGCGCAATGCCGCTCGGCCGTTCGCTTGTCATATCGCTGAAATTTCTGGCTTTGAGCATTGTCGGCAATATCATTGCCTTGATTCTCTATTTCTTCCCCGGCGTCAATCTTGTCGCTTTTTATGCAATCAACGGCTATCTGTTCGGGCGCGAATATTTTGAATTTGCCGCCTGCCGCCATCGCACAGAACTTGACGCCCACCAATTCTATAAACAGAATGCGCTTTACGTATTTTGTGGCGGCCTTATCATTGCACTTTTTGTTTCTGTGCCGGTGCTGAACTTGTTGACGCCGCTGTTTGCTGCGGCACTGATGACCTATCTTCATAAAAGCCTGTCGATAAAAAAGAAGTCCTTGTCACAATAGATCAGGGACAATTTCAACATGTTCTCGACTTTATCCGACTTTTGTGACAACAAGAGATCATGAAGCCTCTTGTAAAAATATGCGGGTTGAAAACACCTGAAGCAATTAAAGCTGCCATCGACAACGGTGCGCATTATATCGGCTTTATCTTTTTTGCCAAAAGCCCGCGCCATCTTTCAATTGAAGAGGCAGAGCTATTGCGCCCGCTTGTCAAAAAGCCGGTCAAGCTTGTTGCCGTTACTGTCGATGCCGATGATGACCTGATTTCAAACATTGTTTCTCATGTCAAACCGGATATTCTCCAGCTTCATGGCCACGAAACACCCGAACGCGTGAAACAGCTTGCAACGACTTATGGATTACCCGTTATCAAAGCTTTTTCTATCCGTGAGCAATCGGATTTCGATCAGGTTTCTGCCTATCGTGGTATAGCCGATATGTTTTTATTTGACGCCAAAGCTCCAAAAGGCTCACAATTGCCGGGAGGTAATGGTGTGTCTTTTGACTGGTCGCTGTTAAAGTCGCTTGACGAAGATAGTCAAACCGTGCTTTCCGGTGGGTTGAATGCGCAAAATGTGGAAGAAGCGATAAGGACTGCTTCTCCCGACATTCTTGATGTTTCAAGTGGCGTTGAAAGTGCCCCCGGTGTTAAGGACACAAAATTGATTGAAGGTTTTTTTGATTCTGTCAAAAAAGCCGTAAAAAATTAAGGAGACTGACGTGGAAAAGTCGGCTGAAATCAATTCCTTCAAGACAGGCCCCGATGAAGCGGGGATGTTCGGTATTTATGGCGGGCGTTTTGTTGCCGAAACATTGATGCCGCTTATTCTGGAATTGGAGAAAGCATATAACGAGGCCAAGGATGACCCGGCTTTCAACATCGAACTGAAAAATCTTTCCACCAATTATGCGGGCCGTCCGTCAAAACTCTATTATGCCGAGCGTTTGAGCAAGCATCTTGGCGGTGCAAAAATCTATTTGAAACGGGAAGATCTGAACCACACCGGCAGCCACAAAATCAACAATTGTCTGGGACAAATTCTGCTTGCGCGTCGCATGGGCAAAACCCGTATCATTGCCGAAACCGGCGCCGGACAACACGGCGTTGCAGCAGCCACCGTATGCGCGCGTTTCGGCCTGCCTTGTGTTGTCTATATGGGCGCCACCGATGTCGAGCGGCAAAAACCCAATGTTTTCCGCATGGAACTTCTAGGTGCCAAGGTCAATCCGATCAAAGCCGGAAACGGCACATTGAAAGACGCCATGAATGAAGCTTTGCGCGATTGGGTGAGCAATGTCCGCGACACCTATTATCTTATCGGCACTGCTGCAGGCCCGCACCCCTATCCGGAAATGGTTCGGGATTTCCAATCTGTCATCGGCAAAGAAGCAAGAGAACAAATCCTCGAACGCGAAGGCCGCCTTCCCGATCTGCTGATTGCTGCCGTTGGCGGCGGTTCAAATTCGATCGGCCTGTTTTATCCCTTCCTTGACGATAAAACTGTCAGAATTATCGGTGTTGAAGCAGGTGGTCGTGGCCTTAAAGGCAACGAGCATTGTGCTTCGATGACTGCCGGAAGTCCGGGGGTTTTGCACGGCAATCGTACCTATCTTATCCAGAATGACGATGGCCAGATTCTGGAAGGCCATTCGATTTCGGCAGGCCTTGATTATCCGGGTGTGGGGCCGGAACATTCATGGCTCAAAGACAAAGGCCGCGTTGAATATGTGCCGATTCTTGATACAGAAGCACTGGAAGCCTTCCAGCTTTTGACGCGCCTTGAAGGCATCATACCGGCGCTTGAATCCTCGCATGCGGTTGCGCAAGCCATCAAGGAAGCGCCGAAGATGGATAAAGAACAGATTATCATTGTCAATCTTTCCGGTCGTGGTGACAAGGATGTTCACACAGTCGGAACACTTCTTGGCATGAATATGTGAGTTTGAGAGAACGGCTATGACAACACGTATCAAAGAAACATTTCAAAAAGCCAAGAATAACAATCGTCCGGCTCTTGTAACCTATATGATGGCGGGTGATCCGGATTTTGACACGTCACTTGAAATTATGAAAGCACTTCCGAGAGCCGGTAGCGATATTATCGAGCTTGGAATGCCCTTTTCCGACCCGATGGCGGATGGCCCGACGATTCAAGCCGCGGGTATCCGCGCTTTGAAAGCCGGACAGACACTCAATAAAACTTTAAAACTCGTTAGTGAATTCCGCAAAACCGACCAGACCACGCCGATTGTGCTGATGGGATATTATAACCCGATCTATGTGCATGGGGTGGATCAATTTCTGGTCGACGCCAAAAAAGCCGATCTTGACGGTTTGATTGTTGTTGATTTGCCACCGGAAATGGATAATGAACTTTGCTTACCTGCCGTCAAAGCGGGCATCAATTTCATTCGTCTGGCAACGCCGACAACCGATGATAAACGGCTGCCGAAAGTACTGGAAAATACCTCCGGCTTTGTCTATTATGTCTCGATGACGGGCATTACCGGTCAAGCCTTGCCCGACACCGATATTGTAGCGAAAGCGGTGGAAAATATTAAGAAACACACGTCTTTGCCGATTGCTGTCGGTTTCGGTATCAAAACCGGAGAACAGGCAGCAAAAATCGGTCGCGCTGCTGATGGTGTTGTGGTCGGAAGTGCAATTGTCAATGCCATTGCTTCTACTCTTGATGAAAATGGCCACCCGAAGGGTGATGCGGCAAAAGCGGCAAGCGACCTTGTAAAGCAATTGAGTGCAGGTGTATCGGAAGCCAGAAAAGGCTGAATTGAAGCTTTGCCAACAAACAGGATAAGGTGACATAGATGAACTGGATTACCAATTATGTTCGTCCGAAGATCAACTCGATGTTTGGTCGTCGTGAGATGCCAGAAAATTTATGGGTCAAAGACCCTGCCAGCGGTGAAATGGTATTTCATAAAGATCTCGAAAAAAACCAATATGTCGTTCCGAATTCGGGCTATCATATGCGTATGCCTGCAAAAGCCCGTCTGGAAAGCTTTTTCGACGATGGCGCCTATGAACTTTTAGAAAATCCGAAGGTTGTCATCGACCCGCTGAAATTCCGCGATGAAAAGCGCTATATTGACCGTTTGAAAGATTATCGCTCGAAACTCGGTGTTGACGACGATATTCTGAATGCACGTGGCACCATTGAAGGCCTCCCTATTATAGCCACTGTGCAGGATTTTGCCTTTATGGGTGGTTCTCTCGGTATGGCGGCAGGTGAAGCCATTATCAAGGCATTTGAAACAGCCATTCAGGAAAAACGGCCTTTGGTGCTGTTTGTGGCCTCTGGCGGCGCCCGTATGCAGGAAGGCACACTTTCACTCATGCAAATGCCACGCACCACTGTTGCGGTTGAAATGATGAAGGATGCAAAGCTTCCTTATATTGTTGTTTTAACCAATCCGACGACAGGTGGTGTTACTGCTTCTTATGCCATGCTGGGCGATGTTCATATAGCCGAACCCGGTGCCATGATCGGTTTTGCCGGTCCTCGCGTGATTGAACAAACCATTCGCGAAAAGTTGCCGGAAGGTTTTCAGAGTGCCGAATATCTCCTCAAACATGGTATGGTTGATATGGTGGTCTCACGACTTGAACTGAAGTCGACCATTGCAAAGCTTTTACGCTTGATGATGAAATTGCCGGCTCCTGAACATCATGCGGGCAAACATCACGGTAATAAAGCCGCTTGAAATGAAATAAAATGACCGAAAATCGGGTAGACACGCTTATCAATAGCCTTCTCAAGCGCTATCCGAAAGGGTTTGACCTTTCGCTCGAACGCATCTCGCGGCTCTTGGAAAATCTCGGCAATCCGCATTTGAAATTGCCTCCGATAATCCATATTGCGGGCACCAATGGAAAAGGGTCGGCAGCAGCAACTTGCCGTGCGCTTCTTGAAAGTGCCGGATATAGTGTTCATGTCCATACATCTCCCCATCTTGTTCATTGGAACGAGCGCTACCGGATAGGTCGAAAAGGTGGTGGCAAATTTGTCGATAATGACACTCTTGCCGATGCAATAGAACGGGTAACAAAAGCCAATCATGATGAACCGATTACGGTTTTCGAGTTATTGACGGCTGTTGCCTTTCTGCTTTTTTCCGAACATCCGGCTGATGCTGTCATTCTTGAAGTGGGGCTGGGCGGGCGTTTTGACGCAACCAACGTCATTAAAAAGCCCGCCGTTTCTCTCATTATGCCCATATCGCTCGATCATGTTGCTTTACTCGGTAATACGGTTGAAAAAATCGCTTTTGAAAAAGGCGGCATTATCAAAGAAGAGGTTCCGCTTGTCATTGGCAAGCAGGAAAGCGATGGTGCTATCGACGTTTTGACAACCATCGCGCAAGAACGCCACGCACCGTTTGTTGTTTATGGTCAAGATTTCCAAGCCTATAATGACCATGGGCATATGGTTTTCCAAAATGAAAACGGTTTGATAGAGCTTCCGCTTCCCTCGCTTCGCGGTGACCACCAAATCAGCAATGCAGCGAGCGCCATTGAAGCTGTTCTCCATGCCGGTTTCAAATTGACCGATCAAAATATTGCCAAAGCCATGCAAAATATTGTCTGGCCCGCGCGAATGCAGCGTATCAGGCACGGCAAACTGATTGATTCTTTACCGGAAACGATGACAGTTTTTCTCGATGGCGGGCATAATCCGGCAGGTGCGAAAGTCATTGCACAAGAAATCAGGCACTGGAAAGAAAAAGGAGCGGGACCGGTGACAATGGTCGCCGGTATGATTAATACGAAAGATTCTTTCCACTATTTCAAAGAACTAAACGGGCTTGTCGACCAAGTTTATACTGTGCCGGTTTTGTCGAGCGATAGCGGTGTAGCGCCTGAAGAATTGGCTAAAGTTGTGCTTTCAGCCGGTTTGAAAGCACAAACCACCTCATCTATTGAAGACGCTTTCCAAAAAATTGCAGGCACAACACCTCAAAGAACTGTTCTTGTTGCAGGTTCACTTTATATGGCCGGTGATTTTTTGAAGAAAAATGGCACACCGCCTCAATAAAATTCCGTGAATCCGTTCAACATTTAAAGAGAATAGTTCTAAAGACTTGCGTTCAGGACAAAACAAGTTAAACCATACAAAGGCAGAGATTGACGATTTTTGAGGAGTGCACCCTATGACGCTCAGTACCGAACTTTACCAACATCCCAAGCTTATTACCGTTTTTGGTGGTTCAGGTTTCGTTGGTCGCCATGTGGTCGAGACATTGACAAAACGTGGCTATCGCGTTCGCATTGCCGTGCGTCGGCCTGAAGTGGCTTATTATATGCTGCAAATGGGTGAAGTCGGTCAAACCCAGATGCTCAAGACCAATGTACGCAATCGTGAATCTGTTGCGCGTGCGCTGATTGATGCCGATGCAGCCGTGTTTCTACCCGGCCTTCTTTATGCGCAAGGCAAAAACAATTACAAAAATGTGCAGGTTGAAGGTGCAAAAAATGTTGCCGAACTTGCAGCGAGTGCCGGTATTCCTCTCATTCACATGTCGGCTTTGAATGCCGATATCAATTCCAACCTTTCCTATCCGAAAACCAAAGCGCTTGGCGAACAGGCTGTTCAGAAAGCTCATAAAAGTGCCATTATTATGCGCCCTTCGGTTATTTTCGGTCAGGAAGATTCTTTCTTTAACAAACTCGCCGATATGTCACGCTTCACATGGATGTTGCCGATGTTTGGCGGCGGCGAGACAAAGCTTCAACCGGTTTATGTCGGCGATATTGCCGATTTTGTTGTTGCTTCTATCGAAGGACATGTTCCGACGGGCAAGATTTATGAACTGGGCGGCAAAGAAGTACTCACCTATCGTCACGCTATCGAGGAAATGCTTAAAGTTATCATGCGTAAAAAAGCGCTGGTTTCTGTACCCTTCGGAATTGGAAGCCTTATCGGCGGAATTTTCGGACTCCTTGGAAAAATACCGATGATCCCGACTGTGACAACATCCGAGCAGATCAAAATGCTCAAAAAAGACTGCATTGTTTCGGAAGAAGCAAAGCTTGAAGGGAGGACATTGGAAGGTGTCGGCATTTCACCAAGAGCAATGGAGGCAGTATTACCTTCCTATTTGTGGCGCTTCCGCCCCCATGGGCAATTTGCCAAAAATACAAAGAATTACAAAAAAGATGTAAAAATCTGAAAACAGAATTTTTCTGTTTGAAATTCGCAAATAAAACGGGCGCAGGTCAAAATAGCGCCCTTTATTTTGCATTCTCTATTCGCGCAAGCTCTAAAGATTGCTTGCAATCTGTCATCCTGAATTATTTCGTTTCAATGACGGGATTTCGGTCGTTCCAATAACACTTGTTCCGTTATTTCAATAATACCGGTTCTGTCGTTTCAATAATACGCGTTCTGTTGTTTCAACAAACTGCTCTTCTTAATGAATATTTTGACGCCATTCATTGAATCTTTAAGCTATAAAGCCTGACACCATCCTTAAAAATTCCTCACAAAGGAAATATCTTTTTCCTCACAAAGGAAATATTTTTAAACTTAAGGTTGTTTTTATTATTATAGTTGCAAAATTTGTTCGCCAATTTTTTTGTATTTCTCTCCTCGTCGCTCTCCAATAGTCGCATCTGTTGCATATCTGCAATGAAAACAACGATTTTTAATAGACTATTAACTATTTTTAGAGCGGCGCGATTTAGACTGTGCTATATAGACACACATTGAGGGTTTTGGAGTTAAACCATGAAAAAATTGTGTTCTTTATTCATCGTTTTGATGTTTGCTTTTTCAACTGTAGCTTGTACTCAGAACGAAAAGACAGTTGCGAAATGGGGCGCTGGTGGTGCTGCACTCGGTGCTTTGGGTGGTGCTGCATTCGGTAAAGGTGGCAAGGCTGTTGCCGCTGGTGCTGCTATTGGTGCTGTTGCCGGTGGCTTGATCGGCTATTCACGCACCAAGAATCACGTTCGTTACTGCCATTATCGTGATCGTAACGGCAAGGTATTTGAAGCACGCTGCAGATAATTTAGACTTTGTATAACTTTGGAAGGCACGTAATTATGTTACGTGCCTTTCTTTTTATAATTTTATTTAATGTGTTTATAATTTTTCCATTATGTATAAAATATTTCTGGCAATTAATTCTACTCGTTATCCGACAAGTGTAATTAAAACGAATTTTCTATAATTAATTGGTGAGCCGTAACATCTTAACCCACTCCGGACAATACGAATTGCCAGAACAATAATTCTTAAGAGCGACAACTTTCGGAAAATCTGAAGCCGATTCAAGTTTGAAATTTTATATCGCTATCAAAGTGAAGCCGCTATCAGAGAAAAACCAAGGCTGCTCCGAATGTAAGGTAAGGTTGAAGTAAACCTATCACTGTCCCAAGCGCTCAAAACTTGTAGAGAATTTGTAAAAATATTTCTGCCGGAATTATCTGAAATTTTATCTCCGGTGCGAAATAGGACATGGCTTTCTAACTGCAATACACTGTTTTCAAATCGCTACTTCAAACAGGTTATAAAAGTAACGGGCTCCTGAAAGGCCTATTTTCAGCAATTGGCAACGCGAAACGCTTAGCGATTTGTTACTTGATCGAAATTACAAGTTTTCATCTTTCTTTGTCGTAAACGTGTAAAGCGACAACAGCCGATCAATCCGGTTTTACAGTATCTTTTCCAAATGGATAATTGAAAGGCACATAAACTCTCTATGTGCCTTCCATTTTTATGTGTTCGGGTTCTTTAAAAAGCTTTTTAGACTAGCCTTGTTTGTTGCTTGCGGCTTTCATTCAAAAACCGAATCCCATGAACATGCCCGCTCGACAGCCTTTCGCCAGCCGGCATAACGTTTTTCTTGTTTTGCCACATCTTTGGAAGGTTTGAACACCCGTTCAACAGTTGCAACTTTGCGCAATTCATCAAGACTCGACCAATAGCCGACCGCAAGACCGGCAAGATAAGCCGAGCCGAACGCTGTCACTTCCAATATATGCGGGCGTTCGACCGGCTTTTGCAAAATGTCGGATTGGAACTGCATAAGAAAGTTGTTGGCGACAGCACCGCCATCAACACGCAATGTTTTCAGGTCTGTCTGTGCATCTGCCAACATAGCAGTGAGAACATCTTTGGTTTGATAAGCAATTGATTCGAGCGTTGCACGGGTAATATGATTACGGTTCACGCCCCGTGTCAGTCCCAAAATCGCGCCACGGGCAAACGGGTCCCAATAAGGCGCGCCGAGGCCGGTAAATGCCGGTACGACATAAACTCCGTTGGCCGTACCTACTTTTTCTGCAAAATATTCTGAATCTTCTGAATCAGTAAAAAACTTCAATTCATCACGAAGCCACTGGATGGCAGCACCCGCCACAAAAATAGATCCTTCCAAAGCATAAGCCGGTTTTCCTTGAGCATCGCAGCTTAATGTTGTGACCAGACCATGGGTTGATTTGACAGCTTTTTTGCCGGTGTTCATCAACATAAAACAACCGGTTCCGTAGGTGTTTTTGGCCTGCCCCTCTTCTACACAGATATGACCGAACAATGCCGCCTGCTGGTCACCGGCAGCTCCGGCAATGGGAATGCGTGTACCCCCACGCCCGCCAATATTGGTTTGTCCGTAGATTTCGGAAGATGCTTTGACTTCCGGCAGCATGGAGCGGGGAATATTCAATGCTTTCAACATTGTTTCGTCCCAGTCCAGTTTATGGATATTGAAGAGCATGGTACGCGAGGCATTGGTATATTCGGTAACGTGAACGCGCCCTTGCGTCATATTCCATATAAGCCAGGTATCAATCGTGCCAAAAAGCAGTTCGCCTTTATCGGCCTTTTCTCGTGCGCCTTCTACATTTTCCAATATCCAGGCGATTTTTGTTCCTGAAAAATAAGGGTCGATGACAAGACCGGTATTTTCCTTGATATAATCCTCAAGCCCTTCTTTTTTAAGTCTCGCACAAATATCGGTGGTACGCCGACACTGCCAGACAATGGCATTATAAACCGGTTTGCCGGTGGCTTTTTCCCAAACCACCGTTGTTTCACGCTGATTGGTGATTCCGATTGCTGCAATCTCGTCCGAACTGATACCCGATTTTGCAAGAGCTTCTGTCAAAGTCGAACTTTGCGTTGCCCATATCTCGCGTGCGTCATGTTCGACCCAGCCGGGGCGAGGGTAAATCTGGGTAAATTCCCGTTGGGCGACACTGACGATGTTGGCATCATGGTCAAGAACCAATGTGCGCGAACTTGTTGTGCCCTGATCCAATGCGACGATATATTTTTTTTCGGCCATGAAAGCCTCCCTGTTCTATGGAAAAATGGCCAATTATCTTGCCAATTGTCCTGCCCGTTATCTTGCCAATTATCTTGCCAATTATCTTGGCAATTATCTTGATTGTCTGCGGGCAAGAGGTTCGCCGATCAACTTTGTATAGAAAGCAGCCCCTAAACATCCCCCGATAACCGGTGCAATAAGCGGAACGAGAAAATAGGGTATATCTTTATTTCCCGTCATGACGCTCGTGTCCCAACCGGCGAAATAAGCAAAGAGTCTTGGGCCGAAATCACGAGCAGCGTTCATTGCAAACCCCGTCAGGGGGCCGAAAGCGCCTCCAATGACGGCAACCAGAACCCCGACAAGAAACGCAACCAGCGCACCGCGAGGTAAACCGTTGCCATCGTCACTTAATCCCAAAATCACCGCGACCAGGACAGCAGTGATAAAAAGTTCGGTCATAAAGGCTTGAAAGAGACTGATGTGAGGATTTGGAAAAGTGGTAAAAACACCGGCTGTATCAAGTGTTTTTGCTGTAAAGAGATTATAGTAAAGTCCATAGACAACGGCAGCAGCAACAAATGCCCCCAGAAATTGCGAAATGACATAAGGCAATATTTTTTGTTTTGGAAATTTTGCAAAGAAAGCCAATGCAAAAGTGACCGAAGGATTGAGGTGAGCCCCCGAAACACCTCCGGTCAGATAGGCTGCAAGTGCAACAGCCAACCCCCAAATAATGCTGATTTCCCATTGTCCGTAAGCGGCACCGGCCAGTTTTAATCCTGCCACACATCCCATTCCGATAGCCAGAAATAAAAATGTGCCGGTAAATTCCGCAATGCATTCATCACGTAAAGTATTCATATCAGACATGTTTTCTCCCCTGGTTTGCAGTCTGACGAGCTTTACTTCAATAGACGGCGAACCTTTTAGATGGTTTTATGTTTTTCAAGGTATTGTCTTAAAGCTTCTTTTTCTTTGTCATCAAAATAAAGGCCAAGTTTCGAGCGACGCCACAAGACATCGTCAACATCCTTTGCCCATTCTTCACGCATCATCCATTGAACCTCGGCCTCGTAAAGGCCATGGCCAAAATGTTGCCCTTTGTCCTTTTTGCCATTGTCAAAAATTTCGAGGGCTTCGGTGCCATAATTTCTTGCCAGACGACGATGGGTTTTTGCATCGAGATCGGGAAGAATGCTGGCAACTCTCGCTTCCATAACGGAAAGCGAATCATGCGGGAAATCGCCACCCGGCAGGCTGACTTCGGCAGTCCATGCAGGTTTGCGCTTACCCAAGGCTTTTTCGATAAAGACGAGAGCGTCTTCCGACAATTTACGGAAAGTGGTGATTTTGCCGCCAAATGCATTCAGCATGATCGGACCATCATTTTCCCGCATTTCTTTCAAAACATAGTCACGCGTTGCTTCCTGTGCTTTTGATGCACCATCGTCATAAAGCGGGCGAACACCCGAATATGCCCAGACGATGGAGTCGCGCACAACCGGCTTGGTGAAATATTCGCTTGCAGCCGAACAGATATAATCAATCTCTTCATCGCTGATATGAACCTTCGCCGGATCGCCTTTATAATCGCAATCGGTTGTTCCGATCAGCGTGAAATCTTCCTGATAGGGAATAGCAAAAACAATGCGGCCATCCTTGTTCTGGAAAATAAAAGCGCGGTCATGTTGATAAAGTTTTGGAACAACAATGTGCGACCCTTTAACGAGACGAACCGGCGGGTGACCTTTAAAGCCCAAAGCATCCTGCAAGACGTGATTGATCCATGGCCCCGCCATATTTGCAAGATAGTCGGCAGAGACTGTCCACTCTTCACCATTCAATTTGTTTTTAAGGCCGATTTTCCATTTCTTGCCATCGGCTTTAAGCGAGACAACTTCGGTGCGCACCATAATATCCGCACCAAGTCTTGCCGCATGACGGGCATTGGCAACAACCAGACGTGCATCGTCAACGCGGGCATCGGAATACTCGAACCCTTTGACAAAACCCGGTTTCAGGGATTCGCTATAGTCTTTGGTCAGATCAAGCACCTTGGTGCGCCAAAGCTCCTGATGACGACTTCCCAGATGGTCGTAAATGAATAAGCCCAAACGCAGCATCCATGCAGGACGCAACCCTTTATTATAAGGCAATATAAAGCGCAAAGGACGAACAAGATGAGGTGCCATATGCCAGATCACCTCGCGTTCCATCAATGCTTCTCTGACAAGACGGAAGGCATATTGTTCAAGGTATCGCAAGCCACCGTGAATAAGCTTGGTAGAAGCACTGGATGTGCCCGACGCAAGGTCATTCATTTCTGCCAGACCGACGGAATAGCCACGGCCAACAGCATCGCGGGCGACACCACAACCGTTGACGCCACCACCTATAACAAAAAGATCATAGTGTTTTTCGTTTTTCATTTAATCGACTTTCGACAAGGATGGTTTTCGTTCCTTAAAGGATAGAATATGGAAGAAATCAAATGTCAACTGCAAAGCGAAAAAAAACACCCTCTGTCGGGAGTTTCCGCGAAACCGGTTTCTGATTGAAAATAAAAAACAAAATATAATACCGGAGATACGCTATTTATCGGATATTGATTTTTGCCAAGGCTTTTCTGAAATCAAAAACATAAGAACGGGAACATCGAACGGCTTTCGCGTGTCGCAAAGAACGGATAAACAAGCAGGGTTTTAAAAAAGGCATAAAAATACCATCATTTTTCGCCAGCTAACGCTTTATCCCGCTTATTCTCCAAAACACATGTATCAAAATAAAGCCGGAGTCTCACTGGATTTCATGCCCGATCTGCTTTTTAAAAAATTCGCGCATGCGCCCTTATTTTTCAAACATAAACATTTTTTCCGGCGAGTTTCACCCGATTTCCTGAGGCGGCAAAGATCATTATCAATCACGTGATTTTTCGTTTTTTTGCGTGCCGCCATGAAAGTCAACCAAGTCGAAAAATCGCAACTCTTCAATCAATCCGCACCAACCGGAGCGTTGTTGCAGTTACATTTTTTCGTGTTTTCCATCAAATATCCGGAATCATTTAGAAAAAACAAAATATCCGCCAATAGTTTGGTGAAATAAAATTGGCGACAACTTTTTATAGCTGAAAGGCCATTCAAGATTAAAATAGCGGTCTCGTCCTGCCAGATCTGCTTTGCGGAAAAAAAGAACGGAAATAAAATAAAGGGGCAAATCCACTTTGCCCCTCAATCGTTTTACAAAATTCTTCTCCCGACCCTTGAGATCAGGAAAACTACTGGCGCAATGTTGCTCCGGTCGATTTTGCGACATTCTCGATAATCTTGTTTGCCAGAGCTTCAATATCCTGATCTGTCAACGTACGTTCATGGGGCTGGATTGCCACTTCGATCGCAATCGACTTTTTGTCTTCACCAAGGCTTGCACCCTCGAAGACATCGAACACTTCGACAGATTGGATAAGCTTTTTATCGGCTCCGCTTGCCGCGCGAATAACCGTGGCAGCGTTCACCGATTTATCCATAACAAAAGCGAAATCGCGCCGTATCATCTGATATGGCGACAGTACCAAAGGCGGGCGTGTTTTGGTTGCCTTCTTGCGTGGTTCGGGAATACGGTCAATATAGACTTCAAAACCGCACAATGGTCCTGTTACATCGAGCTCCTCAAGGGTATCGGGATGAAATTCGCCAAAGGTTCCAAGAATGATCTTCGGCCCCAATTTGATAACGCCCGAACGTCCCGGATGATACCATTCCGGCGCGCCTTTCTCTATCTGCACCTTTGAAGCATCAAGCCCGCAAGCATCAAGCACACAAAGTGCATCGGCCTTGGCATCAAAGACATCGACCGGTTTGGCAGAACCGGCCCAAAAACGGCCTGAACCATCAAGCTTGTAAGTACCACGGCGGATACCACCGGCGACGCGTCTTTGTGTTTCGGGCGTATTGCCTTCAAAGGTTGCCGAAATTTCAAATAGGCCGAGATCGGGAAAACCACGATCGGCATTGCGCTGGGCAGCCGCAATCAAACCCGGAAGCAGTGAAGGACGCATATCCGACATATCGGCAGCAATCGGGTTCAATAGCTTCAACTCCGGCTTGCCGCCGCCAAATGCCTTGGCCTGTTTTTCCGAAATGAAAGACCATGTGATTGCTTCCATCAAGCCCCGACAAGCCAGAGCACGACGTGCGGAACGCTGCCTGATCTGTATTGTGGTGAGAATTTGCCCGCTTACAGAAGACGGCCTTTCCAAAGGTTCCGGCTTGATATTGTTTAGCCCATGGATACGCATAACCTCTTCGACGAGATCGGCCTTGCCATCAATATCGGGTCGCCATGTTGGTACTGTTACCGTGACAATATCACCTTTGCCTTCCACAACAAAGCCGAGGTGCTGCAATATGGTTGTTGCCGCTTCATGGCTTAATTCCAGACCGGTCAATCTCTTGATTTCGGCAAACGGGAAGCGGATAATTTTTTGTTCAATGCTCTTTGCCCCGATTGTATGGGCTTTTGAAGGCTTGCCACCACAAAGTTTCATGGCCATTTCGGTGGCAAAGGCAAGTCCCGGTTCCATAAATTCCGGATCGACACCGCGTTCAAAACGATAACGTGCATCCGAAACTATGCCGAGAGAGCGCCCCGTTGCAGCAACATTGCGCGGATCCCACAAAGCCGATTCAATGATAACATTTTTCGTGTTTTCATCGCATCCTGTTGCTTCGCCGCCCATTATGCCACCAATGGATTCGACGCCATTATTATCGGCAATGACGCAATTATCCGGCCCCAAATCATATTCTTTGCCGTTAAGGGCAAGGAGTTTATCTCCCTTTTGCCCACGACGGACAGTGAGTTTTCCTTTAACCTTATCGGCATCGAAAACATGAAGCGGACGGCCGAGATCGACCGTGATGTAATTGGTCATATCGACAAGCGCATTGATTGGACGCAACCCGATAGCAGTGAGACGGCGTTGCATCCATTTGGGCGACTGCACATTGTTAACATCACGAATTTCCCGCCACGAAAAGCCGGGACACAAAGGTGCTGTATCACCAAAATCGAGCGACACGGTTACCGATGGCTCTCCTTCGCCGGAAATAGAAGGAACTTCAAGCGGCTTCAATTTGCCAATGCCACTTGCTGCAAGATCGCGGGCAATGCCATAAACACCCGTACAATCCGGCCGGTTGGGTGTGAGGCCGACATCAATAAGCGGATCGTTGAGACCATAATAGGCCGCAAATGCTTTGCCGACCGGTGCATCGGAGCCGAGTTCGATAATACCGTTATGTTCATTTGAAAGTTCAAGCTCGCGTTCCGAACACATCATGCCGAAACTTTCAACACCGCGAATTTTTCCAACCGACAATGTGACATCAAGCCCCGGAATATAAGCTCCCGGAGGGGCAAAAACCCCGATCAATCCGGCCTTTGCATTCGGTGCACCACAAACCACCTGAAGTGGCTTATCCTGACCCGTGTCGACAGTCAAAATCTGTAAATGATCTGAATCGGGATGTTTTTTGGCTGTCAAAACTTTGGCAATTACAAAAACATCAAAGCTTTTGCGGTCATCGACGCTATCAACCTCAAGGCCTATATCGGTAAGCCGGTCACAAATCTCGCCGAGCGATGCGTCTGTCTCCAGATGATCTTTCAACCAGGACAAAGTAAATTTCATTGTTCAAAACCTCTTTTCAAAACGCAAGACGCGGGTGTGAGTTTATGAATTGCTGAGACCGCCAAAAAGCGTCGGCACATCAAGCGGACGGAAACCGTAATGTTGGATCCAACGTATATCGGCATCAAAAAATGCCCGCAAATCCGGCATGCCATATTTCAACATGGCGATACGGTCGATTCCCATTCCCCAGGCAAAGCCCTGATATTCATCAGGATCGAAACCGACATTTTTCAACACATTCGGGTGCACCATGCCGCAGCCCAATATTTCGAGCCAGTCATTGCCCTCGCCGAATTTTACTTCTGTACCGGAGCGGTCACATTGAATATCGACTTCCATAGAAGGTTCGGTGAATGGAAAGAACGAAGGGCGAAAACGCATCTTCAACGAAGGCACTTCAAAAAACGCCTTACAAAATTCTTCATGCACCCACATAATATTGGCAATGGTCGACTTTTTATCGACAACCAGCCCTTCTACCTGATGGAACATCGGCGAATGGGTGGCGTCCGAATCCATACGATAGGTTTTCCCCGGAATGATAATGCGGATTGGCGGTTTTTGCTTTTCCATCGTACGAACCTGAACAGGCGATGTATGCGTGCGCAAAAGCCGCTTTTCGCCTTTCCCGTCGGGATTGAAAAAGAAAGTATCATGCATTTCGCGGGCGGGATGGCCTTCCGGAAAGTTGAGTGCGGTAAAGTTATAATAATCGGTCTCGATGTCCGGCCCTTCGGCAATAGAAAAGCCCATATCGGCGTAAATTGCGGTGATCTCGTCAATCACCTGCGAAATAGGATGGATACGACCACGCGCTTCGGGGGAAAGGCGAACCGGCAATGTAACATCGACTGTTTCGTTTTTAAGCCGCGCCTCCGTTGCTGCACGCTTCAGTGCCGTGCGTTTTTCACCCAGAAGCTCTAAAACCCGATTTTTCAAACCATTTATCACCGGTCCGGCTTTCTGGCGCTCTTCTGCGCTCATACCACCAAGGCTTTTAAGTTTTTCCGAAACATTACCCTTTTTACCGAGGGCACCGACACGCACTGCTTCCAGTGCCTGCTCGTCTTGTGCAGCGTCGATTGCCGCACAGATTTCTTTTTCCAGACTATCAATATCGTTCATGTCTTTGCCTGTTCTTTAAAGTGGATGTCTGTTTTTCAAATTGGAAGAAAGAAACTCCATAGCGCTTAACATACGTTTGCCATCGCCACCAAGATAAATAAACCTGGCCAACTTTAACGGAGTAATAAAAATAGAAAAAAACCGGACAATTTTTTCAAGTTGTTTCAAGGTTTCAGGAGAAACCTGTTTTTTCCACGCGTCAAAAGCCGCATTATCGGTTTTGTTTTTTTCAAGTGATTGTGCCGACACTTGAAAAAATAACAACCACGCGTCACGCGCCTGAGCTGCGGCAATTGGCATCACTGCTTCCGGCTCTTCCTCGAAATCGAAAAACCCCAACTCGTTTCCTGCCATAAACATATCACGCGGATGCGGCCTGCCGTGGACAAGTCCGGCGTGATGTACTCTGCCCAAAGCTTCACCGCATTGAACCAATAATTTTTCGTGTGCGTCAACATCGTTCTTTTTCAAAAAATCAAGGCGTTTTTGCACCGTTTGTCCGACATCGGAAATCATCAAAGCAGGTCCGTCGACAGCAAGAATTTCGGGAACAGCGATACCTGCCTTCCTGAACTTTTCAATTTTGCGTATTTCCTGCCCGTTCATGGCAAGCGGATCACGCAAAGGCGAAGATTTCATAAAAGCTGCCGGTAATAAAAACGATAAACCGCTATGAAGCCGCTTGCCCCACGGGCGCTTTTCGATTCCCTGCCGTTTGACCCAGACCTTTTTGCCCTCACGCATGACGCTGGCAATGCGCTTACCCTCACAAGATTGAAAAAGCTTCTTGTCAGAATCGCTCAATGGCTTGGATATCAAAGGATTTATCTCGCTCATAACGCCTCGAAAACAAAAACCCGCAACCGGTTTTAACCAGTGCGGGTTCCGAAAGAATGTTCTGTTTTTTAAAGGAACGCGACCGGCTTACTTGACGGCGCCTTCAAAAGCATTCGGTGTGGTTTTCTTCAAATATTCCAATGCCTTTTTTGCCGAAGCAACAAGCTTGGAGAATGTTGCAGGCTCATGAATAGCAATATCTGAAAGAACCTTGCGGTCGATCTCGATTCCTGCCTTGGCAAGACCGTCAATGAAACGGCCATAGGTCAAGCCCTCAAGACGGACAGCGGCATTGATACGCTGGATCCACAATGCGCGGAAACTGCGCTTGCGATTTTTGCGATCGCGATAGGCATATTGCCGTGAACGGTCGACAGCAGCTTTGGCTGTACGGATTGTATTTTTACGACGTCCGTAAAAACCTTCAGCAAGTTTGATAACTTTTTTGTGTTTGGCGTGTGCAGTTACGCCGCGTTTTACGCGTGCCATGTCATAATCTCCTTAAGAGCTAACTTTCAAAGGCCGTTCGGCAAATAGTTTTTGATGATTTTCTTGGCGTCGGGTGCACCAAGAACCATGGTGCCACGTGCATCACGCAAAAACTGGTTGGAACGTTTGATCATGCCATGCTGCTTGCCTGCGGCAGCCGCCTTGATTTTGCCTGTAGCGGTAATTTTGAACCGCTTTTTGGCAGCCGATTTGGTCTTCATTTTGGGCATTTTGCTTCTCCATTGTTGTGATTGATGTTCGCACTGACCAAAGTGCGAACAAGCATAAAAGTCGTCACGGCATGCCCTGCCGGACGGCTTGAACTGGGTTCTCTTAAAACACGGCCTCAAAAATAGCAAGCAGACTTTTATGCAAAATACTTTTTTTCATGGCGTAAAAGCCAGTCTTTGCGCCATAAACCGCCAGCATAACCGGTAAGCGTACCATCCGCCCCGATCACCCGATGACAGGGGATAATAATGGCAATCTGGTTTTGCCCGTTAGCCCGTGCCACCGCCCGCACTGCTGTCGGTCTATCCAATGCGCGCGCCAATTCACTGTAAGAGCGTGTTTCTCCTGCCGGTATTTGACGCAAAGCCTCCCAGACAAGGGGGGCAAAACCACCTGCAACTTTGGCAAGCGGTGTTTCAAAATGGCAGCTTTTTCCCTGATAATAATCGCCCAATTCGGCTTCTACTTTGTCGATGACACTGGTTCTTTCAAAACTGATAGACGAGCGGGTGACTGCCTGCAATTTCTTGAGCTCTGTCAACAGCCCCTTGCGGTCGAAAAACTCCAAGAGATGCAAGACATGTTGATCACTGACGGCAAGCATTTCACCGATCGGCGTTTCAATCCATGCCGCTTTTAAAAGAGTGCGGTTTTGTATGGCTTTTGGTGGATGACCAATGAGCTTGAGAATTGCCTCGCGAAAACCGCTGCCGGAATCGTAACCGGCGGAAAGTTGTGCTTCAATCACCGGTTGACCGTGGGAAAGCAGCTCTGCACCACGGCTTGCTCTTTTCAAGCGTGCCAATTCCAGAAATGTCATGCCTATACGTCGCTTGAAAATGCGCCGCACAGTGGAAGGGTCAAATCCCAGTCGTACAATATCGTCTTCCGACCATATGTGATCGGGATTTTCATCAAGTCTTGCCATCAAATGACGAAAAAGCGGATCAACGTGGCCGCCTGCTTCCAGCGGGTGGCATTTCTGGCAAGGCCGATAGCCTTCTTCGAGACATGCAGCCACACTGTCACAGAAAAAGACATTTTCCCGCTTGGGCTTTCGCGCCGGACACGACAGCCGACAAAAAATACCTGTCGTTGTCACGCAGACAAAGACATGCCCGTCATAGGAGCGATCGCGGTTTATCAGAGCTTCATAAAGCTGGTCTGTATTATTGGTTAGAAGTGTCATGGCCATTTATATAAGCCCCAAAAAAACAATTGTGCGCCGAAAATCGGGCGCACATTTTTATAAAAGTTACCCCCATAGCCGATCAGGGCTGTCTGTCATTTCACTAGACTTTCCAACAATGCCGATCCTGCTATTCCGACAAAGTATAATTTTTGTCTTTCATTTCATTGGCTATCCGGATTGCCGCAAACAGGATTAACCTTTTTTCCGTTAAAGGGGAACCGGAGCACCATTGCCTTTCACTTCAACAAGCGGTGCCGGAATAGAACTTGTCTTAATGGCTGCCTTGCAAATATCGGCAATAATACAATGCACACAATCCGGTTTACGGGCTTTACAGATGTAACGACCATGTAAAATCAGCCAATGATGGGCGTGAGCCATATATTTTTCGGGTATTATTTTGACAAGTTTCTTTTCTACCTCTTCGGGCGTTTTTCCCGGCGCCAGTTCTGTCCGGTTACAAAACCGGAAAATATGGGTGTCGACGGCCATTGTCGGCTGGTTGAAAGCAACATTAAGCACAACATTTGCCGTTTTGCGTCCGACACCTGGAAGTGCCATTAGAGCTTCTCTGGTATCAGGCACTTTACCGGCATATTTTTCGTTCAATATTTTTGAAAGCGCATAGACATTTTTGGCTTTTGCCCGCCATAGACCGATCGTGCGGATATAGCGGGCGATGCCGTCTTCTCCGAGAGCCTCCATCTTTTCTGCTGTATCGGCAACAGCAAAAAGCGGCTTTGTTGCCTTGTTTACACTTGCGTCTGTTGCTTGTGCAGACAAAACCACTGCCACAAGCAAAGTGAACGGACTTTCATAGATAAGATCGCTTCTGGGATTTGGTCGCTGAACCGAAAACCGGCGAAAAATTTCTTCGATTTCTTCGTCCGTATAGGCGCTTCCCTTTACTGTTTCTGCTTTCCGGTTTCTAGCCCTTGCGCCCGTCATCACCTTTTAAAGCCCCTATCTTGAAGTTCGTTGTTCGACTTTCCATATAATAGCTAATGACAGAAAATGCCAAAACGGGTTTTCTGTTTAATAGTCGCTTCAAAGAGGGCTACCTTATGACACGCATGACACCATTTTCCAACCCGTTGCTGTTAGGCTTTGAAACAATGGAAAAAACGCTCGACCGTTTAAGCAAGTCGGGCGAGGGTTATCCTCCTTATAACATTGTGCGTTTGTCCGGTGAGGAACCAAACGAACGGCTGCGAATTACATTGGCAGTTGCCGGTTTTACGCCGGAAGACCTTGATGTAACAGTAGAAGATAATCAATTGATTATCCGCGGGCGGCAAACCGACGATGAGGATTTTGAATATCTGCATAGGGGTATTGCTTCACGTCAATTCCAGCGGGCGTTTGTGCTGGCGGATGGTATAAAGGTGGGAGCCGCAGAGCTTAAAAATGGTCTACTTTCAATAGATCTTGAACGACCAGCCCCCGAGAAGCGCGTCAAACGCATTACGATCAGTGCCATTGAAGACGAGTAATGCGACAGGAGAACAAAATGAAAAACGAAAAATCTTTGTCTATGCAAGAATTTGCCTTACTCGGAGAAGGCGAGATCGCTTATCTGCGCAAAATCCGGACCGATGAATTAAGCAAAAAGTTTCCGAATATGCCGCCAATGACACCGGGAATTTCTCTTTGGGGACTGTTCGGTGCCGGCGGTGAACCCATTATTCTTTCCGATGTTCGCGCCAAAGCCCTTGAAGGCGCTAACGATCAGGAATTGAAAACCGTTACATTACAATAATCATAATGCTTCGCATGAGGATATGATACTTGTCCTATGCGGAGCTAATCCCTTTTCCGGAGCCACCGGATAAAAGGGGTATTTGCCATTCCCCGAACGGGCGCGGGTGTTATTCAACAGCGTTGACGAGTTAAAATCGCCTTCTCTTCGGGGTCGGTGAGCAGCCGTTTTCATTTTCCTTTTCGTGTTCCTTTTCGTGAGGAAATTTTAAAAAGATAAGCTGCCACCTCAAGTAAACCGATATATCCGATATTTGATACACGTTTTCAATTATATATTATTTAAAAGACCCGCTTGTTTTTAAATGCGCGCATAAAAATGCCGGTAACTGCATTATCAGTCTCACCTGCCGATTTTAAATTATTAATAATATGTTTATATTTTTTAAAAATTTATGCCTTCTATTTTCAAACTTAATAATGAATATTTTTGGCACATTTTATCTCTCGTAAATTCAATAACTATAAATTTTTCGCTATCGTTCAAAATTTAAAATTTAGGTTTCAAGAATTATATTTATAACCGGTTTGCCAATAAATATTTAAATTTATGTTATCTATTTCTTTTTAACTTTAAATATCTAATTAAATAGTTTAAATTTAAAAAAATTAAGAGTTTTGACGTTAACTGATAGATTTATTGTAAAAAATTACGAAAGCATAATCGTTGTTAACAACTTTTAATATATTACTCGTTTATGTTCATAAGAAAGGTACTTTATGAGCATCACATATGCGAGCAGGGGGATCGGTCTTGCGCAGTCAGGCAATTAAAGCTTTTCTTATTTTTTCGCTCGTCGGGGGTATAGGATTATTCGTTTGTCGCTATTTGACAAATTATTTTCTATATTCACGGTTTTTCAATGATCGTTTCATCCTTGCGATGATGGAAAATTTCAACGGTGTTGTGGCGTTCGCTCTGTTCTTTGCTGAAAATCTATTGTTTGCCGCTGTTTTTTCAATTTTTCCGGCAGTCTATCTTTACCAGTTGAAAAAGCTGCCGCTCGTTTTTGTTCTGTCCTATTCCGTGGCAATTTATCTGGTGGGTGCTATTTCGATTGCATTTTATCTTAATCTTGCACGTGTTACGTTGCCGCTCGGCTCTATTCTTGTCTATGTGTTGCTCACACCATTCCTCTATATAATTTTGCCGATCTTTTTTGCTTATCTTGTCTATTGTATTTATTGGCTTGCACACACCGGAACGAGACCTTAAAAGTCATTTATCAAAGCAATGACTTGTGAACGTTATGACAGATCGTAATAAATCAACTCTTTATAGCTACCCTATGCGTGGGTTTGGCATTATTACAATTTTTCTGGTGCTGGGACCGGCCGTTCAAACAATAGTAGGAACTTATCTTCTTCATCCTTGGGTAGGCGGTTCAAATTTGCTTGTCGAAATTTTCGATGTTTTTAGTGATGATGCCTGCCCGAAACTTTTGGCCGGATATTCCTATTATATGCCGTCGGTGTTTTTAAGTGGTGTATTTTGTTCTCTCCCGCCTTCACGGGGATTAGGTCTTTCTCTTTCGTCTGCTATCTGGCGTACAATTCTGGTCAGTCTTTGCGTTGAAATATTCTACATTATTATGTCCCGCCCCTATATGCAGCATATGACGAGTGAAAATATTCTTCGCAACCTTTCTTATGGCTTTATCCAATGGATCTTTGTCGGCTGGGTTTGCTGGATTCTTGCAACCGGTTTCAGACTTGATAAACCTGTTGTTGATTGATTTGAGCCAACCGGCCCATACTTTATAAGAAACCCGTTATTGATTTATAATAGCCCCACATATCGACAGGGACAAAAGTGACACCCTAATATTTGGAACACCGGAGGCTCCGGAAACCGCGTAAAAGCCGTTTTCCTGTTACCTTGCCAAAAAGAAAACTCGAATGGGTAGAAAAACTTGTGCTATCTCTGATAACGGGAAGAAGAAAAAAGGATATTTATCTTGATTGGTAAGAAAGCCGACATAAACTTCCATTCCGTCGGTTTTTTGCAAGCCCGCATTCTCCAGTCTTTGCTTGTGGGCGTTGCGGCCATTATCATTTTACCTACAGCATGGTCGTTTTTTTTCCTGCTTTTTGGTGGCTGGTTTAAAACATTCGGTTTTTCATTAACTGTAGCTTTTTTCAGGCCTTACCAAATTTATCTTCCAAGTTTTATGACCGCTTGTATGATTGCTGTCATCCTTGCTTTGAGAAGCGCAAGCTGGGGAAGTATTTCTCTGCGTTTTTCTTTAATCACTTCGATAATCATGGCGCTTGTTTTCGACGGTTCCATTCGCGCCATGAAGACATTTTTCCCCGAACTTCTCGCCAATGTCGGCATTTCCAATGAATCGTTTTTCTATTGGGTGATAGCCTGGTTTTTCGCCGGTCTAGTATTCTGGCTCATCCTGAATTCGAGTGGCCTTAGCCGTCGCTATAAGGAAATGGAACGTCCGCGCCTTGTCGATGCGGTGAAACTTGCAATTGTTTATGCCATCTATGGCCCCGTACTTTATATCATCATTACATTATGGATTATGGCGGGTGACAGTTTGAGCTATCTTGGAGCACGCGGGTCGGTTTCGGGCGAAATCAATACGGCCGGACTCATGCTCGTAAGCCTTACTGTCTTTTGCGGCGTGCGCAGATTACGCCTTCAAGGCTCGCTCACATGGCGTTGGCTTTTTATTGTAACAATCGCCATTTCTTTGATTTTCTGGATTACCGACAGTATTTTCGTGACAAAATCCGATTGGCAGGAAACCGGATTTTATGTTTTGGCAGTTTATCTTATAACGGCCATCAGTCTCACGATCATTGGCGGCGGACTTTTATATTTGCTGGGCGTACCATTTAATGGAAAACGCTATCAGACAATCGTTCGACCTTCACCGCGTTTCCATCACGGTAGCCGAAGCTTTTTTGCTATATTCGTATTCTTCATCTTTTTTGTCTGTGCCCCGCCGGTATGGCAATCGGGAACAATTTTATGGCGCGCATTGCTCTTTTCACTTCCACCGATTTCGTTTTTTACCGCAAGCCTTCCGCTTGCCTACATCAATGCAGGTTTGGTGTTTTCCGGCTGTGTCGGTGCGATCGCGTTCATCTCGCAACAAATCAACTTCACTTCGGTATTTTTTGCAGCTTTCATTTGTGCTCTTTGCAGCCTGTTTTTGCCGATTAGTTATCTTGGCGTCAATTTCGGCATTATTTTTAACTTTATCGACTGGTCCATGCTCCTTCTCGCGCCGTGTTCGGCCTTCGGATTTTACGTTTTGAGCCTCTGCAAACAGATTGTAACCACGTCGGGAAATCGTTAGAAACTTGCACCGGTTTAAACCGGCAACAAAGAAAATCCCGTCTCGTCATCAGATCCTTATTTTCAAATCTTGTCAGATAAATGCCACCGTCAGCCTGACTTGATTCAAATGGTTGGGGAAATTGACTGATTGGTCAAATTGACCGGTTAAGACACAGAAATGGGAATGAATGGCTGTTTAACTTCATAATTGGTGATAATTCCGGTTATTCGGCGATGAAGCTTGCGTCTCATCCTTGCTGCACATTGCAGAACACCGCTGCCGGTGGTACAAATTATCAAGTTATTCATCAAGATTATTAAAATTGCCGGGCGGAGTGGTGTTTATGAAACCTATTGTGGCTGCGTTCATTTTTTGTCTTCCCTTTTGCTCGCTCGCCAATGGGCAGGCAGTTCCCGACAATGACCAGCCGACAAACTCGCACGCCGAAAGCACAACCGAAGCAATAAACAGCGAGAATAACCAAAAGAACGGGAACGACCAAAAGAGCGAAAATAATCAGAAGGACGAGAATAATCAGGCAACTGAAAATCAATCTGCGACACAAAATACAATGACCGAGCCGCCGGGAAAGCCCATGGCTTTTACACTTCACAAAATTGCTGATGGTCAATGTCCGACATGTCGCTGGATCAGTGCCGAAGGGAACATCGTTCCCGATACGCCTGCACTTTTTAACCGTTTTCTTGACGATAACAGTCTTGGCGATCCTCTTTCATACCCTGATGATGTGTTGGTTTCTTTTCATTCCGACGGCGGGGATATTCTGGCGGCAATCGCTTTGGGAAGAGAGATCAGAAAACATCATTTCGATACAACAATCGGCGAAACGATTGTAAAACCGGTTGAGGATAAAGCCGCCGAAAACCACAGTGGGGATGGTACCGCCAATGCGGGAAACAACGAGAACAATAACAACAATGCCGCTAAAGAAAACAGCGAAAATAAAACAACCTCGGAACGCGTTGAAGGAATTTGCCGTGAAGCTTGCGTTTGGGCCTTTCTCGGCGGGCGGGCACGAAATGTAGGCAATGGAAAATTGGAATTGCGCACCTATCGCCCGCCACTTGACGGTGCTGGTACATCTTCGGGTCAGGAAGTCAGTGTGCGCCAACAACAACTGGCCGACATTGCCTATATTGCAGATTATTCCCAGGAAATGGGATTTAACCCGTTGATCGCATTTTTGAATTGGGACAATGCCAATCCCCATGCTTTTTCAAGCGATGAAATACAAAACTATAATATTGATTTTTCACCGGACATTATCGGACAATGGCAACTCGTCCCGACAAATAACGCGCTCGTTGCGATTGCATCCAGCAATGACAAAAAAACTTCGGCACGGCTTTATTGCGACAGTCATAAAACGACGTTTTTGGAAATAAGTGCCCCAACGCGCTACAGCGCTCAAAATTACGAGACATATCAGCAGACTGTCTCGACATTGAATGTCTGGGGAATGCCGGTAAATATCAGCAATCTACAAGCCAATTTATCCGATGGACGCGTGGTTTACACGGTCGAACTTCCTAAAAATCCGTTGCAAGATTGGCATGTCGACGCACCATTTCTGAGAGGAGATAATGCACCGGATGCTTTGAACGGCATTTTCAATATCGAGTTTTCCGATATGCCGGGGCTTAAACAATCTGCCCGTTTTGTTATGGCCAACTGTCCTTCAGCATCACATTGACAAAATTCCTATTTTTCCAATTTGAAAAAAAGTTCAAGAATTGCAAACGGTACAAAAACACCTAAAAGAAAAAATATGATTGCGACTGGCAATCTACCCAGTATTTCACTCACCCATCCGGTTTCATTGACCGGTCCTTGTGTAAGCATGAACATCTCGGCCATTGTTGTCAGATGGAAAACTCCGGTTTTGATAAAAACAATCAAATCGGACAAACCGTAGAGTCCCGCAATCATGAAAAGTGGTACGCAAAAAGCGAGTGCCGTTAAACAAGCGGCGTTTTCTTTCTTTTCACGATGAATAGCGGAAGAATCCGTATCGTCATAAATAATCGGGTTTCCAAAATTATCATTTTCATAAAGATCAAGTTTGACCATCTTTATCTACCTCGCAGCATTTATAATGCTCTTTTAAACGGCAAAACTTGTGCGAGGATGGATCATAAAAAAGACGGCCGGTGAAGTTCACCGGCCGAATCGAAATCAAAAGCTGAAAAATCTTTAAAAAATGAAAGAAAATTCACATTCTAAAGCGTGAAATAGCCTTTCCTGCGTTGCACCTATATTGTTATCGCTTCGCAATTCGCAAGGCTTTCACCTCTATCAGCGGTTTTTGTGATGAGCATTTGCCTTTTTGTGATGAACATTGGCCTTCTTATGATGGGCAACTGCTTTCTTGTGGTGATAAACTGCATGCTGCGCTGTATAGGCAGGAGCCAGCGACAATTTCGATACGCCAAGAGCAAGGTTCAAACCTTCATGTGCATCAACACTTAATGGCTGGAGCGTAAGTCCGTTGGCTGGACCAAAGCCGAGAAGCTGGCTGCCGGCACCTGCTGCCAGACTGATGCTTGAGCCGACGCCACCATAATTTCCTGCTAACGAACCATTGGAATGGGCATTGGGAGAAGTTGCAAGAACCCACCAGGTCATTTTCGTGCGGCCTGTTACGCCAAGATCAAGACCGTAATTTTCAATACGACCGACATAATGATCGTTGATCGAATGGCCACTAATCGGGATAAATTCGCAATTAAGCTCTTTTGAAGAGCTTACAAACTGCCCGATTCCGCCTTTGCTATCGCAAGTGAGTGTGCCCGAAACGAGACCTGTTGCACCGGCTTGTGTTTGCAAAGATAAAAGCGCTGTAGCTGCAAATGCCAAGGATGCCAAGAGTGTTTTCTGATGTTTCATCATTTACGTTCCTTCCTAAAACGCTAAATCCGTTCAACAACGAAAATTACAAAACGTAGTTTCGACTGAAATATAGGGCATCACGCGCCGAAACTGAAATGTTTTAATAAATTATTACAAAGGTGTGAACTTAAATAAACGTTTTTCTGGAAAATCAAGGATGAGAGAGCACGAGCAAAAAGAAAACCCCGACCTTGCGAGCGGGGTTTCTGAACTCTTCAATCTTTGTGACTAAAATCTGTTTAGCCCATTTATCAAGGATGCGGCTCTGCCGGAGGTTCCGGTGCATCCGGCCCCTTCGGACCTTCCGGACCTTCTTTCGGACCCGGATGAGGCAAAGCATAACGTTCCAGTTTCTGTAATTGGTCAGCATCCAGAACTTTACGCAATTCACCTGCGGCAGCTTTGAATTTCTTGGCTTTTTCAGCGCGATCAAGTGTTCTGTCTGCAATCGGTTCGCCAAAAATCGGTTTTACAGCATCGGGATCCGGTTTTGCATCGGGTGCGGGTGGCGGCGGGGGAGTGACATCTACAAGATCAACCAGACTTGATGTGTATTTGCGCCAAGCATCCAACTGGTTTGAACGAATGCCGACAGCCGTTTCCATAGCGGAAAGCTTTTCTGCCATATGCATGCCTGCATGTGGTCCTTTAAAATGCCCCGGCCCTTTTTCAGGTCCTTTTGGCCCTTTATCATCTGGCCCCTTCGGATGATGGGGCGGTTTAGGATTATGTTGGCCATGCGGAGGTGGTGGTGTCGGTTCTGCCAAAGCAGAAGAAACGACAGCAGGTGCAAGCAATGACGAAGCAACTACTGAAGCAAGCAGTAATTTTTTCATTTTACACTCCCTTTTATAGAACAAGTAATAGAATTACCGTTATTAAACATATTGCTTAACCAATAATCTGGCCACACAAAAAGGCAAAATTACGGTAAAAATCGAGCAACTCTACGATCTTTCATTAATTCTTGGCAATGTTGGAAAAACTTCCCGTTTCATTGCCAAACCATAAATGTGGTTCACTGTTTGATTCGGGCAATATCTTCTTTCGGTATTTTATGATCGACCACCTGCTTGCGATGGAAAATAAACAGCCCCGCAACAATGATAATAGCTGCTCCGATGATAATATAGCGATCCGGATAATTGTTGAAAAACATAATCCCGAAGATAATGCCCCAAAGCAAAAGTGTGTATTGCAACGGAGCCAATACGGAAGCCGGAGCAAGCTTCAACGACCTTGCTATTAAAAGATGGCCACAGCAGGAAACAATGCCGAGGAGCGCCATAGCACCCCATTGCAACATTGTCGGTTCCCTCCAGTGGGCGATCGTCAGAACCAGACCGACGATAAGAGCGCCTATAGTTTGCCAGGTAACAAGCACCGTGTCGGAAATATCTTTTAACACGCGGCTGAAAACAATGACCATCGAAAAACCGAAACTGCCGAGAAGCGCAAAAATTGATGGCCATGAAAGCATGGCTGACGATGGACGAAGAGCGATAATAACCCCGATAAAACCGACAAAAATCGCAAGACAACGCCGCCATCCAATGCGCTCGTTCAGGAAAAAGTGCGAAACCGCCGCCACATAAATGGGTCCTGCCATATAAAACGTAACAACGTCTGCCAACGGCAAATAAGCCACGGCTGCGTAAAACAGCCCTGTATCCATTGTTGCGAAAATTACACGCAGAAAAATAAGAAAAGGTTTTTTGGGTTTGAACAAATCGTTCGTCGAGACGGTCGTAAGCATTGGCCCTAAAATCAGAAATGCGCCAATCGAGCGTAATAAAAGAACTTGTCCCACCGAAAATGTCGCCACCAGCCACTTGCCCATGGCATCATTGGCAGCAAACATGAAGTCGCCCAACAACATCAATAATATGCCGACAAGCACAATGTGATCGGACATTTTCACCGCTTTGAACCAATTCATAGGATTGTCTCACGCATTATAAGTCATTCAAGGAATCACAGATCGGAAAGCAGAATTGACAGATAAGTAAAATTTTGTCCATTGCATTTTCTCCGCTTACAATAAGCAGGCAGACTATAAACCGGAATGTCGGAAACTTGTTTAACAGCGCTTCCTGACCAAAATAAATCTTCATAAATCACGGTAGACCTAATCACATTTTTTCAAAACAGATAACAATGTCAAAAGGTGAAACGTCTGAAATCTATATAGTGCTTAAATCGGAAATTTATACGTCCTGCTATCGTTTATGATGAATTCCGGAAGACACGGCCGGATAATCAATCACTCCAGCCTATAAAATTATAGTAAATAATGACAGATCGCTTTATAAACTTATGCTCATCGTCGTATAAAATGATAAACCAACATTTCATTTAACGTCCACCAATGATCGCATCATTTTCAGCTTCAAGATCGGGAGAAAAAAATGGCCGATAAAAAACTCGAAGAAACCCATCTTATAAGCGATGTCAAACTTCCCAACGATGAAAAAAGCCTGAAAGCCATCATCAATGAGGCAAATGGTCAAATACCCGTATGGGAAGGCGGTGTATTCATACCGCTTGCATTTCTTGTTCTGGGAATAGCCCTGATCGGCACCGCCTACCAGAATTTTCAAATAGGCAAAATGATGACAATGGTCATTCTGGGAGCTTTGGCAATTTTATTATTTATCATTCTCATCCGGACAATGATACGCCGACGCATACCCTATATGGTGCTGACACCGGAGGGTTTGGAAACCACAGTCTTCAAAACTCCTGTTCCGTGGCGCGGTATAACAGATTTCCAGATCAACTCTTCAAAAAGCAATTCGATGAATATTGCAGTCGACATGGAATTTTTGATCGACGATAAATTTTTGCCCGAAGAAAACACGAAATGTCGCGGCGGTTCGTATTATGATACAGCGAAAAAGAAATTGATGATTTCCGGCTTCAATTTCCGGCTTGAAACCAATCGCGATAAATTAATTAACGAACTTGATAAATATCGCAATGCTGCAATTGCCCGCCATAAACTGGAAATGAAAAAATATAAATAAATCTCTGAAGTCTTTTTCTCTCTCCTTTATGCCAAAAGGCGCATGATTGCGGTTCATCATGCGCCATATTTTTTAAAGCCGTTTACCAAGATCGGTCTTATTATATAAGAAGTGGTTTCAGCGACGGCCACACCGGCGCAATTGCTGGTCATAACGACGTGCCATCTGGTCGGTTCGCTCCGCCGCCGACAAAATAGCTCCGCTTGCCCGACCACCGGTCCGCGCATAAGCACTATGTCCCATATAATAATTGAGATAGAGTGCATAAGCATTGTTAGGGTTGATGCCGTTAAGTCTTACACTTTGACTATGATACCAGCCGATAAAATCGGCAGCATCGGCAAAATTGGTGCGCTTTGCTCCACGATTGCCGGTCGCACGGATATAATGCTCCCACGTTCCGTCAAGAGCTTGTGAATATCCATAGGCTGAAGACCGACGCTTCCATGGAATAAAGCCGAACAGTTTTTTGCGCGGCGGACGGGCATTATGTTTGTAGCCGGATTCGGTATTCATCGTTGCCATGATAATCGGCATCGGTATACCGTAACGGCTTTCTGCCTTTTTGGCCGATTTTTCCCAATTATTGAAAAAACCGTCCTTTTGGTCAAAAACGGCGCAAACATTACTTGTGTGCGTGGGAACTTTTGATGCGCAACCACCCAACACCGTTACGAGCGCCACGAGAAACACTATGCGCTTCATGATAAATACCTCTGTTTTAACTAACGAGGATATAGTGGTCGTCTTAACAGATTGTTAAGATGTTTGTTAACTATAATTCCAGATTTCTCGCCGTTAACGAGCATCACCGACGCCCATTGCAACTATTTATTTAGACTTGAAAATGAGAATTGTCCCAAAATTCTACTCAATTTAAGGACATTTCTCATGAAGTGCTTCAATCTGAAAGTTCACACGAATGGTTTGGGGGCTACGGCACTCGCAGGAACTTTGGGAATTAGCATTCTTTCCCTGACAGCTATTCAACCTGTTATGGCACAATCGCTTTATCTTTCCGGTGGTGGTGGCGGCGGCGGGTCGCTAACGGGACTTGGTGGCAATGGTGCGGGTGCTCTTATCACTTCTACTAAACCTGACACTCCAAATTACGGTGGTTCCGGAAACGGAACAACCGGCGGCAAAGGTGGATTAGGCGGTTCTGACAGCATTTCTGGAAAAAACAATCTGACTCCGGAAGAGACTGAATCGCTCGGAGTTACAATGCCCTCCCCTACAAAAGGTTCAAATGATCAAGACAATAACGGCAAAGGCGGACTAGGCGGAACAATCACTGCAACGTTATCAAAAGATATAACAGTTGAAAGTATTATTCTTGAAGCCGGTAACGGTGGCGAACCGGGACATGCCCAAGACAACACAACGGGTGCTTTAGGCATCGGCGGAGACGGCGGCGATGTGATACTGAACGGTGACGATAGAAAAATTACTATCAATGATACTATAAGCCTGACGAGTGGCCGTGCCGGTGGTTCTGGTGAACAAAAAAGCCATGGCGGTAATGTTCGTTTTAGGACGGATAAAATTATCGTAGGTGCGGACAAAGAAGCGAAGATAAATCTTGAACGCAACGATGGACAACTCTTATTCAGAACCGGGGAATTTGACGCAACAAAGGGCGATGCAACTATAAATCTGACTAACACCGAAGCAGCGGGAAACAATAATAATTATGGCGTCAAATTAGGCAATCTGAAAATCGGTATGGGGCGCAAAGTAACAATTTCCGGAAATGGCGAATATGATATTTCGTCATTGACAATCGGAAATAAAGTAGAGGGCCCAAGCACCGAAGATGAAGACGACAGCGCTGTTATTCAACCTGCAAAATTTTGGATTAACAAAGATCTGATTTTAGATTCAAACCAAAAGATCCAAATTCAAAAGATCCGACCCCAGACGATTCAGCTCCTAAATTAATTTTCTATCTCCCTGAAAACATTCAAAATGGCGATTCTTTATTGAAGATGACAGGCGATGGCAAAGTTTCAATCAATAATGCCGCGGTTGCGCTCAGACTTGCCGGCACCGATTTGCGCCGTTTGAACCCTGGTGACCAGATCAGATTGATTGATGGTGACGTTATTGGAAATTCGTCAACGACAAAACAGACAGTTTCAAATGGTGCAAAAAATTGGAACTTTGATATTGCCACACAGAGAGAAAATCTGATTGCCTCGCTGAAAGGGCCGACATCTCCTACAAATACCGGTGACGAAACGGGTAAGGGGGATAATTCGGGACTAAGTGACCAATCCGGAAACAATAGTGATTCGGGTAAAGATAATAATTCCGGAAAAGAAAATGATACCGATAAGCACACCGATAGCGGTTCCGGCAACAACGGTTCAAATAACGAAAACTCGAATAACCAAAATAACAAACCTGATAGCAACAATCCGAACGATGGAAAAGGCAACAATGCCCCCCGTCCGAGTCTTATCGGAAAAGATGATGGCAAAGGTAATATTTATACCGATGACTATGGTGCGGTAACAATTAACCGCGCTAAAGCAAACGCCTATTTCCAGAGCAACGCGGCAGCACTCAACGCTCTAAACTATGGTGCTGACCAGATTGCTTCGATTGACGATTATGTTCTACCGATGGATGTCAAAAAATTCGGTCAGACTGTTGAAGGCGTTGTTTTCCTGCAAGGCAGCGGTTTCAAGCAAAAAGTCGAAACCGGAAGCCATATCAAGAATGAAGGTTATCATTTGATGGGTGGCAGCGGCATCCGTTACCATGAAGATCAAGGCAATCTTCTTGCAACTGTCTTTATCGAACACGGCGATGGCGATTTTGACACCTACCATCAAAAAATTCATGGCAAAGGCGATTTCAGTTATACCGGTGGTGGCCTTTATGCCAAACAGACGTGGGATAATGGCTGGTTTATCGACGGTTCGGGACGCGCAGGACGTGTCAAACGGGATTTCAAGAGCGGTGACATCGTGAATGGCGGCTTTGATGATAAAAGTTCCAACTATTACGGCTTCCATATCGGTGGCGGTAAAGAGCTTGAAATTTCGACCGATAATAAACTGACTTTGAATGGTCGTTTGTTGTGGACCGAAATAGAGGATTTCTCTACTGTATCGAAAGCTCATGAACATCTCGGCTTCGACAGTGCCCGCTCTGTCCGCACACATCTGGGGGCGAGAGTTGACCATAGTGTTACCCAACAGGCAAAACTTTATGCCGGTGCGGCATGGGAACAGGAACTTGATGGCGAGATCGAAGGCAAACTCGACAGTTATCGCGTTGACAAGCCCGACTTCAGCGGTGCAAGTGCCGTCTTTGAAGTCGGTGGCAAATACGAGCAAAATCAGGGAATGCAGGGCTGGGTTGCCAATGCCGGTGTCAAAGGCGTTGCCGGCAAACGTGATGAAATTTCCGGTAAAGTCGGTGTTGGCTATCGTTGGTAACACTGAGAACCGGTGTTCGTGAATAAAATACAAGGTTGCGGCACAGAATAATCACTGTCTATGCCGCAACTTTTGAATGCGACCTCTTAATATTGCCGCTATACGCGTCACTGGCGATATGTCATTGTCGATATGTCAGTGCCGATATGTCAGTGCCGATATGTCACTGGCGATATGTCAGTGCCGAACGGGGCGAAATCTCTCTATATTGATTTTTTTTAAACTCTGGCAGTTTTGTTGATAGAGTTCTAACAGCTTGCTTCGCTAGATTGCCGTGAAAGATAAAGCTATTTTTGAATATCGAGCCCCAGTTGCGGAGCCGGCTCTGCTGATGGCATATCGGTTTTATCCGGCTCTTTCAAATCGAGTTGTGCGATCCGGTCTCCGCGAGTTTTGATTTTTCCGGCTGTCGTGAGAATATCCTCGACATCTTTGCAAGCGTTTTTAAAGTGACCTTGCAATTTGGTGACCCGATCATCGAGCCGCACAACCTCTTCCATCAAGCTCCCGACTTGTTTTTGTATCAAATGCGCTTGTTCACGCATACGGGCATCTTTCATAATGGCTTGTACCACCTGAATCGATAACATCAGAAGAGATGGTGAAACAATAATGACATGCGCACGATTGGCCTTTTGTACGATTCCTTCAAAATCTTCATGAATTGTTGCAAAGATTGATTCCGAAGGCACAAACATGAAGGCTGTATCCTGCGTTTCTCCGGAAATAAGATATTTTCCGGAAATAGCCTTTATATGCGTATCCATATCGGTCTGGAACTGGCGTTCGGCAGCCTGTTTTTCCTGAGGCGTCGGCGCCTCGCGCATATTGTTCCACGCTTCCAGCGGAAATTTTGCGTCAATAACCAATGACGGGGCATGATTTGGCATAAAAACCAGACAATCCGGCCGTGTGCCATTGGAAAGCGTTGCTTGAAAAGCATAGGCATTGGGGGGCAAAGCATCGGAAATAATGGCTTCCATCCTGCCCTGCCCGAATGCTCCGCGGGTTTGTTTGTTACTCAAAATCGCCTGCAACTGCACAACCTGACCGGCAAGCGACTGGATGTTGTTTTGCGCCGTGTCAATAACGGCCAATCTTTCCTGTAATCTGGCAAGATTTTCGTGTGTCGATTTTGTCTGGGCATTGATTGTCTGGCCGAGATTATTGCTCATGCCGGTCAATTGTTCACGAATCGACTGGTTGAGTTCGGCCTGACGGCGGCCGAAGATCTCTGCCATTGTTTGCATGCGTCCTTGCATTTCGGCTTGTGTTTTCAACAGTTCGTTCATGTGGATTTCGGCGTCTCTTGCCCGTTCTGCAACCTGTGTATCAAGAACCGATCGCCGCCTGTTAGCGCCAATAATTGTAATAACCAGAATAACGAGAATGGCAGCAAGGATCACAAGCAGGCTATCCATCAGATTAAAAGCAAAACCTGCAATTGTGATTAAAGGTTGTGAAGTCGAATCAAACATTTTTCAAGATTAGCGGTTTTCCGGTCACAAAGCGATCAAAAGGCTGAGAAAATCAACAATATCACATTGACGTATGAAATGTGATTGATTACCTCTTCTTTATGTCGATAAAACCTTTAGTTATTCTCCCTGATCCTATTTTGCGCAAGGTTTCCAAACCGGTCGAGCGCGTCGATAAGCCGTTGCAAAAATTGGCCGATGATATGTTGGAAACAATGTATGAAGCGCCCGGCATCGGATTGGCAGCAATCCAGATTGGTGAACCGTTACGTTTATTGGTGATTGATGTTGCCGGTAAAGATGAACCCAAGGCACCACAAGTCTTCATAAATCCGGAAATTTTGTGGCGCTCCGACGAGCCGAATGTTTATGAAGAAGGCTGCCTTTCCATTCCCGACTATTATGCGGAAGTGGAGCGGCCGAAACGTGTGCGCGTAAGCTATCTTGATCGCGAGGGTCAAGAGAATGAAATCGAGGCGGACGGATTGCTCGCAACCTGTTTGCAACACGAAATTGACCACCTCAATGGCGTTCTGTTTATCGACCATATATCCAGATTGAAACGTGATATGGTCATTCGCAAATTTAAAAAACTGGCCAAAGAAAAGGCACAAAGCGGAGCGCGATTGTAATGTCTTTGCGGCTTGCCTTTATGGGAACGCCGGAATTTTCGGTTCCTGTCCTTGAAGCTCTTCATAAAGCAGGCCACGAGATTGTGGCTGTCTATAGTCAGCCGCCGCGTCCGGCAGGCCGGCGCGGATTGGAGCTTACCCCTACACCGGTTGCCTCTGCTGCCGAAAAACTCGGCATTGAGGTTCTCACTCCCAAAAGTTTGAAAGACCGGCAAGAACAGGAACGTTTTTCGTCATTCAAGCTGGATGCAGCAATTGTTGTGGCTTATGGACTTTTATTGCCAAAAGCCATTCTTGAAGCGCCGCGCTTTGGCTGTTTTAACGGACATGCTTCACTTTTGCCACGTTGGCGTGGTGCTGCTCCCATCCAGCGCGCAATTATGGCCGGTGATAAAAAAACCGGTATGATGATTATGAAAATGGATGAAGGCCTTGATACCGGCCCGGTTGCACTTTCCAAATCAATCGACATTGCCCCCGATATGACTGCAGGCGAACTCTATGACGAGTTGGAAAAAATTGCCGCTCCTCTCATGGTTGAAGCCATGGAAAAACTGGAACAAGGTGATCTCGCATTGACCCCCCAGAAATCGGAAGGGGCGACTTATGCCAAAAAAATCACCAAGGATGAAACCCGCATTGACTGGTCAAAACCGGCAAAAGAGCTGCAAAAACGTATATGCGGGCTATCGCCTTTTCCGGGAAGCTGGTGCGAAATGGAATTTTCCGGCAAAAAAGAACGCGTCAAGTTATTAAAAGCTAAACTTGTTGATGGTTCTTCTCTTGGTGTCGGCCATGTCGACCCTGAAACCTTGACAATCCATTGTGGCGAGGGACGTTTACAAATTACACGCTTGCAAAAATCCGGCGGAAAAGCCATGGATGCCGGTACTTTCTTGCATGGCTTTCATGTCACTCAAGTTTATTGATATGGCGCGCTACAAATTAACAATCGAATATGATGGAACCAATTATTGCGGGTGGCAAAGACAGGATGGCTTAAGAACTGTTCAAGCCGCCATTGAAGAGGCTGTTTTTGCTTTTTCCGGAGAAAAGGTAACCGTTTTTGGAGCCGGACGCACCGATGCGGGCGTTCATGCAACCGGTCAGGTTGCCCATGTCGATCTTGAAAAAGATTTGAGACCCGACAGGGTGCGGGATGCCATCAATGCACATTTGACGCTAAACAAGGAAAATGTCGCGATTTTAAAATCGGAAAGTGCAAGTCAGGATTTCGATGCACGTTTTTCTGCCCGAAAACGCCATTATCATTTCATCATTTTGAACCGGCGCGCACCCGCAGTTCTTGAAGCAAACCGGGTCTGGTGGTTTCCTAAAAAACTGGATGCGGAAAAAATGGACGAGGCGGCAAAACGGCTTCTGGGACTTCACGACTTCACCACATTTCGTTCAAGCGAATGTCAGGCCAAGAGTCCGGTCAAAACGCTGGATCAGCTTGATGTCAAACGCATTGGCGATGAAATCCATATTTATGCAAGCGCACGTTCATTCCTTCATAACCAGATACGATCTTTTGCCGGAAGTTTGATGGAAGTGGGCGTTGGCCGTTGGACGGCAGATGACCTTGAAGATGCATTGAATGCCAAAGATCGCAGCCGCTGCGGCATGGTTGCTCCACCTTCCGGCCTTTATCTGACGAAAGTGGATTATTGATTTCAACAGAAGGCGGTTTTTACAAGATTGCCAGATAATCATATGTGTTTTTAAAAAATCAAATCCGGTAAAATTTTTCGTTTGTTCAACAGAAATACCTGTCACAATATTTTTTTAAAAAAGAGCCTCCGGTTTTCAGGCGAAAAACTCTTTTTATGAGCGAAAATGGCGGCCTCGAAAATTTTGTTTCCCGAAATTATCATATGTCGGTGCTGATCTTTCACCTGTCGGTGCCGATCATTCATTGACCGGAACGCTTGCCAAAAATAGTTTTCTTCAAATAGCCGCCTCACCCACATAGCATTCAATCGACGATAGCCGATTATTTTGAAGCAATTTTGAAAAAAACAGCCACTTCTTCCAAGAAAATAACATAACATTTCCAGTATAGTTTTTACCTCCTCAGGCGACTTTAACCGCAATCTGTGAAAACAGTCTATATTTTTCAACAAAAAGACCAAAAGGCATTTTCTTTTTTGAATATGAAGTTTTATAGTCCTTCCATTGGGTGTTTTTTTGTGCCCGGCACATTTCGCTCAGAGGGATTTTTATTTTGTACAAGGCTTCCAACCGGTTTCAATAATTGTTTTTCAACTTTCTGTTCGGAAACGGTTGTCTATTAATAAGGGAATTATTGTGGCTCAGAAATCGAAAAAAACAGACCAGTCAAAACACGAAAAAGATGATGCGGGCATCAAATTAACAGTTGCGGGAAAAAAGCGCGTCTTCGATGTTAACGAACCGAAGCTTCCCGAATGGATTGAAAAAAATGCTTTGACATCAGGCAACTATCCTTACGACAAAAAAATGCCCCGTAAGGAATATGAAGAAACACTGCAAGCTTTACAAATCGAACTTGTCAAATTGCAGTCCTGGCTTCTTGAAACCGGCGAGCGGGTGGTTGCTCTGTTTGAAGGGCGTGATGCTGCCGGTAAAGGCGGTACAATTTTTACACTCCGCCAATATATGAACCCCCGTACTGCGCGCAACGTCGCTTTGCCGAAACCCGACGAAACAGAAAGTGGTCAGTGGTATTTCCAGCGTTACGTACGTCATTTTCCGACACACGGAGAATTCGTCACATTCGACCGTTCATGGTATAACCGCGCCGGTGTCGAATCGGTGATGAAATTTGCCAGCCCCGCCCAGGTTGAAACATTTCTTGCCGAAGCCCCGACCTTTGAAAAATTGATTGTTTCGGACGGTATAAGATTTTTCAAAATCTGGCTCGACATCGGGCAGGAAATGCAATTGAAACGTTTCCATGAACGCCGCCATAGCCCGCTAAAACACTGGAAGTTCTCGAAAATGGACGAAGCGGGGATTACGCTTTGGGATGAATACGGAAAAGCTGCCGACCGCATGATAGAACGTACCCATTCCGCCATGGCTCCTTGGACAATTGTCAAATCCAACGATAAAAGACGTGCACGCCTTGCGGTGATCCGCCGTGTTCTTCTCTCTATCCCTTATGCTGATCGTAATATTTCGGCAATCGGTCCGGAGGATGAAAAAATTATTGGCGTCGGTCCGGATTTTTTGCGCCACGCCAGTGAAAATCTCATCTGAAGAATGAAACAGAATAGGCATTGACGGCAACAATGCCTATTTTTTCATATTGATGCCGGAATATTTATGTTATGCGGATAATCACTATGCTGCATCATAAAAAGTCATTATCCGCAATGTTCGGTTTTTTGTGTCTCGTTGTTTTCTCGACAACGGGGGAAGCTGCCGATAGCGTGGCCTTGCCACATTTTTTTGATGCTCAGGAACGGCTCAATCACCCTGATCTTGGCACACTTCCGCGCCTTAGATTTCTTACAACTGTCGATTTTCCGCCGTTCAATTTTGTTGATAAAACGGGGCGACTCTCCGGATATAATATTGATCTTTTTCGTGCCATTTGCACGGAATTGAAGCTCGAACAGGTTTGCGAAGTAGAGGCTGTGCCTTGGGACGAACTTATCCCCCATATCAATAACAATGGGGGGGAAGCCATTATCGCCGGCATGAACGAAACACCTGAAACAGCCAAAAGCCTGATTTTTACCCAAAGTTATTTGCGTTTTCCTGCCCGTTTTATTGGCTCCGGAAATGTAAGTCTTACCGAACCGGTAGGAAAAAGCTTAAAAAAATACAAAATCGGTATCGTGGAAAAGAGCGCTCACGAAGCACTTTTTGCTGCCTATTTTCCCGGAGTTAAATGGCAAACATTCGTAAATAATGAAAGCCTGCAAGCTGCTTTGAAAGCCAAAAGCATTGATCTTGCATTCGGCGACGGTATGGCATTCTCGCAATGGTTGAATGACCCTCAATCGGAAAATTGCTGCCAATTTGTTGGAGGCGCTTATATTGCTCCGCAATTTTTACAAAGCGGCCTTAGAATAGCGGTTCAAAAAAATAATCCGCAACTTGCCGAAGCGTTGAATTATGCGTTGAAATCACTGGAGCGCAAAGGAAAGCTCACCGAACTTTATCTGCGTTATTTCCCGATCGGTTTCTATTGAAGGCTCTTCAAAAGGATTTTGAAAAGTCCCCGAATAATGGTGCTATCTGGCAGCACCATTATCAAGCTTCAAGCGCTACTATAAACGGATGATGACTTTACCGAAATTTTTACCCTGAAGAAGGCCGATAAATGCTTCCGGTGCGTTTTCCAAACCTTCAGTAATATCTTCACGATATTTAAGGTGACCCTTTTTCAACCATTCTTGTGCCTGAACAATGAATTCAGGTCTTTGCTGCTCGAATTCCCGCTCGATAAAACCGCGAACAAGCAAGCTTTTTATAAGAATCGTTCTCATCAATTCCGGTAAGCGGTCAACATCGTGGCTCGCATTCTTGACGCCGTTATATTGGGCGATCAAACCACAAACAGGTATACGGGCAAAAGGATTTAAAAGGGGAAACACTGCGTCCCACACCTTTCCGCCGACATTTTCATAGTAAACGTCAATACCTTCCGGGCAGGCCTTGGCGAGACGTTCGGCAAAATCGCTGCTTTTGTGGTCGAGCATGACATCAAAACCCAACACATCATGGCCAAAAGCACATTTTTCCGGACCACCGGCAATGCCGACTGCCTTGGCACCAGCGATTTTCGCGAGTTGCCCGACCATGGACCCGACAGTTCCGGTTGCTGCGGCAACAACCACCGTCTCGCCCTTTTTCGGTTTACCGATGTTACGCATTCCGGCATAGGCTGTAAAACCCGGCATACCAAGAATACCCAAAGCGGTTGATAGTGGCGCGTCAAAATTGTCGAGTTTTTTTAAGTTTTCACCTTTTTCTATGCTGTAACTCTGCCAGCCGCTTGCCGAGAGAACCTTGTCGCCTTTCTTGAAATCTTTGTGGTTGGAAATGACAACTTCCCCCACAGTACCACCGATCATGACATCACCGATAGCAACCGGCTTATCATAGGAAGGCTCATCCGACATACGTTGGCGCATATAAGGATCCAGTGAAAGATAAATGATCTTTATCAACACTTCGCCACTCTTCGGTTCCGGAAGCTTGACTGTTTCAAAAGCAAAATTGTCTTTAACAGGGAGTCCGTGCGGACGGGACGAGAGCACAATGCGTGTTGAACGGATTTCTTCCATTACTGATTTTCCTTTCGTATTTTCCAATCAAAAGATGGACTTCGGAAAGCCGGCTGTCAACAAACGTCAAGTTGGAATCTGTCCACGACATGCAGTCTATTTCGGGCGATTTGGCGTTTTCAATGTAATCGGTGGAAGATTGATCTGATAATGCATTGATATAATGCGGATAAAGGTACAAACCGCAATTGCTGCCCATATGGCAATGGTTGGCGATATAAGCCTTGCCGACCCTAAAAGAACAATAGTCGAGCCGACAATCGCGGCGCTTGCATAAATTTCCTTGCTAAAAATTATCGGTGTGCGACCGGTCAAAATATCGCGTACACACCCCCCTCCTACAGCACTCGCACATCCGAGAATGATTGCTATCTGGATATTGCCGGTTATCTGATAGGCTTTGTCCGAACCGAATGCGGCAAAAAAACCGAGACCCAAAGCATCAAGCCAAAGAGTGGGTTTTTCCATACGCATAATCAGTTCCTGACAAAAAATGCCGAGCAATACTGCACCGATAATTGCGAGCAGATATTCGACATCGGTCAGTCCGACAGGTGGTGTTGCCCCCAGACACAAATCGCGCATGATTCCACCACCGCAAGCGGTAGCCATTGCAACGACAAAAACACCAAAAAAATCGAAACCTCGCCGGATACCGGCACTGGTACCACTCAACGCAAAAACAAAAGTGCCGATAACATCAATTGAATGAAGGAGCATCCGTCAACCTTTTAAAAATCGCATTGCTGTTTTAAGTTATCTTATAACGATTTCCATTTAATGCACATTCGCCTGATTGGTAGCAATTTCCCCGCCTTTTCCGTTTCATGCAAGAGGCCCCATGATTGATAACCAAAGCTTCAAACGAAGGTCATGACCCCGAAAATTCTTACCCCTTCTATTGCCGGCACTCGCTAACAAGAGTTGGAGAATTTTCTGCCCAAATCTGCCAAACGGTCACCCGTTATCATGACTGTGTTTAATTAACCCCGAATATATCCTGAAAGATAAATTCTCTTCCCCCCAACATGGAAATTGGAGATCGGGGCGTCATGAAATTTTCACAAAGAACCAGCCACGACCGGAGCAGAATAGAAATGTCGAAGTAGTTTTTTTGAAATGAATGTTTTTACGTGAATGTTTTGATCTACCAGAAAATAAATTCAGGAAACAAAATATATAAGCATTCGGCCTGTTTTATATAAGCAAGTGAACTGATGAAAATGTTTTGACCGCCACGATATGTCCATTCGCCGGATTTTACATCAATGATCCGATTTCCAAACGTTGAACCAAAATTTTCAGCTCTCTTCGCCGAATTTGTCATTCACGAGTTTTTCAAGTGCATCAAGCACTTCGACGGCTTCCTTACCATGGGTTGTAACGTCAATATGACTGCCTTGAGAAGCAGCCAACATCATTAACCCCATGATCGAATTGCCGCCGACTGTCTGCCCGTCTTTTTCGACTTCCACAACAGCATCAAATGCATCGACGGTCTGGACAAACTTTGCCGATGCACGCGCATGAAGACCGCGTTTGTTAGAGATAACCAATTGTCTTTTGAAAGAAATGTCCATTTTTCCCGCACAGAACTGTTTATCTATTCGTCCGATAACAACATGCTTGGAACATTGATATATTTTCTTCCGGCATCCTGAGCGGCTTTCAATGCGTCGATCAATTCAATATCATTACATTGGCGCACTGATGTGAGTTTGATAAGCATTGGCAAATTGACACCGGCAATCACTTCAATCTTGCCTTCCTGCATGATTGAAATAGCAAGATTGGAAGGCGTTCCACCAAACATATCAGTCAGAATGATGACACCTTGTCCACCATCGACCGAGGCGACAGCTTCTACAATATCATTTCGACGTTGATCCATATCATCATCAGGGCCAATACACACGGTGGCAAATTTCTCCTGAGGACCTACAACATGCTCGACCGCATGTAAAAATTCTTCAGCCAATCTGCCGTGCGTTACAAGCACGAGTCCGATCATTCACAATGCTCCTGTCACCAGCGCCCCAACTGTTTTGTCACTTGGAAATCAACAGTAAGTTCTTTATTGTGGCAGGGGTTTTCTTCCCTGCCAAGAAAAATCTTTATCCACGCAAGAAAAATATTGTTTTTCAACATGATTTAACTGGCTAAATTCATTTCTTCCAAGCTGTTTTGAAACAAAATGCTTCAATCGCCTGACAAATGGTGATCGCATCTGCACGATCGAAAGTCGGAAGAGTATAAAGCGGGCGTTTTATACCACAATAGGTTATTGTCTTACCCGAAGGATAGCGCTCGCCATCATTTGATAATAAAACTATGAAGTCTATTGCCGTTTCTCTGCGGAAAGGCATTTGATAAAGACCGGCTCCCCTGATTTCTATGCCACCGGCAAGTTCTTCCGGCACTTGTCCGTAAAGCTTTCCGTCTTGCGGGAATAATCGCGTATAATCATCACTGACAAGACAGCCATTATGCCCCGCCCATGAGGCGCGTTCAATCAAAGCGAGAGTAAGTGCCGATTTACCGGATGCGGAAGCTCCGGTAAGTAAAACACCTTTCTCCCCAAGGATAAGACAATTTGCGTGAAGTGTGAGGGGATGTTCAGCGCTTTCGGACACAATCTGTTCCTTGTTTTAAAAGGGAATTATTATTTTTCGAGTGGCAAGACGATAATAAAACGTGCGCCCAGTTTTTTATCAGGGTCTTTGTCGGAATAGATATTTTCCGCTGTCAAAGTCCCATTATGCGCTTCAATAATCTGGCGACTTATCGAAAGTCCAAGCCCCGAATTTTTACCGAATGACTCGGCACCCGGACGATCTGTATAAAAGCGTTCAAAAATCCGGTCGATTTTTTCGGCACGAATTCCCGGACCATTATCTTCCACCGTCAATATCAGTTTTGAACCTTCGGCATGCATAGCAAGTTTTATTTTTCCGTTTTCGGGAGGAATAAAAGAACGTGCATTTTCAATCAGATTGGATACCACCTGCCCCAAACGGAGATCATGGCCTGCGACGATATATTTTTTGCCTCCATTACGCGGCTTTATTTCGAGTTCGATGGTTGCCGAAACCTTGTTGCGACGCACTTCTCTCGATGCTCTTACAATATTATCAAGCAAAGCAACCATATCCACTTTATCGGATGTCTCGCGTGCAAGTTCCGCATCAAGCCGCGATGCATCCGAAATATCGGTAATGAGACGATCAAGACGGCGCACATCCTGCTGGATAATATCGAACAACCGTTCGCGCGCCTCATGCGTTTTGGCAAGTGGCAAGGTTTCCACTGCACTTCTAAGCGACGTGAGCGGATTTTTCAATTCGTGGCTGACATCGGCTGCAAATTGTTCGATTGCCTCGATACGAGTGTAGAGCGCATCGGTCATATCGCGGATTGATGTTGACAGATGCCCGACTTCATCTTGCCTGTCGGAAAAATCCGGAATTTCAACACGTTTGTTGGTGCCATGACGAACACGGTCAGCCGCCGCCGACAATTTGCGCAAGGGATTTGCAATCGTATATGCAAGAAACAGCGAGAGAACGAGAAGCACAGCCGCAACAACCGCAAAAACTTTGAAAATTGCAAGCCGTTCCGCCGTTACAATATTGTCAATATCGGATCCCGCTGTCGACAATAACAAGACACCGACCACAGAATGATAGCGTTGCACCGGTACGGCAACGGAAACAACCAGTTCACCTTGCGAGTTGCGCCGTTGTGCGGTTGCCAGAATTCCGTTCATTGCTTTGACAACTTCCGGATAGACCGCGCCATTTCCACCCAACTGATCTTTATCGACAACAATATCGTTTCCATAAATCGTATTGGTGAGCCAATTTCTGAACCGTTCCAGAATACCGGGTTTGTCTTCTGCAATGGGAGGAAGATTATAACTTAAAACCTGACCGCTCGAATAGAGCACCATTGAATCAAGAAGCAGGTTGGCATCTCTATCATAAATGCGGGCACGCGTTGTCTCTGGCGAAATGACATTGCGCAATAATGGTGCAACACGTTCCGGATTGATCGGAAAATCCCAATTTTCTGTCGATTCCGCTTTCGGCGTTATACTTTCGCCTGCCTGCAACTCCATCAGCTTTTCCGGATCAATCAGAATAGAATTGGTGTCAACCGTTGCCGAAGCGGCAATGGCACCGGCAATAATTTTCCCTTGTGTGCGTAAGGATTCTATTTTTGCATCAATCAACCCATCACGGAATTGATTAAGATACATAATGCCGACAACAAGCACACAAAGTGCTGCAAGGTTGAGAATAACGATACGACGTGTCAGACTTGAAAAGAGAAGTTGCTCGAAAAGATAATGGCCACGCCTGCGCAAGCGCCCGAAACGGGAGGTCTTGCGAGAACGCTTTACCTGTTCTGCTTTTTCGTCTTTACCCGCTGTTGCTTCCTCGGAAACCATCCGGTCGCCCGCACCTTTCAGAGCAAAGGCATATGCCGGAACACATGCTTTTGCCGACTGTTAATAACCGTAACGATCCCGCCAATCACCAAATAAACCGGTTTTGATCGGCGGGACAATCGTTATATCTCATTACCGGCTTTATACCTCACGAAACCGGTAGCCAACTCCGTAAAGAGTTTCAATCATTTCAAAATCGTTATCAACCTGCTTGAACTTTTTGCGCAACCTTTTGATATGGCTGTCAATGGTGCGATCGTCGACATAAACCTGATCGTCATAAGCAGCATCCATGAGCGAATCCCGGCTTTTAACCACTCCTGGGCGCTGTGCAAGTGCCTGCAAAATAAGAAACTCGGTAACCGTCAAAATAACCGGTTCACCTTTCCATGTGCACGTGTGGCGCTCCTGATCCATAACAAGATCGCCGCGTTCAATCGAAGTAGCGGCCTGGGTATTGGCCTTGACCGGTTCGCCGCGAGCCGCCGCACGTCTTAGAACCGCCTTGACACGTTCGACGAGAAGGCGTTGGGAAAACGGCTTGGTGATAAAATCATCCGCCCCCATTTTCAGGCCGAAAAGCTCGTCGATCTCGTCATCCTTCGAGGTGAGAAAAATAACCGGCAGATCGGACTTCTGGCGCAAGCGCCGCAACAGCTCCATACCGTCCATCCGGGGCATCTTGATATCGAAGATTGCAAGATTGGGGGGTCTTGCTGTCAAACCTTCAAGGGCTGAAGCACCATCCGTGTAGGTCTCTACGCGGTAGCCCTCCGATTCGAGGGCTATCGACACCGATGTCAGAATGTTGCGATCGTCATCGACAAGTGCAATTGTCTGTGTCGTGGTTGCAATATCTTTCATAGTTTTCCGACTCTTTCTTGCGGTTTTATTTTTGCTGCAACATTCCATTCAATGTTTGAAACGTCGCTGTTTATTTTTACACATATGTTTTCTTTATATGGGTGTCTTGAACGCTTTTGCAAAACAAATGTGGTACAAATTGTGGCAGAGATCACGAAAGTCTTTGATTCAATAACGAAAAATGCCTTTCTTTGTTACGTCAGGATAAACGCGGGTCACATGGTGAAGTTTCATTAACTGCATCTTTTAAAAAAATTAAATTTTTTTAAATCGATTAAATATTTGATATTTAATATTTTTTCTGATTTTAGGAGGAAACACTCACAATCGTGTGGGCCATTTGTTGCTTTTAAGGGCAATAGCGGAGGTACTATGAAAGAGACTGGCATATTCAATCCAAAGGCTTCACTCAAAAGCTTCGGTTTTAAAGATTTGGGCAATGTTTACTACAATTTGAAACCGCCTTTTCTTTATGAAGAAGCAATTCGTCGCAACGAAGCGAAGTTGACAGCCGAAGGAGCGCTTGTTGCCTATACAGGCCAATTTACCGGCCGTTCAGCAAAAGACAAGTTTATCGTTCGCACAAAAGAAACCGAACCCAATATCTGGTGGGACAACAACAAACCGATGAGTCAGGAACATTTTGACCAGTTGTTTGCCGATTTTGTCGAACATGCCAAAGGACGCGATCTGTTTGTTGAAGATCTTATCGGCGGTGCGGATCATGAAAACTCGATCAGAGCACGCGTTGCCTCCGAATATGCCTGGCACGCCGTTTTCATCCGCAACCTCCTCATCCGTCCGGATGAAAAAGCACTGGAATCATACGTTCCGCAGATGACGATTATCAATCTGCCGTCTTTCCGTGCTGATCCGAAGCGTCATGGAACACGTTCCGAGACAGTCATTGCCTGTGATCTTACACGGCTTATCGTTCTGATTGGCGGCACATCCTATGCCGGCGAAATGAAAAAGTCGGTCTTCACCGCATTGAACTATATTCTGCCGGAAAAAGGCGTTATGCCAATGCACTCTTCAGCCAATGAAGGGCCAAAAGGCGATACCGCTGTTTTCTTCGGGCTTTCAGGAACCGGCAAAACAACACTTTCGGCCGATGCAAGCCGCACATTGATCGGCGATGACGAACATGGTTGGGGCAATGACGGCGTCTTCAATTTTGAAGGCGGTTGTTATGCCAAGGTCATCCGTCTATCGGCTGAAGCGGAACCGGTTATCTATTCCACAACCCAGCGTTTCGGTACTATTCTTGAAAACGTCGTTCTCGACAAAGATCGCGAGCCGGATTTCAATGACGGTTCTCTGACTGAAAATACACGTGCCGCCTATCCGATCTATTTTGTCGATAATGCAAGTAAAACCGGCAAAGGTGGACAACCGAAAAACATCATCATGCTGACAGCCGATGCTTTTGGCGTTATCCCGCCGATTGCCAAACTCACACCGGCACAAGCCATGTACCACTTCCTGTCCGGCTATACAGCCAAGGTTGCAGGGACCGAAAAAGGTGTCACCGAACCGGAAGCAACGTTCTCGACATGCTTTGGTGCACCATTCATGCCGCGTCATCCTTCTGTCTATGGCAATCTGTTACGCAAGAAAATTGCCGAACACCATGTTGATTGCTGGCTCATCAATACCGGTTGGACCGGTGGTCCTTACGGCGTTGGCAGCCGTATGCCAATCAAGGCAACCCGCGCATTGCTGAATGCTGCATTGGACGGTTCGCTTAAAAATGTCGAATTCCGCAAGGATGAAAATTTCGGTTTTATGGTACCGAAAGCAGTTGCCGGAGTTGATTCAGCAATTCTTGATCCCCGTTCGACATGGAAAGACAAAGCCGCCTATGACGAACAGGTCAAGAAGCTTGCGGGCATGTTCATCAAAAACTTCGAGAAATTCATTCCGCATGTTGATGATGATGTGAAAAACGCAGCCCCCAAGGCCTGAGTTCAAAAATAAATAAATAATCAAATGAAAGCCCGGTTACTTTTACCGGGCTTTTTTATTGGCGTTTCGACGTTATAATCGCACAAATGAAAAGCGATACAGGTGAACTTTTTATCAGTGCGAAAATCCGCATACGCGAAAGCGATATTGCGGAAAGCTTTATTCGTGCTTCGGGACCTGGAGGACAAAATGTCAACAAGGTTGCCACGGCTGTACAATTACGCTTTTTCGCCTATCGGGCCGGTCTGCCCCACGATATATTTACCCGCCTCATAAAATTGGCCGGACAAAAAGCAACGAAAGACGGCGAAATTCTCATCGAAGCATCGCGTTTTCGTTTGCAGGAAAAAAACCGGCAAGATGCGCGGGAAAGACTGGTTTCACTCGTCAAAAAAGCGGCCGAACCACGACCGCCAAAGCGACGTAAAACAAAACCGACCAAAGGTTCGATCGAGCGAAGATTAAAAGCCAAAAGCATTCGTTCGGAAGTGAAAAAGGCTCGTTCAAAAGTAACCAAGGATTGAAATCTAAATTCCTGCTCTATGTCTTTTGAATGAAAGCCGGAACACACGCTTCCGCTCTAACGATGTGCCGCTCCGCCTCAAAAGGGCAAGACGCGCATTTTCTTGAAAGGAGAATGCAATGGGACTTTTTAATTTCGTAAAATCGGTTGGCGAAAAACTTGGCCTTGGGGAACAAGCCCCTGACGCACAAAGCATTAAAACAGCTTTGGATGGCCTTAATCTTGGAACAGAGAATGTGAAAGTCGCGGTCGAGAACGGCAAAGCAATTCTGACCGGCGCTGTCAAAGATCAGACAACACTTGAAAAAGCAATTCTTGCAGTCGGCAACCTTCACAGCATTGAATCGGTTAATACCGATAATCTCAAAGTAGAAAACGGCCAAAAACCGGCAAGCAATCAAACAGCACAATCAGGCACTTCGCAAACATCTTCAGCCTCTGCTGCCACACAATCGTCAGGTTCACAACCGGCAGAACCGCATTTTTATGAAGTGAAAAAGGGTGACACTTTGTGGAAGATTGCTGAAGAAGTTTATGGAAAAGGTCATGGCGACAAAAACAAGATTATTTTCGAGGCAAACAAGCCTATGTTGAAATCGCCTGAAAAAATCTTCCCCGGCCAAAAGCTGCGCATCCCCGACCTCAATCAGGCTTGATTATTTTATTACACCGCATACCCCGCGCATCCCGAAAAGTGTGAAACGGTTTTCGGACAAGATGCGCGGGCACTCAAAAACCCATCCCTAAAAGTGTGAAGCGGTTTTCGGACAAGATGCGTGGGCACTTAAAACTCATCCCGAAAAGTGTGAAACGGTTTTCGGATAAGATGCGCGGGCACTTAAAACTCATCCCGAAAAGTGTGAAACGGTTTTCGGATAAGATGCGCGGGCACTCAAAAACCCATCCCGAAAAGTGTGAAACGGTTTTCGGACAAGATGCGCCGGTAACCAAAACCCATCCCGAAAAGTGTGAAACGATTTTCGGGATGACATCTATGAAGTTTGGCCGGACTATCGCTGAAAAACAAGAACAGCCATTCCAGACAGGTTTTCCCGACAGGACATAATGTTTGCCTGTCAAAAATACAGATTGATAAATCTGTTTCTCTGACAGAGTGGCCCGATCCTGGCCACCATTTGCTCATGTCAAATTTGCCTGATAAAGCGTCACTATATAAGCCTTTATCCGCTGCAATTTTTCTGTTTTTTAAAAAATTCCACTCAACTGCAACCATTTACAAAAGCGGAAAAGCCAAGCTGATATATCAAATTCCATAGCATTATATAGGGGCTTGAAGGATCGTGATCTTTTCGGTGCTTGAGCACGGCGAATGATGTTCACCATCTTGAAGAGCCGTCAGAGTCTGTTTATTTTCAAAGGATGGATTTTTACGGCTTTGATTATTTTCCGAACTATTTCAATCGCACCGATCAGGAAAATCTGGTTGACGAAGTGAGAGAAATCGTCCGGCAAGCGCCATTATTTGTTCCCAGAATGCCAAAGACCGGAAAGCCGATGAGTGTCCGGCAAACCAATTGCGGAAAACTCGGCTGGGTTACCGACAAAGATCGCGGCTATCGCTATCAGGAAACACATCCTCAAACGCAAAAACCATGGCCGGAAATTCCCCGACAACTCCTAGAGTTATGGCAAAAATTATCCGGATTTTCTGCTCCGCCGGAAGCCTGCCTCATCAACTTCTATTCGCCGGACGCACGCATGGGAATGCATCAGGACAAGGATGAAGGTGAACTTGCCGCACCTGTTATCTCGATTTCTTTGGGCGATACGTGTCTCTTTCGTGTCGGAACGCCAGTCAAAGGCGGAAAAACCCATTCCTTACGGTTGAATAGCGGTGATGTTATTATATTCGGCGGCGATATGCGTCTTGCGTTTCATGGTGTTGACCGGATTTATCCGGAAACTTCTACACTTTTGAAAGTTCCCGGCCGTATCAACCTGACTTTGCGACGTATTACACCTGTCGGGTAAAATGGAAATCTCGTTATTGAAGCTTACTCCATGAAGGCGGCCGCCCGACTATAATGGAAGCGTTTCACGTGAAAACTTTGCGCGGCAATGGCTTTAAATTGGTGATTACTTTTAAAAACTTGAATAAAAATCTCGATCAAGAGAAATGCGTGACAAAATTCCGCCACGCATTTTATTTTTTCGCAAAAACTTTAATTCTAAAAGCAGTTTTTAATGCTGATGTTCTTCATGATTGGCATGCATTGAATCCGGTGCTTGTGCACCAATGCCCGAAACAGTAAAGACGACATCGACAGTGCCGGCTTTTTCAAAAACCATTTTTGCCTTGAACTCGTCACCTTTGTTCAAGGTTTTGTCGAGATCCATAAACATGACGTGGAAGCTACCCGGTTTGAATTCGACTGTTCCACCGGCCGGAATGACCACACCATCCGCCTGATGGCGCATTTTCATGATACCATCAGCCATTTCCATGGAATGGATTTGTGCTTTATCGGACAATTCCGACGAGAGAGACACCAGCCTATCGGCTTCTTTACCATGATTGACGATGGTGAAAAAACCACCGGCAACTTTTGCCCCGTTCGGGGTCGCTCGTGCCCAGACATTGGTAATTTCAATATCACCAATTTTATACTCATTGGCAAAAGCACTACCGAGCGACAAAGATAGAAACAAACAGGCAAAAGCTGCGAGAACAGCAAAGCTTGTTCTGATTGAAATCGAGCATTTTTGAAAAGCGTAAGACATAAATAACTCCTGATATTCGGAATAAAATTCGATTACTAAAAAATTCCGGATGACCGCTACACGTGAAGTTTTGTGTGTAGACCAAAAAGTAACGATCGACGGACAATAAAATCTGTTCAGGAAAATCTATGTGGCGGCGAGCGTGCGTCATATAGGCAAAAATTATAGTGCCCAAGAAGTGACAATGCCAATAAAATGCCAATCGGCTCGCTTGACCGCTCCGATATTTCAAGGAAGTTATCATCGGGTCGGGATATTTGCAGTGCTGCAGAAAGAATGCACCCGCCGACACAACAAGCCGGCATTGGCGCATGTCCTGTTGGCAAGCTTTTTCTAGCGCCTGATGCCGAGCAAATTATGCCGCCATAGGATTTTCCGGCAGCATCGAGGCCGATTAAAGCAGCCTGCGCCATCACGACTGATTGAACAGTAATCGCAAAAACCAGCACAAACCGCGAAAGATGAAGTTTTACCGACCGCATAAGCTGCTCCGGCTCTTCCTGCCCATTCTCCGTTTAATCCGGATTTAGAATGCAGTAAATGTCAGTGTTGTCAAAGATCGCGTGATACCGGGTATATCAAGAATGTTGTCATTGATGAATTTACCGATATCCTTGCCCTCTTCGATATAGATCTTTGCCAGAAGCTCGAATTCGCCACTTGTGGAATAGAGTTCCGAAACGATCTCGCGCTCATAAAGTATATCGGCAACGTCGTAAGCTGTACCCGGTGCACATTGCAACTGGATGAATATTGGCTTCATGTTCATTCTCCTTTAGCCAAACAAACACATGAAACCGACAAGAAATCAACATACTTTCTTCGTTTGGAACTTGAAAACATGTTTATCACGCAAGCCTTGCCGACAACATGCAGGGGCACATTTTCCTTTGTGTCCGACCGGTTGAAATATTTTTGTCCATGCTTTTAACAGGGAAAAGCGCAATGATGTCAGCCGATTTATCGAAGTCAGAGATTTTCTCTCATAAAATACGATCAATAATATTCAATATTATCAATTAAAAGTTTAAAAAATATCTCTACCCCTAAAATCCATTATATGTTTTTTAAATATTCTATCCTTTTAAATATATGTATTTAAATGAAAAATATTATAATTTTTGACTTTAAATTATATCGATAAAATTAAACTTTAAAACAATTGCACGCTTTCCTACAATCGTTTATCTTTTATTTTTCAATGCCGGAAAGGGATTTGCCATGATTCCACCCATTCCTGTGCAAACTTATGTCACTGTAGCGGCGGCTACAGAGCTTACAAATCGTCGTGCAAAGAATCTTGATGGTGATTCAAGTTCTGACACTCTGGCAGAAACATTCAATGCCGTAACACCGAGCACCTCTTCGCAGGCCGAAAATGGCGCACGTCAGGTTGCCAATCGCTTCAAACCTCTGGATAACCGGAAAAGTGCCGAAGAGATCGAGGATGAAGAAGAAAAGCTCCTCTATTTGCTTTCCGAAAAATTCGGCCTTGAAAAACCGCATGGCTTGCCAATTCAGGAAGCAGCAGCCTATCTGAAAGAAATTCTATATTCTCCCCGAAATACTTATGATCTTCGGGCCGTTGAAAAAGACCTCGGATTTGACCTCATCGGTATTTCATTAAAGGATTTTCTTGACGCGATGATTGATAGCAATAGCGAAGCAGCCACACGTGTGAGCATTGCTTTGAAAAACTTTCTCGACGATCAGGAATTGCAGTTCAGACAAGCTGCCCTTGACGAGGATATAGCTACCAATCCGGAAGACGATCAGGACCCCGGAATTTACTCCCCATACGAGAAGTAATTCTCCACCATTTCACATCAATAGACAGCCCTTTAACAAACAGGATTTTGACTGGACTGTCAGAATGTCATGTTCAAACATGAATTCTTATATTTATATAGTTTTGAACGATTGACCGAATGCATTCCATCGCGGTCCAAAAACACTGTCTCAAGCTTTTCTGAACCGGATACGCGCCGAACGTTCAATCGCTGCAACAGTCAAATCTTCAAGCTCGAAATGCTCGCGCAAAATTTGTAAGAACATCAACTCTTCCTGCCTGACATCAAGATCGCTCGCCGCAACTTCAACAGCCAAGGCATAAGCTGTGTCACGCAATCTGGGGGAAAGAGCCGCACCGGTCATTTCAAGTATTCTTTCAAGTCCATCGTCAAGGCCGAGATAAGAACAACATTCGGCCGCCAAAGCATCAAGCCGCTCCTCGTCGAACCCACTAAATACCGGAAGACGCGCAACAATTTCGCTAATCAATTTCAGTTCATTGTCGCTCACCGCTGCATCAGCAGCAGAAGTAGTGACCATAATGTATATTAATGCTTCTTGCGCAGTCAATATTTCCATAATCTTCCCCCTGATCGTATTCTTTCGAGGTTTTTTCCGGTTTTTTTCTTCCGATGATTGACGAAAAGCCGTTTGAGCCATAGAGCTTTCTTAAACGATTCAAATTCAGGATAAAACCCCATGTCAACAGACAATTTCATGGCAGAAAATCTTAATCAGGATGTCATTGATGCGGCAGCCCAATCCAGAGCTTGGCCGTTCGAGGAGGCACGCAAGATTGTCAAACGTTACGAAAAAAAAGGCTACCCTGATACTGTCATGTTCGAGACCGGTTACGGGCCGTCCGGTTTGCCGCATATCGGTACCTTCGGTGAAGTTGCGCGCACAACAATGGTACGCCACGCTTTTCACGTTTTAACGGAAAACAAAGTCAAAACCAAATTGTTATGTTTTTCCGACGATATGGACGGATTGCGCAAAGTGCCGGAAAATGTCCCCAATCGTGCATTGATGGAGACCTATGTTGGTAAACCTTTAACGCAGGTTCCCGACCCGTTTACGAAAGATTATCCCTCTTTCGGCGCCGCCAATAATGCGCGGCTTCGCGCTTTTCTTGACCGTTTCGGCTTCAATTACGAATTTGCCAGCGCGACCGATTATTATACTTCGGGACGTTTTGATGAAACGCTCCTCAAAATGCTTGCCAATTACGATAAGATCATGGCTGTCATTATTCCGACATTGGGTGAAGAGCGGCGTGCGACCTATTCGCCATTCTTGCCGATCTCTCCTGTTTCGGGAAAAGTTTTGCAGGTCCCGATGATCGCCCATGACGCGAAAAAAGGCACGATCACCTATATCGAGCCGGAGACCGGCGAAAAAATTGAAACCGAAATCACCGGTGGCAAGGTCAAATGCCAATGGAAAGCCGATTGGGCCATGCGCTGGACGGCTTTGGGCATCGATTATGAAATGGCTGGTAAAGATCTGATTGATTCTGTGGCTTTGTCTTCAAAAATTTGTCGTATTCTTGGCGGGACACCGCCGGAAGGCTTTAATTACGAGCTATTTCTGGATGACAAAGGACAGAAGATTTCAAAATCGAAGGGTAATGGCCTGACAATCGACGAGTGGCTTACTTATGCGCCCACTTCAAGCCTTGGCCTTTACATGTACCAGAAACCGAAAACTGCCAAGCGGCTTTATTTCGATGTGATACCGAAGGCCGTTGACGAATATTACAGTTTTCTTTCTGCCTATCCGAAGCAAAGCTGGAAAGACCGGCTGAACAATCCTGTCTGGCATATGCATAACGGCAACCCGCCGGAAGTGGATTTACCCGTACCCTTTGCCATGTTGCTCAATCTGGTCAGTGCATCCAATGCCGAGAATGCCGATGTCTTATGGGGCTTTATTTCGCGTTACGCCAAGGGTGCTACACCGGAAAACCAGCCTGAACTCGACAGCCTTGTCGGTTTTGCCATTCGCTATTTCAATGATTTCGTCAAACCGACCAAAAAATTCCGTGCACCGGATGCTGTCGAACGCGAAACTTTGGAAAAAATTGACCAAACCCTTGCACACTTGCCAGCAGATGCCGATGCCCACACAATCCAGAATGCACTGCTCGACATTGGCCGCGTGACAGAGCGTTATCAGGACCACAACAAAAAAAGCCCTGACGGGGGGCCCGGTGTTTCTGTTTCATTTTTCCAAATGCTTTATGAAGTTCTGATCGGTCAGGAACGGGGACCGCGTTTCGGTTCTTTCATTGCTCTTTATGGCATTGATGAAACGCGAGCCTTGATTGCTGACGCGCTCGCCGGAAAACTTGTCAACGAATAGATGGACACGGCAATCATCTTGAAAGGGGGCTTTTCACCCCTTTCAAGATGATTTTGAAACAATCCGGTACAATTCTTGAAGACAAGCTTTAAGCTTGCCGCCAATTTATTGAAAATTTTCAGATAGAGGGCACAAATTCCTCACTCTTTTTTAAAAAAAGAGGTAAAAGAAGCCGAATTTTATTATCGACCGGCCGGTTATCAAAACAAACAGGTCGTGCAGGTAACGAAGTAACAGGAGTGAGTTATGAACGAGGCACAAGAGGTCGCGCGGCGCCGCACATTTGCTATTATCGCGCACCCTGATGCCGGTAAGACAACCTTGACCGAAAAATTGTTATTATTCGGTGGTGCTATCCAGCTTGCAGGTGAAGTCAAGGCCAAGAAAGACCGTATCCAGACCCGTTCCGACTGGATGAAAATCGAACGCGAGCGCGGCATTTCGGTTGTCACCTCGGTTATGACATTCGAATATGAAGATCATATATTCAATCTGCTTGATACACCGGGGCACGAAGACTTTGCCGATGATACCTACCGTACACTGACGGCTGTCGATAGCGCTGTCATGGTTCTTGACGGAGCACGCGGTATTGAACCCAGAACATTGAAGCTTTTTGAAGTCTGTCGCATGCGCGACATTCCGATTGTGACGTTCGTTAACAAAATGGATCGGGAGGCACTCGACCCATTGGAGATATTGGACGAAATAGAAGACAAGCTTGCACTTGATACTGCACCGGTAACATGGCCAATCGGATCGGGCAAAAATTTTGCAGGAAGTTTTGACCTTCATAACAATCTTGTACGCCAGAAAGACGAAGAAAAAACTCCGCGCCCTGTCAGCGGGCCTGAAGAAGCAGCTCTATTGCTGCCCGAACATGATCGTGCGGCTTTTGTTGAAGGCGTTATTCTTGCGCGTGACGCATGTAAAAGATTTGACTTGAAATCGTTCCGTGAAGGCCAAATGACACCGGTCTATTTCGGTTCTGCTTTGAAGAATTATGGTGTGCGTGATCTTATCGACGCTCTTGTTGCCTATGGTCCAAGTCCGCGTGCACAAGTTGCCGATACTCGCATTGTCGAGGCGACAGAGCCGAAAATGACCGGTTTTGTTTTCAAAATACAAGCCAATATGGACCCTAATCACCGCGATCGCATTGCGTTTTTGCGCGTTTGTTCGGGAATTCTATCCCGCGGCATGAAAGCAAAACTCGTGCGTACCGGAAAACCCATGACTCTATCGGCACCGCAATTTTTCTTTGCCCGCTCCCGCCAGATTGCCGATGAAGCCTATGCCGGTGACGTTGTGGGAATCCCCAATCATGGAACGTTACGAATTGGCGATACGCTGACAGAAGGCGAAGACATTCTTTTCAAAGGCGTTCCGAATTTTGCTCCGGAAATTTTGCGCCGTGTCCGTCTCGGTGACCCGATGAAGGCAAAGAAGCTTAAAGAAGCTCTGCAACAAATGGCTGAAGAAGGCGTTGTTCAACTCTTTATGCCTGACGATGGTTCGCCGTCGATTGTCGGTGTTATCGGCGCTTTACAAATTGATGTTCTGACCGAGCGTCTCAAAGTGGAATATTCTCTTCCCGTCGGTTTTGAACCGGCACGCTTTACTGTATGCCGCTGGATTTCGGCTGATGACAAAGCCGATCTTAACAAATTCATAGCCACACATAGGGATGCTATTGCATCCGATCTTGATGGAGATCCGGTATTTCTCGCTGAAAATAATTTTTCGCTCAATTATGAAGCGGAACGAGCACCAAAAATCAAGTTTTATACAATCAAAGATTATCAGACACGAAACATCCAGACTGCATAAAAGGAATTTTCCGGCTGTTTTTCAATCCGGTACTCCGGATTGTTGTACCATGAGAGACATTATCATCCGGTGACATAAACAAGTTATATAACGCTCTTCTCCGGTTTCCGGCCTGTTCAAATATCAAAAACAGGCTAAAAACCGGATTCAGTCGAGATAAGCACAGAATCGCTCTTGAATTCCGGCAATCGGTGTTAATTGCAATTGCGCATCTCTTTTATAAATTCTTCATAATTTATATCCAGAAAATCAAGAAGCGTCATAAGCCGTGAAACGGCAATGCGATCCGATCCTTTTTCATATTTTTGAATTTGCTGTGGTGTAATACCTGCAACAGCCGCCAGCTCCATTTGTGTTACGCCATTTTTTTTACGAAAATGCCGCAGTATTCCACCAATCTTCTGGTCACTTCGTGTTTCATTCCGCTTCAATGTTTGAACGTCTTCAGAGGAAATGTTACCGCCATTTTCCATATGATTCATCATTAACCCATCCCAATAAAAATATACCTTTGATCGATTGTCGCGGTTCATCGCGAAAATATGCAAAGCCCATTTTCTATTGATATTTCATCAAAAACGCCGCCTTGAATAACCGCCCCCCCAAGATTGACCGTTACCGTCCTTTCTGGGTTAAACAGAAAAAGTCTGTCGTTTCCCTGGACAGATCTATCGTCATGGCAGAATAACGCCAATCTAGCAAGTAGGACATATTCTAAAATTGAGAAATATTACATTTTTTTGCAATATGTATCAAATATGCTTGATCCAATCATGATGATTGCAACAATTCTAAAAAATCGGTACCGGATTTATATCACCTGTTTATCAAAGAAAAACTTACAAAACGGACTATACAGAGTTTTATATCAAGTTGAATTTCAATCAGGTCGGGAAACCGTTAAACCGGAATTTCAAGTGTTATTATTGATAGCTATTCCCGACAATTACACTTTGAAAAAACAGTTTTTCTCTACGTTTTGTCTCACTGGATAAATTCTATCGGCTATTTTCTGGAACTTCGACTTTCCGGAAAGTTTCCGCTTATGCATGAAAAATTACGCACCGGACGCCGGATTGAAAATTGATAAACCGAACAAATAAAAACGACGCCATTCAAGAATAGCGTCGTTTAAAAATATAAAATATCGAAAAATTAGCGGATACCGTCTTTGATCCAGTCTGACAAACGGCTTTTGGGAGCAGCACCCACCATATTGGAGACGATTTCACCATTATTGAACAATAATAATGTCGGTATGGAACGGACACCGAATTGCGTTGCAAGTTCGGGATTTTCGTCAATATTGATTTTTGCAACTTTGACCTTACCCTGTAACTCGGTAGCAATTTCTTCAAGCGAGGGCGCTATCATTTTACATGGACCGCACCATTCTGCCCAGAAGTCTACAACAACAGGTTCTGCCGACTTTAGCACGTCATTTTCAAAATTGCTTGTATCGACTTTTACAGTGCTCATTGATCTTTCCTTTGTGATTCCAATTTGTCTAAATTTGGCGTGCCAGACCGATTCCGTCAAGAGCAAGCTTTTTCAACCATTATTCCGCGGATAAATTACTTTTTTCTTTATTCATCAAGAAATCAAGTTTTTTGCCGTCGAGTTCAAAAACTTTCGGCCCGTCACTATAGATCAGCAATGTTCTGACGGTCTTATTCGGGTGAATGCTCATCAATAATGTTCGGTAAAGCGCCATTTGCAACATGTAGCTGTCAGGAATTTGCTGCTCGCGTTTGGGTGCACGACCGGTTTTGAAATCGCCCAGAACAATTGTGTCTACGCCATCGTTCAGGCGGTCTATTTGGCCGGAAACGACGTATTTCTTGCCCCTTATTGTGACAGTTCCCATCAAAGTCACTTCGGCACGCGCTTCTTTGGTAAACAAAGGGCGCAGTGCTTCACTATCCATGACCTTGAAGGTCTGTTCAAAAGCATCCTTTCTTTGTTCCTCGCTCCATTCAGGTGCGGCTTTTTCAAGATAGGCACGGGCTAACCTTTGCCTGTCTTCCTCCTTTATTTGCGGCAAATACTGCAAAAGCCGGTGAATGATTGTCCCCCGTTCGATAGCAAATGAAGAATTTGCCGGTTTTTCTCCCAGAACCGGTGAAATCGTAACATTATTTTTTGCCGCCGGTGCATTCTCGTCAATATCGAGTGAAGCACCTGAAGGGGTAAGCGGCTTAGGCAAATCGGTTTCCGGCTCCATGCGGCTATGGAAATAGGAAGGAAGCGGAAAAGCGGGAACCGCTCTTTCTTCTTTAGCGGTTTTTGTGTCGACACTTGCACGTTTGTCATCCACGCAATAACGCCACGCCTTGATGTCGGGTGAAGGGCCGGCAATTTCTTCAGAAACCGGTATCAACGCTTCGCTGACAAGTTCACTCCATGTGCCGCCAACAACATTCTTTCCCCTATAACCACAAATAATAAGGCGGTCTTCTGCGCGTGTCATACCAACATAAAGAAGACGCCTATATTCTTCCTCGGCTTTTAATTTTAACGTATTGATATAATTGTCACCGAATGATGTTTTGAACTCCTTGGCGGGCTGCCACAAAAAGCTCTTCTTGCCATGACTGTCAATTTCGATGAATTTCGGTTCATGTTGTGCATTCCAGATACGCGAACCGGAATCGACCAGAAAGACAATGGCACTTTCAAGCCCCTTTGCCGCATGAACAGTCATAATGCGGACTTCTTCACGGTTCTGGTCGAGTTCACGTTTGATTTCCGGATCGGAAAGCTTGATTGTTTCCAGAAAAGCCTGCAACCCCGGCAAACCGGTTTTCTGGATAGATAAGGTATAATCCATGAACGCATCAAGGACATCGCTTGCTTCCGAACCCAATCGCGCGAGAATTTTTGCCCGCCCCTGATCTTCGCTTAATATATGACTATAAAATTCATAGACAGGCGTTTTATCGGCAAGGTTTCTATATTTTTTGAGTAAAGCCAGAACCGTTGCAAATTCCAGCTTCTCTTCACTATGGGCCTCAAGGCTACTAAACAGGCTTCCTTCGCGGTTTATAGCAATCCGATAAAGATCATCTTCATCAAGTCCGAAAAGCGGGCTTTTCAAAACAGATGCGAGAGAAAGGTCATCCTGCGGTTGCAGAACAAATCGGGCAAGCGCCGTTAAATCACGCACCGCAATATGGCTTGCCAGACGCAAGCGGTCGGCACCGGCAACCGGAACATTGCGGTTTTTCAATGCGCGCGCCAAAGCCGGAACAAACTGGTCGCGTTTTCTCACCAGCACCATAATATCACTGGCTTTGACTTCTCTTCCCTGACCAGGAAGCACTTCATGATGATGAAGCCAATGGCTGATCGTCGTTGCTATCTCTTCGGCAAGGCGAACAGCCGGTGCGTGAAGCTGGTCGACAGGTTTGCGCCAATCTTCCGGTTCTTCTACATCTATTGGCGCAATATTGTCCCAGATCACCACTTCACCGGGGTCATTGCGACGAACCGGCTCATGCACGGTTTTGATATTTTCGGCTGAAAGACCTTTATAATTTTCCGGTTTTTCAAATACCCGATCAACACTTTTTAAAACATCGGCTGTCGAACGGAAGGAATAATTCAAACGTATGTGGCCGAAAGATTTGCCAACGGCTTCGGCTTTTCTTTCGATAATGCGACCATTCGTTGCGAAATCTTCCGGCACTGCCCCTTGGAAAGAATAGATCGACTGTTTTTCATCACCAACAGCAAAGACAGTGCGGTTGACCTCTCTTTGTCCTTCCCCGACAAAAAATTCCTGTGCAAGAAGCTGGATTATCTGCCACTGGGAAGGGCTTGTATCCTGTGCTTCGTCAACCAGAATATGGTCAATGCCCCGATCCAGTTTATATTGTACCCATTGGCCCGCACCATCGCGTTTTAACAGATTAAGCGCCCGCTCGATCAAATCATCAAAATCAAGCAAACCTTCTGCTTTCTTCAAACTTTCATAACGCGCCAAAAGCCGGTAACAGAGCTGAAAGGCAGCCAAATTGAGCGGTACCAGTCGTACACGTCGCAATTTGTCGAGATAGAGAACGAGCTTTTCCTGACGCATTAACAAATCGTCTTCGAGCCATGGCAAAGCTGCAAGAAGTTTTTTTGACGCCAGATTGCTTATTTTGCGCGGATTTCCACTGGTAAAATAGGCAAGTTCGATAAATTTTATGCTCTCGCTATTATCCGCTTTTTCTACAAGCTCCAATTTTTCAACGAAATTCTGGCTGTAAGAGTGGCCGAGACTTTTGAATGCTTTAATAGTCTCCTCCGAATGACGCGCCGTTTTACGGATTTCATCAGTGAGATTTTCTTCCGTATCATCCGGAGATATTTGTAATGCTTTTTCCAGAATATGCTTGCCATCCGGTCCACTCACACGAGCGAGAAACGGAGTTAAAGCCTGCCGTTTTTCGATTGCTTCGTCTAACAGCGTAAAAAGTCCGCTTTCGCCCACAGTTTTCAAAACCAGCATCAAAGCGTCATGAAGAGAACCATTTTTTTGCAAATAAGCTTTTTCAAGCAGGTCACGACGCGCATTTTTTAAAAACTCGTCACGTTTGAGGTCGTCCATCATCTCGAAATGGCCGGCAATATTGGCTTCCAAAGGAAATTGGTGAAGGAGACCTTCACAAAAGGCATGGATAGTCTGGATTTTTAACCCGCCCGGTGTTTCAAGAGCGCGGGCAAAAAGTCTGCGCGCTTCATCAAGCCTTTTTGAATCGGGTTTTCTGCCCTCAAGTGCGACCAACACCTCTGTCAATTCGTCATCATCAAGCTCTGTCCAACCGGAAAGAGTCTGGAAAATGCGCGTTTGCATGACAGCAGCGGCTGCTTTGGTATAAGTGAGGCATAAAATCCTCGCCGGTTCGGTACCATTCAATAAAAGTCTGATAACCCGAAAAGTCAAAACATGCGTTTTGCCGGAACCGGCATTGGCAGACACCCACGCACTGCTTTGCGGATTTGAAGCAGCCGTCTGATTTTTTATGGCATCTTCTGGAATTTCACGTTTGGTCATTCTTCACCTGCCGTGTCAGAACCGGCTGACCATTCGAGAACCCGCGCCAAATGGTCATAATCACCTTCATAGGTGGTCAAAGGTGGCATTGCTCGCGACAAATAGCCATGGGCGGGATTTTGATAATATTCCACCAGTTCACCCAATCTTGCCCATGCTTCTTCGGAAAGTTCGATTGCGGTTTTTTTGGCAGATAAAGAGATGCGCTCTTCTTTTACTTCTCCATGGGCACTTAAACGGATATAGGCAAGTTCGGACGGTTTGATATTTTTAAGCGGAACAAAAGCATTGCGCGACAAAAGAGCTGCTTCCAACGCCAATTGCGGTGCCATAAGTGTTGCCGCCTGTTTCACGGAAGGAGTCGAGCCGGTTTTGAAATCAAGAATTTCGGCAAAATGCCCATTCATCACATCAATGCGGTCGGCACGTCCTGAAAGGGTTGCACCCTCCGGCACAATATGAACCGGACGAGCCGAAATTTCGACACATCTCTCACGCGGAGAAAGTCCTTTTTCCCACGAGATAATTGATGGCGCAAGAATTTCAAAACGTGGCCACCAAATAGCTTCAACATCAAGTGGAAGCTGCATCCGGTCAAATTCGGCACGCGCAATTTCAAGAAATTTTTGCAGTGCATCCGGTTTTTCCGGATCAATTTTCAGCAATGAAAAGCCCGCAACAATTGCATGATAAAGCGTGCCACGCTCGGCAACTGACGGGTCGTGGATAAGGTCGTCAAGCGGCTTCAGGCGCAAAACCTTTTTGGCATAGATTGCATAAGGGTCGCGGCGTAATGTTTCGATTTCGGTAACAGAAAAATGTTTCGGACGTTGTTTCAATGGCGGGGTGGGGCATGGGCGCGCAATAAAATCGACATTTTTGCGACGATCGAGTTCCCGCGCCCAGTGGACAAAAACTCCGCCATGAGTGCGCATATCGGCACTCGCTTTAGCGCCCACAACTGTTTCCAGTCTTTGTAACCAGCGTGACGGCACAGAAGGGGCATTATCAACTCTCAATGCCCTGCTCATAATGACTTTATCCATGCCCATAGCCATCTGGAAATCATGAGCAGCCAAACCGATCCGGCGCTCCGGAGGGTCAAGTGTCAATGTCATTTTCATCGGCCGCGACATGAACGGGTCATTGCGAGCTGTCGCCGGCCACGAGCCTTCATTCAAGCCACCAATGACCATTGTATCAACCGTTTGCAAACGCGATTCCAGTGCACCCCAGATAAAAAGACGGGGATGACCACCGGCAGAGGGGCTAACCGAGCGTGCAGCCATCAAAGCTTCAAGAATGGCCGGCCATTCGGAAATGTCGAACGTGAGGCCGGATTGATCGGCAACAAGATCACGCAGCAAAGATATAATGGCTTTTCCCGCCTCTCCTGCATAAAGCGCGTGAAACGAGCCTTGCTCGTTTGCCCCGAAATTTTCCAAAACTTCAGTCGTGGCACGGGCAACCTCGTTCACCGACAGCGATTCACTTTCTGCCATCAATGTTACCAATGGCTGAACAGCTTTCACCAGTGAAGACGCAAGATTTCTTGCTTCCTCGATCATATCGGTATCAATATCGTTCATCCCGTTTTCATCTGTTGTGAGAGCAAGAAGACGCTCTTCAACAAACTGCTCACAGGTTGCAATATTGATTCTTCCAGTTCCCCCCCTTAATGCAAAAAGCTCGAAACGTTCGGCAATTTTTCGTAAAACCCCCCGTTCATATCCAAGCGATGTCAATGGGTGTTTGAGAAGAGACAGGAAAGCCACCGGATCGCCGGGTTGAAACAAAGTTTGTAAAATAAGCCGCAACAAAGTTGCCGGTAGAACTTCGCTTAGAGGAACGCCACCGGAATCATTGGCTTCAATGCCAAAACGTTTGAGTTCGGCAACAACACGGCGGGCAAGATTTCTGTCCCCTGTCACAAGTGCGGCCGTCTTCTTTTTGTCTTCGATCGCCTGCCTTAGCGCAACCGCGACCGCCAAAGCCTCTTCACGTTCATTGGCAGCCTCGATCAAAGAGACATCGGCAAAAATTTCATCAAAACCATTGCGTTTCAATTGTGACCATGTGTCGGTGGTCACAGCCGGTCGCAATGCTTCGGATAAAATTGCCGCGCGTTTTTTCTTGTTTTCCGAAGGCGCCCCGATCTCGTCAACGACATTTCTCGTTAGTTTCATGCGGTCGAACAATTTTTTGAAACTATATTGCGGATGGCCGAAAATGGAGGGGTCGTCGCGGGTTTCATCAAGCGCCGCCCATTGGGCATCATCCATGGCAAGGTCGAGGCCTGGCAAAACAACAGCACCATTTTCCAATCCGCTTACCACTTTCAGCAAATCGGCAATGGCCGGAATCGAGCCATTGGAACCGGCCACAATAACAGGATCACGCGGTTTGTTACGCAAAAGCCTTTCAGTTTCCGCACGAATGGCCTTATTGCGCCATTCTGCCGGATTTATTTTCTGCCGCTCGGCAAGAATACCAGGCCAGGTTTTTGTTACAATTTCCAGAAAATCAAGTGTCACCTGCCACCATTCGGCGACCATATCGGGGGCAATATCTTCAAGTTTTGCCCAATCGGCGGACTCTGTCTCGACCTCGTCCATCAGACGGGCGAGATCTTCGGCAAGCCAGATCGCATCGGCTGTATTGGCCGGTATGATAATATCTTCGCTGCCGAAGAGAGAGCGCACATGGGCAGGCAAATTCTCCCGCCATGGACGGATGAGACGCGCCAATAACAAGAGCCGCTCGACATCGCCAATTTTCGGATTGAGCGACAAAGCTGCCGCTCCATTATCAAGGAAAAAAGCCGTATCTTCATCAACATCGCCCAAAGGGCGAATTGTGGGCAGGAAGCTTGAATGTGTCTTGCTCATTTCCACAAAGCAGGAGCGCAGCGTACGCGCGGCACGCCGTGTCGGAACATAGATAAGAGTATCTGCCAAAGCTTTCTGGATATTGCCGCCTTTGCCGAAATCTTTAATCAGGCGTCCCGAAAGAAGTGCATCAACAAAAGTTGGCAAAAACGGCGCACCGCTCGAAATCGAAAACAGCTTCGGCTTGTCTTTCACGCTATTTCCCCCCTTTGGCGCATCAGTTCCTCAACCTTGCTAATCATTGCAATTGTCCCGACAGTATACCAATTGCCATCCAATGGAAAACCATAAAGGCGACCACGCGCAATGGCCTCGTCAAAATAGAGGTTGAGCGATTGCGGTTCGATTTTTGCAAATGCAAATATTTTCGGATTTACAATAAGTGCACCACCATAAATAACCGCTTCCGGTGCATTTGCGGGTGCGCGAACAAGTTTTTGCCCTTCACCAATCAGGAAATCGCCTTTTTCCGGCCCTGCTGCCTGCGTGCGTTTGACCGTCATAAGCAGCATATCCATTCTATCAGGGTCAAAACGATTTGCCATTGCTTCAAGAGTTGGTGTGCCATGGTCGACCCAGAATGTATCGGCGTTAAGAACAAAAAACGGATTTTCTCCCAAAAGCGGCAAAGCTTTCACCACGCCTCCGGCCGAATCGAGAAGTTCCGCACGCTCATCCGAAATGGTTACATGCGGTTTTTTACGGCTTTCGACATGACTTTCGATGGAATCGGCAAGATAATGGACATTAACCACCGCTTCCTCGACACCGGCTTTTTCAAGGGCGTCGAGAGCGCGGTTCAAAAGACTTCGACCGGCAATTTTTACCAGTGGTTTCGGTGTTTTGAAAGTCAATGGCCGCATGCGGGTGCCAAGCCCCGCAGCAAGCACCATAGCATGTGTTATTTTCATTTTTTCACTCTTCAACCAGTTTCGAGGCAATATAGAATTGACGCAATGATGAAAGAGCCGGATGTTCAAGATTGCGTTTCAAATAATCGCGGCAGTGCGGCAAATGTTTCAAATAAGCGGGCTTGCCATCACGCTTGTCAAGACGAACAAAAATACCGAGAATTTTGGAAACGCGTTGCGCACCGGCAATAGCATAGATGAGTTTGAACTGTTCTTCATCAAAGATACGAGCACCCTTTTTGCGTTCATCGCAATAGGCTTTGATGATACGCTCCTCAAGCGGGCGGCTAATAGCAACACGCGCATCTTGGGCGAGTGATACAACATCATAGGCTGTCGGGCCAATTTGCCCATCCTGAAAATCAATGAGGCCTATTTTTTTCAAACCCTGTTCATTCTGCCGCCAGATAATATTGGGCGAATGATAATCGCGCATAACAAAACTTTGTTCTGCCTTTTCAAAAATTTCAAAAAACGGCTCCCATAGCCGATAAAATTCTTGCTTCAGAGGCTGATTTATCTCTGTTCCGGTAAGGTACGGGAAATACCAATCAAGAAGAAGGGAAACTTCTGCCCTTAAGACACCCCGATCATAAGCCGGTATATCAAGTGTCAGATCATCGAATTTTTGATGTTTGGGCCACACTTTTTGGTGAAATGAAGAAAGCAATTTTCCCGATTCGATATAGCGGTTTTCAATTGGTTTCCGTTCTTCATCAAGCACGCCGTCCCGCCCAAGATCGTCGGTAATGAGCAAACCGTTTTTTAAATCTTGCGCTAGAATTTCTGGTGCTACAAAACCATTTTTCAAAATCAGCCGGTCAATGCCGACAAACTGGCTGACCGATGTCGCAAGATGGGCTATTTCCCCGTAAGACTGGCCATTTTGTTCGGGCATTTCCATTGCCGGTGCATTCATCAATATCTCATGACAGTCCTTGCCATAAATAATTTCGTAGGAACGCGCCGAAGCATCACCGGTAAAATAGCGACGTTTGAAATTTCCCCGTTGATTCGATCTCAAAAACGCTCTTATTTCCAGCGAACGTTCGAGCCTTTCGGCAGCACGGCCTTCCGCCTCAATCGTTATTTTTCGACCATTTCCCTGATGCTCAAGAAAAATGACAAAATCTGCTTTTCCCAATTCTCCTTCGGCTTTTTCCGGCCATTCGACAAGAACAACTCCGGCCTCTCGCGCCTCTTCAAAGCCAAGCTCGTCAATTTCTTCCGGTTCGTTAATGCGATAAAGATCGGCATGGGTGAGGTTGAATTTTGGCAAATCATAAACTTGAACAAGCGTGAAGGTAGGACTTGGAACATCCATCTCTTCATTATCGGCAAGGGTGCGAACAACAGAACGGGAAAGCGATGTTTTCCCTGTTCCGAGATCCCCTTCAAGCGTAACAAGATTACCCTTTTCAAGAGCTAGTGCAAAATCCTCGCCAAAGCGTTCGGTTGCTTTTTCATTTTCAAGAAATAAACTGAAAATCATTCTGTTTCCTCTGATTGAAGCAACGTTGCGGGCGAACGACGTTTGGCTGGAAAACGGCAAAAAACGGTTGTTCCTTTTGCATTTCCGGTTTCTATCGCGACACTGCCACCATGAAGCTCGACAAAGCTTTTGACAATCGAAAGACCAAGCCCTGCTCCGGCACGTGAACCATGATGGGCATGGGATGAAAACCGCTTGAAAACAGTATCAAGAATTTCTTCCGGAATTCCTGCTCCGTCATCGTGAACAGAAAAAACAATGTCATTTCCATCCTTTTTGGCAGAAAAGGTAATAACACTATTGTCGGGAGCAAAATTGGCGGCATTGCTCAATACATTGACAAAAATCTGGCGTAGCCTTGCCTGATCTGCCGGAATCGTCGTGAGGCCATCTTCAATTTTTTCTTCAATTTGTACCGGACGAGTACCAAGACGCTCTTTTGTGCGTTCTGTTGCGAAAGCCATTGAAGCGGCAATATCGACATCTTTAATATCAAGTTCCATAATGCCGGCATCAAGTTTTGCGAGGTCGAGAATATCATTGACAATGTCGAGAAGCGCACCCGATTCGGAAGCGATATGTTCGAGATATTCTTGCTGGCGGGAGTTGAGCGGTCCGAATAACTGGTTCTGTAAAATATCCGAAAAGCCGATAATATTGGTAAGGGGGGTGCGCAATTCATAAGACACATGACGAACAAATTCGCTGCGCAATGCGTCGGCACTGCGCAATGCATCATTCTTTTCTTGCAATGCACGGGTGATATTGACCGTATCTGTTACATTGACAAAGGTCATCATGGTCTGTGCATTTGGCAAGGGCACCAACGCATAATCGAGAATAACACCACTTGTTAAATCCATACGCCCCGAAATGGCATCCCGATTTTCACTAAAACCGGTGATAAATGCACCGAATGTATCCCATGCATTGCTCGTTGTCTTTTGCGCGCATTCAGCCTGAAGTTTTGAAATATGCGTTCCTTCAACTGTCAATTCGGCGGGTAAAGACCATAATTTGGCCAATGCCGGATTGGAAAGGCGCACACGCCCGTCCGGACCGAACAAGGCGACACCTTCGGAAAGATGGTCCAGCGTTTCGCCTTGCATTTCAATGAGGCTGTTATAACGCCGTTCAAGATCTATTTTTTCAGTAAGATTTTCAAAAAGCCATGTCACGCCACCTTGCGGATGAGGACTTGCCAAAACCCTGAGCGTGCGACCATCCGGCAAATTCCAGATTTGCTGGCTTGGCTCACCCGAACGATAGGCGGAAAAAAGCTCTTCCTTCCAACCCCTCCAATCGGGCTTTTCAGCAATAATGCCTTCTTCCCGCAAACGATCAAGAAGCAGGGTATGACTGGGTTCGCTTTCCAGAAAAACCGTATCCAACGGCCAGAGCGTTGCGAAAGCCTGATTGGCAAATTTCAATTTTTGGTCGGGACCAAAAATGGCAACGGCCGTTGAAATCTGGTCAAGCGTTTCGGAATGTCCACGCGCCATGCGCTTCATTTCTTCCGACATTTCTTCCATGGCGCTAATATCATGAGCAAAGGTCGCTACACCATCATCGGACGTCACTTGTGTGACTTCTAGGAGCCTGCGATCCCCTTCGACAATGGCATAGGCAGGCCCCTTGAAAAGCGGTTTATTTTCAAGGAGTTTCTTACGTGTCGCCTCATTAAACAATGAAGCTTCCTCAGCTTTTTCGGGATCGTAACCGCTGGCCTTCTCAAATGCACGATTGGCATAAATAATTCTTTTATCGTTATTGACGAGCCAGACAGGTTCATCGAGCGCTTCAAGAAGAACATTACGCATTGCAAGCATCGTCTTCGTAAAAGCGGCATCCTTTTCAAGCCTGGCAAGCTGTTCCTGTTGACCGGAAAGATCCTGAAAACGTAAAACCGCAGCAGTTCCTGCAATAAGACCGGTTGCTTCAACCAGTGTTTTTTGTTTCGTTGTCAAATAAAGAGTAAACGGCTGTGCCTCCTGCCGCAAACGGTTCAAGGCATCATCTAAAGCGCGCAGTTCGTTTTCATCAAGCCATTGGCCGAACCTTAATATGTCCTGAGAATTTATCCCCGCTTTATCAAGTGCAACCATATGGCCGATTATTTTCGGGTGAGCAACCGGCGTTTTCCAGATAACCGCACATTGTCCGCTATGTGTAAGCAAGAATTCATAATTATCAATTTCTTGCAAATAGTCGGTTTTGCCGTTTTTCTCGTCATTGGGCTTTTCAGAAGAAAGCCGGATAAAAATGCCGAGGCAGATAATGACTGCGGTAACAATAATTCCACCGAAAACAACCATTTGAAGGCTTGAACTGCCAAAATCGGAAAGTGCGTCGAAACCGGCAGCGTGACTTGCAACAGACATTGCCGGAAAACAGAATAAAGCAGCCAAAGCCGGCGAAATCCCCGCTAATAATTTGCTCTTATATCCACCTTTTGCCTGCAAAGTTGATTTCTCGATCATATCTAGCCGAATCAGCCTTAACCATACATGTCTATGCTTTTCAGGTGAAGTATCTTCAAAAAACAAAGGCCGGGCATTTTTGCCCGACCTTTAAAATCAATATAGATGAACGACGTTCTGCAATAGCTATTTTAGTAGCGATAACGATCGGGCTTGAACGGACCTTCAACCGAAACGCCGATATAGGCTGCCTGCTCTTCCGAGAGTGTTGTCAGTTTGACGCCAAGACGATCAAGATGCAAACGGGCAACTTTCTCATCAAGATGTTTCGGCAGAACATAGACCTGATTTTTATAATTCTCGCCACGTGTGAACAATTCGATCTGGGCCAATGTCTGGTTGGTGAAAGACGCCGACATAACGAAAGAAGGATGGCCTGTTGCATTGCCAAGATTAAGCAGACGCCCTTCCGAAAGAAGGATAATGCGTTTTCCATCCGGAAATGTAATCATGTCGACTTGCGGCTTGATATTTGTCCATTTCAGGTTTTTCAGTGAAGCAACCTGAATTTCATTATCAAAATGCCCGATATTGCCGATGATGCACATATCCTTGACTGCGCGCATATGTTCAAGGCGAACAATGTCACGGTTTCCTGTTGCCGTGATGATAATGTCGGCGGTCGGAGCGGCATCTTCAAGTGTTACAACTTCATAGCCGTCCATAGCTGCCTGCAAGGCGCAAATCGGATCAACTTCGGTGACTTTGACGCGTGCACCCGCACCAGAAAGGGACGCTGCACAGCCTTTGCCAACATCGCCATAGCCGCAAACAATAGCAACTTTGCCAGCCATCATCACGTCGGTACCACGGCGGATACCGTCAACCAGCGATTCTTTACAGCCATAACGGTTGTCGAATTTGGATTTTGTCACGCTGTCATTAACGTTGATTGCCGGGAACGGAAGGAGACCCTGTTCTTGCAAATGGTAAAGACGATGAACACCTGTCGTTGTCTCTTCGGTCACACCTTTGATGGCATCACGTTGACGGGTGAAGAAACCGGGCGTTTCTTTCATGCGTTTCTTGATTTGGGCAAAGAAGATTTCCTCTTCTTCTGATTCCGGCTTTGAAAGCACATCCTCGCCATCTTCGGCGCGGGCGCCGGTCAGGATATAAGCTGTTGCATCGCCGCCATCATCAAGAATCATATTTGAAGGCTTGCCATCCGGCCATTGGAAAATAGCATCGGTATAGCTCCAATATTGTTCAAGTGTTTCGCCCTTGACCGCAAAAACAGGTGTACCACCTGCGGCAATTGCTGCGGCAGCATGATCCTGCGTTGAAAAAATATTGCATGAAGCCCAGCGCAAATCTGCACCGATCATTTTTAAAGTTTCAATAAGAACGGCTGTCTGGATTGTCATGTGCAGCGAACCGGAAATGCGGGCGCCACGCAACGGTTGAGAGGAGCCGAATTCCTCGCGGCAGGCCATTAGACCCGGCATTTCAGTTTCGGCAATATCGAGTTCTCTGCGACCATAGTCGGCAAGGCCGATATCCTTGATAATATATTCTTTGGCAGCCATTATGCACTCCTTGAAGATTTTTAGCTTCGGGTGATTTAGCAGATGTCGAAACGCAGCGCAACCGCGATATAAAGATTGCTTTATATCACTAGTCAAAAATACCCATACGTTTTATAATTCATTCAAAGTGCTTTAAATATATTACATGTTTATCAAATAAAAATAATATTAATTCGTTATTTTCAGTAAATTATAATAACACTTATATCATTAATATATATTATCTATGATGTTTATTTACATATCGAATTTATGAAACAGGATATTTAATTAACGATCATGTTTTTTATAAACGAGTTATCAAATTGAATAGCGATAAAAATCAGGATACATAATAAAATTGAATAAACCGATGAAATACTCGAAATTTTATCGTTCCGATTTTACTTTTTCTTAAAAAACAGGTTTTCGCCCTTCATCGGAAGTTCATCAAAGCGACCTTTCAATGCTTTACGCACCACCGCTTCCGAATTCGGTTTGAAGCGATCATGTGTTTCAATAATAACGAGACCAACTTTATCAATCCAGTCTTCATAATTTTTCTCGAAAAGCTCGTATTCAGCGCCTTCTATATCGACTTTCAATATATCAATAAAATCCATATCATATTGTTTCATGATGGTAGGAATACTGATTGCCTTAACAGAAAGCGCGGAATTGTCCTTTGAAGCCTCGGTGCGATACCCCCAGGCTCCCAGAGACGCGTGATCGTCATCTTCTTCAACCAATGAAACTTCGCCATCTGTGGGCCAGATTGCAGCTTGCAAAAGAGAAACAGATTTGGAAAACTTTTCGAGATTTTTCTCCATAATCGAAAAGTTGACAGCATCGGGTTCAACCGCAACGATGCGCGCATCCGGAAATTTCTTTATGAAAAAAAACACGGAGAGGCCAATATTGGCTCCCAAATCGATAATCGTTTTTGCAGTCTCGGGAAGATTTAAACTGTCATATTCGTTATCCACGAATATCTGCTTGAACACACGAATATCCGAATCGTCGATTCGAAGCGATAAATCGGCTCCTTCAAACTCCATATTTAATACAATATGGCGGGCACGTTCATCTTTAATAAGGTTTTTTATAATCTCCACTCTGTCATCATTGATGACATATTCTTTTTTATTTACATCATTATCAAGAGACGATATTTTATTGAATATTTTATCAAGTTTTTGATTTATATCAGTTTCAGCATAATCTATTTCACCAGCTACGCCCGTTAATTTTTTGCTCAGAACACCATTATTTTCCAAAATCGAAACAATAATATCATCAGCTTTTTTTCTGTCAGTTTTACTTTCAGTTTGAATTTGATTTATTACTTCCTGTTCCAATTTTCTATCCAACGATTTTATCCTGGATAATATTTGGTTTATTTTTAAATAGCGCCGTAATCCCATAAGATGTCCTTGAATCAAAAGCTTTAAAATAGATAAGAAACGAATAAATTTACGTTATAGATTTTTACAGCAAAAAACGCAAATTGGATATTCTCGAAAATTTGGTCGCTTCCCAGAACGGAGCCCGATTAATTAATTTAATATTATTAAATATATATAAAACGATTTATGGTAATTTTATATTTTGTGTTATAAATTTTTTAACTTTTTATATATTGTAACATATTAATAATAACTTATTTAATAACAATATTAAACTATTACTAATAATAATATGATTGTTAAATTAAATATAAAAATTTATATTTTCTATAAATGCAAAATAAAGATTTATATAAAAAATATATTTACACATGGCAGAAATGTTCGATCGAATGTTACATTGATGACTCATGTCACATTGATAGAAGGTGTACTCTGGCGTTTCATATATTCGTGGTTTTACGTAAGAAATAGGAACGGAGCAAAGTGTCCCTCTCCCTTTATCAAGATACATAAATTTTTCATAATAACGTTTCTGCAACTATAACGCGCTACCCGCTTCACGACGGGCAATGACAGCACCTGTGACATTTCCGATTTCCGGAAATTTTTTCAGAGCTTAAAGCGGAATATTGATATCCGTTTTGTCAGTGAATACAAAATCATCGTCGCACAAAAGTGCGAATTTGGTTTTTACGGCCTTTATACACTCATTGCGTGCATAGACGACACCACAATCAAAAAGCAATCGAAGACATTGGACTTTATTTTTTCGTAAAAAGACGCCAGTTTTTTTGACCTCGACTTTGATCCCCAATAATAATTTTAATATATTTTTAACCTTTTTTAATCGGATTAATAAAATACACGACAAAAACTGATAGTTATATTTTAAAATAAATAATTAAAAATATCTATAACATCAAAAATACTTAAAATTTGCATAATTTCTTTTCCATACATCGCTATTCAATTCGTCTTTGTCTGGTTATAGAAATTTGTGTCGACAGATTATTTACCATTTTATATTTGATAAAACGAAAAATTCACTAGTATTTTTGACGATTGCCGATTCGATATAAATTTTATATTATTGTATATTGGTAAGCAATCAACTGGTGATTGGACATGAGATGGATAATTTTGGTTTCATAACAAAATACTACTTAGGGTTGCAGACTTAATCGTAATTGTTTAGAAGTATTTCACGATAACTGATGTTAATGATTCGTAAGCGTTTCGGCACGGCGATGGGAATAAACCAATAATATATAGCATGACAGATGATGGACTCTAATTTTTGCTACATTTACGCCAATATGTTTACATATGATGTTTATTCGAGATAACAGCTCTGATAACGCATATCTTCTTGCGCGGCACTTAAGGAATTAATAAGAAAAATGGTAAAAGTTTCTGTCATAGTACCGGTTTTCAATGTTGAAAATTTCATTGAAAAAACACTTGCGTCAATTTGTAATCAGACTTTTTCCGATTTGGAAATTATCTTAATTGATGACGGAAGTAAGGATCGGTCTGGTGAAATTTGTGACCGATATGCTAAAAAAGATTCACGCATCCGCGTTTTTCATCAAAAAAATCAAGGCATAACAAAAACCAGAAATACCGGCATTAGACTGGCAACGGGAGATTATCTCTGTTTTGTGGATTCTGATGATTGGATTTCTGAAAAATTTATAGACGTCCTTGTTGCTGCAAGCGACAGAAACAACGCCGATATTGCTTTTACCAATCATTCAATTGTCCATCATGACAAGTGTTCCTATAGAGAAGACTATCACCAATCTCTTTACACTGAACCTGTTGAAAAAAACGAACTGTTATGCCAGATATTTTTTCCCGCAGTTCATGGGAAAATCTACAGACGTTCTTCGTTGATGAACCGTGAAATCTCATTTCTTGAGCAGAAAGGTTATAACGGATTTGCCGAAGACATTCTTTTCAATTTCGAGGCGCTAAACGGAGCCGAAAAGTTGGTTTTTGTTCCCGATGAATATTATTTTTACAATCGCGATAATCCGAATTCGGTTTGTGCTCTTCCTGCCAAACAGAAAGCCAACAATGATGACCGGATGACCGTATTGGCAAAAATTTTTGCGATCGCATCCAAACTGCCTTATCGCCTTGATATATCCCCGACATTGAAAAAAATTGCCGAACAACATATTAGATGGGGAAAAGAAGATATGGCTCGCAAATTTATAAAATCGCCATTTGTTGGCTTGAACGAATCCGAGAAAAACTATCTTTTGGAAATAGCTGCTGACATATCGGGTCAAAAAACCAACTTCGCCAAACGTATAATCAATTTTTTCCGTCGATAAGTAAGGTTCATGATGAAAAAAACATCACAATTGCCCAAGCGTCTTTTTTACGTCTGGTTTGGTGATGATATGCCGGCCGATGTCCATGCCTGTATCCAGACCTGGAAACTTGCCATGCCCGATTATGAGATCATCAAAATCGGTGAAGAAAAATCCGAGTGGTTTGATTTTAAAGCAACACTTGAACAATGCCAATGGTTGAAAGCCGTATATGACCGCAAATTATGGGCCTATGTCTCGGATTATGTGCGTCTCAAAGTTTTGCATGATTATGGTGGCATTTATCTTGACACCGATGTCACTGCGTCAAAAAGTTTCGATCCCCTGTTATCTGCGTCCCTTTTTGTGGGGTTTCAATCTCCTACAGAAGTAAATGGTGCCATTATAGGAGGTGTGAAACACCACCCTTTTCTAAAATCTATGCTTGATTATTACGAAAAGAACGAGATCTTCAAGGGACCGCGGCATCTGTTACCAGAGATAATGACATATATCCTGAAGAGGGATTATAACTTTGCTCCATTCGATAGTCGTCGCGTTTCCAAAATAACCCGATTATTGGATATAATCATATACCCGGAAGAAACATTTTACCCGTTCCGCTACGGCGAAAAATTCAGCGACAATTGCCTTACAAAAAATAATTTCAGTATTCATTGGTGGAAAGCGAGTTGGCGTAATGAAGAAGATATGGAATGGCTGAAAACCGGGCGCCTGACTTATTTGGAGAAGCTGAAGCAGGGAAATCTTCCTCCACAAGAAAACATTCCCCAACAAGTGACATCATCCTGTCCCAAATGGTTATATCGCGTTAAAAGGAAAAGTTTTGGTGTGAAATATTATATCTTCGGCTTGCCTCTTATTGTCGTGAGAAAACCACGCCACAGAGAATATGTTTATCTTTTTAATACAATTCCTCTTTACGGCAAATAAGAATGGCTCCAGCTATATCAGTTATTATACCGGTTTATAACGTTGCTCCATGGTTGCGTGAATGCCTTGACAGCGTTGTCTCACAGTCCTTCACAGACTTGGAAATTATTATTGTTGACGACGGCAGTACTGATGAAAGTCCTCAGATCATTGCCGAATATGCATCCCGCGATAAAAGAATTACCGCTATCCGGAAGCAAAATGGTGGTTTGGGTGCGGCAAGAAACACAGCAATCCCGTTAGCAACAGGTGATTACATTGCTTTTCTTGACTCGGACGACAAAATTCGTCGGGATGCATATGAAAAGCTGTATGAACCGGCAAAAAAATACGATTGCGATATTGTATATTGTCAAACAGCCTATCTTGATGACCAAACCGGCAATATCACCGAGGAAGACAACCAGACCGCACTTCCATTGTTCAAAAAGTTCAGAGGAACACATCATTCCTTTTCTCTTGAGGATATCGAGCCTGAAAAAATCTTTTCCTATGATTCATTTGTTGTCGCATGGAACAAGATCACCAAACGCTCACTCATCGAAAAAATAAACGCACGTTTTCCTGAAGGTCTTATTTTCGAGGATATGCCGTTTTATTTCAACACGCTATTGAACGCGAAAACGCTTTCTGTGGTCTGGGAACGATTGATATATTATCGTATCAACCGGAAAAATTCGATTATGAATGCCAGCAACAGACAAGGTGAGATTGTCGAGATTTTGCAGACAATTGCGCGTGAATTGCAAGCGACAAAATCCCGCACAGGATATGATTACAAAAACGCATTGAGCCCCTTTGCCTATCAGGAACTCTGTTACAAATTCAAACAGATCGACAGGAATAAACTTGGAAAACAGATTCTCGATCAAATCTTGACGGTTGACGACAGAAAACGCTTTGAACAGGAAATGCTTCGTAAAACATCATTTGTTTCAAAATTGATGTCGAAACTGTCAAGGCACAAAAAGTAGGAACTTGCCACTCAAGGCCGACATTCGCGCGTCGATCTTGTTTATAAACCGCAATGCCGTTCCGGTTTCAGATTCAGATTCAGTTTCGGTTTCTGTTCCGGTTCCGGTTCCGGTTCCGGTTCCGGTTCCGGTTCCGGTTCCGGTTCCGGTTCCGATAAATTATAAAATTTCTTCATTCAAAAGAGGAAGGCTGTCGGTCGAGCTGCCAATGCTCTTCAACAATATAAGGCCCGCCGCCAATTGACTCATGTGAAGACATCATCACAAAGCGGTTAACCGGAAAATACCCCGTTTCAAAATGGCCATGTGAAGAAAGATAGGGCAATAAATCATCAAGCTTCACCTGTTTGAGGCGAGCAACTGTCACGTGAGGAATATATTTTCCTTTATCCGATTTGAGCCCAAGTCTTTTGGCAATACGATCAATGTCGCTTTGTAAAAGCAAGAGTTCCTCACATGGTTCTACACTTGCATAAATCGAATGCGGTGTTTTTGAACCGAAAACATCAATGCCTTTGAGGCGAAGGCTGAATGGCTTTCTTTTAATATGATCGAGTTTTTCTAAAAGTTCATCAGCCATCTGATTGCTCATGTCACCAAAGAAGCGCAGGGTGATATGATAATCCTCGACTTCGATGAAACGCGCACCAGGTAAACCGCCTCGCAACAGTGACAAGGACAATGCGGCATCATGCGGCACTTCCAATGCGGCAAAAAGTCGGGGCATTATGATTCCTTACGCGTTGTGAGTGACGATGAAACGAACGCCGGAAGGCCATTTCCGGCAAAAACAATATTCCTCGTTTTAATAATCTTTTTCATAGAAAACACCAACACTTGAATCGCCTTGTGCACCAAGTGCGCCTTTGGCTTTCAAGTTTTTGGAAATATCCAGATTGACTGTGCCTTTAGTGTTGCCACCCGAACCGGCTTCGACACCGAGATAGATATTATCGCGAATATAGCGACCCGCTTTAACACCGGTATTCCCCTGTTTATCTGTCACAACATCAAGATCATCAAGACCGGTAGTCGACCGTAAGGAACCGAGAAGCGACGTGTTGGTAACACCGGCAAGTTCAGCAGCAGCAGAAGCGAGCTGCGCAATCTGGAAGGGTGACAGTTCGCTGATCGAACGATTGAAAATCAAACGGGCGAGAACTTCGTCCTGAGGCAATACCGGAACCGAAGTGAAGGAAACATTGAGTGCATTGATTGTACCGCTAACGGTTACCGTCACCGTAATGTCACTTCCTTGCGTGGTCGCAACAAAATTGACTTCAGGATTGAGATTGCCAACGAGTGTCACCGTTCCTTCTGTGAAGGTGAGGCGTTGTGAAAGAATTTCAAACCGGCCTCGCAACATCTGGAAACCGCCGACAGGATGAATATCATTGACCGGACCGAACAGGCCGATTTCACCACCCAATTCGACATCAAGCCCCATACCGCGAACAAAAATCTGGTTCGGTGCACGGATATGCAATTTCAACTGGACAACGGAAGGTTTTGCGGGCGCGGTTGCAACTTTCTGTCTTCCGGTATCAATTTTTGCGCGCTCAAGCGTTGTTTCAATATCTTTTGTAAGATGTTTATGTTTGACATCAATCAGAGCTGCTCCGCCGAAACGATCCGGAACGGTAATTTCAGCCTTTTCGATTGTAAGATCACCGCCAATCACCGGATTATTTAAAAGCCCACCCGTCACTGTTAAAGTGCCATCAACGGTGGCAACAACCATTTCCCCATCGCTATAGCGTGTGTGATTGAGGCGAACGGTCATATCAGCGGGCATACCGGCAGAAAAATCTGTCGAGATGGAACCATTGGCAGAAATTGTCCCGCCAGCAGATGATGAAGCGTTGGCGCGGTTGAGCACAATGCGCTCACCACTCAAACCGGCATCAACCACAATATTGTTCAGGCGCAAATTGCTTTGCGGATCAATAAAAGTACCATTTGCAAGAGAAAAACGACCATTCAATTCCGGTTTTGAAAAGGAACCTCTGACTGTCGCATCAACATTTGCCGAGCCGGAAAGTTGCGTTCCACGTTCGGCAAGGAATTGATTGGCAATTGCCAAGGGAGCAGCACCCTTGACATGAAGATCAATGCCATCGCCTTTGACCGGAATGCGGCCATTTGCCGACATATTAAGCCCTTGCGGCCCATTTGCATTGAATTGCTCAAGATTAAGAACATTATTTTCATAACGCGCCTGAGCATTCAAACTGATTGGCGTAAGGCCGTTTTTTGCCAACAGATCGGCTCTCAAGCCTTGGCCTGAAAGATTGAATGTTGCCGTCGGTGCTTTCAACTGTCCGCCGACGTGGGCGTGACCGGAGACGGTTCCACCAAGATTCTGATTGGCAACAAAACCATTTGCCAGAGCAACGGGCAAGTTTTTCAAGCTTATATCGAGATCGAGATTTCCTGCATCCAGCGGTACTTTGCCACTGGCTTCGACATCAAGACCGGAACCGGAAATTCTTGTATCAACATTGACCGATTTGCCATTGGTTCTGCCTTTGGCATCAAGTGCAAATGGTGCTATCTTTTTGTCTTTAAGAAGGCCGATAGACAGACCTTCGCCTTTCATATCAAAGGCGACATCAGGTGTATCCGGCGTTCCTTTTATATCGGCTTGACCGGTTAAAGTACCGGTTGCACGAAGATCCGGTTTTACCAGATTGGCAAGTGAAACGGGCAAATGATCCATTTGCAACTCTAAATCAAGTTTTGCTCCGCCATCGCCTTTAATCGAAAATTTCCCGCCATTGACATCCAATATCAAAGGCGAAATCCGGTAACTATCGTCAAACAAAATCACCGAAGCCGGATTTAAAAGCTTTGCATGAACCGTATCCTGTGTAACGTTCAAAGAATCCAGCGCGATCGTCAACCGCCGATTATCCCCTTGACCGTTTTGCACTTCATCCCCGTTTGCTGGAGGGTAGATCGAGAGACCGGAAAGATCGGCCTTGATATTGTTCTGGACATCCGCAGAAACCTGGAAAGCGGTTTTTCCATCCATGTCTTTTGCAGTCGCTTTTATCGTATTGACGACAAAATTGGCAACACGAATATCCGAAGCATTGACAAAACCATTGACACGGAAAGCGCCTTTCGGGTCATCGAGCGTCAAATTCATATCAAGGCTTTCAACATGATTTTCGCCTATAACCAGTTTGTCGATATGAGCCTTCAGACGACCGCTCTGTTTTCCTTCACTTTCGCTTAAATTAAAGTCACCCGTCATACTGCCATGGCCGTCGGTGAGCAAAAGCGCACTCAATGTTGAAATATCGCGTGCGTCAACATGGATATTGCCGTCAATCAGTCCTTCCAGATTTTGCTTCAGATTGCCGTTCACATGCGTTTCGCCGACAAGAATGTCGAGATTGTTCAGACTTTTGAATTGGTCACTATCGGAAAAACTTCCGCTTAGTTTCAGTTTTTCACCTCCGAATAGGCCGCTACCGTCTACATAACCGCTCAAATAGGTGGCGACAGGAGAGGTGTTATCAAGAACGGCATTGGCAAAAATTGCCGTATCCTGCATTTTCTGACCTGATAAAGTTGCTTCTTTTATCTTTGCTCCAAGACTTAAAGCAACAAGACGGTTATGACCACGGGCAGCACCCTGCAATTCAACGGCTCCATGCATACGGGAATTGACGAGATTAAGGTCGGAAAGATCAAGCTGATAGTCCATATCGGCTTCATCACTCGAGAAGCTGCCATTCGCTTCAAGCTTGATATGGTCGTTACCAAGCTGAAATTGGCGCGTTGTAATTCCGGTTTCGTCGCGTTTTATTCCGCCCGACAATCTGACATTGCCAGCCAACAAACGATCAAGCGTCTCATTGCCGGTTTTCAAAGCCACAGTTTTTCCGGAAAGGTCAAGGTCGAAAGAACCACCGACAAGGCCGATGATACCATTTGCCTCAATATCGGCTGCTCCTGAAAGCGGTTTTCCGCTCAACATTGCCAAAGGTTCCAATGTATCGGCTTGAATGCCGAGATTTCCCTTGAATTGAAGCTTCTCGACCTGCCCCTTCAGCCATAAAGTAAGCCCGTTAGCAGAAAGATTGACAGTGCGTATAGTCACCGGCTGACGGGCAAGAATATCGGCATCGACTTTCAAATTGACCGATTTTCCCAAAGCATCCGAAATCTTGCTCTTGGGCGTTGCCATGCCGTTGATTGCGCCGCTGATCTGCAACCCGACATGACGATTATTCACATCATCGAGATTTTCCGAGTCCCCACCCATATCAACAGTAATATCATGGGCAATGAAATTTTCGTTTGCAAAATTATTGACGATAAATTGCCCATTCCACATTGAGCTTTCATTGCGCCCATAATCAATATTAAGAGCAATATTATCGGCACGTGTCTTGCCTCCGGCGACAGGCAAAATAATTGCCTCACCTGTTTGCGCTTTGACTGATGCTTTGACCGCCAAACGGCGCAAAAAACCGTCTGACAATGTTTCTGCATTTGCCGCTATATGAACGCCCTCACCATTGATCGAAAATTTGTCAAGCCGAAAACCGCCGTCCTTTTTCAGCAAAGCTGCCAATTCAAGATCCGTCCTTGCCCCGAAAAATGCCCGATATTCGTCCGGCATCAAAAGGACAATTGGCCCCGACAGGTTAACATTTATCGATTTTCCGCTTTCTGTGCCCTGAAGCTTGAATTTGCCATTCAACACCGGATCGGCACCGGCTTTCATAGAAAGACCAAGCTCGAAATTATCAAGCGGTCCTTCGCCTTTTGCTATCAAAGCAACAGAGGGGCGATTTTTTATTTTTAAAAGATTGGCAACAATGCCGTTTTCCGGCTCCGAGACTTCAATATCGATTTTTGCCTTATTGGTGCTGTTGGAAATATCGGCCAACACGTCGAAATTGCCGGGCTTGTCCAGACGTTTCATAACAAGTCGGGCTGCGAGATCACCATCGGCAAGGGTTATACCGCCTTGCAACGACACTTCGGAAGGAAGATTGAATAGTGGTTCTCCGAATGCAACTGTCTTTGCATCAAGCGATTTGATGCTTATTGCAACTGGCAAGTCCGGTATAGAAAAGCCCTTGGACTGGGGACTGGGTGCCGAAGTATCAGGCAAAGGTTTTCTGAAAATATCAATTTTTTCGGCTGACAATTCGTTAATAGACACTTGCCCGCGCAATAGTGCCAAACGATTCCAGTCAAGCTTGGCATTGGTGATCTTGAGCCAAACGCCTTGTCGATCGGCAATCGTAATCGAGCCGATTGTGGCATTCGACGACAAAGCCCCTTCAATATCGGCAAAACGGATTTGCCGGTTGGGTGAGGAAATCTTGCTTTCAATAAATGACAAAACCCACGATTTTTCGGCCGCAGCCGTATCATGACCGGCGGGTGAAGAAGTCTCGGCAAAGCTTGCCGTCAAGCCTGCAAAGATCAGGAACAATGCGGTCATAAAAGCTGAAAGTGAAAAATTTTTCATCATCAGAACGCCTGCCCTATGCCAACATAAAAACCGAGATCGGGGTCGCCGACCGCACCATCAAGAGGTGCTGCGACATCAAAACGCAATGGTCCGAGCCCTGTCATATAACGAACACCAATACCGGCACCGACTTTGGTGTTTTCGGAAAAATCCGGTGTGGAATCAGCCCCCACAACACCGGCATCGACAAAACCGACGAGACCGATTGTATCGGTCACCATTGTGCGCAGTTCCGCCGACCCTTCGACAAGTGAACGGCCGCCAATTGTATCGTGCGTATCGGTTCTGATACCAATATTGCGGTAGCCATAGCCACGTACCGAACCACCGCCACCGGCAAAGAAGAGCATATCGGAGGGGATTTCGCGCGCTTCCGGACCGGTAATCGAACCGATCTTTGCCCGCGTTGCAATGACATAGCGATCTTTTGAATCAAGTGAAAAATAGGAACGGCCTTCCAATGTCATCTTGCCGATAAAGTTTCCATAATGAATTTCGTAAATCGGCTCCAGAACAGCTTCGCCATAAAGACCATGTTTCGGATTGGATTTGTTGTCACGGCTGTCATAAAGCAAACCTCCCAAAAATCCGACTGTTGTAAAATCGCGATTGCCGAAATAATCGTCTTCCGATTTGGTTTGGGCAGCATTGAAATAAAGGCGTCCCGATAACTCGTCGCTAAAAATTTGCGTTAAACCAAGCTGTCCGGTTAACCCCGTGGTTGTATAATTATCAAGAACCTCACGTTGACCTTTGAGACTCGCGACGAAATCGGTGTCAGGCGTAATAATACCCGGACGGGTGAAAGTCGTTCCCAACAGATAACTGAAATTTTTCGGATTATACGAATCATCCTGACTACCACCAATGCCGCTAATCTTGGCATCAAAACGCAAGCGTTCCGCATGACCGAACAGATCTCTGTGCATCCAATAGGCTTCAAAGCCTGCGCCATCAAGTGTTGAATAGCTGCCGCCAACGCCGAAACGATGGAGTGGCCGTTCTTGCACCGTAAGATTGAGCGGCAAACTGCCATCAGCCTTGATCTTGTCTGCTTCCCTTACATTGGCAGCACGAAATACATCAAGCCGTGCCAGACGTTTATTGGCCTTGGCAATATCATCGGGGTCATATTCCTGCCCCTCTTTCAGTCCTGTCATCCAAGCAACATAGGCTGAATCCATGCGCGGTTTTTCACTGACGTTTTTAACTGTCAAGGGACCGTAATGTGCCTTCTGACCGGGCTGAACCTCGATATTGGAATCGACAGTGCGACTGGCATGATCGGCAACCACATCGCGATTTTTTACGCTAGCCTTGGCGTAACCCTGCTGGCGCCAGCCCTCGATGGCTAGCTGTTCCGCCTTGAAGACCGAACCGGATTTTGCAACATCCCCTGACGCATATCCAGAATCGGCCGGAAGAGGAACTTTGTCTTTTTTGTCGTCGGTTTTTGGCGCGAGATCATGAACGCTCGCAACACCGAAATGATATTGCGGTCCGGTATCAATTGTGATGACAATGTCGGATTGGTCGGGCAATTCTGTATCTGGTCGAATATTGGCTGCTTCTGCGCCATTTACAGCAATGCTGATTGTTCCCCCGTAATAACCATCGGCATAAAGAGCGGCCAGAATTTTCCTGTAATCACCGCGCGCTTTGGCCAAAAGTCCTGCAGAACCGGAGGCAGCTTTATCTTCATCCTCGACAAGTGAAGACGCTGCCTTGACAATTTTTACGCCCGCTTCCGGTGCATTCGGAGCATTGGTCACTTTAACTTTATAATGTTTGGGAACACCGATAACATCGGAATTTTTGTCGGTCTGGTCTTTCTTTCCCCATAAATGGATACCGAAAAGATCAAAAGCAGTTGCTGCTTGCGGGTAAGAAAAAGCGAGTGCAAAACAGGCTCCGAAAGCGACAAAAGCGCTTCCCCTCTTCAACCTCGACTTTGTACTCGTTGTTACCAAAACACTTAACTCTTTATCGCAAAACTCTGAAATTGACCCGTTTATTCACTGAACATAGCGCCCCATAGTTCCGATTCCACGTTTTTGCCGACGGCAAAAGACAAACATCACCTGATGTTTTAAATATGTCTTTTTCTTCGATACCATAGGTTCTTGTCTATTCATACACAACCAAACATGATTTTGCTTCATTTTCGTCAAGGAAGTGTTAAGCGTCAATTTTCAACCGGATATAAAAACAACTATAAATTTATTATTTGTTCATGAAATGTTCTTGATTTTCACTAAAAATAATGGTTGTCTCATTTTGATACAACTCACATGAGAACAAGACAAATGGTTGCACGTATTACGACTGTTGCCTTTTCCGGCATTGACGCTTTACCTGTTGATGTTCAGGTTATGATTGCCAATGGTAAAATGGGGATGTCGATTGTTGGCCTTGCCGACAAGGCGGTTGCAGAAAGTCGCGAACGCGTGCAAGCAGCACTTCATGCCTGTGGTTTATCCATGCCGATCAAACGGATTACTGTCAATCTTGCGCCGGCCGATTTACCCAAAGAAGGTTCCCATTATGATCTGCCGATAGCCGTCGGGCTTATGGTCGAAATGGGGCTTTTACCCCCTGAAATCGGGCAAAAATACGTTGTCATGGGGGAATTGGGGCTGGATGGTTCCATCGCACCGGTGAGCGGTGTCTTGCCCGCAGCCATGACCGCTGTCGCTTCCGATAAGGGGCTGATCTGCCCCGAAAAATGTGGGCCGGAAGCCGCCTGGGCAGGATCCGACATCGACATTTTAGCCCCTTCAAGTTTGCTTGCTCTGGTCAATCATTTCAAAGGTTCGCAATTTCTTTCGCCGCCACAGCCACGCCAATATATTGTTCAGGATAATTTGCCTGATCTTGCCGACATAAAGGGGCAAAATGCCGCCAAACGTGCACTCGAAGTTGCCGCTGCCGGACGCCATAATTTGTTGTTTGTCGGCCCTCCCGGAGCTGGCAAATCGATGTTGGCCGAGCGTTTACCTTCCATTCTACCGCCGCTCGATGCACGTGAACTTCTTGATGTTTCGCTGATTGCCTCGATTGCCGGAGAAACAACGAACGGTTCTGTTTCCATTCATCGGCCTTTCCGTGCGCCCCACCATTCGGCATCCATGGCCGCTATGGTCGGCGGTGGCATTAAAGCGCGCCCCGGTGAAGTTTCACTTGCCCATAATGGTGTGTTGTTTCTCGATGAGTTTCCCGAATTTTCGCCACAGGTTCTCGATTCTTTGCGCCAGCCGCTTGAAAGCGGAGAATGCGTTGTTGCGCGTGCCAACCGGCATGTCAGCTATCCGGCGCGTATCCAGCTTGTAGCCGCCATGAACCCTTGTCGTTGTGGTATGGCAGGAGAACCGGGGCATGTTTGCGCCAAAGGCCCGAAATGCCAGCTTGATTATCAGGCACGCATTTCCGGACCATTACTTGACCGCATAGATTTACGTATTGATGTGCCTGCCTTATCGGCACTTGATCTCATCAAACCGGCTGAAGCCGAACCAAGCCGCATTGTCGCCGAACGCGTTAGAAAAGCACGAGATATACAGACAAAAAGATATGCAGAACTGGGAATACCCCAAATCCGCACCAATGGCGATTGTCCTGCAAATCTGATCGAAAAAGTTGCTGTTCTTGATGGTGCCGCAACAATATTATTACAAACGATAAGCGAAAAAATGCGCCTTTCAGCGCGCGCCTACCATCGTGTCCTGAAAGTTGCTCGTACGATTGCCGATCTTGACGGTGAGACGCATCTTACCAAACGCCATCTTGCCGAAGCGGTTTCCTATCGTTTGGGAAACGAGCGACTTGCAGCCGTTGCCTGAATTATTTTCTGAAATGTTCCAATATTACTGAATATGTTGCATGAAATATTGATGAAGTAAAAGACTATCATTTGTGACTATGATGGTCTGTGCCACTAAACATTCATCCGTTTTAAAACATCATAACAATCTTCCTGAATTTTTCAGAAAACAAATAAAATTTATGAGAAGAAGTGGTTTTAGTGCCGGTGTAGGTTTTTGAATGTTTCGATCAGAAACAGAAAATTGCCTGCACCATAATTCACACCAATGCCATTATAATTTTTGGAAGAAAACCGGATTTATGTAACCACATTTATATAAATTCGCAGTATTCCGATTTTACCTGAAAAGATAATTAACCTATAATAAAATCACTAAATAAATTAAATTTCACTACAAATAAACATAACATAAATATAAAAATAACTTAAATATAACAATAATTATATATGTTAATTAAAATTTTAAATAAATAAAACAAATTTTTTATAATTATAATAATTAAAAAATTGAAATTTTATATAAAATATTCATTTATAATATGATTAAAAAACTTACATTTTTATTCATTATCACATCATGAAAAACCGAAGAATTGAAAATTAACCGATAGACGGACTTTCACCTATTCAAGTCATGACAATGGTTTTCTCTCGATCCTGCAAAAAGCAGGAGCGAAATTTCGCAAATATCAAAATTTCGCAGATATAAAGACAGTAGCATTATCGAAGACGGGTTGGACGAAAGTTTTAATGGAAATCGCGGGATTTTGGCAGAGCGCGGAACTGGCGGGGATGGCGGGCCACAGGTTCGCTTTCAATTGCTGCAAAATGTTCGGGAATTTCGCTCAGATTGATAATGTCCATACTTCTATCTTCAATATAACAGGCAACAAGATGGGTAACACCGGAAGAATCGCGTTGTATTTTACCTGTTATCAATAGGAGTTTTCCCCCCATGACCTCGCGGCGAAAGCGCAACATTATTTTTGGCCAGACAACAATATTGGCAATGCCGCTTTCATCTTCCATTGTCAAAAAGACCACGCCTTTGGCGCTGCCGGGCTTTTGCCGGACTGTAACAATACCGGCTATTGTTGCAGAAGATCCGCCTGCAATTTCCATTGCGTCATGACAGGTAAGCACACCCTTTTTCACAAGGTCGTTTCGCAAAAAACTGACCGGATGGGCTTTGAGCGACAGTCGCGTTGTTTCATAATCGGTAATAACATGTTCGCTCAATTTCATCGGCGTAAAGATAAGCGGCTCTTCTTCACCGAGATCGGATTGTTGTGCTGCCGCAAATAATGGCAAATTTCCATGATCGGGCAAACGGCGCACTGCCCATAAAGCCGAGCGCCGCTCTTTATTGATACTTAAGAAACAATCGGCATCGGCAAGAAGTTCAAAGGCGCGTTTTGGTAGCACCACCCGACGATGCAATTCTTCAATCGAAGAAAACCGCCCTTCAGCCTGTTGAAGTTCGATTCTTTTTCCCCATTCAATGGCAAAACCGTTGATTTGACGAAATCCCAATCGCAAAGAAAAACCAGTGCCATTTTTTTCCAGACAATGGTCATAATGGCTATGATTGACATCGACCGGTAAAACCTCGACACCGTGATTGCGGGCATCCCGAATAATCTGCGCGGGGGCATAAAATCCCATAGGTTGGGAATTAAGAAGAGCAGTCGCGAAAATTTCCGGATGATGGCATTTGAGCCAAGCCGAAACATAAACAAGGTGGGCAAAGCTTGCGGCATGGCTTTCAGGAAAACCATATTCACCGAAACCTTCAATCTGTTTGAAACAATTTTCGGCAAAATCACGCTTGTAACCTCGCCTGACCATTCCCTCGACCATTTTTGCCTGCATGGTATGAATGGTTCCAACCCGCCGGAATGTTGCCATGGCACGGCGCAAAAGATTGGCTTCATCGGGAGTAAATTTGGCGGCTTCTATGGCAATGCGCATTGCCTGTTCCTGAAAAAGCGGCACGCCCAAAGTTTTTCCCAGAACACGTTGCAATTCGTCAGGCGGGCCGAATTGTGGTGAAGGTGAGGGATAAACAACTTTTTCCATATGGTTGCGACGGCGCAAATAGGGGTGCACCATATCGCCCTGTATCGGGCCGGGGCGGACAATAGCCACTTCAATGACCAGATCATAGAATTGTTTCGGCTTCAATCGCGGCAACATGTTCATTTGTGCCCGGCTTTCAACCTGAAAAACTCCGATTGAATCGCCTTTCGACAACATTTTATAGACGCTTTCGTCTTCCCGCGGCACATCATGCAAGCCAAGGCTGATATTTTTATGACGTTTCAAAAGATCAAAAGCTTTGCGGATCAAGGTCAACATCCCCAAAGACAAAATATCGACCTTCATCAATTTGACAGTGTCGATGTCATCTTTATCCCACTCGATGAAGCTGCGGTCTTTCATGGCAGCAAGGCCGATCGGTACGGTTTCGTCAAGCCTTTGCTCAGTCAAAACAAAACCGCCGACATGTTGTGACAAATGCCTTGGAAAGCCGACCAATTCATGAGCAAGACGTACCGTCAGACCAATCATCCGGTTTGTCGGGTCGAGTCCTCTTTGAGCAATCTCTTCATCGCCCACTTTTTTACCGGATGTGCCCCAGACAGTCGAGGCAATCGCTCCTATAATATCTTCGCTCAAGCCCAAAGCTTTGCCAACATCGCGAATGGCACTGCGACTGCGATAACAGATGACCGTTGCAACAATTGCAGCTCTATGGCGACCATAACGGCGATAGATATATTGCATCACTTCTTCGCGCCGCTCATGCTCGAAATCGACATCAATATCGGGTGGCTCGTTACGTTCTTCGGAAATAAACCGCTCGAACAACAGATCAATCTGTTGCGGATTGACATTGGTAATGCCCAAACAGAAACATACTGCCGAATTAGCGGCCGAACCGCGCCCCTGACAAAGAATGCCTTGTGATTTTGCAAAACTGACAATGTCATAAACAGTCAGAAAATAGGGAGCATAGCGAAGCTTCTTGATAAGCTTCAATTCTTTTTCCAGAAGTGGTTTTAGGCTCTCATAAGCTGTTTTTGGAAACCTTTCAGCCATGCCTTTCCAGGTCAATTCTTCCAGATAGGATTGGGGCGTTTTACCGGCAGGAACCGGCTCGTCCGGATAGGAATAGGAAAGGTCATCAAGTGAAAAGGAAATGGGGGCTACAAAATCCTGTTGCGTCTTGATTGCTCCGGAAAAATTCCGATAAAGCCGTTCTATTTCTTTCACCGGCTTCAGATATTTTTCACTATTAGCTTGAAGCGCAAATCCGGCTTCGTCAATTGTTTTATGAAGGCGGATTGCTGTCAGAATATCTTGTAAAATGCGCCTTTCTTCACTGTGATAGAGAATATCGGCAGCAGCAATGAGGCCGACGTTAAAGTTTTTGGCCATTGTTGCCAGATATTCGCCATAGCGGGCATCCTTGCCGGTAAAATTCATCGGCAAACCCAGAAAGACTTGCCCCTTTGCCACCTGTTGCAAATTTTTCAACGTGTCTTCCAGTTTTTCGCCATCTGTAACAATGATCTGGAAACCGCGCGCACGAAACAAAAAATCTTCAAACTTTAATTGGCAAGCTCCTTTTTCGCCGGATTTTGCTTTTCCTTCGCTTAGCATCCGGCACAACAGGCCATAAGCTTTTCTGTCTCGTGGATAGACAACAAGATCCGGCGTTCCATCCGAAAACACCAGACGACAACCGACAAGATAGCGGAAGGAAGGGTCAAGTTTTAAAACTTCCCGTGCCATGGCAAAGCCGCGAACCACACCGGCCAATGTATTTTCATCGGCAATGCCGATGCCTGCATAGTGGAGGCGTGCCGCCTCGCCCACCAGCTCTTCGGGATGGGAAGCGCCTTTTAAAAACGAAAAATTGCTTCTTACAGACAATGCAAACATGTTGACGCCTTATTTTGTCCGGTCGTTTCTTGGCGGAAAGATTTTTTTGCCCGACGTAAAGACATGTTTTTCAAAAAACCGGACTTTCTGGTAGAGAACAAAAACCAACGCATAATGCGTAAACTTGCCTTTAGAGCCTCTGGAAACTGAAAAATTTCAGGCAAATAAGCCATGTAGAAACCATTTGGTTTTCGGATATTCGCCATAACGGAATATCCAGAAACGTTCGCCATTTTCATCTTCCACGCGATAATAATCACGATCAGGACCCGAATGTTTCCACCATTCCGCACTGATACGTTCAGGCCCTTCGGCAAGGCGGATTTTATGGATAACCCTTCGCCAGCGAAAAGAAGCTGGCGGGTCATCCGGCAAAGCGGCAATGACATCAATAGGCTGTGGCGGGCAAAAAAGCCTGATAGGGCGTTCTGGCGGATTGGAATGAAGCGGGAAAAATCCTTGTGCCTTCAATTGTGCATCCAAAGCTTTCAAAGCTTCGGTGTGCGGTTTATGGTGCTGCGCTACCCCCCAAAAAGCTGCATATTCGGGAATATGACTTTCTTTGCTACCGGCAACCAGAACATGATCTGCCCCCAGACGGGTTGAAAGCCGATCAACCAGTTGCCCGATTTCTGCCGGTTCGAGATCGTCATTGACAAGCTCTGTCTGAAGGGGACGAAGGGGAGTGGAACGACTTACCGAAAGAGCCAAAGTATCATAGCCATATCCCGCATCGAGCGGTGTCTTCAAGCTTTTCAGCCGTTCCTCAAGAAGCGACAGGAATTGTACGGGGTCGCTCAAAGGGCGACCGGTCTCGATGCCTATCCGGTCAATATGTCCATCAACCCGATAAAGGATGATGTTTATCATCAGACACCCCAGACCGAGCTTCGTCAGACGCTTGAAAAATTCTTTTGCCAGAATAAAAAACTGTTTTTCAACCATTGTTACATCAATCAATGGCTCTTCCAAACGTAATGACAAATAAAGGGATGGAGGCGGGTTTATAAATGAAAGCGGTTCCTGTCTTTTTCCATAAAGCGCATCAAGGCGGGCAGGCAAAACTTCGCCAAAGCGTGCAGCCAAAGCTTTTGGTGAAACCGCCTGAATATCTTTCAAACAATAAAATCCGGCACGGCGAAGTGCCATCTGGACATCCGGCTTTGCTTCAAGTGACGGTAATTTCAGCCGATCCAATGTTAAAACAAAATCTTCTTTTGTGACAAAACGGTTGACACCAAAACGGGCAAAAGCCCGTGCGGCTGCCGGTGTTATTGTCAGTGCAGAGAGTGTCTCAAGCCCCAGCCCCTTATAATAAGCGGTCACTTTTTCGAGCATTTTTTGTGGCCCCCCGAAAAGATGATCGCAGCCTGTTACATCAAGTATCAAACCAAAGGGAAGGCTATAGGCTACAAGAGGGGTGAAACGACCGGCATTTCGGGCGAGATATTGAAGATAGTCCTTGTCGGCCTCTTCCGCTTCATTGACTGTTTCTATTCTTTCACAAAGGCTGCGTGCATGAACCAGAGAAAGCCCCGGATAAAGGCCGGCATGTATAGCCGCCTCATTGACACAAACAAGCCTAAGTCCGTGAACAGAACGGCCAACAATTGCAAAAGGTTTTGTGAAATCCGGTGCTTTTTCAGGCGGCAAAACCGTCTTTAGACGGTCTATCGGCAGGCGAGGAAAAGCGAGTGCCAAATAGAGCCGGCCGTGTGTGCCGTATTTCTTGGGGGTTTGTAAAAATCTGGTCATGGATGTTCCATTGCATCAACCAATGTCCGGTATATCCGGTTCTATTTCGCAAAAGCGTGACATCATAATTTGTTAGCCCCGGTGCTTTTGCACCCGAACTTTCGGAAGGTGCTGCTTTGATTTGCCAACGTGTGGCAGCGTTGCTGTTTTTCAATGCTTCTTTGCCAAGCACCAGAACAACCGGCGAATGTGCTTTTTCTGCTGCCAGATGCAAACGTCGGGTGGCTGTGAAATCAAGCGCCCGACAAGCCCCCGAAAGGCTTAACAACAAACCACCAACACGAGACGTTGCCAATGCATCATCAGCCGCTTTCAATACATCTTCGGCTTTCGGACAACGCACCAGAATAAATCGCGCCGGATCAAGCCCGAAAGCAGAAATACCGACAGGATAAGGAATGCCATATTCTATTTCTGTGCTTTCTTCTTCCAGCCAGATGAAAGGGCAATTCGCCTTTTCATTACGTTTGAGAAGACCGAGAGAAAAACCGGTTGCACTATTCATGGCGGCTGGCCCTGAAATAACTTCATGCAAGGCATAAGAGGGAAATGGGCCGGCCATAAAATCGGCTGTTTCGTGACCGAGATTAAAATAGCCTTCAGGAAGAACAGGCTTTTCTTTGCCCTTCCTCTTGCCATCTGTAGAAAAAGCGACAGGTTTTCCTTCAATGCGGGCAATGAGGCGGCGTAATTGGGCTATATCCGGCATAAAAGACTCACACAATGTTCTTGTTTTGTTCTATTATTGAATCGAATATAAATGAGAGTCAAGCGCCGAATTTTACAAAAGAAATTCCTCTCTTCAATTTTGAAATATCTTTTGACAAGTCAATTCCGGAATATCCCCTTAAAAAGGATTCCTGAAACGGGAAACTTGTAAAATTATGCGTCCTTCCTACTTCTATCATTGTTAACGGGGCGTGCTTTGAGAACATTTTTCCTTATGGGATTTTAAGATGGATAAAAAAACAATTGATAAAATTCTGAAGCCCGAATCAGAAGAAACGCAAAAAAGCCGCGCTGCAAAAGTACGGGCGACTTTCTGGAAAACAGTTCGCAAAGCGGCTGGCCACATTCCTTTTATGGAAGATGTTGTTGCCAGTTATTATTGTGCATTCGACCCTCAAACACCGACACGAGTACGCGGCATTCTTCTTGCAGCACTCGCCTATTTTGTGATGCCTTTCGATCTTATCCCCGATATGTTGGCCGTTATCGGCTTCACGGATGATATTGCAGTCCTTACAATTGCGATTTCCGCAGTTCGCGCCCACATTACCGATGCGCATTATCAGGCAGCCCGAAAAATATTGGAAAAAAACCCGATTGAAACGCCAAAAAAATAGTTTTTCCGCAGAAATTGATATTTTTACGCGAAACTTCACCTTTTGGTAACCATAAACTAGTCAAAATTGCATGTAACAACTGTCGGCATGTTGCAAGAATGATATGCCGGTTTTTGAAAATCGCCGGTTTGAAGCCACATGGCTTTGCCAATAGAAAATTAAAAGTGAGCTGAGTATACGATGTTTGGAAAAACTTTTGTTGCTGCGTCTGTCATGATTATGGCTATTGCCGGAACTGCTTCGGCACAAACACCAACACGCATCAACCAATTCGATGCATGGGGTGCCTATTCCTATAAATCCGGAAACAACACAGTATGTTATGTGCTTTCCGCCCCGATCACTGCGGAACCAAAATCGGTCAACCATGGCGACAATTATTTCCTCGTCAGCAAACGTGCCGGAAATCCGGTTACATATGAACCCCAATTCATGGCGGGTTATGCCTTGAAGGATAAAGTTACCGTTTCTGTCGACGGCAAGAATTTTGAATTCTTTACCAAGGATTCATCGGCATGGGCAGCTTCGCCGGCAACCGAAAGCCAGCTTGTTGCAGCTATGAAAAATGGCTCCAATCTTTCTGTCAAAGCTGTTTCCCAACGTGGAACAAATACGAGCTACACCTATTCCCTGAAAGGAATTACGGCAGCCCTGAATGCTGCACAGAAATGTAAATAAATAAAACTTTTTGTTTTTCATCAATTTCAGGCACTGCAACATAATAATACCATGTTGCAGTGTTTTTTATGGAGCATAAGTGTGGTGACGTTTGTTTGCTTTTGTGCTAAATGCGCATGGCAGAACTTTATTCAGAGCATTTGAAAGTATGAGCGTATCCTACGATCTTAAACCTATTGGCGCGGCATCACTTTTGCGTCCGGCAAAAATGGATGAAACAAAAGCATCCCTGATCGGTCTGTCGCGCGCTGAAATGGCTAGTGCTTTACAGGAGATAGGCGTTCCGGAACGTCAGACACGTATGCGTGTGAGCCAGCTTTGGCATTGGCTTTATGTGCGCGGTGTTTCCAATTTCGACGATATGTTCAATATTTCCAAGGATATGCGGGAAAAAATGAAAAAGCATTTTTCCATCGCCCGTCCGGAAATTGTCGAAGAACAAATATCCAACGACGGAACTCGCAAATGGTTGTTGCGCTTTCCTTCCCGTGGAGCCGGAAAACCCGTCGAGGTTGAAATGGTCTATATCCCCGAAGAGGGGCGCGGTACTTTGTGCATGTCCTCGCAAGTGGGATGTACGCTCACATGTTCGTTCTGTCACACCGGAACCCAAAAGCTGGTTCGCAATCTCACGGCGGAAGAAATTCTTGGACAATTGCTGATCGCCCGCGACCGGCTCGGCGATTTTCCTGATAAAGACACACCAGATGGCGCTATTGTACCGGCAGAGGGGCGCAAAATCACCAACATCGTCATGATGGGAATGGGCGAACCGCTTTATAACTTTGAAGCGGTCAAACAGGCATTGTTGATTGCTTCGGATGGTGAAGGGCTGTCACTTTCAAAACGCCGTATCACATTGTCAACATCCGGCGTGGTTCCGGGAATTTTCAAAACCGGCGAAGAAATCGGCGTTATGCTTGCCATATCGCTTCACGCAGTTCGTGACGAGTTGCGCGATATATTGGTTCCCATCAATAAAAAATATCCTTTGGCGGAATTGCTTGATGCCTGCCGCGCTTATCCGGGGCTATCAAATGCAAAACGGATAACGTTTGAATATGTCATGCTCAAAGATGTCAATGACAGCCTCGACGATGCCAAACGGTTAATCAAACTTCTGAAAGGTATACCGGCTAAAATCAACCTTATTCCTTTCAATCCCTGGCCGGGAAGCAATTACCAGTGTTCGGATTGGGAACAAATCGAACGGTTTGCCGATTTAATCAATCAGGCTGGCTATGCTTCACCGATTAGAACACCGCGCGGACGTGATATTCTTGCTGCATGCGGGCAACTCAAATCACAATCGGAACGTTTAAGAAAGTCGGAACGGTTAAAACTTGAAGCCATGATGATTGCCGGACACGGCGACTGAAAATGGTGGCTCGAATAGGAAGTGACATGAAAAGTATTACAGCATTCCACATTACATGGATTTTAGTCGGTTGTATTTTTGCCGAAGCGGCATTTATGATTGTACAAATCGGCTTGACTGTTTTGTTACTCGAACATGACATAACATTACATGATTTATTGTCACCGAATAATCCGCTTTATGATATTCCGCCGCATTTCATGATTGTGGGTATTGTCTTTATTGCAGCGATTATTTATGGCGAACACCGCCATTTCTACAAAATGCACTATTATTTATTGTCAGCCGTCATCGCCGCTATTCTTTATTTCATCTCGCTCTGGTTGAGTGGAATGGCGCTATCTTTCGGAGAGACTGTCATCAATCTCGTTGCATCGCTCGTTTCCGGCGGGGTTTACTGGTGCATCACACCGCGTCGGTATAACCGTCGCACTTTGGCAGCTCTGAGACATCAATAATTCGACCACGCTAAAATAATTTTACCGCATCAGTCTTGTTAACCGGGCAGCAAATTTTGCAAGCCCGGTTTTTCAATTTCCCAAGTCCGGAAAATTTCCTATCGCCGTTTTCAATTATGATCCATTATTTTAATGGGCTTTATTCAAGCCTTGCGTTCCTGACGCAAAGCATGTTCCCTTCACCCGCTTCCCAAGGCTTCCCAAGACGATAGTTTATATCGGGTCAATTGTAGTTTTGATTTTCTATAGAAGGCATTATTTTGCTTTTCATGCTCTGTAGAGCCGGGATGCTAAACAACCTAAAAAGTCGGCTCAGGAAAAATGGTATCCTCGAACCAACAAACGCCGGTGGCGTTCTGCAAGCCGGTCTTTCATTTTGCCGTCTCTCACCATTTGGCGCAATTTTTCAATGTGTTTACGGCGCAATTTCGGCGAAGCACGACGCACCATCGGCCACAAAATCCATGGCAAGGCAAAAATATGAAACATCGCAAAAACAATGATTGTTGCGACCTTCGATGCCATAAGATAAGACCCGCGCGAGCGCAAAATGTAATAAGGAATGCTGGCGCAAATAGCTACGAGAACCGCCCATAAAGCCGGTATGATAATAGCCAGAAGAAATACCCCGAATTTTCCCAGATTGATGAAAAATGTCAGGTTCCAAGCGTGGATAATCCAGTTCGACAGACCAAGCAGACCGACCAACAAGGCACCATAAATAAAGATAATAAACATGATGAGAAAAGTAAGCGGCGCGGCTATACCCGGCTCGCGAAAGCGGTCATCATTCTGATGGGCCAAAGAGGTCATTATTTTGTCCTGCCATTGAAATTTACCGGACACATAAACTTAAATCCGGTCATAAAAGCCTATCAGTGGTCTCGTTGCCGGTCAACTCTTGATAGTTGAGCCACCTCACCATAAAAATAAATGCCCGCAATCGGCATTGATTCCGGGCATATAGAATATCTCAAGCAATCAACGCGATCTCAAGCAGCATTCGACGCAGCCGGATGCTGGGTGAGAAACGTATGAATGGCTGCCGCATCATGTGTATTGCGCAATTTTTGCACCATATCACTATCACGCAAAACGCGGGCAATGCGCGAAAGTGCTTTTAAATGATCGGCACCGGCACTTTCAGGTGCCAGAAGCAGAAAAACAAGATCAACCGGCTCGTCATCAAGTGCCTCGAAGTCGACCGGTGTTTCAAGACGGGCAAAAACCCCGATAATACGGTCGACATTATTAAGTTTGCCATGTGGAATAGCAATGCCATTGCCAACGCCGGTGGAACCAAGCTTCTCCCGCTGGAGAATCGTTTCAAGCACCGTGTGTGCATCGAGCCCCGTCAAAGAAGCGACTTTTTCTGCCATAATTTGCAAAACCTGTTTTTTGGAATTTGCCTTAAGTGCAGGAATAACCGCTTCAGGTGCTATCAAATCACTGAGATCCATGTGGTTTCCTTTTTCCATCCCGAATCCTCTCTCAAGCTGACAATCATGCCCGGAGAATGAAAGGGTGTGGATGATTCCCTTTTTATCGTATTTGTAAAACCGTTAAGGAAAAGGTTTTTCCCCGATTCAAGCTTTATTGGTGATGGATGACGGGTCGATCCAACCGATATTGCCGTCTGCACGCCGATAAACAATATTGATTTTTCCATCGGCTGCATTGCGGAACACCAGAACAGGGTTATCCATCAAATCAAGTTCGACAACAGCATTGGCAACAGACATATCGCGCAATGTCATGGATGTCTCGGCAACGATTGTCGGCGCATAATCTTCCGGCAAGCCCTCGTCTTCATCGGGCACCGGTTCCATAATGTGGTATGCAAATTCGGCAAAAGCGGCATTATCATTCTGCTTGTTGCTGCGGGATTTCAAACGCCTTTTATAACGACGAAGACGTGTCTCCAACCGTTCTGCTGCCGCATCGAAAGCGGCTTGCGGGTCTTGTGCCTGACCGGTTGTTTGCAACACTGCTCCGGAGCTTAAATGCAATACGCATTCCGCCGAAAAACGTGAACCCGATTTGACAACGGTAACATGTCCGGTAACGCCGCCGGCGAAATATTTTGAAATCGCATCATTGATACGGTCTTCAATCCGCGTACGGAAAGCTTCACCAATATCCATGTGCTTTCCTGAAATGCGCAAGCTCATTATAAACCTCGTTCATAATTCGTGATTTTTGCAGTTTAACGACATCTTCGAGAGGAAGCAACTCAAAGCACGCCCTTTTCCTGAAAAGACAGGAAAACCGCATTTTCTGGGCGGGCTTCTAGTCATTTATCAACAACAAGTCAATCGACAAACTCATTCTGGAATTGTTCCAAGTTTTGCCTTTTTTTCTCTTCTGCGTAACACCGAGGAAGATATATTCATTACTTCTCTATATTTAGCGACAGTTCGTCGGGCGAGAACTATATTTTCTTTTTTGAGCAATTGAACAAGTGTATCATCGGAAAGAACATGATCGACGTTTTCATTGTCTATCAGCTCGCGAATACGATGGCGAACAGCATCGGCTGCATATTGCTCGCCTCCTTCGGTCGATTGCAAAGCAGCCGAAAAGAAACTGCGCATCTCGAAAATGCCGCGCGGCGTTGCCACATATTTATTTGCTGTTACACGACTTATTGTCGATTCGTGCATGTGAACCGCTTCGGCGATTGTCGCAAGTGTGAGGGGTTTTAAAAAAGAAATGCCGCGCCGCAAAAATTCCTGCTGATGGCGAACAATCTCGGCACTCACAGTAATCAATGTTCTTTCCCGCTGATCGAGCGCCTTTATCAACCAATTGGCATTCTGAACACAGCTATTGATGAAACTGCGGTCAACACTGTCTTTACCTATTTTGACAGCATAATCCCGATGAATAACAAGCTTTGGTAAAACCGCAGGGTTCAGTTCGACGAAAAATTCTCCATTCGGCCGTTTTGAAATAATCACATCCGGTATGACAGGCACTGCTGTCGATGTATTATAGGCGGTGCCGGGTTTCGGATCGAGACCGCGAATCTCTTTTAAAATATCTGAAACTTCGCTTTCATCGAGACCGGAAAGCCTGGAAAGCATTGCAAAGTCCCGCCTTGCCAGAAGCGGAAGATTTTGAAGCACAATTCCGATTGCCGGATCCATGCGATTTTGTCGTTCAAGCTGCAATGAAAGACATTCACTAAGCGAGGTTGCAAATATTCCCGGCGGGTCGAATTGCTGAAGGCGTTTCAAAATATTTGAAACCAATGTTTCGGATACCGAAAATTCTTCGGCTATTTTTTGAATTGAACCGGTAAAATATCCCGCGTCATCCAGATCGCAAGCGAGATAACAGGCAATGTCGTGTTCATTTTTATCTTTGAAGGCAAAAGCAATCTGCTCGGCAACAAAATCCTGTAAATTCGGCTTTTCGGCAATCGACTCGATAAAATTGAAATCTTCGATTGGTAAAGCTTTCGCGGAAGCACCCGTCCATTCAGACGAATAACCGTCTTTTTGGTTCCCGTCAAATGTCGGGCTTTGTGAAATACCGACCTCGTCGGCGCCATCAAACATGTTGGAGAGTGTTTCAGGATCAAATGTTTCGTATGGCTGCCTGTCTTCGACAATTTTTTCTTCCGGCATTTGCGTGACACCGGAAAAATCTTGAAATTCGCCTTCTTTGGCTCCCGCATCATCTAAATTGCCGCCATTATTGTCATCAACTGCCAAGCGTTCAAGCAACGGATTTTTTTCCAACGCTTCCTCGATGAATTGTTCCAATTCACCGGCAGTCATCTGCAAAAGTTTGATGGATTGCATCAACTGGGGTGTCATCACCAGCGACTGCGATTGGCGTAACTCGAACGATGGTGACAGCGCCATAAACCTTAATCCTCCCCAATGGACCCCGCGCGAAACGGTAAATGAACATCACGCAAACGAACCGACATGTTTAACTTCGGTCGGATAATTTTCGTAAAAATCTATCCTTCAACGAAAATGGTATGATCCTTGCTTGTCAACTAAAAAATGATAAAAAATCAAAAGCTGCGTTTCGGCTTGTGCATTTCAACAATTTTTATATTTTTTCACCGGTGTGCGATGTGTTCGTCAAATGAAATCAATGAATGAACATTCAATTCGTTGTGTCGTTGTTTCCGACAAGAGAAAACCAACAAACGGATTTTATGTTGACGATCCGGTCAAACCGGATTGATTTATCAATAATCACCCGCAGTTTTTTGATATTTCACTCCTCCATTTCGCGTTTTCTATTTCCTGCTTGCTATTTCCCGTTTTCTTTTCTCGATTGAAACACTGCCCCGTAACCGGAAATAAAACATCGCCATGCGGATTTTTCAGCATGAAAAACAACAAGCCTGCTTTAGCCCGCATCCGGAATGCGTGTGCAAGCATAGGCACATGTCGGAATTTGATTATGAAAGAGCGGTTCATCGCCACCAACCGTTTTTTTGTTCGGCCGTTTATCATGTGCAAAGGACAGCCGCTTTACCACGATCTATGTGTTTTACAGTGTTAGCGTGTTTTTAGCGCCAGCCGGTTATAGGTGATAATGCAAAAACATCCCCGCGCGCCCATTACAAAGCACATTGGAACATATTTTCATAAGTTCCGTGCATTTTCACCTTGCGTTATTAATTGCCGAAAAAAATAAATAGTGTCGGCGACAGCCTCAGGAAGGCTTTGGCGTATCTTATCCAAACTCCGCCTGTTGGAAAATCTATCGCCATCAGGAACGACAAGCCTTGCTGCACGCCATAATTTTTTTAATGACAAACGCTTTCAGCCATTCTTGTCATCAAACATAATTCAGGCAAACGCGAAGAACTCAGAGAGAAAATTGATCGCCGAGATAAAGCCTGCGCACATCCGCATTGGTGACAATATCATCCGGCTGGCCATGGGTGAGAACCTGACCATCATGGATAATATAGGCACGATCGACAAGCCCCAGTGTTTCACGAACATTATGGTCGGTCACCAGAACGCCGATGCCGCGGCTTTTCAAGTGCCGTACCAATTGTTGAATGTCGGCTATCGCAATCGGGTCGATACCTGCAAAAGGCTCATCGAGCAACATGAAGTTCGGACGCGAAGCAAGCGCACGGGCAATTTCCAAACGCCTTCTTTCGCCGCCGGAAAGAGCCAATGACGGGCTTTTGCGCAAATGCGCAATCTTGAATTCATCAAGCAGGGCATCAAGTTCTTCCGCGCGTTTTTTGCGGTCCTTTTCGACCACTTCCAAAACCGCTTTGATATTGTCTTCCACTGAAAGACCACGGAAAATAGAAGCTTCCTGCGGCAAATAACCGATACCCAAACGGGAACGCCTGTACATCGGCATATCGGTGACATCAAAACCGTCGATTTCAATGCTTCCGCCATCCACTTCGACAAGTCCTGTCACCATGTAGAAACAAGTCGTTTTGCCGGCTCCGTTGGGGCCCAGAATGCCGACAATTTCTCCGGCGCGCACACCGAAGGATACACCTTTTACAACCTGCCGCCCGCGGTAGGTTTTCGTCAAATCGCGAGCAACCAACGTTCCTTTGAGGCGTTCTTTGAGGCTTTTACCCGAACCATCTTCATAGGCTATTTCTTCAAAAGCCATTTGCGAATCACTTTGTGACATAAAACGCTCATTTTCCGTTTTGTTCGTTGCGATTCATAATGATCGATACACGACCATTTTGCCCCGCCGATTTACAGCTTTCGAGAAAAGCTTTGCCTGTATCCATATGGGCCGTCAATTTACAACCGGTTGCTACATTATCACCATCTGCCAAAATGACGCGTTTTCCTGTCAAAACCATCAATTTCGATTTGCCATCGAAAATACCTTCATCGCCAGTCGCGACCTGTGTGGCTGTTTTGATATAGACTTTGCCGGATGCTTCCATTTTTTCAACACCCGTCGAGCCAAGGCCACCGGCACCGGCGGCGGCTGTTTTGGTGGCTGCATCCCCTTTGCCCTGATCGGAAGTGTCGCTTGCTGTTGCGGACTTGTCTTTATTGGCATCGTCAGGTGCTTTGGCGTAATGCACAATCAATTTGGAGGTCCGCAAAATCCGGTCGCCCTGCACAACAGAAACATTGCCGGTAAAAATTGCGACGCCGTCTTTGTCACGCATTTCCAGATTATCGGCGTTGAGTTCAACCGGCTCTTTCCCGCCCGAAAGATTAACCCCGAAATTTGTCTGTTGAGCCCATAAAGGCATTTGTCCGAGGCTCATGAAAGCCAATCCTGTTGCCGTCACTGCACCAAGCTTAGAAAAATACTGCTTTAAAGGCTTCATTTTACAATCCTCGAATAAACGAAACACCGCACATTTTTAAAATGGCAAGTGCCCCTCATTTTATTGCGCATTTGCGTTGTCAATGACAAGACTGACACCACGATTAAAAAACAACACTTGCCCATTATCACGAATTTGTAAACCGTTCGCTTTCAAATGTTGCCCGCCACGACGAATATCAACCGGCTTGTCTGTGCTTAATTGACTTGTCGCCAGGTTGACATCGGCAGCATCAAGCTTTGCGACCATTCCATCATTTGTTTTTACTTCAAAAGGTTTATCGAATTGCAGGCGACCATTGACATTGTCATAGAACGCGCCCACGGCATTGACAGCGGCGTCGCCACGCTCGCCCAAGGGGAGTGTCGCAATAATCCGTTGCAGTTCGATCATACCGGGATGATGCGGATCCTGAATGGCCTTGTCGGCTTTGAGCGAATAGGGTTTGTTGGCCGAAGTATAGCCTTCAAGCTTGGGGTCGGTCATCGTCAATTGTCCACCACTGCCCTGATCTCCGTTCAAAACAACGAGATCGCTCGTGCTCGGCGTTGCAAAAAATGTAAACCAGGAAAAAACCAGAGCAATAATAATAGCCACGACCGGCAGTAGAAATTTCAATATGTGGACACGCACTGAATGACGACGTGCAGCATCAAAAACAGCATCAGACTTGAAGCTCGGTGAAAATATTTCTGAACCGTCGTCCATCATACCTCTGAATTTTTCCTGAGTTTTACAAAAACAAACGCCTAGACGAAGTTCCCATATACCAGTTCAATATTTAGAGCAATTCTGCTTTCCATTCAACTTTTCATTGGACCGCCTGTTTTTATCAAATGTCAAAAGCCCACAAGGTAACGTTAAATGTGGCAAACTGCCTTTTTCAAAATTTTTTACCGAACACAAATATTTTTTAATCAAATAACGTTGACGAAATGCGATAGACAGACAATAAACTATTGCGTTAACTGGATTTTGTAGTGAATGATAAAGGACTTCTGGCAAAATTTTTGAACGGAAATTCAAAATGCCTGCCAGTCATGGGATCTGAAAATCGACGGATCGTTATAATCGTTGTTTTTTAGCGGATCATTGTCACTATGCGGATCAAAATTGGAGGCTGTTTTGATTAAGTCGGAACTTGTGCAGATTATTGCTAACCGTAACCCTCATCTTTTCCAGCGGGATATTGAAAATATTGTGAGTTCTGTATTTGATGAAATATCTACCGCTTTGGCCGAGGGAAAACGGGTGGAGTTGCGCGGATTCGGGGCTTTTTCGGTTAAAAACCGGCCTGCACGCTCCGGCCGAAATCCGCGTACGGGTGAATCGGTCTCGGTTGAAGAAAAATGGGTACCGTTTTTTAAAACCGGCAAGGAATTGCGTGACCGCTTGAACAACGAGTAAAATCATGAATCTGAAACAGATTGTTAGTCTGATAATACTGATACCGGTTGGCATCATCCTGATTGCTTTTATTATTGCCAATCGGACAAGCGTCGCGTTAAGCCTTAACCCGTTTGATACAACAGATAGCAATCTTGTCTATCATGCTCCGCTGTTTGTGTGGCTGTTTCTGGCTCTGGCAATCGGCATTATCATAGGTGGTATAACAGTCTGGTTTAGCCAACATCGCTTCCGCAAAGCCCTGAAAGACACGCAAACCGAATTGCAAGGGCTTAAAATGGATATGTCGAAAAAGTCGAATTTGACAACGACCGAATTGACAATCGCCGACCATTCTTGAATCTGCCAAGCATTCTTGAAACTACAAAACAATGGAAAGCGTCGTGTTTCGATTCCGCTTCACCATTGAAGAACACTATTTCACATAAATTATTCGCTCTCGAAATAGAATCTCCGCATTAAAAGAAGCCGACGCGCCTATAGAGGTTCGGCGCGGATATAAATCAATGTGAAAATTATTATTTTTTAATTTTTTCGTCCAACATAGGCGATTACATTCGCGCAGATTTTTATTTTACAACCGCCTCTCTGGTTCAAAGTTTTGACCAACTTTTACATAAATCGACATATCAAGGCGTTATAACCAAAATCCAAACCTAAAATTATGCTCAAAACACAAAATTATAGTGAACCCATGTCAATTATAGCGAACCCATGTCAATTATAGTGAACTCATGTCATCCATTTAAAAATTCAAAGACCATTTTGATGATTGAACGGTTTATTGACCGGATCATTCAGGATTGCGATGTTGCAAGAAAAATATACCTTTTTGGAAAAGATGTTTTATAAGCAAAGAACGTTCTGTTAATTATGGAAAATGCAAGACTTGTGAAAGCACAACACCCGAAAGACAAGAAAAAAAGGGGAATGAAAACACCGCGCAACGGTACTGCCCCCTATGCTCCGAAAAAGGCCCTTGAGACAGGAAACAAGCCTGAAAGACGGAAAGCTGTGCACGCCAATAATTCAGGCAATTATCGCAAAATCGTCGAACAGGATAACACGAGACGCGAGAATCAAAAATTGCAGCCGGAAAATAGGGGCGGAGAAGCACCAAAAATCAAAAGCCGCTTCCTACCTCGCCCGTCAGGAAAAAGACCAGAAGAAAGATTACCGGTTATTCTGGAAACAAGTGCGAACGAGAATTATGCATTGATCGACAGTGGTAATGGCCTCAAACTCGAACGTTACGGCAATTTGCGCATTATTCGCCCCGAAGGACAAGCTTTGTGGCAACCGGCATCAAGCGAAAAAGAATGGCAGGATGTCGATGCGATTTTCACCGGAAATACCGATGAAGAAGGCATGGGGCGCTGGAATTTTCCCAAACAACCCCTTGGCGAAACATGGCCATTGTCATGGGATGGAATGCCGTTTCTCGGCCGCTTTACGTCATTTCGCCATGTCGGTGTCTTTCCCGAACAGGATGCCCATTGGCGTTTTATGGAAGAGCTGATTAAAAAAGCAAACCGTCCCGTCAAGGTATTGAACCTTTTTGGCTATACCGGCCTTGCCTCGCTTATTGCGGCAAGAGCGGGAGCCGAAGTCACCCATGTCGACGCGTCCAAAAAAGCGATCTTATGGGCCAAAGAAAATCAGGAAGTTGCACATTTGACAGATCGCCCCATTCGCTGGATCTGTGATGATGCGATGAAATTTGTCGAACGCGAAGGGCGTCGCGGCAAACATTATGACATTATTTTACTTGATCCGCCGGCTTACGGGCGCGGCCCCCATGGCGAGGTGTGGCAACTTTTCGATCATTTGCCCGAAATGGTCAAAGGATGTCGCGCTATTTTATCCGACAACCCGATTGCCGTAATATTGACAGCCTATTCTATTCGTGCCTCATTTTTCGCAATCCACGAATTGATGCGTGATGAATTTACCGGCCTTGGCGGGCGCATCGAATCGGGTGAACTTATTTTGCGTGAAGAAAAAGCACAAAGGGCACTTTCGACCTCTCTTTTCAGTCGCTGGATTTTTTAATATGACAACACAAAAACAACACGGTCAGGTTAAAGAAATTACCTCGCTTGCCAATCCGATCATCAAGGATATGAAATCCTTGTCGCTTAAAAAAAATCGCGATCGTGAAGGCGTTTTCATGGCCGAAGGGTTGAAGCTTATTATTGATGCCCTTGATCTCGGCTGGACAATACGCACACTTCTGTTTTCCAAAGCAGGCCTTGGCAACCCGTTAATTGAAAAAACGGCAGCCCGCACAAAAGCTTCCGGTGGTCTCATCATCGAAGCAAACCAGAAGGTTATGGAATCGGTAACAAGGCGCGACAATCCGCAAATGGTGGTTGGTGTTTTTGAACAACGCTGGCGTGACATGTCTACCTTCAACGCAAAGGGAGAAGATGTCTATGTTGCACTTGACCGCATCCGCGATCCCGGCAATCTTGGAACCATTATCCGCACAGCCGATGCAGTAGGTGCAAAGGGGCTTATCCTTGTCGGCGATACAACCGACCCCTATTCGCTTGAGACTGTACGCGCAACCATGGGTTCGATTTTTGCCCTTCCGCTTTTTAAAATGAGCGCCGACGAGTTCTTAAAATGGCGCACCGGATTTCATGGTCAAATCATCGGTACACATTTAAAAGGTTCCGTCGATTACCGCACAATCGACTATAAAAAGGGGCCTATCATTCTTTTTATGGGCAACGAGCAACAGGGCCTGCCGGATAATCTTGCCGATAGCTGCGATCAGCTTGCGCGTATTCCGCAGGCAGGACGTGCTGATTCACTCAATCTTGCTGTGGCAACCGGTGTCATGCTTTATGAAATCCGCCGTCATAACCTGACACTTGATCCACGCGAGGCCCGTTCATGAAGGCAAAATCCCTCATCACACTTATAGCGGGGCTTATCATCACTGTCGGGCTTGACCAATTAATCAAATATTGGGTGGTCAATACATTGGCAGTCGGGGAAGAAATCGACCTTTTGCCGTTTCTTTCACTTTATCATGCCCGCAACCCCGGAATTGCTTTTTCCATGTTGTCATCAGTCTCCGATTGGGGGCTTATCGCATTGACATTTTGCATTATCTGCTTCGTTATCTGGTTATGGAAAAACGCCGGTCCGGAAAAATCACTATCGCGATTTGGCTTCCTGCTGGTCATTGGTGGTGCCATCGGAAATCTGATAGACCGCATACGTTTTCATTATGTCATTGATTACATTTCTTTCCATATCAACGATGTTTTCTCCTTTGCAATTTTCAACCTTGCTGACAGCTTCATAACAGTCGGCGCCGTCCTGATCGTGCTCGATGAATTACTCCATTGGAAACGTGAAAAACAAAAAACTAAATAGGTTTTTCAATAATCATCGCGCAGATGAACGAGCTTTTCCATTTTCATAAAATATACGATTGTCAAAAAGTCGTCTTGCAACAAGTCGACTGGCTAGTTTTGACCGCTTTTCAAATTTTTATAAAATAGCTAAAATTTTGTTTTTAACCGGTCATTTTATAAAGCCGCAGAACCGCGACAATCTCGAATTTCCATTGATCCGGTTGCAACGCAAAAAGACAAAAAAGACCGGAAAGACATATCCGTTTTTGACACATTGCCAGCCCGATAAAGGCCGATGCCATTTTTTTGACAGAATGAAAACCGTTGCTTTTCGTCGGAAAACTATAAGCAAGCGATTGATAACAATAAAAAAGAATAATCATTTACTTGTTATTTACTATATTTCGGGCGGAATGTGCATTGCCTTGAAAAAATCACTTTCCCGTCATTGTCATGCAACAAGAGAGTTCTAAATCGACAACATGACATGTTGTTGATTGCTTTTGATCGACAGCGCTTCAATAGGAGCATTGAAATGGTAGCTTATGCAAGGACAGTTCTCGAACAACCGGATCATCAAAATTGCGATACGAGCGATACACTTGTACTTGCAACATTCGGTTCTTTGGAAGCCCGTTTGCGGAGATTATCGCATGACCCTATGCCAAAAGTTCCGGCGTCAACAAAAGGCCATATATCCGATGATGGCGACCAATGGTTGATGATTGTCAATGATATTGAAGACCCGCAAAATCTTCTTGCAAGCTGCTGCATGACATTGACAAACGTGTTAGGTGCCAATCAAAATCTTGAAGCGACAAGCCTTGGCGACAGTTTCGAGGTTGAAAGCGGCCGGAATGCATCGGTTTTTTTAACAATTTCACCGTTTAAATGTTTCGACAAAGCGAAAGCCCATCGTGCCCAAGGGCTTTTGTGGCAGGCAATTTCCCGCTTCTGCCTTCTCCAGAATGTCGATTACGTGATTGGAAGTCTGGCATTCAACAGCCGCTACCCTGCCGCACATGCATTGGAACTTTCCTATCTCTACCATTTTTGCCGTTCGCAATCAGAAGTTCATTTGCGCGCCGCCCATGGTGTGACAATGGATATTATGCCGGAAGAAGCAATCAAGCCCGATGAGGTATTTTCTTCGCTTCCGCCCATGCTACGCTATTGCTTGCGTGTTGGAGCCAAAGTTGCCGACAATGTGGTTGTTGACCGCGCAAGCAATGAAACCCGCGTATTTTTGTTATTTCCTGCCAAAAAAATTATCGGCTGAAACAATACGCATGAAAAGCAGAAGTGTTTTTTGCCACCAAACCAAAGTTCAAGAACGGAAGCCGTAAAATGCTTCCGTTTTTTGTTTCCAGAGTTATTTGAAATTCGCTCATCCGCCGCATCCAAAAACGGCTAACGCACTTGATTTATTGGCCGATTTTTTAAAAACCCGCCAGACGACATGAGACCGTTTTGGTGAATGAACAGGGTATCTTATTTTTGCAGTTTACCCCTGTTTAAGCCAGATAAGCTTAATTTAGTGGGCATGTTTGGCTCCAGAATGTTTTTTATCATGATGTCCAACATCACCTGCTTTCAGCCAATGGGCGGAGATTGCATTATATTCGCCGTTTTTTTGCATCAAATGCAGCCATTGGTCGACATAAAGTTTCCAACTGATGTCGCCTTTCGGGAGCATGTAGCCCTTCTCGAAAAACTCCAAAGGCTTATCGGGATTGACGGCGCATAAAGTCGGGTAATACCGTTTTTGATAAAGTGCTTCGGATGCATCGGTAATCATGACATCGGCTTTTTTGTCGACAAGATTTTTAAAAATTGTTGTATTGTCATGAAAAAGTTCGAGTTTGGCATTCGGCATATATTTTCTGACAAATGCCTCATTGGTTCCGCCTGCCGGCTCGATCGCGCGAACACTCTTTTGGTTAAGTGCATTTAACGTATTATATTTTTTTGCGTCTTCACAGCGGACAAACGGAATTTTACCGTCCACTCCAAGTGGTTCAGACATATAAACCTTTTGTTGGCGGGCAAGAGAAATGGAAATCCCACCCATTGCAATATCACATTTATCGTCAAGAAAATCGGCCATCAGCGTTTTCCAGCTTGTCGGCACAAATTCAACCACCGCTCCAAGAGATTTGGCCAAAGAATGCGCCATGGAAATGTCGATGCCTTCGTAAGTACCATCCGTTTTCAAAAAACTATACGGTTTATAGTCGCCGGTGGTGCAAACGCGTAATGTTTTAATGTCGAGGACATCATCGAGTTTCGACGCATCGGCGTCTGTCAGCGTTAAAAACGAACACCCCCAAAAAAGCATCATCAGAGTTTTCTTCATCATCATTCCCATCCGGCAATTTAATATGTGTTTTTGTTTTATCCCCGTAGATTTGAATTATAGCTCTTCTAAATTTGGCCACTCAACTTTCAAGCAAACCAATAAAAGCACCAACTGCTTTGGTTTTGAAGCGTTGCGGATTGAGTAACAGTAAAAAATCACGTTTTACGGATAAAAAATTCAACCTTTCAACAAGCCCTGCGGCAAGCAAAGCCGAAACCGCACGTTTTGAAATGGCAGTCAGAGCATTTGACGCAGCTACTGCCGAAAGCACCGCTTCATTCGACGGGAAAGTCTGCATCACCTCAAGATCGGTGAAGTCATAGCCATGGTTTGCAAGTGCCTGCTCGAAAATTGCCCGTGTTCCTGAGCCATTTTCACGCAAAATCCACGGAAACGCCGAAATATCTTGAAACTTCACCGACGGTTTAGTTGTAAGAGGATGGTTTTTTGCCGCAATAATGAACAATTCGTCATCAGCCACTTTTTGACGATGAAGGCTTTCATTTTTGATAGTTCCTTCAGCAAAACCGATGTCTGTCACGCCTGATAGAACAGCATTTTCAACCTGTTCGGTGTTACCGATCGACATTTTGACCGTTATCGCCGGATATAAATTGCGAAACTTTGCAATGACCGGTGGCAAAAAATAATTGGCGATTGTCTGGCTCGCATAGAGACCGAGTGCTCCACGTTTAAGCCCGCTAAATTCACGCAAAGTTGTTTCGGCAAGTTTGACTTGCGCCAATGTGTGGCGGCAATCCTCAACGAAGACAGAACCCGCATCACTCAACTGGATACGCCGTCCAATGCGATTAAAAAGGCGCACCTGATAATGTTCTTCTATCATGTGGATGGCACTGGAAACAGCAGAAGGTGTCAACAAAAGAGCTTTGGCCGCTTCGGTCAAATGCTCGCGTTCGGCGACAGCAAGAAATATCCGCATCTGTTCAAATGTAATCATTGCCGTGCCAATGTTCGATCAAATCGAACAATTCATAACATATTTGAAAATTGATTACATGATTAAACCGCGCTAGCAAATTTTAAAAAAGGATATTTCACTATGACAAGCCGAGTTCAGGCCATTTTTTTTCGTTTTGCACCGGGCATCATATTATGCGCAGTTATTTCGGCTGTTGCCATTGTTCTGGAAAAGCTTGAAAAACTTATCTTCGGCGAGGCCTGGCTTGAAAGTCTGGTTCTTGCCATCCTGATTGGCGCAATCATCCGGACAATCAAAGGTATTCCATCCCAATATGCTGAAGGGGTGGGATTTTCGGCAAAAATCCTTCTTGAATGCGCGGTTCTATTATTGGGCGCAAGTATCAGTGTGAGCGCGGTCGTCGCTGCCGGTTTCGGATTGCTTATCGGCATTATCGTCATTGTGGCCTGTGTGATTGCCGTAACTTACGCAATTGGCAGACTTTTGGGCCTTGGCCCCCGTCTCGCATTGCTTGTAGCCTGTGGCAATTCGATTTGCGGAAATTCGGCGATTGCCGCTGTTGCACCTGTCATCAAAGCAGAAGGCTCTGATGTGGCTTCATCAATTGCTTTTACAGCAGCACTCGGTATTGTTGTTATTCTGGTCTTGCCACTTGCTGTCCCGCTAGCGGGCTTAAGCTTTACACAATACGGCGTTCTTGCCGGTATGACTGTTTATGCTGTGCCGCAAGTTTTGGCTGCGGCAGCACCTGTTTCACTTATCAGTGTCCAGACAGCGACACTTGTCAAACTTGTCCGTGTTTTGATGCTTGGGCCGGTTATATTTGTGATCGGCCTCATTTATGGCCTTGGTGCCAACACCAAACTCAAATTCGGCAAAATGGTGCCGTGGTTCATTATCGGCTTCGTCATTCTTTTGCTTGCCAATTCCTGCAATATTATTCCCCAATTGGCACTCGATACCATGGCTTTTGTGGCAAAAATCCTGACTGTTATTTCAATGGCTGCTTTAGGACTGGGCGTTGATATAAAGGCTTTGAAAAAATCCGGACCGCGGGTTGTCCTGACAGCTTTCATATCCATCATCATTCTGGCGACCGCAAGCCTGACAATGATCTCGCTCCTTCATTTGTCATAAATGGCCGGTAGTGCGTAAAAGGCTGCTATATCCAAAACAAAACAGCCCCGAAGGGCTGTTTTTGATAGACTATATAAACTCTGTTTGTTTTGAAACTACAGAATAAACCGCGACAAATCGGCATTGGCGGCAAGGTCACCCACTGCTTTTTTGACATAAGCGGCATCAACCTTGAAGGTTGTTCCCGATTTATCCGGTGCTGTGAAGGAAATTTCGTCAAGAACGCGTTCCATCACTGTTTGCAGACGGCGGGCACCGATATTTTCCACAGTAGAGTTCAAATCCACTGCTATATCGGCGAGAGCATCAATGGCATCATCGGTAATTTCGAGTGTCACATTTTCGGTCGCCATCAAAGCAATATATTGCTTGATAAGACTGACTTCCGTTTCGGTCAGAATGCGGCGGAAATCTTCCCGCGTGAGCGCATTCAGCTCGACCCTGATCGGCAAACGTCCCTGAAGTTCCGGCAAGAGGTCTGAAGGTTTCGATACGTGAAACGCACCGGACGCGATAAACAGAATATGATCGGTTTTAACCTGACCATATTTGGTAGCAACCGTTGTTCCTTCAATCAAAGGTAACAGATCGCGCTGCACACCTTCACGCGAAACACCGGCACCGAGGCCGCCTTCACGGGCCGCAATCTTGTCGATTTCGTCGATAAAGACAATACCGTCATTTTCAGTGGAACGAAGCGCTTCCTGAACGATCTGGTCCTGATCGAGAAGTTTGTCGGACTCGTCTTCGATCAATGGTTTGAATGCATTTTTGACCGTTGTTTTCCGCGTCTTCGTGCGTCCGCCCATTTTACCGAAAATATCGGACAAATTCATAATACCCATCTGTGCGCCCGGCATACCCGGAATATCGAAGGTGGGGGCATTATTCGGACTGTTATCGGCAATCTCTATTTCAACTTCATTGTCATCAAGCTCGCCCTCACGCAATTTTTTACGAAAACTATCGCGGGTAGCGGGACTTGCAGTTTTGCCGACCAGCGCATCCAGAACACGTTCTTCTGCGTTGATATGAGCTTTGGCTTTCACCTCTTCACGTTTTTTCTCACGGACAAGATTGATGGCCACTTCAACAAGATCACGAATAATCTGCTCGACATCACGGCCGACATAGCCGACCTCTGTAAATTTGGTGGCTTCAACCTTGACAAAAGGTGAACCGGCGAGTTTTGCAAGGCGGCGGGCAATTTCGGTCTTGCCGACACCGGTCGGCCCGATCATCAGAATATTTTTCGGCATTACTTCTTCGCGCATCTCGCCTTGAAGTTGTTGCCGCCGCCAACGGTTGCGCAATGCAATAGCAACAGCACGCTTGGCATCTTTTTGTCCGATAATAAAGCGATCAAGTTCGGAAACTATTTCGCGGGGGGAAAATACAGAACTCATCTAAAAGTGCTCTCTCTTTCACACGTCTTGTCAGGTTTTACGCATGACTGACAAGAAGTGACATGGAAACATTCAATCATTATTCGGCATCAAGCGTTTCAACAATAAAATTGCTATTGGTGTAAACGCAAATATCGGAAGCGATCTTCATGGCTTTGCGGGCAATTGTTTCGGCATCCATATCGGTGTCGATCAGTGCACGCGCTGCCGAAAGAGCAAAGTTGCCGCCCGAACCGATTGCCATAATGCCATCTTCAGGTTCAAGCACATCGCCAAGACCTGTCAAAGCCAGCGTCACATTTTTATCGGCCACCAGCATCATTGCTTCCAGTTTACGCAAATAACGATCGGTGCGCCAATCCTTGGCAAGTTCAACACAGGCGCGCATCAATTGGTCGGGATATTGTTCAAGCTTGGTTTCAAGCCGTTCAAGCAAGGTAAATGCATCGGCTGTTGCACCGGCAAAACCGGCAATAACCGATCCATTCTTGCCAATACGGCGTACCTTTCTTGCATTACCCTTCATGATTGTCTGCCCTAATGTCACCTGTCCATCGCCGGCAATGACAACCTTATTGCCTTTGCGCACTGTAATGATGGTCGTGCCATACATTGTATCGGGCTTATGTTCTGTCACAAGTAAACTCCTTTTATCCACACGCTCCATCCTCGTTAAAAGCAATGAAAAGCGGCTATATAGAGTGCATATTTAGGAACTCGCACATTAAAACTCAACCATATTGACGAAGACATTTTAAAAACCTTCTTACTTTTTAAAAAACGCTTCGGTCATTCCGGAACCCCCATTCAATGATGACTTGCAATGAATGCTCATTGTTGGTGTGAAGAAATCCTGCTAAGGGTTGGCCGGTATGAACATTCAAAGGAAAACAGAAAATGCCATTGCCGAGGGTTGCTATAGGTGCATTGGGTGGCACAATTGCCATGGTCTCCGGGAAGTCCGGTGGTGTGGAGCCGGAACTTTCGGCAGAACAACTCACCCGATCGGTTCCCGGAATTTCGGGATTGGCTACAATACATGCCGAAACATTGGCGAAATTACCAAGCGGTTCACTCTCCTTCAAAGTGTTGTTTGATGCTCTTGATTGGGCAAATAACCAGATTGATAAAGGTGCAAAAGCTGTCATCCTGACACAGGGAACCGATACACTTGAAGAATCAGCATTTCTCCTTTCACTTTATTGGCAAAAACCCCAGCCGCTCATTATAACCGGTGCTATGCGGGCACCGATGGCAGCCGGTGCCGACGGGCCGGCCAATCTTTTATCCTCGTTACTCGTGGCAATAGATGAACAAAGCGTGGGCCGCAGCGCTATGGTGGTGATGAATGACGAAATCCATTCTGCCTATTTTGTAAGAAAAAGTCATTCTCTTAAAGTTGAAACATTCAAATCAGGTTTAGTCGGCCCGCTTGGCGTGATTGTCGAGGCAAAACCGGTATTCTTCCACTCTATCGATAGACGACCAAAACCGCTAAGCCTGCCGAAAACGCTTGATAAAAAAGTTGCCCTTGTCGAAGCGTGTCTTTCTTCAGGCGGAGATCATCTTGAACTCGTATTTTCAAGCGGCATTTATCAGGGCGTTGTGGTTGCCGGTTTCGGATCAGGCCATGTCAGTTTCGAGGAAGCCGACATTATTAAAAATTATGCGGGTACTCTGCCGGTTATTGTAGCAACACGGGCCTATAGCGGGCCAACGAGTGAAAGAACCTATGGCTATAAAGGTTCGGAAATTGATCTGATGAAAGGCGGCGTGCTGATGGGCGGTTGGCTTTCCCCCTTAAAAGCGAGGCTGTTATTATGGGCTCTTCTTTCAGCCGGTCATGATAAAGAGAAAATTGAAAAAGAATGGGGTCACTGGCAAATCGGTGAGACAGTAAAAACCGTTTGAAGTCACAAAACCGGTTCGCCAATGAAAAAAACGTGAAAGCAATTGGATATTTTACACGAATGATTTAACATATTTTACTTCAAAAGTGACGCTGATAAAGCTTATAAATAATACCGCTTCATTAAGCCTTGTGCTCATCGTCAGGTTTTGAAAATAATAACGGGTGAAGCACCTTTGAAGCTTCTTGGAACGGGAACAACATGACGCGCACAGCAACTATAAAACGCAAAACCAATGAAACCGATATTTCGGTTTCGGTCAATCTTGACGGTACGGGAATATTTGAAATTGATACCGGCGTAGGGTTTTTCAATCATATGTTGGAACAACTTTCCCGCCATTCATTGATCGATATGAAAATCAAGGCTGTCGGTGACACCTATATAGACGATCATCACACAGTGGAAGATTGCGGAATCGCATTGGGTGAAGCTATCAAACAGGCTTTGGGGGAGCGGCGCGGCATTCGCCGTTATGCTTCGCTTGATCTCGCTATGGATGAAACCTGTACGAGAGCGGCCATTGATGTATCAGGGCGCCCGTTTCTTATTTTCAAGGTCGAATTTCCGACACAAAAAATCGGCTCGTTCGATACCGAATTGGTCAGAGAGTTTTTTCAGGCTTTTTCCCAGCACGCCGGAATTACGCTTCATATTGTCAATCATTACGGCTTGAATAGCCACCATATAGCCGAGACCGCATTTAAATCGGTAGCCCGTGTTTTACGTGCTGCAATCGAGGAAGACCCGCGCCAGAAAAACGCTGTACCCTCGACCAAGGGCACTTTGAAAGGCTGATAAAATGCAAGTCGCAATTATCGACTACGGCTCCGGCAATTTACGCTCGGCCACAAAAGCTTTCGAGCGCGCAAGCCATGACCATGGCATAAACGCAAATATTATCCTCACCAATCGGGCAGAAGATGTTATGAAAGCCGACCGCGTGGTTTTGCCGGGCGTCGGTGCCTATGCCGATTGTCGTACCGGACTTGATGCCGTTCAGGGAATGGTTGAAGCTTTGAACGAAAGGGTGCTGAAGGGCGGCTATCCCTTCATGGGGATTTGCGTTGGTATGCAGCTCATGGCTTCCCGCGGAATGGAAAAAACAATCACCAACGGTCTTAACTGGATTAAAGGTGATGTCACTTTGATAAAGCCTCAAGACGATGCTTTGAAAGTGCCCCAGATCGGCTGGAACACCCTCGAATTGAAACAGAACCACCCGCTATTTTCCGGCATCCGTACCGGTGAACAGGGGCTTCATGCCTATTTTGTCCATTCCTATCAACTTGATTGTCAAAATCCTGATGAATTATTGGCAGTAACCGATTATGGCGGGCCGGTCACAGCAGCAGTTATCCGCGACAATATGTTCGGGACGCAGTTCCATCCGGAAAAAAGCCAGCGTCTCGGCCTTCAACTCATTGCCAATTTTCTGGAATGGAAACCATGATTCTTTACCCTGCAATCGATCTTAAAGACGGCTTTTGTGTCCGCCTGAAACTCGGCGATATGAATAAGGCAACGGTTTATAGTGCCGATCCTGCCGCGCAAGCCCACCACTTCCAGTCGGAAGGTTTCAAATGGCTTCACGTTGTTGATCTCAACGGTGCATTTGAAGGTGTTACAGTGAACGGTTCGGCCGTTGATGCAATATTAGAGGCAACAACCAATCCTGTCCAGCTTGGTGGCGGTATCAGAACCCTTGCCCATATCGAAAACTGGCTGAAAAAGGGTTTGGCCCGCGTAATTCTGGGCACTGTTGCTGTCAGAAATCCGCAACTGGTTCGCGAGGCTTGCAAACTTTTTCCGGGAAAAATAGCCGTTGGTATTGATGCCCGCGGCGGCAAAGTTGCCGTTGAAGGGTGGGCTGAAGAGTCCGAACTTTCTGCCCTTGAACTGGCAAAACGTTTTGAAGGCGCAGGGGTTGCCGCCATTATCTATACCGATATTGATCGCGATGGAATCCTCACCGGTATCAACTGGAATTCAACCCTTGAGCTTGCCCGTTCTGTTTCAATACCGGTTATTGCTTCCGGCGGTCTTGCCTCGATGGAGGATATAAAACGGCTTTGTTCACCCGAAGCTGCCATATTGAACGGCGCAATTTCGGGACGCGCTCTTTATGACGGGCATATTGATGCGAAAGAAGCATTGGCATTGATTGACGAGGCAAATAAAAAAGCCGGAAAGAGTGGGCAATTATGACACTCAAAGCGCGTATTATTCCTTGTCTTGATGTTAAAGACGGACGTGTCGTCAAAGGGGTCAACTTTGTTGATCTCGTTGATGCCGGTGATCCGGTTGAAGTTGCAAAAGCCTATGACAGCGCCGGTGCCGATGAATTGTGTTTTCTCGATATTACAGCAAGCAGCGACAATCGCGAAACATTGTTCGATGTTGTTGCCCGCACGGCCGACCAATGCTTTATGCCTGTCACGGTTGGCGGAGGTGTGCGCACTGTAAACGACATACGCAAACTCCTGCTTGCCGGTGCCGACAAGGTGTCGATAAACACAGCCGCTGTTAAAAACCCCGATTTTGTTGCCGAAGCCGCCGATAAATTCGGCAATCAGTGTATTGTGGTTGCCATTGATGCCAAAGAGGTAGCAGGCGATGGTAAAAACCGGCGTTGGGAAATTTTTACCCATGGCGGCAGAAACCCGACCGGTATTGATGCTATCGAATTTGCCCGTCTTGTTGAAAAAAAAGGTGCCGGTGAAATTCTGCTCACCTCTATGGACCGTGACGGGACAAAAGAAGGTTATGATATTACATTGACCCGCACCCTTGCCGATGCAGTGGATATTCCTGTTATTGCATCGGGCGGCGTTGGAACACTCGACCATCTCGTGGCCGGTATCCGTGACGGACATGCAACGGCGGTGCTTGCCGCTTCAATTTTCCATTTCGGAACCTATAGCATTGGTGAAGCAAAACATTATATGGCAAAAGCCGGCATTCCGGTACGTCTGGATGAATTCGGAGAAGGTGAATGACTGATTTTAGTTTGCATACCCTTGAACATACGATTGCCGAACGTGCAAAAGTTGACGATGGCAGTTCCTATACGGCAAGCCTCGTACAAAAGGGAATAGGACGTGCTGCCAAAAAAATGGGTGAGGAAGCGGTTGAAACTGTTATCGCCTCGATTGATGAAGATGACAAACATTTCATCAGCGAGAGCGCCGACCTGATCTATCATTTGCTGGTTATGTGGCATATACGCGGAATAAAGCTTGATGACGTTATCAAAGAACTTGCAAGGCGCACAGCTCAATCCGGACTTGAGGAAAAGGCGTCCCGAAAGAATGGTTGATACACCAGAGCCTACTCACCAATCCGGCGACCTCGGTGATTTTGTTTTCGGCCGTTATTCGCCCTATAGCATTTTTACTGCCTATGAATGGTCTGTCTTTCGTGCCGATACGCCACTGACCCTGACCTTTGACGAGGTCAAGCGATTGCGTTCCATCGGTGATCCGATTGATCTTCATGAAGTGCAACGCATTTATCTTTCCCTTTCCCGCCTGCTTTCGACCCATGTCGAAGCAATCCAGATGCTGTTTCAAAAACGCAAACGTTTCTTGCGCACACAAGACACAGCTAAAACACCGTTCATCATAGGTATTGCGGGTTCGGTTGCGGTTGGTAAATCAACCACCGCCCGCATTTTGCAAGAACTCCTCAAACGTTGGCCATCCAGCCCCAAAGTTGACCTGATAACAACAGACGGTTTTCTTTACCCGAATGCGGTTTTACGAGCAGAAAACAGGATGGATAGAAAAGGCTTTCCTGATTCCTATGATGTCGGCAAACTTTTACGTTTCCTTTCCGCAATCAAAGCAGGCATGGGTGACGTAGTAGCACCGCTTTACTCCCACGCGGCCTATGATGTTTTGCCAAACGAGCAGATTGTTGTCGACCGGCCGGATATTCTTATTGTCGAAGGTATTAACGTGCTTCAGGTCAGGGATTTGCCGCGTGATGGAAAAGCCGTACCATTCGTTTCCGACTTTTTCGATTTTTCTATTTATATTGACGCAAAAACCGAAATTATCCGCCACTGGTATATGGAGCGGTTCCGCCGTTTCCGGCTCACAGCTTTCCAGAATCCCCAATCATTTTTCCATCGTTATTCAAAAATGACCGAACAGGAAGCGATGGCGGTTGCCGAAAATTTGTGGAACACAATCAATCTGAAAAATCTTGAAGAAAATATTTTACCAACACGGCCACGTGCCGATCTTATCTTGCACAAGGGTAGCGATCATCTGGTGGAATATGTTGCGCTTAGAAAATTATAGGTGAATTATGTCGCGAATATTGGCTCCGATAACATCTTGCCCGATTGAATTTACAACAGAACAATCCGAACACAGCCACCCGATCATTCTGGTCGCAGAAAATGATTTCTCCTTTGCTTCCGAAGACACTGTTGCAGGCTCGTGGGCAAAAGCCAATCACTTCACCGGCAAAAGCGGTGACATATTGGTGGTTCCCGATAATGACGGGATAGCTTCCAGAGCCTACCTCGGAGCGGGCGACGGTAGCGATGCCTTTATAACCGGAAATTTGTTCAAACAATTGCCGGAAGGTGAATGGCATTTTGAAAATTTGCCGGAAAACCCGCTTAATCTTTTTCTGGGACTTGGGTTAGGAAGTTATAAATTCCGCCGCTATCTCCAGACAAAAGCACAAAAAAAACTTAAATTCACCCTTCCTGACAATATTGATAAAGATGAACTGGAACGTCTTGTTGAAACAACATTTCTTGTTCGCGATCTCATCAATACGCCGACCAATGACATGGAGCCCGACACAATCGAGGAAGCAATACGCCAATTGGGAAGAACTTACGGCGCGACTGTTACAAGTATTTGGGGAGATGATCTTCTCAAACAAAATTTCCCGATGGTTCACGCTGTCGGGCGTGCCGGCTCGGTAGCCCCGCGTATTATCGACCTCCGCTGGGGAGACGAGAACCATCCAAAAGTGACATTGGTGGGAAAAGGAGTGGCATTCGATAGTGGTGGCCTTGATATAAAATCCGCAAATGGCATGTTATTGATGAAAAAAGATATGGGCGGAGCTGCCAATGTCATGGGGCTTGCCCGCCTTATTATGGATGCAAAACTCCCCATCCGGTTGCGACTTATCGTTCCTGCTGTTGAAAATTCGATTTCCGGAAATGCTTTTCGGCCCGGTGATGTTTTAAAAAGCAGAAAGGGGTTGACTGTCGAAATCGGCAATACCGATGCTGAAGGGCGACTTATTCTGGCGGATGCGCTCGCCTTTGGCGACGAGGAAAAACCGGATTATCTTTTCGACATGGCAACCTTGACCGGTGCGGCACGTGTCGCATTGGGACCTGATGTCCCGCCCTTTTATTGCAACAATGAAAATCTTGGTCAAAAAATCTCCCGCATTTCAATGGAAATTCAGGATCCGTTATGGCAATTGCCACTCTGGAAACCTTATCAGAAAAAACTTGCCTCCCGCATTGCCGATCTCAACAATGTAACAACGGATGGATTTGCCGGCTCTATTACGGCTGCTTTGTTTTTACAGAAATTCGTCGATCAGGCGGCAAACTGGGCACATTTTGATATTTATGGCTGGACACCGGCCGAAAAGCCCGCTTTCCCGATTGGTGGTGAAGCCCAAGGGATTCGTGCTCTTTATACAATTCTGAAAGGTCTTTGATGGATAAACTTGACCCGCGTCTTCATGCCTATCGCCCCGACCTTGCCGACGAAGCTTTGCGTGGCAAAGTGGAGGCATCCCGCTTTGTGGCCGGTTCTTTGAAGCGCATTGTCGCACCTGTTGCTGCTCTTTACAAAATTCCGGACGCGCTCTCAGAACGCCAAAGCGAATGTCTCTTCGGCGAGAATGTAAAAGTCTTTGAAGAAAAAAACGGCTTTTGCTGGGTTCAAGCCCAACAAGATGGCTATGTCGGTTACGTAGAACAGTCAAAAATCGGTTCTATTGGTAATCAACCCACCCATCGGGTGAACGTGCCACGCACTTTCCAATATCGTGATGCGGACTTGCGCAGCCCCATGATTAGCCCTTTATCCATGGGAAGCCGCATCAGCGTGGTTGCAGAGGCCGAAACACGCGGCACCCGTTATGCGAAGCTTGATAACGGAGGTTTTGTTGTTTTCAACCATATCATGCCTGTCACCACGGTGGCAGATGATTATGTGACGATAGCAGAGTCTTTCATTCACACGCCCTATCTTTGGGGGGGCAAAAGTGGTTTGGGAATTGATTGTTCAGGCCTTGTGCAACTTGCGATGATGATGACGGGGCGAACAGTCTTGCGCGATACCGATATGCAGCAGGCAACAATCGGAAAAAATATTTCGCCGGATGACGGCCTCAAACGCGGCGATCTCGTCTTCTGGAAAGGTCATGTAGCCATTATGATTGATTCCGGAACGCTTATTCATGCCAATGGCGCATCAATGGATGTGAAAACAGAACCCCTCGATCAAGCTATTGCACGCATAGCCCTTCATCACGCCCAACCGACTTGTTATCGCCGTCCGGATTAAAGAAAAAAATTATCATACCGGTGTTGTGGCCCACAGATTTTCCTGAACCCGCCCGCACCTGTGGTTTCACCGAAGCGACCATGTTACCCGTCCGGCTTTCGGGCGAGACGTAAAACTTCCGGAAGAATGGGTGGGAATTCGGCTCGTTGAATGGAAAAACCGGTCGAATTGATGCCCGACGGTGTCATTATGCCGGAAGCGGCGATATATCGGGAACAATCCGCCTGTTTCACAAACGGGTGGCCGCGCGAAAAAGATGATGCCCGACCGGATTCGGGAATAGCGACAAGTGTAGCATTATCGATAAGGTTTTTTCCGCAATGGTATAAAGAAATAAATGAAAAAGCCGGTACTTTTCATACCCGTGTCATTGCCGGAAGTCATGGAAGCGCAATTCTTTTGCTTGCAAATAATGAAGCAGATCTTTTATTGGCCTATTCCGGTTATCACGAGACTGCGCGCCAATCCGAAGAAGTTCAATTGATTGACAATTGCACATGAAACACTGGTTCCCGTCAGTGTTGTTGATAAAAACGGAAAGCCCGATATTGACCGGAATGACAGAACAGCCTGATCCATTTTTGTTTTTTACCGCCAACCTTGAAAACGATTATCGCCCGTCATATCGCAAGCTTGGATGACAAGCCGAATTTGCATGGCGTGCATGAAACCCACTCTTTCAGTTCCTTGGTCGGGCTAAAAGCTACCGGTACTGGTATGTCCTTTCTACCCCCTATCAACTATGTAAACCGGCAATAGATAGCGGGCTGATTGTGGAAATTGAAAATTTTGCATGGCTTATGTCGCAGGGGACATTGCTCTTTATCGTAAAAAATTTTCAAACCATCCGATCGTTGATAAAATATGGGCTTATTATGTCGACGACCGTTTAAAATAAGCACAAGTATATTTACCTCATTCCGGTTTGGAAATTGATAAAACTGGTTGTTAAAAACCGGTCATATACACGTTTTATTGCGTGAAATATCCGTTTAAATAATATAAAGGCGGTCTTGACTGTATTCGGCTTGGACGAATTTTTGAAAAACCTGAAACCGGCGAGGGGGAAAATGGGGCATCAAGCTAGCGAAGGTAACCGGTCAATCCGGCAAAGCATCAAGGAACACTGGCGCGAATTTGCTGCCGCAAGTGCCGGTAATGCATTGGAATTCTATGATATTCTGATCTATGGTTATTTTGCGATTACAATCGGGAATTTATTCTTCCCGAATAAGGACAGTGCCGTATCATTGCTGATTGCTGTCGGAACATTCGGTATATCATTTATCACCCGCCCACTCGGCTCGATCGTATTGGGAAGCTATGCCGATAAAGCCGGACGGAAAGCGTCTATGTCTCTTTCCATCTCGCTGATGGTTATCGGCACTGCAATGATAACCTTTTGTCCTACTTATGAAACCATCGGAATTCTGGCCCCGCTTATCATCATCATAGCCCGCATGTTACAAGGATTTTCAACCGGCGGGGAATTCGGTTCGTCTGTTGCTTTTATGGTAGAACATGCCGGAATTGACAAACGTGGATTTTTTGCCAGTTTCCAGATGTCGACACAAGGGCTGGCAACCGTTTTTGCAGCCGGTTTAAGTGCCCTGCTATTTGCTCTTCTTTCTCCCGAACAGCTTAATTCATGGGGTTGGCGTCTTGCCTTTGCCTTTGGTTTGTTAATCGGTCCGATCGGCTTTTATATACGCCGCGGTGTTGCCGAAACAGCCGATTTCGAGACTGTCAAATCCAATCGCCCGAAAAATACGCCTCTACACGATCTCTTCAAATATAATTGGCATGATATTCTGCTTTGCATTGGAGTTGTAGCTGCGGCAACTGCATTCAATTACGTACATAAAATTTATATGCCGACCTATGCGATCAAACAATTGCATTTACCCGAAACTTTTTCTTTCATCGGTGCAGTGATTACCGGATTTATGCTGTTAATCGTCTCGCCGATGGTCGGCACGATTTCCGACCGGTTCGGACGTATCCGGATCGTCGCTATTTCATTCGTATTTCTTGGTGTTACATCCTGGCCGCTATTCTATATTCTTAACGCAATGCCTACACCTGCGGTACTCTTTGCGGTACAGGCTTTTGTCGGTTTTCTTCTGGCGTGCGGCCTTGCGGCAATACCTGCACTTATCGCCGAGATTTTCCCGACCAATGTGAGAAGTACCGGTCTTGCAGTCAGTTACAATCTGTCGGTCACTATTTTCGGCGGTTTTGCACCGCTGATAGCAACTTGGCTTATTCAGACTACGCATAACAACATGTCGCCAAGCTTTTACGTCATGTCCACGGTTCTTCTGAGCCTGATATCAATCCTCCTATTGGCTCGTCGCCATAAAGCGACAGATAAAAACAAGGATTTCAGTTAAGATCATGAATACCAATCTCGAACAATATCCGATCGAATTGCCGTTCCCCGACCTGTCAGCGTGGAAACAAGGTAATTGCGGGGTCGATTATGTTTATCAGTTCAAGTCGGGGCATCCCGGTAAACACGCTATGATTATGTCGCTCATCCATGGCAACGAAATCAGCGGCGCATTGGTTGTCGACAAGCTCTTGCGCGACAAATTCAAACCCGAACGTGGTACACTTACTTTGGGTTTTGCCAATGTTGCCGCCTATGAAGCATTTTCTCCCGATGCACCCGATGCTACGCGGTTTCTTGACGAAGATATGAACCGCGTCTGGAGCGAAGAAGCCCTTGATGGATCCCGTGACAGTCTGGAATTGCGTCGGGCGCGTGCGTTACGCCCCGTTGTCGATCAGGTTGATCTGCTGCTGGATCTTCATTCTATGCATGAATCCGATCCGGCAATCATGATGGGGGGGTACCTTAAAAAAGGGGAAGATCTCGCCCGCCAAGTCGGTGTTCCTGAATATATTGTGATGGACAAAGGCCATAAAGCAGGAAAACGGCTGCGTGATTACGGCGATTTCGGCAATCCGCAAAGTCGCAAGGCTGCAATTTTATTTGAATCGGGTCAACATTTTGAAAAACAGGCCTACCCCGCAGCTCTCGATGTTGCTGCGCGATTTTTGATGGTTGCCGGTATTGCTGATAGAAAAACTGTTGAACATTACCTCCTGCCAACAGCTCCACAACAACAGAAACTGGTTGATATTACCGAAGCTGTTACAATCAAAACAGATAACTTCCGTTTTTCCGACAATTTTAAAGGCATGCAACTGATCGGCAAAGCTGGCACTATCATAGCCTATGATGGTGACGAAGAGATCAAAACGCCTTACGACAATTGCATTCTCGTTCAACCGTCAATGCGCCATGCCCGCAAAGGTAACACGGCAGTACGTCTGGGAAAGCTCGTTGAATAAAATCCGGAATATAAATTTGAATGGCGGTTTTTTCCCGCCATTCGATTAAAAACCTTCAACGACAAGTTTGCCGACCGAGCGGTGCGTTTCGATCAAACGGTGGGCTTCTCTCAAATTGGCAGCATTGATTGGCGACAAAACCTTTGAAAGCGTGGGAACAAGCTTTTTCTCGTCGATCAATTGCGCGACATGATGCAGAATTTGTCCTTGGCGCGCAATATCGTCTGTCACGAACATGGAACGAGTAAACATTGATTCCCAATGAACCGAAACGCTTTTCATCTTTAGCGGGTTAATATCAAATGTTTTCGGTCCATCAATAAGACCAAGTCGTCCTTCGGGTGCGATAATATTGACATATTGAGGTAAATAACCGTCGGAATTTGCTGTCGAAAAAATGAATGACGGATTGGGGAAGCCGATCTTTTCAAGTTGTGGAGCAAAATCTTTTGTGTGGTCAATGACGTGATGCGCTCCCATTTTTAACGCCCATTCCTGTGATTGCGGGCGGGAAGCGGTTGCAATAATTTCAACATCGGAGAGTTGGCGAGCCAATTGAATGGCTATCGAACCCACTCCACCAGCACCGGCAATCATCAAAAGGGCATTTTTGCCATTGTGAACCGGTTTCAAAATATCAATGCGGTCAAACAACATTTCGTAAGCGGTGAGCGATGTGAGCGGCATAGCAGCCGCCGTCTTGAAATCAAGACTTTCCGGTTTAAGTGCAACAAGGCGGCTATCAATAGCTTGAAATTCACTGTTTGAACCTTGCCGGTTGATAGCACCGGCATAAAAAACTTCATCTCCCTCGTGAAAACCGGTAACATTTTTACCAAGTTTTTGCACAATGCCGGACGCATCAAACCCTAAAATTCGTGGGCTACCGTCGAATGGTTTACCGGTCTGGCGCGTTTTCACATCAATCGGATTGACCGAAACAGCCTTCACCGCAACCAGAAGGTCGTAATCGCCGATTTCCGGCATTTCCAAATCGAAATCCTGCAAAGACCGATCATCAGTAATCGGCAAATTCTCGAAATATCCGACGGCTTTCATAATGGTTTTCCTTTGGCGAGAAACATTTAAAACATCTATAAAATGGCTTGGGTAGGAGCCAATTGCTCTCCCACCCTACCAATTTAGAGTATTTTTGAAAGAAAGCCAATTCAACCGGACAAATCAGTGATCGCATTATTTTGCATCTGATAGAGATGAACAATGCCGAATAGAACCGGAATTTCAAACGAACCCGAATTATTTGGCAATTTTTTTCTGATCTTGTGATGAATCCTCGACATGATCAATATCGTCGAAATCGGGATCTTTGAACTGTAAATCATGGAGGTGCTTATAAAGGCCGCCTTCAATCTTCAACAATTGATGCTGGGTTCCCTGTTCGACAATCCTGCCGTTTTTCATAACAACAATTTTGTCGGCACGCGAAATTGTCGAAAGCCTGTGGGCTATGACAATGGTTGTGCGGTTGGTGGTCAAACGTGCCAAAGCTTCCTTGATTAACGATTCGGATTCCGAGTCGAGAGCACTTGTCGCCTCGTCCAGTATCAGAATTTCACTATTGCGCAACATAGCGCGTGCGATAGCAATACGCTGTTTTTGACCACCCGAAAGATTGCCGCCATTATCACCGACATCGGTATCGTAACCGTCTGGCAGTTCCATAATAAAATCATGTGCATTGGCAAGCTTGGCAACTTCCTCTATTTCTTCTTCGGTCGCCCCTTCGCGCCCTAACCCGATGTTATAGCGGACAGTGCCTTGGAAAAGAAACGTATCTTGCCCGACATAGGACATCAATTCGCGCAATGATTTGAAACTGGCATCACGAATATCCTGACCATCAATCAGAATGCGGCCTTCCTGCGGATCATACAGGCGCATGATAAGGTTAATCATTGTCGATTTACCCGATCCGGAAGGCCCGACCAATGCCGTCATCTTTCCTGCCGGAATATCAAGAGTAATGTCATGCAGAACCATGTGATCCTTCACATAGGAAAAGCCGACATGTTCAAGCCGGACATCGCCCTTCGAGCGGTCAAGATCAACCGGATTTTCTTTTTCCATAAGGGTAAGCGGATGATCGAGAATTTCAAACATCATACGCACACCGATCATGCCTGATTCAATTTTGACACGCACATTGGCAACCCGCTTTGCCGGTTCATAGGCCAGAAGGAGTGCGACAATAAATGACATCAGCTCGCCTTGAACGCCAACTCTTTGCGTCGCCATATAACCGGAAAAACAAATAACAACAGCAATTGCAATACCGGCAAGAGTTTCCATAATCGGACTGGTTGCAGCTTCCAGCTTGGCAATGCCGTTTGAACGTACTTCGACATCGGTAATCGCCTTATTCATGCGCCGTTTCATCAGCTCTTCGAGCGAGAAAGCTTTAATGACACGAATGCCGATTGTTGTTTCCTGCATAACCTTAATGATTTCAGCAATGGAAGAGAGTTCCTTTTCCATTAACCCGCGAACGCGCTTCAAAACCTGACGGACCCCGATAAAAGCGATAGGGCCAACCGCCAAAGCGACAATGCTGAGTAGAAAATTCTGATAGAGCATCACTGCAAGAAGGCTGATAACCGAAAAAAGATCACGTACAAACGTGGTTACAATCGTATCGATAATGTTGCGAGCAGCATTTGCATTTTGCGTTACACGCACAAGCAGATCGGATGAAGACGTATTCTGATAGAAAGCAACACCTTGTTGCATAAGGCGCGAATAAATACGGCGCTGTTGTTCTGCAACGATACTGTTTCCTGCCTTACTCAAAAAATAGGTCTGCGCAAAAGTGGAAAATCCTTTGATAATAAAGATAACCGCCACTCCGGTCGAAACCATCGCAATGACCTTGAAATCATTTGCTTCGATGATGTGATTGACCACATCACGCATAATCCAGGCACTTGCGCCGGTCGTAGCAGATATGACGAGCATTGATATGATTGCGCAAATATACCAGAATGCATGTTTGCGGAAATTATCATGCAGCAAACGAACAATCAGTCTTTTATCAAATGATGATAACTGTTTCTTTTTAGCCATAAATAGCCGAACCTTTTTAAATGACTGCCTCTAGTAACAGATAAGTAGAAGCATCATCAACGAGCACTACTGGTAGCTTGTTCCTATCCTGTTGAAGATCGAGATGCAAGAATTCCATCCACTCTGCCATATGTTTCAAGTTTAATGGAACCGACGGTTATGTGCAATATTACGCGTTTATGTCATTTTGATCGGTACATTATCTCAAAAGTGCACAGATGCCGGACGACTGTGGCTTTTCCTGCCTGTCAAAAAGCCGCCACCTGATTTTGTGCACATCTTTTTAAAAAAATCCGCCGATTCATTATTTTTAAAACTGCCCTTATAGGCTGCAAACTCTTATGCCGGGCCAACTCCCATGTTCGCCCAGTTGTTATGTCGACTCAGCTCTTAGACCTGAAACGGGAACCGGATCGCGAATTGCCGTCATTGCGATTCGATATATGGTTGAAATGTCCGGATTTTATACGGCTTTGCCAAAAAATATAAAATAGCCCCGACGGCAGGCATTCAAAAGCCGCTCATCGGAGCTGAAAAAGCGATACGGAAGGTTATCCTTCGACTTCCGGCACTGTCGAGAGTTACTTCTTCTCGTCGTTTCTCAGTTGTATGCTATCGGCTGTCTTTTCAATTTCATCGCTATAGGCAGCCAATGTTCCCTTCTCGCCGGTTGCATGCATGAAAATCGGATGCCCGTCATTGCCCACAGCCGCATAAATAACAAGATCTACCGGATCGCCTTTCATCTCGGCTGTCGCCTGCAACCTCAAACCGGGGTGGCCAGCGAACTTTGTGTGCGAGGTCTTGCGATCTGCGACATTGTTAACGGTCCCTTTGATCGAGTTAAGATAATTATCGACAACCTTGTCGAGAGGAGCACCCTGAGCCGTTTCAAGCCCCTTTGTCACCACAATATCGGGACTTTCAGCACTATCTTTTGTATAAGCCGGAATGGTCAACATTGCCGAACTGTTCATAATGGAGCCAACAAATTCAAACGGCGGTTCAACACCAAAAGTAAATGGAAGAGCGCTTAATTGATCGCCTTCATCATTATGACGGGCAAGCGAAACGGATGCGAAAATCTTCATCGCATCATCCAATGCGAAATGTTCTGTTTCAGGAGCCTGTACGGTAATCACGTAAGAAGCATTCTGTGCAAAAAGCATTGAAGACCATTTATCAAAAACACCATTGGCGGCAGTTTGCTTTCCCTGATAAACAAGCAAAGCATTACCATCACGCGATTTCGTGCGGGAACGTGAAGTAATGGAATAATGATGATTATCCATAGCGGATATGAATGTTTTTTCGTCGTTAAATAACTTTTTCACACTGTCACTGGCTGGCGGCATTGTTGCAACGATAATAGATGCACCGGACTTTTTGTCTATAAAACCGCTAAAATCGGTTGTGAGAGTAAAGCTGTCGGGCACACTAATATAGACCGCTGTTCCCGGAACTTTCTGGTATACAGCCGCTTCCGCAGCCATCGGCGCCAGGCATAAAGCAATAACAGCTGAAAAGAAACTTATTGGTTTATACACTTAAACATACCTCCAGCATGGCAAACCATCGAAATGTAACATTCTGTCCGAACAACACTCGTGAATATAATATAATAAATAAACGCATTTCAGAAAAAAACGTTCATCATAAAATGCCATTAAGAGCGGTCATTCACGGAAATGTGATGCGCTATGTTACTTTTCCTGAAACCGTAACAAAAATAGAGTACGATGCCAATAAGGTTCCACAACAGAAAATAATATTGGGTTTTCGATGGAAGGCTGAAAAACAGATAAACGCAGCCTATTGCACTGAGCGGGCCGACAATAAAGACCAAAGGTGTTTTGAATTTTCTGGGAACATCGGCTGCTGTTTTGCGTAAAACAATCAGGCATATGCCAACAGAAGTGAAGGCAACCAGCGTTCCGGCATTGGCAAGTGCAGCTATTTCATCAAGTCGAAAAAGCCCGGCAATTGCGGCAATAATGACGGCGGTAAAAAGCGTCGTTGCAACCGGCGTTCCGGTTTTTGCGTTGACGCGCGAGAGGAAACCGGGAAGGGTTCCATCGCGTCCCATAACAAAAAATATACGTGTCTGGCCATAGAAGAATGCCAGTAACACTGTCGGCAATGCTATAACAGCCGCAATGCCGATCAGACCGGCAATGCGGTTCGAGCCCAATGTACGCAAAATATGGGCAAGCGGTTCTTCACTATGCGCAAAACTGGTGTAATGAAGTGCACCTACTGCTCCAAGGCCGACGAGAACATAAATGATGATACACGCAATCAGCGAACCGACGATACCGATAGAAAGATCCCGACGCGGTTGTTTGGTTTCCTCGGCAGCGGTTGCAATTGTATCAAAACCATAAAATGCGAAAAATATAATAGCGGCCGCAGCCATCACACCTCGTTCCACACCATCCGGTGACATGACTTTGGAAAATCCGTTCGGCATGAAGGGATGAAGATTTTCAAGATTGAAATGGGGAAGTGTGACAATAATAAAAAGTACCAAAGCTGCTATTTTGATAACAACAAGGAACAAATTCAATGTCGCACTTGCTTTGGTACCAATCATCAACATGCCGGCAATAACAAAAACAATAAAAACAGCCGGAAGATTGACAAACCCGTGCACACCGGTTGCCGGATCTACTGCGTTGTAACCTGCCGAAAGCCAGAACGGCAAATGAATGCCGATGCCGTGCAAAAATCCTGTTGCGTAAGCCGACCAGCCAACGGCCACAGTGCTGACCACAAGTGAATATTCAAGAATAAGGCTCCACCCGACAATCCAGGCAATCAACTCGCCTAATGCTGCATAGGAATAGGTATAGGCTCCGCCTGCTAGCGGAATAAGAGTTGCAAGTTCCGCATAGGCAAAAGCGGCACATGCACACACAACACCGGCAATGACAAAGGATAACAGCACGGATGGCCCTGCTCTGTCGGCACCAATACCGATGAGGGTATAAATACCGGTCCCGACAATTCCACCGACACCTAACGCGACAAGATGGGGCCAACTTAATGTCGGAATGAGTTTTCGTTCCCTTTGTGACGTTTGCCCAATCACCGGTTTACGTCTAAGCCATCCTGACATTACATATAATCCCTACTCTTGCCGCATAACCATGCTTTCTATATTTCAAAAAAACATGTTTCCCTTCGCGGTATAAAACTCGAAACACAACTTCTATGCTTTGAACAGCATAAAAACAAAATACGATATGTTTACTATTTCATTTGCCGGTTAGGGTTTGCAACTAAAAGTTAATAAAAAAGCACCGTTATCAACGGTGCTTTTAAAAAATACACAAAATTATTTGGGCGCAATAACCATCATCATCTGTCGCCCCTCAAGTTTTGGCTCGGCTTCAACTTTTGAAATACCGGCTGTATCCAATTTTACACGTTCGAGAAGCTGCATGCCCAATTCCTGGTGCGCCATTTCGCGGCCACGGAACCGAAGGGTAATTTTGACCTTGTCGCCACCTTCAAGAAATTTTCCGATTGCCTTCATTTTTACCCCGTAATCGTGGGTATCAATGTTCGGCCGCATCTTGATTTCTTTGATTTCCACGGTCTTCTGTTTCTTGCGCGCCTCGGATGCCTTTTTCTGGTTCTGATATTTCAGCTTTCCAAGATCAATGATTTTGCAAACCGGTGGTTCGGCATTTGGAACAATCTCGACAAGATCGAGACCTGCCTCTTCAGCCATTGCTAAAGCATCTTGCGTCGGAACGACCCCGTGATTATGCCCCTCATGATCGATAAGTTGTATACGAGGAATGCGGATATCCTGATTGGAACGCGGCCCATCTTTTGGGGTTGGCGTTGTTTTAAACGGTCGGCGAATGGTCGATTCTCCCTATAATAGTTTCAATTATCCAGTTCAGATATAATTTATCCTTTAAAACCTGTGTGATAACTTGGTTTACCCAAGATTTCACACCGGATATTTTATTTCAGTCGAATAAATTCATCTGTTTTTCGTCATATACAAATTAACGTTCAAAAACAACCGAAATGCTAGGCTTTTATTGAATATTGGCTTTAAAGCGGCATTAAGGGTTTATGTTCGCGATTTTCCGGCTAAAATAAGTCTATCTATAATATTTGTTATCGTTCCGGCGATGTAAGGAGTTTTTCATGCAAAATGGTGATCTTGAATTTTTAACTGTCGGCCATCAAAAACTCGCAATACGTGCCCTTGAAGGAACAAAACACCCCGGTTTGATGTGGCTACCGGGTTACCGCTCGCACATGATGGGGGGAAAAGCCGTTGCATTGAATGCATTTGCAGAAAAAAACGGCTATCCGTTTTTGCGCTTCGATTATTCGGGCACTGGCGAATCGGAGGGCGATTTTTACAAGGGAAGCATTTCCTTGTGGTTAGAGGAAAGCCTGACGCTTTTTGAAAAATTTTGCCGCGGCCCGCAAATCATAGCAGGTTCATCAATGGGTGGATGGATAGCGCTTCGCATGGCGCAGGAATTGGCAAAGAAACACATTCCGCTTGCCGGTTTGTTGCTTCTCGCCCCTGCACCCGATTTCACCCGTGACCTTGTTCGCCCGCAAATGACAAGCAAACAAAAACAGGAACTGGAGGAACGCGGCTTTTTTGAAGTCCCTTATGAAAACGAGCCGGAACCGGTTCCTTTTACCAAAATCTTTCTTGATGACGGTGATAAAAATCTGGTTATGGAAGGCCTTATCGATATTCATTGTCCGGTTCATATCATTCAGGGAATGGCCGACAATGAAGTGCCTTATCAGCATACGCTTGAACTTGTCGAACATCTGCCTTTCGATAATGTTACACTGACATTAATTCGTGATGGCGAACACCATCTCTCCCGTCCGCAAGATATTGCCGCCATCCTCAACGCTTTGGAGATGCTGATAGCTAACGGTGCGCGTTGAATATGCCTGATCGATATGACAAGGAAAGAATAAAACCGGTTCTTCTTTGCAGACGAATTGATTAAAAGGCAAAAACGGAAGAGAATAAAACGGATTTCCTTTTATTAGGAAATCCGGCTCTACCCGCCGATATGTTTGCGGTGGGTGTGACATGGTTTCAGTCCGTTGTGATAATAATTTTCCTATAATATGATTAAATCTCTTCAAAAAACGCTTTCATTTCCTAAATAAGGCCCATGTTTTCTAGCCTCTCCCGCTCGCCTGATTTGAAACCGGAAAAGCTGCAATTGACACTTCAATTGTCAGACCGTTCCTTGCCGCTTACAATTATGAAAACTGCGCGCGCAAAAAGGCTGACATTGCGCATAGAAGCCGGCGGAAAAGGCGTTCGTGTCACTGTTCCTCCGAAAACATCGGAAAACGAGATTACGAGCTTCATTGAACGTTATAAAGGTTGGATAGAAAGCCGCATTTCCCGTTTGCCAGCGCCTCGCAATACGCCGATGTTGAAAGCCGGTGCTGCTATACCTATTCTGGGCCATCCCTATGAAATCATACATCGGGAAGGGCGGGGCACAGTCACCATCATTGCCGATGATAATGGTAAGGGTGGAAAAATAATTGTTTATGGTGACGAGCGTTATTTACCAAGGCACATTGGAGACGCACTTAAAAAACAGGCCGCTCATATTATTGCTCCGCTTGTCGAAAAGCATTGCGCTACCGTAGGCCGGAAGCCGGTTTCCGTCCGCTATAAGGACACCAGAAGCCGTTGGGGGTCGTGTTCTGCTGACGGGCATTTGTCATTTTCATGGCGAATTGTCATGGCTCCTTTGGGAGTTATCGACTATCTCGTTGCCCATGAGGCTTCCCACCTTGTTGAAATGAATCATAGTTCCAAATTCTGGGCTTTATGCGAAAAATTATGCCCGCGAACGAAAGAATGTAAAGCATGGTTGAAACGCAATGGACAAGCCTTGCACGCCATTGACTTCAAATAGATCGGTTGAATGATCGTCAATTATTACGCATCAAGCCCCATTTGCCAGAATTCGGTTTCGAGACGCGTAGCCGTATTGAAGATTTCGCTCAAACGTTGAAAACGCACTTCCCCTTCATATTTTTCCGCAAGCTTGTTGAAACTATCAATAAAGGCTATCACCCCTTTGATATATTCTTCGCTTTCGTAATTTTTAATCCATTCCGAATAGGGATTGCCATTAAAGACAGTGGTTTTGGAACCTGCAAGCCGCAAGCCGACTTCGGCATAACCGGCAACGCAGGGCAATAGAGCGGCCATCAAATCAAGCCGGTCGCCGGCATATCCGACATCGAGAACGTAGCGCGTATAGGCAATTGTTTCCAATGCCTCGGTTGCTCTACTCATTTCCTGTTCGGAAATACCCCATTTTTTGGCATAAGCGACATGAAGCGGCATTTCTTCAATAATGGATTTGAGACCGTCAAGTGCTTCCCTGATATCTGCAATATTTGTCGATTTTGCCGCGAGAAGCGCATAACCGCGGGAAAAATGAACCAGAAACAAATAGTCCTGCGTCAAAAATTTTCTGAAACATTTCTCGGCCAGTGTTCCCGCTGCCAATTGACTAACAAAAGAATGGCCAACATAAGCCTGCCACAGCTCGCCAGCCTTCATCCGCAACTTTCCGAAAGGACCTCGTTCAAAATCGGGTTTTTCCATTAATCCTCCGCTATATCGGCCTGACAGGACTGTAAAACGACTTTTTCTGCCTTTGACTGGTCGCTATCTTTATAGGTGAGACTTGCGTCGTTCCCCTTTATATGGAAACGATAATTATCCTGATCGTCAACAGCAATAAAAAGCCTTTCCGGCCCTTTGACATCTTCATGCATTGCTACCAATTTTCCATCAACAAAAATAACCGCATAAGAATCATCTTTATCTTTGATAAAAATCGCCTGCAACGCCACACCACGTTCACAAATATAGGTTTGATTACGCACTGAAGAAGCTTGTGCATTGGCCGCAAAGCCATAAAGAGCAGCCAGGATAAATGTCATAAGGAAAGTCTTTTTCAACATTCTTCAAGCCCTTTTGAATGAAATCAAAATTTTTTGGAACTTTATATTCGGCCACTCGTTTAGTGAGCACCAGGACGAAACCTGGTATCCCCCAAGGTGCCCGATAGAGTTGCCCCCGCTTGTCTAGTCGGGCACCCCTTTCTTCTCATTATACGCCTCCTCCCATATAATGAGGACTAACCTACTACAATCGGTGTTCCAACCGGAACCCGATTGTAGAGGTCGATAATATCCTGATTCATCAGCCTGATACAACCGGATGACATTGATTGCCCGATGGACCACCATTCCGGTGAACCATGGATTCTATATCCCGTATCGCGCCCGTTTTGATAGATATAAAGCGCGCGCGCACCAAGCGGGTTGGTCGGCCCCGGTTCCATACCATTACGATATTCGACAAGTTCGGGTTTTCGACCAATCATTTCAGCAGGCGGGGTCCAGCGCGGCCATTCACGTTTAAACTGGACATTGGCACGCCCCGACCATTGGAAACCGGCTGCACCAATACCGACACCATAGCGCAAAGCATCGCCGTCAGGCTGGATGAAATAAAGAAAATGGTCTTTCAGACTCACAACAATTGTACCGGGTGGTTCGCCTGTCGGATTGGGTACAATCTGCCGTAGAAATTGTTTTGGAACTTTATCATAAGGTATGGCGGCAAGCGTATAAGGACCTTCATGAACGGCCGCATACATTTTGTCGGGCGTTGTAAAACCTTTATCAATTCCGATCGGGGGGCGCGGGATTGCTCCGGTGGTCATATTACTATAACCATCTCCCAAAATTCCGCTGCTTGTGCAGCCACTCAAGACCCCGATAAAAGCTGTTCCGCTTCCGACAAGGAAAGTGCGGCGAGTCAAAGAGGGGCATGATTTTTTCATAAAATACCTGAACTCATCTTCAAAAATTTGCAATTCAGAACGGATTCAATTTCCGATCATTTCCGTTCAACCAATATTCAACTTTTGCGATAATGCATAAGGATGGTTTCCGATTGGTTAATTCTGTTTTAAAACTGCTGCCACAAGTGCACACCAGAAAATTGCTCCATCCACCAGATTGCGATCGTCAAAATTATAATGAGGGCTATGAAGGCTTGCACTGTTGCCATTGCCGAGAAAGAAAAATGCTCCCGGTCGGGCTTGTAGCATAAAGGCGAAATCCTCGCTTACAGTGGTTGGTATTTCATTCTGGACGATTTTATCAGCTCCCAATCTCTGTTTTGCGACATCAAGAGCAAAATCACTGTATTCAGAATGATTAACCAGCGCCGGAACCAGCCGGTCATATTGCACAGAAGCGCGCGCTCCGAAACTTTGCGCCTGCGCTTCAACGATTTTTTTGATCCGGTCTTCAACAAGATTTTGAATATCTGCCGAGAAACTGCGCACCGTTAGTGAAATTGTCACACTATCCGGAATGATATTGAATGCTTCACCACCATGTATTGAGCCGGTCGATATAATGGCTGATTGGAGTGGCGGAATATTTCGGGAAACAATCGTTTGCAATGCCATGACGATTGAAGACGCTACAATGATCGGGTCGATTGCAGTTTCAGGGCGGGCTCCATGACCACCCTTTCCATAAACGACAATTGTTACGGAATCGACAGAGGCCATCATTGCATTTTTGGTAAATTGGATTTTCCCTTGCTCCAATCCCGGCCAATTATGTAGCCCATAAACCGCATCACAAGGAAATCTTTCAAACAATCCGTCTTTAATCATAGCCATTGCACCGGCACCGATTTCTTCGGCCGGTTGAAAAATAAGATGCACTGTTCCGTCAAAATTTCTTGTTTCGGCTAAAGCGCGCGCGGCTGTAAGAAGTGTCGTTGTATGCCCGTCATGGCCACAAGCATGCATCACACCTTCATTTTTGCTGGCATATTCGAGATTTGTTTCTTCCCTTATCGGCAAAGCGTCCATATCGGCTCTGATGCCGATGGACTTTCGCCCATTGCCATTTTTCAATGACGCGACAATACCGTTCCCACCGACGTGACGTGTGACTTTATAACCATATTGTTCGAGAAGTTCTCCGACACGAGCCGATGTTGCCGTTTCCTTTCCCGACAATTCCGGATTTTCATGAACAGTATGTCGAAAAGCTGTCATTTCCGGCAAATAGGAGAGGATCAAATTTTCGATTGTTTTTTCAGTCATCTTTCCCGTCCCCGTTGATAATCCTGCCTATTATGGATGGTGTAAAAGATGATTATCAAGAAATGACCAACCAAATTTTCTTTTTGTCCGGATATATTTTCTCGCTACCCGATGTTTCCCGCAAGGTTGATATTCTAGAGAATTGGCGAGGTGCGATTGCATATAAATTGCATATAAATTGCGTAAAAATAGTCTTTCCGAATAAAAACCCGCCTGTTTCCCGTGAGTGGATTTTTAAAAACAGGCGGGCAAGTAGTAGATGACAAGTTGGTTTTCCGGCTAGATGCAACGAATATCTGTTGAATATCCGGTTCGCAAAAAAGCAACTTGAAATTTTAAATTTTCAAGCTTTGGCGAGATATTTTTCAACCAGCGCACCCCACAGGGTTGCTCCTACAGCAATACCATCATCGTTGAAATTGTATTGGGGAGTATGGAGGCCTGTACTGTCGCCATTACCCATAATGATATAAGCACCCGGAACTTTCTCCAGCATATAGGAAAAGTCTTCACTCGGAGTTAGCGGCTCGGCATTTTCGACGACATTTTTGTCGCCGACAATCTGTTTTGCGACGTCCAGCGCAAAATCGATCGATTCGGCATCATTCACAGTAACAGGATAGCCACGTTCATAATTGATAATGGCTTCGGCACCATAGCTTTCGGCCTGCGATTTGGCGAGTTTACAAATCCGTTCCTGTAACAATTTTCTGACTTCAGGTGAAAATGCGCGGATCGTCAGCTCCATCTTGACTTCTTCTGGGATGACATTGGAAACACTGCCACCCTTGAACATACCGACAGTGATAAGTGCGGCCTCAAGCGGTGGGACATTACGGGAAACGATGGTTTGCAAGGCCATAACGATAGACGAAGCTGCAACAATCGGATCAATTGTTGTTTCCGGCCGTGCCCCGTGACCACCTTTACCGCGAACTGTAATATAAGCGGTATCGACAGAGGCCATCATCGGCCCCTTGGTGAAACGCAATGTTCCGGCAGGAAAGCCCGGCCAGTTATGCAGGCCGTAAATCCGGTCGCATGGAAATTTTTCAAACAATCCGTCATCAATCATTTTCTTGCCGCCGCCAAGACTTTCTTCAGCCGGCTGGAAGATAACGCGAACTGTGCCATCAAAATTTCTGGTTTCGGCAAGATAACGGGCGGCAGTCAGAAGAATGGTTGTATGCCCGTCATGACCGCAAGCATGCATGACACCTGCATTTTTACTCGCATAAGGCAGATTCGTTTCCTCTTCTATCGGAAGTGCGTCCATGTCGGCACGTATACCGATGACCTTTTTGCCATTACCGACTTTCAATGTGCCAACAATGCCGGTTTTACCGACACCCCGCACAACGTCAAAGCCCCAGCTTTCAAGCAGGCTCGCTACTTTATCGCCGGTTTTATGCTCATTAAAGCCCATTTCAGGGTTTTCGTGAATTTGGTGGCGGATTGCCACCATTTCATCAATGGTTTTCTCAATGTGTTCGCGAATATGTTTCATAGATTTAAGTCCTATATCCTACATTTTTCGGGAATGTAGCCTTCAAAAGTCATTTTAAATATGTTTCAGCCAATGAAACCCAATAACAACCACCAAGAGGCAGCAATTCATCGTTGAAATTGTAATTGGGACTATGCAAAGGTGCACTATCTCCATTTCCGATGACAACATAGGACCCTGGCACTTTTTCCAACATAAAGGCAAAGTCTTCACTTCCCGATGGTTTCGTCATATTGTCATCAACATGGTCGCGCCCGAAAACTTTTGCCGCAACATCAACAGCAAATGCCGTCTCTGCTTCGTGGTTGACCAGAACAGGATATGAACGTTGATAATCAACTTCAGCGGTTGCACCAAAACTTTCCGCCTGTAACTTGGCGAGACTTTCGATACGCGATTGCAGTAAATCCCTTACGTCCGGACTAAAGCAACGCACGGTCAGCAACATTTCCGCACTATCGGGAATAACATTTGCGGCAAACCCTGCATGAAAGCTGCCAACAGTGACAACGGCTGTTTCAAGCGGTGGCACATTTCGCGAGACAATCGTTTGCAGGCTTGAAATGATCGCAGCACTTGCTGCTATCGGATCAATTGCCTTATCCGGAACAGCACCATGGCCGCCCTTGCCAATCACTTTGATTTTGACAGTGTCGCTTGAAGGCATGAATGCCCCTGTATTAACAGAAATTTTGCCGGTTGGAGACCCCGGCCAGTTGTGCATACCAAAAACGGCATCACACGGGAATTTTTCAAAAAGGCCATCGTCGATCATTGCTTTTGCACCGGCAAAACCTTCTTCTGCCGGCTGGAAAATGAGGTTGAGTGTCCCGTTGAAATTCTTCGTTTCGGCAAAATAACGTGCGGCCGTTAACAACATGGTTGTGTGGCCGTCATGACCACAAGCATGCATTTTGCCTTCATGACAACTGGAATATTCAAGATTGGTCATTTCTGTAATCGGCAAAGCATCAAAATCGGCACGCAAACCAATGGATTTTTTGCCATCGCCAACTTTCAAGCGCCCGACAACACCGGTCTTGCCAAGGCCTGTTGTAACTTCATAACCCCATTTTTTCAAAAGATCGGCAATAACTTTTGCCGTTCTATGCTCTTCATAAGCTGTCTCTGGATGGGCATGCAAATCGTGGCGCACAGCTTCCATTTCCGGCACATAGGATGCCATGGTTTGAAGAATTTTTTTCGCGTCTGGCGAAAGGTGTTCATTACTCATCGGAATTCCCCTGTTTTCTATCATTAAATCTCATTCTTTAAATCTCGTGGCGCTTTTCATCGAAAGCCAGATATGCCGCCATACCAACGACGATAGCAACGCCAAGATACCAGAATGGCGCCATAATATTGCGGTCGGATATTTTAAGAAGAAATGTTACAATCATCTGTGCTGTACCACCAAAAATTGAAACACCAAAAGCATAGATAACCGCCGTTGCAGTTGCGCGAATTCTTTTCTCGAATGCTTCTATAATGAAAAGAACCGATAAAGTTAGCATCAACCCCATACAAATCATTGACACGGTGTAAAAGGCAAGAAAAACATGCATATTTTGCACAAAGTGGAATGCAAAATAGGACGAGATAAAGGTGACCGCCAGAACTGTGACAGCCGCGCCTTTACGCCGCTCCAACCGGTCGCAAAAAAAGCCTGCAAAAACAGTTACAACGATAACAATGACACTTGCATAACTCGATACAAGGAACGATTGCGAGTTTCCGATTTCCGTGACCGTTTTCAGATAATTCGGCATAAAAAACACCAAAATATACATCATGACGGTTGACGGGAAAACCATAAGAATACCGAGTATCGTCTGTTTTGTATGTTGGCTGATAAGCTCTTTGAACGGATGTATTGTGTGTGCTTCAGCAGTTGGTGCCTTATATGTTTCCTTGATATGGGCGCGGATATAAAGCCCGACAGGAATAATAAGGAGTGAAAAGATAAACGGTACGCGCCAACCCCAGCTTTCCATGGCTTCCGTGGAAAGACACCCCATTAATAAGGCGGCGAGCAGTGAACCGGATAAAGTACTCAAGCCTTGTCCGAAAAACTGCCAGCTCACGAAAAATCCGCGCTTGTTACGTTCGGCCGATTCCATAAGAAGCGTTGTTGCCGCGCCAACTTCTCCACCAGCTGAAAATCCTTGACAGAGACGCCCCAAAACAATCAACAGTGGTGCAAAAATACCGATTGCTTCATAAGGTGGTGCAAATCCTATCAAGGCACTGCCAATGGCCATCAATACAATTGTCAGTAACATTGCGGCTTTACGCCCATGGCGATCGGCATAGGCACCGATAATAATACTGCCTAATGGACGCATGACAAAGCCTACGCCGAAAACCGATACCGATATCAGCAATGAAATCAGCTTATCTTCAGAATTGAAAAAGACGTGTCCGATAATAGCGGCAAAAAAACTATAAACCGTAAAATCGAACATTTCGAGAAAATTGCCGACACCTGCTCCGACAATCAATTTCGTTTTACTACCGACAGGTGTAAGGGCAACATTCCCCTTATGATTGTCAGGAGTATCTACCAATCCGGCCATAATAGTTATCCCTTGATAATTTCCCCACCAATTTAACCCGATCGACGAAATTCGGGCACGCAATTTCTTTAGCAGCCGGATAAAAATATTAACAATATATTTTCTTAATTATCATCAAATTGGTGAATAATAATTGTAGATACTGTTTGAAACAAAGGACAATAGCAATGATGACACTCAAGGATCCTGTAGCTTTGGCGCAGGCACTTATCCGTTGTCCATCTGTTACGCCGCATGAAAACGGTGTATTAACGCAAGTTCAAACATGGGCAAAAAGCCTTGGTTTTTCTGTTGAACGACCCATTTTTACAGATAAAAACACACCCGATATTGAAAATCTTTATGCGCGTATCGGCAAGAACGGGCCGCATCTTGCTTTTGCCGGTCATACCGATGTTGTACCGGTTGGTGACGAAAAAGCGTGGAATTTTCCGCCATTTGAAGGTGCGATAAAAGACGATAAACTTTACGGCCGCGGTGCCGTTGATATGAAAGGTGGAATTGCCTGTTTTATTGCAGCGGTTGCCCGTTATTTGGAAAAAACTCCGCTTGAAGGCTCGCTCAGCCTATTGATAACAAATGACGAAGAAGGCCCCGGTATTAATGGCACGATAAAGCTTTTGAAATGGGCAGCCGACAAAGGCGAAACGTGGGACGCAACAATTGTTGGCGAACCGACAAACCCGAACCATTTAGGTGATATGATTAAAGTGGGTCGGCGCGGTTCGCTTTCAGGGGTTATCACAGTGCAGGGAAAGCAAGGGCATGTTGCCTATCCTGAACGTGCTGCCAATCCACTTTATTTGACGATCAAGCTGTGTGAAGCCCTGAAAAATACACCCCTTGATGAAGGTTCAAGTCATTTTCAACCAAGTAATCTTGAAATTACCGCGATTGATACGGGCAATCCGACAACCAATGTTATTCCGGCACAAAGCACGATCCGTTTCAACATCCGGTATAATGACAATTGGAATATCGACACGCTAAAACAGGAAATTGAAAACCGTTTGGCTAAAGTGAAATTGCAGCATGGCAATGCATCTTCGGCAAGTTACCAGCTTGACTGGATGGTAAGTCCGGGTGGTGTATTTTTGACAAAAAACGAACGGCTGGTCAGTCGTTTGAGCGCCGCAATTGAAGCTGTGACAGGCCGTACTCCGGAATTATCAACCTCTGGCGGAACATCCGACGCAAGATTTATCAAAGATTATTGCCCTGTTGTAGAGTTCGGGCTTGTCGGGCAAACCATGCATATGATCGATGAGTGTGTTTCCATTAAAGATCTTGAACAGCTCACAGAAATATATGAAAAATTTCTGGAATTTTTCTTTGCCGATAACAGCAATGAATAAATAACGGCATTGCCCGATATTCAATATCCGGTTTTTATTGGAAATGAAACTCGCGCCCATAATCAAAAAGACGGAACAAATAATCAAATAACAGAACACAAGCCCGAAAAGGCGGACTATGTTTCCGCCTTTCTTTTTTTCCAAAAAGGTCATGCATAAAAGGCCATGCATAACATGACGTTTCTATGGAGAACTTGTCAGTTTTTGCTGTTATCGGCGTTATTGCCGCCAATGCCTTCAAAAAATTCTTTCATACGGGCAAAAAATCCGTGTGACTGCGGCGAATTTTCATCGACTGACAATTTGTCGAACTCTTCCAGCAACTCGCGCTGCCTTTTACTCAATTTTTGCGGCGTTTCAATTGCCACCTGAATATAAAGATCGCCGGTTGTCTGTTGGCGCAAAACCGGCATACCTTTGCCTTTCAAGCGGAATTGCCGGCCATTTTGCGTTCCTTCCGGTACTTTGACACGTGTTTTCATGCCATCAAGTGTGGAAACTTCAAACTCGCCTCCGAGTGCGGCTGTTGTCATGGAAATAGGCACACGGCAGTAAAGATCGGCTCCGTCACGCTGGAAGAATTCATGCGGTTTAATAGACAGGAAAATGTAAAGATCGCCAGCCGGTCCGCCATGGCTTCCGGCATCTCCTTCTCCTGCAAGGCGAATGCGTGTTCCATCTTCAATCCCTGCCGGAATATTGACAGTCAATGTACGCTCTTCTTCAATGCGCCCCTGTCCATGACATTTCGGGCAAGGATCCTTGATCGTTTCGCCGCGCCCCTGACATGTCGGGCAGGTTCTTTCAATCGAGAAGAAACCTTGAGCGCTACGAACCCTTCCTGTTCCGCCACAGGTTGCACAAGGTTGCGGTTTTGAACCTTTCTTGGCTCCCGTTCCCGAACAAAGATCACAGGTGATCGAGCCCGGCACTCTGATTTGTGCGGTTTTACCGTGATAAGCCTCTTCCAGAGTAACTTCCATATTGTAGCTGAGATCGGCACCACGTTCGCGCCCGTCAGCGCGTTTGCGCCGTGCACCGCCCATCATCTCGCCAAAGAAGTCTTCAAAAATATCGGAAAAACCACCGGCAGCAAACCCGCCGCGTCCGAACGGATTTCCACCACCGCCACCACCATTTTCAAAAGCGGCATGACCAAAACGGTCATATGCGGCACGCTTTTGTGGATCTTTTAAAACCTCGTAGGCTTCGCCGATTTCTTTGAATTTCTGTTCCGCCTCTTTGTCGCCCGGATTCCTGTCGGGGTGGTAACGCATGGCAAGTTTACGAAAAGCAGATTTGAGCGTTTTTTCATCGCATTCCCGTGAAACGCCCAATGTTTCATAATAGTCAATTTTCATCACTTATTCCTGCAGTTCTTCTGCCGTTCACTGATGAGACGACATTTGCCATATTTGTTTCCGCTCAGGCTGTTGTCATTGGTTCTTTGAAACAGATTATAGTTCCGGTTTCCATTGCGAACGGATTGGTTGTTCCATAACAAAGCCCGCCCTTTTGATTAAAAGGTCGGGCTTTTTTTCAATTTACAGAGACATAAGAGCAATTATTTCTTGTTGTTCTTATCGTTATCGTCGACCTCTTCAAAATCCGCATCGACAACATCATCGTCCTTATGTTCTTCTTTTGCCGCATCGTGTGCAGCGTCGGCTTCAGCCTGTGCTTTTGAAGCAGCATACATTGCCTCGCCCAGCTTCATGCTGACTTCGGACAATTTTTTGGTTTTCTCAGGAAGACTATCAACATCATCCGATTCGATAGCTTTCTTGACATCAGCCATTGCAGCTTCAATTGCGGACTTGTCTTCAGCCGAGACTTTATCACCATAATCGGCAAGCGATTTCTCGGTTGTATGGACAAGAGCCTCTGCCTGATTCTTGGCCTCAACGCCTTCACGACGCTTCTTGTCATCGGCAGCATGAGCTTCGGCATCCTTGACCATCTTCTCGATATCGGCATCGCTCAAACCGCCAGAAGCCTGAATGCGTATCTGGTGTTCTTTTCCTGTGCCTTTATCTTTTGCCGAAACACTGACAATACCGTTGGCATCAATATCGAATGTAACTTCGATTTGAGGAACGCCACGCGGTGCGGGCGGAATACCGACAAGGTCAAACTGGGCAAGCAACTTGTTATCAGCCGCCATTTCACGTTCACCCTGGAAAACACGAATGGTTACAGCATTCTGATTGTCTTCCGCAGTCGAGAAGGTTTGCGACTTCTTGGTCGGAATTGTTGTGTTGCGTTCGATCAAGCGTGTGAACACGCCACCCAATGTTTCGATACCCAAAGATAGCGGTGTAACATCAAGCAACAGAACGTCTTTGACATCGCCCTGCAAAACGCCACCCTGAATAGCAGCACCCATTGCAACAACTTCATCCGGGTTGACGCCTTTATGCGGATCCTTGCCAAAGAAGGTTTTTACAATTTCCTGAATCTTCGGCATACGGGTCATACCGCCAACGAGCACGACTTCGTCAATATCACCAGCGCTCAAACCGGCATCTTTCAATGCAGCCTTACACGGGTTGATTGTGCGTTGAACCAGATCTTCAACCAATGACTCGAATTTTGCACGGGTCAATTTCATGGTGAGGTGTTTAGGACCGGTTGCGTCAGCAGTGATGAACGGCAAATTGATTTCCGTTTGCTGCGAAGAGGAAAGCTCGATCTTGGCTTTTTCGGACGCTTCTTTCAAACGCTGCAAAGCCAATTTGTCTTTTCTCAGATCAATGCCGTTTTCTTTTTCAAATTCTTCGGCAAGATAGGTGACCAGACGCATATCAAAGTCTTCACCACCAAGGAATGTATCACCATTGGTCGATTTAACTTCAAAAACGCCATCACCGATTTCGAGAACCGAAATATCGAATGTACCGCCGCCCAAGTCATAAACAGCAATTGTCTTACCGTCTTTCTTGTCAAGGCCATAAGCCAAGGCAGCAGCCGTAGGCTCGTTGATGATACGCAAAACATCAAGACCGGCAATCTTACCGGCATCCTTGGTTGCCTGACGCTGGGCATCGTTAAAATAGGCAGGAACTGTAATAACCGCCTGCTCGACTTTTTCGCCCAAATAGGACTCAGCCGTTTCTTTCATTTTCTGCAAGACCATTGCAGAAACCTGAGAAGGTGAATATTTCTTGCCTTCTACTTCAACCCAGGCATCACCATTTTCCCCTTTGACGATTTTATAAGGAACAAGTTCTTTGTCCTTGGTAACCATCGGGTCATCAAACCGGCGGCCAATCAAACGCTTGACCGCAAAAATAGTGCCTTCAGGATTGGTTACAGCCTGACGCTTCGCCGGCTGTCCAACAAGACGTTCGCCACCCTCTGCAAATGCTACAATAGAAGGTGTGGTACGGGCACCTTCCGAATTTTCGATAACTTTCGCGTTTTTGCCATCCATGACGGCTACGCAAGAGTTTGTCGTACCTAAGTCAATACCGATTACTTTTGCCATTTCTACTCTCCATTCAGCAAGCTGTCGGGACCTCTAGCGAGCATTCCTGTCAGACAGCTCCTTATCATATGAAAAGCCCGTAATGGCCACTCAAAAATCGGCAACCATAACGAACCTCGTTGAGGCGTATATAAGGGCACCCCTGTAGACGTGCAAGAGATGTTGAAAAGATTCATTTGATAAAGCGGTTTTTTAAAGGTTTTTCATGCAATTGAACGGCATTTATCATGCATTTTTCCGACAAAACTATTGTTTCTTTGGCGCTCACAAATTTTCAAAAAAGCCGGTAAAGCTGTTCATAATCGTGTCCAATCCTGCTTTCAAAGCTTATCGAGATAAAAAACAACGTTCTGTATTTGCAAATAAAATCCGATTATGTTTCTATGACCGCGTCACAAAGCAAATGTCCTCGTGCAATTTCGTGACTTGAATAAAGCACTGTTTGGAACATTTCTTTATTGATGGTTCTAAAATAAAGAGTTTTAACAAAAGCAGTGTGTGATGACATGGAGCATCAACGCTTCAAAAACAGGAGAAATTAAAATGAAAAAGATTCTCGCAGTCTCTTTGGCTGGCCTATTGGCAGCAGGATCAATGGTATTGGCCGCCGAAGCCCGTAATGCTTCAGGTGACGGTTCGGTAGAAGATAGCTATGTAGAAGGTCAAAAGGCAAAAGCACCGGAAGGCAATGTCCATCACGATCACGGTGGCAAAGCCGGTCGTCACGATGGTGATGGTTCGCGCGAAGACAGCTATGTTCCCGGTGAAAAGAAAGATTCGCCGTTGGATAAAACTGTGATTCAGGACGACGAAAAAGGTGAATCCGACGACGGTACACCGAGAAAATAATTGCAGTTTTTTAAAAAAACGAGGCGGGTTTAACCCGCCTTTTTTAATCCACCTTCACATGGTTCAACAAAACCATTCCGGCCAATTCCGTCTGGCCTGACAAATCCCGTTTCGGTTTCCACTTTAAAACCGGCGCCGAGGCATTCAAAAAAAACGGTTCAAGCACCTTTGCCCGCCAACAAAAAACCATCATCGCCGCCGCTTGATAGGCGCATAAACTACATAAAATTTGCTGAACTTTTTTGCCGGTTATGCGGCTCTTATTTTGCCGGTTCGGCGGATATGGCTTGTTCTTTTTCCACCCTTTGATCTTTTTCCTACATTTCGCGGACATCCGGCAAAAATACCGAACATTAGGCTCGAATACCGTCAGAAATGCCGAACCGGACAAAATTTCCGGCTTTTAACCGGCTTTGACATTGTGGCTTTGCTTTGAATTGCGGGCAATCAGCGGGAAAATCCGGCGGAAAAATCTCCCTCCTTTGCTCCTTTGCCCCTTTTCCCCCCATTTGCCCCGCTTTTGAAACCGGTGAAGTGCACAGGCTCATCAGAATTGCACAGGCTCATCAAATGTCACAGTCAGCGTGATGACAAACGCCCCTGCCAATTGTGCCACTCACAGAAAATACAAATGGCACGTTTTCGGATGAAACAAAACCCGGATAGAACCGGATTTGCTCGCCATTGTTATTCATTTGCCATCGTTGTTTTGAAAAACCGGTCTATTTCAAATCGTAAAACTGGCGGATAATGTCCCAACCCTCGTCGGCACTTTCGACGTAAGTTATCAATTTCGCGTCATCGGGCGAAATTGTTCCCTGTTCGGCAAGATATTTCACATTCAGCACATTTTTCCAGAATTCACGCCCGAACATCAATATGGGAACACGTTTCATTCGACCCGTCTGAATAAGCGTTAACGCTTCAAACAATTCGTCAAGAGTGCCGAATCCACCCGGAAAAATAGCAATCACCTTTGCGCGCATCAAAAAATGCATCTTGCGCATCGCAAAATAATGGAAATCAAAACAGAGGGCAGGTGTTACATAAGCATTCGGTGCCTGTTCATGGGGTAAAACAATATTAAGCCCGATACTGGGAGCGCCGACATCGTCCGCGCCACGGTTACCGGCTTCCATCACACCGGGACCACCGCCGGTAATAATGACAAATTCATGATGGCCGGTAGAGGCCGAATAAAGCGAGCAAAGTTGTGCGAATCTGCGCGCCTCGTCATAATAACGGGAGGCTTTTTCAAGATTTTGCTTTTGTTCGGGATTTTTTGCCGATCTGGCTTCTTTACCGGGTTCGGGAATACGGGCTCCGCCAAACAGAACAACGGTCGATTTGATACCATGTTCGACAAAGCCGACTTCCGGTTTCATCAGTTCCAGACCGATTCTTACAGCACGCAATTCGCGCCGCATCATGAAATCTTCATCGACATAGGCAAGGCGATAAGCTGGTGAACGCGTTTGGGCCGTATCGGGAACTTCATGAACTTTACGGGCATCCTCTTTCGAGTGCCGAAAAGGTGTCCAACCGTTTTTTTCGCCATTAGCCATTCAGGATCTTCCTTTTCATTGACCACAATTGTTTCTTGCATTAGGCCGAAGAGAATAAATGCTGATGCTTTCGACTTACTTAACGGAGACCTAATGCCATGACCAATCTGTCCCAACTGGAATCCATCATTGAAAAGGCGTTTGATGAACGCGAAAAAGTCAACATCCTGACAAAGGGAGAAATACGCGAGGCGGTCGACCATGTGCTCGACCTTCTCGACAAGGGAAAACTGCGCGTCGCCGAACGTGAAAATAACGGCAACTGGAAAGTTCACCAATGGCTCAAAAAAGCGGTTCTGTTATCTTTCCGGCTCAATGCCATGGGACTGATTTCCGGTGGTCCCGATCAATCTTCGTGGTGGGATAAAGTTCCATCGAAATTCGACGGCTGGAACGCCGACAATTTTGAAAATGCCGGTTTCCGCGCGGTTCCGAACGCTATTGTGCGACGGTCTGCCTATATTGCTCCAAGCGTCGTTTTGATGCCGTCATTCGTCAATATCGGGGCTTATGTCGGTGAAGGCACAATGGTCGATACATGGGCTACTGTCGGCTCTTGCGCGCAAGTGGGTAAACACGTCCACCTTTCTGGCGGAGCCGGAATTGGCGGCGTTCTGGAGCCGTTGCAGGCAGGTCCCACAATCATCGAGGACAATTGCTTTATCGGTGCGCGTTCGGAAGTTGTAGAAGGTTGTATTGTCCGTGAGGGAGCCGTGCTCGGTATGGGCGTTTTCATCGGCAAATCGACAAAAATTGTCGACCGCGCAACCGGTGAAATTTTCTATGGCGAAGTACCGCCCTATTCCGTTGTTGTTGCAGGAACCATGCCGGGAAAACCACTTCCAAATGGCGAGGCTGGCCCCAATCTTTATTGCGCCGTCATTGTCAAACGGGTCGACGAAAAAACCCGCTCAAAAACATCTGTCAACGAATTGTTGCGCGATTAAAAAACCGGTTCTCCGGAATCTGTTTTTCTGAACCATCAGTGAAACCGGTCAAAACCGGTTTCTGTTAAATTGTTGATCGAAGTCGTTCAAATTTTGTTGATTTAATCATACCGATCTACGCAATCAAACAAAACAAAAAACAGGTGAAAAAGCATAATGCCTCTTCACCTGTTTTCCATTTCAAGCACCTGTTTTTTTACAGGCAAATAAGTGCAGCAGAGTATGCGGGGGTGTAACTCTGCTGCGCCGGGTCATGGTCATAAGAATGACATAACCCAACTGGTTATCAGCCCCCTAAGGTCCGAATATCAAAACCTTTTTTGAAATTTATGGGGCAAATTATTAACCGGCTTATTATTTTGCGTCAACACCCAAACGCGATAAAATGCGAGAAATAACCCTCGTCGCAGCATCTTATGATTGAAGCCTTTATTCCACGTGCAGTGTAGATTGCATTATTTTGGATTCAACCGGTTTGAAGATCCAAAAACGGGGAAAATTGATAATTAAATCGATTAATTTGCTCTCGAATGCGAATCAGTTGCTTTTTGTGGTTTTTTATAAGAACCGTTTTTCAAACGTTCCTTTTCAAGGTCTGTTGGTAGCGGATAGTCTGGCACTAGCAAATTCAAAACGTCCTTCCACTGCGGCAGTTGATTAGTCTGTCAATTGTTTTCCATTGCAATGATTTTTCCGGCATTTTCGGGCATTTTTCAGGCATGTTTTCTTTCCGACATGTTTTCTTTCCGGAAGTTTTCCGGCAGTTTTTTTGCCAGATTTTCAAATCAAGTTCAGCTTTGACGAAATTTCCGGTGTGTTCAACCCGATGTGTTCAACCCGATGTGTTCAAAAAAGACGGAATATTTTTCAACCTGAAATCACGCAGATCATTTTTAATGATCTTAAATTGATATTCAACGTAACCAGCCCCATGCATTGCAGTTTAACGTTCAATGCTCACAAACGGCTATTACGGTCATATTCCATAAAACGGCAATTAATCGTTCATTTTCAAAGCTTGAATAAACGCCTCTTGCGGTATTTCAACCTTACCGAATTGGCGCATACGCTTTTTGCCTTCTTTCTGCTTTTCGAGAAGCTTACGCTTGCGGCTGACATCGCCACCATAACATTTGGCTGTCACATCTTTACGCAAAGCGCGGATATTCTCGCGAGCGATAATCTTGCCACCAATGGCGGCCTGTATCGGGATCTGGAACATGTGTTGAGGAATGAGTTCCTTCAATTTTTCACACATTGACCGGCCACGTTTTTCAGCGGCAGAACGGTGCACGAGAACAGAAAGTGCATCCACCGGCTCTCCATTCACAAGAATGGACATTTTGACGAGATCACCTTCTCGATAGTCCGTTACATGATAATCGAAGGATGCATAGCCTTTCGAGATCGACTTCAGACGGTCATAAAAATCGAAAACCACCTCGTTTAGCGGTAAATCATAGGTAACCATCGCACGAGTGCCGACATAGGAAAGGTCAACCTGCACCCCGCGACGATCCTGACAAAGTTTTAAAATTGCGCCGAGATATTCATCCGGCGACATAATCGTGGCGCGTATCCACGGCTCTTCAATAGAAGCAATCTTCACAATGTCGGGCATGTCGGCCGGATTATGCAGCTCTTTGACTGATCCATCGGTCATATTGATGCGGTAGACAACAGAAGGAGCCGTAGCAATAAGGTCGAGATTGAACTCGCGTTCGAGCCTTTCTTCAATGATTTCAAGATGCAAAAGCCCTAAAAAACCGCACCGGAAACCGAAACCCAAAGCTGCGGACGTTTCCATTTCAAAAGAAAAACTTGCGTCATTCAAGCGCAGTTTCCCCATCGCCGCTCGAAGATCGGCAAAGTCGTCGGCATCAACCGGAAACAGGCCACAGAAAACCACCGGCTGGGCAGGTTTGAAGCCCGGCAAAGCATGGTCACACGGGCGATGATCTTCGGTAATGGTATCGCCAACGCGGGTATCGGCCACTTCCTTGATAGAGGCGGTGATAAAACCCAATTCGCCCGGCCCCAAATCTTCAATCGTAGCCATTTTAGGGGTAAAGACACCAACACGCTCGACCGGATATTTTGCATCGGTTCCCATCATGCGGATTGTCTGGCCTTTTTTCAAAACGCCGTCGATAACACGCACAAGAACAATGACACCGAGATAGGCATCATACCAGCTATCGACCAGCATTGCTTTCAGCGGTTTATTGCGATCGCCCTCCCGCGGTGCAGGCAATTTATGAACAATCGCTTCCAGAACCTGATCGACTCCCATACCGGTCTTGGCAGAAATTTCAATCGCATCACTGGCATCTATGCCGATAACTTCTTCTATCTGTTCTTTGACGCGTTCCGGTTCGGCGGCGGGCAAATCAACCTTGTTGAGGACAACGACCAGTTCATGATTATTGTCGATTGCCTGATAGACATTGGCAAGCGTTTGTGCTTCCACACCTTGAGACGCATCGACAACCAGAAGCGACCCTTCACAGGCCGCTAGAGAGCGTGAAACTTCATAAGCAAAGTCGACATGACCCGGTGTGTCGATCAGATTCAGAATGTAGGTTTCACCATTTTTTGCTTTGTAATGGAGCCGCACCGTTTGCGCTTTGATGGTGATGCCGCGTTCGCGCTCGATATCCATGGAATCGAGCACCTGTTCTTTCATTTCACGTTGGGCAAGACCGCCTGTCATCTGGATGAGCCGGTCAGCCAAAGTTGATTTTCCGTGGTCGATATGAGCCACGATGGAAAAATTCCGTATATGGTCGCGATCTATTGTCATGAAATGCGATTTAGCAAGGAACGCAAAGAAACGCAAAGCCGAAATGAACGTTAAAAAGCTTGTTCATGGAAATCTTTTTCTTTCCACAGAAGTGGTTCCAATCGTCGCCCGAATTTTACCTCGAATATTGTCGCTGTTTTTCATTTCGGGAAAACGATAAAACACAATATGACTTTGTGACTTCCCGTCATTATGGGGCATTTTGCTGCGACAATGCTCATAAAACAATGCCAACAAAAGAGTCGGTTCAATTTTGAAATCCCGACGCTACACACATTTCAAATAATCCGTTACGAGCAAATAACACAGTCAATTATAAGCAGATCATTCTCACTATACGGGTAGTCTTATCGCTATATAGGTAGTTTTTGAAAAACCGGCCTTTATGCTTTCAGCCTGCTTTATCTATGGCTGCGGCATTTTCCGGCTTTTTCGGTTTCAACTCGGAAACCAGAATGCCGATAATAATCAACAGCGCACCAAATAGTGCCGATTGGGGTAAACGCTCGCCTGCGATTCGCCCCATCAGGCCGGCCCATATCGGCTCGCCAGTGTAGATGATGGTGGCGCGTGTCGGCGAGACCGATTTTTGTGCCCAGTTCATCGTAAGCTGTATCAGCGCACTCATTGCAGCCAGACCTGAACCGGCCAAAACCCAACCCCATGAAAATGAAGGAACAGTTTCGCCATTGAACGGCATTGCAGCAAAAGAAAAAATACCGGCAATAAAAAGCTGCACAACAGTAACACGCCGACTATCGACCCGCCCCGCAAAAAGACTGATAAGAACAATTTCCGAAGCAATTGCAAATGCCGATAAAAGAGTAAAAAATTCGCCTTTTGAAAAGGCCAAGCCTTGAAATCCCTGACCGGATACGAGAAGCAGACCGATAAAAGCAAAAGCAATGCCGATAAAACTCGTGAGCCCCGGTTTTTTGCGCAAAATTGCCCATTGTAACAAAGGGACCAAAGGCACATAAACAGCGGTAATAAACGCCGACTGACTGCTTGCAATTGTCTTTAATCCGGCTGTTTGTAAGCCATAGCCGAGACATATCGGCAAACCGATAACGATACCGGCGAAAAACTCGTGAATTGTCAAGTTTTTGAGGCTGCGCCAAAAAATGGCACTGGCAAATAGGCCGGCAAGAATGAAACGGAATCCGACGAAAAACAGCGGCCCGCTTGAGCGCATGGCGAGCTGGACGATCAGAAAAGTCGTTCCCCAAAGGAAGGTAATGCCGATCAGGGCAAGTTCTTGCCTCGTCAGAAGAAAAATCGACTTTGTTCTGTCTCCGGTCATTCAGCAGGACCCATTGAGGCGACCTACCAGATCATGGAGAAAAGTTTCCAGTTCAACAGCTTCAAAATCGACAAAAGCCGGAATTTCTTTATCCTCGTTATGACCAACCAGAATTGTCGTCATGCCGAGTTCTTTACAGGTTGAAAGATTGGCAAGATTGTCTTCAAACATTGCCGTTTTTTCCGGATCGATTGAAAAATGTCCTAAAAATCTGTGATAGGCTTGCCGGTAAGGCTTGGGCAGAAAATCGGTAAATGTCACATCATAAATGCCGTCAAAACAGTTTTCCAATCCACGATGTGCCAGAACACGGCCAGCGTGAGCACGGTCACCGTTTGTGAAAATGAATTTGCGTCCGGGCAAACTTTTAATATCTTCGGCAAGCTGCGGATCTTTTTTTAACGGCGAATAGTCGATATTATGAACATCTCTCAAATAGTCTTTTACATCGACAAAATATTCTTCGATCATTCCACGTAGAGCGCCGCCATAAGTTTGCCTGAAATATTGGCGAAATTTTTTGACCTCTTCATCATCGTCAAGTTCCAACTGTTTTTTGACATAGGCACTGATACGTTTGTCGATCTGTGCCCAAAGCCCGCTATTACGCGGGTAAAGCGTATCATCCAGATCAAACACCCAGACATTGATGGCTTTTAGCCGTGAAACCGCTTGTTCGTTCATCATGGCACAATCAACGTACCCGCGCCGCGTTCGGTGAAAAGTTCAAGCAAAACAGAATGGGCCGTTTTGCCATTCAGAATAACAACGCCTTCAACACCGCGATCAATCGCCTGTATGCAGGTTTCAACTTTCGGTATCATGCCGCCCGATATAGTGCCGTCATGAATAAGCGTTTCACATTGTTTGACTGTCAATTCTTTATAAAGAACACCGTTTTTGTCGAGAACACCGGGAACATCCGTCAGGAACAACAGACGCTTGGCTTTTAGTGCACCCGCAATTGCACCGGCAAAAACATCGGCATTGATGTTGTAAGTGTTGCCATCCCTACCCGGTGCAACCGGCGCAATGACCGGTATCATCTCGGAGCGGGCAAGCAGATCAAGAAGTGTGCGATCAACTTCCACCGGTTCGCCGACAAAACCCAAATCAAGAATACGCTCAATATTGGAATCGGGATCGATCACTTTTTTCTGGGCTTTTTCGGCAAAAACCATATTGCCATCTTTGCCGCAAAGGCCGATAGCCCATTCGCCTTCGGCATTAATCATTGCAACAATTTCTTTGTTGATCGAACCGGCCAGAACCATTTCGACAACTTCGACAGTTTTGGCGTCGGTTACACGAAGTCCACCTTCAAACTTCGATTCAATTCCCATTTTTCCAAGGAGTTTTGCAATTTGCGGGCCGCCGCCATGAACGACAATCGGGTTGATACCGGATTGCTTGAGAAGCGCAATATCGCGGGCAAAAGCACGACCCAGTTCAGGGTCTCCCATAGCATGACCGCCATATTTGACCACAACTGTCTTGTTCTCGTATTTCTGCATATAAGGCAAAGCTGCAGAAAGCAGCGCAGCCTGTCTTTCAGCAACATCGGCAGCGTCGGTCGTTAAATCATCCATTAAAATCGCCCTCCTCGGAGTTACGGAAAGATTTGAATCGACATTTTCATATCAAGAAATTTTTCCGTCTCAAACCGTTAATACATGTAATTACCATCACGTTATCGCAATGCGAGGTATTTTTCTATCAATACAATTTAACACTGGACAGAATTTTTTACCCCGCCGGTTCTGAATAGATAAATTTGCTTGTCATGCTTTAAAAATTGGTCGAGCGGGAAAAACGAAAATTCTGTAACCGAATAAACAAAGGGCGGTGCACCCGCGAAAAAATAGAGTAATAAGGCTAACGTTGCGGCTGTGACAGATTTCAAACGTCAACCATTTTGGTCTTGAAGGCTATAAATGCTATCCGATTTTTCCGTTTCACTTAACGTTTTTACTTAACGGTTTCTCTTAGCGGTTTTTGGCAATAAAGAAATCAATAAAAGCACGAAGAGCTGCGCGCATTTTTTGTTGCGGATAATAAATGTAAAACCCCGAAAATGGCGGTGTCCAATCTTCCATTACTTTTACGAGCTTGCCCTGACTGATCTCGTCTTTCACATAATTTTCAAATATATAAGCCAATCCGGTATGCTGAAGCACTGCGTCGATAACCAATTGATGGCTATTGACGACGAGCTGTTCGGGAGGAGTAACCGTCAATTTTTTCCGGCCTTTCTCGAATTCCCACACATAAGTGCGTTGTTCGTTGAAACGATATAAAATTGCTCTATGGTTTTTCAAATCGACAGGGTGGCAGGGAACCGGATGGTTTTCAAAATATTTTGGCGTCGCGACAAGAACGCTTTTCAAATCGCCACCAATTTTTGCGGCAATCATATCTTTTTCGACATGCTCGTGAATGCGTATGCCTGCGTCATAACCGGATTTTACAATGTCGACAAACCGGTTATCAATCACGAGATCAAGGATAATATCGGGATAGGCTTCTGCGAATGCTCCGAGATAAGGAGAAATAAGAAATTTTGCCGCCGAATAGCCGGTATTGATCCGCAAAAGACCGGAAACATTGTCATGCGTTGCTTTTGCCGCGTTAAAACCGTCTTCTATCATTCCCAAAGCGGAAGCCGTTTGGCGAATGAGCACTTTTCCGGCAGGGCTTAATCCCAGACTGCGAGTCGTACGGTTAAAAAGCTGTACATCCAAACTTTCTTCCAATTTTCCAATCGCGTAAGATACGGCAGAAGGTGCAATATTCAGCCTTTTTGCGGCGGCGCGAAAACTACCTTCTTCAACGACTGTTTCAAAAATCAATAAATGGGAAAGCTGTTGACGATCCATGGTTTTTACTTTTTTCTATTGTTCTAATTATTCGATCACATTTAGCAAATTAAACAGGATAAACAAACAGTAATAATTCTTCTAGATTCGTTACAGCGGTAAAAACATAAAGATAACAAAAAGGAATTGAGTATGAAGAAACGCAAAATCGGTGCATTGACTGTCTCGGAAATCGGACTTGGTTGCATGGGCTTTACACATGCTTATGGCGGCGATGATGAACAATCGGCGATCAAAACATTGCATCGTGCGGTTGAACTTGGCGTTACCCTTTTTGATACGGCCGAAATGTATGGCCCTTTCAATAACGAAATTCTTGTCGGTAAAGCGCTAAAACCATTTCGCGATCAGGTGGTCATTGCCACAAAATTCGGTTTTAAACTTGAGCGTCAGCCTGATGGCCACATTGATGCCACCGGTGTTGACGGGCGACCGGAACATGTGCGTGAGGTTGCCGAAGCCTCGCTCAAACGTTTGGGCGTCGATGTCATTGATCTTCTCTATCAGCATCGGGTTGATCCGGATGTGCCGATTGAAGATACGGTCGGTGCCATGGCCGATCTCGTCAAAGAAGGCAAAGTGCGTGCGCTTGGCCTTTCGGAAGCAAACAGCGAAACGCTAAGACGCGCTTCAAAGGTTCATCAGATCAGTGCACTCCAAAGTGAATATTCGCTCTGGACACGCGATCCCGAAAAGGAAATTTTGGCAACATGTCGCGAGCTTAACATTGGCTTTGTCCCGTATAGTCCCTTGGGACGCGGTTTTTTCGCCAGTGATTTTACAACAAAAAGCTTGGGCGCTAACGATTTCCGTCGTTTGCTGCCGCGTTTTCAGGAAGGTGCTTTTGAAAAAAATCGGCAGATTATTACCGAAATGGAAAAAATGGCAAAAGAGAAAAATGCCACCGTTGCACAGCTTGCATTGGCATGGGTTTTAAGCCGTGGCGATTTTATCGTACCGATACCGGGGGCAAGAAAAATCCGCCATCTGGAAGACAATGTTGCTGCCACCGAAATTCAACTCACAAAAGATGATTGCGTGCGGCTTGAAAATATTGTCAGCCCCGATAAAGTTGCCGGAAAACGGTATGATGACAGCCGTTTGAAATTGGTTGACAAATAACCGGTTTCCGATTTTTCAACAGGATTGCTCCGGCTTAAAGTCTATAGGCCGGAGCAGATCTCATTCCGTGAGATGAGACACTTAATCACTTTTACCTGTCAGGCTGAAACGCGATTATCAAATGGCGTAATTGCGCACAGTTTTTCAACTTATCGAAATCATAGCAGCCACCAGAGGTTTTCTCCCCTAAAAATCGGGAAATTTTCCGGTATGCAACGCCAGCCTGTTTCTTGTCTGCGCATTTTTATATGTTCATCTCTTATAGCAAAGAAATGCCGACATCCGGGAAATGTAAAAAACCGTCTTCGATTATCAAATTCTTGAATCCGGTTTTCTATTCAAGGAAAGTTTGGACAGCCGGAATCTTCGCCGGTGTCCGATTGATTTTTCATTATCAATCGTATTTTCAAACGGCCGATTGCTTCGGATTGCAGCAGCTTTCCTAGCCAATTTGTTCCAACGTATATGGCAAGGCATCACGCTGGTTATAATTGACCGTTAAACGATGTTTTAGCGGCGGTGCTGCCCTGTTCGGACACCGCGTGCGTGGACAAATCCTGCAAGAAATGCCGATCGGTTCATAGGCTGCATTATTATCAAGATTAAGGCCATCGGCATAAACAAATTGCGACGCATTCGATATTTCACAGCCGAATGCCAAGGCATAATGGGGATGCGGACTATGGTAACCGCCATTTCTTTTCACTACCTGAACAGCCAGACAAAGATAGCGCACACCATCGGGCGTTTCGGCAAGTTGGCGGATGATATTGCCCGGCGTTTCAAAAGCCTGATGTGCATTCCATACCGGACAGGCCGCGCCATAACGGCCGAATTGCAATTTCACAGCACTATGACGCTTGGTTATATTTCCGGCACGGTCGATGCGCGCAAAGAAAATCGGCACACCCTTCAGACCTGGCCGTTGCAAAGTTGAAAGCCGGTGACAAACCTGTTCCAAAGAAACGCTGAAACGGGCGGCAAGCAATTCTATATCATGACGAAGCGCACTGGCTGCACGCATAAAAGGTTTATAGGGAAGAATGAGCGCACCGGCAAAATAGTTGTAAAGCCCGATGCGACATATTTCATTGGCTTCCTCCGATTTGAAAGATGCTTTTTTGATGATTTCATCACAAAGCGGATCCGCTTCAAATCGTGCAAGTTGGATAGCCAATTCAAAAGTGCGTTGTTGCGGCGCTATATAAGGATTCAAAGTCAAAATACGGCTCACCGGATCATAACGGCGTACCATACCATCGTCAGCAGTTCCCCAGTTGACACTGACCTGATATTTTTTTTCAAGCCGTTCGATAATGGCCGAATGATTATCGCGTTCCCCGATACCCATTTCGCCCGCAAGATCTTCTGCACTCCGGTCGAGGTCATCAATATAATTATCCATGAAATGGAAAAAGTCGCGCACCTCTTCATAAGGTAAAATTTCTGTGAGCCCACCCGCTTGCAACCATCCGTCGGTACTTGCCAATTGTTCGGAAGCCAGACGGTAGGCCTGATGGCAAGTAATCAAAGCACGCGCAAGGCCAGGGGCATTTTGTGTAATAAGCCGCAATTCCTGCATAGCTGCGCGGTGATTCTTGAATAGAGGATCGGTTAAAGTTTCGCTCAGAGCGGAAAGCAGCCGGTCGTCCTCACCCGAAGAAAGACTAGAAATATCAATATGAAATTTTTCAGCCAAAGACAGCAGAACCGCAGCCGATACAGGCCTTTGATTGTTTTCGATCTGATTGAGATATGAAGTGGAAATACCTATGCGCTCGGCAAAATGAGCCTGCGTCAATTTCTGGTCTTCCCGCAATTTACGAACTTTTCTTCCAATATAAAGTTTTCCGATAGACATTTTTTTCACAATTTCGCAATTTACAATTTGCATTTTTATAACTTATGCATTCGCACACGATCAAGCTTTATTATTTTTTTCGCTGTGTTAGCCTTGGATTGTCGGAGGAAAAAAAAGCTTTGTCTTTTATGAATAGGATATATGTGGGAGGAAAAGAAAAGGCAGCGTGGGAGAGCGCGCCTTTTCTTTTTTTACCTTTATTGGTTATCTCTACAACATCAACAAAACAGTAAAATCTGCTCTTTAAAATTTTTTAAAAATCATGAGAGTCATAACGGATAGATTATTTTACTGGGAAAAACATAGCGCAGTCCATCCGGAACAGCCCCGAATGAGAAATAAACATCAGATACTCTACATAAAACGACCGGAAATATGCATTATGCAGACACTTCGTCCATAACCGGCCATATAAATTCAACTTAAACAAAATGTCGCAATCCCGCTCGATTTCTATTTCCGGCTATCTCGCTCGAAAAACCGGCATTCACCTTGCCAAAATCCGGTTCCTGCTAAACAACACCAATTTGCATAGAACTATGTTTCAAAGAAATTCTATTCCCGCAAAACTTATAAAACGAACAAAAGCCGCAGAACCGGAATCTGCTGCTTTGTTGGCAACAACTATAGCAAAGCGATGACTTTCGGGGATGACTTTCAAAAACAACTTTCAGGGACAACTTTCAGAAACAAACAGTGTTGCTGCAATCTTCAACTTATTTTAGATGTTACAACAACAAATACCTCGATTTTCTCTCCGGAAGAAGGATAAAGACACAGCAACCGGAGAGGTTATTCTAGGTTTCATTATACTAAGGAGTTTTATCTGTGCGTCACTTTGGTCGTTTAAATCATGTAGCTATCGCCGTACCGGATCTTGAACAAGCCGCAGAACTTTATCGCTCGGTCAATGGCAATATCACCACTGTACAGGAATTGCCGGAATACGGCGTAAAGGTTGTTTTTGTTGAACTATCCAATACCAGACTGGAACTTATGACACCTTTGGGCGACCATTCGGAAATTGCGGATTTTCTTGAAAAGAACCCTTCTGGCGGCCTTCATCATATTTGTTTTGAAGTTGAAAACATTTTAGAAATGCGTGACCAGTTGATAGAAGAGGGAATTACAATTCTGGGTGACGGGAACCCGAAACCGGGTGCTCGTGGCAAACCGGTATTGTTTATTGACCCGCAAAATTTTGATGGCACATTGGTCGAATTAGAAGAGCAATAAGCACGAAAAACGCTTTGCTATCTATCAAACCGAATGGGGGGCTGCCTCAAGAACGGTTGCACCGGCAATAGAAAACAATCTTTTTTCTTCTTCGTCCATTTTCTTGTCGGTAATCAATGTCCATTTGGCAGGACACTTTGCCCAACAATGCTGTTCTGCCCGATTTATTTTATCAGCATCAGCCATTACGACTGTGTTACGCGCCCTTTGCATCATTGCTTCTTTTAAAATAGTCTGCTCCAGACTTGCTTCACATAAGCCCAACCCCGGAACGACACCGTCAGCACTCGTGAAAAAATAGTCTGCCGTAAATGATTCAAGATTTTTGATCGCAAGAGCGCCGAAAATGCCCATACTGGTATTCCGGCATTTACCGCCGATTATTGTCAGTTCCAGATTCGTTTTTCCTTCAAAAAGCGGCACCAGCATAAGGTTATTTGTAATAATGTGAAGCTTACGCTCTTTCAATAAATGCCCTAACGCGCAGACTGTCGAACCGGCATCAAGTAGAATGGTGTCGCCGTCGGAAACCAATTCATTGGCCTGCTTGGCAATACTATGTTTGCTATCGCTATGACGTGCCATACGCTCGACAAAAGACGTTTCCGGCACAGCCTGACTGAGCACCGCACCGCCATAGGTTCGCTGAATATGGCCGTTTTTTTCAAGTTGTTGCAAATCACGCCGGATTGTTGAAGCAGACACACCAAATTTTTCTGCCATTGCCTCGACATTGACAATGCCGACCTTGATCGCGTGGATGAGGCATGTGAGTCGTTCCTTGCGGGTCATAGCAGCTTTGTTCTCCAACAAAAAGACTTTGAGTTCAGGAATATATATTCCTGAACTCTCCGTCTTTATTTTGCAACATAAGTCCTATCCGTTTCAAATAGAACTTGCTGTTCGTCTATTCCGGTTATTATACCAGATGACACGAAACAAAACTACAAAAACACTATTCCGTTCGTGGTGCGAGTTCGGCAGCCTGCCGCAATGCTTCGACCATCGATTGCTCGTCGGCAATTCCCTTTCCGGCAATATCGAAAGCTGTACCGTGATCGACAGATGTACGAATGACAGGTAGACCCACCGTAATATTGACGCCGCTTTCAAGCCCTAGAACTTTTATCGGTATGTGTCCCTGATCGTGATACATGGCAACAACCATATCATAATCACCCCGACCGGCGAGATAGAACAATGTATCGGCAGGAAGTGGCCCTACAACATTCCAGCCTTTTGCCTGACAAGCCTTGACAGCAGGAACGATTTTCTTTTCTTCCTCGCCGTAACCGAAAAGTCCATTTTCTCCGGCATGCGGGTTGATTGCACAAACAGCAATCTTGGGGTTTTTCATGCCACGCTTGACAAGAACGTTATGCCCACGTGAAATTACCCTTTCGACAAGACCGGGTTCTATCTTCGCGATTGCGTCAATCAAGCCGATATGTGTCGTAACATGGATGACTCGTAATTTGGGCGAGACCAGCATCATGGAAACTTCCGGCGTATGGGTGAGATGGGCCAGAAGTTCTGTATGTCCGGGAAAATTGTGTCCTGCATTATGCAATGCTTCCTTGCAAAGTGGAGCCGTGCAAATAGCATCAGCCTTGTTATCCATGACAATTTCAGCCGCCTTTTTTATATATTGATAAGCGGCCTCGCCGGATTCTTTCAGTACAACGCCGAATGGATGATTGGCTTTCAACAATTTCAAATCAAGACAATCGACTGTGCCGAATTCACATTTTGCTTCCTCGACATCGTTTATCGAGCGGACATCAAGGCCAGCGTGAACAATTTTACCTGCTTCTTCCAGACGCAATGCATCGCCAATGACAACAGGCGAGCACATATCATAAACATCTTTATGTTTTAGCGCTTTCATAATAACTTCCGGCCCGATTCCGGAAGGATCACCCATTGTAATTACGATTTTCGGCTTATTCATCAAAGTTTTCCTTTATTCCTTATGTCGGAAAGTCTGTCGAAAATTTTCACCAGACTGTTTTCATCACCAAAGGCTCCCGCTTTCGTGGCGATTGGTACGACAATTTTTCCACGCGTTATACCGAGACAAACACCTGCTTCAATCTCGTCTTCCAAAGTAATGCCGTTCACTCCTAATGCATCCATCAAATAAGTTGCAGTTTCACCACCGGTTGCGGCAAAACCGGCGAGATCACTCCCCACACATTGAAGTGCTCCGGCAAGATCGAGAGCAAGCCGCGATCCAAGTGACATATCAACATTCTTACCCACGGTAATTTCAACCAATATATCATCGCCCTTTCGCAAAGCCTCTGCCACGTCGTGCGAAAAACCGGCAATCCCTGCTCCTCCTTCTAAGAGAACATCCGGATCAACAGGGAAATGCCGCAGCAAACGGGTATCCAACAGCTTCTTTGCGCTCAGGCGGGAAGCTTTGGCCAACGACCCCACCACAATCATGATGCCACCTTCATTTTTCACATTTATTGTGGCGTTGCGCAGCCTTGCAGGGCATCTTGCAGCAAAAGCGTGCGCAAGACCTGCACTTCCTATAAAGAAATGTGATGAATCCGCTTTGGAAAAAGCATTGGCAATCTGTTGCAGATCTTCGGGCGTTTCGGCATCAAAAATAAAAACGAAATCTTTATTTTGCTGCTCGATATTCTCAATATAGGCAGACAGTCTATTGGCGTCTTGCCTTAAGGTTTCGAGATCTATAACAAAAGCTTTCAAACCGACATCATGAAGAATCTGCTTTAGATCGGATGTCGGATAAGTATGGTCACGCGCCCAAAGCTCGGTATTTTCCAGCCCGATATTGTTGACAAAAATCTTTCCGCCTCTGGTGGTACGCTCTGTCGCAGGAAATGCCGGTGCCAGAACGCCCACGGCACGCCCCGTATGCTGTTTCAGAAAATCGGACGTTGCAGCAATGACAGCTCCCGGTTGCCCCCGTAATGTCGAATCTATCTTACAAAACAGGAATGCTTGCGGCGACCAGAGTTTTTCCAATGTTTGACGCTGGAGACGGACACTCTCGCTTACATTCAATTCGCGACTGTCAATATTATAAGAAAATATTTGTGCCCGATCTGTCAGCGAAGGATAGGCATTCTTCCAGCCGACGGTCGCTGTTGCTCCCTGACGGCAAAAGGCGATTGCACAATCGGCTGCACCGGTGAGATCATCTGCCAGAATAAGCCAGTTTTTCATAATGCCACTCCCTTATTCCAAACCGGTTTCTTCTCCGGCTTCTGCTACCGGTCTCCCGTATTTTTTAGAAACCCAGGCTGTAACGAATGGCACTAATACTGTTGTCACCACAACGCAGGCCGCAACAAGCATTGTTGCCGGAATTGCTGCATCTGCATAAGCCGGATTGGCGGAAGCGACAATTGCCGGTACGGCGGCAGCATTACCGGCTGTGGATGCAGCCGCTACACCGGCAACACCTGTGCCGCCGGTTAACCTGTCGGCAAAAAACAGCGGAATTCCGGTAATGATGACCACGCCCACTCCCATGGCAAGTCCTAAAAGTCCGGCTTGCCAGACCTTGGAAAGATCAAGTGAACCTCCAAGGGCGAAAGCAAAAAACGGAATCATCACACCGCTGGCTTTACCAAGAAATTCACGCATTTCCTTGTCGAGATTACCCAATATCATTCCGACAACCAGTGGTAAAATGCTGCCAACCAATGCTTGCCATGGGAAGGCAGAAAGCCCCGCCACTCCTAATGTAATCATAGTTAGAAACGGTCCTGACTCCAAACACATGATCGTATAGGCTCCGACATCGCGCGGGCGCCCGTATTGCCCCATCAGTGCCATATAAAGACCGCCATTTGTATCGTTCAGAGCTGCCACCAGTGCCAAGGTCGAAACGCCCGCAAAAATACCGGAAGTAATCGGCGCCTCACCTAAAAACCTGCCGGCAATAACACCAACCAGAATGGCTATGCCCACCTTCACGATAAATAATGTTCCACCTTTTTTAATAATGTAGGGAGCTGCTTTAAAATTGATGCTTGCCCCCATACAAACATAAAAAACTGCCAGTATCGGCAACGAACCTTTAAAAAGCGCTCCGGTGAATGAACCGAAAAACCCCGGCGCTTCAGGGAAAAAAGTAGCTATCACTGCACCAATCAGGAGGGGAACAACCATCATTCCTCCAGGTACTTTTTCAATCCCGCGTTTTATAGGTATTTGCATTTCGATTCACTCCCTGAAATTTGCCTCCACAAATCGAGACAATTCGTACTCTTCAAGGATATTAATTGCGTATTTTGCGCAGTTCGTCAATTGTAAATGCCAATATTAAGCTTAAAAATGCGTATTTTGCGCAATTAAGGCGCGGTTATTGTTCATTTTGTGCTTTTTATAGACATAATTGATTTTGTTGATTTGAAAGAACTTTTTCTAACAGAGAGGATTTTTCACACTATCAATTGTGCAAAAGACAACTGCCACACTATTCGTATCAAACGAAGAAAAACATATAAAACAGTAATATCGGGCGGGAGTGGTATCACTCTGACAGAAGCCTGAAATGGCGAACATTTTATAATATGACAGGGGTTACAATCGTCACTTCATAATAGTCACTTCATAATAAATGGGTTGATAACCATCACGTCACAGCACGCTTGATCTTTATCGGGGATTTTTCATCACCTGTTAAAGCCAGTTAAACCCTATTCAATATTGAATTTTCAAGCCGCTCCGGTCACTTGTTTCAAGCTATAAATAACGCGAATAAAAGCGAATAAAAAAGCTCAAGCCAGTTCGCTGATAATATAATTCAGCACCATGCGGCCTTTTCCTGTTGCACGGATGCGGCTATTGCCCACCATTTCTACAAGGCCTTGTTGTTGAAGATCGGCAACTTTTTTCTGGTTCAATCCGTGATTTGCCAGTTTCTCGTAGCGGGCAAGATCAAGCCCTTCGGTGAGGCGCAGACCCATCAAGACCATTTCTTCCGCCTGTTCACTTTTTGTCAAATGTTCTTCTTCAACAATACCGTGACCTTGTTTTTCAACCAGTTCCAACCAGCGTTCGGGGATTTTTTCGGTGATCGTTACCAATCGCCGATCCGGAAAATCGCCATTTGAAACAGGAAGAAACCTGCCATGCGCCCCCGGACCAATACCGACATATTGCTGATAGCGCCAATAAATGAGATTGTGTTGCGACTGCGCATTGGCGGCTGCATGATTGGATATTTCATAAGCAGGAAGCCCGCGACTTTCGGTTATTTCCTGTGTGAGATCATAAAGATCGGCACTCAAATCCGCCTCCGGCAATTTAAGCTTTCCGGCTTTATAGAGCCTGTCAAACCCCGTGCCTTCTTCAATGGTCAATTGATAAAGCGAAAGATGGTCGGCTGCGAGATCAATTGCTTCTTCCAGTTCATGTTTCCACGAATGCAATGTCTGGTTGGGGCGCGCATAAATAAGGTCAAAGGAAAGCCGTGGGAAAATCTCGCGTGCAAGGCCAATAGCAAAACGTGCCTGTTCGACATTATGAATGCGCCCCAAGCGTTTCAATTCTTCATCGTTCAATGACTGGACGCCCAAGGAAAGCCGGTTGACACCGGCTGAACGATAACCATGAAAACGCCCGGCCTCGACGCTTGAAGGATTGGCTTCCATTGTAATTTCGGCATTGTCCACAATCGGCCAATAACGATCAATGCTTTTCAAGAGTGATTCGACTGTTTTTGGCGACATCAGCGATGGCGTACCACCGCCGATAAAAACAGTCGTTGCCTTATGGGCTCCTGTCCATTCACGCACTGTTGCCATTTCTCTTGCAAAAGCTTTGGCAAAACGGTCTTCATCCACGCCTTTCAACCGGACATAGGAATTGAAGTCGCAATAAGGACATTTGGCGGCACAAAACGGCCAATGGACGTAAATACCGAATGGCTCGTCCATCAGTTTTCCAGTAACGCTTCGGCAAATTGTTTGAACGCCCGTGCGCGGTGTGACAAAGCATGTTTGTCGCCCGGCTTCCAACCATGTTTTTCCTCTGCCGTCATTTCACCGAATGTTTTGTCATAACCTTCCGGCTGGAAGATAGGATCGAAACCGAAACCCTTTTTGCCACGCGGCGGCCAGACCAAAGTGCCTTCGATTTCACCGCGAAAATATTCCGCATGTCCATCAGGCCAGGCAAGGCAAAGCACCGAGACAAAACGGCCATGCCGTTTATCAGGCGTTGTTGCACCTTTCTTTTCCAATGCATCTTCAACTTTTTTCATTGCTTTGTCGAAATCGCGGTGTCCGTCAGGTTCTATCGCCCAATCGGCAGTATAAACGCCGGGTGCCTTGTCAAGAGCGTCTGCCTCAAGTCCTGAATCGTCCGACAATGCCGGCAAACCTGTCGATTTGGCTGCAAAAAAAGCCTTGATATAGGCGTTTTCTTCAAATTTCGTGCCGGTTTCTTCCGGTTCTTCCAATCCCAATTCACCCGCCGATGTGGTTTCAAACCCGAACGGGCCAATAAGATCGGCTATTTCCCTGAGTTTTCCGGAATTATGCGTTGCAACAACCAGTTTTTTCCCTTCAAGCTTTCTCATCGATAATCACCTTTCAGGAAGCTATCACTTTCTTCTGCAATTCAATCAAATCATGAATGCCGCTTTTTGCCAGAGACATCAATGTTGAAAACTGCTCTTCACTGAACGGGTCGCCTTCTGCAGTGCCCTGTATTTCGACAATTCCGCCTTTGCCGGTCATCACGAAATTGGCATCGGTTTCGGCATTGGAATCTTCTGCATAATCGAGATCGAGCACCGGCGTTCCCTGATAAATACCGCAGGAAATTGCTGCAACATGGTCTTTCAGTACCTTATTGCGCAAAACCATCTGGCGTGTTTCCATAAAACCCAGACAATCATAAAGGGCAACCCATGCGCCGGTGATTGATGCTGTGCGGGTTCCGCCATCAGCCTGAATAACATCACAATCAATCGTAATCTGCATTTCGCCCAAGGCTTTCAAATCAACGACCGAACGCAACGAGCGGCCGATGAGACGCTGGATTTCCATGGTGCGCCCACCCTGTTTGCCCGAAGCGGCCTCGCGGCGCATTCTTTCACCGGTTGAACGGGGCAACATACCATATTCGGCGGTAACCCATCCTTTGCCGGAATTGCGCATCCAGTTGGGGACACGTTCTTCAAGGCTTGCTGTACATAACACATGGGTATCACCGAACTTGACCAGACATGACCCTTCGGCATGTTTGTTCACATGACGTTCAAACGAAACGGCACGCATCTCGTTGCTGGCACGATTGGACGGGCGCATAAATATTCCTTTCCCTGAAGCGTTGTTTGAAGCATCTTTAGACCATTTGACCCGTGTTTGGCAAAACTTATATAGAAGGAAAGAAATTCTGTCATTGAAGGAATATGATGAAACACGCCACCATTCCGGATGAATTGAAAAGTCTCGACGAAAGATCCCGCGATATTTTCAGGCGAATTGTCGAAACCTATTTGAGCGAAGGAGACCCGGTCGGGTCGGCCAATCTGTCCCGACAATTGCCACAAAGCCTTTCTCCGGCGACCATTCGCACAATTATGAGCGATCTCGAACATCTCGGCCTTATCTATTCGCCCCATATTTCTGCCGGTCGTATGCCGACACAATCGGGTTTGAGGTTTTTTGTCGACGCTTTTATCGAAGTTGGCGACCTTCCGGAAGACGAACGCAAAGCCATAGAAACACAGGTTGAAGAAGCCGGTCATAGCCAATCGGTCGAACAATTCCTGACCGGTGCGAGCCAGATTCTATCCGGTCTTTCACGTGGTGCCGGACTGGTTTTGTCGACAAAAAACGAAGGAACACTCAAACATATCGAATTTGTACGGCTTGATTCTTCCCGCGCCATGGCAGTTCTCGTAACCCAAAATGGTGATGTGGAAAATCGTATTGTCAATTTGCCCGAAGGGGTAACATTGTCGCAATTAAGCGAAGCCACCAATTTTCTGAACGCCCATATTCAGGGACGAACTTTAAGCGAAGCCAAGGCTGAAATCTCGAGGCAGAGAGAAGAGACCAAGGCAGCTCTTGATGAATTGTCGCAACATCTCGTCGATCAGGGGCTTGCCGTTTGGGGAGGCGAAGATCAGGGGCGCAAAACCCAACTTATTGTGCGCGGGCGCGGCAACCTTCTGGAAGATGTCAAAGCCGCAGAAGATATTGAACGTTTGCGCCATCTTTTTGATGATCTTGAAACACGTGAAAGCATGATGCAGCTTCTTGATCTCGCCGAGGAAGGTTCAGGTGTGCGTATTTTTATCGGTTCTGAAAACAAGTTGTTTTCGTTATCCGGCTCCTCTCTTATCGTTGCGCCTTATTGCGATTCAAACCAGCATGTTCTTGGCGCTCTCGGCGTTATCGGGCCAACCCGTTTGAATTATGCGCGTATTGTTCCGATGGTCGACTATACTGCCCAACTTGTCTCGCGACTTCTCAAATAGACGTAAATCAAACGCCGGTAAATATATTAAAACTTCCGCTTCTATTGCACTTATCGGCTAGAGATGGGATACTTTCCGGATAGGCCCTGTCATTGTCCGCCCCTTTCCGCAAGCCACATCTGTTTTATGGGCTGCATTTGTTTTACGGAAAGTACAAAGGAGAGCATCCCATGAAAGCCGTTTTCATCCATGCCGTTGTACTACTGAATGCGTTTTTATTTTTCACTCTATCCGGATTTGCCGAACCTGTGCATTTTGTTCTGGCACTCGCCCGCAGCACAACAACGCCGGCGGAAGAAACATTTACCTATGCCATTCCCAAACAACTCGGCTATTTTCAGGAAGAAAATATCAATCCGTCATTGCTCTTTACCGATGGCTCCACAGCAGCTCTTCAGGCAGTTGCATCCGGTTCTGCCGATATTGCCTATGCGTCATCTGCCAATATTGCCGCTGCCGTTGATAAAGGTGTGCCGCTCAAGGCATTTGCCGGAATAACGGTCAGATGGCCTTATTTTATCGGTGTCCCGAAAGGCTCCACTATCAAATCCATTGCCGATCTTAAAGGAAAACGGGTGGGCGTAATCAGTCTGGCTTCGGCTTCTTATGCCGATTTACGGGCGAATTTAAAAATTGCCGGCTTGAAAGAAAATGACGTTACAATTGTCCCTGTTGGTGCAGGTGCGCGCGCGGCAGCCGCGCTCAATGCGAAGGATATCGACGCAGTCGACAGCTATTCCGACAGTTTTACCGTTATGCGTCAAAACGGCGTTGAATTCGATCTTTTGCAACGCCCTGAAGAAATGAACCGCCTTTTCAGCGTTACTATGGTCACAAGCCAGAAAATATTCGATGACAAGCCACATGAACTTTCGGCTTTTGCACGCGCTGCCTATAAAGGCATGATTTACACCAAACTTTATCCCGATAGTGCCTTGAAACTTGCTTTTAAAGAATTCCCCGAACTGGGAGGTTCTGATAATCCGACAGGACAGGATGCCAAAAATACTGCCGAAGCAATGGCCATAGCACTTGCCGATTCGACACCGGCTGACAAACCGGATCCGGCAAGTTGGGGAAAATGGCTTGATATTCCTGATGAACGCTGGCAAGCAGTTTTGTCTTTTGCGCATCAAACAGGTTCAACCGAACGCCTGCTTCATGTAAAAGACGTTTGGAACAATTCCTTGATGCCGGAAATTTATAATTTCGATATCAAGGCAATTGTTAAAAAGGATTAATCCGTCTAAACCCACGGTTATTTACCTGAAAGATCGAGAAAACGTCTATGCCGTCTGTCAAAAAACCCCTTATCTCCATCAAGGGATTGCACAAATGCTATGAAAGTAAAAAAGACGGCACGATCGATGCGTTGAAAGATGTCAATCTTGAAATAGCCGAAGGTGCTTTTGTTGCACTCGTGGGACCATCCGGTTGTGGCAAAACGACTCTGCTTAAAATCCTTGCCGGTCTTGTTGACAATTTTTCCGGCGAAGTCATGCTTAATGACATCGCCGTTACCCGCCCTTCGCCGGAAGTAGGCTTTGTCTTTCAGGACCCTACGCTGCTTCCGTGGCGCACAATCCTGCAAAACATCCTCTTGCCGGTCGAATTGATGCATCTTGACAAAAAACAATATTATGACCGTGCTTTGATGTTGATGGAAACAGTGGGGCTTAAAGGGTTTGAAAACAAATTGCCCACCGAGCTTTCAGGCGGAATGCGCCAACGTGCCGGAATTTGCCGCGCCCTTATCCGTGACCCGAAAGTCCTGCTTATGGATGAGCCATTCGGGGCGCTTGATGCAATGACCCGCGAAGTTTTGAATGGCGAATTGCAAAATATCTGGCTTGAAAGCAAAAAAACCGTGCTTTTTGTTACCCATTCCATTCCCGAAGCGGTATTTCTTGCCGATAAGGTGGTGGTGATGAGCCCGCGTCCCGGCCATATCGAGGAAATTGTCGATGTCAAATTGCCCCGCCCGCGCGAACTTCAGGAATTGACAGATAAAAAAGTCGGAAAAATTTTAGGCCAAATAAGACAACATTTTGAAAATTTTAGTATGAATTGTTGAACTGCCGTTGCATATCCATCAAATCCTGTGATTGAGAAATCGGCAAAACCGCAGAAAGGCTGGCAATGTTTAAAAATGAAAAAACGCTTCAAGCATTGCTTGTTGTTGTTGTTTTTATTCTTGTTGTCGGCTTCTGGGAAACATCCGTGTGGCTGTGGCAGGTTCCGAACTATCTGTTGCCACCGCCCAGCCGCATTTTTTCCCAGCTCGTGCGGCTGCTGCAGTCAACCCTTTTCTGGGATAACCTCGGTGTTACAATGGTCGAAGTTTTGCTCGGCTATATTTGTGGCTTGGTGCTTGCGGCAATTCTCGGCATTGCCATTTCGCAAGTTCGCGTTTTCCAGCTCGCACTTTTGCCTTATATCATTGCCTTCCAGACGATACCGACGGTTGCTCTCGCACCGATTTTTCTGCAATGGTTCGGCTATGGCATCACATCAAAAATTGTTATGGCCGCACTTATTTCGTTTTTCCCCATGCTCATCAATGTCATTGCCGGTTTACAATCGGCAGGACGCGAAGAAATACAGATGCTCAAGGCTTTCGGTGCCAACGAAATACAGATTTTGCTGAAAGTAAAATTGCCGGCTTCCCTGCCGTTTGTATTTGCAGGTCTCGGCCTTGGCATTATCTTTGCCCTGATTGGCGCGATTGTTGCCGAATTTGTCGGCGCTCAAAAGGGGTTGGGCAAAATGCTTATGCAGTTCAACGAGCAGTTCAACATTGCCGGTCAATTCGCCATTCTTGTTATTCTGGCGCTCATTGGTGTTATCATGCATCTGATTGTCGGTTTCGCAAAACACAGAATCATTTTCTGGGATGGACAAAGATAACCTGATTTTTTGCCACCGGCTCGCAACATATCGCTTCAAAAAAACGTTATAATCAACGCGCAAAACAAAGAATTATTTGTTTCTTTTCCTGACATTTTAAGGAAAAATTGCCTTAAAATTTGAAAATGACACTCTGAATCACAATTTAAGCGAAGAGAACTTTCTTTTATGCGCAAGTTGAGTTAGATACTCTTAGAAACGCTCTAAAGAGTGTGAAGTTCGATTATTGGAATATACGGAATAGGCTTAGAGTTATGCGGATAAGGCTTGGAACACGGAAAAGTGCGTTAGCGCGCGTGCAAGCGGAAAGTGTGGCTAAGCTTTTGCGGGAGCTTGATCCTACGTTAACAGTTGAAACTGTCTTGCTTGGCTGTGTAGGTGACAAAGATAAGCACACGAGTTTTCAGGATATAGGCAATGTCGGTGTTTTCACCAAGAGTGGTGAAGAGGCATTGTTGAATCGGGAAGTGGATGTTGTTGTCCATTCTTTGAAAGATTTGCCGACAGTGCAGCCCGAAGGGCTTGTTCTGGCTTCGGTTCCCAAGCGTGAAGACCCGCGTGACGTTCTTTGCGGCTTGAAATTTGATGATATTCGCAGCAATCATCATAAAATCGGCACCGGCTCCATTCGTCGTGCTGCCCAGCTCAGATCGTTCTTTCCGGATATCGAGATTGTGCCGGTTCGTGGCAATGTACCGCCGAGATTGCGCCGTGCGGTTGACAAAAACGGTATTGACGCGACAATTCTTGCGGCTGCGGGATTAAAACGGCTTGGCCTTTTTGAAGACAGCATGGAATGTCTCAATCCGCAAATATTCCCCTATGCTGTTGCCCAAGGGGCTCTTGGTATAGAATGCCGTCAAGGCGACCGCGATATTCTAAGACTGCTTAAAGCAATTGAATGCAAAAAATCGCGTGCCGAAACCGACGCCGAACGTTCATTGATGAAATATCTCAATGCCGGATGCAATTTGCCTGTGGGTGTTTGCTCGACATGGAAAAACACAATGCTTTATATGAAAGCCACCGTAACAGGCGTTGACGGCTTGAAGCAGATTGTCGATTACGCGACAACTTGTACTTATGGCGTTGAAGAAATGGGCAAGGTTCTGGCGGAACGGCTACTTGATAAGGGAGCCGGCGAGCTGCTAAGAGCCTGCACAGTCAATAGCAATAGAAAAAAGGTCGAAAGCCTGCTAAAAGCTTGAATCCCGACAATTTTTCAACCGGCTACCGATTATCGGTTAAAAGCGGGGGGCTGAACGTATTTAGACTGTCGTTTTACGGTTTGCCTCTTGATTTTTCTCGCTAAAATTTCGATATCGAATTTAACAACTATTATCGAGAAGTAGGAATCCTATGTCTGAGGAAAAAAAGAAGTCTGGCGAAAGCGATATCAATAACCGTGACATAAAGAATCCGGCTGACAGAGATGCATTGAAACGTGCGGCCGATGATTTCTTGAAACAGCGCAAGGAAGAAGCGAAAGCCGAAGCCGAGGAAGATCAGGTTACCGATGAGGGGGCTGATCCGGTTGCTGCCGTGCAGGCAGAAAATGACGAACTGAAAGATCAGGTTTTGCGTCTCGCGGCTGAAATGGAAAATTTGCGCCGCCGCACTGCCCGTGACGTTGCCGATGCACGGTCCTATTCGGTTGCCAATTTCGCACGCGATATGCTTCAGGTTTCGGATAATCTCAACCGCGCTTTGCAGGCTATTCCCGAAGGTGCACGTGAAAAAGATTCCGGGCTGAATGCTTTGGCCGAAGGGGTTGAAATGACAGAACGCGCCATGATGGCAGCGTTGGAGCGCAATGGCGTGAAAAAAATTGAACCTGAAGGGCAAAAATTCGACCCGAATTTCCATCAGGCTATGTTTGAAATCCCGAATACCGATGTGCCAAACAACACCGTACAACAAGTTGTTCAGGCCGGTTATGTCATCGGAGATCGCGTATTACGTCCGGCCATGGTCGGTGTTTCCAAAGGTGGGCCGAAAGAAACAAATACGAAAAGCACGGAAAACGCCGAGCATAATGACAAGAAAGCGGATTAGAGCCTGTTTGCGCTTTAACCCGTATAACTGTACAAAAAAAGCTGTCAGGAAGCTCTCTGTCGAGGTTTAAAGTGTCGATCCGTTGTTCAGCTCTTTATTAAAGGCGGTAAAATTCCGCCTTTTTTAATTTTCTACAATTTCGAGCCTTCTTTTTTCTGAATGCTTTCGGGAAACTTCATCGTTTCATTCCCGTTGCACTGCGTAGGAAACATTGTTCCTGAAAGGGGAATTGGTCGAGCCGTAACGTGCAACCATACCGGCTATATTTATCAAACAATCTATGAATCTATATCCATTATCCGGCAAGCATTTGGCTTCGTGATTGGCAATTGTTAAAGCTTCGTGATTGGCAATTTATAAATATGGAAGTGATGGAAGTTGATTATGCTTGGGCATAATTCCTGAATAGATTACCGGCTTCCAATCATTACAATAACCGGCTAGGTTCAATTTTTTTAGAAACTGCCCTTCAAACTCTCTCCATGAGACAAGTGCCAAAACAATATAAGGGCAAAGACAATCTTGCACATTCCGTCATTTTGGCAGTTGAATAAAAATATCTCCGGTTCTTACCCGAAGCTTCGGTCTTTTTACCAGAATTCAACCAATGTTTTAAACAATGACGTTCACGGCGATAAAAGGATTATGAATGCGTTCCGGAAAGATTATCCGGTTCAGTTGTCAGCTTTTTCTAACAAAAAAAGCTATTTCAATTCGCAACAACAAAACATGAATAGGCTTGTGCTGTTATTTTGCCACAAGCTGCATTTGCTTCACTTTCGCTTCCGAATGAACCGAACCTGACGCGATAAACCCTTTTTCCGTCAACAGTTGCCGGTTCGACATGGCCGAGCGATGCAACATTTGTATCGGACAAAGATTTTTTTATTGTTTTCAAAAAGCCTTCCGCTGAACCTTTATCGGGTAACGCGGCCACCTGAACAATGTAATTTCCCGACATTTCATTTTTTAGAATGTCGGTGACTGTCTTTTTGCTATCATCGGCATAAGCCATTGTCGTCGGGCTGGTTTCAACTTTGACTGTTTTTTTCACCGGAATAGAAATAGTAGAACGTGTTTCGACAACAGTTTTTGCCGGTTCGGTTGCGCGATTGCCACGTTGGGAAACAGAAGCTGTCACAATCTCGGCATTGTTTGTATCCGGTTGGACATTCTTTGGCTGTGGTTGCCCACGCCAAGCCGATTGGGCTACGTTCCATTGGGCAAAAATACGTTTTTTCGTCGACCGGCTGGCACTACCCATATAGGCATTTGCAAGCAATACAACGACATCATCACGCTGACGGCCTGAAGTACCGCCAAGCACCACAACAACCAGTTTTTTGCCATCCTTGGCGATAGTTGTGGTAATTGTAAAACCTGCAAGGCCGGTAAAACCGGTTTTTAAACCGTCTGCACCGTCAATCCTGTCAAGAACACGGTTGTGGCCTTTATAAACCTGACCGCGATAACTGAATTCGCGCTGACTGAAAAGGTGATAATATTGCGGGAAATGGTCACGCATGGCAATTGACATCAAAGCAATATCGCGGGCTGTCGATACATGCCCTTGTGCAGGTAGACCATTGGCATTTCTGAAAGTCGTGTTCCGCATGCCGAGAGACCTTGCTTTCAAAGTCATAACACGCGCAAAATTTTCTTCGCTCCCGCCCAGATATTCGGCAGCAACAACGGCCGCATCATTGGCCGAAAGAACAATCATGGCATTGACTGCATCACGTACCGAAATTCTGGAACCGGCAGGCAAGCCCAGTTTCATCCGCGGTTTGCTCGCAGCATATTTGGAAACCGGCATTTCGGTATTCCAACTCAACCGGCCGCTTTGGATTGCATCGAAAACGAGATATAACGTCATGACCTTGGTAATCGATGCGGGTGCCCGTATTTCATCCGCGCGATTTGCATAAAGGACATTTCCGGTATTGGCATCAACCACTATTGCCGGAAGCTCGACAGCATTCGATTTCGCCTGAACTGATGCAAGTGTAAAAAACAAGACGCTCGCAACCGCAATGATTAACGCGATCGAAAACCGTAAAACTTTAAAAAGACGCATCAGTCTACCCTGCCTGAACCTAAGCAATATGAAACAAGAAACGCAAAGAACCTAGCTCTTTCTATCATGCTGCATAAGAACGTTTACGTTAAGACCCGCTCCTGTAATAACGTTAATTTTTAGTAAATAACGCCGGTGAGTCGTATTTCATTATTTTTGTTATACAGGATTCAAGATGATAATCAACCTACCGGTTTCAACACGGATAGGAGATTCATCATAGATACCATTCATTACTATGTATTTTCTATTCATTTTGAACATAGAATGCGTTTTCTGTATTTTGACTGATCGTTTTAAACATTAAAAAATTAAATATTATTTTATGATTACTTTATCACTCTTATGTGTCATTGTAACAAATCTTGAAGACAAGCCGGATAAAAAGCCGTGCTTTTTATCAAACGGGATGCTGGCACAGCTTTATAATTCTTCCGGTATTTTCGATAACTCTATCTGCTGATAGTTCGAGGGTTAATTCGAGGGTTAAAAGGAGGAATGCACGAACGGGTCAATGAGCTGTCGAACGTCATTTGTTGATCTATTTTTATGGTTTTGCTTTCACAAGATTTTTTGCATCCAAAATACTTGAGCAAACGGAAATACAAAAATGAAACCCGATCCTGTAAATGCAAAAAACTGCAAGCTTGCTGCAAAAGGGCGAGGCCGTTCTTCCATATCTGCATGAACGGCCATATCTGCATGAACGGCGTTGTCGGGTCAAATTGATTCCCGTTCATTTTTCGCTTCAACCGGCGACGGGATATAAATTCCGGATTGACCGACGATCAGATATAAACAAAAATTCGCGAATTAAAAAACCTCTCAATTCACGGTCCAGCAGGCTTTTACCCACTGGAATAACCATTTCATTTCGAGGAAAATACGATGGTGTCCGCGGTGGGATTCGAACCCACGACCCCAGGATTCATACCACTTCGACTTTCGCCGCCGGTCAAAACTATGACCGTTTGTGGTCTGGACTGTCCCTTCACCATTGGCAAAAGCCTTTAGGTGCTGCCCGTCCAGTCTCTACACCTTCCCTTTGTGAGGGCTTGGTTCGGGATTGGCAATGGCTATAAAAAGCCAGAAGCGTTCCCCGACTTTGAGCAGATCCGCTTCAAAAGTTTCCTTTAGAGGCGCCCAATTTATTTCAGGAATCCTGTGCTCTATCCTGCTGAGCTACGCAGACTTCATCGTAGTCGAAGCATTAACCAATATGACTGCTTCGATCAATCATTTTTCACCAAGTTTTTGTTTAAGAAATGCCAATACTTTTTCCGGCGGTACGTTTTTGGCAATGAATGATTGGCCCAACCCGCGTGTGAGAATAAAAGTCAGGCTACCGTGTTCGACCTTTTTGTCTTGCGAAATAATTTTCATCAATGTTTCAGCATCCGGCACACCACCGGGAACATCCTGCAAGGCAACAGGAAGGCCGACAGTGCTCAAATGGGTTTCAACACGGGTTGCAACATCGGCCGGACAAAGGCCGAGGTAATTTGAAAACTGGTGCGCAAGAACCATGCCGATAGCGACACCCTCGCCATGTACAAGTCTGGCCGAATCATAATTTGTGACTGTTTCCAGTGCATGACCAAAGGTGTGCCCCAGATTCAATAATGCACGCTCGCCCGACTCATGTTCGTCATGGGCGACCACTTCGGCTTTTGAACGACAGGATTGCGCTATAGCTTCGATTCGCTCATGACCACCCAGAAAAATTTGCCGCCAGTTTTTTTCCAGCCATGAAAAAAAGTCGGGCTGATTGATTAAGCCATATTTGGCGACTTCGGCATAACCGGCTCTGAATTCGCGTTCAGGCAGAGTATCAAGAATCTCTGTATCGGCAATGACAAGTTTTGGCTGATAAAATACACCGACGAGATTCTTTCCTTGCCGCGTATCAATACCGGTTTTGCCGCCCACCGACGAATCAACCTGAGCGAGAAGTGATGTCGGAATCTGGATAAAGTTCATGCCGCGGCGCACAATTCCGGCTGCAAATCCCGCAAGATCGCCCACCACACCACCGCCGAAGGCTATAACGAAATCGCCCCGCTCCAGACGATTATCAAGAATTTGATCTACCACGTTTTCCAGCGTTTCAAAGCACTTCGATTTTTCGCCTGCCTTCACCACGACCGGTACAACATCAATACCGCTATCGTGCAAACTTTGTGTCAACATGCCAAGATGCAATGCTGCAACATTTTCATCCGTCACAACGACAACGCGTCTTTCCGGAAAACGGTTGGCAATTTCCTTACCTGCCGAGACAACCAGACCGGGTCCTATCAGAATATCGTAACTACGTTTCCCCAAGGTTACTTTAACTGTCTGATTTTCCATTTTTAAGCTGTCCTTTATTGCTGTTTCCGGATTTTGAAAGATAGCTTTCAACCGAACGCACGACATCGCGTGCCACCACGTCACGACGCGTTTTACGGCTGTTTATGCGAATGTCGGCCAAAGCATAAACAGGGTAACGTTCTGCCATAAGTTTTTCCATAAAGGCACGCGGATCAGGTCTTTTTAACAAAGGGCGGTTTTGACGGTGGGAAACCCGTTCCATCAATACATCAAGCTCCGCATGAAGCCAGATAGAAATACCCTTTTCGGCAATAGCACTGCGCGTTTCCCCGTTCATATAGGCACCACCGCCCGTAGCAAGTACCATCGGCCCGTCTTTCAACAGCCGTAAAATCACACGCCTCTCAAGATCACGAAAAGCCGGTTCACCATAAGACTCGAACAATTCGGGTATTGTCATGCGTGCCGCCTGCTCGATCTCGTAATCGGCATCATGAAAGGGAAGCTCCAGCATAGTGGCCACACGTTTGCCGATCGTTGATTTGCCTGCCCCCATAAGCCCTACAAGGACGAGCGAACGCCCGTCCAGATGAGACATCAGACGATGCGCTGTTTTTGCCATCGGGCCAGTTTTTGAAAATCTGCTTTTCATGATTTTGTTTCGACATTTATCGCAGAATAAGTCAATCCCTGTTAATCTTTATAAGGCATGATAGTGTTTATAACCTTTTCGATTTTGGATAATTTTCTCTTGCCATGCCGACTCTTACCCGTTTGTTACTCGCCCTCGTCATATTGGTTGCGCTGATTTACGGTGCAATGGTCGGGCTTGTTTATCTCGTAAAACCGGTAACCACCGATATAACAATCGAAATTCAACCGGAAAACCTGCATTTGCGTGATCGTGCGTCTATCTCCCCAACGACAGAACAGAAAATGCCGACAAATAATGACACTGATATGCAGCAAATGCCCGATGGCAAACCGCTGCCGAAAGATGAAGCGGGTGGCCAGACAGACAGCGGGAAAGATGATAATTCTTCAATCTCCGAAAACCGGCACAGCCAAGAGTCTGGCGAGCGGAAAGAGCAGAAGCCGGACATGTCGGAAGGCGGCTCGCCCGCACAAAGGAATGGCGGCAACAAATGAATCTTGCAGCAACAATCGACAATTTTCTTGAAATGATGAGTGCCGAACGTGGTGCTTCAAAAAATACTCTTGAAGCCTATCGCCGTGATCTTTTTTGGGCAAATGAAGAACTGGCGGCGTTCAAAACAACGCTGTTGGAAACAAGCGGGGATGAGCTCGCCAAAATATTGGCGTCTATGCAACATGACGGCTTTGCCGCAACGTCGCAAGCACGGCGTTTATCGACTTTACGCCAGTTTTTCCAATTTCTTTATGCGGAAGGATTGCGCAATGATGATCCTTCAAGCGACATTGATACCCCGAAAAAGCGCGCGAATTTGCCGAAAATCATCAGCGAGAAACAGGTTAGTAACCTGCTTGATCTCGCCGAAGCAAATGCCAAACGTGAAGATGTATCACCGGCTGAACATAAAAGGGCTATGCGTCTTCATGCAATTGTCGAATTGCTTTATGCAACGGGCTTGCGCATTAGCGAACTTGTGAGCCTGCCGGTTCGTATTGTTCGTGGAGCGCCGGATTTTTTGCCGGTTCGCGGGAAAGGTTCCAAAGACCGGCTGGTGCCACTTTCGCAAAAAGCCAAAGAAGCCGTCAGTCAATGGCTGGAGTTACGTGATAAAACCTCAGGCAGCACCAGTCCCTATCTTTTTCCTGCCCATGCCGATCAGGGCTATATCGCGCGCCAACTTGTCGCACGCGAATTGAAAGCGCTTGCCGTTGAAGCCGGAATCAGCGCCCATAATGTTTCACCGCACGTTATTCGCCATGCTTTTGCAAGCCATTTGTTGCAACATGGTGCAGATTTGCGCGTTGTTCAACAGTTGCTCGGCCATTCCGATATATCAACAACACAAATCTATACCCATGTTCTGGAAGAAAAGCTGCAAAGTCTTGTAAATGAGCATCACCCGCTTGCCGAGCGCTCTCATGCAGAGTAAAGAAAATGATATATTATTTATAAGACAGCGTGAAAGCTTGAAATAAGCCGTCAAATGGTATGATAAAAGCCGAGTAACACGATAAAAGTTGGAGCCGATGTATAATTATCTTGATTTCGAAAAGCCGGTTGCTGATCTGGAAGGGCAAATCTTTGAACTGAAAAAAATTGCCCAGGAAAAAGGTAGCGTCGACATGGGCGACGAAATATCCCGTCTTGAAGAACGCTCGCAAACGGCCTTGCGTGATCTTTATAAAAAACTCACTCCCTGGCAGAAGGCCCAGGTTGCACGTCATCCCGACAGGCCGCATTTTCTTGATTATTCAGCCGCACTCTTTACCGACGTAACACCCTTGGCCGGTGACCGCAAATATGGCGAGGATGAAGCCATTCAGGCGGGTTTTGCCCGTTTCAATGGACAGGCGATTGCCTATCTCGGACAGGAAAAGGGGTACGATACCCAATCACGACTACGCTATAATTTCGGTTCGGCCCGTCCGGAGGGATACCGCAAGGCCGTAAGAATTATGGAACTGGCCGACCGTTTCTCGCTTCCGGTCATTACTCTGGTTGATACAGCCGGTGCCTATCCGGGTGTAAGCGCTGAAGAACGCGGACAGGCAGAGGCTATCGCACAGTCAACCGCCGAAACGTTACGATTAAAAGTCCCTGTTGTTTCTGTCATTATTGGCGAAGGTGGCTCAGGCGGGGCTATTGCTATTGCCGCAGCCAACAAGGTCTATATGCTTGAACACGCTATCTATTCTGTCATCTCTCCCGAAGGGGCTGCTTCTATATTATGGCGTGATGCAACGCGAGCAAAAGATGCCGCAACTTCAATGCATATTACAGCTCAGGATCTTTATAAACTGAAAATCATCGACGGTATTATTCCCGAACCTCTGGGTGGCGCGCATCGCAATAAAAAAGAAGCCATTGATGCAACTGGCCAAGTGATCGAAGCTGCTTTGAAGGGCATGGCCGGAAAAGATGGCGAGACATTGAAAAGAGAACGTTGGGATAAATATCTCGAAATCGGACGCTCCCTTTCATAATCCGGACGTTCATGGTTGTAACCATCGAAACACTGGATTGCGGAAGCTCGTCTACAATTGTCGACATAGCCGTTTATAAGAGACACTTATATTTTATTTCACGTGATATATTTTGTTTCACGTGAAAACATCTGTTTCAATGATTTTATGTTTGACCTGAGCATTATTTATATCGCGCTGTTTCAATGTTCGATAAAATTTCCGATCATTCCTGATAATTGAAAAGCGCCTGTTATCGACTCCCTCAATTATTCTCGTCCAATTTTTAAAAATAGAAGAAGAATGCCGGAAACATATTGGCATTTCTTCAACAAAGCGGTTGAAATATTTAAAATGCCGGCGACCACCCCGATTGGTCGACTGCCGGATAGCCGATGAATTTTAGGCTTATCGCATTCAACAAGCTTATAAAATTCTTCCGGTTACAAGCCGATCGGGATCACCATTCAGTAGAAGTTCACGAAACCCCGATCGTGAATAGATCAATTGGTGTGCTCAAATGGTAGGTTCAAACGGTATGTTCAAATAGATGTTCAAACCGTTTCCACCCTGTTCATATTGCCGTTTTCCAACCGAACAACAAAATAGCGAACCTATCCGGAAGTTTTACTTTCATAAATTCCCGCAACAAACAGTTTTGTTTTTCCTGACGGAATAAAGGACTTACCTATTCCCTACCGCGCATGCTTTTTTTCAAACACTGCGCATGTTTTTTCTTAAACAGGCCGGCCGGTTTTGACCGAGTTAATGTGCCCAATGTCATTATTCTGGTTTGACGTGAAACAAAGGGTAAAATCCGTTCCATTGTGCGTTTTGAAACAGCTATACAACCCTCGGTCGGTTTGTATTCAGGGTGTGCGAGATGAAAAAAAATAGCGCTACCACGTTTTTGTATCCGGCAACGGATATTCCAATCCGGTATCAGTGCAATATCGTAGAGCTTATCATCACGAAAGAGTTTTTCTGCGCTATTTCTGTAAGGCAATCTGACAGGACGATTATAATTTGCGTCCCATGGCTCATCGCACCAGCCATCGGAAGGTTTTATACGGTGGAGCTTCATCGGATGATGTGGTAGGCTGACAAAACCGCTTTTCCTGAAACCGCCAAGAATCGGCATAACAGCAACAGGCGTTGCACCATCGCCTTCCCGCTTCCTTGCAGTAAACCCGCTTCTTCCCAATGCACAAGGAAAACGGTATTGACCAATTGCCAAGATCCCTTTTGTTGTTGTACCGCATTTCTTGCGCACAACGATAAAAGGAACAATTTTTGGTGTTTTTAACGAATTTCTGATGAAAGACACTTGCATGACGTTCAGTTTTTCGTGATTGTTGACTGCAATTATTACATAACGCGTGAAAGCGTTTTTTATAAGGACTGAAAATGACCGATCGCACCCTTTTGATTGTAGATGATGACGAGGATCTGCGCTCTATTCTGGTAGAGCAACTACAAATGCATGAAGAATTCAATGTTCTTCAGGAAAGTACGGCTGCAAAGGGTCTCGAAACCGCCAGAAACGAGAATGTAGACCTGATTATTATGGATATTGGTCTGCCTGATCTCGACGGGCGTGAAGCGGTAAAAAAATTGCGTCAGGAAGGATTCCGTGCACCTATCATCATGTTGACCGGCCATGATACCGATTCGGATACCATTCTCGGCCTTGAAGCCGGTGCTAATGATTATGTAACAAAACCTTTCCGTTTTGCGGTTCTTCTTGCCCGCATTCGCGCCCAGTTGCGCCAACATGAACAAAGCGAAGACGCAACATTTCAAGTGGGGCCTTACACTTTCAAACCGGGGCAAAAACTGCTTATCGACGATAAGGGAAGCAAAATACGGCTAACTGAAAAAGAAGCTGCCATTATCAAATTCCTCTATCGTGCCGGTGACAATGTTGTAAGCCGTGACACGCTTCTGGAAGAGGTGTGGGGATATAATTCGGGTGTAACAACGCATACGTTGGAAACCCATGTTTATCGCCTCCGGCAAAAAATCGAAAAAGATCCCGCAAATGCGCAGATATTGATAACTGATAGCGGTGGCTATAGATTAAATCCGTAACGTTTTGGCAAAATAGACATATAACTTTATTTGCCAAAACCGGCACTTACGAAACGTGACGCAATGAATTGGCCGAAATAAATCGTCAATTCATAAAAATAGGGAGTTTTCGTTGGCGATTACCGACGACATTGCTTTATTGGAAAAATTCGATTTTTTCAGCAAAATGACGACTGAACAATTGCGTTTGTTGATTTTTGGAGCAGAACGAAAGGAATTTGCCACCGGAGAGATTATTTTCACAGAAGGACAGCCCGCTGAAAGCGCCTATGTCGTTCTTTCCGGAACGGTCAATCTTTATCGGCAAAATAGCCAACCCAACCAGCCAATTGACATCATCAACAAAAATGCCCTGCTTAACGAGCTTGCTTTAATCACGAAAGTCAACCGGCCGTTCACCGCAATAGCGCAAAGCAATACAAAAACACTGAAAATAAATCGTATCGTATTCCTGAAGCTGATAAATGAATTTCCTGAGATTACCCAACATATATATGACTATGTAAGCGAGCGTATGCGCGAGCTTGCAAGCAATATCAACCATCTCACCGATTTGAAAAAAAACTGAACAGAGTTGCTGCGATTATCCTGTTTGTTTCCCCGTTCATTTCTTTTCTTGCTTTGCAACGAACTCTATATAATCCCCGAAAAAATAATCCCTGAAAAAGCCACTCCCGAACAGTTTACGGCCTTTTTCTATCAAATCGACGGGGCTTTGCTTATTGACCATTTTGGCCGCCGCCCCTGATTTTCAAAAGTTCAAGCTTTTAATCTGCGGAATATCACAAAAGTAGCGGCGTAAAAAGTCGAGGATTATATGGGAAAGCAAAATCAATCCAGTTTTAATGAATCCATTTTGCAGTGACGCACTCGAATGGCTCAGTTAGCAGAATCATTCCGTATAATATCGGCAGCACGAAATGATTTGCGATTGGTGATTTGCGGAGATAAAGCCGGTACAAATACCCGACGTGACTGGCGACGATGGACCAACAATCCCTGAAATAAGCGTTTTTGAGCCTCGCAAACAATAATACCGCCAAAATAAGGAAAAAAGCTCCGCGCCAGAGGCTCGTAAACCGCGGAAAAACCGCGTGCCAAAGCACCACCGGAAGGTGAAAAATAAAGTGCTTCACCGATTTTGACGACGCTGAAATTGGTTTCATGCAATAATTGTAACAATTGTTGGCGGCTATAAGGTTGGCCACTGCCAAAAGGCGTATGGTCATTGCGCGCCCAGAGGCCCCGCCGGTTGGGTACAACGATAATGATACGGCCATTCGGAGCAAGCACACGCCACATTTCGCTAAGCATTTCGCGCGCATTTTCAGCAAATTCCAGCGAATGGATCAAAATAATGCGGTCAACTGCGGAATCCGATAATGGTAAATCCTCTTCAAATACCAATGCGGTTGCGACTTTGTCTGCCGATGGCCAGACACATGCCCCTTGATGGGCAGGCATGAAAGCAAAACATCTTTCGGCGCGATCTTTCAATTGTTCAAGATAGGGCGTTACATATCCGAGTCCCAAAACCCGTTCACCGGCGACATCACAATTTTTTAGGGCGAGCTTATTTGTAATGGTTGAAAAAACTTTTTCACCAAGCACTGTCTGATAAAAGGATCTGAATGTCAGTATATCCAAATAGGATCCTTATTCTCTCACTGTATATCGGCCGGTGCAGAAACCGGCGCCTGTGACTGGACCGGTTGTGCGGACTGCACATTCCTATCCCAACAACCAAGATTTTTTCCCCGCAAATTATGTGCATCAATATCAACAAGCGCACGTTGGTCGTCTTTCATCATATAATAACGCGTTCTCGTCTTTACATTGATTTTTTGCCAACCGGCACATTCTGTCGGCAATTCCACCTTCTGGGTCGTAATTTTTTCAGTCCATGCAGTCGCTTGGGTAGCACATCCCGTAAGCATCAGAAAACATGGCAGAAATAATGTTTTGGCTGATATAAAACGATTCAAACTGACCATGAATTATAATCCATTCATTCGATATTCGTGCATTGTCCAAAAATGACAATAACAAACTTTTCCCTCAAAATAAAAATATTCGTTAATTTACGGTTAAAATCTGACAAAAGCATGAAATTATCAAAACCCTGTGAGACGCTTTCTCCGGAGTGGAAAAGTGGTTAGGCTCGAACAATCTCTTTTGCCAATAGACAATACGTTTCTTGCCGGCAGAGAACCGTTGAAAGGACACTCCATGAAATATCGTGCTTTGGGTAATACCGGTTTCAATATTGTACCTCTGGTTTTCGGGTGCAATGTCTTCGGCTGGACGCTGGACGAAAAACAATCCTTTAAAATGCTTGATGCGATTTCGGAAAGCGGACTTAATGCGATTGATACAGCCGATGCCTACTCAACATGGGTTGAAGGAAATAAAGGGGGCGAATCCGAAACCATTATCGGCAACTGGTTGAAACAAAATCCGTCCAAGCGAGACAAATTCTATATTTTCACCAAGGTCGGCTCGGATATGGGGATAGCCGGTCACAAAGGTCTTTCCGCGCGCTGGATCGAACAGGCTGTCGAGGATTCTCTTCGTCGTTTGCATGTCGAGTTTATCGATCTTTATCAATCACACTGGTTTGACCCGGAAACCCCTTTTGAAGAAACACTGGAAGCTTATAGCAAATTGCTGAAAGCGGGAAAAATTCGCGCAATTGGCTGTTCAAACATAACGGCAGAACAGCTAGAACAAGCAATGATCGTCGCTAAAAATAACAATCTCCCCTCTTATCAAACGCTCCAGCCCGAATATAATTTGTATGATCGCAACACATTCGAGGGGTCGCTTGCCGATACTGCTCGAAAATATGGTCTCGGAGTCATTACCTATTATAGTCTCGCTTCAGGATTCCTTTCCGGTAAATATCGCTCGAAAGAAGATCTTGCCGGTCATAAACGTGGTTCAAGAGTCGAAAAATATTTGAACCCCCGCGGAATGCGGATTTTGGACGCTCTTGATACAATCAGTGAAAAGCATAACGCCAAACAGGCTGAAATTGCCCTTGCCTGGCTTATCGCCAAACCGGCAGTAACCGCACCAATTGCCAGTGCTACCAAGATTGACCAGCTTTCCAGTCTTGTGAAAGCAGTGACAATCAATCTGAACAATGAAGATATTGAAATACTCGATCAGGCAAGCCGCTATTAATAGCTTCCATTCATGAACCGACAAGTAAGAGGAAGTTCTTGCAGCAAGCACGAACTTCCTTTTTATTCGGTATGCGTTTTCATTAATTGCTTATACATTAGAAAAAATTTTATTTTTTGAATTGAACAATATTTTTTAGCTATATCATTCTAAATTTTCCTTTTTCATGATAACAAGCAAGCGGGAACGTGAAAAAATTGTTCGGACTATAACGCATCTGAAGAAAACGACTATCATGGAAACTGAACAAGATTTAAACTACTCATGCCCATGAACTGTAAAAAAGCTAGCCCGTATGAAAAAAATTTTTCCTATTGCTTTATTTATATTACTTGCTTTCCCTTCTCTTTCTATTGGCCAAACATACAACGAAATTCGAAACTTTTGTAAAATTTCGCAAATGCTCATGCCCATATTTCTACGCTCAGGAAATTTTTCCGGAGAAGCAGTTTGCATTGCTGGAACAGCTTCAACAGGTTCATCATATCTATGTAACAGCGAGATGAGCTTGGGAGCCGGCATCTGTGCTGCTGGAACGGCTTCAACGCGTTCATCATTTCTATGTAACAGCGAGATGAGCTTGGGAGCCGGCATCTGTGCTGCTGGAACGGCTTCAACAGGTTCATCATTTCTATGTAACAGCCTGATGAGCTTGGGAGCCGGTATCTGTGCTGCTGGAACAGCTTCAACAGGTTCATCATTTCTATGTAACAGCGAGATGAGCTTGGGAGCAGGCATCTGTGCTGCTGGAACGGCTTCAACAGGTTCATCATTTCTATGTAACAGCCTGATGAGCTTAGGCGAAGCTTTTTGCATTTCAGGGGGGAGAGCCAGCTACGACTGTACCGGAATAGGAGATAACGACCTAGGCGTAGGTATATGCTTAGCTTTAGGAGGTAATCGAAGCCAATGCGCCAATGTTAGTGTTTCTGAAGCCATATGCAGTTTTACAGGAAACTGCACCGGATATGATGCAGCGGCTATAGTCGTATCAATGGTCAAAATATGCGGCACCCAAGTTTTAAGTTATGGAATTAAATAATACGATTATATAAATCCATTAAATGCATTTTACTCTTCGCTTTTATTATTTTCGATCCTGCCATTAATTGCGATTTGAGAAAAATTTCCTCTCATATCAACTTCCTTACAACGGATGTAAGTGGTCGCTGTGTTTATATAATAGGCCCGAAGAAAAAAAACCGCCACAATCACAACGCTTGGTGCATGTTTGACATTCAATTGCAAATTCATTTTTCCAGTCGCTAATGGATTGGCGGCAAAACGGCCAAACATTTTCGTTCACAACACATAGTTGATGGTTGTATATAGAGGCATTTAGACCATACGATTTTAAAATGGATGTCGCTTGGCTTAATTTATCTTTATAATCAAACGGGTCTATCCATAACTCTTGTAAATTCGCTCGAGTAAAACCCATTATTTCAAGCCCCATAAGAGCCACATGGTCCACGAAAAGCAAATTTCTACCTATAAATTCGCATAACTGAATTAAACGTTTTACAGATAACCGGTGGAGTACGATTCTAATTTCAACCTTTTGGTTTAACTTTTTTAAATTTATTATGCCCTGTACAGTTTCATCAAAAGCATTATCCGACTGCACAATATAATTATGCAAACTCGGGTCATCAGAATAAAGAGGGATACCCACCATACTATCAGTAAGTTCTAGATCTGCATAACTTTTTGCAAAATGGAAATCCCGAAAACTCCTGCCGTTTGATAATATGTGAATACTCGTTTCTGGTAGATAGCTTTTAGTTAGCCGGAGTATTTTCAAAAATCGATCACGATTCGTAGTAGGTTCTCCTCCCGTAAACCCGATTTCCTTTGTATACCTTGGTATCAAAGGTATTAAATTTTCGATTTCGTCCAGAAGATATGAATCGTCTTTCGGCTTCGGCGGTTGGGAGCACATTAAACAATAATGATTACATTGTTCTGTGACTAATATACTATTAAAATTTGAATGTGATCTAAAAAGAACTCTTATTTTGTTCTGATTCGGATTAATACTTACGATATCATCGTTGGATAAATATTTAAAATCGTCAGGAATTATAGAGTAACTTTTTGTATCTAAAATTTCTTTATTTTTTTCAAAAAAATCATTAAAAACTATATAATGAAAAAACCCCTCACTGTAATTATTATCATTAATTAAATAGGCATATTTATTTTTTAAAACGTTTGGTAAATTCGCGTTAGTTGAAATTTTAATTGGATTCACAAACAAATTGTCATCAAAAATATGATTTTTTATATTTCCAAATAACTTTAACATTGAGTTGCCCATCTAAGAAATATACTTTTCGTTTCTTCGTCGTTCTCCATCAGTGTTATTAAGTGCTTATAAATCGACATATTTTTTTTACAAAAAGCAGATTCAGGTTTTCGTCCAACCATGTCTTTATAGACGGCATAATGAAAGACAGGTTCTGCACCGCAATATGGTTCAAAGGCACAATCAGAGCACATTGGAACACTGAGCGTAAATGAGTCTTCCAAAGCATCGAGAAGTTGATCCGAAAAGATAATATCCTCATAAGATTGCGTTAATATATTCCCTAATCTAAATTTAAAATCGCCCATCTCGGCTAACATGCGACTTTCATCTGAGGCATAGACATAACCATCATAGTTAAAAACAATCGCGGCTATACCTGCTCCAGCAGGATTCATTAAATCGACAAAGCCTGGATCGTCAGATGTTAGCATCTTTTTTAATATCAAAGCCGAATAAACCTCGACAAAAGGAATGCCTGACTTATTCAAAAATATAATATAATCCAAACCCTCTTTAAAAAATTTCAGCCAGCGATCTACGTCATACATCATGTAACGTTTTGTTTTGATCGCAAAACCATAAGGCGAGAGTGCGCGTAAAAAAACGCTGTTAAATCCAAGTCTAACGTATTCATCTATTATATCACGAACACGGGATAGGCTCTTGTCTGTTGTTGTCATTAACGCTGATACTCGGTCATAACCCAAAACTGCTCTCGCTTTATTTAATCCGTCTTCAAATAGCTGATGGCTATTTTTTGAGGGTCTTGGACGATTTGCATTATGCAAATCTTGAGGGCCATCTAGAGATGAGGACAACATAACAGAGTGGTCACGACAAAATTCAAGGATTTCATCCGTCAATAACGAAAGTGTAGTAGCAATAACAAACTGTAAATTACGGTTTTCCGATTTATTCCGAAATTCTGCCTGTTCAACAATATATTGAACCATTGGGAAATTTAATAACGGTTCGCCGCCCTGAAATTCAATCTTAATGGCTGGATTTGGCGATTTAAAAACAAAATCTAATGCTTTGTCAGCCATCTCATACGTCATATCAAATTGATTTTTATCTTCTGATTGCCGTGATACTTGACAATAAGGACAACTATGATCACACCGTAATGTAACTACAAAAACATGTAAATTAGTAAAGTTAACCAGCTTAGAAAGCCTAGTCCTATATTTTAAAGCTAAAAGTTCTAAAGGTGAATTTTCACCTTCATAACGAATAAAGTGCTTACTACGTAATGAAGAAAATATAGAACTATCAGACGAAATTTTTTTATTTATTAGACTATATAAATCATTATTATTTAATAATAGGTATTCTCCGACCATATTTGTAATGATACAACGCTTATCGTCAAAATGATCAAATTTAAATGGTAAAAGTTCATATTCTTTTTTTGGAATATAGGAATCAATACTTTTAAATTTACTCACTTCCCGCACCTGTTTTTGAAAAAGCAATACCTAATATTAAATTCCGTATCGGAGTAGTTTCATCTCGAATTTTTTCACGTAAGCTATAGTCCAATACGTCTTTTTTAAATTCTTGTATTGCTTTCTCGAATTGGTCATTATCAGCGTCAGATGTAGGCTCACAAATGCAAATAATTTTCTCTTCATTTAGATCAATGTGCACGAGCATAAAATTCATAGCTCTATATGCAGCCTTTTGGATTGCAGTGGAACTATAAACTACACAATCAAACTCTAATATCACTCTGTTAGACATATTATTAATAACCTGGTTATTAATAACCTGAATAATGTGAACTATGAGAGGCGTGAGAACTATGCGAGCTATGGGAGCTATGTGAGATATGTGACATATGATAATCCATAGCATTTGCCGGAGCTGAAGTTTTCAGAATAAAAGAAAAAGGATCATTTCCGTTAGAAATCATCATGGTTTTAGATGTAAGACCATTGTTAATTCCAGTCTCTGAAACAGATTCAACTTTGGTATTGATATTCGTAGAAGCTGTCGCATCCCCGCCGGTCAGGCCAGCAGTTAAAGCAGCTATAGATGCAAAAAAAAGCCTTTTTTTCATGAGATCCCCCTCACAAACATATTTATTCTTTTGAGTTATTCTAAATATGAGATATTGTCAATTTATTTATTAATGTTGCCAGTGCTACCAAGATTGACCAGCTTTCCAGTCTTGTGAAAGCAGTGACAATCAATCTGAACAATGAAGATATTGAAATACTCGATCAGGCAAGCCGCTATTAATAGCTTCCATTCATGAACCGACAGGTAAGAGGAAGTTCTTGCAGCAAGAACGAACTTCCTTTTTATTCGGTATGCGTTTTCATCGATTGCTTATACATTAGAAAAAAATTTTATTTTTTTGAATTGAACAATATTTTTTAGCTATATCATTCTAAATTTTGCCTTTATCCTGATAATCAAGAATTGCCGCAGCCATTCCGGCGGTTTGCGGATTTGTCATCTTAAATATCTTCAGGGAGATCGGTCATGACGGATAAACATTCGGAGAAAAAAGGGCGCGGCATCATTTATAATTCTGTTTTGGATACGATCGGAAACACGCCGCTCGTCCGCATAGACCATTTTGCCAAAAATAAAGGCGTAAAAGCCAACCTTCTGGCAAAGCTCGAATTTTTCAATCCTTTGGCAAGTGTCAAGGATCGTATTGGTTTGGCTTTGATTGAATCATTGGAAAAACAAGGAAAAGCTAAACCCGGCAAAACAGTGCTGATAGAACCCACATCCGGCAATACCGGTATTGCGCTTGCTTTTGTTGCTGCTGCCAAAGGTTACAAGCTGATTTTGACAATGCCTGAAACCATGTCTGTCGAGAGGCGTAAATTGCTGAAGTTTCTTGGCGCCGAACTGGTATTGACCGAAGGCGCAAAAGGAATGAAAGGTGCGATAGCCAAAGCCGAAGAGCTGGCCGCCGAAAATCCCGATGCTATTATTCCCCAACAGTTTGAAAATCCGGCAAATCCGGAAATTCACCGTCAGACCACAGCCGAGGAAATCTGGAACGACACCAATGGCAATGTCGATTTTCTGGTAGCCGGTTTCGGTACGGGCGGCACTATTACCGGTATTGGTGAAGTGATAAAGAAACGTAAGCCCGATTTTAAAATCGTTGCTGTCGAACCGAAAGATTCTCCGGTTTTATCGGGTGGACAACCTGGCCCACATAAAATTCAAGGCATCGGCGCGGGTTTTATACCGAAGATACTCAACACCGAAATAATTGACGAAGTTATTACCGTTTCAAGTGATGATGCTTTCAAGAATTCACGCGATCTTGCTCATCTGGAAGGAATTCCCGTCGGTATTTCGGCCGGTGCAGCATTGACTGCCGCCATCGAGGTGGGCAAACGTCCGGAAAACGAGGGAAAAAACATCGTTATCATTATTCCCGATTTTGCAGAAAGATATTTGTCTACCCTGCTTTTTGAAGGTCTGGATTAATCATCTGAAAGTCAAATTTCCCGTGCCGACTTCAGGCGGCGTCGACCGTTAACAGTACCATTATGATGGGCAATGAATGAGTTCGGCGAAGAAGTGGAAATAACGCGATTAGCCGTCCGGGCACGTCTCGGACGGATTTCTCTTCCACTTTCCCTCACACGTGGAGGATAACTCAAACCCGTTTCATCGGTCTCAAAAAAACCCGTTTCATCGGTCTCAAAACTTGACAAAAAATCGCCGTCATCAATTTCCATGATAATTACCCTTCATGATCGAGAAAGCTGAATAAACTACCCCAATGAAACTAAGCCTTTTCAGCAACGGGCTTATTCATGTAAAAAGATGTATAAAATATCTGGAAAACTTATTGGCTGTCGTGTTTTTTGAGCCAATCCTGCATTTCAGTGATTTCTTTTTGCTGTGCAGAGATAATTGTTTCGGCCAATTTTCTGGCTTCCGGATCCTTGCCGTATTGCAATTCGACTTCCGCCATGTCGACAGCCCCTTTATGGTGAGCCAGCATCATTTTGATAAAATCGACATCAGCATTGCCGCTCATTTTGACCGACATATTCTTCATCATGGATTCATTGACTTTATCCAAAGCCGTTGAAGATGCAGACAAAGTTTGAGAAACAGCCGATGCTGCCCCTTGTGCTTTATCAACGATATTCTGATTGACATTTTGCGCTGCCGAATAACCGATAGAAGCACAAGAAATACATAAGGCTGCAATAATTTTTTTCATATCTCATTCCTTTTCACAGTCGATATAACGTGTCAAATCCAATATAGTTCCATGAATAAAGAATAAAATTGATCTAATTCATTATTTCTTAAAAAAAACTAATTTTGTTTCATTTTTTGTAACAACTGCGTGACCGGCTAAATGCTTCAACTCAATGGATAGAAACAGACTGTCCAAGAAAGTGTTAGAGAAAATTATATATCAATAATAACAATCGGTTATAATAATTATAAAATTATCCATTAAAATTTTTCGCGCTGCGGCAACGCTAATCCGTCCGCTGTGAATAGAGTAAAAGCCCACCTTTTACCGATTTATTAAACGAGAAAAGAATCCCGAATTTTTACAATCCGGCCAATATTTATTTAACAATACTTATACTAAATTTGATAATAATGAACACAAAAGACGGGTTTTATTATACTGATAAATGTCGATAACCGGATGCCGGAAGAAGATACATCCGAGATGACATATAGCCATTTGCACTAGAGAGGCAATTTCCATTAGCGCGGCAATTTTCGTTATCGGCGCAATTTCCATTATTGATGGAGCAAAAGAAAGTTTCAGACTCTCCGGCCTGTAAAAGCGGCAGCAATTCCGGCATTCAAAAAACAAACTGCCGACAGATAATCTGCCGGAATATTGACGTCGTCATTATCAATATCAATCGAACTTCAACAATCGTTCGAGATATTCTTTCTCGCTATCGGGTAATGCAGACTGACCTAATTTTTTGCGGATTTCATCGAGGATGCGGCGTGCACGTTGCATATCGCTTTCTTGCGGAATACCATTTTTTTCCGTCTGATGGCCCGCCGAGCCGAGTTTGCGCCCGAGTGGATCTTTTGAAAGCCCGTCACCATTTTTACCATCATTGCCATTTTTTTTCATGGCTTCCTGCATTTCTTTCATCAGCTTGCTTGCGCCATCACGCATTGCATCCAATGCTTTTGACTGTTGGTCTGCCGAGCCACCGGCATCTCCCTGCTGAAGGGCTTGACCGGATTTATCCATTTTATTTTCGGCATCCTTCAGGCCTTGTCCCGATTTCAAGCCTTTATCAGTTAAATCCTTATCGAATTTTTTTAATTCCTGCTGGAGTTCGTCTTGCCGCCTTTTCAAATCATCAAGATCTTTTCGATATTCTTCAGGGGTCTTTTCTCCGCGCTCGCGTTCGTCCTCAAGTTTATGGGTGTCGTTTAAAGTCTCTTGCTGCTTGCGCATCAAATCGCCAAGCTTGTCAAGCTGCTTTTGCATTTCGCTTGTTTGGCTTCCCTCTTCCCCCGATCCGCCACGACTTACTTGAAGATTATCCATGAGTTGCTCAAGTTCGTTCAAAAGCTGTTCAGCGGCTGTGTGGTTGCCCAATTTTGCCGTATCTTCAAGTTGTTTCAGTTTTTCGGCAAGTTCATCAGGTGAAAGATTTTGTGCCTTTTCGGAAGGCTTTTGGCCAAGGCCATCGTTTTGTTGCTGTTCGGCAAGTGCGGCAATATAGTCATTCATCGCCTGACGCAAAGCCTCTGTCAAACGTTCGATTTCTTCAGGCGAAGCGCCATTTCTCAAAGCGTCACGCAATGCCGCTTCGGCTGCTTTCAAGTTTTTTTCAGCCTGATTGACATTGTCTCCCTCGATACCGATGGCTGTCTGCCACATAAAATCGGCTACATTTTTCAGATCTTCATCGGTTTCTGCCAGACGAAGTCGTGTCCATATGCTACGCAATGCCAAATAATGGGTATAATTATTGATTGTTTCTTCCGGCCGCAACGTTAAAGCCGACAACATATCAAGAACCCGATCGCGCGAAAGTGTATTAAGAGCCAGCAGGCGACGTTGTTCAACCACGGCTCGCGCAAGCGGATTGCCGAAATTTCTTTGCGGCAATGTGATGGTTCGGGTTTCACTTCTTCCCTGATGACCGGCGCCATCTTCTGCAACCAGTGTCAAACGCACTTCCGAACCTGCCCAAGGATGGATACTGACATCTTGCACTGTACGCGCATCCCCTTTTCCGCCACGCGGAATCAGCAATTTTATATCAGGAGCATCATAAAGAGGAAGTCCGGTTTCCTTAACAGACGATGTCGGGGTGATTTCTACGTAAGCTTTCTCGACACCATAATCATCATCAAGCGCATAATTGAGTTCCAGCGATCCGTTGAGAATGCGCCCCGGTTCCTTGGTCAGTCTGATTGTCGGTGCACGATCAACCACAACATCAAAATTCCAGTTCTTTTCATAATGGCGGGTTTTTAATGTCAATTCACTCGACGAGAGCAAAATTGTCTCGAATGTCCGGCTATTGGTTTTGGTCGTATCATGCTCTTCAAGAGCGCCAATATTTTCTGTCTTTCCGGTTTGTTTATCATGCAATTTCAATGTTGCGTCGCCACCATCAACCAACCGGATAGTCACTTTGCTTCCTTCCGGAATTTTTGCGCCCTGAAGGTTGCTTTCGGTGAGATAAAGAGGTGCTTTACCGGTATAGGCTGGCGGGGTAACCCAGGCATCTACCCGCATTCTAGACAAATTGACCGGCCGCGAAAAATCAAAAAGATCAGCAATCCTTCCGCCTGACGTGCCTGAAGAATAGGCAAAAGCTGTTACTGTGAACAACACCACCAGCGCCCGCAATGCCAGGGGATCAGACCGCGTCATACCGGTTTCGGGAACGCCTGTTTTCAGGTTTTGCAGCTCACCGGCCATACGGCGTTGATGTTCGGCCCAAAGAGCTTTGGCAAAAGCATTGTTGTCATCATTGACCGGCTTATCATACAGCGTTTCGAGTGGCCGGTTTTTCAGGCCGCTTGCTTGTTCAATCCGGCGGTCGATGTCGTGTCGCGAAGGAAAATGGAAACCGGATATAAAAAGCAGCGAACCGATTGCTATAAAAAGCAATGCCCAAAGCACGATCACATGTGGCCAATAGGAAAGATAGTTGAAAACGCCGAACCATGTGAGTGACAGCAACATCAACAAGACGAGAACGCATGTAATGACACGTGGCCACAGGCGCTCGAATGTCAGAACACACCAAGCGGCAGCTCTTGCTCTGGCAAGTGCCGATAACCGGAACCGGAAAGGGTGTTCATGATTGAGCAAAATTTATGTTCTTTCCTTCGAGTTGATTTTGCATATCATAACAATGAAACCGGCAAAGGCGAATCCCTTTGCCAGAATGTTCGGCCGATTTTACCTGAAAACCGGCCGTTTCGACATCAGGAATTTTCTACCCATTCAGGGACACGATCGAATTCTATCAGCTCTTCATATGAAATACGCGGGCGAATAATATCAAAACGACTATCACTCACCAACACTTCCGGTACCAACAGCCGTGTATTATAGGTGCTTGCCATAACGGCACCATAAGCCCCTGCGCTACAGACCGCCAGCAGGTCACCGGCTTTTGGCGAGGGAAGAAACCTCCCAAGCCCCATATAGTCACCCGTCTCGCAAACCGGACCGACAATATCGGCCATCATCGGCTTATCACTCTGCTTTGGCTCTTTTACAGGCACAATGTCGTGCCATGCATCATATAAAGTCGGTCGGATAAGATCATTCATCCCGGCATCGACAATAACGAAATTTTTTCCGGCTCCATGTTTTATATAGATGATGGATGTAACCAGAATGCCCGCATTACCGATGATATTACGTCCCGGTTCCATAATGATCTCGACATTAAGAGGCGCAAAATGTTTTTTGACAACATTTGCATATTCGGCAGGGGAAGGTGGAGGCGTATTATCATTGCGAAAAACAATGCCAAGCCCGCCGCCGACATCAACATGGCGAATATCGTGCCCCTCGTCGCGCAGGACATGAACAAAATCGGCAACGAGTGAAAAAGCATCCTCAAAGGGCTGCAACTCGCAAATCTGGCTGCCGATGTGAACATCCACTCCATGGACATCAAGACCGGGGAGTTTTGCTGCCTGTTCGTAAACGTCACGTGCTACTGCAATAGGAATGCCGAATTTGTTTTCAGACTTTCCGGTTGCTATTTTTCGATGTGTTTTGGCATCAACATTGGGATTGATGCGCAAAGACACGCGTGCCTTTTTACCCAGTGCAACAGCACGCGCGGATAATTGCTGCAATTCCGGTTCTGATTCGGCATTGAAACAATGGATATCATGACCAAGAGCAAAGTCGATTTCTTCAACAGTTTTGCCAACACCGGAATAGACTATCTTGTCGGCAGGAATACCGGCTTTGAGTGCGCGTCGCATTTCTCCGCCCGATACAACATCTGCACCGGCGCCTTGTTTTGCAAGCAGGCTTAAAACTGCCTGATTGGAATTGGCTTTCAGTGCAAAGGCGACAAGTGCATTGGTGTCGGCAAAGGCATGACGATACTGCTCGAACTGGTTCACAATGGCTGTTGCCGAATAGCAATAAAACGGGGTTGGAATTTTTTTTGCTATATCGGCAATTGCTACATTTTCTGCATGTAGAAAGCCATTACGATATTGAAAAAGCTGCATTTAGTGCCTCTGCTTAATCAATGGATCAAGAATAAACGGTTTTTCTACTTTCGGTTTTTGAACCATTTTGCCGTTAGAGTCCTCAATCATCGTGGACGGCGGCGGTTCAAGCGGACCTTTACGCCCGCAACCGGCCAAAGCCACGCCACAGATTGTGACAATCATCAAACCGGCCAGAGTTTTTTTCATGATCGCGTCTCTTTCCAAAAAGCTTGTCCCATTCAAAAATAGCAAGCGTTACGCTCGTTGCGAACTATTTCAAATCTATTCCTATTCAATCTATTCTTTGTGTAGCGTTCAAATTCAGGCTTTGGCAAGGCGTTTTTTCCAATAGTCGATTTGGCGACGCACTTCTTGTGGGGCGGTACCACCATAACTTTTGCGACTTTGAACCGACTTTTCAACACTCAAGACATCAAAAACATCTTCTGTAATATCAGGGTAAACAGTTTTCAAATCTTCCAAAGTAAGATCGGAAAGATTACATTTTTTCTTTTCTGCCAGAGCGACCGCGTGACCGGTAATATGATGCGCTTCACGAAATGGCAGACCCAATTTTCTAACAAGCCAGTCAGCAAGATCGGTTGCAGTCGAATAACCCGAACCGGCAGCTTTTTTCATAACGTCGCGATTGATCTCGAGATCGCCAATCATACCTGCCATTGCAGCAAGCGATAGTTCCAACGATTGGGCGGCATCAAAAACCTGTTCTTTGTCTTCCTGCATATCTTTTGAATAGGCAAGCGGCAGACCTTTCATAATGGTCAATAAAGCAATTAGTGACCCGTTGATCCGTCCGGTCTTTGCGCGGACAAGTTCTGCCGCATCCGGATTTTTCTTTTGCGGCATAATGGATGAACCGGTCGAAAAAGAATCAGGCAAATGGATAAAGTTGAATTGTGCCGTTGACCAGATAACAATCTCTTCGGCAAGGCGCGAAAGATGGGTGGCGCATATGGCCGTTGCACTTAAAAATTCGAGTGCAAAATCACGATCGGACACACTGTCAATCGAATTTCTTGTCGGCTCTCTGAAACCCAAAGCCTTTGCAGTCATGAAACGATCGGTGGGAAAGCTCGTACCGGCAAGGGCGGCTGCTCCCAAAGGTGATTCGTTCATCCTTTCACGTGCATCATGCATACGCGACAAATCGCGGCCGAACATTTCAACATAGGCCATTAAATGATGGCCAAGGGTAATAGGCTGGGCAACCTGCAAATGCGTAAAGCCCGGCATAAGTGTTTCAACTTCCTGATCGGCACGACCAAGCAATGTTTCAATCAGATGTCTGATAGACTGTATTGTTTTATCGGTTTCTTCCCTGACCCAGAGCCGGAAATCCAAAGCAACCTGATCGTTTCTCGAACGGGCCGTGTGAAGCCTTCCGGCAGCCGAACCAATCAATTCTGCAAGGCGGGCTTCAATATTCATATGAATATCTTCAAGTTTGCGCGAAAAGACAAATTTGCCGCTCTCGATTTCGGCGAGAATGGTTTTCAAGCCTTTTTCGATCTCGTCATAATCGGCAGCCGATATAATACCTTGAGCTGCCAACATAGCGGCGTGTGCCGACGAACCTTTAATATCTTCTTTATAGAGTTTTTTATCAAAACCGATCGAAGCGTTAATCTCTTCCATAATGGCCGCCGGTCCTGAGGCAAAACGACCACCCCACATCTGGTTGCTTGATCCACTGTTGTTCATATATGTTAGCCCCCATCGAAAGGAAGAAAAAATGGTTGCAAGAATTCTAGAAAAAGCAAAATTTTCCGGAACATTCGGGAAAATCATTGCCAAAACTACACTTGGTGCCCTGAGCATATACGCGATAATGATGGGGTCTGACAACCAAGTTTACTCTTTTCCTTCGCTGATTTCTGTTGCCCATGCCGAAGCCGCTTCCCCCTGCACCGGAAATGCCGGAAAAATTGATATGATTAAACAATCGGCAAACGGTTTTTTCAAAAATATGCGTTTTGCAGACGAACCTTATGATGCGCGCAAACTCGCCTTCAAAGATGAAGCCGGTAAAGATCACACATTGGCAGAATTTTCCGGCAAAACCCTACTTGTCAACCTCTGGGCAAGCTGGTGTGTACCCTGCCGCACCGAAATGCCTGAACTTGCCAATCTCAAACGTTCCATTCACAATGATTCATTCGATGTCATGGCCATCAATATTGATAAAACAGCAAGCGACGAAAAAGTGAAAGACTTTTTGAAAAACATAAAAGCCGACAATATTGTTTTCTATCGTGACCAATCCATGGATGTTTTTAATGAAGTGCGCAAACAGGGTTTGGCTGTGGGACTTCCCATTACCATGTTGATCGATAAAAATGGGTGTTTGCTCGGCTCTTATAACGGTTCGGCACCCTGGAGCAATGCCGATTCGGAAAAACTGATGAAAGCGGCAATGGAAGCCGATAAAAAAGACTGATTACCGGTTTTCCATCCAAAACAGCACCGAACACAATAATCAGTATATGAAATTGCCGGTTGAAAACCGGTCAATGGCGGTTTTTGGTAAAATCAGGCTCAAAACCTTGACGTTTTTTGCGTTGCACAGCCAAATCAAGCGCGCCAAGAAATGCCGAGCGGTCACGGCTGGAAAACGGGCGCGGGCCACCGGTTACGACGCCACTTTCCCGCAGATTTTCAAAGAGATTACGGGTGGCCAATGCCGCGCCTATTGTGGCCGCATCAAAAAGCCGACCGGAGGGGGAAATAGCCACTCCACCCTTTTTGACCACACGATCGGCCAATGGCACATCATTGGTAACAACAATACTGGCCTCATCGGCCTTTTCTGCAATCCAGTCGTCTGCCTTGTTCAACCCTTGATCTACAATAACAGCTTCGAGAAAATCCTCATTCGGTATCCTCATGAAGCTGTTCGAGACGATAAAAGTCTTGATATAATAACGTTCGGCTACACGATAGGCTTCCGTTTTGACGGGACAGGCATCGCCATCAAGAAACAACTTTATGATCATTTTGTCCGTCATTGTTTTGCTGTTTTAGCCCTTCTTCTTTTTCCTTGTTCTGTTCTATCGCACGCACCAATTGGCCAGGCTGTTGCTGGCGGTTGCGATAAAACATAATGGCTGCGTTGATTTCTCCGCCGAGAATAAAAATGGCACTCAGCATATAAAGAAAGATGATTGCCACCATGATCGAGGCAAGCCCTGCATAAGTGGAAACATAATTGGCAAACGTTGCCAGATATTGTGCAAATAGCATGGAAGCCACAACCCACACCACCATGGTTACACCAATTCCGGGCAAAATATCGGCCAGTTTCCGCTTTCCTGCAGGAAGCCATTTATGGGCAATCAGCAGGCTAATCAACAAAACAACCACCGCAATGGCATAACGCCAGATGCGGATTGTGCCGACATATTGGGCAATCACCGGATAATCATGTTGAAGGATATTGATGACAAGCGGTGCCAGAACCAGAAGAAAACTGATAACCATCAGGCCGATCGTGCCGACAATCACAAAAAACAGACTTTGAAACCGGCAGAAAAAGAGACTGCGTCTATCAACCACGCGATAGGCACGATTGAGCGCTGTTCGCAATGCTTCCACACCATTTGAGGCAAAATAGGCTGTCCCGATGACCGATATTGTCAACAGACCACCGCGCTGAATAGTCATGACATTGACGACTTCCTTGACAATCGGGCCGGCGATAGCATCCGGCAACATTTTCAAAAGCGCATTCACGCTTTGCTGGGTATAGGCACGTGCCCCGATAAAACTTGCAAGCGATGTTGCAAAAATCAGAAAAGGAAACAGCGCCATCAAACCGGACAAAGCTATATGACTGGCAAAAGCGCTGCCAGAATCACGGAAATAGTGGCTGACAGCGTTATATAAAATGCGCCAACAAAAGCGTAAGGGTCTCAGCGTCAAATCAATGTCTTTCCCGTTAATGAACCCGCACCTAACGGGCAAAACGCACAGACTACCGTATAAAATTATTTTAATTGAGAACGCAATCTATACAAGCATTACAATGAGCATTTCAATGTTTTCCCGTCATTTGATAACGTCACATAAGTTTCATGGACATTGGGGCAACAAAAGCTATCTATATTTTCAAATAGAAAATGGCTTCTCAAGGAACTTAAAAAATGGTCAAAATCAATAAAATCTATACGCGTACCGGTGATGATGGTACAACCGGTCTTGTTAATGGTCCCAGACGCTCGAAAGCCGATTTACGCGTTGACGCTTATGGTTCGATAGATGAAACCAATGCAACAATAGGGCTTGCCCGTCTTGAAACGGTAAGCGATCTCGACAAAATGCTCGAAGAAATACAAAATGATCTTTTCGATCTTGGAGCTGATCTTGCAACCCCTGAACAAAGCGAAAATAAAGGCGATTTACGCGTTCTTTCTACCCAGACAAAACGGCTCGAGAATGAAATCGACAGATTGAATGAAAAACTCTCGCCCTTGAAATCTTTTGTTCTGCCCGGCGGATCCAAAGCATCAGCCTATCTACACCTTGCCCGAACTGTTGCAAGACGTGCCGAACGCATCATTGTCGCGTTAAGCGAGCAAGAAAATGTCAATAAAGATGTTCTAGGCTATATCAACCGGCTTTCGGATTTTCTGTTTGTCGCTGCCCGTTATGCTAATGATTGTGGCAAAAATGATGTATTATGGGTACCGGGAAAGAATCGCTAGAGGAGGAGCACGCGCATGATAAAGACGGTCGCTATTGTCGGAGCAGGGCAAATGGGTGGAGGAATTGCCCAAACTGTTGCGACTGCCGGTTTCGAGGTTCTTCTTTACGATATTTCTGCCGAACAGGTTGAAAAAGCAATTTCTACCATAAAATTCAATCTTGCCCATCTGGTCAAAGCCGGAAAAATGAATGAGCAAAGCCGCCTTGATACGATCAAAAGGCTTTCAACCCGACTGACTCTGGATGAATTGAAGGGGGCCGATCTTATCATTGAAGCAGCAAGCGAAGATGAAAATATAAAGCGGGATATTTTTATCGGATTGTGCGAGAACCTTTCACCTTCAACAATCCTTGCGACCAATACCTCTACCATTTCCATCACCCGTCTTGCTGCAACCACAAACCGTCCGGAAAAATTCATTGGCACGCATTTTATGAATCCGGTGCCACAAATGAAGCTTGTTGAAGTGGTGCGCGGCATTGCAACAAGCGAAGAGACCTACTCGACAATCTGCGATTTTGTCACTTCAATCGGAAAAACTTTTACCGTTACTGAAGACTTTCCGGCCTTTATCGTCAATCGTGTCTTGGTGCCGATGATTAACGAGGCAATTTACGCTCTTTATGAGGGCGTGGGGGATGTCAATGCTATTGATACAGCTTTGAAACTCGGTGCAAATCATCCGATGGGGCCATTGGAACTTGCCGATTTTATCGGACTTGATGTCTGCCTTGCTATTATGCATGTTTTGCATCAGGGATTGTCCGACACGAAATATCGCCCTTGCCCGTTATTGATAAAATATGTCGAAGCCGGCTGGTTGGGGCGCAAAAGCGGCCGCGGTTTTTATGACTATAGCGGTAAAACGCCTATTCCCACACGTTGAGCTTTTTCCGGAACTTTCCGGCTAAAAATGCTCTGAAGAAGAAAAATGGCAACAAACTGGCTTTGAAATTTGAACCCCTGCGGGTGTGAAATTCATAAGTCCATCATCCGGCTTCAAAAAACAGTCCGTGCCGATCGTTATTGGTTCGCGGTTAAAGTCTTGGTCTGTTAGGCGATGAAAAGCCGCAAGAATAATTTGAAAGGTCGCCTGTTAGCTTCGCTTTCCTCTTTTTTCTTCTGCTTGAAGATATTTTTATGCAAAACTTTATCGATGGACAATTTCAAATGAACGGCAAAAAAGCCGACATCTAAAAAACGGATTACCGCCAATAATGTAAGCACGTAAAATTGCCCGACAGAAATCGGTTTCCTCATTCAGAACGGCGCTATTGGAGCGCTGTAAACAGCTATCGACACCGCTTTTGACAAAGGCCAAAGAATTTCCGTGAAAGAATCAGCTACGGAATTTTTCGGGTATGATACGATCAGGCGGACGGTGATGATCGATAAAAGCTTTGATATTGATGATAACTTTTTCACCCATATTGATCCGGCTTTCAACTGTTGCAGACGCCATGTGCGGTAAAAGCACAACTTTGCCCAGATGCGCCAATTTTGCCAAAGCCGGACTGAAGGCCGGTTCTTTTTCAAATACATCAAGTCCTGCCCCTGCAAGTTTGCCACTTTCAATCTGGCGCGCAAGTGCATTTTCATCAATAATTTCGCCACGGGCTGTGTTGACGATATAGGCAGTATCTTGCATTGAAGCGAGCCTTTCTTCCGAAAGGAGATGATAGGTCATTTCGGTAAGCGGGCAATTGATCGAAACAATATCCATTGTTTTCAACATGTCATCGAGATCGGCCCAATAGGTCGCTTCAAGCTGTTCTTCGATTTTTTCGCTCACGCGGGAGCGATTATGATAGTGGATCGAAAGACCGAACGCTTTCGCGCGGCGGGCAACCGCTGTGCCTATACGACCGAGACCAATAATGCCGAGCTTTTTTCCGTAGATACGTCGTCCCAACATCCAGTCCGGAGACCAACCCGGCCAAACACCGTTTTCACTCAGCACATTGGCTCCCTCGACAAGGCGACGTGGCACTGCCAGTATAAGCGCCATTGCCATATCGGCTGTATCTTCTGTTTGAACATTCGGGGTGTTGGTTACGAGAATGCCGCGGCCGGTCGCCGCATTAATGTCGATATTATCAACACCGTTGCCAAAATTGGCAATCATTTTAAGATTATTTCCTGCCTGATCGATAAGGTCCTTGTCAATAACATCAGAAATGGTCGGAACCAGAACATCCGCGCGTTTGACCGCAGCAACCAGCTCTTGTCGAGACATTGGCCGATCCTGTTTGACGACTTCTGTATCAAAAAGCTCGCACATACGCTTTTCAACCTGATCCGGAAGTTTGCGTGTCAAAATGACCAATGGTAATTTTTTCCCCTGCATAGAAATCCTCGAAATATTTCCAGTGTTTTGCCCGAATGTTGAGACCTCTTTAACCACCGATGTGGCATAGGATCATCAGACTGTCTTGAGTCTGATCTGTTATAGCAGAAAAGAAATCAAAGAACATATGAGAAGAAAGGCATGCACAGTGGACAGTTTCGACAAGTTCCGTTTTTCAACCATCGCGAAAATGCTCGTCTATTCCGCGTTGACGGTCTTTTCTACATTATCTCTTTCCGCTGTAAGCTGTGCACAGGAAGAAACCGCTCAGGAAACTCCGGCCAATGTGGGGCCTAGCGGTTTACCATTGCCGCGTTTTGTTTCTATCAAACCGGCACGGGTCAATGTGCGTGTTGGTCCCGGACGCAATTATACGGTTGTATTTTCTTATCAAAAACAAGGATTGCCTGTGGAAATCACGCAGGAATACGATCAATGGCGGAAAATTCGCGACTCGGATGGTGATGAAGGTTGGGTCTACCAGTCCCTTTTATCGGGTCATCGCACAGCCATGATAACGCCTTGGCAAAAAGATAAATCCAAACTTGCCCCCATGCGTCAGGAACCGAGTGAAAACGCACCGCTTGCTGCCGAACTTGAACCCGGTGTCATTGGCACTATTCATAAATGCGACGGGAAATGGTGCGAGCTCAACATAAACCATACGCGTGGCTATGTGGCTCAGGATCAACTTTGGGGTGCTTACCCTGGCGAAAAAGTCAAAGATTGACAAGTTTACCCACATAACCGGAATTGCAATTGCTTTCACCGGTTTTCCCTGTGGAGAAATTGATAGGCTTTCAAGTGGTTTCGGGAAAAAATTTACGCACATCTTGTCCAAAAACCGTTTCACACTTTTTGGGATGTCGCTTTTAAAGTGCACGCACATCTTATCCAAAAACCGTTTCACACTTTTCGGGATGTCGCTTTTAAAGTGCACGCACATCTTATCCAAAAACCGTTTCACACTTTTTGGGATGTCGCTTTTAAGTGCACGCACATCTTGTCCAAAAACCGTTTCACACTTTTCGGGATGTTGCTTTAAAGTGCACGCACATCTTGTCCAAAAACCGTTTCACACTTTTTGGGATGTGACTTTTAAGTGCACGCACATCTTGTCCAAAAACCGTTTCACACTTTTTGGGATGTGGCTTTTAAAGTGCACGCACATCTTATCCAAAAACCGTTTCACACTTTTTGGGATGTGGCTTTTAAGCGCACGCACATCTCGTCCAAAAACCGTTTCACACTTTTTGGGATGTGCGTGTGGCGATGTGCGTGTTAAAACCTTATCACCTCAGACAACCTTCACCACCAGATCATCCAGTCCATCAATATGGCCTACCAATTCATCGCCTTTTTGCACCGGCCCCACGCCCGCCGGCGTTCCCGTCATGATAATATCTCCCGCCTGCAACACGAATAATTGCGACAAATAGGCGATCATTTCAGGAATTTTCCAGATCATCTCGTTCAGATTGCCCGACTGGCGACCTTTACCGTTCACCGAAAGGGTTATCGAACCTTCGTTCATGTTTTTGGTTTGTGATTTTTCAATCAAATGGGAACAGGGAGCCGAATGTTCAAAAGCCTTTGCGGTTTCCCATGAGCGCCCCGCTTTTTTAAGTTCGGCCTGCAAATCACGTCGCGTCATATCAAGGCCGACAGCAAAACCGAATACGCAATCGTCTGCCTCTTTCGTCGTCAGATTTTGTCCACCTTTTTGAAGAGCAACAACAAGCTCTATCTCATGTTCAACATCATGACTTTTCGGCGGATAGGGGAAAACACCGTCAAATACCAGATTATCCGGATTTTTCTGGAAAAAAAACGGCGCTTCCTTTGACGGGTCATGCCCCATTTCTATCGCATGATTTGCATAATTGCGAACAACGCAATAAATTCTGTGAACCGGAAAAACTTTACTGCTCCCTTTGATCGGGATACTGACAATTGCAGGGGGAGTAAATATGAAATCACTCATTTCTTTATCCTCTCGTTTGAAAGAAACTTTCGGAAACTTTCAAGACCGGAAAAGCCGGATGACCGGCTTTTATGAAAAATCGAACTTTATAAAGTTTTTAACCGTTTTTCCGAATACACATTTTTGCAATTTTCAAATTTATAGCCATTTTTCCCGACGGGATGAAGCCGATATTTATTTAACTTCGGTCACGATCAGTCGGACAGCAAAGGCTGTAAAAATTCCGGCCATTAAAAAATCAAGTATTCTTACAAAATGCGGGTTTTCTTTTAAGGCTTTGGCAAATTTGTCGGCAGCCAATACCATCGAAACCGTGAAGGGAAGAGAGATCGGAATGAAAGAAGCTCCGAGAAAAAATATCTTTCCGGGCGCATGCGGGTCGAGCGCATCAACAAATTGCGGCAAAAAGGTCAAATTGAAAAGAAGCACTTTCGGATTTAACAAATTGATCGCAAGACCCGTAAGGTAATTCCGTCTCACACTGAGCTTCTTCTGCTTTTTTCCGTCGACCAAAAAATTCGACCGGTTCAAAAGCGCTTGTAGCGCAAGCCATAAGAGATAGACGGAACCGGCCACTTTGAGGATAAAAAATGCCATTGGCGAGGCTATTATCAACGCCGATAGGCCGACAGAGACCGCAAAAACCTGAATGATAATGCCGGTTGTACAACCGGCAATGCAAGCAAGGCCTGCCGCTTTTCCCTGCGATATGGCACGGCCGACAAAAAGTGCCATATCGGGACCAGGAATGAGCGTCAAAATGATTGCTGCACCGGCAAATTCAAAAAACACATGGGCATCAGGCAAGAAAGACATGGTCATGATCTCTCGTTAATCATCTTTGTCTTATTGTTTTATCAAACCATTTCAATCTGTTTTTATAAGTTTTATGTAAGAAAAAATTTTTGATTGCTTGCATGGTTGCTATCTCCTGATAAAACAGCTCATATCAATTCATTCGGGTCAATCAATTGGGGCCATTAATTATCGGACAGAAAAAATGGAAAAGTGGAAAGACGTTAAAAAAGTTGTACTGGCCTATTCAGGCGGCCTTGATACTTCAATCATATTGAAATGGTTGCAAACCGAACTCGGTGCTGAAGTTATCACCTTCACAGCCGATCTGGGGCAGGGTGAAGAGCTTGAGCCGGCACGCCGCAAAGCCGAAATGCTCGGTGCCAAACAGATTTTTATGGAAGATTTGCGCGAAGAATTTGTTCGCGATTTCGTATTTCCGATGTTTCGCGCCAATGCGGTTTATGAAGGTGTCTACCTTCTTGGAACATCAATTGCACGCCCGCTCATTTCAAAACATCTGATTGAAATTGCCGAAAAAACCGGTGCCGATGCGATTGCTCATGGTGCGACAGGTAAGGGCAACGATCAGGTTCGTTTTGAATTATCGGCTTATGCTTTGAACCCTGATATAAAGATCATTGCGCCATGGCGGGACTGGAATTTCAAGAGCCGTACAGAGCTTCTGGATTTTGCACAAAAACACCAGATTCCTGTGACAAAAGATAAACAGGGTGAAGCACCATTTTCGGTTGACGCGAATTTGCTGCACTCGTCTTCAGAAGGTAAAGTGTTGGAAGACCCGTCACTTCCCGCTCCCGAATATGTGCATTTACGCACTGTCTCGCCTGAAACCGCACCTGATAAACCGACAATTATCACCATCGGCTTCAAGAATGGCGACGCCGTTTCAATCAATGGCAAACAAATGTCGCCGGCAACTTTGCTGACCGAACTCAATAAATATGGTCACGATAACGGTATCGGCCGTGTTGATCTGGTTGAAAACCGCTTTGTCGGTATGAAATCACGCGGTGTCTATGAAACGCCGGGCGGTACAATCCTGCTTGCAGCCCACCGCGCAATTGAATCGATCACGCTTGATCGCGGTGCCGCTCATCTGAAAGACGAGTTGATGCCGCGTTATGCCGAGTTGATTTACAACGGCTTCTGGTTTTCTCCCGAACGCAAAATGTTGCAGGCTGCAATAGATCTGTCGCAGGAAAATGTTGAAGGGGAAGTCAAGCTGAAACTCTATAAGGGCAATGTCATTATTGAAGGCCGCAAGAGTGACAAATCGCTTTATTCGAGTTCACTCGTTACATTTGAAGACGACCACGGCGCCTATGACCAGAAAGATGCTGCAGGCTTCATCAAATTGAATGCTCTGCGCCTTCGCACCCTTGCTGCGCGCGACCGTAAATAAGCATTTTTATCCATATTTTACAAAAGCTCCGGAATGAATCTTCCGGAGCTTTTTATTGTCTTTTGTCATCTCTAAATCCGGCCCGAATTTAGCAAGTTACGTCGTTAAAAGATTTCTCAAAAACAACAAAAAATACCGATCATCAGGTGCTTTTCGTCCCATGTGCCAAGGTGAAAGACCCCGAATTGCCGGCTAAAGGATTGTTTTTTCCCTTATGCAGGACTAAATCCAAAAGAGAAATAAATTGGAAAGGCTCCTTGGATGAAACAAAATCTTGGTAGCGTTGATCGCATTATCCGTATTATTATCGGTGTTGTTCTGCTTTCTCTTATTTTCATTCTTGATAGTGGCGCGCGCTGGTTTGGTTTGATCGGCCTTATTCCGCTTATCACTGCAATTATCGGTTTTTGCCCGCTTTATAAAATATTCGGCCTATCAAGCTGCCCTTTGAAACACTGATAAAACGATTCGCCGCTTTGGTGTACATTGACCCAAAAACTTCAGTCCGTTAGCGGGTTCCCATGAATAGTAATTCGGGAATTTGGATGATGCTCGGATAAGTCACTAACATCATTCCGCCAGTAAAACTCAATACGAAAATAATTGTTGCGGCGATGATACCGGTTGCACCATTCATAAAAGCCGGTGTTTCAATCGGGTTCCGGTTTATCGGCTTTTCGTCGCGGTCTTCCGGATCATCATCTAACGTGACAATGAATAAGCCGAGATTGAGAAGTGGTATGACCAGGAGCCAGGCAGCGCCTTTTTTACCGAATCCGTCCCGCGCACGGGAAACAGAAAGGTACATGGCGATATAACCAAACAGAAATGGCGGGATAGCTGCAAGCAAAACCAGAAATGCCAGTGGCAATGTGCCAATTAATCTGAACACTAGCAAATTGATTGCATAAGTTAATAAAACATAGCCCAAAAACGCAAAGGCAAGTATAAACATATAAGGAATGCGATAAAGCGTCTTCAGACTGATATTGGTAAAATAGGCGAGCACAGCACCAAACAGAAACGAAAGCAGAAGTCCATCCAGTGAAAGAATAAAACCTTTAATAGAAAAAATGTAACTTAACATTTCTATTACTTCTTTCTGAAATTGCTGTTCTAGTAATTACAAAACTTCCGAGAATAATTCCGCCTTTTAAAAAACTTTTTTAAAAGACCCTACTTCTCTTTACGGAGAATAGTATCGTTACCCGAACCGGGCTATATATACCCCGATCGGGATTATATCTCAATTTGAACGGGACGTGAGCCACAATGCAATTATAAGATGAATGCCGATTGAAAAACACGTCGCCTTTAGCTGTTATTATTCTTTAAATATTGTTTTATCTGAACACTAGTGACGATCGACCGAAACGCCATTTTTATCGATTGTCAATTCGACGCCGGATGGTTTTTGCTGTTGTTTCTGTTGGTAAGTCTTATAACCCAAGCCTGCAACAACAACGATAAGAATGCCGATAATAAGAAAAAGGAAATTCCGGTTCATCAAATTGCTCCCTGTTCAAAGTAATAGGGAGCAATATGGAGCACTATTTTCTATTTCAAGGGCAGTATTACCCGGTATTCAATTCAGAATAACCGGAATAACACTTTCAATATGGCTCATTTTAATGGGCTTCATCCCAATTTTTTGCTGCCCGTGCATCAACTTTAAGCGGCACAGTGAGAGACAATGCCGGCATAGTGGCATTTTCCATCACGTCTTTTACGAGAGCGGTGGTTTTTTCAACCTCGTTTTCAGGCAACTCGAAAATCAGTTCATCATGAACCTGCAACAACATTTTTGCCGATAAGCCGGCTTCCTTCAACGCGTCATCCATTTTTATCATGGCGCGACGGATAATATCGGCAGCAGCCCCCTGAATTGGTGCATTAATTGCCGCTCGCTCGTTAAATGCACGCATTTGCGCATTTTTTGAATTGATTTCCGGATAATGGATACGACGCCCGAAAATTGTTTCGACAAAACCATGTTCATGCGCATAGGCTTTGGTTTTTTCCATATAGTCCTTGATACCGGGGAAACGTTCAAAATAGGTGCGGATATATTGGGCTGCTTCCTCGCGCGGAATCGACAATTGATTGGCAAGACCGAAGGCAGAAATGCCATAGATAATCCCGAAATTGATCGCCTTGGCGCGACGGCGAACCTCCGGTGGCATACCCTCGATCGGCACACCGAACATTTCCGATGCCGTCATTGCATGAATATCAAGGCCATCTGCAAACGCTTTCTTCAGTGCTTTAATATCGGCGACATGGGCAAGAACACGCAATTCAATCTGGCTGTAATCGGCCGACAATAGCAAATTACCGGGACCGGCGATAAAAGCGGCACGAATTTTTCTTCCCTCTGTGGTGCGAACCGGAATATTTTGCAAATTCGGATCTGACGAGGCAAGCCTTCCGGTCGACGTTGCAGCCATTGAATAATTCGTATGAACGCGCCCCGTATCGGGTAAAATATAATTCGGAAGAGCATCCGTATAAGTCGATTTCAATTTTGTTAGCTGGCGCCAATCAACAATCTTGCGGGGTAATTCATGCCCCTCTGCTGCCAGATCTTCAAGAACCTGAGCCGATGTTGACCATTGACCGGTTTTGGTTTTCGAGCCGCCGGGCAAACCCATTTTTCCGAACAATATTTCACCCAATTGTTTGGGCGAACCGATATTGAACTTTTCTCCGGCAAGTTGATAGATTTCATCTTCCAAAGCGGCCGCCGACTGGGCAAGCTCGCCGGATAGTCGCGACAATAATTGCCGATCAACCAGAACACCACGTTCTTCCATGCGCGCAAGAACGGTCACCAATGGCCGCTCCAGACGTTCATAAACACGGGTAACACCGCGCGCGACAATTTGCGGTTTTAAAACCCGCCAAAGTCGCAACGTAACATCGGCATCTTCGGCCGCATATTGTGTTGCCCGTTTCAAATCGACGGCTGCAAAACCCGTTGCCGTTTTTCCACTTCCGGCAACCTCTTTGAAAGTAATCGGCTTATGTCCCAACCAGCGCTCTGAAAGTGCGTCCATCCCGTGGGTCAAAGTTCCGGCATCCAGAACATAGGAAAGCAACATCGTATCGTCGAAAGACCGGATTGTGACCTGATATTGTCGCATTACCAGCCAATCATATTTCATATTTTGCGCAATTTTTAATATTGCAGGATTTTCCAATACCGGTTTCAATAAAGCGACGGCTTTTTGTGTATCAATTTGTCCCTTCAGGCGTCCGCCGCCCAGTAAATCATTGCTACCATCGACATGGTTAAGTGGCACATAGGCCGCTTCACCGGCATTAAGACCTATAGAAAAGCCGACAAGTTCCGCTTGCATCGGATCAAGTGAAGTCGTTTCGGTATCGAATGCAAAGAACCCCTGTTCCAAAGCCCGATCAAGCCACTGTTTCAGTTCGGCTTCGTCCGTTATGGTGTGATAAGCGGTGGTATCTATTTTTTCTGTGAGTGCTTCTTTTTTACGTTTTTCTGCAAGAAGCTGCGGGGTGTTTTCCTGTGCACCGTCAGAGCCGCTTTTTTGTTCTTGCTCAAGATTGCCACTCGCTTCCGGCGCTCCGCCGACATCCGAACCCGACTCAAGATCAGGACCGTGGGCACTCTTGCCCCATTCGACATCAAGATTGACCGGCTCGATCAAAGCTGCATCACAATTGGTCGCTTCTGCAACACGGCGCGTCAAAGAATTGAATTCCATTGCTTTCAAAAAGCCGATAAGGCGCGGCCCGTCGGTTGGCTCCAACAGAAGCCCATCAAGACCGATTTCAAGCGGAACATCGGTTTTCAATGTTACAAGTTGACGTGCCAATCTTGCCTGATCGGCAAATTCAATGATATTTTCACGACGTTTTTGTTGTTTGATGTCTCCGGCATGAGCCAACAGCGTATCAAGATCACCAAATTCATCAAGAAGCTGGGCTGCTGTTTTCGGGCCAATACCCGGAACACCTGGAACATTATCGGTCGAATCGCCGGTAAGAGATTGCAAATCAATCATCTTTTCAGGCGGAACGCCCCATTTTTCAATAACTTCTTTAATGCCGATCGGGCGGTCTTTCATGCCGTCATACATCCCGACCTGTTGATTGACGAGTTGCATGAGATCCTTGTCGGAAGAAATGATTGTCGTTTTTGCACCACTTCGGGTAGCCGCCGAAGCATAAGTCGCGATAATATCGTCCGCCTCATAACCTTCTTTTTCAATGCAGGGTAGATTGAAAGCGCGGGTAGCCTGCCTGATAAGGCTGAATTGGGGAATAAGATCTTCAGGTGGAGTAGGGCGGTTTGCTTTATATTCGGGATATATCTTTTTACGGAACGTTTCCGATGAATAGTCAAAAATGACAGCAAAATGCGTCGGCACAACGCCAACTGCTGTATCACGCGCATCACACAGCAATTTCCAGAGCATATTGCAAAAACCCGCCAGTGCACCAACAGGCAAACCGTCTTTTTTCCGTGTTAATGGCGGCAAAGCGTGATAGGCGCGAAAAATATAGCTTGAACCGTCAACGAGAAAAAGGTGATCATTTTTGTGCATCGTCAATCCTGACATCGAATTTTGAAAACATTTTATAGTCTAAAAGCATATTGAACCAAAAAAGCCCATCGGCAAACGATAGAAAATGTGGAGCGCGCAAAATTTATCGTCAGGTCCTTATAGGTTCTTTTCACGCATTTGTTACAAAATGTTAATATAGTTGCCCTTGAAAAGCCATTTTTAAATTCTTTTATATGACCTATCGACACTGCGTCGATATGTCCGGTTGTCCGGCTTTGTCCCCCGCCGTTTACCGGATGCAACAGTCTACTTTCCCTCTCCGGACTGTTGATTGAAGTGCAGTAAAAAAGGCCGTTGTGGTTTCCCCCTCTCCACAACGGTCTATTTTTATAAACCGGCCTATTTTTATCAAAAGACCGCCTGAAAACAGGTTTTAACAAGATCGAACAGATTCAACTGCAATAAAGTCGATTGCAAGAACATCTATAAATCAATCGTTAGAGCACGCGCCGCTCGATTGTAAATTCCCTTTTTAGCAGAGTTTCAAAGGTGTTAGCCGGTTTTTATAAATTTCAAATCGGTTCTGTCGGAAATTGATTTCATTTTTTTGAAGATTTCACAAAAACCAATCCCCGCGTCAGGATATTTCGGATTTTGCCGTTATTCGGCTTTTGCCGACACTTCAATTTTTAATGTGGCTCCACATGGCTTTTTCGCCGATTTTTGCAAGCAAAGCGTCATGGGCGGCTTTATCTTCTTCGCTCAAACGGCTTGGCAATGGCTGAGGGCGAGTTTTCAGAACAATTTTACTCTGATCTTCGTTTTCGTTTGATTGGCTGTCAGCTTTTCCACCGTCAAATCCCAGAGCACCCTGTTTGCCGCCAATAAGTTCGATATAAACGTCGGCGAGAATTTCAGAGTCGAGCAAAGCACCATGTAGCGTCCGGCGTGAATTATCAATACCGAAGCGTTTACACAAAGCATCCAGAGAATTTGGCCCCATCGGAAATTTCCGTCGTGCCATCGCCAATGTATCAATAATACGATCAACACTGATAAGAGGTTTATGAATACGCCCCAATTCGGCATTCAAAAAACCGAGGTCGAAATTCGCATTATGGGCAATCAGTGTCGCGCCTTCGATAAAGGAAAGAAAATCATCGGCTATTTCTTCAAATTTCGGCTCGTCCTTGAGGCGCTCATTGGTAAGACCATGGACTGCCACAACCTCGTCAGGAATAATCACACCCTGAGGATTGAGATAGACATGAAAAGTTTTATCAGTGAGATAGCGATCAACCATCTCCACACAGCCGATTTCGACAATACGGTCTGTTTCTTTGTGAAGGCCTGTTGTTTCAGTATCAAAAATAATTTCTCTCATAAAAACCTGCTCTCACCTACTCTTTAACCTGCCTTGACTTGCATTGCTGTTTTTGCACGAATTGCACCTTCATAATGGATTATTTCCTATCTTTCTTGCGTCTTGAAGAGGCAATAAACAACAAATCGTCTTTCCGTTGACTATATTCGCTCACCTCACCGGAAGGGTGAAAATCAAAAATAATCGACGCAAAAACGTTTTGATGATTCCTACATCCTATCTCTGAAAGAAACTATGGATAATCCGGATATAACATCGCCAAAATCTGCGATTAAGTCGTCATTTCAATTTTACAAAAATTGTCACCCGAAAATACCCTTATTTTTTATCGACGGGCAGTTTACTTGCCGGTCAAGCGGGCAATCAGATGTTTTACCTGTTGTCTGGCATCATCGAGACTCTTGCCGGTATCAATAACAAAATCGGCACGCCTTCGCTTTTCTTCATCGGTTATTTGACGAGACAAGATGCGGTCGAGTTTTTCATCATCCCAGCCGCTGCGGGCAAGCACACGTTGCCGCTGGATTGCAAGCGGAGCCGAAACAACCGCTATTTTGTCAACCCGTCCTTCCGGCCCCGTTTCAAATAATAAAGGAATATCGAGAACCACAAGCGGGGCACCCTGATTGCGGTGCTTTTTGACAAAATCCTTTTCTTTTTTGCGTACCAGAGGGTGAATGAACTTTTCCAAAACGGCAAGCTTTGACGGATCTTTGACAATTGCTTTTGATAATTTTGACCGGTCTATCCGGCCATCAGTCAGACAATCGGGGAAAATACGGCTTAAATTTTCGATAACCTCTTTACTTTCGTAAAGTTCATGAACAGCCTTGTCGGCATTATAAACAGGAACACCGGCTTCCTCGAAAAAGCCGGCCGTTGTCGTTTTTCCCATGCCTATAGAACCTGTAAGCCCAAGGATAATCATTTATTCGCCCATTTTACCCAGAATTTCTTGTCGTAATTCATTGTCCACAACAGGTCTCATTCCAAACCAACGTTCAAACCCCGGTACAGCCTGATGAAGCAACATTCCGATTCCATCAACATAATTGAGGTTCTTGGCTTTGGCTTCCAATAGAATTGGTGTCATCAAAGGAGTATAAACAATATCTGTCACCAGAACAGACGGCTTTGCCTGATCGAGATGGATAAACGGTTTGCTATCTTTTTCGATAAGGTTATTTGTCATCCCCAAAGATGTCGTATTGACGATTAAATCCGCCAGAGGAACGAGATCATCTATTTGGCTCCAATTGCGTGCTTTTACCTGATTGCCAAAATAACCGGCAAGCTTTTCGGCACGTGATCTCGTCCGGTTTACAAGATAAATATTGTCAAAACCGCGTTGTTCGAGTGTATAGATAACTGCCCGCGCCGCCCCTCCGGCGCCAATGACAAGTGCCACATTTCCACCCCAACCGGGGGCAAAATCGTCAAGATTGGCTTCAAAGCCATAGCCATCGGTATTGCTCGCACAAAGTATGTTATTCTCGAACCATAATGTATTGGCAGCACCTATCCTTAAAGCGGCCTCGTCTTTTTTTTCGGCAAGGCGGAAGGCTTCTTCCTTATGGGGCAGCGTAACATTGCCGCCGCAAAAACCTTTTTTTTGCAGCGAATTGATAAATGTTTCAAAATTTTCCGGTGTTACCTCGACCGCATCATAAGTTCCGGCCAACTTATATTTTTTGAGCCAAAAGCGATGAATTTGCGGTGAAAGGGAATGCCCGACCGGATAGCCGGTTACAAAAGCATGGGGAATTTCTGTCGTTATATGTGTCATCTTATCGAATGATGATTCCTGTCTCGCGTAATTTCTGCAACAATAATAAGAGAGGTAAACCGATAATGGTAAAATAATCTCCTTCTATTTTGTCAAATAGCTGGATACCCAAGCCTTCAACCTGATAGGCACCGACACTTGATTGAACATTTTCTCCTGCTTTATCGATATAATAATCTATAAATTCCGGCGATAATGAACGGACTGTCATTTTTGCAGTCGAAAGCCCGACCCAATCGGCTTTACCGGCTTTTGCCAAAGCGATACCGCTATGAAGATAATGTGTTTTTCCCGATAAAGCGACGAGACGCTGCCGCACGCCCTCAAGATTTGACACTTTGTGGAGTGCTTTTCCTTCAAGATCGAGTGTTTGATCGCATCCGATAACAAGCGAATCGGGAAACCGGCCGGAAACATCTTCAGCCTTTTTTATTGCCAATTCTTTGGCAAGCTCTTGAGGCGTGATTTTACCCAAAGCTTTTTCCAGTTCACGTTCATCTATTTTTGCTCCTTCAACACCGAATTCGAGACCGGCATTTTCCAGAATCGATTTTCGGAACGGGCTTAAAGATGCGAGAATGAGCGGTTTATGTTGCATAATTTTTCTTTTTATCAATATTCAGATCTGATGATCGCGCAGGTAAAGTTCGAGAATTGCAGTTGCCGTTTCCTCGATAGAACGGCGTGAAACATCGATAATAGGCCAATTGTTGCGCATGCAAATCTGTTTTGCATTATTGAGTTCCTGCGCGATGCTTGCCCTGTCGATATAGCTTTCAGTGGTGAGACCTCCACCGATATTGCGACTTTGCCGCACCTGACTTATCCGGTCGGCAGAAGCAATAAGACCGACAATTAACGGTTTTTTTGACAAAAAGAGCTGATTGGGTGGTTCAACACCCGGCACCAGTGGAACATTGGCTGTTTTTATACCACGATTGGCAAGATAGATACTTGTCGGCGTTTTTGATGTTCGCGAAATTCCGACGAGAATCACATCGGCATTTTGTAAGCCATCCGGCAATTGGCCGTCATCATGATCCATTGTGTAATCGAGTGCCTCGATGCGCTTGAAATAATCTGCATCAAGTTGGTGTTGGGCACTGGCACGCCGGTTTGCCGGCAGCCTTAAAAAGGAATGAAATGCCTGAAAAACCGGATCAAGAACAGAAACCGAAGGCACACCCATTTTATCACATGCCGAATGTAATAAATGCGCTATTTTTTCATCCACTATTGTATAAAGCACAATTCCGGGGTTCCGGTTGATCTGGCCGATCACTTCCTGCAATTGGGCTTCGTTACGAATAAGCGGATAAACATGTTCGATTGCACGCGCTTCTACATATTGCGAGGCCACAGCACGACCTGCCGACAGGAGAGTCTCTCCGGTCGCATCAGAAATCATATATAAATGAAAGTCCAATTTTTCTTTTGTCACAGGATTCACAGGCCCTTGTTGAAAGATGTGCAAAGAAACAAGCATTTTGTGCACACCAAAAAAATGTGAGGATAACTCCATGATGTTATACACAAGCCAATGCATTGTGGGAAATTCAAATTCACGCTTTTGGATTATGGGAAAAACCCTGTTTCGTTAAAAATTTATAGCACCCTTTATAACCAATCGTAAAACAAAGAACCTGCTTGATTTTATATATCATTTTGCAATTTATCGGTTAAATAGAGAGGCTCTAAAAAAGCCGCTTTGTAATTTTTTAAAATTCCGCCAAATCTGTGGATAAAATAAGGTTAATAAATAATTAACAGAAAACACAGACTCTAAGAATCAGAATCCCAGATTCAAAATAATTTCTTTATTGAAACCCACTTATGGAAAAGCCAACATAAGCC